>NZ_CP145723.1:3892500-5060308 GCF_036884265.1 Pseudomonas benzopyrenica | reverse complement strand
AGCGTCTCCCAAGAACTGGAGCGGCCCGGACGGGCCATGAGCAAACGCCCATTGTATCCCTCCCCACCCAGGTTATCCACATGGCCACGCAGTTTCCCGGTAGATAGCCGTCACGGCCATCAGGGGCGGACCCATGACCGTCAGCTCTGTGGATAACGCCGTCTGACCTCTCTGGACATCCCAGGGCTTTTTGTTGTGGATAATCGTGCTGTGCGTAACAGGTCTGCTTATCCACAGCCTCTCAGCAGGCAGAGCACCCGAATTGCACCTGTTGAAAACAGACTTTCCGTTCCCGCTCAGCGCAGAGGCCATCTGCCCTGGCACGATCTATCCACAGAAATCCGCTGCACCATACATATTCACTTCAACAGTCTTTTAAAACCTTCTGACCTGTTGATTTTATTTGGCTGGTCTCCTGTCAGCCGGTGCTGGTTGGAAATTGACCTGCATCGAGGCTTTCTCTAGAATCGCCGGTCTCTTTGCGCGGGGCACTCATGCCTTGCCGCTTTCACCTAGGTAAAAGTCCATGAAACGCACCTTCCAACCCAGCACCCTGAAGCGCGCCCGTGTCCACGGTTTCCGTGCTCGTATGGCAACCAAGAACGGCCGTCAGGTTCTCGCCCGTCGCCGTGCCAAAGGCCGCAAGCGTCTGGCGATCTGATTGCCCGGTCAGGTGGTGAGTCAGGGTTTCGGTCGGGACAGGCGCTTACTGAGCTCCCAACAGTTCCAAGCGGTCTTTGACTCTCCCACCCACAAGGCATCCGGCAAGCACCTGCTGCTGCTCGCCCATGCCAATGGGCTCGACCATTCCCGTCTGGGGTTGGTCATCGGCAAGAAGAGCGTCAAGCTTTCTGTCGAGCGCAATCGCATCAAGCGGGTCATCCGAGATTCCTTCCGTCTGAATCAGGACCGCCTGGGCAGCTTCGATCTGGTCTTCGTCGCCCGCAAGGGACTTGGCGAAGTCGACAATCCCGAATTGCACGATCAGCTGCTGCAACTGTGGAAACGTCTCAATCGCCAGGCGAGCAAGACCGTTGCCCACCCAACCGACAGTCCCGACGGTGCTCATGCGTAAACCGGCCCTGCTGCTGATTCGCTTCTACCGTTATGCCATCAGCCCCATGATGGCCAGTCACTGTCGTTTCTATCCGACCTGTTCCGGTTACGCCCTCGAAGCCATCGAGCGCCACGGGCTGCTGCGTGGTGGCTGGCTGACCACACGGCGACTGTGCCGGTGCCATCCCTGGCACTCAGGCGGATATGATCCCGTTCCTCCCGCAAAGACCCCAGCCCCGACCTCTTCGATGGCCGAGTAAACATGGATATCAAGCGCCCGCTACTCATTGCCGCCTTGGCGATCGTGTCCTACACCCTGGTTTTCCAGTGGAACAAGGATTACGGCCAGGCCGATCTGCCCACGGCCAAGACGCAGACCAGCGTCCTGCCGGGTGACACTCCCAACGTGCCCACCGATGTTCCCGCTGACGCCAAGGCTGCGGCGCCGGTGGACAACTCGACCGCTCAGGCAAGCACTGCGCTCATCAAGGTACGTACCGACGTCCTGGATCTGGCCATCGATCCTCGCGGCGGCGACATCGTCCAGCTCGGTCTGGTGCAGTACCCCCGCCGTCAGGATCATCCCGACGTGCCCTTCATGCTGTTCGACAACGGCAACGAGCGTCTCTACCTGGCCCAGAGCGGCCTGACCGGTGCCAACGGTCCCGACGCCAACAGCGCCGGGCGTCCGCTGTACACCTCGGCCCAGTCCAGCTACGTGCTCGCCGATGGCCAGCAGCAGTTGGTGGTGGATCTCAAGTACCAGGCCAACGGCGTCGACTACACCAAGAGATTCACCTTCCACCGGGGCCTGAAGGTCGATTGCTCGGACGCCGAGAAGGCGCAGAAGAAGATCACCTGCATCAACCCGAACGCCTACCAGATCCAGGTCAGCTACCTGATCGACAACCAGAGCGCCAACGCCTGGAACGGCGTGCTCTACGCCCAGCTCAAGCGGGACAAGAGCGGCGATCCCTCGGCGACCACCGCCACCGGCGTGTCCACCTACCTGGGCGCCGCCGTCGGTACCCCGGCCGAGCCCTATCGCAAGGTGTCCATGAGCGACATGGACAAGAATCGCCTGCAGGAAGCCGTGCAGGGTGGTTGGGTCGGCTGGCTGCAGCACTACTTCGTCACCGCCTGGGTGCCGAACAAGGACGAGCAGCACCAGATCACCACCCGCAAGGACGCCCAGGGCAACTACATCGTCGGCTTCACCGGTCCGCAGTTCAGCGTGCCGGCGGGTGGCAAGGGCGAGACCTCGCTGACCCTCTATGCCGGTCCGAAGATCCAGGAGCACCTCAAGACCCTGTCCCACGGTCTGGAGCTGACCGTCGACTACGGTTTCCTGTGGTTCATCGCTCAGCCGATCTTCTGGTTGCTGCAGCATATCCACAGCATCCTGGGTAACTGGGGCTGGTCGATCATCGTCCTGACCATCATCATCAAGCTGCTGTTCTTCCCGCTGTCCGCCGCCAGCTACCGCTCCATGGCGCGCATGCGCGCCGTCGGTCCGCGACTGCAGGCGCTCAAGGAGCAGCATGGCGACGATCGCCAGAAGATGTCCCAGGCGATGATGGAGCTGTACCGCAAGGAGAAGATCAATCCCCTGGGTGGCTGCCTGCCCATCGTGGTGCAGATGCCGGTGTTCCTGGCGCTGTACTGGGTGCTGCTGGAAAGCGTCGAGATGCGCCAGTCGCCCTGGATGTTCTGGATCACCGACCTGTCGGCCAAGGATCCCTTCTTCATCCTGCCGATCATCATGGGCGCCACCATGCTGGTGCAGCAGATGCTCAACCCGGCACCGCCGGATCCCATGCAGGCCAAGGTCATGAAGATGATGCCCATCGTCTTCACCTTCTTCTTCCTGTGGTTCCCGGCCGGTCTGGTGCTGTACTGGATCGTCAACAACTGCCTGTCGATCCTGCAGCAGTGGTACATTACCCGGAAGATCGAGGCGGCCAGCAAGAAGGCCTGACCTCGCTCACCCTGTCCACACGACGCCCCTTGATTGGGGCGTCGTGCTTTCTGGAGGATCGTCATGTCTCTGCCTTCCGACAGCATCGCCGCCATCGCCACCGCCACCGGGCGCGGCGGGGTCGGCATCGTCCGCGTCTCCGGTCCCCTGGCCGCCCCCCTGGCGCGGGCGATCTGCGGCCGTGAGCTGCCGCCTCGGCATGCCCACTACGGCAACTTCCTCGCCGCCGACGGCAGCGTGCTGGACGCTGGCATCGCCCTGTTCTTTCCCGGCCCCAACTCCTTCACCGGCGAAGACGTGCTGGAACTCCAGGGCCACGGAGGTCCGGTGATCCTCGACCTGCTCCTGCGCCGCACCCTGGAAGAGGGCGCACGCCTGGCCCGCCCGGGGGAATTCAGCGAACGCGCCTTTCTCAACGACAAGCTCGACCTGGCCCAGGCCGAGGCCATCGCCGACCTCATCGAGGCCAGCACCGAACAGGCGGCGCGCAATGCCCTGCGCTCGCTACAGGGCGAATTCTCGCGCCGGGTGGAAAGCCTGGTCGAACAGCTGATCCGCCTGCGCATCTATGTCGAGGCCGCCATCGACTTTCCCGAGGAGGAGATCGACTTCCTCGCCGACGGTCGGGTGCAGGGCCTGCTGGAGGGCGTCCAGGCCGAGCTGCACGAGGTCCAGCGCGAAGCCAATCGTGGCGCCCTGCTGCGCGATGGCATGACCGTGGTGATCGCCGGCCGTCCCAATGCCGGCAAGTCCAGCCTGCTCAATGCCCTGGCCGGTCGCGAAGCCGCCATCGTCACCGACATCGCCGGCACTACCCGGGATGTCCTCCGCGAACATATCCACATCGACGGCATGCCGCTGCATGTGGTCGATACCGCCGGCCTGCGCGACACCACCGACCGGGTCGAGCAGATTGGCGTCCAGCGCGCCCTGGACGCCATCGCCGGCGCCGACCGGGTGCTGCTGGTGGTGGATGCCAGCGCGCCGGAAGCTCGGGATCCCCAGACGCTCTGGCCGGAGCTGCTGAGCACCCGACCGCCGCTGGACAAGCTGACGGTGATCCGCAACAAGGCCGATCTCACCGGCGAGGTTACCGGCCTGCTGGCCACCAGCGAACCGGTGGAGATCGCCCTCAGCGCCACCGATGGCGGCGGTGTCGAAGCCTTGCGCGAGCACCTCAAGGCCTGCATGGGCTTCGAGCAGACCACCGAGGGCGGCTTCAGCGCCCGCCGCCGCCATCTGGATGCCCTGCAGCGGGCGGCCAGCGCCCTGGACCACGGCTATCGCCAGCTCACCCTGGCTGGTTCCGGCGAGCTCTTGGCCGAGGATCTGCGCCAGGCTCAGCAGGTACTCGGCGAGATCACCGGTGCCTTCAGCTCCGACGATCTGCTCGGCCGCATCTTCTCCAGCTTCTGCATCGGCAAGTAACTCCCGCTCCGCTGTAGCAGGCCTGTGCAATGCAGGCCTTGTCTGTCCTCACTTCCCCCTTCCAGAGCCCTGTTGATAACCCCGCCTGAGGTCTGCCCATAAATCGGTGCACGACCTATCCATGATTGCCACTGTGGATAAGCGGGCAAAGGGTCCACAGGATGCTGATAGCTTGTGTTCATCCACAGCACAAGACGTACACCGGGTTCAGTTTTTCCCCAGCCCAGACCTGCCAAGGGCTGGATAAGCTTATCCACAGCGAAGGGCCTGCATATACATAAGCTCTATATCAGTCCTTTTAAAACTTTCTTCCCTATTGTTTATATTGGAGGTCTCTCTTGACGGCTGGTCATTTTTTGGCCAGAACCCCTTCTGCAAGAGCCGCTCAGGCCTTATACTTGCCGGCTTTCCTTTGAATTCCTGCCAACAGGCACGAGGTGCGTGGTGGACTTTCCTTCCCGTTTCGACGTCATCGTGATCGGCGGCGGCCATGCCGGTACCGAAGCGGCCCTGGCGGCCGCTCGCATGGGTGTGCGCACCCTGCTGCTCACGCATAATGTGGAAACTCTCGGCCAGATGAGCTGCAACCCCGCCATTGGCGGCATCGGCAAGAGCCATCTGGTCAAGGAGATCGATGCCCTGGGCGGCGCCATGGCCGCGGCCACGGACCTCGCCGGCATCCAGTTCCGCATTCTCAACAGCCGCAAGGGACCTGCCGTGCGCGCCACTCGCGCCCAGGCCGACCGCGTGCTGTACAAGGCGGCCATCCGCCATACGCTGGAAAACCAGCCGAACCTGTGGATATTCCAGCAGGCCTGTGACGACCTCATCGTCGAAGGCGATCGCGTCGCCGGCGTGGTCACCCAGATGGGCCTGAAATTCCATGCCGACAACGTGGTGCTGACCGCCGGGACCTTCCTCGGTGGTCTTATACACATCGGCCTGCAGAACCACAGTGGTGGACGAGCGGGCGATCCGCCGGCCATCGCCCTGGCCCAGCGCCTGCGGGAACTGCCACTGCGGGTATCGCGGCTGAAGACCGGTACGCCACCGCGCATCGACGGCCGCTCGGTGGATTTCTCGGTGATGACCGAGCAGCCCGGGGATACCCCCCTGCCGGTGATGTCCTTCCTCGGCAATCGCGAGCAGCATCCCCAGCAGGTCAGCTGCTGGATCACCCACACCAACGCCCGCACCCACGACATCATCCGCGCCAACCTGGATCGTTCGCCCATGTACTCGGGCGTGATCGAAGGGGTAGGGCCGCGCTACTGCCCGTCCATCGAAGACAAGATCCATCGCTTCGCCGACAAGGACAGCCATCAGGTCTTTCTCGAACCCGAGGGCCTGACCACCCACGAACTCTATCCCAACGGCATCTCCACCTCGCTGCCCTTCGATGTGCAGCTCGAGGTGGTGCGTTCCATGCGTGGCATGGAGAACGCCCACATCCTGCGGCCCGGCTACGCCATCGAATACGACTTCTTCGATCCGCGGGATCTCAAGTACAGCCTGGAGACCAAGGTCATCGCCGGGCTGTTCTTCGCCGGCCAGATCAATGGCACCACCGGTTACGAAGAAGCCGGCGCCCAGGGTCTGCTCGCCGGGGCCAACGCCGCGCTGCGCGCCCAGGGCCGTGAAGCCTGGTGTCCGCGCCGCGACGAGGCCTACCTCGGCGTCCTGGTGGATGACCTCATCACCCTGGGCACCCAGGAGCCCTACCGGATGTTCACCTCGCGCGCCGAGTACCGGCTGATCCTGCGCGAAGACAACGCCGACCTGCGCCTGACCGAAAAGGGCCGCGAGCTGGGCCTGGTGGACGACCAGCGCTGGGCGCTGTTCGAAGCCAAGCGCGAGGGCATCGTCCTGGAAGAGCAGCGTCTCAAGGCCACCTGGATCCGTCCGGGAACGCCCCAGGGCACGGCGGTCGCCGAGCGTTTCGGCACGCCGCTCAATCACGAATACAACCTGCAAAACCTGCTGGCCCGGCCGGAGATCGACTATGCCGGCCTGATGGCCGCGGTGGGCGAGACGCCGGCCGAGACCCAGGTCGCCGAGCAGATCGAGATCAAGACCAAGTACGCCGGCTACATCGATCGCCAGCAGGACGAGATCCAGCGACTGCGCGCCAGCGATGCCGTGGCGCTGCCCGCGGAGCTCGACTACGCCAGCATTTCCGGACTGTCCAAGGAGATCCAGCACAAGCTGGCCCAGACCCGTCCCGAGACCCTGGGGCAGGCCTCGCGCATTCCCGGCGTCACGCCAGCGGCGGTCTCGCTGCTGCTGATCCACCTCAAGAAGCGCAGCGCCGGTCGCAGCCTGGAGCACAGCGCCTGATGGCCAGCGCGATCCAAGCCAACGAACTGCGTCAGGGCGCCGAGACCCTCGGCGTGGCCCTGACCGCCGCCGTGGAAGAGCGGTTGCTGGGCTACCTGGACCTGCTGGTCAAGTGGAACAAGGCCTACAATCTCACCGCGGTGCGCGATCCCAACGAGATGGTCTCGCGGCACCTGCTGGACAGCCTCAGCATCGTCCCCCACGTGGGCGCCGGACACTGGCTGGATGTCGGCAGCGGTGGTGGCATGCCGGGCATTCCCCTGGCGATCCTCTTTCCCGAGTCGCGCTTCACCCTGCTCGACAGCAACGGCAAGAAGACCCGCTTCCTGACCCAGGCCAGGATCGAACTGGGCCTGGCCAATCTCGACGTGGTCCACGCCCGCGTCGAGGCCTACCAGCCTGCCGCGCCCTTCACCGGCATCGTCTCGCGGGCGTTCAGCGCCATCGACGACTTCGCCACCTGGACGCGCCACCTGGGCGACAACCAAACACAGTGGCTGGCGATGAAGGGGCTGCACCCCGACGACGAACTGGCCAAGCTACCAGCGGATTTCCAAGTTGCGGCGGCGCACGTCCTCGCGGTTCCCGGTTGCCAAGGCCAGCGGCACTTGCTGATACTGCGCCGCACGAACGGAGAGGGGTAAGGCGGTACATGGCCAAGGTTTACGCGATAGCCAACCAGAAGGGCGGGGTGGGCAAGACCACCACGTGCATCAATCTCGCCGCTTCTCTGGCCGCCACCAACCGGCGCAAGGTGCTGCTGATCGACCTCGATCCCCAGGGTAACGCCACCATGGGCAGTGGGGTGGACAAGCATGCCCTGGAGCATTCGGTGCTGGACGTCCTCACCGGCGCCTGCGGTCTACTCGATGCCATGCACTTCTCCGAGCATGGCGGCTACCAACTGCTGCCCTCGAACCGCGACGTCACCGCCGCGGAAGTCGAGCTGCTGGAGATGAGCGGGCGCGAGAGTCGCCTACGCGACGCCCTGGCCCCCGTGCGGGACAACTACGACTACGTGCTCATCGACTGCCCGCCGTCGCTGTCCATGCTGACCATCAACGGGCTGGTGGCCGCCGACGGCGTGATCATCCCCATGCAGTGCGAATACTTCGCCCTGGAAGGCCTGACCGATCTGATCGGCAGCATCCAGCACATCGCCCAGCGGTTGAATCCGCAGCTCAAGATCGAAGGCCTGCTGCGCACCATGTTCGATCCGCGCATCGGCCTGGCCAACGACGTCGCCGCCCAGCTCAAGCAGCACTTCGGCGACGAGCTCTACGAAACCATCATTCCGCGCAACGTCCGCCTGGCCGAAGCACCCAGCTACGGCATGCCCGCGCTGGTCTACGACAAGAGCTCCAAGGGGGCCGCGGCCTATCTGGAGCTGGCCAGCGAGCTGGTCAAACGTCAGCGCAAGGCGGCTCGCGTCGCCAAGACTGCCTAAGGAATCCCCATGGCTGTGAAGAAACGAGGTCTGGGCCGCGGTCTCGACGCCCTGCTCGGCGGTGCCAGCGTCAAGGTCCTGCAGGAGCAGGCCGCCGCCACCCCGGTCAGCGAACTGCAATCGCTGCCGGTGGACATCATCCAGCGCGGCAAGTACCAGCCGCGCCGGCACATGGATCCGACCGCTCTGGAAGAGCTGGCCAACTCCATTCGCGTCCAAGGGCTGATGCAGCCCATCGTGGTGCGTGCCATCGGCGAAGGCCGTTACGAGATCATCGCCGGTGAACGCCGCTGGCGTGCCAGCCAGCAGGCCGGCCTGGACCGCATCCCCGCCCTGGTGCGCGACGTCCCCGACCAGGTGGCCATCGCCCTGGCGCTGATCGAGAACATCCAGCGGCAGAATCTCAATCCGCTGGAAGAGGCCATGGCCCTGCAGCGGTTGCAGGACGAATTCGAGCTGACCCAGGCCCAGGTGGCCGAAGCCGTCGGCAAGTCGCGCTCGGGCGTGACCAATCTGCTGCGCCTGCTGGCGCTGGCCGAGGACGCCAAGGACCTGCTGGCCAAGGGCGAGCTGGAAATGGGCCATGCCCGGGCGCTGCTCGGTCTGCCCAAGACCCGCCAGGCCGAAGGGGCGCGGCACGTTGTCGCACGGGGTCTCACCGTCCGCCAGACCGAGGCCCTGGTGCGCCAGTGGCTCAGCGGAACGGAGCCGGTTGAGAAGGCACCAGCCGTGGATCCGGACATCAGCCGTCTGGAGCAGCGTCTGGCCGAGCGTTTGGGCGCCAACGTGCAGATCCGCCATGGCGAGAAGGGCAAGGGTCAACTGGTGATCCGCTATACCTCTTTGGACGAACTTCAAGGCGTACTGGCGCACATTCGCTGACACAAATGCCTTCCGGCAATAAAGGCAATCTGTCCGGGGTGGCTTGAACCACCCCTGGCGCGCCCCTATACTTTGCCCGCTTTTTGTCGGCACAAAGCATGCCAGTGAAAACAACTATTAAGCCGACACCAGAGGACTTCGAGCCGATGGACCGCCGCACGCCCAAACGCCTGCCCTTCCATCATCAGCCTGCCTTTCGCCTGCTGCTCGTCCAACTGGCTGTCGCGTCGTGTGCCGCCGTTGTCTTGTATTGCTTCGTCGGTAAGGTCGCCGGTTATTCCGGATTGTTGGGTGGGCTGATTGCCTGGCTGCCCAATCTGTATTTTTCGTTCAAGGCGTTCCGCTATCGCGGCGCCCATGCCGCCCGAGACATCGTCCGTTCTTTCTACTCGGGCGAGGCGGGCAAACTGATTCTCACGGCAGTGCTCTTTGCACTGACGTTTGCCGGGGTAAAACCGCTTTCGGCTCCTGCACTGTTCGGCGTCTATCTGTTGACGCTGATGGTCAATGCCGGCGCGCCCCTGCTACTGAAAAAACCGACTAGACCTTAAGGCATTCGAGGCACACATGGCAGCAGACTCCGCTTCGGGCTACATCCAGCACCACCTGCAGAACCTGACCTATGGTATGCATCCGGTGAACGGCTGGAGCTTCGCCCACACCCCCGCTGAAGCTAAGGAAATGGGCTTCTGGGCCTTCCACGTGGACACCCTGGGCTGGTCGGTCGCCCTCGGCCTGATCTTCCTGGTGCTGTTCCGCAGCATCGCCAAGAAGGCCACCAGCGGTCAGCCCGGCGGCCTGCAGAACTTCGTCGAAGTGCTGGTGGAATTCGTCGACGGCAGCGTCCGTGACACCTTCCATGGCAAGAACGCCCTGATCGCGCCCCTGGCCCTGACCATCTTCGTCTGGATCTTCCTGATGAACCTGATGGACCTGGTGCCGGTGGACTGGCTGCCGTCCGTGGCCGGCATGCTGTTCGGCGAGCACACCTACTTCCGCGTGGTGCCCACCACCGACCCGAACGCAACCTTGGGCATGGCCCTGTCGGTGTTTGGCCTGATCATCTTCTACAGCATCAAGATGAAGGGTCTCGGCGGTTTCTTCGGCGAGCTGACCCTGCACCCCTTCAGCAGCAAGAATCCGCTGCTGCAGATCATCCTGATTCCGATCAACTTCCTGCTCGAATTCGTCACCCTGATCGCCAAGCCGATCTCGCTGGCACTGCGACTGTTCGGCAACATGTATGCGGGCGAGCTGATCTTCATTCTGATCGCCATCATGTTCGCCAACGGTCTGGCACTGGGCGGTCTGGGTATCGTGCTGCAGTGGGCGTGGGCGGTGTTCCACATCCTCATCATCACCCTGCAGGCCTTCATCTTCATGATGCTGACCATCGTCTACCTGTCGATGGCGCACGAAGAAAGTCACTAAGGAATGGCTTCCGGACGCTGCTGACGGCGTCCGGGGGCGGTTCTGCCGTGAGTCCCGGAGGACCTCGTCCGCCGGGTAACTTGGGAAAACTTTTTCGCTTCAACCTTAACCAAGACGACTAAAAAAGTCGGGAGGAAAGATGGAAACTGTAGTTGGTTTGACCGCGATCGCCGTTGCTCTGCTGATTGGCCTGGGCGCTCTGGGTACCGCCATTGGCTTCGGTCTGCTGGGTGGCAAGTTCCTCGAAGGCGCCGCTCGTCAGCCGGAAATGGTTCCGATGCTGCAAGTCAAGATGTTCATCGTCGCCGGTCTGCTCGACGCCGTGACCATGATCGGTGTTGGTATCGCCCTGTTCTTCACCTTCGCTAACCCCTTCGTTGGTCAGATCGCCGGCTGATCACCCTCGCGGGTGTAGGCAGGACTGATGGACAACGAACGAGCGAGGTGTTGGCGTGAACATTAATGCAACCCTGATAGGCCAGTCCGTTGCCTTCTTCATCTTCGTGCTGTTCTGCATGAAGTACGTGTGGCCGCCGATCATCTCGGCGCTGCGTGAGCGTGAGAAGAAGATTGCCGATGGCCTTGACGCTGCCAACCGCGCGGCTCGTGATCTGGAAGTGGCACAGCAGCAAGCCAACCAGAAAGTGAACGAAGCCAAGGGTCAAGCAGCCGAGATCATCGAGCAAGCCAACAAGCGTGCCGCTCAGATCGTCGAGGACGCACAGGCCAAGGCCCGTGCCGAAGGCGACCGGATCAAGGCGCAGGCTCAGGCGGAAATCGAGCAGGAAATCAACACCGCGAAGGACGCTCTGCGTGCTCGCGTCGGCGTGCTGGCCGTGGCCGGCGCCGAGAAGATCCTCGGATCGACCGTTGATGCCAATGCTCATGCCCAGTTGGTCGACCGACTGGCAGCGGAAATCTAAGCGAGGCCACCAATGGCAGAACTGAACACGCTGGCCCGGCCCTATGCCAAGGCGGCTTTCGAGTTCGCACAGTCCCAGCAGCAGCTGACCCAATGGTCGGCCGCGCTCGGGCTGCTCGCCGCGGTATCCCAAGATGGGACCGTGCGCCAGCTGCTTCAGCAGCCGCAGTTGACTGCGGACGCCAAGGCCGGATTGCTCATCGATGTATGTGGCGATCAGCTGGATGCACAGTCCCAGAACTTCGTTCGGACCGTGGCAGAAAACAACCGGATCGACCTGTTCCCGGCCATCGCCGAGATCTACGAGGCGTACAAGGCCGAGCAGGAAAAATCCATCGAGGCGGAAGTCACCAGTGCTTTCGCCCTGAGCGAAGAACAGCAAGACAAACTCGCCAAGGCTCTCAGCGCAAGGCTAGGTCGACACGTGCGACTTAATGCATCCGAGGATGCGAGCCTGATCGGTGGTGTGGTTATCCGCGCCGGCGACTTGGTAATCGATGGCTCCGTTCGCGGCAAGCTCGCGCAACTGGCCGAAGCGTTGAAACCTTGAGTTTGAAGGGGCAGTAGCATGCAGCAACTCAATCCTTCCGAAATTAGTGAAATCATCAAGGGTCGCATCGACAAGCTCGACGTGACCTCGCAAGCCCGCAACGAAGGCACCATCGTCAGCGTGTCTGACGGTATCGTGCGGATCTTCGGTCTGGCCGACGTCATGTACGGCGAAATGATCGAATTCCCGGGCGGCATCTACGGTATGGCGCTGAACCTGGAGCAAGACTCCGTCGGCGCCGTGGTCCTGGGTAGCTACCTGGGTCTGGCCGAAGGCATGAGCGCCAAGTGCACCGGCCGCATCCTGGAAGTCCCGGTTGGTCCGGAACTGCTGGGTCGCGTCGTCGACGCCCTGGGCAACCCCATCGATGGCAAGGGTCCGCTGAATGCCAGCGCTACCGACGCCGTCGAGAAGGTCGCGCCGGGCGTGATCTGGCGTCAGTCGGTCGACCAGCCGGTGCAGACCGGCTACAAGGCCGTCGATGCCATGATCCCGGTTGGTCGTGGTCAGCGTGAGCTGATCATCGGTGACCGTCAGATCGGCAAGACCGCCATGGCGATCGATGCCATCATCAACCAGAAGAACAGCGGCATCCGCTGCGTCTACGTCGCCATTGGTCAGAAGCAGTCGACCATCGCCAACGTGGTACGCAAGCTGGAAGAGAACGGCGCTCTGCACAACACCATCGTGGTGGCAGCCAGTGCGTCCGAATCGGCTGCCCTGCAGTTCCTGGCGCCCTACTCGGGTTGCACCATGGGCGAATACTTCCGCGACCGCGGTGAAGACGCCCTGATCGTCTATGACGATCTGTCCAAGCAGGCCGTGGCCTATCGCCAGATCTCCCTGCTGCTGCGTCGTCCGCCGGGCCGTGAAGCCTATCCCGGCGACGTGTTCTATCTCCACAGCCGTTTGCTCGAGCGCGCGTCCCGCGTCTCCGCCGACTACGTCGAGAAGTTCACCAACGGCGCCGTGACCGGCAAGACCGGCTCGCTGACCGCGCTGCCGATCATCGAGACCCAGGCCGGCGACGTGTCCGCCTTCGTTCCGACCAACGTGATCTCCATCACCGACGGCCAGATCTTCCTGGAAGCCGGCCTGTTCAACTCGGGCATCCGCCCGGCGGTCAACGCCGGTGTCTCGGTATCCCGTGTGGGTGGTGCGGCCCAGACCAAGATCATCAAGAAGCTGTCCGGCGGTATCCGTACCGCGCTGGCCCAGTACCGTGAACTGGCGGCCTTCGCCCAGTTCGCCTCGGACCTGGACGAAGCCACCCGCAAGCAGCTCGAGCATGGTCAGCGCGTCACCGAGCTGATGAAGCAGAAGCAGTACGCGCCCATGTCCATCGCCGAGATGTCCCTGAGCCTGTACGCCGCCGAGCGTGGTTTCCTGAGCGATGTGTCCCTGGACAAGATCGGTAGCTTCGAGCAGGCCCTGATCGCCTACTTCAACCGCGATCACGCCGACCTGATGGCCAAGATCAACGTGAAGGGCGACTTCAACGACGAGATCGACGCCGGCATCAAGGCGGGAATCGAGAAGTTCAAGGCCACGCAAACCTGGTAAGCCGCGACGGGGGCGCCAGCCCCCGTTTGCCAACCCGATAGGTGTCACATGGCAGGCGCAAAAGAGATTCGCGGCAAGATCGCGAGCATCAAAAGCACACAGAAGATCACCAGCGCCATGGAAAAGGTTGCGGTCAGCAAGATGCGTAAGGCTCAGGCCCGCATGGCTGCCAGCAAGCCTTATGCCGAGCGCATCCGCGCTGTGATCGGCCACCTGGCCAACGCCAACCCCGAGTACCGCCATGCCTTCATGGTGGAACGCGAGGTCAAGCGCGTCGGTTACATCGTGGTCAGCTCCGATCGGGGTCTGGCCGGTGGTCTGAACACCAACCTGTTCAAGGCTCTGGTCCGCGACATGAGCGACCAGCGCGGCAAGGGTGTGGAAATCGATCTGGCGGTGATCGGGGCCAAGGGTGCCTCCTTCTTCCGCAGCTTCGGCGGCAACGTGGTCGCGGCCATCAGCCACCTCGGCGAAGCCCCGGCGATCGGCGATCTGATCGGCAGCATCAAGGTGATGCTGGATGCCTACCTGAACGGCCGTATCGACCGTCTGTACGTGGTGTCCAACGTCTTCGTCAACACCATGACCCAGAAGCCGACCATCCAGCAGCTGGTGCCCCTGGTGCCGGCCGAGGGCGGTGAGCTGCAAGGCAAGCATTGGGACTATCTCTACGAGCCCGACGCCAAGACCTTGCTCGACGGTCTGCTGGTGCGCTACGTGGAATCCCAGGTGTACCAGGCCGTGGTCGAGAACGCTGCCAGCGAACAGGCCGCGCGGATGATCGCGATGAAGAACGCCACCGACAACGCCGGCGATCTCATCAAGGAGCTGCAGCTGGTCTACAACAAGGCTCGCCAGGCTGCGATCACCCAAGAAATTTCGGAAATCGTCGGCGGCGCCGCCGCGGTCTGACGGACAGCTTAAACATTCGAGGAACGCGAAATGAGTAGCGGACGTATCGTACAAATCATCGGCGCCGTGATCGACGTGGAATTCCCGCGCGACGCGGTACCGCGCGTCTTTGACGCCCTCAAGGTGCAGGGTGCCGAAACCACTCTGGAAGTCCAGCAGCAGCTGGGCGACGGCGTGGTCCGTACCATCGCCATGGGTAGCACCGAAGGCCTCAAGCGCGGCCTGAACGTCGGCAACACCGGCGAGGCCATCAAGGTCCCGGTCGGCGTCAAGACCCTCGGCCGCATCATGGACGTGCTGGGCAACCCCATCGACGAAGCCGGCCCCATCGGCGAGGAAGAGCGTTGGGAAATCCACCGCAAGGCCCCGTCCTATGCCGAGCAGGCAGGTGGTAACGACCTGCTGGAAACCGGCATCAAGGTCATCGACCTGGTCTGCCCCTTCGCCAAGGGCGGCAAGGTCGGCCTGTTCGGCGGCGCCGGCGTGGGCAAGACCGTCAACATGATGGAACTCATCCGTAACATCGCCATCGAGCACAGCGGTTATTCCGTGTTCGCCGGCGTGGGCGAGCGTACCCGTGAAGGGAACGACTTCTACCACGAGATGAAGGACTCCAACGTTCTGGACAAGGTCGCCCTGGTCTATGGCCAGATGAACGAGCCGCCGGGCAACCGTCTGCGCGTGGCCCTGACCGGTCTGACCATGGCCGAGAAATTCCGTGACGAAGGCCGTGACGTCCTGCTGTTCGTCGACAACATCTACCGCTACACCCTGGCCGGTACCGAAGTGTCCGCGCTGCTGGGTCGTATGCCGTCCGCGGTGGGCTACCAGCCGACCCTGGCCGAAGAGATGGGTGTCCTGCAGGAGCGCATCACCTCCACCAAGCTGGGTTCGATCACCTCCGTACAGGCCGTTTACGTCCCTGCGGATGACTTGACCGACCCGTCCCCGGCGACCACCTTCGCCCACCTGGACGCCACCGTGGTTCTGTCCCGTGACATCGCCTCCCTGGGTATCTACCCGGCGGTCGATCCCCTGGACTCCACCTCGCGCCAGCTGGACCCGAACGTGATCGGCCAGGAGCACTACGACACCGCTCGCGGCGTCCAGTACGTGCTGCAGCGCTACAAGGAGCTGAAGGACATCATCGCGATCCTGGGCATGGACGAACTGTCCGAGTCCGACAAGCAGCTGGTATCCCGCGCGCGTAAGATCCAGCGCTTCCTGTCCCAGCCATTCTTCGTGGCCGAGGTCTTCACCGGTTCGCCCGGCAAGTACGTGTCCCTCAAGGACACCATCGCCGGCTTCTCCGGGATCCTGCGCGGCGACTACGATCACCTGCCCGAGCAGGCGTTCTACATGGTCGGCGGCATCGACGAAGCCATCGAGAAAGCCAAGAAACTGTAACTGCCGCGCCCGGCGACGGGCGCTCTTAGAGGCACGCTATGGCCAAGACAGTCCAATGCGACATCGTCAGCGCGGAAGGGGAAATCTTCTCCGGCGCGGTGGAGATGATCATCGCCCACGGCCACCTGGGTGATCTGGGTATCGCCCCGGGCCATGCGCCGCTGCTCACCGATCTGAAACCGGGCCCCATCCGCCTGGTCAAGGCCGGGGGCGCCGAGGAGGTGTTCTACATCTCCGGCGGTTTTCTGGAAGTGCAGCCGAATGTCGTCGAAGTGCTGGCCGATACCGCCAGCCGCGCCGGTGACATCGACGAAGCTGCCGCTCTGGAAGCCAAGCAGCGCGCCGAGGCAGCCCTGAGCGACAAGGGCACGGAGTTCGACTACACCGCTGCCGCCACTCAGCTCGCCGAAGCCGCCGCCCAGCTGCGCACCATCCAGCAGCTCAAGCGGCAAGCCAAGCGCTAAGCGCAAGGTCAGGCTGTAACGACAAGGGTAGCTTCGGCTACCCTTTTCTTTTGTCGCCCAAAAAGTGGGCGAGAAATTTCGCGTGGTCGGACTCGGAAGGCGCCTGTCGCCTTCGGTTACCGGCCCGATTCTTCCTCCTGTCTCCGAGGTTCCGATGTCCCTGGAAATCGTCATCCTGGCTGCTGGCCAGGGCACCCGCATGAGATCCGCTCTACCCAAGGTGCTGCATCCCGTGGCCGGTCGCAGCATGCTGGGGCATGTCCTCGACCGCGCCCGTGAATTGCAGCCGGCGGGCATCCACGTCGTCATCGGCCATGGCGCCGACCAGGTTCGCAGCCAGCTGGCCGCCGACGACGTGAGCTTCGTGGTCCAGGCCGAGCAGCTCGGTACCGGCCATGCCGTGGCCCAGGCGGCGCCGGCGCTGACGGCGGAGCGGGTGCTGATCCTCTATGGCGATGTCCCCCTGATCCAGACCGAGACCCTGCAACGCCTGCTGCAGCAGGTGGATGACCAGCACCTGGCGCTTTTGACCGTGGAGCTGGACGATCCCACCGGCTATGGCCGCATCCTGCGCGATGACCAGGGGCGGGTAACCGCCATCGTCGAGCACAAGGACGCCAGCGACGCCCAGCGTGCCATTCGCGAAGGCAATACCGGCATCCTCGCGGTACCGGGTCGGCGGCTGGCGGACTGGTTGGGCCGCCTGTCCAACAGCAACGCTCAGGGCGAGTATTACCTGACCGACGTCATCGCCCTGGCAGTGGCGGATGGCCTGACCATCGCCACCAGCCAGCCGGCGGACGCCATGGAAGTCCAGGGCGCCAATGATCGCCGGCAACTGGCGCAGCTGGAGCGGCACTTCCAGCAGCGTGCCGCCGAGCGCCTGATGCTGCAGGGCGTGACCCTGCTGGATCCCCTGCGCTTCGATCAGCGCGGCGAGGTCGAGGCCGGCCGCGACGTCTCCATCGACGTCAACGTCATCCTCGAAGGTCGGGTGGTGCTGGAGGATGGGGTGAGCATCGGTCCGAATTGTGTGATCAAGGACAGCGTCCTCAAGCGCGGCGCCATCATCAAGGCCAACAGCCATCTGGACGGCGCCGTGATCGGGGAGGGCGCCGACGTCGGTCCCTTCGCCCGTCTGCGTCCCGGCAGCGAACTGGGCAGTAAGGCCCATGTGGGCAACTTCGTCGAGCTCAAGAACGCCCATCTGCAGGACGGCGCCAAGGCCGGTCACCTCACCTACCTGGGTGATGCCAGCATCGGTCCAGGCAGCAACATAGGCGCGGGCACCATCACCTGCAACTATGACGGAGCCAACAAGTTTCGAACCGAAATTGGTGGGGATGTCTTCGTTGGTTCCAACAGCTCCCTGGTGGCGCCGGTCACCCTGGGCGCTGGTGCGACCACAGCGGCGGGCTCGGTTATCACGGCGGACGTGCCGGCCGACGCCCTGGCATTGGGGCGGGCTAGGCAGGTCAACAAGACTGGCTGGCAGCGACCGAAGAAGGCCCCCAAGGCTTGACGACACGCCGCTATTAGGTTTTGATTCGATCCATTATCTTTCGAATCGAAATTTATGACTCGTCGCAATACTGCCCAGCGTCGCCACACCATCCTTGCTCAGCTCCAGGAGCGGGGCGAGGTCAGCGTGGACGAGCTGGCCCGGCAGCTGGAGACCTCCGAGGTCACCATCCGCAAGGACCTGGCCGCCCTCGAGCGCAATGGCCTGCTCCTGCGTCGCTATGGCGGCGCAGTGGCCATGCCCCAGGAGTTGCTGGTGGAAGCGCCGCCCCAGGCCTCGCCCTTCAAGCAGGCCATCGCCAGGGCTGCGGCGCAGCGCCTGCGCGAACACGCGCGGATCATCGTCGACTGTGGCAGCACCACGGCGGCGCTGATTCCCCAGCTCGATCGCCGCCCCGGGCTGGTGGTGATGACCAATTCCCTGCAGGTCGCCATGGCCCTGCGCGAGCTGGAACAGGAGCCCATGCTACTGATGACCGGTGGCACCTGGGATCCGCATTCGGAATCCTTCCAGGGCCAGGTCGCCGAGCAGGTGCTCAGATCCTACGATTTCGACCAGCTGTTCATCGGCGCCGACGGCCTCGATCCGGAGCGGGGCACCACCACCTTCAACGAGCACCTGTCGCTGTCGCGGGTGATGGCCGAGGTGGCGCGGGAGGTAGTGGTCATGGCCGAAGCGAGCAAGTTGGGCAGGCGAATTCCCAATCTGGAACTACCTTGGGAAAGAGTGGATGTGCTCATCACCGATGAGCGACTGCCCGCCGAAGCGGCTCGGGCGATCGAAACCCGCGGGGTGCAGGTCATCTGCGCCCCGGTGGACAACTAGACAATCAGGTCATCCACAGCCGGCCCAGTCGGGTCGCTGTGGATAAGACCGGCAACGGGAGGTAAGCATGTGTGGAATCGTCGGCGCCATTGCCGAGCGTAACATCACCGCCATTCTGGTCGAGGGTCTCAAGCGCCTGGAATACCGCGGTTACGACAGTGCCGGCCTGGCGTTGCTGGATGCCCAGGGCGAGTTGCAGCGCCTGCGCCGTATCGGCAAGGTCAGCGAACTGGAAGCGGCCCTGCTGGCGGACCCCCTGGCCGGTCGCCTGGGCATCGCCCACACACGCTGGGCTACCCATGGTGCACCCACCGAAGCCAATGCCCACCCGCATTTCTCCCAGGGTGACGTGGCGGTGGTGCACAACGGCATCATCGAGAACCACGAAACCCTGCGCGCCCAGCTCAAGGCTCAGGGGTATGTCTTCACCTCCCAGACCGATACCGAGGTCATCGTCCACCTGCTGCACCTCAAGCTGCAGGACAGTGGCGACCTGACCACGGCGCTCAAGGCAGCGGTCAAGGAGCTGCACGGTGCCTACGGCCTGGCGGCGGTCTGGCGCCAGCAGCCGGATCGCCTGGTGGCGACCCGCAGCGGCAGTCCCCTGGTGATCGGCCTCGGCCTGGGCGAGAACTACCTGGCCTCCGACCAACTGGCGCTACGTCAGGTCACCGATCGCTTCGTCTACCTGGAAGAGGGCGACGTGGCCGAGATCCGCCTGGATCAGGTCAATCTCTGGAATGTGGATGGCGAGCCGGTACAGCGCGAGACGGTGCAGTACCATGAAGGCAGCGAGGCCGCCGACAAGGGCGCCTATCGCCACTTCATGCTCAAGGAGATCCACGAGCAGCCCAGCGTGGTCCAGCGCACCCTGGAAGGGCGCCTCGGCGAAGGTCAGGTGCTGCCCGAAGCCTTTGGTCCGGTGGCCTCCGAGTTGTTCGCCAAGGTCCGTCAGGTCCAGATCGTCGCCTGCGGCACCAGCTTCCATGCCGGTTCGGTCGCGCGCTACTGGATCGAGGAATACGTGGGCATTCCCTGCCAGGTGGAGGTGGCCAGCGAATTCCGCTATCGCCGCGTCGCCGTCAGCCCGGACACCCTGTTCGTCACCATCTCCCAGTCCGGCGAGACCGCCGATACCCTGGCGGCCCTTCGCATGGCCAAGCAATCCGGCTATCTGAGCAGCCTGGCGATCTGCAACGTGGCGACCAGCTCGCTGGTGCGCGAATCCCAGTTGAGCTTTTTGACCCAGGCCGGTCCCGAGATCGGCGTGGCTTCGACCAAGGCCTTCACCACCCAGCTGGTTTCGCTGCTCCTGCTGACCCTGAGCCTGGGCCGCTGCCAGCAACGCCTGGATGCCGGCATCGAAGCCGAACTGGTGGCCGAGTTGCGCCGTCTGCCGGCGCGCCTGGACGAAGCCCTGGCCATGGACAAGACCGTGGAAAAGCTGGCGGAATCCTTTGCCGAAAAGCACCACACCCTGTTCCTCGGACGTGGCGAGCAGTACCCGGTGGCCATGGAGGGCGCGCTCAAGCTCAAGGAGATTTCCTACATCCACGCCGAGGCCTATCCGGCCGGTGAGCTCAAGCATGGTCCCCTGGCCCTGGTCGACGCCGATATGCCGGTGGTGACGGTGGCGCCCAACAACGAGTTGCTGGAAAAGCTCAAGTCCAACCTGCAGGAGGTACGGGCGCGGGGCGGTCAGTTGATCGTCTTCGCCGACGAGCGCGCGGCCTTCGAGGAAGGCGAAGGCACCCGCATCGTGCCCATGCCGCATATCCACGATGCCCTGTCGCCGATCCTCTACACCATACCGCTGCAGCTGCTGTCCTATCACGTAGCCGTATTCAAGGGCACCGACGTGGACCAGCCGCGTAACTTGGCCAAGTCGGTGACCGTGGAATAAACGGTTCCACGTGGAACCTCAGGGCACGCGCCAGTTGCCCTGATTCTGCTGCCGGCAGGCGACGGCCAGGAAGCGGCCGTCGCCAGGTTCGCCGTAGTAGTGGATATCCTGTCGGTAGGGCACGCCTGGGCTGCGTGCGCCCTGACAGATGCCGATCTCACCGACCGGGCAGCGGTCGACGAAGCGGACCTCGGTCTGCTGGTCCTTGAGTTGCGGCTGGCAGAAGCCGTCGCGGAACAGCTGGGCGGGGATGTCGATATTGCTCTGGCAGACCTGCACGTCCACACTGCCCTGGCGACTGCGGATCACGCAGGCATCGGCGAGCGCCAACGACGGCAACAGCAGCAGAGTCATCAGCAATCGCCACATTCCAGCCCATCTCCCTGATGAAATCGCCACTCTAGCATCCGACCTCTCGCCATGCGCCTCGCCGATATCAAGACCCATGTGATCGCCGGTCCCCTAGGCGCCGGCAAGACCACCCTGATCCGCCAGCTGTTCGCCCAGCGTCCCGCCAATGAGCGTTGGGCGATCCTGGTCAACGAATTCGGCCAGGTCGGTCTCGACGCTGCGCTCATGACTCGCGATGACGCGGGCCTGAGTATCGCCGAGGTCCCGGGTGGTTGCCTGTGCTGCGTCCAAGGCGTGCCCCTGCAGGTAGCCCTCACCCGGTTGCTCCGGCGCGCGCGACCGCAGCGGCTGTTCATCGAGCCTTCCGGCCTGGGCCATCCCGTCAGCCTCTATCGGCAACTCCAGGCGCCGCCCTGGACCGGGGTACTGACTCTGCAACCCCTGATCTGGGTGGTGGATGCCGGACAACTACTGGCAGAACAGGCCTTGCCTGAGGCGCAACAACAGGCACTGGAGCAGGCTGGTCTGATCGTGCTCAACAAGAGCGCCGGCCTGGATCGGACGGGCTTGCCTGCGCGACTGGGCGACCGGCCACTGTATTGGACCGAAGGCGGGCGGATCACCCTGGCCGAACTGCCTCTGGTTGGCGGTGAGGCGTCGGCTGACCATGAGCTACCCCAGCTCGGAGTGGCTTCCAGTCCCCAGGCACTGTTGCTGCCCGGGCGCCCGCTGCGCTTCAGCCATACCCAGGAAGGACACCATGCCGTCGGTTGGCGCTGGCATCCCAGCCACCGCTTCGATGGCCCGGCGTTGCTGGGCCTGCTGGGTGGTCTCCCCGGGCTGCTCAGGCTGAAGGCGGTCCTGCAGTTGGCGGATGGTTGGCAGGCCTACAATGGTGTAGCTGGGCAGGGCGATTGGGAGTCGACCCTGTGGCGCCGCGACAATCGGCTGGAGTTGATCCTGGATGAGATGCCGGACCTAGAGGCGCTCGAAAAAGGCCTGCGCGGCACCATTCGCGACATTTGAGGTTGCCAAATCTTTTCAGTTAATGATAATGATTATTAAATTTACTTCCTCTGCGTATAGCTCCCATGGCTCCAACGTCCCTTGCCAAGCCTGAACCTCTCGTAGTTGCTGCGCGTTCCGATGGTGATGAGGTGGAATCCGTTCAGGGTCCCGTCAGGGCCGCCCTGGCAGGTGACGTGGAGCCCGTGGCGGGGGTCAATGCCAAGCGTAGCGAACCCTCGGCCACCATCCTGTCGTTCCGCATGCCCGAGCGTAACGAAGAGATCGTGACGCCGGTGCTGACCCCGGTTGGTGCGGCCGAGCCGGGCGAGCAGCCACCGCGCGGCCGCGGCTGGGGCGCTGCCTCGGCGCTGTCGTTGATCATGCACGCCAGCATGGCGGGGGCCTTGTTCATGGTGGTTCAGGCGCCGCCGGAGTTGAAGATCGCCAAGGGCGATGAGCCCATGCAGGTCAGCTTCATCCAATTGCCCAAGCCGGTTCCCGAGCCGCCTGCGCCAACCCCGGCACCGCCCGCGCCACCGCAACCCGAACCGCCGCCACCGGAGCCGCCCAAGCCCGTGGAACCGCCGAAACCGGTGGAGCCACCCAAGCCGGTAGTGGAAAAGCCCAAACCCAAGCCGAAGCCCAAGCCGGTCGAGCACAGCCAGCAGAAGCCGCTGCCGAAAAAGGTCGAACCGGCCCCGGAGCCCGTGGCCCAGGCGACGCCGTCACCAGCACCGGCGGCAACAGCTGCGCCCAGTCAGCCGGCACCGGCCGCCGCGCCTTCCGGTCCGCCAAAGACCGCCGGCCTGCCCACTGGCAGTATCGACGACGCCGACATCCGGCCGATCAAGATGACACCGCCGGAGTATCCGGAAATGCTGCGTCGCCGCGGCGTGGGCGGCGAAGTAAGGGTGATGTTCACCGTGACCGCCGACGGTCGACTGGCTGACATCCAGGTACTGGAAGCCTCCAACAAGCAACTGGAGCGCGCCGTGCTCGACGTGCTGGGCGAATGGCGCTTCGCCCCCCGGGTTTCCGGCGGTCAGATCGTGCCGCGCAAGGCCACCAAGACCTTCAACTTCAAGATCCAGCGCCGCTAGGTCGCTAGGCGGCGGAGCCCTTGGGCGCCGCCTCATGTTCCCCGGGCCGCTCCAGGCCCAGATAGCGGAACATGCCATGGGCGATCTCGCGTTCGCCCATGATCACCTCATCCACGCCATGATTCTCCAGATGCCGGATCTCGTCATCGTGATGGGCACGGGCGAGGATATGCAGGTCCGGCGCCAGCTCGCGAGCGCGGCGGGCGATCTCGGCGGCCTCGAAGCCGTTGGGAATCGCCAGCAGCAGGGCGCGTGCCTCCTTGAGCTTGGCCCGCGACAGCACCTTGTCCTGGGTCGCGTTGCCCAGGATCGCGGTGAAGCCCTGCTGGCGTAGCGCCGTGACGTGTTCCGGCTCGTCCGCGATCACGATCAGCGGCGGTCCCTGGCGATCCAGGCGATCGCAGATGTAGCGACCCACCCGTCCATAGCCCACCAGCACCAGGTGGCCGCTCTGCTCGATCGGCTCGGGTTCGTCGTCCAGTTCCGGTGCGTGCTTGCCCTTGGTATTGATCAGCCGACGACCTTCGCGGCGCTCCATCCACGGCTGCAGGCGATCGATACCGTGGAACAGCAGGGGATTGAGGATGATGGAGATGATGGCGGCGGCCAGGATGAGGTCGTGGGCGCCCTGGTCGAGCAGTTTCAGCGATAGGCCGAGGCTGGCCAGGATAAAGGAGAATTCGCCGATCTGCGCCAGGCTGGCGGCGATGGTCAGGGCCACGCTCAGGGGGCGGCGATAGGCCAGGACGATCAGGGTCGCGGCGATGGACTTGCCGAGGACGATCACCGCCACCGTCGCCAGCACCGCCAGGGGCTGCTCCAGCAGGATCTCCGGATCGAACAGGCAACCTACGGAAAAGAAGAACAGCACGGCGAAGGCTTCGCGCAGGGGCAGCGAATTTTCCGCAGCGTCATGGCTGAGTTCCGATTCGTTGAGCACCACGCCCGCAAAGAAGGCGCCCAGGGCGAAGGACACCCCGAACAGCGAGGCCGAGCCATAGGCGATGCCCATGGCAATGGCCAGGGTCGCCAGGGTGAAGAGTTCGCGCGAACCGGTACGCACCACCCGGGCCAGCAGCCAGGGAATGACCCGTCGGCCCACCAGCAGCATCAGGGCGATGAAGGCACTCACCTTGAGCGCGGTGAGGCCCAGTTCCAGCCCCAGGCTCTGGCCCGGCTCTTCGCCGCTATCGCCACCCAGGGGCCCGGCCAGCGCCGGCAGGATCACCAGGGCCAACACCATCAGCAGGTCTTCCACGATCAGCCAGCCGACGGCGATCCGTCCGCGCCGGCTTTCCACCATCTGGCGTTCTTCCAGGGCCCGCAGCAGCACCACGGTACTGGCCACCGACAGCGACAGGCCAAAGACCAGGCCACTGCCCAGGCCCCAGCCCAGGAAGTGGCTGACCCCCATGCCCATGAGAGTGGCGGCGGCGATCTGCACGATGGCACCGGGAATGGCGATGCGTTTGACCGCCAGCAGATCCTTGATGGAAAAGTGCAGGCCCACACCGAACATCAGCAGGATGACGCCGATTTCGGTCAGTTCCTTGGACAGCTCGGGATCGGCGACGAAGCCGGGGGTGAAGGGGCCGGCGGCCACGCCGGCAAGCAGATAGCCGGCGATGGGCGGCAGGCGCAGGCGGGTGGCCAGGGTGCCGAAGGCGAAGGCCAGGACCAGGCCGATGGCCAGGGTGGATATCAGAGGGGTGTCATGGGACATGCTGGCTCCAAGGATTTGGATTGCCAGATCCTGGAGCCGCTGCCGTCGAACGACGGCGACCTAGCCGGCAAAACTCAAAAGGTTTCCTTGAGTGCCTGATAGCGCTCTTGAAGTTCCCGACGGATCTGTCGGCGCTGCTGGGCCTGCACACAGCGTCGCTTCTCGTCCGCGGTCACCGGTTCCAGCTGCGGGACCGGGCAGGACTTGCCGTTCTCGTCCACCGCCACCATGGTGAAGAAACAGCTGTTGGTGTGGCGCACCGAACGCTGCTGGATGTTCTCGGTGATGACCTTGACGCCGATTTCCATTGAGGTGGTCCCGGTGTAGTTCACCGAGGCGAGAAAGGTCACCAATTCGCCGACATGCACCGGCTCGCGAAAGATCACCTGATCCACCGAGAGGGTCACCACATAGCGTCCGGCATAGCGGCTGGCACAGGCGTAGGCCACTTCGTCGAGGTGCTTGAGCAGGGCGCCGCCGTGGACATTGCCGGAAAAGTTGGCCAGGTCCGGGGTCATCAGGATGGTCATGCTCAACTGGTGGTTGCCGGCTTCCATGGGCGAATCCTCGAGGGGGAAAATCCTGTAGACGGCGCAACGGCGCCGTCTGTCACAGCCATCAACGGCCGGCGGAGAGCCCGAAGTCGATGGGCAGGTCGGCACCGGAAATGGCCGCCGCCTGGGGCTGACAGAGGAAATAGACGAACTCGGCCACTTCCTCCGGCTGGATGAAGCGAGCGGTATCGCCCTGGGGGTAGCGATTGAGCAGATTGCGACGATAACCGGCCGGGTCGCCGCTGCCATAGTGGGCGGCTTGAAAGTCCAGCATGGGCGTATCGATGTCGCCCGGCGAGACGGCATTGACCCGCACGCCATCGCGTGCCAGTTCCACCGCCAGATTCTGGCTGAAGAAACGCACTGCCGCCTTGGCGGCGCCATAGGCCGCGGCGCCGGCGATGGGCTGGCGCCCGGCCCCGCTGGCGACGTTGATGATCACGCCGCGATTTTCCTTGAGGAAGGGAATGGCCGCCGAGCACATAAAGAAGGTGGCCTTGAGATTGACCGCCATCACCAGGTCGTAATCGTCCTCGGTAAAGGTCTCCACCTCGCCTTCGCGCCAGATGCCGGCCGCGTTGATCAGGGCATCCAGGCGCCCGGTGCGGGCCATGACCTTGCTGACCAGGGAACGGCAGCCTTCGGCGCTGGAGATATCGGCGGTCACGCTGGAATCCAGGCCGACGATGCCGTTGAGCCCATGCAGGCCTTCGGCATCGCGGTCGGCGGCGGCGACGCGCCAGCGGCTCTGGGCGAAGCGTTGCGCCAGGGCGCGGCCGAGGCCGCCCGCGGCGCCGGTGATCAGGACGACGGGAGTGCTCATGACGCTTCCTCCGGAGTGATGGCCTTATCCAGACCCGTGTCAGGCAAGGTCGTTCAGTACCGGCTCGGTCAGCTTTCCAACCAGACGTCGCGAGCCCAGATCCAGACCGAATCCCAGGACTCGTCGGTCAGGTCACCGTCTTCCCACAACAGTACCTCGCCTTCCTGGCTGACGCAGTAGTAGCCATCGTCGCTGGCGCAGAGAGGGATGTACTCCCGCGGCAGGCCTTCGTCCCAGGCGGTGGCAGCCACTTCCGGCAGATAGGTATGGGACTGGGGATCGGTGACGGTCACCGGTTCGATACGGCCATAGACCACGTCGCTGACGGTCAGCAGGAATTCGCGGAATTCCGGTGGCAGGCTGATGAGCAGTTCTTCCTCGATCTCGACCAGCAGGTCTTCGTCGGGCAGCTCCAGGGGTACGGGAACGGGTTCGTTTTCTTCACGCAGGCGTTCGATGACGTCTTCCATAGCAGGCCTCTCTCGGAATGCGCGCCGGATAAAGGAAAAGAGGCGCGCAAGGTTAGCAGTTCAGTCCGGGATAACGGCAGCTTCCGTACGGACTTGATAGCGGTTTCGAGAGATGTTCGGCAGGCGACGCCCATGAAAAAGCCCGGCGTAGAGCCGGGCTTTCGGGTAAAGCGCCGTTATCAGGCGTTCTGGCGGATACCGGCCAGCAGCCAAGGCTGGTTCTCGCCGGCCATGCGCTCCATGCGCCAGCTTTCGCTGAACGGCTGGCCCTGATCGAAACGCGATTCCTTGGACACACCGTTGAAGGTGATGGTGGCGATGGTCTTGCCCTGCAGATCCTCGACACCGTCCAGGGTGGCGTTCAGGTTCTCGATGTAGGTGGACTGGAAGCCTTCGCCCAGCGCGGCGCGCTCGTCACGCAGCCATTGCAGCATCTGCGGGGTGACGAATTCGGAGATCTTGTCCATCTCGTTGGCGTCCCAGTGCTGCTGCAGGCTCATGAAGTGATCACGACCGGCGGCCACGAAGCGCTCGGCATTGAACCAGCTCGGCGCGTTGATCACCGGCGCGGCGCCAGCAGTGGCACCCCCGAACAGACCGCCATTGGTGGGCTGGTTGGGCATCTCACGCTGCATGGGCGCATGACCGGCCACGGCAGGCTGCGGACCGGCCTGCTGCTTGCGACGGGCGATCAGGCGGAAGATCACGAAGGCGATGAGCGCGAGGATCAGGAAGTCGAAGAACTGGAAGCCTTCGAAGCCGTCACCCATGAACATGGAGGCCAGCAGGCCACCGGCGGCGATACCGGCCAGCGGGCCGAGCCAGCGCGAGGCGCCACTGGGACGGGCGGCAGCGGCGGCGCCAGCACCAGCAGCGGGCGCGGCCATGCCCGGCTGCTGCGGCGGCGCGGCCTGGCGGGTCTGGTGAATGGGCGCGGCGCCAGCGGACTTGCCGCCGCCCATGCGCTTGGCGTTGGCGTCCAGGCTGAGCGTGAGGCCCAGGCACAGGATCATGAAGAAGCTCATCAGGCGTTGCATGTGGTGTTCTCTCTGTGAAGAGTCTGGTGTTGGATACATCTTGCGCTGCCCGGTCAAGTACAGCCAGCGTGAATTGTTTCGGTATTTTGCCCTTTGCGCTCGCCGCCTTGGCGACCAACGTCGCCCCCGCAGACAGCGGAAAATCTCTAGCCACATCAATCTATTACAGATTTTTGCAAAATCCGTCACAAGAGTTTGCAGATGCTAGTCTTGGACTCCAGTCAGCGCAGGTGTCGGGAGATAACCCGGCCCGTCATAGGAGGGCCCGGCCGATGCATGCTCTAGCTTTTATCCAGGACATGGCCGTCATCATGCTGGTGGCCGGCGTGGTGACCATCCTCTTCCACCGCCTCAAGCAACCCGTGGTCCTGGGCTACATCCTCGCCGGCTTCATCATCGGACCCCATACACCGCCATTCGGTCTGATCCACGACGAAGAAAGCATCAAGACCCTCGCCGAGGTGGGGGTGATCTTCCTGATGTTCAGCCTCGGCCTGGAATTCTCGTTGCGCAAGCTGTTCCGCGTAGGCGCCACGGCCTTCATCGCCGCCTTCCTCGAGATCAGCCTGATGCTCTGGCTGGGTTACCAAGTGGGGCAGATGTTCGGCTGGTCGCACATGGATTCGCTGTTCCTCGGCGCCATCCTGGCCATCTCCTCGACCACCATCATCGTCAAGGCGCTCAACGAACTGAAGATGAAGCACGAGCGCTTCGCCCAGCAGATCTTCGGCGTGCTGATCGTCGAGGACATCCTCGGCATCGGCATCATCGCCCTGCTGTCGGGCCTGGCGGTGAGCGGCTCGGTGGAGCCGGGCGCAGTGGCCTCGACCCTCGGCAAACTGAGTCTGTTCATGATCGTGGCGCTGGTGGTCGGCATCCTGCTGGTACCGCGCCTGCTGGCCTACGTGGCCACCTTCGAAAGCAACGAGATGCTGCTGATCACGGTGCTGGGGCTGTGCTTCGGTTTCTGCCTGCTGGTGGCCAAGCTGGAATACAGCGTGGTGCTGGGCGCCTTCCTGATCGGCGCCATCATGGCCGAGTCGCGCCAGCTGCTGCAGATCGAGAAGCTGGTGGAGCCGCTGCGCGACATGTTCAGCGCCATCTTCTTCGTCGCCATCGGCCTGCTGCTCGATCCCAAGGTGCTGGTGGAATACGCCTGGCCGATCACCGTGATCAGTGTCGTCGTGGTGCTGGGCAAGATCCTTGCCTGCAGCCTGGGGACCCTGATCGCCGGCAACGACGGTCGGACCTCGCTGCGGGTCGGCATGGGCCTGGCGCAGATCGGCGAGTTCTCCTTCATCATCGCCACCCTGGGAATCACCCTGGGTGTCACCAGCCACTTCCTCTATCCGGTGGCGGTGGCCGTCTCGGCGGTCACCACGCTGCTCACCCCCTATCTGATCAAGGCCGCCGATCCACTGGCGCTGTGGATCGGGCGTTGGCTGCCGCAGCCCATGCAACGGGTGCTGGGTATCTATGGCGAATGGCTGCGCAGCATCCAGCCTCAGGGCGAGAAGGCGGTCCTGGCCGGCATGATGAGGCGCATCCTGCTGCAGGTCGGCATCAACCTGTCGCTGGTCATCGCCATCTTCCTGGGCGGCGCCTATTTCGCCGGCGGGCTGGCGGGCTGGCTCAGCACCTGGATCGCCGATCCCGATCTGCAGAAGGCCTGCATCTGGGGTGGGGCGCTGCTGCTCTCACTGCCTTGCCTGATCGCCGCTTATCGCAAGCTCAAGGCGCTGGCCATGCTGATGGCCGAACTCAGCGTGCGACAGAACCAGGCCGGGCGCTATACCCAGCCGGTACGGCGACTGGTCAGTGAATTCATCCCGCTACTGTCGCTGGCCGGCATCCTGGTGCTGCTCGCGGCCTTGAGTAGCAGCATCCTGCCGCGCGGCGAGCTGCTGCTGCTGATCGGCCTGGTCGCGGTGGTGGTGATCGCGGTGCTGTGGCGCTGGTTCATTCGCGTCCACTCGCGGCTGCAGATCGCCTTCATCGAAACCCTGGAGCAGGACAAGGGCGGACATCATTAGGCCGCTTTTGCGCAATCCAGCCATTGCCGGCTGGGGATCGACGCGGCAGAATCGCTCTAAGTCGCTCGTTTGAATAAGCGGGTCGATGGCAAAGGAATGCGCAATGCAGGAAATGGGCTTGGCCGCTTTCTGCCTTCCGGCAATCTCCCACCGGCGGTCAGGCCCTTTTCCTGCGCCCCTTCAAGGTCGCCAGGCAAGCAGCAGTACGCCTCCGCCAATGGCGGCGATGCCGCACCACTGGCGCAGGTCCAGGCGCTCGCCCAGCAGCGCCACACCAAAGATCGCCACCAGCACCACGCTCAACTTGTCCACCGGTGCCACCAGCGAGGCCGGGCCCAGCTTGAGCGCCCGGTAGTAGCACAGCCAGGACAGGCCGGTGGCCACGCCCGAGAGCAGCAGGAACAGATAGCTACGGCCGGCGATGCTGGCCAGGGGTTGCGCCTGCCCGGTAGCCAGGACGATGGCCGCCAGGACCACCACGACCACCAGGGTGCGCAACAGGGTGGCGAAGTCGGCGTTGACCTGTTCCACGCCTAACTTGCCGAAGATGGCCGTGAGCGCAGCGAAGGCCGCCGCCAGGAGCGCCCAGAACAGCCAGGAACTGGTCATCGCCTAGAGCGGTTCAAGCTTGGCGTAGCTCACCATCAGCCACTTGCTGCCTTCGGACTTGAAGTTCACCTGCACCCGGGCATGGGCGCCGGAGCCCTCGTAGTTGAGGATGACACCGTCGCCGAACAGGGCATGACGCACCGGCTGGCCGAGGCTGAAGGTGGTTTCCGGCACCGGTGCCTGGGCGAAGAGGTTGGGACGGCTGCCGGCGAAGGGCTGCTTGACCGCATTGGACAGCCGCACCTCCTGGATCAGCCCGTCCGGTACCTCGCGGACGAAGCGCGAGACCTTGTTGTAGGTCTCGCTGCCATAGAGCCGGCGGGTCTCCGCATAGCTCATCACCAGGCGGCGCATGGCGCGGGTTATGCCGACATAGGCCAGGCGGCGTTCCTCTTCCAACCGGCCAGGCTCTTCCAGGCTCATCTTGTGCGGGAACAGCCCTTCCTCCATGCCAGCCAGGAACACCAGCGGGAATTCCAGGCCCTTGGCACTGTGCAGGGTCATCAACTGGACGCTGTCTTCATGGCTGTCGGCCTGGGTATCGCCGGATTCCAGCGCCGCATGGTCGAGGAAGGCCGCCAGGGGCGTCATCTCCTCGTCGCCGCTGAAGTCGAAGGAGCGGGCGGCGCTGACCAGTTCTTCCAGGTTTTCCACCCGAGCCTGCCCCTTTTCGCCCTTTTCTTCCTTGTGGAAGGTGACCAGGCCGGTCTGTTCGATGATCTGCTGCACCAGATTGTGCAGGGACAGGTCCTCGGCCTTGAGCGCCAGGGTATCGACCAGCTCGACGAAGACGTTGAGCGCCGAGGCGGCGCGACCGGACACCGCGCGAGCGCCGACCAGGTCGTGCAACGCCTGCCACAGCGAGGTGTTCTGGGCACGCGCGGCGGTGCGCAGCGCTTCCACGGTCTTTTCGCCGATGCCCCGCGGCGGCACGTTGATCACCCGCTCCAGGGCGGCATCGTCGTGGCGATGCTGGATCAGCCGCAGGTAGGCCATGGCGTTCTTGATTTCGGCACGCTCGAAGAACCTCAGGCCGCCATAGATGCGATAGGGGATCTTCTCGCGCAGCAGTGCCTCTTCCAGCACCCGTGACTGGGCGTTGGAGCGGTAGAGGATGGCCATCTCGCTGCGCCGGGTGCCCTTCTTGAACTCGCTCTCGATGGTCTCGACGATGTAGCGCGCCTCGTCGTGCTCGTTGAAGCCGGCATAGAGGGTGATGGCCTCGCCTTCGCCGGTATCAGTCCACAATTCCTTGCCGAGCCGGCCGAAGTTGTGGGCGATCAGACCGTTGGCGGCCTTGAGGATGGTGTCGGTGGAGCGGTAGTTCTGCTCCAGACGGATGATCTCGGCCGAAAAATCCTCGTTGAATTGCTGGATGTTCTCGATCTTGGCGCCACGCCAGCCATAGATGGACTGGTCGTCGTCGCCCACCACCATGAGGCTGGCGCCGTTCTGGGCGAGGTGCTTGAGCCAGGCGTACTGGACGGCGTTGGTGTCCTGAAATTCGTCCACCAAGAGATGCTGGAAGCGCCGCTGGTAGTGTTCCAGCAGGCTGGGATTGTTGCGCCAGAGATCCAGGGCGCGCAGCAGCAGCTCGGAGAAGTCGATCACCCCGGCACGGGCGCAGGCCGCCTCGTAGGCTTCGTAGATGCTGCGCATGGTGCTGAGGAAGAGGTCACCGGCGGCCTGGATGTGCTGCGGCCGCAGGCCTTCGTCCTTCTGGCCGTTGATGAACCACTGCGCCTGGCGCGCTGGCCAGCGCTGCTCGTCGAGGCCCAGTTCGCGGATCACCCGCTTGACGATGCGCTGCTGGTCATCGCTGTCGAGGATCTGGAAATTCTGCGACAGCCCCGCTTCCTGCCAGTGGGCACGCAGCAGACGGTGGGCCAGGCCGTGGAAGGTGCCGACCCACATGCCCTGCGGACTCATGCCCAGCAATTGCTCGATGCGGTGGCGCATCTCGGCGGCGGCCTTGTTGGTGAAGGTCACCGAGAGGATGGAGTGCGGCGAGGCGCGCTCGACCTGGATCAGCCAGGCGATGCGGTGCACCAGCACCCGGGTCTTGCCCGAGCCGGCACCGGCCAGGACCAGTTGGCGACCCAGGGGCGCGGCTACGGCCTGGCGCTGGGCATCGTTGAGGGAATTGAGCAGCAGGGAGATGTCGTCGTTCATCGCCGCATTCTACCGATGCGGTGAAAGGAGCGCCAAACCGGACGGATGGGAGGCGAAGCGGGCAGGGCAGGACAGCCGAACCCCGGCCAGCGGGTCTGGCCGGGGTTCGAAAGGACGCCTGTGATCGATGCGTCAGGCGGCGATCGGCGAGCGCCAGTCGTCGGAGCCGGAGGTGCCGGAGACCTCATGGGTCCAGACGATCTTGCGGTAGGTGAAGTAGACGTCTTCGAGGTGGGTGAAGTGCGCCATGCTCGGGTCCTGGCAGTTGGGCATGCGCGACTGGACGTCGACGATGATGGCGTCCTCCAGCTCGATGGTGAAGTAGTGCTCCTGGGTACCGGTGGCCGAGGTGCGGTACCACTCCAGGCGGCACTTGCCGAGGCGTTCGCCGGAGGTGAGGGCGTTGAAGATCAGCGGCGAGGCCTTGTCGAAGACCTTTGTGATCATCAGCGGCTTGTGCACGCGCTGGCCGGTGGGCTGACCGGACTGGGGATCGCGGGGAATGATCACCTGATGGTTGAAGGCCTGGACCAGGATCTGGTCTTCGTGGCCTTCCTGGAAGATGTTGCCGACTGAGTCCTCGGTAAAGGTGCCAGCGGTGATCAGGCCTTGCTTGGTGCCTTCGAGGGACAGGTACGCGGGGGTTGGCATGGTGCTCTCCTTGCCTGGTGATAGGGCTTCATGGCCCGGGTACCAAGACCTAACAAGGGTTGTGCCAGAACTGAAAAATCCTTTCTGATCAGTAGGTTGAAAAAAGACTACAGAGCACGGGCGGAGCGACTGTGCGCTCCTGCGCGGAAATCTGCGCAAGGCCTTGCGCAGAGCGGTTCAAAAGCTGCCCAGTTTCCGGTAGTGGCTTGTTCAGGCGACTACCTGGTGCCGGTACGACCGTGAAAAGGGCCCTGCTGAATCGTAATGACCAAGAGCCTTGGCGACCGTTATGTAGTATAAGTACGGCGCACTACATCCGCCCGCTAGACGAGACATGCCTGTGAACCTCATGCAACACATTGCTCAATCCCGCCACCTGCTGCGCAAGTCGGAGCTCAAGGTCGCCGAGCAGGTCATGGTGGATCCGGCTGCCGTCATGCACAGCTCCATGGCCGACCTCGCCCACAACGTTGGCGTCAGCGAGCCCACCATCGTGCGTTTCTGCCGGGCCATCGGCTGCGATGGGTTCCAGGATCTCAAGCTGCGCCTGGCCCAGAGCCTGGCGGCGGGGGCCAGTTTCGGCCAGTTCGCCATCCATGAGAACGATGCGGTGGAAGACTTCAGCCTGAAGATCTTCGACACCACCCTGCACACCCTCATGGACGTGCGCGAGCGCCTGGACATGCGCGCCCTGGAAACGGCCATCGAGGCGATCGCCAAGGCCCAGCGGGTGATGTTCTACGGCTTTGGCGCCTCGGGTTCGGTGGCCAACGACGCCCAGCACAAGTTCTTTCGCCTGCAGCTCAGCGCCACTGCCTATTCCGATCCGCACATGCAGGCGATGTCGGCGGCGACCCTGACGCCTTCCGATGCGGCCATCTGCATCTCCCAGTCGGGGCGTTCCAAGGACCTGCTGATCACCGCCAATCTGGTTCGTGATAATGGCGCCGCGCTGATCACCATCTGCCCGGGGCAGACGCCGCTGGCCGATCTGTCCACGGTCAACATCGCCATCGACGTGCACGAGGACACCGACATCTATGTGCCCCTGACCTCGCGCATCGCCCACCTGGTGGTGATCGATGTGCTGGCCATGGGCGTGGCCATGTCCCGTGGTCCGGCGCTGGTCGAGCATCTCAAGAGCGTGAAGCGCAGCCTGCGCAGTCTGCGGCTGTCGTCGAAGTCGACCAAGCACAGCGACACCCAATAGTCGTCTCGCTGTCGCCAAACCGTCACCTGTTAGGGTGAAGCTGGCCATTCCGATCCCAGCCCGGAGGAATTGGCATGACCGCTCTCATCCAGCAATCCAGCGTTCGTCTCGACAGCAAGACTCGCAGAAAGCTACAGGATCAACGGCGGATGAAATTCCGCCGTGCCATCGAGGCCCGAGCCGAAGAACAGCGGCTTGCCGTGGAACTCGATGAACTGCTGTTTCTCAATCAGCTGCTGGACGAACGCCAGGCCCAGCGCCGGCAGCAGGCTCCAGGGCAATACCTAACGCATTGATCAGGCTGCGCTGGCCGCGCAGATAGTCGACGAAGGCCTGAGCCACTGGCGACAGCGGCTTGCCACGGACCTGGACCACGCACCAGGAACGTCGCAGCGGCAATTCGGCGACGTCCAGCTCGACCAGGCTGCCGGCGGCGAGATCGCTACGAATGGCCTGGCGCGGCAGCAGGGCCAGCCCGAGTCCGGCGCGGACCGCTTCGCGTTGCGCTTCGAAGGCGCCGATCTCCAGCTGTTCGGCGAAGTGGGCGCGCTTCTGCTTGAGATAGTCCTCGCAGGCCTGGCGCGTGCCGGAGCCGACTTCGCGCACCAGCAGCGGATAGGTCGTCAGGTCGCGCAGGCTCAGCCCGCGGCGCCCGGCCAGCGCATGGCCCGGGCGCGCCACGGCGACGATGGCGTTGTCCAGCAGCGGCAGGAACTCCAGATCCGTGCCGCTCGGCACGCCGGACATCAGCGCCACGTCTTCGCGATTCTCCGTCAGCCTTCGTAGCACCCGGGCATGGTTGCCCACGGTCAGCGCCAGATCGACCTGGGGATGGCTGCTACGAAACTGGCTGAACAGGTGCGGTGCCAGGTACTGGGCGCTGCTCTCCACCCCCAGGCGTAACTGGCCGTGCAGGGCACCGCGCAGATTCGACAGCTGCATGTCCAGGCTGCCCAGCCGGGCGAAGAGATCACGCCCGGTCTGGCGCAAGGCCTCGCCGGCCTCGGTGAGATAGAGGGTGCGATTGACGTAGTTGAACAGCGGCGCGCCTACCACCTCTTCGAGTTGGCGCACCTGCAGGCTCACCGCCGGCTGGGTAAGCGCCATGATGTCGGCCGCGCGGCTGTAGGAGCGGGCCTCGCAGACGGCCTCGAACACCTGCAACTGGCGGAAGGTGAGTCGCATCAAGGGCTTACGCATGGGCATCGGCGATATCCATAAGTGATGACTTATGGAGTATCCAACAATTATTTATTTTCCATAAGAGAGGCCCTGGCGTAGCTTCGGATCACCGGCAATAACAAGCGGCTGCAGGTTGCAGCAGACAAGGAGCCAGGTGTGATCAAGAAGATACTTATCGCCAATCGGGGCGAGATCGCCGTGCGCATCGTGCGTGCCTGTGCCGAGATGGGCATCCGCTCGGTAGCGGTCTATTCCGACGCCGATCGCCAAGCGCTCCACGTGAAACGTGCCGACGAAGCCCATGGGATCGGCAGCGATCCGCTGGAGGGCTATCTCAACCCGCGCAAGCTGGTGAACCTGGCCGTGGAGACCGGCTGCGATGCCCTGCATCCCGGCTATGGCTTCCTTTCCGAAAACGCCGAACTGGCGGAAATCTGCGCCCAGCGCGGTATCCGTTTCATCGGACCGTCCGCCGAGGTCATTCGCCGCATGGGCGACAAGACCGAAGCGCGGCGCAGCATGATCGCCGCCGGCGTGCCCTGCACCCCGGGCACCGAAGGCAACGTGGCGGACATCGCCGAGGCCCTGCGCGAAGGCGATCGTATCGGTTACCCGGTGATGCTCAAGGCTACCTCCGGCGGCGGCGGGCGCGGTATCCGCCGCTGCAACTCGCGTGAGGAGCTGGAGCAGGCCTATCCGCGGGTGATTTCCGAGGCGACCAAGGCCTTCGGCTCGGCCGAGGTGTTTCTCGAGAAGTGCATCGTCAATCCCAAGCACATCGAGGCGCAGATCCTCGCCGACAGCCACGGCAACACCGTGCATCTGTTCGAGCGCGACTGCTCCATCCAGAGACGCAACCAGAAGCTGATCGAGATCGCCCCCAGCCCCCAGCTGACTCCCGAGCAGCGCGCCTACATCGGTGATCTCGCCGTGCGTGCCGCCAAGGCGGTGGGCTACGAGAACGCCGGTACCGTGGAATTCCTGCTCGCCGAGGGCGAGGTGTATTTCATGGAGATGAACACCCGGGTGCAGGTGGAGCACACCATCACCGAGGAAATCACCGGCATCGACATCGTCCGCGAGCAGATCCGCATCGCCTCCGGGCTGCCGCTGTCCTTTGCCCAGGAAGACGTCCAGCACCGCGGCTTCGCCCTGCAGTTCCGCATCAACGCCGAGGATCCCAAGAACAACTTCCTGCCGAGCTTCGGCAAGATCACTCGCTACTACGCGCCGGGCGGCCCGGGGGTGCGTACCGACACCGCCATCTACACCGGCTACGTGATCCCGCCGTACTACGATTCCATGTGCCTCAAGCTGATCGTCTGGGCGCTGACCTGGGAAGAGGCCATGGACCGTGGCCTGCGCGCCCTGGACGACATGCGCGTGCAGGGGGTGAAGACCACCGCGCCCTATTACCAGGCCATCCTGCGCGATCCCGAATTCCGCAGCGGGCGCTTCAACACCAGCTTCGTGGAGAGTCATCCGGAGCTGACCCAGTACTCGATCAAGCGCAACCCGACGCACCTGGCCATCGCCATCGCCGCCGCCATCGCCGCCCATGCCGGTTTGTAAGGACAGAACAATGAAAAGCATCCAGATCACCGACACCATCCTGCGCGACGCCCACCAATCGCTGCTGGCGACCCGCATGCGTACCGAAGACATGCTGCCGATCTGCGCCAAGCTCGACCAGGTCGGCTACTGGTCGCTGGAAGTCTGGGGTGGCGCCACCTTCGACGCCTGCGTGCGCTTCCTCAAGGAAGACCCCTGGGAGCGTCTGCGCCAGCTGCGCCAGGCGCTGCCCAATACCCGCCTGCAGATGCTCCTGCGTGGGCAGAATCTGCTGGGCTATCGGCACTACAGCGATGATGTGGTCGAGGCCTTCGTCGAGCGCGCGGCAGCCAATGGCATCGATGTCTTCCGTATCTTCGATGCCATGAACGATGTGCGTAACCTGGAGACCGCCATCCGCGCGGTCAAGGCCAGCGGCAAGCACGCCCAGGGTACCCTCTGCTACACCACCAGCCCGGTACACAGCGTGGCGGCCTTCGTCGACCAGGCCAAGCGCATGGCCGACTTGGGCGTGGATTCCATCGCCATCAAGGACATGGCCGGTCTGCTCACCCCCTATGCCACCGGCGAGCTGGTCAGGGCGCTCAAGGAGGCCCTGACGCTGGATGTGGTGGTGCACTCCCACGACACCGCCGGGGTGGCCGCCATGTGCCAGCTCAAGGCGGTGGAGAACGGCGCCGACCGCATCGACACGGCGATCTCCAGCATGGCCTGGGGCACCAGCCACCCGGGTACCGAATCCATGGTCGCCGCCTTGCGCGATACGCCCTACGACACCGGGCTGGACCTGGAACTGCTGCAGGAGATCGGTCTGTACTTCCATGCGGTGCGCAAGAAGTACCACCAGTTCGAGAGCGAATTCACCGGGGTCGACACCCGGGTGCAGGTCAACCAGGTGCCGGGCGGCATGATCTCCAACCTGGCCAACCAGTTGCGCGAGCAGGGCGCCCTCAATCGCATGAACGAGGTGCTGGAGGAGATCCCGCGGGTGCGCAAGGACCTGGGCTATCCGCCCCTGGTGACGCCGACCTCGCAGATCGTCGGCACCCAGGCCTTCTTCAACGTGCTGGCCGGCGAGCGCTACAAGACCATCACCAACGAGGTGAAGCTCTATCTGCAGGGTCGCTATGGCAAGGCGCCGGGCGCCATCTGCGAGCAGTTGCGCAAGCAGGCCATCGGCCAGGAAGAGGTCATCGAGGGACGTCCGGCCGATCTGCTCAGCCCCGAGCTGGCGCGACTGCGTGCCGAGATCGGCGACCTGGCCAAGCGCGAAGAGGACGTGATGACCTTCGCCATGTTCCCCGATATCGGACGCAAATTCCTCGAAGAACGCGCTGCCGGCACCCTGGTGCCGGAAGCCTTGCTGCCCATGCCGTCGGCCGATGGCGTGGCCGCGGTGGGTGGCCAGGGTGTGCCGACCGCCTTCAGCGTCGATGTGCACGGCGAGACCTACCAGGTGGACATCACCGGCATCGGCCTCAAGAGCGAGGGCAAGCGGCACTTCTACCTGTCCATCGACGGGGTGCCGGAAGAGGTGGTGTTCGAGGCCAGCGGCGATTTCGTCGCCGAAGGCGGCCAGCGGCGGCGCCAGGCGGAGCGTCCGGGCGATGTCAGCACCACCATGCCGGGCAACATCGTCGAGGTGCTGGTCAAGGAAGGCGATCAGGTCAAGGCCGGGCAGGGCGTGCTGGTCACCGAAGCCATGAAGATGGAGACCGAGATCCAGGCGCCCATCGCCGGCACCGTCATCGCGGTGCGGGTGGCCAAGGGCGACCGGGTCAATCCGGGTGAAGTCTTGATTGAAATCGAAGGCTGAGATCACTTCGATTTCCCTCGGGGGCCACTAGGCCCCCTTTTTTATGGGCGGTTTCTATCCATTCGATTGAGAAAAAGCACTAACACCTCTCGATAGGGTCTGCTATTTAATATAGCCAAGGCTATAACGATCCCGGGAGGATTCGCGATGCTGAAAGATCTGAAGAGACGTGCCTTGCGTGGTCTGCTGGACAAGCTGCTCGACCAGCCTGCCGAACGTCGTCCGCTGGAGCCCCAGCCCGAGCGGTCGCGCGTTACCCTGGCGCACACCGCGCACTGACCTTCTACCTAGTAGGCAGGGCCGCTTGGTCCTGCCGCGCTGCCTCGCGTGCGTTCCTGCCGAGGCGCCTTTCCCTGCTCGTATCCCTGTCGAGCGTTCTCATCCCAGGTTACAAAGTCTCCCTGCACCTCTGATAGGTTGTGCTATCTAATTTAGCCAAGGCTATAACTACCGAGAGGCTGGCCGGATGCTGGAGAAGACGAAACGCTGGACCCTGATGGGTTTGTTGGGACTGCTGCTGGGCAACCCTGTCCAGGCGGCGGAGCCGTTCAAGGTGGTCACCACCTTCACGGTGATCGCCGACATGGCGCGCAACGTGGCGGGCGACGCCGCTCAGGTGGAGTCCATCACCAAGCCCGGTGCCGAGATCCACAACTACCAGCCCACCCCGGGCGATCTGCTCAAAGCTCGCGATGCCCAGCTGGTGCTGTGGAACGGCCTGAATCTGGAGCTCTGGTTCGAGCGTTTCTTCAGCCGCATGAAGGACGTGCCCAGCGCGGTGGTCTCCCAGGGCGTCGCGCCCATCGTCATCGCCCAGGGCCCCTATGCCGGCAAGCCCAATCCCCATGCCTGGATGTCGCCGCAGGCGGCGCTGGTCTACGTCGACAACATCCGCGATGCGCTGGTGCAGCACGATCCGGCCAATGCCGAGACCTACCGCCGTAACGCCGAGGCCTACAAAACGCGCATCACCGCCACCCTCGATCCCCTGCGCCAGCAGCTGCAGGGGATTCCCGAGCAGCGCCGCTGGCTGGTCTCCAGCGAGGGTGCCTTCAGCTATCTGGCGCGTGACCTGGGCCTCAAGGAACTCTATCTCTGGCCAATCAACGCCGATGCCCAGGGCACCCCGCAGCAGGTGCGCCGGGTGATCGAGACAGTGCGCGCCGAGCGGATTCCGGCGGTGTTCAGCGAGAGCACCGTGTCCGCCGCAGCGGCCGAGCAGGTGGCGCGGGAGAGCGGCGCCCGCTACGGCGGGGTGCTCTATGTGGATTCCCTGAGCGCCGCCGACGGTCCGGTGCCCACCTATCTCGACCTGCTGCGGGTCACCACCGAAACCCTGGTCAAGGGGCTGGCGCCATGATCGCTCTCGACGGGGTCGGCGTGACCTATCGCAATGGCCATACCGCCCTGCGCGACGCCAGCCTGGTGGTGCCCGGCGGGTCCATCACCGCCCTGGTGGGCGTCAATGGCAGCGGCAAGTCCACCCTGTTCAAGGCGATCATGGGCTTCGTGCCCCTGCGCACCGGTCAGGTGCGGGTCGATGACCTGCCGGTGACCCAGGCCCTGAAGCGTAATCTGGTCGCCTATGTGCCCCAGAGCGAAGACGTCGACTGGGACTTTCCGGTGCGGGTGGAAGACGTGGTGCTCATGGGGCGCTATGGCCGGATGAATTTCCTGCGCCTGGCGCGCGCCGCCGATCACCAGGCGGTGGCCGCCGCCCTGGCCCGGGTAGGGCTGACCGACTTGCGCAAACGGCAGATCGGCGAACTCTCCGGTGGCCAGAAGAAGCGCGTCTTCCTCGCCCGCGCCCTGGCCCAGGACAGCCGGGTGATCCTGCTGGATGAACCCTTCACCGGGGTGGACGCGACCTCTGAGCGCGCCATCATCGAATTGCTCCAGGCCCTGCGCGCCGAGGGTCGCTCGATGCTGGTCTCGACCCATGACCTGGCCAGCATCGAGCGCTTCTGCGACCGCACCGTGCTGCTCGATCGCACCGTGCTGGCCCAGGGGCCGACGGCCGAGGTCTTTACCCGGGAGAATCTGGAGCGGACCTTCGGTGGCGCCCTGCGCCTGTTCGAGGGGGGACGCCAGGCGTCGCAACCGCCCCAGTGGCGAGAGCGTGCCTGATGGAGTGGCTGCTGGAACCCCTGGCCTACGGCTACATGAAAAACGCCCTGGGCGCGGCGGCCCTGGTGGGTGGGCTGTGCGCCTTTCTCTCCGCCTATCTGATGCTCAAGGGCTGGTCGCTGATCGGCGATGCCCTGTCCCATGCCGTGGTACCGGGGGTGGCCGGCGCCTATCTGCTCGGGCTGCCGCTGGCCCTGGGCGCCTTTCTCGCCGGCGGCGCGGCGGCCGGGGCCATGCTGGGGCTGCGGCAATACACTCGGCTCAAGGAAGACGTCATCATCGGCCTGATCTTCAGCGCCTTCTTTGGTGGCGGCCTGTTCCTGGTCTCGTTGGCGCCGGTGGCGGTGGACATCCAGACCATCGTCTTCGGCAACATCCTGGCCATCACCCCCGAGGCCAGTCGCCAGCTGCTGATCATCGCCGCCGTCTCCCTATTGGTGCTGCTGCTCAAGTGGCGCGACCTCCTGCTGGTGTTCTTCGACGAGGGCCAGGCGCGTGCCTGCGGCCTCAATCCCACCGGCTACAAGCTGCTGTTCTTTACCCTGCTGGCGCTGAGCACCGTAGCGGCCATGCAGACGGTGGGCGCCTTCCTGGTCATCGCCCTGGTGGTGACGCCGGGGGCGACGGCCTATCTGCTCAGTGATCGCTTCTCGCGGGTGGTGCTGATCAGCGTGGCCATCGGCGTCGGCAGCGGCCTGCTGGGCACCTATCTCAGCTACTTCCTCGACGGCGCCACCGGAGGCTGCGTGGTGGTCCTGCAAACGCTGATCTTTCTGCTGGCCTTCGTGCTGGCGCCGCGTCACGGCCTGCTGGCCAATCGGCGCCGGGCGCGGCGGACGGCGGAGGCGGGCTGATGGACTGGCTGCTGCTGACCCTGGAAGTCGATTTCATGCGCCAGGCGCTGCTGATGGCCGTGCTAGTGGCGGTGCCCACGGCGCTGCTGTCCTGTTTTCTGGTGCTCAAGGGCTGGGCGCTGCTGGGCGACGCCATCGCCCACGCGGTGTTTCCCGGCCTGGTGCTGGCTTCGGCGCTGGGGGCGCCCCTGGTCGTGGGCGCCTTCGTCGCGGGACTGGGTTGCGCCCTAGCCACCGGCTATCTCAAGCGCCACAGCCGGGTGAAGCAGGACACCCTCATGGGCGTGGTCTTCTCCGGCATGTTCGGCCTGGGCCTGGTGCTGCACGCCCGGCTGCCCACCGAGCTGCACCTGGACCACATCCTGCTCGGCGACCTGCTGGGAGTGACCCCGGAGGCCTTCTGGCAGATGGCGGTGATCGCCGCCCTGGTGCTGCTGGCGCTGGTCTGTCGCTGGCGCGACCTGCTGGTGCTGGCCTTCGATGCCGCCCAGGCACGGGCCCTGGGCCTGCGGGTAGAGTTGCTGCACTACGGCCTGCTCGGACTCATCGCCCTGACCGTGGTCGGCGCCCTGCAGGCAGTGGGCATGGTGCCGGTAGTGGCCTTGCTGATCGCCCCTGGTGCCACCGCCTTCCTGCTGACCCGCTCCTTTGGCTGGATGCTGCTGGTGGCCACGACGCTGGCCGTGGCGGCCGCCCTGGGCGGGGTGTTGCTGAGCCTGGTCTGGGACAGCGCGCCAGCACCGACCATGGTGCTGCTGCTGACGGTCGGTTTCCTGCTGGCCCTGGCATGGCGCCTGTGGCGGGATCGACGTCGTTCGGGCGACAAGGGCGTTCAAGCGGCCTGATGTAATCAGCTGACCGGCTCTGCCAGGCGTCGCCGGTCACGCTCGCCGCACCTCAGGAGAACCACCATGAAAACCGTCGCCCAGTTGCTCGCCCTCAAGACCCAGCAGGACGTCTACACCATCGCTCCGGACGCCTGGGTGCTCGACGCCCTGCGGCTGATGGCGGAAAAGAACGTCGGGGCCCTGCCGGTGATGCGCGACGGCGAGCTGGTGGGCATCGTCAGCGAGCGTGACTATGCGCGCAAGGTGGCGCTGGAGGGGCGTTCCTCCTATGCCACCCCGGTCAGCGAGATCATGACCGAGGCGGTCATCATCGTGCTGCCGCAGCAGACCGTGGGCGACTGCATGCAGATGATGACCGACCACCACCTGCGCCACCTGCCGGTGATGGGCAATGGCAAGCTGATCGGACTGCTGTCCATCGGTGACCTGGTCAAGGCGACCACCGTGCAGCAGGCGGAGCTGATCCGCCACCTGGAAGGCTACATCCGCGGCGAGTGAGGGCAGCTGTCCCAACCTGTCCCAATTTGCGTAACGTCAATCATTACCATCCGTGCCCTTTCCCGTCTGGAGGGTACGCTGCATGGCAAGGTTGCAACGCTTCATCCCTACGCCCCTGGCGCTCGGCCTGGCTGTGGCCAGCCTGGCGATCCAGGCCGAAGAGATCACCGATCTTGACACCACGGTGGTCACCGCCTCCGGCTTCGAACAGCGGCTGGAGGACGCCCCGGCCTCGGTCACGGTGATCGACGCCGAGACCCTGCGCAAGCGCCCGATCCGCGATCTGGGCGATGCCCTGCGCGACGTCGAGGGGGTGGTGGTCAACGGCGCGGCCAACGAGACCGACATCTCCATCCGCGGCATGCCGGGGGACTACACCCTGATCCTGGTCGACGGCAAGCGGCAAAGCGCGCGGGAGTCACGGGTCAACGGCAATCGCGGCTACGAGCAGAGCTTCATCCCGCCAGCCGCGGCCATCGAGCGCATCGAGGTGGTGCGGGGGCCCATGTCCTCGCTGTACGGCTCCGATGCCATCGGTGGGGTGATCAACATCATCACCAAGAAGAACACCGCCACCTGGCATGGCGCCCTGACCACCGACTACATCGCCCAGCAGCACAGCGACCAGGGCAATTCGCGCCAGGGCCAGTTCTTTCTCAGCGGGCCGCTGCACAGCGAATTGCTCGGCCTGCAGCTGTGGGGCCGCTACCTGGATCGCCAGGCCGACGACGACATCGAGCGGACCCAGGGCTTCAGCAAGGCGCGCCATCGCGACCTGACCGGGCGCCTGGCCTTCACCCCGAACGAGAATCATGAATTCCTGCTGGAAGCCGGGCAGACACGCCTGCGCAACGGCGACGGCCTGAGCGACAACTGGGCGACCCGCCAACAGGACAACGACCGCGATCACTGGTCGCTGAGTCACACTGGCCACTGGGCCGGCGGGCTGCGCTCGGACGTGTCGCTGCTGCACGAGGAGACCTCCCGCGAAGGCCTGGCCACGCCGGCGCAGACCGATGTCTATGGGCGCAAGCCGCAGGTCGAGAACACCGTGTTCGACGCCAAGCTGGTGACGCCACTGGACGACCACCTGCTCACCACCGGTCTGCAATACAACCGCGGGGAGGTGCAGGACTGGAACCAGGGGCTGAACGATCGCCGTCAGTACTCCTTCGCGGTGACCCAGCAGGCCTTGTTCGCCGAGGACGAGTGGGCCATCACCGACAGCTTCGCCCTCACCGGCGGGCTGCGCCTGGATCACCACGAGCTGTATGGCAATCACTGGAGTCCGCGGCTCTATGGGGTCTGGCATGCGACCCCTGAGTGGACCTTCAAGGGCGGCGTCTCGCGTGGCTTCAAGGCACCGGAAATCCGCGCCGTGGCGCCGGGTTATGCCTATCTGCGGCGCAACCGCTTCGTCATGCTCGGCAATCCGGATCTCAAGCCGGAAACCAGCACCAACTACGAGGTGGCGGCGCTCTGGTCCAACCGGCGCAATCTGGAGGCGGCGGCGACGCTGTTCTACAACGACTTCCAGGACAAGCTGTCCACGGTCACCACCACCGAGCGCTGGAATGGCTATATCCGCATGGACCGCATCAATGTCGACGAGGCGGTGATCCGCGGTGTGGAGCTCAGCGGTGGCTGGGACATCACCGAGGCCCTGCGTCTGGGCGGCAACTTCACCTATCTCGACTCGGAGCAGCGCAGCGGCCCCAACCAGGGTGCGCCCCTGGCCCTGACCCCGGAGCGCAAGGCCAACGTCCGCCTGGACTGGACCCTGTCGGACCGCCTCAACCTGTGGACGGCGCTGGACTACTACGGTGAGGAGTACGACGCCACCCTGACCGGCGAGGCCGCCCCGGCATACACCACCTGGGACGTGGGCGGTGGCTTCGTGGCGACGCGCAACCTGAGCTTCAATGCCGCCATCCGCAACCTGAACGACCGCCGCCTGGACGACGAGACCTATGGCACGGTGAACTACGGCCGGCATCTCTGGGTGAGTGCGACCTTGAGTTTCTAGGGGAGCCAGATGCTCCACGTGGAACCTCCACTGTGGTGGACGCGCGTTGGTGCCGGAACCGTAGCGTGGGAAACGGCGGAGCCTTTTCCACCGGGAAATCCGCCGTGCGGTGCGCCCTCACCCCAACCCTCTCCCGGAGGGAGAGGGGGCTATTCGAGCAGGCGTTCATCTCCAGCATCAGCCAGATCCTGAACGATCAAGGTATTGCTACCTTGGAAGTCATTGTTCTGGCACGACAAGGCCTTTTGTTTGGACTATCGCGGCCATGGGCCGCTCCTACAGGCACGGAAGCTACCGTAGGAGCGGCCGCATCGGCGGACCGCCATGGCCGCGATCAGCTGAGAGTATCCAAACTTCAAAGTCCGGCATTGCCTGCCCTAACCAAAGGGCCGTTGGACTTCGTTGTGCGCGACCCGAACTAGGTGGCCGATGGCAGCAGGATCCGCGCGCAGAGGCCGCCTTGCGGGCGATTGTGCAGCTGCAGCTCCCCGCCATGGGCGAGGATGCAGGCGCGGGCGATGGCCAGGCCCAGACCCAGGCCGCGGGCGGAGTCCTGCCCCGGGGGCCGGTAGAAGGGCTCGAAGACCTGCTCCAGCTGATCCTCCGACAAGCCGGGACCGTCGTCGAGGATGTCCAGCCGGAGCAGCTGTGGCGTGGGCTGCGACAGCTCCAGGGCGGCGCTGCCACCGTGCTGCAGGGCGTTGTCGAGCAGATTGCCCAGGGCGCGCTTGAGCGCCAGCGGACGACCACGGAGCGTTGCCGCGGCGGCGCCCGACCAGGTCACCGGCTGACCCAGCGCCCGGTAACGCCCGTGCAGGTCCTGCAGCAGGGCGTTCAGGTCGACTTCCTGATGGGCTTCGGTCTGGCGTTCGCCACGGATGAAGTCGAGGGTTTCCTGCACCATGGCGTCCAGTTCGGCCAGGCTTTCCTCCATGTCGTCGCGTTCGGTCGAGGACTCCAGCAGGGCCAGCTGCACCCGCAGTGCGGCCAGCGGGGTATTGAAGTCGTGGCTGATGGCAGCCAGCATGCGCACCCGATCGTCCAGGTGGCGCAGCAGCCGCTCCTGCATCAGCTCGAAGGCCGCGGCCAGTTCCCTGGCCTCGCGCGGGCCCTGGCGGACCTCCAGTCGACTGCGCTCGCCCCGGCTGAGTCCCTCGGCGGCGCGGGTGAGCCGTTGCAGCGGCCGTACCAGCTGGCCGATCAACAGCCAGGCCAGCAGCAGCACCGGCAGGGCGCCCAGCAGCAGCGACCAGCCCAGGGCGGTCAGCCAGCCGTCGCTGCGCGCCGGATACTGCACGGCATTGAGCCAGCGACCGTCCGGCAGGCGCACGCTGCTGCGCAAGCGCAGGGGGGCCCAGCCGGCCGGGGTCAGCGGTGAGGCGCGGGCGGCGTCGCCCGCCAGGCCTTCCAACTGCATCACCAGGCCGTCTTCGGTCTGCCCCAGGCGTCGCGCCAGATCCCGGGTCAGGCGACGTTCCTCGGCGAGCATGGCGAAGGGCGTCACCTCAGGCGTCGCGGCCACCCAGACCTGCGCCGGTGCCTCGGCCAGCACTCGCAGCAGGGCCTGCGCCTGTACCGCCGGCAGGCGTTCGACCGCGGTACGGGCCACCGCCAGGCGTTCCAAGGCCTGACCATAGGACAGCGGATGGACCAGCGCGCCGGTCTGGTGCAGGACCAGCGCCGCGGCCGCGTGCGCCAGCAGCAAGGCGGCGCAGAACAGCAGACAGAGGCGCGGCGTGATGCCCTGCAGCCAGCGCCGCCAGGGAGCGATCATGGCCCGTCCAGTGCCTCTACCGGGCAGTCCAGCAGATAGCCGCGGCCCCAGACGGTGCGCAGCGGCGACTCGCCGGTCGGATCGGCCAGGCGCAGGCGCAGCCGACTGACCTGGCGATCCAGGCTGCGGTCTTCCAGCTCGCGATCGGGCGGTCGCACCCGGTCCAGCAAGAGATCGCGATGCAGCACGGTTTGGGGCTGGCACAGGAACGCCAGCAGCAGGCGGGCCTCCGCCTGGCCCAGGCGGCGGGTGCTGCCGTCGGGATACTGCAGGCGCTGACTGACGGCGGCGTAGTGCCAGCCGGCGAAACGATAGGTTGCCGCCAGTACCGGCTCGCGCGGAGGCGGCGGCGCGGTCGTCTGGGAGCGACGATGCAGGGTGCGAATCCGCGCCACCAATTCACGCGGTTCGAACGGCTTGGTCAGGTAGTCGTCAGCGCCCTGTTCCAGGCCCAGCACCCGATCGTCCAGTTCGCCCCGGGCGGTGAGCAGGATCACCGGCGTCGTGTCACGCTGGCGCAGCTCACGGCAGAGACTGAAGCCGTCGCCATCCGGCAGCATCACGTCGAGGACGATGACATCGAAGCGCTGCTGCGTGAGCAGCGCCTTCATTCGCGTGGCATCGGCCGCGGTGGTGGCTTCGAACCCCTGGCGCCGCAGGTAGATCGCCAGGGGTTCGCGCAGCTTGCGGTGGTCGTCGACGAGTAGGACGTGGATGGCGGTCACGGCGAAGGAAGTCTGGTGGTAGCAACCTCTCTAGGATAGCGCTTTGCCTGCATCCTTGGTATTGCTTCTCATTTGCTGAAGGTGACTGCCAGGGCGCTCAGCTGGCGTCCTGTCGCATCGAAGTTCTCCGCCGCCAGCCAACGTCTGAAGCCTGCGTCCACCGCGGGCCATTCGTGATCCAGCAGGCTGAACCAGGCGGTGTCGCGGTTGCGACCCTTGACCACCCGGTGCTGGCGGAACAGACCTTCAGGGCGCATCCCCAGTCGCTCGGCGGCGCGCTTGGAACGGACATTGGCGTTGTCGCATTTCCACTCCAGACGGCGATAGCCGAGGGCGAAGGCTTCCTGCATCAGCAGATAGAAGGCCTCGGTGGCCAGGGGCGTGCGCTGCAAGCGCCCGCCAAAGGCCACATGGCCGATCTCGATGCTGCCGTGTTCAGGGACGATGCTCATCAGGCTGAGCTGCCCCAGGGCACGGCCGTCGCGGGGATCCACCACGGCGTAGAACAGTGGATCGCGACCTTCGGCCAGGCCCGCTAGCCAGCCGTCGAAGGCCGCCTGCTCGGTGAAGGGGCCATAGGGCAGAAAGTCCCACAGGGCCGGGTCCTGGTCGTGCAGGGCCTCCCAGAGATCGTCGCCGTGACGCTGGGGGTTCAGGGGTTCCAGGCGTACATGGCGACCCTGCAGCAAGCGGGGCTGGGGCAGCTGGGCCGGGGTCCAGTCGAGCGGGGTCATGGTCTGTCTCCTAGCAGGTGGCGGTACTGGATGAAACCGGAGCGGGTGGCGATGCGATCGTAGAGCTGGCGTCCCGCCTGATTGGTCTCCTGGGTCAGCCAGTGCACCCGGTCGCAGCCGTCGGCTCTGGCGCGGGCATAGACGTGCTCGATCAGGGCGCGGCCCAGGCCGCCACCACGATGGCCTTCAGCGACATAGAGATCCTGCAGGTAGCAGTAGTCGCCCTCGGTCCAGCAGGACGGGTGATAGATGAAATGCACCAGGCCCAGGGGGCGCTCGCCGTCCCAGGCCAGGGCGCCGTGCAGGGGCTGGGCGGGATCGAGCAGCCGTTGCCAGGTGCGGGCATAGGTGGTTTCCGGCAGCCGGGTCTCGTAGAAGGCCAGGTAGGCCTGCCACAACGTGTGCCAGACGGCGTGATCGGCTTCGCTCAGGGGGCGGATGGTCATGGGTGGCTCCAAGGTCAGGCGGGAGAGGGGATCAGGGCGGCCAGGGCCTGGTCGCCGGGTACCGGGCTGGCGGCCAGTCCCTGGCGGACGCCTTCGCAGTCGGCGGCGGTGCGATTCTGGCTGAGCTTGGCGATGCCCTGGAGGCTGTTCAGCGGCAGGCGCAGGCCGCGGATGGCGCGCAGCATGCCCTGGACATAATCCGCGGGCGCATCCGCGACCTGCCAGGGGCGGGCACGCCCGGCTTCGTGCTGGTCGGTGAGGCGTTCCAGCAGCTGTAGCAGCCGCTCGGGGTCATCGAATACCTCGACGCTGCCGCGGGCGTGCACGGCCTGGTAGTTCCAGGTCGGCACCACCCGGCCATGTTCGGCCTTGGCGGGATAGAAGGCCGGGCTGACATAGGCCTGGGGGCCCTGGAACACCGCCAGCGCCTGGCCTGCCTCGACCAGCGCCTGGGCCTGGGGATTGCTGCGCGCCAGGTGGCCGTAGAGGGTGCCATAGGGGCCCTCGTCGGGCTCCAGCCAGAGCGGCAGATGGCTCACCAGCGGACCGGTGTCGGTCTGGCTGATGAGCAGCGCCAGGGCGTGATCGCGCAGGTGCTGGTGCAGCCTGGGCAGGTCGTCGAGGCGGAAGGCGGGATTGGGATACATGGGCAGGAACTCCAGTGACGTCCGGCCATGCTAAGGTCGGCTTTGGCTCCCTGTAAGAGCCAATTTCCATGACTTTCAAGGTGCCAATCCATGCTGGGATTCGAGCCGTCGGGGCTGTTGCTGGAATCGGGTCAGGGCCTGGCGCGCCAGCTCTACCAGGGCCTGCGCGAGCGCATCCTGGCCGGCGAACTGGCCGCTGGAGTGCGGCTACCCGCCAGTCGCGAACTGGCGCGGCTGCTGGGCGTGTCGCGCAATACCGTGACCGCCGCCTACGAGCAGCTCCTGGCCGAGGGTTTTCTCGACAGCCGTCCGGGTGACGGCACCTATGTCGCGCCCGTGACCCGGGTGCTGGCTGCTCCCGAAGCCACGGCCAGTGCGACACCCGTGCCCCTGGCCAGCGTGCCGCCCGGCGCGCCGTGCGCCTTTCGGGTCGGCTTGCCGGCGGTGGACCTGTTTCCCTTCGCCACCTGGGCGCGGTTGCAGCAGCGCTTCTGGCGCCAGCCGGAGCCGGCGCTGCTGGGCTATCGCGAACCTGGCGGCGAACCGCGGCTGCGCCGCCTGCTGAGCGCTTACCTGCGCCAGGCGCGGGGCCTGGTCTGCGCACCCGAGCAGATCCTCATCACCAGCGGTGCCCAGCAGGCCATCGAACTCTGCGCCCGGCTGCTGCTGGCGCCCGGAGCCCTGGCGGCCATGGAGGACCCTGGCTATCGCGCCGCGGGCCTGGCCTTGCAGAGTGGCGGGGCGCGGTTGCAGGGCGTTGCGGTGGATGGGGCCGGGCTGATGGTGGAGCAGTTGGCAGGGCTGCCGGACTGCCGGCTAGTCTATGTCACCCCGTCGCACCAGTATCCCACCGGCGCGGTACTGTCCCTGCCGCGCCGCCTGGCGCTGCTGGACTGGGCGCGCCAGCGGGACGGCTGGATCATCGAGGACGACTACGACGGCGAGTACCGTTACCAGGGCGCGCCGCTGGCGCCCCTGGCCGCCTTGGATCGCCACAGTCGGGTGCTCTATGTCGGCACCTTTTCCAAGATCGCCTTTCCCGGCCTGCGCCTGGGCTATCTGGTGGCCCCGCCCGCGCTGCTGCCGGCGCTGCTGGAGCTGCAACGGGCCGGCATCCGCCATCTCGACAGCGCCACCCAGACGGTCATGGCCGACTTCATCGAGCAGGGCCATTTCCAGCGCCACATCCGGCGCATGCGACGGGCCGCGCGCAGTCGCCGCGATGCCCTGCTGGCCGGCTGGCCCGCGGTCGCCGGCTGCGCCCCGCCGGGCCTCCCGGTGGCCGGCCTGCATCTGTGCCTGCCGGTCACCCACCTGGCCCGCGAAGCCGAACTGGTGACCCGGGCAGCCGCGGTCGGGGTGGAGCTCAATGCGCTGTCGCGCTACTGGCTGCCCGAGGGCCCGACCCCGCCCGACGCCCGCGCCGGGTTGGTGCTGGGTTTTGCAGCGGTACCGGAGGCGCGGATCGTCGAGGCGCTGGCCAGGCTGCGGCGGGCCTGGATGGAGTAGTTATGCAGGCAATAACGTTAGTTATGATATTGCCTTGAGATTGTTAGGCCCGACTCAAGTTGTCTGTCATTGCATCGAACCCACTTCTTCACTTTCCACCCGTAATATCGGGATATAATCCAGGCTTCTATCCTGCTAGATAGAGCACCCGCCGTTTTCATGGATGAAACATCATAGGTCGTTTCATCCTGGTTATCCGTTATCTCCAGTAACCAGGAGTCACTTACGTGAGTCAGGCTTCTTTGCTTCCTTCCCGGCCAGTACGCCTTGCTGTGCTGACCGTAGCCATTTCCTTGGGCGTTACCGGCTGCGCCACCGTCGATAATTTTTCCAGCGGCCAGAGTCGCACCGTCAACTGCCTGGCCGGCGGTTTCCTTGGTGCCGCTACGGGCGTAGCCGCGGCTGCGCTGGCCAAGGGCGATGGTGCGACGCTGATCGCCGGGGCCGTGGTCGGTGCCTCGGTGGGTTGTGGCGCGGCTCTGGCCTACAAGAATCGTCTTGAGCGACTCAAGCAGATCGCCGAACAGGAAAAGATCCCGCTACAGGTGGAAACGCTGCAGACCGCCGCCGCTACACCTTCGGCCGCGCCGCAAGAGGCGGGCCTGGTGGCCCAGATCGCCGACGAAGGTATGTTCCCGATAGGGAGTGCTCAGCTCAACGACGAAGGTCGCCGCAAGATCGGCAAGTTGGCCAGTGCCTATGTGGGCAAGGAAGCCACGCCGATCCTCATCGTCGGCCACACCGATGCCACCGGTACGCCGGCCATTAACCAGGCACTGTCGGAGCAGCGCGCGCGGGCAGTGGCGAGCATTCTGGTCGAGCAGGGCATTTCGCGAGACCGCATGTACTTCCAGGGTGCCGGCGCCTCGCGCCCCATCGCCGACAACAGCAATCCGCTCGAACGCGGCAAGAACCGCCGCGTCGAGATCGTCGAGTTGAATGACAAGGCCATGCTGGTCAAGCGCATCAACGCGGAAAAGAACAACGCCAAGTATCTGGCCCATGGCACCGCCACGGAGTCCGTGGCCAAGCCCGAGGGTAAAAAACCGGTTGTTGCCACTGCGCCGTCGAAAGCGGCCAAGACGACAGATGCCGAGGCGCCTCGGCAGACGAAGCCGAGCTTGGCGAAAATCGATTTCGGCGGTCAGCCGGTTGATAGCGGTGCCTGGAAGCTCGGTCAGGCCCTGCGTCCGAAAAGTGGCGGATTCGCGCTGATTTCCAGTGCCTATGCCCAGGTACCCATGAGCAGCTGTCAGCAGGACGCCCCGCGCGTCAGCGGCGAGGTCAAAAGCTTCGCGACCGGCGCTGCGCTATCTGACCATGTCACGCGCGAATACCTGCCCGGCATGAACGGGCGCGCCTGGGCCGGTCTGGTCAATGGCCATCTTGTGACCCTGTCGCCGGTTGCCGTGCTGCGTGACAACGCTGCGCTGGTGAAGGATCCGAAAGTCTTCATTACCCAGAACTATGAAAAAAACAAAGGCGGACCCAGCGATGCCTATACGGCCGTCGCCAATACCTATGAAGGCGAAGACGCCATTCTCTACCGGGTCTTCTTGGAAAAGCCCGAGCAGGCACCGGTAAGTTGTATTGATGTATTAATTAAAAAGACCGGCGACAAGAGTATCGACGGCGACCTGTTTTACGACAATGGCACCAAACCTTACATAGCGACTTACGCGCCTGTGCGCGGCTGATTCCGGGGACGAAACATGGAACTTTTCGAGACGTTGACAACAGCGCTGGCGGCTTATCGCTACGCGATATGGCCGCTGATCAGCCTGCTGGTATTGGTCGTGGTAATCATCCGCTGGTGGGATGAGGTTAAGTACTTCTTTCTCAATCTGGGCGTCAGTTTTCCGGTCGTGGGCTTCATCGCCAAGGCGTCCAAACGCGATCTCATGCAGGATCGTGAAGAAGGCGGGACGGCCTGGTACAAGGCCGAGCGTGAACTATGCGCGAAATACCATCGCTATTATGAGCGCGTGAACAAGGACGCAACCTTCTACGACAAATGCGCAAACTATCTGAACAAGGTGGAAGAGCGCGGCCGCAAACCTACGGGATTGCCCCTGTGGATCGGCAGTATCTTTCTGGTGATCCTTGAGGCGTTCATCTTCGCCCTGGTACTGGCGCCTTTCATTGCCAACAATATTTCCGCCAATCAGGCGGAATTCTCGGCCATCGTCATCTCCCTGCTGATCGGTACCATTCTGGTTCCTGCTACCCACCTCATGGGTGCCGAGATTCACCGCAACGGCCTTATCCGCAAAGCCCGCGAATGGCATCGGCAGGCTCGGCGCAACAACAACGCCAAGGATCTTCAGGCCGATGCCAACGTCGATCTGGACCGTACCGGCCTCGATGATAAAGAGCCCAAGTACCTGCATATCATCAATCGAGTAAAGCACAACGCCACGGTCTCCCCGACCTGGTGGACCACTATCATTGCTACGGCGCTTATTCTAACTCTGGCCATTGGTGCCTATTTTATCCGAGCGTCCACCATCAACGAGCTGGAAACCCAGCAGGTAAACGGTTCGCCCTATGCGTCGGGTAGCAGTTCGGCGCTCATCCCAGACGCTTCGCCTTTCCAGTTGCCCAGCGAAGCCACTGCCGATGGTCAGGCGGCTGACCAGCGTGCGGCCAGTGAAGTGGCTGGCGATCGGATCTTCGCCTACAAACTCACCTTCTTCATCCTGTCGGTCATTTTCATCGGCGTACAGATCATCGGCATCCTGATCGGCGTTTTCCGTTCGTTCGCCGGCACCCAGTCACGGGAAGCAGCGGGCTATATCTCCGGCTTCAGCAGTGCCAGCGAATTCGCGGCCTATCAGCAGAGTCAGCGTGATCGAGTCGCCCGAGATGCCGAGGCCAAGCTCAGCAGTCTGCAAGAGCGGATCGAGCATCGTCATTCTCTAGGCGGTAGTGCCGACCGTGGTCTGCGTCGGAGCTTTGCGCTCTATGCCAACGAGAAAGAGCGGCAGAACAGCGAAAGTCAGCGGCAGAAAAAAGCGCATCAGGCTGCCAGCGAGCTGGAAGCGATGCGTGAGGCGCTTGATACCGCCAAGCAAAAACAGGCGTTGCAGCGTGAATTGGCTGCGCTCAACAACGTGGCTGCTGTTGCTGAAACCTCAGCTCCTGAGCGTTCGTCGAGCGCGACCGTTGAAGCACCAGCACCAGCACCAGCACCAGCATCTGTATCGGCACCGGCACCTGCCCTAGAGCAGAACGCCTTGATCGCCAACCTGGGCGACCTCACGGTCTATTCGCCCGAAGAACTGACCGCCATCGGCGAAGAACTGGGTGTCGACAGCGCCGCACTGCTGAGCAAGCAGAAAGTTCAGATGGCGATAAAGCGTGCCAAGAAAGAGGGTGCCTGAAATGCGCCTGACCACAACCTTGGCAATTGTGGGCCTATTGTTGGCGCCTGCGACAATGGCGGCTGAACGTAACGACTTGCCGAGCTGTTACCGCTATGCGCAATTGGCCAGCGAACAGCCAGCCCCCTCGGGGCGAGCGTTGACGGTGGTCATCGATGAAACGGTCAATATGCCCCAGGCGCTCAAAAGCAGTGCCTGGGAGCACACCCTGAGATACCTACAGCCAGGCGACAGCATCAAGCTCTATCAATTTTCGGCTTTGTTGCAGAACAACTACATGAAGTTGCAGTTTGCCGGCATCCTGGAAAAACCGTTGGTTGGGAAGGTGCGTAACCATATCGGCAACGCCAGCCTCAAGAAGCTCGATACCTGTCTGCAACAGCAGGCCGCTTTTTTCCAGAAGACGTTCGGCAAGCAATTCGTCGAGAGTTTCGGCAAGCCTAACGAGGAGATATCGCGCAGTGAAATCTTCGCCAGCCTCAAGAAGATTGGCGAAGACCTAGGCCAGGAGCCTAGCGAGGATCAGATCATTCTGCTGGTATCAGACATGCTGGAGAACAGCGACTTCGGCAGCTTCTATCAAGCCAACCGCATTCGTGGAATCGACCCTGCAGCTGAGCTGGCCAAGGTAGAGAAGAAGGAGCTGTTCGCCCAACTGGACGGCGCCCGGGTGTATGTCATGGGTGCGGGCTTGATCGGTGACGATGCCAAGGGTGCCTATCGTTCTGGCAAGGTACTGCAGAGTCTCGAACGTTTCTGGCAGGGCTATTTCGAACGTTCCAATGCCAGGCTCGTCAGCTTCGGTACGCCGGAGCTGACGACCGATCTCAAGTAGTGGCTGGATCCTGCTGCCATAATTGCGATTTCAAAGGATCACTCCGCCTGTACCGGGTGCGATCCTTTGAGGAGCAGCTTTTCCTACGCTGACGTCATCCAGCACGATCGGCATTCATCCCGGTTGGCGCCCAGTCAATCAGCTCGCACCAGGATCCTGTCTCGCTGTCTGTTGCATAGCGGCTTTTGCCTGAGGGCCATAGGTGGCTATGGCGTCCTCGACCTGTCTTCGATCGTCGAAATCCAGATCGTTACGAAGTCTGCGGTATTCGCGACGCCTGGCCTTCAATTGATCGATACAGGCCTGATCCGGCTCTGATTTCGCCTCTTCTGCCTGGATCAACCGCGAACAGTTGGCCATCAGCGATTCAAGACAAAAACGCGCCGTTTCAAAACGGGACAGCTTTTGAGTAGTGGTTTCCGTTTCAGTCATGTGGCCTCCGCTTCCGCTTATAAACAGCGAGGATCAGCGAGTGACTAGAGACAGCAAGACGCTATCGACCGCGTTGCCGACGGTGCCATTCATCCACCACATCGCCCAGGGTCTTGGGTACTCCCCTGCGGATCCACGCCATGAGGTCGCGATCGAAGCGGAAGGCCTCGCCACAGGCCGCGAGCATGAAGCGGCGAACGTTCTGCGTGTGCCTGTAGTGCCGATCAATAACGGCGGCACGAGTCAGCTCGGCACCATGCCAATCCACTTTCATCCTGGCTACTCCGGTGGTGAGGCGTCGATCGGACGTCAGTGCTTCGCAGCCTAGCCACAGGCCCTAACGCCCCCGATACGCCTTCCCATAGTGCCGCTCCAAGCGCGACTGCATGAATTCCATGGCCAGGGACATCAGCCAGTAGAGCACCGCCGCGGTGGTCAGCATTTCCAGATAGCGATAGCTGGAGCGGCCATAGGACTGGGCGAGGAACATCACCTCCCAGACACCCATCACCGAAACCAGGGAGGAGTCCTTGAGCATGGAGATGAACTGGCTGGTGGTGGGCGGGATGATGCTGCGCATGGCCTGGGGCAGGGTGACGCGCCAGAAGATCACCCGCGGCGACAGGCCCAGGGCCAGGGCCGCCTCGCGCTGACCGGCGGGGACGCCAAGCAGGCCGGCGCGAAAGATCTCGCTGAGGTAGGCGCCGTAGTTCAGCGACAGGGCGAGGATGCCGGCGCTGATGGCGCCGGGCACCACGCCGATCTGCGGCAGGCCCAGGTAGATCAGCAGGATCTGGATCAGCAGCGGGGTGCCACGAAAGAAGGAGGCGTAGAAGGTCGCCACGCCATAGGCCAGGGCGCTGGACGACAGCCGCCCCAGGGCCGCGGCGAAGCCCAGCAGCACCGACACCAGGATGGAGCTGAGGCTGAGGAACAGCGTCAGGGCCGCGCCCTGCAGGAAGCCGTTGGGCCCCAGGCGCCAGCCCACCAGGTTGGGCAGGCGCGGCCAGACGCTGGCGAACTTGAGGTCGAAGCCGAGCACGAAGCACACACCCCCGGCCAGCAGCGCCAGCCAGGTCAGCCAGACGCGGGTACGAAAGCTCAACAGGGGACGCGATTTGACCGGGGGTGGTAGCTGACTCATTGGCTGATGTCGGCACCGATCCACTTGTCGGAGATCCGCTTGAGGGTGCCATCCTGGCGCAGCCCCTCGATGATCTCGCGCAGCTTGGCGGCGAATTCCGCATCACCCTTCTCGATGGCCACGGCGTTGGGCTCGGCATAGAGCGGCGCGCCCGCCAGCTTGAATTTGGCGTCCTGGGCCAGGCGCGGCTGGGCGGTCACCAGGTTGGTCAGCACCGCGTCCAGACGCTTGCCGGCGCCCAGGCCCAGGTCCTGGAAGGCGACGTTGTCGTCGGGGAAGGGCACCACCTGCACCTGGTCGAAGGGATAGCTCAGCGGCTTGTCCTCCTGGCCTTCGATGGTCAGGTCCTTGTTCAGGTAGCCTTCGTAGGAGGAGGCGCTGGTGACGCCGACCTTCTTGCCGGAGAGATCCTTGGCGCCGTGGATGCGGTCGTCACCGGCGTTGACCACGATCACCGCTGGCGAGGCGTAGTAGTTGACCGGGAAATCGAACACCTGGGCGCGAGCCTGGCTGGGCGTCATGGAGCAGATGCAGACGTCGTAGCGGCCGCTCCAGCGACCGGCGGCGATCACGTCCCAGGAAGGGGTTTCCAGGCGCAGCCTGACGCCGAGCTTGTCGGCCACGGCCTTGGCCACGTCGACGTCGAAGCCTTCCAGCTGATTCTGGGCATTGAGCTGGGAGAAGGGCGGATAGCTCTCCATGAGCACATTGACCAGCTCGCCCTTGGCCTTGATGCGGTCCAGAGTGGCGCCGGCCGAGGCCGAGGTGGCGGCCAGCGCCAGGGTCAGGCCGAGGGCCGATAGCAGAGCGGTTCTCATGGGGGCGTCCTTTGCAAAGGGAAAGAGGGCCTGGTATTAGAGAGATATGAGAACCGATATTGAACTCTGTTTTGGTTATAAGGAAAAGTGAAATAGCTATATGGCCAACATGAATCTTGTTCTGCTCGACGGTGGCATGGGCCGCGAGCTACAGCGCCGTGGCGCGCCCTTTCGCCAGCCGGAGTGGTCGGCCCTGGCCCTGAGCGAGGCGCCGGAGCAGGTGGAGGCGGTGCATCGGGCCTATATCGAGGCGGGTGCCCAGGTGATCACCAGCAACAGCTATGCGGTGGTGCCCTTCCATATTGGCGAGGAGCGCTTCGCCACCGAAGGCGAGAGCCTGGCCGCGCGCGCCGGCCAACTGGCGAGGCAGGCCGTGGCAGCCAGCGGTCAGCCGGTGCGGGTGGCGGGCTCCCTGCCGCCGCTGTTCGGTTCCTATCGCCCCGATCTGTTCGAGCCGGCGCGGGTGGACGAGCTGCTGCAGCCGCTGATCCGCGGCCTGGCGCCCCATGTCGATCTCTGGCTGGCGGAAACCCAGAGCTCCCTGGCCGAGGTGCGCGCCATCGCCGCCGGCCTGCCCGACGACGGCAAGCCGCTGTGGCTGTCCTTTACCCTGAAGGACGAAGACGTCGACGAGATCCCACGGCTGAGATCCGGCGAGCCGGTGGCCGAGGCCGCGCAACTGGCCGTGGCACTGGGCGCTGGGGCACTGCTGTTCAATTGCAGCCAGCCCGAGGTGATGGCCGCGGCGCTGGATACCGCGCGGGCGACCTTTGCCGCGGCGGGTGTCGAGATTCCCTTTGGCGCCTATGCCAACGCCTTCCCGCCCCAGCCGGAAGAGGCCACCGCCAACGACGGCCTCGACCCCTTGCGTCCGGACCTGGATCCGCCCGGCTACCTGAGCTTCGCCCAGGACTGGCAGGCGCGTGGCGCGAGCCTGATCGGCGGCTGCTGCGGCATCGGCCCGGAGCACATCGCCGTGCTCAACACGCGACTGCGCGGCTGACGCCCGCATTCAGTCAGTGAAAAAGCGGACCGTGCCCCGAGCGCGGTCCGCTTTTTTCTTGCCGCCAGGTGTCATTCAGATCGGCGCCTGGGCCCTCTCGGCGCGCAGGTGGTCCACCAGGATCCAGAGCCCGCTCGATTGCTGCATCGAGCAGCTGAGCGTTTTGTACTGGCAGCGGGGCGGCTAACCCCTTCCTTCATGTCCGCTTCGTGACATCCGGCAACATCCATTCGCCACCACGCAAGGCTGGCGAAAGGTTGACCTCTTAGGATCCGCTCAAGACCCGCCCCCGTGAGCGGGCGACGTGCCTACAAAAATAACCAGGATTCTTGCCATGTCGTATCTGTCCTTCCAGGCGTCCCCGCGCGCCCGCCTCCCCTGGATTTTCGCCCTCACCGCGCCCTTGCGCCGCGGCTGAACCCTCCTTCTCTTCGCGAAAATTCAGAGGTATTCCCATGCTGACTTTCCTCGGCTTCGCCATGGTCATGACCTTCATGTACCTGATCATGACCAAGCGCCTGTCTCCGCTGATCGCCCTGACCATGGTGCCGATCGCCTTCGCCGTGCTGGCCTGGGCGCTGTCCAGCGAATTCGCCAGCCTCGGCCACGTCAAGCTCGACGCCCTCGGCCCGATGATGCTCGACGGCATCCGCAAGCTGGCGCCCACCGGCGTGATGCTGCTGTTCGCGATCCTCTACTTCGCCGTGATGATCGACACCGGTCTGTTCGATCCGGCGGTGCGCTGGATCCTCAAGCTGGTCAAGGGCGATCCGCTCAAGGTGGCCATGGGCACCGTCTTCCTGACCCTGGTGGTCTCCCTGGACGGTGACGGCTCGACCACCTACATGATCTGCGTGGCGGCCATGTTCCCGCTGTACCGGCGCCTGGGCATGAATCCGCTGATCATGACCTGCCTGATGCTGCTCTCCAGCGGGGTGATGAACCTGACCCCCTGGGGCGGTCCGACCGCCCGCGCCGCCAGTGCCCTGCACGTGGATCCGGCCGATGTCTTCGTGCCCATGATTGCGCCCATGCTGCTGGCCATCGCCTGGCTGTTCTTCCTGGCCTACCTCTATGGTCGCAGCGAGCGCGCCCGTCTGGGCATCCTGCAGATCGGCGAGACCGAAGGCGCCGACGTCACCGTCTCCCAGTGCGCCGAGGCCCGGCGCCCGCACCTGCGCTGGTTCAACGGCCTCTTGACCCTGGCGCTGATGGCCGCGCTGATCGTCGGCGTGCTGCCGATGCCAGTGCTGTTCATGATCGCCTTCGGCATCGCCATGACCGTCAACTACCGTTGCCTGAACATGCAGAAGCAGCGCATCGCCGCCCATGCCGAGAACGTCCTGGCAGTGGTTTCGCTGATCTTCGCCGCGGGCATCTTCACCGGCATCCTTTCGGGTACCGGCATGGTCGACGCCATGTCCAAGGGCCTGCTGGCGGTGATTCCGGACGCCCTGGGCCCGTACATGGCAGTGATTACCGCCCTGGTCAGCCTGCCGTTCACCTTCTTCATCTCCAACGACGCCTTCTACTTCGGCGTGCTGCCGGTGCTGGCCGAGGCCGCGGCGGCCTATGGCATCAGTCCGGTGGAGATCGCCCGGGCCTCCATCGTCGGTCAGCCCGTGCACCTGCTCAGCCCCCTGGTGCCTTCGACCTACCTGCTGGTGGGCCTGGCCAAGGTGGAGTTCGGTGACCATCAGCGCTTCACCCTGAAATGGGCCACCGTGACCTGCATGTTCCTGCTGGTCGGCGCTTTGTTACTGGGTGTGTTTCCGCTGTACAGCCGCTAGAGTTTTACCAAATGTACGACTAGCCTTGCCGGCTGTTCGAAAACGGCGCGTCGTCCGACGCGCCTTTTCCATTAGAGCGCGCGCCCGAGCGCGTCTCAGCTAAAAGAGGATTTGCAATGGACTGGCTGACCAACCCGGAAATCTGGGTCGCCTTCTTTACCCTGACGGCCCTGGAAATCGTTCTGGGCATCGACAACATCATCATGATCTCCATCCTGGTCAGCCGCATGCCCAAGCACATGCAGGCGCGGACCCGCTTCTTCGGCCTGGCCCTGGCCATGGTCACCCGCATCCTGCTGCTGCTGTCCATCACCTGGGTGATGCGCCTTACCGCCGATCTGTTCTTTGTCTTCGGCCAGGGCATCTCCGGGCGTGACCTCATCCTCTTCTTCGGCGGTCTGTTCCTGCTGTGGAAGAGCAGCGCCGAGATCTACCACGGCCTGGAAGGCGAGGAAGAGCAGGACGAGAACGCGCCCCAGAAGAAGGGCAGCGGCTTCATCGGCACCATCATCCAGATCGCCATCATCGATATCGTCTTCTCCCTGGACTCGGTGATCACCGCGGTCGGCATGGTCAGCCATGTGCCGGTGATGGTGGCGGCGATCATCGTCGCGGTGCTAGTGATGATGCTGGCGGCCGGGGCCATCAGCAATTTCATCGACAAGCACCCGAGCCTTAAGATGCTGGCGCTGTCCTTCCTGATCGTGGTGGGTACCGTGCTCATCGCCGAAGCCTTCGAAGTCCACGTGCCCAAGGGCTACGTCTACTTCGCCATGGCCTTCTCGCTGGCGGTGGAAGCCATCAACATCCGCCTGCGCGGCAAGGCCAAGGCCCGCGACGCGGTCAAGCTGCGCAAGGAGCAGATCTGATCGCCGCGGCGGAACCCACCCGGCTCTCCGCCGCCTAATCCAGCAAGTCCCCACGAGCCCGAAGGTGCCCTGCCTTCGGGCTCGTGCGTCTGTGCAGAACGGTCATTACGATTTTGTGACAAGCTCGCCAGGAGCTCTTGGACACGCGCCGGGAGGGCGCCACGATGCTGACACTGCTCAATCTGCTATCCGCCGTTGCCCTGCTGGTGTGGGGCACCCATATCGTGCGCACCGGTATCCTGCGGGTATACGGCGCCAGTCTGCGCCGGGTGCTCAGCCGCAGCATGCAGCGCATGCCGCTGGCCTTTCTTTCCGGCATCGCCGTTACCGCCCTGGTGCAGAGCAGCAACGCCACCGCGCTGCTGGTGACTTCCTTTGTCGCCCAGGGCCTGGTGCCGCTGACCCCGGCGCTGGCCATCATGCTCGGCGCCGACGTGGGCACCGCGCTGATGGCGCGGGTGCTGACCTTCGACCTGTCCTGGCTGTCGCCGCTGCTGATCTTTCTCGGCGTGGTGTTCTTTCTCGGCCGCAAGCAGACCCGCGCCGGCCAGCTCGGCCGGGTCGCCATCGGCCTGGGCCTGATCATCCTGGCGCTGCAGCTGATCGTCGAGGCGGCCTCGCCCATGACCCACGCCGCTGGGGTCAAGGTGCTGTTCTCTTCGCTGACCGGTGATCAACTACTGGATGCCCTGACCGGCGCGGTCTTCGCCATGGTGTCCTACTCCAGCCTGGCAGCGGTGCTGCTCACCGCTACCCTGGCTGGCTCCGGGGTCATCTCGCTCAAGGTGGCGCTGTGCCTGGTGGTGGGCGCCAACCTGGGCAGCGGCGTACTGGCGCTGATGGGCGCCGCCAAGCAGGGCGTCGAGGCGCGGCGGGTGGCGGTGGGCAGCCTGCTGTTCAAGCTGGCCGGCTGCATCCTGGTGCTGCCCTGGATCGGCCTGCTGGCCGACTGGCTGCAGGGCTACGACTTCAACGACGCCGAGGTGGTGATCGGTTTCCACGTCGCCTACAACCTGGTGCGCTGCCTGCTGTTCCTGCCGCTGACCGGGCCCCTGGCGCGCTTCTGCACCGCCATGCTGCCGGCCAAGGACAGCGCCGAGACCATCCTGCGGCCGCGCCACCTGGACACCGCCGCCCTGGACACCCCGGCCCTGGCGCTGACCAACGCCTCCCGCGAACTGTTGCGCATGGGCGACGTCGTCGAGCAGATGCTGCAGCACCTGCTGGTGCTGATCAACGCCGGCGACAAGCAGCTGGCCCGCGAGGTGCGCCGCCTCGATGACGATGTCGACGCCCTCTACACGGCGATCAAGCTGTACCTGGCGCGCATGCCCCGCGATGACCTGGACGAGCGCGACAGCCGGCGCTGGGCGGAGACCATCGAATTGGCGATCAACCTGGAGCAAGCCGGCGATCTGATCGAGCGCATGGCCAGCGACGTGGACAGCAAGAAGATCGCCGCGCGGCGGTCCTTCTCGGCCTCCGGGGTGGATGAACTCTCCGCGCTGCACCGGCTGCTGGTCGACAGCCTCAAGCTGTGCCTGTCGGTTTATCTCTCCGGCGACCTGGACGCGGCGCGCCGCCTGCGCCGGCTCAAGCAGCGCTTCCGCCTGCTGGAGCGGCGCTATGCCCATGCCCACGTCGAGCGGCTGCACCAGCAGGTGGTGGAGAGCTTCGAGACCAGCTCCCTGCACCTGGGCCTGCTCAGCGACATGCGCCGGGTCAATTCGCTGTTCTGCAGCATCGCCCATGGCGTGCTGGAGGCGGCCGATGCCGGCTACGCCACCGAGCACGAACTGCCGGTGGAAGGGCGGGAGGAGGCGGACGGGGCCTGAGGTTGGGTTTCGTGGATGAGGCTGCGCCGTCATCCACGCTACGGGGCTGTTTCGATCATCGCGGTCATGGGCCGTAGGTTGGGTTGAGACAGCACCATCGTCGAAGCCCAACATTGCCTGGGCCTGAGGCGATGTTGGGCTTCGTTGCGCTCAACCCAACCTACGGCCGCATCGGCGGAGCGCCATGGCCGCGATAACCCCTTCGCTCACTGCACCCGGCTATCGAGCTTCTGCAAGATTCGCCACGCCGTCTCGATCCGCGCGGAATTCGGGTAGTTGCGATTGGCCAGGATCACCAGGCCGAGCTGCCGCTCCGGGATATACAGCGCATAGGCGCCGAAGCCGTTGGTGGAGCCGGTCTTGTTCAACAGCCGGGCGCCGCTCGCCGGCAGTGGCGGGTGCTGCCAGTCCAGCGGTTGCGGCTGCAGGGCCATCGCCGGGGTGTTGCCGGCCAGCAGCTGGGCCTTGGGCAGCGGATAGGCGTAGGCCTCCCAGGCCAGACCCTGGGTCATGGGGCCGCTGCGATAGTAGCCCTGCTGGGTGGCGTCGAGCGCCTTGGCCAGGGGCGCCGGCAACCGGCCGGGATGCAGATTCGCCTCGACGAAGGCGAGCAGATCGCCCGCGGTGGTCTTGATGCCATAGGCCTCTTCGGCATAGACGCCGGGATTGACCCGCAGCGGCTCGCCTTTCTTGCCATGACCCCAGGCGTAGTGGTCCTGCGCCGCTGCCGGCACCTGCAGATAGGTATGGCTGAGCCCCAGGGGCGTCAGTACGTGGCGCTGCAGAGCCGGGGCGAAGGGCTCGTCGAGCCGCTGGGCCGCCAGGGCGCCGAACAGGCCGATGCTGGGATTGGAGTAGAGGCGGCGGCTGCCGACGGGGAAGGGCGGCTGGAAGGCGCGGTAGAAGGCCGTCGTCTGGTCGTCTGTGGTGACGCTGTCGGGAAATTGCAGCGGCAGGCCGCCGGCGCTGTAGGTGGCCAGTTGCAGCAGGCTGGCCTGGCCGATGGCGCTGTCGGCCAGGGCCGGGCGAACCTGCGCAACCGTTTCGTCCAGCCGCAGGCGGCCGGTCGCTGCCGCGTAGCCACCCAGGGCGGCGGTGTAGGTCTTGCTCAGGGAGCCGATCTCGAACAGGGTGGCGGCGTCCACCGGCTGGTTGCTGCGGCGGTCGGCCACGCCGAAGTAGTAGAGCCGGCGCAGCCCCGGGGCGCTGACGCCTATCGCGAGCCCCGGGATGTCCTGCTCGGCCATCACCGCGCGGGCGGCGGTGCGGACCTCGTCGTCGAGAGAGGTCGCCGCGTTGGCCAGGAGCGGCAGGGTCAGGCCGAGCAGAACGGAAAGGCGCGGGAAAGCCAACATGGCGGAGCGGCTCCTGGGGGACGAGGCCAGGAGTCTAGCCGAGCGCCGCCGCGCGGGTATGAGACGCGGGCGACGTTGGAAGCTTTTGCCGCCGGCGCTGTCCATGGCTGGCTGGAGCCCGGTCCTCGACTGGACTACAGTCGCCTCTCACCTTTTCCAGGAGTCATCCCATGTCCGCTGCCCCCCTCGTCGAACAGATCCAACTGGGCCAATTGCCCGTCTGGCGCATCCGCGTCGGCCAGGCCGAAGCCCTGGTGGCCTGCCAGGGCGCCCATGTGCTGCGCTACGGCTTCGACGGCGAGCCGGACATCGTCTGGGGCAATCCGGAAGCCGTGTTCGAGCCCGGTACCCCGATCCGTGGCGGCATCCCGGTCTGCTGGCCCTGGTTCGGCGACCTGCTGAAGAATCCGGCCGAAGTCCAGGCGATGTGCACCACCACCGCGGACGCCCCGGCTCACGGCCTGGCGCGCCAGGTCGCCTGGCAGGCCGGTGGCGTCGAGGTGGATACCGACCGGGTGCGCCTGGACTTCCACCACCGCACCTCCGCCGAGACCACTCCGGGCTGGCCCCATGCCACCGAGCTGACCCTGAGCCTGAGTGTGGGCGAACGCCTGGAGCTGACCCTAAGCGTGCGCAATCTGGAAGATCACCCGCTGGTGCTGAGCCAGGCGCTACACACCTATTTCGCCGTGAGCGACGTGCGCGAAGTGGGCATCGAAGGCCTGGCCAACGCCGACTACTACGACTGCCTGGACGGCTGGACCCGCAAGCGGCAGAACGGCGAGCCGACCATCACCGCCGAGACCGACCGGGTCTATGTCGGTCTGCCGGCGCGTCTGGCGATCCGCGATACTCAGTGGCAGCGCCGACTGTTCGTGGAGACCCGCAACAGCCATTCGGCGGTGCTGTGGAATCCCTGGATCGACAAGGCCGCGCGCCTGAGCCAGTTCGCCGACGACGCCTGGACCGGCATGCTCTGCATCGAGACCGCCCGGGTAATGGACGACGTCCTGACCGTGGCGCCGGGCGCCTCGGTCGAGATGGCGGTGAGCCTGTGGCGCGAGGCGCTGTAGGGGCTATTTTGGCGTCAGGGTTTGCCCTCACCCCCGCCCTCTCCCAAAGGGAGAGGGGGCGCTCAAGGGGAGCTTGGTGCGTTGTGTCAGGCGTCAAGCGGGCCCTTCCCCCGGCCTTCTCCCGGGGGGAGAGGGGGCGCGCAGGGGAGTTTGGTGCGAAGGGCTTGGGGCTGTCAGGCGTCAAGCGGACTCTCACCCTGGCCCTCTCCCAGAGGGAGAGGGGAGGCTCCGATAGGCTTTGGCGTGTTGGATATTGGAGCGTGCGCAGGACTCACTCCTGGTTTGGCAGGGTCACTGCCTTGCTGCGGCGTCTACCCAAACGCCCCCTCTCCCCCTGGGAGAGGGCCGGGGTGAGGGAGCAGCCGGCACCTAGCCGAAGATCACAACTCCTCGCACAGATTACGCCTGATCCACTCGGCCACCGCCGCACGATCCAGCCCGCAGCCGAGCAGGCTGTGCAGCTTGCCCAGGGCGGCTTCGCGGGTCATGCCGCGACCGGAGATCACCCCGGCGTCGGCCAGGCCGCTGCCGGCGGCGTAGGTGCCCAGTTCCACCGTGCCGCGAGCACCCTGACTGAGGGCGACCACCGGTACCCCGGCATCGCGCAGTTCGGCCAGCGCCGCGAGGAAGTCGGCGTCGTCGGCGGGGCCCGTACCGCTGCCATAGCACTCCAGTACCAGCCCCTGCACGCCGCTGCCCGCCAGACCGCGCAAGGTGGCGCCATCGACGCCCGGAAACAGCGGCAGCACCGCTACCCGTACCGCCTGGCGCGGCTGGTCGAAGCGCAGGGCCGCAGGTGCGGCGACCAGGGCGTCACCACTGCGCGGTCGGGCACTTGCCACGAAGGCCTTCCAGCCGCTGCTGGCCTGCTTGGTGCAGCGCGCCGCCGGCAGGCGCTCGCCATGGAATTGCACCTGGACGCTCGGCGCCAGGCCACTGGCAAAGGCGGCGAAGCTGTCGGCCAGGTTGCCGTCGGCATCGCTGTCCGGCACGCCGGCCGGCAGCATGGAGCCGGTCAGCAGCACCGGAATGGCCAGGCCCAGCAGCCGGAAGGCCAGGGCGGCGGCGCTGTAGGCCAGGGTATCGGTGCCGTGCAGCACTAGCACTCCACGACAGGCCGGGTCCGCGGCCGCGGCGACGATGGCCTGGGCCATGCGCTCCCAGGCGGCGGGGGTCATGTTGGCGCTGTCGATCAGCGGCAGCAGCTCCTGCAGCCGCCAGGCCGGATCGCCCAGTTCCGGACGGCTGGCCAGCAGGGCTTCGATACGCGCCTCGAACCCGGCGGCCGGAGCCAGGCCGGCGGCGGTCGCCTGCATGCCGATGGTGCCGCCGGTGTAGAGGATGTGCAGGTAGGGTGAGGTCATGGGGGACTTCCTGATAAGACTGCCCCCACGCGAGGTGGGGGCAGGAGAGCGGTCGCGATCCGGGTCAGGGCGACCCGGTGGCGGCGGTCAGTGCGCCTGGCGCGGCTGCGCGGCGCGGGCTTCGGCGATGGTGTCTTCCAGACGATCCAGCGCCGGCCAGGCCTGGCGATCCAGGTCCAGGTCGCGGAACTGGTCGGCATCGAACACCGGCTGATCGACACCGGCGCGGCGCTGGGCGTCGTAGTCGTTGAGGATGCGCATGCCGACCTTGATCAGCATGGCCAGGGCGATCAGGTTGACGAAGGCCAGGCAGGTCATGGTGATGTCGGCGAAGGCGAACACCGTGGTCAGGTTCTGCATGGAGCCCCAGCAGATCAGCACCAGCACCAGGCCGCGATAGCCCAGCAGCACGGCCTTGCCGCGGCCGAGCAGGTAGCGCAGGCCGTTCTCGCCCAGGTAGATGTTGTAGAGGATGCAGGTGAAGACGAACAGCGACAGGGCGACGCTGATGAAGATGCGGCCCCAGTCACCGACCACCGCGGCCAGGGAGTTCTGGGTCAGCACGATGCCGTCGCCGTCGAAGCCCGGGGCGTAGAAGCCGGAGAGCAGGATCAGCAACGCGGTGCAGGTGCAGATGACGAAGGTGTCGAGGAAGACGCTGAAGGCCTGCACCACGCCCTGGGCGGCCGGGTGCTTGACCGCGGCCACGGCGGCGACGTTGGGCGCGGCGCCCAGACCGGCTTCGTTGGCGAAGACGCCACGCTTGACGCCCATGGTGATAGCGGCGCCCAGCAGACCGGCGAAGGCCGGCTCCAGGCCGAAGGCGCTCTTGACGATGGTCAGCAGCGTGCCGGGCACCAGGTCGATCTGGGTGACGATCACATAGAGGGTGACGGCGATGTAGGCCAGGGTCTTGACCGGCACCAGGACGTCGGAGACCGCGGCGATGCGCTTGATGCCACCGATGAACACCAGGCCCAGCAGGATGGCCAGGGCGATCCCGGTGTACTGCACCGGCAGGCCGAAGGCGTTTTCCAGCGAGTGGGTCACGGTGAAGGACTGCAGGCCGACGAAGGCGAAGCCGTAGGTTACCAGCAGCAGGCCCGAGAAGATCAGCGCCATCCAGCGCTTGTTGAGGCCGTGCTGGATGTAGTACGCCGGACCACCGATGTAGAGGCCGTCGCCATCGGCGCGTTTGTAGACCTGCGCCAGGGTGCACTCGAAGAAGCTGCTGGCCATGCCGACCAGGGCGGTCACCCACATCCAGAACACCGCACCGGGGCCACCCAGGGTCACGGCCAGGCCCACACCGGCGATGTTGCCGGCACCCACGCGGCCGGCCAGGCTGAGCATCAGCGCCTGGAAGGAACTCAGGCCGTCGCCGCTGTTGCGCAGGGAGTCCTTGAACACCGTGAACATGTGCGGGAAATGACGCACCTGCACGAATCGCGAGCGCAGGGTGAAATAGCTGCCCAGGCCGACGATCAGCACGATGAGCACGTGGCCGGACAGGAAGTCATTGAGCATTTCTAGGTAGTGCATGAAGAATCCTCGAGCATGCTAGTGATGCTCCAAGGCCGGCTCGCAAGCCTTGGGGCTATTATTGTGGAATATCCCGCTCCCGACACCGCGCCCGATCATGGGGAGACGACCGGGACAGGGCGCTGGGACGGATCGGTCCGGGTGGAACGGGCAGTAAGACGGACCGGGCCGCCTAGGTTCGGCTATCCCACCGGCGTGGACAATTCCGCGCCTCGCTTCAAAATGGCGCGACTTGATGCTAGTTTTCCGGCCGTCTGTCAAGCTTGGGCAGGGTTCATGAGCGATTTTTCCGCCAATTTGCAGCTGCTCTGCCAGCGCCACCGCTCGATTGCCGCCGTTTGTCGCGCCGTCGGTATCAACCGTGCCCAGTTCAATCGCTACCTCAACGGCCAGAGCCGTCCGTCGCCCTACAACCTGCAGCGACTGGCGGAGTTCTTCGGGCTGCCGGCCAGTGATCTGCAGCTGCCGCAACGGCAATTCGCGGCGCGCCTGGGGGCACCGGTCAGCCAGGAGACGGGGTGGGCGGGGCAGGCGCTGGCCCTGTTCGGCGAACGCCAGGAAGGCTTGGCCCGTTACCAGGGCTACTACCACGAATACTATCCGTCGCTCTCCACGCCAGGCGTAGTGCTTTGTGGGCTGGTGCGGCTGTTCGAGGAGGAAGGCGTCTTTCGCTATGTGCGTTTCGAACGCCTGCGTCGTCAGGGCGAGGCCACGAGCCAGGCACGCTTTCGCTACCTGGGCCTGGCCATGAGCCTGGAAAGCCGGCTGTTCTTCACCGACTACGAATCCCTCACCGGCAACGAGCTGTCGCAGACGGTGCTGTTGCCCAGCGCGCGCAATCGCATCGATCGCCTCAACGGCCTCAAGTTGGGCGTCAGCGCCTCCGACCGTCGCGAGCCGGCCTGCACCCGGGTGGTCTGGGAGTACCTGGGCACCCGCCCCCGGCGCGGTCAGGCCTATGGCCGCATCGGTCTCTACGACTGGCAGGACCCTCACCTGGACGACGATCTGCGCCAGCGCCTGGCCAGCGCGACTCTGGTCGATCGGGTCTATCGCCTGGGCTAGCTGGGTTCAGCGACCTGGGTCTGGCAGCGATCGCAATCCTCCAGGATGGCGCGGTCGCGCCCGGCCTGCTTGGCCCAGTAGAGCTGGCGATCAGCGGCTTCGATAAAGGTTTCGGCGCAGTCGTGGTCCAGTCGGGCGCAGGCGCCGCCGATGCTCACGGTCACGCGCGGACCGGCAGGGGGGCCGAGGTGGGGAATCTCCAGGCGCCGTACCGCATCGAGCAGGCGCTGGGCCAGTTTGCCGGCATCCTCCTCGCGCGAAGGGGTGCAGAGGATGGCGAACTCCTCGCCACCGTAGCGGGCCAGGCAGTCGCCGGCGCGCAATTCATTGGCCAGGGCGGTGGCGACCTGTTGCAGGCAGCGATCGCCGGCCGGATGCCCATAGCGGTCATTGAAGGCCTTGAAGTGATCGACGTCGATCATCAGCAGGAGCAATGGCCGGGGCGGGGGATGGGCCAGGGCGGTGGCCAGGGCCTGCATCAGCGCCCGGCGGTTGGCCACGCCGGTGAGGGGGTCCGTGGCCGATTGCTGTTCCAGAACGCGATTGGTGGCGGCCAGCTCTTCGTTGCGTAAGCGGTCGCGCAGGATCAGCAGATAGCCCTGACGGCGGGCGCGCTCCATCCAGAAGTTGTTGAGCAGGGTGAAGCTCGCGGTGGCGAACGCCAGGGTCATGACCAGCGAAGCCTCCAGAGGCGGCAGGGTATGCATCTGGGTGGCCAGGCCGATGGCCAGCAGGGCGAACAGGCTGTGGACCGCGGCCTGGCGCAGGGGCGGCGCGATGCAGCTGTTGGTGAAGAGCGTCATCAGCGGCATGGTCGCCAGCCAGAGGGCGCGGTGCGCGGCATCGGTGGCCTCGACGTCGAGCAGCGGCGGGAGATAGGCCAGCAGACAGGGCAGGATGCCCAGCCACTCGCGCGCGGGATGTTCGGCGGGTATCACCCCGAGCGCCAGCAAGACCAGCCCGCCGCCAATCACCACCAGCGCGCTGAGCAGGCTGATGAGCCAGAAGGCCTCGTTCATCAGGATCCAGTCCCAGATCGAGAAGCTGGCGTAGGCGAGGATGGCCACGGTCAGGCTGATGCGCAGGTGCCGCCGGCGCGAACGGGCGATGTCGTGCTGGTAATGCCGTTCCAATACCGATTCGAAGCGCAGGGCCCAGAAAGGGCGAGCCAGCGCTCGGGTGAGGGCGAGACTGAGGGACATGACGCCGTACCTGGCAGGTAAATCCAATGGGTCACTTCAGCACAGTAAGTCCCTTAGCGCGATAGAGGGTTCCCGGACGCGGGGATGTAACCGCCGAATGGTAGCCATTGGCTACCATTCGGATGGTTGTGGACGCCGTTGCCGCTAGTTGCCGGCCTTGATGCGACTCCAGGCACGGGTGCGGACCCGCTCGATGGGTTGTGGCAAGGGCTGCACCACATAGAGCTTCTTGAGCATTTCCGGGGTGGGCACCAGGTCGTGGTTGTCGCGGATCGTGGGCGTCACCAGCGGCATGCCTGGCTTGTTGGCGTTGGGATAGCCGAGGTAGTCGCTGATCCCGGCGATCACCTTCGGTTCGAGCAGGTAGTCGATGAAGGCATGGGCCTGGTCGACGTTGGCGGCGCTGGCCGGAATGGCCCAGGTGTCGAACCAGATGGGCGCGCCCTCGCGCGGCAGGCGCCAGTCCACCACCACGCCGTTGCCGGCCTCCTTGGCGCGGTTGCCGAACTGGTAGAAGCTGCCCGAATAGCCCACCGCCACGCAGATGTCACCGTTGGCGATATCGGTCATGTACTTGGTGGAATTGAAGTAGGCCATGTAGGGACGGATCTTCAGCATCAGCGCCGTGGCCTTTTCGTAATCCTTGGCGTTGGCGCTGTTGGGGTCCAGGCCCAGGTAGTGCAGTACCACCGGCAGGATGTCCGAAGGCGAATCCAGCATGGCCACGCCGCAGCTCTTGAGCTTGGCCATGTTCTCCGGCTTGAACACCAGGTCCCAGCTGTCCACCGGGGCATCCGCGCCCAGCGCCGCCTTGACCTTGGCCGGATTGAAGCCGATGAGGATGGTGCCGTACATGTAGGGCACGCCGTACTGGTTACCCGGATCGTTGACCTCCAGCAGCTTGAGCAACTCGGGATCGAGATTCTGCCAGTTGGGCAGCTTGGTCTTGTCCAGCTTCTGGAACACTCCGGCCTTGATCTGGGTTTCCAGGAACTGGTTGGAGGGGATCACCAGGTCGTAGCCGGAGCGGCCGGTGAGCAGCTTGGCCTCCAGCGACTCGTTGCTGTCAAAGGTGTCCCAGGTGACACGGATGCCGGTCTGCTTGGCGAAGTCCTTGGGCGTCTCGGGCAGGATGTAGTCGGCCCAGTTGTAGACCCGCAGTTCGCCAGGATCGGCGGCCTGGACGGCGGTGGCGAGCAGGGCGCCACCGAGCAGGGCGGTGAGCGGACGCAGGAGGCTGTGCATGGTCGGATTCCTCGCGATAGGGATCAGGCGCCGTCGAAGGCGGCCAGGACGTTCACCGTGTTGATGCCGATCTCCGCCACGGCGTAACCGCCCTCCATGACGAACAGGGTCGGCAGGCCGAGCCGCGCCAGGCGTTCGCCCAGGCGCAGGTAGTCGTCGCTCTCCAGCTTGAACTGGGAAATGGGATCGGCCTTGAAGGTATCCACGCCCAGGGAGACCAGCAGCAGGTCCGGGGCATAGCTTTGGAGTCGCGCCAGCGCTACTTCCAAGGCGGCGCTCCAGCTGTCCCAGGCGCTGCCGGCCGGCAGCGGCAGATTGAGGTTGAAGCCCTGGCCCGCCCCGGTGCCGGTCTCGTCGGCATAGCCGAGGAAGAAGGGGAATTCGAAACCCGGATCACCGTGCAGCGAGAGGAACAGCACGTCGTCGCGGGCATAGAAGATGTCCTGGGTGCCGTTGCCGTGGTGGTAGTCGACATCGAGGATGGCGACCCGCCGGGCGCCGCCGTCGAGGGCGGCCTGGGCGGCGATGGCGGCGTTGTTCAGATAGCAGTAGCCGCCCATGACATCGGCCGCGGCGTGATGGCCCGGCGGACGGCAGAGGGCGAAGGCGCTGCGCGCGCCGCTGGCGATCTCGGCCCCGGCACTCAAGGCCACCTGGGCGGCGCTGTAGGCGGCTGACCAGGTGCCGGCGGTGATGGGCGCCCCGCCATCGAAACTGTAGTAGCCCAGGCGCCCGTGCAGGCTGGTGGGCGGCAGCACCTGGCGCAGGGTACGTGCCGGCCAGGTGTAGGGCAGCAGGTCCACGGTCTCGCCCGCGGCAGCCCATTCGTCCCAGGCGCTGGCGAGAAAGTCGAGATAGGCCGCGCTATGGATGCGCGCCAGAGGCGCCCGGCCGAAGTCCCTGGGCGCCACCACCTCGCCGAGCTGCCGGCGGTGACACTCGGCGAGGATGAATTCGACGCGCTGGGGCTTTTCGAAACAGGGCTGCAACTGGCCGTCGATCAATTCGCAGCGACCGTGGTGCAGGGCGTGATCGGGACTGTGGTGGATGCGCATGGCGACTCCGGGCGGCGGGCTCTCTCCAGATTCTTGCCAGCCCGGCGACCCGCGACGAGAGGCGCAACGGCCAAAAGGGGATAGATCCGGCCAGATTGTGCCCGGCGTCGACCATCAACCGCCCTTGGCTTCGTAGACCACGAAGCGCTTGAGGGTCGGCTCCACGACCTCCCAGGTCCCCTGGAAGCCACGCGGCACGACAAAGCTGTTGCCCGGTTCGAGGCGGGTGGCGTGGCCCTGGTCATCGGTGACCAGACTCACCCCTTCGAGGATCTGGCAGTACTCCTCCTCGGTGTAACTCACCCGCCACTTGCCCACCTCGCTGTGCCAGTGGCCGACGGCGAAGACACCACTGCCATCTTCGTAGTCGAGCCAGAGACTCTGCAGCGGATCGCCTGCCAGGCGCTTTTCCGCCGGCAGGCGGTATTGGTCGGTGGGTTGGCCGCGTGCGGCGAGCAGGTGCAGGGCTGGCATGGCAGAGCCTCTCGTTGTGCAGGAGCCGCCAGCATACGCCAGCCGCTAGAGCCGATAACCCCGGGGCGACTGTCCGCTCCAGCGGCGAAAGGCATGGCGGAAACTGGCCGTCTCGCTGAAGCCCATCGCCTCGGCGATGCGATAGATGGGCAGGCGTTCCTGGGCCAGCAGATCACGCGCCCGCGCGAAGCGCAGCTCGTCGAGCAGTTGCTGATAGCCGCTGCCGCCGGCCTGCAGGTGACGGCGCAGGCTGCGCGGGGCCATGCCGAGGTGGCCGGCCAGGGCCGCGAAGGAGGGTGGTGCAGCCAGGTCGGCGCCCAGCAGGGTGCGGATGCGGGCGAGCAGGGCGCGCTGGCGATCCTGTTCCGGAGCCAGGCGACCACACTGCTCCAGGGCGTCGCGATGGGTCACCGGATCGGCCAGCGGCAGGCCGCGCTCCAGCCAGGTGGCGGGAAAGGCCAGGCCATTGAAGGGCGCGTTGAAGGCCAGGGGTATGGCGCCGAAGCAGTCGCCATAGCGCGCGCGATAGGCCGGCTCGGCGTGCCGAAAGGCCACCTGCACCAAGGGCAAGGGCGTCCCCAGGAGGTCGCAGCAGATCGCCCGCAGCGAGGCCAGGCAGCACTCGGCGTTGCAGCGCTCCAGTTCCGGCGCGAAGGGATGGTCGTCGGCCCTGAGCCAGGCCAGCTCGCCGTGGCGCTCCAGGCGCAGGGTGAAATAGGCACCGAGCAGGCCCTGGTGGGCCAGGGCTGCCTGCAGCGCCGCGCCCAGAGTTGGAGCGCTGAGCAGGGCATAGCCGAGCAGACCGTAGCCGGAGACCCGCAGCCGCCAGCCCAGCAGCAGGCCCAGTTCGGGTGGCGCGACGGGCAGGGCGTTGGCGATGACCCGCTGTTCCTGGGCCAGGGTGATGAGGCGATGGGGCTGTTCGAGGTCGTCCAGCTGCAGGCCGCTACCGGCCAGCAGCGGTTCCGCCCGGGCAGGCGTGTCGGCCGCCAGTTGCTGGAGGACCAGGGACACCAGGTTGAGATTGATCAGACCGGACTGACGCATGGGCAAACTCCCCGGGGCGGTGGCAGCCTTCCAAGCAAGAAGGATACCGCGCCCACGGGGAGTTGCCGCGCTTACCGCTCAAGTCTGGCGTGCGGGACTCAGGCCTTGGCCTTCAAGGGCACCAACCGCGGGGCGATCATGTTTTCCGGGCGCAGGATGTCGTCCAGGGTCGCCTCGTCCAGCAGGTTTTCCTCGCGCACCAGCTCCAGTACGCCGCGACCGGTTTCCAGCGCCGTCTTGGCGATGCGGGTGGAAGTCTCGTAGCCCAGGTAGGGGTTGAGCGCGGTGACCAGGCCGATGGAGTGCTCCACCTGGCGGCGGCAGTGCTCGACGTTGGCGGTGATGCCGGTGATGCAGTGCTCGCGCAGCATGTCCATGGCGCGCTGCAGCAGGCGGATGGAGTCGAAGATCTTGTAGGCGATCAGCGGCTCCATGACGTTGAGCTGCAGCTGGCCGCCCTCGGCTGCCAGGGTCAGCGCCAGGTCGTTGCCGATGATCTCGAAGGCCACTTGGTTGACCGCCTCGGGGATCACCGGATTGACCTTGCCCGGCATGATCGAGCTGCCCGGCTGGCGCGGCGGCAGGTTGATCTCGTTGATGCCGGTGCGCGGGCCGCTGGAGAGCAGGCGCAGGTCGTTGCAGATCTTCGACAGCTTCACCGCGGTGCGCTTGAGCATGCCGGAAAACAGCACGAAGGCGCCCATGTCCGAGGTGGCCTCGATGAGGTCGGCGGCCGGGGTCAGCGGCTGGCCGCTGATGTCCGCCAGGCGCTGCACGGCCAGCAGCTGGTAGCCGGGGTCGGCGTTGATGCCGGTGCCGATGGCGGTGCCGCCCAGGTTGACCTCGGTGAGCAGCTCCGGCGCCAGGCTCTTCAGCCGCGCCAGGTCTTCGCCCAGGGTGGTGGCGAAGGCGTGGAATTCCTGGCCGAGGGTCATGGGCACCGCGTCCTGCAGCTGGGTGCGACCCATCTTCAGCACCTCGGCGAATTCCACGCCCTTGGCGGCGAAGGCGGTGATCAGGCTGTCCAGGCTGGCGAGCAGGGCGTCATGGCCGAGCAGCAGGCCCAGGCGGATGGCGGTGGGGTAGGCGTCGTTGGTCGACTGCGCCATGTTGACGTCGTTGTTCGGGTGCAGGTGGCGATACTCACCCTTGGCATGGCCGAGCAGCTCCAGGGCGACGTTGGCGATCACCTCGTTGGCGTTCATGTTGGTCGAGGTGCCAGCCCCGCCCTGGATCATGTCCACCACGAACTGGTCGTGGAATTCGCCGCGAATGATGCGCGAGCAGGCCTCATTGATCGCCTGGTGCTTTGCCGCTGGCAGGTGGCCGAGCCGGTGGTTGGCGTCGGCCGCCGCCTGCTTGACCATGGCCAGGGCCACCACCAGCTTGGGATAGTGACCGAGGGGTACGCCGGAGAGGCGGAAGTTCTGCACGGCGCGCAGGGTCTGGATGCCGTAGTAGGCATCGGCGGGGACGTCGAGGGTACCGAGGAGATCTTTTTCGAGGCGGACGGATGATGCAGAGTCGGACATGATAGCGTTGGGCTTCGATCGAGCGGCGGACGCCGCGATGCCCTAGAATCTAGGCTTGCCAGCCGATCCCGGCCAATGCCGATCTGCCAAGCCTCATGCCGGATCGGCATAACTCTGGTTGTGACCTCGCGAGATCAGACGACGTATGGGCGCCATGAACATCGAATTCAAATGGCTGGAAGACTTCGTGGCCCTGGCGGCCACCTACAGTTTTTCCCAGGCCGCCGAAAAACGTTTCGTCACCCAGCCCGCCTTCAGCCGACGCATCCGCGCGCTGGAGGAAAGCGTCGGCCTGACCCTGGTGGACAGATCCCACACCCCGATCAGCCTTACCGAGGCCGGTCAGCTGTTTCTGGTCACGGCGCGCAGCGTGGTGGAGCAACTGGGCGAGACGGTGCGCCATCTGCATCACCTGGAAGGCGGGCAGGGCGAGGTGCTGCAATTCGCCGCCGCCCACTCCCTGGCCCTGGGCTTCTTTCCGCAGTGGATCGCCGGCCTGCGCGGCCAGGGCCTGGCGCTGGCCAGCCGACTGGTGGCCACCAACGTCGGCGATGCCATCCATGCCCTGCGCGATGGCGCCTGCGACCTGATGCTGGCCTTCCACGATCCCGATGCCGCCCTGCAGATGGATCCGGAGTTGTTTCCTTCGCTGCACCTGGCACACACCGCCATGCTGCCGGTCTGCGCCACCGATGGCGAAGGCCGACCGATGTTCCAGCTGGACGGGCAGAGCAGCGTCCCCCTGCTGGCCTACAGCGCCGGTGCCTTTCTCGGCCGCTCGGTGAATCTGCTCCTGCGCCAGCGCAAGCTGCGCGCCGTGACCCTCTACGAAACCGCCATGGCCGACAGCCTCAAGACCATGGCCCTGCAAGGCCTGGGCGTGGCCTGGGTGCCACAGCTGTCGGTAGCGGCGGAACTGGCCCGCGGCGAGCTGGCCATCTGCGGCGACGCCGCCTGGCAGGTCGGCCTGGAGATCCGCCTCTACCGCTGTGCCCTGTTACGCAAGCGGTTGGTGCAGCAGGTTTGGCGACATCTCGAAAGTCAAAGCCACGGCGGCTGATCGACGGCAGGCGATTATGCCGATATCGGCTTTTACCTAGCCGACGTCCTGCAAGCCTTTTACGCCTGTCTGCGCGACACTGGAGCCTCTCTCACGGAGGTCAGCCATGCAGCGCATCCGCGTCATCGACTCCCACACCGGCGGTGAACCCACCCGCCTGGTCCTCGATGGTTTTCCCGATCTGGGCCAGGGCAGCATGGCCGAGCGCCGCACCCGGCTGGCCGGGGAGCATGACGCCTTCCGCCGGGCCTGCATGCGTGAACCGCGCGGCAACGAGGTGCTGGTCGGCGCCCTGCTCTGTGAGCCAGTATCTCCTGCCGCCAGCGCTGGCGTGGTGTTCTTCAACGAGGTCGGCTACCTCGGGATGTGTGGCCACGGCACCATTGGCCTGGTCGTCTCTCTGGCCCATCTTGGCCGGATCGGCCCTGGCGATCATCTGATCGAGACGCCGGTGGGCGATGTCACCGCCACCCTGCACGACGATGGCAGCGTCAGCGTGCGCAACGTCCCGGCCTATCGCTACCGGCAGGGCGTGCAGGTGGAGATTCCCGGCCATGGCCCGGTCACTGGCGACATCGCCTGGGGTGGCAACTGGTTCTTCCTTTGTGCCGATCACGGCCAGCGCGTCGCCGCCGATAACCTTGAAGAGTTGCTCACCTTCAGCCTGGCCCTGCGGGGCGCCCTGGAGGCCGCGGGGATCACTGGCGAGCAGGGCGGCCATATCGATCACATCGAACTCTTCGCCGACGACCCGGACGGCGCCGACAGCCGCAGCTATGTGCTCTGCCCGGGCCGCGCCTATGACCGCTCGCCCTGCGGCACCGGCACCAGCGCCAAGCTGGCGTGCCTGGCGGCGGACGGCGATCTCGAACCCGGCGCCGTCTGGCAGCAGGCCAGCGTCATCGGCAGTCGTTTCGAGGCCCATTATCAGCCGGGCGACGAGGGCCGCATCCTGCCAGTGATCCGTGGGCGCGCCCATGTCATGGCCGAAGCGACCCTGCTGCTGGCCGCCGACGATCCCTTCTCCTGGGGCATCCCGGGGTGAAGGCGGTAGCGGAGGTTCTCGTCGTCGGCGGCGGCATCGTCGGGGCCAGCTGCGCCGCGGCCCTGGCCGCGCGGGGCTGTCGCGTGCGGGTGCTGGACGCCGGCCTGCCCGGCGCCTCCGCCGCTGGCATGGGCCACCTGGTGGTGATGGACGACGACCCCGCCGAACTGACCTTGAGCGCCCGCTCCCTGGCACTCTGGCGTGAGCTGGTGCCCCAGTTGCCCAGCGCCGCCGACTACCGCAACTGCGGCACCCTCTGGCTGGCCCGCGACGCCGCCGAACTGGAGCTGATCGAAGAAAAACGTCAGCGCCTGGACGCCCAGGGCGTCGCCAACCAGCCACTCGACGCTGCGGCGACTGCCGCCGCCGAACCGGCACTGACTGCCCTGGCCGGCAGCCTGGAAGTGCCGGGCGACGGACTGCTCTATGCCCCGGTAGTCGCCGCCTGGCTGCTGCAGCGCTCGCCGCTGATCGAATTCCAACGCGCCCGCGTGATTGCCGTCGAAGGCCAGCGCGTGCGCCTGGACGACGGTCGCTGGCTGAGCGCCGATGCCGTGGTGCTCGCCGCCGGCCTGGAGGCCGCCAGTCTCTGCCCGGACCTTCCGCTGGTGCCGAAGAAGGGGCATCTGTTGATCACCGACCGCTATCCCGAGCAGGTCCGCCACCAGCTGGTGGAAATCGGTTACGGCGCCAGCGCTCACGCCAGCAGCGGCGCCTCGGTGGCCTTCAATGTCCAGCCGCGGCCCACCGGCCAGTTGCTGATCGGTTCGTCGCGGCAATTCGAGCGTCCGGATATGGCCGTGGAACCCGCGGTGGTTGGCCAGCTGTTGCGCCGCGCCCTGGACTTCCTGCCGGGCCTGACCCATGCCTCGCTGATCCGGGGCTGGACCGGCCAGCGCGCCGCCAGTCCCGACGGCCTGCCGCTGATCGGCGCCCACCCCGACCAGCCCGGTCTGTGGCTGGCGGTCGGTCACGAAGGCCTGGGCGTCACCACCGCGCTAGCCACTGCCGAAGCCATTGCCAATGGACTGTTCGGCGAGTCTTCGACGTTCCACGTGGAACCCTTCGCACCGGCGCGTTTCACTACCGCGCCGAGGAGCCAGGCATGCTGACCCTGTTCATCGATGGTGAGCGCCTGCAGGTCCGCCCCGGCAGCCTGCTCACCGCCGCCCTGGCCAAGAGCGGCAACCCCGCCGCGCGCCGTTCGGTGACCGGGGAGGCCCGAGCACCTTTCTGCGGCATGGGCGTCTGCCAGGAATGCCGGGTGCAGGTCGATGGCGTACGCCGTCTGGCGTGCCAGACCTGCTGCCAGGACGGCATGCAGGTGGAGCGCCTGTCATGAAAGCCACGCGCTGCGATCTGCTCATCATCGGCGCCGGCCCGGCCGGTCTCGCCGCTGCCCGCGCCGCCAGTGGCCGCGGCCTGAACCTGGTGCTGCTGGACGACAATCCCTTGCCCGGCGGCCAGATCTGGCGTGCCAGAGTCGGGCAGGTTGCGGCCGAGGTCGGCAGCTTGCCGGCCGACGTGACGCTACTGAGCGGCACCCGGGTCGCGGCGGTTCTGGGGCCTCGCCAGTTGCTGCTGGAAGACGCCAGTGGCAGTCGTACCCTGGCGTTCGAAACGCTCATCCTCTGCACCGGCGCCCGCGAACTGCTGCTGCCGTTTCCCGGCTGGACCCTGCCCGGCGTGACCGGTGCCGGCGGCCTGCAGGCACTGATCAAGGGTGGAGTCGAAGTCGCCGATGAACGCATCGTCGTCGCCGGTACCGGTCCGCTGCTGCTGGCCAGTGCCGCCACGGCGCGCCAAGCGGGTGCCCGCATCGCCCTGGTCGCCGAACAGGCCAGGCGCCGCGCCGTGCTCGACTTCGGCCTGGGGCTCTGGCGTTGGCCGAACAAGTTGCGCCAGGCGCTGACGCTGGCCACTTCCCGCTATAGCCCCGACACCTGGGTCGAGGCGGCGCTCGGCACCGAGCGTCTCGAAGCCGTGCGCCTGCGCCAGGGCGAGCGTCGCTGGGAGATCGCTTGCGACCGCCTGGCCTGTGGCTACGGCCTGGTGCCCAATGTCGAACTGGCCCAGAGCTTGGGCTGCGCCACCCTGGACGGCGCTGTGGCGGTAGATGAACACCAGCGCACCAGCCAGCCACACATCTTGGCGGCCGGCGAATGCACCGGCATCGGCGGCAACGAACTGGCCCAGGTCACCGGGCGGATCGCTGGCTTGGTCGCCACCAGCCAGCTCGACGCCATCGCTGGGGTGCAGACCGAGGCCCGTGCCTGGCGCCGCTTCGCCGCCCAGCTGGCCCGCATCTTCGCTCTGAATCCGGCCATTGCCCGGCTGGCCCAGCCGGATACCCTGGTCTGCCGCTGCGAAGACGTGGCCCTTGGTGCCCTGGTTGGCCATGCCGACTGGACCCAGGCCAAGCTGCGCAGTCGTTGCGGCATGGGTGCCTGCCAGGGCCGCATCTGCGGCCAGGCCACCCGCGTCTTGCTGGGCTGGACGCCCCCGGTGCCGCGCTTTCCCCTGCAACCCACCCGTATCGACAGCCTGCTGGCCCTGACCGAGGACGAGAGATGAACGCCGCTGCCCACCTGGACGCCCTGAACCGCGCCCGGCCCGCCGACCTGCCCGCGCTGCTGGCGAGCCTGAGCCTGGTGGCGCCGCTGCTCGACGCCATTCCCGGCGTGGTGTTCTTCGTCAAGGACCTGGAGGCGCGCTATGTGCTGGTCAACCTGACCCTGGCCCAGCGCTGCGGCTATGAAGACGTCAGCGAACTGCTCGGCAAGACTGCCGAGGAAGTCTTTCCCGCCCCCCTGGGTGGGGCCTACGCCGAACAGGATCGCCGTGTGCTGCGCGAGGGCCTGGCGCTGGACGACCAGCTGGAGCTGCACCTCTATGCCGGCCGTACCCCCGGCTGGTGCCTGACCCGCAAGCTGCCGCTGCACGATGCCCAGGGCCGACTCATGGGTATGGCGGGCATCTCCCACGATCTGCAGGCGCCGGCTGCCGATCATCCGGCCCACGCCAAGGTGGCCGAGGTCGATCGCTATCTGCGCGAACACTATGCCCAGCCGCTTTCGGTGGGCGAACTGAGTCAGCGGGTGGGCCTGTCGGTTTCCCAGCTCGAACGCCAGTGCAAACGCATCCTGCGCCTCACGCCCCAGCAACTGCTGCATAAGGCCCGGCTCGACGCCGCCTCGCGCCTGCTGGCCCGCGATCTGCCCGTCACCGAAGTGGCCCTGGCCTGTGGCTATACCGACCACAGCGCCTTCAGCCGCCAGTTCCGCCGTCTCACCGGCCTGTCGCCCCGGCAATACCGCGACTCTCTCAAGCCCCGTCTGCGTCTGGAGGAAACCCCTGCATGAGCACTCCCCGCGTCAACTGGAGCGGCGTTTTTCCCGCCGTCACCACCCAATTCAACGATGACTTCTCGGTCAATCTGGACCAGACCCATGGCGTGATCAGCAACCTGGTGCGCGATGGCGTCTCCGGTTTGGTGATGTGCGGCACCGTGGGCGAGAACACCTCCCTGACCCTGGAAGAGAAGATCGCCCTGGTGGAGGTCGCCAAGGACGCCGCCGGTGGTCGCGTGCCGGTGATCTGCGGCGTGGCCGAATTCACCAGCCTCGACGCCACCCGCACCGCCCAGGCGGTGGGTCGCGCCGGCGCCGATGGCATCATGCTGATGCCGGCGCTGGTCTACTCGGCCAAGCCCCACGAGACCGCCGCCCACTTCCGCAGCGTGGCCAGCGCCCTCGACCTGCCGCTGATGGTCTACAACAACCCGCCGATCTATAAGAACGACGTCACCCCGGACATCCTCATCTCCCTGGCCGATGTCGACAACATCGTCTGCTTCAAGGATTCCTCCGGCGACACCCGTCGCTTCATCGACGTGCGCAACGAGGTGGGCGACCGCTTCGTGCTCTTCGCCGGCCTCGACGACGTGGTGCTGGAAAGCATCGCCGTAGGCGCCGAGGGCTGGGTCTCGGGCATGTCCAACATCTTCCCCACCGAAGGCGAAACCATCTTCCGCCTGGCCAAGGCTGGCCGCTTCGCCGACGCCATGCCGCTCTACGAGTGGTTCATGCCGCTGCTGCACCTGGACGCCCGTCCGGACCTGGTGCAGTGCATCAAACTCTGCGAAGAACTCGCCGGCCGCGGCCGCGCCCTGACCCGCCCACCCCGCCTGGCCCTGCCCGACGCGGATCGCGCCTTCGTCGAACGCCTGATGGCCAAGGCCCTGGAAACCCGCCCGCAACTGCCGGACGTGGGGATCTGAGGCAGGGCTTATCGCGGCCAAGGTGATCCGCTAACGCGCCCGCTCTGCATTAATCGCGGCCATGGGCCGCTCATACGGTAGGGGCTGCTGCTGTAGGAGCGGCCCATGGCCGCGATAAAAGCCAACCCCCTAACGCCACGCCCCACCCCAGGCCTCTGGCCCGTACCTTTCATCCCACACCACCACCCATCCCAAGGGCGCCACAGCCTGTCCTGCAACCGACAGGCGATACCCGGCGCAGGGGCACGCTCTGCCACGCTTTCGTCTATACTGTCCCGCTCATTTCCCAAGCCACGTCCGCCGCGTGGCTTCTTCATTTCAGAGGCACGACGATGAGCGCACTCGTAGGCGTGATCATGGGCTCCAAGTCCGACTGGTCCACCCTGAGCCACACCGCCGACATGCTGGACAAGCTGGGCATTCCCCACGAAGTGAAGGTGGTCTCCGCCCACCGCACCCCCGATCTGCTGTTCCAGTACGCCGAAGAGGCCGCCGGTCGCGGTATCGAGGTGATCATCGCCGGTGCCGGTGGCGCCGCCCACCTGCCGGGCATGTGCGCCGCCAAGACCCACCTGCCGGTGCTCGGCGTGCCCGTGCAATCGTCCATGCTCTCGGGCGTCGACTCCCTGCTGTCCATCGTGCAGATGCCCGCCGGTGTACCGGTCGCCACCCTGGCCATCGGCAAGGCCGGCGCCATCAACGCCGCGCTGCTGTCCGCCAGCATCCTCGGCGGCAAGTATCCCGAGTACCACGAGCGGCTGAACGCCTTCCGTGACGAGCAGACCCGCACCGTGCTGGACAATCCCGATCCGAGGGAGCAGGCATGAAGATCGGGGTCATCGGTGGCGGCCAGCTGGGCCGCATGCTCGCCCTGGCTGGCACGCCGCTGGGCATGAACTTCGCCTTTCTCGATCCGGCGCCGGACGCCTGCGCCGCCGCCCTGGGTGAGCACCTGCGCGCCGATTACGGCGACCAGGACCACCTGCGCCAGCTGGCCGACGAGGTCGATCTGGTGACCTTCGAATTCGAGAGCGTCCCGGCCGAGACCGTGGCCTTCCTCTCGCAATTCGTGCCGGTCTATCCGTCCGCCGAAGCCCTGCGCATCGCCCGCGATCGCCTGTTCGAGAAGTCCATGTTCCGCGACCTGGGCATCCCCACCCCAGCCTTCGCCGACGTGCTCTCCCAGGCCGACCTGGACGCCGCCGTGGCCCGTATCGGCCTGCCGGCGGTGCTCAAGACCCGTACCCTGGGCTACGACGGCAAGGGCCAGAAGGTCCTGCGTCAGCTGGAAGACGTCACCGGCGCCTTCGCCGAACTGGGCAGCGTGCCCCTGCTGCTGGAAGGCTTCGTGCCCTTCACCGGCGAGGTGTCCCTGGTGACCGTGCGCGGTCGTGACGGCGAGGTGGCCTGCTATCCGCTGGTACACAACACCCACGAAAGCGGCATCCTGCGCCTGTCGGTGGCCAGTTCCAACCACCCGCTGCAGGCCCTGGCCGAAGACTATGCCCGCCGCGTGCTGGAGCAACTCGACTATGTCGGCGTGCTGGCTTTCGAGTTCTTCGAGGTCGAGGGTGGCTTGAAAGCCAACGAGATCGCGCCGCGCGTGCACAACTCCGGGCACTGGACCATCGAAGGCGCCGAGTGCAGCCAGTTCGAGAACCACCTGCGCGCCGTGGCTGGCCTGCCGCTGGGCTCCACCGCCAAGGTCGGCGAGAGCGCCATGGTCAACTTCATCGGTTCGGTGCCGCCGGTAGCGGCCGTCACCGCTCTGGAAGACTGCCACCTGCACCATTACGGCAAGGCCTTCAAGGCCGGCCGCAAGGTCGGTCACGCCACCCTGCGCAGTGCTGACGCCGCGACCCTGCAGACCCGCATCGCCGCCCTGGAAGCCCTAATCCAGGACTGATGCCAAACGGCTTCCGTGTACGGAAGCCGTTTTCCCCCTGAACCTCAGCCGATCACCGGTGGTCGGAGAGTACAACGACGCCTGCTGACCGGCGTTGTCTTACCAGCACTCAAACAGGGGATTCTTCACATGGGCATCATCGCAACCATCATCATCGGTCTCATCGTCGGCCTGGTTGCCCGCTTTCTGAAGCCGGGCGACGACAGCATGGGCTGGATCATGACCATCATTCTGGGCATCGTCGGCTCCGTGGTCGCCACCTACCTGGGCCAGGCACTGGGCATCTACCGTGCCGGTGAAGGCGCAGGCTTCATTGGTGCCGTGGTCGGTGCCATCATCGTGCTGTTCATCTACGGCATGGTGACCAAGCGTCGCTAAGACGCCGCTTCGCCTCGGCGAAGCCTAGCTACACAGTTTTCAGCCCTCGGAGTCGCCCGTCGACCCGGGGGCTTTTTTATGGAAGAGGCTCTGGTTGGCGGTCGTGGGTCTGGACCCTTGGACCGCCGCGCCGCACACTCGGACTTTTGCGCCTAGCCTGCCGACCATGCCCAGACTGCTCATCACCCTGCTGCTCGCCAGCCTGCCCCTGCTGACTCACGCCGCCAAGGGCGAACCGCCCGAAACCAACTGGCTGGACCTGCTCACCGCGGAAGATCGTCGGGCCCTGGAGACCATGCCCGAGATCACCCACAACAGCCCGGAGGCGCCGGGCGGCTTCGGCTCGCCGGGCGGGCTCAAGCAGAAAGACAATGGCCTGCCGGAGGTGATGCACTCCACCCGCACCGTGGCCGCCCTGAATGGCAAGAACGTGCGTCTGGGTGGTTTTCCGGTGCCACTTGAGACCGACGCCAAGGGCAACTTCCGTGAATTCTTCCTGGTGCCCTATCCGGGTGCCTGCATCCACGTGCCACCGCCGCCGCCGAACCAGATCGTGCTGGTGCGCTACCCCAAGGGCGTGCCGCTACCTGACATCTACGAGCCCTACTGGGTCATCGGCACCCTGCACACCGAGGCGGTCGACAACGATCTCGCCGAAGCCTCCTACACCCTGGACGCCAGCAAGGTCCGCAAGGTCGAAGAAAGCGACCTCTAGCCCCGTAGGTTGGGTTGAGCGCAGCGAAGCCCAACACGCCAAGGCGTCAGCCTGAGCAACGCCGCCGCCTTGTCCATCCTAGTCGCTACCTGAACGTTACCCCGGCTGCCGCTCGCCGTAGCGCTGCTCCAGATAGGCGATGATGTCGTCCGACTCGTACATCCATACGCTCTGGCTGCCTTCGTCGATGCGCAGGCAAGGCACCTTCACCCGGCCACCGCCCTGTTCCAGCTCGGCGCGCAGCTGTGGATCCTTCTTGATGTCCTTAAGGCGGATCGGCAGGTTCAGCCGATGCAGCGCCCGCCGCGTCTTCACGCAAAAAGGGCAGGCCTGGAACTGATAGAGCGACAGATTTGCCAGCTCCGCCTCGATGGCAGCCTGAGCCTGCTCAGGGCGCTGGAGCTTGCGCGGCCGGGTCACCAGATCCAGGCCGACGATCACCTGGCCGAGGCCGTTGCGTAGCAGATTGATCAACGGGATTCACCTTGAGGGGTCGTTCGAGCCGGGCAGTTTACCCTATCGCCCCAGGGCTGCCGCTCCGCCAGTCGTTACGGAACGTCAACCGCCAGGCAGCGCTCTACTAGAGGGATTAATTCCTCGATGGAGAGCTGTTGCATGCCGCTGTCTTCCGCAGAGCGCGAATCCTTTCGCCAGCTCGCTGCCGATCTTCCAGGTGTCGATCTTCCGGTCTATCAACAATTCGCCAAGGACCCGCTGGACCCCATCATCGGTCTGGGCGATCCCGATGCTCCCCTGGGCTTCTTCGGTCGCGATCCGGGGCGGGAGGAAGTGAAGTACGGCGAGCCCTTCATCGGCAGCGGCGGCCAGATCGCCCGCAAGGTCCTCTATACCCACCTGCACGGCCAGCCCCCAGCCGACTTCGAAGCCAGTCGCAGCCTGAGCCAGCAATTTTTCTGGGCCAACACCGTGCCCTACAAGCCGCTCGGCAACAAAGCCTGGTCTGAGCGGGTGAAAAAGACCTTCCACCCCCTGATGCGCCGCCTGCTGGTGGAACACTGGCACGGCACCCAGCTCATCACCTTCGGTCGCGAGGCCTTCCTCTGGTTCAGCATCGGCCAACCCAAGGAAGAACGCGCCCGCCTGGAAGCCTTCTGGAAGAGCGAAGACCGCTTCGAAAGCAGCATCGAGGTCACCCTGGAAACGGAGGAGGGCATCCGCAAGACGCTGACCCTCTATCCACTACCGCATCCGTCGCCGTTGAATCAGACGTGGTATACGAGGTTTCCGGGGTTGTTAGAAAGCAGAATCAAGATGCTTCTAAAATAATTTTCCAAAGGTCATCGGAAAATGATGTTTGTAGTTGTTTTTTACGCTATAAATGATTAAAGTTTTGGTTTAAAATGCCTATTGTTTTCTATTGCTGGTTGATTGTTAAATATTTAAAGGCATAGAGTCGTGAAAGAGATCCTGTTTGGCTTTCAGGAATGCCTAATATTTTATAATTCTTACCTTTATCGGCGATTATAATGCCGACCTCATAATCGTTTCCTGATCCCCAGTCTTGATAGACAAAGTATTCTGTATCGTTGTTGAAGAAGGAAAGTTCGTAACTTCCTTTAGGGTCATTCGACTCTCCTGATGCTCTTGCATAGCTATTGTAGGAGAATCTCTTCCATGACTCGATATCCAGCGCTGTAGGATAGCTAAGCTCTACATGGTCTGGGTTCCCATACCTGTAGACCAGGTAGCTGTTTTCAGGGCCTACACAAATAGAGACGAGCTTTTGCCTTTGAGCCATTTTGAACGATAAAATGATATTTTCTTTATTTTGGCATAGGCTGTTTTTTGAATAAGTGGACTGATTTTTAGCAAGCGAACTGCTGCATAGAACGACTAATATGAGGCTCGCTGCGCTCTTAGTTATTGTTGTATTCATTGTAAAATTTCTCTATATTTTTTGCGTAGTCTGGATTTATTTCTTTCCAGTTTTTGCCATTGTGCCCTTGCGCAATCGTTTCGAAATGTCTGGTTCTCAATCCCCTTAGAAGCGTAGCGTTTCTCTTTGCAAATCTCAAAAAAGCTTTGATGTGCTCGCCATCGCCCTTTGACATGGCTTTTGTAAAATCTTTGACTGTTTCGTAGCCCGCTGCCTTGTAATTAAAGCCCATTATTTGGAATTTCCCCCAAGACGAAGCCTGTAGAGCAGCATCCTCGTTTAAGCGATATGCGCGGATAAGACGTTCATACTGAAAACTTCCTGAAGGCCCGTAAGTGTCTATTAACTGTACTTGCTGTAATGTTTTAGTGTCTATGTACGTGCCATTCTTTAGTTTTTTAGCTCTTCTGTAAGGAGGGCCATAAATATCCTGATGAGAGCTCTCCAAAGATTCGTTCCGAGCTAGCCTCTTGAAATGATGGCGCTCGTACAAAATTGATGGAATTTTTTCTCCATCTATTTCAATGAAGGAAGAGTGAGAGGACTCCTGCTTTGCAATTGCGTATACCAATCCGGGCTCGCATCCCAATTCGGCCGCTGCCTCTCTAACATCTTTGTCTTCTAAGTTTTTTCCTTGATGCTTTAATAAAAAGTCTAGCTCAACTCTTTCGCCAAGAACAGTTACGATAGGATGGATCCTGCGTTTCAAAAAGTGGCTTTTTAAATCGAGACCCTGAATATGCCAGCACTTTGCGAGTGTAGATAAACTCTCTACGGAGCTTGCCTGCTTCCACCACGATAGGATCTTGATTTTTTGCTTTTCATTCTCCCATTCTTTGTTTTCGTTTTCTGCTTCAGCAGTCAAGAGCTCATCCAAAAAGCTCCATTTTTCAGGGTCCCAATTCCACTCGCTATCACACAATGCTATGGTTTTCTGGAGTTTTTGCGCTAACCAGGGTTTTGAAAGAAACTTTTTTAGCTCCTTGTCGCTCAGTACTCGATCTTCGTTCTCGTCGATAAGTTTGCCAAATTTGAGAATTATAGGGCTTTGGCTACCTTTGATGATTTCGGACCTGTAGTGGATTTTTTCGTCAGAGGTTAGAAGATCCAAGTTGCTCATTTTATAAGCAAGCCTAGATCTCGGAGCAGTTGAGTCCTGAATCGTTTCATAGTCAACCCACTCCCACGGACTATGCCGGCTAGTAATAAATTCCTGCTCACAAAGCCACCCATCGATAGGGTTTCCTTCTGCGTCTGCCAACAGCCCTTTCAAATGCCACCAGCGCTGTTCGGGCGTACAGATACCGCCTGTGTTTTGCGGCGGTATGACGATCTTGTCGGCAGCGGGCAGGGCATCCAGTTGCGCCTGACCAAGGATGAGATCCACACCCACCTGCAGCCCCGGATCGCTGATCCGCGGAGGATGCTTGGCATCGATATCCGGTCGATGGGTGATCAGCTTGCTCGCCCCGGCGTGGATCTTCAGGAGGGTCTTGTCGCTGTCGGGCAGCCTGGCGGCCCAGGCGCGGCTGCGCTCGATGAAGGCGGGGAGGTCGTCGCAGCTGAAGGTTTCCAGGTGGATCTGCTGCTGGCCTTCGTAAAGGCCTGGATGACCCAGCAGAGCGCCGGCCTTGATGGGAAAGGGCTGGTCCAGGACTACTACAGTGTTCTGCACCTTGGGCGTGGCTTCTGCCTTGAGGTAGCGGCGGGCGACATAGCCCAGACCGACCTGGGTGTGCCCGGGTCGAAGGGTCAGGCCGTTATCGAGGATCTCGATGATCTGGCACCAGGCGCCGTTGCCAGCGATGCGTATCCGGCTACCGTTGTCGAGCTCGGCCTGTACCGGCGCAGTGCTGCGTGGCGCCTGACGAACATTAAGCCTGCCGCCCTGGGTTTGCACCCGATAGCGATCATTGCCCCAGAAAGCCGGGCGGGGCAGGGCGGGATCGGCTTGGTAACCTGCCCAATCCAGCAGGTGCATGTAGAGGCTGAAGAACACCAGCGAAGGCGGCGTTTCATCGCTGTCAGCCAACTGCGGAGCTTCCAGGCGATGGCGGACCAGAACGAAACTGGTGGAGTAGGTCTTGCCCTCTGACATCGTGTGCGCATCGGGGACGAAGCGATGCACCTTGTCGTCGATGCGATAGGCGACTACCTCGCCATCGGCGATGCAATGGATACGGGATTGATCCAGGAAGGCTGCGGTGCCTTCGTCGAAGTGCACGCCGCCATGCCAGAGGCCATTGCTACCTAATAGATAGGTACCACCGCGGGCCTGGGCGAGAGCTTGCTGATAGAGCTGGGGATCGGTGACCTCCTGGCCACCTTTCGCCTTGAAAGGGTAGGCCCAGTTTTCTACCTTGGGTTGGGGAACGATAGGGTGGGTGGTCATGCTGCTGTCCTTGGCCGAGGCCGCGTCACCGCGGCGGGTCCTTTGAATGGCTGATCAGACGGAAAAATTGAGCATCCGCTGAGGTTTTGCGTTCTGGGGCTGCAGTTCGTTGGTGAGTGCCAATTCGTTCGGCTCGCCAGCCGTGCCTGGCTCGGTGACGCCCGGTGGCCGTGGCAGCTGCAGGGCGATGCCGGAGCCCTTGCTGGGGGCGCCACCCGCGTTGAGGCGGACCAGGGAGCCGATCAGGGTGATGCCACTGGCGTCGAGCGTGATGAAGCTGCCACCGGCGCTCAGGGTGAGTTCGCTGCCGGCTTCGATGACCAGGCGATCGCCTGCCTTGATATGGATTTCCTGACCGGCATCGATGAACTGGCCGCTGCCCAGCTTGAGGTGCTGGCTACCGCCGACCAGCAGGTGGTCGCTGGCCTTGACCTCGGCCTTGCGCAGGCCATGGATCAGGCGGTGCTCTTCGGCATGCAGCTCGCTATGGCTGTTGCCATGGATACGCTGATGGCGCTCGTGGCCGATCTCGCTGCGATGGTCGTGGCGGATATGTTCGTCCCAGTCGCGTTGGGCATGGACATGGATTTCCTCCTGCCCCTGGCGATCCTCGATGCGTAGTTCGTTGTAGCCCCCACCACCCGGGCTGCTCAGGCTCTTGAAGGTGCTTTGGGTCTTGTCTCTGGGCAGCTGGACGGAGGGCTGGTGCTCGGCGTGGTACAGGCAGCCCAGGATCAACGGCTGGTCAGGATCCCCTTCGAGAAAACCCACCAGGACTTCCATGCCGACGCGTGGCATAGCCAGGGCGCCATGGCGATTGCCGGCCCAGCCACTGGCTACGCGCAGCCAGCAACTGGTGCGTTCGTCTGCCTGTCCTTCGCGATCCCAATGGAACTGCACCTTGACCCGGCCCAGGGCATCGCAGTGGATCTCTTCTCCGGCCGGGCCGGTGACCACGGCGCTCTGCTGGCCGAGCAGGCGAGGCTTGGGATGACGGGGCAGGGGCCGGAAGGGCAGTTGCCAGGGAAGGGCGTGAAAGCTGTTGCGGTAGCCCTGGGTCCAGCCGTCGTCGCCCGGCAGCGTCAACAGCGCAGGGGTACCCAAGCCTTCCTCCAGCACCTGGGGCTGGTGGCCCTGGTGCTCGATACGGGTGAGCAGCCACAGCTGGTTCCAGTCCGCGCGGGGGTGCTCGGTCAGCGGCAAGAAATGACCGCTGGCCAGACGCGGCTGATCGCCGTGGCCCTGGGCGGTCTGGCTGTCGACGCGCAAGGCCTCGAGCCCACGGGTACTGAGTTGCTTGCCGCGCCCGCGATCGCGAAAGCCGGCGGGAAAGCGGTAGCTTTCCAAGGCCGGCTGTTGCTCCAGGTCACTGCGGCTCTCCAGGCGCAGCCGGGGCTGCAGGGGATCCTGGTCACGCAGGGTCAGCTGAGAACTGCGGGTCTGCAGTCCGACTTGGAGTCCGCGAACGACCGGGTGATCGGCTACCTGACCGCTACCCGGGTGGTAGGGCGTGGCAGCGAGTCGTGGAAAGCTGGTGGCGTCATCGCCGAACACCAGCACGGCGCCTTCTGGGCAGTGTTCGAAGTGATAGTGGATGCCTTCTTCTTCGCACAGTCGATTCAGGAAGTGCAGATCGCTCTCGCCGTACTGTACGCAGTAGTCGCGTGCGGGATAGGGCGTGGGACCCAGGGCCAGACGATAGGCGCCTTCCAGGATCCCATGCTCTTCGAGCAGCTTGGCCAGGATCTGAGGTACCGCAAGGTTCTGGAAGATGCGCGAATTGGTGCGTTGAGCGAGATAGGCCAGGCGGGGAACCAGCTCCAGGCGATAGCGGGTCAATCGCCTACCCGAGTCGCCCTGAAGGACGGCGCCCAGCAGCCCATGGATGCCCACGCCCGCCGGACCCAGGCTCAGCCAGGCAGGACGGTTCAGCAGGTCTTCCAACGCCCAGTCGGGCTTTTCACTAATGACCTCCACGTGAAGGCAATAGGGTTCATTGAGGGCTTCCTGCCCGTGAAAGGCCAGAACCTGAAAATCATGGGCCAGATCCGGCAGGGTCAGGGTGAAGTGCGGAGCATTGGCAGGGTTGAACATGAGGTGTCTTCCTGACAGTGAGAGGTTTCACGTGGAACGCGTGAGTAGACGCTGCCACCAGGGCTGCGCCGCCGCCGCCGTTGGTTGCCAGGCAGCGCGCCATTCGCCAAGATCCTGCTGGCGACGGGCAGGGTCGATTTCCAAGGCCTTGCGCAACACCTGCCAGGCCACTGTAGGCATGGCCGCTGGTCGCTCGGGTTCGATTTGCAGGCTGCGCGCCTGCTTGGCGCTGAGGCGGCGATAGGGATGCTTGCCCGTGGCCAGTTCGTAGAGCACGCAGGCGCAGGCATAGAGATCACCCGCCGGGGTGAGCAATCCTTCCTCGAGCAATTCGACAGAGGCATAGCGCACCGTCCAGGCATTGAAGCGGCCGCGACTCAGTCGTGGCAGGCCGGGCAGCAGGTCTTCGCAGGGCTGGCCAAGGCCGAAGTCGAACAGGCGCAGACCGCTGTCGGTGAGGATCACGTTGCTGGGCTTGAGATCGCCGTGCAGGACGCCGTTGGCGTGAGTGAACTGCAAAGCGTCCAGCAGCGGCAGAGCAACTTCCTGCAGCTCGGTCCAGTCGAGCCCCTCGGGACGATCGCAGAGCAGGGCGTCGAGCGTTGGACCCCGCAAGAGCTCCAGGGTGATGAAGGCGCGCTCGCTGTCATGGTCGATCTCGAAGCCGTACAGGCGCACGATGTGCGGGTGGCGTAATCGCACGGTCAGGGCGAATTCCCCGTAGAGCAGGGCATTGGCATCGCTGTACTCGGCGAAATCGTCGTTGAGTACCTTGATCGCGATCTGGGGCGCCGGATCGCCGTATTGCTCGCGCAACAGGTCGCGTGCGCGGTAGACGGCGCCCATGCCACCGACGCCCAGCAGGCTGTCCAGCCGATAGCGGCCGCCCAGCAACTCGGGTAGGGGCGGCAGATGACGGATAACGGGCGTCGTCCTGGGAGGGGCGAAGGCGAAGTGTGTGAGGCCTTCATCGCCGGCGCGCTCCTGCAGGTTCATGCGGCCTCCTGGGGATGGATGACGATGGCGGTGAGGTTGTCGCGCGCCGGGCCCTGGAGTACGCCATCGAGCAGACGCTCCAGGGCCAGCGTGGGCGAAGGCAGGGAGAGCGCAGCGCCCAAGGCGCGCGCTTCGAGGACGTCGTGCAGACCGTCACTGCTGAGCAGCAGGCGATCACCGGTCTGCAGCTCGAAACGTACGATGTCCAGCGCCAGGGCCTCCTGGGCGCCCAGTGCCCGGGTCAGGGCGCGAGCGCCAGGATGGCGCCCTGCCTGACGGGGACTGAGGCCCTCGACGTCGATCAGGCGTTCCAGCAGGCGATGGTCGCGGGTCAGCTGGTAGAGCTGATTACCGCGCCAGAGATAGGCACGACTGTCGCCCACCCAGATGCAGGCCGCTTCGCCTGCACTGACCAAGAGCGCCACCACCGTGGTGCCGATCAGGCGTTCGGGCCCGTCGGCCAGCACCGTGAGGTCCTGGGTCAGGCGCCGATTGGTGTCGTGGAGCACCCGGCGCACCTGGTCCAGGCGCTGATCGAGGTTACCGCTCAAAGACGTTTCGGCCAGGCGTTCGACGACCAGGCGACTGGCCCGTGCACCGTCCTGGTGACCGCCCATGCCATCGGCGACCACCCAGAAGCCATCGGCTGGACGCTCTAGCAGGGCATCCTCGTTATGGGCGCGTACCTTGCCGGGATGGGTACGGGCAAGACTCAGGGCCGTCGCCATCAGAGACGCTCCGGCAGCTTGAAGCCACGTAGGGTGGCCAGGTCGAAGGGGTTGGGCGAACGCTGGCTGGACAGCAGATAGCCGGCATGCCGGCCCTCCAGATCAGCCTGTACCAGCAGCACGTCGCGAACGCTGTGCTGTTGCAGCTTCATGCGGTCCAGCAGGCGGAACAGTGACCAGGCGCTACCGTCCTGCTCCAGGCCGACGCGACGACCCCCTAGCTCCTCTAGCACCAGGGTGGTCCTGAAGGCATCGTTCTGCGGCCAGCGGAAGGTGGCGGCGACGATAGGACCATGGCGGTAGGCGTCGCTCTCGCCACGGGCCACGAAGGGTTTCAGGTAGGCCTCGAAAAAGCTGTCGGCGACGCCCTGGGCCTTGAAGAATTCGCGGAAGTCGACCAGGGAGACATCGCTCTCGCTGTCCGCCTTGAATGGATAGCGCTTGTCCAGTGCCGTGCGATAGCTCGCCAGCAGCTCGCTCTGGTAGCGCCCGTTGATGTAGTCGTAGGCACCGGCGAGGATCAGATTCCAGCTGTCGTCCACCAGCAGGCCAAGCCAGCCATTGACCGGAGTGGGCAGGCGACTGGAGGCATTGCGCAGGCTATTCAGCACATCACGGTTGCCTGCCATGCGCGCCTTGGCCAGCTCGAAGGCGGCCTGTTCCGGAGCACTGGCATGGGCCAGCCCCGCCAGTTGCTGCTGGAGGTCGTTGAGCGAGGCCATGGCCGGGGCGAGATCGGCCGCTGCGGCGCCCTGCTCGTCGAGCAGCCGGTGCAGATTCTCGAAGCGATTCTGCAGGCTGCGGCGCGCGGTATCCGGCAGGGCGTCGCCCTGGCCTGCCAGCGCGTTGGCCGAAGCGGCGAGACGGGTGTTGGTGCGTACCTCCACCAGGAGTTGCAGCAGCGGCGAATTGGCCGAGGTCAGTCCGGCCAGGAGGGCGGCGCCCTGGTTGGCGTCGCCCACGGGTTGCAGGGTGACCCGGGCGAGCGCCTCGCTCCACTGATTGGCGTAGTCGCGGAAGTAGAGCTGTTCGAGTTCCACCTGCAGATGGCGCAGGTCCATGCCGGTGATGCCGTCGCCATCGCCATCGCCGAGTACCCAGTTGTCGGCGGCCAATTCCCGGATCACGGCGAGGCCCTGGGTGGAAAAGGTCTGGGCGTAGCCCTCGCGGGTATAGAAGCCGGGTATGGGATAGTCGGCGCCTTCGAAGGCCAGTGCCTGGGCGCCCAGGTGCTGACTCAACCGATAGACCGGCAAGCCGCTGGCCTGGTCGCGCAGGATGCGATAGACCACCGCGGCGATGGATTCGCTACGCAGCACCTGGCGTGCCTGGGTCACCAGATGAGCATCCACTGGATAGGCGCCGAAGCCCTGCTCCAATAGCCGCGCCAGATGGGTGTCCAGGCCGTTCTGGGTAAGGGCGTCACCCGGGTAACGTTGCGACCAGTCGGCGGCGGCCCAGGTGCGCAGGGCGCGAGTGTCGCGGCGTTCGGGTAGCTGCAGCATCAGGTAGGCACGCAGGTGGCCGATCAGCTGCTCCCGGTCGCCTAGGCTGCCGCGGATGCGTTCTTCCAGTTGCGCCTTGAGCCGTGGCAGTAGGTAGCTGTCCAGGGCCTGGTGATAGACCGCCTCGGTAGCAGGGCGCACGGCCTCCCCTTGATAGAGTCCGGTACGTTCGCGCAATGGCGTGGCGCCGGCGGCGGGAAAGACCTGGGTGCCGGCATAGGCGTTGTCCAGCACCGGCAGCACGGCGCGGGCATCGGCGCCGGCCTTGAGTTGGCTGCGTGCCTGCGTGCCGTGCTGTGCCAGATCGCGCAGACGTTCGAGGCGTTCGTGGTTACCCGCGAAGCTGCCGGTCCAGAGCGCCGCACCCAGGGCCAGGCTGGCCAGGGCTGCGGCATAGAGACCTCGCTGTCCCCAGCTCAATCGGCGCAGCTCGCGTTGGTCGAGGCCGGCCAGGGACGCCTCGGGAAAGATCACGCGATTGAACAGCTGGCGGATAAAGCGAGGCTGGCCGCTGCGGTACTGGGGCAGCAGGCTGCTGGGTAGGCCGAGCTGATCGCCGATGCCTTGGGTCTGGGCGTCAAGCCGTTGGGTCAGTGCCGGAGTACTGGTCAGGTAGAAGCCGCGTAACTGGGCCGCACGCTGGTAGCGATTGCCGGAAAAGGCCAGCTCGACGAACAGGGTGAGGCCATCGCCCAGACGGCCCAGCTGATGGGGAAAGTCGAGGATCTGGCCACGGCGCTGGCCGTCGCGCTCCTGATGGATACGCGGGATGACCTGGCTGTTGAGGCGGCGCAGCAGTTCCTCGAACTCCTGGCGCAGCACCTCGGGATCGGTACCGTTCTGGGTTTCACGAAAGGTGGTGCCCAGCACCTGCTCGCCTTCCTCGCGGGAGAGGCCATCAAAGAAGGCGTCGAAGCCGGGCAGCTGATCAGTCTGGGTTAGCACCAGATAAACGGGTACCTCGACCTTGAGTTCGCGAGCTACCTCATGCAGGCGGGCGCGCACCTGGCGCGCCAGGATTTCCAGGGCGACCTCGTTGCCACTGGTCAGTTGCGCCACGGGCAGGACGACGAGGATGCCATTGAGCGGCCGGGTCCGCCGCTGGCTGCGCAGCAGCTGCAGCAGGGTCTGCCAGGCGCTGCTGTCCACCGGGGCATCGCCCTGGGTCAGGTAGCGGCCGGCGGTGTCCAGGAGCACCCCCTGTTCGGCGAAGTACCAGTCGCAATGACGGGTACCGCTGACGTCGCGGGTCAGCCGGGAGCGCTCCGTGTTGAGCGGAAATTCGAGACCGGAGAAGTCCAGCAGCGAGGTCTTGCCGGCACCTTCCGGACCCAGCAACAGATAGTGGGGCAGCTCACGCCGCCAACGCTGGCTGCGCCCTCGATAGAGGCCAGCACCCTGCAGGGTGCTGTAGGCATCGCGGGCGCGGGACTGCAGTTCATGGGCCTCGTCGTTGATGCGCTCGGCGCGCAGTTGATCGTGCTGGCCCGCTTCGGTCGCAAGATGCAGTCGGCGCTGACGCTGCTGCCAGCCCTGCAGCAGCGCCATGGCCAGCCCCCAGGCGAGGAGCAGGCCGCAGAGGGTGGCCAGGCGATGGGTGACCGAGGTCCAGGGACTGTGGCCGGCAAAGGCCAGCAGGGGACCGAGGGTCCAGACCAGACTGCCCAGGCTCAGGGCTACGAGCAGTGTCCAGGCCCAGGGACGGCGCAGCGTGCGCCCGAGTGCAATGATGAATCCTTTCATGAGTGCGCTTCCGTATCAGGCAGGGGGTGGAGTGACCGCAGGCGCGGTGACGGCGGGATGACCGGGATAGTCCTGCAGCAGGCTGTCGCGCTGCTGTTCCAGCACTGAACGGAAACCGCCATAGAGACTGCCCAGGCAGATCAGGGTGAACAGCGCGACCAGCCACCAGGGGACCAAGCGGACCAACCGTCGTGGCCGGGCATCCAGTCCTTGCCAATGCGGCGACAACTCGCGCGGTATCTCACCGCGTAGCTGGCGCAGTTGCCGATAGAGGCTGTCGCGGATGGCTTCCAGCTCGAGCATGCCGCGTGGCAGCACGCGATACTTGCCTTCGAAGCCCAGTGCCAGACAGAGGTAGAGCAGTTCCAACAGGGCCAGGTGCTTGGCCGGATTACGACTGAGGCGTTCGAGCAGCAAGAAGAATTTCTCGCCACCAAAGGTCTCGTTGTGAAAGCTGCTCAACAGGCTGAACTGCGACCAGTCACCGGCATTGCCCCAGGGCGTGGTGACCACCGCCTCGTCGACCGTGGTGCAAAGGGCATAGCGCGCGGCCATGACCTCGCCGCTGTCCAGTCCATCGGCCAGGGCACGCTGTTCGAACAGCCGCAGGCTGGCAGTCAGGCGCTCCTGAAGCACATGCAGGTCCTCCGCGGCGTAGCTCTGGCGTAGGCGTACCACCTCGGAGAGCAGTGGCGCAGCGGCGCCTACCATGGGATTGATGCTCAGGTTCAGCGTCTCGCCCGATCGCAGGCGGGCCGCCTGGACCATGCGCTCTTCCAACTGGGCGTAGCGCGGCGGTGCAGTAAAGTCGGTGAGAGGGCTGCGTGGCGCATCGGGGCCCTGGGCGTGGCGACTGAGCACCACGGTCCTGTCGTCTGAGCCATAGTCGGTTGCAGTCTGCATGCTTAGCTCCTGATCGCCCAGAAGGCGAGGTCGAGGCCCGGAAAGGTGCCGGAGACATGAAAGGCGAAGCCGCCGGACTGCTCGAGCTGGGCGGTGTCGGCGGCGGTGAGTTCGAGGACGAAATAGGTCCTGTCGGCATGGAAGGGCAATTGGCGCGGCGCGACCGCCAGGGGTTTGAGGGTGAGCCCCGGCAGGTGCAGGTTGACCAACTGGCGGATGCGCTCCACTGGCCCCACCTTGAGGTGTGCTGGCAGGCGCTGGCGCAGCTCCTCGGTACTGCATTCGGCTCTGGCGATGAGCACGAAGCTGGCGTTGGCCAGGAGGCCGTGGTCCTGTAGCGGCGCCACCTGGATGCCGTACTGCCGCTGTTGCAGGGGCAGGTGCAGGGCGTGCTGTTCGAGCACCATGGACAGCGCCTGGCGCAGCGCCTGGAACAGCGGCGCAAAGCTGCCGGTCTGGTCGGCGTGGCGATAGTTCAGGTTCAGATCGGGGCGCTTGTCGGCAGCCGCGAAGGTGGCCAGCTCACCATGCAGGGCGAGCAATTCGCGAAAGAGGCTGCGCGGATGCAGTTGCTCGTAGTCCAGGCAATGGCGCAGGACGGTCTCGTGGCGATTGACCAGTTGCAGCAGCAGGAAATCGCCGATTTCTGCGGTGCCCAGGCTGCCGGCCTGCCGCAGGCGCTGGGAGAGCACCTCGCCCCGGTGCGCGAGCAGGGTGCTGACCTCCTTGAGGCCCGCCAGCAGTGACTCGGCCGCTCGCACCTGGATGACGCTAGGGGTAAAGGCGGTATCCAGCTCCAGGCTGCCGTCCGGCGCCGTTTCCAGCAGCTGGCAGACCTGCAGGCGGACATAGGCGTTGAGCCGGGGATGGTCTTCGAGCAGCAAGCGAAAGTCGGGACGACCGCAACTGACTGTCCCAGGCTCACCGAAACCGGCATGGGAGTCGGCCATCTCGCTGTCGACGCTGAGGTAACGGGCGACGATGTCGTCCTGGTCGAGTGGACGGCTTTCCAGGCGCTGGCCGCTGGTGAGCGGCAGCGCCAGCCAGACCGCGCTGTCGCGGGTATTGGCCGGTACATCGAGGGCCAGGGGTTCACCCTCGGCACCCAGGTCGAAGAGGGTGCCGTCGGGCAGGATGCCACTGGCCTGACTGATCACTATCTTGCCCATCGCGAGAAATTGATGATCGAGGGTCAGGTCGAAAAATCCCCAGGCCGGCTCACCGAGGCGACGGGTGCGGGTCTGCAATTGCTCGGCGTGATAACGGTCGTTCTGCTGGAAATGCTGCGGCCGGAGCAGCATGCCTTCTTGCCAGATCACCTTGAGTTGCTGCATGGCCTACTCCTTACTCGCCGGAGCGGACTGGATGCCATCCGCCGTGAAATCCAGCCGAATCTGCGCCAGCGCAGCGGTCTTGAGCTGGATGACCCGGCGCCACTGGCTGCCGGCCAAGTTGCGGTAGGCGCCATAGATGCCGACATAGCGGCTGTCGTCCTGCACCCTGAGCTTGAGTTCGCGTGACTCGCCAGGGCGCAGTTCGACCTCCTCTTCGGCGACCCAATCGGGTGCCAGGGTCTGCCTGGCGTTTTCGTAGAGGGAAAAGAATTCGGCGTTTTCGAAGCCAACCGGATTCTTCAGCTCGATCAGGCGGATCACCAGCGGCGAGGGTCGGCCATTGAGGTCGGGGTTGAGGTCTTCGCCGCCGTTCAGGCTCAGGTCGAGGCGCGTTGGCTCAAGGGCTTTTTGGCTGGCGCAGGCGCCTAGCAACAGGGCCAGGCCGAGGGCGCCAAGAAGGCGCAGGAGGAGGTTCATGTCAGCGTCCTTGCTGGCTGGGATTGAGGGTGGCGATAAGGCGGACCTGATCGGTGTAGGCCTGGGCGAAGTCCTTGGCGAACAACCGCTCGCGCCAGTCGTCATCCTGGCGCAGCTCGCGATACTGGTGCTGCCAGGCACGCCAGAGCTTGGCGTCACGACCCCAGCGCGGACTCCGACCCTCGCGTTCGAGGCGGGCTTCGCAGTGGGCGGGTGCCAGCTGTTCGAAGGTGGCCAGCACCGCCTGACGACTGGCGGCGACGAGGCCCACCTGATGGGCCTGGAGTTCGCGAAAGGCGCGCAGCAGCGCCTGGTCGGCCGGCAGTTGGCCGACGGCATTGGGACGCAGCAGCTGGGCCAGGGCAGCATCGCCGTCGGCGGCGAAGGTGAGCGGATTGTTACCGCTGCGCTGCACCGTGGTGAGTGGCAGGCGCAGCTCATTGCGTGTTTCGTTGCGGGTTCGCAGGCAACCATGCAGGCCTTGGGTTGCGAGGCGCAGCAGGCGTGCGGCCTCGAGTGCCAGGGCTTCGCGTGCCGCTTGGCCAAGGTCGGCGAGCTGCAGCCCTAGGGCCTCGCCGAAGGCCTGCCAGAAGGCCGGTGTCTGCCATTGCGGAGCGGCCGCCGGACGCTCCACCGGAGAGGGAGCGGTGTCCTCTACCAGGGCGGGAATGCCCAGGCTGTCCAGATCGACCCGGGCATAGTCGCTGCGGGTGCTGTCGCTGGCGAAGGGATCCAGGCCATCGAGTTCGGCGAGGCCGTGGGGATCGCGACACTCCAGCGCCTGCAGCGGATCCAGTGCGAGAAAGGCGTCGTCCGGGATCAGTCCATGGGGGCTAGCGGGGACCTGGAAATCATCGGCGAAGCCGGCTGGGTCGCGGATCAGGCGGGCGGCCAGGGCGAAGCTGCCCAAGGCGAAGGTCTGGCCATGCTGGATGCGCCAGGGCTCGTCCTTGGTCAGGCGCTGGCCATCGGCGAGCTGGATGCCGTTGCTGCTCAGGTCGGTAAGGAAATAATCGCCCTCACTGTAGCTGATGCGGGCGTGCTGATTGGACAGCACCCGTTGCGGATCGGGCAGATACCAGTCGCAGTCTTCGCTGCGACCGATGAGTCCGCCGACGTGGCGAAAGGTCTTTTGGGTAAGCAGTCCAGGTGCGTGCGCTCGACTGCCGACCAGATCGAATACCAATTCCATGGTCTTGTCCTGTCCTAGGTGAGGCGGTGGGGTGTCTGGGGTTCGCCCAGGGGGCGATAGTTCTGCAGATCCCTGGGCGTCGAGTTGCAGGCCGCCAGGGCGAGCAACGTCAGCAGCAACAGGGAGCGAAGCGGCGTGGGCATGGGGTGATCCTCTAGGAAAGTTGCAGATCGGCGCTGCGGATGCTCAGGCGCTGCAGGCGATAGAGCAGGGTGCGTCGCGGCAGTCCCAATTCCTGGGCAGCCTGTGTCTGGTTGCCACGGTTCTTGCGCAGGCAGTCCACCAGCAAGCCGCGTTCGAGCTGATCCAGGCGCTCGCGCAAGGTCAGGTTGCCGGTAATGGCGGTCGAGGTGACGGAGCGGATGGCGAAGTGTTCGGGCAACAGTTCGTTGCCGTCGCAGAGGAGGACGGCGCGCTCCACCAGGCCTTTGAGTTCGCGGACATTGCCTGGAAAGGCATAGCCAGCCAGCAGGTCCAGGGCGGCGCTGGACCAGCGGCAGCGCGAACGCTTCAGGTAGGCGCAGGCCTGGTCGGCGAAGTGCCGGGCCAGCAACGGCAGGTCCTCGCCACGCTCGCGCAGGGGTGGCAGCTGGATGGGGAAGTGGGTAAGGCGATAGTAGAGATCCTCGCGAAAGGTGCCTTGCTCGACCAGCCGCAGCAGCTGGCGATGAGTCGCCGCGACGATGCGTACGTCGACCCTATGGGTCTCGGCACTCCCCAGCGGGCGGACCTCACCCTCCTGCAGGACGCGCAGCAGCTTGACCTGCAAGGTCAGCGGCATGTCGCCGATCTCGTCGAGAAACAGGGTACCGCCATCGGCTGCATCGAACAGACCGGCGCGATCGCGCTCGGCACCGGTAAAGGCGCCCTTGCGATAGCCGAAGAGCTCGCTTTCCAGGAGCTGCTCGGGCAGCGCCGCGCAGTTCTGCACCACGAAAGGCTGGGTGCGCCGCGAGCCCCGTTCGTGGATGGCGCGCGCCACCAGTTCCTTGCCGGTGCCGGTTTCCCCAGTCAGCAGCACGGTGATGGAGTTGTGCAGCACCTTGCCGATCAGCCGATGGACCTGCCGCATGGCGCCGCCATCGCCGATCATGCCGAAGCCATCGGCGGTGGCCGTGGTTGGAGCTAATGGCGTAATCGTCAGGGGCGCGGCCTGAACTCGTTCCAGCAACTGGCTCTGCGCCACGGCGAAGCGACCGAGCGCCATCAGTGGCTCAGCGTGGCCCTCCAGGTCTTGCCTGGTCCGACTGGCCTGCACCAGCAACCCCTCAACCTGGCCACCCGGACCGGTCAGGGGGATGCAGCCCAGGCTGCGCCAGCCTTCGCCGGGCAGAAAGGCAGTGGTATGCAGCAAGGGGTCCAGTTCGCGCAGATGCAGACGTCGATTCTGCGTCAGGCAGTACTGCAGCAGACTTTCCTCTTCCAAGGGCAGCGCTTCGCCACTCAGGGCGGCGCTGCCATCCAACGCTTGGGCCAGCCGTACCAGCTGGGTATGGGTAGCGTCCAGGCGGTAGTACTGCACCAGGTCGAGACGGGCCAATTGGCCCAGACCCTCGACCAGACCCAGCGCGAGGGCGGCGGGATCGTCGCACTGCCCCAATTCGAGCAACAGCGGCAGGAGGGCGTCCGGAGCGGCGGGCAGTGTCATGCCGTCACCTCGCAACTCAGTTCGCCTACGGCGTTGACGTCGAGATGCAACCGGTGCAGGGGCTGGCCCGTGGCCAGGGCATCGAGCAGGTGATCGGTCAACAGCGGCAGTACCCGCTGCTCCAGCAGCAGATCGATACGCCGGGCACCGCTGTCGTCGTCCCGGCAACGTGCCGCCAGGTCGTCCGGCAGGGCCGGGGCATAGCTGAAGGCGACCTGCCGCGCCAACAGGCGTTGACCAACACGGTCCAGCTTCTGCACCGCCAATTCGCGCAGCAGATCGTCGTCCAGCGGGTAGTAGGGCACCACCCGCAGGCGGGCCAACAAGGCGGGTTTGAAGTGTCGGGTCAGGATGGGGCGAATGGCTTCGGCAAGGCTTGAGGCGTCCGGTCGCCTCTCCCGGCACAGCCGCTGGATCTCACTGCTGGCCAGGTTGGAGGTGAGCAGAAAGAGCACGTTGCGAAAGTCGATCTGTCGCCCTTCGCTGTCGGTGGCCTGGCCGCGATCAAAGATCTGGTAGAAGAGATTGAGTACCTCCGGGTCGGCCTTTTCCACCTCGTCCAGCAAGACCACCGAATAGGGTTGGCGGCGGACGGCCTCGGTGAGCAGACCTCCTTCGCCATAGCCGACATAGCCGGGTGGTGCGCCGATCAGGCGCGACACGCTATGTTTCTCGGCAAATTCCGACAGGTTGAGGGTGGTGAGAAAGCGCTCACCGCCATAGAGCAATTCGGCCAGTGCCAGGGCGGTTTCCGTCTTGCCGACCCCGCTGGGACCGACCAGCAGAAAGACGCCGACCGGCGCCTCGGTGGTGTTGAGACCCACTGCCGCCGCGCGTAGGGCGCGATCAATGGCGACCACCGCCTGCTCCTGACCACGCAGCCGTCCACGCAGATCGCTGGCAAAGCGGGCAAGGCGTTGATCGTGGCGTCGGGCGAGTTGGTCGACCGGAAGACCGGTCCAGGCCGCTATCACCTCCGCCACCAGCTGCGGGCAGACCTCCAGGCTGACCAGCCGCCCAGCCTGCCGTTGCAGCTGCTCCAGCTCCGCCCGGGTTGCGGCCAGCTCGGTACTGGCCGCGGTCGTACGCAAAGTCAGGATGCGTTCGGCCAGCTCCCGCTGACGTTCCCAGTCGGCCTGCAGTGCCTCAACTGCCAGGCGCTCGGTGTCCCGCGTGGCGGTAAGGCTGTCCAGACTGTCAGCCGCGACGAGCAGGCCATGGTCGGCATCGCGGCGGGCGGCGGCGAGCGTGCGTTCGGTCGCGGCCAGGCATGCGCGCAAGGCGTCCAAGGCAGGAGGCGGACTGGCCAGGCTGATACGCACCCGAGCGCAACAGGTGTCGAGCACATCCACTGCTTTGTCCGGCAACTGGCGCCCGCTCAGATAGCGGGCGGCCAGCTCGGCGGCAGCCACCACGGCGTCATCGCGCAGGTAGACACCATGGCTCTCGGCATAGGTCGGTGCCAGACCGCGTAGGACGGTGATGGCGCTGGCGACATCGAATTCCTCCAGCTTCACCGGCTGGAAGCGTCGCGCCAGCGCCGGATCTTTCTCGAAGTACTTGCGGTACTCGCCCCAGGTGGTGGCGGCGATGGTGCGCAGTTCGCCACGAGCCAGCGCCGGCTTGAGCAGGTTAGCCGCATCCGAGCCACCGGCCGGGCCGCCCGCGCCGATCAGGGTATGGGCCTCGTCGATGAACAGGACGATGGGCTGGGGCGCCTGACGCACGGCGTCGATCACCTCCTGCAGGCGACGCTCGAACTCGCCCTTGACGCTGGCACCCGCCTGCAGCAGGCCGAGATCGAGGGTGCGTATTTCCACCTGGCGCAGGCTGTTGGGGACTTCGCCGGCTGCGATGCGCAGTGCCAGGCCCTCGACGATGGCGGTCTTGCCCACCCCCGCTTCGCCTACCACCAGGGGATTGTTCTTGCGCCGTCGCGAGAGGATATCTACCAGTTGCCTGATCTCGGCGTCGCGCCCCAACACCGGATCCAGGCGACCGGTACGGGCCTGGTCGCTAAGGTCATGGGTGAAGCGGCTCAGCGGCGACGCGCTGGCGACCGCAGCCGCCAGGGGCTGTTGGGTCTTGACGAAATCCAGGAGCTGCGCAGGATTCACTCGCTCCAGCAGGCGTCCGTATCTCGTACCCAACAGCCGCTCGGGGTGGCGCAATAGCGCCAGCAGTAGGGCGACGCTACCGACCTCCGACCGTTCCAGTTCGAGTTGGGCAATCAGCACGGCATCTTGCAGCCACAGCAGCAACTCGGTATCGAAGACCGGATCGCTGCCTTCAGCGTTGCCTGGCCGCGGTTGCAAGGTGGCGGCAAAGTCCGCTGGATCGATGTCGGCGGCCTTCAGGGCGCGATCAAGCAGACCATCGCGGGATTCCAGCAAGACCGCTAGCAGATCTTCGATCAGGATCTGCCGACTGCCACGACGAACGCAACGTTGCGCGGCCTGTTCCAGGTCCTGGCGGGTGGCGTCGGTCAGGGTGTTGATGAGGTGTTGCAGGTCCAGAGTGAGCATGTCGATCATCCTTGATTAACAGTGGCAGGCCAGGGTGACCTGACCCTTGGCCTGGCCGAGACCGAGCCAGGTGGTCCAGCCCAGTCGGCAGGGGCTGGCGGCTTCCAGACGCCACTCCCGCAACGCGTCTCGCCGCAAATGCAGGCGCAGGTCGTAATCCAGCCGGTCGCGCAGGGTGAAGCTCAGCAGGGCACCCAAGGCAGCGTGCTGGCTGCCCTGGGGCAGGAATGAATGGAAGGCGTCCCAGTCCAGTTCGAGCAGGTGCAGACGGAACGTGCTGCCGCGATCACGTACCTGCACGCCGAGCACCGCTGTCTGCCCGAGCTGGGCATTGGCCTGCCCCAGACGTGAACGTTGCTCGGCGGGAATAGCCACCCGGCGTTCCAGGCATTGCTCCAGGTACAGCTCAGGCTGCCCCAGGTAGTAGCGCAGCACGGCCTCGATCAGCGCCGCCGAGTGCACCTTGAGGCTGAGCAAGCCAAGGTAGGGCAGCAGGCGCTTCCAGTTCAGCTCCGGCGCCTGGCGCAGACTGCGGTCGCCCAGACCGATCAGGCTGAACAGCCGGGTCGACAACTCGTCACGGGCACCTTCGCGAAAGCGGGCGTGATAGCGGTACTTGCGCCAGATCGGCAGCAACAACCGATGCAACCGGTGGTGGAAGAGGTCGAGAAAGTCGCGCGTGGCGCGACCCTGCTCGCCGTCGCCCAGGGCCTGCTCGCCATAGAAGGCGGGAAGTGGCGAACCGCTTCCCATCAGGGCGCCCAAGTTGAGTTGCAGGCGTGCCCGCAGGCCGTCGGCCTCCGTGACGAATTCCAGGCGCTCGATATCGCTGCCGGGGAAGGCCAGGCTGGGATTGGCGTGGAACTCCAGCCGCTCATAGAGTTGCTCCTCCGAGAGGGCCGGCGCCAGCCGCTGCAGCTGCAGGAGCACCTGCCTGATCCCCTGGAACAGCGAGTACTCACGAATTTCGCGGCACAGCGCCGAGCGATTCAGATCAGCGGTTGCTGACCCATGCGCGGTGTCCATAGATACACCTCTCCCTGCGGGCAGCGAACGCTGAGTTGATGGAAGGAGTTCAGGCTGACGTAGAGCGCGAAGAACTCGTTGAGTACGCTGGCGAACAGATACAGCTCGCCTTCGCTGCGAAAGCCGCTGGCATCCATGTCCAATTGGGTGGCGATGCCGCGGATCGGCAGGCCGCGATAGAGGCGATCCACCGGGCGATGGCTGATGCCCTGCAAGGCGGCCAGGCGCTGGCGGCTGACGCGTTCGGCCTGGCGGTCGTGCTGGCCAGGCAGGTCGTAGCTGGCCAGCACCGTACGCAAGGCCGCGACATCGGTGAGCGACAGATAGTTGAGCGACAGGTTGGACACCAGCTGCCATAGCCGGTCGCCAGACAGGACCGGCGCATGGCTGGCGGTCGGCGTGGCCAGGTTGCGAAAGCCCAGGCCGCCCGGGGTGTTTTCGGTGGGTAGGCAGAGATCACCGGCGCGCAGGCGCTGCGGCAGGTTCTGATTGGTGCAGGTCAGATCGATGGACAGGGTGTCCTGATCGGTGCCCGGATCGCCGAAGGCCAGATAGGTGTCGATGCCGCCGTGCAGCAGGGCGTTGCGCTGGCGTACGGCATAGTGTGGCCGACGACTCTGGCCGCCGAAGCTCAGGTCGTGGGCGAAGGATTCGAAGGGCAGATAGTCGCGATGGCCTAGGCCACCTGGCTGCCAGCCGGTCACCCGTTCCACGGCAAAGACCCCAAGGTGTTCGCGCCCGTGACCGGCGGGAAACAGCGGGTACTCGTCGCGCTTGCCATCGAGGCGAATCGGCAGCGCGTCGTGGCGGAACAGGTTGACCACCGGTACGCAGTGCAGCCGCAGATTGTCGCGATCTGGCAGGCGCGGCTGGCGAGCGATGCGTTTGATTTCGAAACGCAGCTCCAGTCCGCGGGTCAGGCGGCGTACCTCGTCAGACAGCGCCTCCACCACCGCTAGTCCCTGCACCGCCACGAAAAGGAATTTCTCCGGGAAGGCGAAATATTCCTGCAGATGTCGATAGCCGCGGAAGGCATTGGGCGGATAGGGCAGCAGCGCTTCGTCCTCGCCGAAGCCAAGTGGCTGCACCTGATCGGCGGCCAATGGCAGGCGGCGCTCGCGCCCCTGGTCGTCCGTCAAGGGCGCACCCTGAGCGTCGAGGGGTACCAGACTGAGACCGGCCAGGTTATGCAGTAGGGCGAGATAGAGATCCTGGCTGAGCGTGCGGTCGCCGGTCAGATGCAGCGGTAACTGGCGCAGGTCCACAGTGGCCAGGGTGCCAGTCCCGGTGATCCCCAGGCGCAGGGTCAGGCGAGCGCCAGCGCCCTGGGGCGCGAAGCATACCGCCTCCACCCGCAGTGGCTGGATCTCGATGTTGGAACAGGTGCGGAAGCGACAGCTCACCTCATCCAGCGGTCGTGACTCCACTTCCGTTCCACGTGGAACCTGGAGCGCGGCACCCGGCGCGGGTAATGGATCGAATTCAAGGATGGCGCAGCTTGGCAACGGGCGTAGGTAGTGGGGCCATAGCAGGTTGAGCAGCGAATGGGTCAACTCCGGTAACTCGTCGTCGAGCTTCTGCCGCAGGCGGCCGGTGAGGAAGGCGAAACCCTCCAACAGCCGCTCTACGTCCGGATCTTGGCCGCCCTGGCCAAGGAAGGGGGCAAGGGCGGGATTGCGCTGGGCGAAGCGCGTGCCCAGCTGGCGCAATTCCGCCAGTTCGCTTTGGTAATAGTGATTGAAGGACATAGACCTATCCCTGGCTGACCTTGACCTGACCGCTGCCATCCAGGCTCGCGGTGAAACGGACGGCGCGATGCTGACCGTCGAGTTCGAGCTGGCCCTCCAACGCGAAGGCCAGGGTGGTGCCCTCCCGTGGCAGGGGCAGCACCTTCACGTGCGACAGACGCGGCTCGTAGGTGGCGATGAAACCTTCAATGGCCAGTCGCGCCTGCTGTAGCGAGTCGTGCAGTGACAGACGCAGGTCGTTGAGATCGGGCAATCCGTAGTCGGCCTGGGTCGGTACGCTGCCTGCGCGGGTACTGAGCATCTTCGCCAGGTGCGCTGCCACCGAGGCGCTCAGGGCCTCGAAGGGCGAACCCTGGGCGCGCGCGGCGTGGGTGCCGGCCAGACGTTCGAACAGACTGCCGTAGCTCATGGCCCGTTACTCCTTGTCCAGCTTGCCGACCAGCGACAGGGTGAAATCGGCGCCCTGATACTTGAAGTGAGGTCTCACGCTGAGGCCGACGCGGAACCAGCCCGGATTACCCTCGACATCACTGACGCGGATGCTGGCCGCGCGCAACGGCCGGCGGCCGCGTACCTCGGCGCTGGGATTCTCCTGGTCGGCGACGAACTGGCGGATCCACTTGTTGAGTTCCAGCTCGAGGTCGGTGCGCTCCTTGGTGCCACCCAGCTGCTCGCGCTGCAGCACCTTGAGGTAGTGCGCCAGGCGGCTGACGATGAACAGATAGGGCAGCTGGGTGCCGAGCTTGTAGTTCAGCTCGGCGGCGCGGCCTTCTTCGCTGTTGCCATAAAACCTGGGCTTTTGCGTGGAGCAGGCGGAGAAAAAGGCGGCGTTGTCGCTGCCCTTGCGCATGGTCAGGGCGATAAAGCCAGCATCGGCCAATTCGTACTCGCGACGATCGGAGATCAGTACCTCGGTGGGTATCTTGGTCTCGATCTCGCCCATGCTTTCGAAATGGTGCAGCGGCAGGTCTTCCACCGCGCCACCGCTTTGCGGACCGACGATATTCGGACACCAGCGGTACTTGGCGAAGCTGTGGGTCAGCCGGGTGGCGAAGGCGTAGGCCGTGTTGCCCCAGAGGTAGTGGCCATGGCTCTGGCTGACGTTCTCGCGGTAGGCAAAGGTCTTCACCGGATTCTCTTCCGGATCGTAGGGGGTGCGCAGCAGGAAGCGCGGCAGGGTGAGGCCGATGTAGCGGGCATCTTCCTGTTCGCGAAAGCTCTGCCATTTGGCGAATTGCGGACCGTCGAAGTGATCCTTGAGATCCTTGAGGTCGGGTAGCCCGGTAAAGCTTTCCAGGCCAAAGAAGCGTGGGCCGGCGGCGGCGATGAAGGGGGCATGAGCCATGGCCGAGACCGCCGCCACCTGTTGCAGGGTACGGATATCCGGCGCGCTGGGATCGAAGTCGTAGTTGGCGATGATGGCGCCAACCGGCTCACCACCGAACTGACCGAATTCAGCGGTGTAGACATGCTTGTAGAGGCCCGACTGGACGATGTCCGGCGAATCCTCAAAGTCTTCCAGCAGGTCTTGCTTGGAGACGTTGAGCATCTCGATCCGGTTGTTTTCACGGAAATCAGTGCGCTCCACCAACAGGCGCAGGCCGCGCCAGGCCGCTTCCAGCGACTGGAATTGATCGTGGTGCAGGATCTCGTCGACCTGGCGACTGAGCTTCTCGTCGATCTCAGCGATCATGCGGTCGACCAACGCCTTCTTTACCGGCTGCTGGGCGTTGTGCGGCTTGAGCAATTCTTCGATGAAGGCGGAAATGCCGCGCTTGGCCACGCCATAGCTTTCATCGTGGGGGGCCAGGCGGGTCTCGGCGATGATGCGGTCGAGAATGCCGCTGTCTTCGACAACGTCGGTAGCGGGTTGCTGGAGCAGGGTGGCGGTCATGGTGATCTTCCTGATCAAAGGTCTTGAGTCGACAAGCCGAGTTCGCCAAGCACCGTGGCTCGGGCGACCGGATCGGCAAGCACCTGTTCGATGGCCTTGCGGAAGGCCGGGGTGTTGCCGAGTGGCCCCTTGAGCGCCACCAGGGCATCGCGTAGATCCATCAATTGCTTGAGCTCGGGGACCTGCTGCACCAGGCGCGCCGGGCTGAAATCGGCCATGGCCTTGAGCTCGAGCCGGATGGCCAGGTCGTCTTCGCTGCCCTCCTGTAGGCGATTGGGCACCGCCAGGGTCAGGCCCAACTGCTGCTTGGCCATGACCTCGTCGAAGTTGTCCTTGTCGACCGCCACCGGCTTGCGGTCTTCAAGCTTGCGGTCGTCGGCGCGCTGGGTGAAGTCGCCCAGCACCATGAGCTTGAGGGGCAATTCCATTTCTTCTTCGGCACCGCCGCTGGCGGGTCGAACCGTGACGTTGATGCGTTCCTTCAGGGCAACCGAGCCTTCTTTGGCCATGTGTTTCTCCTTGAGTGTGAGGACGAACCTCAGTCGAGTGCCGCCTCGAGATCGAGGCCGCAAAGTCGGGGGCGCAGCTGTTGCAGCTGCGCCCGGCTGTCAGCGATTGCAGGCAGGGCTTCCAGGCACAACCGGCGACTCTGGAGGATCTCCAGGGCCAGCTGTGGCTCCCAGCGCGTCAGCAAGGCGCCGTGTTCGGCGTCCAGCTCGACGAGCTGGACGTGCGCCAGTTCGAACTGGCGGGCCTGAATCAGCAACTGGACACCGGCCAGGTCCCAGAGCAGGCGCTGGCGTTCGCCCTGGGCGCTGCGGCGGCCCTGCTGCAGATGACGCACGGCGCTCTTGAGGCCGCCTGCACGCAACTCCACCAGGGCTTCGGCAAGCGCTTCGCTCCAGGCGTCCTGACGTGCTTCGCTCGCGGCGGCGGGTTGCGCCCCGGTCGACGCGGTCAGACCGGACAGCCAGAGCCGGGTCTGGGGATCGGCAAAGGGTTGGCCGTCGTGAAAGGCCAGGGCTTCGATGCCCGGCAGGCGCTCCAGCAGCAACAACAGCGGCCACTCGATTTCCCGGCAGGCCGCCTGGGCACTCAGCGCCTGCAGGCATTCCCAGGCCAGGCGCTGACCATCCAGCCAGAAGGGCGCGCGTGCCAGGCTGATCTCCAGTTCGCCAAGCAGCGTGGCGACATCGCCCGCTGCCTGACGCTCCTGGAAGAACCTCAGGCGATCAGCCGGCAAACCCCGTAGCCCGGTGATGCCTTGGGCATCGTGGGCGGGCAGGCTGTCGATGCCGCCCCAGAGCAGGGCGCGATTCAGGCGCAGGGCGCGTTGATCGCCAGCACGCTGGCGCAGCCACCAGTTGCTCAGCGTCCGAGCGCCTTCCTGCAGCTGGCGTAGCAGGCGATGGGCGTCCTTGTCCGATTCCAGCGGACCCTGGAGTGCTTGAGCGGCCGCAACCGGGGTGGACGGGAGGGACGCGGTGGGGGATTCCACCGGCGCGGTGGCCTGAACCTGACGCCGCCGTTGTTCGTCCAGGCGCCGCACCAACGGCAGCAGCAGCGGCGCGGCCTCACCCAGGCGCGGCTGCAGTAGCGCCTCCAGCTGGCCGAGTTGGGTACTGAAGGTCTGTAGCCAGGACGCTTCCAGGGTAGTCAGGGTGGGGGTATCGAAGACGCCTTCCAGACGGATCTGAAGCCAACCGAGAGCCGCTGCGCGGGTACGTTCCTTACGGGGATGCAGATCCTCCCAGTGGGTCTCCAACAGTCGCTCAAGCAGAGCTAGACCGGCCTCCAGACCGGTCCAGTTGCGGGTGCAGTACAGCGCCCAGGTCAGCCAGACGGCGACCCGCAGATCCTTGGAGTGCTCACGCAAGAAAGCCGTCGCCTGCTCGGCAGTGGTGGCCCAGTCCGGCGTGACGTCGCGATGCAGCGCCTGGGTGTTCTGGCAGACCGCTTCGAGTCGCTCGAACTCGGAACTATAGCGGCGATCTTCGCCGGCGAAGTTGTCCGCGGCTATAGGGTGGTCGGCAACGGCTATATAATTCTGGGCGAGCGAAGATAATAAAGTCATCCATGACCTCACGAGGTTTGAAGTTCCAATCCTTGAACTTCTTGGGGCGGAAATCGCTGGGGCAATTTTCGCCCGCTGTTAGGCAGCTAATGACTCAGTCTGCCTGCGATGTGCATCCTAGAGCGGTTTTTTGAGCTTTGGTAGCGAAAAAGTGTGACCCAGCGCTAATTTTTCCGCCGAGCTTTCAATAAAAAAATAAGCCTATTTATTGGAGTGACAAAAATTGTCCAAATTAAACCCATAAAAGTGACGGTCATCGTCAGTTTTAAAATTTTATAATTTTATAATTTTAAAGTTAGGCTTTTAGTTGGATGGAAGTGCTCGCTTCAGAACGAGGTTAGAGCCACCCATATTCCGCCATCGAAAGCGGCTCTCCATCCCCCACGATGAAATGATCCAGCACCCGCACATCGACCAGCGTCAGGGCGTCCTTCAGGCGCGTGTTGAGCAGGCGGTCGGCCTGGCTGGGTTCGGCGATGCCGGAGGGGTGGTTGTGGGTGAGGATGACGGCGGCGGCGTTGTGGGCGAGGGCGCGCTTGACCACCTGGCGGGGGTAGACGCTGGCGCCGTCGATGGTGCCGTGGAACAGGGCTTCGAAGGCTAGCACCCGGTGGCGGGTGTCGAGGAACAGGCAGCCGAAGATTTCGTGGGGTTCGTGGCGCAGGCGCGCCTTTAGATAGTCGCGGACCTGCTGGGGGCTTTCCAGCGCCGAGTCGCGCTTGAGGCCTTCGGCCAGGTGGCGGCGGCCCATTTCCAGCACCGCCTGCAGCTGGCTGTACTTGGCCGGGCCGAGGCCGAGGTGGGTGCTGAAGGCGGTGAGGTCGGCCTCCAGCAGGGCCCTCAGGCTGCCAAATTCCCCGAGCAGCTGGCGGGCGAGGTCCACCGCGCTTTTGCCGGCCACGCCGGTGCGTAAAAAGATCGCCAGCAACTCGGCGTCGGTGAGGGCCTGGGCGCCCTGTTCCAGCAGTTTCTCCCGCGGCCGTTCCTGGGCCGGCCAATCCTTGATGCTCATGGGCGCTCCTTGTCTGGCGGGGCGTCTGCGTCCTGCAGGCGCTGTGCTATCTTAACCGGATCATTCGCGGGTGCGCGCAGGCCTCGATTGGCCGTGCGATGCCCGTTCTAGACGGTTCGAGAACGGAAAGGCTATATGCAGCGGCTCCATCGTAAACGCATCGTGCTGGGCGTCGGAGGTGGCATCGCCGCTTACAAGAGCGCCGAGCTGGTGCGCCGCCTCAAGGATCAGGGCGCCGAGGTGCGGGTGGTACTGACCCGCGGCGGGCGCGAATTCATCACGCCGCTGACCCTGCAGGCGCTGTCCGGGCTGCCGGTGCACCTGGATCTGCTGGATCCGGCCGCCGAAGCGGCCATGGGTCATATCGAGCTGGCCCGCTGGGCCGATCTGGTGCTGGTCGCGCCGGCCACCGCCGATGTAATGGCGCGCCTGGCCCAGGGCGTGGCGGACGATCTGCTCACCACCCTGGTGCTGGCCACCGATGCCCGGGTCGCCCTGGCACCAGCCATGAACCAGGCCATGTGGCGCGATCCGGCCACCCAGGCCAATGCGGAGCTCTTGCGCAGTCGCGGTATCAAGCTGTTCGGCCCGGCCAGCGGTAGCCAGGCCTGTGGCGACGTCGGCCCCGGTCGGATGCTGGAAGCCACCGACCTCGCCCAGCTCGCTGCCGACTGCTTCCAGCGCCTCGACCTGACCGGTCGCCACGTGGTCATCACCGCCGGCCCGACCCAGGAAAACATCGACCCGGTGCGCTACATCACCAACCACAGCTCCGGTCGCATGGGCTTCGCCCTGGCGGAAGCGGCGGCGGAGGCGGGTGCCCGCGTCAGCCTGGTGAGTGGACCCGTGCATCTGCCGACCCCCGATCGCGTCGAGCGCATCGACGTGATCAGCGCCCGCGACATGCTGGCCGCCTGCGAGGCGCTGATGCCCTGCGACGTGCTCATCGCCTCGGCGGCGGTGGCGGACTATCGCCCCGAGGTGATCGCGCCGCACAAGCTGAAGAAGGACCCCACCCGTGGCGACGGCCTGCTGCTGGAGCTGGTGCGCAACCCGGACATCCTCGCCACCCTGGCGGGGCGCCCGGATCGGCCCTTCAGCGTCGGCTTCGCCGCGGAAACCCAGAATCTGCTGGAGTACGCCCAACGCAAGTTGCGCGACAAGAATCTCGATCTCATCGTCGCCAACGACGTGGCCAATCCGGCCATCGGCTTCAACAGCGAAGACAACGCGGTCACCGTGATCGACCGTGGCCTGCACGAGATCCGCTTCGAGCAGACCAGCAAGGGCAAGATCGCCCGCCAGCTCATCGCCCTGATTTCCACCCATCTCAAAGATACCGCCCAGAACCATGCATAGCCTTCAAGCCAAGATCCTCGACCCGCGCCTGGGGCGCGATTTCCCGCTGCCGTCCTACGCCACCCCCGGCTCGGCCGGCCTCGACCTGCGCGCCATGCTGCAGGAGGATCTGGTGCTGGAGCCGGGCCAGACCGCCCTGATCCCCACCGGGCTCGCCATCCATGTGGCCGATCCGTCGCTGGCGGCGCTGATCCTGCCGCGCTCGGGACTGGGCCATAAGCACGGTATCGTGCTGGGCAATCTGGTCGGTCTGATCGACTCGGACTACCAGGGCGAACTCATGGTCTCCTGCTGGAATCGCGGCCAGACCACCTTCACCGTGAGCATCGGCGAACGTATCGCCCAGCTGATGCTCGTACCTGTGGTCCAGGCGCACTTCGACATCGTCGAGAACTTTACCGAGACCGAACGGGGTACCGGCGGCTTCGGGCACTCCGGTACCCGCTGACGCCAAACATGCAAGGCGCGCCGTGACATAAAGGAGAAGAACGGCATGGCAAGGGGCAAGAACGGCAAGGATGTGCGCAAGACGGCCCCTCGGGTCGCGGGCTTGCCCGGCATGGGCGCGGGGCTGCTGCTGGCGCTCGCTGGTCTGCTGCTGGCCGCGCTGCTGCTGTGGTTCCTGGTGTTGCAGCCGCAGGGCGCGCGCAACCAGGAGCAGCAGGCGGACCAGGCGCTGCAGGCCCAGGCGGCCTCCCTCAATCAGCTGCTGGTCGGTCTGACGCGACGGCTGCAGGGCGTCGCCGGGGATGCCCTGGTGCTGCAGGCGCTCCAGGGCGATGACCCCGCGGCGCGTGCGACGGCGGAAAGCCAGCTGCGCGAGCGCCTCGGCGTGGTCGATGTGCTGGTGGTGCCGGCCGGCATGCGCCAGATCGAAGACGACCGTCCCGGTCCCCTCAACTATGCCGCCCTCGATCTGCTCAAGCGCCTGGAAAGCGGCCAGCGGACCCCACCGGAAGCCTATCGCCTGGGGGATCGCTGGCTGGTCTACAGCGCCCAGCCCATCCGCCGCGGCGATCAGTTGCTCGGCAGCGCCGTACTGGTGGAAGCGCTGCCGGCGGTGCTGCAGGGCTGGGCCACGCCGCCGGCGAATGTCGGCCAGTGGCGCCTGCTGCAGCAATTTCCCGGTGGCGGTGTGCAGGTACTGGCCAGCGGCGGCAGCCCCGGTGATCCGGCGCTGATGCGCCGGCTCGCCACCGGCAGCCCGCTCTGGACGCTGGAACTGGCACCGGCCGCCGAGGCCGGCGCCGATACCCCGGTGGGCCTTCCCCTGGTAGCGCTGCTGCTGGCGCTGTTCGGCGTGCTGGCGGGCTTTTGGCTGTTTTCCCGGGAGCTGTCACGCCGGCTCCGTGACGACGTCCGCAGTCTGACGGCCTATGCCGAGGAACTTGAATCCAATCAGATAGCCAAAAGCCCGACTTTGCGCCTGGCGGTAATGGAACCCGTGGCCAAGTCGACGGCCCGATTGGCCAGCCGATCGGCCGGGTCGTCGCCGGACCTATATGCTGCGGCACCTAGCGATGCCGTGGCCAAGACCCTGGCGGAGTTTGCCGACAGAGGCCGCGCTCAACAGAGCGAGCCGCTGTTCCAGACCACCGACATCCTCGATATCAGTATCCTCGACGAAGACCAGGATCTCCTGGGATTGGAGAAACCCCCGATGAGCACTACCCCGCAAGCCCCCCAACTCAACGCCAGCATCTTCCGCGCCTACGACATCCGTGGCGTGGTGGGTGACTCCCTGACCGCCGAAGCCGCCTACTGGATCGGGCGCGCCATCGGCTCGGAGAGCCTGGCGCGTGGCGAGCCCAACGTGGCCGTCGGCCGTGACGGCCGCCTGTCCGGCCCCGAGCTGGTCGCCCAACTGATCAAGGGCGTGGCCGACAGCGGCGCCAATGTCAGCGATGTCGGCATGGTGCCGACCCCGGTGCTCTACTACGCCGCCAACGTGCTCGAAGGCAAGTCCGGCGTCATGCTGACCGGCAGCCACAATCCGCCGGACTACAACGGCTTCAAGATCGTCATCGCCGGCGAGACCCTGGCCAACGAATCCATCCAGCGTCTGCGCGAGCGCATCGAGACCGGCGACGTGGCCAGCGGCCAGGGCCAGATCAAGCAGGTCGACGTGCTCAAGAGCTATGCCGACTACATCCGCAACGACGTGGTGCTGGCCAAGAAGCTCAAGGTGGTGGTGGACGCCGGTAACGGTGTTGCCGCGGTCAATGCCCCCCAGCTGATCGAATCCCTGGGCTGCGAGGTCATCCCGCTGTTCTGCGAGGTGGACGGCAACTTCCCCAATCACCATCCGGATCCGGGCAAGCCCGAGAACCTGGAAGACCTGATCGCCAAGGTCAAGGAAACCGGCGCCGACCTGGGCCTGGCCTTTGACGGTGACGGCGACCGCGTCGGCGTGGTGACCAACGAAGGCAAGATCATCTATCCCGACCAGCTGCTGATGCTGTTCGCCAAGGACGTAGTCTCCCGCAATCCGGGCGCCGACATCATCTTCGACGTCAAATGCACCCGCCGCCTGAACAACCTCATCGCCGGCTACGGCGGTCGTCCCATCATGTGGAAGACCGGTCACTCGCTGATCAAGAAGAAGATGAAGGAAACCGGCGCCCTGCTGGCCGGCGAGATGAGCGGCCACGTGTTCTTCAAGGAACGCTGGTTCGGTTTCGACGACGGCATCTACAGCGCCGTGCGCCTGCTGGAGATCCTCAGCCAGGAGAAGCACAGCGCCCAACAGGTGTTCGATACCTTCCCGGTAGACATCTCCACCCCGGAGATCAATATCCAGGTGACCGAAGAGAGCAAGTTCGGCATCATCGAGACCCTGCAGCGCGACGCCCAGTGGGGCGATGCCCAGATCACCACCCTGGACGGCGTTCGCGTCGATTACCAGAACGGTTGGGGTCTGGTGCGTGCGTCCAACACCACGCCGGTGCTGGTGCTGCGCTTCGAGGCGGAAACCCTCGAGGAGCTGGAGCGCATCAAGACGGTGTTCCGCAAGCAGCTGCTGGCGGTGGAGCCGGATCTGAATCTGCCGTTCTGACCTCGGGTCAGCGGTAGCACAGAGGGCGCCTAGGCGCCCTTTGTCTTTTCTTAGTCGACCTTGAGAGGTGAGCCATGACCCTGAGCCGCGAGGATGCCTCGCACGTCGCCGAGGTGCTGTCCGAGGCGCTGCCCTATATCCGCCGGTTCGTCGGCAAGACGCTGGTAATCAAGTACGGCGGCAACGCCATGGAGAGCGACGAGCTCAAGGCCGGCTTCGCCCGTGACATCGTGCTGATGAAGGCGGTGGGCATCAACCCGGTGGTGGTGCACGGCGGCGGTCCGCAGATCGGCGACCTGCTCAAGCGCCTGTCCATCGAGAGCCACTTCATCGACGGCATGCGCGTCACCGACGCCCAGACCATGGATGTGGTGGAGATGGTCCTGGGCGGCCAGGTCAACAAGGACATCGTCAACCTGATCAATCGCCATGGCGGCAAGGCCATCGGCCTGACCGGCAAGGATGCGGGCCTGATCCGCGCCACCAAGCTCAAGGTCAGCCGGCAGACGCCGGAGATGACCCAACCTGAGATCATCGACATCGGCCATGTCGGCGAGGTCACCGGAGTCAACATCGACCTGATCAACATGCTGGTGCGCGGTGACTTCATCCCGGTCATCGCGCCCATCGGCGTGGGTCCGGACGGTGAGTCCTACAACATCAACGCCGACCTGGTGGCAGGCAAGGTGGCCGAGGCGCTCAAGGCCGAGAAGCTGATGCTGCTGACCAACATCGCCGGCCTGATGGACAAGCAGGGTCAGGTGCTCACGGGGCTTTCCACCGAGCAGGTCAATTCGCTGATCGCCGACGGCACCATCTACGGCGGCATGCTGCCGAAGATCCGCTGCGCGCTGGAAGCGGTGCAGGGCGGGGTGCAGAGCGCCCACATCATCGATGGCCGGGTGCCCAACGCGGTGCTGCTGGAAATCTTCACCGACGTCGGCGTCGGTACGCTGATTTCCAACCGCAAGCGCTGAGTGCTTTCGGTCGGACCCAGAAACGGCGCCCCAGGGCGCCGTTTTTCATTGCTGCCGGAACCTACTGTTCCCAACTGGCCTTGGGCAGGGTCAAGCCGTGCTGGCCGTTGTAGGCCGCTCGCTTGGGTGATTCCCAGCCCTGCAGCAGCTCTTCCTCGACCCGATAGATCTCCACCCCCAGTGGACGGCAGACCTTGAGCGGGTCCTCGGCCTCGGGCCCCCACATCGCCAGGGACAGGTCGCCGCCCGGGCAGGTGGACAGGGCGCAAAGCACGTCGATCTCGGCGAAGAACTCCAGGTAGTCACCGGGCTTGGCCGGGCAGGCCTTCATGAAGTACAGGTCATCGTGGTTGAGGCCGGTGCACTGGAAGATGTTCAGCACATCGTGGACGTCGAATTCGGTGAGGCCATGGGGCAGTACCGCGCGGGTCAGATTCGAATGGCAGTGGTGGTGGAAGTCCTCGCCGGTGAGCATCTTGTTGACGTAGGGATCGCAACGGGTGCCGAGCAGGTCATGCAGGCGGCCGCCGTGTTCGTCGATGCCATAGCCGGCCAGGCTGTCGTCGGTGATGGTCAGCAGCGGCCGCAGGAAGGGCAGGTTGGACCAGAGCCGGTCGTAGGTGCTGACGTGGGCACCCTGCAGTTGCCGGGTGCGCGCGGCCCACATCCGTTCGCGTGGATCCTCGGCGTTCCAGACGTTGAAGTCGCCGACCTGAGGCCCGTGTGGGGTGGTGACGCGGAACAGATGGCCGGCGGGGACCTTCCAGGCGCGACCGGTACGGATCGGGATCTCGAATTGCTCGATCAGGGTGCGCCCGTCCTTGCGTTCACGCAGCCGATCATAGAAGGCCTGATCGACCTGCAGGGCGGAGCCCTGGGTGGACTGGTAGGCAGCGGGGTAGTCCTTGTACATGGGAGGTCTCCTCGGTCAGAGCGGCCTGGCTGCGCTGAGCAGATCCAGCAACCGGTTTTCGGAATCGTCGAGATAGCTGGCCATGGCCTCGCCGGCCGCCTGGCGCTGTCCGGCGCCGAGCAGGTCGTGGATCTGGCGGTCACGGGCTGTCCAGGGCCGCTGGAAGTGTTCCTCGTCGGGCGCGAGGGAAAACAGCAGGCGCATCTGGGCGGCGACGGTGGCGAAGAATTCATCGAACAGCGGGCTGCGCAGCAGGCCGACGATGTGCTGATGGAAATGCAGGCCGTGGGTACCAAGGGCGCGCCAGTCCTCGCGCGACTGCGCCAGCTCGGCGGCCTCCAGGGCATCCAGCATCCGATCGGACTGGTATTCGCGCAGCGGGCGGCTGGTGAGGATGGCCTGCAGTTCCAGGGTGCGACGCACCTGGAAGATGTCGCGCACCTCGGCCAGGCCTAGGCGCCGCACCATGACCCCCTTGTGGCGCACATAGGTGGCTAGGCCCTCGCGATCCAGCTGGTGCAGGGCTTCGCGGATGGTGTTGCGCGAGGCGTTGTAGGCCTTGACCAGTTCACTCTCGACCAGCGCCGTGCCGGGCAGCAGGCGACCGCCGATGATGTCTTCGCGCATTTCCAGCAGCAGCTGCGCCCCCAGGGGTAGCTCGCTGGCGTCTTTGCCGCTCATGAATCTTCACGACCGATTGTTCAACAATGTGTTGAAAACCGTTTTGCACGGTGCGTGCCAGAATCTGGTTTGAAAGAATCAGAGAGTTCGTCGCTACCCAGGTAGCGATGGCCGGATACGACCAGGTAGCGGATTCTGCAGGACTAGCGATTCGCGCCCTGAGCCGCTTCCAGTCGCTGCATGCGCGCACGGTCGGCGTCGAAGGCCGCGCTGGTGCTGCTGCGCAGCTCGTCGAAGCGCTGCAGATCGGCCTGCAGACGCACTTGATCGGCCGCCGCGGCGTCGAGGCGGGCCTGCAGATCGGCCGGGAGCGCCTGGCCATTGCGCTGCTGTACCGCCGCCTGCTCCATCAGTTGGCTCTGCAACTGGCGCGTGGCCTCCAGGTTGGCCTTCTTGATCTGCAGCAGGCCGTCCAGCTCGGCCAGTTTGCGCGCCTTGGCGCGGTCGACGTCCTCGACATTGCTGTAGAGCCTGCGCAGCTGGCCATCGACCAGGGCCTGCTGGCGCTCGCGTTCACGGCGGTCGAGTTCGGCGGCGGGCAGTGCCGGGGCGACCTTGCGGATCACCCGACCCTGCTCGTTGAGCACGTCGTAGCCCTTGCCGGCGTATTCCGGCGGCACGCCTTGGCGGTCGATGACCAGGGTGCCGTTGCGGTCCAGATAGCGATACAGCTCGGCCGCCTGGCCAGCCAGCGGCAGGGCGATGAGCAACAGACTGGCAGCGGCGCGACGTACGACCATGACCGTCTCTCCTGGGCTGACGACTAGATACCGTATTGAGCGCGATAGTCCTGGACGGCGGGGAGGTGACGCTTGAGCTCGGCGTCCTCGGCCAGGTATTCGAGCACCTGGTCCAGGGCGACGATGCTGAGCACCGGGATGCCATAGTCGCGCTCGACTTCCTGGATGGCCGACAACTCGCCGCGGCCGCGCTCCTGGCGGTTCAGGGCGATGAGCACCCCGGCCGCGCTGGCGCCCTGGCCGTCGATGATCTGCATGACCTCGCGGATGGCGGTGCCGGCGGTGATGACGTCATCGATGATCAGCGCCCGACCGGTCAGGGGCGCGCCCACCAGCAGGCCGCCCTCGCCGTGGTCCTTGGCTTCCTTGCGGTTGAAGCACCAGGGCACATCGCGGCCGTGGTGCTCGACCAGGGCCACCGCCGTGGCCGCGGCCAGGGGGATGCCCTTGTAGGCCGGGCCGAAGAGGACGTCGAAGGGCAGGTTGGCCTGCACCAGCGCATCGGCGTAGCAACGGCCGAGCTGGGCCAGCGCCGCGCCGCTGTGGAACAGGCCGGCGTTGAAGAAATAGGGGCTGATGCGTCCCGATTTCAGGGTGAATTCACCAAAGCGCAGAACTCCGCGCTCGATGGCGAAACGAATGAAATTACGCTGATACGCCTGCATATAAGTCCTTGCGCGGCTTGTATTTAGCTAAACCGGTTTAGCTCGGGTATCATACATCCACGATTTTTTGGGGGCCATTTATGCGGATCATCAGCTTGAACGTCAATGGTATTCAGGACGCTGTGGAGCGGGGCCTGTTGCCCTGGCTTAAGGCGCAGAATGCCGACGTGATCTGCTTGCAGGATACGCGCGCCTCTTCTTACGACATGGACGATCCGGCCTATGCGCTGGAAGGTTACATCCTCTATGCCTGCGACGCCGAAGTGCCGTCCCAGGGCGGGGTTGCACTCTATACCCGGGTCCAGCCGAAGGCGGTGATCAGCGGCCTGGGCTTCGAATCCTGCGATCGCTTCGGTCGGTATCTGCAGGCGGACTTCGACAAGGTCAGCATCGCCAGCCTGCTGCTGCCCTCGGGCAAGCGCGGCGATGAAGACCTGAACATGAAATTCAAGTTCATGGACGACTTCACCCACTACCTGAACAAGCAGCGCCGCAAGCGTCGCGAGTACATCTATTGTGGCTCGCTGTATGTGGCGCACCAGAAGCAGGACGTGAAGAACTGGCGTGACTGCCAGCAGATCCCCGGCTTCCTCGCCCCCGAGCGCGCCTGGATGGACGAGGTGATCGGCAACATGGGCTATGTGGATGCCCTGCGCGAAGTGAGTCGCGAAGGCGATCAGTTCAGCTGGTGGCCGGACAGCGACCAGGCCGAGCACCTAAATCTGGGCTGGCGCTTCGATTACAACATCCTCACCCCGGGCCTGCGCCGCTTCGTGCGCTCGGCGCGCCTGCCGCGGCAACCGCGCTTCTCCGAGCACGCGCCGCTGATCGTCGACTACGACTGGACCCTGAGCATCTGATCCACGCGGTGCCCGGAAACGAAAAAACCAGCCCAGGGGCTGGTTTTTTGTTGGGCGGCTATTTCACCAGGATCACCGGCAAGGGCACCTGGTGCACCACGCGATGGGCCACCGAGCCGAGCAGCAAGCCACTGAGCGACCCCAGGCCGCGGGTACCCATGACCACGGTGTCCACCTCCAGGCGCCGCGCCGTCTCGCCGATGGTCTCGGCGATGCTGCCGAAACCGACATGGGTCTGGGCCTCGATACCGGCTTCGAGCAGGGCCGGGCGCGCCCGGATCAGGATGTCTTCGGCCTTGTCCTGCAGGCTGCCGCGCCATTCGCGCAGGATGCGGTCGTCGAAGGGCGCGCCGTAGATCTCCGGCTCGTTCTGCACGTTGAGCAGGTGCAGCTCCAGCGACAGCCCGGCCTTCACCAGGTCGAGGATGTAGCGCAGGGCGTTGTCGGCGCTGGGTGAACCGTCGTAGGCGACCAGGACAGTGTGCATGGGGCATCTCCACGAAAGGGGTATGCCTTCATGCTAGACCCTGGTCGTCAGGGACGCTTGATCCCGATCAAGCCAGCGCCCTCAATGCCCCACCCAGTTACGCGCGCCCTTGGGAATCACCTCGGATTCGTCCAGCTTGCTGGCGAACATGCTCACGGCTTCCACGGCGTCGCTGGCACCATCACGGATCTGCACGATCACCGCACCGGCCTGGTCCGCCAGCTCGACACCCTTGGCCGCCCGGCCCTGGGTGCTTTCCATGCTGGCGACCGCCTGCTGGGTTTCGCTGAGGATCCGGCCGATCATCTCGGCGATTTCCGCCGTGGCGCTGCTGGTGCGCCCCGCCAGCTGGCGAACCTCGTCGGCGACCACGGCGAAGCCACGGCCCTGGTCACCAGCGCGGGCGGCCTCGATGGCGGCGTTGAGCGCCAGCAGGTTGGTCTGGTCGGCGATGCCGCGGATGGTGTTGACGATGGCGGTGATCTGCTCCGAGCGCTGACCCAGTTGGCCGATCACCTCGGCGGAGGCGCTGACGTTGTGCGCGATCTCGCGCATCTCGCCCGCGGCGGCCTGGATGATCCGGGTGCCGTGCTCGGCGACCTTCTCGGTCTCGGCGGAGATGTGATAGGCCCGCGAGGCGCTGCGGCCGTCGCTTTCGTGCTTTTCCACCCGCTCGCTGATGTCGCTGGCGTACTTGACCACCTTATAGAGCCGGCCGGTGGCGTCGTACACCGGGTTGTAGCTCGCTTCCAGCCAGATCACCCGGCCATGCTTGCCCAGGCGCTTGAACTGGCCGCGAAAGAATTCACCGGCGTTGAGGCGGCGCCAGAAGTCGGCGTATTCGCTGCTGTTGACCAGAGCCGGTTCGCAGAATAGCCGATGCTGCTGGCCCTGGATCTCCTTCAGGCCGTAGCCCAGGGTGGCCAGGAAGTTGTCGTTGGCGTCCAGGATACGTCCGTCCAGGTCGAACTCGATGCGCGCCAGGGCGCGGTCCAGCGCCTTGAGCTTGCTTTGGGCTTCGCTGTCGCGCTCGACCTGGGCGGTGACGTCGAGGGCGTACTTCACCACCTTGGCGATCTTGCCGCTGCTGTCGGGTACCGGGTTGTAGCTGGCTTCCAGCCAGAGGGTACGGCCCTGGGCGTCCAGGCGCTGGAAGGTGCCGGAGACGAAGTCACCGCGTTTCAGGCGCGCCCAGAAATCGCCATAGTCGCGACCCTGGACCACGGCGGCCGGGCAGAGTCGGCGGTGCTGCTGGCCGACCAGGGCGTCGGCGCGATAGCCGGTCAGCCGGAGAAAGTTATCGTTGGCGCGCAGGATGGTGCCGTCGAGATCGAACTCGATCACCGCCATGGAACGCTCCAGTGCCTGGGTCAGGCCCTGGTTGGCGTGCAGCTCGGCTTCCAATCGGGCGATGGTCTTCTTGTAGTGGGCGTTGAACATGGCGGAGCTCGCTGGCCGGTGGAGGTGATACGTCTACCTATCGGCGCGGATCAGAGCGACTTGACGGGATCCGGCGAACGGCAGAACCCACCTGTTGAGTGGCTGTCGCAAACGCGCCGGCCCGGGGCGTAAACAGGCATCTTGGGGGTTGGGGCCGGGCCTACCATCGCGGCCAAGGGGGTGGTTTTCACCGCCACAGACTTTAGGAGCGCCGCGATGTTCAGCAAGCAGGACCAAATCCAGGGCTACGATGATGCGTTGTTCGCCGCCATGGGCGAGGAAGCGCGGCGCCAGGAGCATCACCTGGAACTGATCGCGTCCGAAAACTACACCAGCCAGCGCGTCATGGAAGCCCAGGGCAGCGTGCTGACCAACAAGTACGCCGAAGGCTATCCGGGCAAGCGCTACTACGGTGGCTGCGAGCACGTCGACAAGGTCGAGCAGCTGGCCATCGAGCGCGCCAAGCAGCTGTTCGGCGCCGACTATGCCAACGTCCAGCCGCACTCCGGCTCCCAGGCCAACTCGGCCGTCTACCTGGCGCTGCTGCAGCCCGGCGACACCATCCTCGGCATGAGCCTGGCCCACGGTGGTCACCTGACCCACGGCGCCAAGGTCAGCTCCTCCGGCAAGCTCTACAACGCGGTGCAGTACGGCATCAACACCGACACCGGGCTGATCGACTATGACGAGATCCAGCGTCTGGCCGAAGAGCACAAGCCCAAGATGATCGTGGCGGGCTTCTCCGCCTATTCCAAGACCCTGGATTTCCAGCGCTTCCGCGACATCGCCGACAGCGTGGGCGCCCTGCTGTTCGTCGACATGGCCCACGTGGCCGGTCTGGTCGCTGCCGGTGTCTATCCGAACCCGGTGCCCTTCGCCGACGTGGTGACCACCACCACCCACAAGACCCTGCGCGGCCCCCGTGGCGGCCTGATCCTGTGCAAGGCCAACGCCGACATCGAGAAGAAACTCAACGCCGCAGTGTTCCCGGGCGCCCAGGGCGGTCCGCTGATGCACGTCATCGCCGGCAAGGCGGTGTGCTTCAAGGAAGCCCTGGAGCCCGGCTTCAAGACCTACCAGCAGCAGGTGATCAAGAACGCCCAGGCCATGGCTGGCGTGTTCAAGGCCCGCGGCTTCGACGTGGTCTCCGGTGGCACCGACAACCACCTGTTCCTGGTCAGCCTGATCAAGCAGGGCATCACCGGCAAGGACGCGGACGCCGCCCTGGGTCGCGCCTGCATCACCGTGAACAAGAACGCCGTGCCCAACGATCCCCAGTCGCCCTTCGTGACCTCGGGTCTGCGCATCGGTACCCCGGCCCTGACCACCCGCGGCCTGGGCGTCAGCGAAAGCGAACGCGTCGCCGGCTGGATCTGCGACATCCTCGACCACCTCGGCGATGCCGATGTGGAAGCCCAGGTGGCGCGCCAGGTGGCCGCGCTGTGCCGCGACTACCCGGTTTACCGCTAGTCGCCGCGCGCCTGACGCAACCCCTATCCAACCCCTTTCCCCCCTCGCGGAAAGGGGCGTCGTCTGCAGGAGTCTCCAGATGCAACGCTATTCCGGCTTCGGCCTCTTCAAGCACTCCCTGAGCCATCACGAGAACTGGCAGCGGATGTGGCGTACCCCGACGCCCAAGCCGGTCTACGACGTGGTCATCGTCGGCGGGGGCGGTCACGGTCTGGCTACCGCCTACTACCTCGCCAAGCAATTCGGCGTGAAGAACGTCGCGGTGATCGAGAAAGGCTGGCTGGGCGGCGGCAACACCGCACGCAACACCACCATCGTCCGCTCCAACTACCTGTGGGACGAGTCGGCGCACCTCTATGAGCACGCCATGAAGCTGTGGGAAGGCCTGTCCCAGGACCTGAACTACAACGTCATGTTCTCCCAGCGCGGCGTCTACAACCTCTGCCATACCCTGCAGGACATGCGCGATTCCGAGCGCCGGGTCAGCGCCAACCGCCTCAACGGCGTGGACGGCGAGCTGCTCGACACCCGTCAGGTGGCCGAGGAGATTCCCTACCTGGACTGCAGCAAGAACACCCGCTATCCGATCTTCGGCGCCACCGTGCAGCGTCGCGGTGGCGTGGCCCGTCACGACGCCGTGGCCTGGGGCTTCGCCCGCGCCGCCGACGCCCTGGGCGTGGACCTGATCCAGCAGACCGAAGTCACTGGCTTCCGCAAGCAGGACGGCAAGGTGATCGGCGTGGAAACCAATCGCGGCTTCATCGGCGCCCGGCGCGTCGGCGTGGTCACCGCGGGCAACTCCGGGCACATGGCCAAGCTCGCGGGCTTCCGCCTGCCGCTGGAATCCCACCCGCTGCAGGCGCTGGTATCCGAGCCGATCAAGCCCATCATCGACAGCGTCATCATGTCCAACGCGGTGCACGGCTACATCAGCCAGTCCGACAAGGGCGACCTGGTGATCGGCGCCGGTATCGACAGCTGGGTCGGCTACGGCCAGCGCGGCTCCTACCCGGTGATCGAGCACACCCTGCAGGCCATCGTCGAGATGTTCCCGATCCTCTCGCGGGTACGCATGAACCGCCAGTGGGGCGGCATCGTCGACACCTCGCCGGATGCCTGCCCGATCATTTCCAAGACCCCGGTGGAAAACCTGTTCTTCAACTGCGGTTGGGGTACCGGCGGCTTCAAGGCCACACCCGGCTCGGGCAACGTCTTCGCGGCGTCCCTGGCCTCCGGCGAGATGCATCCGCTGGCCAAGCCCTTCTCCATCGACCGTTTCCACACCGGCGCGCTGATCGACGAACACGGCGCAGCGGCCGTCGCCCACTAAGGAGCCCGAGCATGTTGTACATCCACTGCCCCCACTGCGGGGAATTGCGCTCCGAAGAAGAATTCCACGCCGCTGGCGAGGCGCACATCCCGCGTCCGCTGGATCCCGAGGCCTGCAGCGACGCGGAGTGGGGCGATTACATGTTCTTCCGCGACAACCCGCGCGGTCTGCGTCACGAGCTGTGGGTCCACGCGTCGGGCTGCCGCCAGTACTTCAACGCGACCCGTAACACCGAGACCTACGAAATTCTCGAAACCTATCCGATCGGCGAGCAGCCCCGCTTCACCGCCGAGCGAGGAGAGCGCACATGAGCCAGGTCCATCGACTCACCCAGGGCGGTCGCCTGGACCGCAGTCAGGCCATCACCTTCACCTTCAACGGTCAGACCTACCAGGGCTTCAAGGGTGACACCCTGGCCTCGGCGCTGCTGGCCAACGGCGTGGACGTGATCGGGCGCAGCTTCAAGTACTCCCGCCCCCGCGGCATCGTCGCCGCCGGTGCCGAAGAGCCCAACGCCATCATGCAGATCGGCGCCACCGAGGCCACCCAGGTGCCCAACGTGCGGGCCACCCAGCAGGCGCTGTATCCGGGCCTGGTCGCCGCCAGCACCAATGGCTGGCCGAGCGTCAACAACGACCTCATGGGCATTCTCGGCAAGGTCGGCGGCAAGATGATGCCGCCCGGGTTCTACTACAAGACCTTCATGTATCCGCAGAACCTGTGGATGACCTACGAGAAGTACATCCGCAAGGCCGCTGGTCTCGGCCGGGCGCCGACCCAGGTCGATCCCGACACCTATGACAACTTCAACCAGCACTGCGACGTGCTGGTGGTGGGCGGTGGCGCTGCCGGTCTGGCGGCGGCCCTGGCCGCCGGTCGCAGCGGTGCCCGGGTGATCCTGGCCGACGAGCAGGAAGAATTCGGTGGCAGCCTGCTGGACAGCCGCGAGCGTCTCGACGGCGCCCCGGCCGCCGACTGGGCGGCCAAGGCGGTGGCCGAGCTGCAGGGCCTGGACAACGTGGTCCTGCTGCCGCGCGCCACGGTCAACGGCTACCACGACCACAACTTCCTCACCATTCACGAGCGGCTGACCGATCACCTGGGTGATCGCGCGCCCCATGGCCAGGTGCGTCAGCGCCTGCACCGTGTCCGCGCCACCCGCGTGGTACTGGCCACCGGCGCCCATGAGCGGCCGCTGGTGTACGGCAACAACGACCTGCCGGGCAACATGGTGGCCGGCGCCGTTTCCACCTACATCCGCCGCTATGCCGTGGCCCCGGGCCAGCGGCTGGTGCTGTCCACCAACAACGATTACGCCTACCGCGTGGCGCTGGACTGGCTCGAAGCCGGTCGCCAGGTGGTGGCCGTGGCCGATGCGCGACCCAACCCCCGCGGCGCCTGGGTCGAGGAAGTGCGCAAGCGTGGCGTGCGGGTCATGGGCGGCACCGCCGTGAGCGAAGCCCGCGGCAACACCCGGGTGACCGGCGCCAAGATCGCCACCATCGACCTTACCGCCTTCCGCACCCTGGGTGGCGGCGAGTGGCTCGACTGCGACCTGATCGCCACCTCCGGCGGTTACAGCCCGGTGGTCCACCTGGCTTCGCACCTGGGCGGTCGTCCGCAGTGGCGTGAGGACATCCAGGCCTTCGTGCCCGGTCCGGCGCCGCAGAAGCGGGTCTGCGCCGGCGGCGTGAACGGGGTCTTCGCCCTGGGCGACGTCCTCGCCGATGGTTTCGAGGCTGGCGCCACCGCGGCGGCCGAAGCCGGTGCCAAGGTCGTCAGCGGTGAGCTGCCCCAGGCCGAATTCCGCCAGGAAGATCCGAGTCTGGCACTGTTCCAGGTACCCCACGACAAGCCCTCGTCGCGGGCGCCCAAGCAATTCGTCGACCTGCAGAACGATGTGACCGCCGCCGGCATCGAGCTGGCCTGCCGCGAGGGCTTCGAGTCCATCGAGCACGTCAAGCGCTACACCGCCATGGGCTTCGGCACCGACCAGGGCAAGCTGGGCAACATCAACGGCCTGGCCATCGCTGCCCGCGTGCAGAGCAAGGCCATCCCGGAAGTCGGCACCACCATGTTCCGCCCGAACTACACGCCCATCACCTTCGGCGCCATCGCCGGACGGCATTGCGGCCACCTGTTCGAGCCCAAGCGCTACACCGCGTTGCACGCCTGGCACCTCAAGCAGGGCGCCCTGTTCGAGGACGTCGGCCAGTGGAAGCGCCCCTGGTACTTCCCCAAGGCGGGCGAGGACCTGCATGCCGCGGTCAACCGCGAGTGCCTGGCCGTGCGCCGTAGCGTCGGCCTGCTCGACGCCTCCACCCTGGGCAAGATCGACATCCAGGGCAAGGATGCGCGCGAGTTCCTCAATCGCGTCTACACCAACGCCTGGACCAAGCTGGACATCGGCAAGGCCCGTTACGGCCTGATGTGCAAGGAAGACGGCATGGTCTTCGACGACGGCGTCACCGCCTGTCTCGCCGACAACCACTTCCTGATGACCACCACCACCGGCGGCGCGGCGCGCGTCTTCGAATGGCTGGAGCTGTACCACCAGACCGAATGGCCGGAGCTGGAGGTGTACTTCACCTCGGTCACCGACCACTGGGCGACCCTGACCCTGTCCGGTCCCAACAGCCGCAAGCTGCTGGCCAAGCTGACCGACATCGATCTGGACAACGCCGCCTTCCCCTTCATGGCCTGGAAGGAAGGCCAGGTGGGCGGGGTGCCGGCGCGGGTGTTCCGCATCTCCTTCACCGGCGAGCTGTCTTACGAGATCAACGTGCCGGCCAACTACGCCATGGGCGTGCTGGAGCAGGTGGTCGCCGCGGGCAAGGAATTCGACCTGACCCCCTATGGCACCGAGACCATGCACGTGCTGCGGGCGGAGAAGGGCTTCATCATCATCGGTCAGGACACCGATGGTTCGGTCACACCCCAGGACCTGGGCATGGGCTGGGCGGTGAGCCTGAACAAGAGCTTCTCCTTCATCGGCAAGCGCGGCATGCATCGGGTGGACTGCGTCCGCGAGAATCGCAAGCAGCTGGTGGGCCTCAAGCCCCTGGATGCCCGCGACGTGCTGCCGGAAGGTGCGCAGCTGGTGTTCGAGCGCAACCAGCCGATCCCCATGGACATGGTCGGTCACGTGACCTCCAGCTACCACAGCGCGACCCTGGGCTACGGCTTCGCCATGGCGATGGTAAAGGGTGGGCTGGGCCGCATGGGCCAGACCGTCTACGCCCCGCTGGCCGATGGCCGCTACATCGCTGCCGAGATCGTCTCGCCGGTGTTCTACGACCCCAAGGGTGAGCGGCAGAACGTCGCCTAACGAGGATAGCGCCCCATGAACAACATCAATGTGTACGACCAACATTCCGCCAAGGCGCGCGCCGAATCCCCGCTGTTCCATGCCGAGCTGAGCAAGCTCGCCGGACGGGGCCCGGCCACCGCTGGGGTGACCCTGCGCGAGCGGGCCCTGCTGGGGCACCTGGTGCTGCGTGGCGACGCCCATGACGAAGGCTTCACCGGCGCCGTGCAGAGCGTGGTCGGTCTGGAAGTGCCCGGTCCGCTGGCGATCACCCAGAAAGGCGAGAGCTCGCTGCAGTGGCTCGGCCCGGACGAGTGGCTGCTGGTGGTGCCCGGTGGCAGCGAGTTCGCCACCGAGCAGGCCCTGCGCCAGGCGCTGGGCGAGCGCCATGTCGCCATCGTCAATGTCGGCGGTGGCCAGACGCTGGTCGAACTCAAGGGCCCCAAGGTGCGTGAAGTGCTGATGAAGTCCACCTCCTACGACGTCCACCCGAGCAACTTCCCGGTGGGCAAGGCCGTGGGTACGGTGTTCGCCAAGTCCCAGCTGATCATCCGCCACACGGCGGAAGACACCTGGGAGCTGGTGGTGCGCCGCAGCTTCGCCGACTACGTCTGGCTGTGGCTGCAGGACGCGAGCGCCGAATACGGACTGCGCATCGAGGCCTGATCACGGCCTACGTTCAGTCCCGTTCTAGCGAACCCGACCTGCGTGACGCGCAGGTCGGGTTTTGTGATTCTGGCTTCATCTCCATGCAAAGGAATTCATCATGAGCCGCACGCCCGATACCTGGATTCTCACCGCCCAGAGCCCGAGTCGCCTCGGCACCGTGGACGTGGTCACGCGCTATCTCTTCGAGCAGGGCTGCTATGTCACCCAGCACCACAGTTTCGATGATCGCGAAGCCCAGCGCTTCTTCATCCGGGTGGAATTCCAGGTACCCAGCGACTTCAACGAAGGCCTGTTCCGCGTCGGCCTCGACCTGCGCTTCACCCCCTTCGACATGACCTTCGAGCTGACCCCGCCAGGCTATAGAGCCAAGGTCGCCATCATGGTCTCCAAGGCCGACCACTGCCTCAACGACCTGCTCTATCGCCAGCGCATCGGCCAATTGCCCATGGACGTGGTGGCGGTGATCTCCAACCACCCGGACCTGGAGCCCCTGGCGGCCTGGCACGGCATTCCCTATCACCATTTCCCCCTGGATCCTCAGGACAAGCCGGCCCAGGAAGCTCGGGTCTGGCAGGTGCTGCAGGAGACTGGCGCCGAGTTGGTGATCCTCGCCCGCTACATGCAGGTGCTGTCGCCGGAACTCTGCCGCCGCCTCGACGGCTGGGCGATCAACATCCACCACTCCCTGCTGCCCGGCTTCAAAGGGGCGCGGCCCTATCATCAGGCCTATGCCAAGGGCGTCAAGCTGGTGGGCGCCACCGCGCACTACATCAACAACGACCTCGACGAGGGCCCCATCATCGCCCAGGGCGTCGAGTCCGTGGACCACGCCCACTATGCCGAAGACCTGGTGGCCCGCGGCCGTGACATCGAGTGCCTGACCCTGGCCCGTGCGGTGGGTTATCACTTGGAACGCCGCGTCTTCCTCAACGCCGGGCGGACGGTGGTGCTCTAACCCTTCTCGCTACCCATCCCGGCAGGCTGCGAGATCGCCAAGGCGTTCGCAGCCCGCCTGTCCTGCGCCACCTCGATCATTTTTCTATCGGCACGGCGGTACCCATCAGGCGCTGCCCGGAGACGTGCGCGCGTCCTTTGGCCGTGCTAGGCGAACAGGGTCAGGCTGGGCGACGGCCAGGGATGGAGGTGTAGCTCGGGATGAGGAGAGGTGTCGGGTAAGCGCGCCGTGGATGTTGCTGCCGGCGGTGGAGCAGGAGGGCGGTGCGCACCCGCCTCCGTAGGGGAGAGGCGGGTGGCGGGGCAGGCGGTCAGCCGGCCTGGGACAGGGTCGAGCGGACCGCCGGCGGGGCGACGTCTTCGCCGGCCTTTTCCAGATTCTTGCCCAGCAGGGCGTGGTAGAGCTCCTTGTCGCCCAGGATGCCCACGGCGCGGCCTTCGGTCTCCAGCACCAGCTTGTGTCCGGTGTGGTAGCGGATCTCCAGGGCATCGCGCATGCGGATGTCGGCCGGTGCCAGGGTCGGTTGGCGTTGCAGGCTGGTGACCGGCATGCCCGGGGTCCAGCGTTGCAGGGCCAGGCTCTCGCCGCCACGGCGCAGGGCCTTGACCGTCTGGTTTTCCAGGGCCAGCCAGATATCGTGGCTGCGCTCCAGGCAGATCTCGTTGCCTTCACGACCGCACTTGTCCAGGCCACGCATCAGGCTATAGCCGCTGAGCACGTTGAGCGGATTGGTGTGGGCGACGAAGGTGCGCACGTATTCGTCCGCCGGATTGAGCACGATGTCTTCGGGGCGGCCGTGCTGGATGATGCGGCCGTCCTTCATGATGGCGATGTTGGTGCCGATCTTGAGGGCTTCGTCGAGGTCATGGCTGACGAAGACGATGGTCTTGTTGACCTTGGCCTGCAGCTGCAGCAATTCGTCCTGCAGTTGTTGGCGGATCAGCGGATCGAGGGCGGAGAAGGGCTCGTCCATCAGCAGGATGTCGGCGTCCATGGCCAGGGCGCGGGCCAGGCCGACGCGTTGCTGCATGCCGCCGGACAGGGAATCGGGCTTCTTGTTGCGCCACTGGGTCAGGCCCACCAGCTCCAGCTTCTCGTCGACCAGCTTCTTGCGCTCGGCGGCCGAGCGGCCCTGCATCTCCAGGCCGAAGCCGACGTTCTCGGCCACGGTCAGCCAGGGCATCAGGGCGAACTTCTGGAACACCATGGCGATGCGGGTGGTGCGCATGTCCTTGAGCACGGCGGGCGAGCAGTTGGCGATGTCCACCTCGGCGCCCTGATGCTCGATCAGCAGCTTGCCGCGACTCACGGTGTTGAGGCCATTGATGCAGCGCAGCAGGCTGGACTTGCCCGAGCCGGACAGGCCCATCAGCACGCAGATCTCGCCTTTCTGGACCTCCAGGCAGGCGTCCTCGACGCCCAGTACCTGGCCAGTCTCCTGGAGGATCTCGCTGCGACCCTTGCCCTGGTCGAGCAGCTCCAGGGCGCGCTTGTTCTGCTTGCCGAAGATGACGTCGACGTGTTCGAAACGTATGGCGGTCATGACTTATTTAACCTCGCGTGGGGCGGGTTGCTTGCACACCCGGTCGAGCAGGATGGCGATCAGGACGATGGACAGGCCGGCTTCGAAGCCCAGGGCGATGTCCGCGGTGTTGAGGGCGTTCACCACCGGCTTGCCGAGGCCATCGGCGCCCACCAGGGCGGCGATCACCACCATGGACAGCGACAGCATGATGCACTGGGTGATGCCGGCGCCGATGCTGGGCATGGCGTGGGGCAGTTCGATGCGGGTCAACAGCTGCCAGCGCGAGCAGCCGAAGGCCTTGCCAGCGTCCATCAGCTCGGCGGGAACGTCCTGGATGCCCAGGCAGGTCAGGCGGATCGGCGCGGCCACGGCGAAGACCACCGTGGAGATCAGCCCGGGCACCACGCCCAGGCCGAACAGGGTCAGGGTCGGAATCAGATAGACGAAGGTGGGGACCGTCTGCATCAGGTCCAGGACCGGGCGCAGGCCGGTGTAGAACCAGGGTTTGTGCGCGGCGATGATACCCAGCGGCACGCCGACGGCGATGCACACCAGGGTGGCGAAGACCACCTGGGCCAGGGTTTCCATGGTTTCCTGCCAGTACCCCAGGTTGAGGATCAGCAGCAGGGAGATGAGGGCGAAGATCACCAGGCCGATGCTGCGTTGCAGCAGATAGATCCCTACCGCGACCAGGGCGATGAAGGCCAGCGGGTGGAACCACATCAGTCCGGCGGTGAGGCCGTGGATGAGGCCGGACAGCACATCGGAGATCTTGTCGAAGACGCTGGCGCCATGCAGCGTCAGCCAGTCGATGAAATCGGCGATCTGCTGGCCGAGAGGGAGCTTGTGGTCGGTGATTAACATAACGGTGCCCGTCAGGTAGGAGTGGACAGGTCGAAGCACGATAACCGCTGATTCGTGCTTCGGCTGTGGCAGTACCCGCCCGAACTGGCGCGGGACAGTCGAATGTTAGTGTTCGATCAGGGGGCCAGGGCGGTCTTCGCCGCCTCCAGCGCAGGCTTGCCATCGCGGGTGGTCACGCCGGCCAGCCACTGGTCGAGCACCTGCGGATGCGCCTTGAGCCAGGCCTTGGCGGCGGCGCTCGCGGCTTGTTTTTCGTTGAGCACCTTGTCCATCAGCTGGTTTTCCATGTCCAGGGTAAAGGACAGGTTGGTCAGCAGCTTGCCCACGTTGGGGCATTCCTGGACGTAGCCCTTGCGCACGTTGGTGTAGATGGTGGCGCCGCCGTAGTTGGGGCCGAAGACGTCGTCGCCGCCCTGGAGATAGGCCATCTTGAAGCGGGTGTTCATCGGGTGGGGTTCCCAGCCGAGGAAGACCACCCACTGCTGGCGCCGCTCGGCGCGCTGGATCTGCGACAGCATCCCGGCCTCGCTGGACTCCACCAGCTTGAACTTGCCCAGGTCGAAGGTGTTCTTGTCGATCATGCCCTGGATCAGGCGATTGCCATCGTTGCCCGGCTCGATGCCGTAGATCTTGCCGTCGAACCTGTCGGCGTTCCTGGCGATGTCGGCGAAGCTCTTGACCCCGGCGTCATAGACATACTGGGGGACCGCCAGGGTGTACTTGGCGCCTTCCAGGTTGGCGCGCACGGTCTCGACGCTGCCGTTGTCGGCATAGGGCTTGATGTCAGCCGCCATGCTGGGCATCCAATTGCCGAGGAAGACGTCGATGTCCTTGTTCTGCAAGGATTTGTAGGTGACCGGTACGGAGATCATGTTGGTCGTGGTCTGGTAGCCGAGGGCGTGCAGCACCTCGCTGGTCACGGCCGTGGTCACGGTGATGTCGGTCCAGCCGACGTCAGCAAAGCGCACCTTGGCACAGGAAGCCGGTTCGGCTGCCTGAACAGCGAGTGGCGCCAGCAGAGCGGCACTCAAGAGCCAACGGGAACAACCTTTCATGGACACATCTCCTTGCGTTTGGCGGGGTACCTTTCGGTGCGCCCCACGTGTATTTATCTGTAACCCATCCCCCCAGGCTCGCCTACCGCCTGCGTCGCTACCAGTGTACGCGGCGTCGCAACCAGAAGCGGAAATGTCGTATCCAGCACGAGCCCGGGGACAGGTCCGCGCCCAGGGCGGCGTGGCCGCGCGAGGCGGCGGCGCGAGCGCACATGCCCCTTGCGGCGAGCCGCTGCCCAGAGGGGTTGATAGCCATCGCACAGGCCCGCGATTCAGTTGGCCAGGCTGGCCTTCACCGCGACGTTGCCCGGCGCACCGCCGCGGGTGGCGACGCCCTTGAGCCAGGCGTCGAGGCGTTCGGGATTGCGCTTGAGCCAGTTGCGCACGGCGCGGCGCGGATTGTCCTTTTCGTTGAGCACCCGATCCATCAGCTGGTTCTCCATGTCCAGGGAAAACTCCAGGTTGCCCAGCAGCCGGGACACGTTGGGGCACTGCTGGGCATAGCCCTTGCGCACCACCGTGTAGACCGTCGCCCCACCCTGATTGGGTCCGAAGTAGTCGTCGCCGCCGTCCAGGTAGGCCAGCTTGTGCCGGACGTTCATCGGATGCGGTTCCCAGCCGAGAAAGACGATCCACTGGCGGTCCAGCAGCTCCTTCATCCGCACCTGGGTCAGCATGCCCTGCTCGCTGGATTCGTCGAGCCTGAAGTCGCCCAGGCCGAAGGCGTTGCTGGCGATCATCTTCTTGACCAGGGCATTGCCGTCGTTGCCGGGCTCGATGCCATAGATAGTGCGGTCGAAACGCTCGGCGAAGCGGGCGATGTCGGCGAAGTTCTTGACCCCAGCCTCGTAGACATACTGGGGCACCGCCAGGGTGTAGCGAGCGCCCTCCAGATTGGCGTGCAGGCGTTCGACCGCTCCTGCGTCGACCATGGGCTGGCTGAGCTTGGCCTGCGCCGGCATCCAGTTGCCGAGGAAGACATCGGCCTCGCCTGCGGCCAGGGCGTCGTAGGTCTGCGGCAGGGACAGGCGCAGCACCTCGGTCTCGTAACCGAGGGCGCTGAGCAGATAGCGGGTCATGGCGTTGGTGATATTGAGATCCGACCAGCCGACATCGGCCAGGCGCACCTGCTGGCAACTTTCGGCCTCGCCCGCCTGCACGGTCGAGCTCAGCAACAGACCGGACAACCACAGCGCTTGGGAGATTTTCATCCTGAACTCCAGGGAATCGCGAAGGGAAGGACCCTGGCCACTGCACGTACCGGTCCGTCTGGCCCTGGTATTGGTGGCTTTTCGCCACGAGTGGCCAGAAGGGCGACCAACGGTCGTTGGCCTGAACTACAACCGTGCCAACTGAGTCGCCATGCCACATTTTGGCGCGCATCGGTTACGTCCTGGTGTTACCGATGGGATACCTCTGGCGAAGTGCTATCTCCCAGAGGTCGGTCTCAGACCCGAAAGGTCGCAATTAAAAACCCTATCTAATCAACGCCATTGACCGCTGCTTAATGGATTATTCGCCCCAGACAGCCTGCCTGCAGCGGGGTTCACCCATTTTCGGCATGGGAATTGCGACATGACTTATGCGTCCGCGACACATCTTTCGCCCAACGTTGTCCGCCGCACCTCATTAGAGCCCAGCAAAGGGCCCCAGCCTGCGTGAAGGAGATTCAAACCATGTCGCCCATTCCCACCTCGTCACAGGCCCGTGCGATCCAGTCCATCGGCTTTCTGCTGCTGGACAACTTCACACTTATCTCCCTGGCGTCGGTGGTGGAGCCGCTGCGCATGGCCAACCAGCTGTCGGGACGCGAACTCTATCGCTGGTGCACCCTGAGTCTGGACGGCCGTCCGGTGCGGGCGAGCGACGGCTTGCAGATCACTCCGGACAGTGCCGTCAGCGCCGCCCCGGCAATGGACATGGTGATCGTCTGCGGCGGCGTGGGCATCCAGCGCAGCGTGTCGCGCGAGCATTGCACCTGGCTGCAGAGCCAGGCGCGCCAGGGCCGCAAGCTGGGCGCGGTCTGTACCGGCAGCTGGGCCCTGGCCCGTGCCGGTCTGCTCGACGGCTACGACTGCAGCGTGCACTGGGAAACCCTGGCGGCCCTGCAGGAAGCCTATCCGCGCGTGGTGCTCAGCACCCGTCTGTTCACCATCGACCGCAACCGCTGCACCGCCTCGGGCGGTACCGCGCCGATGGACATGATGCTGCACCTGATCGGCCGCGAGCATGGTCGCGAGCTGTCGGCGGCGATCTCGGAGATGTTCATCTACGAGCGCATCCGCAACGAGCAGGATCACCAGCGCGTCCCGCTCAAGCACATGCTGGGTACCAACCAGCCCAAGCTGCAGGAGATCGTGGCGCTCATGGAGGCCAATCTCGAAGAGCCCATCGACCTCGACGAGCTGGCGGTCTATGTGGATGTGTCCCGGCGCCAGCTGGAGCGCCTGTTCCAGAAGTACCTGCACTGCTCGCCGTCGCGCTACTACCTCAAGCTGCGGCTGATCCGCGCCCGGCAGCTGCTCAAGCAGACCACCCTGTCGATCATCGAGGTGGCCTCGGTGTGCGGCTTCGTCTCCACCCCGCACTTCTCCAAGTGCTACCGCGAATACTTCGGCATCCCGCCGCGCGACGAGCGCCAGGGTCCGACCATCCAGCAGCCCATCGCCCTGATGCCGCTGTCCCAGGAGCTGTCGCTGATGCCGGCCTCGTCCGCGCTGGCGGCCCTGAGTCAGGCCCAGGGCGAATCCACCTTCGCCAGCGTGCGGCTGTAGGTCGCCTGCGGCCGCCTAGGTTCTGTAAGAAAAGTCGCCGAGCGACGGTCAGGCGAGGCGAAAAACGCTGAGGAAGCGGAGTTTACGAGCGGTAAATGAGCATTCCGAAGCGTTTTTCAACGAAGCATCACCGAGCGTAGGTATTTTTCGTACAGAATCTAGCGACTGCTGGGCAGGCTGAGCAGCAGCGCTGCCGTCTGCAGATCCGGCTGGCCGTCGAAACGGCCGGGCCGGTACTTCATCTGGAAGGCACCGATGACATCGCGGGTACCCTGGTCGAGCACGCCGGTGCGGGGTACCGCGTAACCGATTCGTGCCAGCTGATCCTGGAACCAGGCCGGTGGCGGCAGCACGCCGCCCAGGCTGGCCTGGCGCTGGGCGACCACGTTCTGATTCGGCCAGTTGATCAGCCCCGCCGCGGCCAGGCGCGCCCAGGGAAACAGCGGACCCGGATCCTGCTTGCGTCCCGGGGCGATGTCGCTGTGGCCGACGATGGCGCGGCGATCCAGGCCGTGGCGTTGTTCGATGTCCTTGAGCAGCGGAATCAGCGCCTGGATCTGGGCTTCGCTGAAGGGATACCACTGGCGTCCGGCCGGGGTGTCGCGAAAGCCCAGGTTGACCATCTCGATGCCGATGGAGGTGGAATTGAGCCAGGTACGGCCTTCCCATTCGCTGACGCCGGCATGCCAGGCGCGACGATTCTCATCCACCAGGCGGTAGATGGTGCCGTCAGTGTCGATCAGGTAGTGGGCGCTGACGCCGGCCTGGGTCAGCAGCTTGAGCGACTGCTTGGAATCGGCCGCGGTGTAGTGCAGGACGATGTACTGCACCCGGCTGTCCTGATCGCGGGCGGTGTAGTCGTCATTGATGCGCGGACCGCTGGAGCAGCCGGCCAGGAGCAGGCCGCAGAGCAGCCAGGGGAGGAACTTGAAGGGATTTCGCACGATTACCTCGCGAACGGCGGAAGGGTCAGGCCACGTCCAGGCGATCGCGTCCGGCGCGCTTGGCGCGGTAGAGCGCCTGGTCGGCACGTTCGAATACGGTATCGGCATCCTCGCCCGGCGCAAAGGCAGCAAGACCAGCGGACAGGGTGATCACCACCCGCTCGCCTTTGAAATGGAAGGGGCAGGCGGCGACGGCGGCGCGTAGCTGCTCGATCAGGGTCACCCCGCCGGCGACCGGCGTGGCGCTCAACAGCACGACGAACTCCTCGCCGCCGAAGCGGGCGATGAAGTCGGTCTTGCGCAGGCGGCGCTGCAATTCGCTGGCGATGATCTTGAGCACCTTGTCACCGGCCAGGTGACCGTAGCCGTCGTTGATGCGCTTGAACAGATCGACATCGAGCACCGCCAGCAGCAGGTCGCCGCCATGGCGTTGCCAGCGGGCCACCTCCAGTTCCAGGCGTTCGCTCCAGGCGGCGCGATTGGGCAGCCCGGTGAGGGGGTCGCAGAGGGCCTTCTGTCGCTGTTCTTCGAGGTGGCCGCGATACTGCTGGGCCTCACGCTCCATGCCGGCGACGCGCTCGGTGAGGGCGTTGAATCGTTCGCTGGCTTCCTGCTCGCGGGTCTCGCGCTGGCTCTGCTGCTCGGCCAGGCTGGTCAGCAGGCCTTCCAGTCGGCTGTCGAGGGACAGTTTGAGACTGTCCAGGTCGGTGGCCTCCTGGACCTCGTTCTGCAGTTCGTTGACCTGACCGCGCAGGGCCTCGCCGAAGGCCCGCTCCTGGGTCTGGCCGTCCTGACGCTGGTCGTGGACGTGTTGCAGACCGGTCTGGAAGGCGGCGAGGCGCTCGTTGAGGCGGCGCAGATAGAGCTGGAATTCGCTCTGCCCGGAATGGTTGAGGGCCAGCACCAGTACCGACAGGTCGTCGAGCACCGGTACCAGTTCGTACCAGTTCAGGCTGCCCTGGATGCGCTGGCGCAGGTGCTCGGCCTGGGGCTTGTGGCTGTCGGGCAGCGCCAGGTCGTCGAGTAGGCGCAAAAGGGTAGCTTCCAGATGCGGGGCGATGGCGCTATAGCCGGGCTCGGGCACCGGTGGTAGGGCATAGGCCGGATCGGCCGGCGCAGGCTCAGCATCGCCGCTGATTTCGACGGCAGCGGCTGGCGGACTGGCCAGCGCTGGCGGTTCGGACGTTTCCGCCGGCTCGGCCTGGGCGAGAGGCGCAGCGGTGTCGGGCATCTGCGCCGGTAGCGTCGCTGGCGCCTCTTCCGCATGCTCGCCTCGTCCTCCCAGCAGGCGCTGCAGGAAGCCGGGGCGGGCGGGCTGCTCGGGGTGCAGCTGGCTCAGGGCCTGTTGCTGCAGGCGGCTGAACTCGCCGAGCAGCGCGGGCAGCTCGCTCGGCTGGCCGGCAGCGGCCTGGGCGCGCTTGGCGAAACCCTTGAGCGCCTTGCGCTGGTCACGCGGCAACTCCAGGGTCTGCAACAGCCGGCAGAGTTCGGCAAAGGCCTCGGTTACCTGGCGCGCACGCAATTCCCGGCGCTGCTCGGAGTCGAGCACGGTGCGTTCTAGGCGCGGAATCAGCCTGGCGAGATCGGCGTCGCTGTCGTCCCGGCGGAGAATGTCGCGCAATTCGACCAGGCAGGCGTCCACCGCCGCGTCGTTGCCTTCGGCGGCCAGACTGCTGCGCACGAGGCCACGACGCACCAGGTCCAGGCGGTTTTCCCACCGGCTCTCCAGGCGTTCGAGATTCTCGAGGCTCTCCAGGTACTTGTTTTTCCAGCGTTCGACGTCCGCGCGCTCCATCCGCCCGCTCCAAAGGCTTGAGGGTGGCCAGCAGGCAGGCACGACGGGGCGCCCAACCAACTTGATAGTGGCTAGGGTATCGGCGGTTTCGGGGAAAGTTTGAGCAGGACGACCAGAGGCCGCTTGGGCGGGACGAACTGAGGAGCCGCCGCCGCAGGACGCGGCGGCGGATGAAGCTTACTTGGCGGCGCGTTCTTTCTGGATCAGGAAGTCGGCGACCTTCAGGGTTTCGTCCGGACCACCCGAGGAGCCCAGGTCGAAGCGATACTTGCCGTTGACCACCATGGTCGGTACGCCGGTGATCTGATAGGCCATGGCCAGTTTCTTGTCCTTTTCCACCTGACCCTTCACGGCGAAGGAGTTGTAGGTGCTGAGGAACTTGTCGCGATCCACGCCCTGGGTGGCGAGGAAGTCGGCCATCTCTTCGGGGGTGGCGAGCTTCTTGTGCTCCTTGTGGATGGCGGCGAAGACGGCGTCGTGCACCTTGGCTTCCACGCCCATGGCTTCCAGGGTCACGAACAGCTGACCGTGGACGTTCCAGACGCCACCGAACATGGCCGGCACGCGCTTGAAGGTGACGTCGTCGGGCAGCTTCTTGGACCAGGCGTTGAGGGTGGGCTCGAAGGCGTAGCAGTGCGGGCAGCCGTACCAGAACAGCTCAACCACTTCGATCTTGCCGGGTTCGGACACCGGAACCGGACTGCTCAGTTCGGTGTACTGCTTGCCGGCCTGAATGTCGTCGGCATGGGCGGCCACGCCGAACAGACTGGCGGCGGCGAACACGGCGGAGAAAAGCAGGTTACGCATGGGACTACTCCTGGAAGAAAGCACGCCCACCAACCGGGCATGACGGATTGCGGGCATTGTAGCCGGGTGCATCGCCGCGCCTAGTCGCTGACGCGGTCGAGGCCGGCCATGTTCAGGCTTCGTTCAGGTTGCCAGGAGCGCGGTCCTCGCCCAGCGCATCCGATATACTGCTGGCTTTGCCGCGCGCTCGCGAGTACCCCCATGTCCAGCTTCAAGAATCCCATCGTCGGTCTGTGCCAGCAGGCGTCCTTTCTCATCAGCGCCGCCAAGGTCGATCAGTGCCCGCTCGACAGCGGTCTGGAAGTGGCCTTCGCCGGTCGCTCCAACGCCGGCAAGTCCAGTGCGCTCAACACCCTGACCCACGCCAACCTGGCGCGCACCTCGAAGACGCCGGGACGCACCCAGCTGCTCAACTTCTTCACCCTCGACGAGGAGCGGCGCCTGGTGGACCTGCCCGGCTATGGCTACGCCAAGGTGCCGATCCCGCTCAAGCAGCACTGGCAGGAGCACCTGGAAGCCTATCTGAGCAGCCGCAATTCGCTCAGCGGCGTGGTGCTGATGATGGATATCCGCCATCCGCTGACCGAATTCGACCGTCTGATGCTGGACTGGGCCCAGGCCAGTTCCATGCCGCTGCACATCCTGCTGACCAAGGCCGACAAGCTGGCCTTCGGCGCGCAGAAGAACGCCTTGCTCAAGGTCCAGCGCGAGGTGCGTCAGGGCTGGGGCGATACCGCCAGCATCCAGCTGTTCTCGGCGCCCAAGCGTCAGGGGATAGAAGATGCCCAGCGGGTGCTGGCCAATTGGCTGGGTCTCGACGAGCCCGCCGCCGAGGCATAAAAAAACTCCGGACTTCCATCGGGGGAGGGGAGAAGTCCGGAGTTCAAGACTGGACCGCCACAGCAGGGGTCCAGCATCTGCCAACACTAAACAGCAAAGGAGCAGAACGGTTATCCGAACCGTTCAGCAATTCAGACGGGGCGCCTCGAGAAAGGTTCGCCCCGCCCGTGCAGAAAGCCAGCGCCCTGACTAGCGGCCGCTGGCGAGCCCCAGACCCTCGTCGGCGCCCAGGTGCACGTTCATGCACTGAACCGCAGCGCCCGCAGCGCCCTTGCCCAGATTGTCCAGGCGCGCCACCAGCGTCATCCGCTCGGCATTGCCATAGACGAAGAGGTCGGCGCGGTTGGTGTCGTTGCTGGCCTGGACGTCGAAGAAGCCATTGTCCAACTCCTCCTCGGCAGCTACCGGCGCCACCTGAATGAAGGCTTCGCCGTCATAGTGACGGGCCAGCGCCGCCTGCAGGTCGGCCGCGCTGGTGCCCGGGCGCAGCTGGCTGGCGTGCAGCGGGATGGTCACCGCCAGGCCCTTGAGGAAGGGACCGACAATGGGGCTGAACACCGGCGCGGCGGCCAGACCGCTCTGCACGCGCATTTCCGGCAGGTGCTTGTGGCCCTGGCCCATGGCATAGGGACGCGGACTCAGCAGGCGCGCCTCGCCGCCGGCTTCGTAGGCGGCGATCATCTGCTTGCCGCCACCGCTGTAGCCGGTCAGGGAAAAGGCCGACAGTGGGGTGTCCGGGGCCAGCAGACCGGCATCCACCAGCGGCCGGGCCAGCAGGATGAAGGCGGTGGCGTGGCAGCCGGGGTTGGCGATGCGCTTGCTGGCGCGCAGCGCTTCGCGCTGACCGGGCGCCAGTTCCGGCAGGCCATAGGTCCAGCCGCTATCAGTACGGAAGGCGGTGCTGGCGTCGATGATGCAGGTGTTGGGATTGGTCACCAGGCTCACCGCTTCGCGGGAGGCGGCATCGGGCAGGCAGAGAAAGGCCACATCGGCGGCATTGAGGAAGCGCGCGCGCTCGGCCGGGTCCTTGCGCTTGCTCTCGTCGATGCGCAGCAGTTCGATGTCCGAACGGCCGGTCAGGTAGTCCAGCAGACGCAGGCCGGTGGTGCCTTCCTGGCCGTCGACGAAAACTTTGAAGCTCATGGCGGTGCCTCTCGCGAATGGGCGCTGAAAGGGTCGATTGTAGCGACTCGGGCAGATCAGGCATACGCCGCAGCGCGGGGATACAGCCGTGTGTCTTCCAACCAGCGCAGTCCGCCGTGCTAGAGCGGTCCGGATAGTAACGACAGGTACAGATTAGAAATTTTTAATTTTGTACGGATACAGTGTAGCGCAGCTGTAAGTGGTTCGCTCCGGCGCCAGCGGCGAAGCTGAGACTCCTCTGCCACCTCGCTGGATCTCGCCATGGATCGCTTATCGCCCGGTATCGCCCTTGCCCGTTTCGTCATTCACCGGCGTGGATTACGCCACCTGTGCGAGTTGCTCGTCCGCTGGCGATCGCGGGTCCAGAGCCGACGGCAACTGCAGCAACTGGACAGCCGCGCCCTGGCCGATCTGGGACTGAATCTCGCGGATCAGTACCGCGAAGGCGGCAAGCCCTTCTGGCGGGAGTGAAAATCTGCGCCGAGGTGCGACTTCCTCCGGCTGACGGTAGTCTCAGTCAAGCCTATCCAGACGGGAGTCCCCCATGAAAACCCTGCACCTGGGCGCCGCCGCGGCGCTGTTCTGCCTGTCCACCGCCGCCTCGGCGTCGAGTTTCTATGTCACCACCGACATCATCGTCAACGCCATCGACGCGACGTCCGACACCACCTCGTCCATCACCGGCTCCTTCAAGAACGACAAGCTGGTCCAGGAAGCCCGTGACGATGCGGCCACCTACGTTGGCAGCGCCGGCGACATCCGCGGCGTACGCCTGGAAGCGGCGCTGGACCACCTGCGCAGCCAGGCGCCCGAACTGCGTCAGGCCAGTGATGACCAACTGGCCCAGGCGATTCTCGCCATCTGACGCGCAACACCGCGATACCCTCCGTACCCCGTGGCTGCTAGCCCGGAACGGGGGGCTGCGTTAGCCTTGGCGACCAACTGCCACCGGAGGGTCGTCATCCATGCATATCCGTCGTTCTGCCGCGCTGTTGCTCGGCCTCTGTCTCGCCACGCCGGTCCTGGCGTTCGACTCCACCACCGAGGGTCTGGTCAAGACCATCTACGGCACCAGCCAGCTCACCACCGGCCCCTTCCAGAACAAGCTGGTCCTGGCGGCCCGTGACGATGCCGCGGCCTTCGTCGCCACCGACGGCGCCCTGCGCGGTGCCCAGCTGGAAGAAACCTTGAGAGCCCTGCGCGCGGCCGATCCGGCGCTGCACGCCTCCGACCGGGAACTCGCCCAGGCGATTCTGAGTCAGTAGTCCGTTTCAATTCCGTGACATCCCTGGAGTATCCATGCGCCGTTCCCTGCTTATCGCCGCTGCCCTGACCCTGGGCGTTTCGAGCCTGGCTCAGGCCCAGACCCTGGTGGCCACCAGTAACATCGTGGTGCGGGCGCTGCAGCGCAGCATCGACTTCACCTCCGACACCACCACCTCCATCCGCGACGCCAAGATGATCCAGGCCGCGCGTGGCGATGCCGCCAGCTTCGTCGCCACCGACGGCGACATCCGTGGCGTCCAGCTGGAAGAAGCCTTCCGCAGCCTGCGCGACCAGTTCCCGGCCGCGCGCCAGGCCAACGACCTGCAGCTGGCCCAGGCCATCCTGGCACTGTGAAGAACCGCGCCGGCCGGCTGCGGCAGTGGCTGGCTGGCCTCGCGGCCGGCCTGGCCCTTGGCGGGGCCCAGGCCGCCCTGCACCTCGAACTCGACACCCAGGGCCTGACGCCCGCGCAGATCCAGGCGACCCAGCAACTGCTGGCTGAAGCCCAGGCCCTGCTGCCACCCAAATTCAAGGCGGCGCTGGATGAGCGCATCCCGGTGCGCTGGAGCAGCGAGCTGCTGGAAGAAGCCTATGGCGAGGCGGATCAGCGCAACCTGCTGCTCAATCGCCGCCTGCTGCCCAGTCTGGTGGACGGCAGCGACACCCGCATCCAGACCGGCCGCCCCCACGGCACCCAGCACCGCGAACTGCTGGCCACGGTGCTGCACGAGCTGACCCACTTCTATGACCGCGAGCGCGTCTGGACGCCCGAGCAGCGCCAGCTGATCCTCTCCTGCGGCGGCCTGGGGCTGACCTCCGACCAGCTGCCGGTGAAATGCCAGGGCCAGGCCGGGCGCAGCTACACCCTGTCCGACGATCCGCGGCTGCTGGACCTGGCCGGTTGGCAGGTGAAGACGCGCAAGCATGGCAATCGCGAGTCCAAGAATCTCTTCATCGCCCGCAGTCCCGATCTCTATGAAGTCACCAACCCGAAGGAATTCGTGGCGGTGAACATGGAGTACTTCCTGCTCGACCCCAGCTACGCCTGTCGCCGGCCGGCGCTGCAGCGCTACTTCGCCGAGCACTTCGGCTGGTCACCGGCGCACGATGCCTGTCCGGGGCGCTATCCCTATCTCAACGCCGGCAACGACTTCGGCGAGGCGCCCCTGGGCTGGCTCGATCCGGAGCGGGTCTATGCGGTCGACTACCTGCTGGCCGAGGGCAACGAGCAGGTCATGAGCCGCTGGGGCCACAGCATGCTGCGCCTGGTGGTCTGCGCCCCCGGGCGGCCGCGCGGCCCGGATTGCCGACTGGACCTGCAATACCACCTGGTGCTGTCGTTCCGCGCCTTCGTCAACGATGTCCAGCTCTCCAGCTGGCGCGGCCTGACCGGTTCCTATCCGTCGCGGCTGTTCGTGCTGCCGCTGGCCCAGGTGGTGGACGAGTACACCAAGGTGGAGTTGCGCGGCCTGCAATCGGTCCCGCTCAAGCTGACCCGCCCGGAGATCGCCGACTTCCTCGAACGGACCGCCCAGGTGCACTGGAGCTATGACGGCCAGTACTACTTCGTCACCAACAACTGCGCGGTGGAAACCTTCAAGCTCTTGCACGACGGGGTACCGCGCCTGGCCGCTGCCCACCTCGATGTCATCACCCCCACCGGGCTGATGGATGCGCTCAGGTTCAAGGATCTGGTGGACACCTCGGTGTTGGACGATCCGCGCGAGGCGCTGCGGCTGGGCTATCGCTTCGACAGCTTCCGCGAGCGCTTCCAGGCGATGTTCAAGGTGGCCAGGCAGCGCCTGAACCTGCCCCAGGCGGACGTCGAGGCCTGGCTGGCGCTGACCCCCCAGCAGCGCCGCGAGCAATTCCAGCGCGCCGATCTGCGCGCCAGCGCCGCCTTACTGCTCTTGGAGCAGGCGGCCTATCGCCGGGCGTTGCTGCAGGCGCAGACCGAGCTCAAGGATCGTTACCTGGGTCAGGATGCGGTGGACAAGGCGCGCTTTGGCAAGGCCGGCGGCGCCCTGGAGCAGATCCTCAAGGACAGCGGCTACCTGAGCCGCCCCGCCGAGCTGCTCGGCACCGACGGCTACGGCCTGCCGCAACCAGGCGAGTGGGAACAGCTGACCGCCGAGAGCCAGAAGCGCCAGGCGCACCTGCGCAGCCTCAGGGACACCCTCAACAACGAGGTCCGCCAGCTGCTTTCGCCAGAAGCCCGCGACGGCCTGGACCTGACCGAAGCCAACCTGGATCTGCTCGGCAAGCACTTGCGCGAGCTGAACAAGGCCAGCGGTGGGCTGGAGCTGAAGTAGGGCGATTGAGGCCTGTTGGGCTTCGCTGCGCTCAACCCAACCTACGGAGCCTGCGTAGGTTGAGTTGAGACGGCTTTATCGTCGAAGCCCAACGGCCAGCGGTGACGAGCATCGTTGGGCTTCGCCTTGCTCAACCCAACCTACGAGACCCTACGTAGGTTGGGTTGAGGCAGTTCTATCGCCGAAGCCCAACAGCCCAAACATCCACTAGCGCTGCGGCGCCTTGCCCTGGGGTTTGGCGGGTGCCGGGGGTTGCGGGCGTTCCAGCAGGGCCAGCAGCTGTTCCGGCGGTACCTCCTGGCCGTTGAGCATCAGCCGCCCGGCGCTATAACTCAGGGTGGCCACCAGATCCTCGCCTTCGGCCTTGAGCAGGCCGCTGTTCAGGCCGATGCCGGCCAGGGCTTCGGCGGTGGCCTGGGCCTGCTGCTGCATGGCCGGCTGGGTGCGCTGGGCGCCCGTCTGGAACAGGACGCCATCCACCAGGCTGCCCCGCGCCACCGACAGGCGCGCATCGAGACCGGCCAGCAGTTGGGCCGCGAGTTGCTCGGGCGGCAGATCGTAGGTCGCCGGCTTGGCCAGGGTCAGGTCCAGATGCAGGTGGTTGCTGCCGCCGGGGGTATCGAAGCGCAGGTCCTCCACCACCAGTTGGGGACGCGCGGCGAGCACATCGCCGAGGTGCTGCTGCAGGGTCGCCTGGGTGGTGGGATCGAGACCCTGCTCGGTATCCAGCTGCAGGTGCTGCAGCAGGGCGTTGAGCTGGGCCAGGGCCGGGCTGTCGAGATTGCTGTAGTGACTGCTCAGACTCGCCTTGCCCAGGGTCTGGCCGGCGATGTCGAGTCGACCGAGGCTGGCATTGAGCGTCCCCGCCAGTTGCTGGCCCTGTTGTTGGGTGTCGCCCTGGAGCTGCAGGTCCCGCAGCTCCACCGCGGGCTTGCCGGGCATGGCCAACAGCAGGCGCCCCAGGCGCAGCTGACCCGGGCCCAGCCAGAAGCCATCGGCATTGCGGCGGTTGTCGCCGGTCAGCCCGAAACCTTCGGTCTCCAGCTTGGCCCAGCCATCCGGCGTGCGCACATTGAGGCTGAATTGGCCGACCGTGCTGTCCAGACGCAGTCGGCTGGCCTCCATGTCAGTGTGGAAGGTGGCGTTCAGACCGGAGAAGGCCACCGCGCCCTGGGCCTGGTCCAGGCGCAGGGCGGCCAGGGTCAGGCCGCCGTCCACCGCGCGGTCGTAGCCCAGGGTGGCGTCGAGCTGCACGGGCTCGGCGCCCTTGGCCAGGGTGAAGAGATCGGCCGTGAGCGGCGTGCGCGCCAGGGTGAAGCGGTTGACCGCCATGACTGGCGCCAGCTGTAGGGATTTGAGGCGGGTCAGGGGGAAGGGACCGTGCTGGATGTCGTCGAGCACCCGCAGTACCTCCACGGGCGACCGATCCTCGGCTTGTACGGTCAGGCTGAAGGTGGCGGTGCTGCTGAAGACACCGCGTTGCAGCTCGACCAGCTGCAGCTGCAAGGGGTACTCGGGCAGTTGCGCCTGCAAGGCTACCTGGGCCTGGCTCGCGGCCTGGCGCAATTCGCCTTCCAGCCGGGTGCCGGTGTACCAGGCGCCCCCTACGGCAGTGCCGACGGCGACCAGGGCCACACCGGCGAGGGTGGTGAGTAATGGTTTCTTCATGGCGACCAAATCCCTTTGTATAAGGCACACGGCGGCCTGCGGCCGATTGGAAGCGGAGTGTACGAGAGCGCCGGGTGGATGCCGAGGGGGCGCAGCGGTGATCCGCTCGTATGGCTGCAGACTGTGATCGCTTTCCGCCGGCACAGCCTCCAAGTCGACGACCAGCTCTGCTGGGTGCTAGCGTGCCGCGATCCCCACTGCCGGAACCTCCGCCATGACCGTTTTCCCGTGCCTGCCTGCCGTTTCCATCCTTGCGTTGCTGGGGGTGCCGGCATGAGCAGCCAGCGTCCGGTCGATGGCCTGCAACTCCCCGCTGAACTGCTGGCCCGCGCCGAGGCGCTGCTGGCCCAGGGTGGACGTCGCCTGCTGGGCATCGCCGGCACCCCGGGCGCGGGCAAGTCGACCGTAGCCGAGCTGCTGGCGGCGGCGCTGGGCGAGCGTGCCGTGGTGGTGCCCATGGACGGCTATCACCTGGCCAATCGCGAGCTGGCCCGCCTGGGTCGCGCGCAACGCAAGGGCGCGCCGGACACGTTCGATGCGCGCGGCTATCGCGCCCTGCTGCAGCGGCTGAAGACGCCGGTGGCCGGGGAGACCGTTTATGCGCCGCTGTTCAATCGCGAGATCGAAGAGCCCATCGCCAATGCCATCCCGGTCCCCGCCGAGACCCAGCTGGTGATCAGCGAGGGCAACTACCTGCTGCTGACCCAGGCGCCCTGGAGCGATGTCGCCGAGGTGTTCGACGAGTGCTGGTACGTGCGCGTCGATCCCGCGGAGCGTCGTGAACGCTTGGTCGCCCGCCACATGCATTTCGGCCGCAGCCGCGCGGAGGCCGAGGCCTGGGTGGAAAGCACCGACGAGCCCAATGCGCGACTGATCGACGGCGATAGAGCCCGGGCGGATCTGGTAGTGGAGTGGCGGGGCTGAGGCAGCCTGTCTCGGCGGCCAGAAGAAACGGCTAGAAACCGCCGCCAGCATCCAGCCAGGCCTGTTCCTCCGGCGTATTGAGCCGCCCCAGCGCCCGGTTGCGGTGCGGGAAGCGACCGAAGCGAGCGATCACCTCCAAGTGGGCCTCGGCATAGCGCCGGTAGTGCTCGATGCCCAGATCCTCGAACAAGGCGAGCGAGCGCTGCTGATCGGCCAGGGCTTCGGAGTGTTCGAACGGCAGATAGAAAAAGGCGCGCAACTCGGCTTCGACCTGCTGATCCAGGCCGGCGTCGATCGCCTGGCGCGCGTGCCTCAAGGCCAGGCCGTCGGTGGCGAAGGCGTGGCCGTTATGACGATAGATATTGCGCGGGATCTGATCGAGCAGCAGGCACAGGGCCAGGGCGCCTTCGGCGCCGGTGGCCCAGCCGTCCAGTTCTCCGCGGCTGGCGGCCAGATGCGCGGCCTCGAAGCGAGTGCGGCATTCGGCGTCAAAGTCAGGGCCGCCATTGAACCACTGGCGCCGGCCGGCGGTGCGCCAGAAGGAGACGATCTCGGCTGGATTCATTTCCTGCTCCCTGTCTGATCGGGTTCCACGTGGAACCCCTCAGCCCCGGCCCACATAGGGCATCTTGGTCGCCATCACCGTCAGCGTCTGAACGTTGGCGTCCAGCGGCAGGCTGGCCATGTAGCGCACGGCGTCGGCGACGTGTTTGACGTCCATGCGCGGTTCCACGGCAGTGCTGCCGTCGGCCTGGAGCACGCCACTCGCCATGCGCTCGGTCATCTCGGTGGCGGCGTTGCCGATGTCGATCTGGCCGCAGGCGATATCGAAGGCGCGACCGTCCAGAGCCAGGGCCTTGGTCAGACCGGCCACGGCGTGCTTGGTGGCGGTGTAGGGCGCGCTGAAGGGCCTGGGCGTGTGCGCCGAGATGGAGCCGTTATTGATGATGCGCCCGCCACGGGGCGACTGCGCGCGCATCAGGGCGAAGGCGGCGCGGCTGCAGAGGAAGACGCCGGTGAGGTTGGTGTTGACCGCCCGGTGCCAGGCGTCCAGCTCCAGTTCGTCGATGGGCACCGCCGGTGCGCCGACGCCGGCATTGTTGAACAGCAGGTCGAGACGGCCATAGGTGTCGCGGATGCGGGCGAACAGGGCCTCGACGCTGGCGGCATCGGTGACATCGCAGGGTACCGCCAGGGCTTCGCCGCCCTGTTGCCGGGCCTCTTCGGCGAGGGCCTCCAGGGGTTCGGCGCGACGGGCTGCCAGGACCACGCGGAAGCCGTCCTGCAGTAGGCCGAGGGCGACGGCGCGGCCGATGCCCTGGGAGGCACCGGTGACGAGGGCGATGGGGCGGACGGTGGTCATGGGCGGTCCTTGGGCTGAGGAGGGAGCTTCCAAGGCTAGCAGGTAGGCGGGGGCGGTGGGCGGCCCTCACCCTAGCCCTCTCCCGGGGGGAGAGGGGATGGTTACGGTGTGTTGGGGAGGTAAGTGGTCACCGGTAGCCCCTGTAGGCTCAGCGCAGCTTGAAGTCGGTCGCCACCAGGATCGCCTGGCCGGAGGGTCGCGCGCGCAGGCGGTCGAGATAGGCGGCGAGGCGGGGCCAGCTCGCCGACCAGCGGAGTTCCGGCAGGGGCTCCAGGTAGTCCAGCATGGGCACCAGCAGGGCGTCGGGCAGGCTGAACTCGGCGCCGCAGAGAAAGCGCTGGTCACCCAGCTGGCGATCGAGCACGCCCAGGGTCGCGTCGACGGCGGCCAGGGCGCGCTGCTGCTCTTCCGGCGTGCGGAAGGGCTCGGGTCGTGGCCCGGCGATCCGCAGCAGATAGCGGCGGACCAGATGGGTATCCACTGTGGTCAGCAGGGCACTGCTCCAGGCGTCCTGCTCCGGATTGCCGCCGCGCTCCGGCGCGAGTTGACGATCGAGATGGCGGCAGATGGCGAGGGTCTCGAAGATCCGTTGCTCGCCATCGAGCAGCACCGGCACTTGGCCGAAGGGATGTAGCGCCAGGTGGGCCTCGCTGCGCCAGGCGATGGCCTGGCCACCCGGGGCGAGGCCACAGGGCAGGTCCAGGCCGCGCTCCAGAGCATGGAGGCGCACGCTGCGCACCAGGGTGCTGAAGGCGGGGCCGAAGAGATAGGGCTTCATGCTGCAGACTCCTTGTAAAGAAGCCGCGATGCTGGCAAAGGAGACCTTATGTTCAAGAACATAATCTGGAGCAACCATGGCTTGGCCCCTTGATCAGCGCGTGCAGACCCGCCAGCGCATCCTCGACAGCGCCGCCCGCCTGTTCGCCCTCCGGGGCTTCGATGCGGTCGGACTCGATGACCTGATGGCCGATGCCGGTCTCACCCGCGGCGCTTTCTATCACCACTTCCGCACCAAGACCGAGGTCTATGACCAGGCCATCGCCCATGCCGCCCAGGTCGGCAGCGCCCGGCTCGACAGTCTCGGCGGCTCAGGCCTCGGCCAGCTGGTCGAGCATTACCTGAGTCGCGAGCATGCCGAGGGCGATTCGCTGCGCTGTCCGCTGGCCTTTCTGGCGGCCGATGTCACCCATCGGGAGGCCGCCATCCGTGGCAGCTATACGCGCTTCTTCGCGCGCTTCGTCAGCCGGCTGGAACGGGATCTGTCGGGGCCGCCGGCGCAGCGGCGCGCCCGGGCGCTGCAGCTGACCACCACCCTGATCGGTGGCGTGGCGCTGGCGCGGGCGCTAGACGACGAGGGCCTGGCCGAGGAGTTGCTGGCGGCCTGTCGCCAGGGCGGTCAGGGACTGCTGGAAGAGGGCGATGATTTGGCAGCGGCAGCCGGCTAGGCGACACTGGCGACTCTTTCGTCCACCGGAGTCACCCATGCAGATTCGCTCCTTCGTAGCCGCCGATTTCGACCAGGTCTGGCCGCTGATCCAGCAGGTCGCCCAGGCCCGGGAGACCTACGCCTACGACCCGGACATGAGCCGCGACGACGCCTGGCGACTATGGGTGGAATTGCCCCGGGCAACCTTCGTCGCCGAACGCGATGGCCAGATTCTCGGCAGCTACTACCTCAAGGCCAATGCCATGGGCCCGGGCGATCACGTCTGCAATTGCGGCTACATGGTCGCTCCCGCCGCCCGTGGCCAGGGCGTGGCCGGTGCTCTCTGCGAGCACTCCGTGCAGGTGGCTCGCGAACTGGGCTTCCAGGCCATGCAATTCAACTCGGTGGTGGCCAGTAACCAGGTGGCGGTGCGGCTCTGGCAGAAACACGGCTTCGAGATCGTCGGTACCCTACCCAGGGCCTATCGCCATGCCAGCCTGGGGCTGGTGGATTGCCTGGTGATGTATCGCTGGCTGGCGGACTAGCGCCACTCGCTCAGCACGGCTTTCAGCGAGGCCGGCAGCATGGGTCCGTGGCCCAGGCCTGCGAGCACCTCGTAGCGCACCTGGATGCCGGGTATCTGCCCGAGGCGGTCGGCCAGGCGCCGGGTGGCATCGGCAGGGACCTCGCTCTGGAAGTGCGCAGGCAGTTCGCGTTCGGCGCCGCCCTGCAGCAGCACCAGGCGGGCTGGATGGGTCTTGAAGCGCGCCTTCAATTGCTCGTCATCTTGCGGCAGCACGGTAGGGCTCCACCACAGCGAGGGGCTCACGGCGTAGCCCTGGGCGAAGGCGTCGGGGCGGGTGAGCAGGGCGTGGAGGACGAACAGCCCGCCCAGGGAGTGACCCCAGAGCGCGCGCTGGCGGGGATCCAGCGGCACCTGACGGCCAACTGCCGGTTCCAGGCGGTCCAGCAGCCAGGCGAGAAAGACGTCGGCGCCACCGGTGGCCATCTCGCGAAAACGTTCGCTGGTAGGCGCCGACGGCGTGTAATCGTAGGCCCGGCCAGGGCCGTCGATGCGCTTGCCGCCCACATAGCCCACCGCGACCAGCACGGGCGGATGGGGCCGTTTGGCCAGGGTATCGAGCAACTCGGCGTTCAGGCCGCCCAGGGCGGCGTTGCCGTCGAGCAGGTAGAGCACCGGATAGCCGGCGGCCGGTGCCGGGGTGGCGGGTCGGGCGATCCATACCTGGTAGTGGCGGGCGCCGTCGACGGAATCCAGCTGGAGTTCGCTGAAGGCATAGCCGTGGCCTGGCTGCTGGAGCACCTGGGCATCCATGGGCTGATCGATGGGACGGGCCTGGCCGGGAGCGGCGAGGGCGAGCAGCAGCGGCAGGGCCAGCCAGGCGCTCTGACGGGCGAAACGGGACGAAAGCGGCATCAGCGAACAAGACTCATTTCCAGTGGAACGGTCGAGCCTACCGATCTCTGCCCCCGGTCGCCATACTGGCCAGTATCTCCGCCGCCTAGGACACCCCATGCATCACCCCCATCTGCTGTTCGATCTCGATGGCACCCTCACCGATTCGCGCCTGGGCATCACCCGGGCGATCCAGGTGGCGCTGCGCGCCGAGGGTATCGAGGAGCCCGATCTGCGCCGGCTGGAGGTCTTCATCGGCCCGCCGCTGCTGCAGAGCTTCAGGACCCACTACGGCTTCGACGAGGCGCGGGCCTGGCGCGCGGTGGAAGCCTATCGGGGGTATTTTCGCGCCACCGGCCTCTATGAGAACGAGGTCTATGCGGGCATCCGTGAGTTGCTGGCCGAGCTGCAGGCGGCCGGGCGGCGGCTCTATCTGGTGACGGCCAAGCCGCGGGTGTTCGCCGTGGAGATCCTCAGACATTTCGCCCTGACGGAGTTCTTCACCGCCCTGCATGGCAGCGAGCTGGATGGTACCCGCACCGACAAGGCCGAGCTGCTGCGTTTCGTGCTGGAAACCGAAGGCCTGGCGCCGGAGACCTGCCTGATGCTGGGTGACCGCGAGCACGACCTGATCGCCGCCCAGGCCAACGGTGTGGCGGCGGTGGCCCTGGGCTATGGCTTCGGCAGTCGGGAAGAACTGGAACGCCACTGCCCTGACTTCCACTTCCACAGCGTGGCGGCCCTGCGCCAGGGCTTCGGCCTCTAGCGGCAGACGTCGACCTGCGCGGCAGTGGCCGGCAGGTCGTGGGGTGCGCCGGGGATCAGCCGCAGGTGGCGGTCTGTACCACCAGACTGGCGCTGGTGGTGATGGTCAGCCGCTGGGAGTTGAAGTCCATGGTCATGGGGTCCTGCGGACGGACCACGCGAACGACCTGGGCACCGGCGCGCTGCCGGCCTTCTTCGGCCAGAGCCGGGGAGAGGGCCTTGCCGACCAGATCCTGGACCGCATCGGAATTGCAACGGCCACTGCTGCTGACGACACCGCTCGGGGCCGAGGAGGCCGCCGTCGGGCCGCTCTGGGTTTCGTGCGAGCCGCAACCCGCCAGCAGGGTGAAGAGCGCGGCACCGGCCAGCAGGAGAGGGGTCTTGGAGCTCATGAGTTCGCCTTTTCGATCGTGAGAGAAGGAACCTTAACCCGTACGGGCCTTCTCATGGACCCCTCTAGGGTAGGCATTGTTACAAATCGCGAGTCAGGCGACGTTGATAGGCGCAGGTGACCAGTCGTCTCCCAGAGATAAAGTTAACAAATATAACGTTCGGTAATCGGCCAGATTTGGGTGGGATGGCTTGATCCATTTTTGGCATCGACCATCATCGAACCAGGGCCGCACGGCCTCTTACGGTGACGACAACAACAAAAAAGGAACACCCGCCATGTCAGCTCGCTATCCCACCGCCTTCCCTCCTGACGCTCGGCCGATCCGCGCCCGCTAGGCCCTGATCCCCGCGCCTCGCGGCGCCTTCCGCCTCTTTCGTCAGGACGGTCACCTCATGTCTCTTTCGCGCTCGCTTCCGGCCTGCGCACGGGCCCGCTCGTGCCTCGCCTTTGCCTCTCTCGCCTCCCTGCTGGCCAGCCAGGGCGCCTTCGCCGCGCCTTCCACCACCCTGGAAAGTGCCCGCCCCAAGCCCCTCAACAGCCTGGAGACGGCGCGTCCCCTGCCGCCCGGGCCGCCGCGCTGGGCCGAGGACTATCGCTTCCTCGACGATCCGGCCAAGCGCACCGATGCCTTCGACGGGCTGCGCTACCAGCGCCTCGGCGATTCGGCCTGGCTGCAGACCGGCGGCGAGGCGCGCTATCGCTTCGACAGCATCCGCAATCCGGTCTTTGGCCGGCGTGGGGTGGATACCGATCACTACATCCAGCAGCGCCTGCAGCTGCACGCCGACCTGCACCTGTTCGACGACGCCGTGCGCGCCTTCGTCCAGCTGGAAAACACCCGCGCCTGGAACAAGGCGCTCTACGGCCCCTACGACCAGAGCCGAACCGAACTGCACCAGGCCTTCATCGACCTCAACACGCCGCTGGCCGGCGGCAAGCTGATGACCCGCATCGGCCGCCAGGAGCTGGGCTACGGCAACCAGGCCTTCGTCACCTACCGCGACGCCCGCAACATCCGCCTCAACTTCGACGGTCTGCGCCTGGCCTGGAGTCGCCCGGACGGCTACCGGCTGGACGCCTTCGGCCTGAGGCCCGTGGTGACCGGCGAGGACAGCTTCGACGATGGCTCCAACAACGCGGTCAAGTTCTATGGCCTCTATGGCACCCTGCCGCTGGCCGGACCGCTCAAGCTCGATGTCTACGGCTTCGGCCTGGAGACCGATCAGCGCACCCTGGACGGTCTGACCGGTGCGGAAAAGCGCTACACCGCCGGCCTCCGCCTGTTCGGCAACGCCGGTCCCTGGGACTGGAGCTGGGACCTGGCCGGGCAGGGCGGGCATCTGGCCGGGGCCCAGATCCGCGCCTGGGGCCTGAGCAGCGAAACCGGCTATCGCCTGGGCGGCGCCTGGAAGCCGCGCCTGGCCCTGCGGGTGGACGCCGCCAGTGGCGATCACGGCCTGGGCGACGACCGCGTCGGCACCTTCGATCCGCTCTATCCGAAGAATGGCTTCTATGGCGACTCCGGTCTCACCACCCTGGCCAACCTCTATCTGGTCGGCCCGCTGCTGACCCTGGCGCCGCGACCGACCCTGCAGCTGGAAAGCGGGCTGTTCGGCGTCTGGCGGCAGAGCACCGAAGACGGCGTCTACCTGCCGGGCATGACCACGGTGCCGGGCACCGCGGCCAGCTCGGCGCGCAAGGCCGGCACCCTCTGGCGCAACAACCTGCGCTGGATGCCCACCGCCAACCTGACCCTGGACCTGGAGTACAGCTACTTCCAGGCCGGCGCCGCCGTGCGCCAGGCCGATGGCGACGACACCAGCTTCCTGATGGCCGCCACCACCTTCCGCTTCTGAGGAGTCCACCATGCGCCTGCTCTCGACCGTTCCGCCCGGGGCCCGCCTGACCCTGCTGCTGTGCTTCATCGTCGCCCTGCTGGAGGGCATGGACCTCCAGGCCATGGGCATCGCCGCCCCGGCCATGGCCAAGGCCTTCGGCTTCCAGCCGGGGCAGATGGGCCTGGTGTTCAGCGCCAGCATCCTCGGCCTGCTGCCCGGCGCCTTCATCGGCGGCTGGTGCGCCGATCGCATCGGCCGCAAGAAGGTGCTGATCGCCTGCGTGCTGATCTTCGGGGTCTTCTCGGTGGCCACCGCCCATGTCTGGAGTCTGGAGAGCCTGCTGCTGGCGCGGCTGCTCACCGGCATCGGCCTGGGCGGCGCCCTGCCCAATCTGATCGCCCTGTCCGCCGAGTCGGTGGACGAGCGCGCCCGCGCCACGGCGGTCAGCCTGATGTACTGCGGCGTACCCCTGGGTGGCGCCCTGGCGGCGGTGGTGGGGCTGCTGGACGTCGGCCGCTGGCAGACAGTGTTCTATGTCGGCGGCCTGGCGCCGCTGCTGGTGGCGCCGCTGCTCGGACGTTACCTGGCGGAGACCGCCGGCTTTCTGCGCACGCGCGGTGGGCCTCAGGCAAGCGGGCCGCGCGGGGCCTGGCTGGGCGCCATCCCGCTGTCGACCACCCTGCTGCTGTGGCTGGGCTACTTCTTCACCCTCACGGTGATGTACATGCTGCTCAACTGGCTGCCCTCGCTGTTGGTGGGCCAGGGCTTCAGCCGCGGCCAGGCGGTGGGGGTGCAGATCCTCTTCAACCTGGGCGGCGGCATCGGCTCGGTGCTGTTCGGCCTGCTCATGGATCGCTGGCGGCCACGGCTGACGGTGCTGGCCATCTACCTGGGCATCCTGCTGGGTCTGGCCGGGCTGGGTCTGGCCAAGGCCTATCCGCTGGTAGCCCTGGCCGGTTTCGCCGCCGGGCTGTTCGTGGTCGGCGGCCAACTGGTGCTCTATGCCCTGGCGCCGCAACTCTATCCGGCGGCGGTCCGGGCGACCGGAACCGGTGCGGCGGTGGCGGTCGGGCGCCTGGGCGCCATGGCCGGACCGCTGCTGGCGGGCCAGGTCCTGGCCCTGGGCGGGGGTGCGGCGACCCTGGTGGTGGCCACCACCCCGGCGGTGCTGGTGGCCGCGGGCGCGGTGCTGGCCCTGCTGCAAAGGCGGACGGCGGCGCCCGCGGCCACCGCCCGCGTGGAGGCTCCCCGTCATGCGTAGCCTGCTGCTGGTCACGTTGCTGATGCTGACCGGCCTGGCCCGCGCGGCCACGGCGGACGGCGATCCGGCCACCGCCACGCCACCACCATTGCAGCTCGAACCCCTGGCGCGTTTCGAGGTAGCCCTCGACGCGCCGGTGTGGGAGCTGGGCCAGACCAGCGACCTGGGCAAGCGGCGCATCATCCCCATCACCGGCGGTCGCTTCGACGGCCAGCGCCTGCACGGCCGGATCCTCGACAACGGCGCCGACTGGCAGGTGGTGACCGCCGATGGCCTGGCCATCATCGACACCCGCTATCTGCTGCAGACCGACGATGGCGCCCTGATCTATCTGCAGACCAAGGGCTATCGCTACGGCCCGCCGGAGGTGATGCGCGAGCTGGCCGCCGGCAAGCCGGTGGACCCGCGGCGCTACTTCTTTCGCGTCACCCTGACCTTCGAGACCGCCGCTCCGGTCTATGCCTGGCTCAACCGCGCCCTAGGCGTGGGCAGCGCCATGCGCCTGGGCAAGGCGGTGGTCTACGACGCCTATCTGCTGCAATAGAGGAGTACCCGATGTCCACCGGAATGAGTGCGCTCTACGACGATGTCCTGTTGCTGGATGGCGTGCGCACGCCCTGGACCGATCTGAATGGCGCTCTGGGGCAGGTATCACCCACCGACCTGGGTATCGCCGTGGCCCGGGCGCTGCTGGCGCGCGGCCACGCCGCCGGGGCGGTGGATTCCGTGCTGGCCGGCTCGGTGGCCCAGGCCAGCTTCGACGCCTACCTGCTGCCACGCCATATCGGCCTCTATGCCGGGGTGCCCGAGGCGGTACCGGCGTTGCAGGTGCAACGGGTCTGCGGCACTGGCCTCGAACTCCTGCGCCAAGCCAGTGACCAGTTGCAGAGCGGCCAGGCCAGTCGAGTGCTGGGCGTGGCGGCCGAGTCCATGACCCGCAACCCCATCGCCGCCTACACCCACCGCAGCGGCTTTCGCCTCGGCGCGCCGGTGGAATTCCACGACTTCCTCTGGGAGGCGCTCAAGGACCCGGCCGCCGGGCTGGACATGATCGCCACCGCGGAGCGCCTGGCGCAGCGCCACGGCATCGCCCGCGAGGCCGTGGATGCCTGGGCGCTGCGCAGTTTCGAGCGCGCCCTGGCGGCCCAGCGTCAGGGCTGGTTCGCGGAAGAGATCGTGCCGGTGGCGGCGGCGCGCTTCGAGGCCGCGGGCCTGGCGCCGCGGGAGTTGCGCCTGCCGCGGGGCTGCGCGGTGGTCGAGCATGACAGCCATCCGCGCGAGACGTCGCCGGAGGCCCTGGCGCGGCTGACGCCGGTACATCCGGGCGGCGTCCAGACCGCCGGCAACAGCTGCGCGGTGGCCGACGGCGCCGCCGCCGTGCTGCTGGCGCGGGGCGCGGACGCCGCGTCGGAACGGGCGTTGGCCTGGGTGCGGGGTAGCTGCGTGGTCGGGGTGCCGCCGGACGTCATGGGCAGCGGGCCGGTACCGGCCATCCAGGCCCTGCTCGACCGCGCCGGCCTGACCCTGGACGCCATCGACCGCCTGGAGATCAACGAAGCCCAGGGCGCCCAGCTGCTGGCGGTGCAGCAGGCCCTGGAGCTGGATCCGGCGCGCCTCAATGTGCACGGCGGCGCCATCGCCCTGGGTCATCCGCTGGCCGCCACCGGCCTGCGCCTGGCCATCACCCTGGCGCGTCAGCTGCGCGCCGAGGGGCTCAGGTACGGGGTAGCGGCGGTGTGCATCGGCGGTGGGCAGGGGATGGCGGTGCTGCTGGAGAATCCGGGGTGGCGAGGGCGCTAAGGTGTAGGGTTGGCCAGGGCGTGTTGGGCTTCGCAGGGCTCAGCCCAACCTACGAAGCCTCCGCCGGGGTCACGACCAGGGGCGGGAAATGGATGGCCACGCGCAGGCCGTGGCCGCCGGTGGCGGTGGCCAGTTCGATGCCGGCGTCGTGGGCGGTGGCGATGTCGCGGACGATGGCCAGCCCCAGACCGGTGCCGTGGATGCCGCTGTCGAGGCGATAGAAGCGCTCGAAGATGCGTTCGCGCTCCGCTTCGGGAATGCCCGGGCCGTCGTCTTCCACCTCCAGTACCGTCGCTCCGGCCTGGCCGCGCAGCCTTACCGTGACCTGACCGCCGCGTGGGGTGTATCTGAGGGCGTTGTCGACCAGGTTGTCGAGCAGGTCGCGCAGCTGAAAGGCGTTGCCCTGCACGGTCTGCGGCTCCAGTTCGTAGCCCAGGTCGATGCCGTGGCCATCGGCCTGGGACAGCTGGCTGGGCATGGCTGCGCCGATCAGCTCGTCCAGCCGCAGGGGTTCGCGTGGCGGACTTTCCAGGCGTGCGGTGGCGGCGCGGGCCAGGGTCAGCAACTGGTTGGTCTGGCGGGTCATGCGCTCGGTGGCGGCCTGGAGTTGCGCCAGGGCCGCGGCGCTTTCAGCATCCCCGGCATGGCGCTGGCGCAGCCACTGGGTCAGGGTGCTGATGCCGGCCAGCGGGGTGCGCAACTGGTGCGCCATGTCATCGAGAAAGGCGCGCTGGTTGCGTGCGCCCTCGCGGATGCGCAGCAGCAGGCCGTTGAGCGCGGTGACGAAGGTGCCCAGTTCGCGAGGCGCACCCTCTTCGCGCAGTGGCGCCAGGTCATCGTAGTGGCGGCTGTCGAGCTGGCGCTCCAGCCGTTCCAGGGGCTTGAGGCCCCGGCGCACCGCCCAGAGCAACTGGGCGGCGATCAGCAGGGCGACTAGGATCTGCACCGCCACCAGGGTCAGCACCATGCGCTGCAGGGCGGCGGTGTGGCGACTCAGGGTCTGGGCCACGCTGGCCACCACCGGTTGCCCGGCTACCGTGCCGAGGCGGCCGACCATGAACACCGAGCGGTCGTTGATGCGGGTGCGCAGGGCGGTGGTATGGCCGTCGCGCATCTCGTCGGTGATCTCCTGGACCGGCATGGCCTCATCGCCGAACAGCAGCTGGCCATCGAGGGTGCGGACCGCCAGCCAGACGTGGTCATGACTGTTATGGCGCAGCAGGTAGTCGGCTTCCGTCGGCAGCCACAGGCGGCCGTTGCCATCCACCTCCAGTTGTTCGAGCAGCAGGATCACCGCATCGGTGAGATCGCCGTCCAGGGCGCTGAACGCCGGTTTGCGGGCGAACTGATAGCTGACCACCGCGCCGGCGAGGTTCACCAGGAGCACCGGCAGCACCAGCCACTTGAGCAGCCGCCGGCGCAGGCTGGGCGCGGTGGCGGTCATGGCGCGGCTTCTTCCAGGCGATAGCCGAAGCCGCGCACGGTACGGATGCCGACCCCGGAGTCGGCCAGTTTCAGCCGTAGCCGCGAGACATAGACCTCCACGGCGTTGTGGGTCAGATCCTCGCTGCCCCAGGGGGCCAGGGCGTCGATGATCTGCTGCTTGGAGACCACCTTGCCGGCCTGGCGCAGCAGGTGTTCGAGCACCGCCCACTCGCGGGCCGAGAGATCCAGTGAGGTGTCGCCAAGGCGCGCCTGGTGGGCGGCGGTGTCCAGGCGCAAGACGCCAAGGGTGAGGTCGGCGCTGTTCTGGCCACCGGCGCGACGGACCAGCGCCTTGATCCGCGCCACCAGCTCGGGCACGGCGAAGGGCTTGACCAGGTAGTCGTCGGCGCCCACCTCGAAGCCATGTACCCGGTCGTCGATGGCGTCGCGGGCGGTGAGCAGCAGCACCGGCTGATCGCTGCCACGCTGGCGCAGACGGCGGACCACCTCGAAGCCGTCCAGGCCACCGGGCAGGCCGATGTCCAGCACCACCACGGCGAAGCGGGTGGTGCGCAGCCAGGCGTCGGCCTCGGCGCCGGTGCGCAGGAGGTCGACCTGCATGCCATGGCCTTCCAGGACGCGGCGGATACCGTCGGCCAGGGTGGCGTCATCTTCGACGAGCAGGATGTGCATGTAGGGTCCTTGGATTCAACGCGGTTCGGTCGCCGTGCCGCCGATTATGCACAGGCTCTCAGCGCGGCAGGGTGCAGAAATCGCCCAGCGCTCGCACCAGGGCCAGGCGGTGGAGATCATCGGGGCGTGCGGCGGCGAGATGGGCGGCGAGGGCGCGCTCCAGCTGCGCCGGGCAGTCCGCGGCGGCGCGCAATTCGCCGGTGGCGGCGAGACCGCCGAGCAGCCTGGCCTGGAGTTCGTTCAGCTGGGTCCTGAGTGCCGTGAGGTCCGTCGTGCTGGCGGGCAGCGGCTGTTCGTTGCGCCGCCAGGCCTGCAGCAGGCCGTATTGCACCAGCTTGTTGGCTTCCATCTGGGCGGCGAAAAAGGTCTGGGCGGTGGCCGGGGAGACGCTGGCGGCGGGCGCGGCCTGGGCGACGTCCTGCAGCACCTGGCGTTCGCGTGCTTCGTCCAGCACCGGCTTGCCGCTGTCGTGCTTGCTGCGGGCCACCTGATCGGCCAGCGTCAGGCGCTGGGCCATGGCGTCCAGCAGGGCCGGCAGCGGCGTCGGCGCGGCCTGGGCGCCGAGGGCGATACTCAAGAGCGGCAAGGCGAGCCAGCGAATACCGGACATGACGGACCTCCAGGGCAGGGGAAGGGCACCGAAGCTCGCATGGGGCAGCGGGGTGGTCAAGATTAGCGGGGCAGGGCGGTGTGGCTTTCGTAGGTTGGGCTGAGACGGCCCCATCGTCGAAGCCCAACACGGCGGCGTCGAGCGCAGGTCGGCTTCGCGCGGAGCGGCGCCCTCATCCCAACCCTCTCCCAGGGGGAGAGGGGCAGAACGGCGCGGGTGGCGTGCCTCTGTGGATGAGGCTAGGCCTCCTGCGTCGCCCGTACCTCGGCGGTCAGGGCCTGGAGGCGGGCGTCGAGGGCGCTCAGGGCGCCGGCATCGGCGGCGGTGTCCAGGCTCAGGCGCAGGGCGGCCAGCACCAGCAGCTCGATGGCGTCACCGCGGCGGCGATCGCCCTGGATGGCGACCAGTTCGTCGCGCAGGCGGGCGGCGGCCTGTTGCAGGGCGGCGCGGTCGCCTTCGGCCACCTTGAAGCGGTAGCGGCGACCGAGCACCTCCACCTCGTCGTCGGCGCCTGCGCCTGCGGTCTTCACTCGACGCTGGCCGCGTGGCGCTGCTCGGCGTCGGCGGCTACCGCCTGCTCGACGGACTGGGCAGACAGCAGGGCCAGCAGGCCTTCCACGCGCTGGCGGGTGCTGGCGCCGTGTTCTTCCTGCTCCAGCAGACTCAGTTGCAGGGTGTCGTTTTCCTCGCGCGCGGCCAGCAGGGCCTGCTCCAGTTCCTGGGTGCGGGCGGTCAGGCGCTGGTTGCGCTGCAGCAGGTCGCGGATGGCGGTTTCCAGTTCGCTCAGGGTGTTGTCCAGCATGGGCGCGGTCGTCTCTCGTGTCAGGTTCGGGACTGCCAAGGGGGCAGGGATCAGCATTCTAGGCCTCTCACCGACCACCGGCACCCCATTCGTAACAGGCTAAGCCCTTGTTTTGCCAAGGGGTTCACGGGGGTGGCCGGCGAGCTGACCGGCTGTCAGGCAGTTGTCAGGTTGCGCTAAGGGGGCCGTAAGGCAAGACGCCTTAGCCTGGGCTCATCGCGTCGGCTGTCCTGTCCCGGCGCCCCTCGCTTCGGATGAGCCGCCATGACCGATCTGTCCCAGAGCACCGCCCCGCGTCAGCTGGACGAGCCTTTCCTGCCGTTCTCCCGACCCAGCATCGGCGCCGAGGAAGTGGCCGCGGTGAGCAAGGTGCTGACCTCGGGCTGGATCACCACCGGCCCCCAGGCCAACCTACTGGAAGAGCGCTTCGCCGATTCGGTGGGCGCCGCCCACGCCGTGGCCCTGTGCTCGGCCACCGCCGCCATGCACGTGACCCTGCTGGCGCTGGACATCGGCCCGGGCGACGAGGTGATCACCCCCTCGCTGACCTGGGTCTCCACCGCCAACATGATCACCCTGATCGGTGCCACCCCGGTGTTCGTCGATGTCGACCGCGACACCCTGATGGTCTCCGCCGAGCAGGTGGCCGCCGCCATCACCCCGCGCACCAAGGCCATCGTGCCGGTGCACTACGCCGGCGCCAGCTGCGACCTGGCCCCGCTGCGCGCCCTGGCCCGCAAGCATGGCGTGGCGCTGATCGAAGACGCCGCCCACGCCGCCGGCACCCGCTACCAGGGCGAGCCCATCGGCCAGCGTGGCACCGCCATCTTCAGCTTTCACGCCATCAAGAATCTGACCTGCGCCGAAGGCGGCATGCTGGTGACCGACGACGCCACCCTGGCCGAGCGGGTGCGCCGCTTGAAATTCCACGGTCTGGCGGTGGATGCCTTCGACCGTCACGCCCTGGGCCGCAAGCCCCAGGCCCAGGTGCAGGAGCCCGGCTTCAAATACAACCTCTCGGACATCCATGCCGCCCTGGCCCTGGTGCAGCTGGATCGCCTGGGCGACATCAACAGCCGCCGGCGGCTGCTGGCCCAGGCCTACACCCAGCGCCTGGCGCAGCTGCCGGTCGCCCCGCTGGCGCTGCCCGACTACGCCCAGACCCACGCCTGGCACCTCTACATCCTGCGTATCTGCCCCGAGCGCTGCGGGCTGGAGCGCGAAGCCTTCATGGCCGGCCTCAAGGCGCGCGGCATCGGCACCGGCATCCATTTCACCGCCACCCATCTGCATCCCTGGTACCGCGAGCGCTGGCCTGCGCTGGCGCTGCCCAACAGCGAATGGAATTCGGCACGGCTGTGCTCCATCCCGCTGTTTCCCGACATGACCCTCGCCGACGTCGACCGCGTGGTCGGCGCCATCGAAGACCTGCTGGAGAAAGGCGCATGAAGCCCTATGCCATCGACCGGGTATCCGTGGTGATCCCCGTCTACAACGAAGAAGCCAGTCTGCCGGAACTGCTGCGCCGCACCCGCGCCGCCTGCCGCCTGCTGGATTGCCAGGTGGAGATCATCCTGGTCGACGACGGCAGCCGCGACCGCAGCGCCGAACTGCTGCAGCAGGCCGCCAGCGAGCCGGACAGTCCCGTTGTGGCGGTGCTGCTCAATCGCAACTACGGCCAACACTCGGCGATCCTCGCCGGCTTCGAGCAGGCCCGTGGCGATCTGATCATCACCCTGGACGCCGATCTGCAGAATCCGCCGGAAGAGATCCCGCGCCTGGTGCACACCGCCGCCCAGGGCTACGACGTGGTCGGCACCGTGCGCCAGCAGCGCCAGGACTCCTACCTGCGCACCCTGCCGTCGCGGCTGATCAATCGCGCCGTGCAGCGTTCCACCGGCGTCGCCATGCGCGACTACGGCTGCATGCTGCGCGCCTATCGTCGCCAGGTGGTGCAGTCGATGCTGGCCTGCCACGAGCGCAGCACCTTCATCCCGATCCTGGCCAACAGCTTCGCCCGCCACACCACCGAGATCGAGGTGGCCCACGCCGAGCGCGAACACGGGGATTCCAAGTACGGCTTCCTCAAGCTGATCAACCTGATGTTCGACCTGCTGACCTGCATGACCACCACCCCGCTGCGCATGCTCAGCCTGTTCGGCGGTGGCCTGGCCGTCTTCGGTTTCCTCTTCGCCGCACTGCTGCTGGTGCTGCGCGTCACCCACGGCGCCGAGTGGGCGGCCGACGGTGTGTTCTCGCTGTTCGCCGTGCTGTTCATCTTTACCGGCGCCCAGTTCGTCGGCCTCGGTCTGCTCGGCGAGTACCTCGGCCGGGTGTACCACGACGTCCGTGCCCGGCCCCGGTTCCACGTGGAACAAGTGATCCGCGCCGCCACCCTTTCTCCTTCGCCGGCGCCGCTGCGCCAGGTCCAGTAACAGGAAAGCCCCTGATGAAAACCGCCATCGTCTTCGCCTACCACGACATCGGCTGCGCCGGCCTCGCCGCGCTGATCCAGGCCGGCTATCCCATCGCCGCCGTCTTCACCCACCCGGACGATCCGAGCGAAAATCGCTTCTTCGGTTCGGTGGCCCAACTCTGCGCCCGCCACGGCATCCCGGTGCACGCGCCGGAAGACGTCAACCACCCGATCTGGGTCGAGCGCATCCGCGCCCTGGAGCCGGATTTCATCTTCTCCTTCTACTACCGCAACCTGCTGTCCAATGACGTCCTGGCCTGCGCCAAGCGCGGCGCCTACAACCTGCACGGTTCGCTGCTGCCGCGCTATCGCGGTCGCGCCCCGGCCAACTGGGTGCTGGTCAACGGCGAGACCGAGACCGGCGTGACCCTGCACCGCATGGTCCAGCGCGCCGACGCCGGCGCCATCGTCGCCCAGCAACGCGTCGCCATCGCTGCCGACGACACCGCCCTGACCCTGCACGCCAAGCTGCGCGAAGCCAGCCAGACGCTCCTGCGCGACAGCCTGCCGGCCCTGGCCGAAGGCCGCCTGACCGAACGCGAGCAGGACGAGAGCCAGGCCACCACCTTTGGCCGCCGCAGCGCCGCCGATGGCGAGCTGGAGTGGAGCCGTCCGGCTGTGGAGCTGAACAACCTGGTGCGCGCCGTGACCCAACCCTATCCGGGCGCCTTCGGCTGGATCGGTGATCGCAAGCTGATCGTCTGGAGCGCCCAGGCGCGTCAGGAAAGCCATGGCCAGGCCCCCGGCAGCGTGCTGAGCCTGGAACCCCTGCGCATCGCCTGTGGCGAGGGCGTCCTGGAAATCCAGGCCGGCCAGCTGGGCGACAACGGCCTCTATCTGTCCGGTCCGCAACTGGCCCGCGAAGCCGGCCTGGTGGCCGGTGCCCGCCTGCACCGCCAGGATCGCCGCGCCAAGCGCCGTACCCGGGTGCTGATCCTCGGCGTCAACGGTTTCATCGGCAACCACCTCTCCGAGCGCCTGCTGGCCGACGGCGAGTACGAGGTCTATGGCCTGGACATCGGCTCCGACGCCATCGAACGGCTCAAGGCCGATCCGAATTTCCACTATGTGGAAGGCGACATCTCCATCCACACCGAGTGGCTGGAATACCACATCAAGAAGTGCGACGTGGTGCTGCCGCTGGTGGCCATCGCCACCCCCATCGAATACACCCGCAATCCGCTGCGCGTGTTCGAACTGGACTTCGAGGAAAACCTCAAGATCGTTCGCCACTGCGTGAAGTACGGAAAGCGCGTGATCTTCCCGTCCACCTCCGAGGTGTACGGCATGTGCCAGGACGAGCGCTTCGACGAAGACCGCTCCAACCTGGTGGTCGGCCCGATCAACAAGCAGCGCTGGATCTACTCGGTCTCCAAGCAGCTGCTCGACCGGGTCATCTGGGCCTACGGCGCCAAGGGTCTGAAATTCACCCTGTTCCGTCCGTTCAACTGGATGGGCCCGCGCCTGGATCGGCTGGACTCCGCGCGCATCGGCAGCTCCCGCGCCATCACCCAGCTGATCCTCAACCTGGTGGAAGGCACCCCGATCAAGCTGGTCGACGGCGGCGCCCAGAAGCGCTGCTTCACCGACGTCGACGACGGCATTGAGGCGCTGTTCCGCATCATCGAGAACCAGGGCGGTCGCTGCGACAGCCAGATCGTCAACATCGGCAATCCGGACAACGAAGCGAGCATTCGCGAGCTGGCCGAGGAGCTGCTGGCCCAGTTCGAGGCCCATCCGCTGCGCCACGAATTCCCGCCCTTCGCCGGCTTCCGCGAGGTGGAGAGCAAGAGCTTCTACGGCGACGGTTACCAGGACGTGGCCCACCGCAAGCCCAGCGTGGAGAACGCCCGCCGCCTGATCGACTGGCAGCCGAGCACCGCCATGGCCGCCACCGTCGGCAAGACGCTGGACTTCTTCCTGCGCGAAGCCATGGCGCAGCGGGAGGCCTGATGAAAGCCCTGATCCCGGCCAGCCTGCGCATCGACGTGGACACCTATCGCGGCACCCGCGAAGGAGTACCGCGGCTGCTCGACCTGCTGGACGAAGCCGGGGTCAAGGCCAGCTTCTTCTTCAGCGTCGGACCGGACAACATGGGCCGCCACCTCTGGCGCCTGGTGAAGCCCACCTTCCTGTGGAAGATGCTCAGATCCAAGGCCGCCAGCCTCTATGGCTGGGACATCCTGCTGGCCGGCACCGCCTGGCCGGGTCGCCCCATCGGCCGCGACCTCGGTCACTTGATGCGCGAGACCCGCGCCCGCGGCCACGAGGTCGGGCTGCATGCCTGGGACCACCACGCCTGGCAGGCCCATACCGGCAGCTGGAGCCTGGAGCGCCTGGGCGCCGAATTCGGCCGTGGCCTGCAGGCTCTGGAAGACATCCTCGGTGACAAGGTGGACTGCTCCGCCGCCGCCGGCTGGCGCGCCGATCCGCGCGTGGTGCTGGCCAAGGAAGCCTTCGGCCTCAGGTACAACAGCGATTGCCGCGGCAGTGCGCTGTTCCGCCCGCGGCTGGGCAACGGCGGCCACGGCACCCCCCAGGTGCCGGTGGACATGCCCACCTTCGACGAGGTGGTCGGCCCGGAGCTGGCCGCCGGTGACTGGAACGACTATCTGCTCAAGCGCTTCCGTCCGGGGGCGCTCAACGTCTACACCCTGCACGCCGAGGTGGAAGGCATCGCCTTCGCCGAGGACTTCCGCGCCCTGCTCAAGGCGGCGCGGGAGGAGGACGTCCTGTTCCTGACCCTGGGCGACCGCCTGCCGGCCGATCCGCGCCAGTTGCCCGCGGGCAATCTGGTGCGGGGCAGCCTGGCCGGACGCCAGGGCTGGCTGGGCGTGCAGGCATGAGTCGGCGACGCCTGTGGATGCTGCTGCCGCTGGCGCTGCTGGCCTATGCCTTGCCGCTGGCCTGGCGTGGCCTGTGGATCCCGGACGAGTCGCGCTATGCGCAGATCGCCCAGGAACTCTGGCGGCGTGGCGACTGGGTGGTACCGCACTTCCTCGGCTTGCCCTATTTCGAGAAACCCATCGGCGGCTACTGGACCCAGGCCATCGCCCAGGCCTGGCTCGGTGATTCGCTGTTCAGCGTACGCCTGGTGCCGCTGCTGGCCAGTCTCGCCACCGCCGCCCTGGTGGCGCGCCTGACCCGGCTGATCTGGCAGGACCGCCCGCTGGCGCTGCTTGCCGGGGTGGTCTATCTCTCCTGCGTGGCCGTGGCGGGTCTGGCCACCTACGTCACCCTCGACGCCCAGTTCGCCTTCTGGATGGCCCTGGCGCTGCTCGCCCTCTGGCAGGCCCAGGCCGCCGCGACCCGCGGCGCGGCCCTGGCCCAGTGGGCGCTGCTGGGACTGGCCTGTGGCTGCGGCCTGCTGACCAAGGGCTTTCTCGCCCTGGTGCTGCCGGTGCTGGTGGCCGTGCCCTTCTTCCTCCTGCAGCGGCGCCTGGGCGAGTTGCTCTGCCGCGGTCCGCTGGCGGTGCTGGTGGCGATCCTGGTGGTCGCCCCCTGGGCGCTGCTGGTGGCCCAGCGCGATGCGGACTTCTGGAATTTCTTCTTCTGGCACGAGCACATCCAGCGTTTCGCCGGCCAGGATGCCCAGCACGAGCGGCCGTTCTGGTTCTATGGCCCGGTGCTGCTGCTGGCCATCCTGCCCTGGGCCGGCCTGCTGCCACGTACCTTGGGCCGGACCTGGCAGGAGCGCCGCCATGCTGGTACCGCCTTCCTCGGCATCGCCGTGGTCGGCCAGTTGCTGTTCTTCAGCTTCAGCCGCGGCAAGCTGCCCACCTACCTGCTGCCGACCCTGGCCGCCCTGGTGCCGCTGCTGGCGCGCACCCTGCTGGAGGCGGGCCGCCGCGGCGCCACCGGCGCCCTTCGCCTGAACGGCCTGTGCAATCTGTTGCTGGGCCTGGCCGGCGTTGCCGCCCTGCTGATCTATGGCGGTCGCCTCTATGAAAGCGGCGAAGGCCTGACCCGTGCCCTGGCCCTGCTGGCGCCCCTGGCGCTGCTGCTGGCCGGTCTGGCCGCCCTGGTCTGGCCGCGGCGCACCCTGCTGGCGCCGGCCCTGGCGCTCTGGGTGCTGCTGCCGCTGCTGTCCATCGCCCTGCCCAACAGCCTGGTCGACAACAAGCTGCCGAGCAGCTTCATCCAGGCCCAGCTCGGCCACTTCAAGAATGCCGGCCTGCTGGTCAGCAACGACCTCGGCGTGGCCGCCAGCCTGGCCTGGGCCACTCACCGCGACGACGTGGTGCTGGTGGGCGGTCCGGGCGAGCTCAAGTACGGCTTCGCCCGCGAGCCGGCCAGTGGTCGCCTGATCGAAGAGCGCGACCTGGCCGCCTGGCTCGCCGCCCATCGCGACCAGGGTCCGGTGGCCATCCTCTTGCGGGTCGACGGTCCCAGCGATCGCCAGCTGCTCGACAGCCTGCCCGAGCCCGGCGAGAGCATCGCCAGCGAGCGCCTGGTGCTGCTGGTCTATCCGAGGCCGACACCATGACCGCCCTCGACGGCCTGCTGATCGCCGTGGTGATCGGCCTCACCTGCGCCGGCCAACTGGGCCAGAAGCGCGCGGTGGCCGCCGGCAACGCCCTGGCCGCACGACTGCGCTCGCCCTGGCTGTGGGGCGCGCTGGTCTGCCTGGGCCTGGCCCTGCTGGTCTGGTGCGCGGTGCTGCAGCGGGTGCCGGTGGGCGTCGCCTATCCCTTGCTCTCGCTCAACACCCTGGCGGTGACCCTGCTGGCCCGGCTGGTGTTCGGCGAGGCGGTGGACGCCCGCGCCTGGTGCGGCTGCCTGTGCATCGTCGCCGGCGCCGCCCTGCTGGGGGGCCAGCTATGAACGGCCTGTTCCCGCTTGGCCTGAGCATCCTGCTCACCACCCTCGCGCAACTCTCGCTGCGCGCCGCCCTGGTGCGGCTGCCGGCGATGGCCACGTGGCTGAGCACGCCGTCGGCGCTGTTCGGCGCGGCCGGTCTGCTGCTGGCCCTGGGCATCCTCTGCTATGGCCTGTCGCTGCTGGCCTGGCTGGCGGCCCTGGCGCGCCTGCCGCTGGGTCGCGCCTATGCGGCGCTCGGCCTCTCCTATGTGTTCGTCCACCTCGGCGCGGCCTGGCTGCCAGGCGCCGCCGAATCCTTCACCCCCTGGAAAACCCTGGGCGTCGCGCTGGTCGTGGCCGGCGTCGCCCTTGTCGGCGGGCCCCGCGCCAGCGCCACTCCCACCTTGAGGAATACCCTATGAACATCAGCGTTTTCGGCATCGGCTACGTGGGTCTGGTGCAGGCCGCCGTGCTGGCGGAAGTCGGCCACCAGGTGGTGTGCATGGACATCGACCGCGCCAAGATCGACAAGCTCAAGCGTGGCGAGGTGACCCTCTATGAACCGGGTCTGGAAGAGCTGGTGCGCAGCAACCTGGCCGCCGGTCGCCTGGTGTTCACCCACGAGGCCGCCGAGGCCGTGGCCCATGGCGCCGTGCAGTTCATCGCCGTGGGCACCCCGCCGGCCGCCGATGGCTCGGCCGATCTGTCCGCCGTCTTCGCCGTGGCCGAGACCATCGCCCGCCTGCGCCGCGAGCCGCTGATCGGCCAGCCGGTCTCCCGCGATCCGCTCTTGGTGGTGAACAAGTCCACCGTGCCGGTGGGCACCGGCGACCGCGTCCGCGCGCTGATCCACGAGGTGCTCGCCGAAGAGGGTCGCACCCTGCACGTGGAGGTGGTCTCCAACCCGGAATTCCTCAAGGAAGGCGCCGCCATCGCCGACTGCAAGAAGCCCGATCGCATCGTGGTGGGCACCGATTCGCCGGTGGCCCGCGACCTGATGCGCGAACTCTATGCGCCCTTCAACCGCAACCATGACCGCATCCAGTGCATGGACCTGCGCAGCGCCGAGCTGGCCAAGTACGCCGCCAACAGCCTCTTGGCGGTCAAGATCAGCTTCATCAACCAGATCGCCGAACTCGCCGAGCACGTCGGCGCCGACATCGAGGCGGTGCGCCAGGCCATCGGCGCCGATCCGCGCATCGGCCACCACTTCATCTACCCGGGCTGCGGCTACGGCGGCTCCTGCTTCCCCAAAGACCTGCAGGCGCTGATCCGCACCGGCGAGGAAAATGCCGTGGAGCTGGATCTGCTGCGCGCCGTGGAGGCCATCAACGTGCGCCAGAAGACCAAGCTGTTCGAGCGCATCAACACCTACTTCGACGGTGACCTGCGCGGCCGCACCTTCGCCCTCTGGGGGCTGGCCTTCAAACCCAACACCGACGACATGCGCGATGCGCCCAGCCGGGTGCTGATGGAGGCCCTCTGGGCGGCCGGTGCCAAGGTGCGCGCCTTCGATCCGGTGGCCATGGCCGAGGCCCAGCGCCTCTATGGCCATGACGAACGCCTGGCGCTGATGGGTACCCCCGAGGCGGCCCTGGCCGGGGCCGATGCCCTGGTCATCTGCACCGAGTGGCAACAGTTCAAGGCGCCGGACTTCGATCTGATCGCCCGCCAGCTCAACCAGCCGCTGATCTTCGACGGGCGCAACCTGTTCGATCCCGAGCGCATGGAGCGCCGCGGCATCGAATACTTCGCCATCGGGCGTGGCGCCGCCCTGGGCGGTCCTCAGGTCACCCGCCGCGTGGATGCCGCCTGATGGTCTCGCCCATGCCCCTGACCCCACGCAGCGCGCCCCTCTACGCGCTGCCGGCGGCCAGTCGCCTGCGCCGTGAAAGCCTGCTGCTCGGGGTGGTCGCCACCCTGATGTTCACCCTCGGCATCTGGAACCAGGCGCCCCAGGGCTTCGACGGTCGCTGGGCGGTCTTCCTCGGCGAGATGTTTCGCCATGGCCCGTCCTTTTTCGCCACCACCTACGGCCAGCCCTATCCGGACTATCCCGGCACCGCCACCTGGCTGAGCTGGCTAGCGGCCAAGGCGCTCGGCGCGCCCAATCACCTGGCCAACGTGCTGCCCACCGCCCTGGCCTCGGCCGCGGTGCTGGCGCTGACCTATCGGCTGCTGGCCGACACCCGCCGTGCCTGGGCACTGCTCACGGTGCTGCTGGTGGCCCTGACCCCGCAATGGCTGGAAAAGGCCCGCGCGGTCTGCCTGGACCAGCTGGTCGCCCTGGTGGTGCTGCTCTGCTTCTACCTGCTCCATAGCGCCGACCGCGACGGCCGCCCGCTGCGCCGCCTGCTGGTGCTGCCGCTGTTCGCCCTGGGCTTCGCCATCCGCGGCCCGCTGGGGCTGATCGAGCCCTGTGGCGTGGTCTGCCTCTACTGGCTGGTGGTCGCCTGGGGCGAGCCGGCGCGGCGCACCCTCGCCCTGCAGCGCCTCTTTGGCTATGGCCTGGCCGGTCTCGCCTTGCTCGCCCTGGGCTGGTGGACGCTGATCCAGCTGGCCCATCACGAGGGCGGGGCGGACTTCGCCGCCGAGGTCTGGCACATGCAGGTCACCGGCCGGCTGGACGAGAGCGGCAAGCCGTTCTGGTTCTATCTGCAACTAGGTCTGTATCGCTATCTGCCGGTGCTGCCCCTGGCGCTGCTGGTGCTGATCGCCGAGCGCCGCCGCCTGCTGACCTGGCCGCACACCGCCCAGCGCCGCCTGCTGCTGGGCCTCGCCGGGAGCGGTCTGCTGATCCTGGTCGGACTGTCCATCCCGCACTTCAAGCGCGCCTACTATGTGGTGCCCATGGTGCCTTTCCTGGCCGCCATCGCCGCCCATGGCCTGCTGCGTGCGGAGAGCTGGTTCCGCCGGGTCGCGCCGCTCTACGCGACGCTGGTGCTGGCGCTGCCAGGGCTCGCCCTGATCGCCATGCTGGTCTGTCGTCACCTCTGGCAGCGCCACGGCTACTGGCCGGACGTCTCCCTGGCGCTGCTGGTGCCGGCCTTCGTCCTGCTGCAGATCGCCGCCCTGGTCGGCTGGCGGCGCCTGACCGGCAGTCGCCGGCTGCTTGCCCTGAGCGCCCTGGCGCTGGCCGCCCAATGGCTGATGCTGGTCACGGTGGTGGAGCCAGCCCAGGACCTGCAGTACGACACCCGCGGTTTCGTCCAGCAGGTGGAGGGTCTGCGTCAGCAGCAGCCGGGTCCGCTGGTGTTCTTCGGTCTCGGCCAGGACAGCTGGGCGATCCGCTACATGATGAACCTGGACCACGACGAGCAGCCGATCTTCATCGCCCGACCCCAGGTCGCGGACCTGGCGCACCTGCCGTCCGGTGCCTGGATCATCCTCGCCCGCGACGACCGTGAGCTGCTGGCGGGCACCCCGTTGGCCGACCTCACCCCAGTGCTGGGTCGCCGCCTCAACGGCAACCCCTGCCTGGTGTATCGCCTGCCCTGAGGCCCCCCGGAGCCGACTTAGAGCCTGTTCATAATCTCGCGAGCTAGAGCCAAACAAGGCGAAAAGGCTTGAGGAAGCAGAGTTTACAGATCGTAAATGAGCATTCCGACCGGGCTGGCGACCCAGGGCCTTTTCAACGTAGTTTGGCCGACGCGCAGCAGATTATGAGCAGACTCTTAGCGAGCGGCTCCGGCTTCTCGCGACAATTCCAGGATGCGGTTGCGCCCCTGCTCGGCGACCAGATAATGGCCGTCGCCGCGAGGGATCAGGGTCTGCGCCGAGCGCAGGTGCGAGATCACCGTGACCAGGCGACCGTCGGGCTGCACCAGCAGCACCCGGGCGCCGTGGGTGGCGTCTTCGGTGATCCACAGGCCGTCGGCCGAGCACTGCACGAAACCGGGGGCGTCGAGGCCCGTGGCGACCAGGGTGTCTGCACCCCCGGGTTGCCACTGCTTGACCCACCCCTTGGCCTTTTCGGTATAGAACAGCCGGCCATCCGGGCAGCGCGCCACCCCTTCGCCTTCTTCCAGGCCGTCGCGCAGCACCACCAGGCGGCGTTGCAGCGGGTCGTAGCTGAGCAGGCGACCGCGCGGCAGGTCCTCGATGGCGTAGAGGGTCTGGCCATCGGTGGCGACGCCCTCGACGTCGTTGCCGTCGAACAGGGCCTGGCGCTGGCCATCACGCAGGAGAAACACCGGCAGCGGCCCGCCTTCCTGGCTGACCACCAGACCGCCCTGGAACATCACCAGACCATCGGGCTTGGACAGCTCGCCCAGCACCGGCTGGCGCTCGCCCGTGGGCAGCAGCCGCAGCAGGCTGCCGCGGCGACTGGAAAATTCCTGGGTCACGAACAGGCTGCCATCGGCATCCAGGGCCAGGGCGCTGACCATGGGGATGTCGGCGGCGAATTCCCGATAGCGCCAGCCCTCGGCCGCACTGACCGGATGGAAATGCCGCCAGGCCGGATAGGCGAAACCCGCGGCTAGCACAACAACGCCCAGCGCCAGACCCTGGCGCCAGCCCAGGCGCGGAACACGACGCATGGCGATCTCTCTGTGGCTGAACGATGACCGGGCAGTCTAGCGGCCCGTGCGTGAAGAATCCGTCGCCGGCACCCTGGGTGAGGGGGCCGGCGGGGCGGGGCCTCAGGCGGTGAGGAAGGCCTCGGTCAGCTTGACCCAGTAGCGCGCGCCCACCGGCAGCAGGGCGTCGTTGAAGTCGTACGCCGGGTTGTGCAGGTTGGCGCTGGGCCCGTTGCCGACGAACAGGTAGCACCCGGGCACCTGTTGCAGCATGTAGGCGAAGTCCTCGCTGGCCGGGATGGGCGCGAAGGGATGCAGGGCGTCGGCGCCGAAATGGTCCACGGCCACCTGGCGGGCGAAGGCAGTGGGACCGTCGTGGTTGACCAGCACCGGATAGCCGCGCTGGTAGTCCAGTTCGGCGGTGGCGCCAAAGCTTTCCGCCTGGGCGCGCACCAGGGCGCCGATGCGCTGCTCCAGCAGGTCGCGGGTGCTGTCCTGGAAGGCGCGGATGGTCAGCTTCATCTCCACGGCGTCGGGGATGACGTTGGAGGCCTCGCCGCCGTGGATGCTGCCCACGGTGACCACCGCCGTATCCAGCGGCGCCACGTTGCGCGAGACCACCGTCTGCAGCGCCATGACCGTGGCCGCGCTGGCGACGATGGGGTCGACGGCCTTGTCCGGCACCGCGCCGTGGCCGCCCTGGCCGCGGATGCGCAGCAGGGCGGTGTCGGAGGAGGCCATGGCGGCGCCGTCGACGAAGCAGAACTTGCCGGTGGGCACGCCAGGCATGTTGTGCAGGCCGAACACCTGGTCGCAGGGGAACAGCTCGAAGAGGCCGTCCTGCATCATCTTCAGGGCGCCGCCCAGGCCTTCCTCGGCCGGCTGGAAGATCAGGTGCAGGGTGCCGTCGAAGGCGCGGGTCTCGGCCAGGCAGCGGGCGGCGGTGAGCAGGGTGGTGGTGTGGCCGTCGTGACCGCAGGCGTGCATGCGCCCCGGGTGCTGGCTGGCGTAGTCGAGGCCGGTGGTCTCCAGGATCGGCAGGGCGTCCATGTCGGCGCGGATGCCCAGCACCTTGCTGCCGCTGCCGCTGCCGGCGCGCAGGGTGCCGACCACCCCGGTGCCGCCCAGGCCGCGATGGACTTCGTAGCCCCAGCCCGAGAGGGCGGCGGCCACCAGGTCGCTGGTGCGCTGTTCCTGGTAACCCAGTTCGGGATGGCGGTGGATGTCGCGGCGCAGGGCGACCATGTCCGGCAGGTAGCCGGCGATATGACGGGCGGTGGCGTCTTGATCCGCAGCAGTGGCAAGGCTCATGGCGATCTCTCTCAATCCAGGTGGCGTTCGGGATAGCTCAGCAGTGCCAGCCATCCTATCAGCAGCATGACGATCAGGTACCAGGCCGGGGCGAGCGGGCTGCCGGTGGCCTCGATCAGCCAGGTGGCGATGAACTGGGCGGTGCCGCCGAACAGGGTCACCGCCAGGGCGTAGGTCATGGCCAGTCCCGTGGCGCGCACCGGCCGCGGCAGGCCGGCGAGGATCAGCAGCAGCCCGGCGGTCATGTTGACGCTCATGGCGGTGATCACCACGAAGCGGGCGGCGAAGGCCAGGCCCTGGGTGGTGGGGTCGTTCAGCCAGACGAAGGCCGGGTAGATGCCCAGCAGGGCCACCGCCAGGCTGACCAGGGCCACCGGCTTGTAGCGACCGAAGCGATCCAGCAGCAGCCCGGCGGCCAGGGCGGCGGCCATCTGCACGGCGCTGGAGGCCACCCCGGCCAGGTAGGCGCTGGTGGCCGGCAGGCCGACGATACGGGTCATGTAGGTGGGCATGTAGAACTGCATCAGGTAGGTCAGCAGGGTTGCCGACATCACGATCAACAGGCCCAGGCCGAAGCGCCGCGGATGCTCGCGCAGGAAGGCACGCACCGGACCGCCTTCGACCGTGCCGGCGCCGCTCCAGGTCTCGTCCACCTGGCGGCGGATATAGAGGCCGACCGGGATGATCAGCAAGCCGACCAGGAAGGGGATGCGCCAGCCCCAGGCGTGCAGCTCGGCCTCGGACAGGCTGCGGGTGAGCAGGGCGCCCAGACCGGCGCCGAGCAGGGCGCTGCCGCCCTGGCTGATCACCTGCCAGCTGACATGGAAGCCGCGCCGGCCGGGGCTGGCCGATTCCAGCAGCAGGGTGGTGGCGGCGCCGATCTCGCCGCCGGCGGAAAAGCCCTGCAGCAGGCGCCCCAGCAGCAGGATCAGCGGCGCGGCGATGCCGATCTGGGCGTGGGTCGGGGTAAAGGCGATCAGGGCGCTGCCCAGGCCCATCAGCGAAATGGTCAGCAGCATGGCCTGCTTGCGCCCGTGGCGATCGGCATAGGCGCCCAGCACCATGCTGCCCAGGGGGCGCATGACGAAGCCGACGCCAAAGACCCCGACCGCCATCAGCAAGGAGCCATAGGGGGTGTCCGAGGGGAAATAGAGCTGGCCGATGATGGCGGCGAAAAAGCTGAAGACGGTGAAGTCGAACATCTCCAGGCCGTTGCCGAGACTGGCCGCGGCGATCAGCTTGGCGCGCGAGGGCGGGGCGGTGGTTGCCTGAGCGGCCGGGGTGGAGGACGTCGGAAGAGCCTGGGCCATGGTGCGTTCCTCTGCACTGAGATGAATGCTTAGCTGTGCAAATGTTGGTCCGGTCCATCAAGGCCGCCAGCGAGAGCGATCAGGGCAGGTCCGGAGGCCAGGCCTGCGCCAGGGTGGTGCAGCGCAGGTCCTCTTGCAGCCTAGTCGAACCCGCCACCCTGGCTGGCGATCTCTCATAAATCCGTCACAATGCCCGGCTAAAGTGCCAGGTCGCGTCTGAGCGTCGCCGGCCCAGGCCCGTCTCCCATCCCCGCGAGGAATCCGGTATGGACATCAAAGGTCCGCTGACCGCTGTGGCGCTCGCCCTGGCGCTAGGTGGCACGACCGCTCGGGCCGAGGGCGTCGACCCGGCCATCCCCGACTACCAGAAGGTGAGCGGAATCTCCGGCAATCTGTCGAGCGTGGGCTCCGACACCCTGGCCAACCTGGTGACGCTCTGGGCCGAGAGCTACAAGCGCCAGTATCCCAATCTCAATATCCAGATCCAGGCGGCCGGCTCGTCCACCGCGCCACCAGCGCTCACCGAAGGCACCGCCAGCATCGGCCCCATGAGTCGAAAGATGAAGGACGCCGAGCTGCAGGCCTTCGAGCAGCGCTTCGGCTACCCGCCCACCGCGGTGCCGGTGGCCATCGATGCCCTGGCGATCTTCGTCAACAAGGACAATCCCCTGCGGCAGCTGACCCTGGAGCAGGTCGATGCGATCTTTTCCAGCACCCGGCTGTGCGGCGGTCCGCACGAGATCAAGACCTGGGGCGACCTGGGCCTGACCGGTGACTGGGCCAAGCGCCCGATCCAGAGATTCGGCCGCAATGCGGTATCGGGCACCTACGGCTACTTCAAGGAAGCGGCGCTGTGCCGTGGCGACTTCCGCGCCAACGTCAACGAGCAGCCCGGCTCGGCCTCGGTGGTCCAGGCCATCAGCCAGTCGCTGGGTGGCATCGGCTACTCCGGTATCGGCTACCAGACCGCCAGTGTCCACACCCTGGCGCTGGCCCGGCAAGGCACCACCGACTACGTCGAGGACAACCAGGAAAACACCCTGTCCGGGCGCTATCCGCTGGCGCGTTATCTCTATGTCTATGTCAACAAGGCGCCGAACCGCCCGCTCAATCCCCTGGAAGGGGAATTCCTGCGCCTGATCCTCTCGCGCAACGGTCAGGAGGCCGTAGTCAAGGACGGCTATATTCCCCTACCGGCCCCCGTGGTGCAGCAGGCGCTGAAGACGCTGGGTTACTGAGCGGCCGGCGCTCAACGCCCGCACTGGGCGGAGCGCCCCTGGCCGCTCATTCGCTGTAACCTTTCTGTCACACGACGTGATTAGGCTCTGCGCCATGAAATCCCCGGTACCTCCGTCCCCGCCCGATCCTCGCGGCCCTGCTCGGCTGGACTTCAACACGCCTGCACTGCGTCGGCGGCGACGTTGGCGGGCGCTGCAGGATCGACTGGTACGGGGCTCGGTGCTGGCCGGCGGCCTGGCCGTGCTGGCCACCATCACCCTGATCTTCTTCTATCTGGCCTATGTGGTGCTGCCGTTGCTGCGCGGTGCCAGTCTCGAAGCCGAGCCGCTGCCGCAACCCGCTTGGCTGGCAACGGCCGGGGCGCCGCTGCTGTTGGGTGTCGACGAACAGAATCGCCTCGGCCTGCACCTCTCCCAGGGCGGCGAAGCGACGTTCTTTACCCTGGCCGACGGCCAGCCGGTCATCCGCGAGCGCCTGCCGTTGCCGCCTGGCGTCACCATCAGCAGCCAGGCCCAGGATGCCCCCCGTGGGCTGATCGCCCTGGGTCTGTCCGATGGTCGCGTGCTGGTGGCGCACAAGCGCTATGTTTCCCGCTATCCCCAGGGCGAGCGGGTCATCACCCCTGAACTGGACTTCCCCTACGGGCGCGAGCCCCTGGACCTGGGCGCGCCACGCGCGGCCCTGGAGCGGGTCGCCATCGCTGGCGACGAGGACCTGCTGGTGCTGGCCGGGGCCCAGGGCAACCGGGTGACAGCCCTGCGTCTCGGCGGGTTGGCGACTCCGGTGACCGGCGACCAGGCCACGCCGGTCCGCACCTCGATCACCCTCGGGCCGCTCAATGCCGCGGTCAAGGCCATTCACCTCGATCCTCGCGGCCGCTGGCTCTATGCCCTCAATGGCCGCGCCCAGGCGGATGTCTTCGACCTGCATGACGGCAGTCTCAACGGCCACTACAAGCTGCTCGATGCCGCCGACAACGAGGTCACCGCCAGCGCCCAGCTGCTGGGCGGCGTATCGCTGCTGGTGGGTACCGCCAAGGGTGGCGTCAGTCAGTGGTTCATGGTCCGCGGCCAGGATGGCGAACCGGTGCTGAGGCATATCCGCGATTTCCAACTAGGCACGGCGCCCATCGTCCAGCTGGTGCCCGAGCAGCGGCGCAAAGGCTTCGTCGCGCTGGATGCCGCCGGTGAACTCGGGGTCTTCCACAGCACCGCCGGGCGCACCCTGCTGCGTGAGCAGCTCGCCCCCGCCGCCGGGGTGCTGGCGCTGTCGCCGCGCGCCGACCGGCTGCTGCTGGAAGAGAACGGTCGGCTGCTCGGCTTCCGCCTGGATAATCCGCACCCGGAAGTCTCCTGGTCGGCGCTCTGGGGCAAGGTCTGGTACGAGAATTACGAAGCACCGGCGCGGGTCTGGCAGTCCAGCGCCGCCACCGCGGACTTCGAACCCAAGCTGAGCCTGGCGCCGCTGACCTTCGGCACCCTCAAGGCGGCCTTCTACGCGATGCTGTTCGCCGCGCCCCTGGCCATTGCCGCAGCGATCTATACCGCCTACTTCATGGCGCCGCGCATGAGGCGCACGGTCAAGCCGGTCATCGAGCTGATGGAGGCCCTGCCCACGGTGATCCTTGGCTTTTTCGCCGGGTTGTTCCTGGCGCCCTTCGTGGAAAACCACCTGCCCGGGCTGTTCAGCCTGCTGTTGCTCCTGCCGCTGGCCATCCTCGCCGCGGGCTTTGGCTGGTCGCGCCTGCCGCTCACGCTACGCGAGCGGATCCCGGAAGGCTGGGAAAGCCTGCTGCTGTTGCCGGTGGTGCTGCTGACCACCGCCCTGGCGCTATGGCTCAGCCCCTCGCTGGAAGGGCTGCTGTTCGCCGGCGACCTGCGCCTCTGGCTGAGCCAGGAGCTGGGCATCGCCTATGACCAGCGCAACGCCCTGATCATCGGGCTGGCCATGGGCTTCGCCGTCATCCCCAACATCTTCTCCATCGCCGAGGATGCCATCTACAGCGTGCCACGCAGCCTGACCCTGGGCTCCCTGGCGCTGGGCGCCACCCCCTGGCAGACCCTGACGCGGGTGGTGCTGCTCACCGCCAGCCCGGGCATCTTCTCGGCGCTGATGATCGGCCTGGGCCGCGCCGTCGGCGAGACCATGATCGTGCTCATGGCCACCGGCAACACCCCGATTATGGATGCCAACCTGTTCGAGGGCATGCGCACCCTGGCGGCCAATATCGCCGTAGAGATGCCCGAATCCGAGGTGGGCGGCACCCATTACCGGCTGCTGTTCCTGGCCGCGCTGGTGCTGCTCAGCTTCACCTTCCTGATGAACACCCTGGCCGAACTGATCCGCCAGCGGCTGAGGAAAAACTATGCGGCCCTCTAGCACCGGCGCGCCGCAGCGGCAGGGCGTTGGACGGCGGCGCTCCCTGGGCGTCTGGCTGCGTGGCGGCGCGCCCGGGGTCTGGCTCAGCGGCGGCGCCGTGGCCATCGCCGTGCTCATGACCCTGGGCCTGATCGGCATCCTCGCCGTGCGCGGCCTGGCGCATTTCTGGCCGGCCGAGGTGGTGCAGGCGCGCTACACGCCGCCGGGCCTGGAAGCGCGCCTGGTGCTCGGCCAGGTGGTGGAACAGGAGACGATCCCGGCCGAGCGGCTGCGCAGCGCCGGGATAGCCCTGCCGCCGGACAGTGGCGAAACCCTGACCCGCGAACTCTTCAAGCTGGGCAATCGCGATCTCTATGGCAGCGACTTCGTCTGGCTGGTCGGCGACTGGCTGCAGGATCGCCAGACCCCGGCCGACGCCCTGGTGCTGGAGCGCCGCGAATGGGGCAACTTCTACGGCTATGCGCTGGAAGTGCGCGAAGAGGGACGCCAGGTGGCCAAGGGCGCCGCGGCGGTGCCCGAACTGCAGCGCCGCCTGCTGCGCACCCGCGACCTGAGCGAGCGCCTGGAGCGCCTGGAAAAGCAGGACATCGGCGGCGTCAATCATGCCCTGGAGCGGCTGCGCCTGGAGGGCCGCGGCCTGGAGCTGGACGGGCGTCTCGACGCCACCGCCCAGGCCGACCTCGCCGCCCGCCGCGCCGAGCTCGAAGCCCGTTACGGCGAGCTGGAAGACCAGTTGGCCAGCCTGCGCCAGGAGCGCCGCCGCGACAGCGTGGTGCTGCGCGACGTCGAGGGCCGCACCCTGGAACTCAATCTCGCCCGCATCGTGCGCGCCTATCAGCCCAACGCCATGGGCCTGGGCGCCAAGCTCGGCTTCTATGGCAGCAAGCTGTGGGAATTCCTCAGCGCCGATCCGCGCGAGGCCAATACCGAGGGCGGGGTCTTCCCGGCCATCTTCGGCACCGTGATGATGACCCTGCTGATGGCGGTGATCGTCACCCCCTTTGGCGTCATCGCCGCCATCTACCTACGCGAGTACGCCCGCCAGGGCCCGCTGACCCGTACCATCCGCATCGCGGTCAACAACCTCGCCGGGGTGCCGGCCATCGTCTATGGCGTCTTTGGCCTGGGCTTCTTCGTCTATGTGCTGGGTGGCTCCCTGGACCAGCTGTTCTTCCGGGCCAGTCTGCCCACGCCGACCTTTGGCACCCCGGGGCTGCTGTGGGCCTCGCTGACCCTGGCGATCCTCGCCGTGCCGGTGGTGATCGTCGCCACCGAAGAGGGCCTGGCGCGCATTCCCCGTAGCATCCGCGAAGGCTCCCTGGCGCTGGGCGCGACCCAGGCCGAGACCCTGTGGAAGGTGGTGCTGCCGCTGGCCAGCCCGGCGCTGATGACCGGGCTGATCCTGGCCGTGGCCCGCGCCGCCGGCGAGGTGGCGCCACTGATGCTGGTGGGGGTGGTCAAGCTGGCGCCTTCGCTGCCGCTGGACGGCAACTATCCCTATCTGCACCTGGATCAGAAGATCATGCACCTGGGCTTCCACATCTATGACGTCGGCTTCCAGAGCCCCAACGTGGAAGCTGCCCGCCCGCTGGTCTACGCCACCGCCCTGCTGCTGGTGCTGGTGATCGCCGGGCTGAACCTGTCCGCCGTGTTCCTGCGCAACCGGCTGCGCGAAAAGTACCGGCTGCTGGAAGAATAGTATGGTGCTTCAGAAGTTAACTACACGATCTTGGCGGCGCTTTTTCGGCGTGGACGGCGTTGCCACTCCTCGCCATAGCCCTGCTATGACTCGTCGCGGCGCCTGGCCCCCATCGGAGCGCCGAACCGCCAAAAATCACTCGCCAAATCTCGTGCGAACTTCTGAAGCGCCATACTAGCGCCCGCGGCCGAGGAGACCCCATGCCTTCCGATTCCTCCATCTTCAGAACCGCCGCCGCCTACGCGGCCAGCGCCCAGCCTGCGGCGAGCGAAGGTGGTGTGGCCCTGTCGGTGCCACGGCTCAATCTGTTCTACGGCAAGAAGCAGGTCTTGCAGGACATCGCCCTGGAGATCCCGCGCCAGCGCGTCACCGCCTTCATCGGCCCCAGCGGCTGCGGCAAGTCGACCCTGCTGCGCTGCTTCAATCGCCTGAACGACCTGGTGGAAGACTGCCGCATCGACGGCGAGATCCTGCTCGATGGGCAGAACATCTATGCCCGCGGCACCGAGATCGCCGAGCTGCGGCGGCGGGTGGGCATGGTGTTCCAGAAGCCCAATCCCTTTCCCAAGAGCATCTACGAGAACGTGGTCTACGGCCTGCGCATCCAGGGCATCAAGCAGAAGCGGGTGCTCGACGAGGCGGTGGAGTGGGCGCTGCACGGCGCGGCGCTGTGGGACGAGGTCAAGGATCGCCTGCACGAGTCGGCCCTGGGCCTCTCGGGTGGCCAGCAGCAGCGCCTGGTGATCGCCCGCACCATCGCCGTGCAACCCGATGTGCTCCTGCTCGACGAACCCTGCTCGGCGCTGGATCCCATCTCCACCCTCAAGGTGGAAGAGCTGATCCACGAACTGAAACAGCGCTACACCATCGTCATCGTCACCCACAACATGCAGCAGGCGGCGCGGGTGTCCGACTACACCGCCTTCATGTACTTGGGCCAGTTGGTCGAGCACGGCGACACCGACACCCTCTTCACCAATCCCGCGAAGCGGCAGACCGAAGACTACATCACCGGCCGCTACGGCTAGTTCCAGGCAGGCCGGTGCCCCACCCGGCGACTCGATCCTCTCAGGCAGGACTGACAGCATGATCAACAAAGAAGGCCACACGCAGCACATCTCCCAGCAATACAACGTCGAACTGGAAGAGGTCCGCAGTCACCTGCTGGCCATGGGCGGTCTGGTGGAAAAGCAGGTCAGCGACGCCGTGCGCGCGGTGATCGACGCCGATGCCGGCCTGGCGCGCCAGGTACGCACCATCGATGACCAGATCGACATCATGGAACGTGGCATCGACGAGGAATGCCTGCGCATCCTCGCCCGTCGTCAGCCGGCGGCCTCCGACCTGCGCCTGATCATCAGCATCTCCAAGTCGGTGATCGACCTGGAGCGCATCGGCGACGAAGCCTCCAAGATCGCCCGCCGCGCCATCGAGCTGACCGAGGACGGCGAGGCCCCGCGCGGCTACGTCGAGGTTCGCCACATCGGCGAGCAGGTGCGCAAGATGGTCCATCAGGCGCTGGACGCCTTCGCCCGCTTCGACGCCGAGCTGGCCCTCTCGGTGGCCCAGTACGACAAGCTGATCGACCGTGAATACAAGTCCGCGCTGCGCGAACTGGCTACCTACATGATGGAAGATCCGCGCTCCATCTCGCGGGTGCTGAGCATCATCTGGGTATTGCGTTCCCTGGAGCGGGTCGGCGACCACGCGCGCAACATCGCCGAGCTGGTGATCTACCTGGTCCAGGGCACCGACGTACGGCACATGGGCCTCAAGCGCATGGCCGAAGAGGTCAATCGGTCGCGCGAATGATCCGCCCGGTCACTCCCCGGGTGGCGCTGCGGAGCCGCCTGCTATGCTGGAAGACTTGGCATGGAGTGACCGATGAGCAAGTTGAACGTACTGGTGGTGGATGATGCGCCCTTCATTCGTGATCTGATCAAGAAGGGTCTGCGCAATCTGTTTCCCGGGCTCGTGGTGGACGAGGCGGCCGATGGTCGCCGCGCCCAGACGATGCTCGGCAAGCAGCGTTTCGACCTCATCCTCTGCGACTGGGAAATGCCCGGCATGACCGGTCTGGAGTTGCTGTCCTGGTTTCGTGCCCAGCCGGACCACCAGGGCGTGCCCTTCATCATGGTCACCAGCCGCGGCGACAAGGAAAACGTCGTCCAGGCCATCCAGGCCGGCGTGTCCGACTACATGGGCAAGCCCTTCTCCAACGAGCAACTGGCGGCCAAGGTCAAGAAGGCCCTGCAGCGCACCGGCAAGCTCGCCGAGTTGCAGGCCGGCGCCCAGCCGCGCCCGGCCACCGGCTTCGCCAATGACTCCCTCGGCGCCCTGACCGCCGGTCGCAGCGACGTGGTCCAGCCCGCCGCAGCACCGGTCGCGGCGCCAGCCGCTTCCTCCAGTGCCGCTCTGCTCACCGGCGCCGCGCCGCCGGCACCTGCCCGCGGCAAGGCGGCCGCCAATTTCGGCCAGGGTCAGCTGCGCCTGCCCAACGCCAGCATGGCCTGCCTGATCAAGGCCATCAGCCTCAAGGAGGCCCTGCTGGTGGTCCGCCGCGGCGATCCGCTGCCGCAGATCCTGGAAACCGCCGTGCTCGACCTGGAGCAGGGCGAAGACGGCAACGACGTGGCGCGCCTCAACGGCTATCTGCATTCCCTCGCCGCGGTGGAAGCGACGCCGGCCAGCGAATGGGTGCAGGTCAACTTCCGCTTCATCGACCGTGACCCGGTCAAGCTCGACTACCTGTCGCGGCTGATCGCCAAGGGCACCGCCCAGCGGCACTACGTGCCGGGCGCCTAGAGAGGGCGACGCCATGAGGGGGCTGGCACGGAGACTGCTTCGCGCTCAGGTATCGCGGATTTCTGACGCCCTGCCCATGCCCCTTGCCCGTCACCTGCTGCTGCTGTCGTTGGCCCTTGCGGGTCCCGCCCTGGCGGCGCCCATCTACAAGTACGTCGATGCCAATGGCGTGGTCACCTACACCGACAAGGCGCAGAAGGGCGCCAAGGTGATGACCTTCAGCGACGACCCCATCGAGCGGCTGGACCAGCGGGTCAAGTTGCAGCCGCGGCACTATGCCGGCGGCACGGTGCTTGAGGTGCGCAACGACAGCTTTCTGCCGGTGACCGTCACCCTGCGCCTGTCGGCGCTGCAGAACGTCAGCGGGGTGGGCGAGGCGCCGATCCGCAAGGTCCTGCCGGCGCGCAGCCTGACCCGCCTGGCGACCCTGATCGCGCCGGATCCCAGTCGTCCGCAGCGCTACACCCCCCAGCTCACCACCCTGATGGGCAGTGCCACCCCGGTCTTCGCCTCCGGTTTCGCCTATCCGCTGCCCTGGCTGGGCGGGCCCTTCAACGTTAGCCAGGGCGCCGGCGGTGGTTTCAGCCACAACACGCCCAAGAGTCGCTATGCGGTGGACATCGCCATGCCCGAGGGAACGCCCATCGTGGTCTCGCGCGCCGGCCAGGTGGTGGAGGTGGAGAACGCTCAGGACGGTCGCGGCAACCACCCCTCCGGCAACTTCGTGCGCATCCTCCACGACGACGGCACCATGAGCGTCTACCTGCACTTGCAGCGCGGTTCGATCAAGGTCACCGAGGGTCAGTGGGTACGCACCGGCCAGGCCCTGGCCGCTTCAGGCAACACCGGGCGCAGCACCGGGCCGCACCTGCACTTCGTGGTCCAGCGCAACACCGGCGAGGCGGTCGAGTCCATTCCCTTCCGCTTCGCCCAGGCGGTGGACAGCTTGCCCAACTTCGCCGTCGGCGGACCTTGAGAGCCTGTCAAAGGCTGCTGCGCGTCGGTCGAACGGCGTTGAAAAGCCCCTGGAAGGCCAGCCCCGCCTGGACGGCCCCGTCGCCATGCTCATTTACCATCGGTAAACCCGAGCGCGGGTCCGATCCGCTTCCTCAGGCCTCTTCGTGGGTCGCCTAGGCGTTGTTTGGCTCTGGCTCGCGAGCCTTTGAGCAGGCTCTTACCCTCGTCCAGTTTCAGCCCTGGGCGTCGAGGTACTCGCTCGGCGACACTCCCAGCACCCGGCGAAACATCCGGGTAAAGGCCGAGGGCGAAGCGTAGCCGAGATCCAGGGCCACACGGGTCACCGGCTCGCCGGCGGCCAGCCGCGGCAGGGCCAGCATCAGCCGGGTGTGCTGGCGCCAGGTGGAAAAGCTGGTGCCGGTTTCCTTGAGGAACAGTCGGGCCAGGCTGCGCGAGCAGAGGTGCAACTGCTGCGCCCAGGTCGCCAGGGCCGTATCGTTGGCCGGATCGGCGTGCAGCGTGGTCTGGATGGTCTGCAGCCGGCGATCGGCCAGCGCCGGCAGGTGCAGGGCCGTCTCTTCGAGAAACACCAGTTCCGCCAGCATCAGCGCCCGCACATGGCTGCCCAGCTCGGCCTCGCCATAGGAGGTGCCGCCGCGCCGCAGGCAACGCAGCAATTCGCGCAGCAGCGGCGAGATGAGCACCATGCGGGTGGCCGCCTCGGGGCAGGGCAGGCCGCTCGGCAATTCGATGATCACCACCTGCAGGGTGGCCTCGCCGTTGGCCCGCGCCTGGTGCTCGACGCGGGGCGGAATCCAGATCGCCTGCTTGGGCGGAACGTACCAGACCCCTTCGTGGGTGGTGACCTCCAGCACGCCGTTGACCGTGTACATCAGGTGCGCCTGATCGTGCACATGCGGCGGCCACGCCTGGCCGTGGGCGAAGGTGCCAAGCTGGGATACCAGCGGCCCGGCGGGCGGGATAGGCGCATCCGCAGCCACGCTTCGCGTCGGGTCGATTGTCTGTTCCTGCATAGCGGCTGTCCGTTTCGGTTGGGCAGGGTCAAGGTGCCAGGACCTAACCTGCAGCACTATGGCCGGAGCATTGGGCGCGCCCAAGGGGCGATCCCCCTGCACGCCGAAAACCTGCCTCTTGCGGGAGTGTCGCACAGAACACCCGCCGCTTGGCTGACCTGCCTGAACCATCAGGCCTGTATTTGAACTACCGTCCGATCGGTGGCAGCGTGGCACAGGGATTTGAGTGCCACGCTTTTTTATTCGCGACGATGCTTTGCCAGCGGCTTCACAAAGCCGCGGTTTGACCATCGCCCGCCTCGCGCGGCTTTGTTAGGTTCTGTCCTTGCCCATCATGGTGGCCCTATGCCATGGACCGACGCCTGACCGCCCTGATCACCTGCCTGACCCTCGCCCTGGCCGTGCCTGCCGTTGCGCCGGCTGCCGAAAAGGCGACCCTGACCAAGACCTCCGCCAAGAGCCCGGCTCGCAAGGGGCAGGTCAAGCTCAAGGTCCGCAACGGCAGCGAAGGTCGCATCTTCGAAGTCCGCAACGATTTCGACGTGCCCGTGCGCGTCGAACTGCGCCTGCAACGCACCGTCAACGTGGCCGGTGCCGAGCGCCCGATCCGCCAGGTCATCGAGCCGCGCTCCACGGTGCAGCTGGCGGTGATCCGCAAGCGCCAGCAGGGCTTTCCCATGCACTTCGACCAGGCCTTCAGCTACAGTCCGCAGCTGCCGGTCGGCACCCTGCCGTCGCTGGCGACGAATGTCGCGGGTGGTGCCGACAACGGCATCGGCTATGGTTACGCCTGGCCCTGGCGGCAAGGGGTCTACTACGTGACCCAGGGCGCTGGGGGCGATTTCAGCCACAACACGCCCAAGGGGCGCTATGCGGTGGACATCGCCATGCCCGAGGGCACGCCGATCAGCGCCGCTCGCGCCGGCACGGTGATCGACGTCGAAAACGGCCAGTTCGGCCATGGTCCCAACCCCTCCGGCAACTTCGTGCGCATCGCCCACGAGGACGGCAGCCAGAGCGCCTACCTGCACCTGCGCCGCGGTTCGGTCAAGGTACGACCCGGGGAGCGGGTGGAGATCGGCACGCCCCTGGCGGAGTCAGGCAACACCGGTCGCAGCACCGGTCCCCATCTGCATTTCGTCGTCCAGGCCCACACGGGCGGTGAAATGGTCTCCATTCCCTTCCGTTTCGTGCGGCCGCTGGCGGCCCTGCCCAACATGGCGCTGGGCGACCGCTGAGTCCGCGCTTCAGGGCGTTCCAGACAGGCTGACGCCACCGGGCCCATCCAGGGCCCAGGCACCCTGTCGCCTGTAGAAATCCCTTGGCAGGACCAGGCTTGGTGGCGTTATGCTATCACCACGCTATTTCCTCCAGGGCGCGGGCTCTACCGCGGCCTTTCCTTCCTTCAGGCTATGGATGCCGCCCTATGAAAGGATTCCTGGCCGCCCTGTGCGCCGGTGGGCGCAATCGGGCTTTGCACCTGCTGGTCCTGTTGCTGATCGCCCTCGACGGTCAGGCGCAGGTGCTGCGCCTCGACGATCCGGCGCGCAGTTACGATCCCCGACCGGCACTGGAGATTCTCAAGGCGCCCGCCAGTCTGACCTTTGCCGAGGCAGCCGCGCGCCCAAGCGGTGGCGAGGACGGCTGGCATGCGCCCGATGAACTGGAAATGCTGCTCCATGACGGCCGCCAGGGCCTCTGGCTGCGCTTTGCCATCCAGAGTCGCGACGACCAGGCCTGGTGGCTGATTCCGACCTGGCCGGTGCTGGATCGCCTGGACCTGCGCACCCGCGGAGCCGATGGTCGCTGGAGCCCGCTGCAGCGCAGCGGCCTGGCGCTGCCGGCGACGCAACGGGCGCTGCCCGGGCGCCAGCTGATGTTCGCCCTGGCGCCGACCGCCGGCGCCGTGGAGGAGGTCTACCTGCGGCTGGATTCGCGGGAGACCTTTATCCTGCCGCTGCGCCTGGTCACCCCGGCCACCTATCTGCGCGAGGCCCAGCAGGATGCCTGGCTGGTCGGCAGCTTCTTTGGCTGCCTGATCACCATCCTGCTGCTGACCCTCACGCTGTGGGGTTTCGGCCGCCGCTCGGGTTTTGGCTGGTATGCCCTCTATCTGCTCAGCGTCATCGGCTATCAGGCGGTCACCAGCGGCTATGGCGCCTGGCAACTCTGGCCGGAGAGCCCGGCCTTCGCCCTGCGTGCGCACCTGGCCTTCGCCGCCCTGTGCTTTCTGAGTGGCGGGTTGTTCGTGCGCTATCTGCTCAGTCTCTATCACGGCGGCCGCTGGATCGACTTTGGCAATCGTCTGCTGATCGGCTACTGGAATGTGGCGCTGGTCGTCACGCTGATCTGGCCGCACCTGCTGAGCTTCCAGGAAATGCTCGGCATGATGGCGCTGAGTTGCCTGGGCCTGCTGGGCACCACCACCTACCTGGCGCTGCGCGGCAGCCGCATGGCGTTGTGGTTCAGCGCCGCCTGGGCCCTGCTGTTGCTGGGCAGCGCGATCCAGCTGCTGGCTGTGGCCGGCTGGCTGGCCGCCGACAGTCCGGCTTTCCATGGGCAGATAGCCGGTTTCACCCTGGGCTTCGTGATGCTGTCGCTGGGGCTTACCGAGGGCCTGAGTCTGCAGCGGCGGGCGCGAATCGAGGCCCAACGGCAGGCCCTGGAAGCCTCCAGCGCCCTGGCCCGCGAGCGCGAAGCCTCCTTTGTCGAGCTGGAATTGCGGGTGGCGCTGCGCACCGTGGAGTTGCAGCAGGCCAAGGCCAGCCTCGAGCGGCTGAATCGCGAGCTCTTGCACCAGAGCCAGACCGATTCCCTGACCGGGCTCGGCAATCGCCGGCATTTCGAGCGGGTCTTCCAACAGGAGATCCGCCGCGCCATCCGTGCCGAACTGCCGCTGGCGGTGCTGCTGGTGGACCTTGATCACTTCAAGGCGGTCAACGACACCCATGGCCACACCCTGGGCGACGAATGCCTGAGGTGCGTGGCCGAGGTGTTGCGCCAGCACGTCCAGCGCGCGGGGGAGGTGGCGGCGCGCTATGGCGGCGAGGAATTCGTCATCGCCTTGCCCGGCAGCGACCGGGCGGCGGCCGAGCTCCTGGCCGAGCGTATCCGCCAGGAGGTGGCGGGGCTGGAGTTGCAGACCGAGCAGGGGCGCTTGCGACCGTCGGTCAGCATCGGTGTCGCGGTGAGCGTGCCGAGCAATCTCGAGCACGGCCTGGGCCTGCTGGAAGACGCCGACCGGGCGCTCTATGCAGCCAAGCGAAATGGGCGCAATCGCGTCTGCCTGAGCGATGGTCTGCCGGAACTGGGCAGCGGACGCGGCTGAGGCCGCGTCGCCTCAGCGCTCCTCCGGCTGGCGCCGGCGGACGTCCTTGGGGTCCAGCTTGATGACCTTGGCCAGGACGATCTTGGGACCCTTCATCTTCTTGACGATGATGCGCAGGCCTTCGGCCTCCAGCACCGTCTCCTCTTCGGGAACGCGCTTGAGGCTGTCGTAGATCAGGCCGGCCAGGGTCTCGGCCTCGACGTGGTCCAGGTCGATGCCCAGCAGGCGCTCGACCTTGAACAGCGGGGTGTCGCCACGCACCAGCAACTTGCCCGGCTGATAGGCGACCACGCCGCGTTCGGTCTTGCGGTGTTCGTCCTGGATGTCGCCCACCAGCACCTCGAGCACGTCTTCCATGGTCAGGAAGCCGATGACCTTGTGGTCGGCTTCCTCCACCAGCACGAAGTGCGCGCCGCCGCGGCGGAATTGCTCCAGCAGGTCGGACAGCGGCATGTGCTTGGTCACCCGCTCCAGCGGATGCACCAGGTCGTCGAGGTCGAAGGAGGCGGCTTCGCTGTCCAGGCCGGCGATGGCCAGGAGCAGGTCCTTGATGTGCAGCACCCCGGTAAAGGTCTGGCTGTCCTCGTCATAGACCGGGTAGCGACTGTACTTGGAGCGGCGGATCTGGGTGAGGATCTCCTCCAGGCTGGCCTTGCTGTCCAGGTAGATGAGGTCTTCGCGGGAATTGGCCCAGTCCACCACCTCCAGCTCGCCCAGCTCCACGGCCGAGGCCAGCACCCGGGCGTCCGGGTCGGTGGCGCGGTTGGAGTGCAGGATCAGCTTGAGTTCGTCGCGGCTGTAGTGGTGTTCGTGGTGCGCGCCCGGCTCGCCCTGGCCGGCGATGCGCAGGATGCCGTTGGCACTGGCGTTGAGCAGCCAGATGGCCGGGTACATCAGCCAGTAGAAGAGGTACAGCGGCACCGCCGTCCACAGCGACAGCAGATCGGGCTTGCGGATCGCCCAGGACTTGGGCGCCAACTCGCCGACCACGATGTGCAGGTAGGAGATGATGAAGAAGGCCGAGAAGAAGGCGACGCCGTGGATCACCTCGGGGCTGCGGACGCCGGCGGCGCCGAGCAGGGGTTCGAGCAATTCGGCGAAGGCCGGCTCGCCGACCCAGCCCAGGCCCAGGGAGGCCAGGGTGATGCCGAGCTGGCAGGCGGAAAGGTAGGCGTCGAGCTGGTTATGCACCTTCTTGAGGATGCGCCCGCGCCAGCCGTGCTTCTTGGCGATGGCCTCCACACGGGTGGCGCGCAGCTTGACCATGGCGAACTCGGCGGCGACGAAGAAGCCGTTGAGCAGCACGAGGAAGAAGGCGAAGAACACGAGGCCGAGATCGGCGAACAACGTCGAGGCGAGACTGGTGGAAGGGTCCATTAGGGCCGGGAGCTGGAAAAAGGTCGGCTAAGCATGGGGGCGGGGCAGGGCAGTTGCAAGATGTTACGCCTGCCGAGGGGACGGGGGCGTGCGGCGGGCTGACGGACAGCGGCTCTGGCACTGACCTTTGCCGGCGGGACCTTTTATCTAGGTCCAGCCTTCCAGACGCATGGTCGCCCGCACCAGCCGCTGCTCTTCCTGCTCGATCTCGCGCAGGCTGTCCCTCACGCTGTGGATATGCTCGCGGGCGGCGGCGTGGGCCTCGTCGGGCAGGCGTCCACTCACCGCGGCATAGAGGCGGGCGTGCTGGGCATCGATCTCGCGGCGTTGCGGCGGGCGATGGTAGAGATTGGCGATGCAGGCGAACACCGAGCCCAGCAGCAACTCGTTGAGCGACTGCAGGGTGTGCACCAGCACCGGATTGTGCGAGGCCTCGCTGATCGCCAGATGGAAGGCGTGGTCGAGGCGGGCATGGGTTTCTGCCGGCAGGCTGGCCGGATCCTGGCAGGCGGCGCAGAGCTCCTCGTAGCGCCGCCCGATCAGTACCAGGTCGGCGGTGGTGGCGCGCAGCGCGGCCAGGCGCGCGGCTTCGCCCTCCAACAGGGCGCGTACCTCCAGCAGATCGTAGAGGGTACGCGGCTGGCTGCTGAACAGGTGCAGCAGGGGATTCTCCGCCGCCGGCGCCGCCAGGCGGGCGACGAAGCTGCCCTGGCCGTGGCGCGTTTCTATGATGCCGCGGGCGCGCAGCAGGCCCAGGCCCTCGCGCAGGGCGGTCCGGGAGACGCCGAGTTTGTCGCACAGGCGCCGCTCGGACGGCAGCGGCTGGCCGACCTTGAGCACCCCGTCCACCACCAGACGTTCGATCTGCTGACTGACGTTCTCGGCGACGGGAAGGCGGGGGGCGGGTGCAGACATGGGGTTCCTGCTGGTATGACCACGAGATTCAGCCCTAGTGAGCCACCGGCCGGATTCGCCGTCAAGCAGGCTGAAAGCGGGTAATCCTTTGGTCGAAGAGTATGAACAAACTGGTATGACCAGTGGTTTAGGCGATGGACTCGCCGTCAAGTCTCGGGGTACAACGAAGCCTCTCCAGCCAGAACAACAACAACGGCGGTTACCCGATGAGCCTGGTCTACGACGAACGTCTCGACGGCGCCTTGCCCCGCCCGGACAAGGCACAACTGCTGCAGCGGCTGCGTGCCGAACTGCCCGAGCACTGCCTGCTGCACGACAGGGAAGACCTCAAACCCTACGAATGCGATGGTCTCGCGGCCTATCGCACCACCCCCTTGCTGGTGGTGCTGCCAGAAACGGTAGAGCAGGTGCAGGCGACCCTGCGCCTCTGCCATGAGCTGAACGTGCCCCTGGTGGCACGCGGTGCCGGCACCGGTCTCTCCGGTGGCGCCCTGCCACTGGAGCAGGGCGTGCTGCTGGTGATGGCGCGCTTCAATCGCATCCTCGACGTGGACCCCGATGGCCGCCGTGCCCGGGTCCAGCCCGGGGTGCGCAACCTGGCCATCTCCCAGGCCGCGGCGCCCCACGACCTCTACTACGCCCCCGATCCCTCGTCGCAGATCGCCTGTTCCATCGGTGGCAACGTGGCCGAGAACGCCGGCGGCGTGCACTGCCTGAAATACGGCCTGACCGTGCACAACGTGCTGGCGGTGGAGATCGTCACCCTGGAGGGCGAGCGCCTGACCCTGGGCAGCGCCGCCCTGGACAGTCCCGGCTTCGACCTGCTGGCGCTGTTCACCGGCTCCGAGGGCCTGCTCGGCGTCGTGGTGGAGGTGACCGTCAAGCTCTTGCCCAAGCCGCCCTGTGCCCGGGTGGTGATGGCCAGCTTCGCCGACATCGAGCGTGCCGGCGCCGCGGTGGCCGACATCATCGCCGCCGGCATCATCCCCGGTGGCCTGGAGATGATGGACAACCTGACCCTGAGAGCCGCCGAGGACTTCATCCACGCCGGCTACCCGGTGGACGCCGCGGCCATCCTGCTCTGCGAGCTGGACGGGGTGGAAGCCGACGTGGCCGCCGACATCGAGCGCGTCAGCAGCCTGCTGGCGGCCGCCGGTGCCACCGAGATCCGCCTGGCCCGCGACGAGGCCGAGCGGCAGAAATTCTGGGCCGGGCGCAAGAATGCCTTTCCCGCGGTGGGGCGGCTATCGCCCGACTACTACTGCATGGACGGCACCATCCCGCGCCGCGCCCTGCCCGAGGTCCTGCGCGGCATCGAGGCGCTGTCCGCGGAATACGGCCTGGCGGTGGGCAATGTCTTCCATGCCGGCGACGGCAACCTGCATCCGCTGATCCTCTTCGATGCCAACCGGCCCGGCGAACTGGAGCAGGCCGAGGCCCTGGGCGGGCGCATCCTCGACCTCTGCGTGGCGGTGGGCGGCACCATCACCGGCGAACACGGGGTGGGTCGCGAGAAGATCAACGCCATGTGCACCCAGTTCCAGCCGGGCGAGCTGACCTTCTTCCATGCGGTGAAGGCGGCCTTCGACGCCCCCGGGCTGCTCAATCCCGGCAAGAACGTGCCGACCCTGCACCGCTGCGCCGAATTCGGTGGCCTGCACGTGCATCACGGCCAGTTGCCCCACCCCGAACTGGAGCGTTTCTGATGGACAGCCTGGAACTGCTCCTCGATCAGGTCCGCGAGGCCCTGGTCCGTCGCCAGCCGCTGCGCATCCATGGCGGCGATACCAAGGCTCATCTGGGTCGCCCGGTGGACGGCGAGCCGCTGGACGTCAGCGGCCATCGCGGCCTGGTGCACTACGACCCCACCGAGCTGGTGGCCACGGTCCGTACCGGCACGCCGCTGGCCGAACTCAATGCCGCCCTGGCCGAGCAGGGGCAGATGCTGCCCTGCGAGCCGCCGCGGCTGGGGGAGGGCGCCACGGTCGGCGGCACCCTGGCCTGCGGCCTCTCCGGTCCGCGCCGGCCCTGGGCCGGCAGCCTGAGGGACTTCGTCCTGGGCACGCGGTTGATCACCGGCACTGGCGAACACCTGAGATTCGGCGGCGAGGTGATGAAGAACGTTGCCGGTTACGACGTCTCCCGCCTGCTGGCCGGCAGCCAGGGGTGTTTGGGAGTGGTCACCGAGGTGTCCTTCAAGGTCCTGCCCAGGCCGCGCTGCACCCAGAGCCTGAGTCTGGAACTGGATGCCGAACGCGCCCTGCAGCGCCTCGCCGTCTGGGGCCGCGAAGCCCTGCCGATCTCGGCGGCCTGTCATGACGGCCAGCGGCTGCAGCTGCGCCTGGAGGGCGGCGAGGGCTCGGTGCGCTCGGCCGTCGATCGCCTGGGCGGTGAAGCCCTGGGCGAGGCCTTCTGGGACGAGCTCAACGAACAGCGGCTGGCCTTCTTCGACGACCCCAGGCCGCTGTGGCGGCTGTCGGTACCGGTCAATACGCCATTGCTGGAGCTGCCCGGCAGCCTCTTGCTGGACTGGGGCGGTGCCCAGTACTGGCTCAAGAGCGATGCCCCGACCACGGTCCTGCGCGAGATCGCCGAGCGTGCCGGTGGCCATGCGCTGTGCTACACGCCGGACGCCGAGCGCGAGGCCCAGCATCCGCTGCCGGCCGCGCTGCTGGACTACCACCGCCGCCTCAAGGCCCGCCTGGACCCCCAGGGGATCTTCAATCCGGGTCGGCTGTACGCCGGGCTCTAAGGGAGCGACCTATGCAAACCAATCTGAGTCCCGCCGCCCGCGAATTGCCCCGCGCCGCCGATGCCGAGCGGGTGCTGCGCAGCTGCGTGCACTGCGGCTTCTGCAACGCCACCTGCCCGACCTACCAGCTGCTCGGCGACGAGCTGGACGGGCCCCGCGGGCGCATCTACCTGATCAAGGGCATGCTCGAAGGCGGCGAGGTCAGCGAGAAGACCCGCGAGCATCTCGACCGCTGCCTGACCTGCCGCAACTGCGAGACCACCTGTCCCTCGGGCGTCTCCTATCACGAATTGCTCGACATCGGCCGCGCTGAGGTGGAGCGCCGGGTGCCGCGGCCCCTGGGGCAGCGCCTGCTGCGCGCCGGCCTGCGCCAGGTGCTGCCGCAGCCGCGGCTGTTCGGCGCCCTGCTGAAAGGCGGCCAGACCCTCAAGCCGCTGTTGCCGGCCAGCGTCCAGGCCAAGCTGCCGGCGCGTATCGCCGCCCCGGGCGTGCGGCCGGCACCTCGGCATGCCCGGCGCATGCTGATCCTCGAAGGCTGCGTGCAGCCAGGACTGTCGCCCAATACCAATGCCGCCACCGCGCGGGTGCTGGATCGCCTCGGCATCAGCCTGGACGCCGCGCCCCGCGCCGGGTGCTGCGGCGCGGTGGACTATCACCTCAATGCCCAGGAAGCCGGCCTCGATCGCGCCCGGCGCAATATCGACGCCTGGTGGCCGGCCTTGCAGGGCGGCGCCGAGGCCATCATCCAGACCGCCAGCGGCTGCGGCGCCTTCGTCAAGGAATACGCCAGTCTGCTGAAAGACGACCCAGCCTATGCCGCCAAGGCCCGCGAGGTCTCGGCGCGTACCCGCGATCTGGTGGAGGTGCTGCGCGAGCTGCCGCTGGAAGAGCTGCGGCTGAAGGACACGCCGCGGCTGGCCTTCCACTGCCCCTGCACCCTGCAGCACGCCCAGCGCCTCGGCGGCGCCGTGGAAGGCGTCCTGCAACGCCTCGGCTTTCCGCTGGCGCCGGTGCCGGACGGTCACCTCTGCTGCGGTTCGGCCGGCACCTATTCGCTGACCCAGCCGGACTTGTCGCGGCGGCTGCGTGACGCCAAGCTCGATGCCCTGGAAAGTGGTCACCCCGAGGTGATCGCCACCGCCAACATCGGTTGCCAGAGCCATCTCGACGGCGCTGGGAGAACTCCCGTGCGCCACTGGATCGAAATCCTCGACGCGGCCCTGGCCGCTCCGACCCATCCCTGAACCCTGGAGGCCCCATGAAGACCAAAGCCGTGCTCACCCTTGCCGAGATCGACACCCTGCTGGCCGCCGGGCGCGCCGAAGCCGAACGCCAGGGCTGGGCCGTGTGCATCGCCGTGGCCGACGACGGCGGCCATCCGCTGGCGCTGTTGCGCCTCGACGGCGCCGCGCCCAACAGCGCCTACATCGCCCCGGAAAAGGCCCGCAGCGCCGCCCTGGCGCGCAAGGAGTCCAAGGTGCTGGAGGAGATGATCAACAACGGACGCACCGCCTTTCTCAGCGCGCCGCTGATGCAGGGCATGCTCGAAGGCGGGGTGCCCATCCTGGTGGACGGCCAGGTGGTGGGCGCGGTCGGCGTCTCCGGCGTCAAGGCCCCGGAAGATGCGCAGGTCGCCAAAGCCGCCATCGCCGCCCTCGGCTGATCGCCTGCCCACGATCTGCTGCGCGTCGGCCAGGCTGTGTTGAAAACCGCCTCGGAATGCTCATTTACCTTTCGTAAACTCCGCTTCCTCGGCTGTTTTCGCCTTGCCTGGCTCTAGCTCGCGAGATCGTGGACAGGCTTCCATTTAATTTTCATGTCTCAAGGAAAGCCATCATGACCGACCGCACTACCCTGGGCCGCCTGCAGGTGGCCACCGAACTGCAGCGTTTCATCGACGAGGAAGTGCTGCCCGGCACCGGCCTCGACACCGCCGCCTTCTGGTCGGGCGTGGACAAGCTGGTGCACGAGCTGGCACCGCGCAATCGGGAACTGCTGGCCGAGCGTGATCGCCTGCAGGTGGAGCTGGACAACTGGCACAGCGCCCATCCCGGTCCGGTCACCGATCTGCCCGCCTACCAGGCCTTCCTCGAAGGCATCGGCTATCTGCAACCGGTCCCCGGTCAGGTGCAGGCCTCGACGGCCGGCGTCGACCGCGAGATCGCCGAGCAGGCCGGTCCGCAGCTGGTGGTGCCGGTGCTCAACGCCCGCTACGCCCTGAACGCCGCCAACGCGCGCTGGGGTTCGCTGTACGACGCCCTCTATGGCACCGACGCCTTGCCAGAGAGCGACGGCGCCGAGCGCGGCAAGGGCTACAACCCCACCCGCGGTGCCAAGGTAGTGGCCTTCGCCCGTCAGGTGCTGGATGGCGTGGCGCCCCTGGCCAGTGGCTCGCACAGGGACGCCACCGCCTACCGCATCCAGGACGGTCGCCTGGTGGTGGACCTCAAGAGCGGCACCAGCGAACTGGCCGATCCGGCCGCTTTCGTCGGCTACCAGGGCGATGCCGCCGCGCCGTCCGCGGTGCTCTTGCGCCACAACGGCCTGCACCTGGAGATCCAGATCGACCGCGCCAGCACCATCGGCAAGACCGACGCCGCCGGGGTCAAGGACCTGCTCATGGAAGCCGCGGTCAGTACCATCATGGACCTGGAAGACTCCATCGCCGCGGTGGACGCCGCCGACAAGGTGCTGGCCTATCGCAACTGGCTGGGCCTAATGAAGGGCGATCTGGCCGAAGAGGTCAGCAAGGGGGGCGAGACCTTTACCCGTCGCCTCAACCCCGATCGCGAGTATCAGGGCGCCGACGGCCAGCCGCTGAGCCTGCACGGGCGCTCGCTGCTGTTCATCCGCAACGTCGGCCACCTGATGACCAACCCGGCGGTGCTGCTGGAAGACGGTCGCGAGATCCCCGAAGGCATCCTCGATGCCCTGGTCACGGTGACCATCGCGATGCACGACCTCAAGCGCCAGGGCAACTCGCGCAGCGGCTCGGTGTACATCGTCAAACCCAAGATGCACGGTCCGGCCGAGGTGGCCTTCGCCGTGCAGCTGTTCGACCGCGTCGAGGCCTTGCTGGGGCTGCCGGCCAACACCGTCAAGCTGGGCATCATGGACGAGGAGCGCCGCACCAGCGTCAACCTCAAGGCCTGCATCGCCGCCGCCGCCGCGCGGGTCGCCTTCATCAACACCGGCTTCCTCGACCGCACCGGTGACGAGATGCACACCGCCATGCTGGCCGGGCCCATGCTGCGCAAGGGCGACATGAAGACCTCCAAGTGGATCACCGCCTACGAGCGCAACAACGTGCTGGTCGGCCTGGCCTGCGGCCTGCGCGGCAAGGCGCAGATCGGCAAGGGCATGTGGGCCATGCCCGACCTGATGGCGGCCATGCTGGAACAGAAGATCGGTCATCCCAAGGCCGGCGCCAACACCGCCTGGGTACCGTCGCCCACCGCCGCTGTCCTGCACGCCCTGCATTACCACCAGGTCAACGTCCAGCAGGTGCAGCAGGAACTGGAGCGCAGCGACGTCGACGCTGCCCGCGGCGAATTGCTCGCCGGGCTGCTCAGCGTACCGGTGGCCGAATCGCCCGACTGGTCCGCCGAAGCCATCCAGCAGGAGCTGGACAACAACTGCCAGGGCATCCTCGGCTACGTGGTGCGCTGGGTCGACCAGGGCGTGGGTTGCTCCAAGGTGCCCGACATCCATGACGTCGGCCTGATGGAAGACCGCGCCACCCTGCGCATCTCCAGCCAGCACATCGCCAACTGGCTGCACCACGGCGTGGTCAGCGCCGAACAGGTGGACGAGACGCTGCAGCGCATGGCCAAGGTGGTGGACGGCCAGAACGCCGGCGACGCGTTCTACGAACCCATGGCCGGCCACTTCGACAGCTCCTACGCCTATCGCGCCGCCCGCGACCTCATCTTCAAGGGCCGCGAACAGCCCAGCGGCTACACCGAGCCGCTGCTGCACGCCTGGCGGCTGAAGAAGAAAGCCGGCGCCTGATGCGGCTAGGGCTCCCGTCCGGCGCGGGTGGGAGCCGCTTCTGCAGGGAGCGCTGCCGGTGGTCCTCCGACCACCGCCTCTTCCCTTGCCACTGGCGAATTTTTATACTACCGGGTCCCCCGTTCCCGGGATCATCATCGCCACGAGGAAGACCATGGCCCGCGTTACTGTCGAAGACTGCCTGGACAACGTAGACAACCGATTCGAGCTGGTCATGCTCGCCACCAAGCGCTCGCGCCAGCTGGCCACCGGCGGCAAGGAGCCCAAGGTACCGTGGGACAACGACAAGCCCACCGTCGTCGCCCTGCGCGAGATCGCCGAAGGCCTGGTCGACGAGGAAGTCATCCGTCTGGACGACATCGTCGAGGAAGAGCCGCTGTTCGCCGCTTTCGAAGTCAACGACGAAGCGGACGGCGAGGCTCTCTAAGCCATGGCCGCCGAGCCTGCCTATGGTGACGTCCGCCCGACCGGCATCGATTTGCTGGCCGAGCGTCTGGCGGACTACCTGACCCCCGACCAGGTCAATCTGGTCCGGCGGGCCTACTACTACGCCGAGCAGGCTCACGACGGGCAGCGCCGCCGCAGCGGCGAGCCCTATGTCACCCATCCGCTGGCCGTCGCCAACATCCTCGCCGACATGCACATGGACCATCAGAGCCTGATGGCGGCCATGCTGCACGACGTGATCGAGGACACCGGCATCGCCAAGGAAGCCCTCGCCGGCCAGTTCGGCGAGACGGTGGCGGAGCTGGTGGACGGGGTCAGCAAACTGACCCAGATGAAGTTCGAGACCAAGGCCGAGGCCCAGGCGGAGAACTTCCAGAAGATGACCATGGCGATGTCCAAGGACATCCGCGTCATCCTGGTCAAGCTGGCCGACCGGCTGCACAACATGCGCACCCTGGATGCCATGCCGCCGGACAAGAGCCGGCGCATCGCCAAGGAAACCCTGGAAATCTACGCGCCCATCGCCAACCGGCTGGGCATGCACGATTTCTACGTGGAATTCGAGGACCTCGGTTTTCGCGCCATGCACCCGATGCGTGCCGAACGCATCCAGCGGGCGGTCAAGACCGCGCGCGGCAATCGCCGCGAGATCCTCGGCAAGATCCAGGAATCCCTGGCCAACTGCCTGGCTCGCGACGGCCTGGACGGCGAGGTGGTCGGCCGTGAAAAGCACCTGCACAGCATCTACCAGAAGATGCGCGGCAAGCGGAAGTCGTTCAACGAGATCATGGACGTCTATGGCTTCCGCATCATCGTCGACAAGGTCGACACCTGCTATCGGGTGCTCGGCGCGGTGCACAATCTCTACAAGCCGTTCCCGGGGCGCTTCAAGGACTACATCGCCATCCCCAAGGCCAACGGCTACCAGTCCCTGCACACCACCCTGTTCGGCATGCACGGCGTGCCCATCGAGATCCAGATCCGCACTCGCGAGATGGAAGAGATGGCCAACAACGGCATCGCCGCCCATGGCCTGTACAAGGCCGGGGGTGACGAGCCGCGCGCCAGCCACCTGCGCGCGCGCCAGTGGGTGAAGGGCATCCTCGAGTTGCAGCAACGCGCGGGCAACTCCCTGGAATTCATCGAGAACGTGAAGATCGACCTCTTCCCCGACGAGGTCTACGTCTTCACCCCCAAGGGTCGCATCATGGAGCTGCCCAAGGGCTCCACGGCCGTGGACTTCGCCTATGCGGTGCACACCGACGTGGGCAACAGCTGCATCGCCTGCCGCATCAATCGTCGCCTGGCGCCGCTGTCGCAGCCGCTGGGCAGTGGCGAGACGGTGGAGATCGTCACCGCTCCCGGTGCCCGGCCCAATCCGGCCTGGCTCAACTTCGTGGTCACCGGCAAGGCGCGCACCAATATCCGCCATGCGCTCAAGCAGCAGCGTCGCTCCGAGTCCATCAGTCTCGGCGAGCGGCTGCTGAACAAGGCGCTGTCCGGCTTCGGCACCCAGCTGTCGAAGATCTCGCCGATGCGCATCCTCTCGGTGCTCGGCGAATACAAGGGCGTGGTGCTGGAAGACCTGCTCGAAGAGATCGGCCTGGGCAATCGCATGGCCTATGTGGTGGCGCGGCGCCTGGTATCCGGCAGCGAGCAGGAAGAGCCGCTGGAACCCCAGGCCAGTACCACGCCCCAGGGGCCGCTGGCCATCCGTGGCACCGAAGGCCTGGTGATCAGCTACGCCAAGTGCTGCACGCCGATTCCGGGCGACCCCATCGTCGGCCACCTCTCGGCAGGCAAGGGCATGGTGATCCACCTGGAAAACTGTAGGAACATCGCCGAATTCCGCCACAACAGCGAAAAATGCATCGTGCTTAACTGGGCCAAGGACGTCACTGGCGAATTCAGCGTCGAGTTGCGCGTCCAGCTGGAGCACCAGCGCGGCCTGATCGCCATGCTGGCCAACAACGTCACCGCCGCGGACGCCAACGTCGAGAAGATCGGCATGAATGAGCGCGACGGCCGAGTCAGCGTGGTTCAGCTGGTGGTCAGCGTGCGCGACCGTGTCCATCTGGCGCGGGTGATCAAGAAGCTGCGGACGCTCAAGGGCGTGGCTGGTATCACTCGGGTTCGTAGCTGAGGTTGCAGTGGGTCGCCACGGGCTTGCAGAATCGAGCCTTTCCCGCACAGGAGCGACCCATGAGCAAGCAAGTGATCCACACCGACAAGGCGCCTGCCGCCATTGGTACCTATTCCCAGGCGATCAAGGTCGGTGACACCGTCTATCTCTCCGGACAGATCCCGCTCAATCCCACCAGCATGGAACTGGTAGACGGCTTCGAGGCCCAGGTGGTCCAGGTGTTCGAGAACCTCAAGTCCGTGGCTGAGGCCGCCGGTGGTTCGCTGGCCGACATCGTCAAGCTGAACATCTTCCTGATCGACCTTTCGCACTTCGCCACCGTCAACGAGATCATGGGTCGCTACTTCCAGCAGCCGTATCCCGCCCGCGCCGCCATCGGCGTGGCCGCGTTGCCCAAGGGCTCCCAGGTGGAAATGGACGGGGTGTTGGTGCTGGGCTGATCCCGCGCAGGACCCGTAGATTGGGCTGAGCACAGCGAAGCCCAACAACGGAGCATGCTGTCAGCCCCGCCTTGTTGGGCTTCGACGATGGAGCCGTCTCAACCCAACCTACGAAGGTAGGGAGGCATTGCAGCCGTGCCGGTGCGCCGTAACGACCGCTCCTACAGCAGCATCAATCTTCTGTAGGAGCGGCCCATGGCCGCGATGGCCTAAACGGGCAACGATCGCGATAGCCCCAAAAGAAAAAAGCCGACCGTCTCGCGACGGTCGGCTTTTTCATGCCTGCCTGAATCAGGCCGGGATGGACTTGATCTTCGGCATCCGCGCCCAGCAACGGTGCTTGGCGATGGCGGCGAAGAAATCCTGCTGCACCGCCTTGAAGTCACCGCCGGTGAGCAGTGCCTCGTCGGGGCTCAGGTAGACCGCCTTGAGCAGCTGCTCGGCTTCGCCGGTGAGGGCGATGGCCTTGAGGTGCTTGTAGGCTTCCAGCAGGTAGTGCTTGATCACGCCGTCGTCGAGCATGGCCTTGACGCTCTCGGCGCCGCCCGGCACATAGACTGCGTCCAGGGCTACCGAAGGCATGCCCTCGGCCGAGCCGTCCACGGCCACTTCACTGCCATCGGCGGCCTTGACCGGGCCGGCGGTGGGGCCGAGCACCTTCACATGGGCGCCTTCGGCCTTGAGTGCCTGCTTGATGGCGTCCACTTCACTGGCGATGACGCCGTCACCCACCAGTACCGCCACCTTGAAGCCCTTGATGTTGCCGGACAGCAGGTTGAGCTGGCTCAGCGCCGGCGACTTGTCGATGGAGATCTGGCGCGGTTGCACGGTGGGTGCGGTGGGCGGCGTCACGCCGATCTTCTTGGCGACCTTCTGCGCCAGGTCCAGATCGATGTTGGCGAGGATCTCGTTGACCTGACGCTCACGGATCCACATGCGCTCGACCTTGCCCAGCTCGAAGCTGTAGGCATCGGCGACGTGGGCCTGCTCGGCTTCCGACAGGCTGTTGTAGAACAACGTGGCCTGGGAGAAGTGGTCGCCGAAGGACTCGCTGCGCTCGCGCACCTTGTAACCGTCGATGCGCTCGTAATAGCTCTCGAAGCCGCCATCCTGGGGTGCTGGCGGCGTTTCCTTGGGCCAGCCACCGTCGATGGAGTTGGGCTCGTAGGAGGCACGGCCCTTGTCGATGGTCATGCGGTACTTGGCGTCACGCTGGCCATTGTGGTTCGGCACCACCGGGCGGTTGACCGGCAGTTCATGGAAGTTCGGCCCACCGAGGCGGCTGATCTGAGTGTCGGTGTAGGAGAACAGCCGACCCTGCAGCAGGGGGTCATTGCTGAAGTCGATGCCGGGCACGATGTGGCCGGGGCAGAAGGCCACCTGCTCGGTTTCGGCGAAGTAGTTGTCCGGGTTGCGGTTGAGCACCAGCTTGCCCAGGGGCGTGATGGGTACCAGCTCCTCGGGAATGATCTTGGTGGCGTCGAGGATGTCCCAGTCGAACTTGTGCTCGTCTTCCTCGGGGATGATCTGCACGCCGAATTCCCACTCGGGATAGTCACCGGCCTCGATGGCTTCCCAGAGGTCGCGGCGGTGGGCATCGGTGTCCTTGCCCGCCAGCTTCTGGGCTTCGTCCCACACCAGGGAACGCACGCCACCGGCGGGTTTCAGGTGGATCTTGACGAAGACGCCCTTGCCGGCGGTATTGATCATGCGGAAGGTGTGGATGCCAAAGCCCTGCATGCTGCGCAGGTTCACCGGGATGGCACGGTCGGTCATGGTCCAGAGCACCATGTGCGCCGACTCGGGCACCAGGGAGACGAAGTCCCAGAAGGTGTCGTGGGCGCTGCCGCCCGTGGGGATCTCGTTGTGCGGCTCGGGCTTCACCGCATGGACGAAGTCGGGAAACTTGATGGCGTCCTGGATGAAGAAGACCGGCATGTTGTTGCCGACCATGTCCCAGTTGCCTTCCTCGGTGTAGAACTTGATGGCGAAGCCGCGCACGTCGCGCACGGTATCGCCCGAGCCACGCGGGCCCTGCACGGTGGAGAAGCGCACGAACACCGGGGTCTGGTGGTTGGGGTCGCGGAAGAGGGCGGCCTTGGTCAGGTCGGACCAGTCCTGGTAGGGCTGGAAGTAGCCATAGGCGCCGGTGCCGCGGGCATGGACGATGCGCTCCGGGATGCGCTCGTGGTCGAAGTGGGTGATCTTCTCCCGCATGATGAAGTCTTCGAGCAGGGAGGGTCCGCGGGTGCCGGCGCGCAGCGAATTCTGGTTGTCGGCGATCTTCACGCCGTGGTTGGTGCGCAGTGCCTGGCCGGTGGCATCGGAGCGGAACTGCTCCAGCTGCTCGAGTTTCTTCGAGGTGTTCTGGCGATCCAGGGTATCGGTACCAGCGAGTTCACTCTTGGGGGGCGTAGCCATGGAAAGTCCTCATCAGGCGCCTGTAGGGCGCTCTTTGCGTCCCCTACGGAATGTGGGGCGAATTCAGGCAGTCCTCTAGTGACTCGCGGTCCAGAGCCGGTGTTCCGTTTGGCTGATGCGAAGCGACGGGCTGTGCGCCTGGCGCTTGGTCATTGTCTGGGCTGGCCATATGCCTTTATTGGCGTAATACCCGACAACAAGTGCTAAGCAGATATAAGCGCGCACGTTAAACTGCGCGGCTGGATCACCATCCTGTTGTCTGACGTTACCCACAAGGTTTTTCCATTGATCGAATTCCACGCTGTCCACAAGACGTACCGCACGCGCGGTCGCGAGGTCGCGGCGCTCCAGCCGGTCGACCTGAGGATCGAAGCCGGCGAGATCTTCGGCCTGATCGGCCATTCGGGGGCTGGCAAGAGCACCCTGCTGCGCCTGATCAACCGCCTCGAAGCCCCCAGTGGCGGTCGCCTGCAGGTCGATGGCGCCGAGGTCACCACCCTGGGCGCGACCGAGCTGCGCGATTTCCGCCGCGGCATCGGCATGATCTTCCAGCACTTCAACCTGCTCTCGTCCAAGACCGTGGCGGCCAACGTGGCCATGCCGCTGGAACTAGCCGGCGGCCGTTCGCGGGCGCAGATCGCCCAGCGGGTCGAGGAGCTGCTGGCGCGGGTCGGGCTGTCCGACCAGGCGCGCAAGTACCCGGCGCAACTGTCCGGCGGCCAGAAGCAGCGCGTCGGCATCGCCCGCGCCCTGGCCACCGAGCCGAAGATCCTGCTCTGCGACGAGGCCACCAGCGCCCTCGATCCCCAGACCACCGCCCAGGTGCTGCAACTGCTGGCCGAGCTCAATCGCGAACTGGGCCTGACCATCGTGTTGATCACCCACGAGATGGACGTGATCCGCCGCGTCTGCGACCGCGTCGCCGTGCTCGACGGCGGCGCCGTGGTGGAGCAGGGCACCGTGGCCGATGTCTTCCTGCATCCGCAGCACCCCACCACCCGCCGCTTCGTGTTCGAAGCCGAGCATCAGGACGAGACCGAACTGGCCGACGCCTATGCCCATGTCGAAGGCCGCATCCTGCGGCTGACCTTCCGCGGCGAAGCCACCTATGCACCGCTGCTGGGCCACGTCGCCCGGGAGACCGGTGTGGACTACAGCATTCTCGGCGGGCGCATCGACCGCATCCGGGACGAGCCCTATGGCCAGCTCACCATCGCCCTGGTGGGCGGTGACCTGGACGCCGCCCTGGCTCGCTTCCAGGCCGCCGACGTCACCGTGGAGGTCCTGCGCTGATGGACGAACTCTTCAGCAACATCGACTGGGCCGAGATCTGGCAGGCGACCCAGGACACCCTGGCCATGCTCGGCTGGTCCATGCTCTTCACCCTGATCCTCGGCCTGCCGCTGGGCGTGCTGCTGTTTCTCACCAGCCGCCGCCAGTTGCTGGAGCAGCCGCTGGTCTACGGCATCCTCTCCTTCGTGGTCAATGTGCTGCGCTCGGTGCCCTTCATCATCCTGCTGATCCTGATGATCCCCATCACGGTCTGGCTGATCGGCACCTCGCTGGGCGTCGAGGGCGCCATCCCGCCGCTGGTGGTGGGCGCCGCGCCCTTCTTCGCCCGGCTGGTGGAAACCGCCCTGCGCGAGGTCGACCGCGGCATCATCGAGGCGACCCAGGCCATGGGCGCCAGTCTCTGGCAGATCGTCACCCGCACCCTGTTGCCCGAGGCCCTGCCCGGGCTGATCGCGGCCACCACCGTCACCGCCATCGCTCTGGTGTCCTACACCGCCATGGCCGGGGTGATCGGCGGCGGCGGCCTCGGCGATCTGGCCATTCGTTTCGGCTACCAGCGCTTCCAGACCGACGTCATGGTGGTCACGGTGCTCTTGCTGCTGGTGCTGGTCCAGGTACTGCAGATGGTCGGCGATCGGCTCGTCGCCCATTTCAGTCGTCGTTGATTCAGGCTTCATCCACTCGAAGGTTTTGCACAAGGAAAATCCCAGATGTCGCTGAAACGTACCCTGCTGTCCCTGGCCTTCGGCCTAGGTGTTGCCACCGCCGCCCAGGCCGCCGAGACCCTGACCGTCGCGGTCAATCCGGTTCCCCATGCGGAGATCCTGGAATTCATCAAGCCGCAGCTGGCCAAGGAAGGCGTGGACCTGAAGATCAAGGTCTTCACCGACTACATCCAGCCCGATCGCCAGACCGATCAGAAGCAGGTGGATGCCAACTACTTCCAGACCAAGCCCTATTACGCCAGCTACCAGAAGAGCAACCCGAGCAGCGACCAGGTGCCGGTGGTGGCGGTGCACGTCGAGCCCTTTGGTGCCTACTCGCAGAAGATCAAGGACATCAAGGAGCTCAAGGACGGCGCCACCGTGGCCATCCCCAACGATCCGAGCAACTCCGGTCGTGCGCTCCTGCTGATCGCCAAGCAGGGCCTGATCACCCTCAAGGATCCGAGCAACGTCACCGCCACCCCGCGTGACGTCGTCGAGAATCCCAAGCACCTGGAGTTCAAGGAGCTGGAAGCCGCGACCCTGCCGCGGGTGCTGAACCAGGTCGACCTGGCGCTGATCAACGCCAACTACGCCCTGGAAGCCAAGCTGGTGCCGACCAAGGACGCCCTCTTCATCGAGAGCGGCGAGTCGCCCTATGCCAACCTGCTCTATACCCGCGCCGACAAGGCCAATGACCCGGCCATCCAGAAGCTGGCCAAGGCCTTGACCACTCCCGAGGTGAAGCAATTCATCGAGAAGAAGTACCAGGGCGCCGTCGTGCCCGCGTTCTAAGAACCTCGCTCCAGCTGCCGCCGGCGCCCCCAGAGGCACCGGCGGTTCCACCCCGCCTTAGGAAACTGCCATGAAGAAACTGCTCGCCACCGCCGCCCTGCTGGCCGCCAGCCTGACCGCCCACGCCGCCGAGACCCTCAGCGTCGCCGCCACCCCGGTGCCTCACGCGGAGATCCTCGAATTCGTCAAACCCCAGCTGGCCAAGGAAGGGGTGGACCTGCAGATCAAGGTCTTCACCGACTATGTGCAGCCCAACCTGCAGGTGGCCCAGAAGCGTCTGGACGCCAATTTCTTCCAGCACCAGCCCTACCTGGATGAATTCAACAAGAGCCGTGGCACCGACCTGGTGACCGTCGCCCAGGTGCACGTCGAGCCTTTCGGCATCTACTCGCAGAAGATCAAGAAGCTCGACGAAGTCCGCGAAGGCGCCGTCGTGGCCATCCCCAGCGACGCCACCAACGGCGGTCGCGCCCTGCTGCTGCTGGAGAAGGCCGGGTTGATCACGCTCAAGGACAGCGCCAACATCCTCGCCACGCCCAAGGACATCGCCGAGAATCCCAAGAAGCTCAAGTTCAAGGAGCTGGAAGCCGCGACCCTGCCGCGCGTGCTGAATCAGGTCGACCTGGCGCTGATCAACACCAACTACGCCCTGGAAGCCAAGCTCAACCCGACCCAGGACGCCCTGCTGCTGGAAGGCAAGGAATCGCCCTACGCCAATATCCTGGTCGCCCGTCCGGACAACAAGGACAGCGACGCCGTGCAGAAGCTGGCCAAGGCGCTGAACACCCCGGCGGTGAAGCAGTTCATCGAAGAGAAGTACAAGGGTGCCGTGGTGCCCGCGTTCTGATCGTGGTTTGAAATGAAAAACGCCGGCCCAGTGCCGGCGTTTTTCATGGGCTGCTCAGGTCGCCTCGGTGACCGTCGCCGGTGCACTGCCTCGGCGCCCAACGATCACCAGCAATACCGCGGCGCCGGCCGCCATCAGCAGCGGCAGGGCATGGCCGGTGAGCCATTGGCTGGCGGCGCCGGTGACCAGCGGACCGACCAGGCAGCCGAGGCCCCAGAGTTGGGCGATGCAGGCATTGGCGCTGACCAGCTCGGCGTCACGGTAGCGCTCGCCCACCAGGATCAGTGCCAGGGTGAAGAGGCCGCCGGCGGTGGCGCCGAACAACACCAGCAGCGGCCAGACGCCCGGGGTGTGCAGCAGCAGTGGCAAGGCCAGGCTGACCGCCAGCAGCCCCAGGGTGCAGCCTAGGAACAGGCCCTGGCGCGAGAGGCGGTCGGCGAGCAGGCCCAGGGGCAGCTGCAGCAGAGCATCGCCCACCACCACGGCGCTGACCATGTACAGCGCCAGTTGCTGGCCGAAGCCCTGGTTGAGGGCATAGACCGGCAGCAGGGTAAGGATCATCGCCTCGAAGCAGGCGAACAGCGCTACCGCCCAGGCGATGGCCGGAGCGCCGCGGCAGAAGTCCAGCAGCGCCTGCCAGGCGGCGGTGTGGCCGCCGGCGGCTGGTGCGCCCTGGCGGCCGAGCAGCAGGGTGGCGCCACCGAGCATGAGCAGGGCGCCCAGCCAGAAGCCCTGGTCACCCTCGGTACCGAGCGCGCCCAGCAGCAGCGGACCGGCCAGTTGGCTCAGGGCGTAGCTGCTGCCGTAGAGGGCCACCAGGCGACCCCGCCAGCGATCGGTGATGACCTGGTTCATCCAGCTTTCGCCCAGCACGAAGACCAGGGTGAGGATGGCGCCGAGCGCCAGGCGCAGAAGCAGCCACAGGGGGTAGCTGGGCAGTAGCGACAGCAGAATCAGCGAGGCAGCACCCGTCACCAGGCATAGCTGCATCAGTCGTGGCGTGCCGACCCGTGAAGCGAGGCGCCCGGCCAGGCTGGCGCCGGTCAGGATGCCAATGGCCGGCGAGGCGGCCATGACACCGATGGCGAAGCTGCCATAGCCCCAGCCCTCCAGGCGCAGCGAGACCAGCGGCATCGACAGGCCGATGGCCAGGCCCACGCTGATGACACTGCCCAATACGGCGAAATAGATGGCCCAGGGCATGGGGGAGGGTGAGGAAGTCATGGGCTTAGCCTAGCTGATGAACGCGGACGACGGACAGTCGCCAAGAGCCGCTATAGAGCCACCGGCAGCGGCCTGGGTTCTGGCACGGTTGGCCTTTGCCAGGCTTTCGCGTAGCGTGCGCGCTACCTGAAGCCGGTTGAGAGATAACAGAACATGCGGAAATGGCAGTGCATCGTGTGCGGCTATATCTATGACGAAGCCCTGGGCTGGCCGGACGACGGCATCGCTCCCGGAACGCGCTGGGAAGATGTGCCCGAGGATTGGTTGTGCCCGGATTGCGGCGTGGGCAAGGGTGACTTCGAGATGATCGCCATCGGCTGATCGGCTCCGCGTGCGCCACGCGGACACAAAAAAGGCATCGCACGAGCGATGCCTTGTGGCTGCAGCGGCCATCCCTGCCGCCTCATCCTCAGCCTTCGATGCTGTCCTTCAGTGCCTTGCCCGGCTTGAACGCCACCGTGTTGCTCGCACGAATCTTGACCGGCTCGCCGGTCTGGGGATTCTTCCCCATGCGAGCACCGCGATGACGCGGCAGGAAGGTACCGAAGCCGACCAGCGTCACGCTGTCCTTGCGGTGCAGCGCATTCGCGATCTCGTCCAGCAGCGTGTTGAGCACGACGTTGGCTTGTTCCTTAGGAAGTCCGACTTTTTCTGCAATCACAGTCGCCAATTCAGGCTTGCGCATAGCTACCTCTCGTGGAGTCATTTTTAGCCGTGTGGGCGTCGCATGGCTTTCCTGGCAAAGCGATTACCCCCGGGATAGAGGGTGGCCCGACACAAAGATCGTTGGTGCGACAAAAGTCGAACCAGATAGCGTTATAAGGCAAAGCCGAGAAGAGCGAAAGTTAATTAGCAGACTATTAGCCGTTGGTAGGATGACTGACCCCGGCTTCGGCCTTTATCTGCTGATTTGCGCACTGTTTGTGGACAGATTGTCCACAATATGGCCAATGGCGAGGCCGTCCAGATTTTAGCGAGATGCTCTGGCAAGCCACTGTCGGGTCGAATGGAGCGTCTTGATGTCAAGGCGTCTTTGCATCATTTCGTTACCAAAACGGCCGGATGGCGGAGCGGCCAGAAGGCTCCGCCATCGCTAGCAAACTGGCGCCTAGGTCGACATCACCGTTTGCCCGGCGGGGGCCTGACCTTCCAGGCGCCGCTCCAGTGCCTTGGGCTCGATCACCAGGCGCATGCCATTGCTGGCCTGAGTGCGGCCCCAGTCTTCCAGCAGCTCCATGCAGGCGTGGTCGATATAGGAGACGCGTTCCAGGGGCACGTGCAGGGTGGTGCCCGGCTTGACCTGCTCCAGCACCTTGGTCAGCTGGGGCACGCGCAGGAAGGTTGCGGCGCCCACCAGGCGCAGGTCGGCCTGGTCCGGCTGGTCTTCGCGATAGGTCAGGCTGACCTTGAGCTGTGCCGCCTTGACCGCCAGGAAGGCGATCGACAGACCGAAGCCCACCAGCACCCCGGTCAGCAGATCGGTGGCGACGATCATCAGCGCGGTCAGGGCATAGATGGCCATGGGCGCGCGGCCATAGCGCTTGAGTCCGGTCAGCGACTTGGGATCGGCCAGCTTGACGCCGGTGAACACCAGTACGCCGGCCAGGCTCGCCACCGGTACCAGCTTGAGCACGAAGGGCAGGGCGGCGACGAAGGCCAGCAGCCAGAGGCCGTGGAAGATGGTGGAGGCGCGACTGGTGGCGCCGGCCTGAACATTGGCCGAGCTGCGCACGATGACGCCGGTCATGGGCAGCGCTCCGACGGCGCCGCAGAGCAGGTTACCGATGCCCTGGGCACCCAGTTCGCGGTCGAAGTGCGAGCGCGGCCCGTTGTGCATGCGGTCCACCGCGGCGGCCGAGAGCAGGGTCTCGGCACTGGCGATGAAGGCCAGGGCGAGGGCGGCTACCACCAGCTCGGCGTTGGCCAGCATGCCAAGATCGGCGAAGGTCACCCAGTCGATGGCATCGGCCAGATTGTTGGGCACTTCGACCCGGCGGATGTCCAGCGCCAGCCAAAGACTGGCCAGGGTCGCCAGGGTCACGCCGATCAGCGCGCCGGGCAGGAAGCGTAGCGGCTGTGGGCGGAATTTCTCCCACAGCCACATGCTGGCGATGGTCAGCAGGCCGATCAGCGCCGCCTGGGCGCCGCTGCCACTGCCGTTCCACTGGCCGGCCGCAGTGAGGGCGGCGCCCGGGAAGGCCAGCAGATTGGACAGGCCCGACGCCGCTGGTTTGGCGTCCAGCATGACGTGCAGCTGCGAGAGCACGATGAGGATGCCGATACCCGCGAGCATGCCGTAGACCACCGCTGGCGAGGTGACGCGGAACCAGGCACCCAGCCGGGTAAGACCGGCGACGAGCTGCATGAGACCGGCCAGTAGCAGTACCGGGCCCAGGGCCTCGAGGCCGTGCCGGTTGATCAGGTCGAACACCAGCACCACCAGGCCGGCGGCCGGACCACTGACCTGCAGCGGCGAGCCGGCGAGAAAGCCGACCACCAGGCCACCGATGATGCCGGTGATGATGCCCTTGGCCGGTGGCATGCCGGAGGCGATGGCGATCCCCATGCACAGCGGCAGGGCGACCAGAAACACTACGAGTGAGGCCAGGGCGTCGCGCGACAGGTTGCGCCCCGGGGTCTGTTGATTGCCAAGCATGGTCCTGGTCCTCCAGCGACTAGGAAAAAGGTGCCTGCGCGTCATATCACGTCATATGACACGGTGCGGGATTTAGGCGGCTAGCGGAAAGGGTGGGCGATCCCGATGGAGCCCCAGGTGGGATCGTCCGGCGCGGTGCGCTGTTATAGGGACGGGTCCAGGGACCCGTCTCCGGGCGGCCAGCCGGCGAACCGGATGACCGCGGTGGATCAGGCCTGCTGCAGGCGCGGACGCGGGGTGGCGACTGGCATGTTTTCGCCATCCAGGGGCAGGAAGCGTTCCTGCTGGGCGTCGTAGGCCTTGATCTCGCTGGTCTCGATGGAATAGACCCAGCCGTGGATCTGCAGCTGACCACTGGCCAGACGCGAAGCCACCGAGGGGTGGGTGCGCAGGTGTACCAGCTGGGCCACTACGTTTTCCTCGGTCAGGAAACCCAGGGTGCCGCCGTGGCCGCAGTCGCAATGGCTATGGTCTTCGACCACGGTACGGGCGACCTCGGCATGGCGCAGCCAGACCTTTACCGTCGGCATCTTTTCCAGCGGATCGGGATTGAGTACGGCTTTCATGGCGCCGCAGTCGGAGTGGCCGCAGATGATGATGTGCTTCACGCCCAGGGCCACGACCGCGTATTCGATGGCGGTGGAGACGCCGCCGTTCATCTGGCCGTAGGGGGGGACCACGTTGCCGACGTTACGGGTCACGAACAGATCGCCTGGCGAACTCTGGGTGATCAGTTCCGGGACGATGCGCGAGTCGGCGCAGGTGATGAACATGGCCTTGGGCGACTGTGCACTGGCGAGTTTCTTGAACAGCGCTTCCTGTTCGGGAAAGACATCCTGGCGGAAACGCTTGAAACCATCGACCAGCTGCAGGAGGGCCTCGTCGGGTGCGCCGAAGGTATCCGTGTTGTCGCTCATCTGTTTCTGACCTCTCTCAAGTACGCAATGGCAGCGGCAAGCGCTGGTTAGTGGCTAGACGCCCCCTGGCATCGCTTCGATACGCCCCGGCCATCTCGGGCTCTGGTGGCTTCATTTTCCGGCAATCCATCGCATAGTCGGGCGGTGTCCTGGCACCCGGTGTCGCATCTTGGTGAACACAACCTTAATCCACGCTGAAACAATAGCTCGTGACCGACAACGCAGAAGATATTTCAAACTAATACTGAGATCATCCCGCCATTATCACGACACGATCAGTGCATTTAGCCCTTTTATCGACACGAACCCCGCATTTCGCCGCCGGATCACGCTTTTCCCCGTGAAGAAAATGTAAATCGCGATAGCCGAACAGATTTCCTTGATGATCAGTGGCTTGCGAGAGATGTGCAAAAATGTGAACACAATGCCGCTGGCGGAGATTGCTCGCCTTTCGCCCGCTTTGCATCCAGCCTGTGATCTGCGGCACAGTGCCGCAGCCCAGACCTTTCGCCAGCCTTTCAATAGCTCCAATGCCCTATAGGACAAGGGTTTGGCGGCTTTGCTCGACGCGTGCTCCTGCAGGCCGTCCGGATCCAGGCCGATGATTGCCCTCAGGATCTGCCGCCAGCGGTCGATAGGGGAGCTTTCCAGGCTCAACGGAAACTCTCCATGTCCTTTCGCAACCTCTCCATCGCGCGGCGCGCCACGCTCGGTTTCGCCTTTATCGGTCTGCTCCTGCTACTGCTCGGCGGCACCGCCCTGGTCAAGATGAACGATATCCGCGCCTCGGGCCTGGCCATCGAAGAACGCGCCATGCCGCGCGTGGCCGCCCTCGACGAGCTGACCGCCCTGACCCTGCGCCTGCGGGTGCTCTCCTATCGTCTGCTGCTCAATCGCGAGCCGGAAATCATCGCCAAGACCCAGGCCTTGTTCCAGCAGCGCAACGGCCAGATGCGCGCCGCCCAGCAGCGCTACGAGGCCTTGATCCAGTCCGCCGAAGAACGCACCGCCTACGGTCGCTACGGCCAGTTGATCGCCCAGTACGACGGTCTGCAGCAGCGCATGCTGGCGTTTTCCGCCGCCGATCAGCTGGAGCCCCTGCGCCGGCTGCTCAACGAAGACCTGCTGGCCAACTCCGATGCGGTCAACGGGGTGCTCAGGCAACTCACCGATCTGGTCGACCAGCAGACCGCCGCCGCCAACGCCCAGTCCGCCACCGACTACAGTCGCGCCATCCAGTGGCTGGTGGTGCTGCTGGCTGCCACCGCGGGGTTGACCGTGGTCTTCGCCTGGCTGCTGATCCGCAGCATCACCCAGCCCATCGCCCGGGCCGTGCGGGCGGCCGAGGTGATCGCCACCGGCGACCTCAGCGAAGAGATCCACAGCGAAGGCCGCGACGAGGCCGCGCGCCTGTTGCAGGCCATGAAGACCATGCAGGGCCAGCTGCGCCAGACCCTGCAGGGCATCCTTGGCTCGGCCACCCAGCTCGCCTCGGCAGCGGAAGAACTCAATGCGGTGACCGATGAATCCAGTCGCGGTCTGCAACGCCAGAACGCCGAGATCGAACAGGCCGCCACCGCGGTGAACCAGATGTCATCGGCGGTGGACGAGGTGGCGCGCAACGCCGTCAACACCTCCCAGGCGTCCCAGGAGTCGGCCGGTGTGGCCCGTGATGGCCGCGATCTGGTGCAGGAAACCGTGGGCGCCATCGCCACCATGAGCGAGGATGTCCAGCACGGCGCCACCCTGGTGGGCGATCTGGCGGTCCAGGTCAACGACATCGGCAAGGTGCTGGATGTGATCCGCAGCGTGGCCGAACAGACCAACCTGCTGGCGCTCAACGCCGCCATCGAGGCGGCGCGCGCCGGCGAGGCCGGTCGTGGCTTCGCGGTGGTGGCCGACGAGGTGCGGGCGCTGGCCCATCGCACCCAGGAATCGACCCGCGAGATCGAGACCTCCATCGGCACCATCCAGCAGGGTACCGATCAGGCGGTGGCGGCGATGCGCAGCAGCACCGAGCGCGCCCAGTCCACTCTGGAAGTGGCGCGCGGTGCCGGCCATGCCCTGGAGCGCATCCATGGCGCCATCGGTGGCATCAACGAACGTAACCTGGTCATCGCCAGCGCGGCGGAAGAGCAGGCCCAGGTCGCTCGCGAGGTGGATCGCAACCTGGTGAACATTCGCGAGTTGTCGGTCCAGACCGCGGCGGGTGCCGAGCAGTCCAGCGCCGCCAGCGCCGAGCTGTCGCGCCTGGCCGTGGACCTCAATGGGCTGGTGACGCGCTTCCGCCTGTGACCCTGGCGCGTCCGGTCGCTGTGGTGACCGTACGCTGCGGCACTAGCCGGGACCGAGCAGCTGCAGCACGCCGGTCAGCAGCACCAGCAGGCCCAGGGGCGAGGCGAGAACGGACAGCAGCAGGCACCTCAGGCGAGGGCCGCGCGGGGTAGGGCAGGTCGTCATGACGTCAGGCAGCTCCGTAGCGAAAACCGGCGCCACGCTGGGCGCCCGGGGCCAATTTTCGCCTGTACCGGCAGCGACGTCATGCCAAGAAAAGGTAAAGATGGGTAAAGCCACCGCTGCCCCGGGATGACTCTTCCCGGGAGCGACGGCGCGCCGGGCTAGACGCGGAAGCGCGCGGCCAGGCTGTGGATCTCGCGGGTCAGCTCGGCGAGCTGGCGACTGGAGGTCTCGATCTGGTCGGCGCCGCGCTTGGACACGCCTGCCAGTTCGCGGATGTTGATCAGGTTGCGATCCACCTCGCGGGCGACCTGGGCCTGCTCCTCGGCGGCGCTGGCAATGACCAGGTTGCGCTCGTTGATATCGCCGATGGCGACAAAGATGTGCTCCAGGCTCTGGCCAGTGCGCTCGGTGGTCTCGAGGGTGGTACCGGCCAGGGTGTTGCTACGCTGGATGGCGGTTACCGCCTGGCCGGTGCCGGCCTGGATGTTGCCGATCATCTGCTCGATCTCCAGGGTCGACTGGCGGGTGCGCTGGGCCAGGCTGCGCACCTCGTCGGCCACCACGGCGAAGCCACGCCCGGCATCGCCGGCACGGGCGGCTTCGATGGCGGCGTTGAGCGCCAGCAGATTGGTCTGCTCGGAGACCGCGCGGATCACGTCCAGCACCTTGCCGATCTGGTTGGCCTGCTGCGCCAGACTGGCGATCACGGCTTCGCTTTCGTTGACCGTTGTCTGCATGCTCTGCAATTCGCTGAGGACCTGGGCCACCTGGCCACGACTGCCGGTGGCCAGGCGATCGGATTCGCGGGCGGTATCCGAGGTGGAGGCGGCATTGCGTGCCACCTCTTCCACGGCGGTGGTCATCTCGGTCACCGCGGTCACGGCCTGTTCCAGTTCCTGTTGCTGCTGGTTCAGGGTGCGATTGCTCTGGGCGGTGACCTGGCCCAGTTCCTGGGCGGCGCCGTCGAGTTGCTCGGCGGTGCGATTGAGCTGGGCCAGGGTGTCGCGCTGGCGGCGTTGCAGGGTGGCGAGGCCGGCGAACAGCTGGCCGATCTCGTCATGGCTGCGCACCTCGATGCGGCGGGTCAGATCGCCTTCGCTCATGGCGGCGAAGTGCTCGCCGGCTTCGTTCAACGGGGCCAGCACTCGGCGGGCGATGAACCAGCCGGAGAGCACCGCCAGCAGCAGGGTCAGACCGACCAGTACCAGGGTGCCGATCTCGGCCTGCAGCACGCGGCTGTCGGAGGCGGCCAGGGTGGCGTCGATGCGCCCGGTGATCTCGTCGGTAAAGACCTTGCGGGTGTCGGCGAAGGCGGTGCTGGCGTCCTTGGCGCCATCGCTAATGCGGATGTAGCCCGGCAGATCACCGGCGCGGCAGGCCTTGATCTGATTTTCCACGATGACCTTGTAGGCATCGAAGGCCTTGAGCATGGCGTCGATCTGGCCGCGCAACTTGGGCTCGGTGGTGCTGGCCAGCATCTCGGTGATCAGCGTGCGGGCGATGTTCAGGCGTTCCAGTGCCAGCACCGTGCCTTTTTCGGCCTTGGCCGCATCGCCATTGACCCGATCGAGCATGGCGGTATGGGAGTTGGCACTGGCGCGGCTGATCCAGGTGGCGGCGTTGTTGACCTTGTCCAGCTGCTCCATGGTCAGACTATCCAGGTCGCGGATCTGCTGTGCACTGGTCCGGGCGCTGAGCCACCCATACAGGCAAGCCAGCAGCAGGCAGGCGACGAACAGGCTGAGGACGCTGTACATCCCCGTCCGAATTCTTGTTGTTTTTTTCATGATGGGCTCTCTGAAGACGTCGCTGGCTGGGGTCGCAATACGACTTTGGTAAGGCTATTCGCCAGCAGTACGCCAAAGGCATGAGCAGGCGTCGATGGCTTGGAGCCAGTCGGTATCAGTTAAGCGCCGAAAAGTCGTCGGATGTCTTCAGAAGGGCAGACAGGGTGGGCCCGACGGACGCCGGGCCCGGAGGGATCAGGACAGCGGGGTAAACTGGATGACTTCGACCCAGTAGCCGTCGGGGTCCTTGATGAAGGCGATTTCCTTCATGCTGCCGTCGGTCAGGCGCTTCTGGAAAGCCACGCCCAACTGCTCGAAACGCTCGCAGGCGGCGCGGATGTCCGGGACCGCCACGCAGGTATGGCCGAAGCCACGTGGATCGCTGTTGCCGTTGTGGTAGCTGAAGGCGGCATCGTTCTCGGTGCCATGGTTGTGGGTCAGCTCGAGAATGCCCGGCGTCGATTTGCGCCAGCGCTGGCGGGCTTCCGGGTCTGTCGGCACCTGGTTGCGATCGACCAGGGCGAGGAAGGTCAGGCTAAACTTGGCGTCCGGAAAGTCCTTGTGATCGACCACGGTGAAACCCAGTACGCGGGTATAGAAGTCCAGCGAGGTCTCCAGGTTCTTGACCCGCAGCATGGTGTGGTTGAAGACGAACTCGCGGGTGGCGGCGTCGGGCTGGGCGGTCACGCCCGGCAGGTTGTCGAATTGGCTCAGCGACATCAGAAGTCTCCATTGAAGGGGTGTGGAATTTGGAGAGGCGGCCCTGCGCAACGTTCCCACCAAGGGGCGGCGCCTGGGCAATCGCTCACGAAAAAGGGCGGGAAGTCTAAAGGCTTCCAAGGCCGCTGCCCAAAGCTTCCTGAGGCTCCTGGCCGCTGCGCTGGGCGACGAGTGGTCGAAACCACCCGGTTAGAGCCGTAGTCGGATTTTACAAGCGCACTGCCTGTGCGATCCCAAGGAGACTGATATGAGCAGCACCAGCGACAAGATCAAGGGTACCGCCAAAGAAGTGGCCGGCAAGGTCAAGCAAGGCGTCGGCGATGCCACCGACAACTCGCGCATGAAAGGCGAGGGTCGTGCCCAGGAAGCCGAAGGCAAACTGCAAAAGAACGTGGGCAAGGGTAAGGAAGCGGTCAAGAACACCATCGACCGCGCCTGAATCCAGCCACAGTGAAAAGGCCGCCCCCAGGCGGCCTTTTCTTTGCCCGTCAGGCCGGATCCAGCTCCGGATAGTGACGGAAGATGCCGTTCTCGCTGAACGGCAGGCGGCGCGACGAGGCCAGGTATGCGGCAATGTTGGGCAGGGCCGCCACCCGTTCGGCCACGGCCAGGACCCGCGGGATCTCCGGGGCGAGACGACGCATGGCGTTGGGGAAGGCATAGGTCAGGCCGGCCACCACCTGGAACAGCGATAGGTCGACATAGGAGCGCCGCTCGCCCACCAGCCAGGTATCACCCGCCGGGTTGTAACCCAGCACCCGTTCGAAATAGCTCAGATAGGTACGGATTCGCTCGCCGGCAAAGGCCTTGGCCCGGCGTCGGGCTTCGTCCTGCTGCTCTTCATAGGTCAGGGAGATGGCCACCGGATGATGGACATCGTGGGCCTCGGCGGTGAGGTCGGTGATGGTCAGTTGCAGGCCATGTACCCAGAAGCGCGACTCCTCGTCCGGCGGCACCAGGTCCAGCTGCGGCCCCAGGTACTGGAGGATGTTGGCGACATGGGAAACGACCTCGTCGCCGGCCTTGAGAAAGGGCGGGGCGAAGGGTGGGCGGTGGGTCTGCTTGCCTTGCAGGTAGTCCTCCATGGCGGGTATGCCCAGGCCTTCGTCCTCCGGGGCGTTGCCCACATCCAGGTAGTCCGCGCCGGCTTCTTCGAGCGCCAGGCGGACGAATTCGCCGCGGCCCTGGATGCTGGGCCAGTAGTGCAGTTCATAACGCATGGAAACCTCCGTCGTCTGCTGGGAATACGGGTCCAGGAAGGCTGACTCCCTGCGGGGTTCGGAGGTTTTCCCGCCGTGCGGCTTTCACGACGAAGCGCACAACCAATTCCCATCGCTGAGACTCCTATCAACCAGCGGCTAGCAATGAGGACGGTGGGATGACGGTCAACAGCAAGCGGACGGCTCCATGCGCATAGGCATTCTCACCCACGTGAAACACCCGGTACGCCAGCCGTTCGCCGGTGGTCTCGAGGCCTTCACCTACGACATCACCCTGCAACTGCGCGAGCGTGGCCATGGGGTGACTCTGTTCGCCAGTTCGGCTTCGGCGCCGGAGCTGGAGGTGGTACCCATCCTCGACGACGGCAACTACGGGACGGATGGTTGCCGGCGCAAGCGCAACGTACTCAGCTCCGAGTACCTCGACGAGCACTACGGCTATCTCGACTGCATGCAGCGCATCGACAGCCATGGCTTCGACGTCATTTTCAACAATGCCCTGCACTATGTGCCGGTGACCATGTCCGGGCTGATCCGCACGCCCATGCTCACGGTGCTGCATACCCCGCCGTTCTTCGAGTTGATCAACGCCATCGGCGAATTGCACAAGCGCGGTGGCGGTCATTACTGCACCGTGTCCCAGGCCAATGCCGACAACTGGGCGCACCTGGCGCCGGCCTGCCACGTGATTCCCAACGGCATCGATCTCGACGCCTGGCGGCCGCGCGGTACCCCAATCGGCGACCATGCGCTCTGGTTCGGTCGCCTGGTGCCCGACAAGGGGCCGCACCTGGCGCTGGACGCCGCACGGGCGGCCGGTGTGCCCCTGCGCCTGGCTGGCCAGGCCACCGACGAGCGTTACTTTCGCCAGGAGATCGTGCCGCGTCTGGGTGACCAGGCCGTTTACCTCGGTCACCTGGACCGCACCGCCCTGGCCGTCGAAGTCGCCCAGGCCCGCGCTTGCCTGGTGACCCCTTGCTGGGACGAACCCTTCGGCCTGATCGTCGCCGAGGCGCTGGCCTGTGGTACGCCGGTGGCGGCCTTCGCCCGCGGTGCCCTGCCGGAACTCCTCACCGCCGAGACCGGCGCCCTGGCCCCGCCGGGTGATGTCCCGGCCCTGGCCGCAGCCCTGCGCGAGGCCCTGTCGTTGTCCCGCGAGGCCTGCCGAGCGCGGGCCGAAGCCCAGTGGAGCCATCGCCTGATGATCGATCGCTACGAGCGCCTGCTCGCCGATGTCGCCGCCGGTCGGGTGGCCCGTGGCTAGACCGCCCGTGGCTGAGCTGAACATCGGCTACTACGCCCACCATCACGGCGCCGGCCATGTGACCCGAGCCCTGGCCATCGCCGCCGCCTTCGATGGCCCCCTGACCCTGTTCGGCAGTCGCCTGCCCGAACAGGTGGAGCTGCCCAACGTCCAGCTCTGCCCGCTGCCGCCCGACGTGGCCCCGGGTGTCGAGGGCGAAGCCTTCGCCTGCCTGCACTATGCGCCGCTGGGAGTGGCAGGGCTGCGCGAGCGCATGGGCCTGCTGGTGGACTGGTTTCGCCGCGCCTGGCCCTGTCTGCTGGTGGTCGACGTCTCGGTGGAGGTGGCACTGCTGGCCAGGCTGTGTGGCGTGCCGACGATCTATCTGCGTCAGCGCGGCAGCCGCTTCGATGCCGCCCACGAACTGGCCTATGCCAGTGCCAGCCGGTTGTTGGCACCCTATCCGGAACATCTGGAAGAACCCGCCACTCCAGCCATCTGGCGAGCCAAGACCTGCTATGCCGGCAGCCTGTCGCGCTATGCCGGGCAACGACGCGACAGCCTGCGCGAGCCCGGCACGGTCACCGTCATCGCCGGCCATGGCGGCACCGCCTTCAGCCGCGCGCGACTGGTCGCCGCGGCGCGCGCCTGTCCCGCCTGGCGCTGGACGGTGCTGGGTCCGGTGGCGGAGGACGCCACCGTGGCGCCGGCCAATCTGAGTTTCCTCGGCAGCGTCGCCAATCCCGCGCCCTGGCTGACCCGCGCCGAGCTGGTGGTCGGCTCGGCGGGTGACAGCCTGGTGGCGGAGCTGGCCGATCTGCGCTGTCGCTTCATCTGCCTGCCGGATGCCCGGCCCTTCGACGAGCAACTGTCCACCGGGCGCCTGCTGGCCATGCAGGGCCTGGCGCTCACCGGCGAAACCTGGCCCGCTGACGATGACTGGCCGGAGCTGCTGGCCAGGGCACGCGGGCTCGATCCCGAGCGCTGGGCGGCGGTAGGCGATGGCGAGGGCGCCCGGCGCGCCGCAGCCTGTATTCGAGAAGTCGCCCAGGAGGTGCTGACATGATCGTCCTGACCCTGGTCCATGGCCGCGAGCGGCAACTGGCCAACCTGATCCGCGGCCTGGAGCTGGCGCCGACCCCGCCCGCCGCCCTGGTGGTGGTGCAGATGAACGAGGCACCACGCGCACTGCACAGCTCGCGCTTTCCGATCCAGGTACAGGCGGTCGAAGGCGACGGCATCCTGCCCCTGGCCGCCGCGCGCAATGCCGCCGTGGCCGCTGCACCCGGCGAGGCGCTGGTGTTTCTCGATGTGGACTGCATCCCCGCACCAGACCTGCTCGATGCCTATCGCCGGGCGCTGGCCGCGCGCCCCGACGCCCTGCACCAGGGCTTCGTCCACTACCTGCCGGCCGGCGTCGCGGAAGGTGACTGGACGCCGGAGGCGCTGCTCGCCTCGGGCGTCGTCCATCCCCTGCACCGGGATCGACCGAGCGGGGAGATGATTCCCCATCCGCTGTTCTGGTCGCTGAATTTCGCCTGCACGCGCGCCACCTTCAGCCGCATCGGCGGTTTCGACGAGGGCTATCGTGGCTATGGCGGCGAGGACACCGATTTCGCCTTTCGTGCCCGTGACGCGGGGGTGCCCGTCTATCAGGCCGAGGCGCGCGCCTTCCACCAGTACCACCCGACCTATCACCCGCCGCTCAACCACTTCGCCAGTATCCTGGAGAATGCCCGGCGCTTTCAGGCGCGCTGGGGGCTCTGGCCCATGGAGGGCTGGTTGCGCGAATTCGCCGCCGCCGGCTTCATCCATTTCGATGAACGTCGCGGGATAGAGGAGCTCCGGGTGCCCACGGCCGCCGAGATCGCCGCCTGCCGGGATGCCTCCGGTTCCGGCTTCTGACGACGGCGCGCAACCAACCCGGCTGCCGCCACTCTGAAGGTAGGGCGGTCTGCAAAAGCCGCCGGGCGCAGGCCGTGCAGGCCCGCTCCAGGAATCCTTCGTGAGGAATGTTCGTCAGGAGCCGTTATGTCCTTGTTTGCCTTCAGCCTGCGCGGCATTTCGCCGTTCACCCTCGTCAAGCGTGCCGTCCAGGAATTCGTGGCCGACGACATGCCCACCTATGCGGCGGCGCTGGCCTACCAGATGCTGTTCTCGCTGTTTCCCTTCCTGCTGTTCCTGATCGCCCTGATCGGTTTCCTGCACTTGCCGGACTTCTTCACCTTCCTGCGCGAACAGGCCGCCTACCTGCTGCCGGTCACCGCGCTGGACACGGTCAATCCCATCATCGACCAGCTGCAGACGCAGAAGGGCGGCCTGCTGTCCTTCAGTATCATCGTTGCCCTCTGGTCCGCCTCGGGTGGCTTCCGCTCGCTGATGACCGCCATGAACAGCGCCTACGACGTGGTGGAAAGCCGCCCGGCCTGGAAGCGCATTCCCCTGTCGGTGCTGCACACCATCGGCCTCGCCGGGCTGCTGCTCAGCGCTGCCGCCCTCATGGTGCTGGGCCCCCAGGTGATGAACTGGCTGGCCGCCTATGTCGGGCTGGAAGACTACATGGTCACCCTCTGGGCGCTGATTCGCTGGCCGCTGGCCGTGGCCCTGCTGATGATCGCCGTGGCGGCGCTCTACTACGTCACCCCGGACGTGAAGCAGAGCTTTCGCTTCATCACCCCGGGCTCGGTGCTGGCAGTGGTGGTCTGGATCCTGGCGTCCCTGGGCTTTGGCTACTACGTGCAGAACTTCGCCAACTACAACGCCACCTACGGCAGCATCGGCGCCATCATCGTCTTGCTGCTGTACTTCTATCTGTCTTCGGCGGTGCTGCTGTTCGGCGCGGAGATCAATGCGGTGATCGAACACCACAGCAACGAAGGCAAGGAAAAGGGCGAGAAGAGCCCGGGCGACGGTGGGGTAGAAGCCGACGAAGAGATTCAGGCGGGTCAGGACGAGGGCGCCCAGCGAGAAGGCGTCTTGGGTGAGGCGCGGGTGGTGAAGCGCCCGAATGACCGAACCTGAGTGGTAGGGTGGATGACGGCGTCGCCTTATCCACCGTTCCCCTGCGGCCTTTGTTGTGGAAAACGCCAGGCGGTTTTCCCTTCCGCGGGTCTGGGCGTACGGGGCATGGCGGCCATGGGCCGCGCCAGTATCGTAGGTTGGGCTGAGACGGCTTCACCGTCGAAGCCCAACAGGGCCAGCACCTTGAGGCGAGACCTGTCGGGCTTCGCTGCGCTCAACCCAACCTACCGCGACCCGTGACCACGATAGGTCAGCCGTCGGCAGGGTGGATAATGGCTTCAGCCTTATCCACCGCTCACACCTCGTCGACCCTGTGGAAAACCGTGCCAGGTCTCCACCAGAGGACGGACGAAAGAGGCCTTACTTCGCCTTGCCCTGATTGGCCACCGCGGCCATCTTGGCGGCGACCTCGTCCGGGTCGGCCAGGTAGTAGTGCTTGGTGGGTTTGAGGTCTTCGTCGAACTCGTACACCAGCGGCACGCCGTTGGGGATGTTGAGGCTGACGATGTCGCTGTCGGAGATGTTGTCCAGGTACTTGATCAGGGCGCGCATGGAGTTGCCATGGGCGACCACCAGCACGCGCTGGCCACTGCGAATGGCCGGGGCCAGGACTTCGTTCCAGTAGGGCAGGACGCGTTCGACGCAATCCTTGAGGCACTCGGTGCGCGGCACCTGATCCAGCGACAGACCGGCATAGCGCGGATCGGCGGCCAGGGCCTGCTGCTCCTCGACGCTCTGCTCGGGCGGCGGTACGTCGTAGCTGCGGCGCCAGACCAGGACCTGCTCTTCACCGAACTTGGCAGCGGTCTCGGACTTGTTCAGACCGGTCAGGCCACCATAGTGACGTTCGTTGAGGCGCCAGTCGCTCACCACTGGCAGCCACATCTGGTCCATGCCTTCTTGCACGTGCCACAGGGTGCGCACGGCGCGCTTGAGCACCGAGACGTGGGCCACGTCGAAAAGGAAGCCGGCGTCCTTGAGTGCCTTGCCGCCCTCGTGGGCCTCGCGGATCCCCTGTTCGGTCAGATCCACATCCGCCCAGCCACTGAAGCGGTTTTCCAGGTTCCACGCCGACTGGCCATGGCGGATGAATACGACTTGCGACATGCGACCTCCATCTTGGGATTCATTGTTTGGCTCACGCCTACGCGAAGCTGTGCCAAACATACCGCAGATGGAGGCTGCCGGCATGGGCATCACGGAAACCGTGATGCGTCCGGCACTCGCAGGGAGTCTTAGGCCACCAGGGCGCGACGGGTACGGGCGATGACCCGCTCCAGGCCGTCGGCAGCGTTGTACTGCTCGGGGTAGAGGCGCTCGCTACGACAGGCGACACCGCGCTCGTCGATCACGGTGAAACTGAAGCCACCCTTGCGCGAAGCCGGGGTGGTGATGCATTGAAACGGCGCGAAGGCCGCTTGGAGGTGTTGCATGGCCGCAATGGCCTGATTTTGAATGTTCATCTAACTATCCTTGGGATCCACGCTCAGTCGGCGCGGTGAAATAACTCCAGCAACCTCGTACCCATAACGGCCGACGGCTGAATCTCTGGCTGGAGGAAGGCAGCGTGTGGGCGAGACGCCCAGGCATGCAGGTAAGTACTTGGGAAGGCAGGCAACCGGCCGGGCACGAGATTCAGAGGCCAGGGCGGCAGATCCTGAGCAATCGAGGGATCTATTCGATCCGGATGACGCTTATTTCGCGCTGCTACAACGAGCGGAAAGGCGTCCAGCGATTGGGGTCAGCTTGGTACTAACCCGATCAAGCTAGCAGGATCGATGCCAGCCGCGCAAGCCCGCTGGTCGGCGATGGGCTTGATGGTCCTCAGGTCTGTACGAAAGGTCGCTGGGCGAAATCAGATGGCGTAACGACCACTAAGAGTGGAGACCTCGCAGGGGTGCGCGCCTGGGTCGAATGGCTGGACGAGGTGTTCGCCGCCGTCGCGCCGGCTTGGCTAAGGCGGTGAGATCATTCCGCGAGAAAGGCTGTAGCCGGGTACTGTCCGCAGGCGGCGGCCGTCAGGCCATGACGTTGCAGATAACGACCGACTCGCCAGCTGCCCAGGGCATAACCGAGGTGGCGAGGCAGGTCGCCGCTGCCGAAGAACCAGCGGGCGTGATCGTACGGTTGGTCCAGTTCAGCACCTAGTGCTTCCCAGTGTGCCGCCATTTCCTGGGGGGCGGCCTGGGCATAGAACGGCAGCCGGCCAGTCAGCTCGCGCTCGAATTGGCAGGCCAGGCCTTCGCTGACTAGGGCCTCGCCCAGGGTGCTGCCATAACCAGGACCGGCATGCCGTAGGCAGTGGTGCAATTCGTGGCCGAGCAGGGCGGTGAAGCGGTCAGGGAAGGCTTGCTGCAGGTGCGGGCTGTCGGGGTCCAGGGTCAGAAAGATCCGCTCGGCGTCCGGACTGTAGCCATTCAGACCCAACTCCGGGATCACCCAGGCGCCCGCCTGCACCACCACGTCGACCCGTTGCTCGGGCAGGTGCGCAGCGATACGGGTCAGGGCATCGGTGAAGGTCTCCTGCAGGATGGCGCGCCAGGGGTCCAGGCGACCGCTGGCGTTGAGCAGGTGTAGTACGCAGGTCATCCAGGCATCTCCGGGGGCGGCCTGTCTTTATAGACGAGGTCGCGCCCCTTCGTTCGCTACTTGCCCGCTTCGCGCAGCTCTGGCTGACCGTGACCAAAGGCCTGGCCCAGGTCATCGCCCGAGGTGGTGCGGGTGTCATCGGTGCGCCACTTGGCGACGTCGGCGGCGCTGACCGGGGCGGCGTCGTTGCCCCAGCTGGCGCGGATGAAGCTGACCACATCGGCCACCTGGGCGTCGTTCAGCCGCCAGCCGAAGGGCGGCATGACGATCATCGAGGGTGCCGTATGCAGGCCGGGGAGGGTGCCGCCCTTGAGCACGATGTTGATCAGCGAACTGGCGTCGGCCGTGCGCAGGACCGGATTGCCGGCCAGTGCCGGGAATACCCGGTCGTAGCCCTGGCCATCGGTGCGGTGGCAGGCGGCGCAGTTGTCCACATAGACCTGGGCCCCGCGGGCGCTGTCGTCACCCTTCCAGAGCGCTGCGGCGGCGCGGCCATCGGGCTGGAAGGGCGCATCGTGCGGATCCTTGGGCGGCAAGGCCTTGAGATAGCGGGCGATGGCACGCAGGTCGGCGTCGCTCAGGTATTGCAGACTGTGCTGCACCACCTCGGTCATGCCACCGAACACGGCGCTGTCGGCGGAGCGACCGGTCTTGAGGAACTGCACCAGCTGGTCTTCGCTCCAGTTGCCCAGGCCATCGCGATGATCGCCACGCAGATTCTTGGCGATCCAGCCTTCCAGGGGTGCGCTGCCGGCCAGGAAGTCCTTGCCATCGGCAGGCGAGAGGGCCTTTTCCTGCATGGTGAAGGCGCGTGGTGTGTGGCAGGCGCCACAGTGGCCGAGGCCTTCCACCAGATAGGCGCCGCGCGCCACCACCGGGTCCTGGTCCGGCGCGGGCTGGAATTGCACCACCTCGGGAGCGAACAACTGGCGCCAGATCGCCAGGGGCCAGCGCATGGACAGCGGCCAGGGGATGTCGCTGTCACGATTGACCTGGGTGACCGGGGTGACCCCGTGCATGAAGTAGGCATAGAGGGCGCGCATGTCCGCCTCGGTGACCCGGGCATAGGATGGGTAGGGCATGGCCGGGTATAGAGTATGGCCCTCCTTGGCGATGCCCTGGCGGATGGCGGCGTCGAAGTCGGCGAAGCGGTAGTCGCCGATGCCGGTCTGCCGATCCGGGGTGATGTTGGTCGAGTAGAGGGTACCGATGGGCGTCTGCATGGGCAGGCCGCCGGCGAAGGGCTGGCCGCCTGGCGCCGTGTGGCAGGCCACGCAGTCGCCGGCGCGGGCCAGGTATTCGCCTTGCTTGACCAGCGCCGGATCGGCGTCTTCGGCGGCCTGGGCCGTCATGGCCAGGCCGGCGCCCAGCAGCAGGGTCGCGAGGGTACGGAAGATCATGGGCGCGCCTCTCATGCCTGCACCAGGGGGCCGGGGTTCTTCAGGTACTGCTCGCGGATGGCCCGCGCCGACCAATAGGTCAGGGCCGCCACCAGGCCGGTGGGGTTGTAGCCCAGGCCCTGGGGAAAGGCCGAGGCGCCCGGCACGAAGACGTTGTGCACGTCCCAGCTCTGCAGGTAGCGATTGACCGCGCTGGTCTTGGGGTCGGTACCCATGATGGCGCCACCGTTGAGGTGGGTGGTCTGGTAGCTGGCGGTGTTGAAGTGCCCGCCGAAGTCTTTGACCGAGACGCTGATGTGCTCGGGATTCATGGCCTCGGCGATCTTCTTCATCTTGTCGGCCATGAAGCGGGTCATGCGGATGTCGTTGTCCTTCCAGTCGAAGGTCATGCGCAGCAGCGGCTGGCCATAGGCGTCCCGGTAGGTGGGGTCCAGATCCAGGTAGTTGTCACGATAGGACTGGTGCGCGCCATGGGCGTCCATCGACAGCTGGTGGTTGTAGTAGCCGGCCTGGGCCTTTTTCCAGGCACTGCCCCACTGCGGGGTGCCGGGTGGATTGGCCGCCCCGGCGATGGGCCGGGTGCCGGCCTGGTTGACCCACATGGGCGAGCCGCCGACGAAGCCGTGCGGGCCATGGTCGAAGTTGTCGGCATTGAAGTCGTCCACTGCCACGCCGTTGCCACCGGCGCCGATGAAGGGATTGGTGTGGTGCTGATCCTTGCGGAAGAAGGCCTTGATGGTGGCCATGTTCTGATAGGCGAAGTTGCGCCCGACCACGCCCTCGCCGGTCTTGGGATCATAGGGCTGACCGATGCCCGACAGCAGCATCAGGCGTACGTTGTTGAACTGGAAGGCGGCGAGGATGACGATGTCGGCCGGCTGTTCCAGCTCCTGGCCCTGGGCGTCCAGGTAGGTCACCCCGGTGGCCTTCTTGCCGGTGCTGTCCAGGTTCACCCGCAGCACATGGGCCTGGCTGCGCAGCTCGAAGCGCGGCTCCTGCTTGAGCGCCGGCAGGATATTGAGATTCGGCGAGGCCTTGGAATACATGTAGCAGACGTAGCCGCTGCAGTAGCCGCAGAAGTTGCAGGGGCCCATCTGGCACCCATAGGGATTGGTGTAGGGGCCCGAGGTGTTGGCCGACGGCAGGTTGTAGGGGTGATAGCCCACCTCGCGCGCGGCCTTCTCGAACAGCTGTGCCGAGACGGTGTTCTTTTGCGCCGGCAGCGGGAAGTCGCTGGAGCGATCCGGGGCATAGGGATTGCCACCCTTGCCATCGCCCACCACCTGGCCCTTGACGCTCCAGGCGGTGCCCGAGGTGCCGAACACCTTTTCGGCGAAGTCGAAGTAGGGCTCCAGCTCGGCGTAGCTGACGCCGAAGTCCTGGATGGTCATGCCGTCGGGGATGAATTTCTTGCCGTAGCGTTCTTCATAGTGGCTGCGCAGGCGCAACTCCACCGGATCGACCCGGAAGTGCACGCCCGACCAGTGCAGGCCCGCGCCACCCACGCCATCGCCGGGCAGGAAGACGCCCAGCTGGCGGTTGGGCAGGGCGACGTCGTTGACGCTGTGGCGGATGGTGACGGTTTCCTTGGACACATCGACGAACAGCTTCTTGCGGATGCTGTAGGTGAGTTCGTCGATCACCTGGGGATAGGAGCCGTCGGGATAGGTGTCACGGTAGCTGCCGCGTTCCAGGGCCACCACGTCCAGGCCGGCCTCGGTCAGTTCCTTGGCCATGATGGCCCCCGTCCAGCCGAAGCCGACGATCACCACGTTCTTGCTGGGCAGTACCTTGGCCATCAACCGCGCTCCCCGCGAATGGAGACCGGGGGCAGCGGATAGCGCTCATCGCGTTCCACCCAGTCCATGAAGTCGGCGCGGGCGCCGGGAAAATTCACCAGTTTCCAGCCGACCAGTTCCTTGTTGCCGCCATGCAGCGGATCGCAATAGAAGCCTTCCTTGGTGTTCTGCAGCAGCTGGGCGAAGAACAGCTTGGCTGGTACGCCGTCCAGGGCGGCGTCACCGCTTTCCAGGGCCTTGAGGGTTGCGTCCTGCTCGGCAGGTACCAGCTCGGCGAAGACCTTGCCGTGTTGCTGACGGGTCCAGCGGTCCACCGCGGCGATCCCCAGGCGATAGAGATCCTGCGGCACCAGGCGACTCTGATAGCCCATTTCCGGTGCGGCATCGACGGCGAAGGGGCCCTGCATGTACCAGAGGCCACCGCGGGCATAGGCGGTCTGCATCTGCCGATCGATGAACTCCGGCGCACCGGCTTCCAAGGCACCCGGGCCCAGTTCGTCCGCCGGAATCAGCCGGGCCACCGCAGCCTGTACGAAGGCCCATTCCTCGGCGGTGAAGAACACTGGCTGGTAGTGGTCGGCGCGCGGACTGCTGCCGGGCTTGTTTTCCGGTGTGGGCGCGGCGAGTGCCAGACCTGAGGTTGCACCGCCCGCCAGGGCGACCACGGGGATCAGGCTCAGGGACTTGCGCAGGAAGTCGCGACGGGCCGGGACGGAATCGTCTGCGGACATGATCAAGGTCTCATCAGGTGCCCGACGTGATCCGCAGGGCTTATGGTTAGCTAGCTAATATGTTGGAATATTACCAATATATGGCCACTGCAGTTACATTTTGTCGCAGCTGTGCAGAGGCTTGGCAGCCATTCAAGTTCCCTTCACCCGTGCGGCGATGCGCAAAAGCCTCTTTGTTGGCCTTTGAAGTCCTGATTTCGTCAGTCCGAGCAGCTGCGATGGACCTTTACCGTGGAAAGGATATTTCTTGAGGAGATCGAGGCCTTCGTGCTGCCTCGCCGGGTGGAGGCAGTAGCATCCTCGTCACATGCGGTTACCTGAGGTTCCACCTTTGTCGGCACCATGATGGTGCAAGTTGCACAAAGTGATACCTAACGAAGCAAGGTAGAAGCGCAGCGGCACACGAAAGAAATCGTTTTGCACATCAAATAGTTAGTGCAATAGCTAGGCAAAGTGCCGCTTTTTCGCGACTTTGCGCGAAGCGTTGCACCCTTTGAGTTCATTTTGTGCCGATTTCAGCGAGGGTGGCGCGCAAGTTGCACTTGGGAGGCTTTCCGTTGTCAGGTAACACCTTATGTCCAACGTAGAATGCAACCTCTCTCCGGCGCTCAAACCGCGCCATGTGACCATGTTGTCCATCGCTGGAGTGATCGGTGCCGGTCTGTTCGTCGGCTCCGGTCATGCCATCGCCGCTGCCGGTCCGGCCGTGCTGCTGGCCTACGCCCTGGCCGGCACCCTGGTGGTGCTGGTCATGCGCATGCTGGGTGAAATGGCGGTCGCCTCGCCCGATACCGGCTCCTTCTCGTCCTATGCCCAACAGGGCATCGGCCGCTGGGCCGGCTTCACCATCGGCTGGCTGTACTGGTGGTTCTGGGTGCTGGTCATTCCGCTGGAGGCCGTGGCTGCCGCCGCCATCCTCAATGCCTGGTTCCCGGCCATCGCCACCTGGCAGTTCGCGCTGATCATCACCGGCATCCTGACCGTGACCAACCTGTTCAGCGTCGCCAAGTACGGCGAGTTCGAATTCTGGTTCGCTCTGCTCAAGGTCATCGCCATCGTCGCCTTCATCGCCCTGGGCGCGGCGGCGCTGGTCGGTGCTCTGCCCGGTCGCGAGGTCAGTGGCCTGAGCAATCTGATGGCCCATACCGGCGGCTTCATGCCCAATGGCTTTGGCGCGGTGCTGGGCGCCCTGCTGACCACCATGTTCAGCTTCATGGGCACCGAGATCGTCACCATCGCCGCGGCTGAATCCAAGGATCCGTCCCGGCAGATCAGCAAGGCCACCAACTCGGTGATTTGGCGGATCGCGCTGTTCTATCTGGTCTCCATCTTCCTGGTGGTGTCCATGGTGCCCTGGAACGATGCCCAGCTGCCGATCGTGGGGTCCTACCAGCGCGCCCTGGAAGTGCTGTCGATTCCCAATGCCAAGCTGATCGTCGACTGTGTGGTCCTGGTCGCCGTGGCCAGCTGCCTGAACTCGGCGCTCTACACCGCGTCGCGCATGCTCTACTCCCTGGCCCGCCGTGGCGATGCCCCGGCCAAGATGGGGCGTGCCTCCAGCGCTGGCGTGCCCCGTACCGCGGTGCTGGCCAGCACCGCCGTGGGTTTCCTGACCACCATCGCCAACTACACCATGCCCGAGGCGGTGTTCAGCTTCCTGCTGTCCACCTCCGGTGCCGTCGCCCTGTTGGTCTACCTGGTGATCGCCGTGACCCAGCTGCGCCTGAGACGCAAGCTGATGGCCCGGGGCGAGCGTCTGGAATTCCGCATGTGGCTGTTCCCCTGGCTGACCTGGGCGGTGATCGTCTTCATCGTCGGCGCCCTGACCGTGATGCTGTTCAGCGACGCCCACCGCTTCGAGATCCTGGCGACCGGTCTGCTGGCACTGGTGGTCGTGGCCATCGGTACCTGGGTGGGTCGGCGTCAGCCTGCCGCCCCGAGCCTGGCCGCTGCCGCGCGTTGACGGTGAGAGGCTTCCGGCGCCCACCGGGCGTCGGAAGCGCTCCTTTCTGGAGCATGACGGCGTTTCCAGGCTGGACAGTGGGTGCGGTAACAGGTAGAACAGCAGTCCTGTTTCGTTGGCCTCGGGCCAACTGTATAGCTCGAATTTCCGCGATGTTCCTTCTGGTAACCAATTTTTGCACTGCAATGGTGCAAAGCGTTACAGAATGACCCAAATTGCAGCAGTACAGTTGCAATTGTGTGCTGAGTGATCCGCGAACCTTTCCTTGTACTGTTACTGGTGGTAGCACTCGCCTGGCGAGACAATGGCGCCATTCGATGACCAGTACCCGTCACAAGCGGGAAGGAAAGCCACCATGGAACGCACCTTCAGTTCCTCGCTGTACAACGCCAAGCCCAGCAACCGTGTGCCCGTTGCCCTGCGCGTTATCTCCACCCTGTCCACCTGGCAGCGTCGCATCGCCAGCCGTAACGAACTGGCTCGCCTGGACACCCGCATGCTGGCTGACGCCGGTATCACCGAGGCCCAGCGCTACCAGGAAATGCACAAGCCGTTCTGGCGCTGAGCCCGGCTGCTGCACAGTTTCCACAGACCCCGCTTCGGCGGGGTTTGTTTTGTCTGCGTCTCGAACGCCAGGCAGCAAAAAGCCCCGGCATGCCGGGGCTTTGTGTTACCGCCAGAAAGCTGGGCTTACTGCATGTTGTTCTGGTTGCGCGCGTCGACCTTGTTGGGTTTCTCGCTCTTGAAGGGGACTTCGGCACCACCATCAGCACCGCCCTTGACGGTGGTCTTGCCCGGTACGGCTTCGGTAGCAGAACCATTGACGGCCGTGGCGCTCTTGGAGGTTTCGGCCGCGAAGACACCCGTGGCCATCGACAGCATCACAGCAGCGGTAGAGGTGATCAGCAGCTTTTTCATGAGTTCGGCCTCGTCGAAGTAAACCTGGGAATCTGGTTGGGCCCGTTCCAGTGGAGAGACGGGCATCAGCTGCGAACGGGCAGGTCCACAGCGCTCGTTGTAGTTGACTGCGCCCTGGAATGCCGGGTTCCAGGGCATTTGTGAACATTTGTGGGCAAGTTGCCGCTCTGGTACCGACCATTTGCGCAGGCGGCCCCGCCGTAGCGCTTCCCAAGCAGCGCCCAGCGCCGGACAATTCGTTGGACGAACCCCCCGCGCCGCCTGTGGTCAGTTCGCAGATCGCGCCTCTTCCACCGATAAGGATAATCATGAGGGCTCTCCGCCTTGCTCACCTCTGCCAGGTAACGGTCGCTCTGGCCCTGGTAACGCTGTTGCCAGGCTGTTCCCAGGAGCGACCGCCCACCGAGGAACCGGCGCGGGTGGTGGTGACGCAGCTGAGCCCGATAAAGGATGCTCAGCGCATTCCCTTCACCGGTGATATCCAGGCGCGGGTGCAGGCACCGCTCGGCTTCCGTGTGAGCGGCAAGATCAGCGAGCGGCTGGCGGACGTCGGGGATCGGGTACGCGAGGGCCAGATCCTCGCGCGGCTGGATCCCCAGGATCTGCGCAACAACCTGGCCGCCGCCCAGGCCCAGGTGGAGGCCCAGGAAGCCCGCGCCCGGCTGGCGCGGGTCGATTTCGAGCGCCAGGCCGCGCTCTTGCCCAAGGGCTATACCAGTCGCAGCCAGTACGACCAGGCCCAGGCCACCCTCGATGGCGCCCGCAGTGCGCTGCAAACCGCCGTAGCCCAGCGCGACGATGCGCGCAAGCAGCTGGGCTATACCGAATTGCGCGCCAGCGCCGCTGGGGTGCTGACCGCCCGTCATGCCGAAGCCGGTCAGGTGGTGCAGGCCGGCGCGGCGATCTTCGACTTGGCGGTGAGCGGCGAACTCGATGCCGTCTTCGATCTCTACGAATCCCTGGCCCGCGAACTCCAGGTCGGCCAGCGGCTGCCCGTCGCCCTGCAGGCGCAACCGGCGATCGCGACCCAGGGCACCCTGCGCGAGATCGCCCCGACGGTGGCGAGCAGCGGCACGGTACGCATCAAGGTACAGCTGGACCGGCCACCCGCCGCCATGACCCTTGGCGCGGTGGTGAATGCGCAGCTGGAGGGTGTGGCCGAGCAGGGCTTCGCCCTGCCCTGGACGGCGCTGAACGGCACCACCGATCAGCCCGCCGCCTGGCGCCTGAACGAAGACGGCCGGGTCAGCCTGCAGCCGCTGCGCATCGAGCGCTACACCCGCGACAGCATCATCGTCAGCGACGGCCTCAAGGCCGGCGACCGCATCGTGGTCGCCGGCGGCCAGGCCCTGAGTCCCGGCCAGAAGGTCGAGGTCGCCGAGCGCTCCGCCTTCAACGAGGTGCGCCCATGAAGCCCCTCCTGCCGCTCTGCCTGCTGCTGGTTCTCGCCGGCTGTTCCGACGACGAGGCGCCACCGCCGCCGATCCGGCCGGTAGCGACCCTGACCCTCAGCGCGCCGCAGCCCCAGCGTGAGGTGTTCGCCGGCAGCATCCAGGCGCGCTACGAGAGCGTGCTGGGCTTTCGCGTCGGTGGCCGCATGACCCGCCGCCTGCTGGACGTGGGTCAGCCGGTGCGCCGCGGCCAGTTGCTGGCCGCGCTGGACCCCACCGATCAGGACAATGCCCTACGCAGTCGTCAGGGCCAGAGCGCCGATGCCGACGCCCAGTGGCGCGATGCCCGCAACGATGCCCGGCGCCAGCAGCAGCTGTTCGACCAGGGCGTCGGTTCGCGCTCCCAGCTGGACCAGGCGCTGACCCGGCTGCATACCCTGGAGGCCGCCCGCGAACAGGCCCAGAGCGCCGAGCGGCAGGCCCGCGATCAGCGCAACTATGCCGAGCTCTACAGCGATTTCGACGGCGTGATCACCGCCTGGCAGGCCGAGGTCGGCCAGGTGGTGTCCGCCGGTCAGCCGGTGGTGCGGGTCGCCCGCCCGGACATCCGCGAGGCGGTGCTGGACCTGCCGACTCAGGCCATCGGTCAGTTGACCCCAGGTCGTGTCCTGACCGTGCGCATGGCGCTGGATCCGGCCGTGGCGGTGCAGGGCCGGGTGCGCGAGATCGAGCCCCAGGCCGATGCCACCACCCGTACCCGGCGGGTGCGCCTGACCCTGGACGAGCCACCGGCCGCATTGCGCATCGGCAGTCTGGTGCAGGGCGAACTGGCGTCGCCACCAGCCGCAGGCCTGTCTCTGCCAATCCAGGCGCTGCGGCGCCAGAACGGCCAGACCTCGGTCTGGGTGGTGGCAGGCCAGGGCGTGCAGGCGCAGGTGCGCCAGCGGCCGGTCGAGGTGCTGCGCGAGGCGGACGGCCTGGCATGGATCGGCAACGGTCTGAGCGCCGGTGAGCGGGTGGTGATAGCCGGGGTCAACAGTCTCGAGGAGGGACAGCGGGTGAAGGATCAGGAGGGCGCTCGGCCATGAAAGGCTTCAACCTGTCGGACTGGGCGCTGCGCCACCAATCCTTCGTCTGGTACCTGATGTTCGTCGCCCTGCTGATGGGCGTCTTCTCCTACATGAAGCTGGGCCGCGAGGAAGACCCGTCCTTCGCCATCAAGACCATGGTCATCCAGACCCGCTGGCCGGGGGCGACCACCGAGGAGACCCTGCGCCAGGTCACCGAGCGGGTGGAAAAGAAGCTCGAAGAACTGGATTCGCTGGACTACACCAAGAGCTTTACCCGGCCGGGCCAGTCCACGGTATTCGTCTATCTGCGTGACACCACGCCGGCCAAGGCGATTCCCGACATCTGGTACCAGGTGCGCAAGAAGGTCTCCGACATCCAGGGCGAATTCCCCCAGGGTATCCAGGGACCGGCCTTCAACGACGAATTCGGTGACGTCTTCGGCAGCATCTATGCCTTCACCGGCGACGGCTTCAGCATGCGCCAGCTGCGCGACCAGGTGGAGCAGGTGCGCCGCGAGATCCGTAGCGTGCCGGGCATCGGCAAGGTGCAACTGATCGGTGCGGAGAACGAGGTCATCTACCTGGACTTCTCCACCCGCAAGCTGGCCGCCCTGGGGCTGGATCAGCGCCAGGTGATGCAGAGTCTGCAGCAGCAGAACGCGGTGACGCCCTCGGGGACCATCGAATCCGGCGCCGAGCGCATCAGCGTGCGTACCAGTGGCGAATTCCGCTCCACCGCCGATCTGGCCGCGGTCAATCTGCGCATCGACGATCGCTTCTATCGCCTCACCGATCTGGCCGACATCCGCAGCGGGTATGCCGATCCGCCCAGTTCGCTGTTCCGCTACAAGGGCCAGCCGGCCATTGGCCTGGCCATCGCCATGAGCAGCGGTGGCAACATCCAGACCTTTGGCGCGGCCCTGACCGAAAAGATGCAGGAGCTGACCGGCGCCTTGCCGGTGGGCATCGGCGTGTACGTGGTCTCCAACCAGGCGCAGGTGGTGGAAAAGGCCGTCGGCGGCTTTACCCGGGCGCTGTTCGAGGCGGTCATCATCGTGCTGGTGGTGAGCTTCATCAGCCTTGGCGTGCGCGCCGGGCTGGTGGTGGCGCTGTCGATCCCCCTGACCCTGGCGCTGGTGTTCGTCTTCATGGAATACAGCGGCATCACCATGCAGCGGATTTCCCTCGGCGCCTTGATCATCGCCCTGGGTCTCTTGGTGGACGACGCCATGATCACCGTGGAGATGATGGTGACCAAGCGGGAGGAGGGCGAGTCGTTGCACCGCTCGGCGACCTTCGCCTACGAGTCCACCGCCTTTCCCATGCTCACCGGCACCCTGGTGACGGTGGCCGGTTTCGTGCCCATCGGCCTCAACTCCAGCAGCGCCGGCCAGTACACCTTTACCCTGTTTGCGGTAATCGCCGTGGCGCTGCTCTTGTCCTGGATCGTCGCGGTGTTCTTTTCGCCGGTGATCGGCGTGCACATCCTGCCGAAGAAGGTGAAGCAGAAGGATCATGACCAGCCCGGCCGCCTGGCGCGCTGGTCCGACGGCCTGCTGCTGGGCGCCATGCGCCATCGCTGGCTGACCATCATCCTCACGGTGCTGCTGTTCGCCGCGGCGCTGTTCGCCATGAAGTTCGTGCAGAACCAGTTCTTCCCATCTTCGGATCGGCCCGAGCTGCTGATCGACTTCAACCTGCCGCAGAACGCCTCCCTCGATGCCACCCGCGCGCAGATGGACAGGTTCGAAAAGACCCTGGCCGACGATCCGGACGTGGCCCACTGGAGTTCCTATGTCGGCCAGGGCGCGGTGCGCTTCTACCTGCCGCTGGACCAGCAGCTGGAGAATCCCTTCTATGGCCAGGTGATCCTGGTGGCCAAGGATCTGGAAGCCCGCAATCGGCTGCTGCCCAAGCTCAAACAGCGCCTGCGCCAGGACTTCGTCGGGCTGTCCGGCTACGTTCAGCCCCTGGAAATGGGCCCGCCGGTGGGGCGGCCGATTCAGTACCGCATCAGCGGCCCGGACGTCGCCGAGGTGCGTCGCCAGGCGCTGGCCCTGGCCAGCGTGCTGGGCAAGAGTCCGCAGCTGGGCGACTTCCTCTACGACTGGAACGAGCCGGCGCGGATGCTCAAGGTCGAGGTCAACCAGGACAAGGCGCGGCAGCTGGGTTTCTCTTCCCAGGACGTGGCGCAGATCCTCAATGGCGTGGTGACCGGCACCCCGGTGACCCAGGTGCGCGACGACATCTACCTGGTCAACGTGGTGGCGCGGGCCAGCGAGGCCGAGCGGCGCTCGGTGGAGACCCTGGAGAATCTGCAGATCATGACGCCCCAGGGCGTCGCGGTGCCGCTCAAGGCCTTCGCCCGTATCGACTACGCCCTGGAGCAGCCGCTGGTATGGCGCCGCGATCGGCTGCCCACCATCACCCTCAAGGCCTCGATCCTCAGCGAGATCCAGGCGCCGGATCTGGTCAAGCAGCTGCAGCCGGACGTGGATGCCTTCATCGCCAAGCTGCCGCCGCGTTATCAGGTGGCGGTAGGCGGTACGGTGGAGGAGAGCAGTAAGGCCCAGGGCCCCATCGCCGAGGTGGTGCCGCTGATGCTGTTCCTCATGGCCACCTTCCTGATGATCCAGCTGCACAGCATCCGCAAGCTGTTCCTGGTGGCGAGCGTGGCGCCCCTCGGGCTGATCGGCGTGGTGCTGGGCTTGATCCCCTTCGGCCAGCCGCTGGGCTTCGTCGCCATCCTCGGGGTGCTGGCGCTGATCGGCATCATCATCCGCAACTCGGTGATCCTGGTGACCCAGATCGACGCCTTCGAGCGTGACGGTCGCTCGCCCTGGGACGCCGTGGTGGAAGCCACCCGCCACCGCCGCCGGCCGATCCTGCTGACCGCCGCCGCGGCCAGCCTGGGCATGATTCCCATCGCCCGCGAGGTGTTCTGGGGACCCATGGCCTATGCCATGATCGGCGGGATCGTCGCGGCGACGCTGCTGACCCTGCTGTTCCTGCCAGCGCTCTATATCGCCAGCTACCGCATTCGCGAGCCGGAGCGGAAGGGCTGAGGCAGCGGGCCTGGCTCAAAAGACGGGCAAAAAAAACGGCCTTCCGACCGAGGTCTCCAGAGGAGACGTCTGCCGGAAGGCCGCAAGGAGCTATCCAAGGAGCCACTGCCGGAGGGAAGGATTCGCGCGGTCAAAATGTCGAATCCACAGCAGCTCACCGCACCACTATCGGGCGTGTGACTTTTTCAATAAAGTGACGGCTTGACGAAACTCCATTGCGAAAAAGGCAATAATGGATATTTTCCAAGGCATGCGCATCTTCGTCCGGGTGGTGGATCTGGGCAGTCTCACGGCTGCCGCCCACACCCTCGCCCTGTCCACCGCCCAGGTGTCGCGCCTGCTGGCGGAACTGGAAAGCCACCTGCAGACCCGTCTGTTGCACCGCACCACCCGGCGGCTCGCACTGACCGAGGCGGGCGAGCGCTATCTCGAACGCTGTCGGCGCATCCTGCAGGATGTCGGCGAGGCCGAAGCCGAAGCCAGCGGTGCCCATCTCAAGCCCCATGGCCATCTGCGCCTGCATTCCATGACCGGCCTGGGCACCCAGCTGCTGGCACCACTGGTGTCGCGCTTCTGCGCCCGCTATCCCCACGTCGAGATCGTCATGACGCTCTCGCAGAACCATCCGGCGCTGCTGGAGGATGGGCATGACATCGCCATCACCCTGGACACCGAGCTGGCCGATTCGGATTTCGTCGCCCAGCGTCTCGGTGGCGTCTATAGCGTGGTCTGCGCGGCGCCCAGCTACCTGGCGCAGCGTCCGGCGCCCAAGGTACCGGCCGATCTCGCCGAGCACGACTGCCTGCGGCTGCTGGATCCCAACTTCTCCGAGCGTTGGGTCTTCGCTGGTCCCGAAGGCGAGCTGCAGGTGGCGCCGCGCTACGTCTTCCAGGTCAACGTCGCCGAGGCCCTGGCCAGCGTGGCGCGGCAGGGCATGGGCATCTGCCTGCTACCCAGTTACATCGCGGTCAACTACCTGCGCGATGGCAGTCTGGTACGGCTACTGCCCAACTTCCGCCTACGCGAGCGCACCATCCATGCGCTCTATCCCTCGCGGCGCTTTCTCGACGCCAAGATCAAGACCTGGATCGACTTCCTCAAGGAAGAACTTCCCGAGCGCCTGCAGGTAGAAAATCTGGTGCTGGAAGACCAACGCTACTGGGCTAAGGACTAAGCCATGGCTTGTTGCAGGTTTTGTAATAGTGAATTAGTTAGCATGCTATTTATTAGGCTGCATTCATTACCTAGAATGGTCCCGTACCCCGATGAACACGACCTTTTTAGGAGTTCGCCATGAAACGTTCTCTGTCCGCCCTGTTGCTGACCCTTGCCACCCTGACCGCCGCCCAATTCGCTGCTGCCGACGACAATCCCAGCCTGAGATACAAGCTGGTAGATCAGAATCATGCCGCCATGCAGCACTACGGGGATCAGGCTGCTCCCGCCGCCAACCTGCGTCGCTGAGCTACTCAGTTTTCGAAAGACCACCCCTCTTTGCTCCTTTGGTCTTTCTCCGCCGCACCCTTTGGGTGCGGCTTTTTTATATCTGCGGCACACTGAGCTTCTGACCTTGTCGAGGTGCTCATGACCGCCACCCCCGCTCAACGACTTGCCCACCTGCGCGCCTTCCTGGCCGAGCAGGGCGCCGATGCCTGCCTGATCCCCAGCGCCGATCCCCACCTGTCCGAGTACCTGCCCGAACACTGGCAGGGGCGGGCCTGGCTATCTGGTTTCGCCGGCTCCGCTGGGCTGCTGCTGGTGACCCGCCAGGCCGCCGGCGTCTGGACCGACAGTCGCTACTGGGAGCAGGCCACCCAGGAGCTGGCGGGCAGCGGCATCGACCTGATGAAGCAGGTCGCCAGCCAGCCCCAGGCCCACCTGCAGTGGCTGGCCGACCAGGTGCCCGAGGGTGGCACGGTGCTGGTGGACGGCCAGGTGCTGTCCCTGGGCTCCGCCGCCGCCCTGCGCCGGGCGCTGGAGCCCAAGGGCATCCAGTTGCGTACCGACCTCGATCCCCTGGCGGCGATCTGGAGCGATCGCCCCGCGTTACCGGCCGCGCCGCTCTATGCCCATATCGCGCCCCATGCGCCCCAGCCGCGCAGCGCCAAGCTCGCCCAGGTGCGCCAGGCGCTGGCGGAGGCAAAGGCCGACTGGCATTTCATCTCTTCGCTGGACGACATCGCCTGGCTGCTCAACCTGCGTGGCGCCGACGTGCCCTACAACCCGGTGTTCCTCGCCCATCTGCTGCTGGGTAGAGACAGCTGCCAGCTGTTCATCGACCCGGCCAAGGTGCCGGCGGAGATCCGCGCGGCCCTGGCAGCGGATGGCGTGGCGCTGGCCGACTACGCCCAGGCCGCCACCGAGCTGGGCCTGCTGCCAGCGGACAGCACCCTGCTGGTGGACCCGGCGCGGGTCACCCTGGGCCTCGCCGAGGCCGCACCGACGAGCGTCAAGCGCCTGGAGCAGATAAATCCCTCGACCCTGCTCAAGGCCTGCAAGACCGCTGAGGAAGTGGCCCAGGTACGCACCGCCATGGAGGAGGACGGTGCGGCCCTGTGCGTCTTCTTCGCCCGTTTCGAAGCCGCCCTGGCCCGCGGCGAGCGGCTCACCGAGCTGACCGTGGACGACTGGCTGAGCGAGGCCCGCGCTGCCCGGCCCCACTTCGTCTCCCTGAGCTTCGCCACCATCGCCGGCTTCAACGCTGGTGGCGCCCTGCCGCACTATCGGGCCACCGAAGAAGCCCATGCCGAACTCCAGGGTGACGGCCTGCTGCTGATCGACAGCGGCGGCCAGTACCTGGGCGGCACCACCGATATCACCCGGGTAGTGCCCATCGGCACCCCCAGCGCCGCCCAGAAGCGCGACTTCACCCTGGTGCTCAAGGGCATGCTGGCGCTGTCGCGGGCGCGCTTTCCGGCCGGGGTCGCCGCGCCCATGCTCGACGCCCTGGCGCGCGAGCCGATCTGGGCCGCCGGCATCGACTACGGCCATGGCACCGGCCACGGCGTGGGCTACTTCCTCAATGTGCACGAGGGACCGCAGTCGATTTCCTTCTATGCCACGGTCACCCCGCACCATGTCCTGCGCGAGGGCATGATCACCTCCAACGAACCGGGCATCTATCGTCCCGGCCAGTGGGGCGTGCGGCTGGAGAACCTGCTCCTGTGCACCCGCGCCGAGACCACCGAATTCGGCGACTTCCTGGCCTTCGAGACCCTGACCCTCTGTCCGCTGGATACCCGCTGCCTGGATCTTGCCTTGTTGCGCGCCGACGAGCTGGACTGGCTGGATGGCTATCACGCCGAGGTCCGCCGCCGCGTGCTGCCGCTAGTGGAAGGCGCCGCCCGTGACTGGCTGCTGGCCCGTACCGAACCCGTCGCGAGGACTGACGCATGAGCAGCAACGCCCAGCAATTCGCCAGTGACAACTATTCCGGCATCTGCCCGGAGGCCTGGGCGGCCATGGCGGCGGCCAACGTCGGTCACGAGACCGCCTATGGCAACGACACCTGGACGGCGCGCGCCGCCGATCGCTTCCGCCAGCTGTTCGAGACCGATTGCGAGGTGTTCTTCGCCTTCAACGGCACCGCGGCCAACTCCCTGGCCCTGGCGGCGCTGTGCCAGAGCTACCACAGCGTGATCTGCTCCGACACCGCCCACGTCGAGACCGACGAATGCGGGGCGCCGGAATTCTTTTCCAACGGCTCCAAGCTGCTGCTGGCGCCGGCCCACCAGGGCAAGCTGACCCCGGGTGCCATTCAGCAGATCGCCACCAAGCGCGCCGATATCCACTTTCCCAAGCCGCGCGCGGTGACCGTCACCCAGGCCACCGAGGTGGGCACCCTCTATGGCCTCAACGAACTGCAGGCCATCAGCGCCACCTGCCGCGACCTCGGCCTGCACCTGCACATGGACGGCTCGCGCTTTTCCAACGCCGTGGCCGGCCTGGGCTGCACCCCGGCCGAGGTGACCTGGAAGGCTGGCGTCGACGTGCTCTGCTTTGGCGGCACCAAGAGCGGCATGGCGGTGGGGGAGGCCATCCTCTTCTTCAACCGCGAGCTGGCCGAAGACTTCGAGTACCGCTGCAAGCAGGCCGGCCAGCTGGCCTCGAAGATGAGATTCCTCTCCGCGCCCTGGCTGGGCGTGCTGGAAAACGACACCTGGCTGCGCCACGCCCGCCACGCCAACGCCATGGCCCAGCTGCTGGCCGGGCGAGTGCGCGACGTGCCCGGGGTGGACTTCATGTTCCCGGTGGAAGCCAACTCGGTGTTCCTGCAGCTGTCCGAGCCAGCGCTGGAATTCCTGCGCGGCCGTGGCTGGCGCTTCTACACCTTCATCGGCAGCGGGGGTGCGCGTTTCATGTGCTCCTGGGACACCGAAGAGGCTCGCGTGCTGGAGCTGGCGGCGGATATTCGCCTGGCGATGGGGGGTTAGGTTGTACCGCCATGGCGAGGCGGCCGCTGCTGACGCGTACTCGATTCTGTAGGAGCGGCCGCATCGGCGGACCGCCATGGCCGCGATCAAACCTGGCATAGGGTGTATCGCGGCCATGGGCCGCTCCTACGGGATTCGCTGCTTTCTCATCCATCGGTACCCATTCCCATACGGAAAACGCTGCGTGGTTTTCCACGCTACGGTGTTCGCCGGGGACGCCGCCCCCACCAACCGTTACCATGGCCAACCTCTCCATCATCCCTGGCGATCCATGGCCAAGAAGTCCAGCAAAGTCCTCACTGCCGCTGTCAATCCCGCTGCCCCCACGCTCATCGACGTGGCCCGGGTCGCCGGGGTGTCGCCGATCACCGTCTCGCGGGCGCTGAATCGACCGGAGATCGTCAGCGAGGCGGCGCGGGAGAAGGTGCTGGCAGCCGTGCGGGTTACCGGCTACGTACCCAATCTGCTGGCCGGTGGCCTGGCCTCCAATCGCAGTCGCCTGGTGGCGCTGTTCGTGCCGACCATCGTCCACTCCATCTTCGCCGAGACCGTTCAGGCGTTGATGGCGCGGTTGTCCCAGGCGGGCTACCAGACCTTGCTGGGCCTAACCGGCTACAGCGCCGAACAGGAAGAGCAACTCTTGGCCGCGGTGCTGGGGCGCAAACCCGATGGCATCGTGCTCACCGGTACCCTGCACACCGCGGCCAGTCGCCAGCGCCTGGCCCAGGCCGGCATCCCGGTGGTGGAGTCCTGGGACCTGGGCGAAGACCCGCTGGACATGCAGGTGGGCTTCTCCCACGAAGCGGTGGGCCGGGCCCAGGCCGAGCACCTGCACGCCCGCGGTTATCGGCGCTTCGCCGTGGTCTCGGTGGACGACCCCCGCGCCTTGCGCCGCTGCCGCAGTCTGGTCGCCCGGCTGGCCGAGTTGGGCTTGGCGGAACCGCCGCTGGAAATCCTGCCGGCGCCAGCTCTGGTGGAATCCGGGCGGGCGGGGTTGCGCCAGTTGCTGGCCCGCGACGAGGGCTTCGACGTGGTGGTTTGCAGCTCCGACACCGTCGCCCAGGGGGTGATGGCGGAAGCCGCGAGTCGCGGGCTGCGCCTGCCCGAGGATCTGGCGGTGCTGGGCTTCGGCAATCTCTCGAGCGCTGCCCAGATGCACCCGGCACTGTCGTCGGTGAGCGTCGAAGGCGATCGCATGGGCACCCTGGCAGCAGAGGCGCTGCTGCAACGGTTCAACCAGGGCGAGCGGGCCCGGGACGCGGTGCGCATCGACACCGGCTTCCACATCATCGACCGTGCCACGACCTGACCACCGGCGTCGAAGTCGTTAGACGTCATACTTGTATGGTTGCGCAATCATGGCTTAGTCTTGGACAAACGCCGGGGCTGAGTCAGGTTGTCGCATCAAGGTATGATTGCGCAATCATCCAGCAGTCCGCGCCTTCAATAAAAACAATCACGCAAGAGGGATCCCCATGGATGCCACAAGACCCACCCGGGTGCGTTACCTGATCCTGTTGATGCTGTTCGTGGTGACCACCATCAACTATGCCGATCGCGCCACCATCGCCATCGCCGGCTCCAGCCTGCAGAAAGACCTCGGCATCAGCGCCGTCACCCTCGGCTATATCTTCTCCGCCTTCGGCTGGGCCTATGTGGCCGGGCAGATTCCCGGCGGCTGGCTGCTGGATCGCTTCGGTTCGAAGAAGGTCTATGCCGGCAGCATCTTCTTCTGGTCGTTGTTCACGCTGCTGCAGGGCCTGGTCGGCGGCCTGCCGGTGGCCTGGGCGGTGACCACCCTGTTCATGCTGAGATTCCTGGTCGGGCTGGCCGAGGCGCCGTCCTTTCCGGGCAATGCGCGCATCGTCGCCGCCTGGTTCCCTACCGCCGAACGCGGCACCGCCTCGGCGATCTTCAACTCGGCGCAGTATTTCGCCACCGCGCTGTTCGCGCCGATCATGGGCGGCATCGTCTTCCACTTCGGCTGGGAGCACGTCTTCGTCATCATGGGCGCCCTGGGCATCCTCTTCTCCGGGGTCTGGCTGAAGTACATCCACAATCCCAAGGAGCATCCGCGCATCAATGCCGCGGAGCTGGCGCACATCCGCGACAACGGCGGCCTGGTGGACATGGACAACGGCGCCCGCCAGCAGGGCGGCGGTCCCAAGTGGCACTACATCACCCAGCTGCTGACCAACCGCATGATGCTGGGCGTCTACCTCGGCCAGTACTGCATCAATGCCATCACCTATTTCTTCCTGACCTGGTTCCCGGTGTACCTGGTGCAGGAGCGTGGCATGACCATCCTCAAGGCCGGCTTCATCGCCTCGCTGCCGGCGATCTGCGGCTTCATCGGCGGGGTGCTCGGCGGGGTGATCTCCGACTACCTGCTGCGCCGCGGTCACTCCCTGACCTTCGCTCGCAAGTTGCCCATCGTCTGTGGCCTGCTGCTCTCCACCAGCATGATCTTCTGCAACTACGTCGATGCCGACTGGATGGTGGTGGGCTTCATGACCCTGGCCTTCTTCGGCAAGGGCATCGGTGCCCTGGGTTGGGCGGTGGTGGCCGACACCTCGCCCAAGCAGATCGCCGGGCTTTCCGGCGGCCTGTTCAACACCTTCGGCAACCTGGCCTCCATCACCACCCCCATCGTCATCGGCTACATCATCGCCGCCACCGGTTCCTTCAAGTGGGCGCTGGTCTATGTCGGCGCCAATGCCCTGGTGGCGGTGTTCAGCTACCTGTTCATCGTCGGTCGCATCCAGCGCGTCGAGCTGCGTACCGCCGACGGCGAGATCCTGGGCGCGACCCAGCCTGACCCGGTCCGGGCCTGAGCCCCGGCAGAGGATAAGAAAATGCACCTGATCGATCACCGTGATTCGCCGCGCTACATCAAGCTCCACCCCCAGGACAACGTCGGGGTGGTGGTCAACGAACCCGGCGTGGCCGCCGGCACCGCCTTCGCCGACGGCCTGACCACCGTCGAGGCCATTCCCCAGAGCCACAAGGTCTCCCTGGTGGACCTCAGGCAAGGCGCCGAGGTGGTGCGCTATGGCGAGGTCATCGGCTACGCCCTGCAGGACATCCCGGCCGGCAGCTGGATCACCGAAGCCCTGCTGCGCATGCCGGAGCCGCCCGCCTTGGACAACCTGCCCAAGGCCACGGCGCCTGGCCAGATCGGCGAACCCCTGGAGGGCTACACCTTCGAGGGTTTCCGCAATCCGGACGGCAGCGTCGGCACCCGCAACATCCTGGCGGTGACCACCACCGTGCAGTGCGTGGTGGGGGTGCTGGATCACTGCGTGGAGCGAGTACGCAAAGAGATCCTGCCGCGCTATCCCCATGTCGACGACGTGGTGCCGCTGTCCCACAGCTATGGCTGCGGCGTGGCCATCAATGCCCCGGATGCGGTGATCCCGATCCGCACCCTGCACAACATCAGCCGCAATCCCAACTTCGGCGGCCAGGCGCTGGTCATCGGCCTGGGCTGCGAGAAGCTGCAGGCCAGCCAACTGATGCCGGGCGACGACCTCACCGCCGGGCAGAACGAAGAGGACTGGTTGTTTCGCCTGCAGGATTCGGCCAACGGCTTCGCCGGTATGGTCGAGCAGATCATGGGCCTGATCGAGGTGCGTCTGGAGGTGCTCGATCAGCGCCGCCGCGAGACGGTGCCGGCCGCCGAACTGGTGGTGGGCATGCAGTGCGGCGGCAGCGATGCCTTCTCCGGCATCACCGCCAATCCGGCCCTGGGCGTGGCTGCCGATCTGCTGGTGCGGGCCGGCGCCACGGTGATGTTCTCCGAGAACACCGAGGTGCGCGACGGCATCCACCTGCTGACCCCACGCGCCGCCACCCCCGAGGTGGCCGATGCGCTGATCCGCGAGATGGACTGGTACGACCGCTACCTGGAGCGGGGCATGGCTGATCGCAGCGCCAATACCACCCCTGGCAACAAGAAGGGCGGCCTGAACAACATCGTCGAAAAGGCCATGGGGTCGATCGCCAAGTCGGGTACCAGCCCCATCGCCGGGGTCATCGCTCCGGGCGAGAAGATCAGAGGCAAGGGCCTGTATTTCGCCGCCACCCCGGCCAGCGACTTCATCTGCGGCACCCTGCAGTTGGCGGCCGGCATGAATCTGCACATCTTCACCACCGGCCGCGGCACCCCCTATGGCCTGTCCATGGTGCCGGTGATCAAGGTCTCGACCCGCACCCAGCTGGCCGAGCGTTGGCCCGACCTGATCGACATCGATGCCGGGCGGGTGGTGAGCGGGCGGTTGTCGCTGGAGGAGATGGGCTGGGAGATCTTTCAGTGCTACCTGGATGTAGCCAGCGGTCGCCGCCAGACCTGGGCGGAGCGCCATCGCCTGCACAACGACCTGGCGCTGTTCAATCCGGCGCCGGTGACCTGAGCCACAGGGCAATAAAAAAGGGCCGATCCCCATGGGATCGGCCCTTTTTCGTGGCGCCTGGAAACTAGCGCTGGGCGGTGGCCGGCGTCAGTTGCAGGCTCGGCAGCAGATAGTGACCGACGATGAACAGCGAGCCCTTGTCGCTCAGGTGGCCATCGTCGATCTGCAGCAGGGTACGGCCATCCGCGGCTTTTACCCGGCAGGCCTCCTCGACGCAAAGGCGTTGCACCAGGGAGATGTATTCCAGCCCCGCCGGGAGCTTGGCCTGGCGCATGGCCTGGTCGGTGGCGAGGACGTGGCGATCCAGGGCGGAGTCGGCGATGTGGTCGTCGGTGGAGCCCCAATGGCGGATGGCGATGACGCTGGGCAGCGACGGACTCCACTGGGGAACGGGGCCGAGCAGCACGATGCGCTTGACGCCATAGCTGTGCAGGCGCTCGGTGATGGCGTTCCAGTCGGTCTTTTCATGATCGGCCTTCTGCGCCATGACCACCACGTCCGGACGCAGGCGCTGGATGGCTTCCAGGGCGGTGCGGTTGGAGTAGTTGCAGGTCACCCGCGTCTCGGTCTGCCGACCCAGGTCGTCGGTGAGGCGTGGTTTGCAGCTCGCCGAGGCCACCTGGTAGTAGGGCAGGCCGGCCGGCAGCAGGCTGCGCAAGCCAAAGGACAGCGCCTGGGCATGGGAGTCGCCCCAGACGAAGAGGCCGCCCTTGCCCTGGGCATGGGTGCAGCTGGGATCGATGGCGTCCTGATGACGCTGGGTAAAGGCCGAATAGGCGTCGCACTTGAGCCAGTAGAGATCGTGGAGATTCTTCTGGCGATCCAGGTACTCCTGCACGAATTGCGCGCGATCCGACTGACTGATGCTGCGCAACGGCGTGATGGCGCCGTCGGTGGCGTTCACCGCGCCCGCACTGAGGAACAGGGTGGCGAGCAGGCCGGTGCCGGCGGCCAGGGCTGCACCGCTCTGGCCCTTCCGGCGCGAGGCCCGGGTTTCCACCAGGGTATAGGAGGCCCAGCCCAGGGCGAAGGAGGCGGCGATGCCCAGCAGCAGGTGCGGCGTCTGGTCGAGCAGGCCGGCATAGCTCATGAACACCACCACCGGCCAGTGCCAGAGGTAGAGCGAATAGGAGAGGGTGCCGGTCCATTGAGAGAAGCGGTTGCCGGTGACCAGCGAATCCTGGCGTGCGGCCAGGATGATGGCGGCGGTGCCGAGCACCGGGATCAGCGCCAAGTAGCCTGGCCAGACATCGCCTTCGGCGAGCGTCAGGAAACCCACCGCCAGGGCGATCAGCCCCGCGCCTTCCAGCAGCCGGCGCGAGCGAGCGGCGAGCTGCAGCGGGAAGAGATAGGCGGCGCCACCTACCATCAGCTCCCAGGCGCGGGTCGGCAGCAGATAGAAAGCCGCTTCCGGCCAAAGCAGCGAGGCGGTGACGGCGAAGGCGAAGCCGACCGCCGTGGCGAGCAGGATCAGCACCCGCAGGGTCTTGAGCGATACCACCTTGGACAGCAGCACCAGCACCAGCGGATAGATCAGGTAGAACTGCCATTCCACCGACAGCGACCAGGTGTGCAGGAGCCACTTCTCATGGGCGGCTGCGGTGAAGTAGCCGGCTTCCTTCCAGTAGACCAGGTTGGAGACGAAGCCCAGGCTGCTCGCCACGTGCTTGCCCAGTTCGCCATAGGCGTTGGGCAGCAGGAAGAACCAGCCGGCGATCAGCAGTACGGCGCAGAGCACCGCCAGCGCCGGCACGATGCGGCGGACGCGGGACAGATAGAAGGCGGACAGGCGGAAGCGCTGCTGTTCGAGGGCGCGAAAGATGATCCCGGTGATCAGGAAGCCGGAGATGACGAAGAAGACGTCGACCCCGGCGAAACCGCCCGGTAGCCAGTCGGCATTGAAGTGGAAGAGGACGACGGCGATCACGGCGATCGCGCGCAGCCCATTGATGTCTTTCCTGAAGTCCATGAGCGGCATCCGGGCGGCAAGGGGAAGGCGGGAGAGGGGCGTCGGGCTAGGCGTGGGGGGCCAGGGTTTCCGGTGCCGGGCGGACCAGGTGCAGGCCGGGATCGGTCTTGGGCTTGAGCAGCAGATAGCCCAGGGTGATACCGATGAAGAGGTTGGCCACGCCGATCTCGAAGAGGTCGGTGGTCCAGCCGATCAGGCAGAGGCAGAAGGCGATGGCCAGCAGGGTGTGGCTTTCGCGATCGCGGCTCAGGTGCAGGCGGATGAACAGCGGGAGTTGCAGGCAGTAGAGGGCGATGCCGACCACGCCGAACACGCACCAGAGATAGACCACGCTGCTGTCGCAGTTGACCATCAGGTCCATGCCCGGCACGGGGAAGGCGGCCATGGTGCTGCCGAACATGCCGAAGCCCGCACCAGTCAGGGTCCAGCCGGGCTCGCTCATGACCTCCACGACGTTGGGCCAGGTGTTGACCAGACGGTCGTAGAAGGAGGCCAGGCCGCTGTCGCTGGTGACCACGTGGGGATCGAAGTCGCGGATCAGGCTGAGGATCGGCAGCAGCAGGCCACCGACCACGCCGAGCAGCAGCAACAGGTAGGTGGACCACTGGAAGCGGCGGCCCAGCATCAGCACCAGGGTGAAGGCGAAGGCGGCGGCGGGGGCCTTGCTGGTGGTCAGCAGGATGCCGAAGAGACCGGTCAGGGCCATCAGCAGCCAGAGCGTGTAGGAGCGCGCGAAGTAGGAGAGATAGAGGCAGTAGACGGCGATCAGGGCGGCCAGCACGTTGGACACGCGGGCGAAGCCGGCGATGCGGTCGGCCTCGCCCGCCATCCAGTTGGTGTTGCCGGCGATGTCGTTGCCACCCAGGGTGTAGCTGTAGCCCTTCCAGGGGACCGAGGTGTACTTGTCCAGCAGGATGCCGATGAGCGAGGCGATCAGCAGGCCCAGGACCACCCGGCCGAGCAGGCGCCGCTGTTCCAGCAACTCACGGCCGCAGAGCAGGCCGAACAGCAGCGGGCTGTAGACGAACAGCGAGAAGAAGACGTTGTTGATGCTGGCGCCGTGCAGCAGGGCCAGGGCCGCATAGGCCGGGATGCTGAGCAGGGCCACCCAGAGGATGCGCGGCAGCTTGGCGGTGGCCAGTTGCAGGGCGAAGAGCGCCAGGCAGGCAATCTTGGGGAGGTAGATCAGCGCCGAGGCGCCGGCCATGTCGAGGTAATAGCGCAGGGCGCCGGAAAAGGTCTCGACGAACAGCAGCGAGATGGCGGTCCAGACCGCGAGGGTCGAGTAGCGCCAGGACAAAGCCTGCTGGAACGCCGATTGCGGGGGGGCGACTACGGCCGACATGATCATCATCCCTGTGTTGATGCCGAAACAGCCGGCCATGGGTGGCCCGCTGCGCTGACGTGAAAAGCGCGAAAGGGGTAACCAGCACGAGGGTTCGCCACCTTGGCGTGGTCCCTGGGCTGGATGAGGTCTGCCAGCGAAAGGCAGGCACGCTACCGCCCATGGCGGTCAGGAACGGCCACGGACGACAGGTAAAGAAAGCAAGACGCGGGGGATGATAGCGGAGGGCTTCCGGCGCCTGTCAAACGACGACAGACCGACCGGAAATCCTCAACGCGGATATCAGAAGCAGGCCACAAAAAGCCCGTTAATTAACCATCCGCCAGGTCAGGGGATAGCGGTAGTCGCGGCCCTGATTCGCCTTGATACCGGCGATCACCGTCAGCACGAAGGCCACGCAGGCCACCAGCAGCATCAGCGGAAAGCCGATCAGCACCCACACCAGCAGCCAGCAGATCATGTGCAGCAGGGTGACGGTGAGCTGGAAGTTCAGCGCCTCCTTGCCCTGGCGGTCGATGAAGGGATCGTCCTCGCGCTTGAACTGCCAGACCACCAGCGGACCTATGACGTTACCGATGAAGGGCACCACGAAGCCCAGGAAGGCGGCGTAGTGGCAGAGCATGGCCCAGCGCCGGGCTTCGGCGCTGGGGGCGGGGACGAGATCGTGCATGGCTTGACCCTTTTCGTTACTCGCCGCGCAGGGCGGCTTGCTGGAGCTCGAACAGGTCGCGCAGACCGCCTTGGGCCAGTTCGAGCATGGCGTTGAGTTCGGCCGGCTGGAAGGGCGCACCCTCGGCGGTGCCCTGGACTTCGATGAAACCGCCGGCATCGGTCATGATCACGTTGAGATCGGTCTCGGCGGCGGAGTCTTCCAGGTAGTCCAGGTCGAGCACCGGGGTGCCCTGGTAGATGCCCACGGAGATGGCGGCCACCATCTGCTTGAGCGGATTGCCCTTGAGGTTGCCGCGGCGCTTGAGCGCGCCCAGGGCATCGACCAGGGCGACGCAGGCACCGGTCACCGAGGCGGTGCGGGTGCCGCCATCGGCCTGGATCACGTCGCAGTCGATGTAGATGGTGTTCTCACCCAGCTTGGACAGGTCGACGGCGGCGCGCAGCGAACGACCGATCAGCCGCTGGATTTCCAGGGTGCGACCACCCTGCTTGCCCTTGGCGGCTTCACGCTGATTCCGCTCGCCGGTAGCGCGGGGCAGCATGCCGTATTCGGCGGTGAGCCAGCCCTGGCCCTTGCCCTTGAGAAAGCGCGGCACCCCGGCCTCGACGCTGGCGGTGCAGATCACCTTGGTATCGCCGAATTCCACCAGAACCGAACCCTCGGCGTGCTTGGTGTACTGACGGGTGATGCGGATGGGGCGCAGCTGATCGGCGGCGCGGCCACTGGGACGCTTCATTGCGGGCTTCCTGTAAGGCATGAGTATCAGGTCCATAGTATAGAGAGCGTCCGGCTCATGCGACACGGATGCATTGGGTCGCTCCGATCAGGTGCGCTAGAATCGTGCGTTTTACATGCGTGGGCGCTCTGGATCGCCCCAGATCCACGCATCGTCAGACGAGGATCCTGCCATGGTGCACAGCATGACGGCGTTCGCCCGGGTCGAGCGGCCGGGGCCCCAGGGCACCCTGAGCTGGGAGCTGCGCTCGGTCAATCACCGCTACCTGGAGCCGCACCTGCGGCTGCCGGAGACCTTTCGCGAGCTCGAATCCGGTGTGCGCGAGGCGCTGCGCCGGCGGTTGTCGCGGGGCAAGGTGGAGTGCGTGTTGCGCGAGGCGCGCGACGAAGACGCGGTCCTGCGCGTAGACGCCCGCCGGGCCGCGCAACTGGTGGCGGCCGCTGAAGATGTCGCGGCGCTGATCGCCCGGCCGGCCAAGCTCGATCCCCTGGCCGTGCTGGCCTGGCCGGGGGTGCTGGCAGGCGCCGAGGTGGATGACGCCGAACTCGGGGCCCAGACCCTGGCGCTGTTCGAGGCGGCCCTGGATGAATTGCTCGAAGGCCGGCAGCGCGAGGGACGCGAACTGGCGCGCCTGATCGAGGAGCGGCTGGTCCAGGTGCTGGCGGAGGTGACGACGCTCAGGACGCTGCTGCCCGAGCTGCTGGCCCTGCAGCGCCGGCGTATCCTCGAGCGCTGCGCCGAGGCGGGCGTCGAATTCGAACCGGCGCGACTGGAGCAGGAACTGGTGCTGCTGGCGCAAAAGAGCGACGTGGCCGAGGAGCTGGATCGCCTGGAGACCCATGTGGCCGAGGTACGGCGGGTCCTGGCGGGCAGTGGCGCGGCTGGTCGGCGGCTGGATTTCCTCATGCAGGAACTCAATCGCGAGGCCAACACCCTGGGCTCCAAGGCCATCGACGCCCGCGCCTCCCAGGCGGCCATCAATCTCAAGGTGCTCATCGAACAGATGCGTGAGCAAGTGCAGAACATCGAATAGGCGAACCTCCATGACAGCCCTTCCCGGCACCCTCTATATCGTTTCCGCGCCCTCCGGCGCTGGCAAGACCAGCCTGGTCAAGGCCCTGCTGGACGCCCTGCCCGACATCCGCGTGTCGGTCTCCCACACCACCCGCGCCATGCGCCCAGGCGAAACCGACGGGGTGAACTACCACTTCGTCGATTGCGCGACCTTTACCAACCTGCTCGAGCACGGCGATTTTCTCGAACACGCCGAGGTGTTCGGCAACTATTACGGGACCTCCCAGGCCGCCCTGGAGCGTGACCTCGCCGAGGGTCACGACCTGATCCTGGAGATCGACTGGCAGGGCGCCCAGCAGGTCCGTCGCAAGCTGCCCCACGCCCAGTCGATCTTCATCCTGCCGCCCAGCCAGGCGGCGCTGCGCCAACGTCTGGACAATCGCGGCCAGGACAGCGCCGAGATCATCGAGCGGCGCATGCGCGAGGCGGTCAGCGAGATGAGCCACTATGTCGAGTACGACTACCTGATCATCAACGATGACTTCGCCAGTGCCCTGGAAGACCTCAAGTCGATCTTCCGCACCCGCCAGCTGCGCCTGGATCGCCAGCAGCGTCGGCATGACGACCTGCTGGTGGATCTGCTGGGCTGAGTGCGAGGATGAAGTTGTGAGATACCGAACCCGACCAGGCGCCTGACCGAGTACTCATCAGATGGTCGTCGAGAATGAAGAGTTTGATCGAAAGTCCCTGCGTAAGGTTCAGGGTAAACAAGCTGCTTGGACCGAAGTCGCGGTCGATTGCGTTGCCTTTGCCAATAGCGCAGGTGGTCGTCTCCTCATTGGGATAGAGGACTCTTGTGATCTGCCGCCAGCCGAGCAACGCATAGCTCCGGTCTTACTCGATCAAATTAGAAAACGCATCCAAGAGCTGACGGTGAACGTAGCTGTGGTTCCGCGGCTGGTTGTGGCAGAAAACCAGGGTGAGTACATCGAACTCAATATCGCCAGATCCTTTGGTATCGCGTCGACGACCGATGGGCGCTATTTCATGCGGGTGGGTGATTCCTGTGTTCCCATTGTGGGAGACCAGGTACTGCAACTGCTCAATGATAGGCCTACGCTGCCTTGGGAAACCCTGACGCATTTGAGGGTTTCTAGAAGAGAGATTGATCCACTGCAGGTCGCTTTCATAGTCGGTGGTCTACGCCGTTCTGATCGAGTGAAGTCAGGGCTTAAGGAAAAATCCGACAGTGAACTGTTGGAACACTACGGACTGGTCGATGGGGACTACCTGACCAACTTGGGTGTGTTGTTTTTAGGGCATGCACGAGATCGAGCAAAATTGGGTAGCGCGCCTCTCGTGCAAGTGCTCAAGTACGACGAGCTGGGAAATAAGATTAATAAATGGCACTGGTCCGATTATCACTCTAATCCAATAGAGCTGGTAGAAGCTATTTGGCGAGAAGTGCCTGATTTCCGAGAGAGCTATGAGCTGCCCGATGGTCTCTATCGTCAGCATGTGCCTGCCTTCGATGAGCGAGTCGTTCGCGAACTGCTCGTTAATGCCTTGGTCCATAGACCTTATACACAGCGTGGCGATCTATATTTGAATCTCTATCCGGACAGGCTGGAGGTGGTTAATCCAGGGCGTCTACCTCTAGGTGTTACACCTGCTAACATCCTTCATGCCAGCAGGCGTCGTAATGATCGGATGGCAGTGCTTTTCCATGACTTGCAATTGATGGAAAAAGAGGGTACAGGGTTTGATCTTATTTACGATGTGCAGTTGTCCAATGGTCGTCCAGCACCTGAGCTGTATGAAAGGGTAGATGCTGTTTGTGTAATCATACGACGCCGTATTGTTCGTCCGGAAATGATAGGTTTGCTAAAAACGCTTGACGAGCGCTTTATGCTGACGAGACGCGAGCGCATCACTCTCGGACTATTGGCGCAACACGAAGGGCTTACCTCTATCGAATTAGCGGCTTCTCTCGAATTGTCAGCGACAGATGAACTAAAGCCTTGGATAGGCCGTCTGCGAGACTTGGGACTTGTTGAGGAGACGGGGCGGACAAAAGCGAAACGCTATTATGTGTCGCCTACCTGGCTGCGCGGTAGCGGTCTAGAGGGTGTTACTACTCTGACTCGTATAGAACCCCATCGATTGAGAGCGCTCCTCATTGAGGATCTCGGACGTTATCCGGGCTCTTCGTCCTCTGAAATCAATCAGCGTATTAGCGTTGAAATCTCTGATCGGACAGTCAAGCGAGCGCTTGATGAGCTTATCCAGCAGTCACAGGTGCGTTTCGAAGGCGAGCGTCGCTGGCGTCGATACTGGCTAGGTGAGTCGTCCTAAAGGACAAATGTCTGGGAATGGAGCGTTGGATTTGGCAGCTGTCTCTTAGGATCTTGCACCACACCCCGATTTACCTGGTTTTGATAAAGGACAGCGAGTCACTTGCATCGCGGCCTGTCCGATAGTCGGCCCAGGCCCTGCTCGTAGCCAGACCTGGGCCTGACTACGAGCCTTGGTTTGCCCAGTGCTCTATTCCTACAGCTTGATCCAGGTCGCCTTGAGCTCGGTGTACTTGTCGAAGGCGTGCAGGGACTTGTCGCGACCGTTGCCGGACTGCTTGAAGCCGCCGAAGGGGGCGGTCATGTCGCCGCCGTCGTACTGGTTGACCCAGACACTGCCGGCGCGCAGGGCGCGGGCGGTCTTGTGGGCCTTGGAGATGTCGCGGGTCCAGACCGCGGCGGCCAGGCCGTATTGGGTGTCGTTGGCGATCTGTACGGCTTCCTCGGCGGTGTCGAAGGTGATCACCGAGAGCACCGGACCAAAGATCTCTTCGCGGGCGATCTTCATGGCGTTGCTCACGCCGTCGAAGATGGTCGGCTCGACATAGACGCCACCGGTCTCTTCCAGGGTGCGCTTGCCACCGGCGACCAGGGTGGCGCCTTCGGCATGGCCGGCTTCGATGTAGCGCAGCACGGTGTCCAGCTGGGTGGTGTCCACCAGGGCGCCGACGTTGGTCTCGGGGTCCAGCGCATGGCCGGGCTTCCAGCCCTTGAGGGCCTCGATCACCAGCGGCAGGAATTGGTCCTTGATGGAACGCTCCACCAGCAGGCGCGAACCGGCGGTGCAGACCTCGCCCTGGTTGAAGGCAATGCCGCTGGCGGCGGCCGCGGCGGCGTCCTTGAGGTCGGGGGCATCGGCGAAGACGATGTTGGGGCTCTTGCCGCCGGCTTCCAGCCAGACGCGCTTCATGTTGGATTCGCCGGAGTAGGCCAGCAGCTGCTTGGCGACCCGGGTGGAACCGGTGAAGACGATGGTGTCGACGTCCGCATGCAGGCCCAGGGCCTTACCGACGGTATGGCCGTAACCCGGCAGCACGTTGAACACCCCGGCCGGGATGCCCGCCTGCTGGGCCAACTGGGCGACGCGGATGGCGGTCAGCGGCGACTTCTCCGAGGGCTTGAGCACCACCGAGTTGCCGGTGGCCAGCGCCGGGCCGAGTTTCCAGCAGGCCATCATCAGCGGGAAATTCCAGGGCACCACGGCGGCGACCACGCCGACCGGCTCGCGGGTGACCAGGCCGAGCTGGTCATGGGGCGTGGGGGCGACCTCGTCGTAGAGCTTGTCGATGGCCTCGGCGCTCCAGCGGATGGCATTGGCCGAGGCCGGCACGTCGATGGTGAGGGCGTCGGCGATGGGCTTGCCCATGTCCAGGGTTTCCAGCAGCGCCAGCTCTTCGGCGTTGGCCAGCAGCAGGTCGGCGAAGCGGATCAGCACGCGCTTGCGCTGGGCCGGCGCCAGGTGCGCCCAGGTACCCTTCTGGAAGGCGGCGCGGGCGGCGGCCACGGCGCGATCGGCATCGGCGGCGTCACAGCTGGCGACCTTGGCGAGGAAACGTCCGTCCACCGGACTCAGGCAGTCGAAGGTAGCGCCGGCGGTGGCGTCGACATAGGCGCCGTCGATGAAGGCGCGACCTTCCAGGGTGAGACCTTGGAAGCGCTGCTCCCACTCGGCGCGGCTGGGCAAGCTCATGGGTGACTCCTCGCTAATGGCGGTGAGCAGCCACCCTAAACCGGCCCGGAAGGGTTATCAATATATTTGACAGTCGGCCGCCAAAAGCGTGGAAACGTGCGTTTTATCGAACGCTGCGCTGGCGTTGGCGACTCAGGGTCAGGGCCGGGCGGGCCGTGGTCAGGGCGCCACGCCGTTGCCGCGGCTGAAAGCACTGCTGGGTGAGCGGCGCCTCGACGCTGGCGTCCAGGTCATCCAGCCAGCCGTCCACGGCGTCTTCCAGGGCTGCGACGGTGAGCTGGCCCAGCACCTGGTGGGCGATGAGATTGCCCAGGCTGGGCGTGGCCGGCGCGCTGGCGGCGCCCCACCAGGCGGCGAGGCGTGCCTGGAGGCCTTCGAGCAGGCGATGGAGGCGATAGGCGGCCGCGAGCAGCGCCAGGCTGGCGGAGGGTGCCTGGGCCAGCGCCGCCGGGGCGAAGCCGGCCAGGGCGCGTTCCAGCACCCCGGTCAGGGGCGCCTCGAAGGCCACCGCCCGCGCCTGCAGCAGCAGGGCTTCAAGGGCATCGGGCACCTTGTCGACATAGGCGCTGGCGAAGCGCTCCAGGGCCGGGCCGCGGGTGGCGTCGGCGCTGGCGGTACGTGCCGCCTGATCGGCAAAGGTGCGGCTGGCCTCGCCACTGTCCCGAGCGCGCACCTGGGTGGTCTGGATCACGAGGCGCAAGGCGGCGGTATTCATGGCAGGGTCCTGCAGGGATGAGCTGTGTTGGACGCCTCCAGAGGAGGCGGGTCACACCGTTCGTCCGGTGCCGACGGCCTTTAGTGCCGGAGCATGAAGGTGTCGTATTCCAGGTCGTCCAGCACCCGGTCCAAGCGGTGCAGACCCAGCAGCACGCAACAGGCCAGGGAGGCGGTGAAGCCATAGCCGAAGAAGCTCGGACCCAGCTCGATGCTGAGCAGGGTCAGCGCCAGGTTGAGGCCGAGAAACAGGGTGCAGAGCATCAGCACGGTGTCGCGCCGGTCCAGGTAGAAGAAGACGTTGAGCAGCGCCATGAACACCACCTGGATGCTCACCCCCACCACGTCGATGTAGAACAGCGGCAGGTAGTAGTGCGACATGCCGAGCCAGGCCAGCAGCTGGGGCGCCAGGAGGAACACCAGCACCAGGGTCAGGCCCTGGACCTTGCAGATCTCCAGCAGGCCCTGGCGGATGGCCAGGATCATCTGCTCCTTGAGCTGGCTGATGTGCTGCAGGGTCTCGCCGCCGCGCACGGCGTTGAACACCCGCTCGTACCACTCGGCGAAGTCGGTCTCGATGCGCACCAGGAACACCGCCATGCCGGGGATGATGGCCAGGTAGGCGAGAAAGATCGGCAGGTCGTAGAGGATGGAGGCGCGCAGGGGACCGATGACGGCATCGGAGGTCAGCGGATTGAACCAGAAGACGAATTTGTCGACCCAGATGCCCAGGTTGTAGAACAGCCCGGTGACCAGCAGGCTTATGAAGATCTGCTTGCGGTCGAGGAAGTCGAAGGCCACCAGGCGATCGGCCGGGTACTCGCGGATGATGTCGTAGAGAAACATGAACAGCAGCGCGGCGTGACCCAGCAGCAGGGCCATCAGCAGGCCGTCCATGCCCAGGAAGCGCAGCACGAAGGCGGCGGCGATCATGATGGCGTAGCCCAGGGTCATCACCACCAGGATGCGGTTGTAGGCCTTCATCCCGGACAGGAAGATGATCACCAGCCAGAGATCGCAGAGGGTGACGAAGTTGGCCAGCACCAGCAGCCGGTAGGCGAAGGGCTGGTCGAACAGGGTGGCCAGGAGCAGGAAGCCCAGGCCGCCGGCCACCAGGGTCACCAGCAGCAGGATGCCCACCAGGTTGGGCAGGATGCTGGTCTGCTTCTCTTCGAACAGTCGATCCGAGACGAAGCGGGTGAAATACAGCTGCAGACCGCCAGTGAGGATCAGCGAACTGGCCATGAGGTAGGTCACCGTGACCAGGAACTGGCGGATCAGCACGCTGGGGGTGACGATGCCGGTGGCCAGCACGCCGATCAGCATGACGCTGATGATCGACAGTACCCAGGGGCCCGAACTGATCAGGCCGGCGTAGACATAGGCGCGCAGGGTGGCGGTGTAGGAGTCGCGCGCGAGGATCTTGCGCAGTTCGAAGCCGATGCCGGCCATGTCAGACGACCCTCCCGATGGCGTCCTGGTAGAGCTCGCGATAGCGTTCCAGCATCAGCGGCTCGGTGTAGTAGCGATTGACCCGGGCCAGCCCGGTGCGCTGCGCGGCCTGCCAGCGACCGGGATTGCGCAGCAGGGCGAGGATGGCGCGGGCGGTGGCCTGGGGATCGGCGATGGCGACCACGCTGCCGCCGGTGCCCAGGGCGCGGTCCTCGGGGAGCGAACCCTCGATCAGCTCGCGGCAGGAACCCACGTCGCTGCTCACCACCGGCACGCCGGCGGCCCAGCCTTCGAGGATCACCAGCGGCTGGGCCTCGCTGATGGAGGTCAGCACCATGAGGCCGAGCTTGGGCAGGATGTCACCGATCTTCTGGAAGCCAAGGAATTTCACCTTGCCCTCCAGGCCCAGGCTGGTGACCAGGCTGTGGCATTCGGCGGCGTATTCCTCGTCTTCGTCCTCGGGACCGACCACCCAGGCCTCGGCCTCGGGCATGGCGCTGATCACCCCGCGCATGGCACGGATGAAGGTCTTGACGTCCTTGATCGGCACCACCCGACCCAGCAGCCCCACCACCGGCGGCACGCCTTCGGGGCGCCGCTCCAGGGCGTCCTGCCACTGGGTGAGGCTGATGCCGTTGGGGATCACCCGGCAGCGTGCGGGATCTGCGCCGTCCTGGATCTGCCGGCGGCGGTTGCCGTCATAGAGCGAGATGATCGGATCGGCGGCCTTGTAGGTGAGCAGACCGATGCGCTCGAAGAAGCGGATCCACAGCCGGCGAATATAGCTGACGTCCACGTCCAGCCCGGTGCGCAGGGCCTCGTCCGGGCCTTCGGCGATCCACTTGGCCTGGGCCAGGTCGATCTTGCGCTCCTTGGTGTAGATGCCGTGCTCGCTGAGCAGGAAGTTGCAGCCCCAACGGCGCTGCAGGATGGCGCCGAGCATGCCGGCATAGCCGGTGGAGATGGAGTGGATCATCCGCGGTCGCGGCAGGCGCCGCGCGGCCTCGGCCAGCATCAGCAGCGGCGCCTGCATGGCGCGCAAGGTCCAGAGGTAGTCGACGAATGAAGGGTCGGTGCAATAGCGCTCGTAGCCCTCGGTGATGGCTTCCCAGCTGGCGCGGCTGTACATGAAGTCGTCCAGGGTCACCTTGCCTTCGGCGAAGGCGTCCACCAGGGCATCGCCCTGGGCGGCGCTGGGTTCGTCGGGGTGGTGCAGGAAGGCGTGCAGGTCGCGCAGCAGCTGCACCGGCGCCTGGCGCCGCGGGCTGATGGGCGCTGCCTTGGGCACCCAGGAGCCGGCGAGGAAGTGCTCCTCGATGTGCACCACGTTGGGCGGGATGGCGTAGTGGCGCTTCTCGTAGTTCTCGCGCTGGCCACCGATGAAGAACACCGAGAAGGTCAGCTCCGGCAGGCCGAGGATCAGCTGGTTGACCCAGCTCGACACTCCGCCGCGGACATAGGGCCAGGTCCCCTCCAAGAGCAGGCAGACATCAGGCGTGACGGTCGCGGCAGGGGCGTCTTTCATAACCAGTACTTCACCAGGGCGGCGAACGGCGGCCGCTTCTTCAGATCCGCCGGCAGGCTGTCGAGCAGTGCCGGGATGACCGCGTAATCGCGGCGCAGAAAGGCGATTTCGGCGCGGAAGGGCGCCAGTTGGGCCAGGGGTACGCCCGCCGCTTCGGCGGCCTGGAAGAATTCCAGGGCCCGTTCCGGCTCGCCCTGTTCCAGGGCGATGCGCCCGGCGAGGATGCGCAATTCTTCGTTTTCCTCACCGGCCAGGGCCAGTTCGATGTGTTCCCGCGCCTGACCCAGCACGTGGCGCAGGACGCTGCCCTGGGCCAGGCCCAGGTAGGCCAGCTCCCAGTAGCCACGGGCCAGGGTGCCGTGCAGCGCCGGCTGGCGCTCCGCAGCCGTGCTGGCCAGTTCGCCGAGCTGGGTCTCGATGCGCTGGTTGATCTGGCTTTCCTGCTGGTCGAGCATCGAATAGGCGAGCAGCCGGACGTCGTCGGCCGGATCGCGCAGGGCCAGCTTGAGGATGGGGATGGCATCGCGTCCGGGCATGCGCCGGGTGGCGAAGAGCGCGGTCAGGCGCTTGTCGGTGCTGGGCGCATGGCGCAACACGTCCTGCAGGCCGCCGTCGCTGAACAGCATCTCCTCGCGCCGCTCCAGTGGGCGGAACGGCAGATTGGGCACGCTGCGCGCCTCCCAGGCGATCTCGCGGTGCTTGCGCGGCAGATAGAGTGCCGGAAACACCGCGGCGATCACCCCGACTGCGCCCAGCAGCGGAATGAAGAAGGCCAGGGCAAACAGAAACAGCGGACTCCAGGGCAGTGGCCGCTGGTAGCGTCGCGGCAGCAACAGCCAGGCACCGCCCGCCAGCAGGGCGCTGCCGGCGGCATGAGCGGTGGCGAAGGCCAGGGCCGCCGCCGCCACCGGCAGGTTGGCGAACAGCAGCGCCCAGCTGCTGGCCTCGAAGGCGAAGGCGCCGCTAAACAGCCACTTGCTGTTCATGCAGACCACACTCGTTGAACAGGAAGACGCGCAGCTCCTGGGCGCGGGTCTTGGGCAGCAGCTCGTGCTCGTGGCTGCGCACGCCCAGGCTTTCCAGGGTGCTGTCCTGGCCATGGCGCTCGGCCAGCAGCTGACGCAGCCGGCGGCGGTAGCCTTCCAGGCCGTCGGAGGAGGTCAGCGGCAAGAGCACCAGCAGGCAGGGGTGGCCGGCCTGATTGGTCAGGCGCAGTTGCAGGTCGAGACCGCGGCGGCTGCCTTCCAGCAGCGCCAGGGCGCGCTCGCCACCGTCGGCCTCGGTCATCTCGAAGCAGAACAGGCAGGCGGGCAGGGCGTGCTGCTGGGCATCGCGCAGCGAGCGCTTGAGGTGCTGGGAGAATTGCTGGGCGTCATCGTCGGCCAGGGCCAGCGCCTGGGGATCGCTGCCGAGCAGGTCGGCGATGTGGCCAGCGAGGATGGTCAGCAGATTGAGGGTGCGCTCGTTGAAGGAAAAGAACGGCATCTGCTCGATGGCCAGCACCGCCAGCAGGCGCTCCTCGGTATCCAGCAGCGGCACGCAGGCCTGCAGCGCCGAATGCTGGGTCTCGCCGCGCTCCAGCAGCGCCTGGCGGATGCTCAGGGTCTCGCCGCGCTCCAGGGTCAGGCGCACCAGCAGGTCGTCGGGATCGATGCCAGGCATCTCGCCCTGGCTGGCGAGGGCGCGACGATCCACCCGGCCATTGGCGTCGACCCGGTAGAGGCCCGCCACGCGCAGCGAACCGTACTGGGTCAACAGGCCGACGATGGGCTCGGCGAGGGCCTGCAGGGCATCCTGCTCGCGGGGCACCTCGCGCAGCTGGCGCCGCAGGTCCAGCAGCGAGCTGCGCAGGCTGAGGTCGTTGCCGGCGACGCGCTGTTCCAGGCGATCGTGGGAGATGCGCAGGAGGTGGTGGGCGCGGGTGAATTCGTCCAGACGCAGCTGGCGATAGTCGTTGGCTAGGTCCAGGCGTTCCAGGCGGCGATCCCAGAGATCGCGGAATTCGCCCACCAGCATGGCGCTGAGCAGCACGCCGACGATAAAGGACGGCGGGATCTCTTCGTAGGCCGGATAGCCCTGGCGATGCAGATAGAGCAGCGCCACCACTAGCAAGCCGGCACTTACCAGGCCGCGCATGAAGCCATAGCGCACCCCCATGAGGATGGGTGCGAACACCACCCAGGGAAAGGCCAGGCCGACCATCAGGGGGTCTTCCGGTACCAGCCAGAAGCCCAGGCCCAGGGCGGCCGCCGTGACCAGCAGGGTCTCCAGCCAGGACAGGCGGCCACTGGCGCGGGGCGCCAGGGTGTAGTCCTTGTGGACGGATTGCAGGGCCATCAGCGCAACTGCAGCTCTTGCGCGGTGCCGCGCAGGACCTTTTGCGCGGTGGCCGCCAGGCTCTCGCGCGACCAGCCGGAACGGGCGCCGCTGTTGCTCCAGACCACCCGGCCGCTGGCCGGCTCGACCACCTGCAGGGTCACGCCCACCGCCGGCTCGCCGTCCAGACCGTTCTTGTACTGCCACTCGTCCACGCTGCCGGTGAGCACATATTGCAGATTCTGCTGCCGCGCCCAGTCCAGGGCCGCGCGCTGGCGGGCCTTCTCGTCGTCGCTGGGATTGCCGCCCTGGCTGTCGTCGTAGACCTGCGGGCGGATGCCGCGCTCGCCGAGCACGCTGACCAGGATCTGCGCCGCCCGGTCGCCGGCCATGGGCGCCTGGGCATAGTTGGCCAGGGGCACCAGGCCCCAGCGCGCATCCTTGGGCAGGGCCTCGCCGCTGGGACGGGTAAAGCTCGAGCAGCCGGCCAGGAGCACGGTGGCGACACTGGCGACGAGCAGACGCGTGATGTTCATGAGGTCTCTCCCTTGAAACGGCCTAGCGACCGATTCGATTGCTGTATTGAATGCCCAGGGTGCTGCCGGCCTGACCGCCGCTGCCCTGGGGCGCGGACTGGTAGCCGGCGGTGAACGCCAGTTCGTCGTCGCCGAGCACTGCCATGCCCAGGCCGACATTCAAACCGTAGTTGAATTCGCGCTCGGTCCACTGCCAGCCGACCAGGGTATCCACCAACCAGCTGTACTGGGGATGGGTGCGGTTGAGCGAACCGGGAATGCCACGCCGCCAGCTGCTGCCGACATAGAGCTGGCCATAGCGATCCTGCAAGAGCTGGGTGCCGCCCAGGGCCTCCAGGTCGGCCACGGTGACCTCGCCGTTCTCGCCACTGCCGGCCAGGGGCTGCAAATAACGGGTGACGCTGGCGGGCAGGGTGCTGCGCGCCTTGTTCTGCTGGTAGGTGATGCCGCTGCGCACCTGCCAAGTCGGGCCTTCGAAGAAGATCATATGGCTCAGCTCCAGGTTGAAGGCGAAGCCGCTGCCCAGGGCATCGCCGTCGCGACTGGAATAGCGATTGTGCGCCGCCCGCCAGCTCAGCTGGTCGCGTGGCGTGAGGTTGTGGCGACCGGCCAGGCTGACGCTGTCGCGCCGGCCCAGGGCGCGCAGATAGCCGCTTTCGTCGGGTTGTCGGTGCCAGTCCAGGGCCGCTTCGATCTCGGTGTTGCCATCAATACGCCAGGTGCGGGCGACGCCGAGGCCCAGGCGATTGCTGTCCGACCGCTGACTGGCGTCCACGGTGGTTTCCAGACCGCCGTCGGCCAGATTCTTCAGCACTTTGAGCAGCATCTGGTGCTCGTTGCCCAGGGCATCGGACTTGAGGCCGTCGCTTTCCACGCGATTCTGCTTGAACTGGACATCGGCGTAGACGTCATCGCTGAGTCGCCGGGCGGCGCGTACCTCGGTGCCCTGCTCGATCAGACCGCCATAGTCACGGCGCTCCCAGCCGGCCTGGACGCCGTTGGGGGTGCGTTCGGCCTGCTCGGTGGCCTGGCGCAGCAACTGTCGCTGGATGACCTCCGGCGGCTCGTCGCCGGCCGCCGTCAGGGCTGCGGCCTGGGCGTCACCGGCATGGCCGAGGCGCTGCAGCACCTCGACGCGCTGGGCCGGATCCAGATCGCCGGCCGCCAGCAACTTCTCCAGCTCGCCGCGATTCTGCCGGCGCAGGACCTCCTGCAACTGCTCGTACTGGCGCACCTTCAGGCCACGGCTCTTGGCCCAGGCCAGCCATTCGCTCTTGAGGCCGTCGTCGTTGTTCTGACTGAGGGCGTCGAGCCACTGGTCGAACCAGAGCTGCAGCATGCTCGGCGAGCCGTCCTGCCAGGCGCGCGCCTGGGCCAGCGCCGCCTGGGGGCCGCGCAGGCTGGCGAGCAGCCGCAGGTAGGTGGCATAGCGCTCGGGGGTGGCCGGCACCTCGTCGTTGGCCAGGTGCGGCGTGACCGCCTTGCGCAGTCGCAGCGCCGCGTCCTGGTGACCGGCGGCGTCCAGGGCATCGGCGTAGGCGGCCTGCACCAGCCAGTCCTGGGGGTGGGCGTCCAGGTAGCGGCGATACCAGCCGAGCGCCTCTTCCGCCTGGCCCAGCAGCACCAGGCCGCTGCCGAAGGGTAGCCAGAGCACGTCGCTGTCGCGGGCCCGGCCCTTCCAGTCGCGCAGCAGCGTCGCCAGCTCGGTCTGGCGATTCTGGTCGATGAGCAGCCACAGCAGCCGCTCGCGGAAGCGGTCGTCGTCCGGGAAGCGCTGCAAGGCCTTTCGATAGCCTTCTTCGGCCTGGACGACGCGACCACGCTGGAAGTCCAGCCCCGACCGCGCCAGCCAGACGGCGGGATTGTCGGCCGATGCCGGTTCGCGGGCGGCGCTGGCCAGCAGCCGCTCCAGTGCGGTGGCATCCTTGAGTTGCTCGGCCCATTGCAGGGCTTCGGTCAGGCGCCGCTGGTCCTTGCGCTTCTCCCAGCTCTGTTCCAGCAGCGCCAGCGCCTTGCGCGGTGCCGTGCGCCGGTACAACTCCAGCAGCCGATCCTCGTCGTTGGCCGTCAGCCCCTTGCTGCTGGTGGCCAGGCGTTCGAAGGCCACCTGGGCGTCCGCGTCGCGCTCCAGTTCCCAGGCCAGTTCCGCGCGCTGCCGCCAGTAGTCGTCGCGCTGGCGCTGCTTGGCCGGGACCCGTTCGAGTACCGCCCAGGCCTCTTCGGGCTTGAACAGGGTCCACAGGGTGTCGGCCCAGGCCAGGTACTCCTCGGTGGTCAGCGGGAAGCGCTTGCCGAAGGCGGCCCAGCCTTCGGCTTCGGCCTCGCCCTGCTCGGTGCGGGCCAGCAACTGTTGCAACCGTTCCCACACCAGGCGCTGCTTCGGTTGGCGCTTGATGTAGCCGCGCAGCCAGCGTTCTTCCGCCTCGGGATCACCCAGGGACTCGTAGGCGAAGATCAGGGCATCCAGTTCGGTCTTGTCCAGCTGGCGCTCGTGGGACACCCGACCGAGCAGTTCGACCACGGCATCGAAGCGAAAGGCCCGGGCGGCCAGCTTCCAGGCATGATCGCGACGGGCGGGGTCATCGTGGCGGGCGAGCAGGCGCAGCCAGAGGTCGAGTGCCTCGTCCACCTGTCCGGTCCATTCACCCAACTGGGCGAGCTCCGCGAGCAGTGGCTCATCGTCAGGACGCAGCGCCAGCAGTTGATGACCTTCCTCCCAGGCGCGTTCGGTGTCACCGCGCGCCAGGGCCAGCCGGTAGGCGGCCTCCAGGGCGGCCGGATCGTCCGGTTGCCACTCGCGCCAGCGTTCGATCAGGCGCTGGGCCAGATCCAGGCGTCCGCTGCCCTGGGCCGCGGCGACTCCGGCCTGCAGCCAGGCCAGACCACGGGCATCGTGCTGCAGCCGGGGCAGTTCCTGTTCCAGCAGGGCGGCGGCTTCGGCGCCCTGGCCGGCGGCCAGCCAGGCATCGAAGGCCTGGTGCCGGTAGCCCTGGCGCTGCTCGGCCGAGTCGGCGAGATCGGCCAGGCGCAGATAGAGGCGGGCGGCTTCCTGCTGACGACCGCTCGCCAGACTCCAGCGCGCCGCCTGTTCCAGCCATTGCTGGCGTCGGGGTGGATCGCGGCGCGCCAGTTCGACGAAACGCTCTGCCGCGGTGGCTGGATCGGCCAGTTGCAGGGCGCGCTCGGCCACCCGTTGCAGCTGGGGCATGCTCAGGGTCGCCACGTCGAGGGCGCTCAGCCGTTGCGCCAGGCGTTCGCGGTCGGCATCGGCCAGGCCCTGCGGCTGGGCTTCCGCCTGCAGGATGTCCAGTTCCAGGGCATAGAAGGGCGTCGACGCCAAGGGCTCCGGCAGCAGTTGCAGCTGACGCCGCGCCTCGTCGATGCGCCCCAGGGCGATCAACTGGTCGATCAGCTTCATGCGCAGCCCGGTATCGTCCGGGGTCGCCTTGAGCAGCACCTGGGCGTAGCTGATGGACACCTGGTCGGCCGGCTCTTCGCCCGGCAGGAACACCTGCTTGCCGTGAAAGGTCAGCACCAGTACCAGGGCGGTGAGGAGCGCGACCCCCAGCAGCGTCCAACCATTCAGGAGCCGGGTTTTCTTAGCCGCAGACGATCTCACCGTCACTCACTCGTGTTAGCGGAAGTTTGAACGTCCAGAGCCCGGCCTGTCCCGGCTGGCCCTTGTAGCGCTCGCGCCCGACCCGCACCTCGCAGGCCGAAGCCGCTCTCAAGGTCAGCTCCAGCGGAAACTGCCCGGCGAAGGCGAAACGGATACGGCTCGGCGACAGGTACTCCCATTGCTGCAGCGGAATGTTGGCCTCTTCGAGGGCGGGGGTGGGATCGCGACTGTCGCGCAGCACCAGCTCGGCGCTCTCGCCGGCCAGGTGGACATAACGCCCCTGCGGCAGGTCGCGCACCCCGGCGATGCCCTTGGAGCGCTGCAGATCTGGCCAGCCCAGGCGCGGATCCAGGCGCAGGGTGCGCAAGCCATCGAGGGCCTTGATCGACCAGCTGCCGTCGTCTTCGCGGGCGAGACTGGCGGTATAGAAGCCGTGCAGTCGGCTCAGGTAATCGCTCATCCACAGCGACAGGGGACGCTCGGCGGCCATGCCCTGGTAGATCTCCTCCATGACCTTGAGCGAGGCCTGCTTGGTGCCCGAGTAGAAGTGATAGTAGAGATGCAGCCCACGCAGACGGCGGGGGTGCTCGGTTCGCTCGAAGGTATAGAGCAGGTCGCGAAAGCCGTAGTAAGGGCCGCGCCAGAGATTGGTGTAGACGTTCTCGTTGATGATGGGCGCGTAGAACTGCAGGCCGCCGGGAGTGGGGCGGATGAAGGGATAGAGGCCACTCACCGAGGGTTGTGAACGGGTGATATGGGAGTTGCCGCCATTCACGTTGAGCAGGCCGTTGTCGTAGGCGAGCTTGAGGGTGGCCGCATCGGGCTGGGCGTCACCGGACCAGAACACCATCTTCACCGGCTTTTGCGGGGTGGTCAGGCGCTCATTGATATAGCGGGTCGAACCCACGATCTCCCGGGTGAAATCCACCTTGTCGTAGCCGGGAATCTGCATCATGTAGCCGTACTGGGCTTCGAAGTTCTCGCTCTGCTCGGCCACCGCTGGTTGCCAGAAGAATGGATGGCTGAAGGTATGGGTGGCCACCTCCACCTTGGGATCGGCGAACAGCCGGCGGGCGATGGGCTCCAGCTGCGCGGTCAGCTCCGGATAGCGGCCCTTGGGCCCGACCTCGCCCTCGATGATCGACGCCGAGGTCAGAAAGGGATGCGGCTGGATGAACTGTTCCAGGACCACCTGGCCGGCATAGGGTGCGCCGGGTACTTCGGCCTTGGACACGAAGGCGTCGCCGTCGATATGCACGGTGGCGATGCGCCGACCGTTTTCCGTGGTCGGATCGGGTACCGGCAGGGGCGGCAGCTGCAGGCTCTTCGCCGTGAAGGCGAAGGGGTCGATGATCCAGCGACTGGCCTCGGGGCCGTCCTCCATGACGTAGGGGCTTAAGACGAAGCCGCCCCAGGGGGCCACACCCATGGGCACGAAGCTGCCATCCTGGCCCGTGAGGCTGACCACCGGCGTCGGCCCGCCTGGCAACGTCTGCACGGCCGGCAGGCCACGGGTGCGCAACTTGACCGGCGCCTCGAAGTTGCCGGCGAGGGCGGGGTCCGCCACCTTGAGGGTCAGGTTGTCGGGCAGTGGCTTGCGACTGACGCCAAGGCCCAGTCGCTTGAGCAGGGCCTCGTTGTCCAGCGGCAGGCCGCCGAGGATCAGCAAGGGCGTCTTTTCATCCAGGCGCTGGCCGATCCAGTCGCTGAAGGCTCGCGAATTGGGTGGCGGACCGCTGGTCATCCACACCACCACCCCGGCGTAGAGCGCGCCAGGCCAGGCCGTGGGCAGCGGTTTGGAGGCATCGAAATAGTCCAGCCGATAGCCCTGGTACTCCAGGGCACTGCCCAGGAAGCGGTGCACGGCCGACTGGCGCAAGGCGCCTTCGCGGCCATCGTAGAGCAGCGCCAACCGCCGCGGCTGCAGGGCCACCGAGCTGATGCCCAGGGTATTGAGATCGGGGGTGGTGATATAGGGCACATAGCCTTCGTCGCGCAGCCGCTTGGCCAGGCGCCGGGCTTCGTCACGCTGTTCCGGCGGCAGGTATTCGATGGCGATGACCGGGATGCCGGCACTGCGCGCCGCCTCGATCCGCGGCTTCAGCCATTCGCGATCTCCGGCGCTGACCGGTCGATAGGTTTTCTTGCCGGCATCCCAGCCCGCATAGATGGACTCCACCGCCATGGCGGCAGCCACGCCGGGCAGCTCGGGTTGCACCTCGAAGCCGCGATTGAAAAACAGTTTGAGCGATGGCTGACGACGGTGTAGTTCGGCCAGCAGGCTCTTCAGCGCCAGGCGCTGGGTTTCGCGCTGGTCTTCGGCCACCAGCTGGAAGCTGTCGAGGGTATCGAGGAACAGTCCGGTGTAACCGGCCTTGGCCAGTTGGGCGGCGCGTTCGAGCAGATGGGCCCGCCAGACCGGCGTGGCCAGATTCATCACCTGGCTGCCCCAGGCCTTGTTGGCCACCGGGCTGGCCCCCGCGCTGAGGCCGGCCTTCTCCAGCGCCGCCGCGTCGCCGGCGAATTCGCCGATGGACAGATAGGCGAAGGGCTGGGCACCGCCGTCGCGCAGGGCGCGGACATCGGCAGCACTGGCATGGCCGGGTTCGAGCACCACCCAGTCGAACTGGGCGAGTTCGGCCAGCGGCGGTTTTTCCGCGTACCAGAAGGCCACGCTGGCGGGCGCGGCCAGGGCCGTGCCCATGAAGGACAGATAGCCCAGCAGCCAGACCGTCAGCTTGCGCCACCCACCGAAGCGGGACCCTGCCCTTGTTGCCTTGCCTGACGCCACACCCAGTCCTTAAACGTACCCAACTTCGGTATCAGGTTAGCTACATTACGCAAAAGCGTGACGAAAAACTGCCCGTGCCAAGCCGAGCGGCAGCAATTATCAGGTTAATAGGTATCGAAATAATTGATGGCCGCCAGGCAAGCGCGTCTAGGCAGCGGCTTTCAAGTGTGGCGATGGGGAGAGGTGTAGCGCAGGAAGGCAGGAGGGGGTATAGCCGAATGTCAGGAGAATTGCCGTCATGCGCGGCGGTAACCGGCATGACGGCAAGCGAGCGCTGTTACTTGAAGCTGCTGTTCAGGCTGGCGCTGGAGGAGAGGACGTTGGTGGAGCCCAGCAGTTGGCTGACGAAGCGATTCCAACGGGTGATACCGGCCGGGCCGACGAAGACCACGTCCTGCGGCTGCAGATGGAAATTCTGCGCCAGCACGTAGGCGGTGGGGTTCTTGGCCGCCAGGTGGAAGACCTGGGCGGTGGCACCCGGAGCCTTCAGGTCTTCCGGGCCACGGATGACGTAGACGGCATCGGCGTTGGCGGTTTCCTGCTGGATGCCACCGGCCTGGCTCAGGGCTTCCATCAGGTTCAGGTTGGTGATCTTGTAGCTGACCGCGGACGGCGTGCGGACTTCACCGACCACGTAGACCTTGCGGGCGTCGTTGTAGGGCAGGTGGATGCTGTCACCGTCCTTGAGGTAGATGCCGTACAGCTTGGAATCCTTGCGGTTCAGGCTGTCGGTATCCAGGCGGTATTCCTTGCCGTCGCGCACCAGGGTCACGCCGGTCAGGTCGGCACCACCGGTGTTGGCCACGCCAACCTGGCCCAGGGCTTCCACCAGGGTGATGGGCTTGGTGGTCAGAGGAATGGCATCGCCCTTGTTCACGGCGCCGGAGATGGTGACCTTCTGGCTACCGAACTTCAGCACGCTGACGTCGACCTGGGGATTGTCGATGAAGGTGGCCAGACGACGGGAAATGTCGGTACGGATCTCTTCCAGGGTCTTGCCGGCGGCGCGCACGGTGCCGACGTAGGGATAGAAGAGGGTGCCATCCGGACGTACCAGGCGACCGTTGGCTTCCAGCTGCTGCTGGGCGCCGGACGGAGCGGTCAGTTCGGGGTGATCCCAGACGGTGATGTAGAGCAGGTCGCTCGCACCGACGCGGTAAGCCTGCGGCTTGTAGTCCAGCAGGGGCTTGAGGTCGGGAGCCTTGGTCAGGGCCGCGGAATCCTGACTCATCAGCAGCGAGCTGGTGATCGGGATCAGCTGGACCTTGGTGCCCTGGATGCTTGGATCGCTCTTGAGGTCGTCCTGGTCCAGGTACTGACCCGGGGAGTAGGCACAACCCTGCAGGACGATGCCAGACAGCAAGGCCAGAGCGGTAAATTTGGTTTTCATGTCATTCGTCCTTGATTGCTGATTGAGTGTGAGCAAGAGGAATAAATCGGAAGGTAGAAGCAACGAGCCGGTTATTCATGGTGTTCCTTCGCGAGACGAGGCACTTCTCGACAGTGGACCGGTTTCCATGCGGCTAGCCTGCCCAGCGTGCGAGAGAACTCGAGGTCTCAGCTTTTAGTTATACGAGCACCTGAGTCTGCTGGTCTAGGACTGGCCTTTAGCCATCGAGTTCAGCGCCCCCGGAGCGGAAAAAGGTGACGCCGTTCGAAATCTGTCACATCTCCCTCAACGAGGTCCTATGACCTGGCAGTCATGCCGGTTCAGGTGTTTTTCCAGCAGCGCCGTCTGGGGCTTTTCCACGCCGTTCTTCGGTTCGATGGCCAGGGGATAGTCGCCCCAGCCCGGACCGGCCGCCCAATAGGCGCTAGGTACGCACTGCTCGCCCAGATAGCTCAGCAGATTGTCCATGGCTTCCAGCCACTGTGGGTGTGCAGGTATCCCATATTCGCCAATGAAGCCGCGCAAATTGTGCTTTTTCAGCCACTCGATGAAGGGCCGGGTTCTTTCCACGCCGATCATGGGATGGACACCCTTGGTGCCGGAGGCATAGTTGCCGCTGGAGTCCTCGTCGAAGTAGATGTGGGCTTCGTAGATCAGGTTGTCCGCCGGATCCTTGATCAGCAGATCGCCGTTCGCCTGGGGCCAGCGCTGGGCGCTGGACCAGCTGTCACCGGCGATGAAGATCGGCGTCTTCATGTCGACGCTGCGGATGCTGTCCACCGCCGTCTGCGCGGCCTGGGGCCAGAGGCCTTGGGTGTCATGGGGTTCGTTCATGACGTCGTAACCGTACAGCGCCGGATGCTTCTGGAAGGTGGTGGCCAGGCGCTTCCAGGCATCGGCATAGCTGGCATAGGGCACCTGCGGCGAGCCGATCAGCTGACCGCGATAGCGCGCGTAGTTGTGCATGTCCAGGATCACCCGGATGCCGTACTTGTCGGCGAAATCCAGAGTGCGCTGCAGCAGGGCGACCTGGGCCTGGTCCAGCTCACCGCCCAGCTGGGGCTGCACCCGTTCCCAGAGGAAGGGGAAGCGGATGAAGCGGAAGCCCTTGGCCGCGTAGCGGCGGAAGTAATCCTCGGTGGGATAAAAGTAGTTGGTGCCTTCCACGCCGGGCAGGACCTGACCCGCGAAGCCGGCGGCCGACATGTTGATGCCGATCAGATCCACCTTGGCTGTCGCCGGCGCTGCCTGCGCCTGGCCATAAAGCGCCGCGGACAGTAATACGGTGGCCAGCAGGCCACCACCGATACGACGTTTCACTCGTGACACGGACAGCACCTCTCGTGTATTGCGGACGTTCGTCTAAGCAGAGCGCCCTCAGGAACTCTGCTGATAGACGGGTGTGGGTTGCAGCGGCGGCGTGCGCCGAGCGAAGTATTCCAGCGCCAGGTAGTCCACGGTTACCCGGATGGTCCAGGCAATGGCGGCGCCCATGATGGAAAAATGCTGGATGCACACCACCAGCAGGCCCAGATAGGGCAACAGCTCGGCGAGATGGATCATCGCGGTGGTCCGCGAATGGCCCCGGGCCTGAATCTTGGCGAAGGGAATCTGCGCCAGGGCGTTGAAGATGAAGCCTACCACCAGAATACGCAGGATCTGCGCGGCATCGCCGCCGTACTCCGGACCCATCCACACCGTCATGATCCAGGGCGCCAGCACCAGGATCGGCAACACCATCGCCAGGCTGATCAGCAGCAGACCCCAGAACGCCTTGTTGGCCTGGCGCGCGGCGTCTTCGCCGCTCTTGCTCAGGAGTGGGAACACCACCCGGGCCACGGCATTGGGGATGATCAGCATCCGCGACACGGCCTCGGCAGGAGCGGTGTAGAAGGACACCCGGCTGGCGCCGACCATGTGCGACAGCACGAAGCGGTCGAAATAGACCATCAGCGGACTGATGATGTTGCTCACCGTCATCCAGCTGCCGAATTTCAGCAGTTCCTTGAACACCTCGACCTTGAAGGTGCGGATGCCTTCCGGGAAGTCCTTGTGCAGCGGCCAGTAGGCCAGCGCCATGGACACCACCCGGGCCAGCACCAGGCCGATCACGGTGGCGGAAAAGCTCGGTTCGATCAGCACCGCGATCAGCGGCGCGATCGCCAGCAGACTGTTGGAGAAGGTCCGCAGGATGTTGAATTCCCCAAAGCGCTCGTTGCCCTCCAGGTAGGCGAACCAGACCGTCGCCAGCAGGAAGGGTGGTACGCACAGGCTCAGCCAGCGAAAGCCGGCCACGGCATTGTCGAAATGCTCGGGCGAGACGTGCAGCAGACTCACCACCTTGCCCGCGCCGAACCACAGCAGCAGCGTCGCCAGCAGGCTCAGACCGATGACGGCGCCGGTGGCCGTGCCCATGACCAGTCGATTGAGCCCCTTGTCGCCGTGGTGCATGGCGACGGCGCGGATCACCGCACGCGACAGGCCGGCATCGAACAGGGTGGCATAGCCGACGATGGCGAAGGCCAGGGTGAACAGGCCGAACTGCTCGACACCGAGCAGACGCGACAGCACGCCCATGGTGGGCAGCGCGATGGCACTGGGAATGACGACACCCAGGATGTTCCAGGTGCTGTTTTTGATCATCGACATCGTGGGGGTGAAAACTCCTTGGGGCCGCCCGGCGGACGCCGGGCGGCACGAGGGATCAGACCGAACGAGCCAGCTGGCTGCTCGGACGCGGGTAGGGGCTGCTGACGTAGGTCTCCTGGACGGGTGCGGAGCTGTAGTGATGCAGGGCGCGTAGCGCCTGGATCACCATCAGGTAGCAGATGGTGGCCTGGAGATACTCGAAGAAACCGGCCAGCGGCCAGATCACCAGCTGGGCCAGGGTGGCGGTCACCACGAAACCGGTATCGGGGTGCAGCATCTTCGCCCAGCGATAGTAGAGGAACAGCGACACCGGGATGATGATGAAGGCCAGGAAGCCAAAGCGGAACACGGTGCCGAACACGCCTACGTCGGACAGGAAGAAATACTCGCCGAAGTAGGGGATGAAGCCGTTGTTCCACATCAGCGACAGCGAGCCGCTGGGCAGCCAGTGGTTCTGGCTGAGGTGGGAGAAGATGTAACCGATGGTCTGCTCGCGCACGCCATCGGTGGGGCCGTCTTCCACCGACTGAGCGTAGAAGTCCAGATTCAGCCCCAGCACCTTCATCAGATCCGGGAAGATGAAGAAGGGCGACAGCAGCAGGGCGGAGACGCAGATCCAGACGATCGACTTGCTCTTCAGGCAGAACACGGTGAAGCAGAGTGCCAGCACGATGAGCTGCCGGGTCTGGGTGCCGAACACCAGGGTCAGCAGGAAGAACATGGCCAGCACGATGTGCACGGTCTTGCTGCGCGCCGAGCCGTCGATCGGCGAGATGCCCTTGTTCCACGTCTGGATGCAGTAGAAGTAGGCCAGGCACAGGGCCGGAGCGCCGATGGAAGAACGGTCCGGACGGTCGAAGGAGGACTGCTTGTCACGCAGATCCGGCAGCGCGCCGAACTTGAACATCCAGGCCATGGCCGCTGCCAGCAGCGCCGTGATCAGCAGGGCTTTCTCGAATTGCGAGGCGCTCATGTTGCGCCCGAGGAACATCAGGGTGGCGAAACCGAAGCTGAACAGGATCCGCCGCTCTTCGATCAGGCCGTAGAAGATCGGCTGACCGTAGAACAGAAAGGAAAAGATCGCCGGCAACCCGATGAACACCACCGACGAATAGACGGCGTAGGTCATCAGGATCTTGAATTCGCGCTGCTGGGTGCCAATGCTGGTCAGCAGGTAGAAGAAGGTGAAGGCCATGCAGATGGCCAGATACAACTCGTTCAGATAGAGGATGCCGACCGGGTTGTGCGGGCTTTCGCCGAACACGTCCAGGTGCAGGATCAGCAACGGGATCAGGAGAACGAAGGAAACGGTACTTTTACGGAGAATGCTCATAGACCTACCCATCCAGACGGGACCACCGGACTGCTTGTCCGGTGGTCATCTTCCTTGCGGCTGAGAATGCTGCGGGGGCAGCGCCTCAGGTGCGGCGACTGCTGCGTTCCTTGAGATAGATGGGCAGGATGCTCAGGGCATCGTGCACGTAACGCTTGGCCAGCCGCTTGGGCTCCGAACACATCCGGTGCAGCCATTCCAGCTTGGCCTTCTGCATCCAGCGCGGGGCACGCTTGACGGTGCCGACGGCGAACAGGATGGAGGCGCCAATGCACAGGCCGACGCCGGTACGCTTGCTGCTGTCGATCTGCCGTGCGAGCTTTTCCTGGCGCGGCGCTCCGACGGCATAGAGGATGAACTCGGAAGGGTTCTGCATCACGAAGTCGACACATTTCTGCGTCTCCAGCGGATCGTTGATGAAACCCATCGGCGGGTTGTAGTGCGCCAGCTGGATGTGCGGATACATCCGGCGCAGCTTGCCCACGTCATTCTCGCTCGAACCGATCAGCACCACCGACAGGCGCTCGTCGTTGGCCTTGCGCAGGATGCTCAGGGTGAGATCGCTGCCGGTGATGACCTCGGGCACGGCGACGCCCAGCGACTTGAGGATGGGCATCAGGATCCGGCTGTCGCAGATGCGTTTGCCGGCGCGCTGATAGGACTCGCGCATGTCCGGATTGCTCTGCAGCTGCACGACATGGTCGATGTTCGGCGTGACGATGTAGCTGTAGGGACGATGGATGTCCTGGCTGATCGAGCTCATCAGCTCGTCCTTGGTACCGGTGAAGAAGTCGATACCGAAGGCTTGGTTGCTTAGGTTAGACATGCATCGTCGCTCCCTTGAAGGCACCCTTGACGCCGGACCAGGCCAATTTCGGATTCTTGAATTCCTTGAGCACGGTGATGCCGGACAGGAGCACGGCGGACACCAGCGCATAGGGAGTGCCATGGAATTTACGATTGAAGCGGGTCGCCGCACGATTACGGAAGTAGTGATAGAAGGCGCTGCGACCGCCCGAGCTCATGGAGCCGTAGTGATAGAGCTGGCTCTCGCGTGAGACCTTGAGCACGACGCCCTTGCGTTTGGCCTGGTGCTGCCAGTCCACTTCCTCGGAATACATGAAATAGGCTTCGTCCATGAAGCCGATCTCGGTCAGCAGGCTGGCGCAGAAGGCCATGCTGCAACCCATGATGTAATCGGGTTCACGGTCCAGCTGGGAAATCTCGCTGACGTCGATGTCCTTGCCCAGCAGCTTGGACTTGCCCAGCAGTGGATAGAGGATGCCGCCGCCATAGCATTCCAGGCGCCCGGTCTGGGAGCTCAGGATCACCGAGCCGACGATGGTCTTGGGCGCGCGCTGCAGCTCGGCCAGCAGCGGGGCGAAGGCATCGTCCTTGACGTAGGCGTCGTTGTTGACGACCCAGAAATGCTTGACCGCCAGATTCTCCAGCGCCCAGCGCATGCCGTAGTTGTTGCCGCCGGCATAGCCGTCGTTGCGCGGGCTGGCGAGCACGGTGACCTGGCTCAGGGCGTTGTCGGCCTGCCAGCGTTGCAGGACGTCGATGGAGCCGTCCTGGGAATCGTTGTCCACCACCACCGCGTGATCGATGGACGGGCAGTGCTTGAGGATGCTCTCCACGCAACTGATGGTTTCGTTGGGGGCCTTGTAGTTGAGCACCATGACTACGTTCATTGGCGTGTTCCTATTCTTCAGAATCATCAATCCGGTACAGCGTCGAGATGCAAGGCTGCCAAGCGTGGCCGGGTTCAGGAGGAAACCCTTCGAAATCGCTGTGTGAGGTAGTTTCTTGTTCGATGCGCCTGTACGAATACTGCCGCGATCCCTGAAGGGATCGGCTGGACGGCGATCAGGCCGTCCAGCCGGGGTAGTGCATCAGCTCTTGGCGTTCTGCTCGTAGGAGTAGTGGTAATTGCCATAGGAGCCGTAGTTACTGGCCTTGCGCTCCACGGCGTTGAAGATCACGCCCTTGAGCGGAATGCCGTTGAGGTCGAAGCGGCGCTTGGTCGCCTCAAGCTCCTTGACACTGTTCACGCCGAAACGTGCGACGATCAGGCTGGTACCGGCGTGACTGCCGATGATGCCGGCCTCGGTCACCGCCAGGATCGGCGGGGTGTCGATGATCACGATGTCGTACAGCTCGCTGAATTTCTTCAGCACGGTGGTGAAGCGGAGGCTCATCAGCAGTTCCGACGGATTCGGCGGGAACTGGCCGCAGGAGACGAAATCCAGGCTGCCGACTTCGGTCTTCTTGATGGCATCGTTCAGGGCGATACGACCACTGAGCAGATCGGACAGACCGTCCTGCTGCTTGGTGTTCATCAGCTTGTGCAGATAGCCCTTGCGCATGTCGCCGTCGATCAGCAGCACGCGTTGGCCGGACTCGGCGATCACCGCGGCCAGGTTCGAGGACACGAAGGACTTGCCGACGCCCGGGCTGGGACCGGAGATCATCAGGATGTTGTTCTTGGCCTCGATCATGGCGAAGTGCAGGCTGGTACGCAGGCTGCGCAGCGCCTCGGTGCTCAGATCGGTCGGATGGGTGAGAGCGGTCAGCGAGGATTCGCCCGGCTGCTTGGTGCCCAGTACCTTGGTGGTGTCCGCCTGATTCTTGCTGTAGGGGATCGAGGCGTAGACCGGCAGACCGATCTGCTCGATGGCTTCCGGCGTCTCGACACCGCGACGCAGGGTGTGACGGGTGTAGACGATGGCCAGGCCGACGATGCCGCCCAGGATGATGGCGACGGCGATGATCAGCGGCTTGTTGGGGGCGGACGGGTCATCGACGTTGGCGTTGGCGTTGTCGATGATGCGCACGCTACCCACGGTACCGGCGCGAATGACTTCCAGCTCCTGAGCCTTGTTCAGCATCAGCGCATAGGTCTGGCCGGTCACTTCGATGTCGCGGTTCAGGCGCAGCAGTTCCTGCTGGGTTTCCGGCAGTACTTCGACGCGCTTCTGCAGCTTGGCACGCTCAGCTTGCAGCTGACCCAGCTGGCTCATCAGCGCCTGGTAGGCCGGGTGCTGGCGGGTGAACTTGCGATCCATCTCGGTGCGCTTGAGGTTCAGCTCGGAGATCTGGTTGTCCAGCGCAACGGTCTGCTCCAGGACGCCCTTGGTCTCGCTGTCGATATCGACCGACTTCTTGTTGGTCTGGTAGTAGTTCAGCGCGGATTGGGCCTTTTCCAGATCGGATTTCACGACCGGGATCTGGGCGCGCAGGAATTCCAGGCTCTGGGTGGACTCGGCGGCGTTGCGATCGATGTTCTGCTGAACATAGATGTCCGCGACTTCCTGGACGATGGCCTGGGCCTTCAGCGGATCCGCATCCTGCAGGCCGACACCGATGATGCCCGACATCTTGCCGCGCTCACCGGCGACGATGCGACCCTGGTATTCCTGGATGGTCTTGGAGAAACGCTTCTTCATGATGGTGAATTCGGTGCCCGGGCGAGCCTGCAGCGTGGCGACCTTGATCTGGTAGCCCGCATTGCTCACCGGCTGGCCGAGGCCACCGTGCAGCACCACTTCGTCATCGGCATTGAAGACGGTGAAATTCTGGTTGTCCTCGACCTTCAGCTTCATCGGCTTGTCGAGGTTGCTGTCAGGCACTTCCAGCTGGTCGAGGACCAGTTTCTCACCGCCCCAGGCAAAGCTGTTCAGACCCAGCAGGGGCGAGGCCACGTCGGTCTCATTCTGCGGCTCGAAACGACGCGCGACGAAGTTGCCAATCAGCGGGAAATAGCGCGGCTTGACCTCGATATCCAACTTGAGGTTCTCGATCGCCTTGCCGATCACGGAGCGCGACTTGAGCAGCTCGATCTCGGTCACCGCCTCGGGCATGGGCGGCGGCATGCCGCTGGTCTGATCGGTCAGTCGGGTAACGCCCTTCTTCTCCATTTCGATCTGGATCATGGCGTTGGACGAATACATGGGCGTGGCCAGGATGGCGTAGCCAATACCGAGCGCGGCGAAAATACCGATTACCGACAGGAGTTGCCATTTGTAATCGATCAACATACCGAAGAGTGCGGAAAAGTTGATATCCGACTCATTCTTAACTTCGGGAGTAAAGCGAGGCATCGTGGTCATGAAATTCCTTCTTCCCTATTTGATGTATGGAAGCCAACTGTTTACACAGCGCGTCAAAAGTATGTGGACATTTTGAAACATCTCTTTAGAAAGGCGATAAGGGTCTGGTACTTCTTGATTGCTCAACCATTTCCCGATCAGAAAAACCTTACCCCTGACTTCAGGAGCAATACTTTCGACGGAGCGTGAGTGAAACTCTTCCATGGTCAAAATCAAATCCGCCTTGCGCAGCATCTCTGCATCCGCTTGGCGAGCTTGGTGGGTGGTGAAATCTATGCCGTTTTGCCGTAGTACCTCTTGTGCGTTCTTCTCGATGCCATGGCCAACCAGTGCCCTGATGCCAGCGGAACCGACCTGGACGTCACGGCCTTCCAGCGCCTTGGCCAGTAGTGCTTCTGCGACCGGGCTGCGGCAGATGTTCCCTTCGCATACAACCAATATCGACTTGATCATTCTTCAAAACCTTCCTGTTGTCCGGACAACAGGTATCGACGGCAGATAGCCAGCGATGCCTGTCTCCAGGGATCGCTTGCTGCCGATGTAATTAGGGTCGGGAGTCCAGGCTCCAGATCGTCGTGCTGAGGGGCGGGCCAATGGCCCCGGCCGGTCTCAGTATGCGTTCTTATTGATGAAGCCTTTGAACAGCGTGAGGAAGATGATCTTGACGTCCCACCAGAAAGACCAGTGGTGGATATAGTCCAGATCGAACTCGACCCGCTTCTGCATCTTGTCCAGGGTATCGGTCTCGCCGCGCCAGCCATTGACCTGAGCCCAACCGGTAATGCCGGGCTTCATCTTGTGGCGGAGCATGTAGCCCTGCACCAGCTTGCGGTATTGCTCGTTGTGAGCGACGGCATGGGGGCGGGGACCGACGATGGACATTTCGCCGCGGAGTACATTAATGAATTGAGGCAATTCATCGAGAGACGTACGTCGTAAAAATGCACCAAACGGGGTGATGCGGGTGTCATTCTTGGTCGCCTGGGTGACCTTGGCGCCATTTTCCATGACCTTCATGCTGCGGAATTTCCACACTTCGATCGGCTTGCCATCCATGCCGTAGCGCTTCTGCTTGAAGAAGATCGGACCGGGCGAGGTGATCTTGATGCCGATGGCGATGGCCAGCATGGGCAGGGAGATCATGGCCAGGATGATGGAAGACAGCACGATGTCCTCGATCCGCTTGACGATGTGGCTGGCGCCATCCATCGGGGTATCGAAGATGCTGATGCTGGGCAGGCCATCGAGGCTTTCGCTGCGGGCATGCAGCAGGTGGAACATGAAGATGTCCGGGATGATGTAGACGGACGCCGTGGTGTCGCTCAGCTCCTGGACCAGCCAATTGATCTTGCTCTGATCGGCCATGCCGAGCGTGATGTAGACCTTGTCGACCTGGCCGGAGCGGACGTCCTGCATGAGCCGGTCGAGACCGCCATTCAGCACTGGGCTGGGCACGCCTTCTTCACCGGTGTCCTGGTTGTCGCTGTAGAACCCGGCGATGCGCAGGCCCATCCAGGGCGCGGTGCTGATGGTGTGCGCCAGGCGCTGGGCGACCATGCCGTTGCCGGCGATGGCGACATTGCGGGTGTTGATGCCGGCCTTGCGCAGGGAGTGCATGATCGAGCGCAGCAGCACGCGATAGCCGCACAGCGTACCCAGCGTCAGGCCCAGCCAGCCCTGCATCACGCCAGGCGAGAGGTAGGACTGGTCGAAGAAGAAGTAATCGACCATGAACACGGTCGCGAAGGTCAGCACCCAGTAGGTGGCGATCTTGAGCAGTTCATCGGTGATGCGTTCACCGCGCCAGGAACCATAGACGTGGTTCAGCTCGGTGAGGAAATGGAAGATCAGCAAGGACAGGAAGATGACGACCCAATGCTCGGGACGCATGCCGGTTTCCGACGCCCAGGTACCTGCCACGTAGGCGCTCAGCGTGATCACGGCGAGGTCGAGCAGGCGGTGTGCGAGCGAGATTGCCGAGGAATTCGTATGCAAAATGCCGCGTTCTTTCAAATTCATGGTTCCATCCTTGTGCGTATACCGTGCACGAACTTTCAACTGGGCGAGGCAGCTACCAGCGTCTGAAATGTTCACTATGGCGCTCTAGGACCGATGACTGGCCACCGATCGCTAAATGCCATGATGGCTGTAGCGACGTTAGGACTCGGCACTGATTAAGAGGTTCACACGGTAGAAAGGCGGGGAGGCGCTGTCGAGCAAGCCCAAATCAGGGCAAATAGCACGCCAGACGAGGTGCGGCAGGAGAGGGGATGTAAAGAAGGAGGGAGTGCGTCACAGTGCGGGCGGACGGCCGGCACACTTCTCTCGTCGCAGGGTGCGATGAGCGGTTTGTCCGGGCAGCAGAAAGGAGGAAAACGTTCCGTCGGACTTTAATGCGGGATACGGGATTTGTGCGCTGCTTCACCAAACAATGAGACAGCCAGACCCGTCAGGTCGGGTGTAGGCCAGTCCCTGGCCTGGAGCACGCCTCAATGGCGATGATGGGACTGAAAGCTCAAGGGGGAATTGACGGGGAGGGTGGAGATCTTGGAATGCCAGGCTGAATTCCTTGCGTTGTCGTGCGAGAACAGCAAGAAGGACCAGCTGACGAGGAGGGAGGCCACCGCAAGCCAGGGCAGCTGGGCTTGGGCGAAGACGAGGCAACCGGCGACGCCGGTCCAAACGGGCAGGTAGTAGCGCATTTTTGTTATTCCTGCTTTTTTTGCGAGATTGCAACCTAACTATTGTGCAGACTTTGTGAGAAGTCCATCACCAAAAGGTATTTTTTACATTCCGTCGCGCAGATTCCGACAAACGTGCAGGATAGAGCGGCTGTGAGCCTAGGCCGAGTAGGGTTTTTCCGCCGTCAGCAGCAGGTTGCGCGGTGTCAGGTGAGCTGGACAGAAGGTCCCCAGCGTCACTCTGTAACCTTGCTCCTGTAGGAACAGCGCCTGATCCAATACCAGCCAGAGCTCCAGGGGACGGCGGAACAGGCCGCGCAACAGCTCGAGATTACGAACTTCCGCCAGCCGCTGGAAGCCTCGCCTTTCCCAGAGCAACCAGTCGATTCCGTTCGGCAGCAGCAGATCCTTGCGTCTTGCCAGCTCTTCACCGAAGGCGGCGAAGGGCTGGCGCAGCCAGTGGCTGGGCAGTGGCGGCGTATTGAGATAGACATCGCGCCCCGTGACCTCGCGTTGCAGCAGATCGAAGCCCAGCCGTCGTGCCATGGACAGGTCTCTATCCCGGCGTACCCGTTGCCCGCCGGTGATGGTTTCACAGAGGGCCAGACGCAGGGCTTCCCGGTCCAGCCGCAGTGCCGAGGCCTTCGCCGGCGCGGACAAGGGGCCATACACCTCGGCGGAGATGCGGTCATAGCAACAGGGCGCCAGGGCCAGTTGCTGACAGCCGCGCGCTGCCGTCACCCTGAGCAACTGGGTGTGCAGGTCGCCGCAAGCATGCAGGGCGACGGGTGTGTCGCGGCTGCCAAGCTGGTCGCCTGCCAGCCTTTGGAGCACATCGGCCTGATAATGGTGCACGGAGGCCCGGGCCCGGTGGCTGAGCCTTGCGCCTTCCACGACGAGGGCCGCATCGACCTCCAGGCAGACCGCTGGCGCACCCTGATAGGTCAGGTGCCTGGCCAGGTGGCCCTTGCCCGCGCACCAGTCGACCCAGCGCCGCACCGGTTGCTGGAAGTCCAGCTTGCGGCTGAAGGCCTCGATCTGCAGCCACTTGCGCCCCGGTACGTCGACGTCTTGCCTGCCGGACAGATTGCGGCCAGGAGCGTCTTGGTATTCGGGGACCTGAGTGAGCGCCAGCGAGGTCTTGGCCAGGGAGTGGAAGGGTTCGGGTGCAGCCAGGAGCTGAGGGGTATTATGGGCCGCCTCCGCCGCTTCCAGGCTGCGGGCGCGCAACCAATCGGCCAGTTCCGGGCAGCTCGACTCCCAGGGCAGCTCACGCTCGACGAAGGGTCTGGGCCGCCACAGGTGCTGATGCCGGGTCAGGAAAAGATCCAGGGCGGTGAAGCGGTCTAGAAAGTCGGCAGCAAGCATGATGGCATTGGGCAATGACGGGATTGGCAGAAAGGCTGAGCCTGGCCACTATTGTCACTTTGCCCGGGCATGCTTGGGTATCGAAATCTCCAGCGTCTGGCCAAGCGGCGGGTTACCCGGGCTGATCCGTTCTCCGCGAGTTTCGACCTGTGGCTTGCGGCGCCTGAGCGGCGAGGCCGAACGGCGACCGTGGGTCAGTTGGATGAATCGATTTATCTCAAAGCCGGACATCTGGTCGTGTGACCACTACTTGTCGCGCTAACATTGTCTGTTCGGTTTATCCCAGAAGGAAAATTCTATGAAGCCAACCTCCCCGCACAAGCTGCGCTTAGCGTTCAGAGCCCTGCTGAAATCGGACAGCTGCTACCACACGGCGTCCGTCTTCGATCCCATGTCGGCGCGCATCGCCAACGACCTCGGTTTCGAAATGGGCATCCTCGGCGGGTCGGTGGCTTCCCTGCAGGTGCTCGCCGCTCCGGACTTCGCCCTGATCACCCTGAGCGAATTCGTCGAACAGGCCACACGCATCGGCCGGGTCGCCCGGCTGCCCATCATCGCCGACGCCGATCACGGCTACGGCAATGCCCTGAACGTCATGCGTACCATCACCGAACTCGAGCGCGCCGGGGTGGCTGCCCTGACCATCGAGGACACCGTGCTGCCGGCCGGCTATGGCCGCAAGTCCACCGACCTGGTGAGCGTCGAAGAGGGCATCGGCAAGATCAAGGGGGCGCTGGAAGCCCGTATCGACGAAGCCCTGAGCATCTTTGCCCGCACCAACGCCACCGAACTGAGCACCGCAGAGGTCATCTCCCGTACCAAGGCCTATGAGGCGGCGGGCGCGGACGGCATCTGCATGGTCGGGATTCGTGACTTCGATCATCTGGAAGAGATCACCCAGCACCTGAGCGTGCCGGTGATGCTGGTGACCTACGGCAATCCCCAGCTGCGCGACAACGCCCGCCTGTCCAAGGCCGGGGTGCGGGTGGTGGTGAATGGTCATGCCGCCTACTTCGCGGCGATCAAGGCAACCTACGATTGCCTGAGAGAGCAGCGCGACATCACCGCGTCCGACCTGTCCGCGTCCGAACTGTCCACCAAGTACTCGACACTGCAGGAGTATCGAGTCTGGGCGCGGGAATTCATGGACGTAAAGGAGTAACGATCAGGCGGTGCTCAGCGAACTCGGCTGCAGACCCTTGCTGGGAAAGGGCGTGACGATCTCCAGATCCAGGTCGGCGGGCAGATGCAGCGCGGCAACCCGGGCTTCGACGAAGGCACGCATTTCCTGACGGAAACGCTTGGTGGCGAAGCGCTCGGCATTCTGCCGGCACGCCTGCTGGCTGATCGGCGTTTCCAGGGCTTCGAACTGGCGCACGGCGGCGCACAGCGAGGCGACGCTCTGCTCCGGATAGAAGACGCCGGTGGGATGGGGCGCATCCAGGCCGCGCACGGTTTCCAGCACGCCACCCCGACCATAGGCGATGACGGGGGTCCCGCAGGCCTGGGCTTCGATGGGGGTGATGCCGAAGTCTTCCTCGGCGGCGAAGACGAAGGCCCGCGCTCGGCGCATGTGGTCGAGCAGGCAGTCGAAGTCCTGGTAACCCAGCAGGGTGACGTTGGGACCGGCGACCTCCTTGGCCTTCTCGAATTCGGGGCCGGCGCCGATCACCACCAGTTTCTTGTCGGGCATCGAGCTGAAGGCTTCGACGATCATGGGCATACGCTTGTAGGGCACCATGCGCGAGGCCGTCAGGTAGAAGTCGTCCTTGCCGCCGCTGGGCGTGAAGCGACTGATGTCGACCGGCGGATAGATGACCTTGGCTTCGCGGCGATAGGCCTTGCTGATGCGCCGGGCGATGAAGTGGGAGTTGGCGACGAAGGCATCCACGCCGGCGGCGGTGCGCTGATCCCAGATGCGCACATAGTGCAGGATGACGCGTGCCAGCTTGCCCTTCAGGCCGCGATCGAGCCCGGCTTCCTTGAGGTACTGGTGCTGCAGGTCCCAGGCGTAGCGGATGGGCGAGTGGACATAGCTGATGTGCAGCTGGTCCGGACCGGTCAGGACGCCCTTGGCCACCGCATGGCTGCTGGAGATGATCAGGTCGTAGCCGGACAGGTCGAGTTGCTCGATAGCGTGCGGCATCAGCGGCAGATAGGTCTGATAGCGCTTCTTGGCCTGCGGCAGGCGCTGGATGAAGGTGGTCGTCGCCTGCTTGCCCTGCAGCTGCGCCCGATCTTCGTCCGAAAGGAAGTCGATCACGCTGAACAGGTCTGCCTCCGGCCAGATGTCGAGCAGTTCGGCGAGCACGCGTTCGGCGCCAGCAAAGGTTACCAACCAATCGTGAACGATGGCGATTTTCATGTCGTCTTCCTTAAGCGTGAAATGAAATCAAGTGCTGGTGCTGAATCATGGAGTGCGGGTCTTTCTGGTCACTGCATATCCCCAGGGCAGCCGGGTGATCTCGATGTCGTCCGAAGCGCTGTCGAGTTCGTGCAACTTGATGGTTGGGCTTTTTGCAAAGACGGCGTCTGTTGCAGGCGTTTCGAAACATTCAGCGTTCTCTGGGCGCTCCGCGGTCTCTGCCGCGGTGTCGTCCGAGCTGCTGCGCAGAAGGTGGCAATCAGCGACCTGAAGGACGCGTCCGGACACGTTCGATTCGTCGAGCGTCAGGGGTACAGAGGAACGGCGCTGGCCAGCCATGGCTTTGCTTGTCTCTTCCATGAGTTCTTGATCGCTGAATTGTTGTTGTGGGGTCGTTTCAGGCGGCCCTGGCCGCGGACTTCGTGGTGGTCGCCAGGGCGCTGTCCAGCAGGTCGGAGACCTTTCTCGCGGAGGTCTGCCAGTTGAAGCGCTGGATGTTGGCCAAGCCCTTGGCGCGGAGCGCCTCCCTGAGCGGTGCGTCCTGCAGGATGGTGCGCATCGCCTGGGTGATGCTGGCCGTCTCGTAGGGGTCGAAATAGAGGACGCTGTCCTGCAGCACTTCCGGCATGGAGGCGGTATTGGCCGAGATCACCGGGCAGCCGCAGGCCTGGGCTTCCAGGGGCGGGATGCCGAACCCCTCGTAGAGCGACGGAAAGACGAAGGCGGTGGCCTGGCGATACTGGCGCGCCAGTTCGCCATCGTCGATGCGGCCGAGCAGCTTGACCCGTGGATCCCTGGCCGCCAGGGTCGCCAGATCGCTCTGGCCGAACACGGCGTGGCTGTCGCCGACGATGCGCAATTCGACCTTGAGGTCCCGCGGCAGGGCGGCGAAGGCTTCCAGCATCCGTGAGAAGTTCTTGTGGTAGCTGGGCGAGGACACCGCCAGCAGATAGGGGGTGTCGACGCTGTCGATCCGCGGCGCCAGGGTGAAGGCGTCGGCCACGGCGTTGGGCACGACCGTGATCGAGTCGCTCGGGTAGCGATAGAAGCGCGAGATCTCGTCGCGGGAGAATTCACTCACGGTGATCAGGGCGTTCGAGCGCTTGAGCAGCATGGGAATCAGGCAGCGGTACGAGGTGCGGAATTTCCACGAGTAACTCTCGGGAAAGCGCACGTAGTTGATGTCGTGGTGGGTGGCGATCTGGTTGCTGTAGAGCAGCGGCGCCGTGCTGCACAGTGACAGCAGTAGCGGACTGCCCTGGCTCTTCAGCCAGTTCGGCAGGTCCCATTGCTCCCAGCGCTGGCCCTGGCGGGTGCCGATGACTTCGATGCCCAGCCGTTTGGCCACCTCGGGCCTGACGGCGCCGGGCGGCGCGACGAAGCGCAGGTCGGATCTCAGCTTCGCCAGCTCCAGCGAGATGCATTCCGCGAAGCGCTGGACGCCGCGAAGATCCTGGGTGATGAAGCGGGAATTGACGATGATCATGATTCTGCCCGTTGCCGTGACCTGGGTGGATCAGTTGGAAAGCTGTGTGTGAGGGACGTGAAGCTGCTTGGCGGCGCCGTGCTGCGCCTTGCCCAGCACGTCCTCGAAGAGCGCCTGGTACTGGTCGAGCATGGTGTCCATGCTCAGCAGATCGGCCACCGCGGTGCGGCTCAGCAGACTCAGCCGCTGGCGCAGCTCGGCATCGTCATGCAGGCATTGCAGGGCGCGGCCCAGGGAGTCGCGGTCGTCGGCGTTGCAGAGCAGGCCGTTGACACCATCCCGGACGATCTCCGGCAGGCCGCCCATGCGGGTGGCGATGACCGGCTTCTGGAAGGCGCAGGCCTCGACGGCGACCATGCCGAAGGGCTCGGCCCACAGCGACGGCGCCACGAAGACGTCGATGTTCCGGTAGAAGTCCTCGGGCTTCTGATAGCCGACGAAGCTGACCTTGTGCGGATCGGCCATGGCCTTGAGCTGGGTTTCGTAGTCCAGCTGGCCCTTGCCGGCGATGGTCAGGGTCGCGTTGAGCGACAGCCGTTGGAACTGCTCGATCAGCCAGCCCACCCCCTTGTTTTCCGACAGGGTGCCCATGTAGCCGAAGCGGACGACGCCCTCGGGACTGGGTGTCGAGGTTTCGCCATTGCTGCCGGCGATCAGGCTGGCGTTGTGGATCACCTGGCGCGGCACGCCGCCGAAGTAGCCCTTGTTGACGATGGTGTCCAGCAGATAGCGGCTGACGCCGACGACGGCATCCACCTTGGCGGACTGCTCGGCGTGGGGCCGGCGCAGGGCGGCGCAGCTGCCACAGAGTTTCTGGCAGCTCTGGCCCTTCTTGAACAGGGTGTTCTTCGGGCACAGCAGATACATGTCGTGCAGCACCTGCACGATGGGGACGCCGCTGGCGCGGATCTCGTCCCAGGCCGCTACCGACCAGCCGGACAGGTTGTGGCACACCACCAGATCCGGCTTTTCCCGTTGCAGGACCTGGCGCAGGGGGGGCCGCATCGCGCTGTTGTACTGGTCGCGAAAGTGCCAGCCGAAGCGCGCCAGCGGACCGGGGCGCTGCTGGGTCAGGGGCCAGTAGAAGTTCTTCAGCCCGGCGCGATAGACGCGGACGTCGTTCACCGTCTCCTCATGCACACCCTGCTCGGGACCGGTCACCAGCACGGCGACGTCGTGGCCGCGCTGCTGGAAGCCTTCCACGCTGCGTTGCAGGATGAGCTCCGCACCACCGCCCACATGGGGCGGATAGAAGCTGTTGAGAAAGAGCAGTTTCATAGCGGATAGCTGCGGTTTATCCCCAGCGCGCCGGTTTCGCCGTCCTGGACCGCCTGCCGGATCAGCGCCAGGCGCTGGCGACTCTTGTCATCACGGGCGAACCACTTGAGCAGGGTGTGGAAGACGTAGCGGTTGAGGTTGTACATCGGCCGCGAGCTGGCCCAGACGTTCTTGTCGAACCAGGCCTGGTTGCGCGCGGCGTAGTAGGCGCGGAAGTCCGAGCCGGCCTGCAGGTAGTTCTGGTAGACGTTGCTGGTGCCTTCCTTGATGTTCCAGGAGTGCTCCAGCTCTTCGAGTTCCGCCTCGGTGACCATGAACAGCTTTCCGCCGGCCTGGGTGATGCGGTAGGTGTACTCGGTGTCGTCGGAATAGAGCACCAGCTCGCGCAGGGGCAGGCCGATGCGCTCATAGAGGCTGCGGTGGGCGAGCATGCCGCCATAGGGGGCGAAGGGCAGCTCGACCAGGGCTTCCGGCTGGCCACCGCGCGGACGGCCCCAAGGCAGGCGGCGCCAGATCTTGTAGGGAATGCGCGCCACGTGGAAGCCGAAGTAGCTCGAACGCGGCTGGGTGATCATCTTGGTCGGGATGCACTGGGCGATGTCGGCCTGCTGGGTCGGCCGATAGCCGAGCACGGCGACCTTGTCGCGGCCATGGACGGCGCCGAGTTCGTCGAGGCGGCGGTGCAGCACGTCGAGAGCATCGCCCAGGGGGGCGTTGTCGTCGTCCATCATCCAGATATGGGTGGTGTCGCTGGCCAGAGCGGCTTCCAGGGCCACGGCGTAACCGTTGGCGGAGCCGGTGTTCTCGCTCAGGGCGATCACCTTGACCTGACCGGGCCAGCGGGTTTCGAGGCTATCCAGCGATACCGTCGCCGCATTGCTCACCACGACGACCTGGTGAATGGTGCGTTCGGCCAGAGCGCGGGTGACCAGCTGCTCCAGATAGCCGAGGCGATTGCCGTAGGTGACGGTCACGACCGTGGTCTTGCATTGCATGAATAGACTCCTCCAAAGGGTCTTACAGTTCTTGGTCAGGCGCGCAGCCGTTGGTTGACGGGAGCCGCTGCCGACAATTGATCAAGAGCGACGCTGACCCGTTGTTCGCGTTGCAGGATGCGCAGCAGGATGATGGCCCGCTCGTTGCCATCGGCACTCAGGAACACCGCGTCCATTTCCAGCTCCTGGCTGTACTGCACCCGCACGGTCGCGCCGGGCTGGTGGGCGGGCGCAGGTTCCGCCAGGGCGGCGAGTCGCTGGCGGATGTCGTCGATGATGCCTTCGCTCACCGCCGTCGGCTGGGTGCCGAAGCTGACGATCCGATTGACGCCGCGCGTCGAGCGGATGGGGTACCAGTTGTCGTTCACGTCATTGAGCTGGATGAACAGATACCCCGGGAACAGCGACTCGCTGCCAACCGCACGACTTCTGCCGGACGCCTTGCGCTCGCGCTGGGGCCGGAAGCAGACATAGCCCTGTCTGCTCAGGTTTTCTTCGGCCCTGACTTCCTGATTGGGCTTGGTCTGCACCAGATACCAGTGACCGGTGGGAGGGGCGAGCGTCATGGGCGAGTTCCTTCTCTAGGGGCGATCGGTTGCGGCGTATCAGGTACGGGGGCCGTATTCGTAGTAGCCGTAGACGCCATCGTCTTCCATGGACGTCGAGGCCTTGCGCTGCACGCCGTTGAGGATGGCGCCCTTGATGGTGATGCCGTTCTGGGCGAAGCGGCGGCGGGAGTTCTCCACCGCCTTGAGGGTGCTCTGGCCGAAACGGGTGACCAGCAGCGTGGTGCCGGCGAGACGACCCACCAGGGCGGCATCGGTCACCGCCAGAATCGGCGGAGTATCGATGATCACCAGGTCATAGAGGCCGCCCACTTCGTCCAGCAGACGGGAGAAGTTGGCGTGCATCAGCAGCTCCGAAGGATTCGGCGCGGACTGACCACAGCTGAGGATGTCCAGTTGGGCGATACCGCTCGGGACGATGGCTTCACGCAGCTTGCTGCGACCGGTCAGCAGCTCGGACAGGCCGGCTTGCGGCTGCAGGCCGAACACGCGGTGCAGATAGCCCTTGCGCATGTCGGCGTCGATCAGCAGCACGCGCTGCCCCGACTGGGCGACCACCGCGGCGAGGTTGCTGGAGACGAAGGATTTGCCGACGCCCGGGGTCGGGCTGGAAATCATGATCACCCGGTTCTTGGCTTCCAGCATGGCGAAGTGCAGGCTGGATCTCAGGCTGCGCAGGGACTCCACCGCCAGGTTGGCCGGCTGCACCACGCTCAGCAGATTGGGTTCGCCGGTACGGGTCTTTTTCTTCAGGCGACGGTTCAGGCGCTCCTGGTCCTTGGTGAAGGGCAGGGTGGAATAGACCGGCAGGCCGATCTGCTCGACGGTGTCGGGATTCTCGATGCCCTTCTGGAAGGCCTGGCGGACAAAGACCACCACCACGGAGGTCACCAGACCCAGCAGCAGCGACAGGATCAGCGCGATCTTGCGGTTGGTGGCCGGCTCGTCGAGGTTGACGTCGGCGTTGTCGACCAGGCGCACGTTGCCGATGGTACCGGCGCGGATGATGTCCTGTTCCTGGGCCTGGTTGAGCAGCAGCTGATAGGTCTGGTTGGTGACCTTCATGTCGCGATTCAGGCGCAGCAGTTCCTGCTGGGTGCTGGGCAGGGCTTCCACCTTGCGCTGCAGGCTGCGCTTTTCCACTTCCAGTTGGGCGAGCTGATTCAGCAGGGTCTTGTAGCTGGGGTGATCGCGGGTATAGAGGCGATCGTATTCGGCCTGCTTGAGCTTGAGCTGGGAGATGTTGGTATCGAGGGTGACGATCTTGTCCAGGACCGCCTTGGTTTCCAGGCTGATGTCCACGGAGCGGCTGTTGGTCTGATAGCTGTTCAGGGCCGCTTCGGCGCTTTCCAGGTCCTTGCGCACCGCCGGCAGCTGGCCACGCAGGAAGTCCAGGCGCTGGGCCGCTTCGGCCGAGCTGCGCTCGACGTTCTGCAGCACGTACAGGCGGCTGATCTCGGACAGCACGCTCTTGGCCAGGTCGGGATTCTCGTCCGCCAGGGACAGATAGATGATGCCCGATTCCTTGCCCGCTTCGCTGGTCTTGATGCGGTTCTGATAGAGCTGTGCGGTGGTGATGACGCGGTTGCGGGTCACCTTGAATTCGGTGCCGGGGCGCGCGGTCAGGGTCTTGATCTGCATGCGGTAGCCGTTACCGCTGGCCATCTGGCCGACCTGGCCATCCAGCAGCGGCTGCTTGTCCTTGTCCAGCAGGCGATAGCGACCGTTGCTGCCGGCGACCACCGTCAGGGTCTCGCCGTACATGTCGTCCGGGACATCGAATTGGAAGACGTCGATCTTTTCGCCGCCCCAGGCGAAGCCGCGCAGTTGCGGCCAGCTGTCCGCCAGCTGACCCGGCTTGTCGGCTTCGTAGGTGCGCCACAGGTAGTGACCGATCAGCGGGAAGAAGCGTGGCTTGGCCTCGATGTCCAGGCGCAGGTTCTCCACGGTCTTGGCCAGCACCGCGCGGGATTTCAGCAGCTCGATCTCGGCCACGGCCGGCGAGGCCGAGTTGGGGCGCACCACGGTCTCGGCGACCGCCGTGAGCGCATTCTTCTTGGGTTCGATCTGGATCATCGCCCCGGCGATGTACTGCGGGGTGGACAGCACGGCATAGGTGATGCCCACGGCGAGAAAGCCCGCGGTGATGCCCGCGATCAGCTTCTTGTGATCAAGAAGCGTGAGGGCCATCGTCTTGAGGTCCAGGTGTTGTTCTTCGTGTTGTTCGAACGAAGAGCGCTGCATGACGGTCATTGGGGTCCCTTCCTTTTAGCTGGATACAGCGCAGCCGGAAAACTGCTCTGTGTACGTTCAGTAGGTGACGCGTTTGGGGGCGAAGCGTCGGCCGATGTTGAGGGTGATGTTGCTTACCGCCCGCAAGAGCGCCTTGACCTTCTGGGTCGGCGGAATCGAGGACAGCGAAAGACTCAGGACCTGGCGCAGGAAGAAGACATGCAGGTCACGCTCGCCCAGCCGGTAGTAGTAGTTGGCGAGGCAGTACTGGGTGTGGAGATCCATCTGCAGGCGCTTCTGGCTGGCGCGCATGGAAAAGATCCCGTTCTCGTGCACGCGGTAGGCGGCGGGGCGGATCTCGTCCATGAACTTGCCCTTGCCGTGGGCACCCAGCAGCGACCACCAGACGATGTCCATGAGCGCAGCGGTTTCCAGCTCCGGCGGCAGTTCCCGCAGGACATTGCGGAAGCAGGCGGTCAGGGTGGACAGCGGCAGGGCCTTCTTCAGCTCGGTTTCGCTGCGGTCGTAGTGATCCTGGCCACTGAAACGCTGCGGATTGACGATCCCCTTGCTGTTGAAGGCATAGGAGGCGTGGAAGGTCAGGGCGTAGTCCCGATTGCGCTCCAGGAAATCCACCTGCAGCTGCAACTTGCGCGGGTCGTTCCAGTAGTCGTCGCCTTCGCAATAGGCGATGTAGTCGCCGCGGGCGTGCTGGAACACCGGCATGCCATAGGGCTTGCCCTGGCTGTACTGGTTTTCCTTCTGCAGGATCAGGCGGATCAGCCGGGGATAGCGGCGCTCGTAGTCCTGGAGGATTTCCCGGGTGCCATCGGTCGAAGCGTCATCGTTGATGATGATCTCGAAGGGAAAATCGGTCTGCTGGCGCAGAAAGCCATCGATGGCCTGGCCGATGTAGTCGCGATGGTTGAAGGTCAGGCAGACGATGCTGGCGACCGGCCGACTGCAATCCGTCGGCCAGTTCTTCATGATCTCTGCTTCGGTCCGAGCGTCCATGTCAGATACCTGCTTTGTAGAGTTGGGAAAACAGGCGCGAGCGGGTCTGTTTCGGAGAACAGAGCACATAGCTCAGCGCCATCAGCACCAGGGTCAGGCCACCGCTCAGGGCGAGGGTGGCGAGAATGGCAAACCGCTCCTGCGGTTGAATCTCTTGGTACAGCAACTTGCTCAGGCCCACGCCGATGGCGGTCACCACCACGGCCACCAGCAGGTCCTGGTTCCAGTAGCGCTGCAGATTCGGCGCGAAGCGGCCGTGGACGATCATCGGCCAGATCACGAAGGGGATCAGGCGCATGAAGAACCAGGCCAGCGCCGCGCCGTAGGCGCCGTAATGCAGGACCACCAGGATCACGATGGGCACCGAAATGGCCGCGGACACCAGGCTGTACCAGACGTGCAGGCGCAACTTGCCGTAGGCGTACTGCAGATAGAACTGGAACTGACTGAGAGCCAGCAGCGCCGAGCCCAGGGCGTACCAGAACAGGATCGGTTCGCTCCAGTGGGCGGAGACCTTGTCGCCGGTCCAGGCGAAGATCAGCGCCTCGCCATGGAAGGCCACCATGGCCGCCAGCGGCAGCAGGATGGCGAAGGCGAAGCGCGCCGCGTTGCGATAGAGGCGTTCCAGTTCGAGCGGTTTGTCCTGGGACACCAGCACCGTCATGCGCGGCAGCAGCGCCTGCACCAGGGGATTGGTCAGGGTCACGATGCCGGTGGAGATCAGCGCCACCAGGCTGAAGTAGCCGTACTCGGCCAGGGGCAGCGCCTTGGACAGTACCAGCTTGTCGAGCTGGGTCAGGGCGATCCACAGGATCGAGGTAAAGGACATGCTCAGGGCGAAGGGCACGATGGGCTTGACCCGCTGCCAGTCGAAGCCGCTCCACCAGGTGGGGTTGGGCAGCAGGCGATAGGCCTTGAGCGCATAGACCAGCATCTCGAACACGGCGACGAAGGCCTGGAACACGAAGAAGTCCAGCGGCTCCTGGGAAATCCATATCACCAGGATCAGGCCGCCGAAATAGCGCACCGTGGCGATCAGTACGTTGACCAGATTCAGCCAGCCGTGCAGCTCGACGCCCTGGACGCCGCTCTTGTACAGCGTCGACAGCAGGCGGAAGGCGATCATCAGCCCCATCAGGCCGATGCAGTGGGCCACGGTCTCCGTGGACAGGCCCTGGACGTTGAGCCAGTGGCCCGCCATCCATTCCGAGTTCAGCTCGATGGCGACGAAGGCCAGGGTCGCCAGGGGGATGAAGATGAATTCCAGCGAGCGCAGCAGCTGGCCACGGGTACGCCCCGCGCCGGTCTGGCCACGGCCATGGGCGACGTCACGCACCAGCGAGGCGGAAATGCCGACGTCGAGGAGTTGCAGCCAGGTCTGCAGCACGGCGAAGAAGCCGATCAGACCATAGGTTTCGGCACCCAGATGACCGAGATACATCGGCTGGATCAAGATGCCGATCAGCAGCGCATAGGCTTGGCCGGCATAATTGATCAGGGTGTTGCGCAACACCGACACTTTCGCGGGACTGGTCATGGGAGATAGCGGGCCAGGATCAAGTTAGAACAGGAGAGGAGTCGCCGGGAAAATCCCAGCTCGGCAGCAGCTGTGCCGGGGTGATGAGTGCCCGCAGGGATTCCATGCTGGTCTTTTTCTGTTGTGCCAACAGTAGGGTGTCGATCAGCAGGTCCTGGGTCGCCTGCGGCAGGTCCGGATAGAGCGGCACGCAGAGGATGCGGTGACTCAGCTTGCGCGAGACCGGCTTGATCGCCTGAGGCTGCAGGTAGTCCAGGGTTTCCAGCGACGGATAGAAGTAGCGGCGCGGATTGATGCCGACGGCGTTCAGGGCCTTCTTGGTGTCCAGCAGACTCGGCTCGTCGCGCAGGCCCACCGGGAAGTAGCTGTAGTTCAGCTGGCTGCCGTAGGTGGGGCGCTGCAGGTCGAAGGCGCCCTGCAGGCGTCGCTCATAGTGCTGACCGATGACGGCGCGGCGGGCCAGGATGTCTTCCAGCTCGTCGAGGATGCACAGCCCCATGGCCGCGGATACCTCGTTGAGCTTGGCGTTGATGCCCACGCCTTCGATGCGCTCGGCATCGACGATGCCGAAATTGATCATGCGGCGGACGCGCTCGGCGAGCTCGTCGTCTTCGGTGATGATCGCGCCGCCTTCGATGGTGTGGAACAGCTTGGTGGCGTGGAAGCTGACGGTGGTGATGTCGCCCCACTGCAGCACCGAGCGGCCTTCGAAGCGGGTGCCGAAGGCATGGGCGCCGTCGTAGACGACCTTGAGGCCGTGGCGGTTGGCGACCTGCTGCAGGCCACGGACATCGCAGGGATTGCCGAACACGTGGGTGGCGACGATGGCCGAGGTGTCAGGCTCGATGGCGGCTTCGACGTTGGCCGGATCCAGGTTCCAGGTTTCCGGGTGGATGTCGGCGAAGACCGGGCGGATCCCTTCCCAGTGCAGGGTGCTGGTGGTGGCGACGAAGCTGAACGGCGTGGTGATGGCGCTGCCGGACAGGCCCAGGGCGCGATAGGCGACCTGCAGGGCCAGGGTACCGTTGTTGACCAGGATGATGTTTCTGACACCCAGATAATCGCGCAGGCGCTCTTCGAGCTGAGCGTGCAGAGGGCCTTGATTGGTGATCCAGTTGTTGGCGTAGATCTTGTCGATATACGCCTTGAAGCGTTCCTTGTCGCCCAGGTAGGGCTTGGTCACATTGATCATGATCCGGTACCTGCTTATCGAGTCCTTGATACGTGTCGGTTCGGTCAAGCGTGTTCGGCGACGGGGCTGGCCATCGGCCGGAAGGGGACGCCGGGCTTGTCCAGCCGCTCCAGAACCGATTCGAGGGCCTCGCGACTGGCATCGTTGTGGAACTGCCAGACCCCATAGATGCGTCCGGAAAAGGACGCTTCGCTGCCCAGTCGGGGGTCGACCGCCAACCCCGAACCCAGGCCGAACAGGTGCAGGCCCTTGAGGCGCTGGCCGTGCTGGTCCAGCGGGCTGCCGGCCGCGTCGGAATCCAGACCGCCGCGCAGGGTGCGCAGGGTCAGCGGACGACCGTCCTGGCAGCGCAGCTCGGGCACTATGGGTTGGTAACCCATGCCCTGAACCAGCAGGGCGGCGCTGTCGAACAGCGTCTGGGCGCTGGCGAGGCGCTCGGCGCTGCCATCCAGGTGCAGCGTCTTGACCTTGACCGGGGTACCGCCGATGGCCTGACCGGCCAGGACCTGGCGACCGATCTCGTGGGCTCGGTAGCGCAACCCGCCCGAGCGGTTGACCCGCTTGGAAATGGGGCAGATGTCCTGCAGCGGGTCGAAGTCATAGCCGGCGGCCAGGGCTTCGGCAGCGGTCTCGTAGAACAGTCGGATCGGCGAGCGATGGACCAGGGTCAGTTCGCGCAGGCCGTCGTGGTGCAGGGCACTGGCCAGGTTGTCCAGGGCGGAAAAGGCGCTGTGGGACCCGCCCACCACGCAGATCGGACCGCCATCCTTGAGACGGGCACGATAGCGCTGGCGCAGGGCCTCGGGTTGCAGGCGCAGCAGGCTGTCGGAGCTGTCGATCGAGGCGCTCTGGGGCAGCTGCAGACCCATGGCCTGGCTGCTTTCCTCGAAGCTGGAGCGGGTCTGCTTGCCGCCCAGGTTCAGCACCAGGCTGGAGGTGCGCACGCGGCGGATGGCGCCGGCCTGTTCCAGCCAGACGACATAGCTCGAACCTTCGCAGGTGACCTCGGTGATACGGGTCTGGCGCCAGGTGGGGATACCGTACTGGCGTTCCAGCCAGGGCAGGATCAGGCCGGCGGCCTGCTGGAAGAGCTGGCCGACGATGGGCAGCGCCGGCGCTTCCTGGGCATTCAACTTGAGGTGGCGAAAGGTCGGCGAGGCCTGCAGCGGCGCCAGGATGGGCGCCAACAGGGGGTCGCGCAGACAGTCCAGGAAGACGTCGCTCACCGAGTTGGCGATGATCTGATAGTCACCCAGCTTGCCGGCACCGAGTTCGGTCCCGGCGTCGACGATGATGGTGCCCGCCTGGGCCAACTGCTCCAGGGCGCCACGCTTGATGGCATTGAACAGGAATCCCAGGCCCGCCGGACCAGCGCCGCCAATTAGACATCCTAATGTCGCTTCCGATAGATCATTCCTTGCCATCGGGGCATCCTCTCCGCGCGCCATCAGGGCGCAATTAACGTGGTTGAAACTGGCTTTCGCCGTGCCCGGCAGTCAGCAAAAAATGCAGCAGAGCTTTTTAATCTTTATTGAGTAAATGACCGTCTGATGAACGTCGGTCAGGACCCGCGACAGCCAGTGCGGATAACTAATGCTTGGTTGTCAGTGCCAGGACTTCGCCAACTTGCTCGAGACTGTCTAGCGAGCGCTTTCCACTCTTTTCGAACTGATCCGAACCAGCACGCAGGGCCCTGAAGCCCGCGGTAGCTTGTTTGCCCGCACCGCCATTCGCTTGCCCGTTTCAGGCAAGACCGAAGTTGCGTGAGCAAAGAGAATTAAGTCCAGTTCAGATGACATCCATGTAGTCCTGCAGGTGCTCGCTGGCACGGTGATCGTCCCGCTCTGTCCAGCGCCTGGGCATGGCTACCGCACAGGTTTACCGCGTCTTGGCTGGTAACCGGTCCGGTTCGGACATGGCTACCGCACGGGTTTGCACCTGGACGGAATGAACAGAGGGTTTAGTTACCGATATCAAGGCCTGACAACGCAACGTCCAGAAACCTGAGAAACCATCGGCGAGACGCAGAGGAGGGGGAGGTAATGCTGTCTTCCCTGACCTGTACGGCAGCAGATTCAGCGCGCAATCCCAGCGCTACTTCGAATCTGCGGCAATGATTGTCAAAAGGGTTTGGACTGTCAACGCGAGGTCCGGCAGGGGAAGTTGGTCAGCGAGACGGCCATTACTGCTGTTGTTCTTAGGGAATAGACGGCCAAATGAGGTGTGCTTGGCAAAAAACCGTCGGCTCCCGAAGTTTTTGGTGAAGAGAGTCGCAAAGCAACTGCTAATGCGGGCTGCAAGTGTGACGAATATTTTGACGATTGGTTAACAGAATCGAAGGAGCAAGCAGACGGCTGGCAAGCGCGAAAAACTCAGCTTTTCATTATTTAGTATTACTATTTTTCGGTCTGCCTGACCATCCCTCCAGCACGGCGGGAAGCTCGCTCAGGCTGCGGACCTCCGCATCCGGTTTGCCGGGGCCCTGCCAGGAATGCTGCAAGGGGTTGAACCAGACCGCGCGGATACCGGCGCGCTGGGCGCCCTCGACATCATCCACGGGGTTGTCCCCGACGTGCACGGTGGCCCCGGCGGGAATGCCGGTGAGGCGCAGGGCTTCGCGAAAGGGCGTGGGGTCGGGCTTGCCGACACCCAGTTGCTCGGCATTCAGGGCGAAGCGGAAGTAGTCGGCCAGGCCGATGGTCTGGACGTCCGCATTGCCATTGGTCAGCACGCCCAGGGTGTAGCGATCGGCCAGTTGCTCCAGGGTGGGGTGGACGTCGTCGAACAGGGTGACCTGCTGGCGGGCGGCCAGGTAGACCGCGAAGCCCGCTTCGGCCAGCTGGGCGGCCTCGGGTTCGCCATAGCCGGCATCGAGCAGTGCCTGGTGGATGACCCGGCGGCGCATCTCGCTGACCCGGTGCTTGAGCCCGGCGTCCTGCTGCAGCAGGCGATCACGGATCGCCCAGAGGTGCTCCACCGGAACGCTGCCCAGCCGCGGAGCGGCATCGGCGAACCAGTCGCGCAGCAGGGCCTCCGCGGAATGAATGACGGGAGCGATTTCCCAGAGGGTGTCGTCGAGGTCGAAGGTCACGAGGCGAATCGTCATCGGCTGGCCTTGCGCTTGGCGCGGGGGTGCGCCTTGTCATAGACCTCGGCGAGCTGGCCGAAGTCCAGGTGGGTGTAGATCTGGGTGGTGGCGATGTCGGCGTGGCCGAGTAGCTCCTGCACCGCGCGCAGATCACCGGAGGCGCTGAGCATGTGGCTGGCGAAGCTGTGCCTGAGCATGTGCGGATGCAGGTGCTGGCCCAGTTCGCGGACGCCGGCCTCGCGCACCCGCAGCTGCACCGCGCGGGGCGTCAGCCGCAGACCGCGCTGGCCGATGAACAGGGCATCGTCACGCGGGGCGGCCTGGGGTCTGACCTTGAGCCAGGTCTCCAGGGCGTCGCGAGCCTTGCTGCCGATGGGCAGCACCCGTTCCTTGTTGCCCTTGCCGCGCACCTGAACCAGGCCCTGGGCCAGGTCCACATCCGCCAGGTCCAGACCCACCAGTTCGGACAGCCGCAGCCCGGAGCTGTAGAAGAGTTCCAGCAGGGCCTGGTCGCGCAGGGCGAGAAAGTCGTCTTCCACGGCGCCGTCGAGCAGCTGCATGGAGCGGTCGACGTCGAGCACCTTGGGCAGGGCCTTCTGGGCCTTGGGCGGCGAAAGCCCATGGGCCGGGTCCTGGCTGCAGTGACCTTCGCGAATCAGGTAGAGATAGAAGCCGCGACAGGCTGAAAGCAATCGCGCCAGGCTGCGGCTGGAGGCGCCAGCCCGGTGCAGCTGGGCGATCAGGGCGCGCAGGCGGCGACTGTCCAGGCCGCCCCAGTCGCTCAGCCCCTCGGCTTCGACGAAGGTCAGCAGCTTGCGCAGATCGCGGCGGTAGCCGTCGAGGGTGTGGGGCGAAACCTGGCGTTCCAGGCGCAGATGGTCGAGATAGGCGTCGAGCTGGACCTGCATGCTCCGCTCCCCGGCTCAGCGCACCGTACGCAAGGGGACGGGAAAGCGTGGGAGTACCCGCGCCAGGACTTCCGCCACGTGGCTCAGGAACAGCGTGCCCAGGCTGCTGCGATAGTGCTGGGGGTCCGGGCTGCCGATCGCCAGGACGCCATGCAGGCCCTGGTGGGACAGCGCGGCAACGGCGGCGGAGCCGACCTCTTCCTTGGCGGAGTCGCCGAAGAGAAAGGCCAGCTCATGGGCGCGCAACACGCCGCTGGTGGTTTTCTCGCCACCCAGCAGGCCGCCGATGACCTTTTGCGCCTCGCCGGGCGTGACGCTGCGGCCGACCGGCAGGGGATGCTCGTGGAACAGGATGAGGCCGACGTAGGGCACCTTGAATTCATGGCGCAGGCTGTCTTCGACCGTGCTGATCACCTCTTCGAGGCTGTTGGCATCGAGCAGGCCGATGATCAACCGGCGGGTCTTGTCGAACAGCCGGTCGTTGTCCCGTGCCACATCCATGAGGTGGGCCAGGCGCTGACGCATCTCGCCGTTGCGATCGCGCAGCAGGCCGAGCTGACGCTCGACCAGAGAGATGGCGGTACCCCGCTGGTGGGGGACGCGCATTTCCGCCAGCAGCTCTTCGCGGTCGGCGAAGAAGTGTGGGTGATCCAGCAGCCAGTCGGCGACCAGGTCCGGGTTCAGTTCGGGGGTCTCGCTCATACTCTTACCTGGCCTTCATAGACACGGGTGGCCGGACCGGTCATGAGCACCGGTTGGCCGACGCCGTCCCACTCGATGTTGAGCAGGCCGCCCGGCAATTCGATGCTGACCGGAGAGGTCAGCCAGCCCTGGCGAATCCCGGCCACGGCGGCGGCGCAGGCGCCGGTACCGCAGGCGCGGGTTTCGCCGACACCGCGCTCCCAGACCCGCAGGCGGGCGCGCTGGGCGTCGATGATCTGCAGGAAGCCGATGTTGGCCTTTTGCGGAAAGCGCGGATGGCACTCCAGCTTGGGTCCGAGGGTGAGCACCGGCGCCTGGTCGACGTCGGCGACCCGCAGCACGCCGTGGGGGTTGCCCATGGAGACCACCGCCAGCTCGACCGTCTCGCCGTCGACCTGGACGGCATGGCTCAGGGTCTCCGCCTCGGCGATGAAGGGGATCTCGGCGGCCTGCAGACGCGGTGCGCCCATGTCGACGCGCACCTGGCCATCACCCTTGAGGTGCAATTCGATGATGCCGCTCTTGGTTTCGACGCGGATCTGCTTCTTGACCGTGAGGCGCTTGTCGAAGACGAAGCGGGCGAAGCAGCGGGCGCCATTGCCGCACTGTTCGACCTCGGAGCCATCGGCGTTGAAGATGCGATAGCGAAAGTCCACGTCAGGCGTGGTCGGGGTCTCGACGATCAGCAACTGGTCGAAGCCAACCCCGGTATTTCTATCTCCCCACAGACGGACGTGTTTGGGCTGGATGTGGGCGTGCTGGCTGATCAGGTCGAGGACCATGAAGTCGTTGCCCAGACCGTGCATCTTGGTGAAGCGCAGTTGCATGGAACTCCCCTCAGGCCGGCAGCCGGCTCTCGCCTGCGAAGAGTTCTTCCAGCGTCTCGCGCCGACGGACCAGGTGCGCCTGGTCGCCATCCACCATCACCTCGGCCGCACGGCCGCGGGTGTTGTAGTTGGAACTCATGGTGAAGCCATAGGCCCCAGCGGAGCGGATGGCCAGCAGATCGCCCTCGGCCAGCACCAGCTCGCGGTCCTTGGCGAGGAAGTCGCCGGTCTCGCAGATGGGACCGACCAGGTCGTAGCGGCGGGCTTCGCCCTGGCGCGCGACCACCGGCTCCACCGCCATCCAGGCCTGGTACAGCGCCGGACGGATGAGATCGTTCATCGCCGCGTCGACGATGGCGAAATCCTTGTGGGTGGTGTGCTTGAGGTACTCCACGCGAGTCAGCAGGACGCCGGCGTTGGCGACGATGAAGCGGCCCGGCTCGAACACCAGGGTCAGGCTGCGCCCGGCGATGCGCTCGCGGATGGCCTGGATGTAGTCGCCGGCCAGGGGCGGTTGTTCGTCGCGATAGCGCACGCCCAGGCCGCCGCCGAGATCCAGGTGGCGCAGGACGATGCCGCGCTCGGCGAGGCGATCGATCAGCGCCAGGAGGCGGTCGAGGGCGTCGAGGAAGGGCGGCAGGGTGGTGAGCTGGGAACCGATATGGCAGTCCACGCCGAGAATCTGCAGATTCGGCAGCTCGGCGGCGCGGGCGTAGACCGCCTCGGCGTCGGCGATGTCGATGCCGAACTTGTTTTCCTTGAGACCGGTGGAAATGTAGGGGTGGGTGCCAGCGTCGACGTCGGGATTGACCCGCAGCGAGATCGGCGCGACCACGTTCAGTTCGGCGGCCACCTGCTGCAGCCGTTCCAGCTCGTCGGTGGATTCGACGTTGAAGCAGTGCACGCCCACTTCCAGGGCGCGGCGCATGTCGTCACGGGTCTTGCCGACCCCGGAGAACACCACCCGGTGCGGATCGCCACCGGCGGCCAGGACGCGCTCCAGTTCGCCGCGGGAAACGATGTCGAAGCCGGCGCCGAGGCGGGCCAGGACATTGAGCACGCCGAGGTTGGAGTTGGCCTTGACGGCGAAACAGACCAGGTGCGGCAGACCGGCCAGCGCATCGGTATAGGCGCGGTACTGGCCCTCGATGTGCGCTCGCGAATAGACGTAGGCGGGGGTGCCGAATTCCTGCGCCACGGCGCTCAGGGCTACCCCTTCCGCATGCAGTTCACCTGCACGGACAGCGAAGACTTCCATGGTGGCTCCTTAGAACACGTCGTGGCGGTGTTCTTTGGCGGCTTTCTGGTCGTCGGGCAGGTACAGCGGGCCTTTCTGACCGCAGCCGGCCAGCAGGCAGGCGCAGGCGATGAAGAGGAGAGACAGGCGCTTCATGACGCTAAACCTTTATTCAGGCGAATATTGCCCGGAGTATAACGGGGTTGAGCGACTCTTTGACACGCCCGGATGGCTGAAGCGCAGCTGCCGACAGCCGCCGCGACTGGACGTCATCTGGGCAGCCCGCTACCGTGCGGCGATTCTTTCTCTTCTTTCGAGGATCGTCATGAGCCGGCTCAGCGAAGCGCAATTCCATCACCTCGTCGACCAGACCCAGCGTCAGGTCGAAGACGCCTATGACGACAGCGGTCTGGACCTCGATCTGGAAAATGCCGGCGGCGTGCTGACGATCAAGTTCGACAACGGCAGCCAGGTGATTCTCAGCCGCCAGCCCCCGCTGGTGCAGCTCTGGGTCGCCGCGCGTTCGGGTGGCTATCACTTCGACTGGGACGGCCAGAACTGGATCTGCGACAGCTCGTCCGAGACCCTCGGCGCGCTGCTGGTACGGGTGACCCTGGAGCAGACCGGCGAGAGCGTCGCCTTGCCCGGGCTGTAATGACCTGCGGTCGGTGCAGCTTGACCCGAGCCTTGAGCCCTGTGCTAGCGTGACCTGACGGCGCCTTTCGAGCGCCGTTTTCTTTTGTCGCCCTTGTGCGGCCTCTCGCTGGGCGCCGGTCGCCCGTCATCCCAGTGGTCCGCCGCACCGCGCGGTTGGGCCGCATCGTCTCGTCTTCCAGGAGTCCGCCATGCGTCATGCATCGCCCATCACCGTTTCCGCCGTCGATCTGCCCCGTCTCGAACGGCTGCTCGACGCCCTGCCCGAGTTCGGGCCCGTGGCCGAGGCCCTGGACGAGGAACTGGCTCAGGCGCGAGTGGTGGCGCCCGAGGAGATCGGCGCGGTGGTCACCATGAATTCGCGGGTGCGCTGCCGCGAGACCGACACCGGCAAGGAGTATCAGGTGGTGCTGGTCTATCCGGAGGACGCCGACGCGGAGGGCCGGATTTCGGTGCTGGCGCCGGCCGGCAGCGCGCTGCTCGGGGCGACCCTCGGCGAGCGCCTCAGCTGGCCGGTGCCCGGCGGCAAGGAGCAGCAGGTGGAGCTGCTGGCGTTGGAGCCGGTCGAGGCCTAGTCGTCCGCGACCTCGGGCAGTTCCGGCAGGGCCCGTAGCAGGCGCTCGTAGTGGGCGCCGTCGAAGGGGCGATCGGCGGCGAGCATGGCTTCGATCTCGAAGGACAGTGCCTGAGCCATCAGCAGCACCGCTTCCTCGCGTTCGTAGCCGACCAGGGTCAGCTTGTTGAGCACGGCCTGGACATAGGCCGGCTCGGCAGCGGCAAGCTGGTTCTCCACCGCTTCGATCAGATGGGAGGAGACAAAGGATTCTTCGTCATCGGTGTGGTCAATCATGTTTGGATACCTTTTGTTACAGTGCGACCCCTGATGCTGGCCTGGAGTCTTCTCGATGATCACCTGCTATCGCCTGTCCGCCAACGAGCTGGTGGCCCAGCCGCTGTCGCCGGGAGACGCGCTGCCGGACGATTTGCTCTGGGTCGATCTGCTCGACCCCAGCGAGGCGGAGGAGCGCTATCTGGAGCAGGCACTGGCGATGGACATCCCCACCCGGGAAGAGATCGCCGAGATCGAGGAATCCTCGCGACTCTACCAGACCGACCAGGCTCTGCACCTGACCACCACCGTCGTCAGTGGCTTCAGCGAGCATCAGCCGCAGGCCTCGGTGGTCAATTTCGTGCTGACGCCCGAGTGGCTGGTGACGGTGCGCTACGCCGAACTGGCGGCCTTCAAGACCTTTCTCGGCAAGGCCCAGCAGCAGGCGAGCCAGCATTGTCGCAGCGATGTCATCTTCGCCTCGCTGCTGGATAGCCTGGTGGACCGGGTGGCCGACATTCTCGAATCGGTACAGGCGCATCTCAATCGCCTGGCCAAGGCGGTGTTTCGCGAACCCCTGGATCCCCATCAGGCCAAGCAGCCGAAGACCGACCTGCAATCCATCGTCAAGCAGCTGGGGCGCAGCAACCAGCTGCTGGCCCAGCTCAGCGAGAGTCTGCTGGGCATCAATCGCATCGTCTCCTACCTGCGCCGGGCGGGCGCCACCTGGATCTCCGGCACGGCCAAGACCTGGTTCAAGACCTTGGAGCGCGACGTCCGCTCGCTGAGCGATTACCAGGCCAAGATGAACGGCGAGATCGGCTTTCTGCTCGACGCCACCCTGGGGTTGATCAGCGTGGAGCAGAACAACATCGTCAAGGTGTTCACCATCGCCTCGGTGCTGTTCCTGCCGCCGACCCTGGTGGGCACCGTCTACGGCATGAACTTCAAGGTCATGCCGGAGCTGGACTGGCACTTCGGCTATCCGCTGGCGCTGGGCGCCATGGTGGTCTCGGCGTTGATTCCCTATGCCTGGTTCAAGTTTCGCCGCTGGCTATAGCCGGCGGCATCCATCGCACTTCAAGGAGGCAACACTATGCGTATCGGATTCATTGGCCTGGGTGGCATGGGCCAGGGCATGGCCGCCAATCTGCTCAAGGCCGGTCATGAGGTCGTGGTCTGGAATCGCTCCCAGGCGCCGGTCCAGGTGCTGGTCGAGCAGGGCGCCCGCGCGGCGGCGACGCCGGCGGAGGCCTTCGACGTGGAGGTGGTCTTCAGCATCCTGGCCAATGACGCCGCCACCCGCGAGGTGATCCTCGACAGCGGCGCCCTTGAGCAGGCACGGGTCGGGCTGATCCACGTCAGCATGGCCACCCTGTCGGTGGCCCTGGTGGACGAACTGGTCGCGCGCCATGCCGAGGCCGGCCTGGGCTATGTGGCGGCACCCGTCTTCGGCCGCACCGACGTAGCTGCCAGTGGCCAGCTCAACATCGTGGTGGCCGGCGAGCCCGAGGCGATCCAGCGCGTCCAGCCGCTGCTCGACGTGCTGGGGCGCAAGACCTGGCCGGTGGGCGCGGAGCCGCGGCAGGCCAACGTGGTGAAGATCGCTGGCAACTTCATGATCGCCAGCGCCATCGAGACCATGGGCGAGAGCACCGCCCTGGCCCGCAGCTATGGCGTGGAGCCGGCAGCGCTGCTGGAAATCCTCACCAGCACCCTGTTCGCCGCCCCGGTGTACCAGAACTACGGACGCCTGCTGACCGAGCGAAAGTTCTCGCCCGCGGCCTTCAAACTCAGCCTGGGGCTCAAGGACGTCGGCCTGGCCCTGGCGGCCGGGCAGGAAAAGGCGGTGCCGCTACCCTTCGCCAGCGTCCTGAGGGACAACCTGCTGGAGGCCGTCGCCCAGGGCGAGGGCGATCTGGACTGGATCGCGCTGGGGCAGAGGTCGCACAAGAAGGCCGGCCTCGACTGAGAACCTGTTTACGATCTCCTGGCCGTCGGCCATAGGCGTTAAAACAGCTTCGGAATGCTCATTTACAACTTGTAAACTGCGCTTCCTCAGCTGTTTTTGCCTTGTCTGGCTCTAGTCCAAAAGATCGTAAACAAGTTCTGAGCGCCTGCTCAAAATCCGCTGCGCGTCGGCCAAGCCGCGTTGGGCGTGGCTCGCGCGACCTGACCCAGATCCCGCGCCATGGCTACTTGCAGGCGGTGCCCAGCGCCGCCAGCGACAGCGGGTAGAACTGCAGGTTGTAGCCCGAGGTCTTGGCCTGGCTGCAGCGCTTGGTGCTGTAGAGACCGTAGTCGATGATCATCACCGGCTTCTTCTGGGTGCGGAAGTAGCTGTAGGCGTTGCACTCGGCGTAGTCGTAGCAGCTCTCGTTGAGGGCGAAGTCGAACTTGGTGTAGAGGCTCGGCACCAAATCCACGGCATTCTTCAGACCCACCAGCAGACCGCGCCTGTGCGCCTCGTCGGCCAGCCAGTTGAGGAAGTCCAGCTGCTGGGCCTTGGTCAGCTTGAGGCCGTTGGGGTTGGAGTAGCCGTCGACGTTGTCCGGGTCCACCCCTTGGCAGCCCTTCTGTACCGCCAGGTCCAGGCGCTTGGCCAGCAGCACGCGGACGTCGGCGCGACGGATGTCCAGCCAGCGCTCGCCCGGCCAGGCGTCCAATGCCTTGCCCAGGGCCGCCTTGGGATAGAGCGCGGCATCGGGCCGCCAGTCTTCCCAGGTGCCGGCGCTGAAATAGCAGATCACCGTCTTCCCATTGCCCTTCAGATTGGCGATCACCGCCTTGCTGGTGTCATAGAGATCGATGTCGTAGAGGGTACGATTGGGCTTCTGCAGCACGCCGTTCAGCTGGATATGCCAGGTGAGCGTCTGTGGCAGCGGCGGCGGCAGGGCGGCCTGGCTGGAAGCCGCGGCGAACATTCCGCAAAGCAGGATGGAGCAGGCTGAAAGGCGCATGAGACTTGACTCGAACGGCTGGTCAAGTCTCCAGTATCGGCGGCCTGGTCACTGTCCTGAGTGCCGGTGGTCGTGCCTATCGACGGCTGGTCGGCGGCCGCTTAGCGGCCTGCCAAGGCCTTCAGCCAGAGAGCCCTGTCGTAGACGGATTGCAGGCGGGCACAGTGCTACCAAGGCCATACGGCCTGGCTCTCCGTCAGGCAGAGCCGTCCGATGGACGGCTTGCCTGCTCCCGGGCAACCACCGCTGAGAGGCGGTGGGGAGCGCAAGACAGCTTTCAGCGCTTGGCCAGCAGCTCGCGGCCGCGCTTCACGGCGGCGCGGACCTGGGCCGGTGCGGTGCCACCGATGTGGTCGCGGGCATTGACCGAGCCTTCCAGGGTCAGGACGGCGAAGACGTCCTGCTCGATCTGATCGCTGAAGCGACGCAGTTCGTCCAGGCTCATCTCGGCCAGGTCCTTGCCGCTATCCACACCGTACTTCACCGCATGGCCGACGATCTCGTGACAATCGCGGAACGGCAGGCCCTTGCGCACTAGGTAGTCGGCAAGGTCGGTGGCGGTGGAGAAGCCGCGACGCGCTGCCTCGCGCATGATCTCGCGCTTGGGCTTGATGGCCGGGACCATGTCGGCGAAGGCACGCAGGGAGTCTCGTAGGGTATCGGCGGCGTCGAACAGGGGTTCCTTGTCTTCCTGGTTGTCCTTGTTGTAGGCCAGCGGCTGCCCCTTCATCAGGGTCAGCAGGCCGGTAAGGGCGCCAAACACCCGGCCAGTCTTGCCGCGGACCAGCTCGGGGACGTCGGGATTCTTCTTCTGCGGCATGATCGAGGAGCCGGTGCAGAAGCGATCGGGCAGGTCGATGAACTGGAACTGGGCGCTGGTCCAGAGCACCAGCTCCTCGGAAAAGCGCGACAGGTGCATCATCGCCAGGGAGGCGGCGGCGCAGAATTCGATGGCGAAGTCGCGATCCGAGACGCCATCCAGGGAGTTGCCACCGATGGCCTCGAAGCCCAGCAGCTCGCAGGTGACCTGGCGCTGGATGGGGTAGGTGGTGCCGGCCAGGGCAGCGCTGCCCAGGGGCATGCGATTGACGCGCTTGCGGCAGTCGACCAGGCGCTCGTGGTCGCGGGAAAGCATCTCGAACCAGGCCAGCAGGTGGTGGCCGAAGGTCACCGGCTGGGCGGTCTGCAGATGGGTGAAACCGGGCATGATGGTGTCGGCTTCGGTCTCGGCCAGTTGCAGCAGGCCGGCCTGCAGGCGATTCAGCTCGACGAGGATGGCGTCGATCTCGTCGCGCAGCCAGAGGCGGATGTCGGTGGCCACCTGGTCATTACGGCTGCGGCCGGTGTGCAGCTTCTTGCCGACCACGCCCAGGCGCTCGGTCAGGCGCGCCTCGATGTTCATGTGCACGTCTTCCAGATCGACGCGCCACTCGAAGGTGCCAGCCTCGATCTCGCGGCGGATCTCGTCCAGCCCCGCGACGATGGCGTCGCGCTCGGCTTCGCTGAGCACGCCGGCCTGGGTCAGCATGCGCGCATGGGCCTGGCTGCCGAGGATGTCGTGGCGGTAGAGGCGCTTGTCGAAGTCCACCGAAGCGGTGAAGCGGGCGACGAAGGCGTCGACGGGTTCGCTGAAGCGTCCGCCCCAGGACTGGTTGGTTTTTTCGCTGCTCATGGATCGGCCTGCTGCTGGGCTTGTCGGTGGAAGTGAGAGGGGGCCGATGATAGCAGTCCTGAGCGGGTTCCGGCCCGATTCAACGGAGCTGACTTGCCGACGAGTGGTATCTGACCCACACTGGCTCCATGATACTCGAACGCCGCAAAACCCCTCGGCCGGTCAAGGTCGACGACTTCTTCGTCCCGGCGCTCTGCGAACCGGAAGCCCTGCTCGTGCTGGTGGTGCTGGCCGAGCTGCTGGTCCTGGTCCTGGTCCTGGCGGAGCCCTTCACCCTGCAGTTCAACTGGATCCGGCTGGCGCTGGTGTCGCTGTTCGTGCAATGGATCGTGCTGCTGTCGGCGGCGCTGCTCTGTCGCCTGCGGCCCTGGCTCGCGCGGCATCGCCCGGTGGTGGCTGGCGGCTTCTGCTGCGCCATCGTGGTGGCCCTGACCCTGCTCTGCACCCTGGTGGCCGACTGGCTGCAACTGGCCGGTCCGCTGCAGCGGACCGGCGAGGTGCGGCTGTACATGCGCCATGCACTGATCGCCCTGATCATGTCCATGCTGCTGCTGCGCTACTTCTGGCTGCAGAGCCAGTGGCGCCGCCAGCAGCAGGCCGAACTGCACGCGCGTATCGAGTCCCTGCAGGCGCGCATCCGTCCGCACTTCCTGTTCAACAGCCTGAACAGCATCGCCAGTCTCATCGCCCTGGATGCGGACAAGGCCGAGCGCGCGGTGCTGGACCTCTCGGCCCTGTTCCGTGCCAGCCTGGCCCAGCCCGGCACCAAGGTGCGCTGGTCCCAGGAACTGGAGCTGTCGCGCCGCTACCTGGAGATCGAACGCCTGCGCCTGGGTGATCGCCTGCAACTGCAGTGGGACGTGGACGGAGTGCCGGCGGATCTGCCGATTCCCCAATTGACTCTGCAGCCGCTGCTGGAAAACGCCCTGATCTACGGCGTCGCGCCGCGTATCGAAGGCGGTTTGGTAACCATCTTCGCCACCTACCGAGAAGGGGTGTTCGAACTGGTGATCAGTAACCCCTACGATCCCGAGGTGGAGCAGCAGCCCCGCCCGCCAAAGGGTACTCGTCAAGCTTTGAGCAATATCGAGGCGCGATTAACGGCACTTTTCGGACCAGCTGCGAGTCTCAAAATCGAACGCCGCGACCAGCGGCATACAACGTCTCTTCGCTATCCATGCGAGCGACTCATGCGGGAAGCCTGAGCTTATGAATGTCCTGATCGTCGATGACGAACCCTTGGCGCGCGAGCGTCTGGCCCGTCTGGTGGGGCAACTGGACGGTTATACCGCCCTGGAGCCAACAGCCACCAACGGTGAGGAAGCCCTCGCTTTGGTCGAAAACCTCAAGCCTGACATCGTCCTGCTCGACATCCGCATGCCGGGTCTGGACGGTTTGCAGGTGGCCGCGCGACTCTGCGAGCGCGAATCGCCGCCCGCGGTGATCTTCGTGACCGCTCACGATGAATACGCGCTCGACGCCTTCCAGGTGAGTGCCGTTGGCTATCTGGTCAAGCCGGTGCGCCAGGAAGACCTGGCTGCCGCCTTGGGCAAGGCCCAGCGTCCGAACCGGATGCAGCTCGCCGCCCTGACCAAGCCGCCGGCCAGCGGTGGTCCGGGGCCGCGCAGCCATATCAGCGCCCGGACCCGCAAGGGTATCGAGCTGATTCCGCTGGACGACGTGGTTTACTTCATCGCCGACCACAAATATGTGACCCTGAGACACTCGGGTGGCGAGGTCCTGCTGGACGAACCACTCAAGGCTCTGGAAGACGAATTCGGCGAGCGCTTCGTACGTATCCACCGCAATGCGCTGGTCTCCCGCGAGCGCATCGAGCGTCTGCAGCGCACCCCTCTGGGCCACTTCCAGCTGTTCCTCAAGGGCATGAACGGCGATGCCCTGACCGTCAGCCGCCGCCATGTGGCCGGTGTGCGCCGCCTGATGCACAGCATCTGACGTCGCTTCCGGGTCGATGACTGGCGCGTAGCGGGGGAGGGGCGCCGGTCGACCTGCTATCATGGCCGGCAATCTGACGTGCCGGTAATGCCCATGCTCCGCGAAATCCGTATCGCCACGCGCCAGAGTGCCCTGGCACTGTGGCAAGCCGACTATGTGAAAGCCCGCCTCGAAGCGGCGCATCCGGGATTGCGGGTGAGCCTGCTGCCCATGACCAGTCGCGGCGACAAGCTGCTCGACGCGCCGCTGGCCAAGATCGGCGGCAAGGGTCTGTTCGTCAAGGAGCTGGAAAACGCCCTGCTCGACGGCAGCGCCGACATCGCCGTGCACTCCATGAAGGACGTGCCCATGGAATTTCCCGCGGGCCTTGGGCTATACGCCATCTGCGAGCGGGAAGACCCGCGCGACGCGTTCGTCTCCAATCGCTATGCGCGACTCGCCGATCTGCCCCAGGGCAGTGTGGTCGGTACCTCCAGCCTGAGACGCCAGGCCCAGTTGCTGGCCCTGCGGCCGGACCTGGAGATCCGCTTCCTGCGCGGTAACGTCAATACCCGCCTGGCCAAGCTCGACGCCGGCGACTATGACGCCATCATCCTGGCCGCCGCCGGCCTGATCCGCCTGGGCTTCGCCGAGCGCATCCGTGAATCCCTGACCGTCGAAGACAGCCTGCCCGCAGGTGGCCAGGGTGCCGTGGGCATCGAATGCCGGACCGACGATGCCGAGGTCCATGCCTTGCTCGAACCCCTGCACCATTTCGATACCGAGCGCCGAGTCGCTGCGGAACGCGCCCTGAATCGTCGCCTCAACGGCGGTTGCCAGGTGCCCATCGCCTGCTATGCCGTGCAGGAAGGCGAGCTGCTCTGGTTGCGTGGGCTGGTCGGCCAGCCCGATGGCGGCCTGCTGCTACGCGCCGAAGCCCGTGGTCCCGTCAACGATCCGGCTGGTCTCGGTGTAGCCGTGGCCGAGGACCTGCTGGCCCAGGGCGCCCAGGGTATTCTCGACGCCGTTTACGGGGCCTCCGGCGCATCATGAGCGCCTGGCGACTGCTGCTGACCCGGCCGGCGGAGGAGAATCCACCCCTGGCCACCGCCCTGGCCGCGGCGGACATCGCCAGTGCCAGTCTGCCGCTGCTGGAACTCCAGCCGCTGGCGGAAACCCCCGAGCAGCGCACCCTCTGGCTCGATCTGGACCGCTATGCCGCCGTGCTGGTGGTGAGCAAGCCGGCCGCTCGCCTGGGGCTCGCCGCCCTGGACCGCTACTGGCCGCAACCGCCGTTGCAGGCCTGGTTCGCCGTGGGCGCGGCCACTGCCGCCGTGCTCGAAGACTATGGACTGCAGGTGCATCATCCCCAGCGCGAAGACAGCGAAGGCCTGCTGGCGCTGCCGGCCTTGCAGGAAGCCCTGCAGCGCCCGGAACCCGAGGTGCTGCTCCTGCGCGGGGAGGGCGGCCGTGATCTGCTGGTCGAAACCCTCGCCGCCCGCGGCGCCCGCGTCGAGGTGCTCGAACTCTATCGCCGCCAGTGCCCGCAGTACCCGGCAGGGCAGGTCCTAGAGACCCTGGCAGCGGAACGCCTGAATGCCATCATGGTCAGCAGTGGGCAGGGTTTCGCGCATCTGCAGGCCTGTGCGGGTGCGGACTGGCCCGCGGTGCGCCGTTATCCCCTGCTGGTACCCAGCGCCCGTGTGGCCGAACTGGCTCGCGCCAGCGGCTGCGAACGCATCATCGAGTGCCAGGGCGCCAGCGCCAGCGCCTTGATCGCCGCGCTTGCCCATCACCATCCGGATTGACCCTACAAGGAATTCCCGTGAGCGAAACTCAAGCCCCCCGCGCCGACGACGTCTCTCCCGATCCAGTCGTGACTCCCGCCTCGCCGCCACCCCCCCCTCCGACGGGTGCGCGCCGCAAGGGGTCGGGCAAGGCGTCCGGTCTGGCGCTGCTGGCCCTGCTGGTAGCCGCCGGTGGCCTGGGTGTCGGTGGCTGGAGCGCCTGGCAACTGCAGCAGGTGCGGCAGGCCGAGCAGGGCCAGGCCGCCCAGGCCGAGGATCTGCGCAGCCAGCTGCGCCAGCTGGAAATGCGCAACCAGGCCTTGAGTGCCGATCTGGGGCGTCTGCCTTCGGCCAACGAGCTGGAAGAGCGTCGCCGTCAGTTGGGCGCGCTGCAGGGCGATCAGCAGCACCTCGCCGAGCAGTTCAAGGAGGTGGTCGGTCAGAGTCGCCAGGCCTGGCGCCTGACCGAAGCCGAGCACCTGCTGCGCATGGCGACCCTGCGCATGGTCGCGCTGCAGGATGTGCCCAGCGCCCAGAATCTGCTGCAGGGCGTCGATGACATCCTCAAGGCGCAAAACGATCCGGCCGCCTTCAACGCGCGCCAGCAGGTGGCCAATGCCCAGCAGACCCTGCGTCAGTTGCCTGATCTGGATCGTACCGGGCAGTTCGTCCAGTTGGCCTCGCTGCGCAACCAGGTGCAGAGCCTGGAGCCCCTGCCGCCGCGCTTTTCCACCACGGTGGCCGACCAGCCCGGCGTGGAAAAGGCCGCGGTTCCGCCAAGCAACGCCCTGCAGCAATGGTGGCAGGATTTCCGCCAGCGCATCTCCAGCTATTTCCGCATCGACTTTTCCGCCGACCAGCCGATCCGTCCGCTGCTGGCCGAGGAGTCCCTGGCCCAGGTGCGCCTGGCCATGAGCCTGGCACTGGAGCAGGCGCAGTGGGCCGTGCTCAACGGCAATCAGGAGGTCTATCGACTCGCCATCGAACAGGCCGAAGACGTCCTCGCCGCCCACTTCAACAACCAGAATCCCGACAGCCGTGCGGTCAAGCTGCGCCTGCAGGAGCTGGCCGAGCGGCCGGTCACCTTCGAAGCGCCTGACCTGACGCCGGCCCTGACCGCGCTGCAGGCCTATATCGCGCAACGTCAGCAAATCCAGCCGAACAATGCCGCCGCCGGCGCGGCTCAGGAGAATCGCCCATGAAGCGCCTGTACCTGCTGTTCCTGTTCGCCCTGCTCGTCGGCCTGGGCGTTGCCGTGGTGCTGGCCAAGGAGCCGGGCTACGTACTGCTGTCCTACAGCAACTTCCGCTACGAATCGAGTCTCTGGGCCTTCCTGGCCCTGCTGGTGGCGGTCTGGCTCGCGCTCTACATCCTCAAGCTGGTGCTGGGCGCCCTGGGCCTGACCGGCAAGGTGCTCAATCCCTGGTCACGGCACAACCGCCAACGCCGTCTGGAGCAGGCGCGCCACAAGGGCCAGCTGGAACTGGCCGAAGGCAACTGGAGCGGTGCGCTCAAGCACCTGAAAGGCGCCGCCGAGCACGCCGACCAGCCGCTGTTCGTGCTGCTGGGCGCGGCTCGCGCCGCCAATGAACTCGGCGACCTGGAAGAGCGCGATCGCCTGCTGCGCCAGGCCCGTGAGCGTGAGCCCCAGGCCGACCTGGCCATCGGCCTGCAGCAGGCCCGGCTGCAAATCGATCGTGGCCAGTACCTGGAAGCCCGCGACAGCCTGGCGCCGTTGCAGGCCAAGTATCCGAAGAATGGCGAGGTGCTGCTGCAACTGCAGCGCCTGCAGGTGACCCTGCGCGACTGGCCGGCGTTGATCGCCCTGTTGCCGCAGCTGCGCAAGCAGCAGGTCTTGCGGCCCCAGGAGCAGGACGATCTGGAACGCAAGGTCTGGATCGCCACCCTCGACGAGGTCCCCGCCCAGGGCGCGGAATCGGCGGTGGATGCCCAGTGGCAGCAGGTACCGACGGCGCTCAAGGGCGATGCCTCGGTGGTGCTGGCCTATGCCCGTCAGCTGCGTGCCATAGGCCGCGACGATCTGGCCGAAGAGGTCTTGCACATCACCCTCAATCGCCAGTGGGACGAGCGTCTGGTCGAACTCTATGGCCAATTGCGTCCCCGTGACGCCAGCCGGCCGCTGCACCATGCCGAAGGCTGGCTCAAGGATCGGCCCCAGGATCCGGTGCTGCTGCTGGCCCTGGGGCGGCTGTGCATGAACAACCAGCTGTGGGGCAAGGCGCGGGAGTACCTGGAGCGCAGCCTGGCGCAGCGGCCGTCCGCCGTTACCGCCGGCGAACTGGCCCGGGTGGCCATCCAGCTTGGCGATGTGAACCGCAGCCAGCAGCTCCTGCAGAGTCAATGGCGCGAGTCGGATGCCACGTCGCTGCCGACCCCTAGGGTCTGACGGCGCGTCTCGTCTACCCGGGTCCTTGAAAGGTGCCCGGGCTTTCACTACCGTAACGTCCCAATTCCTTGCTGGAGACGGCGCGTCCGTGAATAGTCCCCGCTTCATCTTTCTGTTCATGGCCGCCACCTGTGCGGTGCTCATGGGTGTCGGTCTCTATCTTGAACACGTGGTCGGCCTCGAGCCCTGCCCGCTGTGCGTCGTGCAGCGGATCTTCTTCATCCTGGTCGGGGTGGTGGCGCTGATCGCGGGCATCCAGGCGCCCGGCAAGCGTGGGCGGCGCATCTATGGCGTGGTCCTGCTGCTGCTGGCTGCGGCCGGCGCCGCCACCGCGGGTCGCCAGGTCTATCTGCAGACGGTACCGGCGGAAGAGCTGGCGGCTTGCCTGCCAAGCCTGGACTACATGATGCAGGCACTGCCCTTCCAGGAGATCATCCGCCTGGTGCTGCACGGCACCGCCGACTGCGCCGAGGTCAACTGGACGCTGTTCGGCCTGAGCATCCCGGAATGGAGCCTGCTGGCCTTCGTGGTGCTCATGGCCTTGAGCCTGATCAAGATCTTCCGCCGTCGCTAATGTGGTGTTTCTGAAGTTCGCGCAAGAGTTGGCGAGTGATTTCTGTTCGGTTCGGCGCCCCGAATGGACTAGGCGCCGGGACGAGTCATAGCAGGGCTATGGCGAGGAGTGGCAACGACGTCCAAGGCGGTCCGCCGCTGCGGAGAAAAAGCGCCGCCAAAATTGTGGAGGTAACTTCTGAAATACCACACCAGGCCTTTCTCCGAGCAACGGCACTCGCCTGGCGGGACGATGTCGGTATAGTTCCTGATAACAGCCGGGTGCCTGCGCCCGGATCGTTTCGCCCGCATAGAGAGCTGCCGTCATGCTAGAAACCTGCCGCAATGCCCAGGAACGCTGGGGTGGGGTCCACCAGCTGATCGACCGCTGGCTGATTGCCCGCCGCGAGCTGGTGACCGCTTATGAAACCCTGGACATGGAGCCCCTGCTGGCACCGGTACGCGAGGTGAGCGAACTGGAGCGACTCTGCGACATGCTGGTCGACTACATGTCCACCGCGCATTTCGAGATCTACGAGCAACTGGTGGCCGAAGCCCGGGAATTCCAGGACGAGCGCGCCATCGAGTTCGCCGACAGCGTCTATCCGCGCCTGCAGGCCCTGACCGACGCCGCGCTGAACTTCAACGACAGATTCGAGCGCGGGGCCTATCGGGACCCGGGTTTGCTGACCATCGAACTCAAGCTGTTGGGTGAAACCCTGCGCGAGCGCTTCGAGCTGGAAGACTGCCTGATCGAGGTGCTGCACACCTCGCACCAGCAACCGCGTCTGGCTTCGGTCTAGACCCGGATCGCTCGTGCCGCCTCGGCCAGCAGGTCGAGGTCCGCTGGCACTGCCTCGCGCGGTGCCAGTGCATGCAGCCAGCCCCTTGAGTCCTGCGCATCGCGGCACGGCCAATGTCCGGCCAGTCGCGCCAGGCGGGCGAGCTGTTCACGCTCCGCGGCCAATTCCAATCCCTTGAGCTGTTCGCGCAGCGCCGCCAGGCGTTCGTCGGCGCCGGACGGCGCCTTCCAGGCCTGCCGCAACTGGCGCAGGGGGCGCACCACCGTGTCCTGCCAGTGCTGCGAGGCGCGCTGCAGCCGGGTCAGCCCCTCGGCATCCAGGGCGCAGGCGCGCCGATCCAGCCAGAGCGCCGTCAGCACCAGGCAGACATCGGCACCGGCTTCCTGCAGACGCAAACAGGCGCCTTCCACGCCGGGCCGGGCGTATACTGCCAACGCGAATTCCCACAGGTCCTCTTGCATGTCCGCCTCCCCATTCGTGGGTGGTGGAGCTGCTACACTCCGCCGCCATGATCCGACTACAGAACCTTACTCTACAGCGTGGTCCCCAGCGTCTGCTCGAAAGCGCTGAGCTGACTCTGCATCCCGGCCAGAAAGCCGGTCTGATCGGTGCCAATGGCGCCGGCAAATCCAGTCTGTTCGCCCTCCTGCGTGGGCAGCTCGGGGCCGACGCCGGTGACTGCCACATCCCGGCGGCCTGGCGCATCGCCCACATGCGCCAAGAGGTGGATACCCTGGAGCGGCTGGCGGTGGACTATGTGCTGGACGGCGACATCGACCTGCGCCGCATTCAGCGCGAGCTGGCGGCGGCCGAAGCCGCCCAGGACGGCAACGCCCTCGGCCGGCTGCATGCCGACTTCGAGGCCGCCGACGGCTATACCGCCGATGCCCGGGCGCGCAAGCTGCTGGCCGGTCTGGGCTTCACCGCCGCACAGATGGAGCGCCAGGTCGGCGACTTCTCCGGGGGCTGGCGGATGCGCCTGAACCTGGCCCAGGCGCTGATGTGCCCCTCGGACCTCCTGCTGCTGGACGAACCCACCAACCACCTGGATCTGGACGCCATCCTCTGGTTGGAAGACTGGCTCAAGGGCTATCCCGGCACCCTGATCCTGATCTCCCACGACCGCGACTTCCTCGATGCCGTGGTCGATCATGTGGTGCACCTGGACCAGCAGAAACTGGTGCTCTATCGCGGCGGCTATTCCAGCTTCGAGCGCACCCGCGCCGAACGCCTGGCGCAGCAGCAGCAGGCCTACGACAAGCAGCAGGCCCAGCGCGCCCACATGGAGAAGTACATCGCCCGCTTCAAGGCCCAGGCCACCAAGGCCCGTCAGGCGCAGAGCCGGATCAAGGCCCTGGAGCGCCTGGAAGAGCTGGCGCCGGCCCATGTCGACTCGCCCTTCGAGTTCGTCTTCCGCGAGGCAGACAAGCTGTCCAGCCCGCTGCTCGATCTGGCCGAGGGTCGGCTCGGCTACGGCGAGACCACCATCCTGCATCCGGTCAAGCTGCAACTGACGCCGGGCGCACGGATCGGTCTGCTCGGCCCCAATGGCGCCGGCAAGTCGACCCTGATCAAGACCCTGGCCGCGGAACTCGAGCCCCTCGGCGGCCGGCTGCAGCGTGGTGAGAACCTGGCCATCGGCTATTTCGCCCAGCATCAGCTCGATTCGCTGGACGCCAAGGCCAGTCCGCTGCTGCACCTGCAGCGCATCGCCCCCGGCGAGCGCGAGCAGAGCCTGCGCGACTTTCTCGGCGGCTTCGATTTCCGCGGGCCGCGCTGCGACGAAGCGGTGCTGAATTTCTCCGGTGGCGAGAAGGCGCGCCTGGCCCTGGCGCTGATCGCCTGGCAGAAGCCCAACCTGCTGCTGCTGGACGAACCCACCAACCACCTGGACCTGGACATGCGCCTGGCCCTGACCCTGGCCCTGCAGGAATTCGCCGGGGCGGTGCTGGTGGTCTCCCACGACCGTCACCTGCTCAAGAGCACCACCGACGAATTCCTGCTGGTGGCCGATGGCAAGGTGCAGGCCTTCGACGGTGATCTGGACGACTACAGCCGCTGGCTGGTGGATTTCCGCGCCCGTCAGGAGCCAGGCCTCGCCGCCGGCGAGGGCGCCGCGGTCGACAAGACCGATCGCAAGGCCCAGCGCCAGGCCGCTGCCGCCCTGCGCCAGCAGCTGGCGCCGCTGAAGAAGACCGCCGACAAGCTGGAAGCCGAACTCGGCAAGCTGCAGGAAAAACTCGCCGCCCTGGAAGCTCGGTTGGGTGACAGCGGCCTCTATGACGCGGCCCGCAAGGAGGAGCTGCGCCAGGTGCTGGCCGATCAGGCCGCCGCCAAGACCCGCGAGGCCGAACTGGAAGAGCAGTGGCTGGAGGCCCTGGAACGGCTGGAAAGCCTGCAAGCCGAACTCGAGGGGGCCTGATGATCGAGTGGCTGCACACCTGGCTACCGGGTTGGGGCGACTACCTGCTGGTGGCCGGCCAGGTCGCCCTGGTGCTGCTGATCGGCTACGTGCTGCAGCGCATCGTGGCCCGCACGGTCACCGGCCTGGGCGAGCGCTATCCGCTGCCGCCGCAGATCGTCCTGGGGCTGCGCGGGACCCTGCGCTGGTTGATCATGGGCAGCGCCATCCTCATGGCCCTGGAGCGCTTCGGGGTGTCCGCGGCGGTGCTCTGGACGGCCATCTCCGGTTTCGTCGCCGTGGCCGCGGTGGCCTTCTTCGCCATCTGGAGCGTGCTCTCCAACCTGTTCTGCGCAGTGCTGATCTTTACCGTCGGACCCTTCCGCCTGGGTGATCGCATCGAGGTGCTGGACGCCTCGGACAAGCCCGGCATCAAGGGCCGGGTGGTGGCCATCAACATGCTCTTCGTGACCTTGCAGGAACTGGACGACAACCAGGAGGGCGCACTGGTGCAGATTCCCAACACCCAGTTCTTCCAGAAGTCGGTACGCCGCTGGCGCGATGCCGATGGCTCCTTCGATTTCCATCTCGACAGGTGAACCCATGAGTCTGCAGGTCTGGACCGGTTTCTTCATCGCCTGCTGGATGATCAGCCTCTCGCCAGGTGCAGGCGCCGTTGCCTCCATGAGCGCAGGCGTCAACCACGGTTTCCGGCGTGGCTACTGGACGGCGCTGGGCCTGCAGCTGGGCCTGGCGCTGCAGATCGCCGTGGTCGCCGTGGGCGTCGGCGCCTTGCTGGCGACCTCGCAGCTGGCCTTTACCCTGATCAAGTGGTTCGGCGTGGCCTATCTCGCCTACCTGGCCATCCGCCAATGGCGCGCCGCGCCGCTGGACCTGGGCGAGCAGCTGGTCGGCGAACGTCTGCCACCGCGGATCGGCGCCCTGGTCATGCGCGGCTTCCTGGTCAACGTGAGCAACCCCAAGGCGCTGATCTTCCTGCTCGCGGTGTTGCCGCAATTCGTCGATCCCCAGGCGCCCCTGGCTGCGCAGTATCTGCTCATCGGGGTGACCATGGTCACCGTCGACCTGATCGTGATGGCCGGCTACACCGGTCTGGCCGCCCGGGTGCTGACCCTACTGCGCACCCCGCGTCAGCAGCGCATCACCAACCGGGTCTTCGCCAGCCTGTTCCTCGCCGCCGCGGCGCTGCTGTCCACGGTGCGCCGCGCCGCGGTGTGAAGCCAGGCGCTACCAGACTACCGGGTGCCCCTGCCAATCCCAGAAACTGCCGGTTTCGGCCGGCGTGCGCGCGGCCAGCACCTCCAGCAGTCGCTCGGCCGCATAGGCGGGCGTGAACAGCTTGTCTACCGGTACCCGCGCCTGGAAGGGGCGGGACAAGGCCGTGTCGGTGGTGCCGGGGTGCAGGGCCAGCACGCAACTCTGAGGGTTGAGCCGGGCGAGTTCGATGCTGGCGCAGCGCAGTCCCTGGTTGAGCGCGGCCTTGGCCATCCGATAGCCGTACCAGCCACCCAGATGATTGTCGCCGATGGAGCCGACCCGCGCCGAGAGCGCGGCGATCTGACAGGGGTGCTGGCCCTTGAGCAGCGGCGTCAGCTGGCGGATCAGCAGCAGCGGCAGCACGGCATTGGCCAGATAGCTTTCCAGCAGTCCGGCCTGGTCCACCTGCGCCAGGCTCTTCTCGGCGCGCGCCCGCTCGCCCTGCAGCAGCCCAGAGGCGCACAGCAGCAGATCCAGGCGTGGCGTCTCGGCCGCCAGCCGGGCCGCCACGTCGGTTGCGGCCAACGGATCGAGGTCGAGTCGGCACAGCCGCGGGCCATGTCGCCGTGCTAGTGCGGCCAGGGCCTCATGCGTCTCGGCGTGGCGCGCGCAGGCCCAGACCCGCGCGACGTCGTCGCGGGCCAGCAGCTGCTCGCACAGGGCCAGGCCAAGGCCGCCGGTGGCGCCATACACCAGCGCCTGGGCAGGTTGCTCCAGGCGTTGCCAGAAGGTCATGGGGAGCTCCAATCCGATCGCTATCCCTGTCCGACCGCACCGCTGCGCTGGGGTGCGTCGCCGCGGCGCGGTATCCTGGGCTTTTGCCGGAGAAATCCCTCGTGATCCTGTGGGTCGATGCCGATGCCTGTCCACGCGCCGCCAAGGAGCTGGTCTGCAAATTCGCCCTCAAGCGCAAGCTGGAGGTGGTGCTGGTGGCCGGTCAGCCGCAGATCAAGCCGCCGTTCGCCTGCGTACGCCTGGTGGTGGTCCCCAGCGGACCGGATGCCGCCGACGACCACCTGGTCGAGCAGGCGCAGCCGGGTGACCTGGTGATCTGCAGCGACATCCCCCTGGCCGACCGGCTGGTGAAGAAGGGCGTGGTCGCCCTTGATCCGCGTGGCCAGGAATTCGATGAGCGCAACATGGGCCAGCGCCTGGCCATGCGCAACCTGATGACCGATCTACGCGACCAAGGGCAGATGGGTGGGGGCCAGGCCGGCTATGGTGAGCGTGATCGCCAGGCCTTCGCCAATGCCCTGGATCGGCTGATCACCCGCCTCCAGCGCAGCGCCGCGGGCTAGCTGCGATCTGCAGCCGGCTAGGCCGGCACGGACGCGATGGCGGATTGCTGCAGCCAGGTGCGCAAGTGCGGCAACGGCATGGGTCGCCCGAACAGGTAGCCCTGCATGAAGTTGCAGTCATTGGCCTGCAGGAACTGGCGTTGCTCGACGGTTTCCACCCCTTCGGCGACGACATTGAGGCCCAGCTTGTGGGCCATGGCGATGATCGCCGCGGCGATGGCCATGTCGTTGCTCTGCTTGGGAATGGTGCGGACGAAGGCGCGATCCACCTTGAGCGAGTCCACGGGCAGCCGGCTCAGGTAGGCCAGGGACGAATAGCCGCTGCCGAAATCGTCGATGGACACCCGCACGCCCAGGGTACGGATTTCGTTGAGCACCTCGACGGCGACGTTGAGGCTGTGCATCAGCGCATTCTCAGTCACCTCGAGAATCAGTGCCGACGCCGGCAGATCCTCGGCCTGCAGCGTCCGGGCAATGGCTTGAGGCAGCAGCCGATCGCTCAGATTCAGCGCCGAGCAATTTACCGATACCCGTAGGGCCGCATGGCCTTCGCGATGCAGCTGGGCCAAATCGGCGCAGGCCTGGCGCATGACCCAGCCATCCAGGTCGGCGATCAAGCCGGTCTCCTCAGCGACGCGGACGAAGCGCTCGGGACTCAGCGGACCCAACACCGGATGCTGCCAGCGGACCAGGGCCTCCAGGGCCACCGGAGCACCGGCGGGATCGACGATGGGCTGATAGGCCACATGCAGGCCGCCCTGGCTCAGGGCATGGCGCAGGTCCATCTCCAGGCTGAGCAGGTCGTCGGCATCGCGCTGGAGTTCGGTGGTGAATCTCTGGCTGCGATTGCGCCCGCTGCGCTTGCAATGGCCGACCGCAAGGCCCGCACTGCGCAGCAACTGGCCGGCATTGGCACCGTCCTGGGGATAGTGGGCGATACCCAGGCTGAAGGTCATGGCGATACGCTGTCCAGCCAGCTCGAAGGGCGGTCGCAACTGCTCCAGCAGGCGCATGGCCAAGGGCTGGCTGTCGCCGCGCTGACCGAGGGGCAGCAGCAGGCTGAATTCGTCACCGGCATAGCGGGCCAGTGGCAGGTCGTTGTCGAGGACCGCGCGGATCCGTTGCGCCATCTGGATCAGCAGTTCATCGCCCAGGGCATGGCCGAGGCTGTCGTTGATACGCTTGAAGTGGTCGATGTCCAGCATCAGCAGGGCGAACTGCTCACCGGTGCGGGCCTGGCCGATGGCCCGGTCGACGGTCTGGATGAAGCTGCCGCCGTTGAGCAGGTGGGTGAGGGGATCGTGCAGGGTGATCTGGTCGAGGGTGGTCGAGACCCGCTCCAGCCGCAGGCGCTGGGCATGGAAGCGTTCGCCGGCCCAGGCCGCGAGCAGGCCCACCATGATGATGAACAGGGTGCCGAGGGCGATGCCCATGCCCAGCTCCAGGTGCTGATTCACTTCTGCTAGGCCATCGGGTTCGAAGCCGATGGGTACGGCCAGGGTGAGGGCGGCCATGCCGGTGAAGTGCATGGAGACGATGGCGAAGCCCAGGGCCAGGCTGCCCAGCAGGCGCAGCCAGAAGGTCCTGATACCGGTCCTGCCACGCAGGCGGAAGGCCAGCAGCAGGGCGCCCAGGGAGGCGAGGCTGGCGATCATCACCGAGACCACCACCAGCAGCGGATCATAGAGCTGTACGGCAACCGATTGCATGGCCAGCATGCCGGTGTAGTGCATGGTCGCGATGCCCAGGCCGGCAGCCAGGGCGGCGAGCAGGTACTGAGGTGCGGTGAGGGATTCACGCCCGATCAGATGCATGACCGTGTAGGACACGGCGATGGCGATCAGCAACGAGGCCAGGGTCTGCCACGGCGCGTAGTGCACATGGATGCCGATCTTGAATGACAGCATGGCGAGGAAGTGCATCGACCAGATGCCGCCGCCCAGGGCGATGGCGCCGATCAGCTTGGCCAGCTCGCTGCCGCGACGGGAGCGGCTATTGGTGACCCAGTCGGCCATGGCCAGGGCGGTATAGCCAGCGGCGCTGGCAATCAGGTACGACAGGACCACGAGTACGCTTTCGTACTCGTTGGCAGCCAGGATCTGATGGCCGGGGGGAAGCAAGGTGGAGAAGTTCAGCATGCTCGATCGCCAGCTTGCCGCACGGGGCGTTGAAAGAGGTTGATGCTCAGGGCATCGGCAGCGCTGACCGAGCCTTTAATCCGGTTTCGATAGACGTACCGAGTAAAGAGCTGGCTGGCAATCAGGTCTTGGGCGTACGGCTGCGTCGCCACAGCCAGAGCAGCAGCCCGATGACTACCAGACCGCCCAGCACCATCAGTTCATAGCGCTTGAGATTGCCCAGCACGCCTTCGAGGACTGCACCGAAGTGGTAGGCGGCATAGCCTAGCACCGTGGCCCAGACAATGGCGCCGATGCCATTGAGGATCAGGTAGCGCGCCGGGGGATAACCCGACAGGCCGATCGCCACCGGCATCACCGTGCGCAGGCCATAGACGAAGCGAAAGCTGAGCACCCAAAGATCCGGGTGGCGCCGGATATGCGCCAGGGCCTTCTCGCCAGCTGCTTCCCATTTGGGTTTGCGCGCCAGCAGTTTGCGCCCGTGGCGGCGGCCGAGGAAATACCAGAGCTGATCGCCGGCGTAGCTGCCGCAGAAGGCGACCAGGATGACCGTCTGGATGTTCATGTAGTCGCGAAAGGCAAGAAAGCCGGCCAGCACCAGAATGGTTTCGCCCTCGAAAAAGGTACCGAGAAAAAGGGCGAAATAGCCGAAATCGTGGAGGAATTGCTGGAGCATTCGGCGCTACACGAGGTGGATAAGGATGGCGCAGCCTACCCCGGTTGGCGTCTGGAAAGAAAGTGTGACGAACTTCCGTCCGCCGGGTGCCAGACGGTCAGTCCGCGATTTCCATGCGACTCTGTGTCACGCCGGGTCCAGCCGGCGTCTGCCTTGGATAGCACCTATAGGCACACCATATTGTCATCCGTTGTTACCAATCGGTCATGATTGTGGCCTATAACCCCTCACACTGACCCGTGATCCGGGTCCGGGAGTCGATCGTGAGTTTTACCCCCATCAACCGTAGCTATCCTGCCACTCGCATGCGTCGTCAGCGCCGTGACGAATTTTCCCGTCGGTTGATGCGCGAGCATGTGCTGACGGTGGATGACCTGATCCTGCCGGTCTTCGTGCTCGACGGTGAAGGCCGCCGCGAGGCGATCCCCTCGATGCCTGGCGTCGAGCGGCTGTCCATCGACCTGCTCCTGGAAGAGGCCGCCGAGCTGGTGGCCCTGGGAATCCCCGCGGTCGCCCTGTTCCCGGTCACCCCTACCGAGCGCAAGTCCCTGGACGGTGCCGAAGCCTACAACCCCGACGGCATCGCCCAGCGCGCCACCCGTGCCTTGCGCGAACACTTCCCCGAGCTGGGGGTGATCACCGACGTGGCCCTGGATCCCTTCACTACCCACGGCCAGGACGGCATCCTCGACGAGCGCGGCTACGTGCTCAACGACATCTCCGTCGAGGTGCTGGTCAAGCAGGCGTTGTCCCACGCCGCCGCCGGGGCCCAGGTGATCGCGCCCTCGGACATGATGGACGGTCGCATCGGCGCCATTCGTGCCGCCCTGGAAGACGCCGGTTATCACAACGTGCAGATCATGGCCTACTCGGCCAAGTACGCCAGTGCCTACTATGGGCCGTTCCGCGACGCCGTTGGCTCGGCCGCCAATCTGGGCAAGGGCAACAAGGCCACCTACCAGATGGATCCGGGCAACAGCGACGAGGCGCTGCACGAAATCGCCGGCGATCTGGCCGAGGGTGCCGACTCGGTGATGGTCAAGCCGGGCATGCCCTATCTGGACATCGTCCGCCGGGTCCGCGAGGAATTCCGCGTGCCGACCTTCGTGTACCAGGTGAGCGGTGAGTACGCCATGCACATGGCCGCGATCCAGAACGGCTGGCTGTCCGACGCCGTCATCCTCGAGTCGCTCTTGGCCTTCAAGCGTGCCGGGGCCAACGGCATCCTCACCTATTTCGCCAAGCGCGCCGCCCAACAACTTTGCCAGGGGCCTTCGCGTTCCTAAGGAGCTTCAATGAGTAGCCAGGATTTCGTCGAAACCGATCTGCAACAGTCCGTCGCCGCCGAGTCTCCAGAATCCACGGAAGAGACGCTGGCGCTGGACGCCGAGGTGCCGGCCCCCGCCGAATTGCCGGCCGTGCCTAGCGTGCCGGCGGCCAATGTGGATGACAGCAGCCTCTACATCCATCGCGAGTTGTCGCAGCTGCAGTTCAACATCCGGGTGCTGGAGCAGGCCCTCGACGAATCCTATCCGCTGCTCGAACGGCTCAAGTACCTGCTGATCTTTTCCAGCAACCTGGACGAGTTCTTCGAGATCCGCGTGGCGGGCCTGAAGAAGCAGATCACCTTCGCCCGTGAGCAGGCCGGCGCCGACGGCCTGCTGCCGCACCAGGCGCTGGCGCGCATCAGCGACATCGTCCACGGCCAGGTGGAGCGGCAGTACGCCATCCTCAACGACGTGCTGCTGCCGGCCCTGGCCGAGCAGCAGATCCGCTTCATCCGCCGGCGCTACTGGGACGTCAAGATCAAGGCCTGGGTGCGCAAGTTCTTCCGCGACGAGATCGCGCCCATCATCACCCCCATCGGCCTGGATCCGACCCACCCCTTCCCGCTGCTGGTGAACAAGAGCCTCAACTTCATCGTCGAGCTGGAGGGCATGGACGCCTTCGGCCGCGACTCGGGCCTGGCCATCATCCCGGCGCCGCGCCTGCTGCCGCGGATCATCCGGGTGCCGGAGGAGGTCGCCGGACCCGGGGACAACTATGTCTTCCTGTCTTCGATGATCCACGCCCATGCCGACGATCTGTTCCCCGGCATGAAGGTCAAGGGCTGCTTCCAGTTCCGTCTTACCCGTAACGCCGATCTCTCGGTGGACACCGAGGATGTCGAAGACCTGGCCCGCGCCCTGCGCGGCGAGCTGTTCTCTCGGCGCTACGGCGATGCGGTACGGCTCGAGGTGGTGGACATCTGCCCGAAACACCTCACCGACTACCTGCTCAAGCAGTTCGGCCTGGGCGAAAACGAGCTGTACAAGGTCAACGGCCCGGTCAACCTGACCCGGCTGTTCTCCATCACCGGCCTGGACAGCCACCCGGAGCTGCAGAACGCCCCCTTCACCCCGACCATTCCCAAGCTGCTGCAGAAGAAGGACAACCTCTTCAACGTGCTGGGCAAGCTCGACGTGCTGCTGCTGCACCCCTTCGAGTCCTTCACCCCGGTGATCGACCTGATGCGCCAGGCGGCCAAGGACCCCAACGTCCTGGCGATCAAGCAGACGCTCTACCGCAGCGGCGCCAACTCCGAGATCGTCGACGCCCTGGTTGACGCGGCGCGTAGCGGCAAGGAGGTGACCGCAGTCATCGAATTGCGCGCGCGTTTCGACGAGGAATCCAACCTGCAGCTGGCCAGCCGCCTGCAGCAGGCCGGCGCCGTGGTCATCTATGGCGTGGTGGGCTTCAAGACCCACGCCAAGATGATGCTGATCCTGCGCCGTGAGAACGGCGAGCTGCGCCGCTATGCCCACCTGGGCACCGGCAACTACCACGCCGGCAACGCCAAGCTGTACACCGACTACAGCCTGCTGACCGCCGACGTGGCCCTCACCGAGGACGTGCACAAGCTGTTCAACCAGCTGATCGGCATGGGCAAGACCCTGCGCATGAAGAAGCTGCTGCACGCGCCCTTTACCCTGAAGAAGAACCTGCTGGAGATGATCAACCGCGAAGCGGTGGCGGCCAGCGAGGGGCGCCCGGCGCAGATCATGGCCAAGGTCAACGGCCTCACCGATCCCAAGGTCATCCGCGCCCTCTACAAGGCCAGCCAGGCCGGGGTGAAGATCGACTTGGTGGTGCGCGGCATGTGCTGCCTGCGTCCGGGCGTACCGGGCGTGTCCCACAACATCCAGGTGCGCTCCATCATCGGCCGCTTCCTGGAGCACAGCCGCATCTACTACTTCCTCAACGGCGGCGACGAGAAGCTCTATCTCTCCAGCGCCGACTGGATGGAGCGCAACCTCGACATGCGCGTCGAGACCTGCTTCCCGGTGGAAGGCAAGAAGCTCATCAGCCGGGTCAAGAAGGAGCTGGAAGGCTACCTCACCGACAACACCCAGGCCTGGGTGCTGCAGGAAGACGGCAGCTACATCCGGCAATCGCCGACTGGCAACCAGAACGCCCGTAGCGTGCAGGCGACGCTGCTGGAGCGGCTGGCCAGTCCGGTGGTGAATACCCGCTGAAGGAGTTTCGGGCCCATGCCACCATGGGCCCTGGCCGTTCCGTAGGTTGGGCTGAACACCAGCGAAGCCCAACGTTGCGGTACTTCAGCTCGGCTTTATTGGTGCCATAGCTGCTTATCGAACTCTGCAGATTGCTCTTATTTCGCCCACCCGGGCGAGTCACTTTTGCCAGTCGCAGCTGCGCGCCCCGGACAAAAGTAACCAAAAACGCTTGCCCCGGACATCCGGCCCTCCGCTGCGCCTCGGGTGACTCGCGTTGCTCGCCCTTCGGGCCAGCCTGCGGCTGTTACTTCGCTACGCTACGTTTCGCTCACCCCAGCGCCGTTCCGGGATCGGCCTACACAGGCCGTCCATGGCCCGTTAGGCCTCTCGCCGCATCCATGCGGCTCGACCCACTCCACGACGCTAGGGTTCGTCCTCCTGAACGGGGCGATTTCGCCAGCCTGAAAGTTTTGGTTGAAAAACCAGAGCCGACTAGTAGCGTGGACAACAGCCAAGTCTTGTCCACTGATGACGTTGGTATTCACCTGTGGAAAACGCTGCGCGGTTTTCCACGCTACGAATCCGCTCTAGTTCTCTCTGTAAACACTGTGGCCTCCGGCTGGCGCCCCGTCCCCGCCACGGCGCCGGGACGAGGGGACCCGGAGCGCAGCGTAGGGCCGAACTGTTGGGGTGTGCTTTCTTTTGCTTACTTTTCTTTGCACAAGCAAAGAAAAGTAAGTCGCCGGCCAGGCGAAACAAGAGCCATCAACAAAACACGATAATCAGTTAGGGCGGTAAAAAGCCAACAGTTGGGCTTCGCTGGCGCTCAGCCCAACCTACGAAAAATCCCCTCAGCGCACGCTCAACCGATACCCCACCCGCTCCAGCCACTGGGCTTCCAGTTCGAAGTCGGCCTGGGTCAGGGGATTTTCCTCCAGCCAGCCGTCGGGGAACTGCACGTCCAGGCTGCGCTCGCCGGCGCTGAGCTGGACGTCCGGGATGCTCTTGTGGCGGATGTGGTGGAAGAGGATGGCGAAGCGCAGCAGCAGGGTCAGGCGCAGCAGCGGCTCGCCTTCCGGGCCGAGCTCCTGCAGGCGCTCCAAGGGGATGTTGCGGCGATGGCCGCGTACCAGCAGGGCCAGGGCCTGTTGATCGCGGCGGGAGAAGCCGGGCAGGTCCGAGTGCTCGATCAGGTAGGCACCGTGCTTGTGGTACTGGTAGTGGGCGATGTCCAGCCCCACGCCATGCAGGCGCGCCGCCCAGCGCAGCAGTTCGGCATGGTTCTCGTCGGTCAGGGCCCAGGCCTCGGCGACCTGTGCCAGGGACTTCAGGGCGCGCTTTTCCACCCGTTCAGCGTGGCGCTGATCGACGTGGTAGCGCTCGGCCAGGCCCTTGAGGGTGCGTTCGCGCACGTCCTCATGGCTGTGCCGGCCGATCATGTCGTAAAGGACCCCTTCGCGCAGGGCGCCTTCGGAGAGGTGCATCTCCTGCAGTTCCAGGGCCTTGAACAGGGCTTCGAGGATGGCCAGGCCGCCGGGCAGGATGGCGCGCCGATCCGGCTTCACGCCGTCGATGTTGAGCAGGTTGATGTCGCCCTGCTTGAGCAGCTTGCGCTTGAGCCACTCGATGCCGTCCGGGGTGATCTCGCCAGTGCCGCGACCGGCGGCCTGGATCGCCAGAGCCACGGCGCGAATGGTGCCGGAGGCGCCAAGGGCCTGGTGCCAGCCCATCTCGCGCAGACCCTGGTCGATGTTCATCAATTCCAGACGCGCGGCGGTATAGGCACGGGCGTACTGGGCGGCGGTGATCTTGCCGTCGGCGAAGAAACGCTTGGTGAAGCTGACGCAGCCCATCTGCAGACTCTCGCGCTGCAGGGTTTCGAAGCGCTGGCCGATGATGAATTCGGTGCTGCCGCCGCCGATATCGGTGACCAGGCGACGCCCGGGCACATCGGGCATGGAGTGGGACACGCCCAGATAGATGAGACGCGCCTCTTCGCGACCGGAGATGACCTCGACCGCATGGCCGAGCACGGCTTCGGCGCGCTGGATGAATTCGGCGCGATTGCGTGCCTCGCGCAAGGCGTTGGTGCCCACCACCCGCACGGCGCCGCGCGGCATGCCGGCGATCAGCTGGGCGAAGCGGCGCAGGCAGTCCAGGCCACGCTGGATGGCCTCTTCGCTGAGCAGACGCGAGTCGTCCAGGCCGGCAGCCAGCTGGATCTTTTCGCCCAGCCGCTCAAGGATGCGGATCTCCCCGTGGAAATTGCGTGCCCGGACGATATGAAAGCTGTTCGAGCCCAAATCGATGGCGGCGATCAGTTCGTGGGGTTCGGCTGGCGAAGGCTGCATCTGGAGGCTCTCGGCGATAAACCGCGCCATCGTGCCAGCTAGCCGGTGACGGCTTCAAGCGCACAGCGGTGACGGTTGCGCAAAGTGGCAGAAAAAATGGGGTTTTTCGGCTCAGGAGGCCACTTGACCGATGAATTGGGCCAGTTCCGGGGTCTGCGGCTGGGCGAACAACGCCTGGGGATGGCCGCTTTCATGCACCTTGCCCTGATGCATGAACACCAGCTTGTCGCCCACCTCGCGGGCGAATCTCATCTCGTGGGTGACCATGATCAAGGTCATGCCTTCGCTGGCCAGTTGCTTGACCACCGCCAGCACCTCGTTGACCAGCTCAGGGTCCAGCGCCGAGGTGATCTCGTCGCACAGCAGCACCTTGGGCGACATGGCCAGGGCGCGGGCGATGGCCACCCGCTGCTGCTGGCCGCCGGACAGCCGATCCGGATAGCTGTCGAATTTTTCCGCCAGGCCGACCCGGTCGAGCATCTGTCGGGCCAGGGCGCGGGCCTCGTCCTTGCTCGTCTTCTTGACCACCTGGGGCGCCAGCATCACGTTCTCGCCCACCGTGAGATGCGGGAAGAGGTTGAACTGCTGGAAGACCATGCCGACCTTTTGCCGCAGGGAACGCAGATTGACCCGCGCGGCGTCCAGGTACTCGCCATCCACCTCGATGACGCCGTCGTTGATCGACTCCAGACCGTTCAGGGTGCGCAGCAGGGTGCTCTTGCCCGAGCCGCTCTTGCCGATGATGGCCACCACCTGGCCTTCCTCGACGGTCAGGTCGATGCCCTTGAGCACATGGTGATTGCCATAGTGTTTGTGCAGGGCGGTCACTCTAAGCAGCGGCATGCAGTCTCCTTTCCAGCCAGCGCGCGGCCAGCGACAGGGGGTAGCAGAGGAGGAAGTAGCCCAGGGCGGCGAGGCCGTAGACGGTGAAGGGCTGGTAGGTGGCATTGGCGAGCATGCCGCCGATCTTGGTCAGCTCGGTGAAGCCGATGATGGAGGTCACCGCGGTGCCCTTGACCACCTGTACCGAGAAGCCCACGGTGGGCGCCACGGCGATGCGCAGGGCCTGTGGCAGGATGACGTGGCGCAACTGCTCGAAGCGGGTCAGGGCCAGGCTTTCCGAGGCTTCCCACTGGCCATGGGGAATGGCCTCGACGCAGCCGCGCCAGATCTCGGCGAGGTAGGCGCTGGTGAACAGGGTCAGGGCCACGCCGGCGGCCAGCCAGGCGGGAATCTCCAGCCCCAGCAGCGAGACGCCGAAGAACACCAGGAACAGCTGCATCAATAGTGGCGTGCCCTGGAACAGCTCGATGTGCAGGCGCGCCAGCGTGCGTGGCGTCCGCAGCGGCGACAGTCGTGCCCAGAGCACCAGCAGGCCGGCCAGACCGCCGCCGGCAAAGGCCGCCAGCGAGAGGACAAAGGTCCAGTACAGCCCGGTGCCCAGGTTGCGGACGATGTCCCAGAGGGTGAAGTCCATCAGCGGCCTCCCTGGATGAAGCGCCGACCGATCCAGTGCAGCAGCTGGCGTACGCCGATGGCCATGACCAGATAGAGCAGGGTGGTCAGCAGATAGGTTTCGAAGGCGCGGAAGTTGCGCGACTGGATGAAGTTGGCGGCAAAGGTCAGCTCCTCGGTGGAGATCTGCGAGCAGACCGCCGAACCCAGCATCACGATCACCACCTGGCTCGACAGCGCCGGCCAGACCTTGGCCAGGGCGGGCCTGAGGATCACGTGGCGAAAGGTCTCGGCGCGGGTCATGGCCAGGGCCGCGGCGGCTTCCAGCTGGCCCTTGGGTACCGCCTGGATGCCAGCACGGATGATCTCCGTGGAGTAGGCGCCCAGGTTGATCACCATGGCCAGCACCGCCGCCTGCCATTCGCTGATGTGCACCCCCAGCGAGGGCAGGCCGAAAAAGATGAAGAACAGCTGGATCAGAAAGGGCGTGTTGCGGATCAGCTCGACATAGACGCCGAACACCCGGTCGAAGGGCTTGAGCTGCCAGGCGCGACAGACCGCGCCCAGGATGCCCAGGGCGATGCCCAGCACCGCGCCGATGGCGGTCAGCTCCAGGGTGAAGAGGGCGCCCTTGAGCAGCAGGTCACCCTGCTGCAGGACCGGCTGGAAGTCGAACTGATAGGCCATGCCTTACATGTCCTTGGGCAGCGGCTGGCCCAGCCATTTCTCGGCCTGGCGATCCAGGCTGCCGTCGGCGCGAGCGGCGTCGATGATGCTGTCCAGCTTGGCCTTGAGTGCCGGTTCGTGCTTGGCCAGGCCGATGTAGTTGGGCGAATTCTTCAGGGTGAGCTTCATTTCCGGCGCGCGCTCGGGCTTCTTCTCGGCGATGGAAGCCATCACCGAGCTGCCGCTGGCGATGAATTCGGTCTGGCCGGCGAGATAGGCAGCGATGGTGGCGTTGTTATCCTCGAATCTCTTGATCACCGCCTCCTTGGGCGCCACCTTGCTCAGCTCCATGTCCTCGATACCGCCGCGGGTCACGGCGATGGTCTTGCCAGCCAGCTCCTCGGGCGTGCTCAGGCCGCTGCCCTTGGCGCCGAAGACGCCGAGAAAGAAGGGCGCATAGGGCTTGGTGAAGTCGATGACCTGTTCGCGCTCGGGATTCTTGCCCAGGCTGGAGATGACCATGTCCACCTTGCCGGTGGTCAGGAAGGGGATGCGGTTGGTGCTGGTGACCGGGGTCAGCGCCAGCTTGACGCCCAGCTTGTCGGCGACCAACTGGGCGGTGTCGATGTCCAGGCCGCGGGGCTTGAGGTCGGGGCCCACGGTGCCGAAGGGCGGAAAGTCCTGGGGCACGGCGATGCGCACCGTGCCGCGCTGCTGGATATCGGCCAGCTGGTCGGCCTGGACGGGGGTGTGCAGGGCGGTCAGGCCCAGGGCGAGCAGGGAGAGGGCTGTCCAGCGCTTGAGCATGACGAGACTCCGGAAGCAGGATGGGATGGCTATGCCCAGTGCATTTCATGTGCCAGTCCCTGGCCAGACGGGCGCGAGGGCCGTCAGACCTGAGGATTGGTCTTACTGGTCTGAACAGTTCGCCGGTGCCTGGCTGCCTCTGCCTAGTGGTCGTGGGCCGCTTTGGTGCGCGCTTGCCGTGCCGTGCTCCGCCATGGGGCCAGGCTTGAACTGGCGGGAAAATCGGCATAAAAGGCGAACTTCCGGACTGACTGGCCTGACCACCCCATGCCCTTCGCTGCCACCCGCGCCGTACCCCAATATGCCGTCGACGCCATTCGCCGGCTGATCGAGACCGAAGGCTATGCCCCCGGCGCGGCGCTCCCGGCGCAGCGTGAGCTGGCCGAGCGGCTGGGGGTGAGTCGCGCCTCCCTGCGCGAGGCGCTGTCCACCCTCAGCGCTCTGGGCCTGGTCAGCGTGCAGCCTGGACGTGGGGTCTATGTCCAGGAGACGGCGAGCACGGCGGACGGACACTGGCCCTTCGCTGGCGAGGTCGCCGCCGCCCATGTCTTCCAGCTGCGCTTTGCCCTCGAAGGCTTCGCGGCCGGTCTGGCCGCCGTTACCCTGGGCCCCGCCGACCTGGATCGCCTGGAGGTCAATCTCGCCGCCCTGCACCGGGCGCTGCGGGCCAATGAGCTGGAAGAAGCGGCCGCGCTGGACTTCGATTTCCATCGCCAGCTGCTGCTGGCCGCGGACAATCCGGCCATGCTGGCAGTGATCACCACCAGCCCCGAGCGCTTTCACGAAAGTCAGAAGCTGCCCTTCGTCCGGCCCGAGCGGGCACTGGAAACCTGGCAGGAACACCGGCGTATCCTTCGGGCCCTGAGTCGCCGCTCGCCGGCAGCGGCGCAAAAGGCCATGCGCGAACATATCCGCAATGCGGCGCTGCGCAGTGGAACCCCTTTCCCGGTGCCCGCTGTCTAACCAGCTGTCCATGATCGGCGGCGCGGTGGTCAAACGGTGCTAAAAAGACCCTATCGCCGGCTCGCCGGATCGTGAGCTGCCTCTGCCATCAATGCCCGTCATAGTCACCATCAATGTTCGAATGCTTTCGAAGTGACGGCAGCAGGGCTATCATGGCCATACTTCAAGTCGCACCCGAATTCGGAGAGAGTCAATGAGCGAATACATCACCAACGTCAGCGACGCCAGCTTCGAGCAGGACGTGCTGAAGTCCGACAGCCCCGTGCTGGTCGACTATTGGGCCGAATGGTGCGGTCCGTGCAAGATGATCGCCCCGGTCCTGGACGAGATCGCCAAGGATTACCAGGGCAAGCTCAAGGTCTGCAAACTGAACATCGATGAAAACCAGGACACCCCGCCCAAGTACGGCGTGCGTGGCATCCCGACCCTGATGCTGTTCAAGAACGGCGCGGTCGAGGCCACCAAGGTCGGTGCCCTGTCCAAGTCGCAACTGGCCGCCTTCCTCGACGCCAACGTCTGAGGAATCCAGTCGAAAGCCCCGCCATGCGGGGCTTTTTTATGCCTGGACGGCTGGACGAGCACCCATGCAGGTGCTAGATTCCAGCCCACGACCCCATCAGCGGGTCGTCTTCTCATCTGCTGCAGCCGTCAGTTCTCCTCTTCAGAACGCATCCCGCGAAGCTACTCTCGCATCCGACCGCTCAGCTCGATTCCCTCCTTCGCCTCTTCTCACGTCAACATACGTCTATGAATCTGACCGAACTCAAGCAAAAGCCCATCACGGAACTGTTGGAAATGGCGGATGCCGCGGGCTTGGAAAACATGGCCCGGTCCCGCAAGCAGGACATCATCTTCGCGCTGCTCAAGAAGCATGCGAAAGGTGGCGACGAGATTTCCGGAGATGGCGTGTTGGAGATCCTGCAGGACGGCTTCGGCTTCCTGCGTAGCGCCGACTCCTCCTACCTGGCCGGTCCCGACGACATCTATGTCTCCCCCAGCCAGATCCGCCGCTTCAACCTGCGCACCGGCGATACCATCATCGGCAAGATTCGTCCGCCGAAAGAGGGCGAGCGCTACTTCGCGTTGCTCAAGGTCGACACCATCAACTTCGACCGGCCGGAAAACGCCAAGAACAAGGTGCTGTTCGAGAACCTCACGCCCCTGTTCCCCAACAAGCGCCTGACCATGGAAGCCGGCAACGGCTCCACCGAAGACCTCACCGGTCGGGTCATCGACCTCTGCGCCCCCATCGGCAAGGGTCAGCGCGGTCTGATCGTCGCGCCGCCCAAGGCCGGCAAGACCATCATGCTGCAGAACATCGCGGCCAACATCACCCGCAACAATCCCGAGTGCTACCTCATCGTGCTGCTCATCGACGAGCGTCCCGAGGAAGTGACCGAGATGCAGCGCACCGTGCGCGGTGAAGTGGTGGCCTCCACCTTCGACGAGCCGCCGACCCGCCACGTGCAGGTCGCCGACATGGTGATCGAGAAGGCCAAGCGCCTGGTCGAGCACAAGAAGGACGTGGTCATCCTGCTGGATTCCATCACCCGTCTGGCGCGGGCCTTCAACACCGTGATCCCCAGCTCCGGCAAGGTGCTCACCGGTGGTGTCGACGCCCATGCCCTGGAGAAGCCCAAGCGCTTCTTCGGCGCCGCCCGTAACATCGAAGAAGGCGGCAGCCTGACCATCATCGCCACCGCGCTGGTGGAAACCGGCTCGAAGATGGACGAGGTGATCTACGAGGAATTCAAGGGCACCGGCAACATGGAACTGCCCCTGGAGCGTCGGATCGCCGAGAAGCGGGTCTTCCCGGCCATCAACATCAACAAGTCCGGCACCCGCCGCGAAGAGCTGCTCACCGACGAGGAAGAGCTGTCGCGCATGTGGATCCTGCGCAAGATCCTGCATCCGATGGACGAGATCGCCGGGATCGAATTCCTCCTCGACAAGTTGCGTCAGACCAAGACCAACAACGAGTTCTTCGATTCGATGAAGCGCAGCAAGTAAGGCGCAGTCGCAAGCAAAGGCCGGGAAATCCCGGCCTTTGGCGTTTCTGGACCAATGCTTTCTCGATGCGCGACTCAGGCGGTAGACTGCCAGACTTTCCCCAGCGCCAAGAGGCCGCATGCAATACCGAGATCTGCGTGACTTCATCCGCAGCCTGGAGCAGCGTGGTGAACTGAAGCGCGTGACCGCCCCGGTCTCGCCGATCCTCGAGATGACCGAAATCTGCGACCGCACCTTGCGCAAGCAGGGCCCGGCGCTGCTGTTCGAGAATCCCGTAGGCTTCTCCATGCCCGTGCTGGGCAACCTGTTCGGTACGCCCCAGCGCGTGGCCCTGGGCATGGGCGCCGAAGACGTCGGCGCCCTGCGCGAGATCGGCAAGCTGCTGGCCTTTCTCAAGGAGCCCGAGCCGCCCAAGGGCCTCAAGGACGCCTGGTCGAAGCTGCCGATCTACAAGAAGGTCATCAGTATGGCGCCCAAGGTTCTCAAGGACGCGCCCTGCCAGGAGGTGATCGAAGAGGGCGAGGCGGTCGATCTCGGCAAGCTGCCGATCCAGCACTGCTGGCCGGGCGACGTGGCGCCGCTGATCACCTGGGGCCTGACCGTCACCCGCGGACCCAACAAGGAACGCCAGAACCTCGGTATCTATCGCCAGCAGGTCATCGGCCGCAACAAGCTGATCATGCGCTGGCTGAGCCACCGCGGCGGCGCCCTGGATTTCCGCGAGTGGTGCCAGAAACATCCCGGCCAGCCCTATCCGGTGGCCGTGGCCCTGGGCGCCGATCCGGCCACCATCCTCGGTGCGGTCACGCCGGTGCCCGATACCCTGTCCGAATACGCCTTCGCCGGCCTGTTGCGCGGCAGTCGCAGCGAGCTGATCAAGTGCGTGGGCAACGACCTGCAGGTGCCGGCCAGTGCCGAGATCGTGCTGGAAGGGGTCATCCATCCGGGCGAGACCGCGCCGGAAGGCCCCTATGGCGACCACACCGGCTACTACAACGAGGTCGATACCTTCCCGGTGTTCACCGTGGAACGCATCACCCGCCGCCGCGACCCCATCTACCACAGCACCTACACCGGGCGGCCGCCGGACGAGCCGGCCATCCTCGGCGTGGCGCTCAACGAAGTCTTCGTGCCCATCCTGCAAAAGCAGTTTCCGGAGATCGTCGACTTCTATCTGCCGCCGGAAGGCTGTTCCTATCGCATGGCGGTGGTGACCATCAAGAAGCAGTACCCCGGCCATGCCAAGCGGGTGATGCTGGGTGTCTGGTCGTTCCTGCGGCAGTTCATGTACACCAAGTTCGTGATCGTCACCGACGACGACATCAATGCCCGCGACTGGAACGATGTCATCTGGGCGGTCACCACGCGCATGGATCCCAAGCGCGACACCGTGATGATCGACAACACCCCCATCGACTACCTCGACTTCGCCTCGCCGATCTCCGGCCTGGGCTCGAAGATGGGCCTGGATGCCACCCACAAGTGGCCGGGCGAAACCACGCGTGAGTGGGGGCGGGCGATCGTCAAGGACGAAGCGGTGGTCAAACGGGTGGACGAGATGTGGTCCAGTCTCGGGATCGATTAACGGAGACGACGATGAAGGTCACCCTGCAGCCCTCGGGTGCGGTATTGGAAACCCAGCCCGGCGAAGCCATCCTGGCCGCCGCACAGCGTCTCGGCTACAGCGGACCGCACAGCTGCCGCAACGGCAACTGCCAGCTCTGCGCCGCGCTGCTGGTGGAGGGGCAGGTCACCCAGCACGGAAAGACCGTCGATCACGGCGAGGTCTATGTCTGCGTGGCGGTACCGCTCAGCGATTGCTTGCTGCAGTGGGATGGCGTCCTGGCGCCCGGTGAGTTGCCGGTGCGCCAGCTGGCCTGTCAGGTGGTTGCCCTGGATGACGTGGGGGGCGATGTCCGCCGGGTGCGCCTGCGCGCGCCGGCCGGCCGGGCGCCGCGCTATCACGCCGGTCAGTACCTATTGATCCAGCGCGATGACGGCAAGCAATCGGCCTTTTCCCTGGCCTCGGCGCCCCACCAGGGGCGTGAGCTGGAATTGCACGTGCTGGCCCGCGAGGCGAGCAGCCAGGCGCTGCTGGCGCAACTGGAAAGCAGGGGCATGGCCCAGGTCGAGTTGCCCTATGGCGACGCCCATCTGGCCGAATTGCCGGCTGGCCCCCTGGTGCTGATCGCCGCCGGGACCGGCATGGCGCAGATGCACAGCCTGATCGAAGATGCCCGCACCCGGGGCTTCGCTCATCCGGTGCACCTCTATTGGGGCGTGCGGACGCCGGACGACTTCTATGCCATCGAGGCCTGGGACGCCTGGGCGGAACTGCCCAATCTCACCCTGAACCGGGTGGTGAGCGATGCCTGTGGCTGGGAAGGGCGCTGTGGTCTGCTGCACGAGGTGGTGCGCGCGGATTTCGCCGACCTGAGCGGCCTGCACGTCTATGCCAGCGGCTCGCCGGCGATGGTCTATGCCACCCTGGATGCCCTGGTGGACGCCGGCATGGACGCGCACCAGATGCGCGCCGACGTCTTCGCCTACGCGCCGCGGGGGTGAGCCTATCGCGGCCATAGGCCGCTCCTACGGGTAAGCTCTACCTGTAGGAGCGGCCCATGGCCGCGATTGATCGAAAAGCACAAAGCGTTTTCGACCAGGACCCAGAGTGGATGAGGCTGTGCCGTCATCCATCCTGGGCAATCGGCGCTACCGCGCCGACTTGGCCACCATGCCGGTGTGTCTCAGAGTCATCGTCAGGAAGACGATGGCCAGGACGCAGGAGCCGACCAGCAGCATGAAGCCACCATCCCAGCCGAAGTGGTCCACGGTGTAGCCCACCAGGGCGTTGGCCGCCACCGAACCGCCCAGATAGCCGAACAGGCCGGTGAAGCCCGCGGCGGTGCCAGCGGCCTTCTTGGGCACCAGTTCCAGCGCCTGCAGGCCGATCAGCATCACCGGGCCGTAGATCAGGAAGCCGATGGATACCAGGGCCGCCAGGTCGATGCCGGGATTGCCTTCCGGGTTGAGCCAGTAGACCAGGGTGGCGACCAGTACGCCGAGCATGAACACCACGCCGGTGGCGCCACGGTTGCCGCGGAACAGTTTGTCCGAGAGCCAGCCGCAGAGCAGGGTGCCGGGGATGCCGGCCCATTCGTAGAAGAAGTAGGCCCAGGAGGTCTTGTCCACCGAGAAGTGCTTGGCTTCCTTGAGGTAGGTGGGGGCCCAGTCCAGCACGCCATAGCGCAGCAGGTAGACGAAGACGTTGGCGAAGGCGATGTACCAGAGCAGGCGATTCTTCAGTACGTATTCGACGAAGATCTCCTTGGTGGAGAATTCGCGTTCATGACCTTCGCTGTAGCCTTCGGGGAAATCCTGTTTCCAGTGTTCCACCGACGGCAGGCCGCAGGATTGCGGGGTATCGCGCATGGCGATGAAGGCGAACACCGCGACCGCCAGGGCCACGACCGCCGGGACATAGAAGGCCGCGTGCCAGTCGTTGAACCAGGCCAGGCCAAGTAGGAACAGCGGGCCGATCAGGCCACCGCCGACGTTGTGGGCGACGTTCCATACCGAGACCACGCCGCCACGCTCCTTCTGTGACCACCAGTGCACCATGGTGCGACCGCTGGGCGGCCAGCCCATGCCCTGGAACCAGCCGTTGAGGAACAGCAGGACGAACATGATGCTGACACTGGAGGTCGCCCAGGGCGCGAATCCGAACAGCAGCATCACCAGCGCCGACATGACCAGCCCGAAGGGCAGGAAATAGCGCGGGTTGGAACGGTCCGAGACCAGGCCCATGAGGAACTTGGACAGGCCGTAGGCGATGGCCACCGCGGAGAGCGCCACGCCCAGTTCACCCCGGCTGTAGCCTTGCTCTACCAGATAAGGCATGGCCAGCGAGAAGTTCTTGCGCAACAGGTAGTAGCCCGCGTAGCCGATAAAGATCCCGGCGAAGATCTGCCAGCGGAGGCGACGGTAGACGGGATCGATACGATCGGCGGGCAGCGGCGCGCGATGGGCCGCAGGGGCGAAGATTCCAAGCATGGGAGCCTCGGTATTGTTATAGGTATTAATCGAAAGCGAACATTCCAGGTTCGTTTTCGAATATTACAATGATATTACAGCCTGCATAGGCTTTTCCGCCCTGTGGCAGTGGGTGCCCGGATTCCCCTTGATCTGTACGGGTTGCGCGCCTAGGGTGGCGCGTCTTTGCTGCCGTTTTCACGAGTCATCATGCCTGCCTGGAAAGTCCTGTCCTCCCGCGCCCTGACCCTGATCACCACCCTGTTCGAGCGCTATCCGCGATTGATCGCCCTGGCCGGCTTCATCTCGGGGATCTGCAGCTTCCTGCTGGTGGACCGGCAGAAGGGTTTCGCCCCGGTGATGGCGGTGATCATGCTGGCGAGCTGGGTCTGGCTAATGCTGGAAAACGTGCTGCGGGGCTGGGTCAGCCGCCGTTTCGGCTGGGAATTGCCACCACCGTTGCTGCGCTACGCCACCCAGTTGATCCATCAGGAAAGTCTGTTCTTCTGCCTGCCGTTCTTTGCCATCACCACGGCCTGGAACAGCGGCCAGGCGCTGTTCACCGGACTGCTCGGCGCGGCCGCCCTGGTGTCCATCATCGATCCGCTCTACTACAAGACCCTGGCGCCGCGGCGCTGGGTATTTCTCAGCTATCACACCCTGACGCTGTTCGCGGTACTGCTCACGGCGCTACCGATCATCCTGCACCTGACCACTACCCAGAGCTACGAACTGGCCCTGGGCGTCGCCGTGCTGCTGTCCTTTCCCAGTCTGGCGGTGGCCTTCCGGGTGCGCCTGGGCTGGCGCTGGCTGGGGCTGCTGGGCCTGTGCCTGGCCATCGGTGCCTTTGGCTGGCTGGGGCGCGCCTGGGTGCCGCCGGCCACCCTGTGGCTGACCGACATGGGCATGAGCACCAACTTCGACAGCCTCAAGCGCCAGCCCGGCGATGCGGTGAAGAGCCTGAGCAGCGCCCAGCTGCGCGCCCAGGGGCTCTATGCCTTCACCGCCATCAACGCACCGCGTGGCCTGAACGAGCGTATCTACCATGTCTGGCGTCATGCCGGTCAGGAGGTGGATCGGATTCCCCTGGATATCAGCGGCGGTCGCGAGGCCGGTTATCGCGCCTGGACCCACAAGCAGAACTTTCCCGGCGACGTGACCGGCCGTTGGCAGGTGCAAGTGGTTACGGACGTCGGCCAGGTGATCGGAACCCTCAGGTTCGAGGTGACCCCTTGAATTCCGCTGGCTATGCTGCAGCCATCCATCTCTAGAGGATTCGCCGTGAAAGCCGTCGCCGCCGTTTTGTTGTCCTTCTGCCTGGCCTTCACTGCCTGGGCGAACGAAGAGAAAAAGGAAGGGGAGGCCCCCAAGACCGAATTCTACAACCTGACCCCGGCCCTGGTCGGCAACTATGGCAGCGGGCCCAAGCTCAAGTACTACAAGGCCGACATCGCCCTGATGATGACCGGCAAGGAAGCCAAGGATAAGGTCGAGTTCCACGAGCCGCTGATTCGCAATCAGCTGGTGATGCTCTTCGCCCAGCAGACCGACGAGACCCTGGCCGGCGTGGAAGCCCGCGAGAAACTGCGCCAGGAGGCGCTAAAGCAGGTGCAGAACGTGCTCACCCAGGAGGAAGGCAAGCCCCTGGTGGAAGACCTGCTGTTCAACAACCTGATCATCCAGCCCTGAGCGCGGTCAGGCGCGGGCCGCGGCGACGATCGCCGCCCACTCCTCGGCGCTGACCGGCATCACCGACAGACGATTGCCCTTGCGCAGCAGGGCGAAGTCGGCGAGTGCCGGCAACTGGCGCAGGCGCGGTAGGCTCAGCACTCGCGGAAAGGCCTCGACGAAGGCCACCTGGCGCGCCGTCCAGGGATTGTCTGCGGCGCTGGCCTTGGGCGCATGGTAGGGGCTTTCCGGGTCGAGGGCAGTGGGGTCGGCGAAGGCTTCGCCCACGATCCGGCCGATGCCGGCGATGCCCGGTTCGGCGCAACTTGAATGATGAAAGAGGAACAGCTCGTCGGGTTTCATGGCGCGCAGGAAGTTGCGTGCCTGGTAATTGCGGACGCCGTCCCAACGCGCCTGGCCCAGGCGTTGCAAGTCGTCCAGTGAGAACTCATCGGGCTCGGATTTCAACAGCCAGCAGGCCACGGTTCGTCTCCTGACGAATGGAGGCTCGGGAGCTTCCAGGAAAGGGTCTGGTCGATTGCAAGGGGCGACCGCTTGTCGCAGAATGCCGCGCATTCCGGATGTAGTCTGATCGTACGCGCTGAGCATAACAGGGCGACGTCCTGTCCTGCCCAAAGGTGCCAGCAAGGGGGTGGCCCAGTTCGATGAAACGCAAACCTGATCTGTTGTGGGTGCTGGTCCTGATCTTTACCCTGGGCGTGGTCACCACCGGGTATACCCAGAGCTTCTGGGAGCAGCGCCAGAACCAGCAGCAATACGCTCGCTACACCAGCGACGCTCAGCCGGCGCGGGAAGTCTCTCCGGTACGCTGACCGTACCAGCCGCCATCGCTCACCACGGCCGCCATGGGCACGTCCCAGGCCGCCAGTGCCAGTCGCTCCACCTTCTGACATTCATGGGCACAGCCGATCAGCTGCGGGCTGCGCCATTGCCGCCGGCGTGCCAGATAGGCCAGGTTGCGGTCATAGAAGCCCTTGCCCATGCCAAGGCGTCCGCCCTGCGGATCGAAGCCCACCAGCGGCATCAGGATCAGCCCGAGAGCCCAGGTCGGCCGACCCAGGCGCCGATCCGGGCGTGGCTCGGCGATGCCGAAGCGATTGCGCACCCAGGATTCACCGCGGCCGACGCGCTGAAAGATCATGGCGGTGCGTGGCCAACGGGAGAGTACCGGCAGATAGGTGGCCTTGCCGCGGCGCTGGGCTTCTTCGAGCAATGGACGCGGATCGATCTCGCCATCGCTGGGCAGGTAGAAGGCGATATGGCGGGCGCGACGAAACAGCGGATGCTGGGCAAGCTGGCGATACAGTTCGCGGGCGGCCTGGCGTTGCTGTACGGGGGTGAGGGCGCGACGTCGCTGGCGGAGAAGCTTGCGCAGCGCGGGCCTGCTGAGATCGGTAGAAGGCGGGGTGGTCATGGAAGAAATGAGCTCTCCGGAATGCCGCTGCCGGTGTAGCCCTTGAACCCTTGGTTCAAGGTGGGAGAAGTCGTAGACCTTTAGGCTTTCCGCCGTAGCGGACATGCACACCAGTCTTACGAGCAACCCCCGGGGTGTTGCTTATCGGCTCGGGGACATGACCGACTGGCGCACACACCAGAGAGTGACCTCCAGTATACGCCCCTGAGCCAGGATGCAAACCCCCGCCGATCCCCGGGTCGGCGGTCAGGCAGTGGTGTCGTGTTCGGTGATCAGTGCCCGGTCGACGCGATCCAGCAGGTCGCGGACCCGCTCGCGGGTGCTGCTGACTTCCAGGCTGACGTCGTCCTGGCGGTGCAGCAGTTCGTGGGTGATGTTGAGGGCGGCCATCACGGCCACGCGGTCGGCGCCGATGACCTTGCCGCTGGCGCGGATCTCGCGCATCTTGCCGTCCAGGTAGCGAGCGGTGCTCTCCAGGTTGGCGCGCTCGTCAGCCGGGCAGCTGATGCGATATTCCTTTTCCATTATCTGGACGGTCACGGTCTCGATGCTCATGAGTCCTGCTCCAAAGCTTTCAGGCGTAAAATCATCGCTTCGACCTTCGATCTGGCCAATTCGTTCTTTTCGATCAACTCGGCGCGCTCCTGGCGCCAGTTGCGCTCGCCCTGGCGCAGTTGTCGATTCTGCCGCTGCAATTCCTCAAGCCGCAGGAGCAGGCGCTCCACACGGTCACCGAGGGCTTCCAGATCGGCGTCGAGGGGCGTGTCGCGAGACTCGCTCATGAGGGCTACAGCTCCAGAAGGGTGCAACGAGATTGGCCGCCGGCGGGGTCAGCGCGTAGGATAAGGCTTCATTCTAGCCAGCGCCTCACCTCGACGCCATGTCCAGCTCAGCATCCGCCTACGCCGCCTTCTCAACCCTGCTCGCCGAGGCCGCTCTGCCGGTCTCGCCCGCCGAACTCCACGGTCACCTGCTCGGTCGGGTCTGTGGCGGCGCGGGCTTCGACGAGAACGACTGGCTGGCCGCGGCCAGCGAGCTGCTCGGTGGCGCGCCGGGCGAACGTCTGCAGGCGGCGCTCTCGGGGCTGCTGGGCATGGTGCAACAGGAATTCGCCGGCCAGCAGGTGGCCCTGGTACTAATGCTGCCACCTGACGAATTCTCCCTGGTCGAGCGCACCGCCGCCCTGGGCGAGTGGTGCCAGGGCTTTCTGGCCGGCTTCGGCCTGTCCGGGCGCACGGGCGAAGTCTCCGGCGAGGCGCGCGAGGTGCTCGAAGATCTGGCAGCCATCGCGCAGATTCAGGAGCCCGCCGAGGAAGGCGAAGAGGGTGAGAACGACTTCATGGAAGTCACCGAATACCTGCGCGTGGCCCCGCTGCTGCTCTATGGCGAGTACGGCCGCGGCTCCCTCCCCGAACCTGCGCCCGTGGTGCACTGAGCGGCCATGCCGCGAATCCACAAGGCCGAATTCGCCCGCCGCCGCCGCGCCCTGATGGCCGAGATCGGCCACGGCGGCATCGCCCTGCTGCCCGCTGCGCCGGTGTGCCTGCGCAACCGCGACATCGAGCAGCCCTATCGCCAGGACAGCGATTTCCAGTACCTCACCGGCTTTCCCGAGCCGGAAGCCCTGGCCGTGCTGATTCCCGGCCGTGCCCATGGTGAATATCTGCTGTTCTGCCGCGAGCGGGATCTGGAGATGGAACGCTGGGAGGGCCGGCGCGCGGGTCAGGAAGGGGCGCTGGCCGACTATGGCGCGGACGACGCCTTTCCCATCGGCGATCTGGACGACATCCTGCCCGGCCTGCTGGAAGGCCGCGAGCGGGTCTACTACGCGATGGGTGCCCATCCGGAATTCGAGCGGCAACTGCTCAACTGGATCGAACTGATCCGCGCCAAGGCCGATCAGGGCGCTTCGCCGCCGCGGGAGCTGCTGGCGCTGGATACCCTGCTGCACGACAGCCGACTGTACAAGTCGGCCGCCGAGGTGCGCCTGCTCAAGGCCGCCGCCGAGCTGACCTGCGCCGCCCACCTGCGCGCCATGCAGGCCTGCCGGCCGGGGCTGCGCGAGTATCACCTGGAGGCGGAGCTGGACTACTGCTTTCGCCAGGGGGGCGCACGGCTGGCGGCCTATGGCTCCATCGTCGCCGCGGGGGCCAACGCCTGCGTGATGCATTACCAGGCCAACAACGCGCCCCTGCGCGACGGCGACCTGGTGCTGATCGACGCCGGCTGCGAACTGGAGTGCTATGCCAGCGACGTGACCCGTACCTTTCCTGTCAATGGCCGCTTCTCGCCCGAGCAGCGGCAGCTGTACGACATCGTGCTGGCGGCCAGCCAGACCGCCATCGCCTGCGTGGCACCCGGGCGGCACTGGAACGAACCCCATGAGGCCACGGTCAGGGTGATCACCGAAGGGCTGTTGGCCCTGGGCCTGCTCCAGGGCCAACTGGACGACCTGATCGAGGCGGGCGCCTGTCGCGAGTTCTACATGCACCGCGCCGGTCACTGGCTGGGGCTGGATGTCCATGACGTGGGTGAATATCGCATCGGCGACCAGTGGCGGATGCTGGAGCCGGGTATGGTGCTGACCGTGGAGCCCGGACTCTATATCCCGCCGGACGCCGAGGTGCCGCGCAAATGGCGTGGCCTGGGCATCCGCATCGAGGACGAGGTGCTGGTGACGCGCAGTGGTTGCGAGGTGCTGACCGCCGGCCTGCCCAAGGCGGTCGCGGAGATCGAAGGCTTGATGGCGGCCGCGCGCGACCGCCGGGAGAACGCTCATGCAACGTCCTGATATCGCCATCATCGGCGGCGGTCTGGTGGGTGCCAGCCTGGCCCTGGCCCTGCAGGCCGGCGCCAAGGCGCGCGGCTGGCGCATCCTGCTGGTGGAACCCTTCGCCCCCGGCGATACCTATCAGCCCAGCTACGACGCCCGCTCCTCGGCGCTGTCCTATGGTTCACGGCTGATCTACCAGCGTCTCGGCGTGTGGGAGGCTCTGGCCGAACATGCCGAGGCGATCCAAGAGATCCAGGTCTCCGACCAGGGCCGCTTCGGCGTGACCCAGTTGCTCGCCCGTGACGAGAATCTGCCGGCGCTGGGCTATGTGGTGGAGAACGCCTGGATCGGCCAGGTGCTCTGGCAGGCGCTGGATCGCGAGGTGGTGGACTGGCGCTGCCCGGCCGAGGTGCGCACGCTCACCGCCATACCCGATGGCTATCGTCTGGAACTGGATGATGGCGACGTCCTCGAATGCGGCCTGGCGGTACTGGCCGACGGTGGGCGTTCGGCGCTGCGCGAATCCCTCGGCATCGAGGTGCGCCGCACGGTCTACGAGCAGACCGCGTTGATCGCCAACGTCTCGACCAATCTGGGGCATGGGGGTCGCGCCTTCGAGCGCTTCACGCCCCATGGTCCCCTGGCGCTGCTGCCCCTGCCGGGCCAGCGCAGCGCCCTGGTCTGGACCCAGCCGGATGCCGAGGCATTGCGGTTGCAACAGGCGACCGATGCCGTCTTTCTCGCCGAATTGCAGCAGGCGGTGGGCTATCGCCTGGGCAGCTTCACCCAGGTGGGCACCCGTCACGCCTATCCGCTGACCCTGCTGGAGGCTAACGAACAGGTCCGCCCGCATCTGGTGGTGCTGGGCAACGCCGCCCACAGCCTGCACCCTATCGCCGGCCAAGGCTTCAATCTGTCTCTGCGCGACGTGGACAGCCTGGCCGAGTGCCTGCTGGAAAGCGGCGCGGCGCCCGGTGATTTCGCCACCTTGCAGGACTATCTGCAGCGCCAGCGTCTGGATCAGCAGCTGACCATCGGCTTTTCCGATCGTATCACCCGGCTGTTTTCCAACAGCCGGCCCTGGCTCAGTGCCGGACGCAACCTGGGCCTGGTCGGCCTGGAGCTGTGCCCACCGGCCAAGAGTGCCTTCGCCCGCCAGGCCATGGGCCTGGGTACCCGTCCCTGACCTGCGAGGAGAAACGAGCATGCTGACCCATGCGGATCTGGTGATCGTCGGTGCCGGCATGGTCGGCAGCGGCCTGGCCCTGGCGCTGGCCGACAGCGGCCTGTCGGTGGTGCTGCTCGACCGCGGCCCACTCACGCCGGGCGCGGTCGAAAGCGACTTGCCCTTCGAGCCCCGGGTCAGCGCCCTGTCGCTGGCCAGCCAGCGCATCCTGCAGCGCCTGGGTGCCTGGGACGGCATCCTCGCGCGCCGCGTCAGTCCCTACCAGGCGATGCACGTCTGGGACGGCTCCGGCACCGGCGCCGTGCATTTCGATGCCACCAGCGTGCACGCCGAGGTGCTCGGCCATATCGTCGAGAATCGCGTGGTGCAGGACGCCCTGCTCGAACGCCTGGCCGAGGCCAACGTCCTGCTCCTGCCGGAGGCGCGCCTGGAGTTGCTGCGTCGCTCCGGCGACCAGTGGCTGGTGCAATTGGCCGGCGATCGTCAGATCCGTGCCCCGCTGGTGGTGGCCGCCGATGGCGCCACCTCCGCCGTGCGTCGCCTGGCCGGGCTGGAAACCCGCGAGTGGGACTATCTGCACCATGCCATCGTCACCAGCGTGCGCTGTGCCGAATCGCACCAGCGCACCGCCTGGCAGAGATTCACCGACGACGGCCCGCTGGCCTTCCTGCCGCTGGACCGCGGTGGCGATACCCGCTGGTGCTCCATCGTCTGGTCCTGCACGCCCAAGCAGGGCGAGCGGCTGATGGCCTTGGACGACACGGCCTTCTGCCAGGCCCTGGGCGAGGCTTTCGAGCATCGCCTGGGCAAGGTGGAGTGCAGCGACACGCGACTGTGCATCCCGCTGCGCCAGCGCCATGCCAAGCGCTATGTGGAGCCTGGCCTGGCCTTGATCGGCGATGCCGCCCATGTCATCCATCCGCTGGCCGGGCAGGGCGTCAACCTGGGCTTTCTCGACGCCGCGGTGCTGGCCGAGGAATTGCGTCATGCCCAGGCGCGCGGTGAATCCATCGCCGAACAGCGGGTGCTGGAACGCTACGAGCGCCGCCGCATGCCGCACAACCTGGCGATGATGGCGGCGATGGAAGGCTTCCAGCGCCTGTTCCAGGACGACCGCCTGCCGCTACGCTGGCTGCGCAACGCCGCGCTCAAGCAGGTCGATCGCCATTTCGAGGCCAAGGCGCTGTTCGTGCGCCGCGCCCTGGGCCTGTCGGGTGATGTGCCGGAGCTGGCCAGGGTCGTGGTCTGACGGCTCAGGCGTCGCCCAAGGAGCCGGCCAGCTCCAGCACCTGCTGCCTCCAGGCGGCCTCGCGGGGCAGGGCGAGGAAGTGCGGATTGAGGAAGGACTCGCGCATCTCGTAGGTGAGGGGCTGACCGTCCAGGGTCAGGACCTCGCCGCCGGCGCCTTCCAGCACGCCCTGAGCGGCGGCAGTGTCCCATTGAGAAGTGGGGGCAAGTCGGGGATAGAAGTCGGCCAGCCCCTCGGCCAGCAGGCAGAACTTCAGCGAGCTGCCGACGCTGACCAGCTTGGGTTCGCCGAGGGTGTTGCCCAGTTCTTCCAGCAGCCGTTGCTGCGCCGGACTGCCGTGGCGGCGACTGGCGACCACGGTGAAGGCGTCTTCCGGCTGGTTGCGCACGCCGATCTCGACGCCGTCTTCACCCTGGATGCGGAAGGCGCCCAGTTCACGACCGCCGCTGAAGCAGACATCCCGGGTGGGGATGCCGACCACGCCGAAGATCACCTGGCCACGCTCGACCAGGGCCACGTTGACGGTGAATTCCTCGCTGCCGTCGACGAATTCCTTGGTGCCGTCCAGGGGATCGACCACCCACCAGACGTCCCAGGCGCTGCGCGCCGCGAAGGGGATGTCACAGGCTTCTTCCGACAGCACCGGCACGTCCGGGGTCAGCCGGGCCAGGCCTTCGGCCAGCACCCGGTGGGCGGCGAGGTCGGCGGCGGTCACCGGCGAGTCGTCGCTCTTCTGCCGCACCGCCACGCCCTGGCGCCAGTAGGGCAGGATGGCCGCGCCGGCCTGGCGCACTAGGTCGATGACGTTGAGTACCAGCGGAGCGGTAATGGAAACGGGCGCCATCATGCCGGCAGTTCTCCGCGTTGGGTGAGCAGGTCGCGCACCAAGTAGAGGGCGGCCAGGGCGCGGCCTTCGGAAAAGCGTGGATTCTGCACCAGCTGCGACAGCTCGCGCAGGTCGACGCTGCTGACCTCCAGCGGCTCGGGTTCGTCGCCCGGCAGCTGCTCGGGATAGAGATCGCGGGCCAGCACCACATGGATGCGTTGGCTCATGTAGCCCGGGCTCAGCGACAGGGCGGTCAGGTATTCCAGCTGATGCGCGCCGAAGCCGGCTTCTTCCTTGAGTTCGCGATTGGCGGCGTCAAGGATCTCTTCGCCCGGTTCCACCAGACCCTTGGGCAGCGACAGTTCGTAGTCTTCCACGCCGCCGCAGTATTCCTCGATGAGCAGGGCACGGGTGGCGTCCTGCAGGGCCACCACCATCACCGCACCGTGACCGGTGCCCTTGTTGGCCAGGCGCTCGTAGGTGCGCTCCTCGCCGTTGGCGAAGCGCAACTGCATCTCCTCGACGGTGAACAGACGGCTCTTGGCCACGATCTGTCGGGCGAGAACAGTGGGTTTCTGGCGCATGGACGGCTCCTGGGCTGGGCGGACGGGTATGATAACCCGCCTGTTACATGATCCGGAGTCACCATGACCCCTCTCGACTGGAGCCGTATCGATACCGTGTTGCTGGACATGGACGGCACCCTGCTCGATCTGCATTTCGACAACCATTTCTGGCTGGAGTACCTGCCGCAGCGCTATGCCGAGCGCCACGGCCAGTCCCTGGCGCTGGCCAAGGCCGAGCTGGAGCCGCTGTTTTTCAGCCATCAGGGCAAGCTGACCTGGTACTGCCTGGACTTCTGGAGCGCCGAGCTGGGCTTTTCCATGCGCGAACTCAAGGAGGAGATCGCTCACCTGATCGCCCTGAGACCCGACGCCGACACCTTCCTGGCCGCCCTGCAGCGCGCCGGCAAGCGGGTGGCGCTGATCACCAACGCCCATCGCGACTCCCTGTCGCTGAAGCTGGAGCGCATCGAGCTGGCGCCCTATTTCGACCGGCTGATCAGCTCCCACGACTATGGCTTCCCCAAGGAAGAGCAGCAGTTCTGGCACGCCCTGCAGGCGGACTTCGCCTTCGATCCGGCACGCACCCTGTTCATCGACGACAACCTGCCGATCCTGCGCAGCGCCCGCGACTACGGGGTCGCCCACCTGTTGGCGATCCACGAGCCGGACAGCCGCCGCGGGCCCAAGGACAGCGAGGAATTCGAGGCGGTGCGGGACTATCGGGAGTTGCTGCCGCAGTGACGACTGCCGCAGTCCTGGCGACCCTCACCCCGGCCCTCTCCCAGTGGGAGAGGGGGCAGAGCGCCTGGAGGTAATCTGTGGATATCAAGCAACTGCGCTTTCTCATCGCCTTGGACGAGACGCGCCACTTCGGCCAGGCGGCGGCGCGCTGTCACGTCACCCAGCCGACCCTGTCCATGCGCCTGCGCGGTCTGGAAGACGAACTGGGCGTGGAGCTGGTGCGCCGCGGGCAGCGTTTCGAGGGTTTCACCGAGGCCGGTCAGCGTATCCTCGCCTGGGCGCGTACCCTGATGGCCGCCCACGACGGTCTCTATGCCGAAGCCCAGGCCTTCCAGGGGCAACTGGTGGGTACGCTGCGGGTCGGCCTGGTGCCCCTGGCCAGCTTCGATCCCATGCCGCTGCTGCAGCACCTGCGCCTGTTGCACCCCAAGCTGCATTTCCAGCTGCAGGTGCTGAGCACTGAGCGCATCCTCGAAGCCGTGGCCAGCAATCGCCTGGAGCTGGGCATCTCCTACCTGGAACACCTGGATCCGACGCGCTTCGACAGCCTGACCCTGACCGAGACGCGCATGGGCCTGCTCTATGACGAGCGCCATTTCAGCTTCGACCAGGCCGCGCTGGACTGGCAGGCGGTGGCCGGGTTGCCGCTCGGTCTGCTGACCGGCGCCATGCATTTTCGCCAGTCGGTGGATCACGGCTTTCGCAGCCTGGGCCTGACGCCGCAGCCGGTGCTGGAGACCGATGCGGTCTATCTGCTGTTGCAGGCGGTCAATGCCGGACTCTGCTGCGCCGTGGTGCCCCTGGCCGGCGGCTTCGATCGCCTTACTCCCCATGCCCGGCTGATTCCCATCGACACGGCCCGCACCCTGACGCCCCTGGGCCTGCTCATTCGTCGGACCGAGCCCCGACTGGCGGTCGCCGATGCCTGTTTCCAGGCGGTCAAGGCGCTCTACGCCGAGAGTGATAGATAGCGTTTATCAAGGCATCGGTCATAGCGATTAGACGCCCCGGGATGTGCTGGTTAATCTTTGATCTGTGTCAAACCGCCGCAGGTCGTTTTCGCCCATGTCCCAGCAATCGCCAGACCTTGTTGCCGCGCCTCCTGCCGGCTATGCCTTCGCCGAGCTGGAGCAGCCTACCGTGCGGGGCGAACAGCCGCTGGCCGAAGAGGTGGCGTTGGCCATCGCCTACAACGGCATCAGCCATGCGGTGATGATGGCGACGCCGGCCGACGTGGAAGACTACGTGGTCGGTTTCAGCCTCAGCGCCGGCATCGTCGATGCCATCGACGACATCTATGGCATCCAGGTGCGGCGTGTGGGCGAGGCGCTCAATGTCGACGTCGAGATCAGCAGCCGCACCTTCTGGGCGCTCAAGCAGCAGCGTCGGCAACTGGTCGGCACCAGCGGTTGCGGCCTGTGCGGGGTCGAGGCCCTGGAGCAGGCGCTGCCGCAGTTGGATCGACTGCGCAAGGTGCGGCTGCCCCCGGCCGCCCATCTGCATGACCTGCGCCAGCGTATCGACGCCGCCCAGGATCTCGGGCAACGCAGCGGGGCGGTCCATGCCGCGCTGTTCATCGACGCTCAGGGCGAGCTGACCCTGTGCCGCGAAGACATCGGCCGCCACAACGCCCTGGACAAGCTCATCGGCGCTCTGCTGCGCCAGCGCCAGCCGGTGCGCGAGGGCTGCGTGGTGATCACCAGTCGCTGCAGTCTCGAACTCATCCACAAGGCGGTGCGTGCCGGGCTCGCCACCCTCATCACCCTGTCGGCGCCCACTGGGCTCGCCGTGGAATGGGCGCGCCGCCATCGTCTCAATCTGATCCACCTGCCGCACCGGTCGCCACCGCGGGTCTATGCCCCGGCGCCCGTTGCCCCTTGATCCCACGGGAATCGCCATGAACAAACCTCAGCAGTCCTTCAAACCCTATCAAGGCCCCGCCGCCGGCTGGGGCGCCCTGAAGAGCGTGGTGCACTTCTGGCTCGACAGCGGCAACGCCTTCAAGAATCTGCGTACGCTGCTCAAGACCAACCAGGACCACGGCTTCGACTGCCCCGGCTGTGCCTGGGGCGAGGCGCCGGAAAACGGCCTGGTGAAGTTCTGCGAGAACGGCGCCAAGGCGGTCAACTGGGAGGCCACCAAGCGCCGCGTCGATGCGGCCTTCTTCGCTCGCCACAGCGTGACCTCGCTGCAGGAGCAGAGCGACTACTGGCTCGAATACCAGGGCCGGCTGACCGAGCCGCTGCGCTATGACGCGGCCACCGATCGCTATGTGCCCATCGGCTGGGACGCCGCCTTCGCGCTGATCGCCAAGGAGCTCAAGGCCCTGGCCAGCCCCGACGAAGCCGAGTTCTATACCTCGGGTCGCGCCAGCAACGAGGCGGCCTTCCTTTACCAGCTGTTCGTGCGCGCCTATGGCACCAACAACTTCCCCGACTGCTCGAACATGTGCCACGAGGCCAGCGGCGTGGGCCTGGGCCGCAGCATCGGCGTCGGCAAGGGCACCGTGACCTATCACGACCTGGACGAGGCCGATGCCATCTTCGTCATCGGCCAGAACCCGGGCACCAACCACCCGCGCATGATCGAGACCTTGCGCAACGCGGTGAAGCGGGGTGCCCAGGTGGTCTGCTTCAACCCGCTCAAGGAGCGTGGCCTGGAGCGCTTCCAGCATCCGCAGAATCCGCTGGAGATGCTCACCAACGACTCGCGGCCGACCAATACCGCCTACTTCCGTCCGGCCCTGGGTGGTGACATGGCCGCGCTGCGCGGCATTGCCAAGTACCTGCTGCAGTGGGAGCGCGAGGCCGCCGCCAAGGGCGCCAAGCGTATCTTCGACCATGAGTTCATCGCTGCCCATACCCTGGGCATGGACGACTACCTGGCTCAGGTCGACGCCACCTCCTGGGAGCTGATCGAGCACCAGTCGGGACTGTCGCTGCACGAGATCGAGCAGGCCGCGCGCATGTATGCCCGCGCCGAGAAGGTCATCATCTGCTGGGCCATGGGCATCACCCAGCACCGCCATTCCGTGGCCACGGTGCAGGAGATCGCCAACCTGCAGTTGCTCTGCGGCCAGATCGGCAAGCCTGGCGCCGGTCTCTGCCCGGTGCGCGGCCACAGCAACGTCCAGGGCGACCGCACCATGGGCATCGACGAGAAGGCCCCGGCCTGGCTCAGTGATGCCCTGGCCAAGCGCTTCGCCTTCGAACCGCCGCGCAATCGCGGTCACAACACCGTGGAGGCTATCGCCGCCATGGAGCAGGGCAAGGCCAAGGTGTTCATCGGCCTCGGCGGCAACTTCGCCCAGGCGACCCCGGACACCCCGCGCACCCACAAGGCGCTGCGCAAGTGCGACCTGACCGTCCATATCGCCACCAAGCTCAACCGTAGCCACCTGGTGACCGGTCGCCAGGCGCTGATCCTGCCCTGCCTGGGCCGCACCGAGATGGACGTGCAGAAGGGCGGCAAGCAGGCCATCACCGTGGAAGACAGCTTCAGCATGGTGCACGCCTCGGCCGGTATCCTGCGGCCGCTGTCGACGCAGATGAAGTCCGAGCCGGCCATCGTCGCCGGTCTGGCCAAGGCCACCCTGGGCAACCATCCGGTGGACTGGGACTGGCTGATCGAGGATTACGACCGCATCCGCGATCTGATCGCCGACGTCATTCCTGGCTTCCAGGACTTCAACGCGCGTCTCGCCGCACCCGGCGGTTTCTACCTGGGCAACAAGGCCGGGCGTCGGGAGTGGAATACCCCCACCGGCAAGGCCAACTTCGCCGCCAATGCGCTGCTGCATGACCTCTTGCCGGACGCGGTCCGCCGCCAGGGCATCAAGCCCGACCTGATCCTGCAGACCATGAGATCCCACGATCAGTACAACACCACCATCTACAGCCTCGACGACCGCTATCGCGGCGTGAAGGGCCAGCGCGACGTGGTCTTCGTCAACCAGGCCGATCTGGATCGCCTGGGCGTGGCCGCCGGCGAGAAGGTGGATCTGGTCGCCCTGTGGGACGACGGCCTCGAGCGCCGGGTCCGCGGCTTTACCGCGCTGCCGTTCGACATCCCGGTCGGCCAGGCTGCGGGCTACTACCCGGAGACCAATCCGCTGGTGCCCCTGGAGAGCTACGGCGAGGGCAGCTTCACGCCCACCTCCAAGTTCGTCGCCATCAAGGTCGAGAAGGCCAGCGCCGGCAACCGTATCGCTTCGGTGGCCTGAGGCCTCCCCGGAAATGAAAAAAGCCGTCGCGAGACGGCTTTTTTCATGGCGCGGCCATCACTGCAGGGTGAAGAGGACCTTTACCTTGTCGGTGACCGCGGCCTTGTCCACGTAGCCGATGGCTTCGGCTTCGCCGGCCACCTGGGCGACCACGGCGGCGTCGCCGGCCACGCTGGGCAGCGGCTGGCCCTTGCCGGTAAACACCAGGCCCGACCAGTAGGACTTCAGCTGGGCTTCGTTCTTGTTGGCGACCTTGGCATAGAAGGTTTCCTTGGTGGCCGACCAGTCCTTCTGGTCGACGCCCTTCAGCGACTTGTCCTTGCCGAGGAAGATATTGGCCACTTCATCCTGGCCGGGTGTCTTGGTGGCGGCCGGATTGACGATCACGGCGACTTCGGCATGGACCAGGCTGACGCTGAACAGCAGGGCGGCGCCGGTGAGCAGGCGGAGAGAACTCATGGGCGGATTCCTTAGAAGATGAAGTCGAGGCCGATGCTGATGATGTCGCCGTCGAAGTTGCGCGCCGGCGCGCCGAAGCGACCGCCGCTGCGGTCGTAGACGGCATTGGCGATGGTCTCGCTGTCGGTGGTGACAAAGGCGCCGCTGTAGCCGCCCCGGGTATCGACGCGCTTGTACTCGCTCTTGAGCACCAGGCTGGGGGTGATGTTGTAGTTCAGGCCGTAGGTCCAGGAGCTCTGGCGACCGGCGCGCTCCTCGTCCAGCTGGGCGTAGGTCACGTGGGCCAGGAAGTCACCGAAGCGGCGACCGGCCATCAGGTAGAAGGCGTTGCTGCTGCCCTGGTTGTCACCCTCGATGACGCGGCGGGTCCATTCGTTGCTGGTCAGCCAGGTGCCATTGTCGTACTGGTAGCCGAGCGAGGTGAACTTGCCCTTCTGGTCGTCCAGGGTCAGCAGCGGATAGTGCAGGTCGATGCTGGACTCGGTGTAGGCCAGGCGCACGGTGCCGTACTCGTTGGTCGCCAGACTGACGTTGGCGGCGGCGATGCGCTTGTAGTCGATGTCGTAGAGGTCGTCGTTGACGAAGAAGTTGCGATTGACCGCCTGGCCGCCGCTCACCTGGAGGTTCAGGGTGCCGAAGGCGACCGGCAGGCTCCAGAGGGCATCGGCGCCTTCGTAGTTGGAGACCTGCACCTGGCTGTAGACCTCGTCGGGCAGACGCAGCCAGGGGTAGGTGATGCCTACGTCCAGGGTCTCGGAATACATGAACACCGGCGTGCGCAGGCGGCCGGCGCGGAAGGTCAGGTTGTCGGTGGCGTGAAAGGCCAGGTAGGCCCATTCCAGGTTGGCTTTCCACTGATCCTGCTCGGCCTTGGCGGTGACCTGCACGGTGGCGTCCAGCTTGTCGGTCAGGCCGTACTGGAACTGGCCACCCAGCTTGCTCAGCTGGTCGCCCCGCCAGTGGTCGTTGGTCTGACCGTTGATGCCGAAGCTGCGGCCGTCGTCTTCGCCGCCCAGGTGGGTGATGCCGGCGGTGCCGAAGCCGTTGAAGCGATAGTCACCCTGATCGAGGGCGAGCGCGGATCCCGCGCAGGTGAGGGCCGCGCCGAAGGCGAGCAGACGTGCAAAAGCCATGGAAGTGCTCCTAGAGGTTTCTCGGTATAGGGAAAATCGGTACGGGGACGGCTAGATGCGGAAGCGCGAGGTCGCCTGCCGGAGGTCGGTGTCGACCACCACCAGTTGCTCGCCCATACGGGCGGTGGCGGTGGTGCTGTCCGCACTGGACTGGGTATCGCTCTGCAGGCGGCGGGTGTCGCTGCTGATCGAATCGGAAAGGCTCAGCTGCTCGCCGGTGAGCAGGGCGATCTGAGCGTTGTAGTCGTTGATCCGCGCCACGGCCTGGGCGATGCCCTCGAGCATCGCGGTGGCGGCCTGGGAGCTGCTGGCGCTGACCTGCGCCTGGGTATGGCTGCCCTGCATGGCCTGCAGCACGCGCTGGGCGTTGCCCTGCAGGCGTTCGATGATCTGCTGGATCTCGGCGGTGGAACGCGCGGTCTTCTGCGCCAGATTGCGCACCTCGTCGGCCACCACGGCAAAGCCGCGGCCCTGTTCACCGGCGCGCGCGGCCTCGATGGCGGCGTTGAGCGCCAGCAGATTGGTCTGCTCGGCGATGGACTTGATCACGTCCAGCACCAGCCCGACCTGGCGGGTTTCCTGTTCCAGCTGCTGCATGGACTCGGCCGACTGGCGCACGCTGTCGTCCAGTTCGCCCATGTTGCGCGACAGCTGGCCGATGCTGGTACGGGCGGCGGCGGACTGCTCGGCCGCAGCGGAGGCCTGGTCGGCGGCCTCGCGCGAGCGGTCGGCCACCTCGTGCAGGTTGGTGTTCATGGTCTGGATGTCACGGCCAATGGACTCGGTATGACCCTGCTGGGAACGGGCGTTGTTCTCCACCGTCTGGGTGAGTCGATAGAGCTCGCCGGACACCTGGCCCAGCGGATGGGCGGCATCGACGATGGCCTTGATGGTGCCCTGCAGCTGATCGAGAAAGACGTTGAACAGCGCGGTCATCTGACCGATCTCGTCCCGCGAGCCCACCTGCAGGCGGCGGGTGAGGTCGCCGTCGCCTTCGGCGATGGCGCGCAGCGAGGCGATCACCTCGCGCACGCTGCCGAGCACGCTGCGGATGGTCAGCACCGCGGCGCCGGCCAGGATCACCACCAGTAGCAGGCTTAGCCAGATACCCACCCGGGTGGTGTCGGCGTTCTGGTCGCGAGCCTGGGCCAGGGTCTGCTGGAAGTCGGTATAGGCATGGCTGCGCAGGGTGGTGCCCAGCTGCTGGGCGGCGGCGAGATCCGTGGCCATGCGGTCCAGGTTGGGTCGCAGGGAGTCGAAGGAGCCACTGCCCTTGATCAGCTGCTCGGAGGCGCCCAGGGCGTTGTCCGCATAGCGATGGATGCCCTGGCGCCAGCCGGATATCTCGTCGTTGCGCGCCGAGGTCTGACGGGTGAGATCGGCCATTTCCTGCAGGCGGTGGTCGATGTCGTCGACCACCTTGCGCGCCTCGCCCAGGGTTTCCAGCTCACTGGCTGTCACCGCGCTGTTGAACAGGCCGGGCAGACGGGAAAACTGGAAGAGTACGGCGTCAGCCTTTTCCAGCAGCGGATAGCTGTGATTTTCCAGCTGGTCGAGGCGTTGATCGTTGCCAGCCAGCTGGGCCGAGGTGTAGGCCACGTAGAGCAGCAGGCCCAGCAGAGCGGCAGCGGGCAGCAGCGACAGCTTGAGCGTCAGCGACAGGTTACGGAACATCTACACCTCGGAAAGCTTGGGCAGTAGCGAGCAGCGAGGTGCGGCGCCCTCTTTTCAGCGAGGGCTGCCAGTGGTCATGTCCTGACCGGTCACCACGTCCTGTTGGCCTCGCAAACGTAATCAAGCGAAGCCGTCACATTTTCGACATCTGTTTGTAAAACTTAAGAGGGCTAAAGGTTATTGCGATTATTGGCGATGGACGTTGCGAAAGCGGGTGTAGACGGTCATCTTCGGGATTTTCCGACCCTGTAGCCGTGCCATGACCCCGGAGTTCTCCCAGATAGCGTCCTGGTTGAAGACGGACGCCGAGCGTCTGCACCTGCTGCGCGTCCTCGCCGACCTGCACCTGCCCGACGCCTGGCTGGCTGCGGGCTTCGTGCGCGACCTGGTGTGGGATCGACTGCATGGCCATGCCGAGTCGACGCCACTGGCGGATCTGGATGTCATCTATTTCGATGCGACTGATTGCCGGCCCGAGCGGGACAGGGAAACCGAAGCGCTGTTGGCGGCGCAGGCGCCGGGCTGGCCCTGGTCGGTACGCAATCAAGCCGCCATGCACCTGCGCAATGACGATGCGCCTTATGGCGATAGCCTGGACGCCATGCGTTTTTGGGTCGAGGTCGAGTCTGCCCTGGCCGCGCGCCTGACCGCCGACGGCGAGATCCAAGTCGTCAGCCCCTTCGCCCAAGAAGGGCTGTTCGCCCTGCACCTCACGCCCAATCCCTGGCGGCCCCGGCCCGCGGCCTTTCGCCAGCGGCTCGCGACCAAGGGCTGGCTGGAGCGTTGGCCGCGGTTACAGGTGCAAGAGCCCTGACCGCGGTCTTGGGCCCGAGCTAGCCGACCTTGAAGCGGCCCGCCAACTCCTGCAGCTGCAGACTCAGGCGCGCCAGTTCGCCGCTGGAGCGGGCGGTTTCCTCGCTGGCGGCGGCGGTCTGGTCGGTCACCTCATGCACCTTGACCACGCTGCGGCTGATGTCTTCGCCGACGGCGCTCTGCTGTTCCACTGCGGCAGCGATTTGCTCGTTCATGGTCTCGATCTCGCCCACCGCGGTGCTGACGCTGCCGAGCACGGCCCCTGCCTGGCGCGTCAAGGCGACGCTGTTGTCGGTCAACTGGATGTTGCGCTCCAGGGCGGCGGTCATCTGGTCGGTACTGCCGTGCAGACTGGCGATCAGGCCGGCGATCTCGTCGGTGGAGGAACGGGTGCGCTGGGCCAGGCCGCGTACCTCGTCGGCCACCACGGCAAAGCCGCGACCGGCCTCACCCGCACGGGCGGCCTCGATGGCGGCGTTGAGCGCCAGCAGATTGGTCTGCTCGGCAACCGCCTTGATCACGTCCAGCACGCCATTGATGCGATCGGCGTCCTGCTTGAGCGATTCCATGGTGTCCTGAGTGGTGTTCACCTCCTGGGCCAGGGCTTCGATCTGGGTAATGACCTGATTGACCATGGTGTCGCCGTCGCGGGTCTTGCGCGTGGCATCCCGAGCCGAGTGGGAGGCCAGCCCGGCATTGCGGGCCACCTCGCCGATGGTGGCGCTCATCTGCTGCATGGCAGTGGCGATCTGCTCGGTCTCGATCTTTTGCGCCGTGGCGCCGGCGCGGGTCTGCTGGGTGATGGCGGAAAGCTCCTCGGCGGCGCTGGCCATCTGCACCACGCCATCGCGCAGTTCGCTGATCAGGGCGTGTAGATTCCCGGTCATGCGTTGCATGGTGCTCTGGAGCATGCCGAGTTCGTCCTGACGCGTGACCGCGACCTGTACGGTCAGATCGCCGCTGGCGACCTGTTCGGCCAGGCGTATCGTCTCGCGCAAGGGAGTCACGATGGATCGGGTGATGATCCAGGCCGTGGCCAGGCTCAGGGTGATGATGGCGAGTAGCCAACCCAGTAGCGAATACCTGGCGTTGCTCATGTCGGCCTGGCGTAACTCGCTTTGGACGTTCTTAAGCTCGTTGGAGATATCCAGCAGCTTTTGGATGCTCTGGTCGAGTCCCTGGCGCACTTCGGTCACCTTCGCCTGCAGGTCGACCTGCTGCGCGAAGTAGCGGGCATAGGCGTCGATCTGGCTCTGTAGTGCCTGGAATTGCTCGGCAGGTACGTAGGTCGTCACGTCCTGCAGCTCAGTCCTGGCCTGATCGAGGCTCTGGTTGACGCGCTGCTGCTGAGCGGCACTGGGAGCGGCTCTATAGGAACGTAATTCCAGGCGCATCTTCTGACTGGCGGCGAAGAGTTCGCTGAGTTGCTGCTGGGCTGCCACCTGTTCCGTCTCTTGCTTAGCGTGCAACAGCGACTTGAGGCTCTCGGTAAGGTCATCGCCGATCTTGGTTCCTGCCTCGCGACTTTTGCCCTGCTCCGCTGACAGGCTCACTCGGGTCTGCTGCAAGGCCCGATACCGCTTGAGCAACTCTTCTGCCTGTTGAGTGAGTTGTTGATTCCGCAGGACTTTGGAGCCTGCGCCGATGCTCTGCAATTCGTCCGCGAAAAGATTGGTGACTTTTAACCACTGGTTCGCCTGCTCGGGCGTATCGTCGAGAGAGAACGCCTGGCTTTCGATTCGCATGTCCCGACTATAGAAACCCAGCTGATCGATGGACTCGATGCGGGTGCTGCGTCGATTCAGCGACTCGATGCCACTCCAGCCGCTATAGGCGACAAGTAGCGTAGGGATGATGAGCAAGGCAAAGCCCAGGAACAGCTTCGAGCGGACACTGATATTTTTCAATTGCATGACGAGACCCTGGCCGCACTACCGCGGTCACTGAAAAGTAAGGTATTAAGCGATTGAATGAAGATGGAAATTGCCAACCCTGTCAACAAGTTATTTATTTAGTATAATTATTTATGAATAGTTTCGTCTCGGCATCAAGGCCTGAACTGCCGACATCAGAAATGACTCAATGAATATAAGTAGTTATCTGGATTTGAATGTTCAGTGGTAAATATTTTTAATTCAAAGGTATTACTAGATTGAGTCGGATTTTCCGGCTCTGGAAGGTTGAGAATGACCGGGCGATGGTTGGCGCGAGTCCGGCGAGTCCCTGACTCGGGGCTGCTGCCAGGTGGGGGCGGGATGTCCGCTGCAGCGAAGCTGACCGAACCCTGCCGGAGGGTTAGACTCCATAGAGGAGATTAGGCTTACCCTTTCCGGCCAGGAGTCCCATGTCCACCACGGACCGCCGCCGCGCCTTCATTCGTCATCCGGGCTTTTCGCGGCTGTTCGCGCCCGGTCGCCTGACCTTGGGCTTTCTGCTGCCGCTGGAAGGCTATCCCGATGACCCCATGCCGACCCTGCGCGACCATGCCCGGCTGGCGCGGCTGGCCGACCAGTTGGGCTTCGCCGCGCTCTGGGCGCGCGATGTACCCTTCTATGACCCTGGCTTCAACGATGCTGGCCAGGTGTTCGAGCCCTTCACCTATCTTGGCTACCTGGCCGGTATCACCCAGCACCTGACCCTGGCCACCGGCAGCGCCGTCATCACCCTGCGCCATCCGCTGCACCTGGCCAAGATGGCGGCCTCGGTCGATCAGCTGAGCGATGGTCGGCTGGTGTTGGGGGTGGCGTCCGGCGATCGCCCGGTGGAGTACCCGGCCTTCGGCCTGGAAAGCGAATTCGAGCGACGGGGCGAGCGCTTTCGCGATGCCTTCGAGATGTTCCGGCTGGCCGGCGAGACTAACTTCCCCCTGGGTGAATTCCGCCGTTTCGGCGATCTGCAGGGACAGGCCGATCTGGTGCCCAAGCCGGTGCACGGTCGCATCCCGGCGCTGGTGACCGGGCGTAGTCGGCAAACGGTGGACTGGATCGCCGCCAAGGCCGATGGTTGGTTCTATTACTTCGTGCCGGTCGAACACGTCCCGGCCCTGACGCGGGTCTGGCGCGAGGCGCTGGACGAGATCGGCGGGCGCGAGTTGTTCAAGCCCTTCGCTCAGGGGCTGTTCTTTGAATTGGCCAGCGATCCGGCCCAGCCGCCACGGCCCATCCATGCCGGGCTGTCCTGTGGACGCCGGGCGCTGGTGGACTACCTCGCCCAGTTGCAGGAGGCGGGTGTCAATCACCTGGCTCTAAACCTGCGTCCCTCCCGGCGTCCGGCCAGCGAGGTCGTCCAGGAATTGGGCGAATTCGTGCTGCCGCATTTTCCCTCCCTGCAGTAGTAAGCGCCGCCCTGGTGTGAAGCCGGGTAACACTTGCCGGGCTAACGATTTCCTCCTGATGCCGGATTCCCCTATGCCAGGGGTTCAACCCGGTCGCACCCCTTGGCCTGATCTCTGCATAGTTTTGCGATCTGTTACCCGCCTGCTGGTGCAACCGGATCGACGGTAGAGCATCAAGGGTTGCACTTGGTTGCACTTTTATTTCGAGCGGCGCTAAGCTGCGCCGAATTTCGATGCCTTCTTGCTTGAGGACCTGCGCATGGCCACTACCACTACCCTGGGCGTAAAGCTCGACGAAGCCACCCGCGATCGCCTCAAGGAAGCGGCACGTCGTATCGATCGGACACCTCACTGGCTGATCAAGCAGGCCATCTATACCTATCTGGAGACCCTGGAAAGTGGCGCGAGCCTGGCCGATCTGCAGGGCATCGCCCAGCGTCTGGCCGAGGGCGACAACGAAGCCGTCGAGGCCCTGGCCGATCCGGTCTACCAGCCGTTCCTGGAGTTCGCCGAAAGCATCCTGCCGCAATCGGTGCTGCGCTCGGCCATCACCGCCGCTTATCGCCGGCCGGAAGAGGAGCTGCTGCCGCTGCTGCTGGAGCAGGCGCGACTGCCCGCGGCCCAGGCCAAGGCTACCCATGAACTGGCCCACCGCATCGCCGAGAAGCTGCGCAATGCCAAGGGTGCAACCGGGCGCTCCGGAATGGTGCAGAGCCTGCTCCGCGAGTTCTCGCTGTCGTCCCAGGAAGGCGTGGCCCTGATGTGCCTGGCCGAAGCCCTGCTGCGCATCCCCGACAAGGGCACCCGCGATGCCTTGATCCGCGACAAGATCAGCACCGGCAACTGGCAGCCGCACCTGGGCAACAGCCCCTCGCTGTTCGTCAACGCCGCCACCTGGGGTCTGCTGCTGACCGGCCGCCTGGTCTCGACTCATAACGAAGCCGGCCTCACCAGTTCGCTCAATCGCCTCATCGGCAAGAGCGGCGAGCCGGTGATCCGCAAGGGCGTGGACATGGCCATGCGCCTGATGGGCGAGCAGTTCGTCACCGGCGAGACCATCGCCGAGGCCCTGGCCAATGCCAGCAAGTTCGAGGCGAAGGGCTTCCGCTACAGCTACGACATGCTGGGCGAAGCCGCCCTGACCGAGGCCGACGCCCGCCGCTACCTGGCCTCCTACGAGCAGGCCATCCACTCCATCGGCAAGGCCTCCCACGGTCGTGGCATCTACGAAGGCCCGGGCATCTCCATCAAGCTGTCGGCGCTGCATCCGCGCTACAGCCGCGCCCAGTACGACCGGGTGATGAGCGAGCTCTATCCGCGCCTGCTGGAGCTGACCCTGCTGGCCAAGCGTTACGACATCGGCCTGAACATCGACGCCGAGGAAGCCGATCGCCTGGAGATCTCCCTGGATCTGCTGGAGCGCCTGTCCTTCGAGCCGCAGCTGGCCGGCTGGAACGGCATCGGCTTCGTCATCCAGGCCTACCAGAAGCGCTGCCCGCTGGTGATCGACTATTTGATCGACCTGGCCCGCCGCAGCCGTCGCCGCCTGATGATCCGCCTGGTCAAGGGCGCCTACTGGGACAGCGAGATCAAGCGCGCCCAGGTGGAGGGCCTGGAGGGCTATCCGGTCTATACCCGCAAGGTCTACACCGACGTGGCCTACCTGGCTTGTGCGCGCAAGCTGCTGGCCGCGCCGGAAGCCATCTACCCGCAATTCGCCACCCACAACGCCCACACCCTGGCGGCCATCTACCAGCTGGGCGGGCAGAACTACTATCCCGGCCAGTACGAATTCCAGTGCTTGCACGGCATGGGCGAGCCGCTGTACGAGCAGGTGGTGGGCAGCGTCAAGGACGGCAAGCTGGCGCGCCCGTGCCGCATCTATGCTCCGGTGGGCACCCACGAGACGCTGCTGGCTTACCTGGTCCGCCGCCTGCTGGAAAACGGCGCCAACACCTCCTTCGTCAACCGCATCGCCGACCACTCCATCTCCCTGGACGAGCTGGTGGCCGATCCGGTGGTGCAGATCGAGCAGCAGTCCACCAACGAAGGCGGCATCGGCCTGCCGCATCCGCGCATTCCCCATCCGAGTGCCCTGTACGGCGCCGAGCGCTGCAATTCCAGCGGTCTGGACCTGTCCAGCGAACACCGCCTGGGTTCGCTGTCCGCTGCGCTGCTGGCGAGTGGCAACACCGCCTGGGAGGCGCGTCCGCTGCTGGGTCGCGCCAGTGAGCCGTCGATTGCGCAGCCGGTGCTCAATCCGGCCGATCGCCGCGACCGCGTCGGTCAGGTCAGCAACGCCACCCGCGCCGATGTCGACATCGCCTTGGAAGAAGCCCTGGCCGCCGCGCCCATCTGGCAATCCACGCCGCCCGAGCAGCGCGCCGCCGCCCTGGACCGTGCCGCCGAACTGATGGAGGCGCAGATCCAGCCGCTGATGGGCCTGCTGGTCCGCGAAGCCGGCAAGACCTACGCCAACGCCATCGCCGAGGTGCGCGAGGCGGTGGACTTCCTGCGCTACTACGCCGCCCTGGTGCGTCGCGACTTCGCCAACGACAGCCACCGCCCGCTGGGTCCGGTGGTCTGCATCAGCCCCTGGAACTTCCCCCTGGCCATCTTCAGCGGCCAGATCGCCGCGGCCCTGGCCGCTGGCAACACCGTGCTGGCCAAGCCGGCCGAGCAGACCCCGCTGATCGCGGCCCAGGCCGTGCGCCTCCTGCTGGAAGCCGGCATTCCCGAAGGCGTGCTGCAGCTGCTGCCGGGTGAGGGCTCCAGCATCGGCGCTGCCCTGGTCAACGATGTACGGGTCAAGGGCGTGATGTTCACTGGCTCCACCGAGGTGGCCCAGATCCTGGCGCGCAACATCGCCGGACGCCTGGACGCCCAGGGCCGGCCGATCCCGCTGATCGCCGAAACCGGCGGCCAGAACGCCATGATCGTCGATTCCTCGGCGCTGGCCGAGCAGGTGGTGGCCGACATGGTCGCCTCCGCCTTCGACAGCGCCGGTCAGCGCTGCTCGGCCCTGCGCGTGCTCTGCGTACAGGAGGACGTGGCCGATCGCGTACTGGAAATGCTCAAGGGCGCCATGGCCGAATGCCGCCTGGGCAACCCGGAGAACCTGGCCATCGACATCGGCCCGGTGATCGACGGCGAGGCCAAGGCCACCATCGACAAGCACATCCAGGCCCTGCGCGGCAAAGGCCGCCGGGTGCACCAGGGTGGACGGGTGGAAGGCGATGCCATCCACCGCGGCACCTTCGTCATGCCCACCCTGATCGAGCTGGAGAGCCTGGCCGAACTGGGTCGCGAGGTCTTCGGGCCGGTGCTGCACGTGGTGCGCTATGGCCGCAAGGACCTGGACAAGGTCATCGACCAGATCAACGCCACCGGCTACGGCCTGACCTTTGGCGTCCACACCCGCATCGACGAGACCATCGCCAAGGTGGTGGAGCGCGCCCATGCCGGCAACCTCTACGTCAACCGCAACATGGTCGGCGCGGTGGTCGGAGTGCAGCCCTTTGGCGGCGAAGGCCTTTCGGGCACCGGTCCCAAGGCCGGTGGTCCGCTATACCTCTATCGCCTGCTCAGCACCCGTCCGGATGGCGATCCGGCCGTGGCCCTGGCCAAGGGTAGTACTGGCGAGACCGAGTGGCAGGTGCGTGATGCCCTGCGTCAACAGGCCGGCAATCCGCTGGGCGCTCTGCATGACTGGGCCAAGCAGCAGGGCTTGGGCGAGTTGGAGCAGGCCTGCCTGAGATTCGCCGAGGAGTCCCTGAGCGGCCTGACCCGCCTGCTGCCCGGCCCGACGGGCGAGCGCAACAGCTACAGCCTGCTGCCGCGCAGCCGAGTACTGTGCCTGGCAGCAGACGAAAGCGATCTGCTGCTACAGCTGGCGGCGGTCATGGCGGTGGGCAGCACCGCGCTGGTCGAGGAGGCGCACAAGGTCACCCTGAATCGTTTGCCGCAAACGGTGCGGTCGCGGGTGCAGGTAGCCGCCGACTGGCGCAAGGATGAAGTCGCCTTCGAGGCGGTCCTGCACCACGGTGACTCCGACCAGCTGCGCCAGATCTGCCAGTTGGTAGCCAAGCGCAACGGCCCCATCGTCGGCGTCCAGGGCCTGGCCCGCGGCGAGACCGCCATTCCGCTAGAGCGCCTGCTCATTGAGCGCGCCCTGAGCGTGAATACTGCGGCCGCTGGCGGCAATGCCAGTCTGATGACGATCGGCTAAGAAGTATCGGGCTGCGAAGCGCGTAGCCTGAGCGCAACGAAAAGCCCAGCACGTGAGTGCTGGGCTTTTTACTTTCCGGGCGGTCGCAGCCTTGTCCGTAGCACGGACAGCTCGTAGGTTGGGTTGAGCGCAGCGATGCCCAACAGTCAGCCTTGCCGTTGGGCTTCGACGGTGGAGCTGTCTCAGCTCGGTTACCCGTAGATTGGATCGAGCGTTGCAAAAAAGCCCAGCACTTCAATGCTGGGCTTTTCGTTTTCCGGAAGGCAGTGGTATGGACCAGGCTTCAGCGTTTTCTACGCTTGGTTTGATCCACTTTCAGTACTGCGCCCCATACCCCTCCGGCTCCACCGGAAAGCCGCCATCGTTGGCGACGATCAGCTTGTTCAAACGCACCGGGATGGCCTTGGCCGCCGGTACCTTGCTGCCTTCGGCGTGGTGCCAGAGCGGAATCAGGGCATTGCATTCCGGGTAATAGCCGCCGCAGGCGCCTTCCGGGATGTTGTAGGGCGTGACCCGCAGCGGCCCGACCTCACGACGCACGCCGTCGTCGGCCACCGTCGACACCTGCACCTTGTCGCCCTCGGCCAGGCCCAGGCGTTCGATGTCGTTGCGATTCATCAGGAGCACCGCGCGGGTGCCCTTCACGCCGCGGAAACGATCGTGATAGCCATAGATGGTGGTGTTGAACTGATCGTTGCTGCGCAACGTCATCAGAGTGAGGACGTCACGCCCGCTGGCGGGCATGTCCGGGTCTGCATCCAGGCTGCGCGGCACGATGAGATTGGCCTTGCCGGTCTCGGTCTTCCACTCGCGCTTGGCCGCCGGCAGCGGTCGATGGAAGCCGCCCACCTCCCACATCCTGGCATTGAAGTCGTGGAAGATCTCCGGGAAAGAGAGGGCGATCTCGTCGCGGATCAGTGCATAGTCGGCCACCCAGGCATCCCAGGTGACCTTGGGGTTGTCCGGCAGGGTGGCCTTGGCCAGGCCAGCGACGATGGCCGACTCGGACAGCAGGTCACCTTCAGGCGGCTCGGCCACCCCGCGCCAGCCGTGAATGCAGCCGGTGCTGTCCTCGGTGCTGTGAGCCTGCTCCACGCCATTCTGGCGATCGATTTCGGTACGACCCAGGCAGGGCAGCAGATAGGCCTTGTCCGCCGGGACGAGGTGATTGCGATTGAGCTTGGTGGCGATCTGTACCGACAGGCGCAGGGTGCGCCAGGCCGGTTCCATCAGACTGGTCTCGGGAATGGCGCGCAGGAAGTTGCCACCCAGGCCGATGAAGGCCTTTACCGAACCATCGAGGATGCCTTCGCAGGCCTCCACGGTGTTGCGGCCCTTGTCTTGCGGCGGGGTGAAGCCGAAGCGCTCGCCGAGCTGCTCCAGCGGCGCCAGTTCCGGTTTCTCGGTGATGCCCACGGTGCGCTGACCCTGGACATTGGAATGGCCGCGCACCGGGCAGATGCCGGCACCGGGTTTGCCGATGTTGCCGCGCATGAGCAGCAGGTTGGTCAGCATCTGGATGGTTTCCACACCATGGCGATGCTGGGTCAGCCCCATGCCATAGATGCCGATGACCTTCTGGCGACGGCCATAGACGGCGGCAGCCGCTTCCAGCGCGCTGCGGGTCAGACCCGACTGGCGCTCCAGTTGCGGCCATTCCTGACGCTGCAGCCACTCGCAGAACTCGGCGAAGCCATGGCAGTGCTCGGCGATGAAGGCATGGTCGAGTACGGCGGGCTGGCCCTGCTCGAGAGCCAGGTCATCGGCGGTCAGCAGCGCCTTGCACATGCCGGCGAGGGCGGCGATGTCGCCACCCGGCTTGAGCTGATGGTACTGGGTGCTGATCTGGGTGGGGTGATCGGTCAGCATCTCCACTGGCGACTGCGGATTGACGAAGGTCTCCAGGCCACGCTCGCGCAGGGGATTGAAGGTGATGATGGGCGCGCCGCGTTTGCGTGCTTCCTGCAGGTCATGCAGCATCCGCGGGCTGTTGCTGCCGGGATTCTGGCCGAAAAACAGCAGGCAGTCGGCCTGATCGAAATCGTTGAGGGTCACGGTGCCCACGGTCACGCCGATGCTCTTGGGCAGGGCTACCGAGGTGCTCTCGTGGCACATGTTGGAACTGTCCGGCAGATTGTTGGTGCCGTACAGGCGGGCATAGAGCTGATAGAGGTAGGAGGTCTCCAGCGCCGCGCGACCCGAGGCGTAGAAGATCACCGAATCCGGATCCAGGGCCTTGAGCTCGGCGCCGATGTCGGCGAAGGCTTCCGCCCAGCTTACCGGGCGATAGCGATCACTGGCGGCGTCGTAGCGCAGGGGGTGGGTGAGGCGTCCGACTTCTTCCAGATCATAGTCGCGCCAGCCGCGCAGTTCGGTGAGGGAATGACCGGCAAAGAACTCCGGTCCGCACCTCTTGCTGGTGACCTCCCAGGCGGTGGCCTTGGCGCCGTTCTCGCAGAATTCCAGTGGGTGAGGCTTGCCGGGCTTGGCCCAGGCGCAACTCACGCAGGCGAAGCCGCCATGCTTGTTCTGCCGGGTCAGCAGGGCACCAGATTTGAGCGGCACCCGCTCGCGCAAGACGATCTCGGTCACCGAGCGCGCCGAGCCCCAACCACCGGAGGGCGCGTCGTAGCGTTCAACCTTGGGTTTGCCGATCTTGCTCATGGTGCGCCTCGTGTGACGGTCTGGCGATGTGCCTGTAGGTCATGGGACGGCGCGTCTGGCAGTAAGGTTCTGGCGGTCAGCCAGGCGGTGCGGCGAAGCCCAGCTGACGCCAGCCTTCGTAGACGGCCACGGCCACGGTGTTGGACAGATTGAGGCTGCGGCGATTGGGCAGCATGGGCAGGCGCAGCCGCTGTTCGGGTGGCAGGGACTCCAGCACCTCGGCCGGCAGACCGCGACTTTCCGGGCCGAACAGCAGGGCATCGCCCGGCGCGTAGGCGATCTCGGTGAAGGGATGGCTGGCCTTGGTGGTGAAGGCCAGCAGTCGGGGTGGCTGTAAATCTGCTATACAGGCCGCGAGGCTGGCATGGGTCCGCACGCTGGACCACTCGTGGTAGTCCAAGCCGGCGCGGCGTAATTTCTTGTCGTCCAGCGCGAAGCCCAGCGGCTCGATCAGATGCAGGCGGCAGCCGGTGATGGCGCACAGGCGAATGACGTTGCCGGTATTGGGCGGAATTTCCGGTTGGTAGAGGATGATGTCGAACATGAAGGGCAGGGCGCCTGGCAAAGCGCCTATGGTACTGCGCCGCCGTCGCGCCGTCGCGAGCGGGGTAGGGCGATGAACCTCTGGCACCGGCTGGTCGACTGGCTGTTGCGCGAACAGCGTGCCCGCCGGGACGAACTGGCGCGGGTGGAGGATCCCGAGCTGCTCAAGGCTGAATGGCGCAGCCAGCGCCAGCGCCTGACCCTTTGGCTGGCCTCGGCGGCCCTGGGCGCCGGCCTGTTCGGCATGATCATCGGCCAGCTGGTGTACCAGCGCACCCATCCCGATCCCTGGTCGGCCGAGGCTCGCCGCCCGGTCATCCTCGGGGTGGACAGTCGCCAGGAGGCCGGCCGCTTCGAATTGCTGATCACCGCCGACCGCTCGCTGTTCTACGAACGCTATCGCCCCGAAGGCGCCCTCAGCCTGCGTCTGCCCCGGGCCCGCTGGGACGGTGGCGAACGCCAGGGACGAGTGGTACGACCAGGCAGCAGCTTTTCCTGGGCGGTACGCCAGGACGGACAGGACCTGAAGATTTTGCTGGTAGGCGTCGGCGGCGCCCTGCAGGCCAGCGATCGTATCGTCGAGGAAGGCGAGGACTGGGTGCTGCACATCGAGGTCCCGCTGACACCCTGAAATGCCCCGTTATCAGGCAAGACGCTGGCTGTTTGCACCAGAGCGGAACGGGGTGGGGTGCCGGGTTGCCTTGGTGCTTCGGCTGCCATTGCCAATCCCATGGGCTTGGCCGTGGGGTGAAAAGCGCTCTAGCTTGGGGTTTGCGACTTTTCACGGACGAAAAAAGAGGCCATCACAGTGAGTGATGGCCTCGAGAAGAAAAGAGGGGATTCCCCAGCCTGCCTGTACCGAGGTCCCCAAAAGGGTAGTTACCTAGGTTATTGCAGAAGGTGTGCCAAGTTTTGAGTTGGGTGGTTTTTGGGAGCGTCGTAGGTTGGGTTGAGCGCTAGCGAAGCCCAACGTTATTAGCGGTGCCTAGTCTTATTGCTGCCCTAGCTGCCCTAGCTGCCCTAGCTGCCCTAGCTGCCCTAGCTGCCCTAGCTGCCCTTGTTGCCCTTGTTGCCCTTGCTGCTTATCGCGGTTGCGGAGGGCTCTGGTTTCGCCTAGCCGGCGACTTACTTTTCTTTGCCTGTGCAAAGAAAAGTAAGCAAAAGAAAGCACACCCCACGCTTCGGCCCTTCGCTGCGCTCCGGGTCCCCTCGCTCCGGCGCCGCTCCAGGGGCACGGCACGAAGGGGCTTCCTGCCCCTCGCGCCTTGCTCGGCGTCCTGCCTCACATCCCCCTCCACGACACCTGCACTCGGCCTCACTGACGGGGCGGGGCGCAAGCCTGATGCTTGGGTGTTCACAGAATCTGTAGCATGGAAAACAGCGCAGCGTTTTCCACAGCCCAGTGCCCTTGGAGCTCTGTCTTTATCGCGGCCATGCCGGTGCGCCGTAGCGACCGCTCCTACAGAAGCCGGATACCCCGTAGGAGCGGCCCATAGCCGCGATTCCGGCGGTGTCAGGTCGTGGCGGCGTGAGCTTGGTCTTGAACAGTGGACAAGGCTTCGCCGTTGTCCACGCTACGGATTACGGGCTCTTCTTGCTTCTTCAACCAATACTTCCAGGCTGGCGAATCGCCCCGTTCAGGAGGGCGAACGTCAGTGTCGTGGAGTGGGTCGAGCCGCAGGGATGCGGCGAGAGGCCTAACGGGCCATGGACGGCCCGTGTAGGCCGACCCTGGAACGGCGCTGGCGTGAGCGAACCCGGAGCGCAGCGTAGGGCCGGATGGTGGGGCAAGCGTTTTTGGTTACTTTTGCCGCGACTGGCAAAAGTGACTCGCCCGGGTGGGCGAGACAAAAGGTACTCACAAAACTCGAGAAAACAGCCAAGGCACCAATAAAACTTCGCACCTAGCAGGGGCTTTCGCATTGTTGGGCTTCGGCGATGGAGCCGCCTCAGCCCAACCTACAGCACCGTAGAGAACCCTCAGTCCTCCCCCTCTTCATCCGGCCCATCCACCTTCATGCCCAGTTCCTTGATCTTGCGGGTCAGGGTGTTGCGACCCCAGCCGAGCAGGACGGCGGCGTCGCGGCGGCGGCCGGCGGTGTGCTTGAGGGCGGTCTCGATCATGATGCGCTCGAAGGCCGGCACGGCGTTGTCCAGCAGGCTGGACTGGCCGCGGGTGAGGGCCTGGTCGGCCCATTGGCGCAGCGCCTGTTCCCAGTTGGCGGCGGGGGCGGCGTCCTGGGGCTGGTTGAGCAGCTCCGGCGGCAGGTCGTCGATCAGCACCTCGCGGCTGGAGGCCATTACCGTGATCCAGCGGCAGGTGTTCTCCAGCTGGCGCACGTTGCCCTGCCAGGGCAGGCCTTTCATGTACTCCTCGGTCTCGCTGCGCAGGGTCTTGGGTTCCACGGCCAGCTCCTGGGCGGCGCGGGCGAGGAAGTGGCGGGCGAGGGCGGGGATGTCCTCGCGGCGGTCGGCCAGGCGCGGAATGTGGATGCGGATGACATTGAGGCGGTGGAAGAGGTCTTCGCGGAACTTGCCCTCGCGCACCAGACCTTCGAGATTCTGGTGGGTGGCGGCGATGATACGCACGTCCACCTTGACCGGGGTATGGCCACCGACGCGATAGAACTCGCCATCGGCCAGCACGCGCAGCAGGCGGGTCTGGGTGTCGGCCGGCATGTCTCCGATCTCGTCGAGGAACAGGGTGCCGCCATCGGCCTGCTCGAAGCGGCCGCGGCGCTGGGCGGCGGCGCCGGTGAAGGCGCCTTTCTCGTGGCCAAACAGCTCGGACTCCATCAGGTCCTTGGGGATGGCGGCCATGTTCAGGGCGATGAAGGGCGCGGCGGCGCGCGGGCTGTGGCGGTGCAGGGCGTGGGCGACCAGCTCCTTGCCGGTGCCGGATTCGCCGTTGATCAGCACCGTGATGTTGGAGTGCGAGAGGCGGCCGATGGCGCGGAACACCTCCTGCATCGCCGGCGCCTCGCCGATGATCTCGGGGGTGCGGGTCAGGTGCGCCGGTTCGGCGAAACCCTGCTGCTCCTGGGCATGCTGCCCGGCGCGCTTGACCAGGGCCACGGCCTCGTCGACGTCGAAGGGCTTGGGCAGGTACTCGAAGGCGCCGCCCTGGTAGGAGGCCACGGCGCTGTCCAGGTCGGAGTGGGCGGTCATGATGATGACCGGCAGGCGCGGGTGCATCTCGCGAATGCGCGACAGCAGGTCCAGGCCACTGGTCCCGGGCATGCGGATGTCCGAGATCACCACGTCCGGTTGCTGGCGACCGAGGCGGGTCATGACGCTATCGGCGCTGTCGAAGGCGACGGTGGTCATGCCTTCCTGTTGCAGGGCTTTTTCCAGGACCCAGCGGATGGAACGGTCGTCGTCGACGATCCAGACGGTCTCCTGACGGCTCATGCGTACTCCTCGTTATTCCAGCGGCAGGAAGATGCTGAAGGCGGTGTGGCCAGGATGGCTTTCACACTCGATCAGCCCCTGGTGCTGGGTGATGATGTTCTGGGTGATGGCGAGCCCGAGGCCGGTGCCGTCGGGGCGACCGCTGACCATGGGATAGAAGATGGTTTCCTGCAGGTCCTGGGGGATGCCCGGGCCGTTGTCGGTGATCTCCACCTTGCACACCAGGCGATGGCGGTGGTGGGCGATGGTGAACTGGCGCAGGGTGCGGGTTCTCAGGGTCACCCGGCCCAGGCGCAATTCGTTCTGCTGGGAGATGGCCTGCATGGCGTTGCGCACGATGTTGAGCACCGCCTGGATCATCTGCTCGCGGTCGATCATCAGATCGGGAATGCTCGGATCGTAGTCGCGCACCAGGTTGATCAGTCCCTGGCTTTCCGCTTCCACCAGGCTGCAGACCCGTTCGAGCACCTCGTGCACGTTGGTGACGGCCAGCTTGGGCAGCTTGTTGGAGCCGAGCATGCGGTCGACCAGATTTCGCAGCCGATCCGCTTCCTCGATGATGACGTTGGTGTAGTCCTTGAGCGCCTCTTCCGGCAGCTCGCGGGCCAGCAGCTGGGCCGCGCCGCGAATGCCGCCGAGAGGATTCTTGATCTCGTGGGCCAGGCCCCGCACCAGCAGCTTGGTGGTCTCCTGCTTGGAGAGCTGGGCCTCTTCCTTGGTGATGCGCAGCAGCCGGTCGCGGGGATGGACTTCCAGCAGCAGCAGGGTGTTGTGGCGATCCAGGATCGGGGTCACCGCATAGTCCACCGTGAGGCTGTTGCCAGAGGTGGAGATCAGCAGCGCCTCGCGCTTGGTGAAGGGATGGGCGTGGTCCACCGCCTGGCGCAGCGCCTGCAGGGCCTCGGGCGATTCGGTGAACAGCTCGCTGATGAACTGGCCATGGCTGCGCTGGCCACTGATGGCCAGGAGCATCTCGGCCGCCGGGTTCATGTACTCCAGGCGCAACTCCGCATCGAGCAGAATGACTGCGGTGGTGAGGTTGTCGAGCAGGAGTCGGTGAATGACGTCGGTAGGCATGAGAGGCCACAGCGCTATAGGGACGATAGGAAAATGCAAGAAGCAAACCAAGACGCCCCGAGTTAGGGCAGATGGCTGAAACGTGCACTAACAGCCGCCGCGCGACGGGCGGAAAGAAACTGGATTTGTATCAAGATGGTGCACAATGAAAAAGCGCACCAAATAGGTGCGCTAGAGGAAGGGTAGCCAGGATTTCCTGGGTTCGGGCGGTTTCATGTCCAATGGGCATTCCGGCCGCTTGCCCCAGTCCTTGTCACTGCAGGGATGGGCACGGCGCTTCTGCTCCAGCGAGGGGCGGCGCAGATGGAAGGGCTGGGCCGGTGTCCGCTCCAGCACATTGCCGTCGGCGGCGAGGATCTCCGCCACCAGGCTATGGGTGCCACGATCCAGGTTGTCCAGGGGAAACACTGGACTGCGACCGGCGCCGGCTTCCTTGTCATCCAGCAGCAGCCGGTAGCTGTGACCCGGCTGCAGCTCCGGTTCGCTGACCAGGCTGACGATGAGCTGCCCTTGCTGATCGATCACCGTAGCATCGGGCTCGGGTACCAGGATGCGCAGCATCTGGTAGCGGAAGGGCGCGGTCTTGGGCGTCCTGGCCACCGGCGCGGCCGGTGTCGGACTCAGCTTGCGGGTCGGCTGGCCCTGCTGATTAAGGTTGTTAGGCACCGTGATCGGCACCTGGGTCGCCTTGACGCCCTTGGGTGGCTGGTCGGTGTAGACCCGATTGCCGTCCTTGTCGACATAGCTGTAGACCGCCGCTTGGGCGGGCAGCAGCAGGCAGAGCAGAACCAGTGCCAGGAGCGCGCGCATCAGCGAGCCGGGCTGTTGACGCTGATGCGCTGCACGGTAACGGTCTTCTCGGCACTGGTCTGGATCACCTCGCCGGTGCCGGACAGCACCTGGGCGGCGAAGCGGTGCTCGCCGCGCTCCAGGTTGGCCACGCCGAAACGGGTGCTCTGACCTGGGCTGCCATAGGGCGCGCCATCCACCAGCAGTTGCAGGGACTGCCCAGGGCCCAGGGCCGGCTCCACGGCTACCCCCACCGAGAAGGTGCCGTTGTTGGCGCGGATGGCCTCGTCGTCGGGCACATTGACTTCCAGACGGCTGAAGGCCGGGCCGGCAGGGGTCGCCGCCGCAGCCGCACTGGGGATGGGCGGCGCCGGTCGTGGATTGTCCACGGTGTTGGTGGGCGCCACCTGCACCGGCTTGGCATTGGCCGAGGGCTGATCGCTGAATACCGTGTTGCCTTCGGCATCCACCGACTTGTAGATCGCGGCCTGGGCGGAGCAGGCGAGGCAGAGCAGACAGCAGGCAAGCAGGCGAGGCATGGCGGAATCTCGGCCGGGCGATGGAGATCAAGGGTAGCAGGCGCGTCGTGTGGTCAGGTAGGCAGCTCGGCCGCTCCGCGCTGGCGCCGGTCGCGGCTGCTATTCCTACGCAAAGAAAACCCGCGCAAAGAAAAGGCCTCCCGAAGGAGGCCTCTTTCAGTTACTGCAGCGGGATCAGACGCTGTAGTACAGATCGTATTCCAGCGGGTGCACGAAGGTACGCACCTTGATCTCTTCCTCGGACTTCAGCTCGATGTAGGCATCGATGAACTCGTCGGTGAAGACGCCGCCCTTGGTCAGGAACGCGCGACCGGCGTCCAGGGCTTCCAGGGCTTCCTTCAGGCTGCCGCAGACCTGCGGGATCTTCTTGCCTTCTTCCGGCGGCAGATCGTACAGGTTCTTGTCGGCGGCATCGCCGGGGTGGATCTTGTTCTGGATACCGTCCAGGCCGGCCATCAGCAGGGCGGCGAAGCACAGGTAGGGGTTGGCAGCCGGATCCGGGAAGCGGGCTTCGATGCGGCGGGCTTTCGGGCTCGACACATAGGGGATACGGATGGAGGCGGAGCGGTTACGGGCCGAGTAGGCCAGCATGACCGGGGCTTCGAAGCCGGGCACCAGACGCTTGTAGCTGTTGGTGGACGGGTTGGTGAAGCCGTTCAGTGCCTTGCCGTGCTTGATGATGCCGCCGATGAAGTACAGGGCGGTATCGGACAGGCCGGCATAGCCTTCGCCAGCGAAGGTGTTCTTGCCATCCTTGGAGATGGACATGTGCACGTGCATGCCGGAGCCGTTGTCGCCGTACAGGGGCTTGGGCATGAAGGTGGCGGTCTTGCCGTAGGCATCGGCCACGTTGTGCACGACGTACTTCAGGGTCTGGGTTTCGTCAGCCTTCTTGACCAGGGTGTTGAACTGCACACCGATCTCGTTCTGGCCAGCGGTCGCCACTTCGTGGTGGTGGACTTCCACGACCAGGCCCATCTCTTCCAGGGCGTTGCACATGGCGGTACGGATTTCGTGGTCGTGATCGACCGGCGGTACCGGGAAGTAGCCGCCCTTGACGCCCGGACGGTGGCCCTTGTTGCCGGACTCGAAGTCGGCATCGGTGTTCCAGGAGGCCTGCTCGGAGAAGATTTTGAACATGGAGCCGGAGATGTCCGACTTGAACTTCACTTCGTCGAAGATGAAGAACTCGGGCTCCGGGCCGACGAACACGGTGTCGCCGATACCGGTGGACTTCAGGTACTCCTCGGCAGCACGGGCGATACCGCGGGGGTCGCGCTCGTAGGGCTGCATGGTGGAGGGTTCGATGATGTCGCAGACCAGGATCAGGGTCGGCTCTTCGGTGAAGGGATCCAGAACGGCGGTGCTGTCGTCGGGCAGCAGGATCATGTCGGAGGCTTCGATGCCTTTCCAGCCGGCGATGGAGGAGCCGTCGAACATCTTGCCGTGGGCGAAGAAGTCTTCGTCCAGCGCGTCACGCGCCGGCATGGTGACGTGTTGCTGCTTGCCTTTGGTGTCGGTGAAGCGCAGGTCTACCCACTTCACGTCGTTTTCTTTGATCAGTTGAACAGCCTTCGACATGGTTTCCTCCAGAGGAATTTCGGCCGGGAGCGGTTGGCGGTACTCCCGGTATCAGCTGTGCCCTTGAGGGGCGCTTCCGTACTGCCTAGTCCACGACCGGCGTTCCACGAAAAGCGCCCTATGCTGGCCCAGGGGCGGCTGCCTCACAAGAGAGCAAGTTGTATGCCAGTGCCCTCAAATGGGCTGGAGGCCCTTCCTGACGCCTGTCGTGCCGTTTTCAGGCCAATCAGCGGCGCATCAGCGCACCAATTTGGTGCTTTGTAATTCATCGCTGCACCTAAATGGCGCCTCAAGTGATTTTGTCGGCTGGATTCGAGTGCGTGATGGTTTTCAGGTATGATATTGGCCCTTTTCTTTCGCGTTACCCGCCCCCCGTTTCCCGCTCATGAAGCTCATCATCAAGGTCTTTCCGGAAATCACCATCAAGAGTCGCCCGGTGCGCAAGAATTTCATTCGCCAGCTGGTGAAGAACATTCGTGTCGTGCTGCGCGATCTGGATCCGGATGTCCGCGTGGAAGGGGTCTGGGACAACATCACCCTGGAGACCGCGCTAAGCGAGCCGCGGTTGCTGGTGGACATGAAGCAGCGCCTGGCCTGCACCCCGGGCATCGGCCAGTTCCTCGAGGTGCACGAGTATCCGCTGGGTGACTTCGAGACCATCCTGGAACTCTGCGTACGCCACTTCGGCGAGCGGGTGCGCGGCAAGGTGTTTTCGGTGCGCTGCAAGCGCGCCGGCCGTCATGACTTCTCCTCGATGGACGTGGAGCGCCATGTCGGTGGTGGCCTGCGCGAACGCTGCGGCGGCGCCGGCATCGCCCTGAAGAATCCCGAGGTGAACGTCCGCCTGGAGATCCGTGACCAGCAGCTGTTCATCATCGACGAGCACCACGAAGGGCTGGGCGGTTATCCGCTGGGCGCCCTGGAGCAGGTGCTGGTGCTGATGTCCGGTGGCTTCGACTCCACCGTGGCCGCCTACCAGATGATGAGACGCGGGATGGTCAGCCATTTCTGCTTCTTCAATCTCGGCGGGCGGGCCCACGAACTGGGCGTGATGGAAGTGGCCCACTATCTCTGGGAGAAGTACGGGCGCTCCCAGCGCGTGCTGTTCATCAGCGTGCCCTTCGAGGAAGTGGTGGGGCAGATCCTCACCCAGTGCGACGACAGCCACATGGGCGTGATCCTCAAGCGCATGATGCTGCGTGCGGCCAGCCGCATCGCCGAGCAGCTGCAGATCGAGGCGCTGGTGACCGGCGAAGCCGTCTCCCAGGTTTCCAGCCAGACCCTGACCAACCTGGCGGTGATCGACAAGGCCACCGATACCCTGGTGCTGCGGCCGCTGCTGGCCAGCCACAAGCAGGACATCATCGACACCGCCCAGCGCATCGGCACCGCCGACTTCGCCAAGCACATGCCCGAGTACTGCGGCATCATCTCGGTGAATCCCACCACCAAGGCCAAGGCCCTGCGGGTGGAGCACGAGGAAGGCAAGTTCGACATGGCGGTGCTCGACGCCGCTCTGGAACGCGCACGCTTCATCACCGTCGACAAGGTGATCGAGGAGCTGGGCAAGGACGTGCAGGTGGAAGAGGTGGACCAGCCGCTGCCCGGGCAGATCGTGGTGGACATTCGCCATCCCGACGCCCAGGAAGACCTGCCGCTGGAGCTGCCAGGCATCGAGGTGCAGACCATGCCGTTCTTCGCGCTGAACAGCCGTTTCAAGGAACTGGACGAGAATCGCCAGTACCTTCTCTATTGCGACCGCGGGGTGATGAGCCGGCTGCACGCCCATCACCTGCTCACCGAAGGGCACGCCAATGTGCGCGTTTATCGTCCGGCCTAAGCAGCCGGGCCTGCTGGGTGGCAGTATCCGCCACCGCCCTCCCGACCTCTTCTAGCCTGCCGGCCACATACCGGTCGGCCGCGTTTCGCGCCTTTGCAATCTCCGGCTGTCAGCCTGCTGGCTGAAGCTCCTTCATTTCTATACCGAGAACACCACTGTGATCGAGAATCTACGCAACATCGCCATCATCGCGCACGTCGACCATGGCAAGACCACCCTCGTCGACAAGCTGCTGCGCCTGTCCGGCACCCTGGACCGCAAAGAAGCGGAAAACGAGCGGGTGATGGACAGCAACGACCAGGAAAAGGAACGTGGCATCACCATCCTGGCCAAGAACACCGCGCTGAAGTGGGGCGACTACAACATCAACATCGTCGACACCCCCGGCCACGCCGACTTCGGTGGCGAGGTGGAGCGCGTGATGTCCATGGTCGACTCCGTGCTGCTGGTGGTCGACGCCCAGGACGGCCCCATGCCGCAGACCCGCTTCGTTACCCAGAAGGCCTTCAAGGCCGGTCTGCGTCCGATCGTGGTGGTCAACAAGATCGACCGTCCCGGCGCGCGTCCGGACTGGGTCATCGACCAGATCTTCGACCTGTTCGACAACCTCGGCGCCACCGATGAGCAGCTGGACTTCCCCATCGTCTACGCCAGCGCCCTGAACGGCATCGCCGGTCTGGACCACGAGAAGATGGACGACAACATGGATGCTCTGTTCCAGGCCATCGTCGACCACGTCCCGGCTCCCCAGGTCGATCTGGACGGCCCCTTCCAGATGCAGATCTCCCAGCTGGACTACAACAGCTTCCTCGGCGTGATCGGCATCGGCCGCATCGCCCGTGGCCGCATCAAGGCCAACACTCCGGTCGTTGCCATCAGCGACGACGGCAGCAAGCGCAACGGTCGTATCCTCAAGATCATGGGCCACTCCGGCCTGCAGCGCGTGGAAGTGGCCGAAGCCGAAGCCGGCGACATCGTCTGCGTCTCGGGCATGGACGAGCTGTTCATCTCCGACACCCTGTGCGATCCGCAGAACGTCGAAGCGCGCCCGCCGCTGACCGTCGACCAGCCCACCGTGAGCATGACCTTCCAGGTCAACGACTCGCCGTTCGCCGGTCGTGAAGGCAAGTTCGTCACCAGCCGCAACATCAAGGACCGTCTGGAGAAGGAACTGCTGCACAACGTGGCCCTGCGCGTCGAGCCGGGCGAGTCCGCCGAGAAGTTCAAGGTTTCCGGGCGTGGCGAGCTGCACCTGTCGGTACTGATCGAGAACATGCGCCGCGAAGGCTTCGAGATGGCCGTGGGCCGTCCGGAAGTGGTGATCATCGAGAAGGATGGCGAGAAGCAGGAGCCCTACGAGAACGTCACCATCGACATCGAAGAGCAGCACCAGGGCTCGGTGATGGAGCAGATGGGTCTGCGCAAGGGCGATCTGACCAACATGATCCCCGACGGCAAGGGCCGTATCCGCCTGGAATACACCATCCCGGCGCGTGGCCTGATCGGCTTCCGTAACAACTTCCTGACCCTGACCTCGGGCAGCGGTATCCTGACCTCGACCTTCAGCCACTACGGCCCGATCAAGGCCGGCGAAGTGAGCAACCGTCAGAACGGCGTGCTGGTCTCCATGGCCACCGGTACTGCGCTGACCTACTCGCTGGAAACCCTGCAGAGCCGCGGCAAGCTGTTCCTGGCCCCGGGCGACGAGATCTACGAAGGCCAGCTGTGCGGCATCAACAGCCGTGACAACGACCTGGTGCTCAACCCCACCAAGGGCAAGAAGCTGGACAACATGCGCGCCTCGGGCAAGGACGAAGTCATCGCCCTGGTGCCGCCGATCAAGTTCACCCTCGAGCAGGCGCTGGAATTCATCGCCGACGATGAGCTGGTGGAAGTGACGCCCAAGTCCATCCGTCTGCGCAAGAAGTACCTGAACGAGAACGACCGCAAGCGCTTCGAGCGTTCCAAGGTCTGATCCCGCCCGGGTAGTACAGGAAAGCGCCTTCGGGCGCTTTTTTGTTGGCTGTTTTTCAGCAGGTGCCGCGCGCGGGACTGGCGGCTCTGCTAGCGTTTGTCTCACGGTCGCGCCACCCGGAACGGCCCTTTCTGCAGGATGCTGCCATGCTCAAGAACACCCTTGCCGCCGCCTTGACCCTGACCGGTCTCTTCGGTCTCGCCACAGCCCAGGCCGCCGGTTGCGGCACGCCACGCAACGCCTTCGATACCGTCTACTGCGCCAGCAACCTGTTCGCCCAGAGCGACAAGTCGCTGAACCAGACCTATGGCGAACTGCGCAAGCAGCTGCCGGCCGATCAGCAGGCCGTGCTCAAGCAGCGCCAGCTGGCCTGGATCAAGCAGCGTGACAGCCAGTGCGCCCGCGAGGAAGCCGATGGCTACTTCGTCAATCTGGACTGCGCCGTCAGCCTGACCGAAAGCCGCCTGGAGACCCTCAAGGAGCGCCTGCGCGAGTGCGCCAGTACCGGCTGTGAGGCGGGCAAGCTGGGGCAGTGAGGTGAGCCGCAGGAGCGGAATCCGGCGGTTCCCTCTCCCCAACCCTCTGCCGGAGGGAGAGGGGGAAAGCGGCCCCGCGTAGGTTGGGCTGAGCGCAGCGAAGCCCAACACCCCTATCATCCAAAGGTGTTGCGGCCCTAGGCAGGGCTTGAGGTGCGAGCGCAACCGCATCAGCCTCCCGCTGCCCATCACCTGAGCGACCGCTCTGGCCCCTGCCTTTCAGCACTGCAACGAACGTGTCGTACTTTTTTGTTCACATCCGGATACAAGGACACAAAAACCGTCTAGCGTGAGGCGACACGCCCTGACGCGTGCTCCGATAACAACAATCAAGGATGCAGGCATGACATCTTTCCTCAGGCAACGCCTGCCGCTGGCCATCGCCCTGGCCACGGCGCTCGCGGCAACCGCCCAGGCGGCTCCCAATCCCTACAGCGGCTTCACTGTGTTCGGCGACAGCCTGCTCGATGCCGGGCAATTTCCCGACACCGGGATCAACGGCGCCAACCTCAGATTCACCAATCGTGTCGGCCCCGGCTACAGCCCGGCGAGCGGCGCGGTGACCGGCCCGGTGTCCTCGATCCTGCTCGGCCAGCAACTGGGCTTCGACGTCCGGACCCTGGACGCCTCGACCTCGCTGATCAATCAGCGGATCGGCCTGAGCGATGGCGACAACTGGGCCACGGGCGGCTACACCACGGCGCAGATCCGCGACTCCATCACCGCCCGCAATGGCTCGGTGGTGGCGGTAGGTGGGCTGACCCTGCGCAGCCGCGACGGCTACCTGCCGGGACTTGCCAGCCAGGGCCTGAGTCTGGATCCCAATACCCTGTTCTACATCAGCGGCGGGGGTAACGACTTCCTCCAAGGACTGGTCACCTCGCCGGCCACCGCGGCAGCCGCGGCCAATCGCCTGGGCGACGGCGTCGCTGCCCTGCAGCAGGCCGGCGCGCGCTATATGGTGGTCTGGCTGCTGCCGGACATCGGCCAGACCCCGGCCCTGGCCGGTTCGCCGCAACAGGCGGCCAGCTCGGCCCTGAGTCGGGTCTACAACCAGGCCCTGGTGGCGCGCCTGGCCGGCATCGACGCCGAGATCATCGGCCTCAACGTGCCCCAGCTGCTCGCCGAGGTGGTGGCCGAGCCGGGCCGCTATGGCCTGGCCAGCGGGCAGAATCTCACCGGCACCTGCTTCAGTGGCGACAACTGCACCCGCAACGCTACCTACGGCCTGGGCGCGGCGGCGGCCGATCCCAGCCAGTTGCTGTTCAATGATCGCGTCCACCCGACCATCACTGGTCAACGACTGATCGCCGACTACGCCTATTCGCTGCTGGCGGCGCCCTGGGAGGTCACCCTGCTGCCGGAGATGGCCCAGTCCACCCTCAGAGCCCATCAGGATGGCCTGCACCAGCGCTGGCTGGGCGACTGGCATGCCTGGCAGCCGGTGGGGCGCTGGCAGGGCTATGTGGATACCAGCGCGCGACGCCTGGACGTCGACGACCAGCGCAGCACCGCCGGCGGCGATGGCAACGGCTACAGCCTGGACCTAGGCGGCAGCTATCGGCTCAGCGAGGAATGGCGCTTCGGCGTCGCCGCCGGGGTCGCGCGGCAACACCTGGAACCCGGTGCGGCCGATTCCAGCTATCGCCTCAACAGCTATCTGCTCAGCGCCTTCGCCCAGTACCAGGGCGAGCGCCTCTGGGGCGATCTCACCGCCACCGGTGGCCGCCTGGACTATGACGATCTGAGCCGGCGCTTCGCCCTCGGCCCGACCACGCGCAGCGAGCAGGGCGATACCGATGGTGATCTGCGTGCCCTCTCGGCGCGCCTGGGCTATGACCTGGCGGCGGCTGGCAGCCCCTGGCACCTGAGTCCCTATCTCAGCGCCGACTATGCCCGCGTCCAGGTGGACGGTTATCGGGAGCGCGGCAACGACGCCACGGCGCTGGAGTTCGACGACCAGTCGAGCACCTCGCGACGGCTGGGGCTGGGCCTGCAGGGCCGCTGGCAACTGGCACCGGCTACGGCGCTGTTCGCCGACCTGGGTCGCGAGCGGGAATTCGCCGACGGTACCCGCGATGTGACCATGCGCCTGAACAGCGTGCCGGGTCTGGACTACACCCTGGACGGCTACCAGCCCGACAGCGACCGCACCCGCCTGAGTCTGGGCGTGGTCCAGCGGCTTACCCCGGAGCTGACCCTGCGCGGCGGCTACAGCTATGCCGGCGCGGGCGATACCCAGCAGCAGGGCGTGGGGCTGGGCCTGTCGCTGGATTTCTAAGCGTCGCTCGACTTGGATAACAGGCGCTGACCTTGTCAGCGCCTGTTATCCCTAGACCCGGCTGGGATCACCCAGCCGTTGGCGCTGCCAGTCGCGCAACTCGTCCAGACGCCGCGGCGGGCAGACCAGAAAGCCCTGCAGCAGATCGCAACCGGCCTGCTGCAGGCACAGCTGCTTGAGCTCGGTATCCACGCCCTCGGCGATGACCTGGGCGTCGCGGGCATGGCAGAAGGCGATGAGCGCATCCAGGCTGGCCTGGTTACCGGGCTGGCTGAGGCGCTCAACGATGAGCCGGTCGAACTTGATGGTGTCGGCGGGATAGTCGGTGACCTGCTGGATGGAGGTGTAGCCGACGCCGAAGTCGTCGATGGCCACGCGAAAGCCCTCGGCGCGCAATTCGTGCAGCAGCCCCAGGGTGCGCTCGTTCAGCTCGGCGGCGAAGGTCTCGGTGAATTCCAGTTCCAGATGGCCCGGATCGACGCCGTGGTGGCGCACCCGCTCGCGCAGATAGGGCACGATGTCGGCCTGATCCAGCTGCGCGGATGACAGGTTGACGGACAGCACCAGGTCGCTGCCCAGTACCTCCTGCAGCGCCGGGTACTCGCGGCAGGCCTGGTCCACGACCCAGCGATCGATCCAGCGGAAATGCCCCTGGCGTTCGGCGATGGGGATGAATTCCGCCGGCGATACCGAACCCAGGCGCGGTGAATTCCAGCGCAGCAGGGTTTCGGCGGAGCGTACCTGGCCGCTGCTGTCGACCGCCGGCATGTAGACGAGGTGGAATTCCTCGTCCGGATTCATTCGCCGCAGGTGCTCGTCCAGGAGATCCTGGCGGCGCTGGCGCGCAGCCAGTTCCGGGGTGAAGTGCACCAGGTGATTGCCGCCTTCGTTCTTGGCTCGTTCCATGGCCAGATCGGCCTGGGCCAGCAGGTCGGCCAGGTCCAGCGGCGCCTCGGGGGTCGCCAGGCCGATGCTCAGGGTCACGGCATAGCGGCGTTCGCCGACCAGGGTGCCGTTGGCGTAGTTCTGCTGCAGTCGCTGGCCTAGGGCGAGGGCCTCGGTCGCTGCTGCCGGACCGCGCAGCAGGACGGCGAATTCATCGCCCGCCAGGCGCGTGAACACCAGTTCGTTGCCTGCTTGATAGGCCTCCAGCAGCTGCTGGGTCTGGCGCGCCACGGCCTGCAGCAGTTCATCGCCCACCTCGTGGCCGAAGCGGTCGTTGACCGACTTGAAATGGTCGAGGCCGAAATAGAGCAGGGCGATGCGGCGGCCATCCGGCTTGCCCGCCAGCCAGGATTCGCCCATGAGCTGGAAGTAGCGGCGGTTGCCGATCTGGGTGAGGACGTCGGTGCGCAGGGCCGTGCGCAGTTGCGCCAGAATGGCCAGGTTGTTGTCGTGCAGGCGCTTCATGTTGGCGCCCAGATGACCGATCTCGCCGGGCTCGTCGCCGGTTTCGAGGGCCTGGCGCTGACCCTCCAGCACCTCGGTGAGCTGGCTGTCCAGGCGGGCGATGGGCCGGGTGATGTAGCGCCGGATCAGCACGATCAACACCAGGATGCAGGCCAGGGTCACCAGCAGGCCACCACTGAAATAGGCGATCGCCAGACGGCGCAGTTCCCCATGCAGATGCTCCGGGTTCGGGGTCAGGCGCACATAGAGATCGGGTGACAGGCGCACGACAGCGGTGAAATCGCTGGTGCGTACGGGCAGTGTCCGGCTGAATTCCAGGGGCGCGCCATAGCTCTGTTCCAGGGTACGGCGCTTGGCCTCCATTCGGTCCGGACTGACCGCCAGCTGCAGCGTCATCGCCAGGCCGCGCTGACCTGGCAGGGGCGGTCCGGCCGTGCTCGGAAGCAGCGAGGTGGTCGCCACCAGCAGCGAGTGGCCCTGTTCGTCTAGCAGATAATCGCGCCGCTCCAGCGGCCCGTTCGCTTCCCGCGCCAGGCGCTCGAGTAGCTGGCGCTGGACGCTGCTCAGCTGGGCGAAGGGATCGCCACTGCGTTCGTAGTAGTAGGCCAGGCTGAGATCGGGCCGGGCGATGGCCAGGGAGATGCGCGTGGGAGCGTCGTCGCCGGCCAGCTGGCGCACCGCCAGTTGCAACTGGGTGCCCAGGGCCTCGTTGCGATAGGGCACCTCGGTCTGCCGCAGGAAGTTGCCCAGGGCCGCGCTGTTGGACAGGGCATAGAGCAGATTGCGGCTGAAGTGATCGTACTCGCGATAGGTGGTCTCCAGCGCCGCCAGGTCGTGGTTGACCCGCGAGCGTTCGAGGCCGATCACCGCCTCGCGCTGCACCGTGTAGCCCAGTCCGACCAGGGTCAGGCTGCAGAGCAGGGCGACCGGCAGGATCAGCAGCAGGGCGCGCCTATTGAGATTCATGGTGATCTACCAAAGCGCTGCCGATGCGCTGCCGGGTCTGGAAGGCGTCGGGCGGACCTTCACGGAAGACCTGGCTGCGGGCGATGACGTCGTCGGGGGGGAACAGGCTGGGATCCTCGCGCAGGTCGGCCGGCAGCAGGCGCACGGCACCGGCATTGGGGGTCGCCAGGTGCAGCTCCTCGGTGGCCAGCACGGCATTGCGCGGCTCGTTGAGAAAATCGATGAAGCGCCAGGCGGCGGCCTGGTGCGGGGAGCTGCTGAGCACCGCCACGCAGTCCATCCACAGCAGGCTGCCTTCGCGGGGCGTGGTGAAATGCCAGGGCTGCCCGGGCGTCGCGGCATTGAGCAGGTGCTGGTCGCCGCTGTAGCCCAGGGCCAGATCGATGCGGTCGCTGTAGGCCGGATTGCGCAGGGCGCTGACCACGTACTGATAGGTCAGCACCGCCGGTGCCTGGGCTTTGAGCAGGGCGAAGCTGCGTCTGAGCAACTCGGGATCGTCGCTGTTGATGGCGGCACCCAGGATGATCAGCGGCGCGACCAGCAGGTCGTCATGGTCTTCGAGCATGGCGATGCGGCCGTGCAGCGCCGGCGCCGGCTGCAGCAGCGGCAGCCAGGACGTGGGCGCCTGGGCCAGGCGGTCGCTGCGATAGAGCAGACCCAGGGTGCCCCAGACATAGGGCACCGCGTAGTCGCCACAACTGTGGCGCCAGCGCGGATCGAGTTCGTTCAGATGGGGCAGGCGCCGGGGATCGATGCGCGTCAGCAGGCCGTCCTGGCCGAGACGCGTGGCGCTGACCTCGTTGATCACCACCAGGTCGAGATCGGCATCGCCGCGCGCCAGGGTGGCGTCGCGCACGTCGCTGCTGTCGAAGTGGATTTCCTGCACGGGGGGATGGGCCTTAGCCCAGCGCTGCAGCAGGGTGTCGCTGAAATAGCCTTCCCAGGTATAGAGCCGCAAGGGCTCGGCAGCCGCTACGGGTGACGCGGGCAGACCGGTAAGCACCAGGCTGCAGAGGAAAAGGCAGTAGCGCATGCGGACGACTCGGCGGCAAGGGCTGACTTCTATAGGAGGGGCCGAAGAGCCCGCACGTTCACCCCAGGAAATTCAGGGCTTCTGCCAGTCTAGGAGGCTTGCCTGTATTCGCCAGTCGCGGCGTCGTCTATTGCATGCGCTTGGCGATGTTCCTCAGTTCTGCAAGGGCGCCACCCCGGCGCGCTGATGGGCGCGCGTCCAGGGCTTCTGCTCGTCGGCGAACTTCACCGCCAGCCGTTCCAGCACCCGTTGCGTCGGCGCGTTGGTGCCATGCAGCAACAGCAGAGGCAACAGCAGCAGGCTGGCGCCCAGGGCGGCCTGGCGTGGCCTCAGGTTGACCTCCTGGCCACGCAGCAGCCAGAGTAGAGTGCCGCTGGCGGCATAGCCGATGGGCAGGCCGGTCACCACTTCCGAGATCGAGTGATAGCCCAGCACCACCCGCGAGACGGCGATGAGCAGGGCGCACAGTGCGCCCAGGGCGGCTGCGGTCAGCCGTAGCGACGGTCGCGCCCGACTGGCCAGCAGCCAGCCCAGCACTGGCAGCACGCTGCCCACCAGCATGGAGTGGCCGCTGAATCCGGTGAAATCCAGACGCGGAATGCCCAGGCCCCAGCCGAAGAAGGCGATCTTGGACAGGGCAACGCTGAGGCTGGCAGCACCAAACAGCAGCAACCAGAGCAGCGCCGCCCGCGCGGACAGGCCGGCCAGCAGCCAGAGCGCGATCAGCACGGCGCAGGGAAGCATCACCGAGGAATCGCCGAAGTTGGTGATGAACAGCCACATGGATAAGCAGACTCCTGGAGAAGACGAGGCATTCTGACCACCGGACGCCCAGAGGTTGCATCGCGCGTGCCAGCCTGTGGACTGGCGCAAGAAAGCGCTGGGATCCCGGTTGCAGACCCAGAAAAAAGCCCCGGCACCGGCGGTGGCGGGGCTCTTTGACGGGAGGCGTCTTACAGACCGGCAGCGGCGCGCAGGGCGGCGGCGCGATCGGTACGTTCCCAGGTGAAGGTGGTGAAGGTGTCATCGCCCACGGTGATTTCCTGGGGATGGCGACCGAAGTGACCGTAGGCCGCGGTGGCGCGGTACATCGGATGGAGCAGGTCGAGCATGGTGGTGATGGCGTAGGGGCGCAGGTCGAAATGCTCGCGCACCAGCTGCACGATCCGCTCGTCGCTGATCTTGGCGGTGCCGAAGGTGTTGATCGAGATGGAGGTGGGCTGGGCCACGCCGATGGCGTAGGACACCTGGATCTCGCAACGCTCGGCCAGGCCGGCGGCGACGATGTTCTTGGCCACGTAGCGACCGGCATAGGCGGCGCTGCGGTCGACCTTGGACGGGTCCTTGCCGGAGAAGGCGCCACCGCCGTGACGGGCCATGCCGCCGTAGCTGTCGACGATGATCTTGCGGCCGGTCAGGCCGCAGTCACCCACCGGGCCGCCAATGATGAACTGGCCGGTCGGGTTGATGTGGAACTGGGTGTCCTTGTGCAGCAGCTCGGCGGGGATGACGTGCTTGACGATCAGCTCCATCACGGCTTCGCGCAGGTCGGCGTACTTGACCTCGGGATTGTGCTGGGTGGACAGCACGATGGCGTCGATGCCGACCACCTTGCCGCCTTCGTAGCGGCAGGTCACCTGGGACTTGGCGTCCGGACGCAGCCAGGGCAGCAGGCCCGACTTGCGTGCCTCGGCCTGACGTTCCACCAGGCGGTGGGAGAAGGTGATGGGCGCGGGCATCAGCACATCGGTCTCGTTGCAGGCATAGCCGAACATCAGGCCCTGGTCGCCGGCGCCCTGGTCTTCCGGCTTGCTGCGATCGACGCCCTGGGCGATGTCCACCGACTGCTTGCCGATGATGTTGACGATGCCGCAGGTGGCGCCGTCGAAGCCCACGTCCGAGCTGTCGTAGCCGATGTCGACGATGACGTCGCGCACCAGTTGCTCCAGGTCGACCCAGGCGGAGGTGGTGACCTCACCGGCGACGATGGCCACACCGGTCTTGACCAGGGTCTCGCAGGCCACGCGGGCGTGCTTGTCCTGGGTGATGATGGCGTCGAGCACGGCATCGGAGATCTGGTCGGCGATCTTGTCCGGATGGCCTTCGGACACGGACTCGGAGGTGAACAGGGAATATTCGCTCATCGAATGGTTCCTAAATTACCAAGGGGTAGGGGCCCGCAGGCCGGTCGAGACAGCAGTTTCCTTGCTGGACATGACGCCCTTGAGCGTCGGGTCCGCCCGCCACTGGCCAGGTGGCCTCATGACGGGGTGTTTCCCTGATCCGGGCGCGCGAACTGGCGCACCTGGATCTGAAAGCCGTTGCGCAGGCCGAGGTAGAGGCTTTCGCCCGCCTGCAGGCCGGCCGCCTGGGCCCAGCGGGCCAGTTCGTCCTGGTCGAAGCCGAGCCAGAGATCGCCACAGGCGGCGCGCGCCCAGGTCTGGTCGTGGGGGCAGAGGTCGGTGATCACCAGGCTGCCACCCGGCGCCACGCGGCGGGCCAGCTGCTGCAGGGCCTCCGCCGGTGCGGCCAGATGATGCAGGACCATGTTGAGGATCACGCAGTCGGCCGCTAGCAGCGGCTCGGCGAGGGCGTCGGCCAGCTGCAGTTCGACCTGGGCGAGGCCGTCGCGCTGGCAGCGCTGGCGCGCCAGTTCGAGCATGGCCGGGCTGTTGTCCACCGCCACCACGCGGGCGAAGCGGCGCGCCAGATCCGGCAGGAAGGCGCCGTCGCCGGGGCCCACTTCCAGGGCGCAACCGCGCGGATCCAGGGCCAGGGCGTCCAGCAGGCTGAGCAGGCCGTCGCGATACTGCGGCAGACCGGCGATGAGATCCTGCTGAGCCTGGAATTTTTCCGCCACCCGGGCGAAGAAGTCGCGACTCACCGCGGCGCGCTGGGCATGCACCTCGCCGATCCGCGTCTGCACCGCGCTGGGCAGGGCCAAGGCGTCCACCTCTTCGAGCAGGGCGGCGTGCAGGGCGCCACCCAGGCTGCCCGGGCGGGGCAGGGCGCGGCGATAGAAGATGGCGTTGCCCTCGCGGCGCGTGGCTACCAGCTGCGCCTGGGCCAGCACCTTGAGGTGGTGGCTGATGCCGGACTGGCCGGTGGCGAAGATCTGCGCCAGCTCCAGCACGCCGAAGGAGGCGCTGTGCAGGGCGCGCAGGACGTTCAGGCGCAGGGGATCGCCGCCGGCCTTGCACAGGGCGGCGAGGGTATCTCCTGGTTCTTGGCCGAGCGCCGGCACGCGTAGCGGGGTCATGGGGCGCTAGTCTAGAGACCCGTCCCAGACCTCGCAAGAAAAGCATCAAAAAGTTTTGATGCTTTTCCAGGGGCGGCTGGCCGCGCATACCTTCGTCGAGGTAGGTAAGATGCCGGAGCCGTTTGGCCGGCAGTCGTCGCGGCCTTGCGGTAACGACCGCGAAACTCGCGCGTCCAACCTGCAGCCCCCTTCCAGGAGCGTTACCGGGTAGCCCCATGTCCGTCCAGCCACCGCCCCCTTCCGCGCCCGCCACCGGCACGCGCCTGGTGATCTGCGAGCACTGCGATTCGGTGCATCGTCTCGAATCCCTCGCGGCGGGCGAGCGGGCGCATTGCCTGCGCTGTGGCGCCTTGCTCTATCGCGCCAGCCGCCTGGACATCCAGGGCCTGCTGGCCCTGGCGATCGCTGCGGCGGTGCTGTTCGTGATCGCCAATGTCGGGCCCATCCTGCAGCTCAGCTTTCGCGGCCTGCACAGCGAGGCGACCCTGCTGGAGTCGGTGATCGCCATGAGTCGCGGCTTCGCCGGACCCATGGCGCTGGTGGTGGCCATGACCCTGTTCGTGGTGCCGCTGCTGCAGATCGCGCTGCTGCTCTGGGTGCTCGGCTTCGCCCAGGCCGGTCGCCGGGCCCCCGGTTTCGCCACGGCCATGGTCACCCTGCACTACCTGCGGCCCTGGAGCATGATCGAGGTCTTCGTGCTCGGCGCCCTGGTGGCGGTGATCAAGCTGGCCGGCTTGCTGCACGTGGTGGTGGGCCTGGGCCTGTTCGGCATGGTCGGGCTGATGGTGGTGCTGCTGATCATCGCCAAGCGCGACCTGCATCCGCTGTGGGACGCCGTCGGGGAGCGCGAGCCGTGACCGCGCCCCAGCTGCCACCCCGCGCCGACGAACTCGGCCTCTGCCTGTGCCACGTCTGCGGCAAGGTCTGCACCGCGCCGCGCCACCACAAGGCCGGCTGCCCGCGCTGCGGCTCGGCGCTGCACCGCCGCAAGCCCAATGTCTATGCCAAGACCTGGGCCTACCTGATCGCCGCGCTGATTCTCTATATCCCGGCCAATACCCTGCCGGTGATGTTCACCGGTACCCTGGGGCGCGGCGTGGAGAGCACCATTCTCGAAGGGGTGATCGAATTCTGGGAAGGCGGCTCCTGGGGCGTCGCCCTGGTGATCTTCATCGCCAGCGTGGCGGTGCCCTCCATCAAGTTTCTGGTGCTCGGCACCCTGCTGGTGAGTTGCCAGAGACACAGCGACTGGGCGATGGCTCAGCGCGCCCGGCTCTATCGCTTCGTCGAGCTGATCGGCTACTGGTCGATGCTCGACGTGATCGTGGTGGCCCTGGTCTCGGCGCTGGTGCACTTCGGTGCCCTGAGTTCGGCGGCGCCGCGCCTGGGTATCGTGTTCTTTGGTTTCGTGGTGGTGCTGACGATGCTCGCCGCGATGAGTTTCGATCCCCGCTTGATCTGGGATGCAGAGGTGAACGATGACGGACAGGCATGAACCCGACGCCCTGGCGCCTACCCCCGAGGTACGCCGCAGTCGCTGGAGCGTATCGCTGATCTGGCTGGTGCCCATCGTGGCGGCCCTGATCGGGCTGTCCATGGTGATCCACAGCTGGGCGTCGCGCGGACCGACCATCACGGTGACCTTTCTCACCGCCGAAGGCCTGGAAGCCGGCAAGACCCAGGTCAAGTACAAGAACGTGGTGATCGGCACCGTCAGCGACATCCAGCTGGCGCCGGATCGCAATCGGGTGATCACCACCATCGAACTGGAAAAGTCCGCCGAGGGCTTCGCCACCAAGGACGCGCGCTTCTGGGTGGTGCGGCCGCGCTTCGGCGTCAACGGCGTCTCCGGGGTCGACACCCTGGTGTCGGGCGCCTTCATCGGCGCCGACATCGGCGATTCCACCGAGTCCCACCGCGACTTCCGCGGCCTGGAACAGCCGCCGGCGCTGATCCACGGCGCCTCGGGCAAGAGATTCATCGTCACCGCCGACGACATCGGTTCCCTGGACGTGGGTTCACCGGTCTACTACCGGCGCATCCAGGTCGGCCGGGTGGTGTCCTTCCACCTCAACCAAGATGGCAAGGGCGTCAGCGCCCAGATCTTCGTCGATTCGCCCTACGACCGCTTCGTCACCGCCAACAGCCGCTTCTGGAACGCCAGCGGCGTCGATGTTTCCCTCAGCGCCTCCGGACTCAAGCTCAATACCCAATCGCTGGCCACGGTGGTGGCGGGCGGCATCGCCTTCGTCACCCCGGAATGGCCCAGGGATCCCGAGGCGGCCCAGGAAGACCAGAGTTTCACCCTGTTCGACGACCAGACCAGCGCCCTGGCCCCGCCGGATGGCGAACCCATCTATGTGCGGATGAGATTCCAGCAGTCGTTGCGTGGCCTCGCCACCGGCGCGCCGGTGGAATTCCTCGGCATGAACGTTGGCCGGGTAGTTTCCCTGACCCCCGACTACGAAGATGCCCAGGATCGCTTCTCGCTGATCGTTGGCGCGGTCATCTATCCCCAGCGGCTGGGTGATGTCGGCAAACGCATCGAGACCAAGGATCGCGACGGCAGGCTGTTCGCTGGCTGGGTGGCCCGTGGCCTGCGCGCCCAGGCCCGTACCGGCAACCTCTTGACCGGACAGCTCTACATTTCCGTCGACTTCGTGCCCAACGCGCCCAAGGTGGCTTTCGATCCCCAGGCCAAGCCGTTGTCGATCCCCACCGTCACCGGCAGCTTCGATCGCCTGCAGGAGCAGATGGCCGGCATCGTCAACAAGATCGACAAGATCCCCTTCGATTCCATCGGCAAGAATCTCGACACCAGCCTGGCGCAGCTCAGCGGCACCCTCAAGCAGCTCAACGCGGGCGTCCTGCCGCAGCTGACCACCACCCTGATGGGCGTGCAGCAGCTCACCGGCAGCGCCAGCCAGAGTCTGGGTGCCGACTCGCCGGTGCAGCAGAACCTGACCCAGACGCTCGAAGAGATGCAGCGCATGGCGCGCTCCCTGCGCGTGTTCGGCGACTACCTCGGCCGCCATCCGGAATCCCTGATCCGCGGTCTGGTGACCGATCCGCCGCCCAAGTTCGAACCGGGCTCCCGTGATCCCGCCAAAGGAAAATTGCAATGAAGCGCCTGACCTGCCTGGCTCTGCCCCTGCTGCTGGCCGCCTGTTCGTCCAAGGCGCCGCTCAACTACCACACCCTGACCAGTGCCGCGGAGCCCGCGGCCAGTGGTCGCGCGGCCAGCTTTCGCTTCGCCCTGCAGGGCGTCTCGGTGCCGCCGCAGGTGGATCAGCCGCAGCTGGTGATCCGCCAGGGCGAGGGCATCGCCCTGCTGGAAAACGAACGCTGGATCGCCCCCCTGGCCGACGAGGTCCGCAGTGCGCTGTCCGCCGACCTGTCCCAGGACCTGGGCACCCTGGACCTGGGCGATGCCCCCCGTGGCAGCGGCGCACCGGTGCTGCGCATCAAGGTGGACCTGCAGCGCTTCGATTCGCAGCCCGGGCGTGGCGTCCAGCAGGACGCGCTCTGGACCCTGCGCCTGGCCGAGCCCGGGGGCGAGCGGGTGCTCACCTGTGGCAGCCGGATCAGCCAGCCCGCTGGCGGCTCCTATGCCGAGGTCGTCGCGGCGCATCGCCAGGCGCTGAGCGTCCTGGCCAAGCGCATCGAGCCGGTGGCGCGTGCCTTCGTGGCCGACGGCGATACGATCTGCCCGGCAGGCTGAGGCGACCGCGCCGATTGCTGGAAGTGCCCTGGCTGAGCGAAAATGGCCGCCCTTTCGCTCTGCCTCTGCCAGGAGACACCGCAATGCCCAGCCGTCGTGATCGAGCCAACGCCATCCGTGCCCTCAGCATGGATGCCGTGCAAAAGGCCAACAGTGGCCACCCCGGCGCCCCCATGGGTATGGCCGACATCGCCGAAGTGCTTTGGCACGATCAGCTCAAGCACAACCCTGGCAATCCCCAGTGGGCCGACCGTGACCGCTTCGTGCTGTCCAACGGCCACGGCTCCATGCTCATCTATTCGCTGCTGCACCTGTCCGGCTACGACCTGTCCATCGACGACCTGAAGAATTTCCGTCAACTGCACAGCAAGACCCCGGGCCACCCCGAGTACGGCTACGCCCCGGGCATCGAGACCACCACCGGTCCGCTGGGCCAGGGCATCGCCAACGCCGTGGGCTTCGCCCTGGCGGAAAAGGTCATGGCCGCCCAGTTCAACCGTGATGGCCACCAGATCGTCGACCACCATACCTACGCCTTCCTCGGCGATGGCTGCATGATGGAAGGCGTCTCCCACGAGGCCTGCTCTCTGGCCGGCACCCTGGGCCTGTCCAAGCTGATCGCCTTCTACGACGACAACGGCATCTCCATCGATGGCGAGGTCGAAGGCTGGTTCACCGATGACACCCCCAAGCGCTTCGAGAGCTACGGCTGGCAGGTGATCCGCAACGTCGACGGCCATGACGCTGACGAGATCCAGACCGCCCTGGACACCGCGCGCAAGAGCGACAAGCCCACCCTGATCTGCTGCAAGACCGTGATCGGCTACGGCGCGCCGCACAAGCAGGGCAAGGAAGAGTGCCACGGCGCGCCCCTGGGCAACGACGAGATCCAGGCCGCCCGCGAACTGCTCGGCTGGTCCCATGCGCCCTTCGAGATTCCCGCCGACATCTATGCCGAGTGGAGCGCCCGGGAACGCGGCGCCGCCGCCGAGGCCGAGTGGAACGAGCGATTCGCCGCCTACGCCCAGGCCCATCCGCAATTGGCCGCCGAGTTCAAGCGCCGCATGGCCGGTGACCTGCCCGCCGATTTCGCTGAGCGCGCCGCCGCCTTCATCCAGGACGTCGCCAGCAAGGGCGAGACCATCGCCAGCCGCAAGGCCAGCCAGAACGCCCTGCAGTTCTTTGGTCCGCTGCTGCCCGAACTGCTCGGCGGTTCCGCCGACCTGGCCGGCTCCAACCTGACCCTGTGGAAGGGCGCCAAGGGCGTCACCGCCGAAGACGCCAGCGGCAACTATGTCCACTACGGCGTGCGTGAATTCGGTATGAGCGCCATCATGAACGGCGTCGCCCTGCACGGCGGCCTGGTGCCCTACGGCGCCACCTTCCTGATGTTCATGGAATACGCCCGCAACGCGGTGCGCATGTCGGCGTTGATGAAGCAGCGGGTGCTCTATGTCTTCACCCACGACTCCATCGGTCTCGGCGAAGACGGCCCCACCCACCAGCCGGTGGAGCAGCTGGCCTCGCTGCGCTACACCCCCAACCTGGATACCTGGCGTCCGGCCGACGCGGTGGAATCCGCCATCGCCTGGACCTCGGCCCTGGAACGTCGCGACGGCCCCAGCGCGCTGATCTTCTCCCGCCAGAACCTAGTCCACAGCGTGCGCGACGAAGCCACCCTGGGCAACGCCGCTCGCGGCGGCTACGTGCTCAAGGACTGCGTGGGCGAACCCGAGCTGATCCTCATCGCCACCGGTTCCGAAGTGGGGCTGGCGGTGCAGGCCCATGATCGCCTGACCGCCGAAGGGCGCCAGGTGCGCGTGGTCTCCATGCCCAGCACCAGCGTCTTCGACCGCCAGAGCCCCGAGTACCGCCAGCAGGTCCTGCCGGTGGAAGTCGGCGCGCGCATCGCCATCGAGGCCGGCATCGCCGACTTCTGGTACAAGTACGTCGGTCTCGACGGTCGTATCATCGGCATGCACACCTACGGCGAATCTGCTCCGGCGGCGGCGCTCTTCGAGCACTTCGGCTTCACCCTGGACAACGTCCTGGCTGTCGCCGGCGAGTTGCTGGAAGACTGAGTGTGCCGCGGTAATACGAAAAGCCCCGCCTAGGCGGGGCTTTTTCATGCCTGACATTCAGCAGGCGCTCAGGGATTCACCCGAATGCTCGGCCCCACCAGGGTGACGCCCCCGGCATCCAGCTGGACGAAGCTGCCGCCAGCCTTGAGGGTCAGGCGGGCGCCGGCTTCCAGGACGATCTTATGGCCGCTTTGCAGGCGGATTGCGCTGCCGGCTTCGACGAACAGGCCGCCATCCAGGCGCAGGTGCTGACTCTCGCTGACGTCCAGATGGTCGTCCGCGCGCACCTCGGTGCGGCGTTCGCCATGGGTGATGCGGTGGTATTCAGCGTGGAAGGTGCTGTAGCTGTTGCCCCGGATGCGCTGATGGCGCTCGTGGCCGATCTCGCTGCGGTGGTCATGGCCGATGCGTTCGTTCCAGTCGCGCTGGGCATGGAGGTGGATTTCCTCCTGGCCCTGGCGATCCTCCAGGCGCAGTTCGTTGTAACCGTTGCCGCCCGGGCTGCTCAGGCTCTTGAAGGTGCTGCGGGTCCTGTCCCGGGGCAGATCGAGCGGTGGACGGTGTTCGGCGTGATGCAGGCAGCCGATCACCAGCGGCTGGTCGGGATCCCCTTCGAGAAAGCCCACCAGCACCTCCATGCCGATCCGCGGCACGCTCAGGGCGCCGTAGCCCGCCCCGGCCCAGCCGCTGGCGACGCGCAGCCAGCAGCTGGTGCGCTCATCCGCCTGGCCCTGGCGATCCCAGTGGAATTGCACCTTGACCCGGCCGAGGGCGTCGCAGTGGATCTCTTCGCCGGACGGTCCGGTGACCACGGCGGTCTGGGCACCCAGCAGCCTGGGCCTGGGATGACGCAAGGGCAGGCGGAAGGGCAGCGTCCAGGGCCGGGCGACGAAGGTATTGCGATAGCCCTGGTAGAAGTCCTCAGCGGAGGCCTGGGGCAGGCTTTCTTCCAGCACCTGGGGCTGACGCCCCTGATGGCGGACGTCGGTCAGCAGCCAGAGCTGATTCCAGTCGGCGCGTGGATGCTGCTCCAAGGGCAGGAAATGCCCGCTCGCCAGGCTGGGCTGATCGCTCGCGCCCTGAGCCTGGTGGACGTCGCCTCGCAGCCGCTCCAGCCGGCGAGTGTTGAGGCGCTGGCCGACTGCGCGATCGGTGAAGTGGCCGGGAAAGCCATAGTCTTCCAGCCTGGGCTGGGCCGCAGCTCCCGTGCTGCTCTGCAGGCACAGCCGTGGGTGCAGCGGATCGTGATCGCGCAGGAGGCTGGCGCTGCTGCGGATCCGCAGGCCGACCGCCAGGCGGCTGATGACGGGCTCGTCGGCCACCAGACCGCTGCCGGGCCGATAGCGGGTGGCGCCCAACCGCGGAAAGGCGGTGGCGTCATCGCCAAAGACCAGTACATGGCCGTCGCGCCGATGCTGGTGGTGGAAGTGCAGGCCCTCTTCCTCGCAGAGGCGGGTGAGAAAGGCCAGATCACTTTCGCCGTATTGCACGCAGTAGGCGCGCGGTGGATAGCGGGTCGGGCCCAGGGCGAAGCGATAGTCGCCGTCGAGGATGCCGTGCTCCTGGAGCAACTGAGCGAGGATCTCGGGGACGCTGAGCCCCTGGAAGATGCGGGAATTGGTCCGGTGGGCGAGGTAGGCCAGGCGCGGCACCAGTTCGATGCGATAACGGGTCAGGCGGCGGCCGGCATTCCCCTGGGCGACGGCGGCGATCTGACCGTGGACGCCCAGGTCAGCCGGACCGAGGGCGAGAAAGGCTCGACGGTGCAGCAGCGACTCCAGCGGCCAGTCCGGGCGCTCGCTGACCAGTTCGAGCTGGAAGCGGTAGGGCTGGCCGATGGCCTCGCGACCGTCGAAGGCGAACACCTGGAAATCATGGGCGACGCCGTCCAGCGTCAGGATGAACTGAGGGGTATCGGCTGGGGTGAACATCGGATCGCATCCTTGCGAATCGAAAACGCCCATGTGATCAGCCAGACTGCACGATTTCAAGCTGCAAGAGGTGCATTCTAGAGCGATTTCACAGGCGAATTCTGGCGCAGTAGCGGTCTAGCCCAGGGCGAGGAAATCCTGCTGTCGTGGCAAGGCCCCTTCCAGCTCCAGCAGGAATTGCTTGGTCGGCAGGCCGCCGCCAAAACCGGTCAGGGCGCCGGAGGCCCCTATCACCCGGTGGCAGGGCAGCACTATAGGCAACGGATTGCGCCCGTTGGCGGCGCCCACTGCCCGCATCGCCTGGGGCCGCCCGAGGTGGCCGGCCAGTTGACCGTAGCTCCAGGTCTGGCCGTGAGGAATCTCCGCCAGGGCCTGCCAGACCTCCAGCTGGAAGGGGGTGCCGCGCGGCGCCAGGGGCAGCTCGAAGCGCTGACGCTGGCCGGCGAAATACTCGCCAAGCTGCGTGCAGGACAGGGCGAGGATCGGATGGTCGGCGGCGACCCAGCTGCTGTCGCGCTTGGCCAGGTAGCGATTCTCGGGAAATTCCACCACGCGCAGGCCGCTGTCGTCGGCGGCCAGGGTGAGAGGGCCGATGGGGCTGTCCAGCAGGCAGTAGGCGATCATCTGGGTGACTCCTGGGCAAGGTGAGTGGGGACGGGTTCGGCGGGGGCGTCGGCGGGTGCCTTCCAGGTGGCTTCGCGCCAGACCTGCATCACCCCGTAGGCGCGCCACGGCCGCCAGGCTTCGGCGCGGGCATACAGCGCCTTGGCAGTGAGGCGCTCGCCGGGTGGCGCCAGGCGTTTCTGCAGCACCAGGTCTTCCACCGGACAGGCATCGGGGTGGGCCAGGGCGCGCAGGGCGATGTACTGGGCGGTCCAGGGGCCGATACCCTTGAGGGCGATCCAGCGTTGGGTGAAGTCGTCCAGGGTGCGTCCGCTGTCGAAGTCCACCTCGCCGGCGCGCAAGGCCCGGGCCACGGTGCCCAGGGTGCCGGCGCGGGCGCGGATCAGGCCGAGGCCGGTGAGGTCTTCCAGGGCGGCCTCGGCCAGGGCTTCCACCGTGGGAAAGAAGTGGTGCAGGCCCGCCGGCGGGCGACTGGCCTCGTGGCCGGGCTCGCCCCAGGGGCGGCCGAAGCGCTGCACCACCCGGGCGGTCATGGTGGTGGCCGCCACCACGCTGACCTGCTGGCCGATGACGGCGCGTACGGCGATCTCGAAGCCGTCCCAGCCACTGGGCAGGCGCAGGCCCGGCCGGCGCGCCACCAGTTCGGCCAGGGTCGGATCGACGGAAAGGCCCTGGGCGATGGCCTCGGGATCGGCGTCCAGATCGAACATGCGGCGGATGCGTGCCACGGCCGCCTGCAGCTCGCCGGGCGCGGCGCCGTGCAATTCCAGGCGCAGCGCCGGCGTGTCGGCATCCCAGGCCGAGACGCGCAGCCAGCCCGGTTGCTCGGGGGTGCCGATCACCCGGGCGTAGCTGGTGTCGTCCAGCACCTCGACACCGGGCAGGGCGTGGCCGCGGAGAAAATCCAGCTGGGCGACGAAGTCGTAGGGCGGACGATAGGCCAGGCGCAGGACCAGCACTGGCGAGGCGGCGGCCTGACCCTTGCGCACCTGACTGGGGGCCAGGCCGTAGGCATCGCGAAAGGCAGTGTTGAAGCGCCTGAGACTGCCGAAGCCGGCGGCCAGGGCCACCTCGGTGATGGGCAGTCGGGTCTCGCTGAGCAATTGCTTGGCGAACAGCAGCCGGCGGGTGGTGAGCACCGCCAGGGGCGCGGCGCCCAGGCGCTCGACGAACAGCCGGCGCAACTGGCGTTCGCTGAGGTCGAGGCGAGCGGCGAGGGCGGGCAGACCGCCGTCGTCCAGGCCTTCGTCCATCAGTCGCAGGGCGCGGGCCAGGGTGGCGTCGCCGCGTTGCCAGTGGCCGCCGGCGGGGGAGAGCTCCGGCCGGCACCTCAGGCAGGGGCGATAGCCGGCGGCCTCGGCGGCTGCGGCGCTGGGGTAGTAGCTGACGTTTTCCGGGCGTGGCGGTTGCGCCGGGCACACCGGTCGGCAATAGATGCCGGTGGTGAGCACCGCGGTATAGAACAGACCGTCGAAACGCGGGTCCCGCGCCAGGCGGGCACGTTCGAAGGCGGGAATATCGGGGAAGGCGTTCATGGCGGCAGGTTAGCACCGCCAGGTAGGGGTGACTGGCCGTTTTCGGACAGGACCGCTGAGGTAGAGAGCTATCGCGGCCATGGCGGTTCGCCGATGCGGCCGCTTTGATTTTCGAGTAAATGCCTATCGCGGCCATGGGCCGCTCCTACAGGCGTTCGATGCTTCTGTAGGAGCCGCCCATGGCCGCGATTTAAGGTCAGAAATTCCAATCCTCGTCTTCGGTACTCACCGCCTTGCCAATGACATAGGACGAGCCCGAGCCGGAAAAGAAGTCGTGGTTCTCGTCGGCGCTGGGCGACAGGGCGGCGAGGATCGCCGGGCTGACGTCGGTCATGCTGCTGGGGAACAGCGCCTCGAAGCCCAGGTTCATCAGCGCCTTGTTGGCGTTGTAGTGGAGGAATTTCTTCACGTCCTCGCTCCAGCCGACGCTGTCGTAGAGGTCCTCGGTGTAGGCCACCTCGTTGTCGTAGAGGTCCTGCAGCAGCTCGTAGGCGAAGTCCTTGACCTGCTGGCGGCGCTCCGGCGTTTCCTTGGCCAGGGCCTGCTGGAATTTGTAGCCGATGTAGTAACCGTGCACCGCCTCGTCGCGAATGATCAGGCGGATCAGGTCGGCGGTGTTGGTCAGCTTGGCGCGGCTGGACCAGTACATCGGCAGATAGAAGCCCGAATAGAAGAGGAAGGACTCCAGGAAGACGCTGGCCACCTTGCGCAGCAGCGGGTCCTCGGCGTGGTAGCGCGCGAGGATCAGATCGGCCTTGGTCTGCAGATAGGGATTCTCCTCGCTCCAGCGATAGGCCTCGTCCACGTCCGGCGTCGAGCAGAGGGTGGAGAAGATCGAGCTGTAGGAGCGCGCATGCACCGCCTCCATGAAGCCGATGTTGGCGATCACCGCTTCCTCGTGGGGGGTGACGGCATCGGCCAGCAGGGTTGGCGCGCCCACGGCGTTCTGGATGGTGTCCAGCAGGGTCAGGCCGGTGAAGACGCGGATGGTCAGCTGCTGCTCCTTGGGCGTCAGGGTCGCCCAGGAGGGGATGTCGTTGGACAGCGGGATCTTTTCCGGCAGCCAGAAATTGCCGGTCAGGCGGTTCCACACTTCCAGGTCCTTGTCGTCCTGGATGCGGTTCCAGTTGATGGCGTTGATGCGATTCAGGCGCGGCGCGTTGACGGGTGCGTTCATGGCGATTTCCTCACAGGCTGCAGGACACGCAGCCCTGCACCTCGGTGCCTTCCAGGGCGGCCTGGCGCAGGCGTATGTAATAGAGCGTCTTGATGCCTTTCTTCCAGGCGTATATCTGCGCCCGGTTGATGTCGCGGGTGGTGGCGGTGTCGCGGAAGAACAGCGTCAGCGACAGCCCCTGGTCGACATGGCGGGTGGCCTCGGCATAGGTGTCGATGATCTTTTCCGGGCCGATCTCGTAGGCGTCCTGGTAATACTCCTGGTTGTCGTCGGCCAGGTAGGGCGCCGGGTAGTAGACGCGGCCCAGCTTGCCTTCCTTGCGGATCTCCACCTTGGCGACGATGGGGTGAATGCTCGAGGTGGAGTGGTTGATGTAGGAGATCGAGCCGGTGGGTGGGATGGCCTGGAGGTTGCGGTTGAACAGCCCGTGCTGCATCACCGAGGCCTTGAGTTCCTGCCAGTCGGCGCGGGTCGGCAGGTGGATGCCGGCCACTTCGAACAGCTCGGCCACCCGCGGGGTACGCGGGGTGAAGTCGCCCTCGGTGTACTGGTCGAAATAGGCACCGCTGGCGTACTTGGAATCGGCGAAGCCCTGGAAGCTCTGGCCACGTTCGATGGCCAGCCGATTGGAGGCGCGCACCGCGTGGTAGGTGACGGTGTAGAAGTACAGGTTGGTGAAATCCAGGCCTTCGGGCGAGCCGTAGTGGATGTGCTCGCGGGCCAGGTAACCGTGGAGGTTCATCTGCCCCAGGCCGATGGCGTGGGAGGCGGCGTTGCCGGCGGCCACCGAGGGCACGCAGCGAATGTCGCTCATTTCCGAGACTGCGGTTAGGCCGCGGATGGCGGTTTCCACGGTGTGGCCCAGGTCCGGCGAATCCATGCTGCGGGCGATGTTCAGCGAGCCCAGGTTGCAGGAGATGTCCTGGCCGACATGCTCGTAGCCCAGGTCTTCGTCGAAGCGGCTGGGGGTGTTGACCTGCAGGATCTCCGAGCAGAGGTTGCTCATGTTGATGCGCCCGGCGATGGGATTGGCGCGATTCACCGTGTCTTCGAACATCAGGTACGGGTAGCCGGATTCGAACTGGATCTCTGCCAGGGTCTGGAAGAATTCCCGGGCGTTGATCTTGCGCTTGCGGATGCGCGCATCGGCCACCATCTCGGCGTACTTGTCACTCACGCTGATGTCGGCGAAGGGCACGCCATAGACCCGCTCCACGTCATAGGGCGAGAACAGGTACATGTCGGCATTGCGCTTGGCCAGCTCGAAGGTGATGTCCGGGATGACCACGCCGAGGGACAGGGTCTTGATGCGGATCTTCTCGTCGGCATTCTCGCGCTTGGTGTCGAGGAATCTGAGAATGTCCGGGTGGTGGGCGTTGAGATAGACCGCCCCGGCGCCCTGGCGCGACCCCAGCTGGTTGGCGTAGGAGAAGGCGTCTTCCAGGAGCTTCATGATCGGGATGATGCCGGAGGACTGGTTCTCGATGCGCTTGATCGGTGCCCCGACCTCGCGCACGTTGCTCAGCAGGAAGGCCACGCCGCCGCCGCGCTTGGACAGCTGCAGCGCTGAATTCACCGCGCGACCGATGGACTCCATGTTGTCTTCGATACGCAGCAGGAAGCAGGACACCAGCTCGCCACGCTGGCGCTTGCCGGCGTTGAGGAAGGTCGGGGTGGCCGGCTGGAAGCGCCCGCTGATCATCTCGTCCACCAGGGACTCGGCCAGGCGTTCGTCACCGCGCGCCAGACTCAGGGCGACCATGCACACCCGGTCTTCGTAGCGTTCCAGGTAGCGCTGGCCGTCGAAGGTCTTGAGGGTGTAGCTGGTGTAGTACTTGAAGGCGCCGAGAAAGCTCTGGAAGCGGAATTTGTAGGCATAGGCGCGCTCGAACAGCGCCTTGACGAAGGCCGGCGCGTATTGCTCCAGCACCGCGGCCTCGTAGTAGCCCTTGTCCACCAGATAGCCGAGTTTCTCGTCCAGGTTATGGAAGAACACCGTGTTCTGGTTGACGTGCTGGAGGAAGTATTGCCGCGCCGCCTGGCGGTCCTTGTCGAGCTGCAGCTCGCCATTGGGACCATAGAGATTGAGCATGGCGTTGAGTGCGTGATAGTCCGCGTCGCTGCCGGTCGGGGTCAGGCCAGACGTTGCCAAAAGTCGTTCACTCCCGTGCGCACTCGGTCGACGTCTTCCGTCGTGCCGAGCAATTCGAATTGGTAGAGCAGGGGCACCGCGCATTTCTGGGCGACGATGCGTCCACCCAGGCAGTAGCCCTCGCCGAAGTTGGTGTTGCCGGCGGCGATGACGCCGCGGATCAGGGCCCGGTTGTGCGGATCGTTGAGAAAGTGGATCACCGGCTTGGGCACCGCGCCCTTGCTGCCGCCGCCGCCATAGGTCGGCAAGACCAGGATGTAGGGCTCGCGGGCCTTGAGCGGTTCGGCGGCGGGATCCTGGGGAATGCGCCGCGCCGGCAGACCGAGTTTCTCGACGAATCTGTGGGTGTTCTCCGAGGTGCTGGAGAAATACAGCAGCTCATCCATGGCCCTGGCCTCAGGCCACCAGCTGACCGAGCTTGTCCGGGCGGAAACCGGCCCAGTGGTCATTACCGGCCACCACCACCGGCACCTGGCGATAGCCCAGGGACTCCACGGTCTGGCGCGCCTGGGCATCCTGCTCGATATCCACCACCTCATAGGTGATCCCCTGACGGTCCAGGGCGCGATAGGTGGCGTTGCATTGCACGCAGGCAGGCTTGCTGTAGATGGTGATGGTCATGGCTGACTCCTGTCCTCAGTGGGGGCGAACTCAAGGGAAAAAGCCTGACGCCAGCCGGCGTTTGCCGTGGCGGTACGGGTCTTCTCGTTGGAGCTCGTCTTGGGTCTCAAGTTCGGTCCAGATACTACATATGGTGTTTTGCAATTTCTACAGCACAACAAGTAGGGTTTTTGATCCAGGTCATGGCTCTGCTCTATCAGCTTTCGATGACCGTTTCTGCTAGGGCATCGCAGGCCGGCCGGTAGTCCTGCTTCCCTGGGAGCTACCTCTATCTGTTCACGGCAGACAACGCTCCGACCCGGATACCGCAGGACGCCCAAGCCAGACGGTGGAATTTTTCTGCGTCTGCCAAGGAGGGCGCTTTTTTGTAGTGAGAAAGGCCGGTGGGCTACCCTGGCGACTCCCATTCGTCGTCGAACCGCCGCATAATCGGCCTTTCGCTTGCGCCCGAGTCCGTTCACGCATGAGTTCCGCTCGCTATCGCCTCGCTCTCAACGGCTACGGTCGCATCGGTCGTTGCGTGTTGCGTGCGCTGCACGAGCGCGGCGCGGCCACCGAGCTCGCCATCGTCGCCCTCAATGACCTGGCCGACCGGCCCAGCCTGGAATACCTCACCCGCTTCGATTCCACCCATGGCCGCTTTCCCGGCCGAGTGGCGCTGGACGGCGAGCGACTACGCATCGGCGACCAGGCCCTGGAGATCCGTCGCGAGGCCGAACCCGAGCGGGTCGACTGGGCGGCGCTGGGCGTCGATCTGGTGCTGGAATGCTCCGGTGCTTTCAGCACTCGCGCCGAGGCCGGGCGCTTTCTGGCCGCTGGCGCGCCGCGGGTGCTGTTCTCCCAGCCCATGGTCAGCGAGACCGACGTGGACGCCACCGTGGTCTACGGCGTCAACCAGCTGAGCCTGCGCGGCGACGAGACGCTGGTCTCGAATGCCTCCTGCACTACCAACTGCAGTGTCCCGGTGCTGAAACTTTTGCACGAGACCCTGGGTCTGGAGTACGTCTCCATCACCACGATCCACTCGGCCATGAACGACCAGCCCGTGATCGACGCCTACCATGCCGAAGATCTGCGGCGGACGCGTTCGGCGTTCCAGTCGATCATCCCGGTGGCGACCGGCCTGGCGCGGGGCATCGAACGCCTGCTGCCGGAGCTCGGCGGGCGCATCCAGGCCCGCGCCGTGCGTGTGCCCACGGTCAACGTCTCCTGCCTGGACATCACCTGCATCGTCCGCCAGGACACCACCGCGCCGGCGCTCAACACCCTGCTGCGTGACGCCGCCCAGAGCGGCCCCCTGGCCGGGCTGATCGACTACACCGAGTTGCCCCACGCCTCCTGCGATTTCAACCACGATCCCCATTCCGCCATCGTCGATGGCAGCCAGACCCGCGTCTCCGGCCCGCGGCTGGTCAATCTGCTGGTCTGGTTCGATAACGAATGGGGCTTCGCCAACCGCATGCTCGACGTCGCCGGCCATTGGCTGCGCATCGCCAAGCCCACCTGAAACAAGCACAACTAAGGGATTGCCTGTATGTCCGTGTTGAAAATGAGCGACCTCGATCTGAAGGGTAAGCGCGTCCTGATTCGCGAAGACCTCAACGTCCCGGTGAAGGAAGGCCAGATCAAAAGCGATGCCCGTCTGGTCGCCGCCCTGCCGACCCTCAAGCTGGCTCTGGAGAAGGGTGCCGCCGTCATCGTCTGCTCGCACCTGGGCCGTCCCACCGAAGGCGAATTCAGCGAAGAGAACAGTCTGGCGCCGGTCGCCGCCTACCTGAGCAAGGCCCTGGGCCGCGAGGTACCGCTGGTGAAGGACTACCTGGACGGCGTCCAGGTCGAGCCGGGTCAGCTGGTGCTGCTGGAGAACGTGCGCTTCAACAAGGGCGAGAAAAAGAACGCCGATGAGCTGGCGAAGCAATACGCCGCCCTGTGCGACGTCTTCGTCATGGATGCCTTCGGCACCGCCCACCGCGCCGAGGGCTCGACCCATGGCGTGGCCAAGTTCGCCAAGGTCGCCGCGGCCGGTCCGCTGCTGGCCGGGGAGCTGGACGCCCTGGGCAAGGCGCTGGGCAATCCCGCCCGCCCGATGGCCGCCATCGTCGCCGGCTCCAAGGTCTCCACCAAGCTGGACGTGCTCAATTCCCTGGCGCAGATCTGCGACCAGCTGATCGTCGGTGGCGGCATCGCCAACACCTTCCTGGCCGCGGCCGGCTACAAGGTCGGCAAATCGTTGTACGAAGCCGATCTGGTGGATACCGCCAAGGCCATCGCCGCCAAGGTCAGCGTGCCGCTGCCGGTGGACGTGGTGGTCGCCAAGGAATTCGCCGAGACCGCCGAAGCCGTCACCAAGTCCATCAACGATGTGGCCGACGACGACATGATCCTCGACATCGGCCCGGTCAGCGCCCAGCAATTCGCCGACCTGCTGAAATCGGCCAAGACCATCCTCTGGAACGGTCCGGTGGGCGTCTTCGAATTCGATCAGTTCGGCGAAGGCACCCGCACCCTGGCCCAGGCCATCGCCGACAGCGACGCCTTCTCCATTGCCGGCGGTGGCGACACCCTGGCCGCCATCGACAAGTACGGCATCGGTGAGAAGGTCTCCTATATCTCCACCGGTGGCGGCGCCTTCCTCGAATTCGTCGAAGGCAAGGTCCTGCCGGCCGTCGAAGTCCTCCAGCAACGCGCCCAGGAGTAATCGCCATGCGTACGCCGCTGCTCGTCTGTTCCGCTGTCTTCATGCTGGCCGGTTGCGCCGGTGGCAATGCCGACAAAGCCTGCGCGGTGTTCGCGCCGCCCCCTGCGGCGGCCGCCACGCCCACGGCGCAGAACGGCGAGCGCGTCGATACGCTCACCGGTAACGCCAACGCCGGTCGCCCCACCAGCGGCTGCGCCCAGTGAAGGGGCGTACCTTCGCCCTCGGTCTGCTGGGTCTCGCCCTGTTGGCCGGCTGTGCCGGCCGCAGCGCGCCGCAGACCGGCGGCTGGACGCACTGGGTCTGCGATTCCAAGGCGGCCTTCGACTGGCGCTATGTGGATCGCAGCCAGTCCATCGTCGACCTCAAGCTGGAAGGCGATGGCCTGATCCGTCATCTCAACCGCGAACCGGCCACCGATGGCCAGTCCTATACCGATGGGCTGGTGGCTTTCCATATTCGTGGCGACCAGGGGCTCGTCTACTGGATCGCCAACAACGACCTCATCGGCCGCGGCTGCCGGACGCCTTGAACCGGCGAATGTCAGCTGAACCGATTAATCCACAGCGGCCAGGGGTCGGCCGCTTGAACCCTGCCAGCCGCTCATGCAGGCTGGCGCCACCACCGCCTTTGTAGGGAGATAATCACCAATGGCACTCGTCAGCATGCGTCAGCTGCTGGATCACGCCGCCGAATTCGGCTATGGCGTCCCGGCCTTCAACGTCAACAACCTCGAGCAGATGCGCGCCATCATGGAAGCCGCCGACAAGACCGATTCGCCGGTCATCGTCCAGGCCTCCGCCGGTGCCCGCAAGTACGCCGGCGCTCCCTTCCTGCGGCACCTGATCCTGGCCGCGGTGGAAGAATTCCCGCACATCCCGGTGGTCATGCACCAGGACCACGGCACCACCCCCGACATCTGCCAGCGCTCCATCCAGCTGGGCTTCTCCTCGGTGATGATGGACGGCTCGCTGATGGCCGATGGCAAGACGCCGTCCGACTACGACTACAACGTGCGCGTCACCCAGCAGACCGTGGCTTTCGCCCATGCCTGCGGCGTGTCCGTGGAAGGCGAGCTGGGTTGCCTGGGCAGCCTGGAAACCGGCATGGCCGGTGAAGAAGACGGCGTGGGCGCCGAAGGTACCCTGGATCACAGCCAGCTGCTGACCGATCCGGAAGAGGCCGCCCAGTTCGTCAAGGCCACCAAGGTCGACGCCCTGGCCATCGCCATCGGCACCAGCCACGGCGCCTACAAATTCACCAAGCCGCCGACCGGGGATACCCTGTCGATCCAGCGCATCAAGGAAATCCATGCGCGCATCCCGGACACCCACCTGGTCATGCACGGCTCCAGCTCGGTGCCCCAGGAGTGGCTGAAGATCATCAACGAGTACGGTGGCGACATCAAGGAAACCTACGGCGTGCCGGTCGAAGAGATCGTCGAAGGCATCAAGTACGGCGTCCGCAAGGTCAATATCGACACCGACCTGCGTCTGGCCTCCACCGGTGCCATCCGCGAGTTCATGGCCAAGAACCGCAGCGAGTTCGATCCGCGCAAGTACCTCGCCAAGACCGTGACCGCCATGCGCGAAGTCTGCATCGCCCGTTACGAAGCCTTCGGCACCGCCGGCCAGGCCTCCAAGATCAAGCCGATCTCCCTGGATGCCATGTTCGAGCGTTATGCCCGCGGCGAACTGGATCCCAAGGTCAACTGATCCGGGATGTAGAAAAGGCCCCGCAAGGGGCCTTTTTTTATGCCTGTCGATCGCTTGGAGCATGAACGGCGGCGCGCCGCGCCTTACCGCTCGGTTGCGGTCAGGACCTCTTCCATCCAGGCGACCATGGCGGCGCCGTCCATGCCCAGGCAGACCGTTACCAGCGGATTGCCGGACCAGCGCCCGTCCAGGTAGGCGCGACCCTCGGGCGCGAAGAAGGTCTGGCCTTCCGCCAGGCCTTCGGTACCAACGCTGAGATGGCCGCGCGCGGTGTGGAACAGTTCGGGGCGCCGTAGGTAGGCGAGGGCGCAGCTGTCATGGGGATGGCAGCCATCGATGTCCTTCACGCTGCGGTAGAAGTCCGCATAGAAGTCATAGCTGCGGGCGAGTACCTCACCCAGGGCGCCTTGACGCGCGGCGATGCGCTGCAGGCGTGGCGGGTCGAGCACGGCGCGGTGGGTGGCATCCAGGCCAACCAGGGTCAGCGGCCAGGGAGCAGCAAAGACCCGCGCCGCGGCATGGGGGTCGGAAAAGATGTTGGCTTCGGCCACCGGCGTGACGTTGCCCGGCTCGACGATGGCGCCGCCCATCACCACCACCTCGCGGATGCGCTCGGCGACCGTGGGATCCAGCGCCAGGGCGAGGGCCAGGTTACCCAGCGGCCCGACCGCCACCAGGGTGATCTCACCCGGTCGCAAGCGGGTCTGCTCGACGATGAAGTGTGCGGCGTCCAGGGTGTGGGGCACCTGGCGCGGCGCGGGGAGCTGCTGATTGCCTAGGCCATCCTGGCCATGCACATGCAGGGCATGGTTACCGGCCGGCTTGACCAGGGGTTCGGCGACACCGGCGGCGACGGGCGTGTCCCGGCCCGCCAGCTCGGTGAGCAGCAGGGCGTTACGGGTCGCCGTGCTGACCGGCACGTTGCCGAAGGTCGTGGTCAGGCCGATCACCTCGAAGGCGGGATCGGCAAACAGCAGGGCGATGGCCTGGGCGTCGTCCACGCCAGGATCGGTATCGAAGATGATGGGAAGGGACAAGAGGCTTTCTCCGGCTCAGATCTCTTCCCAGGCTACCCGAGGGGCAGCGCCTCTCGCTAGCTGGGCAGGTCCAACTCGCCCAGCGCATCCGGCTGGTTGCGAAACGCCCGGGCAAAGACTTCGCGATTGCGGGCCATGAACAGCCCCAGGTCTTCGCACTGCTTTTCGGCAAGACCGGGGACGGCCTTGTCCAGCACACTAGCGAGCGACTCGGCCAGCTCCAACATTTTATCGTGACGATCGGCTTCGGCTTTATCCATGAACAGGCGCTCCGGATCTCGGCTGCTGCGATACAACACTTCGACGGCCATGCGTCACCTCGTATTCTGTATCTGGTTATATATACAGTAGTCGGCTTGCCGCCCGATTGCAAGGGCTACCGCTCGGCGGTCAGTGCCCAACCAGTCATGGCAATTTGCCAATCGTTCGACATTTCTGCATGTCTCTGGAATTGCCTCGGGAAACTTAAGCGCGGAAGCTGGTCTTTGAGTCTGGACCAAACGAGCAGCTATGCCCGCCTTTATCCGGATCACCTCCGGCTCACGGAACGAGACCGCCCATGCCTGCCATCTTTATTCGTCCGCTTATTGCCGCACGTGGCCTGCCTGGGCCGACCGAGGTGCGGGCGTGAGTTCGACCCTGATCATCCTGGCCATCACCGTCGCCAGCTTCCTGCTGGGATTCCTGCGCGACCTGCTGATCGCCCGGCAGTTCGGCGTGAGCTGGGAAGCCGACCTGATCTTTGTCGCCCTCATCCTGCCGGTGTTCTTCGAAAGCTTCTTCGGCCTCGCCCTGCGCGATGCCATGATTCCCTATCTGCAACGCATCCGTGACCGCTGCAATACCCAGTACGAGCAGGTCGGTCGCTGGCTGTACTGGCGCATCGGCCTGTTCGGTCTCCTGCTGTCGGTGATCGGCGTCCTCGCCAGTCCCTGGCTGATGCATGCCCTGGCCCCGGGTTGGAGCGATGAGCAGGTCGAGACCGGCAAGCTGGTCTTTGCCGTCGGTACCCTGCTGATCTGCGTGCAGGCCATCCTCTATTGCCAGGGCGCGCTGCTCAACCTGGACCGCATCTTCATCCTGCCGATGACCCGGACGCTGATGCTCAACCTGGGCGCCATCCTGGCCATCGTCATCCTGCAGCCGAGTGGTATCGCGCTGTTCACCGGCATGCTGCTGCCCCAGGTATTGCTGATCGTCATCCAGCATCGGCGGCTGGGCTATCTCGGCCAGCGTTCGGTGGCCTTCGAGAAGCCCGCGGGCAGTCCCTTCGCCGTGACCTTCGCCCCGGTGTTGCTCGCCGCCGGGGCCCAGCAGGGCTGCATGCTGGCCGAGCGCTTCTTCGCCTCCCTGCTGGCCGAAGGCAACATCACCATGCTGTCCTTCTCCTACCGCATCGTGACCATTCCGCTGACGCTCTATGCGCTGTCCATCCTGGCGATGATCTTTCCCGAGCTGACCCGCAGCTGGAACGAGGGCAATGCCGACAAGTACGCCGCGCTGATGCGCAAGGCGCTGCTCGGTACCCTGCTGTTCCTGGTGCCGGCCGCCGTGGTGCTGTTCAGCTATTCGGAGCCGGTGGTCAAGGTCCTGCTGGAGCGCGGTGCCTTTGGCGCCGAGCAGAGCGCGGCGACCGCGACCCTGGTAGTGGCCTATGCCATGGGTCTGCCCTGGATGGGGCTGGCCCTGCTGTGGGGCCGGGCCCTGCTGTCCCAGCAGTGCGCCAAGACCTTCCTCTATGCCACCCTGGCCAGTTCCTTCATCACCGTGGCCCTGGATGCCGCGCTCTATCAGCCGTTCGGCGCCCAGGGGCTGGCCTATTCCTTTACCACCGGCGCCTTCCTGCAGGCCGTGTTCATGGCGCTGGCACTCTATCGTCATTCCCTCGCCGGGCTGCACCTGTCGCTGCTGCTGCGCTGGTTGGGCGCCGGCTGCGCCGTGGCCCTGCTGAGTGTGCTGTTGCCCAAGCCTGTCGGCCTGCTGGAGCTGATCGTCAGCATCAGCGTGGCGATGCTGGGCCTTCTGCTGCTGTTGCTGGTCCTGGGCGAACGTGATCTGTTCCGCCGCGGCTATTGGGCGCGCGGTGAGGCCAGCACGGAGCGCGCAGAACCGACGAGTTGAACGGCCGTCACTGGACGGCAAGGAAAAAGATGGCGATCTGCAGCCATTGATCGCTATCTGTTACGAAGTCATGAATTTTTGCTTTGGCTTCGAGTCGCACGGAAAGATTGATCCCAGTCAAAGAATTTCTGATGGAAGTGGTTTTTCCATTTGCAAGAGATCGGACACGTCGTTGGGATCGGCACTTCGCATGGTGGCTTTGCTCGCTACCGACATTCTCTTTGAAAGGAATCGATCCTATGTCCTCCCAATCCCCTGTCACCCGTATCGGCATCGTCGGTACCGGCATGATCTCGCGCTGCCTGGCCCGGCTCATCAGTCGTCACTATGACGACATGACCGTGACCCGCGTGCTGACCCGCCGGCCCATCGCCACGGTTACCGACTATCCGCTGACCGAGGCGCTCACCCAGTCGGTGGCGGATCTCATCGATCATTGCGACCTGCTGGTGGAGTGCAGCGGCGATCCCTACCACGGCACCGAGATCATCGAGCGCGCCTTCGAGGCCGGCATCAAGGTGGTCACCATCAATGCCGAGCTGCAGGTGACGACGGGCTCCTACCTGGCGGGCAAGGGCTTTCTCACCGAGGCCGAGGGCGACCAGCCGGGTTCGCTGGCGGCGCTGCACGAAGAAGCGGTGCAGATGGGCTTCAAGCCGCTGGTCTACGGCAACATGAAGGGCTATCTGAACCACAACCCGACCCCGGAAGACATGGCCTACTGGTCCGCGCGCCAGGGCACCAGCGTCGACCAGACCACCTCCTTCACCGATGGCACCAAGGTGCAGATCGAGCAGGTGGTGGTCGGCAACAACTATGGCGCCACCATCACCCGCCAGGGTCTGGAAGGCCTGAATTCGACCAATCTGCAGGACAGCGCGAACATCCTGGCGCAGATGGCCGAGCAACTGGGTCAGCCCATCGTCGACTACGTGATCCCGAGCGGCTATTCCGCCGGTGGCGTCTTCGTGGTCGGTCGCCATGACGAAGACCAGGCCGGCGCCATCGAATACTTCAAACTGGGCAAGGGTCCGTACTATGTCCTGGTACGCCCCTTCCACCTCTGCTCCCTGGAAGTCGGCAAGACCCTGCGTCGCGTGATCGCCGGCGGCAAGATCCTGCTCAACAACTCCACCACGCCGACCCTGAGCGTGGCCGCCATCATGAAGAAGCCCATGGCAGCTGGCGACATCATCGAGCGCGGCATCGGTGGCTACAGCGTGCGCGGCGAAGCGGTGAAGATCGCCGAGTGCCCGGATCACCTGCCGATCGGTCTGCTCAAGCACAGCGTGCTCAAGCGCGCCATGGAACCCGGCCAGATCGTCACCTTCGACGACGTCGAACTGGCGCCCAGCCGCGCCCTGGACATCGTTCTGCAACAGCATCGCGAGGCGATCCATCGCCAGCTGCTGGAAACCCAGTTGAGCGAGCCGGCCTGGAGCGCGGCTGCCGACCTGGCACCGATGGCACTGCCCAAGGCGGTCGGGGCGGTCCTGTCCTGATTCCGCTGCGGCGAAAAGCGAAGGGGCCCTGAGGGCCCCTTTTTCATTGCCCGTCGGTGGCGGCTGCGCGGAGGCGGGCGACGGTCGCGGGCAGTTCATCCATGTGGGCGATCAGGGCGGTCACGCCCAGGGCGCTCAGGGTGTCGCCGTGGTTCGGCGGAATGTGGCTGGCACCGGTGAAGCCGATGACCCGCATGCCGGCGGCCAGGGCCGCACGCGCGCCGGTGGCGCTATCTTCGATCACCAGGCAGCGCTCTGGCGCAACGCCCAGGGTCTTGGCCGCGAGCAGGTAGACATCCGGTGCCGGCTTGGGCTGGGCCACCATGTCGGCGCTGAAGATATGGCCCGCCACCCGATCCACCAGGTCCGCCCGGCGCACCGAGGATTCAACGCTGTGCCTGAGGCTGTTGGAGGCCACCGCCAACGGTAGATCAATGCTTTCCAGGGCACGTTTCACCCCGGGAATGGGTTCGACGCTGCTGGCGATCAGGGTCTCGGCCTGGGCGCGCAGCTCGCTGAACAGCGTGGGCGGCAGGGTGATGCCGAAGCGCTGTTCGACCAGGGCGAAGATGTCCCGGGTGGTCAGGCCGAAGGTGCCGTGCAGCAGGGCTTCGAGTTCGTCACGCGGTGCGTGGGCGGCCAGACCGTCGAGGACGACGCGTTCGGCGAGGATCTCGCTGTCGACCAGTACGCCATCGCAATCGCTGATCAGCAGTTCCACAGGGGTAAGGTTCATCGGTATTCCTTGCAGGGGGATTTCACGGTCGGGGCAGTGGATCTCGTGCCTTTCGACAGCTGTGGCGGGAAGCGCAAAGGCAGGCGTGGCGGTGATTCCGGGGTGCTGCCCAGGCGGTCGAAAACAGGCTTGTCGGTGCCTTTCGAAGGGGCGTAAAACGCGCTTTGTCCAAAACGAATTCGGCCTCCGGAGGGTAATCGCTTTCCAGAAAAATATGGCGTAGAGTTCGAGAACTGTGTTTGCTTGGGTCGCCGTCGATCGTGACCTGAGGCGGTAGGCTCTTCGTCCACCCCTTGCTGCTCGATTCTTGTTACTCCTTGCAACTCAGTACCAGGCGTTTGGTCTATGCAACGCACTGCCGCGCCAGCACGTGTCAATAACAAACCCGTTATTCCAAGGAGCAACACCCGTCATGTCGAATCGTCAGAACGGCACCGTCAAGTGGTTCAACGAAACCAAAGGCTACGGCTTCATTACTCCCGAAAGCGGTCCGGACGTGTTCGTGCACTTCCGCGCCATCGAAGGCACTGGTTTCAAGACCCTGGCTGAAGGCCAGAAGGTCAGCTTCGAAGTCGTGCAAGGCCAGAAGGGCATGCAGGCTGAGCGCGTACAGGTCATCTGACACCTGACGTCGCCCGAAGCTCACGAAAAACCCCGGCCAGGCCGGGGTTTTTCGTTTCTGCCGATTCGATCGGCCTGGCCGGCCGCGTCACTCCACGTTCTGCGCGCTCTTTTCCGGCTCGGCGGCCAGGGGCTTGATCCGGCGACCGGTTTCGCGGGAGGCCTGCAGGAAGATCGCCGCCGCCAGCATCGACAGGGCTCCGACGCTCAAGAACGTCGCGCGGAAGGCGGACAGCACCTCGGTGTCGCCATAGTCGTCCTGGAAGCCGCCCAGCAACGCCGCGGCGCAGGCGACGCCAAAGCTCATGGCCAGTTGCATCACCACCGACAGCAGGCTGTTGCCGCTGGCGGCCTGCTGGTCGTGCAGGTCGATGAGGGTGATGGTGTTCATGGCGGTGAACTGCATGGAGTTCACCGCGCCGAGAATGCCCAGGTGGATCAGCAGCCAGACGAAGGGGGTGGCAGGGCCGATCAGGGCGAGACTGGCGATCAGGCAGCCCAGCAGCAGGGTATTGCCCACCAGCAGGCGCCGATAGCCGAGGCGGCCGATCAGCGGACCGGCGATGGGCTTGGCCAGCATCGCCGACAAGGCCAGGGGCATCATCAGCAGACCGGCCTGGGTCGGCGAATAGCCGAGGCCGACCTGGAACAGCAGCGGGATAAGGAAGGGCAGGGCGCCGCTGCCGAGACGGGCGAAGAGATTGCCGAAGATGCCCACGGCGAAGCTGCGGATACGAAACAGCTCGGCGGAAAACAGCGGCTGGTCGTGATGCAGGGCGCGCAGCCAGTAGGCGACCATGCAGGCCATGCCCCCCATCAGCAGCAATACCACGCGCACATGGGGCAGGTGCAGTTCGCCGAGGCCTTCCAGGGCGATGCTGATGAGGATCATGGAGGCGCCGAACAGCAGAAAGCCCAGGCCATCGAAGCGCTGCGGCAGAGGGCTGCGCAGGTCCGGCAGCAGGCGGCGGGTGGCCAGACAGCCGAGGATGCCCACCGGCAGGTTGATCAGGAAGATCCAGTGCCAGGACACGGCCTCCACCAGCCAGCCACCCAGCGCCGGGCCCGCCAGGGGGCCGACCAAGCCGGGAATGGTGATGAAGCTGAGGATGCGCACCAGTTCGCTGCGGGGATAGACACGCAGGATCACCAGCCGCCCCACGGGTAGCATCAGCGAACCGCCGAGGCCCTGGATTACCCGGGCGGCGATCAGCAGGTTGAGGCTGGGCGCCAGCGCGCAGAGCAGCGAGCCAAAGGTGAAGAGGGCGATGGCGGTAAAGAAGACGCGGCGACTGCCGAAACGATCGGAAATCCAGCCCGAGGCAGGAATCAACAGCGCGACGGTGAGCAGGTAGGCGATCACCACCCCCTGCATGCGCAGGGGATTCTCGCCGAGGTCGGCGGCCATGCGCGGCAGGGCGGTGTTGACGATGGTCGCGTCCAACGACTGCATGAAGAAGGCGACGGCGATCAGCCAGGGAAGCCAGCGGGTCGTGGTGGTATCGAGCGTCGGGGTGGGCATTGAGGGGTCCTTGTCGAGACAGCCGACTACCCGCACTCTGACTGTCGGCAGGCGGCAGGGTGCCCCGCTGATTCAATGCGAGCGGGAATCCAGTAGCGCCTCGATCCGTTGGTCCTTTTCTGCCCAGAGCTGGCTGACCCATTGCTGGAAGTCGGCGCGAAATTCCGCGTCTTCGCTGTAGTCGCCCGCCCAGCGCGCCGGATCCAGAGGGCGCGCGCGGATATCGATGATAACGCGTTTGACCCGCCCGCAGAGCAGGTCCCAGAAGCCGGGTACGCGACCGTCCGGATAGACCAGGGTGACGTCCAGCAGGGTGTCCAGCTGGTCGCCCATGGCGGCGAGGACGAAGGCCATGCCACCGGCCTTGGGTTTGAGCAGGTGGCGATAGGGCGAATGCTGCTCGGCATGCTTGGCGGCGGTGAAGCGGGTGCCTTCCAGGTAGTTGACGATGGTCACCGGTTGGCGGCGGAATTTCTCGCAGGCGCGGCGGGTGATGGCCAGGTCCGCGCCCTTGAGTTCCGGGCGGCGGGCCAGCTGGGCGCGGCTGTATCTCTTCATGAAGGGGTAGTCCAGCGCCCACCAGGCCAGACCCAGGAAGGGCACCCAGATGAGTTCCTTCTTCAGGAAGAACTTGAAGTAGGGCACCTTGCCGTTGAAGGTTTCGATCAGGGCGGGGATGTCGACCCAGGACTGGTGGTTGCAGATGACCAGGTAGGAGCTGTCCCGGCTGAGCACCTCGGTGCCACGGATGTCCCAGACGGTAGGGGTGAGCCGGGCGAAGATGACCTTGTTGATCTCGGCCCAGGTCTCGGCGATGGCCGTGACTACCCGGGAGCAGACATCGCGCAGCGCCACGCTGGGCAGCAGCTTGATCAAGGCGAATGCCAGCAGCGGACCGATCATGACCAGGGTGTTCAGCAGGAGCAGCAGGGAGACGGCGATACCGGTCAGGAGGTGCATGGATTCTCTCGTCTGGAACTTAGGGCGATAGTCTTTAGCGCGGCCTGGCATTTTGCGATCATTTGCTTCTGGATGGCTGCTGCCGATCAGCTGCGAAGTGAACGCCATGCTCAAGAAGGTTACCAGTGCCGAGGTCTGCCTCGGCATGTACATCCACAGATTCGAAGGCAGCTGGATCGATCATCCGTTCTGGAAGGCGCGCTTCCTGCTCCAGGAGCCGCGCGATCTGCAGAAGATCCAGGACAGCGCCGTGACCGCCGTGTGGATCGATATCGCCAAGGGGCGGGATTGCCAGCCCCCGGCCGAGCGCGCGATGCCCGTAGCTCCGGTCACGCCTCCTGAACCCGCCGTCGCGCCAGCCCGGCCTACGCCCACCACCTTCGCGACCAGCGCCCCAGGCACTGCCATCAGTTGTCCCCAGGAAATGGCCCAGGCGTCAGCCGTGAGCGCCCATGCCAAGCAGGAGGTGGCGCGACTGTTCCAGGACGTGCGCCTGGGCCAGGCCATCGAGCTGAGCGAGGTGGCGACCGTGGTCGAGCAGATATCGGCGTCGGTGCTGCGGCATCCCACGGCGCTGATCAGTCTGACGCGGCTGCGCACGGCTGACGAGTATACCTACATCCATTCGGTGTCGGTCTGCGCCCTGATGACGGCGGTGGCGCGGCAGATGGAGCTGCCGGCGGAGCAGGTGCAGCTCGCCGGCCAGGCTGGCCTGCTGCACGACGTGGGCAAGATGCGTACCCCTCTGGAGGTACTGAACAAGCCAGGCAAGCTGACCGACGCGGAATTCGCCGTGATGCAGCGGCACCCCGAGGAGGGCGTCGCCCTGCTGCAGCAGTGGGGCGCGGCTGCGGAGGTGATCGACGTCTGTCTGCACCATCACGAGAAATTCGATGGCACTGGCTATCCCCGTGGCCTGGCCGGGACGCAGATCAGTCTGCTGTCGCGCATCGCCGCGGTCTGCGACGTCTATGACGCCATTTCCTCGACCCGTCCCTACAAGACCGCCTGGAGTCCGGCGGAAGCGATCCGGCGCATGGCGGAATGGCAGGGGCATTTCGATCCCCAGGTGTTCCAGGCCTTCGTCAAGACGCTGGGTATCTATCCGATCGGCTCCCTGGTGCGGCTGAGCAACGAGCAGCTGGCGGTGGTGGTCGAGCAGCACCCGGACAGCCTGCTGACGCCGCGGGTGCGGGTGTTCTTTTCCGCTCGCTCGCGCACGCCCCTGCCGCAGCGACTGCTGGATCTCGCCCGGCCCCCCGCCAACGAACGCATCCTGCGGCGCGAGGATCCGGAGGAGTGGGGCTTTCGCAATCTGCAGCGGCTCTGGCAGCAGGCCTAGCGCTGGCTCAGGGGCGGGTCGCCTGCAGCGACGGGCGTTCGTCGGTGCGGGCATACCAGGCGGCAATGCGCGGACAGTCGCTGCGCCAGGCAAAGGTGGGGATGCGGAAGTCCAGATAGCCGAGCAGGCAGGCCATGCCCAGGCTGGCCACGTCGAATTCGCCGTCCAGTTCCTGGATGGCCTCGCGCTCGAAGTAGTCCAGCGCCCGGGCGATCTTTTCCTGCTGGTTGTCCAGCCAGAGTTTCCATTGCATGCCCGGCGGGCGCATGAAGCTCTCGTAGCGGATCTGCACCGCGGCTTCCATCATGGCGTCGCACAGCGAGGCCAGGGTCAGGCGGCGCCAGCGCTCCGGGCCCTGGCGAGGGATCAGCGGGGTGCGCTCGTGCAGGGTGTCCAGATAGTCGAGGATGACGCGACTGTCGTGCAGGCAGGTGCCATCGGCCAGGCGCAGGGCGGGAATCTTGCCGGCCGGATTGGTATCGAGAACGTCGCGATTGGGGTTGAGCGGCGTCTGCTGGACGATTTCCACTTCGACCTGCTCGATCAGGTCCGTCTCGTGGAGCATCACCACGACTTTACGACCGAAGGGCGAGGCGGGAGTGTGGTACAGGATCATGGACATGGGCCGGGCTCTCCAGAGGGCAGGACTGCCTTCGCTGGTGGCGAAGCCCTGCACTGTAAGCCCTAGGCCGGCCTGGGTAAAAGATCGCCTTGGTCGTAGGCGGCTGGATCAGGCCAGGCCCGGCAGCTCGACGTACACCCCCAGCCCGCGTCCTTGCAGGCCTTCGCCCAGGTGCAGACTGCCGCCATGGATTTCGACGATGCGTTTGACGATGGGCAGGCCCAGGCCGCTGCCGACGTTCTGGCCGGCGCTCTCGCTGCGGTAGAAGCGGGTAAAGATCGCCGCCCGCTCTTCCGGACTGACCCCGGGGCCGCTGTCGCAGACATTGATGCGTACCCGACCGGGTACGTCCTCGACGACCCGCACCAGTACCTGGCCGCCGCTGGGGGTGTAGCGGATGGCATTGCCCACCAGGTTGGTGAGCAGCACCCCCAACCAGGTGGGAATGCCGGAAAGCTTGACCTCCTGATCCTCCAGCACCAGGTCGATGTGCTTTTCGATGGCCAGCGGCGCGAGTTCCGAAAGGGTGTCCGCCGCCAGGCGACCGAGGTGGACGGGGACGAACTGCTCCTGCAGGGCGCCACTGTCCAGGCGGGCCAGGAGCAGGATCTGCTCCATCAACTGGCTGATGCGTTCGGCGCTGCGGCGCACCTGCACCAGGCCCCGGGCGTGGGCCTGGGGATCGCTGGATCTCAGGGCGACCTGGGTGTGGGTCAGCAGACTGGCAAGGGGCGTGCGGATCTCGTGGGCGGCGTCGCTGGTCAACCGGCGCTCCGCTTCCAGGGCGCCGTCCAGGCGTTGCAGCAGGGCGTTGATCTCTTCGACCAGCACCGCGGCTTCCAGGGGCACCCGGCTCAGTGGCAAGGGCTCCAGGCGTTGGGCGGAACGCTGCTTGATCTGCGCGGCCAGCTGGCGCAGCGGTTCGAGGCCGCGGGTGACGCCGAACCAGATGAGTGCGGCCAGCACCGGCAGGGCCAGCGCGAGGGGAAACAGTGAGCCGAGCAGCAGCAGGTTGGTGGCGCCGCGCCGATCGGCCAGGTTTTCGTAGATCCAGATGCGTCCGTCGCCGCTGCTCAGGCGCAGCACGCGCCAGTGCTGCCCTTCGGCCAGCAGACTGCTGAAACCGGGCGGCTGCTCGGCCAGGCCGGCGGGTGGCGCCGGGGTGCCGAGGCGCTGGTCACCGGCCTGTAGCAGATAGCCCAGGGCGTTGCGCCGCTTGAACAGCGGCAAGTCGGCGATGGCCGTGCGGCTGCGCTCCAGAGTACGCGCCGCGGGCGGCAGGCTGTGATCGTTGCCGGCGCCGAGGGTGGCCAGGTGCAGCGCCGCGGAACCGAAGTCGAGCATGTCCTCGTCCGCCAGGCGATTCACCTGGCGCAGCACCAGCTGGTAGGTCACCAGGGCGGCGATCAGCCAGCAGGCGAAGATCCCGCACAGCAGCAGCGTCAGCAGGCGCCGCCGCAGCGAGATGGCCGGGCCGTCGCTCACGGCGCCGGCCGCTCGGGTTGGTCGATGCCGTAGCCGATGCCGCGCACGGTACGGATCAGGCTGCTGCCGAGCTTGCGTCTGAGGTGATGGATATGGACCTCGATGGCGTTGCTCTCGACGTCGCCATCCCAACCGTAGAGGGCCTGCTCCAGGCGATTGCGCGAGAGCACCTTGCCCATGTTTTCCAGCAGCAGGCGCAGCAGGGCGTATTCGCGCGGCGCCAGTTCGACCGGCTGACCGGCCAGGGTGACCCGGTGGGTGGCCGGATCGACCCGCAGATCGTTGTGCTCCAATTGGGGCAGCGCCCGACCTGCGCTGCGGCGGGTGAGGGCACGCACCCGGGCCAGCAGTTCGTCGAGGTCGAAGGGCTTGGTCAGGTAGTCGTCGGCGCCGGTATCCAGCCCGGTGACCCGGTCGGTGACCTTGTCGCGGGCGGTGAGGATCAGCACCGGGGTGGCGTCGCCGCGCTTGCGCAGGGCGGCCAGGACTTCGAGTCCCGAGCGGCGGGGCAGGCCGATGTCGAGCACCACCAGATCGAAGGGATCGGTTTCCAGCGCCGCCTGGGCGGCCTGGCCATCGGTCACCCAATCGACGGTATCGCCTTCCAGCGCCAGGCCGGCGCGGATGCCGTCGCCCAGCAACATGTCGTCTTCGGCCAGCAGTATTCTCATCGGTTTTTCCCAGGCGGTGGAGCGGTTGTACCGCTCCGGGCCGGCCTCGGCAAGAGCGGTGACCATCCCCCAGGATGGTCAGCTTCCAGCCTAGGCCCGGGCGCTTAAGGCCGGATTAACAAGGTCTCAGCGCTGGGCGCTGACCCGCCAGATGGTATTGCCGACATCGTCGGCCACCAGCAGGCCGCCGCGACCATCGTTGACCACCCCGACCGGGCGCCCCTGGGCCTCTTCCTTGGCATTGAGGAAACCGGTCAGCAGGTCCCGCGGCGGGCCGCTGGGCTTGCCGTCCTGGAAGGGCACGAAGATGACCTTGTAACCGCTCTTGGGATCGCGATTCCAGGAGCCGTGCTGGCCGACGAACATTCCCTGGTGAAAAGCCGCCGGCAGCCCAGTGTCGACGCTCGCGAAGGCCAGGCCCAGGGAGGCGGTGTGGGTGCCCAGGGCATAGTCGGGGGTCAGCGCCTTGGCCACCAGATCCGGCCGGGGTGGCTGCACCCGACTGTCCACGGTCTTGCCCCAGTAGCTGTAGGGCCAGCCATAGAAGCCGCCATCCTGTACCGAGGTGGCATAGTCCGGGACCAGGTCGCTGCCGATCTCGTCGCGTTCGTTGATCACCGTCCACAGCCTGCCGGTGGTGGGCTCCCAGTCCAAGCCATTGGGGTTGCGCAGGCCGGTGGCGAACAGGCGCTTCTGGCCGCTGGCGCGATCCAGCTCCCAGATGGCGGCGCGACCCTGTTCGATGTCCAGGCCGTTTTCGCCGACGTTGCTGTTGGAGCCCACGGTGAGATAGAGCTTCCGGCCATCGCGACTGGCGATGACGTTCTTGGTCCAGTGGTGATTGATGCCGGCCGGCAGGTCGGTGACCCGGGTGCCCTGGCCTTCCAGGCGGGTGGCACCGGGGCGGTAGGTGAAGCGCACCAGGGCGTCGGCGTTGGCGACATAGAAGTCCTCGCCCACCAGGGCCATGCCGAAAGGCGAATGCAGGTGCTCGGCGAAGACCAGGCGGGTCTCGGCGACGCCGTCGCCGTCGGCATCGCGCAGCAGGGTGATGCGATCGGCGCTGGGCACCCCGGCGCCGGCCTTCTTCATGAACAGGCCGGCGATCCAGTTCTTGATGCCGGGAAAGTCCTCGCGCCTGGGCGCATTGCTTTCCGCCACCAGCACATCGCCGTTGGGCAATACATAGAGCCAGCGCGGATGGTCCAGGCCGTCGGCGAAGGCCTGCACCTGGGTGCCCGGCGCGGCAGTGGGCTTGCCGCCCTCGGGCCAGCCGACCGCCGGTGCCACGTTGATGGTGGGCAGCAGGGTCTTGTGGGGTTCCGGCAGGGTCGGTGCCGGGCCGTAACCGGCTTCGCGCTGCAGCCGTGCGGTCTCGCCACAGCCGAGCAAGGTCAAGGTAGCCAGGGTCACGGCCAGGGTACGCAGCGGCAGGGGCGCGCTCAGGGGCATGGCAGGGCTCTCGCGGTGGGCTTCGCAGGATAGAGCGCAGGTTCCAGCGAACGTTCCGGGCCAGGTCCTGGGGTCATCCGGCAGGTCCACTCCAGTGGGTCTTGAAAATGACTCTTTTGGGAATGTTGGTCTTTTTGCGTGCCAAGGCGTCTGACCCGTTCTTTTATGGATACAGAAAGTCTTGTCGATTCAAGGTGTTAGCTCGGCTGCGCTGGCAGTTGCGGAAAAACGGCGGCTATCTGACGCGAATCACGGCGTAACTGGCTGTTTTTGCAGGAAAAAATTCACTAAAGCTGGGGGCTTTGACGCCGATAGCAGCCCCAACAATGACGACGAAGTCGCACCCAGCGGCGCCGCAACAGGACGCGGCCGCCTGAGCTCGCCCACGCCGGAACCCGTTAGCTTGCGGGGGCGGGGAGTCTTCTTTTCCACAGGTGCAGTCATGCAATCCCTTACCCGGCGCGTGCGCCAGTTTTCCCTGCGTCTGGCCGGTACCCTGGCCTTGAGTAGCGCCCTCTTCGGTTCGGCCCAGGCGGTCGAGCTGGTCGGGCTCAACTTTTCCGGTGCCGGCTTCGCCAGCCATGTCTTACCCGGCCTCAACAACCGCAACTACATCTTTCCCAGCGAGCAGCACTTCAAGGACTGGAGCGCCAAAGGCATCAAGCTGGTGCGCTTTCCGATCATCTGGGAGCGTATCCAGCCCAAGCTGAACTCCATGCTGGATCCGGACTATGGCGCCCTGGTCACCCAGACGCTGAACTACGCCCAGAAGTACGGCGTCAAGGTGATCCTCGACCTGCACAACTATGCGCGCTATCGCGGCGAGGTCATCGGCGCCGGCAAGGTCACCTATTTCAACTACTGGGACGTGACCTATCGCCTGGCCTTCCGCTTCGGCAAGCATCCGGCGCTCTATGGCTACGACATCATGAACGAGCCCCACGACGCCGTGGCCTTCTGGCCGACCGCCGCCCAGCATGGCATCAACGGCATCCGTACCGTGGACAACGTCCATCCGATCATCGTCGAGGGCAACGGCTGGTCCAGCGCCGCCCGTTGGCCACAGTGGAACGATCCGCTGCTGGCGCTCAAGGATCCGGCCAACAAGCTGATCTTTTCCGCCCACGTCTATTTCGACAACGACGGCGGCGGCCAGTACGCCAGCAAGGACATGAGCGGCTTCGATCCCCAGGTCGGGGTGAAGCGCGTCAAGCCCTTCGTCGACTGGCTGAAAAAGAACGGCAAGCAGGGCTATATCGGCGAATTCGGTGTGCCGGACGACGATCCGCGCTGGCTGGTGGCCATGGACAACATGCTGGCCTATCTCAAGCAGCACTGCATCCCGGCCAGCTATTGGGCTGCCGGTCCGGGCTGGGGCAACTACAACCTGGCGGTGGAACCCATCAACGGCGTGGATCGTCCCCAGTGGGCGACCCTGAAGAAGTACGTCGACAACACCAGCTGCGCCAGCATCGGGCCCAATTAAGCCCGGTCAGCGATGGCGGTCCCTGGGGTCGGCAGGCTACCCTTGAGTTTTAACCGTGCCAGCCCCGAGGACCCCTCATGAGCCAGATTCCCGCCGACCTGCGTTATGCCGCCAGCCACGAATGGGCGCGCCTGGAAGCCGACGGTAGCGTGACCGTCGGCATTTCCGACCATGCCCAGGAAGCCCTGGGCGATGTGGTCTTCATCGAACTGCCGGACGTCGGCAAGACCCTCGCGGCCGGTGACCAGGCCGGGGTGGTGGAGTCGGTCAAGGCGGCCTCGGACATCTATGCCCCGGTGGGCGGCGAGGTGATCGCCGTCAACGAGGCGCTGGCCGACGCCCCCGAGCAGGTCAATGGCGAGCCCTATGGCGCCTGGTTCTTCAAGCTCAAGCCGCAGGACGCGGCCGAGCTGGACAGGCTGCTCGACGCCGACGGCTATCGCGCGGCCAGCGAGAGCTGAGGCGACAGCCTCACGCCCAGGCAACAGGCAAAAAAGAACCCCGCGCGGCGTTGACCGGCGGGGTTCTTTTTTGCCTGGCCCTTATTGGGTCAGGATACGCATGGCGAGATCGTTGTCGCTGGCCTTGAGGCCCGGCTCGGCGGCGCGCATGTCGCGCAACGCGGCTTCCAGGTAGGGGCCACGGATCTGGCCGTTGCTGGCCAGGTAGGAGCTGGCGTCGTCCTGGGTAGCGGCGACGATCTTGTGGTCGTCACGGCTGGTGGTATAGAACGAGCCGGAGGTCGCCCCCAGGGTCGCGGCATGCCGCCAGAACCGCGCATCCGCATTGGCGGCGGTGGTCGCGGCCAACAGCGGCAGGCCGATCAGGGAAACCAGAGCAAGCTTCTTCAGGCGCATGGATGAGATCTCCTTCTTGAGGTTTCCTATAGAGAGCTCAGACATCCTTTGAGTTCCAGAGGGCTGTGCAGGCGCCTTCCGACCGCGCTTAGCCCTGGATCATGCTGTGGATGCGTTCCGCCAGGGCATCGATGTCGAAGGGCTTGATCAGCATGTCCATGTTCTCGCCGAGGAATTCGCCACGCACCTTGGCGTTCTTGGCATAGCCGGTGATGAACAGCACCTTGAGCTCGGGCCGCCGACCGCGGGCGATCTCGGCGAGTTGGCGGCCGTTCATGCCGGGCAGGCCGACGTCGCTGATGAGCAGGTCCAGCCGCTGGCCGCTCTCGATGATCGGCAGGGCGCCATCGGCGTCGCTCGCCTCCAGCGCGATGTAGCCCAGTTCGGCGAGCACCTCCAGCACGATCATGCGTACCGCGTACTCGTCTTCCACCACCAGCACGGTCTGGCCGGCCTCGGCACGGGGCGCGACCTTGAGCGTCGGTTGCTCGGTGGTGGCTGCCGCCAGCTCGGGATGACGCGGCAGATAGAGGCTGATGGTGGTGCCCTGACCCTGCTCGGTGTCGATGCGCGCGGTGCCGCCGGATTGCTTGACGAAGCCGTAGATCATCGACAGGCCGAGCCCCGTGCCCTGGCCGGCCGGCTTGGTGGTGAAGAAGGGCTCGAAGGCCTTGGCCTTGACCTCCGGCGGCATGCCGGTGCCGGTGTCGGCCACGCTCAGGCGCACGTAGTCGCCCGGGGTCAGGGATTCGCGCGCGGCGGCCTCGGCGTCGAGGCTGAGGTTGGCGGTGGCGATGCACAGCTCGCCGCCCGCCGGCATGGCGTCGCGGCCGTTGATGACCAGGTTGAGCAGGGCGTTTTCCAGCTGGTGGGTATCGCTGTGGGCGAGCCAGGCGACCGGCGCCAGATCCAGGCGCAGGGCGACGTTCTCGCCCACGGTACGCACCAGCAGGTCCTGCAGCGAGCCGACCAGCTGGTGCACGTCCACCGGCTGCGGATCCAGAGTCTGGCGGCGGGCGAAGGCCAGCAGCCGATGGGTGAGGGCGGCGGCGCGATCGGCCGAATTGACCGCGGCGTTGATGTAGCGATCCAGGTCCTGGGTGCGCCCGTTGGCGATGCGCAGGCGGATCAGGTCGAGGGCCCCGACGATGCCGGTGAGCATGTTGTTGAAGTCATGGGCGATACCGCCGGTGAGCTGACCGATGGCTTCCATCTTCTGTGACTGGCGCAAGGCTTCTTCGGTGCGCTCGCGTTCGTAGATCTCGGCGATCAGCCGCGCATGGCTGCGTCCCAGCTCCTGGGTGCGCTCGGCGATGCGCTGCTCCAGCTGGTCGGTGGTCTGGCGCGCCTCGGTGACGTCCACGCCACAGCCCACCAGGCCATGGAATTCACCGTCGAGCTCCAGTCGCGGCGTACCTTCCAGCCGTAGCCAGCGCCATTCGCCCTGGGCATTGCGTACCCGCACCTCGGCGCGCAGGGCGCTGTGGGTGGCGATGGCCTGCTTGAAGGCGCCCTCGAAGGCCGGGCATTCGCTGTCCGGGAGCAGGGCGCTCCAGCCCTGGTCATGCAGATCGGCGTCGTGCAGATCGAATTCGCGAGCGAAGCGCTGGTTGACGAATTGCAACTGGCCATCGGCATCGCAGGCCCAGATCAACACCGGGGCGCTGTCGGCCATGAGGCGGAAGCGGCCCTCGCTCTCGCGCTGGGCGTCCTGGGAGCGCTGCCGGCAGATGGCCGCCCAGAGGCGGTCGGTGACATCGCGCAGGAATTGCACCTCGCCTTCCGTCCACAACCGAGCGCGCTGGTCATGGGCGACGAACAGCGCCCGCAGGCGACCGTCCTCATAGAGCGGGATGTCCACCAGCGCCGCGATCTCCAGTTCGAGCAGGGGCTGGGCATTGGCCTGGGCCCGCGGATCCTGGCTGACATCGTCGATGACCAGGGGTGGTGCGCCCTCCTGGTTGCCCAGGCTGTCGGGAGCGAGCAGGGGATAGGCCAGGGCCTGATCGCAATGGCCGTTGGGCGTCCACATCTGCTGCGGGACGAAGGTGCCGCGATTCTCGTCCAGACGGGCATAGCCGACCCGACGCAGGCCCAGTCGCGTACCCACCAGCTCCAGGGCGGCAGCGACGCCGGTGCTTTCCGGATCCCCTTCACGCAAGCGGTCGCCCAGTTCGATGAGGGCGTGCTGACGCGCCTCGGCGGCGCGGCGCTCCTCGATCTGCCGGCGCAACTGGCGGTTGGTCTCGCTGATGCGATCGGCGTCGTGGCGTTCACGGGTGATGTCGCGGGCGATGCCCACCAGCCGGCGTTGCCCGCCGGGCTCCAGGCGCTCGCGCCCGCGGATGCTCAGCCACACGGATTCGCCCTGGCGTGACGTGCGGACGCGAAAGGTCAGCCGCAGGTCATAGGCATTGCCGCCGCCCTGGATGGCCGCGCTCACATAGGCGCGCACCCGCGGCGCATCGGCCGGATGCAGGGCGCGCAGCAGGGCCGCACCGCGCATCGTGCAGCGGCGCCCGGCGGCACCGACCAGGTGGGCGAGACGGGAATCCCAGCTGATCAGGTCACGGTCGATGTCATAGTCCCAGACGCCCAGGTCGGCCACGTCCATGGCCAGGGCGATGCGCTGCTCGGCCAGGCGCAGGGCCTCGGCCGCCGCGGTGCGTTCGATGACGATGCGGATGCGCTCGGCCACCTCGCGCACCAGGGCCACATCGCCGATGGTCCAGTGACGGGGCGTGTCGGCATAGAGGAACAACAGGCCAACCAGTTGCTCTTCGGCGAGCAAGGGCACCACCAGGCCGGCGCGCACGCCATGCTCGACCAGCTGGGCGCGCATCTCGCCCAGGCGACTGTCCTGGGCGCTGTCTTCCACGCTGACGATGATGCCACGGCGCAATTCCTCCACCGCCGAGGTGTGCCAGTGACCCAGGCTGGGCAGGTTGAGGCGATGGGTACGGCCCTGTTCGAGCCAGTCGCTGTCGATGGTCAGGCTGCCGTCGCGACCGACCCTGGCGTAGCCGATGCGCTGCACGGCCAGCAGGTGGCCAAGGCTGTCGCCCAGTACCGAGGCGACCTCGCCGGTGTGGGTCACGCCATGCAGCAGATCGCCCAGTTCGAGCAGGAAGCGCTGGCGATCATGGCTGCGGATGCGTTCGCTGAGATCGACGAAGGTGCAGATGGCGCCCTGGACCTCGCCGTCGCGCCACAGCGGCTGGGCGCGCCATTCCACCGGCAGCAGACTGCCGTCCTCGCGCAACAGCGCATCGGCGGACAGGTGCAGGGTGGCGCCTTCGCTGGCAGCACGTTGCAGGGCTCGGGCGCCATCCTCGCTGCGGGCGGAGCTGAGTCGCGTATCCAGGCGTTCGCCGAGGAGGTCTCGTTCCTCGGACAGCCCGAGCATCTGCCGGAAGGCGCGATTGCACAGGGTGGCGCGGCCGTCGCGATCCAGGGCGCAGAAGCCTTCGTGGGTCGATTCGAGCAGCAGATGGGCGAAGGCCTCGCTCTCCCGCAGCGCCGTTTCCGCCCGCTTGCGGCTGTCGATGTCCTGGGCCACGCCGACCCAGTGCTCGATCTCGCCGCTGGCATTGGTGAAGGGCATGGTGCGGGTTTCGAACCAGCGGTAGCGACCCTCGGCATCGCGCAGCTGCAACTCCAGGCTGCCGGCGACTCTTTGCTCGCGTACCTCGCGCCAGCGGCGCAGCAATTGCGGGCGCTGCTCGGGATGGATGGCGCCGGCCCAGAGATCGGGATCGGCGACCACGTTGGCCGGACTCAGGCCGCTGTATTCGTACCAGTAGCGATTGGCGTATTCGAAGCTGCCATCGGGCCGCGCGAACCAGATGATCTGTGGATTGACGTCCATCAGGGCGCGGTAATGGGTTTCGTCGAGGGTGCTGTGCCGGGTGGGCGACGCCGCCTGCAGGCGAGTCTCGAACAGGCGCAGCACCTGGCGCGCCAGGCGTTCGAGTCCGCTCAGGCGCGCGGTGCTCAATTCGCGCGGTTGCCAGTCCAGCACGCAGAGGGTGCCGAGAAAGACACCGTCCGCCGTGCGCAGCGGAGCGCCGGCATAGAATCTCAGCCCGGCCGGATCGGTGACCAGGGGATTGTCGGTGAAGCGTGGGTCCTGGCTCAGGTCTTCGATCTGCCGCGCCTCCTGGGCCGCGTGCAGGTGTTGGCAGAAGGACAGGGCCAGGGGGATCTCCGCCACGCCCAGGCCGCGCTCGGCGATGAACAACTGCTGCTCTTCACCGAGCAGGTTGACCGCGGCGATGGGCGTCTCGCACAGGGTGGCCGCCAGTTCCACCAGGTCGTCGAGGGCCGGCTCCGGCTGGTCGTCGAGCACACCGTAGGCGGTCAGGACCTCCTGGCGGCGACGGCGCTGTTCGGCGTCCTCGGCGCCTACGGCAGGATTCACGACGGTTGTCTGCACGGCTGGCTATCCTTGTTCCGCTCGCGGGATGCTGGGGCGCTAACGTTCGCTCTGGGGCGTGACGCGCAGGACTTCTTCCACGGTGGTGAAGCCGGCGGCGATCTTTTGCGCACCGGACAGCCGCAGGCTGCGCATGCCTTCCTTGAACGCCTGCCGCCGCAGCGCGGTGATGTCGGTATCCGCCGTCACCAGTTCGCGCAGACTATCGGAGAGGGTGAGGATTTCGTATACCCCGGCACGACCGCGGTAACCGGTGTCGCGACACTCCGGACAACCCACCGGCTGCATGGCCCCGGTGGGCAGCGGCGCGTTCCAGGGCTTGGTCAGTTCCTGCCAGGCGGCCGGGTCCAGCTCGGTGGGCGTCTTGCAGGCCGGGCAGAGGGTGCGCACCAGCCGCTGAGCCATGACGCCCAGCACCGTGGCGCGGATCAGGTAATAGGGCACGCCCAGTTCGATCAGCCGGCTCACCGAGCTGGGGGCGTCGTTGGTGTGCAGGGTGGAGAGCACCAGGTGGCCGGTCAGGGCCGCCTGGATGGCCATCTCGGCGGTTTCCAGGTCGCGGATCTCGCCGATCATGATGATGTCCGGGTCCTGCCGCATCAGCGCCCTGACACCGCTGGCGAAGGTCACCTCGATATTGTGCTGCACCTGCATCTGGTTGAAGGCGTCTTCCACCATCTCGATGGGGTCTTCGATGGTACAGACGTTCACCTCGGGCGTGGCCAGCTGCTTGAGGGTGGTGTACAGCGTGGTGGTCTTGCCCGAACCGGTGGGGCCGGTGACCAGGATGATGCCGTTGGGCTGCCCGGTCATGCCGGCCCAGCGGCGCAGGTCGTCGGCGGAGAAACCGAGCTGGTCGAAGCTCTTGAGCAGCACGTCCGGGTCGAAGATCCGCATCACCAGCTTTTCGCCGAAGGCGGTGGGCATGGTCGACAGGCGCAGTTCGACTTCCTTCTCGCCGGCCATGCGCGTCTTGATCCGGCCATCCTGGGGCTTGCGCTTCTCGGCGACGTTCATGCGGCCGAGGTTCTTGATCCGGCTGACCACCGCCAGGGTGACCTGGGCGGGGAACTGGTAGACGGTGTGCAGCACCCCGTCGATGCGAAAGCGCACCGCGCCCTGCTCGCGGCGCGGCTCGACGTGGATATCGCTGGCGCGCTGCTGGAAGGCGTACTGGAACAGCCAGTCGACGATGTTGACGATGTGGGCATCGTTGGCATCCGGCTCGCCATCGGCGGCACCGAGATTGACCAGTTGCTCGAAGTTGCCGACGCCGCTGGTCTTCTGCTCCACCGCCGAGGCGCCGGTGACCGAGCGCGCCAGGCGAAAGAATTCCTGGGTATAGCGGGTGATGTCCGCGGGGCTGGCCACCACCCGCTTGATCGGTCGCTGCAGCACATGGGTGAGGTTGCTCTCCCAGCTGTGCACGAAGGGCTGGGCGCTGGCCACCGTCACCTCGTCCGGGCTCACCGCCACGGCGAGGATCTTGTTGCGCTGGGCGAAGGCGTAGGACATCAGCGGGGTGACCGAGGCCACGTCCACCTTGAGCGGATCGATGCGGTAGAAGGGTTGGCCCGAGTACTCGGCGAGCCAGCGGGTCAGGCTGTCCAGATCCAGCTTGCGTCCCGGTCGGCTGAGGTCGTCCACGCTCTGCGCCGCCAGGAACTCCAGCGGATGCTGCTGCGGATTGGCCGAGCCACGGCGCAAGAGCAGGCACTGCTCAGCGGTCTGCTGGTCGATCCGCTGCTGGCTGACCAGCTCGCGCAGGATGTCGCCCAGGTCGAGCCAACGATCAGCGGAAGGGGAAGCTATGGCGGACATCTGGACTCCTTGAAAAGGTGGTCACACTCGGGTGGCGCCCGGTGCCTGACCGGGAACGACCCGCCTGCCGTACCGCCAGGTTGGTCGCCTCCTCCAGCATAGCGACTTTGTTTTAAGGAATCGCTCGCGGCCTTGTGCCATCAGGATGGACGGCTGGGCGCGCCAGGCGTTCCTGCCGTCCGGTGGCTCAGGCCAGGGCTTTCCAGGGCGTCAGGCCATGGACCAGGCGCGCCTGTTCGGCCACCCCGGCGAGATCGCCATGGGCGCTCAGCGGCGCCAGCTTGCCCAGTTCGCCATACAGGCGGTCGGCTTCGGGCAGGTCCAGGGCGCCCCGCGCCAGGTGCAGCCAGACCTGCATCCGCTCCAGACGGGGCAACTGCTGCTGGATCAACTCGGGTTCGGTGATGGCGCGCAGCAGCGGCAGTTCGGCCGCCTCCTGGGCCAGCAGGCGCGGCAGCCATTGGCCCAGGGGCGTCACACCCTGGCGCTCGCCGCGGCCGGTACGCCCCTGGATCCAGGCGCGCTCATGCAGCCAGCGCGCCGCACGCAGGGAGAACAGGCCCCAGCGTGGCTGTTCCAGTTCGGCGGCAAAGCGTTGCGGCGCCTGGCGGCGGGCCTCTTCGTCGTCCTGGCCGATGGCGGCCAGCGGGCGCCAGTCGGCGAGCAGGTCATCGAGGGCCTGGCGCAGCTCGCGGCTGGTGGCACGCGGCGCGGCCTGGCCGAGACTGCCGAGCAAGGCGCGCAGATCGATCAGCTGGTGCACCCAGTCCACCAGCAGGCGCCAGTGGCCATTCCAGCGATACTGTTCGGCCAGGCGCTGACTGCCGGCCAGCAGGTGCCAGCCCAGGCGCGCGACGGCTTCGTCCAGCGGCGTCTCGGCGTCCAGTTCCGGCGCGGACAGATAGAGGGTGTAGCTGGCCGCATCGTGCAGGCGATAGCCGCGCTCGGCCTTGCTGATGTCGCACGGCATCAACGGGAATTCGGCCGCCAGTTGCTCGGCCAGCTCCAGCAACGCCGCCGGTTCGCCCTGGCGCAATTCCAGCTCGACCTCGGCGATGGCCTCGCGCTGCTCGCCCACGCGCACCTCGCCCTGGTCCAGGGCCACCTCGATCACGGTACGGGTCTTGCCCCGGCCCCAGGCGATTTCCGCGGCGTCGCGGACGAAATCGGTATCGAACACCGGCTGCAGGCGGCGCAGGTCGAGGTCGGCCAGCTCCGCCGGCCAGCAGCTGTCGTCGAACAGCGCGGTGTCCAGGGTGGCATCGGCCAGCGGCCACTCCCACTCGTTGCGCTCGGACAGCCCGGCCAGGCTCTGGCCACGGCTCTTGAGCGTCTGGATGAAGCGCTCGCCATCACGCCGCACGCGCAGGGCGACCTTGGCATGGGCCAGGTCGCGGGTATCGGTGTCGTAATAGCAATTGGAGAGTTCGTGGCGCTGCCAGCCTTCCTTGCAGCGCTTTTTCAGCAGCGGATGAGCGCGCAGGGCGTCGAGGGTGGCCGCACTGGCGCGCAGCTTGATTTCGGTTTCTTTGGCCATTGGAAGATCCTGGCGCCGGAAGAGAACGGTCCGGCTCCGTGCCGAGCGCGTCGTGATGACGGACGGCGAGAACGTGGTCGCTAGTTTAGCCGGTCCGCGTCGCCAAGGCCCATGAAGGTTTCATCGCACGGCGGATGGCGCCATGATGGAGCCGTGACCAGGAGACCCCGCATGACCCTGCCCGCGCTGAAAGCTCTGTTCTCAACCCTCATCGCCGAAAGCTCGGTGAGCTGCACCCAGCCGGCGCTGGACCAGTCCAACGCCGGCGTCATCGCTCGCCTGAGCGACTGGTTCGGCGCCCTGGGCTTCGCCTGCGCGACCCAGGAGGTGGCGCCGGGCAAGTTCAACCTGATCGCCACCCTGGGCAGCGGGCCGGGTGGTCTGGTGCTGGCCGGCCATACCGATACCGTGCCCTATGACGAGGCGCTCTGGCAGGCCGATCCCCTGCGTCTGCGCGAAGCCGACGATCGCTGGTACGGCCTGGGCAGTTGCGACATGAAGGGCTTCTTCGCGCTGATCCTCGAAGCGGTGCGCGAACTGGATCCGCGCCAGTTGCGCCAGCCGCTGATCGTGCTCGCCACCTGCGACGAGGAATCCTCCATGGACGGCGCCCGGGTGCTGGCCGAGGCCGGCCGCCCGCTGGGCCGCGCCGCTGTGATCGGCGAGCCGACCGGGCTGCGGCCGATCCGCCTGCACAAGGGCATCCTCATGGAGCGCATCGACATCCTCGGGCAGAGCGGCCATTCCTCCGATCCGAGTCTGGGCCACAGCGCCCTGGAGGCCATGCAGGCGGTGATGGGCGAGCTGCTCGACCTGCGCGCCCAGTGGCAGCGCGAATACCGCAATCCGCTGTTCCTGGTGCCCCAGCCGACCCTCAACCTGGGCTGCATCCATGGCGGCGACAACCCCAATCGCATCTGCGGCCAGTGCGCCCTGGAATTCGACCTGCGCCCGCTGCCGGGCATGCAGCCCGAAGTCCTGCGCCAGGCCATCCGCGGACGCCTGCTGCCCGTCGCCGAGCGCTTCGGGGTACGCATCGACTACCAGCCACTGTTTCCCGCCGTGCCGCCCTTCGAGCAGCCGGCCGACGCCGAGCTGGTGCGCCTGGCCGAGCGCCTCACCGGCCACGCCGCCGACGCCGTGGCCTTCGCCACCGAGGCGCCCTATCTGCAGGCGATCGCCCAGGAGGTGCTGGTCCTCGGCCCCGGCGACATCGGCTGCGCGCACCAGCCCGAGGAGCACCTGGCGCTGGCGCGGATCGCACCTACCGTCAAGCTGCTGCAGCAACTGATCGGCCACTACTGCCTGGAGCAGGCGGCGGTCGCCCGATGAACAGATCCGCGCGCTTGGCGTGACTTTTTGTAAACTCCAGGCGGTCTACTGACCCTGCCCATCCGCTCCCTGTCGAGGAACCTCCGTGCTGCGACGACGCTGAACGCCCTGCCTGCCCTCGTTCACCCTCACGCCTATCCACCAAGGGTCTTCGTCTCGATGCACGACTACGTCAACTGGCTCCGTCACGCCTCGCCCTATATCAATGCCCACCGCGACGCCACCTTCGTCGTCATGCTGCCCGGTGACGGCGTCGCCCACCCCAACTTCGGCAACATCGTCCACGACCTGGTGCTGCTGCACAGCCTGGGCGTGCGCCTGGTGCTGGTGCATGGATCGCGTCCGCAGATCGAATCGCGCCTGGCCGCCCGTGGCATCGAGCCGCGCTTCTACAACGACCTGCGCATCACCGACGGCCCGACCCTGGAAGCGGTGATCGATGCCGTCGGCAGCCTGCGCAGCGCCATCGAGGCGCGGCTGTCCATGGACATGGCCGCCTCGCCCATGCAGGGCTCGCGGCTGAGGGTCGCCAGTGGCAACCTGGTCACCGCGCGCCCGGTGGGGGTGCAGGACGGCGTCGACTTCCACCATACCGGCGAAGTCCGCCGCATCGACCGCCGCGGCATCGGCCGGCTGCTCGACGAGCGCACCATCGTGCTGCTCTCGCCGCTGGGCTATTCCCCCACCGGCGAGACCTTCAACCTGGCCTGCGAAGACGTCGCCATGCGCGCCGCCATCGACCTGGGCGCCGACAAGCTGGTGCTCTACGGTGCCGAACCGGGCCTGCTGGACGAACACGGCGCCCTGATCCGCGAGATCGGCCCGCAGCAGATCCCCACCCATCTGGCGCGCCTGGGCAGCTCCTACCAGGCCGAGTTGCTCGACGCCGCCGCCCAGGCCACCCGTGGCGGTGTTCGCCGCTGCCACATCGTCGGCTACGCCGAGGACGGCGCCCTGCTCACCGAACTCTTCACCCGCGCCGGCAGCGGCACCCTGGTGGCCCAGGAACCCTTCGAGACCCTGCGCGAAGCGACCATCGCCGACGTCGGCGGCCTGATGGAGCTGATTCGCCCGCTGGAAGAGCAGGGCATCCTGGTGCGCCGCTCCCGCGAGGTGCTGGAGCGCGAGATCGAGCAATTCAGCATCGTCGAACGCGAAGGCCTGATCATCGCCTGCGCGGCGCTCTATCCCATCGCCGACTCGGCGGCGGGCGAGCTGGCTTGCCTCGCGGTCAATCCCGACTACCGCCACGGCGGCCGCGGCGACGCCCTGCTGGCACGCATCGAACAACGAGCCCGCGAGCGCGGCCTCGGCACCCTGTTCGTGCTCACCACCAAGACCGCCCACTGGTTCCGCGAGCGCGGCTTCGAACCCAGCGGCGTGGAACGTCTGCCCGCGGCGCGGGCGTCGCTGTACAACTTCCAGCGCAACTCGAAGATCTTCGAGAAGGGCTTGTAAGGGCGCGCTCGTAGGTTGGGCTGAGACGGCTGCATCGTCGAAGCCCAACGCTACCAAGCTCCTCATCATCGCGGCCATGGGCCGTGATAGCGCCAGCCCCAATCGAAACCGCTCCAAGGTGGAGCTGGCCCTTCCTGCATCGATACCGGAAGGCGCCCTCATCAACCATCGATTCGTCCGCTGGCGTTTGGAGACGTAGCGTAGCGAAGTAACAGCCGCAGGCTGGCCCGAAGGGCGAGCAACGCGAGTCACCCGGAGCGCAGCGTAGGGCCGGATGGCCGGGGCAAGCGTTTTTGCTTACTTTTGTCCGGGGCGCGCAGCCGCGACTGAAAAAAGTGAGTCGCCCGAGGGGGCGAAACAAGAGCCATCAGCAAAGCACAACAATCAGCTAGGGCACCAATAAGCTCTTCGGCACTTGGCACCACAACGTTGGGCTTCGACGATGAAGCCGTCTCAACCCAACCTACCTGCCTACACCCCAATCGTCGCCAGAATGCTCGCCTGATAAGCCGCCACGAAGGTGTCGAAATCCCCCTGGGGCGCCGCCTCGATCTCCGCCTGCTCGTCCAGCGACTGGCGCGCCATCTGGGCATAGCAGGCCTGCTCGCCTTCGCTCAGCGGATGACTGGCGAAATAGGCCGCATGAGCCTCGCTCTGGCGTAGGCCGAAGTCGGCAAAGCTCTCGCCGCGCTCGCGCAGCTCCTGCAGCACCCGCGCCGAGGGCGTGAGACGGACGTCGGCGACCTTCTGCCGCTGTGCCGCCACCGCCTGCCGGTGGGCGTCACCGCCCAGGCTGGCGTCCAGGGTCTCGGCGCAGCGTTCGATCTGGTCGAGCATCTCCGCCGCCCAGTCGATCATGGTCACCGAGGCGCCATGGCGCTGCAGACGCAGACCGGGCTTGCGGCCTTCACGCACCACGCTGGCGAAGTTGTCGGTGCATTCGCTGCACTCGCCGTTGAGCGGCGGGCTGCCTTCCAGGGCGCAATAGAGCAGGAAGGCGTCGAGGAAGAGGGCGGTGGTGGTATCGATGCCCAGCGGCAGGAAGGGATCGATGTCCAGGCAGCGCACCTCGATGTACTGCACGCCGCGCGCCATCAGCGCCTGCACCGGCCGCTCGCCGCTGCGGGTGACGCGCTTCGGGCGGATGGTGGCGTAGTACTCGTTCTCGATCTGCAGGATGTTGGTGTTGAGCTGCACCCACTCGCCGTTCTGATGCGTGCCGATTTCCGCATAGGGCGGGTAGGGCGTGCCCACCGCGCGTCTCAGGCTCTCGGTGTAGGTGGTCAGGTCGTTGTAATCCGGCGTCAGGCTGGCCTGGGCGTTGCTCTGGTAGCCCAGGTCGCTCATGCGCAGGCTGGTGGCATGGGGCAGGTACAGGGTCCGCTCATCGAGGGTCTGCAGCTGGTGCGGCCGGCCGCGCAGGAACCCCACGTCCAGTGCTGGCGAGGCGCCGAACAGGTACATCAGCAACCAGCTGTAGCGGCGGAAGTTGCGGATCAGGGCGATGTATCGTGCTGACTGATAGTCGCGGGCGTCGCGGGCGTCACCTTCCTGCTGGCGCAGGCGCTCCCAGGCCGCTTCCGGCAACGAGAAGTTGTAGTGGATGCCGGCGATGCACTGCATGGTGCGGCTGTAGCGAAGGGCCAGACCACGCCGATAGACGTGCTTGAGCCGGCCGATGTTGGAGCTGCCGTAGTCGGCGATGGGGATCTCGTCCTCGGCCGGCAGCGCGCAGGGCATGGAGCCGCTCCAGAGGCGCTCGCCATCGAGTTCGGCGACCGCGGCGCGATGCACCCGATCCAGGGCGGCCAGCACCTCGGGGGTGCGGGTACCGGTGGGGGTGATGAATTCCAGCAGGGCTTCGGAGTAGTCCGTGGTGATCTGCGGATGGGTCAGGGCCGAGCCCAGCGCCTGGGGATGGGGGCGCCGGGACAGCTGGCCACGGGCGTCCACCCGCAGGGTCTCGCGCTCGATACCGTGCAGGCATTCGGCCAGAAGGGTGGGATCAGCGCCGAGCAGGGCCAGGCGGCGGGACAGGATATCGCTCAAGTTGACTTCCTTTGGCGGTACTCGCCCCGGGCAGGGTAGAAGAAACCGACTGAAATGAGGGTTGCCGGCCAGGGCCGACGCGGGGGCAGCAGTCACTGCTGCGGTCCGGGTTCAAGCCTCAGACCGCAACCCGCTCAGTTGTCTCCCAGCGTAGCTCAGGCGGCGGCAAAGGGCGATATGCGCCGCTTCGCTGCCGCCCGGGCTGGCCGGTCACAGACAGGCGAAGGTCGCCTGGGCCAGGGCGATCAGCTTGTCGCCTTGATGCACCTGGGCTTCCAGCACATGGGTCTTGCGACCCGGGTGGATCACCCGGGCGCGACAGACCAGTTCGCCTTCGCTGACGCCACGCACGTAGTTGACCTTGCACTCCAGGGTCACGCTGCCGGGCTGGCCGTCGAACAGGCTGTGGCTGGCCTGGCCCAGGGCGGTGTCGATCAGCGAGAAGATGGCCCCGCCGTGCAGCTTGCCATGCAGGTTGATGAGCCTGTCCTGCACGCTCATGCGCACCTCGGACTCGCCGGCCTCGGCTTTGTAGATGGTCATGCCCAGCAGGGTGCTGAAGGCGCTGTCCTTGCCTACGGGAGAACCGCTCATGCCTATTTCCTCAGTTGCTTGGCGTTGGCAAACAGCGACGCCATGGCATTGTTGGCCGGCGTGGCCTGGGTCTGACGCGGGGCGCTCTTGTCGGCGCGGGGCTTGCCGCCGTTGCCGCGAGCCTGGCCGCCGGGCTTGCCGTCGACCTTCTCGCCGGGGGTGTCGCCCATGCGCATGGACAGCCCCACGCGATTGCGCGGCACGTCCACCTCCATCACCTTGACCTTGACGATGTCGCCCGCCTTGACCACCTCGTAGGGGTCCTTGACGAACTTCTCCGACAGGGCGCTGATGTGCACCAGGCCATCCTGGTGCACGCCGATGTCGACGAAGGCACCGAAGTTGGTGACGTTGGTGATGACGCCCTCCAGCACCATGCCCGGCTTGAGGTCGGAAAGTTTCTCCACGCCGTCCTGGAACACCGCGGTCTTGAACTCTGGACGTGGATCGCGACCCGGCTTGTCCAGTTCCTGGAGGATGTCGGTCACCGTCGGCAGGCCAAAGCTCTCGTCGGTGAATTTCTTCGGATCCAGGCGCTTGAGAAAGGCCGAGTCGCCGATCAGCGAGCGGATGTCGCGGCCGGTGTCGGCGGCGATGCGCTGCACCAGCGGATAGGTCTCCGGGTGCACCGCCGAGGCGTCCAGCGGATTGGCGCCGCTCATGACGCGCAGGAAGCCGGCGGCCTGCTCGAAGGTCTTCTCGCCCAGCCGCGGCACCTTCTTCAGCGCCTCGCGGGTGGCGAAGGCGCCGTTGGCGTCGCGGAATTGCACGATGTTCTGCGCCAGGGTGGCGTTGAGGCCGGAAATCCGCGCCAGCAGGGCGGCGGAGGCGGTATTCACGTCCACGCCCACGGCATTCACGCAGTCTTCCACCACGGCGTCCAGGCTGCGCGCCAGCTTGAGCTGGGAGACATCGTGCTGGTACTGGCCGACGCCGATGGACTTGGGCTCGATCTTCACCAGCTCGGCCAGCGGATCCTGCAGGCGGCGGGCGATGGACACGGCGCCACGCAGGGAGACGTCCAGCTCGGGGAATTCCCGGGCGGCCAGTTCCGAGGCGGAGTACACCGAGGCGCCGGCTTCGCTGACCATCACCTTGGTCAGGCCCAGGCCCGGGTACTTGCTGATCAGCTCGCCGGCCAGCTTGTCGCTCTCGCGGCTGGCGGTGCCGTTGCCGATGGCGATCAGGTCCACGCCGTGCTTGGTGCAGAGCACGCCGAGGGTGGCCAGGGTCTGGTCCCACTGATTGCGCGGCGCGTGGGGATAGACGGTGTCGGTGGCCAGCAGCTTGCCGGTGGCGTCCACCACGGCGACCTTGCACCCGGTGCGCAGACCCGGGTCCAGCGCCAGGGTGGTGCGCGGACCGGCCGGCGCGGCCAGCAGCAGGTCGTGCAGATTGCGGGCGAAGACCGCGATGGCCTCTTCCTCGGCCTTTTCGCGCAGCTCGCCGAGCAGATCGGTTTCCAGGGAGGTGTAGAGTTTGACCTTCCAGGTCCAGCGCACCACCTCGGCCAGCCACCTGTCCGCAGCGCGGCCTTCGTTCTTCAGGCCGAAATGCGCGGCGATCAGCCCTTCGCAGGGATGGGCGATGCCCGGGCCTTCTTCGCCGAGCTTGAGCGCGGCGCTGAGGATGCCCTCGTTGCGCCCGCGGAAGATCGCCAGGGCCCGATGCGAGGGCACCGCCTTGAAGGGCTCGTCATGCTCGAAGTAGTCGCTGAATTTGGCGCCTTCGGTCTCCTTGCCGGGCACCAGGCGCGCGCTGAGGATGGCGTCCTGCTGCAGGACGCCGCGCAGCCGCGCCAGCAGGTCGGCGTCTTCGGCGAAGCGCTCCATGAGGATGTACTTGGCGCCTTCCAGGGCGGCCTTGACGTCCGCCACGCCCTTGTCCGCGTCGACATAGGCGGCCGCCTCGGACTCGGGATTCAGGGTCGGATCGCCCAACAGCGCTTCGGCCAGCGGGCCGAGGCCGGCCTCCAGGGCGATCTGGCCCTTGGTGCGGCGCTTCTGCTTGTAGGGCAGATAGAGGTCCTCCAGCCGCGTCTTGGTATCGGCCAGATTGATCTCGCGCGCCAGTTCGGCGGTCAGCTTGCCCTGTTCCTCGATGCTGGCCAGCACCGCACCGCGGCGTTCTTCCAGCTCGCGCAGATAGCGCAGTCGCTCTTCGAGATGACGCAGCTGGGTGTCGTCCAGGCTGCCGGTGACTTCCTTGCGGTAACGGGCGATGAAGGGCACGGTCGACCCTTCGTCGAGCAGCGCCACGGCGGCGGCGACCTGTTGCGGGCGGGCGCCGAGCTCCTCGGCGATACGGCTATTGATATCCATCGGGCTACCTGGCTGGCACAAGAAAAAGCGGGCCGCAGTATACCCGAGCCCACCGGGCCGCCGCTTCCTGCGCCACCACCACCGCCCGCGGTGGGGCAAAATCTGCTAACAATGGCCCAACGCCGCGGTCGGATGGCCTACGGCATAATCCAGTGCTAGATCACAAGGAGATATTATGAGCACCCCTGCTGCCCCAGAAGGTGAAAAGATCCTGGTCGTCGATGACGACGCCCGGCTGCGCCGCCTCTTGGAGCGTTTTCTAGCCGAACAGGGTTATCGCGTACGCACCGTCGAGAGCGCCGAACAGATGGACCGCCTGTTGGCGCGGGAAGTCTTCAATCTGGTCGTTCTCGATCTGATGATGCCTGGCGAAGACGGCCTGTCCGCCTGCGGTCGGCTGCGTGAGAGCGGCAATCGCATTCCCATCATCATGCTGACCGCCAAGGGCGACGAAGGCAGCCGCATCCAGGGCCTCGACCAGGGTGCCGACGACTATCTGGCCAAGCCCTTCAACCCGCTGGAGCTGGTGGCCCGCATCAAGGCCGTGCTGCGTCGCCAGGCCCCGGTGGTACCTGGCGCCCCCGCCGGGACCGACGAGGTGGTGACCTTTGGCGACTACGCCCTGCACCTGGCCACCCGCGAACTCAAGCGTGGCGAAGAGACCCACATGCTCACCACCGGCGAATTCGCCGTGCTCAAGGCGCTGGTCGATCACGCCCGCGAGCCACTGACCCGCGACAAGCTGATGAATCTGGCCCGCGGTCGCGAATGGGATGCATTGGAGCGCTCCATCGACGTCCAGATTTCGCGCCTGCGCCGGATGATCGAGCCCGATCCGTCCAAGCCGCGCTATATCCAGACCGTCTGGGGCGTGGGTTACGTCTTCGTACCGGACGGCGCCGGCAAGTAGGGCAGGTAGCCGGGGCATCGCGCCCCGGCTAGGGGGTGGCTCAGGCGAACAAGCCTTGATGCACGCCCACCAGCAGAAAGATCCCCAGCAGCGCGCGATAGATGATGAAGGGCCAGGTCGAGAAACGTTCCAGAAAGCGCATCAGGCCCCAGATCGCGGCAAAGGCCGACAGACTCGCCACCAGCAATCCCACCAGCAGCAGCGACCAGGCTTCGGCCGGGATGTGCGCGTGCCAGAGCACCACCAGCTCCTTGAGTCCCGCCAGGGCGATGGCCGGCAGGCCTAGCAGGAAGGAGAAGCGCGCGGCTTCCTCGCGACGCAGATTGAGGAACATGGCGGCGGTCAAGGTCGAGCCCGAGCGGGACACGCCCGGAATCAGCGCGCCGACCTGGGCGATCCCCACGATCAGGGCATCGCGCAGGCGCATCTGCGAGATGTCTCTGTTATGCCGGCAGAGCCGCTCCGCCAGGGCCAGCAGGGCGGCCATGGCCAGACAGGCATAGCCGATGACGCTCAGGCCCCGCAGCGGCGAGTCGCAGGCGTTGAGCAGGGGCGCCAGCAAGAGTCCGGCGATGCAGATGGGAATGGTCGCCAGCACGATCATCACTGCCAGCAGGAAGTCCGGGCTGTCGAAGTCGCGCTGGCGCACCGCGGCGAGGCTGCCCCGGGTCACACCGCTGACATCGCGCCAGAAGTAGCTGATCACCGCGGCCAGGGCCGCCATCTGCATGGCGGCGGAAAAGGCCGAACCGGGATCGCGCCAGCCGAGCAGCGCGGGGACCACCCGCATGTGCGCCGTGGACGAAATGGGAAGCAGCTCGGTGATACCCTGCACCACGCCGAGAAAGGCGATCTGCGCATAGCTGAGCGAGGCGAAGCCGATGTCCAGGCCGGTCTGGCAGATGTCGGACACGAGAGAACTCCAGGTCGAAGGGAAAAAATGGACGAGCAAATGTATCCGAATGTTTCCATGTCGGGTTGCCTATCTGAACCCTGCAACCCTAGAGGTTGTGATGGCTTTCGCGCCGTTTTGCGCGGAAATCCTGGTCGATGAAGGCGCCTAGCTGGTTTCCCCAGAGTTTCTTCGCCCGCTCGCTGTGGATGGTCCTGCTCGCGGTGCTGTTTTCCAAGGCGCTGACCCTGGTCTATCTGCTGCTCAACGAGGACGTCCTGGTCGATCGCCAGTACAGCCATGGCGCGGCCCTGACGCTCAGGGCCTACTGGGCCACCCCGGAAGCCGAGCGGCCGCGCATCGCCCAGGCCGCCGGCCTGCGCTACGAGTCGCCCGAGACCGTACCGGCCGGGGAGTACCACTGGCCCTACAGCGAGATCTTCGAGCGCCAGATGAAACAGGAGCTGGGCGAGGAGACCGAGGTGCGGGTGCGGGTCCAGCACGGGCCAGCGCTCTGGGTGCTGGCGCCCACCCTTGGGCCGGACTGGATCAAGATCCCGCTGATGGCCCACCCCCTGCGCGGTCAGCACATCTGGAGCGTACTCGGCTGGTTCCTGGCCATCGGCCTGCTGTCCGTCGGCGCCGCCTGGGTCTTCGTGCGGCAGCTCAACCAGCCCTTGCGTCGCCTGGTGAATGCCGCGCGCGAGCTGGGCAAGGGGCGTAGCGTACGGCTGCCGGAAACCGATGCCCCCAGCGAGATCCAGGACGTCTACCACGCCTTCAACCAGATGGCCGAAGACGTCGAGCAGGCCGGTCGCGAGCGCGAGCTGATGCTGGCCGGCGTCTCCCATGACCTGCGCACGCCCCTGACCCGCCTGCGGCTGGCGGTGGAGCTGATGCCGCCGGCCGAGCGCGAAGAGGCGGAGGACATGATCCGCGACATCGAGGACATGAACGCCATCCTCGACCAGTTCCTCGCCTTCGTCCGTGACGGTCGCGACGAACCTCAGGAACTCACCAACCTCAACGAGTTGGCCCGCCAGGTGGTGGCGCCCTACAACCAGCACACGGAGCGGGTGCGGCTGATGCTGGATGTCCTGCCGCCGCTGCCGGTGCGACGCATCTCCTTCAAGCGGCTGTTGACCAACCTGGTGGAAAACGCCCTGCGCCATGGCGGCGGTGGCGGTATCGAGGTGGTCGGGCAGGTCGCGGGATCGGCCACGGCGCCCTATGTCGCCCTGAGCGTCATGGATCGTGGTCCCGGCATCGATCCCAAGGACCTGCAGGACATCTTCAATCCCTTCACCCGAGGCAATCGCGCCCGCACCGTCAGCGGTTCCGGGCTGGGCCTGGCCATCGTCAAGCGCATCGCCGCGCAGCACGGCGGCAGCGCCGAGCTGCGCAATCGCGAAGGCGGCGGCGTGGAAGCCCGGGTGCTATTGCCCCTGGGCCTGCTGCTCCCCCGCAGCGCCAGCTGATCTCTCGGCCATGGCGGAGCTACTACACCTGAGCCTGTAGGGGCAACTGTCTTATCGCGGCCATGGGCCGCTCCTACGATTACGCCGGAGGCTGTAGGAGCGGCCCATGGCCGCGATAACGCGAACGCCCAAACCACCCCTGGAGCAAATGCCTCAACCCTTGCCCTTGGTCCGCGTCAGCCCCGGCTCCGCGTTCTTCTCCAGGTACTCGATGATGATCCCGGCCACGTCCTTGCCGGTGGTCTGCTCGATGCCTTCCAGGCCGGGCGAGGAATTGACCTCCATCACCAGCGGGCCGTGATTGGATCTAAGGATATCCACCCCGGCCACGCTCAAGCCCATGGCCCGGGCCGCACGCAGGGCGGTCATGCGTTCCTCTGGGGTGATCTTGATCAGGCTGGCGGTACCGCCGCGATGCAGATTGGAGCGGAATTCCCCGGGCGCGGCCTGGCGTTTCATCGCGGCGATCACCTTGTCGCCGACCACGAAGCAGCGAATGTCCGCGCCGCCCGCCTCGCGGATGTATTCCTGCACCATGATGTTCTGCTTGAGCCCCATGAAGGCCTCGATCACCGATTCGGCTGCCTTCTCGGTCTCGCACAGCACCACCCCGATGCCCTGGGTGCCTTCCAGCACCTTGATCACCAGCGGCGCGCCATTGACCATCCGGATCAGGTCCGGCACGTCGTCCGGAGAATGGGCGAAGCCCGTCACCGGCAGACCGATGCCCTTGCGCGAGAGCAGCTGCAGGGAGCGCAACTTGTCGCGCGAACGGCTGATGGCCACGCTCTCGTTGAGCGGAAAGACCCCTTGCATCTCGAACTGGCGCAGCACCGCGCAGCCATAGAAGGTCACCGAGGCACCGATGCGCGGGATGACTGCGTCGAAGCCTTCCAACGGTTTGCCGCGGTAATGGATCTGTGGCTTGTGGCTGGCGATGTTCATGTACGCGCGCAGGGTGTCGACCACGACCACCTCATGGCCGCGGCTGACGCCGGCTTCGACCAGGCGCCGGGTGGAGTACAGATTGGGGTTACGCGAGAGAACGGCGATTTTCATGGGGCACCGGAGGCCGGAGTAAGGGACAACTGGGGTTTGTCTTGCGCATAGGAGACGGCCGGATTCACCAGCAGGCCACCATCGATCAAGGCCTTGGAGCCGAGCAGCATGCGATAGCGCATGCTCTTGCGACAGGCTAGTGTGAATTCCACCGGCCACTGGCATTCGCCCAGGGCCAGCAGGGTACGGATGACGTAGCGGGTCTGGGCGATGCCGTTGGAACTGCGGATGGTCTTTTTCGCCACCAGCGGCGCTTCGCAATGGCGATGCCGGGATTGGACCAGGGTGCCCAGGTGCACGGTGAATCTCACCCAGCGTTCCTTGCCGCGCATGAAGGGCTGGACTTCCGTCGCATGCAGGGCCGAGGTGCTGGCGCCGGTATCTATCTTGGCTCTCAGGCCCACCACGCCCAGTTCGGGCAAGGTCACCCACTCACTCAGGCCGATAATGACCGGTTCGGCGGAATTGCTCATCGCTGCTCCTTGAAATCAGTGGCCTCCGCCTAAATGTTGCGGATCGACGAGCTGCTTGAAGGCTGGTTTGGCGAACAGATACCCCTGCATCAGCTCGATCCCGAGGTCGCGCAGGCAATCGCGTTCGGCCACGGTCTCCACGCCCTCGGCGATTACCTGGGTGCCCAGTTCGCGGCACATGACGATCAGGTTGCGCACGATGGTCCGCCGCACCTGGTCCCGGTCGATGTCGCGGATGAGCGCCATGTCGAGCTTGACCAGGTCGGGTTGGAATTCGGCCAGCAGCGTCAGGCCGGAATGACCGGCACCGAAGTCGTCGATGGCGGTCTTGAAGCCGAATTGCTGATACTCGCGCAGGATGTGCGTCAGGTGGTTGCTGGCCACGTGCTCGGTTTCCACCGTCTCGAAGATCAGCCGCTCCAGGGGAAAGCCGTGCTCACGCGCGGCGGCCAGGGTGCTGCGGATGCACAGCTCCGGACGATAGACGGCGTTGGGCAGGAAGTTGATCGACAGACTCTCCTGCAGGCCCAGGGTCGCCGCGGCGGCGATCGCCTTGGTGCGGCAGAGCTGGTCGAAACGATAGCGGTTACTGTCGGTCACCTGATTGAGCACCGACAGCGCGCCTTCGCCGCCCGGTCCGCGTACCAGCGCTTCTCGAGCGAAGACCGCGCCTTTGCCCAGGTCCACGATGGGCTGATAGGCGAAGTCGAAGTCGAAGCCCAGGGGTTCCGACTGCTGGCAACCCGCGCAGCGGGTCTGGCCGGTCAGGTCGGAAGGAAAGAATGTGGTCATGGCTCTCCAGAGGCACGCTTGCAGCGTCGGTCCGATGGTTTAGAGTTCTTGAGAAGAGTCTAAGACCCAATAGGGGACCTTTTATTCGATGTATGCAGTAGATCACACTGAAGAACGGATGCGCCTCGACAAATGGCTGTGGGCGGCACGTTTTTTCAAGACCCGTGCGTTGGCCAAGGCAGCCCTCGAAGGCGGCAAGGTCCAGTGCCGTGGCGAGCGCTGCAAGCCCAGCAAGGAGCCCCGTGTTGGCGATGTTCTCACCATTCGTCAGGGCTATGACGAAAAGACCGTGGTGATCGTCGCCCTGTCGCAGAATCGCCGCGGTGCGCCCGAAGCCCAGCAGCTCTATACCGAGACGCCGGAAAGCCTCAAGGCGCGCGAGCAGGCCGCAGCCGCGCGTAAGGCGGGCAACCTCGGGTTACAGACCGATGGCCGGCCCACCAAGAAGCAGCGTCGACAGATCCATCAGTTCCGCGAGTACGTCCACCCGTTCGACGACTGATCCCGTCGCGACTCGGCGGATCCCTTTCCTGGCCAGGTCCGCTCGCCGGTCCTGGCGTGCGCCGTGAGCGTCACGTTTCGCGGCCTTCCTCCTTATATAGGTAGTTCATGACTTCCCACGATTTCACCCAACGCTTCCTGTTCGACGAAACCGACGTCCGCGGCGAACTGGCCACACTGGACCGCAGCTACGTCGAGGTCCTGGCCAAGCATTCCTACCCCGAGCCGGTCGCCCAGCTGCTGGGCGAGATGCTGGCGGCGGCTGCCCTACTGTGCGGAACCCTCAAGTTCGAAGGGCTGCTGGTGCTCCAGGCACGCTCCAGCGGCCCCATCCCTTTGCTCATGGTCGAATGTTCCAGCGAACGTGAGGTGCGCGGCATCGCCCGCTACGAAGAAGCCGAAATCACCGCGTCCGCCTCCCTGGGCGAACTCATGCCCGATGGCGTCCTGGCCCTGACCATCGATCCCCGGCATGGCCAGCGTTACCAGGGCATCGTCCCGCTGGAGGGCGCCAACCTGGCCGAATGCCTGTCCGGCTACTTCGCCACCTCCGAACAACTGCCCACCCGTTTCTGGCTGAACGCCGATGGTCGCCGCGCCCGCGGCCTGCTGCTCCAGCAGCTGCCGCCGTCGCGCATCAAGGATGCCCAGGCCCGTCAGGACAGTTGGGAGCATGTCGTCACCCTGGCCGATACCCTCACGGCCGAAGAGCTGCTGGGTCTCGACAACGAGGTGATCCTGCATCGCCTGTTCCACGAGGAAGCGGTGCGCCTGTTCGACGAGCAACCGGTGGCCTTCAGCTGCAGCTGCTCGCGTGATCGGGCGGCCAATGCCCTGATCAGCATGGGACAGGCGGACGTCGAGAGTCTGCTCGACGAACAGCAGGGAGAAATTCGGGTCGATTGTCAGTTTTGCAATGAGCAGCAGGTGTTCGACGCCGCCGATATCACGCAGATTTTTGCGGGCGGCGGCACGCAAACCCCAGGAAATACCCGGCACTAGCCGTTGCAAAAGCCCGAAGGCTTTCTGGCATAATCCCGCAACGTGTAGTTCTGCCGTGTAAGAGCTACAAGCATGAGGAACGGCCCAGGGCCATGGGGAACGAAATGACGAAAGCCAACGTGTATACCGATATCAGCGTCGCGCAGTTAGTGGAAGAGTCCCTGCGACGTGGCGAAGGAGAGCTGGCCGCCAATGGCTCGCTGGTCGTCAAGACGGGGCATCGCACGGGGCGTTCGCCGGTAGATCGCTTCATCGTCGAGGAAGCCTCCACGCGCGATGCCATCCACTGGGGGCCGATCAACCGTGCCTTCCCAGAGGAGAAGTTCGCACCGCTGTGGGAGCGCGTTAGCGCCTACCTGGACGAGCGTGATCAATTCGTCTCCCACGTGCATGTAGGTGCCGATGTCGAGCACTACCTGCCCGTCGTCATGCGCACCCAGACCGCCTGGCACAATCTGTTCGGCCGCTGCCTGTTCATCAATCCGGCCGAATACAATCCCCAGTCCAAGCCGGCCTGGGAGATCATCAACGCGCCTGAGTTCGTCTGCGAGCCCGCGCGTGACGGCACCAATTCCGACGGTACCGTCATCATCAACTTCGCCGCTCGCAAGGTGCTGATCGCCGGCATGCGCTACGCCGGCGAGATGAAGAAGGCCATGTTCTCGGTGCAGAACTTCCTGCTGCCGGAAAAGGACGTGCTGCCGATGCACTGCGCCGCCAACGTGGGCGAGGAGGGTGATGTCACCCTGTTCTTCGGTCTCTCCGGTACCGGCAAGACCACCCTGTCCGCCGACCAGAGCCGCTACCTTATCGGTGACGACGAGCACGGCTGGGGCGTGGGCACCGTCTTCAACATGGAAGGGGGTTGCTACGCCAAGTGCATCGACCTGTCCGAGAAGAACGAGCCGGTGATCTGGAAGGCCATCCAGTTCGGCGCCGTGCTGGAGAACGTGGTTCTGGATCCCCAGACCCGTCAGCCCAACTATGCCGACGACAGCCTGACCCAGAACAGCCGGGCAGCCTATCCGCGCGAGCTGATCGACAAGCGCGCCGAGCACAACCTGGGTGGCGAGCCCAACGCGGTCATCTTCCTGACCTGCGACCTCACCGGTGTCCTGCCCCCGGTATCCATCCTTAATAATGAGCAGGCGGCCTACCACTTCCTGTCCGGCTACACCGCCCTGGTCGGCTCGACCGAGATGGGTTCCGGTCCCGGTATCAAGTCGACCTTCTCCACCTGCTTCGGCGCGCCCTTCTTCCCACGTCCGGCGGCTGAATACGCCGATCTGCTGATCAAGCGCATCCAGGGCTTTGGCTCCAAGGTTTACCTGGTCAACACCGGCTGGACCGGTGGCGGTTATGGCGTCGGCAAGCGCTTCAACATCCCCACCACCCGTGCCGTGATCGCGGCCATCCAGAGCGGTGCCCTCATCGGTACCGAGACCCGCCACGTGCCGGTCATCAATCTGGACGTCCCGGTCGCCGTTCCTGGCGTCGACAGCGTCCTGCTCAATCCTCGCGATACCTGGCAGGATGGCGCAGCCTATGACGCCGCCGCGCGCGAGCTGGCTGGCAAGTTCGTCGAGAATTTCAAGAAGTTCTCCGGCGTCTCCGAAGGCATCCTGGCGGCTGGTCCCCAGCTGTAAGCAGGGCGCTTGCCTGTGAACAAAGGCCGCCGATAGGGCGGCCTTTGTTTTTTAAGCTTTTTTTGCGTTTTGGGGTTGCATGGTTCGTTGTGATTGCATAAACTGCGCCCGCTTTCGCTGATAACGCTAGCGAGCGACGCGAAAGCATTGATTGTTAAGGAAATTTTAAAAAGATCCTTGACAAGAGGAGGGCAGATGAAGAAAATGCCGCCTCACTTTGGAGGGGTTCCCGAGTGGCCAAAGGGATCAGACTGTAAATCTGACGTCGCAGACTTCGAAGGTTCGAATCCTTCCCCCTCCACCAGATTGTTAGAGCGCTTAGGCTCTGCGGGTATAGTTCAGTGGTAGAACCTCAGCCTTCCAAGCTGATGATGCGGGTTCGATTCCCGCTACCCGCTCCAGTTTGACTGGCAAATGTTTCGCTCATGTAGCTCAGTTGGTAGAGCACACCCTTGGTAAGGGTGAGGTCAGCGGTTCAAATCCGCTCATGAGCTCCATCTTAAAAAGGCAGATATGAAAATATCTGCCTTTGTTTTAATGGCGGCATTGCTTTGCTCAATTCGTGAAGGGAGAGAGTGTCGATGGCTAAAGAAAAGTTTGAACGTAACAAGCCGCACCTGAACGTGGGCACCATCGGTCACGTTGACCATGGCAAGACCACGCTGACCGCAGCGCTGACCAAAGTCTGTGCCGATACCTGGGGCGGTTCCGCTCGTGGTTTCGACCAGATCGACAACGCGCCGGAAGAAAAGGCTCGCGGTATCACCATCAACACCTCCCACGTTGAGTACGACTCGGCGATCCGTCACTACGCGCACGTCGACTGCCCCGGCCACGCCGACTACGTGAAGAACATGATCACCGGTGCTGCCCAGATGGACGGCGCGATCCTGGTTTGCTCGGCTGCTGACGGCCCCATGCCGCAGACCCGCGAGCACATCCTGCTGTCCCGTCAGGTAGGCGTTCCCTACATCGTCGTGTTCCTGAACAAGGCCGACATGGTTGACGACGCCGAGCTGCTGGAACTGGTCGAAATGGAAGTTCGCGATCTGCTGAACACCTACGACTTCCCCGGCGACGACACCCCGATCGTCATCGGCTCCGCGCTGATGGCTCTGAACGGTAGCGACGACAACGAAATGGGTACCTCCGCCGTGCGCAAGCTGGTCGAGACCCTGGACTCGTACATCCCCGAGCCCGAGCGTGCCATCGACAAGCCGTTCCTGATGCCGATCGAAGACGTGTTCTCGATCTCCGGTCGCGGCACCGTGGTAACCGGTCGTGTCGAGCGTGGCATCGTCAAGGTCCAGGAAGAAGTCGAGATCGTGGGCATCAAGGCCACCGTCAAGACCACCTGCACCGGCGTTGAAATGTTCCGCAAGCTGCTGGACGAAGGCCGTGCTGGCGAGAACGTCGGCGTGCTGCTGCGTGGCACCAAGCGTGAAGACGTGGAGCGTGGCCAGGTGCTGGCCAAGCCGAACACCATCAAGCCGCACACCAAGTTCGAGTGCGAAGTGTACGTGCTGTCCAAGGAAGAAGGTGGTCGTCACACCCCGTTCTTCAAGGGCTACCGTCCGCAGTTCTACTTCCGCACCACCGACGTGACCGGTAACTGCGAGCTGCCGGAAGGCGTCGAGATGGTGATGCCGGGCGACAACATCAAGATGGTTGTCACCCTGATCGCTCCGATCGCGATGGAAGACGGTCTGCGTTTCGCCATTCGTGAAGGCGGTCGTACCGTTGGCGCCGGCGTGGTTGCCAAGATCATCGAGTAATCGATTGATCTTGGCCTGTCAGGTCGGCATAATGGTCGGCCTGATTCAAGTTACAGGCCAGTAGCTCAATTGGCAGAGCGGCGGTCTCCAAAACCGCAGGTTGGGGGTTCGATTCCCTCCTGGCCTGCCAGATTCCCATCTGGCACTCCTTACAGGATTCATGCAATGAGCATCAAGGCGGAAGCCAAAGAGTCGCGCTTCGATGCGCTGAAGTGGCTGGTGGTTGTCGTTCTGGTAGCGATCGGTGTTGTTGCCAATCACTACTTCGCTGCTCAGTCCATCCTGTATCGAGTGGTAGGTCTGTTGGTGCTGGCGGCTATCGCTGCCTTCGTTGCGCTGCAGACCGCCAAGGGGCAGGCCTTCTTTGGCTTGCTGAAAGACGCCCGTACCGAGATTCGCAAGGTTGTCTGGCCTACCCGGCAAGAGACCACCCAGACCACGCTGATCGTGGTTGCCGTGGTGCTCGTGATGGCTTTGTTGTTGTGGGGGCTAGACTCCCTGCTCGGTTGGCTGGTTTCCACGATTGTTGGTTGAAAGGGTTCGCCGTGGCTAAGCGTTGGTACGTCGTGCATGCCTACTCGGGTTACGAGAAGCATGTCATGCGTTCGTTGATCGAGCGCGTCAAGCTGCACGAAATGGAAGACGAGTTCGGCGACATTCTCGTGCCCACCGAAGAAGTGGTGGAAATGCGCAATGGCCAGAAGCGCAAGAGCGAGCGTAAGTTTTTCCCAGGATACGTCCTGGTGCAGATGGAGATGAACGAAGGGACTTGGCACCTGGTCAAGGATACCCCTCGTGTCATGGGTTTCATCGGCGGCACCGCCGACAAGCCGGCGCCCATCACTGATCGTGAGGCGGATGCGATTCTGCGTCGTGTCTCCGACAGCAGCGACAAGCCCAAGCCGAAGACCCTGTTCGAAGCGGGTGAGACGGTTCGGGTGGTGGACGGTCCGTTCGCCGACTTCAACGGCGTTGTCGAAGAAGTGAATTACGAGAAGAGCCGCATCCACGTGGCGGTACTGATCTTTGGTCGGTCGACCCCTGTGGAGCTCGAGTTCAGCCAGGTCGAAAAGGTCTAGGTTGTTCGCATCCCCCACCCCGTAGCCCCGGCTGCGGGGTTTTGTCGTCACTGGGATATAGCAAGTAATTGGGGAGCCCCGCGGGGCGTTGAACCCATCATTGGAGTAGCACATGGCTAAGAAAATTCAGGCTTACATCAAGCTGCAGGTTAAGGCCGCTCAAGCCAACCCGAGCCCGCCGGTCGGTCCGGCGCTGGGTCAGCACGGCGTCAACATCATGGAGTTCTGCAAGGCGTTCAACGCCCGCACTCAGGGCATGGAGCCCGGTCTGCCCACCCCGGTGATCATCACCGTGTACAGCGACCGTAGCTTCACCTTCGAAATCAAGAGCACCCCGGCCTCCGTGCTGCTCAAGAAGGCGGCTGGCATCAAGAGCGGTTCCGCTCGTCCGAACAGCCAGAAGGTCGGTACCGTCACCCGCGCCCAGCTGGAAGAGATCGCCAAGACCAAGAATGCCGATCTCACCGCCGCCGATATGGACGCCGCCGTGCGTACCATCGCCGGTTCCGCTCGTAGCATGGGTCTGAATGTGGAGGGCGTGTAATGGCCAAGCTCACTAAGCGTCAAAAGGCTATCGCCGAAAAAATCCAGGCTGGCAAGCAGTACGGCTTCGAAGAAGCTGCAGCCCTGCTGGCCGAGCTGTCCACCATCAAGTTCAAGGAGTCCATCGACGTCTCCGTGAACCTGGGCGTGGATCCGCGTAAATCCGACCAGGTCGTTCGTGGCGCTACCGTGCTGCCCAATGGCACTGGCAAGTCGGTTCGCGTTGCCGTGTTCACCCAGGGTGCCAATGCCGAAGCCGCACTGGCTGCCGGTGCCGAAAGAGTCGGCATGGACGACCTGGCTGCCGAGATGAAGGGCGGCGACCTGAACTATGACGTGGTCATCGCCTCGCCGGACGCCATGCGCGTTGTCGGTCAGCTGGGTCAGCTGCTCGGCCCGCGTGGTCTGATGCCTAACCCCAAGGTTGGCACCGTGACCCCGGACGTCGCTACCGCCGTCAAGAATGCCAAGGCTGGTCAGGTGCGTTTCCGTACCGACAAGAACGGCATCATTCACGCTTCCGTTGGCAAGATCGATTTCGAGCCCGTGAAGCTGAAGCAGAACGTTGAAGCTCTGCTGGCCGACCTGAAGCGCCTGAAGCCCTCGACCTCCAAGGGCATCTACGTCAAGCGCATCACCCTGAGCTCCACCATGGGCCCGGGTCTGCAGATCGACCAGGCTTCCCTGGAAGCCTAAGCAAGACACAAGTCGCCGTGCCTTCGGGCGCGGCGCCAAGATTGGGGTCCCTGCCTGGCGGGGGCTGTCCAAGACCGTAGGGGACGCAGGTCTTAAACCGGGGAAACCCTAGCCTACGCAGATGGTGCTCCCGATTCGGTTACCGAGTCAGACACCAAAACGCCGCCCAGTCCATCGGGCGAAACGGTAACATCCAGGAGTTAAACCCGTGGCAATCAAACTCGAAGACAAGAAGGCTATCGTCGCTGAAGTCAACGAGGCTGCCCAAGGTGCCCTGTCCGCTGTCGTGGCCGATGCCCGTGGCGTGACTGTGGGTGCCATGACCGGACTCCGTAAAGAGGCCCGCGCGGCTGGTGTCTATGTACGTGTCGTACGTAACACCCTGCTGCGTCGTGCCGTTGAAGGCACGTCTTTCGACGTCCTCAACGACACCTTCAAGGGCCCGACCCTGATCGCGTTCTCCCAAGAGCATCCGGGCGCTGCCGCCCGTATCTTCAAGGATTTCGCCAAGGGTCAGGACAAGTTCGAGATCAAGGCCGCCGCGTTCGAAGGCAAGCTCATTCCAGCCAACCAGATCGACGTACTGGCAACCCTGCCGACCTACGACGAAGCTGTGTCCCAGCTGATGAGTGTCATCCAGGGCGCTACCAGCAAGCTGGCTCGTACCCTCGCCGCCATTCGCGACCAAAAGGAAGCTGCCGCCGCCTAATCCGTGCGTGCTGCGTTTCCTGTAAGTCTTTCTTATTATTTGCGGCCTGAAGCCGCACCCTGTTATAGGAATCTAGAGTCATGGCTCTGACCAACGAAGACATCATCAACGCCGTATCCGAAATGTCCGTCATGCAAGTGGTGGAACTGATCAAGGCGATGGAAGAGAAGTTCGGCGTGACCGCCGCTGCCGCCGTTGCCGCTGGCCCGGCTGCTGCCGCTGCCGTCGTCGAAGAGCAGACCGAATTCACCATCATGTTGACCGAAGCCGGCGACAAGAAAGTGAACGTCATCAAGGTCGTTCGTGAACTGACCGGTCTGGGCCTGAAAGAAGCCAAGGCTGTCGTTGACGGCGCCCCGGGCGTGGTCAAGGAAGGCGTTTCCAAAGAGGAAGCCGAGGCTGCCAAGAAGTCTCTGGAAGAAGCAGGCGCCAAGGTCGAGCTCAAGTAAGTTCGGTTCTTGCGTCTACAGCCGCAACGTCTCACGTTCGGCTGATGGCTGGTGGCGAACGCCACCGGCCTTTTGCCGTTTTGTGCAGGGCGAGCATATCCGCCTGGCAAAACGCGCTGTATCCACCTCGCTCTCGGGGTGCGGCAAACCAAGGGTTTGCACGATTTTCCGGCTGCTCCCGTCGGAGAGGCCAAACAAGCTGGTGACCAAGCTGGGGAACGCTGATGGCTTACTCATACACTGAGAAAAAACGTATCCGCAAGGACTTTAGCAAGTTGCCGCACGTCATGGACGTGCCCTATTTGCTGGCTATCCAACTGGATTCGTACCGCGAATTCCTGCAGGCGGGCGCAGGCAAAGACCAGTTCCGCGATATCGGCCTGCATGCGGCCTTCAAGTCCGTTTTCCCGATTATCAGCTATTCCGGCAATGCGGCCCTGGAATACGTCGGCTATCGCCTGGGCGAGCCGGCTTTCGATGTGAAGGAATGCGTCCTGCGCGGCGTGACCTTCGCCGTCCCGCTGCGGGTCAAGGTTCGCCTGATCATCTTCGACCGCGAGTCGTCGAACAAGGCGATCAAGGACATCAAGGAGCAGGAAGTCTACATGGGGGAAATCCCCCTGATGACCGAGAACGGTACCTTCATCATCAACGGTACCGAGCGTGTCATCGTGTCCCAGCTGCACCGCAGCCCGGGCGTGTTCTTCGACCACGACCGCGGCAAGACCCACAGCTCGGGCAAGCTGCTGTACTCGGCGCGCATCATTCCCTACCGCGGCTCCTGGCTGGACTTCGAGTTCGACCCCAAGGACGCCGTCTTCGTGCGTATCGACCGCCGCCGCAAGCTGCCGGCCTCGGTTCTGCTGCGCGCGCTCGGCTACAGCACCGAAGAAGTGCTGGACGCCTTCTATGACACCAACGTCTTCCACATCAAGGGCGAGACCCTGAACCTGGAACTGGTGCCCCAGCGCCTGCGTGGTGACATCGCCAGCTTCGACATCAAGGACGAAACCGGCAAGGTGATCGTGGAGCAGGGCCGTCGCGTGACCGCTCGCCACATCAACCAGTTGGAAAAGTCCGGTATCACCGAGCTGGAAGTGCCCTTCGATTACGTCATTGGCCGTACCACCGCCAAGGCCATCGTGCACCCGTCCACCGGCGAGATCATCGCCGAGTGCAACACCGAGCTGACCCTGGACATGCTGGCCAAGATGGCCAAGGCCAATGTCGTGCGGCTCGAGACGCTGTACACCAACGACATCGACTGTGGTCCGTTCATCTCCGATACCCTGAAGATCGACTCCACCGGCAACCAGCTGGAAGCCCTGGTCGAGATCTATCGGATGATGCGTCCTGGCGAGCCGCCGACCAAGGAAGCTGCCGAGACCCTGTTCAACAACCTGTTCTTCAGCGCCGAGCGTTACGACCTGTCCGCCGTCGGCCGCATGAAGTTCAACCGCCGTATCGGTCGCGATGCCATCGAAGGCTCGGGCGTGCTGAGCCGCGAAGACATCGTCGACGTGCTCAAGACCCTGGTCGACATCCGTAACGGCAAGGGTATCGTCGACGACATCGACCACCTGGGTAACCGTCGTGTCCGTTGCGTCGGTGAAATGGCCGAGAACCAGTTCCGCGTGGGCCTGGTGCGGGTGGAGCGTGCCGTCAAGGAACGCCTGTCCATGGCCGAAAGCGAAGGCCTGATGCCGCAAGACCTGATCAACGCCAAGCCGGTGGCCGCCGCGATCAAGGAATTCTTCGGTTCCAGCCAGCTGTCCCAGTTCATGGACCAGAACAACCCGCTGTCGGAGATCACCCACAAGCGCCGCGTCTCCGCACTCGGCCCGGGCGGTCTGACCCGTGAGCGCGCCGGCTTCGAAGTCCGCGACGTACACCCGACGCACTACGGCCGGGTCTGCCCGATCGAAACGCCGGAAGGTCCGAACATCGGCCTGATCAACTCCCTGGCTGCCTATGCCCGCACCAACCAGTACGGCTTCCTCGAAAGCCCGTACCGCATGGTCAAGGACGGCGTGGCTACCGACGAGATCGTCTTCCTGTCGGCCATCGAAGAAGCCAACCACGTCATCGCCCAGGCCTCCGCCGGCCTGGACGAGAACAACCGGCTGATCGATGAGCTGGTGGCCGTGCGCCACCTGAACGAATTCACCGTCAAGGCGCCCGAAGACGTCACCCTGATGGACGTTTCGCCCAAGCAGGTCGTCTCCGTCGCCGCCTCGCTGATTCCGTTCCTCGAGCACGACGACGCCAACCGCGCGCTGATGGGTTCCAACATGCAGCGTCAGGCCGTGCCGACCCTGCGTTCGGACAAGCCGCTGGTGGGTACCGGCATGGAGCGCAACGTCGCCCGTGACTCCGGCGTCTGCGTCGTGGCCCGTCGTGGTGGCGTGATCGACTCCGTCGATGCCAGCCGTATCGTGGTGCGTGTCAACGATGCCGAAGTCGAAACCGGTGAAGCCGGTGTCGACATCTACAACCTGACCAAGTACACCCGTTCCAACCAGAACACCTGCATCAACCAGCGTCCGCTGGTGAGCAAGGGTGATCAGGTGGCCAAGTTCGACATCCTGGCCGATGGCCCCTCGACCGACATGGGCGAGCTGGCACTGGGTCAGAACATGCGCGTGGCCTTCATGCCCTGGAACGGCTTCAACTTCGAAGACTCCATCTGTCTGTCGGAGCGTGTGGTCCAGGAAGATCGCTTCACCACCATCCACATCCAGGAACTGACCTGTGTGGCCCGTGACACCAAGCTCGGCCCGGAGGAGATCACCTCCGACATCCCGAACGTGGGTGAGGCTGCGCTGAACAAGCTGGACGAGGCCGGTATCGTCTACGTCGGTGCCGAGGTCGGCGCCGGTGACATCCTGGTCGGCAAGGTCACGCCCAAGGGCGAAACCCAGCTGACCCCGGAAGAGAAGCTGCTGCGCGCCATCTTCGGCGAGAAGGCCAGCGACGTGAAGGACACCTCCCTGCGTGTGCCCACTGGCACCAAGGGTACCGTCATCGACGTCCAGGTCTTCACCCGTGACGGCGTCGAGCGCGACTCCCGCGCCCTGGCCATCGAGAAGTCCCAGCTCGACGAGATCCGCAAGGATCTGAACGAAGAGTTCCGCATCGTCGAAGGCGCGACCTTCGAGCGTCTGCGTCAGGCCCTGGTCGGTCAGGTTGCCGAAGGCGGTCCGGCGGTCAAGAAGGGTGCCGTCATCACCGACGAGTACCTGAACGGCCTGGAGCGCGGTCAGTGGTTCAAGCTGCGCATGGCGGAAGATGCTCACAACGAGCAGCTGGAAAAGGCCCAGGCCTACCTGTCCGACCGTCGCCAGCTGCTGGACGACAAGTTCGAAGACAAGAAGCGCAAGCTGCAGCAGGGCGATGACCTGGCGCCGGGCGTACTGAAGATCGTTAAGGTCTACCTCGCCATCAAGCGCCGCATCCAGCCGGGCGACAAGATGGCTGGTCGTCACGGTAACAAGGGTGTGGTCTCGGTGATCATGCCGGTCGAAGACATGCCCTACGACGCCAACGGCACGCCGGTGGACATCGTGCTGAACCCGCTGGGCGTACCCTCGCGGATGAACGTCGGTCAGATCCTCGAAACCCACCTGGGCCTCGCGGCCAAGGGCCTGGGCGAGAAGATCAACGTGATGATCGAAGAGCAGCGCAAGGTTGCAGAGCTGCGCAGCTTCCTGCACGAGATCTACAACGAGATCGGTGGCCGTCAGGAGAAGCTCGACGACCTGAGCGATCAGGAAGTCCTCGACCTGGCGAAGAACCTGCGCGGCGGTGTTCCCATGGCTACCCCGGTGTTCGACGGTGCCAAGGAAAGCGAGATCAAGGCTATGCTGAAGCTGGCCGATCTGCCGGAGAGCGGCCAGATGCGTCTGTACGACGGCCGCACTGGCAATGCCTTCGAGCGCACCACCACCGTTGGCTACATGTACATGCTCAAGCTGAACCACCTGGTGGACGACAAGATGCACGCCCGTTCCACCGGTTCCTACAGCCTGGTTACCCAGCAGCCGCTGGGTGGTAAGGCGCAGTTCGGTGGTCAGCGTTTCGGGGAGATGGAGGTCTGGGCACTGGAGGCCTATGGCGCGGCTTACACCCTGCAGGAAATGCTGACGGTGAAGTCGGACGATGTGAACGGCCGGACCAAGATGTACAAGAACATCGTGGACGGAGATCACCGCATGGAGGCCGGCATGCCCGAGTCCTTCAACGTACTGATCAAGGAAATCCGTTCGCTCGGCATCGATATCGAACTGGAAACCGAATAACACGAGACCCTAGAGGAGACGACCGCGCGGCGGTCGTCTCCGGTCCGTGAGGAGGAAAGGCCTTGAAAGACTTGCTCAATCTGTTGAAAAACCAGGGTCAACTCGAAGAGTTCGATGCCATCCGCATTGGTCTGGCCTCGCCCGAGATGATTCGTTCCTGGTCGTTCGGTGAAGTGAAGAAGCCGGAGACCATCAACTACCGTACCTTCAAGCCCGAGCGCGATGGTCTGTTCTGCGCCAAGATCTTTGGCCCGGTCAAGGACTACGAGTGCCTGTGCGGAAAGTACAAGCGCCTCAAGCACCGCGGCGTGATCTGCGAGAAGTGCGGCGTGGAAGTCGCCCTGGCCAAGGTGCGCCGCGAGCGCATGGGCCACATCGAGCTGGCTTCGCCCGTCGCCCACATCTGGTTCCTGAAGTCGCTGCCGTCCCGTATCGGCCTGCTGCTGGACATGACCCTGCGTGACATCGAGCGCGTGCTCTATTTCGAGAGCTACGTGGTGATCGATCCGGGCATGACCACCCTCGAGAAGTACCAGCTGCTCAACGACGAGCAGTACTTCGAGGCGCTGGAAGAGTTCGGTGACGACTTCGACGCCCGCATGGGTGCGGAAGCCGTGTTCCAGCTGCTCGGCGCCATTGATCTGGAGCACGAGATCGGTCGCCTGCGCGAAGAGATTCCGCAGACCAACTCCGAGACCAAGATCAAGAAGCTGTCCAAGCGCCTGAAGCTGATGGAAGCCTTCCAGGGCTCCGGCAACAAGCCGGAGTGGATGGTCATGACCGTGCTGCCCGTGCTGCCGCCGGACCTGCGTCCGCTGGTACCGCTGGATGGCGGCCGCTTCGCGACCTCCGACCTGAACGATCTCTATCGTCGCGTCATCAACCGGAACAACCGCCTCAAGCGGCTGCTCGACCTCGCCGCGCCCGACATCATCGTGCGCAACGAGAAGCGCATGCTGCAGGAAGCCGTCGACGCCCTGCTGGACAACGGCCGTCGCGGTCGTGCCATCACCGGTTCCAACAAGCGCCCGCTGAAGTCCTTGGCCGACATGATCAAGGGCAAGCAGGGTCGTTTCCGTCAGAACCTGCTGGGCAAGCGCGTCGACTACTCCGGTCGTTCCGTGATCACCGTGGGCCCGACCCTGCGTCTGCACCAGTGCGGTCTGCCCAAGAAGATGGCCCTGGAACTGTTCAAGCCGTTCATCTTCGGCAAGCTGGAAGCCCGCGGCATGGCGACCACCATCAAGGCCGCCAAGAAGATGGTCGAGCGCGAACTGCCCGAGGTCTGGGACGTGCTCGCCGAAGTCATCCGCGAACACCCCGTGCTGCTCAACCGCGCCCCGACCCTGCACCGTCTGGGCATCCAGGCGTTCGAGCCGGTCCTCATCGAAGGCAAGGCGATCCAGCTGCACCCGCTGGTCTGCGCCGCGTACAACGCCGACTTCGACGGTGACCAGATGGCCGTGCACGTGCCGCTGACGCTGGAAGCCCAGCTGGAAGCGCGCGCCCTGATGATGTCGACCAACAACATCCTGTCGCCCGCCAACGGCGAGCCGATCATCGTGCCGTCGCAGGACGTGGTCCTGGGTCTGTACTACATGACCCGTGAAGCCATCAACGCCAAGGGCGAAGGCCGCGTGTTCGCCGACCTGCAGGAAGTCGATCGCGTCTTCCGTGCCGGCGAAGCCGCGCTGCATGCCAAGGTCAAGGTACGCATCAACGAGACCATCCTTCACAAGGACGGCAGCCTGACCAAGAACACCCGCATCGTCGACACCACCGTCGGCCGCGCGCTGCTGTTCCAGGTCGTGCCCGCCGGTCTGCCGTACGACGTGGTCAACCAGTCGATGAAGAAGAAGGCCATCTCCAAGCTGATCAACCACTGCTACCGCGTGGTGGGTCTGAAGGACACCGTCATCTTCGCCGACCAGTTGATGTACACCGGTTTCGCCTATTCGACCCTGTCCGGCGTCTCCATCGGCGTCAACGACTTCGTCATTCCGGACGAGAAGGCCCGCATCATCGATGCCGCCACCGCCGAGGTGAAGGAGATCGAGAGCCAGTACGCCTCCGGCCTGGTGACCCAGGGCGAGAAGTACAACAAGGTGATCGACCTCTGGTCGAAGGCCAACGACGAAGTGTCCAAGGCGATGATGACCAACCTCTCGAAAGAGAAGGTCATCGATCGCGAGGGCAAGGAAGTCGACCAGGAGTCCTTCAACTCCATGTACATGATGGCCGATTCCGGCGCCCGGGGTTCCGCGGCCCAGATTCGCCAGCTCGCCGGCATGCGTGGCCTGATGGCCAAGCCGGACGGCTCCATCATCGAGACGCCCATCACCGCCAACTTCCGTGAAGGCCTGAACGTACTCCAGTACTTCATCTCCACCCACGGTGCCCGTAAGGGTCTGGCGGATACCGCTCTGAAGACCGCGAACTCCGGTTACCTGACCCGTCGTCTCGTCGACGTGGCCCAGGATCTGGTGGTGACCGAGGTCGACTGCGGTACCGAGCGCGGCCTGATCATGACCCCGCACATCGAAGGCGGTGACGTGGTCGAGCCCCTGGGTGAGCGCGTGCTGGGTCGAGTCATCGCCCGCGACGTGCCCAAGCCGGGTACCGAAGAGATCATCGTGCCTGCAGGCACTCTGGTCGACGAGCGCTGGGTCGAGTTCCTCGAGCTCAACAGCGTCGACGAAGTCGTGGTGCGTTCGCCGATCACCTGCGAAACCCGTCATGGCATCTGCGCCAAGTGCTACGGTCGCGATCTGGCTCGCGGTCACCAGGTCAACATCGGTGAAGCGGTCGGCGTCATCGCCGCCCAGTCCATCGGTGAGCCGGGTACCCAGCTGACCATGCGTACCTTCCACATCGGTGGTGCGGCCAGCCGGACCTCCGCGGCCGACAGCGTCCAGGTCAAGAACGGCGGTGCCATCCGTCTGCACAACCTGAAGCACGTCGAACGTGCCGACGGTGCCCTGGTTGCCGTGTCCCGTTCCGGTGAGCTGGCCATCGCCGACGACTTCGGTCGTGAGCGCGAGCGCTACAAGCTGCCCTACGGTGCGGTGATTTCGGTCAAGGAAGGCGACAAGGTCGACGCTGGCGCCATCGTCGCCAAGTGGGACCCGCACACCCACCCCATCGTCACCGAGATGGACGGTACCGTGGCCTTCGTCGGCATGGAGGAGGGCATCACCATCAAGCGCCAGACCGACGAACTGACCGGTCTGACCAACATCGAGGTGCTCGACGCCAAGGATCGCCCGACCTCCGGCAAGGACATCCGTCCGGCGGTCAAGCTGATCGACGCCAACGGCAAGGATCTGCTGCTGCCGGGTACTGACGTACCGGCCCAGTACTTCCTGCCGCCGAACGCGCTTGTCAACCTGAGCGACGGTGCCAAGGTGCATGTGGGTGACGTTATCGCCCGTATCCCCCAGGAAACCTCCAAGACTCGCGACATCACCGGTGGTCTGCCCCGCGTGGCCGACCTCTTCGAAGCGCGTCGTCCCAAGGAGCCGGCCATCCTGGCGGAGATCAGCGGTACCATCTCCTTCGGCAAGGAAACCAAGGGCAAGCGTCGTCTGGTCATCACTCCGACCGACGGCACCGATCCCTACGAGGAACTGATTCCGAAGTGGCGCCACCTGAACGTCTTCGAAGGCGAACAGGTCAGCCGCGGCGAAGTCATCTCCGACGGTCCGAGCAATCCGCACGACATCCTGCGTCTGCTGGGTGTCAGCGCGCTGGCCAAGTACATCGTCAACGAGATCCAGGACGTGTACCGCCTGCAGGGCGTGAAGATCAACGACAAGCACATCGAGACCATCTTGCGGCAGATGCTGCGCAAGGTCGAAGTGAGCGATACCGGTGACTCGAGCTTCATCAAGGGCGATCAGGTCGAACTGACCCATGTCCTGGAAGAGAACGAGCAACTGGTCGGCAATGATCGCTTCGTCGCCAAGTACGAGCGCGTGCTGCTGGGTATCACCAAGGCTTCGCTGTCCACCGAGTCCTTCATCTCGGCCGCTTCCTTCCAGGAGACCACCCGTGTCCTGACCGAAGCCGCCGTGACCGGCAAGCGCGACTTCCTGCGCGGCCTGAAGGAAAACGTGGTGGTGGGTCGTCTGATCCCGGCCGGTACCGGTCTGGCCTACCACAGCGAGCGCAAGCGCCAGCGCGAACTCGGCAAGCCGCAGCGCGTCAGCGCCAGCGAGGCCGAAGCCGCCCTGACCGAAGCGCTGAACTCCAGCGCCAGCTGAGTTCGGTAGCGGGTCTCGCTTGACAAAGCCCCCGGCGCCCCAGGCGTCCGGGGGCTTTGTCTTGACTGGGGCGCCCAAGCTCTTTAGACTTTCGTTCCCCGAAAATGGGCAGGACTGACGTTCTGCTATTTCGTTTATGTCGCAAGACAATCAGTGGAGCTATAGATGGCAACTATCAACCAGCTGGTGCGTAGTGCACGCAAGCGTATCGTCGAGAAATCCGACGTGCCTGCGCTGCAAAACTGCCCGCAACGTCGTGGCGTGTGCACCCGCGTGTACACCACCACTCCCAAGAAGCCCAACTCCGCACTGCGGAAGGTCTGCCGTGTGCGTCTGACCAACGGCTTCGAAGTCACCTCCTACATCGGCGGTGAAGGCCACAACCTGCAGGAACACAGCGTCGTGCTGATCCGCGGTGGCCGGGTCAAGGATCTGCCGGGTGTGCGTTATCACACCGTGCGCGGTTCGCTGGACACCACCGGTGTGAAGGACCGCAAGCAGGGCCGTTCCAAGTACGGCACCAAGCGTCCGAAGTAATCACCTTTCTTTTTGTTCGAGTCGATAAGAGTAAGGTCGGGCAACGAGTCCCGAGCTAACCTGAAGACCGTTTTGAGGGCTTATCAATGCCAAGACGTCGTGTAGCGGCCAAGCGCGAAATACTTGACGATCCGAAATACGGAAGCCAGATCCTGGCCAAGTTCATGAACCACGTGATGGAAAGCGGCAAGAAAGCCGTTGCCGAGCGTATCGTTTATGGTGCTCTGGACAAGGTCAAAGAGCGTTCCAAGAATGCCGAACCCCTGGAAGTTTTCGAAAAAGCGCTCGACGCCATCGCTCCGCTGGTCGAAGTGAAGTCCCGCCGTGTCGGCGGTGCTACCTACCAGGTGCCGGTTGAGGTTCGTCCTTCCCGTCGTAATGCCCTGGCCATGCGCTGGCTGGTGGACTCCGCGCGCAAGCGTGGCGAGAAGTCCATGGCTCTGCGCCTGGCGGGTGAACTCATGGACGCTTTTGAAGGCAAGGGTGCCGCAGTCAAGAAGCGCGAAGACGTGCATCGCATGGCAGAAGCCAACAAGGCCTTCTCGCACTACCGCTTCTAAGCCTAGCGCTTCCAATCAAGCGAGGACCTTATGGCTCGTACAACCGCTATTAACCGCTATCGGAACATCGGTATCTGCGCCCACGTGGACGCAGGTAAGACGACTACTACCGAGCGGATTCTGTTCTACACCGGCGTGAACCACAAAATGGGTGAGGTTCACGACGGCGCTGCGACCATGGACTGGATGGTGCAGGAGCAGGAGCGTGGTATCACCATCACCTCCGCTGCCACCACCGCGTTCTGGTCCGGTTCGACCAAGCAGTACGACAAGTACCGCGTCAACATCATCGATACCCCCGGCCACGTGGACTTCACCATTGAGGTGGAGCGTTCCCTGCGCGTGCTGGACGGTGCGGTCGTGGTGTTCTGCGGTACCTCCGGTGTCGAGCCTCAGTCCGAGACCGTATGGCGTCAAGCCAACAAGTACGGCGTCCCGCGCATCGTCTACGTCAACAAGATGGACCGTGCCGGTGCCAACTTCCTGCGCGTCGTCGAGCAGATCAAGAAGCGCCTGGGCCATACTCCGGTCCCGGTTCAGTTGGCCATCGGCGCGGAAGAGAACTTCCAGGGCCAGATCGACCTGCTGAAGATGAAGGCCATCTTCTGGAACGATGACGACCAGGGCATGACCTACCGCGAGGAAGACATTCCTGCGGACATGCTGGCCGATGCCGAGCAGTGGCGCTCCAACATGGTCGAGGCTGCGGCCGAAGCCAACGAAGAGCTGATGAACAAGTACCTGGAAGGCGGCGAGCTGTCGATCGACGAGATCAAGGCCGGCCTGCGTCAGCGTACCATCGCCTGCGAAATCGTCCCGGCCGTCTGCGGTTCGTCCTTCAAGAACAAGGGCGTGCCCCTGGTTCTGGACGCCGTGATCGACTTCCTGCCGGCGCCGATCGAGATTCCCGCGATCAAGGGTACCAACCCGGACAACGAGGAAATCCACGACGAGCGTCATGCAGACGACGACGAGCCCTTCTCGGCGCTGGCGTTCAAGATCGCTACCGACCCCTTCGTGGGTACCTTGACCTTCGCCCGCGTCTACTCGGGTGTACTGAGCTCCGGTGACTCCGTCATCAACTCGGTGAAGGGCAAGAAGGAGCGCGTCGGCCGTATGGTGCAGATGCACGCCAACACCCGTGAAGAGATCAAGGAAGTTCGTGCTGGCGACATCGCCGCCCTGATCGGCATGAAGGACGTCACCACCGGTGACACCCTGTGCTCGATCGAGAAGCCGATCATCCTCGAGCGCATGGACTTCCCGGAGCCGGTGATCTCGGTCGCTGTCGAGCCGAAGACCAAGGCCGACCAGGAGAAGATGGGTATCGCACTGGGCAAGTTGGCCCAGGAAGACCCCTCGTTCCGCGTCAAGACCGACGAAGAGTCCGGTCAGACCATCATCTCCGGCATGGGCGAGCTGCACCTGGACATCCTGGTGGATCGCATGAAGCGCGAATTCGGCGTGGAAGCGAACATCGGTAAGCCTCAGGTCGCCTACCGCGAAACCATCCGCAACACCTGCGAGATCGAAGGCAAGTTCGTTCGCCAGTCGGGTGGTCGTGGCCAGTTCGGTCACTGCTGGATTCGCTTCGCGCCGGCCGACGAAGGTCAGGAAGGTCTGGAGTTCGTCAGCGAAGTCGTGGGCGGTGTGATTCCGAAGGAATACATCCCGGCGATCCAGAAGGGCATCGAAGAGCAGATGAAGAACGGCATCGTTGCCGGCTATCCGCTGCTCGGCCTGAAGGCCGCTGTGTTCGACGGTTCCTACCATGACGTCGACTCCAACGAGATGGCGTTCAAGATCGCTGCCTCCATGGCGACCAAGCAGCTCACCCAGAAGGGTGGTGCCGTGCTGCTCGAGCCGATCATGAAGGTCGAGGTCGTGACCCCGGAAGACTACATGGGCGACGTCATGGGCGACCTGAACCGTCGTCGTGGCCTGATCCAGGGTATGGAAGACACCGTGACCGGCAAGGTCATCCGTGCCGAGGTTCCGCTGGGCGAGATGTTTGGCTACGCTACGGATGTCCGCTCCATGTCTCAGGGTCGCGCAAGCTACTCCATGGAGTTCTCCAAGTACGCCGAAGCTCCGTCGAACATCGCCGAAGCCATCATCAAGAAACAAGCTTAATCAGCGCTTTGACTAGAGGTTTATCTCGTGGCTAAAGAAAAATTCGAACGTAACAAACCGCACCTGAACGTGGGCACCATCGGTCACGTTGACCATGGTAAGACCACGCTGACCGCAGCGCTGACCAAAGTCTGTGCCGACACCTGGGGCGGTTCCGCTCGTGGTTTCGACCAGATCGACAACGCGCCGGAAGAAAAGGCTCGCGGTATCACCATCAACACCTCCCACGTTGAGTACGACTCGGCGATCCGTCACTACGCGCACGTCGACTGCCCCGGCCACGCCGACTACGTGAAGAACATGATCACCGGTGCTGCCCAGATGGACGGCGCGATCCTGGTTTGCTCGGCTGCTGACGGCCCCATGCCGCAGACCCGCGAGCACATCCTGCTGTCCCGTCAGGTAGGCGTTCCCTACATCGTCGTGTTCCTGAACAAGGCCGACATGGTTGACGACGCCGAGCTGCTGGAACTGGTCGAAATGGAAGTTCGCGATCTGCTGAACACCTACGACTTCCCCGGCGACGACACCCCGATCGTCATCGGCTCCGCGCTGATGGCTCTGAACGGCAACGACGACAACGAAATGGGTACCTCCGCCGTGCGCAAGCTGGTCGAGACCCTGGACTCGTACATCCCCGAGCCCGAGCGTGCCATCGACAAGCCGTTCCTGATGCCGATCGAAGACGTGTTCTCGATCTCCGGTCGCGGCACCGTGGTAACCGGTCGTGTCGAGCGTGGCATCGTCAAGGTCCAGGAAGAAGTCGAGATCGTGGGCATCAAGGCCACCGTCAAGACCACCTGCACCGGCGTTGAAATGTTCCGCAAGCTGCTGGACGAAGGCCGTGCTGGCGAGAACGTCGGCGTGCTGCTGCGTGGCACCAAGCGTGAAGACGTGGAGCGTGGCCAGGTTCTGGCCAAGCCGAACACCATCAAGCCGCACACCAAGTTCGAGTGCGAAGTGTACGTGCTGTCCAAGGAAGAAGGTGGTCGTCACACCCCGTTCTTCAAGGGCTACCGTCCGCAGTTCTACTTCCGCACCACCGACGTGACCGGTAACTGCGAGCTGCCGGAAGGCGTCGAGATGGTGATGCCGGGCGACAACATCAAGATGGTTGTCACCCTGATCGCTCCGATCGCGATGGAAGACGGTCTGCGTTTCGCCATCCGTGAAGGCGGTCGTACCGTCGGCGCCGGCGTGGTTGCCAAGATCATCGAGTAATCGATTGATCTGAAACGAAAAAAGGCCCTCCGGGGCCTTTTTTCTTGGCTCGTGAAATTGACAGATGGCAAAAGAGGCGTTCTTGACAGCCGCCGGCGACATCCTTAGAATTGCGCCTCCTTTAATCGGGCACCTTTTTGTCCGAGAGGAAAGCTTGGAGTCTGAGGTCAAATGCAAAATCAACAAATCCGTATTCGGTTGAAGGCTTTTGATCATCGCCTGATCGATCAATCCACCCAGGAAATCGTAGAAACTGCGAAACGTACTGGTGCTCAGGTGCGTGGTCCGATTCCTCTGCCTACCCGCAAGGAACGTTACACAGTGCTGATTTCTCCGCACGTCAACAAGGACGCTCGTGACCAGTACGAAATTCGTACCCACAAGCGTGTGCTCGACATCGTTCAGCCCACCGACAAGACCGTCGATGCGCTGATGAAGCTCGATCTCGCCGCTGGCGTTGAAGTGCAAATCAGCCTCGGCTGAGACCGTCAAGGTTTCAGTCGTGTAACGCTCTGAAATGGGCGGCCATAGCGGGTGAAAGCCCCGTACACTCAAGAGGTTCTCAACATGACGATTGGTTTAGTCGGTCGTAAATGCGGTATGACCCGCGTTTTCACCGAAGAAGGCGTTTCCGTTCCGGTTACGGTCATTGAGATCGAGCCGAATCGCGTAACCCAATTCAAAAGCGAAGAAACCGATGGCTATCGTGCCATTCAGGTAACCGTGGGCGAGCGTCGTGCTTCCCGCGTGACCAAGGCGCAAGCCGGTCACTTCGCCAAGGCCAGCGTTGCCGCTGGTCGTAGCGTCCTCGAATTCCGCCTGGAGGACGGTGAGTACAAGGCCGGCGACGAAGTCACCGTAGCCCTGTTCGAAGCCGGTCAGATGGTTGATGTCACTGGTCAGTCCAAAGGTAAGGGCTACGCCGGTACCATCAAGCGCTGGAACTTCCGTGGTCAGGACAACACCCACGGTAACTCCGTTTCCCACCGTGCACCTGGTTCCATCGGCCAGTGCCAGACTCCTGGTCGAGTGTTCAAGGGCAAGAAAATGTCCGGTCACCTGGGTGCGGAGCGTGTAACCGTTCAGTCGCTGGAAGTCGTGCGTGTAGACGCCGAGCGCAACCTGCTGCTGGTCAAGGGTGCCGTCCCCGGCGCGCCGGGTGGTGACGTGATCGTGCGTCCCGCTGTCAAGGCCCGTGGTTGAGAGGAGAGAGAACATGCAACTCAATGTGAATGGCTCTCAAGCTATCGAAGTCTCCGAGCACACCTTCGGCGGTGAATTCAACGAGACCCTGGTTCACCAGGCAGTCGTCGCCTACATGGCTGGCGGTCGTCAGGGCACCCGTGCCCAGAAGACCCGTTCCGAAGTCCGTGGCGGTGGCAAGAAGCCCTGGCGTCAGAAGGGCAGCGGTCGTGCCCGTGCCGGTACCATCCGCAGCCCCATCTGGCGCTCCGGTGGCGTGGCTTTCGCAGCCAAGCCCCAGGATCACAGCCAGAAGCTGAACAAGAAGATGTACCGCGCTGCACTGCGCTCCATCCTCGCCGAGCTGGTCCGTCTGGATCGTCTGGTCGTGGTTGACGACTTCGCCGTCGACGCGCCCAAGACCAAGACCCTGGTCAGCAAGCTGGACGGCCTGGGCCTGAGCGACGTGCTGATCGTGACCGACGCTGTCGACCAGAACCTGTATCTGGCCGCCCGCAACCTGCCTTTCGTCGACGTGCGTGATGTCCAGGGTTCTGACCCGGTCAGCCTGATCGCCTACGACAAGGTGCTGGTCACTGTGTCCGCCGTGAAGAAATTCGAGGAGCTGCTGGCATGAACCAGGAACGCGTATTCAAAGTGCTGCTTGGCCCGCACATCTCCGAGAAGGCCACCATGCTGGCGGACAGCCAGAAGCAGTTCGTATTCAAGGTTGCCACCGATGCAACCAAGCTGGAAATCAAGAAGGCCGTCGAGCAGCTGTTCGAGGTCAAGGTTCGCAGCGTCAGCACCCTGAACGTCCAGGGCAAGACCAAGCGTACCGCTCGTGGTCTGGGCAAGCGTAACGACTGGAAAAAAGCGTACATCGCGCTCCAGCCGGGCCAGGATCTCGACTTTTCCAGCAGCGCCGAGTAATCAGGGGGCATCATGGCAATCGTAAAATGCAAGCCGACCTCCGCTGGCCGCCGCTTTGTGGTCAAGGTGGTCAACTCTGATCTGCACAAAGGCGCGCCCTACGCTCCTTTGCTGGAGAAGAAGAGCAAGTCCGGCGGCCGTAACAACAATGGTCGTATCACCACTCGCCACATCGGCGGTGGTCACAAGCAGCACTACCGTCTGGTCGATTTCCGTCGCAACAAGGATGGCATCCCTGCCGTCGTTGAGCGTATCGAATACGATCCGAACCGTACTGCACACATCGCTCTGCTGAAGTACGCCGATGGCGAACGTCGCTACATCATCGCTCCCAAGGGCGTTGCTGCCGGTGACCAGCTGCTGTCCGGCGCTGGCGCGCCCATCAAGGCTGGCAACAACCTGCCGCTGCGTAACGTGCCGGTCGGTAGCACCATCCACGGTATCGAGCTGAAGCCTGGCAAGGGCGCTCAGATCGCTCGCTCCGCGGGTACCTCCGCTCAGCTGGTCGCCCGCGAAGGCGCCTACGTCACCGTGCGTCTGCGCAGCGGTGAAATGCGCAAGGTGCTGTCCGAGTGCCGTGCCACCCTGGGCGAAGTGTCCAACGGTGAGCACAGCCTGCGTTCGCTGGGTAAGGCCGGTGCCACCCGCTGGCGTGGCGTGCGTCCGACCGTTCGTGGTGTCGCCATGAACCCGGTCGATCACCCGCACGGTGGTGGTGAAGGTCGTACTTCCGGTGGCCGTCATCCGGTTTCGCCGTGGGGCGTCAAGACCAAGGGTCTCAAGACGCGCTCCAACAAGCGTACCGACAAGATGATTGTCCGTCGCGGCAAGTAATCAGTAGAGGATTCGACTGTGCCCCGTTCTCTGAAGAAAGGTCCTTTTATCGATCTTCACCTGTTGAAGAAGATCGAAGTCGCGGTGGAAAAGAACGAACGCAAACCGATCAAGACCTGGTCGCGTCGTTCGATGATCCTGCCGCAAATGGTCGGCCTGACCATCGCTGTGCACAACGGTCGTCAACATGTCCCCGTTCTGGTGAACGAAGACATGGTCGGCCACAAACTCGGCGAGTTCGCTGCTACCCGCACCTATCGCGGTCATGCGGCTGACAAGAAAGCCAAGCGTTAAGGGGTAAGGACGATGGAAGTAGCCGCTAAGCTGTCGGGCGCTCGTATCTCCGCCCAGAAAGCCCGCTTGGTCGCCGACCAGATTCGCGGGAAGAAGGTGGGCGAAGCGCTCAACCTGTTGACTTTCAGCAGCAAGAAAGCCGCTGAGATCATGAAGAAGGTGCTGGAGTCGGCTGTTGCCAACGCCGAGCACAATGAAGGCGCCGACGTGGACGACCTGAAGGTCTCCACTGTCTTCGTAAACGAAGGTCGTTCGCTCAAGCGCATCATGCCGCGTGCCAAAGGTCGTGCTGATCGCATCGTGAAGCGGTCTTGCCATATCACGGTCAAGGTTGCGGACAAGTAACGGAGTCGATCAGATGGGTCAGAAAGTACATCCCAATGGCATTCGCCTGGGTATCGTCAAGGAGCACACTTCGGTCTGGTACGCGGATAAGCGCACTTATGCGGACTATCTGCTGGCCGACCTGAAGGTTCGTGAGTACCTCCAGGACAAACTAAAAAGCGCGTCCGTAAGCCGTATCGATATTCATCGCCCGGCTCAAACCGCACGCATCACCATCCACACCGCCCGTCCCGGTATCGTGATTGGCAAGAAAGGTGAGGATGTCGAGAAGCTGCGTCAGGACCTGACCGCAAGAATGGGTGTGCCCGTGCACATCAACATCGAAGAGATCCGCAAGCCGGAGCTCGACGGTGCCCTGGTTGCGCAGAGCGTTGCGCAGCAGCTTGAGCGTCGTGTGATGTTCCGTCGCGCCATGAAGCGCGCCGTACAGAACGCGATCCGCATTGGTGCCAAAGGCATCAAGATTCAGGTGAGCGGTCGTCTGGGCGGTGCTGAAATCGCCCGTACCGAGTGGTATCGCGAAGGTCGTGTGCCTCTGCACACCCTGCGTGCCGATATCGACTACGCCACTGCGGAAGCCCACACCACTTACGGTGTGATCGGTGTGAAGGTTTGGATCTTCAAGGGTGAGGTCATTGGTGGCCGCCAGGAAGAGCTCAAGCCCGTCGCCCCGGCTCCGCGCAAAAAAGCTGCTGCTAAGTAAGGAGTACGCAACATGCTGCAACCCAAGCGTACAAAATTCCGCAAGCAGATGACCGGCCACAACCGTGGTCTGGCTCATCGCGGTAGCAAGGTCAGCTTCGGCGAGTACGCGCTGAAGGCTGTCGGCCGTGGCCGTCTGACCGCTCGCCAGATCGAATCCGCACGTCGTGCGCTGACCCGTCACGTGAAGCGTGGCGGCAAGATCTGGATCCGCGTCTTCCCTGACAAGCCTGTCACCAAGAAGCCTCTCGAAGTGCGGATGGGTAAAGGTAAGGGTAGTGTCGAGTACTGGGTAGCCCAGATCCAGCCGGGCAAGGTCCTGTACGAGATCGAGGGTGTTTCCGAGGATCTGGCTCGTCAGGCATTCGCCCTGGCCGCTGCCAAGCTTCCGCTCGAAACCTCCTTTGTTAAGCGGACGGTGATGTGATGAAAGCGAAAGATTTGCGTGAGAAATCCGTAGAGGAGCTGAACGAGCAGCTTCTCAACCTGCTGCGTGACCAGTTCAATCTGCGTATGCAGAAGGCAACTGGCCAGTTGGGTCAGTCTCACATGCTCTCGCAAGTGAAGCGCGACATCGCTCGCGTCAAGACTGTGCTGAACCAGCAAGCAGGTAAGTGATCATGGCTGAAGCTGAAAAAACTGTCCGTACGCTGACCGGCCGAGTGGTCAGCGACAAGATGGACAAAACCGTCACCGTACTGATCGAGCGTCGCGTCAAGCACCCGATCTACGGCAAATACGTGAAGCGTTCCACCAAGCTGCACGCTCACGACGAAACCAATCAGTGCCGCATTGGTGACCTGGTCACCATTCGCGAAACCCGCCCGCTGGCCAAGACCAAGGCGTGGACCCTGGTTGACGTCGTCGAGCGCGCCGTTCAGGTATAAGGGTAGAGAGCCATGATCCAGACTCAATCCATGCTTGACGTCGCCGACAACAGCGGCGCTCGTCGCGTGATGTGCATCAAGGTGCTCGGCGGTTCCCACCGCCGTTACGCCGGCATTGGCGACATCATCAAAGTCACCGTCAAGGAAGCAATTCCGCGCGGCAAGGTGAAGAAAGGTCAGGTGATGACTGCTGTCGTCGTGCGTACCAAGCACGGCGTCCGCCGCACCGACGGTTCCATCATCCGCTTCGACGGCAACGCCGCGGTTCTGCTGAATAACAAGCAAGAGCCGATTGGCACCCGTATCTTTGGGCCGGTGACCCGTGAACTTCGCTCCGAGAAGTTCATGAAGATCGTCTCCCTTGCCCCCGAAGTGCTGTAAGGAGTAGCCGACATGCAAAAGATTCGTCGTGACGACGAGGTAATCGTCATTGCCGGCAAGGACAAGGGCAAGCGTGGCAAGGTGCTGAAGGTACTCGCCGATGACCGTCTGGTCGTTGGCGGGGTCAACCTGATCAAGCGCCACACCAAGCCCAACCCCATGCTGGGTGTTCAGGGTGGCATCGTAGAGAAAGAAGCCCCTCTGCATGTCTCCAACGTTGCCATTTTCAACTCCGAGACCAACAAGGCTGACCGCGTTGGTTTCAAAGTCGAAGACGGCAAGAAGATTCGTATCTTCAAGTCGACCCAAAAAGCGGTCCAGGCCTGAAGCTGCTAGGTAGATCACCATGGCTCGATTGAAAGAGATTTATCGGAAGGAAATCGCGCCCAAGCTGAAAGAGCAGCTTCAGCTGGGTAACGTGATGGAAGTTCCGCGCATCACCAAGATCACCTTGAACATGGGTCTGGGCGAAGCGGTCGGTGACAAGAAGATCATCGACAACGCCGTAGCTGACCTGGAAAAGATCGCTGGTCAAAAGCCGGTCGTGACTTATGCTCGCAATTCCATTGCTGGCTTCAAGATTCGCGAAGGCTGGCCGATTGGCGTCAAGGTGACCCTGCGTAGCGATCGCATGTATGAATTCCTGGATCGTCTGCTGTCCATCTCCCTGCCGCGCGTGCGTGACTTCCGCGGCCTGAATGCCAAGTCCTTCGACGGTCGCGGCAACTACAGCATGGGCGTGAAAGAGCAGATCATCTTCCCGGAAATCGATTACGACAAGATCGATGCGCTGCGTGGTATGGACATCACCCTGACCACCACCGCTCGTACCGACGAGGAAGGCCGTGCGCTGCTGCGCGCGTTCAACTTCCCGTTCCGTAACTGATTGAGGTCTTCAGATGGCTAAGCAAAGCATGATTAACCGCGAGCTGAAGCGTCAGCAGACGGTTGCCAAGTACGCCAAGAAGCGCGCCGAGCTGAAGGCGACCATCGGTAATGTCAACGCCTCCCCCGAGGACCGTTGGAATGCCCAGGTCGCCCTGCAGAAGCAGCCCCGTGACGCCAGCGCCAGCCGCATGCGTAACCGCTGCCGCCTGACCGGTCGTCCGCACGGCGTGTACCGTAAGTTCGGTCTGTCCCGCATCAAGCTGCGTGAAGCAGCCATGCGCGGTGACGTGCCCGGCCTGGTGAAGGCCAGCTGGTAACAGCTAGCGCCTTTCATCGCGGTAATTGAATCAAGCCCCTTTTGGGGCTTGATTCGTTTCAGGCCGATCTCTAGAATGCTCGGCTCGCCCGAATCGGCCTATTGCCGAGGGGTGATTTTTGAGAGCCGGTAGGCTCAATTTCTGTATTAGGAGCTAATAGCCCATGAGTATGCAGGACCCGTTAGCAGACATGCTAACTCGTATCCGTAATGCCCAGATGGCTGAAAAGGCCGTTGTGAGCATGCCTTCTTCCAAGCTGAAGGCTGCCGTTGCCAAAGTCCTCAAGGACGAAGGTTACATCGCGGATTTTCAGGTCAGCGCGGAATCCAAGCCGTCGCTGTCCATCGAGCTGAAGTACTTCGAAGGCAAGCCTGTCATCGAAGAGCTGAAGCGTAGCAGCCGTCCCGGTCTGCGCCAGTACAAAGCCGTTGACCAGCTGCCGAAAGTGCGTGGCGGTCTGGGCGTGTCGATCGTTTCCACCAACAAAGGTGTGATGACTGATCGCGCGGCCCGTGCTGCTGGTGTTGGCGGCGAAGTGCTCTGCACAGTCTTCTAAGGGGAATCAGCATGTCTCGCGTTGCTAAAAACCCTGTAAGACTGCCTGCAGGCGTCGAAGTTAATCTGGCCGGTCAGGCGCTTTCGATCAAGGGTGCCAAGGGCGCTCTGGAACTGAAGGTCCATCCGTCCGTTGAAGTCACTCAAGAGTCCGGTGAGCTGCGTTTCGCTGCTCGCAATGGCGATCAGCAGACCCGTGCGATGGCCGGCACTACCCGTGCCCTGGTCAACAACATGGTGGTCGGCGTCAGCCAGGGCTTCGAGCGCAAGCTGCAACTGGTCGGTGTGGGCTACAAGGCCCAGGCCAAAGGTCAGGTGCTGAACCTCGCTCTGGGCTTCTCTCACCCCGTGGACTACGACCTGCCGCAAGGCATCACCGCAGAAACCCCCAACCAGACCGAAATCCTGATCAAGGGTATCGACAAGCAGCTGGTCGGCCAGGTTGCGGCTGAGATTCGTGGTTTCCGTCCGCCGGAGCCTTACAAGGGCAAGGGTGTACGGTATGCCGACGAAGTCGTCCACCGTAAAGAAGCCAAGAAAAAGTAGGGCATAGCAAATGACCGTCAAGAAAGAAACCCGACTGCGTCGCGCTCGCAAGGCTCGCCTGAAGATGCGCGAACTGGAAGTGGTCCGTCTGTGCGTGTACCGCTCTTCCCAGCACATCTATGCCCAGGTCATCGCGGCCGACGGCAGCAAGGTCCTGGCCAGCGCTTCTACGTTGGACAAAGAACTGCGCGAAAGCGCTACCAGCAACGTCGAGGCGGCCAAGAAAGTTGGTCTGCTGGTCGCCGAGCGTGCCAAGGCCGCTGGCGTTACCCAGGTGGCCTTTGATCGTTCTGGCTTCAAGTACCATGGTCGCGTCAAAGCGCTGGCCGACGCTGCTCGTGAAGGCGGGCTGGAGTTCTAAGTCATGGCAAATAACGATCAAAAGCGCGACGAAGGCTACATCGAGAAGCTGGTTCAAGTTAACCGCGTAGCCAAAACCGTGAAAGGCGGCCGTATCTTCGCCTTCACCGCTCTGACCGTGGTTGGCGATGGCAAAGGCCGCGTTGGCTTCGGCCGTGGCAAGGCCCGTGAAGTGCCTGCCGCCATCCAGAAGGCTATGGAAGCTGCTCGCCGCAACATGATCCAGGTGGATCTGAACGGCACCACCCTGCAGTACCCCGTCAAGGCCGCCCATGGCGCCTCCAAGGTGTACATGCAGCCCGCTTCCGACGGTACCGGCATCATCGCCGGCGGTGCCATGCGCGCCGTGCTGGAAGTCGCTGGTGTGCAGAACGTCCTGGCCAAGTGCTACGGCTCCACCAACCCGGTAAACGTGGTGTACGCGACCTTTGAAGGTCTCAAGCACATGCAGGCGCCGGAAGCTGTTGCCGCCAAGCGTGGCAAGAGCGTCGAGGAGATTCTCTGATCATGGCTAACGCAACCGTTAAGGTCACGCTGATCAAGAGCGTCCACGGCCGTCTGGCCAATCACAAGGCTTGCGTCAAGGGTCTCGGCCTGCGTCGCATTGGTCACACCGTCGAAGTTCAGGACACCCCTGAGAATCGCGGCATGATCAACAAGGCCTATTACCTTCTGCGTGTGGAGGGTTAAATCATGAAATTGAATGATCTGCGTTCCGCTCCCGGCGCTCGCCGCGAGAAGCTGCGTCCCGGTCGTGGTATCGGTAGCGGCCTGGGCAAGACCGGTGGCCGTGGCCACAAGGGTCTGACCTCCCGTTCCGGTGGCAAGGTTGCCCCCGGTTTCGAGGGCGGCCAGCAGCCGCTGCACCGTCGTCTGCCCAAGTTCGGCTTCGTATCGCTGAAGGCCCTGGACCGCGCCGAGGTTCGTACCTCCGAGCTGGCCAAGGTTGATGTCGATGTGGTCGATCTGCAGGCGCTGAAAGACGCCAACGTGATCAGCCGTGACATCAAGCGTGTCAAGGTTGTGCTGTCCGGCGACGTCACTCGTGCCGTCACCCTGAAGGGCATTGGTGCCACCAAGGGTGCCCGTGCAGCCATCGAAGCAGCTGGCGGCAAGATCGAGGAATAAATGGCTAAGCAAGGTGCTCTCTCTGCGCTCAGCAAGACCGGTGGTATGTCCGAACTGTGGACCCGCCTCCGATTCCTGTTCCTGGCGATCATCGTCTACAGGATCGGTGCGCACATCCCTGTTCCGGGTATCAATCCCGATCAGCTGGCCGCACTGTTCAGGCAGAACGAGGGGACCATTCTTAGCCTCTTCAACATGTTCTCTGGCGGTGCGCTGGAGCGGATGAGCATCTTTGCCCTGGGGATCATGCCGTACATCTCGGCCTCGATCATCATGCAGCTGCTTACCGCGATCAGCCCACAGCTGGAGCAATTGAAGAAAGAGGGTGAGTCTGGTCGTCGCAAGATCAGCCAGTACACCCGTTACGGCACGCTGGTTCTGGCGCTCGTTCAGGCCACCGGGATGTCGGTAGGACTCGCCAGTCAGGGCGTCGCGTTCAGCGTGGGCTTCAGCTTCTATTTCGTCGCTGTCACCACGTTCGTCGCCGGCGCACTGTTCATGATGTGGCTGGGTGAGCAGATCACCGAGCGCGGTATCGGCAATGGCATCTCGATGCTGATCTTCGCTGGTATCGTCGCGGGCTTGCCTCGCGCCATCGGTCAGTCCTTCGAGTCGGCACGGCAGGGCGATATCAACATCTTCGCGCTGATCATGGTCGGTGTGGTGGCGGTCGCCATCATCGCCTTCGTGGTGTTCATCGAGCGTGGGCAGCGTCGTATCGCCGTGCACTACGCCAAGCGTCAGCAGGGCCGCAAGGTCTTCGCGGCGCAGAACAGCCATCTGCCGCTCAAGGTGAACATGGCCGGGGTCATCCCGGCGATCTTCGCCAGCAGCATCCTGCTGTTTCCGGCATCGCTCGGTTCGTGGTTCGGTCAGTCCGAAGGTCTCGGTTGGTTGCAGGACGTGGCTCAGGCCATCGCCCCCGGCCAACCGCTGAACATCTTGCTGTTTAGTGCAGGGATCATCTTCTTCTGCTTCTTCTATACGGCACTGATGTTCAACCCCAAGGATGTGGCGGAAAACCTGAAGAAATCCGGGGCGTTCATCCCGGGTATTCGTCCTGGTGAGCAGTCCGCGCGCTATATCGATGGCGTGCTGACCCGGCTGACCATGTTCGGTGCCCTGTACATGACGGCGGTGTGCTTGTTGCCCCAGTTCCTGGTGGTCGCGGCGAACGTGCCGTTCTATCTCGGCGGGACCTCGTTGCTGATCGTGGTGGTAGTGGTCATGGACTTCATGTCCCAGGTCCAGTCCCATCTCGTATCTCATCAATACGAGTCCCTGATGAAGAAAGCCAACCTGAAGGGCTACGGCAACGGCATGATGCGTTGAGCCGTTACTCGTAAGGTTAGAGGAGTTGTCATGAAAGTTCGTGCATCGGTCAAGAAGCTGTGCCGTAACTGCAAGATCATTCGCCGCGAAGGCGTCGTGCGCGTGATCTGCAGCGCTGAACCGCGTCACAAGCAGCGCCAAGGCTGAGTGTGAACCACGCGTCTAACCCGGCAGCTAGTGTGCTGCCGGGTTGATCATTTGTTCCTACAGCGTTAATATCGCGCGCCCTTTTCTTGGCTTCCGGGGCGTCGGTAGCTGTCAATTGGAGTTTTTCTGAATGGCCCGTATTGCAGGCGTCAACATTCCAGATAACAAGCATACTGTTATCTCGCTGACCTACATCTATGGTGTCGGTCGCACCACCTCTCAGAAGATCTGCGCGGCCACCGGCATCCAGCCGACCGCCAAGATCAAAGAACTGAGCGACGAGCAGGTCGATCAGCTGCGTAACGAGGTCGCCAAAATCCTCACCGAGGGTGACCTGCGCCGCGAAATCAACATGAACATCAAGCGCCTGATGGATCTGGGTTGCTACCGCGGTCTGCGTCACCGCCGTGGTCTGCCGGTCCGTGGTCAGCGCACCAAGACCAATGCCCGTACCCGTAAGGGCCCGCGCAAGCCGATCCGCAAGTAATCGCATCCGCGAATCGACAGGAATCTAGTCATGGCAAAACCTGCTGCTCGTCCTCGTAAGAAAGTCAAAAAGACAGTGGTTGATGGCATCGCCCACATCCATGCGTCTTTCAACAACACCATCGTGACCATCACCGATCGTCAGGGCAATGCGTTGTCCTGGGCGACCTCCGGTGGCTCCGGCTTCCGTGGCTCCCGTAAGAGCACCCCGTTCGCTGCCCAGATTGCAGCCGAACGTGCCGGCCAAGCCGCTCTGGAATATGGTCTGAAGAATCTGGACGTGAACGTCAAAGGTCCCGGCCCCGGCCGTGAGTCCGCTGTTCGCGCTCTGAATGCCTGTGGTTACAAGATCGCCAGCATCACCGACGTGACGCCTATCCCGCATAACGGGTGCCGTCCGCCGAAGAAGCGTCGCGTGTAATAGGAGACAGTGAGAAATGGCTCGTTACATTGGTCCCAAGTGCAAACTGTCCCGCCGCGAAGGCACTGACCTCTTCCTGAAGAGCGGCGCTCGTGCCCTCGACTCGAAGTGCAAGCTGGAAACCGTTCCTGGCCAGCATGGTCAGCGTCGCGGTCGTCTGTCCGACTACGGTCTGCAGCTGCGTGAAAAGCAGAAAGTCCGCCGTATCTATGGCGTGCTCGAGCGTCAGTTCGCCGGTTACTACCAGGAAGCTGCCCGTCGCAAGGGCGCTACCGGTGAGAACCTGCTGCAACTGCTCGAATGCCGTCTGGACAACGTGGTGTATCGCATGGGCTTCGGTGCCACTCGCGCCGAATCGCGCCAGCTGGTCTCCCACAAGTCGATCACCGTCAACGGTCAGACCGTCAACATTCCCTCCTATCAGGTCAAGGTCGGCGACGTCGTCGCGGTCCGTGAAAAGGCCAAAAACCAGCTGCGTATCGCTCAGGCTCTCGAGCTGTGCGGCCAGCGTGGCCGGGTTGAGTGGGTCGAAGTGAGCACCGAGAAAAAGGAAGGCACCTTCAAAAGCGTGCCGGCCCGTGGTGATCTCTCCGCCGACATCAACGAAAACCTGATTGTCGAGCTCTACTCCAAGTAAGGGCTAGAAAGTAGGTGCATCCATGCAGAGTTCGGTAAATGAGTTCCTGACCCCCCGCCATATCGATGTGCAGGCGGTTAGTCAGACCCGTGCCAAGATCACCCTCGAGCCTCTCGAGCGTGGTTTCGGCCATACCTTGGGCAACGCGCTGCGGCGTATCCTGTTGTCCTCCATGCCTGGCTGCGCGGTAGTCGAAGCAGAGATCGACGGTGTCCTGCACGAGTACAGCGCCATCGAAGGCGTGCAGGAAGACGTGATCGAGATCCTGCTCAACCTCAAGGGCCTGGCCATCAAGTTGCACGGCCGTGACGAAGTCACCCTGAGTCTGAGCAAGAAAGGTCAGGGGCCAGTTCTGGCCTCCGACATTCAGGTCGATCACGATGTCGAGATCGTCAACGGTGAGCACGTCATCGCCCACCTGGCGGACAACGGTTCGCTGAACATGAAGCTGAAAATCGCGCGCGGTCGTGGCTATGAGCCCGCCGATGCGCGTCAGAGCGAAGAAGACGAAACCCGCGCAATCGGTCGTCTCCAACTCGATGCTACGTTCAGCCCGGTTCGTCGCGTGGCCTATGTGGTGGAAAACGCCCGGGTCGAACAGCGTACCAACCTGGACAAGCTCGTGCTTGACCTGGAAACCAACGGTACCCTGGATCCGGAAGAAGCCATCCGCCGTGCCGCCACCATCCTGCAGCAGCAGCTGGCAGCCTTTGTCGACCTCAAGGGCGACAGCGAGCCGGTCGTGGTCGAGCAGGAAGACGAGATCGATCCGATCCTGCTGCGTCCGGTGGACGATCTGGAACTGACCGTTCGTTCGGCCAACTGCCTCAAGGCGGAGAACATCTACTACATCGGTGACCTGATTCAGCGTACCGAAGTGGAGCTGCTCAAGACCCCGAACCTGGGCAAGAAGTCCCTGACCGAAATCAAGGACGTTCTGGCCTCCCGTGGTCTGTCGCTCGGTATGCGCCTGGACAACTGGCCCCCTGCAAGCCTTAAGAAGGACGACAAGGCTACTGCCTGATCGTCATTGTTCACCGAACGATAGTTTGGGAAGGAATTTCAATCATGCGTCATCGTAAAAGTGGTCGTCATCTGAGCCGCACGAGCGCACACCGCAAGGCCATGTTCCAGAACATGGCTGTGTCGCTGTTCGAGCACGAGCTGATCAAAACTACCCTGCCGAAAGCCAAGGAACTGCGCCGCGTTGCCGAGCCGCTGATCACCCTGGCCAAGGAAGACAGCGTCGCCAACCGTCGCCTGGCTTTCGACCGTACCCGTTCGAAAGCTGCCGTCGGCAAGCTGTTCAATGACTTGGGCAAGCGCTACGCCAACCGTCCGGGTGGCTACCTGCGTATCCTGAAGTGCGGCTTCCGCGCTGGCGACAATGCGCCCATGGCGTATGTCGAGCTGATCGACCGTCCGGTCGGCGGTACCGTGGAACAGGCTGCTGAATAAGTAGCTGCGTTCTGGAAAAAGCCGGGCTCTTGCCCGGCTTTTTCATGCCCGCCTTTTGGCTATGGCAAGACGCTGCTCAGGTCCAGACAGTAGGATCTTGTGACTCAGGTTTTTCTATCAGGATGCTAGGATCAATAAATTAGTCCTAAAGTATCACCCCGGCGATACTTCCCTCAGGCGATCAGCCAACGCTTTCCAGAGGGAGATACCTGTGACCGATACCAAGATCCTCACCACTGCCAGCGGCATTCCGGTAGCCGACAACCAGAATTCCCGCACCGCCGGTCCGCGCGGTCCGCTGATGCTCGACGACTTCCATCTGATCGAGAAGCTGGCGCACTTCAACCGTGAAGTCATTCCCGAGCGGCGCGTTCATGCCAAGGGCTCCGCGGCCTACGGTACCTTTACCGTCACCCAGGACATCACCCACCTCACCAGCGCCAAGCTGTTCGCCAGTGTGGGCAAGCAGACCGAGACCATCCTGCGCTTTTCCACCGTGGGTGGTGAGCGCGGTTCGGCGGATACCGAGCGCGATCCCCGGGGTTTCGCCCTGAAGTTCTATACCGAAGAAGGCAACTGGGACATCGTCGGCAACAACACCCCGGTGTTCTTCATCCGCGATCCGCTCAAGTTTCCGGACTTCATCCATACCCAGAAGCGCGATCCCTGGAGCAACCTGAAGAGCTCCCAGATGATGTGGGACTTCTGGTCGCTGTCGCCCGAATCTTTGCATCAGGTGACCATCCTGTTTTCCGATCGCGGCATTCCGGATGGCTATCGCTTCATGCACGGCTTCGGTAGCCACACCTTCAGCCTGATCAACGCCCAGGGTGAGCGGCACTTCGTGAAGTTTCACTTCAAGAGCCAGCAGGGGATCAAGAACCTGGCACCGGCCGAGGCCGCACGGCTGGCCGGTACCGATCCGGATTACAGCCAGCGTGACCTGTTCCAGGCCATCGAGCGCGGTGAATTCCCGCGCTGGAAGATGTGCATCCAGGTAATGAGCGAGCAGGAGGCAGCCGGTCGCGCCGAGAATCCTTTCGATGTGACCAAGGTGTGGTCGCAGCAGCAGTATCCGTTGCAGGAAGTCGGGGTGCTGGAGCTCAACCGCAATCCGCAGAACTATTTCGCCGAGGTGGAGCAGGCCTCCTTCGCACCGAGCAACGTGGTGCCGGGCATAGGGCTGTCGCCTGATCGCATGCTGCAAGGCCGGGTGTTCGCCTATGCCGACGCCCAGCGCTATCGCGTAGGGACCAACTATCAGCAGCTACCGGTCAACGCACCGCGCTGCCCCTATGCCAACAATCAGCGCGATGGCGCCATGCGCTTCGATGGCAATGGCGGTTCGCAGCCGAACTACGAGCCGAACAGCTATGGGCATACGCCCAAGCAGGCGCCGCAGTATCGCGAGCCGGCGCTGAACTTCGCCGGCCCCGCCGATCGCTACGATCACCGGGTGGACGAGGATTACTTCAGTCAGGCCGGCGCGCTGTTCCGCCTGATGAATGCCGACCAGCAAGCACTGCTGATCAACAACATCGTCGGCGCCCTGGGCTCTGTGACTCGTGATGTGCAAACGCGGCAGATCGGTCACTTCCTCAAGGCCGATCCCGCCTATGGCATGGGCGTGGCCAAGGGCCTGGGGATAGATCCCAGCGAAGTGGCCTGATCCAGGGATAGGAAGGAGCCCGGCGAATGCCGGGTTTTCTTCGTCCGTCAAAAAAGTGCGGGAAAGGCTGTCTCGAACGCCGCTTGCGACGTCGCAGTGCTAAGGTTCGCATCAAGCGCGAAAACACGAGGCTCGCTCTCCCGTCATGACTGTGTTTGGAGTGTCTTTGCGCCAGCTCTGGGCGCACGAAAAGGCCAGCTATGGCGTTCGCGTCTTTGTCGCCCTGAGCGGCGCCATGGCCGTCTGCTGGTCGCTGGGGGATCTGCGTGCGCTGTCGCCGGTGTTTCTCGGCATCATCGCCAGCGCCCTGGCGGAAACCGACGACAGTTGGCTGGGGCGACTCAAGTCGCTGGCGGTGACGCTGCTGTGCTTCACGGTGGCGGCCTTCGCGGTCGAGCTGCTGTTTCCCTATCCCTGGATCTTCGTGGTCGGCCTGGGTCTGGCCACCTTCAGCCTGACGATGCTGGGCGCCATCGGCGAGCGCTATGCATCCATCGCCCAGGCCACGGTGATCCTGTCGATCTACGCCATGATCGGGGTGGATCAGCGCCTCGGCGCCCAGGTGCCGTTGTGGTACGAGCCAGCGCACCTGCTGGCCGGTGCGCTGTGGTACGGCCTGCTTTCGGTGCTCTGGTGCGCGCTGTTCGCCCATCAGCCGGTGCGGCAGAATCTGTCCGCCCTCTATGGCGAACTGGAGATTCTGCTCAGGCTCAAGGCCGAGATGCTCGAACCGGTACGCGGGGTGGATCTGCATCGGCGCCGCGTGCTGCTGGCGCAGCAGAACGGCAAGGTGGTGCAGGCGCTGAACCAGGCCAAGGCGACCATCCTCAATCGCTTCGGCCGCTCGGGACGGCCTGGCGCGCGCTCGGGGCGCTACTTCCGTCTCTATTTCATGGCGCAGGACATCCACGAGCGCGCCAGTTCCTCGCACTATCCCTACAGCGCCTTGACCGAGGCCTTCTTCCATAGCGACATCCTGTTTCGCTGTCAGCGCCTGCTCAAGCTGCAGGCCAATGCCTGCCACAACATGGGCGAGGCGATCCGTCTGGGGCAGCCCTTCGAATACGGCCAGCAGAGTCAGCAGGGGCTGACCGATCTGCAGGCCTCGCTGGAGTATCTCAAGCAGCAGCAGAATCCGCGCTGGCGCGGTCTGCTGCGCTCCCTGGACCTGCTCGGGCACAATCTCTCGACTCTGGAGCGGCAATTCTCCGAGGCGGGCAACAGCGACTCGGGGGCGGCGGATCTGGACACCAGCCTGCTGGATCCGGCGGCGCGCTCCCTGCGCGAGGTGTTCCAGCGCATCCGCCTGCAGCTGACCCCGACCTCGCTGCTGTTCCGCCATGGCCTGCGCCTGGCGCTGGCGCTGATGGCCGGCTATGGCGTGCTGCACCTGATCCACCCGGTGAACGGCTACTGGATCCTGCTGACCACGGTGTTCGTCTGTCGGCCGCAGTACGGGGCGACCCGGGTGCGGCTGGTGCAGCGGATCGTCGGTACGGTGATCGGCCTGTTGCTGGGCAGCGCCTTGCTGGAGCTGTTCGGTCAGCCGGAGATCCAGCTGTTGATGGCGCTGGTCGCCGGCCTGGTGTTCTTTATCACCCGGACGGATCGCTACACCATCGCCACCGCCGCCATCACCCTGATGGTGCTGTTCTGCTTCAACCAGGTGGGCAATGGCTTCATGCTGATCTGGCCGCGGTTGCTGGATACCCTGTTGGGTTGCCTGATCGCGGTGCTGGCGGTGTTCTTTGTCCTGCCGGACTGGCAGGGACGGCGACTGCATCAGGTGATGGCCAATACCCTGCGCACCAATGCGCTCTATCTGCGCCGGTTGCACGAGCAGTACCGGACCGGCAAGCGGGACGATCTCGACTACCGCGTGGCGCGGCGCAACGCCCACAATGCCGATGCGACGCTGTCGGCCGCACTGGCCAACATGCTGCGCGATCCCGGGCATTTCCGCCGTAACCTGGAAGCGGGCTTTCGCTATCTGGCGCTGTCCAACACCCTGCTGGGCTATCTGTCGGCCCTGGGCGCCCATCGCCGCCAGTTGGAGGCGGCCGAGCACGATGCCCTGGTGGAGCGCGCCGTGACCCGGATCGCCGAGGGCATGGAAGCCATTGCCGCCGCGGTGGCGGAGCGGCGTAGTCTGCCGCCGACCGCCGAAGAGGAAAGCAGCCTGGCCGACGAACTGGAAGCCGCGGCCGAGGACAACGACGATGGCTACCGACTGGTGTGTACCCAGTTGGCGCTGATCTGCCGATTGCTGCCCAATCTCAAAAGCGCCGCTAACCATACCCTGCGCGAACAAAGCCGCGAGCAACCGGCAGCGGGTACCGCCGATGCTTGAGCAAGGTTGGCGCGACGCGCTATGTTGACCGATGTCCGTCGAATCTTTCGACGCCTGTTTATGCTGGTTTGAAGGCTGTTCCAACACATGCGTATGCGTCTTCTAGTAGTGGGCGGGGAGAGCGCCCTGGGCAAGGCGCTACTCGCCGCCGGTGCCGAAGCGGGCATCGAATTCGTCGCCCCCGAGACTCCCGCAGAGGGCTGGTACGCCGCCGGGCTGACCCAGGTGCTCGACCAGGTACGGCCGGGGGCGGTGATCAATCTCGCCTATTACCGCGACTGGTTGCAGGCGGCGGACTTCGATCTGGCGCTGATGCAGCGCCAGGCGCTGGCCGTACAACGCCTGGCCGGCCTCTGCCAGCACTATCAGATTCCGCTGATCCAACCGTCCAGTTATCAGCTTTTCGATGGCTCGCGCGTGGCCGGCTATAGTGAAAAGGATCTTCCGCGGCCGCCGGGTGCACGTGGCGAGGCGCTCTGGCGGGTCGAGCAGCTGGTGCGGGCGCTGTGCCCGATGCACATCCTGCTGCGCCTGGGCTGGGTCCTCGACGACTCCTGCGACGGTCGCCTGGGGCGTCTGTTGCGGCAGCTGGGTACCGAGCAGGTGGTGCCGATGGCGGGCGACCGGCGCGGCAACCCGACCACCGTGGGCGATGCCGCCCGGGTGCTGCTGGCGGTGGTCAAGCAGCTCGACTGTGGTGCGCCGCTCTGGGGGACCTATCACTACGGCGCCCAGGAGGCGGTGTCGGAGCTGGGCCTGGCCGAGACCGTCGCCCAGCTCTGGCAGGAATTCGACCGGCCGGTGCGCTGCGAATGGCAGGAGGTGACGCACCTGGAGCGGGCGGATGCCACGGAAGAGCCACAACAGGGGGTGTTGATCAGTCGCAAGCTGCTCAACACCTTTGGAATCAAGGCGCGGCGCTGGCAGCAGGAGCTGCCTGCGCTGTTGCAGGGCTTTCGGCAGGACGAGGTAGGTTTCGATGAGTGATGCGCCCATTCTGATCACTGGCGGTGCCGGTTTCATCGGCTCCCACCTGGCCGACGCGCTGCTGGCGCGGGGCCGGCGGGTGCGGGTACTGGACGATCTGAGCACCGGCAAGCGCGAGAATCTGCCGCTGGACAACGACCTTATCGAGCTGCGGGTGGGCGACGTGGCCGATGCCGCGACGCTGGAAGCCGCGGTGACCGGTTGCGCAGCGGTGGTGCACCTGGCCGCGGTGGCCTCGGTGCAAGCCTCGGTGGAAGACCCGGTGGGCACCCACAGGGCCAATTTCATCGGCACCCTGAATCTGTGCGAGGCCATGCGCAAGGCCGCGATCAAGCGGGTGGTTTATGCCTCCAGCGCGGCGGTCTATGGCGCCAACGGTCAGGGCCAAGCCATCGATGAGGAGCTTCCCAAGGCACCGCTGACGCCCTATGCGGCGGACAAGCTGGCCGGCGAGTACTACTTCGACTTCTATCGCCGCGAGCACGGTCTGGAGCCGGCGATCTTCCGCTTCTTCAACATCTACGGACCGCGTCAGGATCCCTCTTCGCCCTATTCGGGGGTGATCAGCATCTTTACCGAGCGCGCTCGCCGGCAGACGCCGATCACGGTGTTCGGCGACGGCGAGCAGACCCGCGATTTCGTCTATGTGGCCGATCTGGTGGGCATCCTGGTGCAGGCGCTGGAAGCCCCCGCGGTAGCGGCGGGGGCGGTGAACGTGGGGCGCGGCGAGACCATCAGCCTGAACGGACTGCTGGCGGAGATCGGCCAGGTGCTGGGTGGCCTACCGCCGGTGACCCATGGTGCGGCGCGGGCGGGGGACATCCGCCATTCGAAGGCGGACAACCGTCGTCTGCGCGAGCGCTTCGATTTCAGCCAGCCCACAGGCATGGGCACGGGGCTGGCGGCACTGCTACGGGACTAGCGGGCGAGGCCAGGGGCAAGCCCCGGTCTCTTGGGCTGCGACGATGGAGCTGTCTCAGCGCCAACCTACGGCGCGAGTGGCTGGCGGTGAGCTAGAAGCGATAGCCCAGGCCGACCATATAGACCCAGGGATCCACGTCCAGATCGACCTTGGCCCGAGCGCCGAGGGCGGTGTTATCGACGTGGGCGGTGGTGGCGATGTCGATGTAGCGGACCTGGGCGTTGAGCATCACCCGGTCGGTGAGCATGAGATCGGCACCAACCTGGGCGGACCAGCCCCAGGAATTGTCGGCGCGGAAGTTATCGAAGCCGGCCGCGCTGGCACCACTGCCGACGTGCTCGTCATAGATCCAGGTGTAGTTGAGGCCGGCGCCGACATAGGGCTGGAACGTCGCCTTGGCGTCCAGGGGGTAGTAGACCAGGCTCAGGGTCGGCGGCAGGTGCTTGAGACTGCCCAGCTTGCCGTTGGCGGCGTCCAGCCCGGTGCCCTTGATGTTGACCTGGTGCTCGAAGGGCGTGGCCGCCAGCAGTTCGACGCCCAGGTGGTCGGTGAGCATGTAGGCGAAGTTGAGGCCCAGCTGGGTGTCGCTGTCCATGCTCGCCTTGCCGCCGAGATTGGCGCCGCTCAGGGCGCCGCGGTCGATCTTGACGTCGGAGCTGCGTTCGTGGGGATCCACGGTGATGGCGCCGGCGCGCAGGATGATGTCGCCGGCCTGGTGGGCCTGGGCGAGAGGGGCGGCCAGGGCGAGGGCGAGCAGGCTGAGGCGGAAGAGGGGACGCATGGCGAGGGCTCCGAAGGCATGGAAAAGGGCTGGGAGCAGCCTAGCGAAGCTGAAACGGCGGACTCTTGATCTCGCTCAAGGGTGGGTCACATTCCCTCAGAGCCTGTTCAAAATCTCGCGAGCTAGAGCCAAACAAGGCGAAAATGGCTGAGGAAGCAGAGTTTACGAGTGGTAAATGAGCATTCCGAAGCCATTTTCAACGCCGTTTGGCCGACGCGCAGCAGATTTTGAACAGGCTCTCAGGAGCCATCGCCTTTGAGGATGTAGGGCTGGATGCGCTGGGCCTGCAGCCAGTAGCCGGCGACGGCCACCTCGCTGCGCTGGCTGCCCACGCCCAGACGGCCTTCCACCCAGTAGGGCAGGTGCAGCTTGGACAGCCAGAGGTCGTGGCTGCCCTTGACGTAGACGATCTGGTTGCCCGGAGGCGGCGGCACATGGATGCAGGCGCCGTAGTAGGGAACCAGCAGGAATTCAGTGACCTCGCCCTCGTCGGTGACCATGATCGGCACCACATAGCCCGGCAAGCGCACCTCCTGGCCATCCAGGGCGGCAACCGTCGGCGCATCCGGCCAGGGCTGGCTGGCGGCGGGGCCGTCTTCGCCGAGGCCGTGGTCGATGCTGCCGGGATTGAAGCGCGGCGCATCGGCCGGTACCAGTTCGCGCCAGGCGAGTTGGCGGGGTTCGGCCTGGACCCAGGACAGCCAGCAGAGCAACAGCAAAAGCGCCAGGCGCATGGGGTGGAAGCCTCGTCTACAAGCGCACGGACAACCCGTCCGTGAGGGCCTGGCGACAGCCGCGCCAGGCTGGGATGCAACCGAGCACCAGGGCGGCGAGCAGGATGCCGCCGAGCAGTTGCCCATCGTAGAGCGAGGGCCAGTCCAGCGGCAATGCCAGACCGTATTCCGCCAGCAGCCAGGGGCGGCCCAGGGCGATGGCGCCATAGAGCAGCGCCAGCCCGCCCAGGCAGCCGGCCAGGGTGAGCGCCAGGGCCTCGGCCAGCAGCAGGCCGAACAGGTGGCGCGGCTGGGCTCCCACCGAGCGCAGGATGGCCATTTCCCGGCGCCGTTCGTTGAGGCTGGCGAGCAGCGCGGTGAGCATGCCCACCAGGCCGGTGAGCACCACGCACAGCGACATCACCAGCAGCGCCTGTTCCGCCGTGCCGAGCAGGCCCCAGAGTTCCTGCAGGGCCACCCCGGGCAGGATGGCCAGCAGCGGCTCGCCACGGTAGTCGTTGACCGCACGCTGCACGGCAAAGGTGGCCACCCGGCTCTTGAGGCCGACCAGGGCGGCGGTGAGGTCCTGGGGCGTGAGATCGCGCTGGCGCACTTCGGCGTCGCTCAGCGAGGGACCTGGCATGCCGCCGCGCCAGTCCAGGTGCAGGGCGGTCATGCCGCTCAGCGGAATGTGCAGGGTGCGATCGACCGGGGTACCGGTAGGCGCGAGGATGCCGACCACGGTGAAGGGATGGTCGCTGTGCTCGGTCAGGCTGATGGTGGCGACGCCATGGGCCAGCACCAGCTTATCGCCCAGCTGATAGTGCAGCGCCTTGGCCACCTCGGCGCCCAGCACCACCTCGAAGACGTCCTTGAAGGGGCGGCCCTGGGCCAGGCGCAGCGGCTGGTTGCGCCCATAGTGATAGTGGGTGAAGTAGTTGCCATCGGTGCCCAGCACCCGGTAACCGCGGTGGGAGTCGCCAAGGGACAGCGGGATGGTCCAGGCGACGCGGGGATCGGCGGCGAGCTTCTCGTAGCTCTCCCAGCGGATGTTGTTGGTGGCGTTACCGATGCGAAACACCGAGTAGAGCAGCAGGTTGACCGCACCGGAGCGGGCGCCCACCACCAGGTCGGTGCCGGCGATGGTGCTGGCGAAGCTGGCCTTGGCCTCGGTGCGCAGCCGCTCGACGCCCAGCAGCAGGGCCACCGAGACGGCGATGGTGAAGACGGTGAGCAGGGCGGTGGCGCGGCGATTGCGCAAGCTGGCCCAGGCCAGTTGGAGCAGGGGCATCCTAGGTCTCCGGGCGGGCGGCGTTGAGCTGGGCCAGGGTGAGGTGGCGGTCGAAATGGCCTGCCAGGCTGCGATCGTGGCTGACGAACAGCAGGCCGGCGCCGGCGGCGGCGCATTCGGCGAACAGCAGCTGCAGAAAGGCGTCGCGGTGATCGGTATCCAGCGCCGAGGTGGGCTCGTCGGCGATCACCAGTTCCGGCTGGCCGATCAAGGCGCGGGCGGCGGCGACCCGCTGCTGCTGGCCGATGGACAATTCGCGGGCCGGGCGTCGGGGCAGGTCGGGATCGCTCAGTCCCAGGGCGCGGAGCAGGGTCAGGGCCGCGCCCTGAGGATCGCCATGCCGCGCACGGGCACGCGCGCGGCGCAGTGCCGAGAACTGGCAGGGCAGCAGGATGTTGTCCAGCACCGAGAGAAAGGGCAGCAGGTTGAATTGCTGGAAGAGAAAGCCGGTGTGGTCGACGCGAAAGCGGTCGCGCCGGGCGGTGGCGAGCGCTCCCAGGTCCTGACCGAGCAGGCGCACCTGGCCGCGACTCGGCCGCTGCACGCCGCCCAGCAGGCCGAGCAGGGTGGTCTTGCCGCTGCCCGAGGGCCCTTCGAGAAACAGCGCCTCGCCGGGTGCCAGCTGGAAGTGCCGGATGTCCAGGCATTCCGCCTGGCCAGGCCAGGCGAAGCCAAGGTCCCGGATCTCGACCAGAGGCGCGGTACTCATGGCCGTCCTACCACTTCAGTCGCGGTTGCTGAGCCGTCAGCTCGGCGCCCTGCTGGCCGCTGGCGACGATGGCCTGCACTTCGACACTGTGACTGTTGGGAAAGCGGGCGAACCAGCCGGAGAGGTCCAGGCTGTCGAGCGCACCCGGCTTGTTGCAGCTGAAGCTCATGCTGGCCTCCACGTCGAGATGGCCGCTGGCGCTGGCGTCCTTGGCGAACAGCGGACTGATGGCGCTGGCTTCGGTGAGCCGGCAATCGGCCGCCGCGGGTAGCTTCACCAGCGCCTGGGGATTTTCCAGGCTCTGTCGCAGCGCGGCGACGGCAGCCTGTTCCTGCTGATTACGCGCTGCATGTTCGAAGCCCAGCAGATCGGCCGCCGGACTGCGCCACTGCAATTCCAGGCCGGTATCGGTCTGCGCCAGGTCGAGGTGGGATTCACCGTGCACATGGGCACCCAGGGCGCCATGCGCGTGTTCGTCATGGTCGTCGTGGGTGCCATGGGCAAAGGCCGGTTGGGCGAGCGCGGCAGCAAGGCAAAGGGTCAGCAGAGGCAGGCGCATGGTGGGCTTCCAGTGGACGGAGAGGCGCTATGTTATGTTGTTGCTTTTCCGCGCTGCAACCTTGGTTTGGCGTCGGCCGGTGGCTGTGGGAGCATGGGCCTCTGCACGACGAGGAGAACACCATGGTACGCATTCGCGGAACCATCGGCAGCCAGCCCGTGGATCTCACGGTGGAACTGGACGAGGCCGACTGGCAGCGCCTGGCCGCAGCCCTGCAGCCTACGGCGGCGTCCCTGCCTGCTGCGGCGGTGGTCGCCGCCCCCAGCGGGCCCAAGTCGGGCGGCGACATGCTCTGGGACCAGGTGGTGAAACTGCTCAGCCAGGCTGGGCGGCTCAGCGGACCGGACATCCTCGTGGCCCTGGAAAAGCTGACCGGCAATCTGGGCGTGGCCAAGCAGCTGCTGGTCCGGCTGAGGCACAGCCCCCAGGTGCGCATGGAGCGGGTGGGCGAGGCGCAGTTCTATATCTGGCAGGGATGAGGCTGGGGCAGGTTGGTGGAAAACGTTGGGCGGTTTTCCACGCTACAGGCCGTCCACAGCATCACGATGGCGCTGGCTGTGGATAAGGCTGCATTAGGCGTGATGCAGCCTGGGCCGACAGGCGCCTAGTACAGCGCCTGGTACAGGCGGCGGCGATAGGTGGCGACCAGCGGGTGGTCGTTGCCCAGCAGATCGAAGACCTGCACCAGGGTCTTGCGCGGCAGGTCGTCGCCATAGCCGCGGTTGCGGCGGAACAGGTCCAGCAGGCCATCCAGAGCCGGTTCATATTGCTGGCGGGCCAGTTGCTGTACGGCCAGCTGGTAGGCGGCTTCGTCGTCGCCAGCATCGCGCGCCAGGCGGCTCTTGAGGTCGGCGACCTCGGGCAGGCTGGCGGCCTGGCGCAGGAAGGTCAGCTGGGCACGGGCGCCGGCCAGGGCCTGCTTGTGTTCGTCACCCTTGACCGCGTCCAGCACCGCCTGGGCATCGTCCAGTTCACCGCGCTCGGCCAGGCAGCGGGCATAGAGGATCAGCGCCAGGGCGTCGCTGTTGTCTTCTTCCAGCAGGGCCTTGAGCAGGGCTTCGGCCTCGGCGAAACGCCCCTCGGCGAACAGCGCCTGGGCGGCGTCCAGCGGATCTTCCTCGGCTGGTGGCAGGGCCTGGACATGGGGTTCGAGCAGGGTGCGAATGGCCGACTCCGGCTGGGCGCCGGCGAAGCCATCCACCGGTTGGCCATCCTTGAACAGCACCACGGTGGGCAGGCTGCGGATGCCGAATCTCATCACCAGTTCCTGCTCGATGTCGCAGTTGACCTTGGCCAGGTGCAGGGCGCCGCCATAGGACTCGGTGATCTTGGCCAGCAGCGGCATCAGTACCTTACAGGGCGCGCACCACTCGGCCCAGAAGTCCACCAGGACCGGGGTGCTGAAGGAGGCGTCGATGACCTGTTGCTGGAAGGTGTCGAGGGTAGCGTCGAAAATGTAGGGGACCTGGCTCATGGCGGACTCGGCAGACGAAAGATGCACTATAGGTGGGGGCGCCGGGCTTGGAAACAAGGAGGCTCGGCTCAGCCCTGGTAGAGCGCCACGCGGCGGAATTCCTCCGGCTCGGCCAGATCCGGCAGGGTGCAGGCCTGGAGTTCGGTGATGCGGGTGAAGCCGGGGTGGGCCAGGTCGCGCACCCGCGAGTCGGCCAGCAGGATCCGTTCTGCACGCGTCTGCAGGAGCGCTAGTAGCGGCAGGTTGGCACGGTCGTAGAGCACATCGGCGGCCAGGATGAGATCGAAGCGCTCGGTGCTGGCGTGCAGATCGTCCAGCGTCTCGATCTGCACGGCGTTGGCCTGGGCATTGGCACGGCAGGCTTTCAATGCCAGCGGGTCGAGATCGCAGCAGACCACTCGTGCCGCGCCGGCCCGGGCGGCGGCGAGTCCGGCGATGCCCGAGCCGCTGCCGAAATCCAGCACTTGGCGCCCGGCGACGTGCTCGGGATGGGCGACGATCCAGCGCGCCAGGGCCAGACCGCTGGCCCAGCAGAAGGCCCAGTAGGGCGGTGCCTCCAGCAGGCGCTGGGTTTCCGCCGGGGAAAAGGCGCGCGTCATGTTGGCCGGATCGATCAGCCATAGCGATAGGTCGCTATTTGGCAATGCCTGCAAGGTGAGGCGGGCGTCGCCCAGCAGGGCCGTCAGGGCGACGGCGAGATCTCCAGGGGGCGTCACGGGGTCTGGTTCAGCACCAGTTCACCGAGATTCTGCGTGGTCGGCCCGCCCACACCGACCGGTGGCAGGTAGCTGGCCAGTTGCCCGGCCTGGATCAGGCGGGCGTGGAATTCCACCTTGAGATCCGGGCGGGTGGGAAAGATCTCGGGATTGAAGGGCAGGCGGAAGGCCAGGGGCGCGCCCTTGCCGGTCACCGTCTCGCTGGCCAGCAGGCGCTGGGGCAGGCCCTTGGCGTTGACCGCCAGCAGGGCGATCTCGACCTGGGCGCCGGCCGGGACCAGGCCCTGGGCATTGCGCAGCACCCCGGAGATCTCGCGCAGATTGGCCGGGGTGGGAGCGCCCGCCACCGGAACCGGCTCGTCGGCCGGGGTGGTGGGCTGCGGCGGCGTGGTTTCGGGTGGGCTGGAGCACGCCACGAGCAGACCGGTGAACAGCAGGGGCAGGAGGACGCGTGGGGTCATGGCAGGATCCGGAGGTCGCCACCGGCGAGGGCGGCACGGGAGGCTGGAAAGGGGTCGTCGAACACAGGGCGCTCTTATAGCCCGGCGGCTCCTGGCTGTCGATTCGTCCGGTACCCGGAGGTTCCCGGCAGGGGGCGATCGGGTACCATGAAGGCTTTCCCTTCCGGCGGTCGACTCCTCCATGCATTGTCCCTTCTGCGGCGCCCACGACACCAAGGTCACGGATTCCCGGCTGGTTGCGGCCGGTGAGCAGGTGCGCCGACGGCGTGAGTGCCTGGCCTGCCAGGAACGCTTCACCACCTTCGAAACCGCCGAACTGGTGCTGCCGCGGCTGATCAAGCAGGACGGCACCCGCCAACCCTTCGACGAGGACAAGTTGCGCGCCGGCATGCAGCGCGCCCTGGAGAAGCGACCGGTCAGCGTCGAGCGCCTGGAAGAGGCCATCGCCCTGATCAAGCACCGGCTGCGCGCCACCGGCGAACGGGAGATCCGTTCCCGGGTGGTGGGCGAACTGGTGATGGACGAGTTGCGCAAGCTGGACCAGGTGGCCTATATCCGCTTCGCCTCGGTCTATCGGCAATTCCAGGACCTGGCCGAATTCCGCGACGAAATCGAGCGGCTGGCCCAGGATCCGGGCAAGCAGCCGGTATGAGCGCCGCCAACGGGATGAACGACGAATTCTGGATGGCCCGCGCCCTGGCGCTGGCGGCGCTCGGCCGCTACAGCACGGCGCCCAATCCGCGGGTGGGCTGCGTGATCGTCCGTGACGGCCAGGTGGTGGGCGAGGGCTGGCACCGCCAGGCCGGCGGCCCCCATGCCGAGGTGCATGCGCTGCGCCAGGCAGGGGAGGCCGCCCGCGGCGCCACTGCCTATGTGACGCTGGAGCCCTGCAGCCACCATGGCCGCACCCCGCCCTGCGCCGACGCCCTGGTCGCGGCCGGCGTGGCCGAGGTGGTGGCGGCCATGACCGATCCCAATCCGCTGGTGGCCGGACACGGCCTGGAGCGGCTCGCCGCCGCTGGCATCGCCACCCGGGCTGGGGTGATGGAGGCCGAAGCGCGAGCGCTCAACGCCGGCTTCATCCAGCGCATGCTGACCGGGCGGCCCTTCGTGCGGGTCAAGTTGGCCCTGAGTCTGGATGGCCGCACCGCCATGGCCAATGGCGAAAGTCAGTGGATCACCGGGCCGGCGGCGCGCCAGAGCGTCCAGCGGCTGCGCGCCGAGGCCGGAGTGGTGATCACCGGCGCCGATACCGTGCTGGCCGATGGTGCGCGCCTGACCGTGCGTCCGAGCGAACTGGGCCTGAGCGGAGACGAACTGGAACTGGCCACCCTGCGCACGCCGCAGCGGCTGCTGGTGGACGGCCGTGGCCGGGTGCCGCTGGAGGCACCCTTCTTCCAGGCCGGCGCGGCACGGGTCGCCGGTATGGCGGACGAGGCGCCCGCCTATGCGGCGGCCGGTCATGACTATCTGGCGCTACCCGGCACCCAGGGCCAGGTCGACCTGACGGCCCTGCTGACCCGCCTGGGCGGCGAGCAGGTCAATGACGTCCTGGTGGAGGCCGGACCGCGCCTGGCCGGTGCCTTCGCCCAGGCCGGGCTGGTCGACGAATATCACCTGTTCCTGGCACCCAAGTTCCTGGGTTCCAGCGCCCGACCGCTGTTGGACTGGCCGCTGCAGCACCTGGCCCAGGCGCCGCAGCTGGAGATCATCAGCGCCACGCCGGTGGGCGCGGACCTGCACCTGATCGCCCGACCCCGGCGCGACACCTGACGCCCCTGGCCCCCTGGCGGCGAACTGTGTTACAAAACCTGCGCCGCCTGCGGGTGGCGAGTTCTCAGGGCGGGGTGCAATTCCCCACCGGCGGTAACGCCCGATCAATCGGGACGAGCCCGCGAGCGCTTCCCGGTCCTCTGTGGCGGGGGAGGTCAGCAGACCCGGTTGGATCCCGGGGCCGACGGTCATAGTCCGGATGAGAGAGAACGGGATAGCCTCGCCTGGCAGGGGTGCGAGCCCCTCGTCCGTCTGATTTCCCTTCTGTCCGTACGCCCTGTTTTTTCACCGAAACAGGAGTTCGTCGATGTCTAGCTGCACTGTCTTTCTGGCTCTACCTCTCGGAGGCCTGAGCTGATGTTTACCGGAATCATCGAAGCCCTCGGCGAGATCCGCGCCCTCACGCCCAAGGGCGGGGACGTGCGCCTCCATGTCGCCACCGGCAAGCTCGACCTGGCCGACGTCAAGCTCGGCGACAGCATCGCCGTCAACGGAGTCTGCCTCACCGCCGTGGAATTGCCTGGCGATGGCTTCTGGGCCGACGTCAGTCGCGAAACCCTGAGCCTCACCAGCCTGGGCGGCCTCAAGCCCGGCAGCCGGGTCAACCTGGAAAAGGCGCTGATGCCCACCAGTCGCCTCGGCGGCCACCTGGTCAGCGGCCACGTGGACGGCCTCGGCGAAGTGGTCTCCCGCGCCGATAACGCCCGCGCCGTGCAGTTTCGCCTGCGTGCCCCGGCCGAACTGGCCCGCTACATCGCCCTCAAGGGCTCGATCACCGTGGACGGCGTCAGCCTCACGGTGAACGCGGTGGACGGCGCCGAATTCGAGCTGACAATCGTCCCCCACACCCTCGGCGAGACCATCATGGCCGACTACCGCCCCGGGCGCCGGGTGAACCTGGAGGTGGACCTGCTGGCCCGCTACCTGGAGCGCCTGCTACTAGGCGACAAGGCCGCCGAGTCCAGCAAGGGCGGCGTCACCGAACACTTTCTCGCCGAACACGGCTATCTGCAGCGCTAAGGACGACACCGTGGCACTTTCCAGCATTGAAGACATCATCCAGGACATCCGCGCGGGCAAGATGGTCATCCTCATGGACGACGAGGACCGCGAGAACGAAGGCGACATCATCATCGCCTCCGAATGCGTCACCGCCGAACACATCAACTTCATGGCCCGCCATGCCCGGGGCCTGATCTGCATGCCCATGAGCAAGGGTCTCTGCGAACGCCTCAACCTGCCGATGATGGCCAGCCGCAACGCCTCCGGCTTCGGCACCAAGTTCACCGTCTCCATCGAGGCTGCCGAGGGCATCAGCACCGGCATCTCCGCGGCCGACCGCGCCCGCACCGTGCAGGCCGCCATCGCCAAGGACGCCAAGCCCGGCGACGTGGTCAGTCCCGGCCACATGTTTCCGCTAATGGCCCAGCCCGGCGGTGTGCTGGCCCGTGCCGGCCACACCGAGGCGGCCTGCGACCTGGCGCGCATGGCCGGTTTCGCCGAGAGCGGCGTGATCTGCGAGGTGATGAACGACGACGGCACCATGGCCCGGCGCGACGAGCTCGAAGCCTTCGCCGAGCAGCATGGCCTCAAGGTCGGCACCATCGCCGATCTGATCCACTACCGTCTGCTCCACGAGCACACCGTCAAGCGCATCGACGAGCAGCAGCTGGAGACCGAGCTCGGGCCGTTCAAGCTGGTGACCTACCGCGACGAGGTGGAGGGCGACGTCCACCTGGCGCTGATCCGTGGCGACCTGGCCGGCCAGGAGCTGCCGCTGGTGCGGGTGCACAACATGGATCCGCTGCGCGACCTGCTGCAGGTGCACCAGCCGGGTCGCTGGAGCCTGCGCAGCGCCATGGAGCGCGTGGCCCGCGAGGGCACCGGCGTGGTGCTGCTGCTCGGTCACTCGATCGAGGGCGACGACCTGCTGGCGCATCTGCGCGAGCCGCTGCCGGTACCCAAGGCGCTGTCCACCTACAGCACCGTCGGCGCCGGTTCGCAAATCCTCCGCGACCTGGGCATTCGTCAGATGCGCCTGCTCAGCTCGCCGATGAAGTTCAATGCCATATCCGGCTTCGACCTGGAAGTAGTAGACTATCTGCCTCCTGAAGAATGACCCTTCCGCCTGGCGCGCCCCGCCCGGGTGGCATGGCGCGCTTCACCTGGATTTCCACGGACGGCCTGGCTCTGCCGGCCGTCCGGCTCTTTGACAACTGGACCCGCACATGAACATCAAGACCTTTGAAGGCACCTTCATCGCTCCCCAGGGCCGCTTCGCCCTGGTGGTCGGCCGCTTCAACAGCTTCGTCGTCGAAAGCCTGCTGCAGGGCGCCATCGACGCCCTGGTGCGTCACGGCATCAAGCCGGACGACCTGACCATCATCCGCGTCCCCGGCGCCTTCGAGATCCCGCTGGCGGTGCAGAAGATCGCCCAGCGCGACGAATTCGACGCCATCATCGCCCTCGGCGCGGTGATCCGTGGCGGCACCCCCCACTTCGAGTACGTGGCCGGCGAGTGCACCAAGGGTCTGGCCCAGGTCTCCATGGAATTCGGCGTACCGGTGTCCTTTGGCGTCCTCACCGTCGACTCCATCGAGCAGGCCATCGAGCGCTCCGGCACCAAGGCCGGCAACAAGGGTGCCGAAGCGGCCCTGTCCGCTCTGGAAATGGTCAGCCTGCTGGCGCAGCTGGAGGCCAAGTGAGCGGCGATCTGACTCCGCCCGCGGCCGGCAAGCCCGCAGGCAAGAAGGCCCCCACCGGCAAACTGGCTGCTCGCCGCGAAGCGCGCAGCCTGTCGGTCCAGGCCCTGTACCAGTGGCACATGGCAGGCCAGGCGATCAACGAGATCGAGGCGCAGTTTCGCGTCGACAACGATTTCGCCAAGGTCGATGGCGCCTATTTCCATGAAGTCCTGCATGGCGTCCCGGCCAACAAGGGTGAGATCGACGGTTTGATCCTGCCCTGTCTGGACCGCCCCATGAACGAGGTGGACCCGGTGGAACTGGCCGTGCTGCGGCTGTCCTGCTACGAGCTGCTCAAGCGCATCGACGTGCCCTATCGCGTGGTGATCAACGAAGGCATCGAGCTGGCCAAGATCTTCGGCGCCACCGACGGCCACAAGTTCGTCAACGGCGTGCTCGACAAGCTGGCGCCCAAGCTGCGCAGCGCCGAGTTGCGCGGCAAGCGCTGATCGCCCACGCTGGCATGGGTGAATTCGAACTCATCCGTCGCTATTTCGCCGCGGCGCCCTGCGCCCGCGGCGGACCCGGCGTGGCTCTGGGGATCGGTGACGACTGCGCGCTGCTGGCACCCGCCCCGGGTGAGCAATTGGCGGTCTCCACCGACACCCTGACCGCCGGGGTGCACTTCCCCGATCCCTGTCCGGATGCCTTCGGCCTCGGCCAGCGCGCCCTGGCGGTGAGCGCCAGCGACCTGGCCGCCATGGGCGCCGCGCCCCTGGGTTTTACCCTGGCGTTGACCCTGCCGTCCGTCGAGCCCGCCTGGCTGGAAGGCCTGGCGGCAGGCCTCGCGCAGATGGCCGAGCAATGCGAGCTGCGCCTGGTCGGAGGCGATACCACCCGCGGGCCGCTGTCCCTCACCCTCACGGTCTTCGGCCGAGTTCCGGCGGGCCAAGCCCTGCTGCGCAGCGGTGCCCGCCCGGGCGATCTGCTGTGCCTGGGCGGCGCCCCCGGTGAAGCCGGCGGGGCCTTGCCCTTCGTCCTCGGCCAGCGCGCGCCGGAGGGCGACGCCTGTCGGCACCTGCTGGCGCGCTACTGGGCACCCCAACCGCAATTCGACCTCGGCCTCTGGCTGCGGGGCAGGGCGACGGCGGCCCAGGACGTCTCCGACGGCCTGGTGGCCGATTGCGGCCACATCGCCGCCGCCTCCGGGGTACGCCTGGTGGTGGAGACGGCGCGGCTGCCGGTGAGTTCGGCCCTGGCCGAACTCTTCCCTGCCGATGAGGTGCTGCGCCTGGCGCTGGGCGCCGGCGACGACTATCTACTGGTCTTCACCCTGCCACCGGAGCAGGCCCCGGCGCTGGCCGTCGCCTGGCCCCAGGCGCAGGTGATCGGGCGGGTCGAGGCGGGCAGCGGCGTTGCTGTCCTCGCCGCCGACGGTCAGCCCATGACCTTGGCGCAGACCGGTTTCCAACACTTCTAGCGTCTTCGAGCAGAGTCCCTTTCGTGAGCGAACACCAAGCCCCCGCCCAGCCGGTCCCCCTGTCGGTCTGGCGCGATCCCTGGCACTTCCTGGCCTTTGGCCTGGGTTCCGGCACCCTGCCCAAGGCGCCCGGCACCTGGGGGTCGCTGATCGCCTTGCCCTTCGTGCCGCTCTGGCAGCTGCTCAGTGGTTGGAGCTATCCGCTGCTGCTGGTGCTGCTGACCGTGTTCGGTTGCTGGCTGTGCGGCAAGGTTGCCCGGGAACTGGGGGTGCACGACCATGAGGGCATCGTCTGGGACGAGATGGTCGGCATCTGGATCACCTTCTGGCTGGCGCCCCCGGGGTTGATCTGGCTGCTGGTGGGTTTCGTCGCCTTCCGCGTACTAGACATCTGCAAGCCCTGGCCAATCCGCTGGCTGGATGTCAATGTCCGCGGCGGTGTCGGCATCATGGTCGACGATGTACTGGCCGGCGTTCTCGCCTGGCTGGTGGTCCAGGGATTACACATCGGTTGGGGTCATCTCGTCGGCTGACGAGACGCAGGCCCAAGGAGCAGGGCAGTGAAAAGACTGGGCGCGTACGGCCTGTTGTTGGCCGTCGGTTCGCTCGCCTGGGCGCAACCCCAGGTCAGGGTCGTGGGGTTGTTCAATGGCGCGGCTGTGGTCAACGTCAATGGCCAGCGCAAATTGCTGAAAGTCGGCCAGCGCCTGGACGACGTCGAGCTGGTCAGTGCGGATGCCCAGCAGGCGCTGCTGCGCATCGACGGCCGGACCCAGGCCTTCGCCCTCGATCGCGAATACAGCGACGGCTACAGCGCTCCGCAACGCCGCGAATTCAGCGTGCCGCGCAGCAACAACGGCCACTATCAGGTCACCGCCAACGTCAACGGCCGCCCGGTGTCGCTGATGGTGGACACCGGCGCCACCAGCGTCGCCCTGAGTGGCGCCCAGGCCGATCAGCTGGGCATCAGCTATCGCGACGGCACCCCGGGCTGGGTGGAAACCGCCAGCGGTCATGCCCGCGCCTGGCGCACCACGCTCAAGCAGGTGCGCCTGGGTGATGTCGAGGTGGTCGGGGTGGAGGCCATGGTGCTGGAGGGCAACTACCCAAGCCAGGGGCTGCTGGGCATGAGTTTCCTCAATCGCGTGGGCTGGCGCGAGGCCCAGGGCATCTTCTACGTCCAGGCGCGCTGAGAGCCTGTTCAAAATCTGCTGCGCGTTGGCCAAACCGCGTTGAAAATGGCTTCGGAATGCTCATTTACCACTCGTAAACTCCGCTTCCTCAGCCCTTTTCGCCTTGTTTGGCTCTAGCTCGCGAGATTTTGAACAGGCTCTGATAGATCGTTACGTGTCGACGTCATAACCCCTGGCGATGACGCCGGGCCCGGGGAAAAGGTTACAATGTACGTCTTTCCCCGCCAGGAGCCCGCAGGTGTCCGTCGTCTTTGTCGCCGCCTCCCAACTGCCCACCCCCTTCGGCCTGTTCACCATGCACGGTTTCCTCGACGAGACCGATGGCAAGGAGCACGTCGCCCTGACCTTCGGTGACGTGGCCGATGGCGAGCCGGTGCTGGGCCGACTGCATTCCGAATGCCTGACCGGCGATGCGCTGTTCAGCCTGAGATGCGACTGCGGTTTCCAGCTGGAAGCGGCGCTGCGCGCCATCGCCGAGGCCGGGCGTGGCGTGCTGCTCTATCTGCGCCAGGAAGGGCGCGGCATCGGCCTGCTCAATAAGATCCGCGCCTATGAGCTGCAGGATGCCGGGGCCGATACCGTCGAAGCCAACGAGCGCCTGGGCTTTGGCGCCGACCAGCGCACCTATGCCCTGTGCAAGCCGATGCTCGAACACCTGGGCGTCACTGCGCTGCGGCTGATGACCAACAATCCGCGCAAGGTGAAGGCGCTCGAGGTGCTGGGCATTCCGGTCGCCGAGCGGGTGCCCCTGCAGGAAGGCCTCAATCCGCACAACCGCCGCTATCTGCTGACCAAGGCCGGTAAGCTCGGCCACATGCTCGGCAATCTGCATCAGAACGAAGACATGGAAAAGGCGCCCTAGGGCGCCTTTTTACTGGCCAGTGGCTGGTTGCGCTCAGGCTTCCTTGCGCAGACCGGCCGGGGTCAGATCCGCCAGCGCCAGGCGCGCCCGTACCGCACGCTCGATGCCGGCTTCATCGAGGCCGCACTCGGCCAGCATGTCGGCCGGCTTGGCGTGTTCGATGTAGCTGTCCGGCAGGCCCAGGTTGAGCACGGGCTGGACCAGGGCATTGGCCTGCAGGAATTCGTTGACCGCACTGCCGGCGCCGCCCATGACGCTGTTTTCCTCGACCGTGACCAGCAGGTCGTGGTCGGCGGCGAACTGGCGGATCAGGGCCTCGTCCAGCGGCTTGACGAATCTCATGTCGGCCACGCTGGCGTCCAGGCGCTCGGCGACCTGCAGGGCTTCGGCCAGTTGCACGCCAAACACCAGGAAGCCGACCTTGGGGCCGCTCTTCAGGCTGGTCTGACGACGCACCACGCCTTTACCGATAGGCAGGGGCTCCAGGCCAGGGTCGAGGGCGGCGTTGGGGCCGCTGCCGCGCGGGTAGCGCACCGCGGCCGGGCCCTGGTGGCGATAGCCGGTGGTGAGCAGGCGGCGCAGCTCGTTTTCGTCGCTGGGCGCCATGATCACCATGCCAGGGATGCAGCGTAGGTAGGAGAGGTCGAAGCTGCCCGCGTGGGTCGGGCCGTCTTCGCCCACCAGGCCAGCGCGGTCGATGGCGAAGAGCACATCCAGATTCTGCACCGCCACGTCGTGGATCAGCTGGTCGTAGCCGCGTTGCAGGAAGGTGGAGTAGATGGCCACCACCGGCTTCATGCCGTCGCAGGCCAGGCCGGCGGCCAGGGTCACCGCGTGCTGCTCGGCGATGGCCACGTCGAAGTAGCGTTCGGGATAGCGTTCGGCGAAGCGGATCAGGTCGGAGCCTTCCTTCATCGCCGGGGTGATGCCCACCAGTTTGGCATCGACGGCGGCCATGTCGCACAGCCAGTCGCCAAAGATGTTGGAGTACTTGGGCGCACCCGGGCGCTTGGGCTTGGCGTCCAGCGGCTCCAGCTTGGTGATGGCGTGGTAGCTGATGGGATCGGCCTCGGCGATGGACAGGCCCTTGCCCTTGCGAGTGATCACATGGAGGAATTGCGGACCCTTGGCATCGCGCAGGTTGCGCAGGGTGGTGACCAGGGTCGGCAGGTCATGGCCGTCGATGGGGCCGATGTAGTTCCAGCCCAGCTCCTCGAACAGGGTGCCGGGCACCAGCATGCCCTTGGCGGCCTCTTCGGTACGGCGGGCGATTTCCCAGGCACCGGGCAGCTTGGAGAGGGCCTTCTTGCCGTTTTCGCGCAGGTGCTGGTAGGTACGGCTGGAAAGCAGCCGCGCCAGGTAGTTGGACAGGCCACCGACGTTGCGCGAGATGGACATGTCGTTGTCGTTGAGCACCACCAGCATGTTGGCGCCGGTGTCCGAGGCATGGTTGAGCGCCTCGAAGGCCATGCCCGCGGTCAGGGCGCCGTCGCCGATCACCGCGACCGACTTGCGCTCGATGCCCTGCAACTGGGCGGCGATGGCCATGCCCAGGGCGGCGCCGATGGAGGTGCTGGAGTGGCCGACGCCAAAGGTGTCGTACTCGCTTTCGCTGCGCCGTGGAAAGGCGGCCAGGCCGTCCTTCTGGCGCAGGCTGGCCATGCCTTCGCGGCGGCCGGTGAGGATCTTGTGCGGATAGGCCTGGTGGCCGACGTCCCACACCAGGCGGTCTTCCGGGGTGTTGAAGACGTAGTGCAGGGCCACGGTCAGTTCGATGACGCCCAGGCCGGCGCCGAAATGACCGCCGGTCTGGCCCACGGTCCACAGGAGAAAGGCGCGCAGTTCGTCGGCGACGGCGTCCAACTCGGCGTCACCGAGCTGGCGCAGTTGCACCGGCGAGTCGATGCGGTCGAGCAGGGGCGTCGCGGGACGCTGGCGGGGAATCTCGTGAAACGTCTTGGGCATCTGGCTGATCACTTTGCGCAGAGAATTAGGCAGTTTACCCGATGCCCGCGTGGCATCCCAACAGCGGGCAGGGCGTCTTGTTATGCCCCTGTGACAACGGACCCGGGGGCAAATGCGGCCCGGGTTACGAGTTTTTCCGCTGAAGCGCGTCTAGCTACGTCGTTCCACGATATAGCGGGCCAGGGCGCGTAGGGGTTCAGCCGGCTCACCCAGGGGCTCGATGGCCGCCAGGGCGGTGTCGCGCAGTTCCAGGGCATAGGCCTTGGCCGCGTCCAGCCCGAGCAGCGCCGGGTAGGTCGGTTTGTCACGGGCGAGGTCGGCACCCTGGCGTTTGCCCAGGGTCTGGGTATCGCTCTCGATGTCGAGCACGTCGTCCCAGACCTGGAAGGCCAGGCCGATGGCCTCGGCATAGCGGGCCAGGGCGTCGCGCTCGGCGGCACCGGCGGCTTCGCTGGCCAGGGCGCCGAGCTGCACGCTGGCGGCGATCAGGGCGCCGGTCTTGTGCAAATGCATGGTCTCCAGCGCCGGCTGGTCGATGCGCCGGCCGACCGATTCCAGATCGATGGCCTGACCGCCGACCATGCCCGCCGGACCGCTGGCGCGGGCCAGCACCGCGACCATCTCCAGCCGCACCGCGGCGTCCTGGGGCGCCGCCAGCAGGGTCTCGAAGGCCAGGGTCTGCAGGCCGTCGCCGGCGAGGATGGCGCAGGCCTCGTCATAGGCCTTGTGGGTGGTGGGTCGGCCGCGGCGCAGGTCGTCGTCGTCCATGGCCGGCAGGTCGTCGTGGACCAGGGAATAGGCGTGGATCAGCTCCACCGCGCAGGCGGCCTGGTCGGCGCGCGCTGGATCGCCACCCAGGGCTTCGCAGGCGGCATAGACCAGCAGCGGCCGTACCCGCTTGCCGCCACCCATGACGCTGTAGGCCATGGCGGCATAGAGCCGGGCGAGTTCGGCGCGGGGCGCGCTGAAGAGCGGGGCGAGAGCGGTGTCGACGCGGGTCTGGCAGCGTTGCTGGTAGGCCTCGATCATGCGTCGTCCCCGGCCGGGGCGAAGGGGGCGGCGCTGAGTTCGCCATCCTTTTCCAGCAGGATCTGCACCTTCTGCTCGGCCTGGGCCAGGGCACCCTGGCATTCGCGGGTCAGGCGGATGCCCTGTTCGAAGGCGCCGAGGGAGTCCTCCAGGGACAGCTCGCCACTTTCCAGGCGTTCCACCAGGGTCTGCAATTCGGCCAGGGATTGTTCGAAGTCGGGAGCTTTCTTGCGGGCCATCGGGATTCTCGGCAGAGGCGATCGGGTCGCGGGAAGTGGGCAACAGGTCAGCCATTGTGCCACAGCCATCGGCGCCGCTTGACGCCGTGCCCGGCCAAGCCCTAGGGTAGCGGTCATGAAAACGCGCAGCCCTCAACGCCCCAGCATTATTACCGCCATTACCTGATGGCGGGACAGCGTTAGCTGCGCAACCAGACCCGCCCAAGAGGCGGGTTTGTACTTTCTGACTCCTGGGCCCCGACGAAACACCCCAGGAGCCCGCCATGACCGTCCAGGAACCCGCCACCGATCTCTTGCAGCGCTATGCCCGCAAGATCCTCGAAGCCCCCGTCTACGACGTGGCGATCGAGACGCCCCTGCAACCGGCGCGGGCGCTGTCCGAGCGACTGGGCTGCCAGGTGCTGCTCAAGCGCGAAGACCTGCAACCGGTGTTCTCCTTCAAGATCCGCGGCGCCTACACCAAGCTGGCCAGTCTCTCGACCGAAGAGAAGGCCCGTGGGGTGATCGCCGCCAGCGCCGGCAACCACGCCCAGGGCCTGGCCCTGGCGGCCCGCGAACTGGGCGTGCGGGCGATCATCGTGATGCCGCGCACCACCCCCGAGCTCAAGGTCATCGGCGTGCAGTCCCGTGGTGGCGAGGTGGTGCTGCACGGCGACGCCTTTCCCGAGGCCCTGGCCGAGGCCTTGCGCCTGGCCGAGGAGCAGGGCTACACCTTCGTCCCGCCCTATGACGATCCCGACGTCATCGCCGGCCAGGGCACCGTGGCCATGGAGATCCTGCGCCAGCATCCGGGCCGGCTGGACGCCATCTTCGTCCCCGTGGGCGGCGGTGGCCTGATCGCCGGTATCGCCGCCTATGTGAAATACCTGCGTCCGGAGATCCGGGTCATAGGCGTCGAGCCCGATGACTCCAACTGCCTGCAGCAGGCCATGGCCGCTGGCGAGCGGGTGGTCTTGCCGCGGGTGGGGCTGTTCGCCGATGGCGTGGCCGTGGCCCAGATCGGCCACCATACCTTCGAGGTCTGCCGCCGTTATGTGGACGAGGTGATCACCGTCAGCTCGGACGAGATCTGCGCGGCGATCAAGGACATCTACGACGACACCCGCTCCATCACCGAACCGGCTGGCGCCCTGGGCGTGGCCGGGATCAAGAAATACGCCGAGCGCGAAGGCGGTAGCGGCCAGGTGCTGGTGGCCATCGATTCCGGCGCCAACATCAACTTCGACCGCCTGAGACACGTGGCCGAACGCGCCGAACTGGGCGAGCAGCGCGAAGCCATCATCGCCGTGACCATCCCCGAGCGGCCGGGCAGCTTTCGGGCCTTCTGCGAAGCCCTGGGCCGGCGGCAGATCACCGAATTCAACTATCGCTACCACACCGGCCAGGAAGCCCATATCTTCGTCGGCGTTCAGACCCATCCCCAGCGCGATCCGCGTGAGGCCTTGCTGCAGGGACTACGCGACCAGGGTTTTCCGGTGCTGGACCTGACCGACAACGAACTGGCCAAGCTGCACATCCGCCACACCGTGGGTGGCCATGCCATGCGGGTCGACCAGGAGCAGGTGTTTCGCTTCGAATTCCCCGAGCGACCCGGGGCGCTGTTCGATTTCCTTGAAAAGCTAGGCGGCCGCTGGAACATCAGCATGTTCCACTACCGCAACCACGGCGCGGCGGACGGGCGGGTATTCGCGGCGCTGGAGGCCAGTCATGCCGAGCAGGGCGAGCTGTTGGCGACCCTGGATGCCATCGGCTATCGCTATTGGGACGAGACCGAGAATCCGGCGTATCGGTTGTTTATTGGGTGATTGGGTCTTCAGGATCGCAGCATGGCAGTCCGTCGATGCGGCCGCTCTGCATTGATCGCGGCCATGGGCCGCTCCTACGTGTTCATCCATGCCTGTAGGAGCGGCCCATGGCCGCGATTGTCTGTAACGGGCACTGGAGCCTGTCCGTGGAAAACGCTGCGCGGTTTTCCACGCTACGGAGTCTAGGCATCCCCCTCTCCCTCCGAGAGAGGGCTGGGGTGGGGTGACCAGACGCCAGAAATTAAGCTGTTGGGCTTCGCTGTGCTCAGCGCCAACCTACGAGAGCGTCAATCCGCGTCATACCGGGCACTGAAGGCCTGGACGAAGGCGTTGCGCAGGATGTTGAAGAAGGCCTGTAGGGGACTGATGTCCTGGTTCTTCACGCTGCCTGAGAGATCCACCCGGGTGGCGAACTGGTCGTGGGGCTGGTTCTTGAGCAGGGTCTGGGCGGTGCCGACCACGGCTTCCCAGGCGCTCTCCAGGGCGTTCTTGTTGCGGTTCTCGACGTCCTGCTGCCAGTCGAAGATGTCGACGTTCTTCATCAGCGGCTTGACGTAGCCACTGAGCTGGCCGTCCACCGCCTTGGCCTCCACCACCACGTCGCCGCTGCCGGCGCGGAAATCGAACTTGCCGTAGGCGCGGGCGAAGTCGTTGAGTTTGGGCAGGTCGATGTCGGTGACTCTCAGGCGGAAATCGAAGTCGGTGAAGTCCTTGAAGGGATCGAAGCGGGCGCTGGCTTCCAGGGGCGCGCTGCCGAGGACGGCGGCCTTGCCTTCGAAGTGGGCGATGCGTTCGCCCTGAGCGTCGGCAGCGTTGGTCAGGTTGTAGAGGCTGGCGTTGACATCGGTGGCTGCCAGATTCACCTGGGGCTTGGAATTGAAGTTGCGGAAGGTCACCCGCCCGTTCACCACCCGCACCTCGTCGAGGGTGATGGAGATCAGCTTGTCCACCTGGTCCTGCCAGTCGGTGCCTTCACCGGTCTGCGACTGCTCCTTGCGCGCACCACCGTCGACGAAGTTGAGTTCGGGGCGATCGAAGACGATGCGCCCGACGATGGCATGGTCCTGCCACAGCGAGCGCCAACTCACCGCGATGTCGATGGCCGGTGCCTTGAGAAAGGGCACCGGCACCTTGCCGTTGACCTTGACGATCTCCAGCCCTTCGATGCGATAGGCGCCGCGCCACCAGGCCAGGTCCACGTCGGTGATCTGGCCACGATAGTCGCCCATGTCCGCCAGCTTGTCGTTGAGGTAATGGCGGATCAACAGCGGCGCGGCGAGGTGCAGGCACAGCAGCAGGACGACCAAGCCGATGAGGAAGTAAAGAGGCAGACGCAGACGGCGGGACATGATGGCGACTCGGGGCGGACTCTTCCTCGGTCGACCCTGAGTAACGGGCCTGAGTTTCTCGTGAGTTTGCCTGGCGGGCTGACTCAGGACGCAGACATGGGCGAAAGGCTCTGCCTGGGCGGCTTGCATCCGTACCGGTCGTCGCTCCGCTGCGCCTGGTTATGAGCTACTCGAACGGCAGACGCAAAAAAGCCGGCTTGTGGCCGGCTTTCGAGGGCGGGTTGAGCTGATTTTTGGTGAGCCCGGCCCGCCCGGGTTGCCCTTGCCGGGCAGATGAAGGATGCGCTGCTGAGGCGGCGCGTGGCGGCTGGCGGTGGGCCAGAACGCCTGTCGATCAGAAGTCCAGGGTGGCGGACACCTTGAGGGTGCGCGGATCGCCCTGGGTCAGGTAACCGCCAAAGGCGGATTCCCAATAGGCCTTGTTGGCCACGTTCTCGACGTTGGCGCGCAGGGTAACGTCTTTTTGCTCGACTTTGAAGCGATAACGCGCACCAAGGTCGACGCGGGTCCAGGCCGGAATGCTCAGGTTGTTGGCCGCATCGGCGTATTGGCCGCCGGTGCGCAGCAGGCGGCCGTTGAGCGCCACCCCTGCAAGGCCTGGTACATCCCAGTCGGCGCCGAGGTTGTACTGGAAGCGCGGTACGCCGATGGCACGATTGCCGTCGTTGCTGCCGTTCTGGGTGCCCTTGAGCTCGGTGTCCATGAAGGTGGCGCCCGCCAGCAGACGCAGTCCCAGCAGGGGTTCGCCGAAGACGTTCAGCTCGAGGCCACGGTTTTCCTGTTCACCGTCGCGAATGTAGCGATTGCCTTGGGAGTAGCCGTCCGCTGGTTGTTCGATGCGGTAAACACCCAGGGTTGCTCCGAAGGTACCCTGGTCGTACTTGATACCGGCCTCGGTCTGCTTGGAGCGCGCCGGCGAAAACACCTGGCCGGCGTTCAGCAGCGGGGTGCTGCCATTCCGGGTAGGCGCGGTCGGCCCTTGCGCCAGGCCCTCGATGCGATTGGCGTACAGCGAGACCTCGTCAGTCAGCTTGTAGACGACGCCATAGATCGGGGTGGTGATGGATTGGTCGTACTTGGAGTTACGGGGGCCGTCGCCATAGGCATAGCCTTCGACCAGTAAGGATTGGCGACGAACGCCCAACGTGGTCAACAGGCGATCATCGAAGAAGCCCAAAGTGTCGGACAGCGCGAGGCTCTGGTTGGTGGTCTTGCCGGTGGTGCTCGGATCGTGCAGATCCCCCCCTATGAATTGACCGAATCGCGGATAGGCAACAGCTACTGGGTGGTCCAGATTGCTCGCGCCCGCAGGGAAGGCGAAGTCGTAGGCGTTCTTCTGCTCCGTCCAGATACTGGACGCGCCCAGGGCGATCTGGTGGCTGACGGGGCCGGTCTGCAGGCTGCCATTCAGGCCGGTCATGACGGTGCGGGAGTCGTCATCGTGGGGGATCTTCGACCCGCCGATGGTGAGATTGCCCGCCTCATCATTCAGGGTGGCGCTGCCGTAGGTCCCGTTCTCCCGGGTGTGCTTGCCGCCCATGGCGAGGTAGGCGGTCCAGCGGTCACTCAGGTCGTACTCGCCGCGCACCATGCCGAAGGTGTCTTCCAGCTGGGTACGGGTCCAGGGCGCGTTGTAGTTGGTATCGGACGAGGGGGCATGGGGCAGGCGGGTCAGGCGGCTGCCGAGCAGCAGGCTGTCGCGTCCGCCGTTGACCACCTGCTTCTGGTAGCCGAAGTCGGTGGAGAGGCGAAAGCGGTCGCCCCGGTAATCCAGTCCGGCGACGAACAGCTTGGATCTCTGGCTCTCGTCATCGATGGCGGTATCGCCCTCGCGCTGCATCAGATTGATCCGGGCGCCGAAGCGGTTGTCGGCACCGAAGCGCTGGCCGAGGTCGAGATGCTGGCCGAGGCGGTCGTCGCTGGTGTAGTCGACGGTATAGCTGCGGGTCGGGGTGTCCTGGGCGCGCTTGGGCTGCAGGTTGACCGCACCGCCGATGCCGGAGCCGGTAGGTGTCACGCCATTGATGAAGGCGTTGGGGCCCTTGAATACCTCGACCCGCTCCAGGGCCTCGGTGGCGATGATCTGCCGCGGCATGACGCCATAGAGGTTGTTGAAGGAGATGTCATCGCCGGTCAGCTTGTAGCCACGAATAACGAAGTTCTGCGACTGGTTGGCATAGCCGCTGTACTGGCGCACCGAGGCGTCGTTGCTCAGCACCTCGCCGATGGTCTGGGCCTGCTGGTCCTGGATCAGCTTGGCGGTGTAGCTGGTGACGCTGAAGGGCACGCTCATGTTGTCCTGATTTCCCAGCACGCCCAGCTTGCCCCCGGTCGCCACCTGGCCACCGGTGTAGGCGGGCGGCGGAGCGTCCTTGGGCGCCTCGGTGGCAGTCACCGTGGTGGAGTCCAGTTGCACGGTATCGCCGTTGGTTTGCGCCAGGGCGGGCGCGCCGGTGACGGCGCTCAGGGCGGCGATGGCCAGGGCGAGGGGCGAGAACGGGAAGGCAAAGCACGAGCGAGCCATGACGAGCGAATCCTGTATTGACGGGCCGGGGGCTCGAAGTCGCTGCCAGGACGACAGGAGCACGAGTGGGAAGCGATCCTATTCGTTTATGATAACTGTTATCGTTAATTCGGATGAGCGTCATCTTTGCGCCGACCAACGCTAGCGCGATAACCTTTTCTGCAGCGGCGATGGATGCCGTCGGCCACGTGGCGAGCGGGCACAAAAAAGCCCGGCGAACCGGGCTTTTCAACAGCGGCGTGGATCAGCCCTTGTAGGCGGCCACGGCCTTGGTGATCTCGGCGCGGGCGGCGTCGGCGTCGCCCCAGCCTTCGACCTTGACCCACTTGCCCTTCTCCAGATCCTTATAGTTCTCAAAGAAGTGCTTGATCTGCTCCAGCAGCAGGGCCGGCAGGTCGGTGTATTCCTTCACGTCCTTGTACAGGACGCTCAGCTTGTCGTGGGGGACGGCGATCAGCTTGGCGTCACCGCCGGCTTCGTCGGTCATGTGCAGCACGCCGACCGGACGGGCGCGGATCACGGCGCCGGGAGCGACCGGGTAGGGAGTCACGACCAGTACGTCCAGGGGATCGCCATCGTCGGCCAGGGTGTTGGGGATGTAGCCGTAGTTGGCTGGGTAGAACATGGGGGTGGCCATGAAACGGTCGACGAAGAGGGCGTCGCTGTCCTTGTCGATCTCGTATTTGATCGGCGCGTGGTTGGCCGGAATCTCGATGGCGACGTAGATGTCGTTCGGCAGGTCTTTGCCGGCGGGAATCTTGCTGTAGCTCATGAACGGGTCCCTCTGGTCGGTTGGGAAAAGTGGCCGGGAGTATAGGCGCTTTCAGATCGGGGTTCGAGCCTCGGACCCCGGGGGGGTCGGCTGTTGCACGCTCGCCAGGCTGGCGGCGAGACGGCTGCGCGGGTCCTGGCGGAACAGCTGCTGCAGCTGTCCGTAGACGGCCGGATAGTGTTCGCTGAGCAGGTCGGGCGCACTGAAGAAATACTCGCAGGCGACGGCGAAGAATTCCTCGGGGCTTTCCGCCGCATAGGGGTCGAGGACAGTCTGCGCATTCGGATCGGCGTCGAGCTGGCGATTGAGGTCGTCATAGGCGCCTTGCAGGGCGCTGGTCCAGGCAGCCTGGGGCATGTCCTCGTGCAGCGGCGGCTGGCCATTGCACAGGCCACCGGCGAGCAGGTCGATGAGGTGGGCGAATTCGTGGATGACCAGGTTGTAGGCCTCCCAGCCGCCACTGGCCTGGATGCCGGGCCAGGCCAGCACCACCTGGCCGCGGTCCCAGGCCTCGCCGTCGCGTTCCTCGTCCCACTCGTGTTCCAGGCCGCCCTCGTCGCGGTGACGTTGCGGGCTGACGAAGGCGTCGGGATAGACGACGATCTCGCGGACATTGGGATAGAGCGCCGCTTCCGGCAGGTGCAGCAGCGGCAGCAGGGCCTGGGCGGCCAGCAGCAGGCGGTCGCCGTCGTCCAGTTCCAGGCCCTGGAGCAGGGTGAGGCGCTTCTCGGCGAGAAACAGCACGCAGTGCTCGCGTAGCCAGGTGTCCTCGGCGGCACTCAGGCCATCGAGGATCGGCAGGCGCTGACGCAGGCGCGCCCAGAGTTCATCTGCGATGGCGACCCGCTCCAGCAGGCGCCGCTCGCGCCAGGCGCGCCAGAAGCCCAAGGGCTCAGACTCCGCTCTGGACTGCGGCGCGCCGGCTCTTGATCAGGCCGAGGATCATCGGCAGCAGGGAGATGCCGATGATGGCCAGCACCATCAGGGTGAGGTTCTGCTTGATGAAGGGCACGTTGCCGAAGAAGTAGCCCAGACTCACCAGGCCGCCGACCCAGAGCAGCGAGCCGAGCACGCTGTAGCCGAGAAAGTAGGGGTAGTGCATGCGCCCGACCCCGGCGACGAAGGGGGCGAAGGTACGGATGATGGGCAGGAAGCGCGCCAGGGTGATGGTCTTGCCGCCGTGGTGCTCGTAGAAGGCCTGGGTGCGCAGCAGATAGTCGCGGCGGAACACCTTGGAGTGGGGATTGCTGAACAGCTTGTCGCCGGCGAAGCGGCCGATCAGGTAATTGGTGCTGTCGCCCGTCACCGCAGCGAACATCAGCAGGCCGGCCAGCAGATAGGGGTCCATGTCGCCCAGAGCGGATAAAGCGCCGGCGATGAACAACAGGGAGTCGCCAGGCAGGAAGGGCATGACCACCAGACCTGTCTCGCAAAAGATCACGGCGAAGAGGATGACGTAGATCCAGGTACCGTACTGGGCTACCAACCCGCTGAGATAGACGTCGAGGTGCAGGATCAGATCGATCGGGTTGAATTCCATGGAGCGTGCCTACCGTGGTTGCGAGGGTCCGACGGCGATTATAAAGGCAGCCGGGACCGGGTTTTGTGGCCTGGTCGAGATCGGCGCCGGGAAAAAACGCCAGCCGCTCAGAGGTCACGGTAGGGCAAAGGTTCACTCCCGTGGCGTGGCAGCCACGGGAGTGGGGTGCTGGTTCTCAGCCCAGCGCCATGTCGATCACCACTCGGCCCTCGATGCCGCCTTCATGCATGCGGGCGAAGATGTCGTTGATGTTCTCCAGCGGCTCGGCGCTCACCGTGGCCTTGACCTTGCCTTCGCCGGCGAAGTCCAGCGCCTCCTGCAGGTCCAGGCGGGTGCCGACGATGGAGCCTCGTACCGTGGTGCCGTTGAGCACCATATCGAAGATCGACAGCGGGAAGTCACCCGGCGGCAGGCCGTTGAGGGCGATGGTGCCACCGCGACGGGTCATGCCGATGGCCTGTTCGAAGGCCTTGGGCGAAACCGCCGTGACCAGAGCGCCGTGGGCACCGCCGATCTCCTGCTTCAGGTAGGCCGCCGGATCCTGCTCGCGGGCGTTGACCGTGACCTCGGCGCCCAGCCGGCGGGCGAGGTCGAGCTTCCGGTCGTCCACATCCACCGCCGCCACGTTCAGGCCCATGGCCCGGGCGTACTGCACCGCCATGTGGCCCAGCCCGCCGATGCCGGAGATCACCACCCAGTTGCCCGGCTTGGTGTCGGTCATCTTCAGGCCCTTGTAGACGGTGACCCCGGCGCAGAGGATGGGCGCGATCTCGACGAAGCCGACGTTGTCCGGCAGCCGGCCGACGTAGCCGGCATCGGCCAGGGTGTATTCGGCGAAGCCGCCGTTCACCGAGTAGCCGGTGTTCTGCTGGGACTCGCAGAGGGTTTCCCAACCGCCCAGGCAATGTTCGCAATGGCCGCAGGTGGAATACAGCCAGGGCACCCCGACCCGGTCGCCCTCCTTGACGTGGGTGACCCCGGCGCCCACCGCCACTACATGACCGACGCCTTCGTGACCGGGGATGAAGGGCGGATTGGGCTTGACCGGCCAGTCGCCCTGGGCGGCATGCAGATCGGTGTGGCAGACGCCACTGGCGGCGATCTTGACCAGTACCTGGCCGGCGCCCGGGGTAGGCACCTCGACTTCGCGGAATTCCAGGGGTTTGCCAAAGGCGGTGACGACAGCGGCTTTCATTGTTTTAGGCATGACGAGTCCCTCATGGATGCATGATGCGTGGATGAAGCCAGACGGGGCCTGCGCCGGGACGCACCTGTCCACCGCGGGCGGCCGTTGCCTCTAGCGTCGGCCACCCACGGGGAGCGGGTGTTGATCCAGGTCAGGTGGGAGGCGCGTCCCTACTTCCTGCTGAGGCGCGCCATCCAGGCGTCGGCACCGATCACGAACTGCCGCGCTTCGGCCAAACTGCGTTGGAAATAGCCTCGGAATGCTCATTTACGCTGAGTAAACTGCGCTTCCTTGGCTATTTCCGCCTTGTTTGGCTCTAGCGCACCAGCCCGTGATTCGGCACCTAAAAGAAGCCCAGCGGATTGATGTCGTAGCTGACCAGCAGATTCTTGGTCTGCTGGTAGTGGTCGAGCATCATCTTGTGGGTTTCACGGCCGACGCCGGATTTCTTGTAGCCGCCGAAGGCAGCGTGGGCGGGGTAGAGGTGGTAGCAGTTGGTCCAGACGCGACCGGCCTTGATGCCGCGGCCCATGCGGTAGGCGCGATTGATGTCGCGGGTCCAGACGCCGGCGCCAAGTCCGAACTCGGTGTCGTTGGCGATGGCCAGGGCCTCGGCTTCGTCCTTGAAGGTGGTCACCCCGATCACCGGGCCGAAGATTTCCTCCTGGAAGACGCGCATCTTGTTGTGGCCCTTGAGCAGGGTCGGCTGGATGTAATAGCCGCTGGCCAGGTCGCCCTGCAGCTTCTCGACGTTACCGCCGGTGAGGAATTCGGCGCCTTCCTCGCGGGCGATCTCCAGGTAGGAGACGATCTTCTCGAACTGCTGCTGGGAGGCCTGGGCGCCGACCATGGTGTCGGTGTCCAGCGGATCGCCACGCTTGATCTGGGCGATCTTCTTCATCACCGCTTCCATGAAGGGGGCGTAGATGGATTCCTGCACCAGGGCGCGGGACGGGCAGGTGCAGACCTCGCCCTGGTTGAAGAAGCCCAGCACCAGACCTTCCGCGGCCTTCTCGATGAAGCTCGGCTCGGCCTGCATGATGTCTTCGAAGTAGATGTTGGGCGACTTGCCGCCCAGCTCCACGGTGCTGGGAATGATGTTCTTGGCCGCGCAGGAGAGGATGTGCGAACCCACCGGGGTGGAGCCGGTAAAGGCGATCTTGGCGATGCGGGTGCTGGTGGCCAGGGCCTCGCCGGCCTCCTTGCCATAGCCCTGCACCACGTTGAGCACACCGGGCGGCAGCAGGTCGCCGACGATCTCGGCGAACAGGGTGATGGACAGCGGCGTCTGCTCGGCGGGCTTGAGCACCACGCAGTTGCCGGCGGCCAGCGCCGGGGCCAGCTTCCAGGCCGCCATCAGCAGCGGGAAGTTCCAGGGGATGATCTGGCCGACCACGCCCAGTGGCTCGTGGAAGTGATAGCTGGCGGTGTTGTCGTTGATCTCGGCGGCGCTGCCTTCCTGGGCGCGGATGCAGCCGGCGAAGTAGCGGAAGTGATCGGCGGCCAGGGGCACGTCGGCGTTGAGCGTCTCGCGCACCGCCTTGCCGTTGTCCCAGGTCTCGGCGACGGCCAGTTTTTCCAGATTCTGTTCGATGCGGTCGGCGATCTTGAGCAGGATCAGCGAGCGGTCCTGCACCGAGGTGCGGCCCCAGGCATCGGCGGCGGCGTGGGCGGCGTCCAGGGCGCGCTCGATGTCGGCGGCGTCGGAACGGGGGAATTCACCGATCACCGAGCCGTTCACCGGGGAGGTGTTGGTGAAGTACTGGCCTTTCATCGGGGCGACGAATTCGCCGCCGATGTAGTTGCCGTAGCGGGCCTGCAGGGTCAGCAGGGCGTCTTGGGTGCCGGGAGCTGCGTAGCGCATGGTGGGTCTCCTGTTTGTTCTTGTATGAAGCGGCGCTCCGATCCTGAGCAAGGCACGGGCCAAGTCAGGCGAACCCGCATGGATGCGGCCTTGCGGGCTTTTCCAGGGAGTGCCGTCACCTGTCACTGTGACAGAGGTGTCACCCCTTGGCGTGACAGCCTGTCACCTGGGGGTGACAGCGTGCGCAGTCCGACCGATTTGGCCTATGCTGGAGGCCGCGCAGACGCCCCCGCGGAGGACAACGACAATGGCCGCCACCCCGTCCGATCGTCATGCCAGCCAGGTGCTCGAACTCGCCCGCGGCGCCGTCCCTGACGGCCCGGCCAGCGATCCGGCCATCGCCCGCTCCTGGCGGCGCTGTCTCGACGAACACCAGCTGGACCCGGCCGCGCGTGTGGCGCCCTGGGTGCTGGAGCGCGCCCGCTTCGACGAGCACCGCCAGCGCCAGCAGCGAGTGCTTCAGATCGCCCGTGGGCAGATGAATTCCCTGCACCAGCAACTAGGCGGCGCCGGCCATGCCGTGCTGCTCACCGATGCCCGCGGGCTGATCCTCGATTGCGTCACCGCCGACGCCGAGCGCGAGACCTTCCAGCAGGCCGGCCTGTGGCTGGGCGCCGACTGGAGCGAGGCCTGCGAGGGCACCAACGGCATCGGCACCTGCGTGGTGGAGCGCCAGGCGCTGACCATCCATCGCGACGAACACTTTCGCAGTCGCCATACCCAGCTGACCTGCTCGGCCAGTCCGGTCTTCGATCCGGCCGGCGAGCTGCTGGCGGTGCTGGACGTCTCCAGCGCCCGCCAGGAAGCCTCGCGCCAGGGCCAATTCCATACCATGGCGCTGGTCAATCTCTCGGCCAAGCTGATCGAGAGCTGCTATTTCCTCGACCGTTACGCCGCTGGCTACCTGCTGCGCTTCCATGCCCAGGCGGCCTATGTCGGCCTGCTCAGCGAAGGGCTGCTGGCCTTCGACGACGAGGGCCGCGTCCAGGCCGCCAACGAAACCGCGCTGATGCTGCTCGGCCTGGCGCGTAGTGCGGTGTTGGGGCAGCGGATGGAGGCCCTGTTCGAGCTACGGCTGGACGACCTGTTGGAGCGCGCCCGCCCGCACCCCAGCGCCTGCTGGGCGTTGCGCGGACGCCAGGGGCAGGGCTTCCACGGCCTGGTGCGCGGCCCTCAGGTGCGCCCGGTCACCCCGGTGGCGGTGCCCAAGACGCCCGCGCCCAGTGGTATCTGCCTGGCCGATCCGGCCCTGGCGCGGGACTTCACCCGGGCGCTCAAGGTCCTCGAACGCGATGTGCCGGTACTGTTGCATGGCGAGACCGGCACCGGCAAGGAAGCCTTCGCCAGCGCCCTGCACCGCGCCAGCAGCCGCGCCGGTCAGGCCTTCGTCGCGCTCAATTGCGCGGCCATTCCGGAGACGCTGATCGAAAGCGAGCTGTTTGGCTATCGTGGCGGCAGCTTCACCGGGGCGCGCAAGGAAGGCATGGCCGGCAAGCTGCAGCAGGCCGATGGCGGCATCCTCTTTCTCGATGAGATCGGCGACATGCCCCTGGCGCTGCAGACGCGTTTGCTCAGGGTGCTGGAAGAGCGCCAGGTGGTGCCCCTTGGCGGCGGCGCACCTCGCGCCCTGGACCTGCGCCTGGTCAGCGCCAGTCACCGTGATCTGGAAGCCCTGGTGGCCGCCGGCAGTTTTCGCGAAGACCTCTACTATCGCCTGCGCGGCCTGGTGGTGACCCTGCCAGCCCTGCGTGAGCGCAGTGACCGTGGCGAACTGCTCGATCTGCTGCTGGCCGAGGAGGCCCGCGGCGAGGCGATCCGTCTCGATCCGGCAGCCCGTGCCTGTCTGCTCGCCCAGCCCTGGCCTGGCAACGTCCGCCAGTTACGCACCGTGCTGCGCACCCTGGTGGCCCTGAGCGAAGACGGCCAGATCGGTCTGGACGAGCTACCCGCCGACTGCCGTGGCGCCCGGCTGCCGCTGCCGTCCAGCGCGGCGCCGGTCGACAGCGCCCGCGAGGAACTGCGTGCGGTGCTGGACGACTGCCACTGGCAGATGACTCGCGCCGCCAAGCGCCTGGGAGTGAGTCGCAACACCCTCTATCGTTGGCTGCATCAACACGGTCTGCAACGTCCGCAGGACTAACGCGCCGCCTTCTGGCAAAGATGAGCGATGCAAGGCGAGACGAACAGGCTGCCCTGGTAGGCGCCTGCCAGGGTGCGGCTGGCGACCAGGGTCCATAGCAGTGCAAGAAGCACTACCAGCACGGTGCCCAGGCCGGTAAAGAAGGGCGCCGCCAGGGCTTCCCCCAGGCGCAGGGTGGTCAGGGCATAGACACCCAGGGGAAAGGTGAAGCTCCACCAGCCCAGGTTGAAGGGCATGCCTTCACGGGCCTGGCGCTGGGTCACCAGTACGGCCAGCGCCAGCCACCAGAGCCCTAGTCCCCAGAGCAGCACCGCGCCCAACAGGCCCAGGCCTTGGGCGATCTCGCCGATTCCGGCCAGGCCATGGGCGGCAAACACTGTCGGTGCATCGGCGCCCAGTATCAGCAGGCCCAGGGCGCCGGTGGCGATCGGTCCCAACGCCAGCCAGCTCGACGCGGCCATGCTGGCCGGCGGCAGCTTGTGCAGCGCCAGGCGCAACAGCAGGATCACCAGCAGGCTCAAGGCGACCGGCACCGAATAGGCCCAGAGCACATAGCTGGCGACGAGCACCGTGAATTGCTCGCTGGTCGCCAGGTGCGGCACCAGCAGGCCGCCACTGGCGGCTGCCACCTCGGCGGCCACCACGGGCAGCAGCCAGACGGCGGTCATCTGGTCGATGCGGTGCGCCTGGCGGGTAAACATCAGATAGGGAATCAGCACCCCACAGACCAGGGCCATGGCCGCATCCAGCCACCAGAGGCCGAGCGCCAGGGGCAGCACCGCCTCGCCCCAGCGTGGCAGGCCGAACAGCAGCAGGCCGTTGATCAGGGTCGCCAGGCCCATGGGAATGGTGCCGATGAACATCGAGACGGTGGCGTGGGCGAAGATCTCGCGGGCTTCCTGGTAGAACAGCAGCCAGCGGGCGGCATAGAGCCCGGTGAACAGGCTGAACAGCAGGACATCGAGCAGCCAGAGGCCTTCGGCGAGGGCGTGCAGGCCGGGAAGCGGCAGGGGGAAGGCTGCCAGCGCGAGCGCCAGGATGCCCGTGCCCATGGTCACGGCGAACCAGTGGGGCGTGAACTGGCGGATGATCTCCAGTGGGCGGTCGAGGTGGCGGAAGGGTTTGCACCCCTGGCGCAGGGCCAGGGCATCGGCAAGAGACATGGCAGGACTCCTGAAACGGAATGACCCTAGCCTAGGCAGGCAGTCTTATCATTGAAAGCGAAGTAATTTGAACAATTAATCCAAAAGGTAGATAAGACGCTGTTCTCGGGCGATACGTCGTCTCACCGTCAGGGCGTGGCGACGTGCCCGATCTGGTTGACGCGCGCGCCCCTGGTGTCGCCGGTTTGCTGTCCTTGAACCAGGCATCCGCGACGGCCATCGCTCCGGCCGCGCGGCCCCCCGTGCTAACCTTGCCGCCGTTCAATCTGCAGCGGAGCCAGCCTGTCATGCACATCCACATCCTCGGTATCTGCGGCACCTTCATGGGGTCGCTCGCGGTGCTGGCCAAGGAAGCCGGCCATCGCGTGACCGGCTCCGACGCCAACGTCTATCCGCCCATGAGCACCCAGCTGGAGGCCCAGGGCATCGAACTGACCCAGGGCTACGATCCGGCGCAACTCGATCCGGCCCCGGACCTGGTGGTGATCGGCAACGCTCTGTCGCGCGGCAATCCGGCGGTGGAATACGTGCTGGATAAGGGCCTGCCCTATGTCTCCGGTCCCCAGTGGTTGGCCGAGCACGTCTTGCAGGGCCGCTGGGTGCTGGCGGTCGCCGGGACCCATGGCAAGACCACCACCACCAGCATGCTGGCCTGGGTGCTGGAGCATGCCGGCATGAGCCCGGGCTTTCTCATCGGCGGGGTGCCACAGAATTTCGGCATCTCGGCGCGCCTGGGCGGCACGCCCTTCTTCGTGGTGGAAGCCGATGAATATGACAGCGCCTTCTTCGACAAGAGATCCAAGTTCGTCCACTACCGGCCGCGGACCACCATCCTCAACAACCTGGAATACGATCACGCGGACATCTTCCCGGATCTGGCAGCCATTGAGCGGCAGTTCCATCATCTGGTGCGGACCATTCCCAGCAGTGGCCTGGTCATCCATCCCACCGCCGAAACGGCCCTGGTGCGGGTGCTGGAGATGGGCTGCTGGACCCCGGTGCAGACCACCGGCGCAGGTGGTCAATGGCAGGCTCGCCTGCTGGCCGAGGACGGCTCGCGCTTCGAGGTGCTGTTCGACGGCGAGGTGCAGGGCACGGTGAACTGGGAACTGACCGGCCAGCACAACGTGGCCAATGCCCTGGCCACCCTGGCGGCGGCTCGTCATGTCGGGGTGGTGCCCGCTATGGGAGTCGCCGCCCTGAGCGAGTTCCGTAGCGTGAAGCGGCGCATGGAGAAGGTCGCCGAGGTGCGTGGGGTGACCGTCTACGACGACTTCGCCCACCATCCCACCGCCATCGCCACCACCCTGCAGGGGCTGCGCGCCCGGGTTGGCAGCGAGCGGATCATCGCCGTCATCGAGCCGCGCTCCAATTCCATGAAACTGGGTGCCCACCGTGACGGCCTGCCGGACAGCGTCACCGGCGCCGACAGCGTCATCTGGTACGCCCCGCCGAATCTGGGCTGGGACCTGGCCGGAACGGCCGAGGCCTGCGCCGTGCCGGCCGTGGTCTGCGACTCCCTGGAGGCCATCATCGAGCGCGTCAAGGCGGAACTGGACGGACCCACCCACGTGGTGATCATGAGCAACGGCGGTTTCGGCGGACTGCACGGCAAGCTGGCCGCGGCCCTGGAGCAGGCATGATGGCCGGCCCGGAACGCATCACCCTGGCGCTGACCGGCGCCTCCGGCTCCCAGTACGGCCTGCGCCTGCTGGACTGCCTGGTGCAGGAGGAACGCGAGGTGCACTTCCTCATCTCCAAGGCCGCGCAACTGGTGATGGCCACCGAGACCGATGTGGTGCTGCCACCCAAGCCCCAGGCCATGCAGGCCTTTCTCACCGAATACACCGGCGCGGCCCCTGGCCAGGTGCGGGTGTTCGGCCAAAGCGACTGGATGGCGCCGCCGGCGTCCGGCTCCAGCGCCCCGGCGGCCATGGTGGTCTGCCCCTGTTCCACCGGCACCCTCTCGGCCATCGCCACCGGCGCCAGCAACAACCTCATCGAACGCGCCGCCGACGTGGCCCTCAAGGAACGCCGTCAGCTGGTGCTGGTGCCGCGTGAGTCGCCGTTCTCCAGCATCCACCTGGAGAACATGCTCAAGCTGTCCAACCTGGGGGTGACCATCCTGCCGGCCTCGCCGGGCTTCTACCACCAGCCGCAGACCCTCGACGACCTGGTGGACTTCGTGGTGGCACGCATCCTCAACACCCTGGGCATCCCCCAGGACATGCTGCCGCGCTGGGGCGAACATCACCTGTCCGGCAACGATGACTAGAATCGTGCGTCTCGGCCTGCTACTGACGGCCGTCCTGGCCCTTGGCGGCTGCGCTACGGTGCGTACCCTGGACGCCGCCAAGCCCGGCGCGCCGGTGGTCTATGCCGGTACCCGGCTGGATCTCTATGCGCTGCAGGGCGGCTGCTGCGCCCAGGAGCGCTTTGGCGCCGAGGCACCAGCCTGGCCGGTGCTGGACCTGCCCGGCAGCGCCTTGCTCGACACCCTGCTGCTGCCGCTGTCCCTGCCGGCCGCCATCGGTGGGCGGGGTAGTGTGCGCGGCGGCCTCTAGAGCGCCTTCAGCAACTCCCCGAGCCTGGCCATGGCTGCCTCGCTGCGCGCGTCCCAGGGATGACCGCAATTGAGCCTGATGCAGTTTCGAAAACCCTGCTGCGCGGAAAAGATCGGTCCCGGCGCCAGGCTGATGCCCTCGGCCAGGGCCTGGCGATAGAGCGCCAGACTGTCCACCCGCTCGGGGAGTTCGAACCAGAGAAAGTAACCGCCCTGGGGCCAGCTGACGTGGGTGTCGGCGGGAAAGTAGCGCCGCGCCGCGGTCAGCATGGCCTGGCGCTGCCGATCGAGACTCAGTCGCAAGCGGCGTAGATGGCGGTCGTAGCCGCCGTGCTGCAGGTAGTCCGCCAGGGCGGCCTGGGCCGGCATCGAGGGGGTGATGGTGGTCATCAGCCGCAGCCGGGCGACGGCACCGGCCTGACGGCCGGCGGCGATCCAGCCGATGCGATAGCCGGGCGCCAGGCACTTGGAAAAGGAGCCGCAGTGCAGCACCAGGCCGTCACGGTCGAAGCGCTTGACCGGGCGGTGCGGTTCGCTGCCGCTGTAGAGCTCGGCATAGACGTCGTCTTCCAGCAGCGGCACCTGATGGCGTTGCAGCAGGCCATAGAGTCGCTGCTGGGCGCGGTCGTCGAGACTGACCCCGGTGGGATTCTGCAGGCCGCTCATGAACCAGCAGGCCTTGATCGGCAGGCGGCTCAGGGCCTCTTCCAGGGCATCCAGATTGAGGCCGCGCTCGGGGTCGACGGGAATCTCCACCGCCTTGAGCTGTAGCCGCTCCAATACCTGCAGGCTGGCGTAGAAGGCCGGGCTTTCCACCGCCACCAAATCGCCGGGACGGGTCAGGCTCTGCAGGCCCAGGTTGAGGGCCTCCAGGGCACCGTGGGTGATCACCAGCTCTTCGCCGACCTCGGGCATGCCGGCCAGGCCGTAGCGCCGGGCGATCTGCCGACGCAATTCGGGATGACCGGGGGTGACGTAGGCGGTGAGGTCCTGGGCGGGCAAGTCGCGCAGGCCGTGGGCCATGCTGCGGGCCAGCCGCGCCAGGGGAAACAGATCGGGACTGGGAAAGGCCGAGCCGAAGGGCACGATGTCCGGGTCCTGCAGTGACTGCAGCACCGAATAGACCAGATCGCTCACCGCCACCTCGGTGCCTTCCAGAGGGGTCAGCAAGGGCGCCGCGTCCCGCGCCCGAGCCGGTTCGCGGACGAAGTAGCCGGATCGCTCGCGCGCCTCGATCAGGCCGCGACTCTCCAGCAGGTAATAGGCCTGGAACACCGTGGAGGGGCTGATGCCGTGGGTCTGACTGGCGTTGCGCACCGACGGCAGGCGCTCGCCGGGGGCGAGGACGCCGCTGTTCATCAGGGTGGCGAGCTGGTCGGCGAATCGTTCGTAGCGCTTCATGCGAGGCCAGGGCAGGGGAGACCGTCACTATAGCGAGGCACCGGCCATCTGATCCGGTTTTTCATATGTCTACCTGCTGCTGTAACGCTGGCGTCCGGGGGCCTAAGCTTTATCCATCCCTTTCTGGCATCTCTCGGAGGCAGCCATGGACGATGGTATCTTCATGATTCTTTTCAGCCTGCTCGCACTCATCCTGCTTGGTGGCGGCTACTACGCCTGCGTCGTCTTGAACAAGGATCGGCGCGACGTCGAAAAGCACGATCAGCTGCGCTGATCGCCCACCTCGCAGACATCCACCCAGCGCGCCTCGCTGAGGGCGGCCAACCGCTCGGGCGTGAGGCGCACGGCGCTGTGGATGGCGCCCGCGGCGGGTAGTACCTCGTCGAAGGCCTTGAGCGATTCGTCGCAGTAGACCGGCAGCGGGGTGGTCAGTCCGAACGGGCAGACGCCACCTACTGGATGTCCGGTGAGGCCTTCCACGGTAGCGGCATCGAGCAGCTTGGCCTTGCCACCAAAGGCGGCCTTGAGCTTGCGGTTGTCCAGTCGCGCATCGCCGCGGGCCACCAGCAGCAGCTGCTGATCCCCGACTTTCAAGCCCAGGGTCTTGGCGATGCGCCCGGGCTCCACGCCATGGGCGGCTGCCGCCAGGGTGACGGTTGCGGTACTGGTGGTGGCCTCGAGGATCTCGAGGTCGGGCGCGATGCGGGCAAGGTGCTGGCGGACGGAGTCGAGGCTCATGGGCGTTCCAGTGAGGGAAAAGTCCGACTCTCGACAATCCACCGCGCCTGCGTCAAGGCTGACTCAGCACTCCACGAAGGTCACGGCCAGGCCGCCGCGGGAGGTTTCCTTGTACTTGCTGTGCATGTCCGCGCCGGTTTCCTTCATGGTGCGGATCACCTGGTCGAGGGAGATGAAGTGCTCGCCGTCACCGCGCAGGGCCATCTGGGCGGCGTTGATCGCCTTGACCGCGGCGATGGCGTTGCGCTCGATGCAGGGTACCTGCACCAGGCCTCCTACCGGGTCGCAGGTCAGCCCGAGGTTGTGCTCCAGACCGATCTCGGCGGCGTTCTCCAGTTGCGCGGGGCTGGCGCCCAGCACCTCGGCCAGGCCCGCGGCGGCCATGGCGCAGGCCGAACCCACCTCGCCCTGGCAACCGACCTCGGCGCCGGAGATGGAGGCGTTCTTCTTGCACAGGATGCCGACCGCGGCGGCGGCGAGCATGAAGCGCACCACGTCGTCGTCGCAGGCGTCGGGGTTGAATTTCATGTAGTACATCAGCACCGCTGGGATGATCCCGGCCGCACCGTTGGTGGGCGCGGTGACCATGCGTCCGCCGGCGGCGTTCTCCTCGTTCACCGCCAGGGCGAAGAGGTTGACCCACTCCATGGCGGAGAGGGTCGAGCCGATGACGTTGGGCTTGCCGATGGCCTGCAGGCTCTGGTGCAGACGGGCGGCGCGGCGACGCACCTTGAGGCCGCCGGGCAGGATGCCTTCGTTGGCGAGGCCGTTCTGGACGCATTCGCGCATCACGTCCCAGATGCGCAGCAGGCCGCTGCGGATCTCTTCCTCGGAGCGCCAGCGCTTTTCGTTGGCCAGCATCAGCTCGGCCACGCCCAGGCCGTGGCTGCGGCACAGGTGCAGCAGCTCGGCGCCGCTGGAGAAGTCATAGGGGAGTTCGGTGGTGTCGTTGTCCAGCACCCCGCTGGCGGCCTGGGCGGCGTCGACCACGAAGCCGCCGCCGATGGAGTAGTAGGTCGCCTCGGCCACCTCGCCGGTGGCGCCAAAGGCGGTCAGGGTCATGGCATTGGGGTGATAGGGCAGACTCTCTTCCAGCAGCAGCATGTCTTCCTGCCAATCGAAGTGGATCGCCTGGCGACCGGCCAGCAGCAGCTGACGTTCATTGCGCAGCGCTTCGATGCGTGGCTCCACGGCGGCAGGATCGACGCGATCCGGCCACTCGCCCATCAGGCCGATCAGGGTGGCGCGGTCGGTACCATGGCCGACACCGGTGGCCGACAGCGAGCCATAGAGGCGCACCTCGACCCGCTTGACCTGTTCCAGCAGGCCTTCGTCGACCAGCCGCTGGGCGAAGAGGGCGCCGGCCCGCATCGGGCCCACGGTATGGGAACTGGACGGACCCACGCCGATTTTGAACAGGTCGAAGACGCTGATGGCCATGTCGGTAATCCCTGATTGAGCTTGAATGGTCGCCAGACAAGGTGCCGGCGGATGGCTCATAGTGGTGATAAGCCCTCAGCTCGCACAAACGAAAGCTTCTAAGCGATCCTTTAGCGGAACTCATCGATGAGCCGGATCCTCAATGCCCAAACCCAGGCCTGGTTACAGGTCTTCGCCTGCGCCGCTCGGCATCTGTCCTTCACGCGCTGTGCCGAAGAGCTGCACGTGACGCCCGGCGCCATCAGCCAGCAGATGCGCCAGCTGGAAGAGCGGCTGGGTTTCAAGCTGTTCCATCGCGTCGCGCGTGGCCTGGAGCTGACCGCCGAGGGCCAGCGCCTGGCGACCACCCTGAATCAGGCCTACGGGCTGATCGATGCCGAATTGCGCCGTCTCAACGCCGGTCAGTTCGGCGGCGTGGTGCGGCTCCGGTCGATTCCCTCGTTCCTGGGCAAATGGCTGACCCCGCGGCTGCCGCGCCTACAGGCCCGCTTTCCCGATCTGCAATTGCGCCTGGTGGCCGAGGACAGCAGCTGGTCGCTGCGCGAGGGCGAATTCGACCTGGCCATCGACCTGAACGACGGCAGCTATCCGGGCCTGGCCTCGACGCCGCTGATGGAGGAGGAGATCTTTCCAGTCTGCGCCCCCAGTCTGCTGGCGGGACGCCCGCCACTGGAGCGACCGGAGGACCTGGAGTTCTATCCGCTGCTGCATGACATCACCGCCTGGCGCGGCAGCTACGAATACGCCGAATGGGAGTTCTATCTGGCCAGCATCGGCGCCCCGGCGCTGGACGTGCGGCGGGGCCATACCTTCAACCGCAACCACCTGACCATCGAAGCGGCCATCGCCGGCATGGGCGTGGCCATCGCCCGCCGCGCCCTGATCACCGACGAACTGGCTCGTGGTGTGCTGGTGGTGCCGCCCTTCGGTCGTTCCGTGCCGGCGCACAAGAGGTACATGCTGCTCTATGCCCAGGGTGCCCTGGCTGACCCGCGCCTGCGCGCCCTACACGACTGGCTGGTGCAGGAGGTGGATCAGATGGTGCTGGCGCAGCCGGCGTAGGAGCGGTCCACGACCGCGATGGGATGCACCCAGGCCTGGTAGCGAGGGCTAACGACACAAGCCTGAATGAGTGAGGGGATCGCGGCCATGGGCCGCTCCTACAGGCTATCGTAGGTTGGGTTGAGCGCAGCGAAGCCCAACAGTGTTTGCCTCGGCACCGGCATGTTGGGCTTCGACGATGGAGCCTTCTCAGCCCAACCTACGGTCGATAGCGGCCAAGCCTTCAGCGCCCCAGTTTGCGCAACTCGTCCGATTCAACCACTCGCACGCCCTTGCCTTCTTCCAGGGCCAGGCGCCACAGCGACCGGGCCAGGACGGCGGCTTCGATGCCGTGCCACTTGCCCGGCAGCCACTGCGACAGCGGGGCGGCCAGGCGCTCGCCCAGGCGTTCTTCCTGGCGCTGGCCGATCAGCAGTGACGGCCGTGCCAGGGTCAGTTGCGTCCAGCCCTGGGCGCGCAGGGCTTCTTCCAGCTCGCCCTTGACCTTGTTGTAGAAGATCGAGGACTGCGGATCGGCGCCAATGGCGCTGACCACGATGTAGTGGCGGGCGCCCAGTTCCAGGGCGCGCTGACCCACCGCCAGGGGCAGACCGTAGTCCACGGCGCGAAAGGCGGCTTCGGAACCGGCCTGCTTCATGGTGGTGCCCAGGCAGCAGAAGGCCACGTCCAGCGGGCCCTCCAGGGTCGGCAGCAGACTGTTGAGGTCACCTACCGGATTATCCAGCCGGGCGTGTTCCGCCAGCGGACGGCGCGTCGGTGCCAGTACCCGGGGTACCGTCGGCTCGTTGAGGAGGCGATCGAGCAGGTGTTCGCCGGTCAGGCCAGTGGCGCCGGCGATGAGGGCATGCTGAGGCGTCAGGTACACGGGGCTCTCCTTGTAGCGGCGACCGCTGATGTCAGGTTGGACCTCAGGCGTTCCGGTTGTTCGTCAAGGCCCTGGGCGAAAGCCGCACTCAGCGGCTCGCACGCCAGGCGCGCCACTTCTGCAGCACGGCAGGCGGCGCCCAGAGTTGGGGCTCGGACGGATCGAAGCCTTCGGTCTTCTCGCGCACCGACACGGTGTCGCGAGCGCGCTGGAAGGCCTGCTCGGGATCGTCGGTGTGCTGGAAGGCCTCGGCGAACAGGGCACGGCCGAAGTAGGTGAAGTCGGCTTCGTCGGTGCAGCCGAAAGAGGTGCGATCGGCCTTGGAGGCGGTCATCACCAGGGTATGGTCGTCCTGCAATTGCGGGATGAAGCCGCCGCTGTAGCAGCTGGAGACGATGATCAGCTTGTCGCGGCCGCGCAGGGGCGCGAGCAGGCGGCCCAGCTCCGCGGCCGGCAGGCTGGAGAGGTCCAGGCCCGGTTGGGAGAGCACCAGCTGATGGTCGGCCGAGCCGTGGCTGGTCAGGTAGATGAGGATCAGGTCTTCGGGACCGGTGCGCTGGGCCAGGGCCTGCAGACTCTGGTAGAGATTCTCGCGGGTGGCCAGCGGATGGTCGCTGCGGATGTCCTTGGCGTTGATCAGGTGGACGACATCGCGGGCGCCCCAGGTGGTGGTCAGGAAGTTGGCCACGTAGTTGGCTTCGCGCTGGAATACGCCCTGACCGCCGTCACCGGCCAGCACCAGGCCATAGAGTTCGGTGGCGGAGGTGGAGGCCGGGATCTGCTGCAGCTCCTGGTCGAGCACCTTGCCCTGGTCGAGCAGGGCGCGCTCCAGGGGATCGGCGATGTATTGGCCCTGGTCGTCGCGGATGCGCTTGCCGCCCTCCCAGAGACCGCGTTCGACCTGGCCGTCGGCGCCGGTCAGGACGCCCATGCCGGCATAGACGCCATCGGCGAAGTTGCCGCGATAGACGCTGCCGTCGCTGTTGGTGAGCACGCCCTGGCCGTCGAACTTCCAGTTGCGGAAGGCGCCGCGATACTGGCTGCTGTCGCTGCCGACGAATTCGCCGTTGCCGGTCAACTCGCCACCGCTGAAGCGGCCGCGCCAGAGATCGCCACCAGCGCTGCGATAGACGCCGGCTCCTTCGAACTGGTCGTCGACGAATTCGCCGTCATAGCGATCGCCACCCGGCTCCTGCCACTGGCCGACGCCATTGAGGTGGCCGTCGTTGAAGGTGCCGATGGTCTGGGTGCCGTCGCTGTCGAGCTTGGAGCCCTGGCCCTGCATGCGACCGTTGACGAAGCTGCCGTGGTACTCCCAGCCGCTGCTGCTGATCAGATTGCCCTGGCCATGGTAGAGACCGCGGCGAAAGGTGCCCTGGTAGTAGGTACCGTCGGCGAATTGCTGTTCGCCGGGGCCTTCGGCCAGGCCATCCTTGAAGCGACCCTTGAGCCAGTTGCCGTTGGGCCACTCGATGCGGCCGCTGCCGTTGAGCAAGCCGCTGACGATCTCGCCGGTATAGACCCCGCCATCGGGCAGCCTCACGCTGCTCGCGTTGGGCGCCGCCTGGACAGCGCAGGCCGCCAGCAACAGCGCGGCGAGGGCGAGACGGGGCAGGAGGGCGCTCATAGGTGGGGTCGGGCGGGCGCGTCAACGCGCCTCGAGCCGGACCAGGTGACGCTCCAGCGTCGCGGAGTAGGGTTCCAGGAGACGCTCCACGCAACTGGCCCCGGCGGGGCTGGCGATGGTGCGGATACGGGCGCGTTTACGCAGCAGCTCGTCCTCGGCGATGCTCTGCTCGACCAGCAACAGGTTGCGACTGTGGCGACTCAGCGCCTGGGCATTGCGTACGGTGGTGTTTTCCAGCAATTGGGCGAGCTCCAGGCCGGCGAGGCGTTCGCCCTGCGTCAGACCCAGCTGCAGCTGCAGGGTTGCACCGCTGCCGACCACTTCCACCTGCAGCGCGTGACCGAGGGCGCGCATGATCTCGCCGCAGCAGAGCGCGCGGGTCAGGTAGTCATCGTCGTCGCTGCGCTCGTGGAAGAGGATCAGGCTGCCGCCGTCCTTGAGGGTGTGGAGTTCGCCGTCATAGAGCTCGGTGGCCTGCTGCAGGCAGTCGCGATAGCGCTCCAGCAGCTGTTCGAGGCGGCTGCGCGGCAACCGGCTGAGCTGGTCCTGGGCGCCGAGCTGGATGGCCAGCACCGCGGAGGTGACGATGTCGGGCTCGGTGGGCACTACCGGAGCCGGCGTGGGCGGCGGCTCGGTGAAGGAGTCCGGCACCAGATCGGCGAAGGCATCGGCGTCCAGTTCGTTGTCGGCATCCGCCGCAGGCGCCTTGCGGGCAGCCGGTTTGGCAGTGGGGGCCTTGCGTGCGGGTGGCGGCTTGACGCTCAGGCCACCCTGTTCGTCGGCGAAGGGATCGTCGTCCTCGGCCACTTCCGCCTTGGGCGGCTTGGGCGGGACCAGGCGGCTCTGCAGTTGGCGCGCCAGGTCGCCCAGTTCGTCGAGGCGGCCGGCGCCCGGTGCGGGATCGTCGGGATCGCGCAGCCAGACGCGCAGTTCCAGCAGCGGAATCGACAGCTGGCGCCCGAGCCGCAGGCTGAGGATCAGGGTCAGGCCCAGCAGGATCAGCCCCAAGAGACCCATGTTCTGCAGGCTGATCATCATCGGCTGCTGGAACTGGTCCATGTCCAGCGCCAGGCGCACCTGGCCGGCGGTAACGTCCTGGAAGCGGATCGGCGTGCTGTAGATGCCCTCGGTGGCGGTCAGCAAGCCCTGGCTCGGGCGGGTGCCGGACTCGGCCAGCACCCGGTTGTCCGGGCTGTAGACCGCGGCATGGGCCACCAGCGGATTGCGCGCCAGGTTGCTGAGCAGCACATTGAGGCTGAGGTTGTCGTTGGCCACCAGCAGTTCGGCGGCGGAGTTGGCCGTCTGGGTCACCAGGCTCTGACCGACGGCGTCGGCCTGCTGCTGCATGGCATGGCGGAACTGCATGCTCATGATGCCGGCATAGATCACCAGAGCGGCCGCCACCAGCAGCAGGCTGTGGGAAACGATGCGCAAGGCCACCGGCACACGACGCTGGCGCAGGGCTCGGTAGATCAGCAGGAAGAAATTATCGGGCTTGACGGTCGCGGGGCGGGTCACAGAAATCGTTTCTTTGGACAAAAAATGTGCGGCCAGTATAACCAGCGGGCCAGGGGCGCGAAAACGGCGAATGCAGGGCTTCGCCCGCAAAAGAGGCCGGCGGTGGACTCCCGCCGCCAGCCGGTGCCCATGGCTCGGCACCGCCGGGGCGAAAGGGTAGACTGCGCGCTTTTCCGCGAGGGGATCGCCATGCAAGACGTTATCGGACTCCAGGCCGTAGGCATCCTGCCCGCCGACTGGTTGGCTGCGCTCACCGGCGCCCTGGCCGCGGCCGGTGCCCGGCTGGAATCGCTGCAGCAGCAGGGTCTGGACAACAGTGCCGCGGTGACCCTGCTGGTCAGCCCGGCCAGTGCCGGCGCCGCGCTGGGGCAGGCACTGCAGGCCCTGGGGCTGCAGGTGGCGCCCCTGGCGCAGCCGGCACCGGACAGCGGCGAAGCCCATGTCCTGACGCTGATGGGCCGCAGTCTGGCCGATCTGCCGCTGACCCGGCTGGCCGCGCTATGCCGCGAGCAGGGCCTGAACATCCACGCCATCCGCGCCCTGAGCGAGCCGGGCGCGAACGAACGGGCCGCCCTGGAGCTGCGCGTCACCGGCGAGCCGCACGAACCCCAGGCGCTGCGCGCGGGCCTGCTGGCGCTGGCCCAGGAAGGCCAGGCCGACATCGGCTGGCAGCCCGACGACCTGCAGCGGCAGCATCGCCGGCTGGCGGTGTTCGACATGGACAGCACCCTGATCCAGGCCGAGGTCATCGACGAACTGGCCAAGGCCGCCGGTATCGGCGAGCGGGTGGCGGCCATCACCGAGCGGGCCATGCGCGGCGAGATCGACTTCCGCGCCAGCTTCACGGAGCGCATGGCGCTGCTGCAGGGCCTGTCCGAGGAGGTGCTGGAAGACATCGGTGCCGGGCTGCGTCTGACCGAGGGCGCCGAGCGGCTGTTCGCCGAGCTGAAGCGGCTGGGCTACAAAACCGCCATCCTCTCCGGCGGCTTCACCTACTTCGCCCGCCAGGTGCAGGCGCGGCTGGGCATCGACTACGTCTATGCCAACGAACTGGAGATCGTCGACGGCAAGCTGACCGGCCGCGCCGTCGAGCCCATCGTCGATGCCCAGCGCAAGGCCGATCTGCTGCAGGAACTGGCCAGCCGTGAGGGCCTGACGCTGGAGCAGACCATCGCCGTGGGCGATGGCGCCAACGACCTGCCGATGCTGGCCCTGGCCGGTCTGGGCGTGGCCTTTCGCGCCAAGCCACTGGTGCGCCAGTCCGCCCGCCAGTCGGTGAGCGTGCTGGGCCTGGATGGCGTGCTCTATCTGCTGGGCGTGGAAGATCGGCTTACCCAGGGCTGAGCCTCCCAGCGGCCATCGCGGTCCGCCGCTGCGGCCGCTCCTACGCCTACATCAAACACCCGTAGGAGCGGCCCATGGCCGCGATCATGCCGTAGGTTCAGCCGCCGCTGCGGCAGCCCATGGCCGCGATGAACCTGTCCCAGGCTGGGTCGCTGCTACTCGGCATGGAACTCGTAGTCCATCGCCTGACTGGGCTCCTGCAGGTAGTAGCCCTGGATGAAGTGCACCCCGACCTGCCAGAGCTGAGCCAGCACGCTGGCGCTCTCGACGAAGGGGGCGATGGTCTGGACGTTCTGGGCGCTGAGCTCGGCGACCAGGGCCTTGAGGCGCTCCTGGTGGTCCGGTTGCGCCAGGTCCTTGATCAGCTTGCCCGACAGCTTGACGTAATCCGGCACCAGCAGGCGCAGCGCCGCCAGCGGCGGGTCACCGGCAGCGAAGCCGCTCAGGGTGACCGGATGACCCTGGCGGCGCAGCCGTTGCGCCATGGCCAGGGCCTGCTCCGGTTGGGCCAGCAGGTCTTCCTCGCTAAGCTGAAAGATCACCGCCTCGGCGTCCAGCTGTTGCGCCTGCAGGGTTTCCCTCAGCCAGGGCAACAATTCCAGATCGCCCAGGGTCGCGCCCGAGAGGTGCACGAAGATGCGCGTGCCGTGGCCGCGCGCGCGGTGTTCGCCCAGCTGGCGCACCGCCTGGTGGATCACCCAGCGATCGATCTGGCCGCTCAGGCCGCTGTCACGGGCGGTGCGGGCGAATTCGGCCGGTGAGACCTCCTCACCCTGGGGGTTGATCAGCCGCAGCAGGGCTTCGTAGTACTCGTGACTGCCGCCGCGCAAGCCGATCACCGGCTGGAACAGCAGGCGAAAGCCGTTCTGCTGCAAGGCCTGCTTGACCATGGCCACCAGGTTGCCGCGATTGGCGGCGGCGGCCAGCTCTTCCTGGGGGTCGTAGCGTTTGCAGGCGTTGCCGCCCCGTTGGGCGACCTGGCGCGCGGAACGGTGCGCCCGGTCCACCAGGTCGCCGGCGCTCTTGGTATGGCTGTCCAGGCTGACCACACCGATGGAATAGCTGATGGCCAGATTACGTCCGGCCAGGGCCAGCGGCTGGCGCTCCTGACGGCCGAGCAGGCGCTCGAAGGCGCTGTCCAGGCTGGCGTCGGCCGCCTGGGGCAGGAGAACGGTAAAGGCATCGTCGGCGAAGCGCGACAGGGTCACCAGGGTGCCGAAGTGCTCGCTCAGGCGCTCGGCCAGGGCCACCAGCAACTCGTCCATGGCGCCTATGCCCAGCTCGGCCAGCAGGGTCGGATAGCGATCGATGCTCAGGTAGGCGAAGCTGGCCGGCGCGCCGAGCCGGGCGCGCTCCAGGGCGTCTTCGAGCAATTCGAGCATGCGGCTGCGATTGAGCAGCCCGGTCAGGGTGTCCTGGAAGCGCACCTCGCGCAGCTGTTCCTCGAGGGCCTCGGCGGCCGGGGCCGCGCGCTCCTCGCGCAGGTGCAACTGCACGCAGGGTTCGTCGAGATAGATGGCTGGCGTCAGGCGCAGGTGCACGCCGAGGGTGCTGCCGTCCTGGCGGACGCACCGGCAATCCAGTTCGAGGGGGCTGGGAGTGTCGCGCAACTGACGGAAGGCCTCGCGTAGCGCCGGTTGGTCGGCGGCGGCGATGAGGTCCATCAGCGGCGTGATTTCCAGGTCTTCCGCGGAGGGATAACCCAGCAGCTCCACATAGGCCGAGTTGACGTGGATATGCAGGCCGTCGTGGACATAGGCCACCGCATCCACGGCATTGGCCAACAGCAGCTGGCAGCGCTGCTCGGCTTCGGCCAGGGCCTGTTCCAGGCGCCGGCGTTCGTGGCGCTCGGCCAGATTGCCCAGTTCGCGCAGGCTGGCCAGCAGCAGGTGCTCGTCGTTGTCGCTGGCGATACCGTCGCGGGCGCCCAGGCGCAGGGCTTCGAGCACCGCCGTGGGCTCCTCGGGTGCCACCCGCTGGATGACGGCGAGCTGAGGCGCCCGACGGCGCAAGAGACGCAGGGCGGCCAGGCTGTCGAGCTCAGGAGAAGGTGGGGCGAGGATGGCGAGGTCCCAGGATTGGGACAGGAGTTCGTCGAGATCCGCGGGGTCGGCCAGACGGTGGGCCCGCGTTGCCCGTCCGGCATTACGGAACAGGCTGACCAGACGTTCCGCCTCGTTCTGCGATGCTTCGAGCAGCAACAGGCGGATCGCACTGTGTTCGGCAGCCATGGTCTACTCGCACCCTGGCGATAACGACAATCCCTCGAAGCTACAGAGACTTCCACAGCGAGTCAAAGTCTTCCTCCAGCCGCGCACTACCACTCGAAGGCCCTCCGTTAGGCTGAGCTCCGGTCTGTTCCAGCAGATGATATTCGAAGACGCTGAAGCTGACCGTCATGCTGCGGCGCCGGTCGAGCATGCCACGCTGTTCGTTACCCTGTTGATTGATCTGCACCTTGCTGCCTTCCTGGAAGGGCAGGCGTGGCGCGATCAGCGTCGGCGCCTGATCGATGGCCTTGATCTCCGGCAGCAGCAGAGCACGCAGGTACTGGCTGTTCTGCTCGGCCTTGCGCAGCAGCTGCAGACCGCAGGGCCGCGCGGTGGGCGCCAGCAGTTCGACGCCCATCTGGGTGCCACTGCCGGGCACCTGGCGTACCCAGCGCACCACCGCCGGGCCCCAGTTGTGATCCTCGGGCAGGCGCACGCCGAGCAGTTCACCGGCCTGTAACTGTTCGGGCACTTCGCCGCTCCAGCTCAGGCAATAGCCACCGGGACTGTGGTTGACCACCTGTACCGCATGGATCGGAAAGGCCGGACTGGCTGCCTCGCCGTCGCCGGGCAACACGTCGTAGTGGATTTCCTCCAAGGCCTCGGTGCTCCAGTCCAGGGCATCGGACGCCCGGGTGTCGGCATCGAAGGCCAGCGACCAGACGTCTTCCTTGGGTTTGGGGGCAAAGGTTTCCGGGGCCGCCGCGGCCGACAGCCGCAGGGTGTCGGCGAACACCTGGCCACCCGCGAGTTGGTAGTGCAGGGCACTCATGCCGATGCAGACCTGTACCTGGCCCTGACCGGGCATGCGCTGGAAGGCACGATCCGCCTCCTGCCCCCAGGCCCCGACCAGGTGTTGCAGCAGATCCAAAGACAGATCGCCGTGCACCGGCAGGCGCGCGCGCGGTCGCTGTTCCGGTGCCAGGGCCAGATAGTCCTCGATGGCCTGCACCAGTTGCTGCGGGGCGAGCCCCAGGAGGCCACTGAGGTTGGCTTCGCGCAGCAACGAGCGATAGCGCGGCGGGGCGTCGATCTGCGGCGCCACCACCATCAGGGTGCCGTTCTGCTCGGGGCCTTGCAGGCGGATCAGGCCGGCCCAGTCGTCCAGGTGCAGGGTCAGCTGGGCGATGTGGCTCTGGCGCAACTGGTTGCAGCGGGCGGCGCCAAACAGCAAGGCGGCGCCATAGGCCTGGGTGATGGTCTGGCTGCCGTCGCCGGGCAGCAGCTCATCGCGAATCTTCTGGTTGTGCAGACCAGTGGTCACCGCCAGCCGATAGAGTTGATGCAGCTCCAGCCAGAGGTTGTCGTGCACCGGTGTATAGAGCTGGGCGGCGCGGATCAGCGGCCCGAGCAGGGCGCGCAGGGCGCGCTGGATGGCCGTGGCGAGCAGCGTGCTGCGTTCGCCGCGCTCGCTTTCCTCGACCACGATCAGCTTGTAGCCGGCGGCCAGCAGGTTCTGCAGGGCCTGGCAGAGATTGGCGACCTTGCGCGAGCGCTCGTCGAGCACGATGGCTTGATTGAGCACATGGCGTTCGAGCAACTGGCAGACTCGCTGCACGTCCGGACGCAGGGATTCGAGCAGGCGCAGGCGCGCTTCCGGCGTCAGGATCAGCCGATTGAGCTCCAGCAGCCCCTGATAGAGCAGTCGGGCGAATTCACCCAGCTTGGCCCGCGGCAACTGCTCCAGCCAGCGCTTGAGGCCGGCTGGTGTGGCGTCACAAAACGTCAGGCTGCGCTGATCGGGCGTCGGTACCCGCAACATGAGCTGTGGCCTTTTGCTATCCATTCGCCGCGCGCACTCCTGTTTCGATGGGCAATGAACCGCGCATCTAGGCGAGAGACCCTGGCTCGGAAACGGTGGTCAAGGGGGCCGGCGTGGTCGGAACCCCCAGCAGTTGCCCCATGTTGACGGTGGACAGGGCGCCGAGTTCAGCGGACCAGTTCACCGCGTCCGGACCGAACAGCACGATGGCGGTGGAGCCCAGCTTGAAGCGACCCAGCTCGTCGCCGGTGCGCAGGGTGATGGGCGCACGCGCGGCCTCGTCGTAGGCGAAACGCTTGAGTTCGCGCTTGGGTGGCGTGACCAGGCCGGCCCAGACCGTCTCGATGCTGGCGACGATCATGGCACCGACCAGGATGACCGCCATGGGGCCCACGGCGGTATCGAAGATGCAGACCACCCGCTCGTTGCGGGCGAACAGCTCGGGCACGTTCTCGGCGGTGAGCTGGTTGACCGAGAAGATGCGCCCGGGCACATAGACCATCTCCTTCAGGGTACCGGTGAGCGGCATGTGCACCCGGTGGTAGTCCTTGGGCGACAGGTAGATGGTGGCGAAATGGCCGCCCATGAAGGGCGCGGCGCGCAGGCCGTCGCCACCCAGCAGCTCCAGCAGGCTGTAGCTGTGGCCCTTGGCCTGGAAGATGCGGCCATGCTCGATGCGGCCGAGCTGGCTGATGGCGCCATCGCTGGGGCTGACCACCACGCCGGGCTCGGCTGGCAGCGGGCGGGCACCGGGCTTGAGGGCGCGGGTGAAGAAGGCGTTGAAGTTCTCGTAGGCGGTGGGGTCTTCCACCTGGGCCTGGCGCATGTCGACGTCATAGTGACGGACGAACCAGCGGGTCAGCAGATTCTTGAACCAGGGCGCCCGGCACTCGGCGAAGCCACCGATCACCCGCGACAGCAGATGGTGCGGCAGCAGGTGCTGGGCAAGGATGAACAGTCGGTCTTGCAGTTTCATGAGAGGTCCTTGGCAGTCATTCGATGGGGGTGTCGGGGTGGTTGCCCCATTCGCCCCAGGAGCCGGCATAGGCTTTGACGCGCGGATAGCCCAGGGCCTTGGCCGCGAGGTAGGTGAAGCCGGATCGGTGATGGGTCTGGCAGTGGGTGATGATTTCCTTGTCGCGGGTGATGCCCAGGCGCTCCAGTTCGGCGGCCAGGTCTTCGCGGATGCGCAACTGGCGCTCACGATCCATGCCAGCGGTCCACTCGAAGTTGATCGCGCCGGGGATGTGGCCGCCGCGGGCGGTCAGCACCTTCTCGCCGCGGTATTCATCGGCGCCACGGGCGTCCCAGATGGCCAGGTCTTCGGCGCCCAGCCGGCTCTGCAGATAGGCCCGGCTGGCGGTGGGCTCCTCGTGCAGAGTCAAAGCGACCGGTGCGCCCGCCGCAGCGGGTACCTCGGTGCTCAGCGGCAGGCCGGCGGCGATCCAGCCCTGGCGCCCGCCGTTGAGATAGTGATAGTGGCCGTGCCCGATGACATCGAGCAGCCAGATGAAGCGTCCGGCCCAGCCGCCGCCTTCGTCGTCATAGACCACGTAGACGGCCTCGTCGCGCTGGCCCAGTTCACCGAACAGCCGTTCCAGGTCCGCCTGGGCCGGCAGCAGGCCGGGCGCCGGCTTGCTGCCCAGCTGGGTGCGGGCGGGCGTGACATGGCGCGCGCCGGGCAGATGCCCTTCGGCATAGTGGGCAGCGCTGCAGAGATCCACCAGGATGAGTTCGGGCGCATCCAGGCGCGCCGCGAGATCGGCCGGTTCGATCACCAGGGGCAAGGCGGAAAAGGGCATCGCGGATTTCCCGTCGGTCCGTAGAAGGTGAAGTGTACCGAGGTTGACCGGCCAGCGTCAGGCCGGTCGTGCCCGCGGACGATTGGCGAAGGTGCCGATGGCGCGCTCGATGCAGGTGAAGGTCTTGTCCAGCGCCGCGGTCCGGCGGGGATCCGCTGGCTGTAGTTCGCTGTCCAGGATCGCCAGCAGCACCACCCGTTCGCCGAAGCCCAGACTGCGCAGCCAGAGCCGCTCGTTGCTGAACAGCCGGCGCAGATCGGCGGGCAGGTGCGGCGCGAAGCGCGCTCGGTTGCCGTCATCGATGCGCAACTGGCCGGGGCTGCCGAACAGCTTGGCCAGCAGCGGGTGGCTGGCGATATCCAGTTGCAGGCCGGGGGCGTCGTCCAGGCCGTGGTGCAGCTGGACATTGCCCTTCTGGCCGTTGCGATCCGGGGTCAGCAACAGCAGCCGCGGCAGGCCGCAGGCCACCAGCGCCTGGCGGGCGCAATCGAACAGCTGGGGCAGGGTGGCGAAGGCGCTGGGCGTGTGCAGCAGCTGCTCGCAGAGCCCGCGCCAGCGCTGTGCCTGACTCTCGCTGGCGACCTGTACCCGGGGCACCGGCTTGAGGCGCCGTTCGCCCGGTGGCCAGACCAGGCCCTCGGCCGGATGCCAGAGGCCGGGTCGGGCATGGCGCTGGGCATCCTGCACCGCCAGTTCATGGCTGCGACTCTGCACCCGTGCCAGCGGCAGTTGCAGATAGAGGGCGCTGAAACGCTGCCAGCGCAGGGTATGAGAACCATCCCAGGCATGGTGGCTGGCCAGGGCCAGACCGTTGGCCAGCAGGATGGTGTTGCCGGGATGGGTCAGCCAGCGGCGCAGATTGGGGTCGTCGTCGAGGCGCTGCTGCTGTTCGAGGGGATCGTCGCCATGGGCGATGTGCAGCGCCCTGACCAGTTGCCGGCGATCCTGGTCCAGCAGGCGATAGCCTTCCACGATCCACTCGGGCAACTGCCAGTGACGGGCCAGCGCCTGGCACAGGCGGATCGCCGGCACGCCGAGCAGCTCGCGCTCGACCTTGAGCGCCGGTTCGCCTTCGCCCAGCACCCGCCGTTCCCATTCCTCGAAGAGTTCCGGATAACGGGTCGCCAGCGGCCAGAGCGGCGCCAGAAAGAGCAGGGCGGCCAGGCGAATGTCCGGCCACAGCCGCGCCAGGGGCACACCGAACAGGCCCAGCCCCAGGGTCATGGCGTGCTGGCTGACCAGGCATAGCTGCCGCAGCGGACGCGGCAGGCGCTCCTCGGGCAGGGTCGGCTGGCGGGCGATCAGGTACTCCGCCGGCCCGAGACCGACGCGGCCGAGCACGGCCTCCAGACTGGCGGCCGGATCGCCAAGGCTGGCATGGCCGCGATTGGCCTCGCGTAGCAGGGCCAGCGCCAGGGGTGGTGACTCGCAGAGCCGTTCGGCGATCTCATGCAACGCCAGACGGCCATCGGCCAGGGCGCGGCGCAGACGCTCCGCGGTGGCGGTGGCCACCGGCAGGCGTACGCCTTCCAGGTGTTTGACCCAGTCTTCGACGGTGTTTGGGCGGCTGGACATACGACGGTCGCCTTGAAATTTGATGAAAGGCCTTCAGTCCGGGGCGCCGGGTCCGATAAAGGGGACGTGAGGGCAGATCCCCGGCTCAATTTTCCTTAGCACACAGTATTCCCAACCATGGCAAAAATCATCGGCATCATCGTGATATTCGCGGCTGTCCTCGGCGGCTACATTCTCGCGCATGGCAAGATCGCTGCGATCATCCAGCCGCTCGAGGTCCTGATCATCGGCGGTGCCGCCCTGGGGGCCTTCTTGCAAGCCAACCCGGGCAGCACCTTCATGCAGGTGTTCAAGAAGTCGCTGAAGATGTTTGGCAACCGCTTCACCCACGCCTTCTACCTGGACGTGCTCAAGCTGCTCTACGAGATCCTCAACAAGAGCCGGCGCGAGGGCATGATGTCCATCGAGGCGGACGTCGAGGATCCCAAGGCCAGTCCGATCTTCAGCAAGTACCCGAACATCCTCAAGGATGAGCGGATGACCGCCTACGTCGCCGACTACCTGCGGCTGATGTCCTCCGGCAACATGGCGCCCCACGAGCTGGAAGGCCTGTTCGACATGGAGCTGGCCGGCATCAAGGAAGAACTGGAGCATCCGTCCCACGCGGTATCGCGGGTCGCCGACGGCCTGCCCGGCTTCGGTATCGTCGCCGCGGTACTGGGTATCGTGATCACCATGGGTATGCTCGGCGAGGGTGACCAGGCGGCCATCGGTGGCCACGTGGGCGCCGCGCTGGTAGGTACCTTCCTCGGTATTCTCGCGGCCTACGGCTTCTTCGGCCCCCTGGCGACCTGCCTGGAGCACGACGCCAAGGAAGAGCTCAATGTGCTGGAGGCCATCAAGGCCTGCCTGGTCGCCGCCGCCAGCGGCATGCCGCCCACCGTCGCCGTGGAATTCGGCCGCAAGGTGCTGTTCCCGGCGCACCGGCCGTCCTTCAGTGAGCTCGAGCAGGCCATGCGGGGCAGCTGATGGACAACAACCAGCCGATCATCGTCAAGCGCATCAAGAAAAGCGCCGCCGGCCACCACGGCGGCGCCTGGAAGATCGCCTTCGCCGACTTCGCCACCGCCATGATGGCGTTCTTCCTGGTGCTCTGGCTGATGTCCTCGGCCACCCCAGAGCAGAAGAAGGCCATCGCCGGCTACTTCCAGGATCCGATCGGCTTCACCGAAAGCGCCAGTCCCTATGTCATCGACCTGGGCGGCACGCCGACGCCGGCGCCCGATCGCACCCTGAATCCCGAGATCCAGGCGCAACCGGATTCGACCCAGAACAAGGTCAATCCGGACGTGCAGGAGCGTGCCGATCCCAACGACTCCAACCGCGTCGCGCCCGATCCCACCCAGGCGCTCGATCCGTCCGACAAGCGCCAGCCCAACGACGCGACCCAGCAGCAGAAGGATGCCAGTCAGGCGAAGATGGATCCGAGCCAGGCGGAAAAGATCGCCGAGCAGGTCGACAAGGAGCGCCTGGAGCTGTTGCTGCAGGAGCTGCAGAACAAGATCGAGCAGAATCCGGAATTGCAGAAGTTCAAGGACCAGATCCTGCTGGAAATCACCCAGGACGGCCTGCGCATCCAGATCGTCGATGCCGAGAACCGGCCGATGTTCGATTCCGGCAGTCCGCGACTGAAATCCTATTTCGAGGACATCCTGCTGGCCATGGCCGACACCATTCGCCAGGTGCCGAACAAGATCAGCATCAGCGGCCATACCGATGCGGCGCGCTACAACGGCAAGGGTGACTTCAGCAACTGGGAGTTGTCCGCCGGTCGCGCCAACGCCGCACGCCGGGCGCTGATCGCCGGTGGCTATCCGGAAGAGCAGGTGGCGCGGATCGTCGGCTATGCCTCCTCGGCCCCCTTCGATCGCGAGCATCCGCTCAATCCGGTCAACCGCCGCATCGATATCATCGTCCTGACCAAGAAGGCCCAGCAGGCCATCGAGGGACGGGCCGGGAGCAGCCAGGCACCGAAGCCGGCGACCGATGGCGCGCCGGCTGCCAGTCGCAGCGGGGTCTCCAGTGGTGGCGTCAGCGCCACCGGCAATCTGGCGCAACCCATCAACAACGCCGCCTTCAAGCAGCAGATCAACGCCTTCGACGCCGGCGTCATCCAGAGCAAGCCCTGAGCGGTCATGGCGATCGATAGGAAAATTCGCTGCTAGCGTTCGGTTTTTTCGTACGTTGACGTGAAGACGGCTGGTTAAGCTGCAGGGGTTTCATGACGGATCGGGCACCTTGCGCCCTGGCGCGCGGTCTCCCGATCTCCGATTCCCTTGCAGGAGCCTTCCGATGAGCAACGCCTTTATCGACACCATCAAGCGCCGCCGCAGCCAGTACGCGCTGGGCAAGAATCTGCCGCTGGCCCAGGACCAGGTCACCGCGCTGATCCAGGAGGCGGTCAAGCTGTCGCCCTCCGCCTTCAATTCGCAGAGCTCGCGGGCGGTGATCCTGTTCGGCGCCGAGAGCGACAAGTTCTGGGGCTTCGTCATGCAGGCGCTGCGGCAGATCGTGCCGGCCGACGCCTTCGCCGCTACCGAGGGCAAGATCAACAGCTTCGCGGCCGGCGCCGGCACCGTGCTGTTCTACGAGGATCGGCATGTCGTTGCCGGCCTGCAGGACAAGTATCCCGCCTATGCCGACAACTTCCCCATCTGGTCGGAACAGGCCAGCGGCATCGCCCAGTTCTCGGTGTGGACCGCCCTGGCCAACGCCGGCATAGGCGCCAGCCTGCAGCACTATAATCCGCTGCCCGACGCCCTGGCCGCCGCCGAGTGGAAGCTGCCGGAGACCTGGCACCTGCGCGCCCAGATGCCCTTCGGTTCCAACGAGGGCGACTTCCCGGAGAAGGGCTTCATGGACGATGCCGAGCGCTTCCGCGTCTTTGGCTGATAGTCGTCGATCGATAAAAACGCCGGGCTTGCCCGGCGTTTTCGTTAGTAGCGTGACTCGCCTTCGAGGCTAGCCAGGATATGCCGGTAACTGGCCATCCGCTGCGGATGGATATCGCCGCGTTCCAGGGCCGCGAGCAGGGCGCAACCGGGCTCGCGCTCGTGCTTGCAGTCGCGGAAGCGGCAGTGGCCGAGGTAGTCGCCGAATTCCTTGAAGCCGGCTTCGACGTCGTCGCGGCTGACGTGACTGAGGCCGAATTCGCGAATACCGGGTGAGTCGATCAGGTCGCCGCCATCGGGAAAGTGGAAGAGCCTGGCGGTGGTAGTGGTGTGGGTGCCCTTGTTGGTCAGCTCGGACAGCGGCCCGACGCGCGTATCGACGCCCGGTAGCAGGGCGTTCACCAGCGACGACTTGCCCACGCCGGACTGACCGACGAAGACACTGACGTGTTCGTCCAGAGCGCTCTTGAGCTGGTCCATGCTCAGGCCGTTGTGGGCCGACACCTCCAGCAGCGGATAGTCCAGCTCGCGGTAGATGCCCAGCAGTTCGTCCAGCGCCGGACCGTTGTGCTCGTCGATCAGGTCGGCCTTGTTGAGCAGCAGCAGCGGCTGGATGCCGGCATGCTCGGCCGCCACCAGGTAGCGGTCGATGAGGTTGGCATGGGGCGTGGGCAGCGGGGCAAAGACGATCACCAGGCGGTCGACGTTGGCCGCCACCGGCTTGAGCTGACCGCGCATGTCCGGCCGGCAGATCTCCGAATGGCGCGGCAACTGGGCGACGATGACGCCATTGCCCTGGATACCGGAGCGAAACACCACCTGGTCGCCCGTGACCAGGGTCGGCAGGTTGGCGCGCAGATGGCAGCGCTGCAGCCGACCTTCGCCATCTTCGACCTCCACCTGAACGCCGAAATGGGCGATCACCTGGCCCTGTTGTTCGGGGCCCAGGTCGCCACCTTCCAGTTCGTCGACCAGCTTGGATTCGCGCTTTTCCGCGCGAGCAGCGCGTTCAGTCTGGATTTTTTCGATCCGCCAGCTCTGGCGACGGGTCAGGTGGCGTTTGGCCATGGGAAGTCCGCGGGTTTCAGGGTCGAGGAGTCTAGCATTGGCCGCCTCTCGCGGATTACCTAAACTTGGCGCACCTCGTCGCTCTGGAGCCCCCATGCTGGCCCATCTCGCCTCGCGCTATCCCCTGTTGCTGGCCGTGCTGGTGCAACTGGCCGCCCTGGTGCTGGCGGTCGTCGGACTGCGGCTGTGGGCTGGCTTCACCGGGCAGCGCCCGTCGTTGCTGCTGCTGGTGTGCCTGCAGGCCGTGCTCGCGGCGCTGCTGGGCGAACGCCTGGGCCTGGCGCGCTGGTGGGTCTTCATCAATCTGCTGTTCGCTCCGGCGCTCTACCTGGTCAGTGGTCGCGGCCTGTCGGCGGGTATCGCCGCGCTCGGCTTCCTGCTGCTCCTGCTGCTGAACTGGAACAGCCTGCGCGAGCGGGTGCCGCTCTATCTCACCGGGCGCCAAACCCGCGAGCGGCTGGCCGAACTGCTCGCCGAGCGCGAGCCGACCTTTCGCTTCGTCGACTTGGGCTGCGGCCTGGGTGATACCCTGGTCGACCTGTCCCGGCGCTTTCCGCAGGCCACCTTCGTCGGTGTGGAGACGGCGCCGCTGAGCTTCGCCCTGGCCTGGCTGCGCTGCCTGCCACGGCGCAACTGCCAGGTGCGCTATCGCGATCTCTGGCGAGTGGAGCTGGGCGAGTTCGACGTCGTCTACTGCTTTCTCTCCCCGGCGCCCATGCCGCGCCTGGGCGACAAGGCCAGCACGGAGCTGCGGGCCGGCAGCTGGCTGATCAGCAACACCTTCGAGATTCCCGGCCAGCCAGCGGACAGGGTGCTGGAAGTGGGCGACCTGCGTGGCAGCCGGCTGCTGCTCTGGCGCCGGTAGGTGCGCGGCAGGCGCACTGCTACACTGCTGCCATCATCAAGGAGTTCACCATGACCACCCCCAATCCGCAGCACCTGATCTGGATCGACCTGGAAATGACCGGCCTGGATCCGGATCGGGACGTGATCATCGAGATGGCCACCATCGTCACCGACAGCGACCTCAATGTGCTGGCCGAGGGCCCGGTGCTGGCCATCCACCAGTCGGACGAGATCCTGGCCGGCATGGACGAGTGGAATACCCGTCAGCACGGCGGTTCGGGACTGACCCAGCGGGTGCGCGAGAGCACCGTCGATACCGCCCAGGCCGAGGCCCTGACCCTGGAATTCCTGCAGCAGTGGGTACCCAAGGGCAAATCGCCGATCTGCGGCAACAGCATCTGCCAGGATCGCCGCTTCCTCTATCGCCGCATGCCGGCGCTGGAAGCCTACTTCCACTACCGCAACCTGGACGTCTCCACCCTCAAGGAACTGGCCGCGCGCTGGGCGCCCCATGTGCGTGACGGCGTGAAGAAGAGCGGCAGCCACCTGGCGCTGGACGACATCCGCGATTCCATCGCCGAGCTGCGTCACTACCGCGAGCACTTCATCAAGGTCTGATGGCCGCGCAGCCGTGCTGCTGTCCATCCTCTATCTGGTGGCCATCACCGCCGAGGCCATGACCGGCGCCCTGTCCGCAGGGCGCCGCGGCATGGACCTGTTCGGCGTGGCGCTGATCGCCAGCGTCACCGCCCTGGGCGGCGGATCGGTGCGCGACGTCCTGCTGGGGCACTATCCGCTCGGCTGGGTCAAGCACCCGGAGTACCTAGCGCTCACCGTCGGTGCGGGCCTCGCCACCGTGGCCATCGCCCGGGTCATGCGCTATCTGCGCCGGCTGTTCCTGGTGCTCGATGCCCTGGGCCTGGTGGCCTTCACCGTGATCGGCTGCCAGGTGGCCCTGGAGATGGGCCTGAGTCCGGCCATCGTCATCGTCAGCGGTACCCTCACCGGCACCTGCGGCGGCATCCTGCGCGACATCCTCTGCAACGACGTGCCCCTGATCCTCAGGCGCGAGCTCTATGCCAGCGTGGCGGTACTCTCCGCCGGCTGTTATCTGCTTTGCCGCCCGTGGCTCGGCGAGGAGCAGGCGCTGCTGATCACCCTGGCCGCGGGGCTGCTGCTGCGCCTGCTGGCGCTGAGATTCAACTGGCAGATGCCGACCTTCACCTATCCGGACGATCCCCACGGCTAGGGTCGTGACAGATTGCGCGGCGCTGCGCTGAAATCCTTGTTCTAGAGCATTTTATGCGGCATTTTCAGGGCCCCAGTGACCGATAGGGAGATCGGTGATGTCTGGAAAGCCTGCTGTTCGCCTGGGCGACGCCGTCGCCTGCCCCAAGTGCGGTACCACGGCCCTGGCCCAGGGCTCCTCCGATGTGTCTTTCGACGGCCTGCCTGCCGCGACCCTCGGTCATGCCTGCGGCTGTGGCGCGGTCCTGAGCGCCGCGGTCATCCCCACCGTCCTGATCAACGGCCAACCGGCGGCGGTGCTCGGCAGCCTTACCAGCCATGGCGGCGTGGTGATCGGCGGATCGGGCAGCGTCATCATCGGCCTGGATGCGGGCGGTGCGACCAAGGGCGCCTGCGCGAGCCGTGCAGGCACTACCGGTTTGGCACCGGGGCAGGGCAAGCCTTCGGCGCTGCGCGACCGGGAGCGACAGGGTATCGAGGGGCCTGCCAAACACTCGCATGGCGCACCCGGTGCCAGGGATGAAGTCGGCGAACAGGCGGAGCGCCCGATAGACCAGCGCATCACCCTGCGCATCGGCGTCTTCTTCGACGGCACCGGCAACAACCTCTTCAACGCCGCTACCGGTGCCGCCTGCCGGGCGGAAGAGCAGGGCTTTCGCCAGGATCAGGCGCGCAGCATCGCAAGGCATTGCGAGAAGTTCATGCTGAGTGTTGATGGCAGCTATGCGGGGGCGGAGACGAATATTGCGCGGCTGTATCGGTTGTATGAGAGCGATGTGGATCGAAAGCTCGATAAAAGCGAGGTTCAAGCCAGTATCTCTGTCTATATCGAAGGTATTGGGACTCAAGCTGGCCAGCCGGACAATTTGTTTTCCATGGGGACGGGCGTAGGGAAAAGCGGCGTTCTTGCTTGCGTTCAAAACTTTCCTTCAGCCTTCGCGGATCGCTACGATCAATTCAAGCGTAGTAATCCCAACACTATCGTCGAGGCGGTTGAATTCGATCTTTTTGGCTTCAGTCGAGGGGCAGCGGCAGCGCGGCATTTTGCCAATGAAGTACTCAAGGCCGATGGTGGTATTGCCGCCGCAGGACTATTGCCATGTTTTACCTGGAAGCGCGCCAAGGCACGACTCAGCTTTATCGGCTTGTTCGATACCGTGGCGGCAGTCGCCGATCCCTTGCGCGGTGACTTCAGTCCAGCCAATGCAGTCAATCCGGGGCTCAATCTCTATCTGCCGGCTAATTGCGCGCTCAAGGTTGTGCAATTGGCGGCGCAGCACGAGTACCGCCGCAATTTCGCCCTGACCAGCGTGGCGCCAGAGCATGAGGAGATCTTCCTGCCCGGCGCCCACGCCGATGTCGGGGGCGGCTACCTGGATGAGATGCAGGAGCGATTGCTGTTGACCCGGCCGAGGGCTTCCCGTGAGCCCAGGGGCACGGATAGCCACCAGGCCTGGAGCTATCGTCAGGCCGAATTGGAGTTGCGGCGCCTGCAAGGGGCGCCTTGGTACGTCTCAACCAGCACTCGTCTTGGCATCGATACCTGGCGCCTCGAGTTGCCCCGCGTCCGGGGCGACCTGCCGGAAGTCGAAGTCTTCGCTGCGATACGGCTGGAGCGAAAGGTTCGTGGAGAGCTATCCCTGGTTTACCTGCGGATGATGCACCGTCTGGCCACTGCTCAGGATGTCCCTTTCACGACCCTCGATGACGAGGATCCGGAATGGCGTTTGCCGGCCGAACTCGCTCCGATAGCCAGCAAGCTCCAGGCAGGCGCTTCGCCTGCGCCTGAGCCCCTGAATCAGGCCGAAAATCGTCTGCTGCTCAGTCGCTATGTACACAGGTCGGCTCACTGGAATGCGCGCATGGGTAGTGGCCTGGGCAATGTGGATACGATATTCGTCGATGCTCCTACCGTCGATGGTCGGCGCAACGTCTACCCCAATCGACCGCAGGCGGGGTATCCGATATGAGTCGCTTTTGGCTGCTTCTCATCTTGGTGTTATGTATTACTGGCTGCCAATCCAATACCTCGACCAAACCAAAAATGCCTTACGAATCCTGGTATTTGGGCTTTATAGCGCCTAACTACATGGAAGTTTGGCTGGAGCAAGTCAATATTGGTGATAACAGCGGGCGCATCTTTCCCAATGCCATGGGGGGAGTAGTGTCTTATGGCAAACCTGAAAATCTGGCGATTCGCGCAGAGGGTTGGCCAGAAAGAATCGGCTCAGGCAAAGGCCGGACTCTGACCGGCCTGGATCTGCCCTATGTCGTATCCCTACGCTGGCAATCCATGGTCGAACCTCAAACCTATCACGCGCTTTTCACCATCCCTGATTGGGCCAGGAAAAAAATGATCGAGCGTCTACCAGCCGAGTGTCCGGTCAGTGGTCGCACTTCGGATTACCGTAAGGACCTTACCATCGGCCTGGCGCCCGGCGGGGTGGTCAAGGTCTGGATCATGGGGCCGTGCCTCGATCCCATCGAAGTCCTGACCCTCCAGGCCGAGATCGAGCCCAAGGGGCCCTATGGCGGCAAATCCAACGGCAAGTACCGGCCGTTGTCGCCGGTGGTCAAGCGCTATGTCGACAAGTACGGCGTCCCCTACGGCAGCTGGTGGGCACCCATCCCTTACACCACGGTAGGGCCGTGAGCGCCTAGCTTTCCGCTCAGGCCTCGCCGTGCCGCTGCAGCGCCCATTCCACGTGCTCACGCACCAGGGGAGAGGGATGTTCGCGCTGCAGCTTCAGGGCTTCCAGCACCGGGATGCTGGTTGGCGCATTGCCCAGGCCCACGGCCAGGTTGCGCAGCCAGCGCTCGTAACCGGCGCGGCGTAGCGGCGAGCCTTCGGTGCGGCTGAGAAATTCGGCTTCGGTCCAGCGAAAGAGCTCGGCCAGACTGGCGCTGTCCAGGCTGTGGCGTGGCTGGAAGTCTCCTTCGGCGGTGGGCTTGGCGAAGCGATTCCAGGGGCAGACCAACTGGCAGTCGTCGCAGCCAAAGACCCGGTTGCCGATCAAGGGCCGCAGCTCCAGTGGAATGGAGCCCTTGAACTCGATGGTCAGGTAGGAAATGCAGCGCCGGGCGTCGAGCTGATAGGGGCCGACGAAGGCCTGGGTCGGGCAGATGTCCAGGCAGGCGCGGCAGGTGCCGCAGTGGTCGCGTGGGGTGGGTTCGTCCACCGGCAGGGGCACGTCGACGAAGAGTTCGCCGAGAAAGAACCAGCTGCCGGCCTTGCGATTGAGCACCAGGGTGTTCTTGCCGATCCAGCCCAGGCCAGCCTGTTCGGCGATGGCCTTTTCCAGCACCGGCGCGCTGTCGACGAAGGCGCGATAGCCGAAGGGACCGATCTCTCCCTGGATGCGCTCGGCCAGCTGCTGCAGGCGCTTGCGGATCAGCTTGTGGTAATCGCGACCCAGGGCGTAGCGGGAGATATAGGCCGCATTGCCATCGGCCAGGCGCTCGCTCATGCGGGTGTCGCCGGGCAGGTAGTCCATGCGCAGGGAAACCACCCTCAGAGTCCCCGGGACCAGTTCGGCCGGTCGCGAACGTTTGCTGCCGTGCGCGGCCATATAGTCCATCTCGCCGTGGAAACCGGCGGCCAGCCAGCGCTCCAGATGTTCCTCGTGACGTGCCAGATCCAGCCCGGCGATGCCGGTCTGTTGAAAGCCCAATTCCCGACCCCAGGTCTTGATGAGGTCGGCCAGGGCGGCGAGATCGAGAGCGACAGCGGACATCGACGGGAGCGCACAGGCAGGAGGGCCGCCTATTTTGCCAGACTCCGGAGGCTTTCCCAGCATGCACGACGAACTGCCGTTCCAGCTCTACAGCGCCCAGCAGGTGCGGGATCTCGACGCCCAACTGATCGCCGGCGGTCTGCCCGGTCTTGAGTTGATGAGACGTGCGGCGGGGGCGGCTTGGCGCTCATTGCGCCATGGCTGGCCTCATGCCGGCGCCCTCTGCGTACTGGCGGGCGGTGGCAACAATGCCGGTGATGGCTACCTGGTCGCCAGTCTGGCGCGCAAGGCCGGCTGGCAGGCGCGGGTCTTGCACCTGGCCGATCCGGCCGGACTCCAGGGCGATGCCGCCCTGGCCCATGCCGAGGCCCTGGCCGCCGGCGTGGACATCCAGCCTTGGCGCGCGGATGCCGCGCTGGAAGGCGTGGTGGTAGATGCCTTGCTGGGCACCGGGCTCAAGGGCGCCGCACGTGAGCCCTATGCCGCGGCCATCGAACGGATCAACGCCAGCGAATTGCCGGTGGTGGCCATCGACATTCCCTCCGGGCTGGATGCCGATACCGGCGCTGCGGCGGGCGCCCTGGTGCGCGCCGATCTGACCATCACCTTCATCGGTCTCAAGCTCGGGCTGTTCACCGGCAAGGGGCCGGATCACGTCGGCAGTCTGGTGTTCGAGCCGCTGATGGAGGAACCGCAGAATCCCGCCCATGCCACCGCTCAGCGTCTGGCGCCCGGCAACCTGCCGCGCCTGGCGGCGCGCCCGCTCAACGCGCACAAGGGGCAATACGGCCATCTGCTGGTGATCGGCGGCGACGAAGGCACCGGCGGCGCGGCCATCATGACCAGCGAGGCGGCGCTGCGCTGCGGTGCCGGCATGCTCAGCCTGGCGACCCGGCCGTCCAACGTCACCGCGGTGCTGGCGCGGCGGCCGGAAGTGATGGTCGCCGGCGTACGTTCCAGTTTCGCCGTACTGGAACTGGCCAAGAAGGCCGATGTGCTCGCCGTCGGGCCGGGCCTGGGCCAGGGCGCCTGGGGCAAGGCGCTGGCCAGTGCCGCCGCGACGCTGGACGTCGTCCAGGTCTGGGACGCCGATGCCCTCAATCTGTTGGCCGCCGGCGTGGTCGAGGCGCCGCGCGGGCCCTGGGTGATGACGCCCCATCCGGGCGAAGCGGCGCGGCTGCTGCAGGTCTCGATCCAGGACATCGAAGCCGATCGCCCAGGCAGCGCCCGCGAACTGGCGCGGCGCTACGGCGGCGTGGCGCTGCTCAAGGGCTTCGGTACCCTTATCGCCCATCCGGATGGCCGCATGGCGCTGTGCGGCGAGGGGCATCCGGCGATGGCCACGGGTGGCCTGGGAGACATCCTCACCGGTATCATCGCCGCCCTGCTGGGGCAGGAGCTGGCGCCCTTCGAGGCCGCCTGCCTGGGCGCCTGGCTGCACGGCCGTGCCGGCGCCGAGCTGGGTCGCCAGGGCCGCGGTCTCGCCGCCAGCGATCTGCCCCCGGTCGCCCGCCAGTTGCTCGAGGAACTCCAGCCATGCCTGAACTGACCCTGCACGCCGCCGACGAAGACGCCATGTATGCCCTGGGTGCCCGCCTGGCCCAGGCCAGCGGCGGTCGTGGCGTACTCTATCTGCACGGCGATCTGGGCGCCGGCAAGACCACCCTGTCGCGTGGCATCCTGCGCGGCCTCGGCCACGCAGGAGCGGTGAAGAGCCCCACCTTCACCCTGGTCGAGCCCTACGAGTTGCCCAGTGGTGCGATCTACCACTTCGACCTCTACCGCCTGGCCGATCCCGAAGAACTGGAATTCATGGGGATTCGCGACTACTTCACAGCCGAGGCCTTGTGCCTGGTGGAATGGCCCGAGCGCGGTCAGGGCTTTTTGCCAAAGCCCGACCTGGACATTACCATTACGCCACGCGCCGACGGCCGTGATCTGCGCCTGACTAGTCATGGTGCTCACGGCGAGGCCTGGTGCGCCGCCCTCGCGCCCTAGGCGCCGATCCTTCGTTCTCCAGCTATACGGTCGCAGGCATGCGCAAGTGTTTTTTCAGGTCGGGACTCGGCCTGTTGTTGTTGATTCTCAGCAGTCAGTTGCTGGCCGCCACCCAGATCAAGGGCATGCGCGTCTGGCGTGCGCCCGACAATACCCGTCTGGTGTTCGATCTGACCGGCCCGGTCAAGGCCAGCGTGTTCACCCTCAGTGCCCCGGACCGCATCGTCATCGACCTGTCCGGCGCGCAGCTCGACGGTGGGTTGAACGAAAAGCCGCTGCGCAATACTCCCATCACCGGCCTGCGGGCGGCCCAGCGCTCGCCCGGCGAGGTGCGCCTGGTGCTGGACACCAAGGGTGCCCTGACGCCCAAGAGTTTCACCCTGGCGCCCAACAAGGAATACGGCAATCGCCTGGTGGTCGATCTCTACGATCAGGGCACCGATCCGGCCGCCAGCGACATCCCCGCCACCGTCACGCCCAATCTGCCGGCCACCCCGGTGACCCCGGCCCAGCCGGCGACCCGTCTGCCCTCCAGCCCCAGCGGCAAGCGCGACGTGGTGGTGGTGATCGATCCCGGCCACGGCGGTGAAGACCCGGGTGCCATCGGCCGCGGTCGGTTGTACGAGAAGAACGTGGTGCTGGCCATCGCCAAGCAGCTGCAGGCCAATCTCAACCGGCAGAAAGGCTTTCGCGCCGAGCTGACCCGCACCAGCGACTACTTCATCCCGCTGCGCCAACGGCAGGTCATCGCCCGCAAGAAGGGCGCCGACCTGTTCATCTCCATCCATGCCGACTCCGCGCCCAGCGCCAGCGCCGAGGGCGTTACCGTCTTCGCCCTGTCCCAGCGCGGCGCCACCTCCGAGGCCGCACGCTGGCTGGCCGATGCGGAAAACCGCTCCGACCAGGTCGGTGGCGTATCCGATGCCCTGGACAACAAGGATCCCATGCTCGCCGGGGTGCTCATGGACCTGTCCATGACCGCCACCGTGGCCTCCAGCCTGGAGGTCGGCCAGACCATCCTCGGTCAGGTCGGGCGGGCGACCAAGCTCCTGCATTCGCGGGTGGAGCAGGCCGGCTTCATGGTGCTGAAATCGCCGGACATTCCCTCGATCCTGGTGGAGACCGGCTTCATCACTAATGCCAACGAGTCGGCCAAGCTGGCCAGTCCGGCGCACCAGGGCCTGCTCGCCCGGCAGATCCAGGCCGGTATCGTGCAGTACTTCCAGCACCGCCCGCCGCCCGGCACCTACCTGGCCTGGCAGCGCGAGCAGCGGGGCGACAAGGTCGGCAGCGTGCGCGGCATCGATCAGCACCGGGTGCAGCCGGGCGAAAGCCTGAGCCTGATCGCCCGTCGCTATGATGTCGACCTCTCCACCCTGCGCGCCGCCAATCGGCTAAAGGGCGACCGCATCCGCTCCGGCCAGGTCCTGACCATCCCCACCCACGAACTGGCGGCCAGCAATGACTGAACCCCGGCGCATCCAGCTGCTCAGTCCGCGGCTGTCCAACCAGATCGCTGCCGGCGAGGTGGTCGAACGGCCCGCCTCGGTGGCCAAGGAGCTGCTGGAGAACAGCCTGGACGCGGGTGCTCGGCGTATCGACGTCGAGGTGGAGCAGGGCGGGGTCAAGCTGCTGCGTATCCGCGACGACGGCCATGGCATCCCGGCGGACGACCTGCCGCTGGCCCTGGCGCGCCACGCCACCAGCAAGATCTACCACCTGGACGAACTGGAAAGCGTCACCAGTCTGGGCTTTCGCGGCGAAGCCCTGGCCTCGGTCAGCTCGGTGTCCCGGCTCACCCTGACCTCGCGCTACCGGGGCGAGGACCAGGCCTGGCAGGTGGAGACCGAGGGGCGCGAGATGCAGCCACGGGTACAGCCTGCCGCCCACCCCCAGGGCACCTCGGTGGAGGTGCGCGACCTGTTCTTCAATACGCCTGCGCGGCGCAAGTTCCTGCGCGCCGAAAAGACCGAATTCGATCACCTGCAGGAAGTGGTGCGGCGCCTGGCGCTGGCGCGCTTCGACGTGGGTTTTCACCTGAGGCACAACGGCAAGAGCGTGCTGGCCCTGCATCCGGCGGGCGATCCCCAGAGCCAGGGGCGGCGGGTCGGCGCCGTCTGCAGCCCCGGCTTTCTCGAACAGGCCCTGCCGCTGGAGCACGAGCGCAACGGCCTGCGCCTCTGGGGCTGGGTCGGCCTGCCAACCTTCTCCCGCAGCCAGGCCGATCTGCAGTACTTCTATGTCAACGGCCGCATGGTGCGCGACAAGCTGGTCGCCCACGCGGTGCGCCAGGCCTATCGCGACGTGCTCTACAACGGCCGTCACCCGGCCTTCGTGCTCTTCCTCGAAGTGGATCCGGCGACGGTGGACGTCAATGTCCACCCCACCAAGCACGAGGTGCGCTTCCGCGACAGCCGCCAGGTGCACGACTTCCTCTACGGCACCCTGCACCGCGCCCTCGGCGACATCCGCCCGGACGACCAGCTCGCCGTGGTGGCACCCACGGCGCCGGCGCCCCTGAGCGGTCCGGCCGCCGGTGAATTCGGCCCCCAGGGCGAGATGCGCCTGGCCGCCGCCGTCCTGCACGACAGTCCTGCGCCGCCGGCCCAGCCCTTCGCCGGTGGTGGCGGATCGGGTGGTGCCGCGCACTACAGTCCTGCCCCGCAGCCCTATGCGGGTGCGCCGGTGGCCGAGGTGCAGAGCGCCTACAAGGCCTTCTTCGCGCCGCTGCCGGAGGGTGCCGAGGCCGCGGCCCTGCCCGCGGAGCAGGGCGACGTACCGCCGCTGGGCTATGCCCTGGCGCAGCTCAAGGGTATCTACATCCTGGCCGAGAACGCCCAGGGCCTGATCCTGGTGGACATGCACGCCGCCCACGAGCGCATCACCTACGAGCGGCTCAAGGTGGCCATGGCCAGCGAAGGCCTGCGCGGCCAGCCACTGCTGGTGCCGGAGTCTCTGGCGGTCAGCGAGCGCGAGGCCGATTGCGCCGAAGAGCACGGCCAGTGGTTCGAGCGCCTCGGCTTCGAGCTGCAGCGCCTGGGCCCCGAGACCCTGGCCATCCGGCAGATCCCCGCGCTGCTCAAGCAGGCCCAGGCCGCGCGGCTGGTGCAGGACGTGCTCGCCGATCTGCTCGACTATGGCACCAGCGATCGCATTCAGGCGCACCTCAACGAACTGCTCGGCACCATGGCCTGCCACGGCTCGGTACGCGCCAACCGGCGGCTGACCCTGCCGGAGATGAATGCCCTGCTGCGCGACATGGAAACCACCGAGCGCAGCGGCCAGTGCAACCACGGTCGTCCCACCTGGGCCCAGCTCAGCCTGGATGACCTGGACAAACTCTTCCTGCGCGGCCGCTGACCGCCCCGCCGCGTCCTGCGCGGCGTCCTCCGAGAATCCTCAATGACCGCCCCCCTGCCGCCCGCCATCTTTCTCATGGGGCCGACCGCCTCCGGCAAGACCGACCTCGCCATCGAACTGGCCCGGTTGCTGCCCATCGAGCTGATCAGCGTGGATTCGGCGCTCATCTACCGGGGTATGGACATAGGTACCGCCAAGCCCAGCGCCGAGGTGCTGGCTGCCCATCCGCACCGGCTGGTGGACATCCGCGACCCTGCCGAGAGCTATTCCGCCGCCGAATTTCGCACCGATGCCCTGGCGGCCATGGCCGAGATCACCGCCGCCGGCCGCATCCCTCTGCTGGTCGGCGGCACCATGCTCTACTTCAAGGCCCTGCTCGAAGGCCTGGCCGACATGCCCCGTGCCGATGCCGGGGTCCGCGCCGAGATCGAAGCCCTGGCGGCCGCGGCAGGTTGGGGCGAGATCCATCGGCAACTGGCCGAGGTCGATCCGGTGTCGGCGGCGCGCATCCATCCCAACGACCCCCAGCGCCTTCTGCGCGCCCTCGAGGTGTATCGCGTCAGCGGCCAGTCGATGACCGCGCATCGCGCGTTGCAAATGAGTGCCAATGCCGATTCGAACGGCGCGCCCCAGACGCAATTACCCTATACTGTCGCCCAATTGATCCTGGCGCCTGGTCGGCGTGAGGTGCTCCATGCGCGTATCGCCGAGCGCTTCGGTCTGATGCTGGAACAGGGCTTCATCGACGAAGTTTCAGCCTTGCGGGAACGTCCCGATCTGCATCCTGGTCTGCCGTCCATGCGATCCGTAGGCTATCGTCAGGTGTGGGAGTTCCTGGAAGGGGATTGCACGCGGGAAGAGATGGTGGCGCGTGGCGTTGCGGCGACGCGGCAATTGGCGAAGCGGCAGTTGACCTGGTTGCGTGGCTGGCCCGCCGCGCACACCTTCGACAGCCTGGCTTGTGACAATCTGCCACGGATCTTGAAATGCCTGGCCGGCGACTCCATATCGCCTCGCAGCTGAATCGTTTTTGTCCGCGTGTCCATGGTGGGCAGCGGAAACTGGCATGTCGCCAGATCAGTATTTTCATTTCTTTAGGAGAGCGACACGATGTCAAAAGGGCATTCGCTACAAGACCCTTACCTGAACACCCTGCGTAAAGAGCGCGTTCCGGTTTCCATCTATCTCGTCAACGGTATCAAGCTGCAGGGTCAGATCGAGTCCTTCGACCAGTTCGTGATCCTGCTCAAGAACACCGTCAGCCAGATGGTCTACAAGCATGCGATTTCCACCGTGGTGCCCAGCCGCCCGGTCCGTCTGCCTAGCTCCGAGACGAGCGAGTCGGATAGCGAATAAATAACAAGAGGAGCGCCCTGTTGTTCTTCGAGCGTCACGAAGGTGGTGAACGGGCCATTCTGGTCCATTTGGAAGGCCTGCATCCCGAGGCGCGCGAAGATCCTCAGGAGTTTCTCGAACTCGCGCGATCGGCGGGTGCGGAGACCGTGGCGTTCGTCACGGTGAACCGCAGCCAGCCGACGGCGCGTTATCTCATCGGTACCGGCAAGGTCGAGGAATTGCACGATCAGGTGCATGCTCATGCCGCCGATCTGGTCATCTTCAACCATGACCTCACGCCCAGTCAGGAACGCAACCTCGAAAAAGCCTTCGAGTGCCGCGTCCTGGATCGCACGGGCCTCATTCTCGACATCTTCGCCCAGCGTGCTCGCACCCACGAGGGCAAGCTGCAGGTGGAACTCGCCCAGCTCGAGCACATGAGCACCCGGCTGGTACGCGGCTGGACTCACCTCGAACGCCAGAAGGGCGGTATCGGTCTGCGCGGCCCGGGTGAAACCCAGCTGGAAACCGACCGTCGTCTCCTGCGGATCCGCATCCGCCAGATTCGCCAGCGCCTGGACAAGGTACGCAGCCAGCGCGAGCAGGCTCGGCGCGGTCGTCGGCGCGCCGAGATTCCTTCGGTGTCCCTGGTCGGTTACACCAACGCTGGCAAGTCCACCCTGTTCAACAGCCTCACCGAATCCGGCGTCTACGCCGCCAACCTCCTGTTCGCCACCCTCGATCCGACCCTGCGCCGTCTGGAGCTGCCGGATCTGGGGCCGATCGTGCTGGCCGATACCGTGGGCTTCATCCGCCATCTGCCGCACAAGCTGGTGGAGGCCTTCCGCGCGACCCTGGAGGAATCCAGCAACTCCGATCTGCTGCTGCACGTGATCGATGCCCACGAGGATGATCGCCAGTTGCAGATCGAGCAGGTCGAGGCGGTGCTGCACGAAATCGGCGCCGACGAGTTGCCGATGCTGGAGATCTACAACAAGCTCGATCTGCTCGACGGGGTCGAGCCGCATATCCAGCGCGACGACGAGACCGGACGCCCGATTCGGGTCTGGGTGTCGGCACGCGAGGGGCGCGGTCTGGAGCTGGTCGGTCAGGCCGTGGCCGAATTGCTCGGCGAGGATCTCTTCGTTGGGGTGTTGCGGCTGCCCCAGCGGCACGCCCGGCTGCGGGCCCAGTTGTTCGAGCTGGGCGTGGTTCGCCAGGACGATCATGATGACGAAGGCAACATCCTGTTGTCTGTACGAGTACCCCGCGCCGAACTCAATCGACTGCTCAGCCGGGCCGGTGAAGAACCGGAAGTCTTTATCCAGCAACATGTTTTGCAATAAACCCCCGCTCGGCGCTTTTGTTCGGGCAGGGACCATCCGGTAGCATTGGTCGGCGCGCCATTTCGGCGCGTTTTCGCGTTATCAGTAGGGAGAGCGCTATGGCTTGGAACGAGCCCGGTGGCAACTCGAACAATCAAGACCCCTGGGGCGGCCGCAACAACAACGGTGGCGGCAATGGTGGACGCAAGGGGCCGCCGGATCTCGACGAAGCCTTGCGTAAGTTTCAGGACCGCATCAACCGCCTGGTCGGCGGCAAGAAGCGGTCCGGCGGCAGTGGCGGCGACAGCTTTGGCTCGGGTGGTGGCAAGGGTCTGCTGCTACTGGGCGTATTGCTGGTCGGAGCCCTCTGGCTGTACAACGCCGTCTACGTCGTGGACGAGCAGGAACAGGCGGTGGTGCTGCGCCTGGGCAAATACCATGAGACGGTAGGGCCCGGCCTGAACATCTACTTCCCGCCCTTCGAGACCAAGTATCAGGAAAACGTGACCCGTGAGCGGGCCTACAGCAAACAGGGCGCCATGCTGACCCAGGACGAGAACATCGTCGAGGTACCGCTAACCGTCCAGTACCGCATCACCAACCTCAAGGACTTCGTCCTCAACGTCGACCAGCCCGAGGTCAGCCTGCAGCAGGCGACCGACAGCGCCGTGCGCCACGTGGCCGGCTCCTCGACCATGGACCAGTTGCTGACCGACGGCCGTGAGCAGGTCGCCACTAGCGTCCGCGAGCGGCTGCAGCGTTTCCTCGACACCTATGCGACCGGTATCACCGTGACCCAGGTGAACATCCAGAGCGCCTCGGCGCCGCGTGAGGTTCAGGAAGCCTTCGACGACGTGATCCGGGCTCGTGAAGACGAGCAGCGCGAGAAGAACCAGGCCGAAGCCTATGCCAACGGCGTGATCCCTGAGGCCCGCGGTGCTGCCCAGCGCATCATCGAAGAAGCCAACGGCTATCGCGACGAAGTGGTCGCCCGTGCCCAGGGTGATGCCTCGCGCTTCAGCCAGCTGGCGGTGCAGTACGCGGCCAATCCGCAGCTGACCCGCGAGCGTCTGTATATCGAGACGATGCAGGAAGTGCTTGGCCAGTCGAGCAAGATCATGGTCACCGGTCAGGCCGGCCAGAATCTGCTTTATCTGCCGCTCGACAAGCTGATGCAGAACCGTGCCCCGGCACCGACCTCGGCCATCAGCAGCGGTGCTGCCCCGGCGGCGTCGAGCGACACGGCCGCTTCGGTCATTCGCAATTTGCCGCAGTCCACCGAGCCGCGTACCAGGGAGAGCCGCTGATGAGCAATAAATCGCTGGCCGCGCTGATCGTCGTGGTCGTTCTGGGCCTCGCCGCCTGGAGCAGTCTGTTCGTGGTGAAGGAGACCGAGCGGGCGGTGATGCTGCGCTTCGGTCGTGTGGTCGAGCCCAATCTGGAGCCCGGACTGCACTTCAAGATTCCCTACGTCAACCGGGTGCGCAAATTCGATGCCCGCCTGCAGACGCTGGATACCCCGACGCAGCGCTTCCTGACCCTGGAAAAGAAGGCGGTAATGGTCGATGCCTACGCTAAGTGGCGCATCTTCAATGCCGATCGCTACTACACCGCGACTTCGGGTCTCAAGCAGATTGCCGACGAGCGCCTGCTGCGTCGCCTGGAAGCAGGACTGCGTGACCAGTTCGGTCGTCGCACCCTGCATGAGGTGGTCTCCGGTGAGCGGGATGCCATGGTCGGTTCGCTGACCGCGGCCCTGAACAAGATGGCCAACCAGGAGCTGGGCATCGAGGTGCTGGACGTGCGCGTCAAGGCCATCGACCTGCCCAAGGAAGTCAGCCGCAGCGTCTATGAGCGGATGAGCACCGAGCGCGAGCGGGAAGCCCGCGAGCACCGTGCCAAGGGTCGCGAACTGGCCGAAGGCATCCGTGCCGACGCCGATCGTCAGCGCCGCGTGCTGCTGGCCGAAGCCTATCGCCAGGCCGAACAGGCCCGCGGTGAAGGTGATGCCCAGGCGGCCCAGGTGTATTCCCAGGCCTACTCGAAGAATCCGTCGTTCTTCTCCTTCTATCGCAGCCTGCAGGCCTATCGCTCCAGCTTCTCCAGCAAGAGCGATGTCCTGGTGCTGGATCCGAAGAGCGATTTCTTCAAGTATTTCCAAAGCCCCGGGCAGTGAGGTCAGGGATGAACGGCGCCTAGGCTTCGCTCGTCGTTCATCCCCGATCGCCGATTTTTTCGTGTTATCATGAATCAGCCGGGGCCATCCCCGGCTTTTTTGCGTCCGTACGAAACCCGTGGAAGGGCGACGCCCTGGCTGATCCGGGTAGCAATCCACGGCAGAGCGGCTTGATCCGGCGGCAGGATTCTCCAGGAATCCACTGCGCCGACCTCGGCAGCCGCGTGCCGATCCATGACATGGAGAAGAGGCCTAATGGCTACGGTAGACCGCTGGCTGCTGCCTGACGGTATCGAGGAAATCCTGCCGCCCGACGCGGCGCGCATCGAAGGCGCTCGGCGTCGGGTGCTGGAACTGTTCCATTGCTGGGGCTATGAGTTCGTCATCACCCCGCACCTGGAATTCCTGGAATCGCTGCTCACCGGCGCAGCCAAGGAGCTGGAGCTGCGCACCTTCAAGGTGACCGATCCCAATTCCGGTCGCCTCATGGGCTTCCGCTCCGATATCACGCCCCAGGTGGCGCGCATGGAGGCCCATAGCCTCAAGCAGCGCGGTCCGAGCCGGCTGTGCTATGCCGGCAGCGTGCTGCATACCCGTCCCCGTGCCCTGTCCACCTCGCGCAGCCCGATCCAGGTCGGCGCCGAGCTCTATGGCGTGCCCGGCAGCGAAGGGGATCTGGAAGTCATCAGCCTGATGCTCGATGTGCTCGAGCAGGCCCAGGTGCCCGACGTCCACATGGATCTGGGGCACGTGGGCATCTATCGCGGCCTGTGCCAGGCAGCCGGTGTCTCCGGCGCCAGCGAGCAGCAGCTGTTCGATGCCCTGCAGCGCAAGGCGGTCGACGAGATCGCCGAGCTGACCGCCGACCTGCCGGTCGCCGAGCGTGGCTGGCTGCAGGCACTGGTCGAGCTCAGCGGCGATGCCGCGGTGCTCGACCAGGCCCGGCAGCGTCTGGCGGGTGCGCCCGCGGGCGTCCTGCAGGCGCTGGACGAGCTGATTGCCCTGGCCGAGTCGCTTAAGGGGCGTTTCCCGGGCGTGCCGCTGTATTTCGATCTGGGCGAGTTGCGGGGTTACCACTACCACACCGGGGTGGTCTTCGCCGCCTTCGTGCCGGGCAATGGGCAGTCCATCGCCCAGGGCGGTCGCTATGACAACATCGGCGCCGACTTCGGGCGTTCGCGTCCTGCCACCGGCTTTTCCACCGATCTGAAGACCCTCGTCGAGCTGGGCAACGCCGTGCTCGACGAGCCGCGCCGCGGCATCTGGGCGCCGGCTGGCCATGCCCCGGTGCTCTGGCAAGCCGTGCGCGAATTGCGTGCCGCAGGCGAACGGGTGGTCCAGGCCACCGGTCATGACGACGCGGACCAGTTGCACAGCTCGGGTTGCGATCGCCGGCTGATCGAGCGGCAGGGCGCCTGGGTCGTGGTGCCCTTGAATTCCTAAACACCGGATCTGGCATCCGGGTGAACGTGAGCATCGTCGGCCTGGCCGACAGAAATCTTCCTGACAGGGGATAAGGTTATGGGTAAGAACGTCGTCGTCCTGGGCACCCAGTGGGGTGATGAGGGCAAGGGCAAGATCGTGGACCTGCTGACCGACCAGGCCGCTGCCGTGGTGCGTTATCAGGGCGGTCACAACGCCGGCCACACACTGGTCATCGATGGCCAGAAGACCATCCTGCGGCTGATTCCCTCGGGCATCCTGCGCGCCGACACCCAGTGCCTGATCGGCAATGGCGTGGTGCTCTCGCCGGAAGCCCTGTTCAAGGAAGTCGGCGAGCTGGAAGCCCGTGGCGTCCCGGTACGCGAGCGCCTGCGCATCAGCTCGGCCTGCTCGCTGATCCTGCCCTATCACGTGGCCCTGGATCAGGCTCGCGAGAAGGCCCGCGGCGAAGCCAAGATCGGCACCACCGGGCGTGGCATCGGCCCGGCCTACGAAGACAAGATCGCCCGTCGCGGTCTGCGCGTCGGCGACCTGTTCCACCCGGAGCGTTTCGCCATCAAGCTCAAGGAAGTGCTGGACTACCACAACTTCGTCCTGCAGAACTACTTCAACGAGCCGCCGGTGGATTTCCAGAAGACCTACGACGAGGCCATGGAGCACGCCAAGGTCATGCGGCCGCTGGTCATGGACGTCGTCAGCCGTCTGCACGAGCTGCGCAAGGCCGGTGAGAACCTGATGTTCGAAGGCGCCCAGGGCACCCTGCTGGACATCGACCACGGCACCTATCCCTTCGTCACCAGTTCCAACACCACCGCCGGTGGCGTGGCGACCGGTTCCGGCGTGGGCCCGCTGTACCTGGACTACATCCTCGGCATCACCAAGGCCTACACCACCCGCGTCGGCTCCGGTCCCTTCCCGACCGAACTGTTCGACGAGACCGGTGCCTACCTGGCCAAGCAGGGGCATGAATTCGGTTCCGTCACCGGTCGTCCGCGCCGTTGTGGCTGGTTCGACGCCGTCATCCTGCGTCGCTCCATCGAGATCAACAGCATTTCCGGCCTGTGCCTGACCAAACTGGACGTGCTCGATGGCCTGGAAACCGTACGTATCTGCACCGGCTACAAGGACGCTGCCGGCAACCTGCTGACCGAGGCGCCCACCGACGCCGACAGCTACAACGGTCTGCAGCCGGTCTACGAAGACATGCCGGGCTGGAGCGAATCCACCGTGGGCGCCCAGAGCCTCGAGGCACTGCCGGCCAATGCCCAGGCCTACATCCGCCGCATCGCCGAGCTGGTCGAGGCGCCGATCGACATCGTCTCGACCGGTCCGGATCGCAAGGAAACCATCGTGCTACGCCATCCTTTCGCCTGATGCGCTAAAAGGATGCAGCCGGAAAAGCCCCGCCCCGCGGGGCTTTTCGCTTTCCAGGGGTTGAGGCGGGGCGCTTGGGTGCTCAGGGGCGGTCGCTGTTCCGAAATGGCCAGCTTATCGCTATGACCTTCTACCGCTGTGGTCCGCTCGTCATGAGTTGCCGATAGCCTTCGCCACTGAATACCCCCGGTCGTTTCTCCTGTCGCTGCTGCGCAGTCGCCTGCCGCTGCCGGTATCCATCAGTCTGCTGCCCGTGGTCGTCATCCGGGTAGTTCTGGCGCTGTGGCTAATCTCTGATGCCGTGAGAGATTGCAAGGAAGTGTGGCCGAGCGTCGGTCGGGAAAGTCCGAACGCCAGACCTGTCCTTGCGACGGGCTGGAGGCGATGTGGGTGATGGTCTCGACGAAGCTGGCAGGGCAGTGCCTGGCCGCGCCGCTGGCCGGTGTCGCGTCCAGGGCGATTCAGGGTCTCTTCGTGGCCCTCCAGGAGGCCCAGGGCTAGCGGAGCGGATTGCCCAGTTACGCAGCAGTCTGGGGCGGTTCAAGGGGTAGGGGAGGGGGTCGCATCTTTTCGCGGGCAAGAAAAAACCGGCCGAAGCCGGTTTTTCCGTTGCGTCCGATCAGGGATCGTCCGCTTGGTATTGGTGCCCAGGAGAAGACTCGAACTTCCACGGTGTTGCCACCGCTAGGACCTGAACCTAGTGCGTCTACCAATTCCGCCACCTGGGCCTGCAGTGCGACTTCTGATCGCTTCCCGTCATCCTTGCGGATTTCAGGATTAAAAAACCGGCTAGCGCCGGCTTTTCGTCGACCGATCTGCAAATCGATCGACTATAATGAGTGGTGCCCAGGAGAAGACTCGAACTTCCACGGTGTTGCCACCGCTAGGACCTGAACCTAGTGCGTCTACCAATTCCGCCACCTGGGCACTCAAGGCGATGATTGCTCATCTCCGGCGTCGCGATTGCTCACGGCGTCGTGGGGCGGCACTTTACTCAGGGGGCGTTTGCTTGTAAACCCCTGCTGTGAAAAATATTTTTATTGAGCATGCCAGGCTAACTATTGCGCGGTTTTCACGTTTCAATAGGCTTTATGGCAGTTCCTACCGAACCCAGACTTAGAAGGTAACCCCAGACTGATGGCCGATTGGCAATCCCTCGATCCCGAGGCCGCCCGGGAAGCGGAAAAGTACGATAACCCCATTCCGAGTCGCGAACTCATTCTGGCTCATCTCGCCGATCGCGGTGCTCCGGCCACACGGCCCCAGCTGGCCGAGGAATTTGGCCTGGTCACCGAAGACCAACTCGAAGCCCTGCGGCGGCGCATGCGCGCCATGGAGCGCGACGGCCAGGTGATCTATACCCGCCGCGGCGCCTATGCCCCCATCGACAAGCTGGATCTGGTGCGTGGTCGCATCGCCGGCCATCGCGATGGCTTCGGCTTCCTGATCCCCGACGACGGCAGCGACGATCTCTTCCTCAGCCCGGCGCAGATGCGCCTGGTGTTCGACGGCGACATCGCCCTGGCGCGAGTCGCCGGCCATGATCGGCGCGGTCGTCGCGAAGGCGGCCTGGTCGAGGTGGTCACCCGGGCGCACGAATCCCTGGTCGGGCGCTTCTTCCAGGAGAGCGGTCTGGCCTACGTGGTGCCGGACAATCCCAAGATCGGCCAGCAGGTGCTGGTGCCCGAGGGCAAGCATGGCGGCGCCGCCCACGGCCAGTTCGTGCAGGTGCGCATCGACGAATGGCCCACCACCTTCCGTCAGGCCCAGGGCGAAGTGGTCGAGATTCTCGGCGACTATATGGCGCCGGGCATGGAGATCGAGGTCGCCCTGCGCAGCTACGACATCCCCAACGAATGGCCCAAGGCCGTCGAGAAGGAAGCCGCCAAGCTCAAGCCTGAGGTGGAGGAAAAGGACAAGCAGAAGCGCATCGACCTGCGCCAGTTGCCCTTCGTCACCATCGATGGCGAAGACGCCCGTGACTTCGACGATGCCGTCTATGCCGAAGCCAAGAAGTCCGGTGGCTGGCGGCTGTATGTCGCCATCGCCGACGTCTCCCACTACGTCAAGGTGGGTTCGGCACTGGACGCCGAAGCGGAAAAGCGCGGCAACTCGGTGTATTTCCCCGAGCGCGTGATCCCCATGCTGCCCGAGGCCCTCTCCAACGGCCTCTGCTCGCTCAATCCCCAGGTGGATCGCCTGGCCATGGTCTGCGAGATGACCATCGCCGGCTCCGGGCGCATGACCGGCTACCAGTTCTACGAAGCGGTCATCCACTCCCATGCGCGCCTGACCTACAACAAGGTCTCCACGGTGCTGGAGCAGCCCAAGTCGGCTGAAGGCAAGCAGTTGCGCAAGCAGCTCGGCGAGGTGGTGCCGCACCTGGAGCAGCTCTACAGCCTGTACAAGGTACTGCTGGCCGCCCGTCACGTTCGCGGCGCCATCGATTTCGAGACCCAGGACACGCGCATCGTCTTTGGCGCCGATCGCAAGATCTCCGAGATCCGCCCGACCCAGCGCAACGATGCCCACAAGCTGATCGAGGAATGCATGCTGTGCGCCAACGTGGCCACTGCCAAATTCCTCGAAAAGCACAAGGTGCCGGCACTCTACCGGGTGCACGACGCTCCACCCCTGGAAAAGCAGACCAATCTGCGTCAGTTCCTCGGCGAGATGGGGCTGTCGCTGACCAAGGGCAAGGCCAATCCGGTGCCCTCGGACTACCAGGCGCTGCTGCAGCAGATCCGCGAGCGACCGGATTTCCGGCTGATCCAGACGGTGATGCTCAGGTCCCTGAGCCAGGCGGTCTACAGTCCGGACAACAACGGTCACTTCGGTCTCAACTACGAGGCCTATACCCACTTCACCTCGCCGATCCGCCGTTATCCGGATCTGCTGGTGCATCGGGCGATCCGCAGCGTCATCCGCTCCAAGCTGGAGACCAAGCACGTCAAGCGCGCAGGCGCCACGAGCATGGCCAAGGCGCGCATCTATCCCTATGACGAACTGCGCCTGGATCAGCTCGGCGAGCAGTGCTCCATGACCGAGCGCCGCGCCGACGAAGCCACGCGGGATGTGTCCAACTGGCTCAAGTGCGAGTTCATGAAGGATCGCGTCGGCGAGACCTATGCCGGCGTCATCACCGCGGTGACCGGTTTCGGCCTGTTCGTCGAGTTGTCCGAAGTGTTCGTCGAGGGCCTGGTGCACGTCACCGCGCTGCCGGACGACTACTATCACTTCGACAGCGTTCACCATCGCCTCTCCGGCGAGCGCAGCGGTCGCAGCTATCGACTGGGCGATCCCCTCGAGGTGGTGGTGGCCCGGGTCGACCTGGACGAGCGCAAGATCGACTTCGTGCTGCCGGCCAGCGCCGGGGCGCCGCGTGTGCGGGAAGAGCGCGAGCCGCGTCAGAAGCGTGGCAACCGTCGCCGTGGTGCGCCAGCGCCAGCGCAGGAACCAAGCGCTCTTCCGGTCGCCGAGACCGCGACTGAGACCGTTTCGCCGGAGCCAGAGCGTGAGCCCCGTCGCTCGCGTAACGGTCGTCGTCGCGGTACGCCGGCGCCAGTGCAGGAACCAAGCGCTCTTCCGGACGCCGAGACCGCCACTGAGGCCGTCTCGCCGGAGCCGGAGCGTGAGCCCCGCCGTTCGCGTAATGGTCGTCGTCGTGATGCGCCGACGCAGGATCAGGGTGTCGCCGCAACGGTCGAGGCAACGCCTGCGAGCGTTTCGCCAGAACCGGAGTCGGAGTCTGAGCCGCGTCGCTCGCGTAGCGAGCGCCGGCGCGCGACCTCCTCGGCGCAACAGCAGAACGCCAGTACGCCTATGCCAGCTTCGGTTGAGGCGACTCCGTCGAAATCGTCCAGGCAGGACGATCAGTTGCTCGGTAATACCGACGTCAGACGTAGTCGCGCGGTAAAGCAGGCCCTGCTGGCCGAAGCCAAGGTCGAGGGCGGCAAGCCCAAAACCGTAGGCAAGGCCAATGGCAAAGCCAAGGGTAATGCCGACAAGGGCAAGGCCAGCGACACGGCCAAGACGCGGACCGCGCCAGCCCGTCAGGGTAAGGGGGCGGCTGCCGAAGGTGCCGCGGCGGTGGATGCCAGGGTCAAGAAGGCCAAGGCTGCAGGTGCCAAGAAGAAATCGGCAGGCAAGCCCAAGACCGAAGACCAGGCCAAGGCCAAGGCCAAGGCTGCAGCCAAGAGCAAGACCAAGACCAAGGCCAAGGCGAAGAAGCCCCATCGCAAGGGTCAGTCGCGCCCCAAGGATGACGCATGAGCCAGTTGGAAACCGTCTACGGTATCCACGCCGTGGAAGCGCTGTTGCGCTTCCATCCGCGGCGGGTGAAGCAGCTCTGGATCGCCGAAGGACGGCGTGAGCCGCGGGTCGAGGCCCTGCTGGAGCTGGCCGCTGGTCAACGCCTGGCGGTGGAAACCAAGCCGCGGGCACTGCTCGACGAACTGGCCGAGGGCGTCCACCAGGGCGTGGTGGCCCAGGTCAGTCCCAGCCAGGTCTGGGGCGAGGCCATGCTCGAGGAGTTGCTCGATCGGGCCGAAGGTCCGCCGCTGCTGCTGGTGCTCGATGGTGTCACCGATCCGCACAACCTCGGCGCCTGCCTGCGCAGCGCCGATGCCGCCGGGGCCCTGGCGGTGATCGTGCCCAAGGACAAGTCGGCCACCCTGACCGCGGTGGTGCGCAAGGTGGCCTGCGGCGCCGCCGAGGTGCTGCCGCTGGTGGCCGTCACCAACCTGGCGCGGACCCTGGAGAAGCTGCAGAAGCGCGGGCTGTGGATCGTTGGGACCGCCGGTGAGGCGACCCAGGAGATCTATGACGTCGACATGAGCGGCCCGACCGTGATGGTCATGGGTGCCGAGGGCAAGGGCATGCGCCGGCTGACCCGCGAGCATTGCGATCATCTGGCCCGCCTGCCCATGGCCGGCAGCGTCAGCAGTCTCAATGTCTCGGTGGCGACTGGCGTCTGCCTGTTCGAGGCCGTGCGTCAAAGACGCGCCTCTGCGTCCAGATAGACTGCCCCAGGAAACGTCTGGGTACCGACCTGGCGCGTATCGCACTATACGAATCGCGCTGCAGTGCGCAAAATACCGGCCTCGCCCTGGGAAAGCCCGGGGCGAGACCTGTCAACAAGAGGATGCCCGCGTGAGTCAGGAGATCCAAGAGCCGGTAGGCTTGCGAGTGCTGCTCGTCGAAGACGATGCCACGCTGCGCATGCTGACCACCGAAGTCATCGAGGAGCTGGACCATCAGGTCACGGCCGTCGCCTCGGCGGAGGCTGCCCTCGAGTTGCTGCCGCAACGCGAGCACGATGTGCTGTTCACCGATATCGGGCTGGGCGGCATGTCCGGGATCGAGTTGACCCGGCGTGCCCTGGCGATGGATCCGACGCTGCGCATCGTCGTCGCCTCGGGTTATGCCTTCGAGCGCGAGCCCGGCATGGAGGCGCGGGTCGGGGTGCTGATCAAGCCCTATGACCTGAACAAGATCCGCCAAGCCTTGGCCGACGTGCAACGCTGAGTGCCTGTGGCTGCCCGGCGGTCGCGCCGGTCATGCCTGCGGTTGCGCCCCTCGGCGTCCTTCTCTAGAATGTTGCCCCTTGCCCGGAGTGCGTCCGCATTCCGCTGGGTAAGTCATCCGAACTATTCACTCCTTGTCTGACCGCGTTTCCGCGGCAGGCTGCAACCCGTAAGGAGCATTAAATGCGTCATTACGAAGTCGTGTTCCTGGTTCATCCGGACCAGAGCGAACAGGTGGGCGGCATGGTCGAGCGCTACACCAAGGCTATCGAAGAAGACGGTGGCAAAGTCCATCGCCTGGAAGACTGGGGCCGTCGTCAGCTGGCTTACGCCATCGACAACGTTCACAAGGCTCACTATGTACTCATGAACATCGAGTGCAGCGCCAAGGCCCTGGCCGAGCTGGAAGACAACTTCCGCTACAACGACGCCGTGATCCGTAACATGATCCTGCGCCGTGACGAGGCCGTCACCGGTCAATCCGAGATGCTCAAGGCCGAAGAAAACCGCAACGAGCGTCGCGAGCGTCGCGAGCGTCCTGCCGAGTCCGAGTCCGAGTCCGCCGAAGGCAACTCCGACGACGCCGACAGCGCCGAGTAATCTGGATCTAGCGAGGAATCATTGTCATGGCACGTTTCTTCCGTCGTCGTAAGTTCTGCCGTTTCACCGCCGAAGGCGTGAAAGAGATCGACTACAAGGATCTCAACACCCTGAAGGCCTACGTCTCCGAAACCGGCAAGATCGTCCCGAGCCGTATCACTGGCACCAAGGCCAAGTACCAGCGTCAGCTGGGCACCGCCATCAAGCGTGCCCGTTACCTGGCCCTGCTGCCCTACACCGACAGCCACGGTCGTTGATCGACGCCTGATCACGGATAACGGATAAACACGGCATGCGGCCTCTGGCTGAGTTCATCATGCGCGGCCGCACCCAAGCCACTCTCGTGGTGGTACTGGGTGCAGTCGTGCCGCTGCTGTACTGGATGACCGCTGCCGGTGGCAGCCTGGTGCTGTTGCGCCGGGGACCTGCCGCGGCGGCCGGGGTGCTGGTCTGGGCCCTGCTGCCGGCGCTGTTCTGGCTGTATCTGGGGGATGCCAGCATCGTGCTGGTGATGCTGGGTTCGACGCTGCTGGCGGCACTACTGCGCCAGAGCCGATCCTGGATACGGGTGCTGTTGGCCAGTGTCCCGCTGGGGTTGGTCTTCGCCCTGGTGCTGGGTCAGGTCTATGCCGAGGGCATCGCGCAGCTGGCGGAGGAAATCCGTCGGTTGTTGCCCCAGGTGTTGGGCCCGAGCGCGGCGCAGTTGCCGCCGGAAAAGCAGGCGCAGTTGCAGCAGTTGCTGCTGCCCGTGCTGACCGGCCTGATGGCGGCGTTCTTCCAGATCACCTGCCTGCTGTGCCTGATGCTCGGGCGCTACTGGCAGGCGGCGCTGTACAACCCCCAGGGGTTCGGTCGCGAATTTCGCGCCCTGCGTCTGCGTCCAGCCATCGCGCTCGGCCTCCTGGCCCTGCTGGTGCTGGCGCCGAACCTGGGCAGTGGGCTTGGCCTGCTGACCCCGCTGTGCAGCGTGCCGCTGGCCTTTGCCGGCATCGCCCTGCTACACGGGCTGGTGGCGGCCAAGCGCCTGGCAGGATTCTGGCTGGTGGGGCTGTACGTGACGCTGCTGCTGTTCGGGCAGCTGATCTATCCGTTGTTGGTGATTCTGGCTGTGATCGATAGCGTGTTCGATTTCCGTGGGCGGTCCGCGCAAGAGCCGCAGGGGCCCGCGGACGGTGAAGGTTAAAAGTTAAGAGGAAAGACTCAATGGATGTCATCCTGCTGGAAAAGATCGCCAACCTGGGCAACCTGGGCGACAAAGTGAACGTCAAGGGCGGTTACGCCCGTAACTTCCTGCTGCCGCAGGGCAAGGCCACCGCAGCCACCGCTGCCAACGTCGAGGCTTTCGAAGCTCGTCGTGCCGAGCTCGAGAAGCAGGCTGCCGAGAAGAAGGCCGAGGCTGATGCCCGTGCCGCCAAGCTGGCTGAACTGACCGTAACCATCGCCGCCAACTCCGGCGACGAAGGCAAGCTGTTCGGTTCCATCGGCACCCGCGACATCGCCGAAGCCGTCAGCGCCGCTGGCGTCGAGCTGGACAAGAGCGAAGTTCGCCTGCCCAACGGCGCGCTGCGCAGTGTTGGCGAATACGACGTCGAAGTGCACCTGCACACCGACGTCGAAGCTACGGTCAAGGTCGTCGTCGTCGCTGAATAAGCGCGCCGTCGCCTGACTGGCGGACTTGCGCCCCGGCGCCGGTCTGTCGACAATCGGGCACGTCATTGCCAAGGCAGTGACGTGCCCTTTGTCTTTTCTGCCCTATCGAAAATTATTTCGCCGCCCGCAATGGGGGCCCAAGACCTGCGCATGAACGAGATTTCCCTGCCCGAGCAGTACGATCTGCAGACCGCTGCCCTCAAGGTCCCGCCGCACTCCATCGAGGCCGAGCAGGCCGTGCTGGGTGGTCTGATGCTGGACAACAATGCCTGGGAGCGCGTGCTCGATCAGGTGTCCGATGGCGACTTCTATCGTCACGATCACAGACTCATTTTCCGCGCCGTGGCCCGTCTGGCCGAGCGCAACCAGCCGTTCGACGTGGTGACTCTGTCCGAACAGCTGGACAATGAAGGCCAGCTGCCCCAGGTGGGCGGCCTGGCCTATCTGGCCGAGCTGGCCAAGAACACCCCCTCGGTGGCCAACATCAAGGCCTATGCGCAGATCGTGCGCGAGCGGGCCACCCTGCGTCAGTTGATCGGTATCAGTGCCGACATCGCCGACAGCGCCTACAACCCGGAAGGGCGCGGCGCCAACGAGCTGCTCGACGAAGCCGAACGCAAGATCTTCGAGATCGCCGAGGCGCGGCCGAAATCCGGCGGTCCGATCGGGGTCAACGACATCCTGACCAAGGCCATCGACCGCATCGATACCCTGTTCAACTCCAGCGACGCCATCACCGGGGTCTCCACCGGTTTCGCCGACCTGGACGAAAAGACCAGCGGCCTGCAGCCGGCGGACCTGATCATCGTTGCCGGCCGCCCGTCGATGGGCAAGACCACCTTCGCCATGAACCTGGTGGAGAATGCGGTGCTGCGCACCGACAAGGCGGTGCTGGTGTTCTCCCTGGAGATGCCCGCCGACTCCATCGTGCTGCGGATGCTCTCGTCCCTCGGTCGCATCGACCAGACCAAGGTGCGTTCCGGCAAGCTGGACGATGACGACTGGCCGCGCCTGACCTCGGCGGTCAACCTGCTCAACGACCGCAAGTTGTTCATCGACGATACCGCCGGCATCAGCCCTTCGGAAATGCGCGCCCGGACCCGGCGCCTGGTGCGCGAGCACGGCGACCTGGCGTTGATCATGGTGGACTACCTGCAGCTGATGCAGATCGGTGGCAGCAGCGGCGAGAACCGCACCAACGAGATCTCCGAGATCTCCCGCTCGCTCAAGGGCCTGGCCAAGGAATTCAATTGCCCGGTGGTGGCGCTCTCCCAGCTCAACCGCTCGCTGGAGCAGCGGCCGAACAAGCGGCCGGTGAACTCCGACCTGCGTGAATCGGGCGCCATCGAGCAGGACGCCGACGTCATCATGTTCGTCTACCGGGACGAGGTGTATCACCCGGAGACCGAGTACAAGGGCGTGGCGGAAATCATCATCGGCAAGCAGCGTAACGGGCCGATCGGCACCACGCGGCTGGCCTTCATCGGTAAATACACCCGGTTCGAGAATCTCGCGCCCGGCAGCTACGTTTTCGAGGACGAATGATGGTCAAGGACAAGCTGAAGATCGCGGTCCTGCTCGGTGGCACCAGCGAAGAACGCGACGTATCCATCGCCAGCGGTGCCCAGGTGGTGGCGGCCCTGCGCCGGCGCGGGCACCAGGTGGTGACCGTGGACACCGCCCTGGGCCTGCTCGACGAAGACGCCGAGCGCGCGCTGCTGGAAGCCCGCGTCGGCCTCGAACCACCGGAGCGGACCGCCCTGGTGCGGATGCGCGGCCAGGATGCCGGTGCGGTGCTCAGCCGCGCCCAGCTGGGCGACCAGGATCTGCTGTTCCTCGCCCTGCATGGCGGGACCGGCGAGAACGGCACCCTGCAGACCCTGCTCGACCTGGCCGAGCTGCGCTACACCGGCAGCGGCCGGGTGGGCAGCGCCGTGGCCATGGACAAGGATCTCAGCAAGCGGCTGTTCCGTGCTGCCGGGGTGCCCACCGCCGACTGGCTGATGGCGCCCGCGGACGCCGCGACCGTAGCCGCGACGCTGGGCTTTCCGGTGATCGTCAAACCCAGCCAGCAGGGCTCCACCGTGGGCCTGAGCAAGGTCAGCCGCGCCGAGGACCTGCAATCGGCCATCGAGCTGGCGCTGCGCTACGACCGCGAGGTGATGATCGAGCGCTTCGTTGCCGGTCGTGAGCTGACCGTTGGGGTGCTGGGTGACCAGCCACTGGCGGTGGGCGAGATCGTGCTCGGCCAGAGTGGCGTGTTCGACTACACCAGCAAGTACCAGCCCAAGGGCGCGGTGGAAGTGTTTCCGGCCGAGGTCTCGACCGAGATCGCCGAGGAAGCGCGGCGGCTGGCCCTGGCCGCGCATCGGGCGCTCAAGCTCGACGGCTATAGCCGCGCCGACTTCCGCCTGGACGCCGAGGGGCGGCTCTGGTGCCTGGAGGTCAACACCCTGCCGGGCATGACCGCTACCAGTCTGCTACCGCAATCGGCGGCGGCCATGGGCATCGACTTCGACGAACTCTGCGAGCGGATCTGCCAGCTGGCCCTGCAAGACTGACCGCTACGCAGCCGGCGCCGCTATCGCTTCGGGTGGTGGCGGCTGCGTCTCCTGTCGAAGCCGGATCCGGATCCGCCGCCATGCCCCAGACGCTCACCCCGGTGCAGACCCGGGCGTTGTTCCTTTCCGCACTGCTGCTGTTCGTCCTGCCCTTCATCCTGGTCGACTTTCCCTACGTCGATGACAACTGGCGCATCCAGTTGGAGAACGGCCCAGAGTGGCGCCAGCAGGGGCGGGTGCTCACCGAGGTCTTCTACCGGCTGCTGACCTTCAGCGGCAGCACCCTCAATCTCTTTCCCCTGCCGCTGCTGATCGCCTGCGCCGCCGCCGCCTGGGCCTTGACCGATCTGGCCCGCCACTGCTTCGGCGCGCCGCGACCGACCCAGTGTCTGGCGCTCCTGCCGCTATGGTTCTCGCCGTTCTGGCTGGGCAATCTGACCTACCAGTACGATGGCCCGACCATGGCCCTGAGTCTGGTGGCGGTGATCTACGCGGTGATCTTTCGTAGTCGTCATACCGCGCTGGCGCTGCTGGTGCCGGCGGCGCTGCTGGCGGCGGCCATGGCCTTCTACCAGGTGGCGCTCAATGTCTTCATCGGGCTCTGCTGCCTGGAACTGATCCGTACGGTACAGCGCCGCGAGGCGCCCGAGCAGGCGCTGCGGCTGGTGCTGCGCCAGGGCCTGCAGCTGCTGCTGGGTGGCGTGCTCTATTACCTGACGGCCTACCAGCTGATGGCGACCACGCGGCACGCCGGCGTGGGCGGCCAGGTGCTGCCCGAGCTCTGGCACCGGCTGGGCGAGGTGCTGCACAGCGTTGGGCTGCTGATCACCCCGGGCAATCTCTGGCTGTGGTGGCTGTTCGGTGGGTTGGCCGCGCTCGGCTACGGCCTGGGCGGCCTGGCCTATGCCCGCGCCTACGGCCGCCGGGCGTTGCTGCCCCTGCTGCTGTACGGCGCGACCCTGCCGGTACTGGCCTTTTGCGTGGCCGGCATCACCCTGCTGTTCAGCGACTTCATCCTCGAGGCCCGCACCCTGATGGGGCTGGCGGTCGTCCTGACCCTGGCGCTGCTGCTGGCCCACGATCTGCTGGAGCGCCTCCAGCCTCGGTTGACCTGGCTGCTGGTGCTGCCGGTGCTGTGGATGCTGGCCCTGGCCTATGCCTATGGGCAGGTGCTCTCGGCGCAGAAGACCTTCGAGCGCGGTTTCGTCCAGGAGCTGCACCATGACCTCAGCAGTCGTCCGGAGCTGCGGCCGCTCAAGCGCCTGCTCTGGACCGGCGGTCCGCTGGAGGTGGCCTGGCTGCCGCTGGCGCAGAAGACCTTCGAGCAGGTGCCGGCCTTGCCCTTCATCCTCGGCCTGTCGCCGGGCAACTTCATGATCGCCGAGCGGCTGCTGGACCTGGGGGTGATCGACGATGCCGACAGCGACAGCTGCAGCCAGCGCGTAGCCGTGCCCGGGGCCGCCACGCCGCTGGTGGACAACCGTTTCTATGACATCTGGGCGCTGGGCGAGGACGGCTGCATCATCATGAAGCCACAGCGGCCCTGGGTGCCGTTCGAGTAGGGGGGGCTTGAGGGGTAGGTTGGGCAGAGCGCAGCGAAGCCCAACATTGTCAGGTCGTGCGCGGACTGTTGGGCTTCGACGATGGAGCCATCTCAGCCCAATCTACGGGTGCGAGGGCGATCAGCCGCGGCGCAGCTTGTAGCAGAGGAACAGGAAGGCCAGCCAGAACGGAATGGCGTAGACCGAAACGGCGATGCCGGGTATGCGCAGCATCAGCACCAGGATCATGCCGACGAAGGCCAGGCACAGCCAGTTGGCAACCGGCGACCAGAACGCCGGGAAGTGCGAGGTGCGCCCGGCCTGACGCTGGGCGGCGCGGAATTTCAGGTGGGTCAGGCTGATCAGCGCCCAGGCGATCACCAGCGAGGCCACCACCAGCGACATCAGCAGCTCCAGGGCATTCTGCGGCAGCAGATAGTTGACCACCACGCAGAGCAGGGTCACCGCCGAGGACACCGCGATGCCCAGCAGGGGCACTCCGCGGCGATTGGTGCGCAGCAGGGCGCGCGGGGCATCGCCCTGTTCGGCCAGGCCATAGAGCATGCGGCTGGTGCAGTAGACGCCGCTGTTGTAGACCGACAGCGCCGCGGTCAGCACCACGAAGTTGAGCAGGTGGGCGGCGGTATCGCTGCCGAGCAGGGCGAAGGTCTGCACGAAGGGGCTGCCGGCATAGTCGTCACCGCCGGCGCCGATGCTGCGCACCAGTTCGTCCCAGGGGTGCAGCGACAAGAGGATGGTCAGGGCGCCGACATAGAAGATCAGGATGCGCCAGACCACCTGGTTGATGGCCTTGGGAATCACGGTGCGCGGCTGGTCGGCTTCGGCGGCGGTGATGCCCACCAGCTCCAGGCCGCCAAAGGAAAACATGATGATCGCCAGCACGGCGAACAGGCCGCTCCAGCCGTTGGGCAGGAAACCGCCATGGCTCCAGAGATTGCTCACCGAGGCCTCGGGACCGCCGCTGCCACTGACCAGCAGCCAGAGCCCGAAGGCCATCATGCCGAGAATGGCCACCACCTTGATCAGCGCGAACCAGAATTCGGTCTCGCCGAAGGCCTTCACGTTGAACAGGTTGATCAGGTTGACCAGCACGAAGAACACCAGGGCGCTGGCCCAGGTCGGCACCTCGGGCCACCAGTACTGCACGTACTTACCCACCGCGGTGAGTTCCGACATGCCCACCAGCACATAGAGCACCCAGTAGTTCCAGCCGGAGAGAAAGCCCGGGAAGCGACCCCAGTAACGACTGGCGAAGTGGCTGAAGGAGCCGGCGACGGGTTCCTCGACGATCATCTCGCCGAGCTGGCGCATGATCAGGAAGGCGATGAAGCCGGCGATGGCGTAGCCGAGGATCATCGCCGGACCGGCCGACTTGAGCACCCCGGCCGAGCCGAGGAACAGACCGGTACCGATGGCTCCGCCGAGGGCGATCAGCTGGATGTGACGATTCTTCAGGCCGCGCTGCAACTGGCCGGCGGCGGGTTGGGGCTGGGACATGGAGGAGGGTGTCTCGGTGGTGAGGAAGGAGCGGGGCGCTATGGTAGCACTCCTGGTGGAGGCGGCATTGAGGGTGGGTCCAGAGCTGCCGTCGATAGCCAAAGGCAATCGATGTCCGGGGGCTGAACTGGTCATTTTTTGTGCTATTCTTCGCGCCCTCCCAAAAACACCCCTTTCCCGGAAGCTGCCATGCAAGCCGCCACGCCGCTGTTCGACTATCCGAAATACTGGGCCGAGTGCTTTGGTCCTGCACCCTTCCTGCCCATGAGTCGGGCGGAGATGGAGCAACTCGGCTGGGACAGCTGCGACATCATCATCGTCACCGGGGACGCCTACGTCGATCACCCGTCCTTTGGCATGGCCATCATCGGCCGGCTGCTGGAGGCCCAGGGCTTCCGCGTGGGCATCATCGCCCAGCCGGACTGGCATTCGAAGGACGACTTCATGAAGCTCGGCGAGCCGAATCTGTTCTTCGGTGTGGCCGCGGGCAACATGGATTCCATGATCAATCGCTACACCGCGGACAAGAAGGTCCGTTCCGACGACGCCTATACCCCGGGCAACGTCGCCGGCAAGCGTCCGGATCGCGCCAGCCTGGTCTACAGCCAGCGCTGCAAGGAAGCCTACAGCCACGTGCCGATCGTGCTCGGTGGCATCGAGGCCTCGCTGCGCCGGATCGCCCACTACGACTACTGGCAGGACAAGGTCCGGCGCTCGATTCTGATGGACGCGACCGCCGACATCCTGCTCTATGGCAACGCCGAGCGGGCGGTGGTGGAGATCGCCCAGCGGCTGTCGCGTGGCGAGCGCGTCGAGGCCATCACCGACGTACGCGGTACCGCCTTCATCCGGCGGGACACGCCCGCGGGCTGGTTCGAGGTCGACTCGACCCGCATCGACCGTCCCGGTCGCGTCGACAAGATCATCAATCCCTACGTGAATACGCAGGACACCGAGGCCTGTGCCATCGAGCAGGCGAAAGGTGAGGTCGAGGATCCCAACGAAGCCAAGGTGGTGCAGCTGCTGGAAAGCCCGCGCATGACCCGCGACAAGACGGTGATCCGCCTGCCGTCCTTCGAGAAGGTGCGCAACGACCCGGTGCTCTATGCCCACGCCAACCGCGTGCTGCACCTGGAAACCAATCCGGGCAACGCCCGCGCGCTGGTGCAGCGGCATGGCGAGGTGGACGTCTGGTTCACGCCGCCGCCCATCCCCATGACCACCGAGGAAATGGACTATGTGTTCGGCATGCCCTATGCGCGCGTGCCGCACCCGGCCTATGGCAAGGAAAAGATCCCGGCCTACGAGATGATCCGCTTCTCGGTCAACATCATGCGCGGCTGCTTCGGTGGCTGCACCTTCTGCTCCATCACCGAGCACGAAGGCCGGATCATCCAGAATCGCTCCCACGACTCGATCATCCGCGAGATCGAGGAGATGCGCGACAAGGTGCCGGGCTTCACCGGGGTGGTCTCGGACCTGGGCGGGCCGACCGCCAATATGTACCGCATCGCCTGCAAGGACCCGGAGATCGAGCGCCACTGCCGCAAGCCGTCGTGCGTCTTCCCCGGCATCTGCGAGAACCTCAACACCGATCACTCCTCGCTGATCGAGCTGTACCGCAAGGCGCGGGCGCTGCCGGGGGTGAAGAAGATCCTGATCGCCTCGGGGCTGAGATACGACCTGGCCGTGGAGTCGCCCGAGTACGTCAAGGAACTGGTCACCCACCATGTCGGCGGCTACCTGAAGATCGCGCCCGAGCACACCGAGCGTGGTCCGCTGGACAAGATGATGAAGCCGGGCATCGGCAGCTATGACCGCTTCAAGCAGATGTTCGAGAAGTACACCAAGGAGGCTGGCAAGGAGCAGTACCTGATCCCCTACTTCATCGCCGCGCACCCGGGTACCACCGACGAGGACATGATGAACCTCGCGCTGTGGCTCAAGCGCAACGGCTTCCGTGCGGATCAGGTCCAGGCCTTCTATCCCTCGCCGATGGCCACCGCCACGGCCATGTACCACTCGGGCAAGAATCCGCTGCGCAAGGTCACCTACAAGAGCGACGGCGTGACCATCGTCAAGAGCGACCAGCAGCGCCGCCTGCACAAGGCCTTCCTGCGCTACCACGATCCCAAGGGCTGGCCGCTGCTGCGCGAGGCGCTCAAGGAGATGGGCCGCGCCGACCTGATCGGGCCGGGCAAGCACCAGTTGATCCCGGCCACCCAGCCGGTGGGCGACACCGGTTACCAGAGCGCGCGGCGCAAGAACTCCACCCCGGTGGGCAGTAAGAAAACCGGGACGGGCGGTGGCCGCATCCTCACCCAGCATACCGGCCTGCCGCCCCGCGCCAGCGACGGCAGCAAGGCCTGGGACAAGGGCCAGGAAGGCCAGGCCGCCGGCTACGCCAAGGGCGGTCCGCGCAAGAAGTCGCGGCGCCAGCCGAACATGCCGCGGTAAAATCCTTTGATCGCGGCCATGGGCCGCTCCTACAGAGAGCGATGCTTTTGTAGGAGCGGCCCATGGCCGCGATGGCTCTTAATGATTTTCATCTCTCAAGGACGAGCGATGCCATCACGTCATGCGGCGCTACGCAGGGGCCGGGTTTCTTTGCCTGGCCAGCTGTATCTCCTCACCACTACCACCGTGCAGCGCCAACCACTGTTCGCCAACTTCCCCGTGGCGTGCACGGCTGCCCGTACTTTCAACGACCATCGTTTGTTCGGTGACGCTCAGTTGCTGGCCTGGGTGTTGATGCCAGATCACGCGCATTGGCTGATAGCGCTCGGCGAGCGATTCAGTCTGGGCGAGTTGGTTCTTCGTTTGAAGTCGGCGAGTGCGCGCCGCATCAATGCTATCCGAAAGACACAAGGGGCAATCTGGGCGCCGGCCTATCATGACCATGCTCTCAGAGCCGAAGAAGACGTCCAGGCAGTGGCGCGGTACATCGTTGCCAATCCGGTAAGGGCAGGATTGGTGCGGAGGGTGGGCGATTATCCGTTTTGGGATGCGGTGTGGTTGTAGATCGTGCCACGGGTCTTATCGCGGCCATGGGCCGCTCCTACAGTCCCCGGCCCATGGCCGCGATAAGAAGGTGCCGTAGGAGCGGCTGCATCGGCGGACCGCCATGGCCGCGATCCACCGCGCTACCCGCGCAATTCGGCGAAATGGGCCTGCATGCGCTCGGCGTCGGCGCTGCGGCCGCTGAAGAGTTCGAAGGCCTTGACCGCCTGGAACACGGCCATGGTGCCGCCGTCGAGGGTGCGGCAGCCGAGGGCGCGGGCCTGGCGCAGCAGCTCGGTTTCCAGCGGGAAATAGATGATCTCGGCGACCCAGAGGCCGGGGTGCAGCAGTTCGGCCGGCAGTGGCATACCGGGCAGCTTGGCCATGCCCACCGGCGAGGTGTTGACCAGGCCATCGGCAGCGGCGACCGCGGCGGCCCGGTCGGTGCCGACCGCGGCGCGACCGGGGCCGAAGTGGCGGGTCAGGTTGTCCACCAGCGCCTGGGCGCGCTCGGCCTCGACGTCGAAGATGAACAGCTGGTCCACTCCCTCGGCGAGCAGGGCGTGGGCCACGGCGCTACCGGCGCCACCGGCACCCAGTTGCACCACCAGGCGCTTGGCCACGTCCGGCAGGCCGCGGCGAAAGCCTTCGGCGAAGCCCAGGCAGTCGGTGTTGTGGCCCACGGTGCGACCGTCGGCCAGGACCACGGTGTTCACCGCGCCGATGCCGCGCGCCTCGGGGGAGAGGTCGTCGAGCAGCGGGATGATCGCCTGCTTGCAGGGAAAGGTGATGTTGAGGCCGGTGAAGCCGGTGCGCTGGGCGGCCTGCAGCAGCTCGGGCAGGGCGTCGGCCGTGAGGCCGAGTACGTCCAGGTCGATCAGGCGGTAGAGGTATCTGAGGCCCTGGGCGTCGCCTTCGCGTTCGTGCATGGCAGGCGTCAGCGAGGCCTGGATGCCTGCACCGATCAGGCCGGCGAGGACGGATTTGGATGCGGTCATGGACTTAGTTTCCCTGGTGGGCGATGAGGGCGGCGATGGCGGCGCGATAGCCCTGGCTGCCGAGGCCGCAGGTGACGCCGACGGCGATGCCCGAGACATAGGAATGATGACGGAAGGCTTCGCGGCGATGCACGTTGGACAGGTGCACCTCGTAGACCGGCAGCTCGCTGGCCACCAGGGCGTCGCGCAAGGCCACCGAGGTGTGGGTCCAGGCGGCGGGATTGATCACCACCCCGGCATAGGCGCCGCGGGCCGCGTGGATCCAGTCGAGCAATTCGCCCTCGTGGTTGGTCTGGCGGAAGTCCACCTCGTAACCCTCGGCGGCGGCGGTCTCGGTACACAGCCGGGCGACGTCGGCCAGGGTTTCGTGGCCGTAGGTGGCGGGCTCGCGGGTGCCGAGCAGATTGAGGTTGGGGCCGTTGAGGACCAGGATGCGGCGGGACATGGCGTTCTCTCTGTTGTTGTCTAGCCGGGCGGACCAACGCCCGGCGTTGCAGAGAAAATGTACCAGCTGGTTAATTTCGTCAATCCGCCGCCGGGGTGTTGCGCCGGAAGCGTTCGATTATCGACCCTGGTGACCTAGATCGCCACCAGTCCGCGCACTCCTTCGGCCTCCATGTCGGCGCCGCGACCGCGCTGGACGATCTCGCCGCGGGACATCACCAGGTAGCCGTCGGCCAGTTCGCTGGCGAAGTCGTAGAACTGCTCCACCAACAGGATGGCCATGTCGCCACGCTTGGCCAGGTGGGCGATGACGGTGCCGATCTCCTTGATCACCGAGGGCTGGATGCCCTCGGTGGGTTCGTCGAGGATCAGCAGCCGCGGGCGGCTGGCCAGGGCGCGGCCGATGGCCAGTTGCTGCTGCTGGCCGCCGGAGAGGTCGCCACCGCGACGCTGGCGCATCTGCCGGAGCACCGGAAAGAGTTCGTAGATGGACTCCGGCACCTCGCGGGCCTCGCGGGCGGGAAAGCGCGACAGGCCCATGAGCAGATTTTCCTCGACGGTGAGACGCGGAAAGATCTCGCGGCCCTGGGGCACGTAGGCGATGCCGGATTGCACCCGCTGGTGCGGCTTGCGGGCGGTGATGTCCTGGCCTTCCCAGATGACGCTGCCGCGCTTGGCCGGGATCAGGCCCATGAGGCAGCGCAGCAGGGTGGTCTTGCCGACGCCGTTGCGGCCGAGCAGGCTGGTGACCTCGCCGATGGGGGCCTCGAAGGACAGGCCGCGCAGGATGTGGCTGCCGCCGTAGTATTGATGGAGTTCGTTGACCTGGAGCATGGGCGCCTCGTAAAGATTTTATCGCGGCCATGGGCCGCTCCTACGGCGACATCGGCACCTGTAGGAGCGGTCGCAGCGGCGAACCGCCATGGCCGCGATCAATTGAAAGCAGGGGCGCTAGCGCCCCAGATACACCTCGATCACCTGGTCGTTGGCCTGGACCTGGTCCAGCGAGCCTTCGGCCAGGACATGACCCTGGTGCAGCACGGTGACGTGGTCGGCGATGCTGCCGACGAAGCCCATGTCGTGCTCCACCACCATCAGCGAGTGCCGGGGCACCAGCGACTTGAACAGCTCGGCGGTGAATTCGGTCTCGGCGTCGGTCATGCCGGCCACGGGTTCGTCGAGCAGCAAGAGTTGCGGCTCCTGCACCAGCAGCATGCCGATCTCGAGGAATTGCTTCTGGCCGTGGGACAGCAGCCCGGCGGTGCGCCCGCGCGACTCCTGCAGGCGGATGGTGCCGAGCACCTCCTCCAGGCGGTCGCGCTGTTCGCCGGAGAGTCGCGCGCGCAGGCTGGCCCAGACCGACTTGTCGGTCCGTTGCGCCAGCTCCAGGTTTTCCCAGACGGTCAGGGCCTCGAACACCGTGGGCTTCTGGAACTTGCGGCCGATGCCGGCCTGGGCGATCTGCACCGGTTGCAGGCGGGTCAGGTCCAGGGTCTCGCCGAACCAGGCGCTGCCGCGGTCGGGGCGGGTCTTGCCGGTGATGACGTCCATCATGGTGGTCTTGCCGGCGCCGTTGGGGCCGATGATGCAGCGCAATTCGCCGACGCCGATGTAGAGATTGAGGTCGCGCAGGGCCTTGAAGCCGTCGAAGCTGACCTCGATGCCTTCCAGGCTGAGGATGGTGCCGTGGCGAGTGTCCAGGCCCTTGCCGGCGCGATGGCCGAGACCGCTGGCCTCGGCGCCGATGCCGGGATCGAGCACTTCCGCGGCGGTGGGGGGAATGGGGGCGGCTTTCATGCGTCGCGCTCCTTCTTGATGAGGCCGATCACGCCACGCGGCAGGTAGAGGGTGACGACGATGAACAGGGCGCCGAGAAAGAACAGCCAGTATTCGGGAAAGGCCACGGTGAACCAGCTCTTGGCTCCGTTGACGATGCCGGCGCCGAGCACCGGGCCGATCAGGCTGCCGCGTCCGCCGAGGGCGACCCAGATGGCCGCTTCGATGGAGTTGGTCGGAGCCATCTCGCTGGGGTTGATGATGCCCACCTGGGGCACATAGAGGGCGCCGGCCAGGCCGCAGAGCACTGCCGAGAGCACCCAGACGAACAGCTTGAAGCCGCGCGGATCGTAGCCGCAGAAGGTCACCCGGTTCTCGGCGTCACGAATCGCCGTGAGGATGCGGCCGAACTTGCTCTGCGCCAGGCGCCAGCCCAGCCAGAGGCTGGCCACCAGCAGGGCCACGGTGAGCAGGAAGAGCACCGCGCGGGTGCCCTGGGCGGCCACCGGAAAGCCCAGCAGGGTGGTGAAGCCGGTGAAGCCGTTGTTGCCGCCGAAGCCGGTCTCGTTGCGAAAGAACAGCAGCATGCCAGCAAAGGTCAGCGCCTGGGTCATGATCGAGAAATAGACCCCCTTGATCTTCGAGCGGAAGGCGAAGAAACCGAACGCCAGGGCCAGCAGGCCGGGGGCCAGCACCGCTAGGCACAGCGCCCAGAGGAAATGGTCGGTACCGGCCCAGAACCAGGGATAGCTGGTCCAGGAGAGAAAGCTCATGAACGGCGGCAGACCGTCGCCGGCGGCCTGGCGCATCAGGTACATGCCCATGGCGTAGCCGCCGAGGGCGAAGAACAGCCCGTGGCCGAGGGAGAGCATCCCGGCATAGCCCCAGACCAGGTCCAGCGCCAGGGCGACGATGGCGTAGCAGAGGATCTTGCCCACCAGGGTCAGGGTGTAGGCCGAGACCTGGAAGGGGTTGTCGGCCGGCAGCAGGGACAGCAGCGGCAGGGCGATCAGCACGGCGAGGGCCAGGCCGAGCACGGCCAGGCTCAGGCGCGGGCCGGCTTTCTGCACAGCGGTAAGCGCGAGTGGCTGGTTCAATCGATGACCCTCCCCTTGAGGGCGAACAGGCCCTGGGGCCTTTTCTGGATGAACAGGATGATCAGGCCGAGGATGAGAATCTTGCCCAGCACGGCGCCGATCTGGGGTTCGAGGATCTTGTTGACGATGCCCAGGCCGAAGGCCGCCAGTACGCTACCGGCCAATTGGCCGACGCCACCGAGCACCACCACCAGGAAGGAGTCGATGATGTAGCTCTGGCCGAGGTCCGGGCCGACGTTGCCGATCTGCGACAGGGCCACGCCACCGAGGCCGGCGATGCCGGAGCCAAGGCCGAAGGCGAGCATGTCGATGCGCCCGGTGGGGACGCCGCAGCAGGCGGCCATGTTGCGATTCTGGGTCACGGCGCGCACGTTGAGGCCCAGCCGGGTCTTGTTCAGCAGGGCCCAGGTCAGGACCAGTACGAAGACCACGAAGCCGAGGATGATCACCCGGTTCCACGGCAGGAGCAGGTTGGGCAGCACCTGGATGCCGCCGGACAGCCAGGCGGGGTTGGCCACCTCGACGTTCTGGGCGCCGAACAGCACCCGCACCGCCTGGATCAGCATCAGGCTGATCCCCCAGGTGGCCAGCAGGGTTTCCAGCGGTCGGCCATAGAGATGGCGGATCACGGTGCGCTCCAGCGCCATGCCGATGGCGGCGGTGACGGCGAAGGCCACCGGCAGCGCCAGCAGCGGGTACCAGGCCAGCCACTCGGGGGCGAGGCGCTGCAGGGTCAGCTGTACCACATAGGTGCTGTAGGCACCGAGCATCAGCATCTCGCCGTGGGCCATGTTGATGACGCCGAGCAGGCCATAGGTGATGGCCAGGCCCAGGGCGGCCAGCAGCAGGATGGAGCCCAGCGACAACCCGGTGAAGGCCTGGCCGAGCAGGTCGCCCAGCAACAGCTTGCGCTCGACCTGGGCAAGGCCGGTGGCGGCGGCCTTGCGGACGTCTTCGTTGGCTTCCACGGCCGGATCGAGCAGGGCCTGCAGGCGGGTCTTGGCCTGGGGCTCGCCGGATTCGCCGAGCAGCCGCACCGCGGCCAGGCGCACGGCGGGATCGGGATCGGTCAGCTGCAGATTGGCCAGGGCGGCGGCAAGGGCGCCTTTCACGTCCTTGTCCGCTTCGCTCTGCAGGCGCTTTTCCAGGAAGGGTCGCTGCTCGGGCTTGGCCTCCTGGCGCAGGGCCTGGGCGGCGGCCAGGCGCACGCCGGCATCCGCGGAGAGCAACCCGCCGCTGGCCTGGGCGGCGCCGATGAGGATGCGCAGGCGGTTGTTCAGGCGCACCGGCTTGGGCGTGCCGGTGGGGGCGGTGGCGTCACCTTCGGCGGCGCTGTAGCTGTCGCCGGTCTTGTAGAAGGGGCGCTTGTCTTCGTCGACATAGAAGCGGCCGTCCTGCAGCGCCTGGAGGACCGGGAGTTGGGCGGTGTCGGGTTCGGCGGCCCATGCTTGCAGGAGTTTGGCCTGGTCGTTGGCGCTGGCGGCGGCCAGCTCGGCGGCGGGACCGGCCTGGGCGGTGCCCACGAGCAGCAACAGCAGGGGCAGAAGAAAAAGGCGTAGGGACATACTCGGCCTCGTCGATGGGTAAAGGCTCCTGCACGACGTCTCCCGGGGGAGGGCGGGCGTGGCCTCGTTTCTGGTGTCGGGCGCCTGGCGGTCTGACCGGGTGCGCTGGCGAGCCCTCACCCCGGCCCTCTCCCAGGGGGAGAGGGGGAGGAGCGGAGCGGTGGTGGTGCGGGTGTTTCCTGTTGGCTGCGGAACGCCTTTTGCCCTCACCCCAACCCTCTCCCCCGAGGGAGAGGGGGTAAGAGCTGCAGGCTGAGCGGCGTTTTGCGCCCCTCTCCCTCCGGGAGAGGGGCCGGGGGTGAGGGCTGGTCGTTACTTGCCGCTCTTCACCGGTTCGTCGGACTTCTTGTCGTTGCCGGGGATGTAGGGGCTCCAGGGCTGGGCGCGGACCGGGCCCTCGGTCTGCCAAACGACGTTGAACTGGCCGTCGTCCTGGACCTCGCCGATCATCACCGGCTTGTGCAGGTGGTGGTTCTTCTCGTCCATCTTCACGGTGTAGCCGTCCGGTGCGGCGAAGGTCTGGCCGGCCATGGCCTTGCGGACCTTGTCGACGTCGGTGCTGCCGGCCTTTTCCACCGCCTGGGCCCACATGTGGATGCCGATATAGGTGGCTTCCATGGGGTCGTTGGTCACGGCGGTCTGGTAGTTAGGCAGGTTCTTGGCCTTGGCGTAGGCCTTCCAGGCCTCGACGAACTTCTTGTTCACCGGGTTATCCAGCGACTCGAAGTAGTTCCAGGCGGCCAGCTGGCCCACCAGTGGCTTGGTGTCGATGCCGCGCAGTTCTTCCTCGCCCACCGAGAAGGCCACCACCGGCACGTCGGTGGCCTTCAGGCCCTGGTTGCCCAGTTCCTTGTAGAAGGGCACGTTGGAGTCGCCGTTGATGGTGGAGACCACCGCGGTCTTGCCGCCGGCGGCGAACTTCTTGATGTTGGCGACGATGGTCTGGTAATCGCTGTGGCCGAAGGGGGTGTAGACCTCTTCGATGTCCTTGTCCTGCACGCCCTTGCTGTGCAGGAAGGATCTGAGAATCTTGTTGGTGGTGCGCGGATAGACGTAGTCGGTGCCCAGCAGGAAGAAGCGCTTGGCGCCGCCACCTTCTTCACTCATCAGGTATTCCACCGCCGGGATGGCCTGCTGGTTCGGCGCCGCGCCGGTGTAGAAGACGTTGGGCGACATCTCTTCGCCTTCGTACTGCACCGGGTAGAACAGCAGGCCGTTGAGTTCTTCATAGACCGGCAGGACCGATTTGCGCGAGACCGAGGTCCAGCAGCCGAAGGTGACCGCGACCTTGTCCTGGGTCACCAGCTGGCGCGCCTTCTCGGCGAACAGTGGCCAGTTGGAGGCCGGATCCACCACCACGGGCTCCAGCTTCTTGCCCAGCACGCCGCCCTTGGCGTTGATCTCGTCGATGGTCATCAGCGCCATGTCCTTGAGCGAGGTCTCGGAGATGGCCATGGTGCCGGACAGCGAATGCAGGATGCCGACCTTGATGGTGTCCGCAGCGTGGGCGGCGCTCCAGGGGAACAGGCCGCTCATGAGCAGGGCGGAGGCGGCGAGGGTGGTCTTCAGTAGAGGGCGGCGCTTCATGCGAAAGGCTCCTAAGCGAACGTGCGCTGTTGTTGGGCTGGGCTGCTGGCCCGCCAGGGCGCTTATCAGGAACTGTGCCAGACCTCGGCAAGGCGCATGGCGACTGGCCTCTTGCCTCTAAACCGGGATCTTGCGGCCAGTTGCCTTGCACCAGCCTGGGGCTTGCCAGTGCCCGCCGACGGCGCCTTTGCACGATGCTGGTGCCCTCGTTTGCCGTTGCCTTTTGCGCAACATGAAAGTCCGAATGCCGTATTGGTGGTGATGCCTGGCCCTCCCATACTCGATCGCAAGGGGCCGGCCACCGGGTCGGTCACCACCCATTCGAAGAAGAGGAACAAGGCATGGGCAGGCAGGTCGGGGTCATCGGACTCGGCAACATGGGCGGCAACATGGCGATCACCCTGGCGCGCAAGGGCGTTGCCGTCACCGGACTGGATCCTTCCAGCGCCGCCTGCGAGCGGGTCGCTGCCCAGGGCGTGGCCATCGCCGGCGATCTGGCGGCCCTGGCCGCCAGCAGCGACGTCATCGTGCTGTCGCTGCCCAAGGCCGAGCACGTCGAGGCCGTGTGCCTGGGCGAGGCGGGCCTGGTCAGCCGCGTGCGGCCGGGCACCGTGGTGGTCGACACCACCACCTCCACCCCGGAGACCAGCCGCCGGGTAGCGGCAGCCTTCGCCGAGGTCGGCGCCGATTTCCTCGATGCTCCGGTCTCCGGCGGCCCCGCCGGTGCCGCGGCCGGCACCATGACCATGGTCATCGGCGGCAGCGAGGCGGCCCTGGCCAAGGCGCTGCCGGCGCTGGAAGCCATGAGCGCGACCCGGGTGCACATCGGCGCCGTGGGCGCCGGCAACATCGCCAAGATCGCCAACAACCTGCTCGCCGCGGCGCACCTGATCACCACCGCCGAGGCGGTGACCATGGCCGCCCGTGCCGGCGTCGCCCCGGAGAAGCTGCTCGAAGGCATCAATGCCGGTTCCGGGCGCAGCGCCGCCAGCCAGGGCATGTTCCCTACCTGGGTGCTGAACAAGGCCTACGATTCCGGCTTCACCATGGGCCTGATGCGCAAGGACGTGGGCCTGGCCCAGCAGCTCATCGCCGAACTCGGCCTCGACCTGCCGCTGGCCGCGGCCACGGCCCAGGCCTGGAAGGCGAGCGCCGAGACCCTGGTCGATGGCGAGGATTTCTGCGCCATCGCGCGACGCACCAGCGAAGACCTGTTCGGCAAGGGGGAATGATCATGATGAACGCCAAGACACTGGAATTGCTCAAGCCCTTCTGGGGCGACCGCCAGCAGGTCGCAAGCTTCGTGGACGGCGCCTTCGTCGATGGCAGCGGCGAGCGGATCACCGTGCGCAACGCCCATGACGACAGCCCGGCCTACAGCTACCCCGATGCCGACCTGGCCGTGGTCGAGCGCGCCGATGCCGCCGCCCGCCGGGCACGCGAGGAATGGCGCGCCCTGACCGCCCAGGCGCGCGGGCGCATCATCTACCGTGTCGGCGCGCTGATCCGTGAGGAGGCCGAGGCCCTGGCGCAGCTGGAATCGCTGACTGCCAACAAGCCGATCCGTGATGCCCGCGTCGAGGTGCTCAAGGTCGCCGAGATGTTCGAGTACTACGCCGGCTGGGCCGACAAGCTGCATGGCGAAGTCATCCCGGTGCCCACCAGCCACCTCAACTACGTGACCTACGAACCCCTGGGCACGGTGCTGCAGATCACCCCCTGGAATGCGCCGATCTTTACCGGCGGCTGGCAGATCGCCCCGGCCATCACCGCCGGCAACGCGGTGATCCTCAAGCCTTCCGAGCTGACTCCGGTGACCTCGCTGCTGCTGGGCGTGCTGGTGGAACGCGCCGGTGCGCCCAAGGGCCTGGTCAACGTGCTCGCCGGCCAGGGCCATACCGTCGGCCAGCAGGTGATCGCCCACGCCGACATCCGCAAGGTGGTCTTTGTCGGCTCGCCGGCCACCGGCCGGCACATCGCCGCCGCCGCGGCCCAGCGCTGCATCCCGGTGGTGCTGGAGCTGGGTGGCAAGTCGGCCAACATCGTCTTCGAAGACGCCGACCTGGACCTCGCCGTACGCGGCGCCCAGGCGGCGATCTTTTCCGGCGCCGGTCAGAGTTGCGTCTCGGGTTCGCGGCTGCTGGTGCAGGAATCCATCTACGAGCGCTTCATCCAGGCGGTGGCCCGCGCCGCCAGCCAGTTCAAGGTGGGAGATCCGAGCGATCCCGAGACCCAGATCGGCCCGATCCACAACGCCAAGCAATTCGCCCATGTGCGCAACATGGTGGAAGGCGCCCTGGGTGAAGGCGCGCGGCATGTCGCCAATGGCGTCGAGCCGCTGCCCGCCGGGACCGGCTACTACGTCAATCCCACGGTACTGGCCGGTCACAACGGCCTGAGTTGCTCCCAGGAAGAGATCTTCGGGCCAGTGGTGGTTGCTATCCCCTTCAAGGACGAGGCTGACGCCATCCGCATCGCCAACGACAGCCGCTTCGGTCTGGCCGGGGCGGTCTGGACCCGCGATGTCGGTCGCGCCCACCGGGTGGCCCGTGGCGTGCGCGCCGGTACCTTCTGGGTCAACGGCTACAAGACCATCCACGTCAGCTCGCCCTTCGGCGGCTACGGCGAGAGCGGCTACGGTCGCTCCTCGGGCCTCGATGCCCTGCGCGAATACAGCGAAGTGAAGAGCGTCTGGGTGGAAACCGCCGCGGTGCCCGCCGCTGGCTTCGGCTATGGCGCCAGCCTGGAGTAACGGATGACCCTCCATCAAGCCTTGTTGGACGACGCCCGCCGCTGGCGTCGCGATTTCCACGCCCACCCCGAGCTGGGTTTCGCCGAGCACCGCACCGCGGCGCGGGTGGCCGAATTGCTGGAAGGCTTCGGCCTGGAGGTCCATCGCGGCCTCGGCGGCACCGGCGTGGTCGGGGTGTTGCGCCACGGCGAGGGCCCCAGCCTGGGCCTGCGCGCCGACATGGACGCCCTGCCGATGCAGGAGGTGGGGGACGTTCCCCACCGTTCCACCGCCGCCGGGCGCATGCACGCCTGCGGCCATGACGGCCATACCGCCATCCTGCTGGCCACCGCGCGTCACCTGAGCGAAAACCGCGATTTCCGCGGCACCCTCTATTTCGTCTTCCAGCCCGCCGAGGAAAATCTTGGCGGCGCCCAGAAGATGATCGAGGACGGCCTGTTCGAGCGCTTCCCCATGGACGCCCTCTATGGCCTGCACAACTGGCCGGGATTGCCAGCCGGCCAGGTGGTGGTCAATCCGGGCGCCATGATGGCCTCGCTGGACACCTTCGCCATCACCCTCACCGGCAAGGGCTGCCACGCGGCCATGCCCGAGCGCGGGCGTGATCCCATCGTCGCCGCGGCGGACCTGATCCTGCAGCTGCAGACCATCGTCGCCCGGCGGATCTCGCCGCTGGCTGCCGCGGTGGTCAGCGTGACCATGATGGAGGCGGGGGAGGCCATCAACGTCATCCCCGAGGTGGCCCGGCTCAGGGGCACGGTGCGCTGCCTGGATGGCGCGGTACGTGCCGAGGTGGAGCGGCTGATCGGCGAGATCGTCGCCCAGGCGCCGCTGGCCCAGGGGGTGCGCGGCGAGCTGGAATTCACCCGCGGCTATCCGGTGACCCAGAACCATCCCGAGCAGGCGGCGCGGGTACGTCAGGCGGCGGTGACCGCCTTTGGCGCCGAGCGGGTCAGCGATGGCGTACCACCGTCCATGGCCTCCGAGGACTTCGCCTTCATGCTGGCGGCGCGCCCGGGGGCCTATCTCTGGCTGGGCGTCGACGGCGCCCAGCCCTCGGCACCGCTGCACAACCCGGCCTATGACTTCAACGACGCCATCATCGAGCCGGCCGTACGGCTGTGGGCCGAGCTGGTGCGCCAGGAACTGCCCGCCTGATTAGTCTTCAGCGTTTGGTCAAAGCCTAAAGCCTTGCGAGCTAGAGCCAAACAAGGCGAAGAGGCCTGAGGAAGCGGATCGGACTCGCGGGCGAGTTTACAAGTGGTAAATGAGCATTCCGACCGGGCTGGCGACCCAGGGCATCTTCAACGCAGTTTGGCCGACGCGCAGCTGGCTTTGAGCCGACGCTCAGCGAAAGGCGGTCATCCGCTGCACCATGGCCGTGCGCAACTCGTCCGCGGCGCGACTGAGCTTGCGTCCCAGACGGGTCACCAGCTCGACGTGGGCGCGGGCGAAACCCGGATCGGCCAGGGGCAGGGCGCATAAGGCGCCGCTGTCCAGCTCCTGGGTGGCGGCGAACAGCGGCAGCAGGGTCACGCCGCCCTGCTGGGCATAGTGCTTGAGCAGGGCGAAGGTGTTGCAGGTCAGGGTTGGCGCCAGGCGCTGGCCGGCGGCCTGCTCCACGGCGTCGAGCATCTGGCGGATGCCGTAGGAGATATCCGGCAGCGCCAGGCGGTGCTGGCCCAGCTCAGCCAGGGTCACGGGCGCCCGGGCTCCGGCCAGCGGATGCCCTGGTGCCACCAGCGCATAGAGCGGCTGCTCGCGACTGCCATGTACGCGCAGGTGCGGATCGCGCGGCGGATTGAACACCAGGCCCAGTTGCGCCTCGTCTTCCATCACCTGGCGAATCACCTCGTTGGTGCCCACCACATTGACCCTGACCTCGATCTCCGGATGCCGCGCGGAAAAGTCGCCCAGGCTGCGCGACAGGTCGCCGATGAAGCCCTCGCCGATGGCCAGCACCACGCGGCCGGTGCGCAGGCCCTGCAGGTCGGAGATGGCGTCTCTCAGGCCGTCGAGCTGGGTCTGGCGCTGGCGGAAATAGTCCAGCACCAGACGTCCGGCCTCGGTCGGGGTGATGCCGCGGCGGTGTCTTTCGATGAGGTCGACGCCCAGCTCCGCCTCGACCTGGGCGATCTGCCGGCTGACCGCGGACGGGGCGATATCCAGGGCGTCAGCTGCGGCGCGCACGCTCCCCAGGCGCACCGCTTCGACGAAATAATGCAAGCGCTGTTCGTGAATTCCACGCATCCGTGTGTTCTCTTAAAGGCAACGGAAAAGGCCATTTCCAGTATTGGAGAGAGAACAGGCCGCTGTCCATACTCGGGCCAAGACCACGGCCGCCCCGGCCTGGGCGAAGCCCGCGGCGCAAGGCCTCGGAAGGCGGAAAGGGCCGCACAGGATGGCGTTCCTGCAGGCGTTCCACCCTTCGGAAAACGCGCATGCAACTTTGCTCAGGCACCTAGAACGACCGGGTCGCGCTCCTTCGAGGAGCCTTCGTTTCTGCCCAGCGAGCCTCGCCGCCCGCGACTGCCAACCATACCAACAACCGAGCCCGCGAGCGGGCCGCAGGGGGAAGAATGAGCGCCAATCCGACGCTGGCCGTAGGCCAGGACCGAGCCGTCAGCAATACCGTCAGACTCTACATCTGGGCAGCGCTGGTGCTGCTGATCGCCGAGCTGATCGGCTCCCTCACCATACCGCTGGGGCCGGGCAAGGTGGTGCTGCTGCCGATGATCTGGGCGCTCTTGCTGGGTGCGGCGGTGGGGCAGGTGGGCAAGCGCATGCCGCTGGGTCTGGGTATCGACCGCGGCACCCAAGTGCGTTCGGCGGCCATTCTGCAATACGCCTTGCTGGTGTTCATCGCCAAGCTCGGCCTGGTGGTGGGCGGCTCGCTGCCCACGGTGATCGCCGCTGGCTGGGCACTGGCCTTCCAGGAGCTGGGGCATTTCGTCGGTACCATCCTGCTCGGCCTGCCGGTGGCCCTGCTGCTGGGCATCAAGCGCGAGGCCATCGGCGCCACCTTCTCGGTGGGGCGCGAACCGAGTCTGGCGATCATCAGCGAACGCTATGGCATGGACTCCCCGGAAGGTCGCGGCGTGCTCGCCGAGTACCTGACCGGCACCCTGTTCGGCGCGGTGTTCATGGCCATCGTCGCCGGCTTCATCGCCAGCCTGAACATCTTTCACCCCTATTCCCTGGCCATGGGCGCCGGCCTGGGCTCGGGCAGCATCATGGCCGCCGCGGCCGGTGCCATCGCCGCCCAGCAGACCGCCGAGGTGGCCAAGGAAGTCATGGCGCTGGCCGCCGCCGCCAACCTCATCACCCTGACCCTGGGCACCTACTTCACCCTGTTCATCTCCCTGCCGCTGGCGGTCTGGGGCTACCGGGTGATGGAGCCGCGCATCGGCCGTACCACCAAGGCCTCCTTCCAGCAGAGTTCGGTGGATGCCGCCGTGGTGGACGAGCCCGTGGAACTGGGCTGGTCGGCACGCTTCAGCGCCTGGCTGGCCTCGGGTGCCCTGGCGCTGCTGGCGACCTTGGTGATGAGTAAGACCCTGCCACCGGCTGCTTTCCTGGGCGTCGTGGTGATGATCCTGGCGGCCTTCGTCGGTGAACTGCTCTGCCAGCTGTTTCGCCGCAAGGTGCCGGCGGTGTGCTGGGTATCGCTGGTGGCCATGTTCCTGACCTCGCCCTGGTGCCCGCTGGCGCCGCAGATCACCGCCGCCCACAACGCGGTCGGCATCATGGCGCTGATCACCCCCATGCTGGCCTTCGCCGGCCTGTCCATCGCCAAGGACATCCCGGCCTTCCGTCGCCTCGGCTGGCGCATCGTGGTGGTTTCGCTGGTCGCCAGCTTCGGCACCTTCATCGGCGCGGCCTTCATCGCCGAAGTGTTTCACTGATCCTCGCGCGCACCGGGTCCCCGGTGCGCCGCTTCCCGCTACGGTACCGCCCCCTGGTCTGACTCTCCTGTCCCTGCATTTTCGTGTCGCAGCTCCCAGCCTTGAGCCCTGGCGGCCCGGTGTCGTCCCTGGACGATCACCGGCGCTTGAGCTGCACCCCGAGTTGCAGTATCTATGATGGAAAATTAACAAAAACCGTTAATTTAATAACATCAAGAAAAACGGAGGGGCGCTCGGCATGGGCAAAATCGCGGTCATCGGCAGCAACATGGTCGATCTCATCACCTATATAGAGCGACTGCCCGTGCAGGGCGAGACGCTGGAAGCGCCGGACTTCGCCCTAGGCTGTGGCGGCAAGGGCGCCAACCAGGCGGTCGCCGCGGCCAAGCTGGGCAGCGAGGTGCTGATGGTGACCAAGGTCGGCGACGATCTCTTCGCCGACAACACCCTGGCCAACTTCCGCCGCTTCGGTATCGACACCCGTCACGTGACTCGCGCGCCGGGTCGCTCCAGCGGGGTGGCGCCGATCTTCGTCCAGCCCGACTCGCACAACAGCATCCTCATCGTGAAGGGCGCCAACGCCGCCCTCGGCCCGGCCGACATCCAGGCCGCGGAAGCCGATCTGCGCGACTGCGCGCTGATCGTGCTGCAACTGGAGATCGCCCTGGAGACCGTCTATGCCGCCATCGACTGCGGCCAGCGCCTGGGTATCCCCGTGCTGCTCAATCCGGCCCCTGCGGTGGCCGACCTGAGCGCCGCGCACCTCGCCCGGCTGGATTACTTCGTCCCCAACGAGACCGAACTGGCCCTGGTCAGCGGTCTGCCCGTGCAGGATCGCGAGAGCGCCTTCGCCGCCGCGCGGGTGCTGGCCGGTCGCGGCATCCGCCATGTGGTGGTTACCCTCGGTGCCCAGGGCGCGCTGTACGTGGGCGAGGAGGGCGAATTCAGCCTGCCCGGCCAGACAGTAGCGGCCATCGACACCACCGGCGCCGGCGATGCCTTCATCGGCTGCTTCGCCCATGGCCGCGTCCAGGGCCTCGGCCTGCGGGACGCCATGCAGCGCGCCGTAGCCTATTCGGCACTGTCGGTCACCGGGCGCGGCACCCAGACCTCCTATCCCGAGGCCGCAGTCTTCGAAGACTACCTCGCGTCCCTGGATCTCTGACGCAAGGTCGGCAATCCCTCACCCTGGCACCCCTACGGAGAACAACAATGAGCCAGTCACCCCTGCGGCCCAGCGCCGACGGCTACTACCTGAACCGCACGCCCTGGTTCGCCTTCATCCTGCTGTGCTGCATCTTCGCGCTCTGGGCCGCCGCGGCGAGCATGAACGACGTGCTCATCGCCCACTTCAAGAAGGCCTTCCTGCTCAGTGACTTCCAGACCGCCTTCGTGCAGTCGGCCTTCTACCTCGGCTATTTCTTCCTGGCCCTGCCGGCCGCGCTGATGGTCCGGCGCTTCAGCTACAAGACGACCATCCTCTTCGGCCTGTTCCTCTACATGGTCGGCTGCCTGCTGTTCTTTCCGGCCGCCTCCATGGCCAAGTACGGCATGTTCCTGCTGGCGCTGTTCGTGATCGCCGCCGGGCTGTCCTTTCTGGAGACCGCCTGCAACACCTACTCGACCCTGCTGGGGCCGCGCGAGACCGGTACCCGCCGGTTGAACATCTCCCAGACCTTTCACCCCTTTGGCGCCATGACCGGTGTCTACGTGGGCAGCTTCGTGATGTTCAAGGACGGCGACGCCAGCCAGGCGCAGCTGCTGCAGATGAATCCCGCCGAGGCCGCCGCCCAGCAGCTGCAGATGATCCAGGCCACCCTGACGCCCTACCAGTGGATGATCGGCGTGCTGGTGCTGATCTTCGTGCTGATCGCCTGTACCCGCTATCCGGCCTGCAAGGGCAACGATGCCGTGCGCAGCGAGCGCGACGGCATCGCCGCCAGCCTCGGGCGGCTGCGGCGCAATCCGCGCTTCGTCTTTGGCGTGCTGGCGCAGTTCCTCTATGTCGGCGCCCAGGTCGGCGTCTGGAGCTTCACCATCCGCCTGGCCATGCAGCTCGGCGGCATGAACGAGCGCAGCGCCTCCTGGTTCCTGCTCACCACCTTCGCCGCCTATTTCGTCGGCAAGCTGATCGCCAACCTGCTGATGCGCCGCTGGCATCCGGCCAAGGTGCTGGGCGTCTACGGCGTGCTGTGCATCGCCCTGCTGGCCTACACCATTCTGGTGCCCAACATCACCGCGGTGTACGCCGCCGTGGGCGTGAGCATCTTCCTCGGCCCCTGCTGGCCGACCATCTATGGCCTGACCGTCGACGGCATCGGCCGCGATACCGAATTCGGCGGTTCGCTGCTGGTGATGAGCATCGTCGGTGGCGGGGTGATCCCGATCTTCCAGGGCCTGCTGTCCGACTACACCGGTGGCAACATGCAGCTGGCCTATTCGGTGCCGCTGCTGTGCTTCACGGTGATCGTCGCCTACGCCCTCTACTGCCTGCGTCATCCGGCCAGCGAGCGGCTGCCGGTGGGCGCCGCCCAGACCGCCTGAGGAGGGCGCCGCCATGTCCGTACGCCTGCCCCTGCAGCCTGAGCAATTCACCGCGTGCGAGCGCACCCTGCTCGCCAGCGACGCCTTCCAGGTGCGCGCCTGGACCTATCCCTCCGGGGTGCGCGCCCTGGCGCTGGAGAATCGCCGCGGCCGGCTGGTCGTGCTGCCCTATCAGGGGCAGATGGTCTGGGACGCCAGCTTCGACGGCTGCCGCCTGACCATGCCCGGATTGTTCGACCAGCCGCGGCCGACCCGGCGGATCATCGAGACCTATGGCTGCTTCATGTTCCACGCCGGGGTGCTGCGCAATGGCTGCCCGGCGCCGGAGGACAGCCACGAGCTGCACGGCGAACTGCCCTGCGCACCGCTGGACGAGGCCTGGCTGGAGCTGGGTCGGGACGCGGAGGGTGACTTCCTGCGCCTGGGCGGGCGCCATGACTACGCCATGGGGTTTGGCGATCGCTATCGCGCCCAGCCCAGCGTGACCCTGAGGCCGGACAGCGCCGTGTTCGAGCTGGGCCTGGAGGTGGAAAACCAGGCCGGCCAGCCCATGGACCTGATGTACATGGCCCACATGAACTACGCCTACGTACCCGGCGGTCGTTTCCACGAGCCGCTGGGCGTGGCGCGCACCCGGGTGCGCACCAGCGTGCCGGCCCATGTGCGGCCGACCGCCGACTGGCAGGCCTTCATCGCCGAGCTGGCCGAGGACTCCGAGCGGCTGCGGGTGCTGGATGCACCGGCGCGCTACCAGCCGGAAATCGTCAGCTTCATCGATGCGCCGGGCACCGACGCGGCGGGGGAAGCGCACTTCCTGCTGGAGCATCCGGGCGGCGCTGCTTTCTACACGGCCTATCGCCCAGAGAGCTTGCCCCACGCCACGCGCTGGGTGCTGCACAACCCCGATCAGCAGGTGGCGGCCTTCGTGCTGCCGGCGACCTGCGAGCCGGAGGGCTATCTGGCCGAGACCGCCAAGGGGCAGGTGCAGCAGCTGCAGCCGGGTGAACGGCGCGCCTTCAGCGTGCGCACCGGCTACCTCGCCGCCGCCGAGCGCGAGGCGCTGTTGGCGCGCCTGGCCGACCCGGCGCGGATCAGGTAAGCAGTTGCGCGCCGTTCGCCTCGATCCGCTCGCGATAGCTGCGCGGAATGCGCCCGTCGCTGACCACCAAGTCGAAGTCGTCGAGCGCCGCGAAATGCGCGGCGCGCACCACGTCGAACTTGGTATGGTCGACCAGCAGCAGTCGCTGCTGGGCCTGGCGCAGGACCTTCTGCTTGACCTCGACCTCGTTAAAGTTGAAGCAGGTGACGCCGAAGTCCTCGCTCACCCCGGCCGCCGAGACGAAGGCGTGGGTGAGGCGCACGCCGTCGAGCACCCCGGTCTCCAGGCGACTCTCGAAGATCTGGTTCTTGCGCTGGAAGGTGCCACCGCACACCACCAGAGTGCAGTTGACCTTCTGCTGCAGCTTGAGCAGCACATTGAGCGAATGGCAGACGGCGGTGAATTCCAGGTCATCGGGAATGAAGTCCACTACGAAGGGCGTGGTGGTCCCGCAATCGAGGAAGACGGTGTCGCCGGCGCGGATCTGCGCCGCGGCCAGCCGACCGATGCGGCGCTTTTCCTCGACCTGGCGCAGGTCCTGTTCCACCACCTGGTAGCCGGGCGCCTCGCTGCCGCCGACATCGCGGGTGACGTGACCGCCGAGCAGGCGCAGGCCGTCCGGCGGGAGCCGCAGGTCGCGTCTCAGGGTCATTTCCGAGACACCCAGCAGCTGGGCCATCTCGCGCAGGTGAATGGCGTGCTGATCCTGCAGCGCCTGGTGCATCAGCTTGAGCCGAGCGGCTTTCTTGCTATCCATGAGGGGTGCGCTACGGGAGTCCGACTAGAGGTGCAGGCCGCACCAACCAAGAATTCTGATCCGATCATACGCTACCCGTGCCTGAGGAGGCCCCATGCAGCTTGAACCCGGCGAACTCGCCAAGACCATCGACCACACCCTGCTCGCCGCCGATGCCCGACGCGCCCAGATCGAGCGCCTGTGCCAGGAGGCGCGTACCCATGGCTTCTACTCGGTGTGCGTGAATTCCGCCCAGGTCCCCCACGCCGCGGCGCAACTGGCCGGCAGTGCGGTCAAGGTCTGCGCGGTGGTGGGCTTTCCGCTCGGCGCCGGGCTGAGCGCGGCCAAGGCCTTCGAAGCCGAGCAGGCCATCGCCGCCGGGGCGGGGGAGATCGACATGGTGCTCAACATCGGCTGGCTCAAGGATGGCCTGCTGGAGGAGGTGTCCGCCGACATTGCCGCGGTCCAGGCCGCCTGCGGTGCGGTACCGCTCAAGGTGATCCTGGAGACCGGTCTGCTCGACGAAACCCAGAAGCGCCAGGCCTGCCGGATCTGTCGCGACCTCGGGGTCGCCTTCGTCAAGACCTCGACCGGTTTCGGCCACGGCGGCGCGACCCTGGAGGATATCCGCCTGATGCGCCAGGAGGTGGGCCCGGAGATGGGCGTCAAGGCCTCCGGTGGCGTGCGTGACCGAGCCACTGCCCAGGCCATGCTGGACGCCGGCGCGACCCGCCTGGGGACCAGTTCGGGCGTGGCCATCGTCAGCGGCGGCGAGGGTGGCGCGGGGTATTAGAGCAGGACGCCTGTAGGTTGGGTTGAGCGCAGCGAAGCCCAACGATGCCGCCTTGTGTTGGGCTTCGGCGGAGGAGCCGCCTCAGCCCAACCTACGAGTGCTACCCCGGTCCTTGCCGGTACAGCTTGGAATCCTGGAAATCCCCCGGCGCCAGCACCTCGCCTACCAGAATCAACGCGGTGCGGCGGAAATCCTTGTCTCGCGCCCGCTCGACGATGTCGGCCAGGGTGCCCTGGACGCTGTCTTGATCCGGCCAGCTGGCGCGGTGGACGATGGCCACCGGGCAGCCGGGGCCGTAGTGGGGCAGGAGGTCGGCGACGATGCGTTCCAGCTGGCCCACGCCCAGGTGAATGGCCAGGGTCGCCCGGTGGCGAGCGAGATCGGCCAGCGCCTCGCCTTCCGGCATGGCCGTGCGACTGGCGTAGCGGGTGAGGATCACCGTCTGGCTGACGCCGGGCAGGGTCAGTTCGCAACCCAGCAGGGCGGCGCAGGCGGCGGTGGCGGTTACGCCGGGGATGATCTCGTAGGCGATGCCCAGCGCCTGCAGGCGGCGGATCTGCTCACCGATGGCGCCGTACAGCGAGGGATCGCCGGAATGCACTCGGGCTACGTCCTGGCCTCGGGCGTGGGCGGCGGCCAGGTGGCCGACGATGGTGTCGAGATCTAGGCTGGCGGTGTCGATCACCGTCTCGGCCTGGTGACCTTCCAGCACCGCGGGCGGCACCAGGGAGCCGGCATAGAGGATCACCGGGCACTGGCGGATCAGCCGTTGGCCCTTGACGGTGATGAGGTCGGGATCGCCGGGGCCGGCGCCGATGAAATGGACGGTCATGGGGTTTCCTCGGCCAGGGCGGTGAGCAACTCGGCGACATTGGCGAATTCGCGGTCGACGCAGGGCAGGGCAGGGCGGCGCAGGATCAGCACCGGCAGGCCCCGCTCGCGGGCGACCTGAAGCTTTGGTTGGGTAGCGGCACTGCCACTGTTCTTGCCGATCAGCACATCGAAGTCGCCCTGGGCGAAGAGCGCGCGCTCGGCCTCCAGGGCGAAGGGACCGCGGTCGGCGATGATCCGTGCCCGCGCGTGGCCGGGATGGGCATCGAGCAGGCGCAGGGTCCAGAACTGCCCGCCGGGAATCTCCTGGAGATGCTCCAGCGGCTCGCGACCCAGGGTGAAGAAGGGCCGGGCGAAGGGCGCCAGCGCGGTCTGCAGCTCGGCCCAGTCGGCCACCTCGCGCCAGTCGTCGCCCGGTCCGGCCTGCCAGCCGGGGCGACGCAGCGCCCAGCAGGGCAGGCCAGCGTCAGCAGCGGCCTGGGCGGCGTTGTAACTGATCTGGGCGGCGTAGGGATGGGTGGCGTCCAGCAGCAGCTCGATGCCTTCACTGTGGAGAAAGGCGGCCAGCCCCGCGGCGCCGCCGTAGCCGCCAACCCGTACCTGGCAGGGCAGGTCCTGGGGCACCCGACCCAGGCCGGCGAGGCTGTAGATGGCCTCCGCCGGCAGCGTGCGGGCGATGGCCAGGGCTTCGGTAGTACCGCCGAGCAGGAGGATCTTCATGGGCGGTTTTCCGTAAGAGCGGCGGAGGCTTCGTCAGGCATGGCGCGCCCTCACCCCTGGCCCCTCTCCCCGAGGGAGAGGGGAGGGAGAGCGGTGCTTGGCGTCGAGTCGGGGAGCAGGACGGCTAGTCTCTCTGTTGAGCAGAGCAGCGGGCGGCAGCCCGGACGCCAGACTTCCAAGCCACCACCCAACCACCCCCTCTCCCCCATGGGGAGAGGGCTGGGGTGAGGGGGCCAAACCCAAGCCAAGACTCACGGCTTCACCACTTCCAGCAAGGTAATAGGCAGCGCCGCACGCCAGGTATCGAAGGCGCCCAGTGGCTGGGCCTGGGCCACCTGCAACCGGGTCAGGTCACCACCGTGGCGTTCGCGAAAGGCCACCAGGGCGGCTTCGGTCTGCAGGGTCACGGCGTTGGCGACCAGGCGACCGCCGGGGCGCAGCGCGGTCCAGCAAGCGTCCAGCACGCCCGGCGCGGTAAGCCCACCACCGATGAAGATGGCGTCCGGGGTGGCCAGACCGGCCAGGACCTCCGGGGCCTGGCCGGCGACCAGTTGCAGCGCCGGGGCGCCGAGCTGGTCACGGTTGTGGAGGATATGGGCCTGACGACCGGCATCGGCCTCGATGGCCAGCACCCGGCAGCCGGGATGGCTGCGCGCCCATTCGATGCCGATGGAGCCGCAGCCGGCGCCCACATCCCACAGCAGTTCGCCGGGACGCGGCGCCAGACGCGCCAGGGTCACGGCGCGCACGTCGCGCTTGGTCAACTGGCCGTCGTGGCGATAGGCGCTGTCCGGCAGACCGGGGGTGAGCGGCAGTCCCGCTTCACCGGTCTCGCTCAGGACCTCGATGGCGACCAGATTGAGCGCCGCCGCCTCGGTCAGCGACCAGGCTTCGGCGCGACCGGCGATGCGGCGTTCCAGGGGGCCACCCAGGTGCTCCAGCACTTGCAGCTGGCTGGCGCCAAAGCCTTGGTCCACCAGCAGGGCGGCCAGGGCGGCGGGGCTGTGACCGTCGTTGCTCAAGACCAGCAGGCGCGCGCCGGGATGGAGATGGCGCACCACCCCGGCCAGGGGCCGGGCCACCACCGATAGCAACGCGACCTCCTGCAGGGGCCAGCCCAGGCGCGCAGCGGCCAGGGAGTAGGAAGAGGGCGCCGGCAGCACCTGCAGTTCGTCGGCCGACAGCTGGCGTGCCAGGCTCGCGCCGACGCCGAACAGCATGGGATCGCCACTGGCCAGCACGCAGACCGGGGTGCCGCGGCGGTCCAGCGCCGGGGCCAGGGCGAAGGGCTGTGGCCAGGGCTCGCGGACGGCGCAGATGCAGGGTGGCAGCAGCGCCAGCTGGCGCGGACCGCCGATGACGACCTGCGCTTCCAATAAGGCGCGACGGGCGCTTTTGCCCAGGCCGGGGTAGCCGTCTTCGCCGATACCCACCACGGTCAGCCAGGGGATCATGAACACACCTCATCGAACGTCAGCCGACCGGGCGTTTTCAAGGGGTCGGGCAAAGCGGGCATAATAACGTCTTTCCCCGTTCAGCCCGACCTTCCGCCGTGAATCCTCCGTCTCCCTCCGCCCTCGTCCCGCGGCCTTCGGCCTGTCCGGGGCTGCTGCGCATCGTGCCCGCGCGCGATGGCGGCCTGTGCCGGGTGAAGTTGCCGGGCGGACGCCTGACGGCAGTTCAGGCCCGCGCCGTCGCCCTGGCCAGCGAGCGTTGGGCGAGCGGGGTCCTGGAGCTGACCAACAGAGCCAACCTGCAACTGCGCGGCGTGCGCCCGGAAGGAGCCGCGGCCCTGGTGGCTGCCTTGCAGGCCGCCGGTCTGGGCCCGAGTGATCCGGCCGCCGATGACGTGCGCAATCTACTGCTCAGCCCCGCGGCGGGGCGCGATCCGCAGCAGCTGCGGGATGTCCGTCCCCTGGCCGCCGAATTGCTCGCGTTGCTGGAAGGCGATCGTCGACTGCATGGGTTGTCGCCCAAGTTCGCTCTGCAACTGGACGGCGGCGAAGCCCTGGCGCGGCTCGACCATGCCCATGATGTCTGGCTGTCTGCTCGCGCCGAGGGCTACGTGCTCGGTCTCGCCGGTATCCCGCTGGATGCGCCGGTTGGACTGATCGTCCCGGGCCAGGAGGTGGCGACCGTGACGCGGCTGCTGCATCGTTTTCTCGATCTCGCCGGTCCCGAGCAGAGCCGCATGCGCCAGCTGCTGGCGCAGCGTCCGGTCGCCGAACTGCTGGCGGGGTTGGACCTGCTGCCGGTTCCGCGCAGCCCACGCGCGGCTGCCGCAACCGAGCTGCGCCTGGGCAGCCATCTCCAGCTTCAGCCGGGTCACTGCTGGATCGGCGCCCAGCCCGCCCTAGGCCGCCTGCCGGCAACGAGCCTGGCCGCCGTCGCCGACCTGGCCGAGCACCACGGCAATGGCGACCTGCACCTGACCCCTTGGCAGGGCCTGTTGCTGCCCGATGTGCCGACCGACAAGGCCCAGGCGCTGCTCACGGCCTTGACCACCCTGGACCTGACCACCGACCCTGCCGCACCCCTGGCCCGGCTGATCGCCTGCACCGGCAGCCAGGGCTGCGCCAAGGGCCAGGCCGACACCAAGGACAATGCCCTGCGCCTGGCCGAGCGGCTGCCGGCGGACCTGGAAGTGCATCTCTCCGGCTGCCCGCGCAGTTGCGCCCTGGCCGGCCAGGCGCCCCATACCCTCTTGGCGGTGGCTCCCGGCCGCTATGACCTCTTCGTGCGCGACACCACCCAGCCCGGTCCGGGCCGGCGGCGCGCCACCCAACTATCCCTCGACGAGGCCGCCGCCTGGCTGGCCCGGAGTCCCAGTGATGCTTGAATACGAACGCGACGGCCAGGCGATCTATCGCCAATCCTTCGCCACCATCCGCGCCGAAGCCGATCTCTCGGCCATCCCCGCCGACCTGGAAAAGCTCGCCGTGCGGGTGATCCACGCCTGCGGCATGGTCGACGTGGTCCAGGACCTGGCCTTTTCCCCGGGTGCCGGCGCGGCCGGTCGCGCGGCCTTGGCGGCCGGCGCGCCCATCCTCTGCGATGCCCGCATGGTCGCCGAGGGCGTTACCCGCACTCGCTTGCCGGCCAACAATCAGGTGATCTGCACCCTGCACGACGAGGGTATCCGCGAGCTGGCCGTGGCCCAGGGCAACACCCGCTCGGCGGTGGCCCTGGAGCGCTGGCGGCCGCACCTGGCCGGCAGCGTGGTGGTGATCGGCAACGCCCCCACGGCGCTGTTCTATCTGCTGGAGATGCTCGATGCCGGGGCGCCCAGGCCAGCGCTGATCCTCGGCATGCCGGTGGGCTTCGTTGGTGCCATGGAGTCCAAGGACGCCCTGGCCGCCGACAGTCGCGGCGTGCCCTACGTCATCGTCCGCGGCCGCCGTGGCGGCAGCGCCATGGCCGCGGCAGCGGTCAATGCCCTGGCCACGGAGGTGGAGTGATGGCCGGCCGCCTGCTCGGCCTGGGCGTCGGCCCCGGCGATCCGGAACTCATCACCCTGAAGGCCCTGCGCCTCCTGCAGGGCGCGCCGGTGGTGGCCTATTTCGTCGCCAAGGCCAAGGCCAACGCGGGCCAGGGCGGCAATGCCTATGGCGTCATCGAGGGCTATCTGCTGGACGGCCAGCAGCGCCTGCCACTGGTCTATCCGGTGACTACCGAGAAGCTGGCGCCGCCGCTGTCCTACGAGACGGTGATCGCCGACTTCTACGACACCGCCGCCGCCCAGGTGGCCGACCATCTGGACGCCGGCCGTGACGTGGCGGTGATCTGTGAAGGCGATCCCTTCTTCTACGGCTCCTACATGTACCTGCACGACCGCCTGGCCGAGCGCTACGAGGCCCAGGTGGTGCCGGGGGTCTGCTCCATGCTCGGCGGTGTGGCCATGCTCGGTCTGCCGCTGGTCTATCGCAACCAGACTCTCACGGTGCTTTCCGGGGTGCTCTCCGCCGAGGAACTCAAGGCGCGCCTCGCCAGCGCCGACGCCGCCGTGGTGATGAAGCTCGGGCGCAATTTCGAGAAGGTGCGCCAGGTCTTGCGCGAGCTCGGCCTGGACGAGCGTGCCCGCTATATCGAGCGCGCCACCATGGACAACCAGCGCATCGTGGCGCTGGACGAGGTCGAGCCCATGGCCTCGCCGTATTTCTCGTTGGTGGTGGTACCGGGGGTGAAATGGAAGGGTTGAGCCCGGCCATCGTCATCCTCGGCCCCGGCGCCCTGGCCACCGCCCGCCGCCTGCAGGACGGCCTGCCGGGCAGCCTGGTGCATGGCTTGGCCGGGCGGGTCGAGGGCGATGTCAGCTACAACGCCTTCGGCGACCACCTGCGTGACCTCTATCGCCAGCAGCGGCCCTTGGTGGTGCTCTGCGCCGCCGGTATCGTCATCCGCACCCTGGCGTCCTTGCTGGATGACAAGACCGCCGAGCCGCCGGTGCTGGCGGTGGCCGAAGACGGCAGCGCCGTGGTGCCGCTGTTGGGCGGTCTGGCCGGTGCCAACCGTCTGGCTCGCCAGCTGGGTACCTTGCTGGACGTGGCCCCGGCCATCACCACCAGTGGCGAACTGAGATTCGGCACCTGCCTGCTCGATCCACCGGCCGGCTATGCCCTGGCCGACGTCGACGTGGCCAAGCATCGGGTGGCCGATCTGCTGGCCGGCGCCCCGGTACGCATCGAGGGCGAGGCGCCCTGGCTGGATGAGGTACCCCTGGCTCGCGATCCCGAGGCGCGGCAGCGCATCCTGGTCTCGCCCATGACCAGCGCCGACGACCATACCCTGCTGATCCATCCCCGCGCCGTGCTGGTGGCGGTACGCGCCGATGCCACCGCTGCCGCCGTCACCGAACTGCTTGCCAGCACCGGCTATGCGCCATGTGCCGTGGCAGTGCTGCTGGCGCGGGCGGAAGACATGGCCGTGCCCGGCCTGGCCGAGCTGAGCCAGGCACTGGATGTGCCGTTGAGATTCGTCGACGCCAACACGCCGGACTTCGCCCTGACGACGGTGGAACGGGCCCAGGAGCGGGGCATCGCCCTGCACCTGCATGACCGGCCCCTGGACGCCGAGGACCTCGGCCAGCACCGCGGACGCCTCAGCGTGGTGGGCCTCGGCCCGGGTGCGGCCGAGCTCATGGCACCCGTAGTGCGCCGCGCTCTGGACGAGGCCCAGGACGTGCTCGGCTACGCGACCTACGTGCAGATGGCCGGCCCCTTGCGTCCGGACCAGCTGGCCCATGCCAGCGACAACCGTGAAGAATTGCAGCGTGCCCGCCATGCCTTCGAGCTGGCTGCCAGCGGTCGTCAGGTGGTCATGGTGTCGTCCGGCGATCCGGGGGTCTTCGCCATGGCCGCCGCGGTGCTGGAGGTACTGGAAGGCGCCGATGATCCGCGCTGGGCGGCGGTCGAGCTGGAGATCCTGCCGGGCATCACCGCGGCCATGGCCAGCGCCGCCCTGGCCGGGGCGCCCCTGGGCCACGACTTCTGCCTGATCTCTTTGTCCGACAACCTCAAGCCCTGGGCGGTGATCGAGCAGCGCCTGCGCCAGGCCGCAGCAGCGGACCTGGCCATGGCCTTCTACAACCCCATCTCCAAGGCCCGCCCGCACCAGTTGGAGCGGGCGCTGGACGTCTTGCGCAGCTGCCGTCCGGCGAACACCCCGGTGATCCTCGGTCGCGATGTCGGCCGTCCGGGTGGCGGTCTCGAATACACCAGCCTCGGCGCCCTGCGCAGCGACATGGTGGATTCGCGCACCCTGGTGATCCTCGGCTCCAGCCATACCCGGCGCTTTCCGCGGGCCGATGGCGGCGAGTGGGTCTATACGCCGCGCTGGTATGATCCGGAATTGTTATAAAGTAACATTTAATGCTTGAATCCTGGTCGCCGCTGGCCCACCCTCGGCGACCTTCCTGTTCCCTGGCGGGAAGCCGGTGAGAGTCCGGCGCGGTCGCGCCACTGTGAGCTTCGTAAGAAGCGAGCCAGACCTCGCCAGGGGATACCCATCATCCACAAGGGACGCGTCATCCCAAGGAGAGTCCATGCTTCGCCGTCTTTCACCGCTGCTCGCCGCCGGCCTGCTATCTGTTTCCGCCCTTAGCGCCCAGGCTGCCACGACCTATCCGCTGACCATCCACAACTGCGGTCGCGACCTGGTCTTCGAGCGTGCGCCCCAACGGCTGGTCAGTCTGGGTCAGGCCAGTACCGAGTTGCTCTTGCGCCTGGGCGTGGGCGCGCGCCTGGTGGGTACCGGGGTCTGGTTCGGCGGCCTGCCGAAGGACCTGCAGGAGGAGGGCAAGGGCATTCCGCGCCTGGCCGACAACGCCCCCAGCTTCGAAGCCGTGGTCGGCACCCGGCCGGACCTGGTGGCGGCGCAGTACACCTATCACGTCGGCCCGGGCGGCGAGGTGGCGGACTTCCCGCGCTTCGCTAAGCTGGGCATCGCCGCCTATGTGGCGCCCAGCGATTGCGAAGGCAAGGCAGTGACCGCCGATTCCAACAGCGACGGCAGCCGCAGCGCGCCCTTCGACATGCAGCTGGTGACCCGCGAGGCCCAGGAGCTGGCGGCCATTCTCGATGTGCAGCCGGCCGGCAAGCAGTTGGTCGCCGAGCTGGACCGCCGCATCGCCGCCGCTGGGGAGCAGGCCAAGGCTGCCGGGGTCCAGGGGCGTTCGGTGCTGTTCTGGTTCTCCAGCCCGCGCCTGGAAGGCGATCCCTGGGTGGCCGGCAACCTCGGCGCACCGGCCTGGATCGCCCGCGCCCTGGGCCTGCGCAACGTGGTCGACAGCGCTGAGGAATGGCCGGCGGTGAGCTGGGAACGCATCGCCAGTCTGGACCCTGACTATATCGTGGTGGCGCGCATGGACCGCCGTCTCTATCCCGCCGATGACGTCGACAAGAAGCTGGCCTTCCTGCGCAGCGATCCCCTGACCCGCGAATTGCGCGCGGTGCGCGAGAACCACCTGCTGGTGGTGGACGCCCCGACCCTCAATCCCTCGCTGCGGGTGGTGGACAGCGTCGAGACCCTGGCCGCCGATCTGGCCAAGCCGCAACCATGAGCCTGCCCCTGGCAGCCGAGGGGGCCCGGCCCTGGCGCTGGCTGCTGGGCCTGACCGCCGTGCTGGCGCTGGCGGCGAGCGTGGTGCTGGCGGCCTCCTTCGGCGAGATGCCCATCGCCCCGCTGACCAGTCTGCAGGCCATCGCCAACGGCCTGGGCCTGGGGCCCTATCCGGTGGAGCGCATCGTCCAGGGCATCGTCTGGGAATACCGCCTTAGTCGCGCCCTGGTCGCCGCCTGCTGCGGTGCGGGCCTGGCGGTCTCCGGCGCCATCCTCCAGGCGTTGCTGCGCAACGCCCTGGCTGAACCCTATGTGCTGGGGCTGTCGGCCGGCGCCTCCACCGGTGCGGTGCTGGTGATGCTGTTGGGCGTCGGCGGCGGGGTGCTCGGGGTCTCGCTCGGCGCCTTTCTCGGCGCCGTGCTGGCCTTCGCCGTGGTGCTGCCCTTTCTGGGCAGTGGCGGCAGCACCCGCATCATCCTCGCCGGGGTGGCCGCCTCCCAGCTGTTCAATGCCCTGACCGCCTACATCGTCGCCACCGCGGCCAACGCCGAGCAGGCGCGCAGCGTGATGTTCTGGCTGCTCGGCAGCCTGGCCGGGGTGCGCTGGCCGGACGTCTGGCTAGCCGCCGGGGTGGTGCTCGCTGGTCTGCTGGTGTGCCTGGCCTGCGCCCGGGCGCTGGACGCCTTTGCCTTTGGCGAGGACGCCGCCGCCAGCCTGGGCGTGGCGGTGGGGCCGCTGCGCCTGCTGCTGCTGGCGGTCACCGGCCTGATCACCGCCTGCCTGGTCAGCCTGGTGGGCGCGGTGGGCTTCGTCGGCCTGGTGATCCCCCATGTGGCGCGCTTCCTGGTCGGCCCCGGGCATGGCCGGCTGCTGCCCACCTGCGCGCTGATCGGCGCGCTGTTCATGGTGCTGGCCGACATCGTCGCCCGCACCCTGGTGGCCAAGCAGACCCTGCCCATCGGCGTGGTCACCGCCCTGGTCGGCGCGCCGGCCTTCGCCTTCATCCTCTACCGCGCGCGGGAGGTCCGATGAGCCTCGCCGCGCGGGACGTGGCCTGGAGCGCCGGTGGCCAGCCGATCCTCGCCGGGGTGACCCTCGCGGTGCCGCCCGGCGGGGTGCTCGGACTGCTCGGCCCCAATGGCTCGGGCAAGTCCAGCCTGCTGCGGCTGCTGGCCGGGCTGCGCCGGCCGGAGGAGGGTGGGGTCAGTCTCGACGCGACGCCGCTGGCCGAGCTGCGCCGCCGCGACCTGGCGCGCCGGGTCGCCCTGGTGGAGCAGCAGGCCGGTACCGAGGCCGATCTCTCGGTGGCCGAGGTGGTGCGCCTGGGGCGCACGCCCCATCGTGGCCTGCTCGATGCCTGGAGCGCGCGCGACGCCGAGGTCTGCCAGCGCGCCCTGGCCCAGGTCGGTCTGGTCGACAAGGCGGCACGGCGCTGGCACAGCCTCTCCGGCGGCGAGCGCCAGCGCGCCCAGATCGCCCGCGCCCTGGCCCAGGAGCCCAGCGAACTGCTGCTGGACGAACCCACCAACCACCTCGATATCCAGCACCAGCTGGAGATCCTCGACCTGGTCCGCCGCCTGCCGGCGACCTGCGTGCTGGCCATCCACGATCTCAACCTGGCCGCGCTGTTCTGCGATCGGCTGGCGGTGCTGCGCGACGGCCGCCTGGTCGCCGAAGGCGGCCCGGGCGAGGTGCTGACGGCCGAGTTGATCCAGCAGGTCTGGGGGGTGAGGGCGCAGGTGACGCTGGACGGTCCCGACGGTCGGCCGTCGATCCGCTATCGGCTGGGCTGACGGCGCCGTACCGGGCCGGCCCGTTCTTCGATCGCCTGCCTGAGCTGCTGGCGACCGCCCAGCCAGAAGACGGCTTCGGTGGCGATGAACAGCGGGCCGATGGCCAGGCCGGCCAGGTCGTCGAGAAAGGCCGGCTTGCGCCCCTCGTAGTGGTGACCGACGAACTGGATGGCCCAGCCGACCAGGAAAAGACCCAGTCCCCAGGCCAGCCAGACGCCCGTGGTCTGGGCCGCCAGCGCGGCGCCCAGCCAGAGGGCGAGCGCGAGCAGGACGCTCATCAGCAGCCCCAGCGGCCGATCCAGGCGCAGGTAGAAGACCGCCACCGCCCCGGCCACCGGTACCGCGGGCGACAGCGGCCAGCCGGCCAGGCTGAAAACCGGTCGCGACAGCAGGATGGCCACCGCCAGCACGATCAGCAGGATGCCGGGAAAGTGGCTGGCGATGTTGCGCGGATCGCGGTGGTAGCTCGCGTAATGGCTGAGATGATCTTCCAGGGTCTTCATCGGCAGGCATCCAGGCGGCTGGGCGGGAAGCCTCAGCATGCACCGGGAAGACCCTGCGCGTCAGCGGGCACCAGGAGAAATGCGATTGCGATAATCGCCCCCTCGCTCGATAATCGATCAAAAGCCTGCCGAGGACCGGTCCGATGGACGATAACCGCACCGCTCACGCCACGGGCCTGCCGCCACTGGCCGCGCCGCCCATCATCGCCTCGCCGGCCAAGCGCATCGAAGCCTTCACCGGCGACCCCAACTTCATGACCTCCCTGGCCCGCGGCCTGGCGGTCATCCATGCCTTCCAGGAGCGCAAGCGCCAGCTGACCATCGCCCAGATCAGCCATCGCACCGAGATCCCGCGCGCCGCGGTGCGCCGCTGCCTGCATACCCTGATGAAGCTGGGCTACGTCACCACCGACGGCCGCACCTACTCGCTGCTGCCCAAGGTGCTGACCCTGGGGCACGCCTACCTGTCGTCCACGCCGCTGGCGGTCACCGCCCAGCCGGTGCTCGATCGCTTGAGCGAGCAACTGCACGAGGCCTGCTCCATGGCCACCCTGGAAGGCGACGAGATCCTCTACATCGCCCGCTCGGCGACGCCGCAGCGATTGATCTCGGTGGACCTCAGCGTCGGCAGCCGGCTGCCGGCCTATTGCACCTCCATGGGCCGCATCCTGCTCGCCGCCCTGGACGATGCCGCGCTGCACGACTACCTGGAACACGCCGACCTGCAGGCCAAGACCAGCCGCACCCTCTATCAGCCGCCAGCGCTCATCGAGTGCCTGGGCCAGGTGCGCCAGCAGGGCTACGTCATCGTCGACCAGGAGCTGGAAGTGGGGCTGAGATCCCTGGCGGTGCCCCTGAGAGACGCCGCTGGCCAGGTGCTGGCGGCACTCAACGTCGGCACCCACGCCAGTCGGGTCAGTCGCCAGGAGCTGGAGACGCGCTTCCTGCCGGTGCTGCTGGCGGCCAGCCAGGAATTGAGTACCCGGCTGTTTCACTAGCGAATCTGGTCGATTATCGGCCATATCGCCGATAATCGAATTGTCAGCTGTTCGGAGTTGGGCTTAACGTCGGCGCAGTGGCGCACTACGCCGATAACAACAACACGAGCAGACCACCATGACGCAAACCCTCGCGGGCGCCATGCCCCTGGCCGATCATCCGGCCACGGCGACAGTCGGCACCCTGGACGTCCAGCAGTTCATCAATCGCCAGGCACTGTCCGCCTACCAGTGGCGCATCGTCGCCCTGTGCTTTCTCATCGTCTTTCTCGACGGCCTGGACACCGCGGCCATGGGCTTCATCGCCCCGGCGCTGTCGGTGGAGTGGGGCATCCCACGCGCCAGCCTGGGGCCGGTGATGAGCGCCGCCCTGGGCGGCATGGTCTTCGGCGCCCTGGGCTCCGGGCCCCTGGCCGATCGCTTCGGCCGCAAGGGCGTGCTGGTGGTCGCCACCTTCATCTTTGGCGGCTTCAGCCTGCTGTCGGCCTTCAGCGCCAACCTCGAACAGCTGGTGATCCTGAGATTCCTCACCGGGCTGGGCCTGGGCGCCGCCATGCCCAACGCCACCACGCTGCTCTCGGAATACACCCCCGAGCGCCTCAAGTCGCTACTGGTGACCAGCATGTTCTGCGGCTTCAACCTGGGCATGGCCGGCGGTGGCTTCGTCTCGGCCTGGATGATCCCGGCCTATGGCTGGCACAGCCTGCTGGTGCTGGGCGGGGTACTGCCGCTGGCACTGGCCGTGGTGCTGCTGCTCTGGCTGCCGGAATCGGCGCGCTATCTGGTGGTGCACGGCAAGAGCGCCGAGCGCATCCGGCGGGTGCTGGCGCCCATCGGCCGCGAGGCCGCCGAGGCCCGGCACTTCGTGGTGCCCGAGCAGAAGTCGGTCAAGACCGGCAACGTCTTCGCGGTGATCTTCAACCGCAACTACAGCGCAGGCACCCTGCTGCTGTGGCTGACCTATTTCATGGGCCTGGTGATCGTCTACCTGCTCACCAGCTGGCTGCCGACGCTGATGCGCGACGCCGGCGCCAGCCTGGAGCAGGCCGCACTGATCGGCGCGCTGTTCCAGTTCGGCGGGGTGCTCAGCGCGGTGTTCGTCGGCTGGGCCATGGACAGATTCAATCCGCACAAGGTGATCGGCCTGTTCTATGTGCTGGCTGGGATCTTCGCCTATTGCGTGGGCCAGAGCCTGGGCCAGGTCGCCCTGGTCGCCACCCTGGTGCTGGTGGCCGGCATGTGCATCAACGGCGCCCAGTCGGCCATGCCGTCGCTGGCGGCGCGCTACTACCCGACCCATGGCCGCGCCACCGGGGTGTCCTGGATGCTCGGCATCGGCCGCTTCGGCGCCATCACCGGCGCCTGGATGGGCGCGACCCTGCTGGGCCTGGGCTGGACCTTCACCCAGGTGCTCACCGCACTGCTCCTGCCCGCGGGTCTCGCGGCCCTGGCCGTGCTGATCAAGGGCGTGGTCAGCCACGCCGACGCGACCTAGCGTCGACGGCTTCCCCTTTGCCGGTGGCGGGCGCTAGGCGCAGGCGCTGCCACCGCGTAAAGTTGCACCCTTTGCACGCTCCGCAGTCACCCGGCTAGAGCGGTGCAGACGTCCAAGGGGTTCCATGAAAGGTTTCGCTCGCCGCGGGCAGTGGGCTGTCCGGCTGGTAACGCTTATCGCTTGCTTTCTGATTGCTCCGGCCTTCGCCGAGACGCGCCAAGTCACTGACGTCCTCGGGCGCACGGTGACCATCGACGCGCCGGCCAAGCGCGTGGTGCTGGGCTTCCACTATGGCGACTACCTGGCGGTCGGTGGCGAGCACGCCTTCGACGCCGTGGTCGGTGTCTCCCGCGGTGCCTGGGAGCGCAAGGTGCCGGCCAACTGGGCGCTCAACGTCGCCCACCGACCCTCCCTGGCCACCCTTCCCGATGTGGGGGAGACGGAAAACAATAGTTTTTCCGTGGAGAAGGTCCTCGCTCTCAAGCCGGACCTGGTAGTGCTGGCCGCCTGGCAATTCCAGGCGCTGGACAGCGAGGTCAAGCGCCTCGAACAGCTCGGCATCCCGGTGGTGGCGATCGACTACAACGCCCAGACCCTGGAGCGCCACCTGGCCTCCACCCGCTTGCTCGGCATCATCACCGGCCAGGAGGCACGGGCCGCCGAGCTGGCCGATTTCTATGCCAAGGTGGTGGAGGACATCCAGACCCGCATCGCGGCCGCTCATCGTCCGAAGCCGCGGGTCTATGCCGAGTTCGGCAACAAGGGGCCGGCCGAGTACTCCTTCACCTATGGCCGCAACATGTGGGGCGCCATGGTCACCCTGGCCGGCGGCGACAACATCGCCGCGCCCTTCATCCAGTGGTGGGGGGTGATGAATCCGGAGCAGGTGCTCATGGCCCAGCCAGAGGTCATCTTCATCTCCGGGCGCGAGGACAACAGCAATCCCATCGCCTTGCCCATGGGCCCCGGCGTGACCGCCGATGACGCCCGCAGCCACCTGCGCGCCTTCATGCAGCGACCGGGCTGGAGCAATCTGCCGGCGATCCGCGACGGGCGTCTCTATGGCGTCTACCAGGGTGCCTCGCGCAGCCTGGAAGACTTCGCCATGCTGCAGTTCATTGCCAAGCAGCTCTATCCGGATCTGTTCCAGGACGTGGATCCCATGGCCAACTACCGTGAGTTCTACCGCCGCTACATGCCGATCCAGCCCCAGGGCACCTTCGCCATAGGCCTGAATCCATGAGCGCTTCCTCACCCTCCAGCCACGCGGACGCCATCGCCGACCAGCGCGCCCGCGAGCGGCGGCGCTGGCGGGCCTGCGGGGTGTTTCTGCTGCTGACCCTGGCGGGTCTGGTGCTGGACATCGCCACCGGGCCTTCGCTGCTTTCACCGCTGGAGGTGCTCAAGTCCCTGACCGGCCTCGGCGAGCGGCAGCCGATGACCGACGCCATCGTTCGCGACCTGCGCCTGCCGGTGGCGCTGATGGCCCTGGCGGTAGGCGCCGCCCTTGGCGCCGGCGGAGCGCAGATGCAGACGCTGCTCAACAATCCCATGGCCAGTCCCTACACCCTGGGCATGGCGGCTGCCGCCGGCTGTGGCGCGGCCCTCAGCCTGGCACTGGGCAGCTTCGGCCTGGGCGCGCTGATCGGGGTGCCGCTGGGCGCCTTCGTCTTCGCCATGCTGGCGGCACTGTTCCTTTTCGCCCTGGCTTCGCTCAAGCGCACCGGCAGCGACACCATCATCCTCGGTGGCATCGCCCTGCTGTTCCTCTTCCAGTCATTGCTGTCGCTGGTGCAGTTCCTGTCCTCGCCGGAGCTTTCCCAGCAGATCCTCTTCTGGCTGTTCGGCAGCCTCGGTCGCGCCACCTGGACCACCCTGGCCATCGTTGCCGGGGTGACCCTGCTGTGCTGCATTCTGCTCCTGCGCGATGCCTGGAAACTGGCCGCGCTGCGCCTGAGCGAGGCGCGTGCCGAGAGCCTGGGCGTGGACATCCGCCGCCTGCGCCTCAAGGTACTGATCCTGGTGGCGGTGATGACCGCCACGGCCACCAGCTTCGTCGGGGTGATCGGCTTCGTTGGCCTGGTCGCGCCCCATATCGCCCGCTGGCAGGTGGGGGGGGATCAGCGCTTCCTGCTGCCACTGTCCGCCATCTGCGGCGCCCTTATGCTGTCCTTCGCCTCGGTGCTGTCCAAGTCGATCCTGCCCGGGGCGCTGTTTCCGGTGGGCATCGTCACCGCCATCGTCGGGGTGCCCTTCCTGCTCTGGCTCATCTTCGCCCCGCGCAGGTCCAGCCTATGATCCGCCTCCATGACCTCGCGCTGAAGCGCGGCGACCGCACCGTGATTTCCGGTTTGAGCACCGAGCTGCATCCCGGCCAGGTCCATGTGATCCTCGGCCCCAACGGCACCGGCAAGACCACCCTGCTGCGCGCCCTGGCCGGGGACCTGCCGCTGGCGGCCGGCCATATCGAACGCGGCGAGCGGCGGCTGGTGGCGGGGGCTTCGCTCCGCGCTCAGCGCGAGGGCTGGCGCCAGGGCGTGGCCTACATGCCCCAGGATTCCCATGCCGAGGCGGCGCTGTCGGTGCTGGAGACGGTGGCCATGGGCAGCCTGGAACGGCTGACCCTGCATCTGGACGATGAGCTGTTGGAACGGGCGCTGGGCAAGCTCGACGAGGTGGGGATCGGCCATCTGGCGTCGCGCCAGCTGGGCGCCCTGAGTGGCGGTCAGCGGCAGCTGGTGTTCTTCGCCCAGGTGCTGATGCGCGAACCCGAGGTGATGCTGCTGGACGAACCGGTCAGTGCGCTGGATCTGCGGCACCAGATCAACCTGCTCGATCGGGTACGCCACGAGACCCGGCTGCACCAGCAGGTGACCGTGGTGGTGCTGCACGATCTCAACCTGGCCTGCCAGTACGCCGATTCGCTGCTGGTGCTGGTGAACGGTGGCCTGCTGGCCGCCGGGCGACCCGCGGCCATCGTCACCGCCGACCTGCTGGAGGCCACCTACGGCGTGGCGGTGGACATCCTGCAGGACCGCCAGGGCCGTCCAGTGGTCCAGCCGCTGACCGGCCAGGCCTTCAGCGAGGCCTGACCGCAGGGTTGCAGAGGGTGGGGCGTCAGAAGGTGTAGGTGAAACCGGCCTGCACGGTACGCGGCTCGCCCGGATAGCTGTAGGCGTTCCAGGAGCTCTCGTCGTAGCCCTTGTTGAAGACGTTGCGCACGTCCAGGTTCAGCCGCAGGTGCTCGTCGACCTTGTAGAAGCTCAACAGGTCGGTGACCGTGTAGCTGTCCATTGTGTAGTCGCTGACCGCGGTCTTCTGGCCTTCGCGTTCGCCCACGTACTTGAGGTTGGCGCCCAGTCCCAGGCCGCGCAGCACGCCGTCATGGAATTCGTAGACGTTGAGCAGGTTGACGGCATTGCGCGGGATATTGGTCAGGCGCGTACCGCGGGCCAGGGTGTTGTCCTTGGTGACCTCGGCATCGGTGAAGGCGTAGCCGCCGAGGATGCGCCAGTTGGGCGTCAGGTCGCCGGTCACGTTGACCTCGAAGCCACGGCTGCGTACCTCGCCGGCGGCGACGTTGAAATTCGGATCGACCGGGTCCAGGGTCAGGACGTTTTCCTTGACCGTATGGAAAATCGCCGTGTCGACGCTGAGGCGGCCATCCAGCGCCGCCCACTTCATGCCTACCTCGTAGGCCTTGCCTTCCTCGGGGTCGAAACCGCCGCCCAGGCGCGCCGCGCCGGTGTTGGGCTTGAACGACTTGGAGGCGCTGGCGTAGAGGGCCAGTTCCGGGGTGAGGTCGTAGCTGACGCCCAGGCGCGGGGTGACGGCGTTGTCGGCGTTGGACCAGCTCTGGCCACCGGTGACGAAGTTGTCGTAATCGTGCTCGAAGCGCTCCAGGCGTACGCCGCCCAGCACTTTGAAGCGCTCGGTGAGGGCGATCTGGTCCTGCACGAAGGCGGCCCAGGTCTTGAGGGTCTCGTGGTCATGGGTCGGCGTACGGGTCAGGGCCGGACGCGGCTGGCCGAGGACCGGATCGACCAGGTTGACCGGATAGGCGCTGACACTGCCTGGCGAGCGCTGGATGATCGACTGATAGTCATAGTCTTCCACCTCGATCCCGGTGATCAGGGTATGGCCGAGGCCAAAGGTGTCGAATCGACCGGTCAGGTTCAGCTGCAGGTCGCGATCAGTCCACTCCAGCTTGCGGTAGTTGAAGTTGCGACCCAGGGTCACGCCGTCGGCTTGCACGCCGTTGGCTTCCACGGCATTGCCCTTGAGGCTGCCGTCGAGGTACTGGAAGCCACCCGCCAGGGTCCAGGCGTCGTTGAGCTGGTGCTCGAAGCGCAGCTGATAGGACTCGTTGTCGTTGTGCAGCAGGTTGGTGGTGCCCTTTTCCCAGGCATTGGTGGAGCGACTGGCCTCGGCACGCTGGGTGAGGTAGTTGGTGCGACCGCGATCCAGCGGGGCGTTGCTGCGGATGATGTCCGCCTCGAAGGTGATGAGGGTGGCGTCGGTGGCCTGCCAGCTCAGCACCGGCGCGACTTCGTAGCGCTCGTGTTCGACATCGTCGCGGAAGCTGTCGCCGCCTTCGGCGATCAGGTTGAGGCGATAGGCCAGGCGGCCGTCTTCATCCACCGGACCGGTGGTGTCCAGGGTGCCGCGGCGCAGCCCCTGGTCGGTGAACTGGCTGCCAAGGGTGGTCTTGCGCTCACCCAGTGGCTGCTTGGTGACCACGTTGAAGGTGCCGCCCGGATCGCTGCGACCATAGAGGGTCGCCGCTGGGCCGCGCAGGACCTCGACCCGCTCCAGGGTGGCGGCATCCGGCGCACTGGGATAGCCGCGGTTCATGGGAAAGCCGTTGCGGAAATACTCGGAGCTGGTGAAGCCGCGCACCGTATAGCTGGTCAGGCCCTGGCCGCCGAAGTTGTTGCCACGGCCGACGCCGCCGGCCTGGTCCAGCGCCTGCTGCAGGCGGGTGGCGGAGAGATCGTCGAGGGCTTCGCGGGAGACCACGCTCACCGACTGGGGCGTCTCGTGCAGCGGGGTGTCGGTGCGTGTCGCACTGCTGGAACGTTCCGCCTTGTAGCCCTGCACCGGCCCGGTGGGCGATTCGGCCGCGCCGACGATGGTGAGCTCGGACAGGGCTTGGGGCGAATCTTCCGTCTGCTCCTGGGCATGACCAGTGAGGGGGAGGGCACAGAGGGGCAGCAGATAGAAGGCAGGAGCCAGCCGGCGCATTGTTGTTGTCCTGGTATTCGGGGAGGCGGATTCTAGAGCGCCTGACAAAGTGGATACAACTGCGAGTCGTTACCGCCTGAGACATATTTTCATCGGACTGGTCGGTTCGTGGGGGAACTTGTCTGCCGAAGGGCACGAAGGGTGCGTCGCAGAGGACGGTTGCCGGGCTTGCCGCAGCGGGCCTCGGGAGGCGACGCCGGCGCTTTTGCCGTAGCATGCCGCTCCTTTGCCGTCGTGATCGCCCATGAATACCGCCACCCTTGCCCGCCTTACCGACCTGCTCCTGGTCGCCCTCGATCCGCCCCCTGCCGAGGCGCGCCGACTGGTGCACGGCCGTGGCCGGTTGCTGCCGGGGCTGGAACAACTGACCGTCGACTGGCTGGAAGGCGTGGTGCGGGTAGGGCTGTTCCGCGAAGTGCCCGCGGTCGAGCTGGAGGCCCTGCGCACGACCCTGACGGCTCTGGGCGAGACCCCGATCTGGCGCGCCAGCGGCGCCCGTAGTCTGCTGCTGCAGCATCGTTACCGCCTGGATGCCGCCAGCGAGGCGCTGATCGGCGCGCCGGTGGGCGAGCACGTCATCCATGAAGACGGCCTGACGTTCGGCCTGGACCTCTCCCGTCACCAGAACATGGGGCTGTTCCTCGACATGCGCCTGGGCCGCCGCTGGGTGCGCGAGCAGGCCGCCGGCCTGCGCATCCTCAACCTGTTCGCCTACACCTGTGGTTTCTCCGTAGCGGCCCTGGCCGGCGGCGCGGCCCAGGTGGTCAATCTGGACATGGCTCGCGGGCCCCTGACCCGCGGCCGCGAAAATCACCGCCTCAATGGCCACGACCTGGGCAAGGTCAGCTTTCTCGGCCACGAACTGTTCAAGTCCTGGGGCAAGGTGCGCAAGCTCGGGCCCTATGATCTGGTGATCGTCGACCCGCCCAGCTTCCAGCAAGGCAGCTTCGCCCTGACCAAGGACTATGCGCGCATCCTGCGCCGGTTGCCGGAGCTGCTCACCCCTGGCGGGCGGGTGCTGGCCTGCGTCAACGATCCCGGTGTGGGGGCGGATTTCCTCATCGCCGGCATGGCCCAGGAGGCACCGGGACTGGCCTTCGTCGAGCGCCTGGCCAATCCGCCTGAATTCGCCGACGAGGACCCCGAGGGCGGCCTCAAGGTGCTGGTCTTCGGACAGTCCTGAGCCTGGCGTTGCCGTGATACCCGGCGCCGATGAGGCAGGCACAGGCACAGGTACCGCAGGCACACATCGTTACGGCAATCCCTCCGCGGACCGCTCTCCACTGCCAGAGCCCATCGCGCCGAGGAGCGGCCCAGGGCGCGCTTCTCAGGCTCTGCGGCGAGCCGCGAGCGCCTCATAAACGGCCGTTTCGAAGTCCAGGTAACCCTTGACCGAAGCCGGATCGACGAAGGGCAGGATCTGCGTGGCCCAGAAGCCACCGATGCCGTTCTGCCGGTCGATCCAGTAGTAGAGGTTGGCCAGCCCGGCCCAGGCCAGGGAGCCGGCTGGGCGACCGGTCGGGGCATCGGTGTCGTTGATCATGAAGGTCAGTCCCCAGGACTTCGCCATGCCGGGAAAGAATTCGGCCGGGTTGGACAGGTGGGGAATGACACCGGGCAGGCCCCTGATCTTCAGCGCGCCGAGTCCGTTCGCCGCGGCCATCCGCACGGTCTCCGGCCTGAGCACCCGCCCGTCGGGGCCGTCGCCGTCGTTGAGCCACAGGCGGATGAACTTGGCGTAGTCCAGTGCCGTCGAGTAGAGGCCGTGCCCGCCCATGAAGACCTCCGGCTCCTGCGGTAGCACGAAGTCGTCGAGGGGAGCGAGTTGGCCGGTGGCGTCGCGCTGGTGCAGGGTGGCGAGCCTGTCGCGCATGTCGGCGGTAAGCACGAAGGCGGAATCATGCATCCTCAGGGGAGCGAAGATCCGCTCCGCGAAAACTTCGTCCAGGCGCCGGCCAGTGATGCTTTCCACGACCAGACCGGCCCAGTCGATGTTCGAGCCGTATTCCCATCGTTCGCCCGGATCGAAGAGCAGCGGCGTTTCCAGGGCGGCGCGGGTAGCGGTGATGACGCTGGGTTGGCCGTGCTCGGTGGCGAGGCGCTGGTAGTGCGCATTGAAGAAGTCGTAGCCAAAGCCTGCCGTGTGCAGCAACAGCATGCGGGTGGTGATGGCTCGCCGCGGCGCACGCAGGCGCGGTTGGCCATCGTCGGCAAAGCCTTCGAGCACCTGCAGCTTGCCGATGGCGGGCACATAGGTGCTGGCGGGCGCATCCAGGTCGAGCAGGCCCTGCTCCACCAGTTGCAGTACCGCGGTCCCGGTAATCGCCTTGGTAGTGGAGAAAATCGCGCACAGGCTGTCGGGCGCCATGAGGTCGGCACTGCCTAGGGTGCGCCTGCCGGCGGCGCCCACATAGAGATTGCCGTGCCGGTTGGTTACCACGGCGGCAACACCGGGAACGCCTGGGGTGCTCTCGACTGCCCTAGCCAGGATCGCGTCCGCGGCCGTTTTGAGAGTGTCTGCCATCGTCTGATCTCGCTCTGGCGCTGGTTTACGCGCCCGGTCGGGCGCGCGTGGCGAGATCTTGCGATGACCAGGGTCCGGGGTGATATCCGGCCTCGGCAGGCGCTGTCTGCCATCGGCAGATAGCCGAGACGGTCAGGCGGTGCCGCGGCGCAGGGTGTCTGAAGGTCGCTCGCCGAAACGCAGGCGATAGCTGCGGGCGAACTCGCCCATGTTGATATAGCCCCAGGCCGCGGCGATGGCGGACACGCTGGCACCAAATGGTGCGGCGCTCAAGACTCGGCGCGCCCCTTGCAGGCGTTGCTCGCGCAGGAAGGCGCTGGGTGGATAACCGCGAAAGCTCTTGAAGGCGGCACTCAGGGTGCGGACGCTGGTGCCCACGGCGCGGGCGACATCGGCCATGGTGGGCAACTCGGCAGCATGCTCGATCATGAATTGCTCGGCGGCGCGGACCGTGCGCGGGGCCAGGCGGTGGCAGGGATCGTTCAGGTCCAAGCCGGCGCGCAAGGCCCACTCGTTGAGCAGGCGGACGCAGATGGTCTGCTCCAGGTGTCGAGCGAGCGGCCCCTGGGTGAGCCGTTCCGGCGCCTCGGCGATGGAGCGGGCGACGTAATCCATCAGCCCCAGCCAACTGGATTCCGCGCCGCCCAGACCCACCTTGGCCTGCCAGAGCGCATCGCCGGGATTGAAGCCGAACCAGTCGAGGGCGGTCCGCTCCAGTAATTCGTGAGGAATGGTCAGGTTGAACTGCAGATGGTCGGGATCGAAGTCGACCCAGTAATCGGTCCGACTGCAGTCGACGACGAAGGAGCTGCCCACCGGGGTTTCGACCGCCTGTTCACGATCCACCCAGTGCCGCGCGGTCCCGCCGATGGTAGTGGCGACGAAGGCGTTGCCGGCGTCCTGGTCCCAATCCTTGATGTGTACCGGGATGCCATAGGCGAAGCGGGTGGCGGTGATGGCGCCGATCTTCGCCGAGTGCATCGTCGAGGCCGGGGCGATGTGGCGACCGATGGGCGCCACGTCGTAGGGCATGTACACCTCGCTCGACCAGGCCTTGATCTCGTCCCAGGCGTTGGAGAAGACCTTGTGGTGCTGGGCGATCGGCCGCCCTTGAGCATCGACGAGCAGTGCTTTCTCGAGCAGGTCCTGTCTCCCTGCCGGCGTATTCGCCTACGGCGCAGTGGTTCGTTCGACTATAGGGCAGGGTTGCTGCGGTGTCGACAGGGGCGAAAGGCTCTAGTCAGGCTATTAGCGCCGGGGCAGGCGCCGGTAAAGCTGCTCGACCTTTTCCCGCGCCCAGGGCGTGCGGCGCAGGAAGGTCAGGCTGGATTTGATACTGGGCTCATGGGTGAAGCAGCGCAGCGGGATGCGCCGACCGAGTTCTTCCCAGCCGTGATGCTCCACCAGGCGGGTGAGCAGGGCTTCGAGGGTGATGCCTTCGAGGGAGGCACGGGGCTTGTCGGACATCGGCTGGGCTCTGGATGAGGGGAGGGCAGTGTAGCCGCTGCAACGGCTCACTGCGCGTCGAAGGGGTCGATAGTCCATAAAGCGATGCTGTTCGATAATCGAACTGTTAGTCGATTATCGGATTGTTTGCGCGGGTGGGGCTTTGTAGTCTGACTCCAGACCGCCGCACCGGGCGGCGCCGACAACAAAGACGCGAGTCGACAATCCATGGCCCAGATCCTGTCCCTGAGCGAAGCCATCCAGCGCTTCGTCCACGATGGCGAGACCGTCGCCCTCGAAGGCTTCACCCATCTCATTCCGACCGCCGCCGCCCACGAGCTGATCCGCCAGAACCGGCGCGACTTGACCCTGGTGCGCATGACCCCCGACCTGGTCTATGACCTGCTGATCGGTGCCGGCTGTGCCAAGCGGCTGATCTTCTCCTGGGGCGGCAATCCCGGGGTCGGCTCCCTGCACCGGCTGCGCGACGCCGTGGAAAAAGGCTGGCCGCACAAGCTGGAGATTTCCGAGCACAGCCACGCGGCCCTGGCCAACGCCTATGTCGCCGGCGCCTCCAACCTGCCCTTCGCCGTCCTGCGCGGCTACCAGGGCTCGGACCTGGCCAAGGTCAATCCGGACATCAAGTTCATCGCCTGCCCCTTCACCGGCGAGCAGCTCGCCGCGGTGCCCAGCGTGCGCCCCGACGTCACCGTCATCCATGCGCAGAAGGCCGACCGCCAGGGCAACGTGCTGATCCAGGGCATCCTCGGCGTGCAGAAGGAAGCGGCCCTGGCCGCCCAGCGCTGCATCGTCACCGTGGAGGAGATCGTCGACGACCTGCAGGCGCCGATGAACGCCTGCGTGCTGCCGACCTGGGCGCTCAGCGCCGTCTGCGTGGTGCCGGGCGGGGCGCATCCGTCCTATGCCCACGGCTACTACGAGCGGGACAACCGTTTCTACCAGGCCTGGGACCCGATCGCCCGCGACCGCGACACCTTTACCCAGTGGATCGACACCTACATCCGCGGTACCGCGGACTTCGCCGCCTTCCAGGCGAAGCTGGCTGCGGAGGCCTGAATCATGAGCGACTTCACCACCAATGAAATGATGACCGTGGCTGCGGCACGTCGCCTTGGCAATGGCAGCGTCTGCTTCGTCGGCATCGGCCTGCCATCCACCGCGGCGAATCTGGCACGCCTGACCCATGCGCCGGACGTGGTGCTGATCTACGAATCCGGCCCCATCGGTGCCAAGCCCTCGGTGCTGCCGCTGTCCATCGGCGACGGCGAGCTGGCCGAGACCGCCGACACCGTGGTGCCCACCGGCGAGATCTTCCGCTACTGGCTGCAGGGCGGACGCATCGACGTGGGCTTCCTCGGTGCGGCCCAGGTCGACCGCTTCGGCAACATCAACACCACGGTGATCGGCGACTACCACCAGCCCAAGGTGCGTCTGCCCGGCGCCGGCGGGGCCCCGGAAATCGCCGGCTCGGCCAAGGAGGTGCTGATCATCCTCAAGCAGTCGCACCGCAGCTTCGTCGACAAGCTGGCCTTCATCACCTCGGTGGGCTTCGGCGAGGGGGGCGATCACCGCCAGCAGCTGGGCCTGCCGGGCAAGGGTCCGACCGCCATCATCACCGACCTCTGCATCATGGAGCCGGAAGCGGGCACCCACGAATTCGTGGTGACCGCCCTGCATCCGGGTGTGACCCGCGAACAGGTGGTGGCCGCCACCGGCTGGGCCATCCGTTTCGCCGACCAGGTCGCCACCACCGCAGCGCCGACGGCGACCGAACTCGACGCCCTGCGTGATCTGCAGGCCCGGACCAATGCCGCCCACGGCGGCCAGAAAGGAGCTGAGGAATGAGTCGCCCCGTCTATATCTGCGACGCCATTCGGACCCCCATCGGCCGGCTCAACGGCGGTCTCTCGGCGGTACGCGCCGACGACCTGGCGGCCATTCCGCTCAAGGCATTGCAGGAGCGCAATCCCCAGGTGGACTGGACGGCGGTGGACGAGGTGTTCATGGGCTGCGCCAACCAGGCCGGCGAAGACAACCGCAACGTGGCGCGCATGGCGGTCTTGCTGTCGGGGCTGCCGGAAACGGTGCCGGGCGTGACCCTCAATCGCCTCTGCGCCTCGGGCATGGAGGCGGTGGGCCAGGCCTATCGCGCCATCGCCCTCGGCGAGATGGAGCTGGTGATCGCTGCCGGGGTGGAATCCATGACCCGCGCACCCTATGTGATGGGCAAGGCCGACAGCGCCTTCGGTCGCGGCCAGAAGCTGGAAGACACCACCCTGGGCTGGCGCTTCGTCAATCCGGCGATGAAAGAGACCTACGGCGTCGACAGCATGCCGGTCACCGGCGACAACGTCGCCGCCGACTATGGCGTCAGCCGCGCCGACCAGGACGCCTTCGGCCTGCGCAGCCAGCAGCGCGCCGCGGCGGCCCAGGAATCCGGCTACTACGCCGAGGAAATCGTCCCGGTGACGATCAAGGGCAAGAAGGGCGACCTGGTGGTGGCGCAGGACGAGCATCCGCGTCCGGACACCACCGCAGAAGGCCTGGCCAAGCTCAAGCCGGTCAACGGCCCGGACCGGACCGTGACCGCGGGCAACGCCTCGGGTCTCAACGACGGCGCCTCGGCGATCATCCTGGCCTCGGCGGAAGCGGTGCAGAAGCACGGCCTCACGCCCCGCGCCCGGGTACTCGGCATGGCCAGCGGCGGGGTGGCGCCGCGCATCATGGGCGTCGGTCCGACCCCGGCAGTGCGCAAGCTGCTGCAGCAACTGGACCTGTCCATCGAGGCCTTCGACGTCATCGAGCTCAACGAGGCCTTCGCCGCCCAGGGCATCGCCGTCCTGCGCGAGCTGGGCGTGGCCGACGACAGCCCCAAGGTCAATCCCAATGGCGGCGCCATCGCCCTGGGTCATCCCCTGGGCATGAGCGGCAACCGCCTGGTGCTCACCGCGGTGCACCACCTGGAAAAGACCGGCGGCCGCCTGGGGCTCGCCACCATGTGCGTGGGCGTCGGCCAGGGGCTGGCGCTGGCGGTGGAGCGGGTGGACGGGATCTGAGGCTTTGTCGCAGCGACAAATCGCGGCCATGGCGGTCCGCCGATGCGGCCGCTCCTACACGTGCCGCGCCTGTAGGAGCGGCCCATGGCCGCGATTCTCGGGGCCGATCGTAGAGCCTTTGCTTGAGCAAACAACCAAATCTCATTCACCCCATGCCCACACCTACCTGTAACCGCGTGTGTCTCTCCTGGTCCGATGGCGGTAGGCTGTCCCCCGTCCATCCATACCTATAATTAAGGATCTCCATGAGCACTCACCCGCATTACAGCTTCGAGGAGCGCAAGAAGCGCATCTTCGCCATCGTCGGCGCCTCGTCCGGCAACCTGGTGGAATGGTTCGACTTCTACGTCTACGCCTTCTGCTCCATCTATTTCGCCGCCGCCTTCTTCCCCAAGAGCGATCCCACCGTGCAGCTGCTCAGCACCGCCGGGGTGTTCGCCGCGGGCTTCCTCATGCGGCCCCTGGGCGGCTGGATCTTCGGGCGCGTCGCCGACAAGTACGGTCGGCGCACCTCCATGGTCATTTCCATCCTGATGATGGGCGCCGGCTCCCTGGCCATCGCCTGCCTGCCCACCTATGCCAGCATCGGCGTCGCGGCGCCGGCGCTGCTGCTGCTCGCGCGCCTATTGCAAGGCATCTCGGTGGGCGGTGAATACGGCACCACCGCCACCTACATGAGCGAGGTGGCGCTGCGTGGCCAGCGCGGTTTCTTCGCCTCCTTCCAATACGTCACCCTGATCGGCGGCCAACTCCTGGCCGTGCTGGTGGTGGTGATCCTGCAGCAGGTCCTGAGCGACGCCGATCTGCGCGCCTGGGGCTGGCGGATTCCCTTCCTGGTCGGCGCCGCCGCGGCGGTGATCTCGCTGTTCCTGCGTCGTTCGCTGGAAGAGACCACCACCGCCGAGACCCGCGCCAACAAGGAGGCCGGTACCCTGAGCGGCCTGTTCAAGCATCACAAGGCGGCCTTTTTCACCGTGCTCGGCTACACCGCCGGCGGCTCGCTGATCTTCTATACCTTCACCACCTACATGCAGAAGTACCTGGTCAACACCAGCGGCATGGACGCCAAGACCGCCAGCGCCGTGATGACCTGCGCCCTGCTGGTGTTCATGCTGATGCAACCGCTGTTCGGCATGCTCTCCGACCGCATCGGCCGGCGCGCCTCCATGCTGCTGTTCGGTGGCCTGGGCACGGTCTGCACCTGGCCGATCCTCACCGCGCTGGCCAGCGTCCAGAGTCCCTTCGTGGCCTTCCTGCTGATCTGCCTGGCCATGGCCATCATCAGCCTCTACACCTCCATCAGCGGGCTGGTGAAGGCCGAGATGTTCCCACCAGAGGTGCGCGCCCTCGGCGTGGGCCTGTCCTATGCGGTGGCCAATGCGATCTTTGGCGGCTCGGCGGAATTCGTCGCCCTGAGCTTCAAGACCCAGGGGCACGAAGAGGTGTTCTACATCTATGTCTCGGTGATGCTGGCGGTGGCCTTCCTGGTCAGCCTGCGGCTGCCGCGGCAAGCTACCTACCTGCATCACGATCACTAAGCCCGAGGAACCCTCATGTCCAATCTGCTGTTCGATGCCTACTTCACCAGCGCCACCATGCGCGCGGTGTTTTGTGACCACGGCCGACTGCAGGGCATGCTGGACTTCGAGGCGGCCCTGGCGCGCGCCGAGGCGGCGATGGAGGTAATCCCGCTGACGGCGGTGGCACCCATCGCCGCCGCCTGCCGCGCCGAACTATACGATGCCGCCGAGCTGGCCCAGGCTGTGGTCAGCGCCGGCAATTCTGCCATTCCCCTGGTCAAGGCCTTGGGCCGGCAGATCGCCGCCCAGGACCCCGAGGCCGAGCGCCATCTGCACCGCGGCGCGACCAGCCAGGACGCCATGGACAGCGGTCTGGTCTTGCAGACTCGCCAGGCGCTGGACCTACTGGACGCTGATCTGGCGCACCTGGCCGAGGCCCTGGCGGCCCAGGCCGAGCGCCATGCCGGTACCGTGCTGGCCGGGCGCACCTGGCTGCAACATGCGACGCCCGTGACTCTGGGCATGAAGCTGGCCGGGGTGCTGGGCGCCATCACCCGTCACCGCCAGCGCCTGGCCGAACTGCGACCACGGGTGCTGGTGCTGCAATTCGGCGGCGCCTCGGGCAGCCTGGCCGCCCTGGGCGATGACGCCCTGCCGGTGGCCGAGGCCCTGGCCCGCGAGCTGGGCCTGAACCTGCCGGAGCAACCCTGGCATACCCAGCGTGATCGCCTGGTCGAGGTCGGCGCCTGGCTCGGCCTGGTGGCCGGCAGCCTGGGCAAGCTGGGACGGGATCTGTCGCTGCTGATGCAGACCGAAGCCGCCGAGGTCTTCGAGCCCTCGGCGCCGGGCAAGGGGGGCTCTTCCACCATGCCGCACAAACGTAATCCGGTGGGCGCAGCCGTGCTGATCGCCGCCGCCACCCGCGCGCCGGGACTGGTCAGTACGCTGCTGTCCGCCATGCCCCAGGAGCACGAGCGCAGCCTGGGCCTCTGGCACGCCGAATGGGAGACCTTGCCGGAACTGTTCTGTCTGGTCTCCGGCGCCTTGCAGCAGGCCCAAGCCATCGTCGCCGGGCTGGAGGTCGATGCCGCGCGCATGCAGGCCAATCTGGAACTGACCCATGGCCTGGTGCTGGCCGAGGCGGTCAGCATCGCCCTGGCCGGACGGCTGGGGCGCGAGGCCGCTCACCACCTGGTGGAGCAGAGCTGCAAACGCGCCGTCCAGGAGGGGCGTCACCTGCGCCAGGTACTGGGCGATACGCCGGAAGTGACCGCCGAACTCTCCTGCGCCGAGCTGGATCGCCTGCTGGACCCCGCCCATTACCAGGGCCAGGCCCGCGCCTGGGTAACCCGCGCCCTGGCTGAACACCGCACCCTGCTTGCCCATCCCTAGACCAGAGGACTGCCTGATGCCCAGCGTACGTCTCGCCGATGGCGACCTGAACTACCGATTGGAGGGCCCCGAGGGCGCCCCCGTGCTGATCCTGTCCAACTCCCTGGGCACTAACTTGGCCATGTGGGATGACCAGGCCGCCGCCTTCAGCGAGCGCTTTCGCCTGCTGCGCTATGACACCCGCGGCCATGGCGCCTCCCTGGTGACCCCCGGTCCCTATCGGATGGACGAGAACGGTCGCGACGTCCTGGCCCTGACCGACGCCCTGGGCATCGACCAATTCGCCTTCTGCGGCCTGTCCATGGGCGGCTCCATCGGCCAGTGGCTGGGCATCAACGCCCCCGAGCGGGTCACCCGCCTGGTGCTGTGCAACACCGCCGCCAAGATCGGCACCCCCGAGGTGTGGAACACCCGCATCCAGACCGTGGAAGCCAGCGGCGAGCAGGCCATGCGCGACCTGCGCGACGCCTCCATCGGTCGCTGGTTCACCCCCGACTTCGCCAGCGCCGAGCCGGAACGGGTCGACCGCATCGTCGCCATGCTCGCCGGGACCTCGCCCCAGGGTTACGCGGCCAACTGCGCGGCGGTGCGCGATGCCGACTTCCGCGAGGTGCTGGATGCCATCCGTGCGCCGACGCTGATCGTCGCCGGCACCCATGACGCCGTGACCACCCCGGCCGACGGGCGCTTCCTGCAGGAGCGTATTCCCGGCGCCGAGTACGTCGAGTTTCCCGCCGCCCACCTGTCCAACGTGCAGATGGACGATGCCTTTACCCAGCGCGTGCTGGCCTTTCTCAGCGCCTGAAGGAGTCGATCTTGGACGAAAGAGAACGTTATGAAGCCGGCATGCAGGTCCGCCGCGCCGTGCTGGGCGACGCCCATGTCGATCGCAGCCTGGAAAAGCTGACCCCCTTCAACGAAGAATTCCAGGAGATGATCACCCGCCACGCCTGGGGCGACATCTGGACCCGCCCGGGCCTGCCGCGGCACACCCGCAGCCTGATCACCATCGCCATGCTGATCGGCATGAATCGCGAGGGCGAACTGCGCCTGCACCTGCGCGCCGCGCGCAGCAACGGGGTGACACGGGAGGAGCTCAAGGAGCTGATCATGCAGAGCGCCATCTACTGCGGCATCCCGGCGGCCAATGCCACCTTCCATTTGGCGGAGGCGGTATGGGATGAGTTGGGGGTGGAGTCGTTGGAGGGGTGAGTTTCCCCTCAGTCGCCCCCTTGAATGGCGCCCGCCGGGTTGGATTGGTGGGCGTTTTTTTGTGGGAGGGAGGAGGTTGGATTTTGTTGCCTAAGCTGATCATCGCGATTTGTTGAAGATCCTTGTTTCGCCTGGCCGGCGACTTACTTTTCTTTGCTTGCGGATCGCCGCCCGGTGCAAAGAAAAGTAAGCAAAAGAAAGCACACCCCGACAGTTCGGCCCTCCGCTTCGCTCCGGGTGCCCTCGCTCCGGCGCCGCTCCGGGGGCACGGCACGAAGGGGCCTCCTGCCCCTCGCGCCTTGCTCGGCGTCCTGCCTCGCATCCCCCTCCGCAACACCTGCACTCGGCCTCACTGACGGGGACGGGGCGCCAGCCTGAGACTGCGGTGCTTACAGGCAGAGCCAGAGTCAGTCGTAGCGTGGAAAACCGCGCAGCGTTTTCCACTGGCGCGTAACGTCGATCCCTGTGGACAAGGTTTCGCCGTTGTCCACGCTACAAACGGTTATGGCTTTTCAACCAACACTTTCAGGCTAGCGAATCGCCCCGTTCAGGAGGGCGAACGCCAGCGACGTGGAGGGGTCGAGCCGCATGGATGCGGCGAGAGGCCTAACGGGCCATGGACGGCCCGTGTAGGCCGACCCCGGAACGGCGCTGGCGTGAGCGGACCCGCAGCGAAGCGACGGGCCGGATGGTCGGGGCAAGCGGTTTTGGTTACTTTTGTCGCGACTGACAAAAGTGACTCGCCCGGGTGGGCGAAACAAAAAACATCAGCAAAATGCGATAAACAGCTAGCCACCGATAGCCCAAAGGCATTGGGTTTCGCTGGCGCTCAACTCAAGCTTGGAATCACGCCTTTATCTCGGTCATGGACTGCTCCTACAGCAGGGGGCTCACCTGTAGGAGCGGCCCATGGCCGCGATAAGAAGGTTGTCCAGGCCAGGGGCAAGCCTCTTACTTGGCCATCACCCGCGTAATCCGATCCCCCTCGGCATCATCCTGGCCCTTGGCCTTGTTGACCGCGTAGACCACGCCCTTGGCGTCCACCACCGCGTGGTTGGGGTAGGTACCCAGCTCCAGGTTGGCCTTGATGGTGCCGTCCGGGTCGACCACGGTCAGGGTGCCGGCGCCACGGTTGGTGACGTAGGCCAGGCGCTTGACCGGATCGAAGGCCACGTTCAGCGCTCCGGCGCCGGTGGTGACGTTGTGCAGGGTCTTGCCGGTCTTGGCGTCGACGATCAGCAGGTTGTCGCTGCCCTGGGCGGTGATGAACAGGCGATCGGTCTGGGGATCGTGGGCTACGCCCATGGGGGTCTTGGCGCCCTGGATCGGGAAGACCTTCTCGACCTGCTCGGTCTTGGCGTCGATCACCGCGGCTTCGTTGGTCTTCAGGCTGACGGCGTAGAGCTTGTGAACCGCCGGGTCCAGGTGCATGCCGACCACGGCGAACTGCTCGCCGCGCACGCCCGATTCGATGGTGATGTGCTTGCGCACGGCCGGGGTCTTGGCGTCGAAGCTGATGATGTCCGGGGTCATGGCCGCCGAGGCGAAGGCGCGGTCGAGCTTCTCGTCGACCACCACGGTGTGGGCATGGGGCACGAGGCCGGGTTCGAATTGCTTGACCAGGCCCAGGTCGCTCTGGCGATAGACCGCCACGGTGTTCTGCCGGGTACTGGTGGTCCAGACGTGGCCGTTGCGATCGTCCACGCCCACGCCGTAGACGGCGTAGACACCGGCGTCGCTGCCCGGCGCGGCGGCCGGGGTGATCTGGCGCTGGATGGACAGGTCCTTGGGATCGAGTTTGAGCAGTTGCGAGACCTTGACCGGCGGGCGGCCCACGGCCGAGGTGACGAACAGGGCGCCGGTCTTGGCGCTGATGTCCACCTGGTACAGCCCCGGGACCAGTTTGACCGCGGTGAGGCTATAGGCGTCGGCGCCGGATAGCGGCACCACCGGCGAGACCTTGAGCGGGAAGACCGCGGCACCCGAAGGCTGGGCGGTGCTGATGACGATGGGGTGCTGGCCGGGGGCGGCGTCTTCGGGGATGCGCAAGGTCGCCTTGAAGGTGCCCTGGGCGTCGGCCACATAGGCGGCATCGGGGTTGAGCGCCACGCCGCCGCGGGACAGGGTGATCTGCTGACCGGGGGTGAAGCCGCGGCCGTCCAGCGCCACCTCGCTGCCGGCCAGGATGGCGGTGCCGGTGACGGGGCTGGCCTTGATCTCGCCGCGGTAGTCCGGATCGGGGGCTTCGAAGCTGGAGCGCGCCTGGGCGGTTTGGCCGCCCAGCGCCAGCAGACCGGCCAGCAGGGTGACGGAAAAGAAGCGCCGGCCCTTGGCCGAAGACGCTGGAGCGATATTCATCAGGGATTCCTTGTAGCGGCGATCAAGATACCCGCGCCAGAGCGCCGGGCAGCGGAGGCCCTCCTGGGCCAGGCCATGTTAAGGCGAAAGCGAAATACTTGCATTTAGATTTGCAAGTTTTACGCGTGCTCGGCATCCGGGGTATCGAGCGGGCGCTGCATCAGGCAGGCGCCGGCGCCATAGCCGGCCAGCTTGGCCTTGAGCGCGGCGTCGGCCGGGACCGGTTGATAGTGGTGGCGTTGCCAGTAGCCGATGGCGTTGGACAGCGACACCAGCCGCCCCTGGCGCAGGCGGGCGCGTCGGGCCTGGCCCTTGGCGTGACGATAGAGACGCCCCGCCACGCCCTGACCTTGGGCCTCGGGATGCACGGCGCAATCGTGCAGGAACCAGGTCGAGGCCGCGCCTGGCAATTGCTTGAGAGGAGCACCCAGTACCGGCGGTAGGCCGTCGTCCCAGGGATAGGCGATCAGATAGCCGCGCAGGCGATCCTCGGCATCGGTCGCCACCCAGCAGTGTTCCGGGGCGAGTTCCAGGCGATTGGCGTAGAAGGCGTGGTCTTCGAGCAGGTCGGCGGGGTAGTTGGCCGCCTGGATGTCGAGAACGGCCGGGATGTCGGCAGGGCGCAGCGGGCGTATCGAAGGCATGACGATGAGGGGAAAAGGTCCGGCCGGGCAGTATGGTCACTGCCCGGCCGGGAGGCAAATGCCCCGGAGCCGTGGGTGGTGAGTCCCCTCGGCAAGCCTGCGCCCAGGCTGTGGGGGACTGGATTCCGCCGACGACCTTGGCGTGCCTGGCGCCGCCGCTGGCTTCAAGCCTTGGCGATCAGCCGCGAATTGCGCTCGTTGCGGAATTGCAGGTCCTCGATCCGCTGGGTCGCGGTCTCGGCTTCCTGGCGGGCGGCGAGGATGAGGTCGTGGTGCGGTGACTTGGCGCAGACCGGATCGGCGTTGCGCGCATCCCCAGTGAGCATGAAGGCCTGGCAGCGGCAGCCGCCGTAGTCCTTTTCCTTTTCGTCGCAGGAGCGGCAGGGCTCGGGCATCCAGTCGTAGCCGCGGTAGACGTTGAAGCCGAAGGAGTCGTACCAGATGTGCCGCAGATCCTGCTCCTTCACGTTGGGGAAGGCGATGGGCATCTGCCGGGCGCCGTGGCAGGGCAGAGCGGTGCCGTCCGGCGTGATGGTCAGGAACAGCTTGGCCCAGCCATCCATGCAGGCCTTGGGGCGCTCTTCGTAGTAGTCCGGGGTGACGAAGATCAGCTTGCAGGGATGATTCTCGGCCTTAAGGCGCGCGCGGTACTCGTTGGTGATGCCTTCGGCGCGCTCCAGCTGGGCCCTGGTCGGCAGGAGACCGGCGCGATTGCGCTCGGCCCAGCCATAGAACTGGCAGGTAGCGAGTTCGACGAAGTCGGCTTCCAGCGCCAGGCAGAGGTCGATGATCTGGTCGATGCGATCGATGTTGTGCCTGTGGGTGACGAAGTTGAGCACCATCGGGTAGCCATGGGCCTTGACCGCCTTGGCCATGGCCAGCTTCTGGGCGAAGGCCTTCTTCGAGCCGGCCAGCAGATTGTTCACCTGTTCGTCGCTGGCCTGGAAGCTGATCTGGATATGGTCCAGGCCGGCCTCCTTGAATTCGGCGATGCGCGCCTCGGTGAGGCCGATGCCGGAGGTGATGAGGTTGGTGTAGTAGCCCAGCCGGCGCGCCTCGCGGATCAGCTCAGCGAGGTCCTGGCGCACCAGGGGCTCGCCCCCGGAGAAGCCGATCTGGGCCGCGCCCATCTCCCGTGCCTCGGCCATGACCTTGAACCACTGCGCGGTGGTCAGCTCGCGACCCTGGGCGGCGAAGTCCAGGGGATTGGAGCAATAGGGGCACTGCAATGGGCAGCGATAGGTGACCTCGGCCAGCAGCCATAGCGGCAGGCCGACATTCGGCTTGGCTACCACCGGCGGCTGCGGGAGTTGCATGGGCACTCCAGGCAGTTGAGAAGTGCCTGCGCTCAGTGATGCTGCGTTAGAAACCTGCTCGGAATGCTCATTTACCATTTGTAAACTCCGCTTCCTCGCTGGTTTCTGCCTTGCCTGACCTTCGCTCGGCGACTTCTCAAACAAGGCTTAGCCGAGCAGGAGCCAGTGCTCTGCACGAGCGACCTCCATGAATTGTTCGACATCGGCGCCCAGTTCGGGGACGCCGGGGAAGCGTTCGTCGAGGGCTTCGATGATGGCGGCCACGTCACGCTGGCCGTCGATCAGCCCGCCGATGGCGGCGGCGCTGTCGTTGAGCTTGATCATGCCCTCGGGATAGAGCAGCACATGGGCGTGCTGCGCCGGCTCGAACTGGAAGCGGTAGCCGGGACGCCAGCGCGGCACCTGGGTGCGGTCGAAGCTCATAGGTCGATTCCTCGGTGCCAGCGACGCTCGGCGGTGACGCTGTGATAGGGCGGGCGGTGCAGTTCGTAGGCCATGCTCATGGCGTCGAGCATGCTCCAGAGGATGTCCAGCTTGAACTGCAGGATCTCCAGCATGCGCTGCTGGGATTCCCAGGTGGTGTAGTGCTGCAGGGTGATCTGCAGGCCGTGCTCGACGTCGCGCCGCGCCTGGCCCAGGCGGGTGCGGAAGTATTCGTAGCCGGCCGGATCGATCCAGGGGTAGTGGGTCGGCCAGGCGTCCAGCCGCGACTGGTGGATCTGCGGCGCGAACAGCTCGGTCAGGGAGCTGCTGGCGGCCTCCTGCCAGGAGGCGCGGCGGGCGAAGTTGACGTAGGCGTCCACCGCGAAGCGTACCCCGGGCAGCACCAGTTCCTGGGAGAGCACCTGCTCGCGGTCCAGGCCGGTGGCCTCGGCCAGGCGCAGCCAGGCCTCGATGCCGCCTTCGCTGCCGGGCTCGCCGTCGTGGTCGAGGATGCGCTGCACCCACTCCCGGCGGATCTCGCGGTCCGGGCAGTTGGCCAGGATGGCGGCGTCCTTGAGCGGGATGTTGACCTGGTAGTAGAAGCGGTTGGCCACCCAGCCCTGGATCTGCTCGCGACTGGCACGACCCTGGTACATGGCCACGTGATAGGGGTGGTGGATGTGGTAGAGGTCGCCCTTGGCGCGCAGGGCGGCTTCGAATTCGGCGGGGGTGAGGGCGTTGGGCATGGCGTTCACAACTCGATGGACATCCCGTCCCAGGCAACTTCCACGCCCTGGCGCGCGACGATGGCGCGTTCGGGGGAGTCTTCGTCCAGGATCGGATTGGTGTTGTTGATGTGGATCAGCACCTTGCGCTGGCGCGCGAAGCCGGCCAGCACCTCCAGCATGCCGCCGGGACCGCTCTGCGGCAGGTGGCCCATCTCGGTGCCGGTCCGGGTGCCCACGCCGCGACGCTGCATCTCGTCGTCGGTCCAGAGGGTGCCGTCCACCAGCAGGCAGTCGGCCTGGCCCATCAGCTCCAGCAGGGCGGCGTCCGGCTGGCCGAGGCCCGGGGCATAGAACAGCTTGCCGCCGGTGTGTCTGTCATGGACCAGCAGCCCCAGGTTGTCGCCCGGGTGCGGATCGTGGCGATGGGGCGAATAGGGCGGCGCGGCGCTGCGCAGCGGAAAGGGCGTGAACTCCAGATTCGGGCAGGCCGGAATGGTGAAGCTGCCGCTCAGGGCGATGGGCTGCCAGCTGAGCCCACCGTTCCAGTGTTCCAGCATGTTGAACAGCGGAAAACCGGTGGTGAGGTCCTGGTGGACCATCTCGGTGCACCAGACCTGGTGGGGGCAGCCTTCACGCAGGCTGAGCAGGCCGGTGGTGTGGTCGATCTGGCTGTCCAGCAGGACGATGGCGCGGATGCCGGTGTCGCGCAGGGCCCGCGCCGGCTGCAGCGGGGCGAAGCCGGCCAGCTGGGCGCGGATGTCGGGCGAGGCGTTGCACAGGATCCAGTTCACCCCGTCGTCGGACAGGGCGATGGAAGACTGGGTGCGGGCCTGGGCCCTGAGGGTGCCCTGGCGGAAGCCGTCGCAATTGGGGCAATTGCAGTTCCACTGGGGAAAGCCGCCGCCGGCGGCGGAGCCGAGAATCTGGATATGCATGGGAAAGGTCGAACCTGAAAAAAGTACGCCCCGGCGGACCGGGGCGTGGGGCGCATCAACGGTTGGCGAAGTACATGGTGACTTCGAAGCCGATGCGCAGGTCAGTGTAGGCAGGCTTGGTCCACATGGGAGGTCTCCTCTTTGACTGCGAAAGCCGGATGGATCCGGTCGCTGAGTTTAACAAATGTTACCTAGCTAAGGGTTTTTGCCGCGACGAATCGCCGGCGGTCCGGCGGACATAACTGTCTTACCGATCCTGCAACAGATTGACCGCCAGCAGCGGCCCACGCTCCCGGGAAAGTGTTGAAAGCTATGACATCCAGCCGGATGGTGCGGCGGCATTGGCCAGGACGAAGCGCGGCGCCTCGGCGGCGGTGAGCTGCTGCCAGGCCTGCTGCAGGGCCTTGTCGTCCAGGGCGGCCAGGGCTGCTTGCAAGGGCGCGAGATCCAGCGCACCGCTGCGCTGGAAGCCCCACCAGAGGCGCTCGGCCAGAGCGGCGCGTTGAGTGGTGGCGGGGCTGAAGTCGCGTACCAGCTGGCGGATGTCTTGCGCCAGCGTCGCGGACTCGGCCTGTATGGCGGCCAGACTGTCAGCCAAACCGCTCTCGATTTCCGCCAGGATCTCCGCCGCCCGCGCATGGGGCGACTGGACACCGATCAAGAGGCCGCTCTGATCGCCCAGCTGGCGATAGGCGGAAAACACCGCATAGCCCAGTTGCCGCTCGCTACGTAGGCGCTGGAACAGCGGTCCCTGCAGGCGCGCCGCCAGCAGCCGCCAGGCGGCTTCGGTGGTGGGGCGCGCATCGGGTTGCGGACAGAACAGCAGCAACGCCTGCTGGGCGTCGGCGCTGGGTTCGGGGTGCCAGTGGCGACCGGTGAAGCTGTGCGACTCGCCCAGCGGCCCTGCCTGGGGCCGAGGCGGCGGGGTAACGGCGGCCAGGGATGCCTGCGTCGCCTTGGGCAGGCCGCAGGCCAGGGCTTGCCAGCGCGGTCCGCCTTCACTGACGGTTAAAGCCATGCCGTTCGGCAGTCGCTCGGGCAGGACCTTGAGCAACTGGCGGATCAGCATGGGTTCGGGTGGTACCACCGATGCCGGTCCGATGTTATCCAGCTCTGCCACCAGCCTGTCGAGCGCCTGCTCCAGCACCGCCGGCAGCGCCGCGGCCCAGCCCTGCAGCCGCAATTCCCAGGGTGCCCCGGGCGGACTCCAACGTAGGCTCACGCCCGCCTCGGCGGCCAGCCGCGGTAACGCGCCCAGCACTCTGGCGTCGGGCGCGACCGGTACCGGCCCCGGCCACCGCCAGCCCAGGAACAGCAGGCCTTCGCGCTGCTGGGGCGCGAGGGCGGGGCTGATTGGCCAGGGTTGCGTAGCCGGGGTACCTGGAGTGCCTGGGTCAGCGAGCAGCGGATTGGGCGGGGGCAGGGCAAAGGTGGTGGCCACGGGGGCCGGCACGCTCGGTGGATTGGCCAAGCCAGCGGCGAAGCCAGTGAGCCGTTCCGGCAGCAACTGGGCGAGTAGCCGTGGCCAGGCCGTCTGGGCGGCAGCCGAGAGGACCGGTTGTGGCCAGGTGTTTCCCTGCCGATCCAGCCAGAGGCGTTCGCCCAGGCGCCGCACCCGCGCCAGGGCGGGCAGGGTGGCCCATTGGCGTTGGACGCGTTCGGCATGGCCCTGCTGCAAGGCAGCCAGGGGCGTCTGGCGCAGGGCAGCCAGCCAGGTGAACAGGGCGCCGGTCAGATCGTTGGGGCTGGCCTGGGCCCCGGGCAAGAGATCCAGCCGGAACAGGCCCTGGCGTGCCTGGCGATAGGGCCAGGCGAGGCTCAGGCGTTCGGCCAAGCCCGCCTGGCGCAGGGTCACGGGCAGACCGCCGGGATGGTCGCCCAGCAGCAGGGCTTCCAGCAGCTCCACCGCTTCCCAGCTGCCAGGCGGCAGGTCGTTGAGGGCGAATTGCAGGGCCAGCATTGGCGGCGAGGCGCTGCTGGTCTGCCAGTGTTCGCCTGTGGCCGGGAGTGATCGAGGCATTGCGTTGCTGGGTGCAGGACCGGAGGGCAGCAGGGCACCGTGCTCGCGGGCAAGCTCTGCCAGTTCGGCCAGCGATTGCGGCCCGGCCAGCACCAGCAGGGCGTTCTCCGCGCAGTACTGCTGGCGCTGGAAGTCGCGCAGCGCCCTCTGGAAGGCAGGGCTTTGCAGCGGCAGGCTGTAGCGGTTGCCGGCATGGAAGCCGGCGGCTGGATGGTCCGTGGGCAATCCGGCTGCCAGGGCCAGGTCGCGGCGGGTATCGGCGCTGCGCGACCAGGCGATGAATTCGGCGTGCAACACCTCGCGCTCGCGGCGCTGGGCGTCCGCTGCCAGCAGCGGTGCGGCGAGCATGTCCAGCAGGCGAGCGAGGCCGGCGGCCAGGTGTTCGGGCGCCAGGGCGAAGAAGAAGTCGGTGGTGGTCTCGCGGGTGCTGGCGTTGAGTTCGCCGCCCAGACGCTGCACCAGCGGCATCAAGCCGTCCGTCGCCGGATAGCGACGGCTGCCGAGAAAGAACAGGTGTTCGAGAAAGTGCGCCAGCCCCGGATAGGCCCGCGGTGCCTGGTGACTCCCGGCGCCGATGCGCATCAGGGCGGCGGCCTGGGGCAGCTCGGGATCGTGCAGCAGGGCGACGGCCAGGCCATTGGCCAGGCGCAGGCGGCGGTGGTGGGGCGGGGAGCTGGGCATGGGGGTAGCTTAACCGAGTCGGGTGGACGGGATGGAGCGGGGTTTGCCCTCACCCCAGCCCTCTCCCAGGGGGAGAGGGAGCGTTCGAGGCACGGTCTTGACCCCGTAGCGTGGAGAACGGCGCAGCCTTTTCCGCTGGGCCTTAGGTGCCAGGGGGCTCTTTTCATAGAAAGAAAAACCCGGGCGAAAAAAATCCCGGCCAGGCCGGGATTTCGGGGTGGGGCGAGGGGGGTTCCAACAGGATGTCAACGTGCTCGAAGCATCCTCGCCCCGGACCCTCCCCCGGAGGAGAGGGGAGTTCGGGCGCAAGCGCCCTTACTTCTTCTCGGGCAGGGCGAAGGCCATCACGTAGTCACCCTGCTTGGTACCCAGCGAGCCATGGCCACCGGCGTAGACCAGCACGTACTGGCGACCGTCCTTGCCGGTGTAGGTCATGGGGGTGGTCTGGCCACCGGCCGGCAGGCGGCCTTTCCACAGTTCCTTGCCGTTCTTCACGTCATAGGCACGCAGGTATTGGTCCAGGGTGCCGCTCAGGAAGGCCACGCCACCGGCGGTGGTGACGGTGCCGCCCAGGCTGGGCACGCCCATGGGCAGGGGCAGCGGAACCGGCGAGTTGTCGCGCACGGTGCCGTTCTTGTGCTTGTAGACCAGCTTGCCGGTGGTCAGGTCGAGACCGGCCACATAGCCCCAGGCAGGTGCCTGGCAGGGCAGGCCCAGGGGCGACAGGAAGGCCGACAGGATCACGCCGTAGGGCGCGCCCTTGTTGGGCTGGATGCCCTCGGTCTCGCTCTTGCGCGCCGGCTGGTTGGCGATCTCTTCACGGGGGACCAGCTTGGAGGTGAAGGCCATGTAGCTGGGGTTGAGGAAGGCGATCTGGCGCACCGGATCGACCGAGATACCACCCCAGTCGAACACGCCGAAGTTACCCGGATAGACGATCGACCCTTGCGTGGACGGCGGGGTGTAGATGCCCTCGTAGCGGTGCTCGCGGAAGGCGATACGGCACAGCGCCTGGTCGAAGGGCGTACCGCCCCACATGTCGCTTTCCTTGAGGGTCGGCGCCGCCAGGTTGATCGAGGAGACCGGCTGGGTCGGCGAGGTGCGATCGCCTTCCACCGCGCCTTGGGGCACCGGGGTTTCGGTGATCGGGTAGATGGGCTGACCATTGGTGCGGTCCAGCACATAGATGCTGCCCTGCTTGGTCGAGGCCATCAGTGCGGGTTTCACGCCGCCTGCGGTCTTGATGTCCACCAGGGTCGGCTGACCGCCGACGTCCATGTCCCAGAGGTCATGGTGGGTGAACTGATAGTTCCAGCGCACCTTGCCGGTGGCGATGTCGAGGGCGACCACGCCGGCGCTGTACTTCTCGGACGCCGGGGTACGGTTGCCGCCCCACTGGTCGGGCATCTGGTTGCCCATGGGCAGATAGACCATGCCGACCTTCTCGTCGACCGCCATCATCGACCACATGTTGGGCGAGTTGCGGGTATAGATGCCGTCAGCGGCGATGGGCGCGGTGGCGTCCGGGTTGCCGCTGTCCCAGTTCCACACCAGCTTGCCGGTGTGCACGTCGTAGGCGCGGATCACGCCGGACGGCTCGTCGGTGGAGACGTTGTCGGTGACGTGGCCACCGATGATCACCAGGTTGCGGGTCACCGCCGGCGGCGAGGTGGAGTAGTAGCCGCCGGGCGTGAAGCTGCCCATGTTGGCGGTCAGATCGACCTGGCCGTTGTCGCCGAAGTCGCTGCACACCTTGCCGGTGTCGGCGTTGATGGCGATCAGGCGGGTGTCGGCGGTGGGTAGGAACAGACGCCGCGGGCAACTGCTGGCGGCCGGGGTGCTCTGCTCATCGACCGGGACGGCACTACCGGTGGCCGGGCTCTGGCCCGCGGTGGTGGTGCCGGCGTAGGTGGCGTCGTCGTGATAGGCCACGCCGCGGCAGGTCATGTGCGCCCAGCCCTTGAAGCTGTCGGCGTGCTGGGTGCTCAGCTTGGGATCGAAGCGCCAGATTTCCTTGCCGCTGTCGGGGTCCACGGCGATCACCTGGCTGTGCGGCGTGCAGACATAGAGCATGCCGTTGACCTTGAGCGGGGTGTTTTCCGCGGTGGTCTCCTGGGGATCGTTCGGGCCGGGGATGTCGCCGGTACGGAAGGTCCAGACGGGCTCCAGATTCTTCACGTTGTTGACGTCGATCTGCTTGAGCGGCGAGTAGCGATCACCGAAGGCGGTGCGGCCATAGGAGGGCCAGTCGCCATCGGCGGCGGTCGGGGCGGCGCTTTCGGTGCCGGCGGTGTCGCGGCCCAGGTCACCGTCCAGACGGTTGTAGTTGACGAACTGGGCGACCAGGGCGACGACCGCCGCGATCACCAGCGAGCCGACCAGTGGCAGGCCGCCGCTACGGCTGTCCAGCGGGCGGCGGAACACCGGGATCAGCAGGACCAGGCCAAGGACGAACCAGAGCGCCAGGCGCGGTACCAGTTGCCACCAGTCGAACTGGACTTCCAGTACGGCCCAGGCGGTGGAGACCACCAGGAAGAAGGCATAGACCCAGACCCCGCTGGCCCGCCGGATGCACAGCAGGTAACCGCTCAGGGCGAGCAGCACGCCGCCGCCGAGGTAGTACAGGGAGCCCCCGAGGGTGGCCAGTTTGATGCCCAGCCCCAAGAGGCCCAGGCCCAGGAGCATGAACAGGATGCCGAGTAACCTGGCAGGCAGGCCTCCCGGTCTCGCGTTGGAAGTGACAGTCATGGCAGCGCTCGCAATGCAATCGTGAAAAGAGACTTCGACTCGATCGACGACATCGCAAATCGGAACCGCATGCGGATCTGTCGTCTGCTACGTCTGAACCTGTTGTCTGTCTTATTGTTCCACCCCTTCGCCGGCTTCCTTGGCAGGAGGCTAGAGCGGTCGCGCTGAGGCGAAGCGAGGGATGGATCGGGGGCGTCGTCTGAATCGGGCGGGTAGATAGTAAGCTAAGCATTGATTGATGTCACTTCGCGATGACGGAAGGAAGGGACCCGTGGCGCGCCGTGCCTGCTACCATCGCGAGCCGTTTCCGCGATGCCTTCTGCCATGTTCGACGTGCTTGCCCTGGTCCAGGCGACCTTCGACGTCACCGCCCCGGTCTTCGCCCTGGTGCTGCTCGGCTGTGTGCTCAAGCGGCTGAACTGGATCGATACCGCCTTCATCAACACCTCGTCCGCCCTGGTGTTTCGCGCCACCATGCCGACTCTGCTGTTTCTTGGCATCCTCAAGGCCGACCTCGGCGAGGCCCTGCAACCGCTGCTGCTGGGCTACTTCGCCCTGGCCACGGTGGTGAGCTTTCTCGCTGCCTGGGGCTGGGCGATCTGGCGCTGCCCTCATGCCGATCGCGGGGTCTACGTGCAAGGCGCCTTCCGCGGCAACTGCGGCATCGTCGGCCTGGCCCTCGCGGCCACCCAGTACGGCGACTACGGTCTGTCGGTGGGCGGGATCATGGCCGGCATGGTCATCCTCTTCTACAACGTGCTCTCGACCATCGTGCTGGCGCTCTATAGTCCGCAGCTGGAGGCCAACTGGCGCACCCTGCTGCGCAGCATCCTCGGCAACCCGCTGATCATCGGCATCCTGGTGGCGATTCCCTTCGCCTATTTCCAGTGGCAGCTGCCACGCTGGCTGGACACCTCGGCGCGCTATTTCGCCGGGCTAACCCTGCCGCTGGCGCTGATGTGCATCGGCGCCACCCTGTCGCTGGCCTCGCTGCGCGAAAGCAGTGGCCTGGCGGTGGGTGCCAGCTTGTGGAAGATCGTCTGGATTCCGCTGCTGGGCGTGCTGGGCGCCCTGGCGCTGGGCATCCAGGGGCCGGCGCTGGGCATTCTCTTCCTCTACCTGGGCTGCCCGACGGCCGCCTCGAGTTTCGTCATGGCCCGCGCCGCCGGCAGCAATGCCCAGCTGGCGGCCACCATCGTGGTGCTCAGTACCCTGGGCGGGATGCTGACCACCAATCTGGGCCTGCTGCTACTGAAAGGATTCAGCCTGTTGTAGGGCGTGCTGGCCGGGCATCGGCGTTGTGAGAGCGTTTATCGGCTGGTGCCAGCTAACAGTCAGATTTTACCGTAATAGTGCGCTCTCGACCGTCCCAGGTCGGTTTGCCCTCCAGATAATTATCGTAATCAGCATGTGCGAGGAGTGCGGCTGCCCTTTCCTAAGCCTTTCGCGTGGTATCCATGAAACGCTCGCTCCAATTCAGCCACAAGATCCTGCTGGCGGCTGCCCTCGTGGTGACCATCGCCCTGGCCGGTTTCGCCAGTTTCAACGCCTATCTGCAGCGCCAGGCCATCACTCAAAGTCTCGAAGCCTCCCTGGGCGAGATCGGCCGCATCACCGCCGGCAACATCGCCTACTGGCTGGATGCGCGGGTCAAGCTGATCGACAGCCAGGCCCAGGCGCTCAGCCGCGACAGCAGCCCGGCCAATGTCGCAGGCCTGCTCGAACAGAAGCTCTACACGAGCAACTTCGATTCCACCTACCTGGGTGAGGTCGACGGCACCTTTACCGACCGCCCCCATACCCCCATGGAGGCCGGCTACGACGCTCGCCAGCGCGACTGGTACAAGGCCGCGGTCAGCGCCGGTGGCCCCATCCTCACCGAGCCCTATCTCACCGCACCGCCGCAGAGCTTCCTGTGCATCACCATCGCCGCGCCGGTCCTGCAGAACGGCAAGCTGATCGGCGTGGTGGCCGGTGACCTGGTGATGGACAGCCTGATGAAGATGATCACCTCGCTGGACGCCGGTGGCCTGGGTGAGGCCTTCCTGGTGGACGGCGATGGCAAGATCCTGGTCAGCAGCCACGCCGACCAGGTGCTGAAATCCCTCAAGGACGTCTTCCCCGAGCAGACCCCGAGCCTGGCCCCGGGCTTCCATCACGTCCTGCAGGGCGGCAGTGACCGCCTGGTGAGCTTCACCCCTGTCAATGGGCTGCCCTCGGTCAAGTGGTACCTGGGTCTGTCCATCGACCAGGCCAAGGCCTATGCCCCGGTCACCCAGGCGCGCAACCTGGCCATTGGCGCCACCCTGGTGGCGGTGATCGCCATCATCCTGCTGCTGGGCTTGCTCATCCGCGTGCTGCTGCGTCCGTTGCACGACCTGACCCGCGCCATGGCGGACATCGCCGAAGGCGAGGGCGATCTAACCCGTCGCCTGCCAGTACAGGCTCGCGATGAGTTCGGCGCCCTGGCCGAGGCCTTCAACAAGTTCGTGGCGCGGATCCATACCTCGATCCGCGATGTGGCCCAGACCACTGGCGAGCTGAATCAGAGTACCCGCCGGGTGCTGGAGGCCTCGCAGTCCTCCATGCAGCAGTCGGATGTCCAGGCCCAGCGCACCACCAGCGTGGCCGCGGCGATCAACGAGCTGGGCGCCGCCGCCCAGGAGATCGCCCGTAACGCCGCCCACGCCTCGGGCGAGGCCAGCACGGCCCGCGCCCAGGGCGAGGAGGGGCGCGAGGTGCTCGACGAAGCCCTGCACGCCATGCAGGCGCTGTCAGCCAAGATCGGCACCAGTTGCGAACACATCGAAGCCCTCAACGGCAAGACCGCCAACATCGGCCAGATCCTCGAAGTCATCCGCGGAATCTCCGAGCAGACCAACCTGCTGGCGCTCAACGCCGCCATCGAGGCGGCGCGGGCTGGTGAAGCCGGGCGTGGCTTCGCCGTGGTGGCCGACGAGGTGCGCTCCCTGGCCAGCCGCACCCAGAGTTCGGCGCAGCAGATCCAGCAGATGATCGAGGAACTGCAGACCGGCTCGCGCGACGCCGTGGCCCTGATGCAGGAAAGCCAGCGGCAGAGCGCCCACAGCATGCAGGTGGCCAAGAGCGCCGGCGAGCGCCTGGGCAGCGTGACCGAGCGCATCGGCGAGATCGATGGCCAGAACCAGTCGGTGGCCACCGCGACCGAGGAACAGACCTCGGTGGTGGAGACCCTCAACATGGACATCAGCGAGATCAATCTGCTGAACCAGCAGGGCGTCGACAACCTCCAGGCCACCCTGGCGGCCTGCACCGCCCTGGAAGCCGAGGCCGGTCGCCTGCAGCGACTGGTGGGCGGCTTCCGGATCTAGAGGGGAAGGTAAAAAGGTATCGCCGCTACGCTCAAGTAGTCTGATTGATACCCGATAACGAGGGCGATAGGCCATGCCTCGCACACGGCATGGCTCCCCCTGGCTACGGACGCAGACCTGTATGAAGCGACACCTGAAATTCAGCCACAAGATCCTCCTGGTCGCGGCGCTGGTCATCACCACCGCGCTGGCTGCCTCGGCCGGCTTCAATGCCTACTTGCAACGTCAGGCCATTGATCAGAGCCTGAGTGCCAACCTCGCGGAAACCGGTCGGGTCACCGCCGGCAACATCGCCTATTGGCTGGATGCCCGGGTCAAGCTCATCGAAGGCGAGGCCCAGACCCTGGCACGCGACCGCTCGCCCGAGGGGCTGGTGGGCCTGCTGGATCAGAAGATCTATACCGGCAACTTCGACTCCACCTACCTAGGCGAAGTCGACGGCACCTACACCACCCGACCGCTGCGCAACCTGCCGGCCGGCTACGATCCGCGCAAGCGGCCCTGGTACGCGGCCGCCACCGCCGCCGGCACCACGGTGCTGACCCCGCCCTATATCTTCGCCTCCTCCGGACAGCTGGGCGTGACCATCGCCACCCCGCTGCAGCGTGACGGCCAGCTGGCCGGCGTGGTGGCCGGCGACCTCAACCTCTCGGCGCTGGTGGAGATCATCACCTCGCTCAACGTCGGCGGCCTCGGCGAAGCCTTCCTGGTGGACGGTGACGGCAAGATTCTGGTCAGCAGCCATCCCGAGCAGGTGCTCAAGACCCTCAAGGACGTCTTCCCCCAGCAGACCCCGTCCCTGCAGCCCGGTCTGCACGCCGTCACCCAGAATGGCAGTGACCGCCTGGTGAGCTTTACCCCGGTCAATGGGCTGCCCTCGGTCAAGTGGTACCTGGGTCTGTCCATCGACCAGGCCAAGGCCTATGCCCCGGTGACCCAGGCGCGCAACCTGGCCATCGTCGCCACCCTGGTGGCGGTGGTCGCCATCATCCTGCTGCTGGGGCTGCTGATTCGCGTGCTCTTGCGCCCGCTGCACGACCTGACCCGCGCCATGGCGGACATCGCCGAAGGCGAGGGCGATCTGACCCGTCGCCTGCCGGTACAGGCTCGCGACGAATTCGGCGCCCTGGCCGAGGCCTTCAACAAGTTCGTGGCGCGGATCCATACCTCGATCCGCGACGTGGCCCAGACCACCGGTGAGTTGAATCAGAGTACTCGGCGCGTGCTGGAGTCTTCGCAATCTTCCATGCAGCAGTCGGATCTGCAGGCCCAGCGCACCACCAGCGTGGCCGCGGCGATCAACGAGTTGGGCGCTGCCGCCCAGGAGATCGCCCGCAACGCCGCCCACGCCTCGGGCGAGGCCAGCACGGCCCGCGCCCAGGGCGAGGAGGGCCGCGAGGTGCTCGACGAGGCCCTGCACGCCATGCAGGCGCTGTCGAGCAAGATCGGCACCAGTTGCGAACACATCGAAGCCCTCAACGGCAAGACGGCCAACATCGGCCAGATCCTCGAAGTCATCCGCGGCATCTCCGAGCAGACCAACCTGCTGGCGCTCAACGCCGCCATCGAAGCCGCTCGGGCTGGTGAAGCCGGGCGTGGCTTCGCCGTGGTGGCCGACGAGGTACGTTCTCTGGCCAGCCGTACCCAGAGTTCGGCGCAGCAGATCCAGCAGATGATCGAGGAACTGCAGACCGGCTCGCGCGACGCCGTGGCCCTGATGCAGGAAAGCCAGCGGCAGAGCGCCCACAGCATGCAGGTGGCCAAGAGCGCCGGCGAGCGGCTGGGCAGCGTGACCGAGCGCATCGGCGAGATCGACGGCCAGAACCAGTCCGTCGCGACGGCGACCGAGGAACAGACCTCGGTGGTGGAGACCCTGAACATGGACATCAGCGAGATCAACCTGCTGAACCAGCAGGGCGTGGACAACCTCCAGGCGACCCTGACGGCCTGCACCGCGCTGGAAGCCGAGGCTGGTCGCCTGCAGCGGCTGGTGGGCGGCTTCCGCATCTAGCCCTCGCGGCAACCCTCGAAAGGGAGAGCTGACCTCAGGTTGGCTCTCCCTTTTTGTTGTCCGGCGGGTCAGCAACGCGCGCATGAACGCCGTGGTCTGCTTGCCATTCGTCAGAAAAAGTAAAACTAATTAGCGCGCGAACTCGCTCTGGTCTGCTGTTTTTAGCGCCTTCGCCGCTGGGGTCTAGCCAGGCCGGCGATCTATGGCATCAAGAAAGTCTTTTTTCCCGCCGATGGGCTAAGCGTTACCGCCAGGTCTGCTAGCGGCCCGCGTCCAGCACGGCGCCGGCCCGGCCTGGCACCGCCTAACCTACGGCGTGGCACCCTTTGCCACCAGGGGCTTCATGTTCAGCAGGCTGTGCAAATCCTCTCGCGTACGCTGGAGCCTCGGCGTCTTTCTGTTCGGCGTCCTGCTGACCAGCCTGACCATGCGCCATCTGACCGAGCGTAACGAGCGACAGGTACAGACGGCCCTCAACGCGGCGGCGACCGACGTGCGCGAGCAGATCGCCGAGCGGCTGCGGGTTTATGAGTACAGCCTGAGCGGCATGCGTGACGTCATCGTGGTGGCCGGCGCGGGGCTGTCGCGGGAATTGCTGGAGCACTACGGTCGTACCCACGACCTGAACCAGGAGTTTCGCGGGGCCCGTGGCATAGGCTTCATCCGCCGGGTTCCCGTCGACGAGGAAGAGCGCTTCGTCCACGAAGCGCGCGCCGATGGCTGGCCGGACTTCGCCATTCGCAGTTTCGCGCCCCATGGCGGCGACAGATTCGTCGTCCAGTACGTCGAGCCGGTGGCGCTCAACCAGCGTGCCGTCGGCATGGATGCGGCGTCTGAGCCGGTACGCCGCGAGACGGCGGTGCTGGCCATGCAGCGGGGTAGCATGCACCTGTCGGGGCCTGTGGAGTTACAGGCCTATCAACCGCCCGAGCGCGGCTTGCTGCTGATGCTGCCCATCTACCGTGACGGCCTGCTGCCCAAGGACCCGGCGCGCCGCGAGGCCGCTACCCTCGGCTGGTCCTATGTGCCCCTGAGCATCGAGGAACTGTTCGGCAGCCTGCGCCTGGATATCCCGGGTCTGCTGATCCGCCTGACCGACGTGACCGAGCCGGCGCGGCCCACGCTGTTCTATACCCGCGGCGATACCCGGGAGCCGGTCGCCGAGGGACTTTCGGAAGTGAGCGCCACCCGTGATGTCTATGGGCGGCGCTGGCAGATGGCGTTTACCGCCACCCCGGCCTTCATCGCCGGCCTCAACCTGGTCTCGATACCCCTGGTGCATCTGGTCGGCAAGCTGGTCAGCCTGCTTGCCGCCGGCCTGACCTTCGCGCTGTTCACCACCCGCCAGCGGCGCCGCCAGTATCAGCAGGATCAGGCCAACCTCACCGCGGTGGTGGAAAGCTCCTCCGACGGCATCATCAGCAAGGACCTCCAGGGCGTGGTGCTGAGCTGGAACCACGCCGCGGAAGAGCTGTTCGGCTACCGTGCCAGCGAAGCCGTGGGCCAGCGCCTGCTCGATCTGGTGGTGCCCACGGAGCTTGAGCACGAGGAGTGGTCGGTGCTCGCGCGCATCGGCCGCGGCGAGCCGGTGCCGCACTTCGAGACCCGTCGTCAGCACCGCGACGGTCACCTGATCGACGTCCTCGTCAGCGTCTCGCCCATGCGCGGTCGTGACGGCCGGGTGGTCGGCGCTTCCAAGACGGTGCGCGACATCTCGCTGCAAAAGGCCGCCCAGGCTGAGATCCTGGCCCTCAATGCCCGACTGGAAGAGCAGGTGGCCCAGCGCACCGCCGAACTCAGCCAGACCAACCGCCTGCTCGGCGACGTGCTGCGCGCGGCATCCGAGGTGGGCATCATCGCCACCGACCGCGCCGGTCGCATCACCCTGTTCAACGAAGGCGCCGAGCGGCTGCTCGGCTATCGCGCCGCCGAGGTGGTGGGACTCTGGCAGGCCAGCGACTTCCATCTGCCGGACGAGCTGGCGACCCGGGGTGTGGCCCTGGAAGCCGAGTACGGCCTGCCGGTCGCCGGTTTCCGGGTGCTGGTGGAGCGCTCCGAGCGCGCCGGTGCCGACGCCCGGGAGTGGACCTTCGTCCGCCGCGACGGCGAACACCGCGACGTCAGCCTGGTGGTGACCACCATGCGCGATGCCGCCGGCCAGATCAGCGGCTACCTGGGCATCGCCTCGGACGTCACCGAACGCAAGGCCGCCGAACAGGAGCTGGCCGCCAGCCTGGCCCTGACCCGGGCGATCCTGGATACCGCGGTCAGTCCCATCGTCACCGTGGACAGCCATGGCCTGGTGCGCTCCTTCAACCCGGCCGGCGAACGCATCTTCGGCTATCGCGCCGACGAGGTGGTCGGCCAACCCATCCGCCGCCTGATCCCCGGCTATCTGGCCGGCTACGAGGCGCTGTTCAGCTGTCCGCAGGAAATCCCCGACGACCAGGCCGGCCCGCAGGGGCAGGAGATGGAAGGCCGTCGCGCGGACGGCAGCGTCTTCCCCATGACCCTGAGCCTGGGGGTGATGTGGACCGACGGCGAGCGCCTGGCGGTGGCCATCATCGCCGACATCACCGAACAGAGCCGCCAGCGCCAGGCGCTGCTGCAGGCCCGCGACCAGTTGACCATGGCCGCCGACGTCGCCCAGCTGGGCATCTGGTGCTGGCAGCCCGATACCGGCCAGGTGCAGTGCAACGAGCGGATGTTCGAGCTCTACGAATGGACCGAGGCCCAGCGCGCCAACGGCATCACCTACAACGACTGGCGCGACCGTGTGCACGCCGACGACCTGGTCAGCGCCGAAGAGCGCCTGGGCGCCGCCATGGCCGGCCGCGCGGTGTTCGATCCGGTGTTCCGGGTGCGTCGTCAGGACGGCTCGCTGCGGCACATCATCGCCGGTGCCCGCACCGAGCGCGATCCGCGCGGGCGCGTGCTGCGGGTGGTGGGCATCAACCGCGACATCACCGAACAGCTGGAACTGGAGAACCGGTTGCGCGAGGAACGCACCCGCGCCGACCTGGCCAGCCAGGCCAAATCGTCCTTCCTGGCCAACATGAGCCACGAGATCCGCACGCCGATGAATGCCGTGCTGGGCATGCTGCAGTTGCTGCAGCGCACCACGCTGAACGCTCGTCAGGACGACTACCTGACCAAGGCCCAGCAGGCGGCGCGCTCGCTGCTGGGGCTGCTCAACGACGTGCTGGACTATTCCAAGATCGAGGCGGGCAAGCTGCAGCTGGATGTGCACCCCTTCAGCCTGGAGCAGGTGCTGCGCAACCTGGGCGTGGTGCTCTCCGGCAACAGCGGCGAGAAGAACGTCGAGATCAACTATCACCTCGACGCCGGGTTGCCCACCGCCCTGATCGGCGACAGCCTGCGGCTGCAACAGATCCTCATCAACCTGGCCGGCAACGCCCTCAAGTTCACCGAGGCGGGGCAGGTACTGGTCAGCGTGCGCCAGCTGTCCCGCGTGGACGGCCAGCTGCGCCTGGAATTCTCGGTGCGGGACACCGGCATCGGCATCAGCCCGGCCCAGCAGGAGCAGCTGTTCCAGGGCTTCACCCAGGCCGAGGCTTCGATCAGCCGGCGCTTTGGCGGCACCGGGCTGGGCCTGGCCATCTGCAAGCGCCTGGTGGAGCTGATGGATGGCCAGTTGCAGGTGGAAAGCGAATTGGGAGTGGGCAGCCGCTTCTGGTTCGATGCCACCCTGGCGGTGGACAGCCAGGGCGAGGCCCAGCTGGCGCCGGTCCGTCGCCGGGTGCTGCTGGCCGACGACAACATCCTGGTCGGCGAGGTGCTGGTGGAGACCCTGGCGGCCCTTGGCTGGCAGGTGGATCTGGTCACCAGCGGCGCCGCCGCCCTGGCGCAGGTCGCCCAGGCCCAACAGCAGGTGCAGCCCTATGAGGCGGTGCTCATGGACTGGCGCATGCCCGACGGCGATGGCCTGGCCACGGCCCGGCAACTGCGCGAGCACCAGCAGGCCAATCGACCCAAGGTCATCATGCTCACCGGCTTCGGCCGCGACTTCCTCACCGAAACCCAGCAGAGCGCCGACGCTCCCTTCGATGACTACCTGACCAAGCCGGTGACCCCGGCGCAGATCGTCGAGGTGGTGGAGCGCGCCCTGGGCGCCGAGATCCCGGCTGGCGTGCACGCCGCCGCGGTGGTCGACGAAAGTCGTCGCCTGGTCGGGCTGCGCCTGCTGGTGGTGGAAGACAATGCCCTCAACCGTCAGGTGGCCGCCGAGCTGTTGCTGGCCCAGGGCGCCCAGGTGGAGCTGGCGGAGGGCGGGCTGGAAGGCGTCGAGCGGGTGCTCTCCGGCGCGCCGCTGGACGTGGTCATCATGGATATGCAGATGCCTGACATCGATGGTCTGGAAGCCACCCGGCGCATCCGCGCCGACGGTCGCTTCCGCACCCTGCCGATCCTGGCGATGACCGCCAATGCCTCCCACACCGACCGCGACGCCTGCCTGGCCGCCGGCATGGACGACCATATCGGCAAGCCCATCGACCTGGAATTGCTGGTCGCCCGCCTGCAGCGCCTGACCGGGCAGGAGGTGAACGCCGCGCCCACGTCCGCGCCGGTCGCCGAGGATCGCCAGGTGGAACCCCTGAGCATCGTCCTGCGTCGCTTCGGTGGCGATGCCCGGCTGTTCGGCTCGCTGCTGGAACGCTTCGCCGAGGACTCCGCCGGTCTGCTGGAATCCCTCGCCCGGGCCTGGCATACCGCCGACAGCGAAGCCGCGATCGCCGTACTACACTCCCTCAAGGGCAGCGCCGGCACCATGGGTGCCCAGCGCCTGGCCGCGCGCGCCGCCGAGGGCGAACGCGCCGGCAAGGCCGGGGCGGGCGTGCCCACGGAGGTGGCGATGGAAGTGGCGACTCTGCGACAGCTGCTCGACGAGGCCCTGGCCGAGTTGCGCGTCGCCCTGGCCGACATCCTGCCGCCGCCGGTGCGTACCGACGCGGACACCGACCCTGACACTTACACCCAGGTCGACTGGCCCGCCCGGCTGGACGAACTCGAACAGCTGCTCAGCCAGGGCAGCCTCGACGCCCTGGACCTGGTCGCCGAGCTGCCGGTGCACTGCCGCGCCGAGGCCCAGGTGCGCTACGACCTCTTGCGCGCCCAGGTCGAGACCCTCGACTTCGCCGCGGCGCTCACCACCCTGCCTGATCTGAAGGAAGCCCTATGACACCGCCGACCGCCGAGGCCGCCGGGCGGCGCAGCAAGCCCAAGTTGCTGATCGTCGACGACCAACCGCTGAACATCCGCATCCTCCACGAACTCTTTCGCCAGGATTGCGAGACCCTGATGGCCACCAGCGGCGCCCAGGCCTTGCAGTTGGCCCTGGCCCAGCAGCCCGACCTGATCCTGCTCGACGTGATGATGCCCCAGCTCGACGGCCACGAGGTCTTGCGCCGGCTGCAGGCCGATCCGGCCACCGCCGCCATCCCGGTGATTTTCGTCACCGGCCAGGAGGGCCCGGACGAAGAGGTGACCGGTCTGGAGCTGGGCGCGGTGGACTTCATCAGCAAGCCGATCAATCCGGTCATCGTCCGCGCCCGGGTGCGCACCCAGCTGACCCTCAAGGCGCAACGTGACGCCCTGCGCAGCATCGCCCTGGTCGATGGCCTCACCGGCGTCGCCAACCGGCGTCAGTTCGACGAGGCGCTGCTGCGCGGCTGGCGCCAGAGCCAGCGCGAAGGCACGCCGTTTTCGCTGATCCTCATGGATATCGATCACTTCAAGGCCTACAACGACCACTATGGCCACCTGGCCGGCGACCAGTGCCTGCGTCAGGTCGCCCAGGCGTTGGGCCAGGGCCTGTTCCGCCCCTACGACCTGCTGGCGCGCTATGGCGGCGAGGAATTCGGCTGCCTGCTGCCGGGCACCGATCTGGAGGGGGCCAGCCAGGTCGCCGAGCGGCTGCTGCAGCAGGTCCGCGACCAGCGTCTGACCCACGGCTATTCCTCGGTGACCGGCTACGTCACCCTGAGCCTGGGCGTGGCCACCGCGCTGCCGCCCACCGCCGTCGATCCGGCCGCCCTGATCACCGCCGCCGATGCGCAGCTCTATGCGGCCAAGCACCAGGGCCGCGCGCAGGTCTGCGCCGCGGAACTGGCCGGCTAGGAAGATGGGTTGAACAGCGCCCGCCCGGGTAATGCCGGGTAACAGAGGTCCGGGCTTTCTTCGCTGTCCAGGCTGGGCGGCGAGGCGGCAGACTGTCAGACTGCGGGCAGGGATTCTGCCGCCGGTAATCTATGTACGCCTTCACGCAACGCCAGGCCATCTTGGCCAGCTGGATCATCGTCTTCACCGCGCTCTATCTGGTTCTCCCGCTCAAGCTCCTGCCCAGCCTGCTGGCCGGCCTGCTGGTGTACGAACTGGTCAACACCCTGGCCGGGCGCCTGCAGCGCCATCTGCCCGGCGGCGGCGCGCGTTGGCTCGCCGTCGCCCTGCTCGGCACCCTGGTGGTGAGCCTGCTGACGCTGTTCTTCGTCTGGTTCACCAGTTTCATCATCCAGGAGGTGCAGAATCCCGGACGACTGCTGGACAAGTTCATGGTGCTCACCGAGCGTGCACGCGCCCAGTTGCCGCCCTCGCTGGACGCCTACCTGCCAGCCAACGCCGACAGCATGAAGCAGGAGCTGGTGGAGTGGGTGCGCGCCCATGTGGCGCAACTGCAGCTGTTCGGTCGGGATGCGGCGCGAACCTTCGTCATCGTGCTGATCGGCATGATCCTCGGCGCCATCGTCGCCCTGCAGCCCACCCCCGATCCCGAGCGCCTGCGCCCGCTGTCCGGCGCGCTGCTGGTGCGGCTCGGCCTGGTGGCCCAGGCCTTTCGCAACATCGTCTTCGCCCAGATCAAGATCTCCCTGCTCAACACCACCCTGACCGGCATCTTCCTGCTCGGGGTGTTGCCGCTGTTCGATGTCCATCTGCCGCTGGCCAAGACCCTGGTGATCCTCACCTTCATCCTTGGCCTGCTGCCGGTGATCGGCAATCTGATGTCCAACACCCTGATCTTCATCGCCGGCCTGTCGCTGTCGATCTGGGTCGCGGTGGCGGCGCTGGGCTACCTGATCGCCATCCACAAGCTGGAATACTTCCTCAACGCTCGCATCGTCGGCGGCCAGATCAGCGCCCGTTCCTGGGAGTTGCTGGTGGCCATGCTGGTGTTCGAGGCGGCCTTCGGCCTGCCGGGGCTGGTGGCGGCGCCGGTGTATTACGCCTATCTCAAGAGCGAGTTGAAGGCGGAAGGGCTGGTGTGATGAACGGCCAGATCCGCGTCCTGGCGCTCTGTGTCCTGCGTCAGGGCAACCGCATCCTGGTGCGTGAGACGCAGGATCCGCACGATGGCCGGAGTTTCTGCCGGCCTCTGGGCGGTGGCGTGGAGTTCGGTGAAACCAGCCAGGCGGCCGTGCGTCGCGAGATCCGCGAAGAACTGGGCGTCGAGCTGGCCGAGTTGAGGCTGCTGGGCACCCTGGAATCGCTGTTCAGCTACGCGGGACGGCCGGGTCACGAGGTGGTGCTGGTCTACCGGGCCGAATTTGCCGATCGGCAGCTCTATGCGCAGACCGAGCTGCCCGGTCAGGAGAGCGATGGTGAAGCCTTCATGGCCACCTGGCGCTCGCTCGATTCCTTTGACGACACCTGCCGACTGGTACCCGAAGGCTTGCTGGAGCTTGTCACCAGCACTACCTGAGGCCTTTGCCGCTCACTAGCGATCCAGATTCGCCCACATGCGCTGCCAGAAGGCGCCGGCTTCTTCGTTGATGGTGCGCCACCGCTGTTCCAGACGCTCGCGTTCGGGCGTGCCCAGGTCGTCCGGACAGGCCAGGTAGCGATCGGCGGCGGCCTGGGCTTCGGCCTGCAAGCGGCGCCATTCGCGCACGTCATCCAGCCAGCAGCGGCCGGTGACGGTCTCGTAGTACTGGTGGGCGATCGCGTCTTTGCTCATGGGGCTTTCCATATAGGGGATACAGCCCTAGACCGCACCTGAAGCACGGGGTGCCCGCCTCAGACGTCGAAGAAGTCCACATGGCCGTTTTCCAGGGTGTAGTAGGCGCCCACCACCTTGACCCGACCGTCCTGTTGCGGCGCGAGCAGGGTCGGCTCGGAGGCCGCGCGCAGCCGCCGGACCGTGCGCTGCACATTGCTGCGCACCGCGGCTTCCAACAGATCCGTTGGATTGCCGGCGCGGGCGCTGAGCACCGCCGGCAGGATGGGTTCGATCATGGCGCCGATGGCACCGGGATAGAGGGCGTTCTGCTCCACCACCGCCACCGCGGCTTCCACCGCGCCGCATTTCTCGTGGCCCATGACCACGATCAGTGGCACGCCCAGCTGGCTGATGGCGTATTCCACCGAGCCCAGGGCGGTGGTGTCCAGGGTATTGCCGGCGTTGCGCACGATAAACAGCTCGCCCAGGCCACGGCCGAACAGCAGCTCCGGCGAGACCCGCGAATCCGAACAGGACACCAGCACGCAAAAGGGCGTCTGGCCCTTGGCGATCGCCAGACGCCGATCGCGGTTGGTTTCTCCATGCAGGGGCTGGTCGTCCATGAAGCCCTGGTTGCCGTCGATCAGCCGTTGCAGGGCCTGCTCGGCAGTGAGGGTGGTGTGGGCCTTGGCCGGCGCGGCCAGGGCAGGCAGGGCCAACGGGGCCAGGGCAGCGGCCACCGGCAGGCAGCAGGCGCAGTGCAGGAGTTGGCGACGTGACAGGGCGGGCTTCATCGGGACACCTCTTGGCGTGGGGGCGTGCCGGTACTGCGGTCTCCAGCGCTAGGGATAACTATTGTCCGCCGCCGCCGATCCTGCCAGGCGAGGCGGCGCGTATCCGACCCGTGGAAAAGCGCCAGGCATGAAAAAGCCGCGTCGGAACGCGGCTTCGGGACTCGCTCAGGCGGGCGTCACTGCCGCGCCAATACCGTGCTGCGACCCGCCTTGGGCGCGCCCGGCAGGGGGCTCAGGGCGCCGGTTTCCAGCCAGCGACGGACGCGGGTGGCATCGGCCATGTGGGTGAACTTGCCGAAGGCGTCCATCACCACAAAGGCCACCGGACGACCGGCCATCACGGTGCGCATCACCAGGCAGTGACCGGCCTTGTCGGTGTAGCCGGTCTTGGTCAGCTGCACACTCCAGTCGGCGTTGTAGACCAGGTGATTGGTATTGCGAAAGCCCAGCACATAGTTGGGATTGTGGAAGGCCTGGGTCTTTTCCGGGGTGGTGCTGAGCTGACCGAGCAGCGGATAGCGTTCGGTGGCCTTGAGCAGGGTGACCAGATCACGCGCGGTGGAAACGTTGAGCGGCGACAGGCCGGTGGGCTCGGCGTAGCGGGTGTTCTTCATGCCCAGGGCGCGGGCCTTGGCATTCATGGCGGCGACGAAGGCGCGCTGGCCACCTGGATAGTGGTGGGCGAGGCTGGTGGCGGCGCGGTTTTCCGAGGACATCAGCGCCAGTTGCAGCATGTCGCGCCGGGTCAGCTGACTGCCCAGGCGCACCCGCGAGAAGATGCCGCGCATGGCCGGATTCTCGCTGATGTCGATGTCGATGGTCTGCTCCAGCGGCAGCTTGGCATCAAGCACCACCAGGGCGGTCATCAGCTTGGTCACCGAGGCGATGGGGGCGACCTGATCGGGATTCTGGGAAAAGAGCACCTGGTTGGTCTTGAGGTCCACGACCAGGGCGTGGTTCGAGGCCAGGCGCTGGGCAGTGGCGGCAGCCGCGGCCTTGACCTTCGGTGGGGTCTGGGCCAGGACGGCCGGACTCAGCCCGACCAAGCCAGCCAGCAACAAGCCGGCGAGTTGATAACAGATCTTCACGGTAGCAGCTCTCAAAGGGGGCGGAATTAGAACAACCGCGAACGGCAATGCCCCTTGCAGATCAAGGACATTGCTCAGAGATTTCACGTCTTTTATCACCCGGAATGTCGGCTGGGAATCCGACAGGACAGCTTTTTACACAGCGCGCTGGCAAAAAGTCACAATTAGTTGCAGATGGGCGACGAACGGCAGGGATGGCGGAGCGAAAGGGCGCCCGAGAAGACTCGGACGCCTTGCCTTTCAGTCGTGGGCTTCCTGGGCGGCGGGGCCGAGCATGCTGCCGGTGACCAGGTAGCGCTCGTGCCAGGCCAGGGCCTCGGGCAGCAGGTGCGGGGTGTGCTTGCCATGGCTGCCGGCCAGGGCGCGCGCGAAGTAGTCCTCCAGTGCCGGGCGGAAGCTGGGGTGCACGCAGTGTTCGAGGATGGCCCGGGCGCGCTGCTTGGGACTGAGCATGCGCAGGTCGGCCAAGCCTTGGTCGGTGACGATCACCGAGACATCGTGCTCGGTATGGTCGACGTGGCTGACCATGGGCACCAGGGTCGAGATCAGCCCGTTCTTGGCCGTGCTCGGCGCCATGAACACCGATAGATAGGCATTGCGGGCGAAGTCGCCGGAGCCGCCGATGCCGTTCATCATCCCCGTACCCATCTGGTGGGTGGAGTTGACGTTGCCATAGAGGTCGGCTTCGAGCATGCCGTTCAGGGCGATGCAGCCCAGACGGCGCACCAGTTCCGGATGATTGCTCACCCCCTGCTGGCGCAGGATGATGCGCTGGCGCAGCGCTTCGGCGTGTTCGAGGAAGCGCTCGATGCCCGCCGGACTCAGGGAGAAGGACGTCGCCGAAGCCAATTCCATCTTGCCGCTGATGAGCAGTTCCAGCATGCCGTCCTGGATCACCTCGGTGAAGGCGGTCAGCCCTTCGAACTCGCTCTCGGCCAGGCCCTGCATGAAGGCGTTAGCGATGTTGCCGACCCCCGACTGGATCGGCAGCAGGTTGGCCGGGATACGACCCTGACGGACCTCGAAGCGGAGAAAGTCCAGCAGGTGCGCGGCGATGGCCTGGGAGGCGGCGTCCGGTGCCTTGAACGGGCTGTTGCGATCGGGGGCATCGGTCTCCACCACGGCCACTACCTTGTCCAGCGGCACCTCCAGGTAGGGCGATCCGATGCGGTCGCCGGGATGGGCCAGCGGAATGGGCGTGCGGTGGGGCGGCAGGGCGCCATCGGTGTAGATGTCGTGCATGCCGTCCAGGGCATCGGGCTGCCAGCGATTGACCTCCAGGATCACCGCATCGGCCATGTCCAGCCAGGTCTTGTTGTTGCCCACCGAGGAAGAGGGCACCAGCAGACCGTCTTCGCGGATCGCGGCGATCTCCACCACCGCCACATCGATCTTGCCGAAGAAGCCATAGCGCACCTTTTCCGCCAGCTGGCCCAGGTGGATGTCCATGTAATCCAGGCCGCCGGCGTTGATGCGGCTGCGCAGCTCCGGATCGGACTGGAAGGGCACCCGCAACTCGATGCCATCGACCCGCGCCAGGGCACCGTCCAGCTCCGGTGCGGTGGAGGCACCGGTCAACACCTTGATGCGAAAGGGCTCGCCGGCGCCATGGCTGGCGGTGATGCGCTGGGCCAGGGCGCCGGGCACGGCCTTGGGATAACCGGCCCCGGTGAAACCGCTCATGCCCACGGTCATGCCGTGACGAATGAACTGCGCGGCCTGCTCGGCGCTCTGGCGCTTGGCGGCGAAACCGGGATGGCGAATACGGTGGGACATGACGACCTCTGCGGGTGTTATCGAAAGCACACTAAGAATGTGGATTCTACGCCGAAGGGATGCTTAGGTCCCTAAGCAAAAGGTCGGGTGGGCGGGGAAATTTTGGAGTAGGGCGTAGGTTGGGTTGAGACGGCTTTACCGTCGAAGCCCAACGGTGTCTAGTCATTCCAAACATCGGTATTTGTAGGTTGGCGCTGAGCGCAGCGAAGCCCAACGGATTAGGGTTGTGGGTGCCCTAGCTGTTTATCGTGGTTTGCTGATGCTTTTTTTCGCCCACCCGGGCGAGTCACTTTTGCCAGTCGCGGCTACGCGCCCCGGACAAAAGTAACCAAAAACGCTGTCCCCACGCTTCGGCCCTCCGCTGCGCTCCGAGTGATTCGCTCCGCTCACCCTTCGGGCCAGCCAGTAGCTGTTACTCCGCTTCGCTACGTTTCCCTCGCTCCGGCGCCGTGGCAGGGGCACGGCACGAAGGGGCCTCCTGCCCCTCGCGCCTTGCTCGGCGTCCTGCCTCGCAACCCCAGCCACGACATCGGAACTCGGCCTCACTGACGGGGACGGGGCGCAAGCCTGATGCCTGGGTGTTCACAGGTTTGGAACTTGGAAAACCACGCAGCGTTTTCCACTGAGGAGGTAACGCCTATCGCGTGGACAAGGCTGCGCCGTTGTCCACCCTACCGGTTTGCACCGAAGGCATCAGGCGCGCGAATCGCCCCGTTCAGGAGGGCGAACGCCGGCGTCGTGGAGTGGGTCGAGCCGCATGGATGCGGCGAGAGGCCTAACGGGCCATGGACGGCCCGTGTAGGCCGACCCCGGAATGGCGCTGGCGTGAGCGGACCTGGAGCGAAGCGGAAGGCCGGATGGTCGGGGCAAGCGTTTTTGCTTACTTTTGCGGCGATTGGCAAAAGTGAGTCGCCCGGGTGGGCGAAACAAAAGTCATCCGAGCACTCGATAAGCAGCCAGGGCACCGATAAAGGCATCACGGCAACCTCCGCAATGTTGGGCTTCGCTGTCGCTCAACCCAACCTACGGTGCTCCGTCCGGGCCTCCGCCTCACGCCACCATCATGATCCACGGCACCCCGATCCCCAGCAGCACCAGCAGGAACAGCGCACCGAAAATGGTCCCCAGTCGCCAGTAGTCGGCGCTGGGCAGGTAGCCGCTGCCGTAGTACACCGGACTCGGCCCGGTGCCGTAGGGGGTGATGATGCCCATCAGCCCCAGGGAGGTGCCCAGCAGCAGGGCGAATACCGGCAGGTCGATGCCGGGGATGCCCATGCCGGCGGCCAGCATCACCGGCAGCAGCGCGGTGGTGTGGGCGGTGGAACTGGCGAACAGGTAGTGGGCGAGATAGAACACCGTTACCAGTACCACCATGGCGGTGCCGGCGTGGAAGCCGCCCAGGTGGCCGGCGACCCACTGGCCGAACCAGGCGACGAAGCCGACCCGGGTCAGGCCGTCGGCCAGGGCCACCAGGGTGGCGAACCAGGCGAAGGTGTTCCAGGCGGCCTTGTTGCCCAAGGCATCGTTCCAGGTGATGACCTTGAGCAGCAGCATCAGCACGATGACCAGGATCCCCACCAACGCCGGGTCGGCCCAGGCGGCGCCAAAGATCCACAGCGCCAGGGCGCCGATCACCAGGGCCAGCAGCAGCTTTTCATCGCGTGTCAGCGGGCCGAGCGCGGCCAGTTCCTTGGCCGCCCACAGCGGCACCTGGTCGTTGCGCTTGATCTCCGGTGGATACAGCCAGTAGGCCAGCAGCGGCAGCAGGGCCAGCAGCAGGATGCCCATGGGCGCGGCGGCGATGAACCACTGGCCCCAGCTGATGTGCACCTGGGCGGTCTTCTCGATCAGGGCGGCGGCCAGCAGGTTAGGCGCCAGGGCAGTGAGGAACAGGGTACTGGTGACGCAGGTGGAGGAGATCGCCACCCACATCAGGTAGGAGCCGATGCGCCGCGCGCTGGCGTCGTTGGGCTTGGAATCGTAGAGCAGCGGCAGGTTGCGGATCACCGGGTAGACGGTGCCACCGCTGCGCGCGGTGTTGGACGGGGTGAAGGGGGCCAGGGCCAGATCGGCCAGCATCACCGCGTAGCCCAGGGTCAGGGTCCGGCGACCCATGGCCTTGACCAGCAGCAGGGCGATTCGCCGCCCGAGTCCGGTCTTCTCATAGCCCAGGGCGAACATGAAGGCACTGAAGATCAGCCAGACGGTGTTATTGGAAAAGCCCGCCAGACCCCATTTCAGTGCCTCCTGGGGCGCGCGAAAGCCCGGTGTCGCCAGTTGCGCCGGGCTGAACAGCACCCAGGGCGCCAGTAGGGCCGCCAGAGCTACCCCGATCAGGCCGATCACCGCGCCGGGCAGGGGTTCGAGGATCAGCCCCACCACCACCCCGGCGAAGAGGGCGAAGTACAGCCAGGCGTGAGCGGGCAGGCCCTCCGGTGCGGGCAGCAGCGCCAGCAGTCCGGTGACGGCGAGGGGCAGCAGGAATTTCCAGGTGGTACGCATCGGGCGCTCGCAGATTCCGGTGGTCTCGGGAAACCGGCCTGGGCCGGGACGGCTGACGACGGAGAGGACACTGGCCGTGAGGACAAGATGCCATCAGCGGCCGCAAGCTTTGCAAAGGTCGAGCGCCTTTCCCAGCGTGCTGGCCGTGGTCATTCGTCGCAGTCCTGCGGTCTCAGGTTCCCTGAAGGCATTCTTTCGCTATCGAGAATGACTTGCAACAACGCGAAGGCGCCGGTCGCTGGCGATTGCGCCCGTCGCTCACCTCGGCGAACAATCGGACTTTCCGCCAACCATAACAACACGAGGATGACCGCCATGAAGTACCGCCTGGGAGAACACCGCGTCGACGCCCATCCGCACAGCTGGGTCGCGCCTACCGCCGCGGTGATCGGCAAGGTGCGCCTGGATGAAGGCGCCAGCGTCTGGTTTGGCGCGGTGCTGCGCGGTGACAACGAACTGATCCACATCGGCCCCGATAGCAACGTGCAGGACGGCGCCGTGCTGCACACCGATCCCGGTTCGCCGCTGACCCTGGGGCGCGGCGTCACCGTGGGGCACCAGGCCATGCTGCATGGCTGCGAGATCGGCGACGGCAGCCTGATCGGCATCCACGCGGTGGTGCTCAACGGCGCGCGCATCGGGCGCAACTGCCTGGTGGGCGCCAATGCCCTGGTCACCGAGAACGCGGTGATCCCCGATGGCTCCCTGGTGCTCGGCTCGCCGGCCAAGGTGGTCCGCGCCCTCAGCGAAGCCCAGCAGGCGCAGCTGGCAGCCAATGCCCAGGTCTATGTGGCCAATGCGCGGCGCTATCTGGAGGAGTTGTTCGAGCAGGGGGAGTAGAAGAGGCTCGGGAGCCGCGCTCTGCACTGGATGACCCCCTCTCCCCATGGGCGAGGGCTGGGGTGAGGGTGAAACCACTCCGGGTTGTTGGGCTTCGCTGCGCTCACCACCGGCGGCGTAGCGTGGAAAACGGCGCAGCCTTTTCCACATGGAGATCAGGTGCCAGGCGCGCCCTCACCCCAACCCTCTCCCAGGGGGAGAGGGGGCTGTTCGAGCAGGCGTTCGTTTTCAGCGCCAAAGGCAGATTCGCTCCATTGTCGCCAGGCCATCCGCTAGCGCGGAACCACCCCCTCTCCCTCAGGGAGAGGGTCAAGCCGCTCCAGCTTGCTGGGCTTCGCTGCGCTCAACCCAACCTACGGCGATTCCCGTAGGTTGGGTTGAGACGGCTTCATCGTCGAAGCCCAACACCGGCTGCGTAGCGTGAAAAACGGCGCAGCCTTTTCCCATGACCATTCGCTGTCGGGCGCGCCCTCACCCCAACCCTCTCCCGAGGGGAGAGGGGGCTATCCGAGCAGGCGTTCGTTTCCAGCGCCAAAGGCAGATTCGCGATCCATTGTCGCCCCGCTATCCACGGCGCCGGACCACCCCCCTCTCTCTTGCGGAGAGGGCTGGGGTGAGGGGGAGGTGCCAAAGCCTGTTGGGCTTCGCTGCGCTCAACCCAACCTACGGCGATTCTCGTAGGTTGGGTTGAGACGGCTCCATCGTCGAAGCCCAACACTGGCCGCGTAGCGTGAAAAACGGCGCAGCCTTTTCCATATGACCATCGCTGCCGGGCGCGCCCTCACCCCAACCCTCTCCCGGGGGGGAGAGGGGGCTATCCGAGCAGGCGGCGGACCGCCTTGGCCGCGATGAGCCTCTACCTCATGGCTTCTCGAAGCGATAGAACAGATTCGGCTCGCTGACCACATACAGCCGGCCCAGGTCGTCCATGGCCACGCCCTCGGCCTGGGGCACGCTGCGGCTCAGGCCGTGCTGGCCGCGCAGCAGCGACAGGGAGCTGATCGGCTTGCCGTCGTCATCCAGCTCCAGTACCAGCCGCGACTGATCGGAGAGCGCCAGCAGATGGCCGGTGCCAGGGTCGAATTGCAGGCTGGAGAGGTCACGCACGAACAGGCGGCGGTCACGCTTGGGGTCGCTGCGCAGCGACAAGGCCTGCAGGCCCTCGAAGGCTTCGCTGCCCAGGCCGTCGATCTCGTAGATGCGTACCGGATCGCTTTCCTTGGCGACGAAGAAGCGCTCGCGGGCGGCGTCGTAGGCCAGGCCCTCGTTGCCGCGGTTGTCGCTTTCCACGTCGCTCAGGCTGAAAGGATGACTGACCTGGCGATCGTCAATGTCCACCTCGCGGGTGTCGGCGCCGATATGTACCCGCACCAGGCGTTGGCGGCGCTCTTCGCTGATCATGTACACACCCGGCTTGATGTACTCGATGGCTTCCGGATCGCTGAATCCCTTGAGGTCCACCTGGCGTAGCAGCCGGCCATCCAGGTCGAGTTCGAGAAAACGCGCCGGCTTGTTGGTGACGCTGACCAGGGTGCGGCGGTCGGGGTCGAAGCTCAGCGCCGAGACGTCGGTGATGCCCTCGCCGATGGGGCGCGCTTCCACGCTGACGCGATAGCTCGGCAGCCACAGCGAGCGGGCCTGCCGACTCTCGGCCTGGAGCTGGCTCTGGACGTTGAACCAGAGGCGCTCGAACAGCCGGTGCTGCTGGGCCACCAGGGTCAGGGTCAGCAGCAGCGCGGCGCCTAACAGGGCACCCAGGGTGCGCGGGGAAAACAGCGGAAGCATCGACAGGGTCCTGAGGCGGTGATGCCGCGCAGCCTAAGGGCGCCACCCTGAATTCAAGCTGAATAGGCGCTCATTGCGCTGCTTTGGACACCTTGTGAAACACGTGGAAGAGATTGGGTTCACCAATCAGGTAGAGATTGCCGGCCTCATCGAGGGCCACGCCTTCCGGCTGTTCCATGGTCGCCTTGAGGCCGTGCAGACCGTTTCTGAGGCTGATGAAGCTGACCGGTGCACCTTCCGCGGTCAGCTCCACCAGGGTGTGGGACTGATCGGACAGCGCCAGCAGGTGACCGGTGCGCGGATCGACCGCCACCGCGGAGTAGTCGATCACCAGCTGCTTGAGGGGAAAGGGCTGGAGGGTACCGGTAACGCCGCGGCCGTCGCTGGCCAGGGTGAAGAGGGCGGCCGGGTCGCGCTCCTTGCTGAGGATCAGGCGTTGGCGCCGCGGATCCCAGGCGATGCCTTCGAAGCCCTTGTTGCCGGCGTCGGGAAAGCCCAGGTCATGATGCTCGAAGGTGTTGGCGTCCAGCTCCTGGGTGTCGTCCGCCAGTTGGAACAGCGACAGCCGCCGCTGGCGCTCGTCGACGATGGCCAGGCGCCCGTCTTCCAGGGCGGTCACGCCTTCGAGGTTGGCGACGTTGCGGACCGGGATGCGCCTGAGGATGTCGCCGGTCAGGCTCAATTGCACCAGGTAGGGCGTATTGCCGGTGACGGCGAAGAGGGTGCGGGTGCGGGGATCGTAGGTGAGGTCGGAAGTCTCGGCTTCGGCCAGGCCCGGCAGCGGCTTGCCCTGGATCACCGCCTGGTAGTCCGGCAACCAGACCGCCTGGGCCCGTACTTCCGGCGGCGTGCGGTATTCCTGCCACCAGAGCAGCGCCCTATCGTTCCAGTGCCAGACGAAGGTGAGGACGATCAGCACCAGCAGGACGAAGGCGGGGAGGAGGCGGAACAGGATGAGGCGGGGGAGTCTGGACATGCGGGCTCGTACGGCTTCTTGTTATGGCTTGTCTGCAAAGTCGCCGAGCGTAGGCACTTTTCAGGCAAAGCCTAGAGCGTCGTGGCCGTGCCGGTACACCATCGCCAGGCACCCGCCAGGCGACGGTGGGGTGGCGGGGGTTATAGCACGCGGGTTTCGAAGCGGCTAACGTCCGGCAGCTCCAGCACCAGTTGATCGCCCACGTTGAGCGGTCCGACACCTACCGGTGTGCCGGTGAGGATGACGTCACCCGGTTGCAGGGAGAAATGCCCGGCGATGGTCTGGATCAGCGGCAGGATGGGGTTGAGCATGTCGCGGCTGTTGCCGTCCTGGCGCACCTCGCCGTTGATGGTCAGGCGCACCGGGATGTCGGCCAGGTCCTCGAAGGCATCGCCCGGCACGAAGGGCGCGAGCACGCAGGCGCCGTCGAAGCTCTTGGCGATCTCCCAGGGATAGCCCTTTTCCTTGAGGCGGCTCTGCACGTCTCTGAGGGTCAGGTCCAGGGCGGGGGCGAAGCCGGAGAGGGCGTCGCGGACTTCCTCTGGCGAAGGCTTCTTCGACAGCGGCTTGCCGATCAGCACGGCGATCTCGGCCTCGTAGTGCACCGAACCCTGATCGGTGGGAATGGCGAAGCCCTCGGCCACCGGCACCACGCAACTGGCCGGCTTGATGAACAGCAGGGGCTCGGTGGGAACCGGATTGTTCAGCTCCTTGGCGTGCTCGGCGTAGTTGCGGCCGATGCAGACGACCTTGCCCAGGGGGAAGTGGATCTTGGTGCCATCGAGGTACTGGTGCTGGTAGGCCATGGGGTGCTCCTGGTGAGTGGCGTCTGCGGGCGATCTTGACCCCACGATCTTAACCAAAAGCGGACGCCGCGGCGCGATGCGGGTCGCAAGGCGCTCATGGTCGCCCTGAGAAAGCTTCAGGTCGCAACCGGACCTGCATCCGGTGGCTCATGCTAAGATAGCGACCCCTTTGCCGCTGGCTGACCTGGCCTGCGCCGCGCCGGCATCCTTCTCCCTGGAAACTCTGGATTCAACGCAGATGAGCAAGACTTCCCTCGACAAGAGCAAGATCCGCTTCCTTCTCCTGGAAGGCGTCCACCAGTCCGCCGTGGATATCCTGAAGTCCGCGGGTTACAGCAACATCGAGTACGTCACCAGCTCCCTGCCGGATGCCCAGCTCAAGGAAAAGATCGCCGACGCCCACTTCATCGGCATCCGCTCGCGCACCCAGCTCACCGAAGAGGTGTTCGACTGCGCCAAGAAGCTGGTCGCCGTCGGCTGCTTCTGCATCGGCACCAATCAGGTCGACCTGCAGGCTGCCCGCGAGCGCGGCATCGCCGTGTTCAACGCCCCCTATTCCAACACCCGTTCGGTCGCCGAGCTGGTACTGGCCGAGGCCATCCTGCTGCTGCGCGGCATCCCGGCCAAGAACGCCTCCTGCCACCGCGGCGGCTGGATCAAGAGCGCGGCCAATTCCTTCGAGATCCGTGGCAAGAAGCTCGGCATCATCGGCTACGGCTCCATCGGCACCCAGCTGTCGGTGCTGGCCGAGGGCCTGGGCATGCAGGTGTTCTTCTATGACGTCATCACCAAGCTGCCCCTGGGCAACGCCCAGCAGGTCGGCTCCCTGACCGAACTGCTCGGCATGAGCGACATCGTCACCCTGCACGTGCCGGAAACCCCCGCCACCCAGCTGATGATGGGCGAGCGCGAGATCCGCGCCATCAAGAAGGGCGGCATCCTGATCAACGCCGCGCGCGGCACCGTGGTCGACCTCGACGCCCTGGCCGCCGCCATCAAGGACGAGCACCTGATCGGCGCCGCCATTGACGTCTTCCCAGTGGAGCCGCGTTCCAACAACGACGAGTTCGTCTCGCCGCTGCGTGGCCTGGACAATGTCATCCTGACCCCGCACATCGGTGGCTCCACCGCCGAGGCCCAGGCCAACATCGGCCTGGAAGTGGCCGAGAAGCTGGTCAAGTACAGCGACAACGGCACCTCGGTGTCCTCGGTCAACTTCCCTGAAGTGGCCCTGCCGTCGCACCCGGGCAAGCACCGCCTGCTGCACATCCACCAGAACGTGCCGGGCGTGCTGTCGGAGATCAACCGGGTCTTCTCCGAGAGCGGCATCAACATCTCCGGTCAGTACCTGCAGACCGACGAGAAGGTCGGCTACGTGGTGATCGACGTCGACGCCGACTACTCCGACCTGGCCCAGGAAAAGCTGCAGAACATCAAGGGCACCATCCGTTGCCGCGTGCTGTTCTAAGCCTTTAGCTGTCATAGAAAAGCCCCGGTCGGGTTCGCCTGACCGGGGCTTTTTTGTGGGCTCAGCGTTTGAGCGGTGTTGGGCTTCGCTGCGCTCAACCCAACCTACTCAAACCTCGTAGGTTGGGTTGAGACGGCTCCATCGTCGAAGCCCAACAGCCGGCTAGCCAAGAAATGCTGATTCAGCTGCGCTCCAGACGCTCCACGCCCTGGGCGGTGCCCAACAGCAGCACGTCCGCCGGGCGGGCGGCGAAGAGGCCGTTGGCGACCACGCCGACGATGTTGTTGATCTTCGCTTCCAGGCCCACCGGATCGACGATGTGCATATTGTGCACGTCGAGGATGATGTTGCCGTTGTCGGTCACCACGCCGTCGCGGTATTCCGGGTCGCCGCCCAGTTTCACCAGCTCGCGGGCCACGTGGCTGCGGGCCATGGGGATGACTTCCACCGGCAGCGGGAATTCGCCGAGGACGTCGACGCGCTTGCTGGCGTCGGCGATGCAGATGAATTTGCGCGCCACCGCGGCGACGATCTTCTCGCGGGTCAGGGCCGCGCCGCCGCCCTTGATCAGGTTGAGGTGGCCGTCGGCTTCGTCGGCGCCGTCCACGTAGAACTCCAGGTCGCTGACGCCGTTGAGGTCATAGACGGTGATGCCGTGGCGCTTCAGCCGGTCGGCGGTGGCTTGGGAGCTGGCCACGGCGCCGTCGAATTCCAGCTTGTGCTTGGCCAGCAGGTCGATGAAGAAGTTGGCGGTCGAGCCGGTGCCCACGCCGACCACGCTGTCGCGGGAGAGCTGGGGAAGGATGAGGTCGACCGCGGCCTGGGCGACGGCCTGCTTGAGCTGGTCCTGATTCATGGGGGTATCCGCAGAGAAACGGGTGAAGGGTCGCCGATTATAGCCGCTCGGACGGCTTGGCTAACCTACCCGGGAGTGCCCGTAGTAGACTTTTCGCCCCCGCCGCACCCACCGGATCGCCCCGCCGATGCTCGAACAGTATGTGAAGAAGACCCTGCTCGCCCCCGTCTACGACGTGGCGATCGAAACGCCCCTGCAACCGGCGCGGGCGCTGTCCGAGCGGCTGGGCTGCCAGGTGCTGCTCAAGCGCGAAGACCTGCAGCCGGTGTTCTCCTTCAAGATCCGTGGCGCCTATACCAAGCTGGCCAGCCTCTCGGCCAGCGAGAAGGCGCGCGGGGTGATCACCGCCAGCGCCGGCAACCACGCCCAAGGCCTGTCCCTGGCGGCCCGCGAATTGGGCGTGCGGGCGATCATCGTGATGCCGCGCACCACCCCCGAGCTCAAGGTCATCGGCGTGCAGTCCCGTGGTGGCGAGGTGGTGCTGCACGGCGACGCCTTTCCCGAGGCCCTGGCCGAGGCGCTGCGCCTGGTCGAGGAGCAGGGCTATACCTTCGTCCCGCCCTATGACGACCCCGACGTCATCGCCGGCCAGGGCACCGTGGCCATGGAGATCCTGCGCCAGCATCCGGGCCGGCTGGACGCCATCTTCGTCCCCGTGGGCGGTGGCGGCCTGATCGCCGGCATTGCCGCCTATGTGAAATACCTGCGCCCCGAGATCAAGGTCATCGGCGTCGAACCGGACGACTCCAACTGCCTGCAGCAGGCCATGGCCGCGGGCGAGCGGGTGGTCTTGCCGCGGGTGGGGCTGTTCGCCGATGGCGTGGCCGTGGCCCAGATCGGCCACCATACCTTCGAGGTCTGCCGGCGTTATGTCGACGAGGTGATCACCGTCAGCTCGGACGAGATCTGCGCGGCGATCAAGGACATCTATGACGACACCCGCTCCATCACCGAACCGGCCGGCGCCCTGGGCGTGGCCGGGATCAAGAAATACGCCGAGCGTGCAGGCAGCGGCGGGCAGGTGCTGGTGGCCATCGATTCCGGCGCCAATATCAACTTCGACCGCCTGAGACATGTGGCCGAACGCGCCGAACTGGGCGAGCAGCGCGAAGCCATCATCGCCGTGACCATCCCCGAGCGGCCGGGCAGCTTCCGGGCCTTCTGCGAGGCCCTGGGCCGGCGGCAGATCACCGAATTCAACTATCGCTACCACACCGGCCAGGAAGCCCATATCTTCGTCGGCGTCCAGACCCACCCCCAGCGCGATCCGCGTGAGGCCTTGCTGCAGGGACTACGTGACCAGGGTTTTCCGGTGCTGGACCTGACCGACAACGAACTGGCCAAGCTGCACATCCGCCACACCGTGGGTGGCCATGCCATGCGGGTCGACCAGGAACAGGTGTTCCGCTTCGAATTCCCCGAGCGACCCGGGGCGCTGTTCGATTTCCTCGAACGCCTAGGCGGCCGCTGGAACATCAGTATGTTTCACTACCGCAACCACGGCGCGGCGGACGGGCGGGTATTCGCGGCGCTGGAGGCCAGCCAAGACGAACGGCCGGAGCTGCTGGCGACCCTGGATGCCATCGGCTATCGCTATTGGGACGAGACCGAGAATCCGGCGTACCGGTTGTTCCTGGGCTGAGGTCTAGTGGTGTTGGGCTTCGCTGCGCTCAGCGCCAACCTACGGGTAGGGTGCCTTATCCACCGTTGACACCGTGACCTGTCAGTAGAAAAGGCTACGCCGTTTTCCACGCTACGGGGGTTCAATCGCCCCCTCTCCCTCTGGGAGAGGGCTGGGGTGAGGGTAACCAGCGAGAAGTTAAGCTGTTGGGCTTCGCTGCGCTCAGCGCCAACCTACGGGTAGGGTGCCTTATCCACCGTTGACACCGTGACCTGTCAGTGGAAAAGGCTGCGCCGTTTTCCACGCTACGGGGTTCAACCGCCCCCTCTCCCTCTGGGAGAGGGCTGGGGTGAGGGAGGCCAGACACCGCCAGTCCTGCCCGTTGGGCTTCGCTGCGCTCAGCGCCAACCTACGACGCCGGCTCCTCCACGCTGATATCCGTCAACCCATGCACTTCAGCCTGCCGCAGGATGGCCGCGGCGGGGGCATCGGCGGGGGGCAGGGCCAGGCTGTTCTCGGCGTCGGCGCGCAGGTGTTCCAGCACGGCGAGGGCCGCTTCATGGGGCGCGAGCGTCGCCTGCGGACGGTCGAGATCGAGCTGGCGGGGTTCGCCGTCCTTGCGGTAGTGGACGCGAAAGTGGGGCATGGCGGCGGCCTCCAGGTAGGTCTCTAGACAGACCCGCCCGGACGCGCCGCCGTTCCGACCTACTTGAGGATCACCAGCTTGCCCTTGAGGGCGACACCGGCCATGAGCGCGCCGGCGTGGCATTCGTAGCGGGTGGGATCACTCCACTCGTTCTTCTTGTAGTAGCTGGTGATGTCGGTGACGGCATTGGCACCGGCGGCCTTGGCCGCTTCCTGCAGGCGGATCAGCGCCGATTGCAGCACCCAGCGGCAGGCGACCTCGTCGGTCTTGTTGAAGGCGTTGGTCTTCTGGTTGGTGGTGATACTGGAATTGACCACCGTGGCCTTGCCTGGCACCGGGTTGCCGGCCAGGTAGAACTTCACGCTGCCGTCCAGGCGCTTGGCGGCCAGGGCTTCCTGGACCACCTCGGCGAAGGGCAGATGCAGGGTGGTGTCGCGGGCCTGGGCGATGCTGGGCAGCAGGGTGGTCAGGCTCAGGGTCAGTGCGAGGGTGGCGGCTAGGGTACGCATGGTGACTTCCTTGTGGTGGGGGATGACTGTTTAACCCAGAACGCTCGCCCCGTCAGCCTGGGGACCGGCATTCTGCGATATCGCGCAGGCTGCGGAGCGCTACTCCGCGTCGGCAGCGGGGGCCGGCAGCTGCAGCTGACGACGGATGTCGGCGTCGAGCAACTGGACCCACTTGTTGTAGTTGCGATGAATGCGCTCGCCGTCGTAGTCGAGGCCGGCGCTGTCGCGGTAGCGGATCTGGTAGCCCTTGGTGCTGTAGGGGATGTCGACCCAGGCCTGGTGGCGATCGCGCACCACGATGCTGGCGACCACCAGGCCGGGGCTCTCCTGGCCGACGCTCCAGCCACGGCGTTCGAGGGTGTCGACGATGGCGCGCCGGACATCGGCGGCGTTCTCCGTGCGGTCGGCGGGGAAGACCTCCTGGGGCGTCACCAGGGGCGCGCGGGTGCAGGCCGCCAGGAACAGCAGAGCGGAGACGAGCAGCAGGCGACGCAACATGGGAATACCTCGGGAAATGGCCATCAGGACCAGCGGCGGAAGATCAGCGAGGTGTTCACCCCGCCAAAGGCGAAATTATTGTTCATCACATGATCGGTACGCAGGGTCCGCGGTCCGTCACGCAGATAGTCCAGCTCGCCACACTGGGGGTCCAGGTCGTCGAGGTTGAGCGTCGGCACGAAACGCTCTTCGTTCATCATGGCGATGCTGAACCAGGACTCCAGGGCGCCACAGGCACCGAGGGTATGGCCCAGGTAGCTCTTCTGCGAGCTGATGGGCATGCGGGAACCGAACAGCGCCTGGGTGGCGCGGGTCTCGGCGATGTCGCCCTGTTCGGTGGCGGTGCCGTGGCCGTTGACGTAGCCGATGGCCTCCGGCGTCAGCCCGGCGTCTTCCAGGGCCAACTCCATGGCGCGCTGCATGGTGGCCTGTTCCGGGCGGGTGGAGTGGTGGCCGTCGGCGTTGCTGCCGAAGCCGACGATCTCGGCGTGGATGTGCGCGCCGCGCGCCAGGGCGTGTTCCAGCTCTTCCAGTACCAGGATGCCGGCGCCTTCACCGATCACCAGGCCGTCGCGTCCGCGGTCGTAGGGGCGCGGCGAGGTGTGGGGCGCATCGTTGCGCAGGCTGGTGGCATAGAGGGTGTCGAAGACCATGGCCTCGCTGGGACAGAGTTCTTCGGCGCCGCCCGCCAGCATCAGCGGCAGGCGCCCGAACTTGATGGCTTCGTAGGCGTAGCCGATGCCCTGGCTGCCGCTGGTGCAGGCGCTGGAGGTGGGGATCAGCCGGCCCTTGAGGCCAAAGAACAGGCTCAGGTTGGCGGCGGCGGTGTGCGGCATCATGCGCACATAGGTGTTGGCGTTGAGCCCCACGGCGGCGTCGCTGAGCAGCATGTTGGCCAGCGCCTTGATGTCGTCGGTGCTGCCGGTGGAGGAACCACAGGCCACGCCCATGCGGCCGTCGGTGATGCGCGGATCATCCAGCAGTCCGGCATCGGCCAGGGCGCGCTCGGCGGCGGCCACCGCCAGCTGGGAGACGCGGCCCATGCTGCGCAGCTGCTTGCGCGTCCAGTGGCCGGGCACCTGGAAGTCGACGATGGGTCCACCCAGGCGGGTGTTCATCTCGGTGTAGCGATCCCAGGCGTCCATGCGGCGGATGCCGCTGTGGCCGGCCAGGAAGTGGTCGCGGATGGTCGGCCAGTCACTGCCCAGGGCGGTGACGCCGGCCATCCCGGTGATCACGACGCGACGACCGATCATCAGCACAGCCCTCCGTTGACCGCCAGCACCTGGCGGGTGATGTAGCCGGCCTCGGGGGCGAGCAGGAAGGCCACCGCATGGGCCACCTCCTCGGGGGTGCCCATGCGCCCGGCGGGAATCATCTCGAGAATCTTGTCCACCGGTACGTGCTCGTCGAGGATTTCGGTGTCGATCAGCCCCGGGGCGACGCAGTTGACGGTGATCTTGCGCTTGGCCAGCTCCACGGCCAGGGCCTTGGCGGCACCGATCAGCCCCGCCTTGGAGGCGCTGTAGTTGACCTGGCCGCGATTGCCGATCAGCCCGGAGACCGAGGTGATGCAGACGATACGCCCCGGCGCGCGGCGGCGGATCATCGGCATGACCACCGGGTGCAGGACATTGTAGAAGCCGTCGAGATTGGTGCGCAGGACCACGTCCCAGTCCTCGCCGGTCAGCGCCGGAAAGGCGCCGTCGCGGGTCAGGCCAGCATTGCAGACCACACCATAGTAGCCGCCGTGGGCTTCGGTATCGGCCTCGAGGATGGCCGCGCAGGCGGCGCGGTCGCCGACGTCGAATTGCAGCACCCGGGCCGTGCGGCCCAGGGCCTCGACCTCGGTGCGGACGGCCTCGGCTTCTTCGCGCCGGCTGCGGCAGTGCAGCACCAAGTCGTGCCCGGCGGCAGCCAGGCGCAGGGCGATGGCGCGGCCCAGGCCGCGGCTGGAACCGGTCACCAGGACCGGGGCGGGGGCAACGCTCATGGCGCGGGCTCCTCTAGATACAGATCCGCCCGGGGCGGACGATAGACGTTCAGGCGGGCGCTGGCCTGGCAGCCAGGACCCTGCAGATGGCAGTCGAAGATGGCCATGCCATCGTCGTTCTGCAGTGCCGGCTGGGCGTGGATGCGCAACTCACCGCCGGCTGGAAAGGCCGCCACGTCGCAGGCGAACTGGCGGGTGCCGAGCAGGAAACCCAGGGCCGGAGCTTCGCCGCGGCGGCGCGCCTGGCAGCCGGCGAAGGCCGCCACGCTCTGCGCCATCAACTCCACGCCGATCCAGGCCGGCAGGGCGCCGTCGGCGTCGGTGAAGAGACCGGGACGTACCACCAGGCGGGTCTCGATGCCCTGGTCGTCGCAGGCGAGGATCTCCTCGATCAGCAGCATGTCGCCGGCGTGGGGCACCAGCTCGGCGAGGGGCCAGGGGATCATGGCGTGGCTCCGAGGATGAGGCTGACGTTGCTGCCGCCAAAGGCGAAGCTGTTGCTCATGGCGTGGCGGCGGCCGTCCAGACGGCTGTCGGCGTGGGCCAGCGCCAGGCGTGGCAGGGCCGGATCGGCCTGGCCGTCCCAGCGCTGCGGTGGCAGCTGGCCGGCCGGGTTGAGCTGCGGGTCCAGGGTCAGCCAGGCGAAGGCGGCTTCCAGGGCGCCGGCGGCGCCGAGGGTATGGCCGGTCAGCGGCTTGGTCGAGGAGCAGGGCACCCCGGCCGGGAATACCTCGTGAGTGGCGTGGCTTTCCATGGCGTCGTTGTGTGGCGTGGCGGTGCCGTGCAGGTTGAGATAGCCGATGTCGCCCGGCTGCAGACCGCTGGCGCGCAGCGCCGCCTGCATGGCCTGGACGGCGCCACGACCGCTGGGATCGGGGGCGGAGATATGGTGGGCATCGGAGCTGGCGCCGCCGCCGAGCAGGGCGATGGGGCCGGGTTCGCGGGTCAGCAGGAACAGCGCCGCGCCCTCGCCGATGTTGATGCCGCAACGATTGACCGAGAAGGGATTGCACAGCGACTCGCTGACCGCTTCCAGGGCGGCGAAGCCGTTCAGGGTCAGGCCGCAGAGGCTGTCGACGCCGCCGCAGAGCACGGCATCGCAATGGCCCTGGACCAGTAGCCGGCGGGCGCTGAGCAGGGCGCGGGCGCTGCTGGTGCAGGCGGTGGACAGGCCGTAGCAGGGGCCGCTCAGGCCCAGGTAGCGAGCGAGGAAATCCGCCGGCGCGACCAGCTCCTGCTGGGCGTACTGATAACCCTCGGGCAGCTGGCCGCTGCGCTGGTGCACGGCGATGCCCAGGCTGGCTTCGTGAATGCCGGAGGTGCTGGTGCCCAGCACCACGCCGATGCGCGCGGGGCCATGGCGCTCGATGGCCTGGCGCACCTGGGGCTCGATCTCGGCCAGGGCCGCCAGCAGGAGCTGGTTATTGCGACTGAAATAGGGCGTCCAGGCCGCTGGCCAGGCCGGCAGCGCGGCGGTGACGGTACCTACCGGCGGCTCACGCTCGGGAATCCAGCCCGGGGTGGGCTGCATGCCCGTCGTGTCGCCGGCGAACAGGCCGCGCGCCACCTCGGCCTTGCCCTGGCCCAAGGCGCAGAGCAGCCCCAGGGCATTCAGGTAGGCGCTCAAGGCGCGGACTCCGGCAGCAGGGTCAGGCGATAGCGCGACCCGTCCGGCGCCTCCAGCTCCAGGCGCTCGGCGGCGGGATAGCGCACCTGCCAGTCCTTGAGGGTGCGACTGTCGTCGGCAGCCCTGTGCCAGTCGCCCGCGGCATAGGCCCGCGGCAACTGGTCGGCCGGGGTCAGGGCGAACAGCAGCACGCTGAAGAAGGTGCGCGCCCGGGGATTGGGCGGCAGCAGGCCATCGGCGTGCCAGGCGCCGTCGAGCAGCCGCTGGCGCGCCTGGGGCACACCCAGCGGATCGAACAGGGAAAAGCGCAGGGCTTGGCCTTCCGGCTGGATGGCCAGCAGCAGGGCGTCGCTGCCCTCGGCGGTCTGGCGCTCCACCTGATAGACGAGCGTGTGCGCCAGCGGTGGCGGACTGCTGGGCAGTGGTGGCTGGCTGGCGCAGGCGGCGAGAAGCAGCAGGCAGGCCAGCGCGAAGACGAGCGGACGGGGCAGGGTCATGCAGGGTGGGCCGAATTCAGCTGGCAGAGCTCGACGAGCAGGCGCAGGCGCCGCTTGGGCTCCTTGACGAAGGGGTTGCGAAGGTCCCAGGCGTAGCCGGCGAGAATGGCGCAGATCATGCGGCGGATCTCGGGGTCGGCGTTCTCGAAATAGATGACGTCCTGGAAGCTGCCATCGTACCAGCCCTCCACATAGGCACGGAACGTATCGACGCCCGCCTTGAGCGGTCGGGCGAGCTCGCCCTCCCAGTCCACCGCCTCGCCACGCAGCTGGCGATCCACCAGGGGCGCGGCCAGGCTGGCCGAGCGCAGGGCGATGGTGACGCCCGAGGAAAACACCGGATCGAGAAACTCGGCGGCGTTGCCCAGCAGGGCGAAGCCGGGGCCGTGCAGGCGCTTGACGTTGGCCGCATAGCCGCCCAGCTCGCGCACCGGGGTATCCCAGACCGCATTGTGCAGTACCCGGGCCAGGCTCGGGGTCTCGGCGACCCAGTCGCGCAGACAGGTGGCGAGATCGGGGGCGCGTCCGGCATAGCGCTCGGCGGCGGCCACCACCCCGACCGATGTGCGGCCGTCGCTGAAGGGGATGGTCCAGAACCAGACGTCGCGCCAGGTCGGGTGGGTGGTGATGAGGATGCGGTCGCGGTCGAAGCTGGGATCGTCGATGCGGTCTTCGACATGGGTGAAGAGGGCGCGACGCACCGGGAAGTCCGAAGGGGCTTCCAGGTCCAGCAGGCGTGGCAGCACCCGCCCGTAGCCACTGGCATCGAGCAGGAAGTCGGTGGTCAGCGCATAGGCCTGGCCGTCGTCGCCCAGCACCTCGATCCGGGTCCTTTCACCGCCTTCGCCCAGGGTCACGGCGGTCACCCGCTGGCCGTAGCGGATCGCCACGCCCTGGCGAGCGGCGTCGTCGGCGAGGATCTTGTCGAAGGGGCCGCGCTGGACCTGGAAGGTGCTGCGCCCGCCACTGTAGGTGTCGCGAAAGTCGAAGTCGGTGTAGCGCTCGCCCCAGGCGAAGGCCGCGCCGACCTTGGTCTGGAAACCGGCGGCCTCGACCGCGGGCAGCATCCCGGCTTCCTCGACGAAATCCAGGCTGTGGGAGAGCAGGCTCTCGCCGATGGAAAAGCGCGGGAAGTGCTGGGCTTCCAGCACCAGTACCGGATGGCCCCGGCGCTTGAGCAGGGCGGCGACCACGGCGCCGGCCGGGCCGGCACCGATGACGACCAGGGGATGATGTTCAACCATGACGAAGGTCCTTTTCGTGGGAGACGGGGGGCGAGGCCCAGGGCGCCAGCAGAAAGCTGAACACCAGCCCCAGGCTGATGGCCAGGCCGAAGTTGGCGATGGCCGGGGTGCTGCTGAGCATCAGCAGACCGAACGACAGCCAGCTGCCGACGCCGGACAGCAGGCCGCCGAGCAGACTCACCGCCGCGCCGCCGATGGCCTCGTGCATGAGGATGGCGTAGTCCACGCCGATGGCGGTGATGAGCAGCAGGGCGAAGAGGCTGAACAGGGTCAGCGGCTGACCCAGCCAGCCCAGGCAGGCCAGGGCCGCGAGGGCCGCCAGCAGCGGCAGGCAGACGATACGCAGCGCCGCACGGCGACCGAAGGCCCAGAGCAGCAGGAGGAAGATGGCCGCCGAGGCCAGCAACTTGAGCTCCACCGCGAGGCGCTGGGTATGGAGGAACAGCCCGCGTAGTTCGCCGAGGCGATCCACCAGCTGCACGCCGGGCATACCCTCGGCCACCGTCTGCAGGACCTGGGCGTTGCCCAGCCCTTGCAGGCTGACCAGGCCGGCCGCGCCGCCATCGGCCGTGCGGCCCAGCCAGAGCGGTCGCCAGGGCTCGCCCAGCGGGCCGGCCAGGGCCTGGTCGAGACTCAGGTCGGGTAGCTGATGCAGTTGCCTCAGTTCGGCGTCCAGCGCCTCGGCCGGAATGCCTACCGCCAGCAGGGGTTGCAGGCGCTCGCCCCAACCGGCCAGGGCCTGGCGCAGTTCGGCCTGGGCCGCGGCGGGGGCGACCAGGCCGCTAAGGGCGCGATAGCCCTGCAGTTGGCCCTGACTGACCAGGCTATCCAGGCGCTGACCCAGGGCGGCCTGGCGGCGCAGCACCTCATCGGCATCCGCCCCGCGCACTAGGAAGAACTGGCTGGTGGGTTGCAGCCCGGTGAGGCGGGCGATGGCCTGGGCTTCGCGGGTTAGCGCCGGGTCCTGGCCAAGCCAGAGGCGCAGGTCGTTCTGCAGGTGCAGCTGCCAGACGCCGGCGCCGCAAAAGGCCAGCAGCGCCAGCAGCAGCGGCAGGCTGCCGGTGCGCGCCAGCAGGCGCAGCCGCAGGTCAAGCAGGCGCTGCATCAGCCGCAGAGGCGCGGCGGGCGGCGCCAGGTCCAGGCGTTGCCACCAGGCCGGCAAGAGGCAGACGGTGGTGAGGTAGGCGCCGATCAGGCCGGCGGCGGAAAACACCGCCACCTGGGTCAGCGCCGGAAAGGGCGTGCAGGCCAGCGCCAGGTAGCCCAGCAGATTGGTCGCCAGACTCAGGGACAATCCCGGCAGAGTCTGGCGCAGGATGGCCGTGGCATTCCATGGGCCACCCTTCCAGCTCTTGCTCAGGTAGTGCAGCGGGTAGTCGGCGGCCACCCCGGTCAGGCTGGCGCCAAGGATCAGGGTAAGGGCGTTGATCTGACCGAACAGCAGCACGCAGGCGGCGCTGCCCGCCAGGAGCGCCACGCCCACCGCCAGCAGGCTGAGCAGCACCCGCCAGCGGCGGAACAGCCTCAGCAGCAGGGCCAGGGTGCCAAGGGTGGCCAGGCCGCCGATCAGCGACATCTCGCGACTGGCGGTGGCCTGGCCGGCGGCGGCGTATCTCAGGCCGCTGGCGGCGAGCAGTTGGCCGCCGTCGGCGACCACCTCACGGTGGGCGGCCTCGATCAGGGCTTCTACCCGTGGAGGGGCATCGAAGTCGAAGGCATCGGCGCGGGTACGGGCGCGGATCAGGGCCCAGGTCAGGCCGTCGCCCTGGGTCAGCAGCAGGCCGCTGCCGGCGTCGAATTGCACCTTGCTGGCCGGGGTGAGCTGGCGCTGCACCAACAGGCCGAGGCCGAACCAGTCCTGCTCCAGGGGCAGGGCGCCGGCGCCAGCGAAGGGATCGAAGAGGGCCGCGGCACGGGCCTGCAGATAGCTGTCGGGCGTCTTGAGCAGTTCGTCGCGCGCCGGCCCCGGTGTCAGCGCCAGGCGACTGGCCAGGAGTTGCTGGCGCAGGCCAGGCAGATCCGGCGTCAGCTGCCATTGCACCTTTTCGAACAGTGGCTCATGGGACCAGGCCTGGCCCAGGCGCTCGACCAGGGCAGCTACTCGCTCACGTTGGGGATGACCCACCAGCAGGAGCACCTCACGATTGAGCGGCTCGGCCATGCGCGCCTCGGCCTGCTGGGTAAGGGCGTCGCCGGCGCCCTGGGGCAGGAGCGCCAGCAGATCGGCGGCCACCGGCGGACCATGCCGCCACTGCCAGGCGCTGAGCGCCAGCAGGGTGAGCAATAACAGCAGGAAGGGGCGCTGCAGCCGGGTCACTGGAAGACCGCGCGCTGCTCGGCGCCTAGGGTGTCGCTAGGCTGGCCGTCCAGCCTGAGCAGGCTGCGGTCGCCCTGGGTCTCGCGGATCTCCACCTGTTCGACCAGGGCACCGCCCTGGATGAGGATGCCGTCGAACACCTGCTTGAGCAGCGCGCCGCGTGGGGTCAGGCGCAGCTGCCAGTGATTGGCGTCGCCGGTCAGGGCCAGCTCGAAGTCGCGTTCCAGGCCGCTGCGGTCACCGCTGAGCACGGCCAGGAACAGTGCGCTCTGGCGCGCGGCCAGGTCGCTGCCGGGCAGGGGCGTCCAGCCCGTCGGCGTCTGCTTGGCGATGGCCCCGGGGGTGATGCGATAGGTCTGCGCCAGGGGCTTTTCCAGCCGCCACAGCAGGCCCAGGCCGCGGGCCAGGGTGAAGTGGCCGCTGCTGGTGAGCGGCTGCGGCAGGGCGCGCAGATAGCGCTGCTGGACGAAGCTGCCCGCGACCGCCGCGGGGCGCGCCAGCTGGGCGGCCAGGTCGTCGAGATCGAAGGCCTGGGCCAGGGGCGCGGCCAGGATGAATAGCAGAGCGATCAGCGTGCGCATGCCAGGGCCCTCTCCACGGCGTCGATGAAGACCTTGGGCGAGGCCAGCTGCATCTCGCGGCTGGCCAGGTCCACGGCGACCTGCACGGTACTGGCGCGGGTCAGGCGCTCACCGGTGGCAGCGTCGCTGATCAGGTAGTTGAGCTTGAGGCGATGCTCCCACTCCACCAGATCGGCGCGGACGCGCACGCGCTGCTGGAACAGCAGCGGACGGATGTAGCGGATCTGCAGGTCGATCACCGGCCAGCCATAGCCGGAGTCGCGCATCTGCAGGTAATTGTGGTCGAGGCGGTCGAGCAGGGCGCAGCGCGCCACCTCCAGGTACTTCACATAATGGCCGTGCCAGGCGATTTCCATCATGTCGACGTCGAAGAAGGGGATCTGCATCTCCACCTCGACCTGCAGGGCACCGGTCTTACGCATAGAGCCTCCAGTGGCGGGCGCGAATCAGGGTCAGGGTCTGGCGCAGTTCGGCTTCCAGGGCACGGTCTTCGATCAGCGGCGGGAAGGTCTCGCCCAGCGCGCGGTGCATGGCGGCCAGGGGCGCGGGCGGTTGCCCGCCCTGCTCGCACCTGAGCCAGACGCCCTGCTGGGCGGCCAGCAGGGTAGCGGCGGCCACCTGCTCGGTGAGCTCCAGCACACGCAGGGCGTCGCGGGCGGCGATGGTGCCCATGCTGACCTTGTCCTGGTTGTGGCACTCGGTGGAACGGGAGAAGACGCTGGCCGGCAGGGTGCCCTTGAGCGCCTCGGCGGTCCAGGCGCTGGCACCGATCTGCACCGCCTTGAAGCCGTGGTTGAGCATGGTCCGCGCGGCCGGGGCGCCGGAGAGATTGCCCGGTAGGCCATGGTTGTAGCGCGCATCCACCAAGAGGGCGAGCTGGCGGTCGAGCAGGTCGGCGACGTTGGCCACCAGGGTCTTGAGACTGTCCATGGCGCAGGCGATATGGCCGCCATAGAAGTGGCCGCCATGCAGCACTCGCTCGTCTTCGGCGTCGATCAGCGGATTGTCGTTGGCGCTGTTGAGTTCGGTCTCGATGAACTGGCGCAGCCAGGGCAGGCTGTCGGCCAGCACGCCCAGGACATGGGGGGCGCAGCGCAGCGAATATCTGTCCTGCAGGCGGTGCAGGGGCGCGGCCGGCCCTTCGGCGGCGAGATCCGCGCGCAACCAGGCGGCCACCTGACCCTGGCCCGGATGGGGCTTGGCGGCGAACAGGCGCTGGTCGAAGTGCTCGGGGTTGCCGGCCAGGGCCACCACGTTGAGCGCGGTGATGCGCGTCGCCAGGCGCAGCAGGTACTCGGCGCGGGAGAAGGCCAGGCAGGCCAGGCCGGTCATCACCGCGGTGCCGTTCATCAGCGCCAGGGCTTCCTTGGGCCTGAGCACCAGCGGCGTCCAGCCCAGCTCGGCATGGACGTCCGCTGCTTCCCGTATCTCATTGCGCCAGAGCACCTGGCGCTCGCCGCAGAGGGCGGCGGCGACATAGGACAGCGGGGTGAGATCGCCACTAGCGCCTACCGAACCCTCCTCGGGGATCAGCGGCAGGATGTCTTCGCGCAAGAAGGCGGTGAGACGTTCGAGCAACTCGACGCGCACCCCGGAGACGCCCTGGCACAGCGACTGCAACCGCGCGGCCAGTACCGCGCGCGTCGCCGCCGCATCCAGATGGCGCCCCAGGCCGCAACCGTGGAAGGTGTAGAGCTGACGCGGCAGCGCCTCAACCTGGGCGAGGGGCACGGCGACCACGCAGGAATCGCCATAGCCGGTGGTGATGCCGTAGACCGAACCCTCGCGGGCCAGCAGCGAATCGACGAAGCGGGCGCCGCGGGCGATGCCGTCGCGAAAGGCCGCGTCGTCCTGCAATTCGGCCTGGGCCCGGCCCTCGGCCAGGGCGACCAGATCTTCGATGGCGAGGGCCTGGCTACCAAAGCGAACACTAGCGTTCATGGCGACTCCAGAAGGGGTAGAAGTTGAACCACTGCCGCGGCGCCTTGAGGCAATGGGCGGCAAGGCGCTCGGCATAGGCCTGGGCCAGGCCCTGGATGCCGGCGGCGCGCTCCTGGCGACGCCAGGCCGGGGCCGGGGCGAAATCTTCCAAGTAGAGGTGGTAGCCGTCGGCTTCGCGCAGGCAGAACAGCAGGTTGGTCGGGCAGCGCAGCAGGTGCGCCAGCAGCCAGGGGCCCTGGGGGAAGGGCGCCGGGGCGCCGAGGAAGTCCACCTCGACGGTCCGGCCGCCGTGCAGCGGCACCCGGTCGCCGGCAATGGCCAGCCACTCGCCGCGCTCCAGGCGTTCGCTGAGCTGCAGCATTACCGCCGGGTCCAGCTCGCTGACCTGGATCAGCCGCAGATCGCTGGCACCGGCCTCTTCCAGTAGACGATTGAAGGCCTCGGCATGGCGGGTGTGCACCAGTACATTGAGGCGCACCCGCCGTCCCAGCTGGGCCAGGGCGCGACAGACTTCGAGGTTGCCCAGGTGGGCGGTGACCAGGATCTCGCCGCGCGGCGCGTGCATGCGGCTGTGCACCTGATCCGGGTCGTGCAGTTGCACCTGATCCAGGCCGAGGCGGCCGTTCCAGGCGTCGAGCTTGTCCAGCAGGGCTTCGGCGAAGGCCATGAACTGGGCATAGCCGCTGCGCCAGCTGGGTTGCAGGTCGGGACGATTGCTCCAGCGGGCCAGGCGCTGCTGGTAGTCGCGGATGCCACGGCGGGCGCGGGCGCCGAACAGGAAGAAGTACAGCACGATCAGCCGCAGCAGCGGAGCGATGGCGCGGCGGCCCAGGTGCCGTGCCAGCCAGGCGGTGAGGCGCATCAGCACGGGGCTGCCACGCTCGCGCTGCTGCGCCCAGTGGCCGCTCACGCGCGCACCCGGCGCCAGAGCAGACGCGGCGCGCGCAGCAGCATGCCGAAGAACAGCCGGGTGTGCATGCGCGAGATCAGCACGTTGTCCTGCCAGAGGCGAAAGTGCGAACGGCCATCCAGCGGATAGTGCACCCGGGTCGGCCGCCAGCGCATGGGCTGCTCGCGCCAGGCCAGGCGCACCAGGATCTCCGGGTCGAAATCCATGCGCTTGCCCAGGCCGCCGGCGCGGATCACCGCCAGGGTCGGCGCCAGCGGGTAGACGCGAAAGCCGCACATGCTGTCGCGGATCGCCAGGGACAGGCTGTTGATCCACACCCAGACATGGGTGAGGTAGCGGGCATAGAGCCGGCCCTTGGGCACCGAGTCGTCGAACTGCGGATAGCCGCAGATCAGCGCCTCGGGATAGGCCTGGGCTTCGGCGAGAAAGGCGGCCACGTCGGCCAAGTCGTGCTGGCCGTCGGCATCCACCTGCAGGGCATGAGTGAAGCCCAGGCGCTGCGCCTCGGCGAGTCCGGCCATCACCGCGCCGCCCTTGCCCTGGTTGACCGGCAGCCGCAGCAGATGGACGTCGGCTTGGGTCGCCAGCTCGTCCATCACCTGGGCGCAGGCGGGGCTGGAGGCATCGTCCACCAGCACGCAGGGCAGGGCGCGCTGGCGCAGCGCCTGGACCACCAGCGGCAGGGCGTGCTCATGGTCGAATACCGGGATCACCGCGCAGGCACGAAAGCTCATGGCTGCGCCTCCTTGAGCAGGATGCGCCCGGAGGAGCAGGCCGCGGTGCCCTGGCGAAAGGCAAAGTGCAGCTTGCTGCGGGTGGCGTCGAAGTGGAAGGTCAGGGTTACCCGGTCGCCGGGGCGCAGCAGCTGCTGGAATTTCAGTACCTCTATGCCGGCGAAGTCCGCGGGCAGCTCCAGGTGCTGACGGGCCAGGCGCTGGGCCCAGCCGACCTGTACCACCCCGGGCACCACCGGCGCCGTGGGGAAGTGACCGGAAAAGAACGCCAGGTCCGGGGCGACTTCCAGCTCCAGGCGCCAGCCGTCTTCGGTCTGCTCGACGCCGAGCGGTTCGATGTCCACCGGCCGTGGCTGGGCCAGCAGCCGCTCCACCTCGGCCTGGGCCAGCTTGCCCTGGGCGCTGTAGGGCAGCGCCAGCAGCAGGCGCCAGCGGCGCGGCAGGGCGATGGCCTCGCAGTGGCCGGCCAGGTGTTCGCGCAACTCGGCCACCAGGGCGCGGCGACCGCCATTGCGCAACAGATGCAGGCCGCTTTCGCTCAGGGCGACCAGGGCGCCGAGCAGGGCGCGACCCTGTTGCACCACGCCCAGGCGGACGTCGGCGACGGCGGGATGGTCGAGCAGGCGCGCTTCCAGCGCTGGCAGGGCGATGCGCTTCTCTTCCAGTTTGACGATGCGATCCAGACGCCCGAGCAGCTCGAAGCGACCGTCTCCCAGCAGGCTCACACCGTCCATGGTCTGCTCGCGCACGCCCTGGGGCAGATAGGGTGAGGTCAGCCAGAGCGCGCCCTCGGCATCCTGGCCCAGGGTGAGGTCGGCGAAGGCCTGCCAGGGCTGCGGGCCCTGGCGCCAGGCGATGCCGCCGGTCTCGGAGCTGCCATAGACCTCGGTAGGGTACTGGCCGAAGCGCGCCTGGCAGGCCGTGGCCGCCGCCTCCGGCAGCACGCCGCCAGAGGAAAACACCCGCACCACCTGACCGAGGATGGCGTCATCGAGGTTCTCGCCCAGGCGCTTGAGCAGCGCCGGGCTGCTGATCCACACCGCACGGCGACCCTCGCGTAGCAGGGCGGCGGTCTCCCGCTGCAGCTCCTCGGTGAAGGGCAGCGCCTGGCGGGCGAAGGGGCGACCGCTGCAGAGCGGCCAGAGCACGCGGAACAGCAGGCCATAGATGTGCTGGGTGGAGACGCTGCCAAGGATGGTCGCTTCGCCAACAGAGCCACCCCACAGCCGCTCCAGGGCGGCGACCTCGTTGGCCAGCTGGAACAGTTGCTTGGCGATCAATTTGGGCTCGCCACTGGAGCCCGAGGTGCTCAGGGTCAGCAGCGGTGCCTGGAGGTCGAGCGCGGCGGGCGCCAGAGGCTCGGCGGCCGTCCAGCCGGCAAGATCGTCGAGCCAGGCATCGAGCGTAGGCATCAGCCGAGCACGGGTGGCGGGCTGGGCGTCGGCCGGCAGGATCACCTCGATGCCGGCGCGCCAGGCGCCGAGCAGGGCGCAGGCCAGGTCCTCGGCATCGTCCAGATGCAGCGCCAGGCGCTTGAGGCCACTGGCCTGGAAGGCCGCCGCCAGGTGCAGGGCGCGCTGCTTGAGGGCCGCATCCAGCGGGCTCGCGGCGCCCAGCAGCTCGGCGAGAGGGGTGAACGTCATGGCAGCCTCCGCACGCGCTGGCGGACCAGCCATTCACCGGCGAACAGCAGGCCCATCAGGCCATAGGCGATCACCCCGGTATAAAGCGTCCACCAGGCCAGCGGCGCCCAGAGCGCCAGGGCAGCGGCGGTGAGCGCATTGAACAGAAAGAACAGGCACCAGACCTGGGTCACCCGGCGGGTATAGCGCACCGCACGGGGTGGCAGCTCGGGTTCGCGCAGCCGCGCCAGGCGTTCGATCAGCGGCTGGCCGCGCAGCAGGCTCAGGCCGAACACCGCCAGCAGGAAGAGGCTGAGCAGCACCGGATACCAGCGCAAGAGCACGGCGGCGTCGCTCAGGGCCAGCAGCAGGCAGAAGCCCAGGGCGACCAGGCCGGTGCCGCGCTGCAGGCCGTTGAGGCCGGGTTGCAGCAGGCGCAGGCCCCAGAGCACACCGAGACCGACCGCGAACAGCCGCGGCGACAGGTGCTGCAGGCCGAAGTACACGGCGAAGGGATAGGCCAGGCCGAGCAGGAGCAGCAGGGCAGCGGCGAGCAGGCCCAGCGGGGAGTGGGAAGGCAGGGCACTCATAGGCGGCGGATCAGGCGTCCGCCTGGCTGATGCGATAGACAGCCTCGACCACGTCACCCACGGTACGCACCTGGCGGAATTGCTCGGCGGCGATCTTGTGCCCGGTCTGGCGGCGCAGGTGGTCGATCAGGTCGACAGCGTCGATGCTGTCGATCTCCAGGTCCTCGTAGAGGTTGGCTTCCAGGGTCACCCGCTCGGGCTCCAGTTCGAAGAGCTCGACCAGGGCGCTGCGCAGGGTCTCGAAGATGGCTTCACGGCTTTGCATGGCGATCTCCTCAGGCGGCGCGCTGGGCGGCCACGAAGGCCGCGAGGGCGTTGACGTTGGCGAAATGGGTGCGGGTGTCCTTGGCTTCGGCGTCGATGCGGATGCCGTAGCGCTTCTGGATCGCCAGGCCCAGCTCCAGGGCGTCCACCGAATCCAGGCCCAGGCCGTCGCCGAACAGGATCTGGTCGTCGCCGATGTCGTCGACGGTGACGTCCTCGAGGCCGAGCGCCTCGATGATCAGGCTTTTGAGCTCAAGGTTGAGATCAGTCATGGTTGCCGGTTTCCTTCAGGTAGAGCTGGTGCAGCTGGTCGTTGAGTTCACGCGACGCCAGCGGCAGCGGCCGCCCGGCGAAGGTGGTGGGGTCGATGTCGGCGCCCACTTCCAGCTGGAAGTCGAAGCGCCGCGCGGGAATGCGATACCAGGGCGTGGCCTTGGTCAGGGTGCTGGGCACCACGCGGATAGTGACCGGGGTGATGCAGCGGGCGCCGCGCAGGGCGATGGCCGCGGCGCCACGATGGAAGCGCGGCGGCTCGCCGGGGGTGGTGCGGGTACCCTCGGGAAAGATGATCAGCGTCTGGCCTTCGCGCAGGGCGTCGGCGGCGTCGTCGAGCATCTCGGCGCTGCCGTTGTTGCTGATGTAGCCGGCGGCCTGGATCTGCCGCTTGAGATAGGGGTTCTGCCAGAGGCCCTGCTTGACCACGCAATTGGCGTCGGGCACCAGGCCGATGAGCACCACCACGTCGATCAGCGAGGGGTGGTTGGCGATGATCAGCTGGCCTGGACGACCCAACCGCTCGCGGCCCTGGATGCGCAGATTCATCACCCGGGTCAGCACCATGAAGGCGACGAAGAAGCGGAACAGCCGGGCATTGGCCCGCCGCGCACGCTGGCGGCGGCGCAGGGGATCGCCCGGCAGGACCAGCAGGAGCGGCAGGATCAGCAGGCGAAAGACCAGGGCGCCGCAGCCGAACACCACGAAGTTGAGCCCCGTGGCCAGCAGTCGATAGCCATAGTCCAGGCGGCCGCTCATCCGCAGGCCTCCGCCTGCCAGTGCCAGGCGCGCCCGGCATAGGCGAGGTGCAGGGCGCCAGGCGCTTCCAGCAGGCGCAGCAATTCCAGGGCATGGGGCCAGGCACTGGTCGCGGCATCCGCCGGGGCCGGCTCGCCGCTCAGGCCATGGCCGCTGCCAGGGGTGAGCAGCAGGCCCACGGCATAGGGAAAGGGGACATCGTCGATCTGCGGTGCATAGAGCGTCGGCGGCGCCTCTTCGGCGATCACCACCAGCACCCCGCTGGCGCCTTCGGCGAGCAGGGTGCAGGCCTCCAGCACGGCGTGTTCGAGACCGTCGCGGCCGGTGGCCAGGGCATTCATCTCGCTGTGGTCGCCGCGCAGGATCGACCATTGGCCGATGATGGCGTTGTGCACCGAGAGGCTGAACTGGGTCGGCGAGAGCGGCTCGCCGCGAGCCAGTTCCTGGAGGATGGCCAGGGTGCGCGGGGTCTCGCCGTGGCGCGAGGCGAAGATCAGCGGCAGCGGCTCGCCATGGGCGTCGGCCAACGGCCAGGCCACCTGGAAGGTCATGCGCGCCAAGCGGCTCAGGCGGCGGCGCTGCATGGCCGGCAGGAAGCTGGCGTCGGGTTGGCTGCCGTCGTCCGCCGGACACCAGGGCGCGGCGCACCACTGCCGCCAGGCGTCCTGGTCGCCAAGACCAGGCGCCCAGGCGCGCCAATCGCTAATCTGGAAGTGCATGTTCACAGCCGAATCTACCCCGGAGCCTTACGTGCTTGCCGTTTCATCTATCCCTGATGAGCAGGGTATTGCAGCGTTCGGCGCGCATTATCCAAGCGGCTCCCACCCTAGGCAAACATTTGTCTGAACTTTGCGAAGAGGTGACAGTCGCGCCGCGAAGCCAGGGACAGGCTAGCGTGGCGGGAGGTAGAGGGCCCCTTTTCAGGGCACGAAACGCCGCTCCGTGCGACGAGCGGCAGTGGAAGCGGTGATTTGGGCAAGAGAGGTGAAGGTAAAGGTGAAGCTGTCGTTGATGGTTATCGCGATCATGGCCGCAAAGACCGCTCCAGAGGCGTTTCAACCTCAAGGGAGCGGTCGAGCCCTGGCGTCACGCCGCTGGCAGCGGCTGCAACCTAGACAGCCGGACCGCCACGGCCAGGGCCGCGAGCAGCAGGGCGCCGATGAACAGACCGACACCGGCCCAGCCCCCCAGGTGCCAGCAGAAGCCACCCAGGGTGCCGGCCACGCTGGAACCGGCGTAGTAACTGAACAGATAGAGCGAAGAGGCTTGGCCCCGCGCCTGGCGCGCCCGCCGCCCGACCCAACTGCTGGCCACCGAATGGGCGCCGAAGAAGCCAAAGGTGAACAGCAGCATCCCCGGCAGCACCAGCCACAGCGGGGTGAACAGGGTCAGCAGCAGACCGCACAGCTTGAGCACGATGGCGCCAGCGAATACCTGCCGCCGACCGAAACGATCGGCCAGGCTGCCGAACTTGGCCGAGCTGTAGATCCCCGCCAGATAGACCAGCGAGAGGACGCCGATCCAGGCTTGGCTCAGGTGATAGGGCTCGGCGAGAAGGCGATAGGCAATGTAGTTGAACAGGGTGACGAAGGCGCCCATCAACAGGAAGGCCTCCAGGAACAGCCAGGGCAGGCCGGCGTCGCGAAAGTGCAGGGCATAGCCGGCGAGCAAGCTGCGCGGCCGTAGCGGCCGTGGCTGAAAACGCTTCGACGCCGGCAGGCTGCGCTTGAACAGCAGCGCCGCCACCAGCGCCAGCACCCCCAGGGCGCCGAGGGCGATGCGCCAGGAGACGAAGTCCACCAGGACCCCGCTGATCACCCGACCGGACATCCCGCCCAGGGCATTGCCACTGATATAGAGGCCCATGGCATAGCCCAGGTGCTCGGGGTGCACCTCTTCGGCCAGGTAGGTCATGGCCACCGCCGCCACCCCGGCCAGCGACAGGCCAACCAGGGCGCGGGTCACCAGGATGCCGTCCCAGGTGGGCATCAGGGCGCTGAGCAGGGTGAAGCCGCCCGCGGCGAACAGTGCATAGACCATCACCGACTTGCGCCCGATGGCATCGGAGATCGGCCCGGTCACCAGCAGGCCGCAGGCCATCAGGCCGGTGGCCAGGGACAGCGACAGACTGCTGGCCGCGGCGGTGAGGCCAAAGGCCTGAGAAAAGATCGGCATCAGCGGCTGTACGCAATAGAGCAGGGCGAAGGTGGCGAGACCGCCGCAGAACAGCGCCAGGGCGGTGCGCAGGAATTGCGGCGTACCCTTTTCGATGAAGGCGTCCGGCGCGTGCTGCGGCTCATTGGCGGCAGGGCGGGTTTCCAGCGGCGGGGAAGGGGGCGTTGCGGACGACCGGGACGTATTCACGGGTACCTCAGGGCAGGTCTGACCTCATCACCCTAGGCTGGCAGCTGCCATATATCCAATATATTGTCCGTCTCGATTGATAGGTTTTACGACTCAATGGGGACGACATGGAATTGCGCCACCTGAGGTACTTCGTGGCGGTGGCCGAAGAGCTGCACTTCGGTCGCGCTGCCCAGCGTCTGAATCTCTCCCAGCCACCGCTCAGTCAGCAGATCCAGGCCCTGGAAACCGAGCTGGGCACGCGTCTGCTGGAGCGCACCAACCGACGCGTTGCCCTCACCGAGGCCGGCCGGCTGTTTCTCGACGAAGCCCGGCAGATCCTCCTTGCCAGCGAGCGCGCCGCCGAACGGGTCCGCCGTGCCGGCCGTGGCGAGACCGGGCAGTTGCAGGTGGGCTTCAGCGCCTCCTCGCCCTTCGTCGCCACCATCCCCAAGACCCTGTTCGCCTATCGCCGCGCCTACCCCGAGGTACGCCTGCAACTGCAGGAGATGAGCAGCCGCGAACAGATCGACGCCATGCTCGCCGGCAATCTGCAGATCGGCCTGATCCGTCCCATCGAACTGCCGGATTCCCTCGTGGCGGTCGAACTCTTTCGCGAACCCCTGGTGGTCGCCCTGCGACACGACCATCCCCTGGCGCAGCAAGGCAGCGGCCCGCTGCCCCTGGCCGCCCTCGCCGAGGAACCCTTCGTCTATTTCCCGCGCAGCTTCGGCACCGGTCTCTACGACCAGCTGCTGACCCTTACCGCCCGCGCCGGCTTCGCCCCGCGCATCGTCCAGGAGGCCAGTGAAGTCCTCATCATCCTCGGCCTGGTCGCCGCCGGCCTCGGCGTCACCGTGCTGCCCGCCACCTACCAGCGCACCCAGATGGAAGGGCTGGTCTATCGGGAGCTGGACGACCCCGAGGCGACTTCGGCGGTGTGGTTGCTGCGGCGCCGGGATGAGGTGTCGCCGCAGGCGGAGGCGTTTTTGAAGTTGTTGCTTGGTATTGATGAAAGTTAGATATGAGATGCTTGTGGCTTTTAATAGCATGCCGCTTTAGTTGCTTTTTTATGCGGCGATGCTTATTACTAATATTTCATTTATCTTGCTTTCGGAGAGCGGGTCAGTTTGATATTTTATTAAGCAGTTCAGTAATACTTGGGGCTCCGTCATCGATAAAATAAATTCTTCGACAGACTGGTCTCCAATGCTTCTGAATTTGTAGTTACCTAGAGGTATTTTTTGCTGAGTAGATATTCTCGCCTTGCCAGTTTTGTCGTATTTATTGAAGTCATATATGTCACATAGAATTTGTATTGGTGAGTCATCTATTCTTGTTGGGGGATAATACAAGCCCTTTTTGCTAGATTCCATTTCTAAGATGGGAGTTGAGTCTGGTCCTTCTAGGACTACTTTGCTAACTTCTTCATTGTCTAAAAGGTCATCTAGCTCTCTAACCGCTCCAATTATTTGCGTGCCTATGTTGACGACAGGGCCATTGTAAATAATGGTGGAGCTGTTGGCGTGTACTATGGTGTTTCCATTTCCCTCATGAGTTATTTTTACTTCTTCTCCATTGTGGGCAGACTCGTAGATATTTTTTAAAAAATCAAAAGCATTTTTTGTTGCTTCCCATATGTTTGGTGTGCCTTGGATGAATGGTAATGCTGTTTGAAGCCCTGAGTATGCCACTCCCAGGTAAGCTATAAATGAGCCGTCTTCATATCTGAAAATGCGTGCTTGAAATAGCTGCCGATCCTGTTCATGCAGTCTCTTTTTATCGGAAATAGCTCGAAACTGCCCATCGAATATGTGTTGTAGAGCTTGTAGACCTGCTGCTACTTTGTCTAGGCGGTCGCCATCCTCGAACGCCCGTCCTTTCATTTCGAACTTATAGTTATCTCGCATTTTTAGTCCTTTAAAATGGCTGGGTTATTTTTTCTTTTGGATCTTCTTGATTGGTTATAAGGGTTATTTTTTCTTTTATTTTTAGCGTAAATTCGGAGCATGCTTGATAAGTCATCACCAACCGATCAATCGCCCGCGTCATTGCCACATACAGCAAGCGCGCCTCATCCGCTTCCGGCTCGCCCTGCTTGGGCATTTCGCCTAGTCCTGGAATCAATACCAGCCCGAACTCCAATCCCTTGCTGGAGTGCATGCTGACGATCTTGACGCTGTCTTCTTCATCGTAGAGTTGGCCACGGCCCTTGGTGCTGGCGCCGGAGCGGTAGGGGATGGCGACCTTCTTGAGTTCGTATTCGGCCTGGTAGGCCTGGCGGGTGCTGCGGTAGAGGATGGCCATGTCGCTGAGCGGGCGGCCGGCGGCATGTTCGTCGCGGATGCGGGCGATGAGCAGGTCCCATTCCTCGCGGTCGCTGCCGCACTGGATGAGTTCGGGGAAGGGGCCGCGGCGGCCGGCGCTTTCCGGGGCGATCAGGGGCACGCCGTCTTCGCTGGCGTCGCGACTGGTCAGCAGTTCGGTGGCGAAGGCGCGGGCGACAGCGAGGATCTCCACCGTGTTGCGGTAGTTGAGCTTGAGGATGGTGGTGCGGCCCTGGGCCTGGATGCCGACGCTGGCGAAGCTGAAGTCCAGCGCCTTCCGGCCGCCCTTGCCGCGGTAGATGGCCTGGGCGTCGTCATAGAGCACCAGCAAGGACTGGGTGCTGGGGTCGACCATCTGCACCACCAGCTTGAACCACTCGGGGGCGAAGTCATGGCCTTCGTCGATCAGCACGGCGCTGTACTGGCCGCGGGGGATCTGGCCGCGCTCGACGCCGTCGATGGTGCGCAGCACGTACTGCTCCATCTTGGCCGCCACCGGCAGGCGCTGATCCGGCTTATCCACCTGGTAGGCGGTGAGCATCTCGGCGCACCAGGCGTGGAAGTTCTGTACTACTACCCGTTCGCCGAGGCCCTTCTGTTCGATCACCTGGCGCAGCCGGCCGGCCAGGGACTTGTTGTAGCAGAGCACCAGGATGGGTTTGACCGAGACCTTGGCCAGGTGGGCGCAGCGATAGCCGAGGATCATGGTCTTGCCACTGCCGGCGGCGCCATGGATGACGCGGTGGCCGTCGCCCAGGGAGCGCGCCAGCTGTTCCTGCTGCAGGTCCATGACCTTGATCAGGCTGGGCAGCGGCGCCTCGGCGGCGTCGAACAAGCCGAATTGGCCGGGCTGGCTGTTGACCCGTACCTCGGGGTAGAGGTGATAACGCACCCGGTCGATCTGCGGCAGGCTGAGGGCGCAGGGAAAGACGTGGGGGAACATGTCCCAGAGGCGTTGCTGGAAGGCTTCCGGGTCGGCGGATTCGGTCATCTCGTCCTGGAAGAGCACGCGCTGGGGATCGAGGACGTCGGCGAGATCGGTCTGCTCGAATTGGCGGCGGGTGATGCCGGTGAGCACCACGCCCCAGCCCCAGGGCATGATCAGTTGGCCCGGGTGAGGCGAGCTGGCGCTCTGGCGCAGCAGCGGATCTTTCTTGAGTAGCAGGTCGACTTCGAGGGTGTAGGAGCGGGCTTGCAGCAGGGGATTGGCGACGGTCTTCAGGCCGTCCTGGGTATGCAGGCGGACCTTGCCGTGGGTGACGGATTCCAGGGTGGCGAGTTTCCAGTCCTTGACCTCCAGCACCAGGATGCCGCGCCGTGGATGGAGCACGACGAAATCCGGGTAGCGCGCCTTGGGGCCGACCGGGACGTTGCTCCAGCAGAGGTAGTCGTCTTCGAGCAGTTTTTCCAGGCGCTCGGCGAAGCGACGTTCACCGGGGGTATCGAACTGGCACTGGCTGCGAGCGGGGAAAAAGCGGGCCATCGGTCATCCATTCCGAGGGGCGGCAGGGCGCGGTAAAGCGAGACCTGGCGCACAAAAAATCCTTTCGTCATACGTTAGCCAGACCGGCAAGGCGGGTAAAGCGAGGAAGGGCGTTTGGTAGGCGACTGGAGCGCTTGGCCGACCGATGGTGGCTGGCAGGTGGCCGGTATTGGGCTGTTTTGGGGGGATAGCGGTACTTCGGGGTTTGGTTTGCCCTCACCCCGGCCCTCTCCCGGGGGAGAGGGGGCGTTTGGATGAGGTGCGGTGCCTTGGGGTGTTGGGCTTCGACGATGGAGCTGTCTCAGCCCAACCTACGGGGTGTGGTTTGCCCTCACCCCAGCTCTCTCCCTGAGGGAGAGGGGGCGTTTGGGTGGGATGCGTTGCTTTGGGGCGTTGGGCTTCGACGGTGAGGCTGTCTCAGCCCAACCTACGGGGTCTGGTTTGCCCTCACCCCGGCCCTCTCCCTGGGGGAGAGGGGGTGTTTGGGTGAGGAGCGGTGCCTTGGGGTGTTGGGCTTCGACGGTGGAGCTGTCTCAATCCAACCTGCGGGTGTCGTAGGTTGGGTTGAGCGCAGCGAAGCCCAACAGGGCCCAGGCCCGCTCAGTAGTAGCTGCGTATTACCGCGATCCCTGCCTCCAGCACGCCCTGCCATTCCTGGCGCAGGGCGGGGGTGAAGTCGGCGTCGTGCTGGGCCAGGGTGGCGAGCAGGCAGTCGACCCAGAGTTCGTAGAGTTCGGGGCCTATGTCCAGCCGTGCCCGGCAATGGCTTTCGCCGAGCTGGCGCAGTTTGGTGGTGGGCATGCCGCGGGCCACCAGGACCAGGTTCATGATGCCGTGGCGCAACAGCAGCTTCTGCGCGGCCATGTCGGTATGGACGAACTTCTCCCTTACCCGGGGCGAGCTGGCCAGGAAGCGCTGGTAGAAATCATCGAAGAAGTCGGGGCTGGCGCAGCAGCGTCCGTAGCTCAGCATCACGTTCTGGGCCGGCAGCATGCGGATTCCTGGGCGGACACGAAACGACGCAGCTTGCCTCGGCCACTGCCAGGACCTCTTGACCCGGATCAAGGGCCTGCAGCGATTGGTCGCGAACACTGAAACATTTTGAACCAAGTCACGCGGCGACTTCTCTACCTTAAGCGCAGCGGTAGACCAGGAACCCCTACTCCAGAGCGGCTGGCCCCGCCGATGCGCGTCCCTTATCCTCTGGAGACCTCCAATGAGTCAGACACCCCTGCTAATCGGCTTCGTCATCATGTCGCTCGCCTCCCTGGCGATCTATGCCAAGGGCGCGCACCGTGGTCCGCTACGCGGCCACACCCTGATCCACGCCGCCGTGCCCTTCATCGCCGCTACGGCCTATCTGGCCATGTACCTGGGGGTTGGCAATCTGATCAAGCCGGATGGCAGCGTGACCTATGTCGCCCGCTACCTGGACTGGACCTTCACCACGCCACTGCTGCTGGCCGGGGTGGTGAGCTCGGTCTTTCTCGGCGCGCGTGAGCAAGAGGGACAAGGCGGCTTCGTGGCCTCCATCGTCACCCTGGACGTGGTAATGATCGTGACGGGCCTGGTGGCCTCCCTGGCGCCCTACGGCACCATCAAGTGGGTGTTCTTCGCCTGGTCCTGCGCGGCCTTCGTCGGGGTGCTCTATCTACTGTGGAAACCGCTGGCGACCCTGGCCGGGCAACATGCCGCGATCGGCGCAGCCTATCGCAAGAACACCGGCTTTCTGACCGTGCTCTGGCTGATCTATCCGGTGGTCTTCGCCATTGGCCCGGAGGGCGTGTGGATGGTGAGCGATGCGGCGACCATCTGGATCATCCTGGTGCTCGACGTGCTGGCCAAGGTGGTCTATGCCTTCACCTCCGAGCGCAATCTGCGTGCGGCCCTGGCGCGGACCGGCGTCTAAGGATGCAGGAGACCGGGCGAGGCTGGCTGGCGCTGGTACTGACCGCCGGGCTCGCCAGCCTGGCGGGCGGGGCCGGGCAACTGGCCTACGCCCTGGTGGTAGGTTTGGGTCTGGGCCTGCTGCATGGCGCCAGTGATCTGCGCCTGGTCGCACCCGGGCGGCGCCTCGCCTTTCTCGGCTGCTATCTGGCGACGGCCCTGGCCTGCCTGCTCTGCTGGCAACTGGCAGGCACGGCGGCGCTGCTGCTGTTCCTGCTGCTCTCGGCCTGGCATTTCGCCCATGAAGACGAGCTGTTTCCCAAGCGGCTGACCTCGCTGGCTTTGGGGCTGTTCATCATTGGCGGTCCGGCGGTGGTGCACGAAGCCGCCGTCGCCCGGTTGCTGGCCCTGGCCATGGGGCCGGCTGCTTCTCTTGCCCTCGCAGATTGGCTAGCCCGCGTGCTTCTACTGGGTGGGCTGCTGGCACTGCCGGTGCTGTTGCTGGCCGCCTGGCAGCAGCGTTGCCCCAGGTTGGCGGTGACGCTGCTGGCCGTGGTGCTGGCGCCGCCCCTGGTGGGGTTCGCCCTGGGCTTCTATCTGCTGCACGCCGCGCCCCAGACCGGGGTGCGCCAACGTTTGCTGGGGGCACCCACCTTCAAGGCCTATCTGCGCCTGACCTGGCCGATCCTGCTGGGCGCTGCGCTGTTTACCCTGGCCGGTGGCCTGGTGTTCCTGCTGCAGGAGCGTACCGGTATCCGCGCCCTGTTCGCCGTGCTGGCCGCCTTCGCCGTACCGCACATGCTGGTGCTGCCGCGTTTTCTCGACGCCGGCGTCGAAGCCGCGCCGCGCTCAGGGCCGCAGGTGGTTGAGCGGTAGTTCGGTACTGGCCAGGATCTGGTTGAGCACGAAGCTCGACCGCACGCTGGAGACGCCCTCGATGCGCGTCAGGGTGCCCAAGAGCAGCTGCTGGTAGTGCTCCATGTCGGGCACGACGACCTTGAGCTGATAGTCCGCATCCATGCCGGTGACCAGGCAGCACTCCAGCACCTCGGGGCACTGGGCGATGATCGCCTGGAAGTTCTCGAAGCGCTCCGGGGTGTGTCTATCCATGCCGATGAGGACGAAGGCGGTCAGCGACAGGCCAAGTTTCTTGCGATCCAGCAGGGCCACCTGGCGGGTGATGTAGCCGCTGTCTTCCAGTTGCTTGACTCGTCTTGAACAGGGCGAGGGCGACAGGCCAATGCGTTCGGCCAGTTCTTGATTGGAAAGACGCGCATCGCGCTGCAGTTCTGCCAAGATTTTCAGATCGAAGCGATCGAGTTTGTCCATTTTTCATGCCTTGCGCTATCGGGTTGCGTCCAATCCTAGGTTTCTAGCCATGAATTGCGCAAGAGGTAGGAAAGAGTGCGCACAACGCAAACCTCTGCCGGCGGCAGGGGCGTAAGCTGAACTCAACTTCGATAGCCCGGTAGAGCTGTCCAACGGAAGTGCCCCAGGAGGGCCTTTCGCATCGCCAACGACGGTATCCCGTCCGCCGCGCCCGGGCCCGCCCAGGTCACCATTCCTGGTCGATCGCAGCCACCGTCACGAGCGGTGCGAGAGGACAACGAATTCAAGGGGAGGCCGCAAGGTCTCCCCTTTTCTTTTGGGTGGGATTTGGGGGGCGAGGAGGGCGTCTGGGGAAGGTTGGGTAAGGGGGAAGAGCATCGCGGCCATGGGCCGCTCCTACAGCGGTATATGCCTGTAGGAGCGGCCGCGATCAATCCGTGAAACTCACGCCTGTCCCGGCGGCTGCTTGTCCACGGTCAGGGGTGCGTCGCTGGCGAGGAACTCCCGGGCCTCTTCTTCGCTGGCTACCGAGGGTGGCGAGCCGCGCAGGGGTTGGCCGGCGGTTTCGCGCACGGTCAGCATGGTCAGGATGCCGATCACCGCTGCAGCCATCAGGTAGTAGGCCGGCACCAGGGGGTCGCCGGTCTTTTCCACCAGCCAGGCGGTGACCAGCGGAGTGGTCCCGCCAAACAGCGACACCGAGATGTTGAAGGCGATGGACAGGGCGCTGTAGCGGATCGGGGTGTAGAACAGCGCCGGCAGGGTGGACGGCATGGTGCTGGTAAAGCAGGCCAGGGCCATGCCCAGCAGCATCAGGCCGAGGAAGATCAGCCAGTCGTGGCCGCTGCCGATCAGCTTGAGGCAGGGAATCGCCAGGACCAGGATCGCCACGCACGCACCGATGATCATCGGCTTGCGCCCCAACCGGTCGCTGAAGAAACCGCCCAGGATGTTGAGCGGCATCATCACCACCATGACGATGAGGATCAGCAGCAGACCCTTGGTCTCGGCGTAGCCCATGGTCACCGCCAGATAGCTGGGCATGTAGGTCAGCAGCATGTAGTCGGTGACGTTGAACACCAATACCAGGCCGACGCACTTGAGCAGGGCGACCCGATGCAGGGTGAACAGCTCGCGCAGACTGTGCGCAGGACCGTCCGCGGCCTTGCCTTCGTTGGCCTCGGTGTGGGCCTTGAACGCCGGAGTCTCTTCCAGCTTTAGGCGCATGTAGAGGCCGAGTAGGCCGAGGGGACCGGCGATGAAGAAGGGCACGCGCCAGCCCCAGTCGAGCAACTGTTCCTGGGTCAGGGCCGCGGTGAGCGCCGTGACCGTTCCCGCGCCGGCGATATAGCCGGCCAGGGTGCCGAATTCCAGCCAGCTGCCCATGCGTCCGCGGGTCTTGTCTGTGGCGTACTCGGCGATGAAGGTCGCCGCTCCCCCGTATTCACCGCCGGTTGAGAAGCCTTGGACGACACGTGCCAGCAGCAGCAGGGCAGGCGCCCAGATGCCGATGCTCTCGTAGCTGGGGATGAGGCCGATGCTGAAGGTGCCCAGGGCCATCATGATCATGGTCAGGGCCAGCACCTTCTGGCGACCGTACTTGTCACCCAGGGGGCCGAACACCATGCCGCCGAGGGGGCGGACCAGAAAGGCCACGGTAAAGGTGGCGAAGGTGGCGATCAGCTGGGCGGCGGCATCGCCGTCGGGAAAGAAGACCTTGCCAAGGGTCACGGCCAGGTAGCCATAGACGCCGAAATCGAACCACTCCATGGCATTGCCAAGGGCGGCGGCGCCGACGGCGCGCTTGACCAGGGAATTGTCGACGATGGTGAGGTCGTCCGGCTTTACCTCATGGCGACGCTTGAACCAGCCAACGTGATGATGGTGTTTCGACATGTGTTTTCCTCCTTGCGTGGGGCCATAGACCCAAGCGGACCGCTGTAAGTGCGATTCCTGTGCGGTTGAAACTTGCCGAACACGCCTGGAGTCGACCCTTTATCGGTAAAAACTCTTGGAGGCACCATGCAATATCGTCCGCTCGGCCACTCCGGCCTGCTAATTTCCCAACTCGCCCTTGGCACCCTGCAGGTGGGTGGTCGTGATGGCTTCGAGAAGTGCGGTGGCATCGACCTGCGCACCCTGCGACGCCTGTTCGACATCGCCTTCGACGCCGGGGTGAATCTGGTGGATACCGCCGATCTGTATTCCTACGGCCTGGCCGAGGAACTCGTCGGCCAGGCCCTGGGCGACAAGCGCGACGACATACTGCTGGCATCCAAGGGGCGGAGCGCCATGAGCGACGACCCCAACGACAGCGGCGCTTCGCGCTATCACCTGATCCGCGCCTGCGAGAACAGCCTGCGCCGGCTGGGCACCGATCACCTGGATCTCTACCAGCTGCACAACTGGGACGGGGTCACCCCCATCGAAGAGACGCTGGAGGCCATGACCCACCTGGTGCAAAGCGGCAAGGTGCGCTACTTCGGCACCAGCAACTACACCGGCTGGCAAATGATGAAGACCCTCGGCAAGGCTGAGCTGCACGGTTTCATCAAGCCGGTCAGCCAGCAGATCTATTACACCCCGGAATCCCGCGAGGCGGAGTACGAACTGTTGCCGCTGGCCCTCGACCAAGAGGTCGGCACCCTGGTCTGGGGCCCCATGGGCGAGGGTCTGCTGACCGGCTCGACCCGCCGCGGCAAGCCTGCGCCGCAGGGGACGCGCCAGGGCAGCGATTGGCCCGAGCCCTATGTACACGATCCCGAACGCGCCCTGGACATCATCGAGACCCTGGCCGCGGTGGGCGATGCCCATGGCGTCTCGGTAGCCCAGGTCTGCCTGGCCTGGCTCAGGGATCGCCCGGGCATCACCAGCCTGATCGTCGGCGCCCGCAGCGAAGCCCAGCTGCACGACAACCTGGCGGCCATGGAGCTGGCGCTGACGGCAGAGGAGTCCGCCCGGATCGAGGCGGCGACCCGTCGCGAGCCGCTGTATCCCTATTGGCACCGCATCGTCGCCGGGATGGATCGACTGGATCCGGCCGAGCAGCCGTTCCTGGCCGAGCAGCGCAAGACCCTGGAGCAGCGCCGCGACAAATAGGGCGAGCGGCTAACGGCCGGGCTGGGGGAGGGTCCAAGCCTTGGGGTACTCTGGGCCATCCCCTCGTGGAGCCGTGCGATGAAATCGCCTGCCGTGCTGTTCGCGCTTGTCTTCTCCGGCGTTTCGCTCTGGAGCATCGCGCCCGCCTGGGCCGATAACAACTATCGCCTGGGCGGCGTCTATGTGAATCCGCCGCCGGGCGCCCAGCCGCCACCCGTCATTCCCCCAGGCAATGCTGGGCGCTGGCAGGGCCGCGGTCAGGGTGACTGGAATGGCGGCTCGCCCGGACGCGGCAATGGTCCAGCCCTGGAGCGCTGGGAGCGCAACGATCCACCACCGCCGCGACCAGGCTATCAGCCGGCCTGGCAAGACCGCCCCGTCCCGCTGCCGCGTCCAGGCTACATGATGCCGGCGCCTGACCAGCCCGGTCGGAATTATCCGCCGCCGCCACCCCCACGACCGGAGCGGGACCCGCATTGGTCCGGCCCGCGTCCCGGTTGGGGCGCTAATCCCCAGTGGCGACCCGGTTTCGAGGTACCGGGCGTGCCGGCCGGTTTCACCCGCGTCTGGTATCGGGACAGTCAGTATTACTACGCCGACGGCTACTGGTATCGGCCCCAGGGGCCGCGCTATGTGGTGACCCTGCCGCCGACCGGGGTACGCGTCAGCGTCTTGCCGGCCTTTGCCGAAACGCTGTGGATGGGCGGCACCACCTACTATTTCGCCGCGGGCAGCTATTACCGCACCGATCCGGGCGGCGGCTTCGTCACCGTCGCCGATCCCAACGTCGCTGCAGTACCGACCACGACGGCAGCACCTGCCGGGACCGGCTACGATGCCTATGACGTTACCGCCTATCCCTTGCAGGGCCAGCCGCCCGAACGCTACGCCACGGATCGCTACGATTGCCGCCGCTACGCCGCCGGTGAGTCGGGCTTCGATCCCGAACGACCCGGTGCGGTTGGCGATCCCTACCTGACCCAGCGTTTCCGCCAAGCCCTGGCCGCCTGCCTGGCGAGGCGTGGGTATCGGGTGGAGTAGCGCTCAGTCGTTGGTCAGCTGCACCAGGGTGAACAGCCCAAAGGGCGGCACGCTGCTGCGACTGGCGCGGCGCAGGTCTTCGCGGGAAAGGATGGAGTCCATGGCGAAGTCAGGGTGCCAGCCCAGCTTGCGCGAGGCCGGCGCCAGGGTCTTTTCCGCCAGCAGGCGCAGGCCGCTCTCGGCCTGGAAGTGATTGACCAGCAAGAGGTGGCCACCCGGCTTAACCACCCGCCGCATCTCCTGCATCAGCTTGCGCGGATTGGGCACAACGGAGGCTACGAACATGGCCACGGCGATATCGAAAGAGCCGGTGGGCAGGCCGGTTTCCTCGGCATTGGCTTCGAGCAGCGCCTCCACCGTGGTGATCTCGTCGCGCGCGACCCGGTCCCGCGCCTTGGCCAGCATGTCCGGCGAGAGATCGATCCCGGTGACGCGCTTGTCGGCGCCATAGTGCGGCAGGGCGAGACCAGTTCCTACCCCGACCTCCAGCACCCGGGTACCCGCCAGGGCATTGACCGCCGCCACCGCCCGCTTGCGACCGGGCGCAGAGACGCCACCAAACACTCGATCATAGACATTGGCCCAGCGCCGGTAGGCGGAAATGATGGCGGCATTGTCCAGCGCGGAGTGCGGTGCGGACGTGTCGGCGGTATCTAGCGAATAATCGATTTTCTTCGAGTCGTGCATAGCGGCCTTGTCATTGTCGGTAGATGAAAGCAGAGGCGTTACGGAGCTAACTCAGAGCGGTGTCCGATGGTGGGAGGTGCGCGCCTATGGCGAGGCAGAGGCGCTCCAGAAATGCAGTGCGACAAGGGTTCGCGGGCTTGGCGCCTCCTGCCCGCGAGGCAGGCGCAGGGCCCAAGGCGGTACGCGACAGTCCTTGTTCTCGTTCTTTTTAAAACAATTACGAAGTCTTTGGCTAGTTATGGGTGAAGGAGTTATTCATGAATGAGAGGTTGGTGCTTTTAATGCGTTCTTTATTGTTTGGCTCTTCAGTCAAATATGAAGATTGAACAAGTTTTATTGTTTGTTCGTTCAATCAGCGGAACGGAGTGGCGGGATATGGATGTTGCTGGGAAAGCCCACGGGGCGTGCGCTCATGTCTGAATTTCCGCCAAGCAGTATAGGAATCACCACTTTGATCTAATGGTAAGATTACTACGCTGGGCACCTTCGCCTTGACAGGTGGCTGGACCAGCGTTTCGCTGACACTTAGCTTGCGTTTGTTGCGCCAGAAGAGCGAATGGCGCGGTGGCTTCGGGCCGGATTGGATACTTAGGCTGTTAGGGCAGGGCGTCTCCAGGGTGCCTGGCGCTTCACCAGGTGCCGGTTGACTGGAATGCCGCATTACTGCTTCTCGCTGATACCAGCGATTCTAGACCGCTTTCGGCGGTCTGCCCGGGCCTTGTATGGTCTGCAGTATTGTACTCAGGCCTTGTCCAAGGCGGCGGAGAACCGTCGAGGTTTTTCGTTAGCAGGCTATTCGGTGTCTGGCTTTATTTGCATCTGAGGAATGAATGCTGCCTCGAAAGGCGGTTTCCCTGACAAGGCCACCGATCATCATGCTTTAGAGGCCGAATGTCATACGTCTACTGACTTGCGCCAAGAATAGCCGCAGCATGGCGGAAGAATCATTTTCGATGGCCGGCGTGGGGGACTCGAGGTCCCGGGCTCTCGTTCGGCCGTGCGAATGCTCAAGGATGACGGCTGAGCGCTGTTTTGCTGCGGAATCGGAATCCCGGCTAACGCCTTTCGCTTGGGTACTGCAGTCGTGAAGAGAGTGTCATTGCGTAGAACCTGGGGTTTCACCCTGATCGAGATGCTGGTGGTGGTCACCCTGATGGGGATCTTCGTGGCCATTGCCGCGCCCAGTTTCGCGGGACTGATTCGTTCCAACCGGGTCCAGGCCGCCGCCGATGAGCTGGTGGGGGTACTGCAGTACGCGCGGGGTGAGGCCGTCACCCGGGGCGTGACCGTGACCCTGACGGCGACCGACGCCAACGCCTGGAACGCCGGCTTCACCCTGTCCGCCGCCGGGCAGACGCCGCCGCTGCGGCGCATCGATGCGAGCGGCCTGCAGACCGGGGTGACGGTCAGCTCGGGGGCGGCCCAGGCCAGCTTCAGTGCAACGGGCACCAGCGGCGCCAGCACCAACCAGTGCTTCACCATCTGTTCCGCCGACCAGTCCGGGCAATGCCGTTTCGTCGGCCTCAGCGTGACCGGGCGCATCACTCCGCCCTCGACGACCCGACCGCAGACCGGGGAGTGCTCGTGATACGTACCCAGTCCGGCTTCAGCATGATCGAGGTACTGGTCAGCGTGGTGCTGATCTGCGTGGGGCTGCTCGGTATCGCCGCCCTGCAGAGCAAGGCCGTGCCCTTCACCCAGGATTCCGTCCAGCGCAATGCCGCCATCATGTTGAGCAACGACCTGCTCGAGCTGGTGCGCAGTCACCCCGACGCCCTTGCCGACTATCTCAAGGCGCCCGGCGACGACTTCGCCAGCGCGCCGGACAGCTGCCTGCCCACGCCCGCGGCCGCAGCGGACCAGCTCGCTTGCTGGGCAGCCCAGGCGAGTGCGCTGCTGCCGGGCGCTGCGGATCTGTTGAATGGCTCCTTCTATGTCTGTCGCAATGCCACCCCCGGGCTTACCGGCGCGACGGCCTCCTGTACCGGTGGCGACTATCTCGAGATCCAGGTGGCCTGGAGCGCACCCCTCGACAGCTGCCTGGACGGCACCACGACCAGCAGCGGGACCAGCTCCATCTGTACCTATCGCGTACGAACCCGACTCTGAAGGCGCCCGTCATGCTCAACCGTTTCGCGACCGTACCGGTCCGGCAGCAGGGACTATCCATCGTCGAGCTGATGGTTGCCCTGGCGCTCAGCAGCTTCCTGATCCTTGGCGTCACCGAGCTCTACATCAGTAATAAGAGGACCTATCTCTTCCAGCAGGGCCAGGAACTCAACCAGGAGAACGGGCGCTTCGCGCTGGCGCTGTTGAACCAGGAACTGGCCAAGGCCGGCTATCGTCGGCGCCCGGACATCGCCGTCAACCGGGATTTTCCCGCGGATAGCGGGACGACCACCACCGGTAACGCCCTTGGCTGCAACTTCGCCGCAGGTGCAGCGGTGACGGGCAACGCCACCAGCCTCTGCATCCGCTACCAGGCCCGCGACGTCCAGGAGACCAATTGCCGGGGGCAGGTGCTCAGTGCCCAGTCGGCCGCCCTGGCCAACAATGCCGATGCGCCTTACGAGTATTCCAACACGGCGCAGAACGCGGTGATCGTCGAGCGCTTCTCGTTGGCGGCCGATACCAACGTCACGACCGGCGCGGCTAATGAGCGGCCCGGTGCCCTGGTATGTGCCAGCAATCTGCTGGCCTGTGGCAATGGCGCCTGTACCCGCACCAACGGCGACACCACGACCGCGCAGCTCATCGGCGGCGTCCGCGACCTGCGCTTCGACTATGGCGTAGGGGCCGATCGCAGCGTCACCGCCTTCAGCCTCACCCCCGCCGTCAGCGCGGCCAACCTGATCCGCACGGTGCGTTACTCCGCGCTGATGCAGGCACCAGCCCAGGGCTTGCGGGACAGCAGCGAGACGCCCGCCGTCCTGACCCAGTGGAACGGACGCTACGCCACTACCCTCACCGGCAACGCCTATCTCTACCAGATCGCCCAGGACACCATCACCTTGAGGAACCTGATGCCATGACCGCCTTGCACAACCTCGCCGGGCAAAGGCAGCGCGGTGCCTCCTTGCTGATCGCCCTGATCCTGCTGCTGCTGCTGACGCTCCTGGCGCTGACCAGCCTGCGCAGCGTCATCCTGGAATCGCGGGTGATGGGCAACATCAAACAGCAACGCAACCTGCAGAGCGCCGCCGAAACCGCGCTCCGTACCGGGGAGGGCGTGCTGGGCAGGGTCGTCGCGGCGCCGGACCTGGCGAGCACCTGCACGATGACCTTCTGCGTGCCCTATCAGCTGCGTAACAACGCCTATCTCAATGCTGCTGGCGCGGCCTTGGGCAGCCAGACGATCGGTACCCGTAGCGTGCCCCTGGGTTACATGACGCCGCTGTTCCGCAACGGCGACCCCAGCGCCACCCTGGACGGCTACAGCATCCTGAGCAACGCCAGTGCTACCGAGACGCCCAATGCCCGCTGGTACGTGGTCGACCTCGGACCGCTGGACAATGGCAGTGAAAACAATTGCGCCCTGACCGGCTGTGGTACCCGCTACTACGAAGTCAACAGCTGCGCCGGCGCGGGCTGTGCGAGCGCGCAGGGCGGGCAGCGGATCACCTTCCGCTCAGTCATGGCTAAGAGCTTTTAATGCGCGAGGATCATTCGATGAATGTTCAAACGGGTTGTCCTGGCTGGGTAGCGCTGTTGATAGCTCTGGTTTTCCCAACCCTGGGACAGGCCACCACTACGTTTCCTAACCAGTCGCCCCTATTCGTTAGCCAAGCGGAGCCTCCATTGGCGATGCTGGTATTGGGCAAGGATCATTCGCTGTTTTTCGAAGCTTACAACGATGCCAGCGATATTGACGGCGATGGCGTACTGGATCTGAAGTTCAAGCCGGCCATTGCCTACTACGGTCTCTTCGACTCGGCCCTGTGCTACAGCCATTCCGGCGGCAGCGGCAACGGCGACAAGTTCACCCCCATCGGGAAGGCCACCAGCAATAGCGCTGGGACCTATGCCACCTGCTCGGGGAGCTGGTCCGGCAACTGGCTCAACTACGTCACCACCAGTCGCATCGATGCCCTGCGCAAGGTGCTCTACGGCGGCTATCGACAGCTCGATGACACCTCCCAGACCGTCCTGCGGCGGGCCTACATCCCGCAGGATGGCCACTCCTGGGCCAAGGAGTACACCAGCGTCGCCGTCGATGGCTACGACATCGCTAATTTCACGCCCCTGAGTGCGCCTGCCAACGGCACCCGATTGTTCTTCGGCAACGTAACCATGACTGCCGGCACCAACTGCAGTGTCTTGAGTTCCTGCAGCAACCTGCCGCCGTTGTTGTCCGTGGTCAAAACCGCGGATACCACGACACGGGTCTGGGATTGGGCGTCTTCGGAATCCCCGGTGCTGAACAACAACACCTACGGTAGGGGTACCCGTACCAACTACACCGTACAGGTAGCGGTCTGCACGAGTGACTATCACGACAACGACTGCCAAGCCTATCCCAACGGGCAGTACAAACCGGTCGGATTGCTGCACGACTTCGGTGCCGACGACGCCATGCTTTTCGGCTTGTTGACGGGCAGCTACAACAAGAACATGTCCGGTGGCGTGCTGCGCAAGGTCGTATCCAGGTTCAGCACCGAAGTGAACGCCAGTACCGGAGTCTTCAGCGCCAACGCCACTATCGTCAAAGCCCTCGACGCCTTGCGCATCCGTGACTACAACAACGGGGGCACCGGCAGTGCCTATCGGCGCGGTAGCTATCGAACCGGCATCATGCCGGAAGGCTATTATCCCGACTGGGGCAATCCCATCGCCGAGATGATGTACGAAACGTTGCGCTACTTCGCGGGTAAGGCCGCGGCGACCGCTGCCTTCACCGGCAACAATACCGATACCGGCAGGAACGAAGACGCGTATGTGGGACTTCCCCAGCCGGCGTGGGACAACCCCTATGCCAGCAATAGCGCCGCCAATGCCCACTGGTGTGCCAAGCCGAACATGCTGGTGATGAGCAACGTCAACGTCTCCTACGATTCGGATCAGTTACCTGGCAGTACCTTCGCGTCCTTCAGCGGTGATCTCAGCGGGCTCGACGTCAGCGCTCAAGCCACTGCCATCAGCGCTCTGGAGCCTTCGGTCGCGGGCCAGCGCTACATAGGTGCGGTAGGTCGCGACAACGAGGACTATGCACCGACGGCCAAGGCGGTCACCACTCTCGCCAATATCCGCGGTTTGGCGCCCGAAGAACCAACCAAACAAGGGAGCTACTATTCGGCCTCGGTGGCCCGCTATGGCGCGAACACCGATCTGAACAGCGTCTCGGGCGATCAGAAAACCAACACCTACGTCGTCGCCCTGGCATCCTCGCTGCCCAAGTTTGAATTCAGCGTTGGCGGCAGGACGGTTTCCCTGGTGCCCTTCGCCAAGACCATCAACGGTGCGAGCACCAATCGAACCAAGGGTAACTACCAGCCAACCGATGCCATCGTCGATCTGTATGTAGAGTCCTACAGCAGTACGGGCGCCGTCTTTCGCGTCAACTACGAAGCCGATGAGCAGGGCAATGACTTCGATAGTGACGTTATCGTCAAGTACGACATCAGCGTAACTGGCGGTCAGCTGAGGGTGGTGGTGACCCCTACGGCCCAGTCCACGGGCAGTAACCAGAACCTCGGCTATGTAATCTCCGGTACCAATCGCGACGGAACCTATCTCGTCGTCCAGGACAAGGACACCAGCCTCAAGTACTTCCTCAATGTGCCGCCGGGCCGGGATGCCGGTTACTGCGATTACGGCTCCGAGGCGAACATGCCCGCCTCCTGCGCCCTGCTGCCCTGGATCAACGGTAGCCCGGCGGCTAGTACTCAGATGTTCACGCCGGGCAGTACCGCGGCCACCACGCTGAACAATCCCCTGTGGTTCGCCGCCAAGTACGGTATCGCTGGACGGGATACGACTGGAATCAGTAGCGATCCGGATAACTACTTCCTGGTCACCAATGCCGCGAGACTGAAAAGCCAGTTGCGCGCTGCCCTGAGTCAGATTTTGCAGAACAACAATTCCGTGGCGGCGCCTGCGGTATTGCCCTCGCAAAGCGCGAGCAGTGGCACGACGACCAACTACGACACCTATGCCACAGGCCTCAACGTGGCGTACTGGAGCGGCGAACTGACCAAGACGACAGTGGCTATCAACACCACTGCCAGTGCTACGAACAAGACGACCACTACAGTCTGGAAGGCCAGTACGGTGATGCCGGCCTGGACCGAACGCAATATTCTGATCCCTGCGGTTCCCGGGGACGGAGAGGGGGTGCGCTCCTTCACCTATAAGAACCTTGCGGACCGAACCTACGACGGCAAGCCCCTGCAAACCAATCTGGACGCCGATAAGGTCAACTTCCTCAAGGGCGATACGTCCAAGGAGTCTTCCCTCTATCGCAAGCGCTCGTCCTTGTTGGGCGACATCGTCAATTCCGCGCCTGCGGTGGCGAGTGGCGCTCAGTACCTGACCAGCGCTGCCAATGCGCTGGAAGGCGCTACGGGTGACTACGCCGCCTTCAAGAAGGCCCAGGCGAGTGTCGCGCCCATGGTCTACGTCGGCGCCAACGATGGCATGTTGCATGGCTTCAACGCCAACACGGGCAAGGAGGTCTTCGCCTTCATTCCCACGGCGGTAATTCCCAACCTCTATCAGTTGGCCCGTTCTTCCTACAACGACGCCAATGCTTCGCTACATACTTACTATGTGGACGGCTCGCCCGTCATCGCCGACGTCTTCCTCGACCAATGGCGCAAGGTTCTCATCGGTACCCTGCGTGGTGGTGGTAAGGAGATCTTCGCGCTGGATATCACCGATCCAACGAAGCCTAAGTTGTTATGGGAGTTCACCGGGGCGGACATCCGCACCAATTCTTCGGCCAACAGTAGCGCGAAAGCGGTGAAGAATTCGCGTAGCGATCCCACGTTGGGCAACAGTTTCGGTACTCCGCTGGTGGTTCGATTGCACTCTGGGCAGTGGGCCGTACTGTTTGGCAATGGCTATGATGGCGACGGCCGCAAAGCCGCACTTTATGCCTTGAATGTAGCGGACGGCTCGCTCATAGGTCCCAATTTTCCACTGGTGGTCGAAACCGATAGCAAGAGCAACGGGCTGTTCAACCTGAAGTCTCTGGACGTCAACTCCGACGGTATCGCCGACTATGTCTACGGCGGTGATCTGCAGGGCAATCTATGGCGGTTTGACCTGATCGCCAATGGCGATCTCACGAGTTCGGCACGGGCCTCGGACTTCAAGGTTTCCTTTGGCGGTAGTCCGCTCTACCGGGCCAGGAGCAGTGACAAAAAGGGTACCGTCCAACCCATCACGGCGCCGCCGTCGGTGGTCCGTCATCCATCCGGTAAAGGCTTTGTGGTTATGTTCGGCACCGGCAGCTATTTTACCCTGGAGGACAAGTCGTCTACCGACCTGCAGAGTATCTATGGCATATGGGACAAGAATGTCGCCACGGTCTCTACCTCCAATGCCGCAGCCACTACGCCGACGCTCAATCGCGGCTCTTTGCAACAGCAAGCCTTTTCCCAAGAGACCTCTCTTAGCGGCAAGGCCGTGCGAGTACTTAGCAACAACAGCGTGAACTGGTCCGCGGCAAGCGGCTGGTATCTTGACCTCGCCTATAATGACTCCCTGCTTGGCGAGCGTATGGTCGATCCCATGACGGCCAGCGGACAGGCCCTGTTTTTCAGCACCATCACGCCCAATGGTGAGGTGTGCGCAGCGGGTATCTCCGGCTGGACCTACGCGGTGGACCCCCATTCGGGAGGACGCACGACCTTCAATGTGTTCGACCTCAACGGCGATGGAGTGGTCAACGCTGCGGACAGTACGAACGGCACGGTGATCTCTGGATTCGACACCCCCGCTGGAGGAGCTACCTTGTCGGGTAGTCAACTGGGCAGTACGGACGCTACATTGACCACTATCAACAAGGGCCCCCAGGCCTCGGGCCGGCAAACCTGGCGGGTGATACCGCAACCGCAATAAGTTCGGGAGACAACAGCAGCATGACCAGCACGCGAGGCTTCACCCTGATCGAGGTGATGATCACCGTCGCCATCGTCGGCATCCTGGCCGCCATCGCCTATCCGAGCTATCAGAGCTACATCCTGCGCAGCCATCGCTCGGAGGGCATGGCCCTGCTCAGCGAAGCGGCGGCGCGGATGGAGCGCTACTACGCACAGAACAGCACCTACGCCACCGCCACGCCCAACAGGCTGGGACTGACCAGCACGGCCAACGCGACTACGGTCAATTCGGCGAACGGTTACTACAGCCTGAGCCTGGGCACCCCGACCGCGACGACCTACAGCCTCAGCGCGACGCCCCAGAATGCCCAAAGGTCGGATACCTGCGGCACCCTGACGCTGGACTCCACCGGGCTACGCGGCGCGGCGGACAAGACGGCGACCAACGACGCCGCCACGGTCAGCAACTGCTGGCGCTAATCCTCCCGCCCCTGCACCAGGCCCGCATCCCGCTCCTGCTCCACCCGATAGCCGCCAAAGCCCAGGGTCACCCGCTGGGTGGCGTCGGCCTTGCCGGCGTCTTGGGCTTCGTGCTCGACCACCAGGCGATTGAGGCGGTTGAGCAGCTGCATGGATTCGTCGTAGGCGGTGCGATAGAGACTCAGGGTCGAGTCCTGGGTCAGGTTGTGGCCGTAGACCACATGGAAGGTGAAGTCCGGCGCGGCGCGATCCTGCAGGTAGAGGCGCTCGAAGCCGGCCAGCAGATCGCCGGTGAAATGCGCCAGCAGCCGGCCCGCGCCTTCTTGGCTCTCGGTGCCGCGCAGCAACGAGCGGGGGGTGAGTACCACGCGATCTTCCTCGTCGAGGCGGGCGTAACCCTTGCGCAGCCATTCATCCAGCACGGTGCGGGCGCGGACGTCGCTGCCGACGCTGGCGACCAGGGCGTCGAAACTCTGTTCGCCGCCGCGCCGCTGGGTGCGGGGGAGGGGGCGCAGATTGCCCTCGGCATCGAGCAGGTCCAGCCGTGAGGTCCAGGCGCTGAGCACCTGCCATTCCAGGCTGGGCGTGCAGGGCGTACGTTCCGGGCCAGCCTCGCGCAGGGCGCGGACCTCGCGGCGCGGCAGGCCGGTCAGCACCGAGATGCGGCTGTCGGAATTGGGCTTGTCGCCCAGCGGCTCGAAATCCTGAGCGACTTCGAAGTAGGTCTGGCGCAGCAGCCGATCGAAGGTCTGGTAGGTCACGCCGGAGGCGATGGCGATCCGTACCAGCCGGCCGATCAGGCTGCGCAGAAGCAAGGGTACCTTGGTGGAAAGCATGGGGGACTCGACGCGGCAGACGCCCGCCCATCTTCGCGGGGCCTCGGGCCTCCGTCAAACCAGCCAGTCATAAAGTGTCGCGGACGCCGCTCAGACTGTCGTCCGCGGGGCAGGGCGCTGCCTAGCCGGGTGTGCCCGATTCGGTCTCGCCGGCCACGTCCGGATCGTCCGGAAACTCTTCCGGCTCCATGTCCGCATAGGGCAGCTCTTCGGGTGGCGGGGTATTGCTGGGGTTGTCATAGGTCTTCTGGTCGGCATCGCTCATGGTGGGCTCCTGGGTGGGTGATGGAGATATCGAACCCCTCTGAGCGGGGCCGTTCCCGAGCGCCCATCGAGCGCGACCTTGTGTCGGCTGAGTGGCCAATGGCCGAACGCCGTTAGCGCGATAGCGGTCCATTGGCTGACCGTCTCGTCCGAATGACGGCACCCGAGGATTCCCGTGATGACCACGCCTACCGCTGTCCATCCGTTGCCGTTCCAGCCCGCCTTCGAACAGGTGCCGGATGATGAAGCCGACACCATTCGCGAAATGGTGGCGGCCATGAGAGACATCACCGAGACCACCTACGCCCATGGTGGCCATGCCATCCGCAGTGTGCATGCCAAGAGTCATGGTCTGCTCACCGGCCAGGTGACGGTATTGGACGGCCTGCCGCCGGCCTATGCCCAGGGCGCCTTCGCCGTGCCGGGCAGCTATGCCGCGGTGCTCAGATTCTCGACCAACCCGGGCGACATCCTGGCCGACAGCGTTTCCACCCCGCGTGGCCTGGCGCTCAAGCTGATCGACGTGCCGGGCGAGCGCCTGCCTGGCAGCGAAGGACAGGTGACCCAGGATTTCGTCATGCAGAACGCGCCGGCCTTTACCGCGCCGGATCCCAAGACCTTTCTCAAGACGCTTAAGCTGCTGGCCAAGACCACCGACCGCGGCGAGGGCCTGAAGAAAGTTGCCTCGGCGGTGCTGCGCGGCACCGAGAAGGTGGTGGAGGCCTTTGGCGGCGAGAGTCCGACGCTGAAGAGTCTGGGTGGCCACCCGGAGACCCATCCGCTCGGCGAGACCTTCTACACCATAGTGCCCTTTCTCTACGGCCCCTATTTCGCCAAGCTCAGCGTGGTGCCGGTGGCGCCGGAGCTGACCGCCCTGACCGATGCCCCGGTGGAGGTCAACGGCAAGCCCGACGGCCTGCGTGAGGCGGTCAATGCCCATTTCGCCCAGCACGGCGGGGTCTGGGAGATCCGTGTGCAACTGGGGGTAGACATCGAGCAGACGCCGATCGAGGACGCCTCGGTGGTCTGGCCGGAAGACCTGACCCCCTATGTGACCGTGGCGCGCCTGGAGGTCCAGCCGCAACCGGCCTGGAACGAGGCACGCTCACGCGAGGTTGACGACGCTATGGTGTTCAGCCCCTGGCACGGTCTGGTCGCGCATCGACCCCTTGGCGGCATCATGAGATCGCGGCAACCGGCCTACGAGATGTCGTCGCAGTTTCGCAGCGAGCGCAACGGCTGCCCGTTGCACCATCCGCGCGGACCGGTGGAGTTGTAGGCGAGGCTCAGTTGAGCGTGGCGAGTTCGGCGTCGTCGAGTTCGCGGGCGCGTATCGCGGCTGGGCGGCTTACCAGCCCGGCCACATAGCGCTCGAAGTGCGGACGCTTTTCGATAGTGCCAAAGGCCATGCCCCAGGCGAGATGGGCGCCGACATAGACGTCGGCAGCGGTGAAGCGGTCGTCCACCAGGTATTCACCCGGGGCCAGGGCGACCTCGAGGGTGTCGAGTACCTCGGCGAGACTGCCGTAGCCCACCGCGCCGCGTTTCTGCGGATCCTCGGGCAGGACCACGCCCAGGGCCTGGTTGGTGGCGGCGGCCTCCAGCGGGCCGGCGGCAAAGAACAGCCAGCGGTAGTAGGCACCGCGCGCCGGATCGTTGAGGGGTGGTGCGAGACCGGCGGCGGGAAAGGCGTCGGCGAGATAGGCGCAGATGGCCGCCGTCTCGGTCACCACGGCTGCGCCATGGCGCAGCGCCGGTACCTTGCCCATGGGATTGATGGCGCGATAGGCCGGGGATTTCATCGCCGGCCCGTAGTCGACCCGCTGCACTTCATAGGGCTGTCCGAGCTCCTCCAGCAGCCAGCGCACGATGCGTCCGCGCGACATGGGATGGGTATAGAGCACAGGCCGGTCGAACATGGTGAAGCTTCCTTGAGTTGTCGTACCCCTTAGCATAGGTAGGCCCTGCTCCAGCGTCCATTCACGGGAGAGCCGGTACCCTTCTGCTAGACTGGTAAACCTTTACCAGCCGTTTCACAGGACTCCCGTGCCCTCATCCTTCGCTTCCCTGCCGCTGGCCGAGGCCATGCAGGCCAATCTGGCCGAACTTGGCTACCTGAGCATGACGCCCATCCAGGCGGCCAGCCTGCCCATCATCCTCAAGGGCCAGGATCTCATCGCCCAGGCCAAGACCGGCTCGGGCAAGACGGCGGCCTTCGGTATCGGCCTGTTGACGGGGCTCAACCCGCGCTATTTCGGCTGTCAGGCCCTGGTCCTCTGTCCGACCCGCGAATTGGCGGATCAGGTGGCCCGCGAACTGCGGCGCCTGGCGCGCACCACGCCCAACCTGAAGATCCTGACCCTCTGCGGCGGCATGCCGCTGGGGCCGCAGATCGCCTCACTGGAGCACGGCGCCCAGGTGATCGTCGGCACCCCGGGGCGGGTGCAGGAACACCTGCGCAAGGGCACCCTGGTGCTGGACGGTCTCAACGTCGCGGTGCTCGACGAAGCCGATCGCATGCTCGACATGGGCTTCATCGACGCCATCGCCGACATCCTTCGGCAGACCCCGGCGCGGCGGCAGACGCTGCTGTTTTCCGCGACCTACCCGGAAGGCATCGAGCGCCTGGCCGAGGACTATCTGCGCGCGCCGCTGCGCATCAGCGTCGAGAGTCAGCACAGCGAGACCCAGATCCGTCAGCGCTTCTACGAGATCGCCGCCCAGGATCGCCTGGCCGCCGTGGTGCGCCTGCTCCGGCACCATCGCCCGGCCAGCGCCGTGGCCTTCTGCCAGACCCGCCAGCAGTGCCAGGAGGTGGTCGAGGCGCTGCACGCCCAGCGCATCTCCGCCGCTGCCTTGCATGGCGACCTGGAGCAGCGCGAACGGGACCAGGTGCTGGCGATGTTCGCCAACCGCAGTCTCTGCGTGCTGGTAGCCACCGACGTGGCGGCCCGCGGCATCGACGTAGCCGGTCTGGAAGCCGTGATCAACGTGGAGCTGTCCCGCGATCCGGCGGTGCACGTGCATCGCATCGGCCGCAGCGGTCGCGCCGGTGAACAGGGCTTGGCGCTGTCGCTGGTGGCGCCGGCCGAGGCCAGCCGCGCCCAGGCCATCGAGGTACAGCAGGGTTCGCCGCTGGATTGGCAGCCGCTGGGTGCCCTGCGCGACACCCCGGAGCCGCTGGTGCCGACCATGCACACCCTGGCCCTGGCGGCCGGCAAGAAGGACAAGCTGCGCCCCGGCGACATCCTCGGCGCCCTGACCGGCGACGCCGGCCTGCCCGGTGCCAAGATCGGCAAGATCACCCTGTTCGACAACCAGGCTTTCGTCGCCGTGGAACGCGATATCGCCCGCCAGGCGCTGCAGCGGCTGAGCGAAGGCAAGATCAAGGGGCGATCGATCAAGGTGCGGATGTTGTAGGTTGATCTATCGCGGCCATGGGCCGCTCCTACAGGTATCCAACCTATCCGTAGGAGCGGCCCATGGCCGCGATAGTGGCATAGGTTGGGTTGAGCGCAGCGAAGCCCAACGGTGACCCGGCGTACCTCGAGCTGTTGGGCTTCGACGATGGAGCCGTCTCAACCCAACCTACGGCGTCAACCGGTTGCGTAGGTTGGGTTGAGCGTAGCGAAGCCCAACGGTGACCCGGCGTACCTCGGGCTGTTGGGCTTCGACGATGAGGCCGTCTCAACCCAACCTACGGCTCAACCGGTGGCGTAGGTTGGGTTGAGCGTAGCGAAGCCCAACGGTGCCCCATCGCACCGAAGTGCAGGCTAACCTTCGATCCCCATCCGCCGCCTGGCGCGATGCGAGGAGCCATTGCGCACCGCCCAGCGCAGCACCGGCGCGGTGGCGCCGATACCGGCACGAATCAGCCGTTTTTGCAGCGAGCCCTGGTGGAAACCGAGCTCTTCGCTGGCCCAGGTGGGCAGCAGGTCGATGCCGGCCTGCATCATCAGGGCCCCGAAGGGTTTGGCCAGGGCGCTGGGTGCAGGCGCCTGCAGCAACACCCGACACACCTCGCGACTGCGCTCATCGCAGACCAGCTGGGGACGGATCCCTTGGTAGTAGGCGGCGATCTCCGCCCGCGAACGGGGCACGTCGGTCGCCCCCAGGCGTTCGGCGACCAAGGCGATCTCGGCGTAGTAGCGGTCCTGTTCGGCGCCCGGCAACTGGGGATCGAAATAGCGTAGGTAGGCCGCGAGGAAATGACTGACCTCGGCCACGTGCACCCAGGTCAGCAGCGCCGGGTCTTCGGCGCTGTAGGGGCGGCCATCGGCGGCCTGGCCGCGGATATGCCGGTGGATGGCCTGGACCCGGGCGATCAGCCACTCGGCGTCGCCGCGACTGCCAAAGGTGGTGGCGGCGATGAACTGGCCGGTGCGCCGCAGGCGGCCGAGCATGTCTTCGCGAAACTTCGAATGGTCCCAGACCCCGGCCAGGGCCAGCGGATGCAGGGTCTGCATCAGCAGGGCGGCGATGCCGCCGATCAGCATGCAGGTGAAGTCGCTGTGCACCCGCCAGGGAACGCTGCCCGGTCCGAACAGCCCGGGATCGCCCGGTGGCTGCTCGTAATCGACCTCGCCCAGGGACAGTCCGGTCAGGCTCATCACCTGCCGCTCGATACGCTCGCGGATCAGCTCCATGGGCTAGCGCGGCAGCAGGTAGAGGGCGGCGTACTGCAGCAGCATGATGGTCTTGCCGTCCAGCAGCCGGCCGTCGCGGGCCATGGCGAGGGCCTCGTCGAAAGGCAATTCCAGCAGCTCGATGTCCTCGCCTTCCTCGTGCAGTCCGCCACCGTCGGCGATGCGCTGATCGGCGCGGTATTCACCGGCGAAGAAGTGCAGCAACTCGGTCACCGAGCCGGGACTCATGAAGGCGTCGAACAGGTGCTGAACGTTGTCCAGGCGGTAACCGGTCTCTTCCTCGACCTCGGCCTTGATACGCGCTTCGGGTGCGGCCGCGTCGAGCAGGCCGGCGGGGGTCTCCACCAGCAGGCCGTCGTCCAGGCCGTTACCCAGGGTGGGCAGGCGGAACTGACGTATCAGCAGCACGGTGCGTCTGTCGCGGTCGTAGAGCAGGATGGTGGCGCCGTTGCCGCGGTCGTAGGTCTCCCGGGTCTGGCGTTGCCAGCTGCCGTCACGGCGCAGGTAGTCGAAGGTGGTCTTCTTCAGCAGGCCCCAGTCAGCGGAAAGGGTCTCGACCTGCTGGATGCGAAAGCGAGGGGTGTCGGGCATGGGGGCTCGTCTGGACAGGAGGCTTCGGGCCACGGTAGCAGAAGCGGTGCCTTTTTGAGGCACGCACCGTGACCCCGGGTTCCACCCAGCCGCGAGAACGGCTGCCCCGACGTTTAGAACCAGCGGTCGTTCTTCTTCCTGCCCCGCGTCATGGACGGCAGGATCAGCCCGGCCAGCAGGCCCGCGCCGGCGATGCTGCCGCCATAGACCATGTACTGCATCAGCGCCTGCTTGTTCTCGTTGCCGAGCTTGGCCTGGGTGCTGCGCAGTTCCGACTGGGCCTGGGTGAGCTGGGCGTCGAGGTCCTTGCGGCGGCTCTCCAGTTCGTCGATCTGCTGCTTGCGCGAATCCAGGGTCTCCTGCATGCCCTGGACGCGATTCTTCCAGCTGTCGTCGATGGTCTTGAGCTGGCCGCTCAGCTCGGCCACCTGCTGTTCCAGCTGCGGCAGGCGCTCGGCCTGGCCAGGCTTGTCCTGCAGGTCGCTGTTGGGAATCCAGACGGTGCTGCCGCCTTCGCCGCGCACCTGGCTGTAGTCGCCCTGGGTGCTGATCAGCTCGACCTTCTGCCCGGACTTGAGGGTGCCGACGATGCGATAGCCATCGGTGGGCCCACTGCGGACATAGGTGGTCAGGCTGTCGCTGACCCAGCGAGCATTGCCTTCCTGGGCCACGGCGGTGCCGGCCAGGGAGGCGAGGGAGGCGGCCAGGCAGAGGCCGAGATGCGGTAGGCGGGACAATAGGCGAGAAGGGGACATGGGCATGATCGGGTCTGTATGCATGAGCTGAAAAGATGAAGGCCGTGGTGAACAGGCCGGATTATTGTGGGGCAGTACCCTAGCAAGCTGCCGCGATCTATCCGCCAACCCGTAGCGCCCTCTGTTCGAGACGGTGAAGCAGTTCAAGCTTTGGCGGCGGAAAGCGACGGCCAGTGTCATCTTGCCGCCATGTACTGGGCAGCGGAAGGCGCAAAGCCGTTCAGAATCTTGCGGCGCTTCAGAGGCGGTGGAGCAGATCCAGGCTCAAGGCCGCGAGTGCGCCCAGACCGGCGCAACCAAAGGCCAGCGCCTTGCCCCACCAGCGTTTCCAGGCGATGGCACCGGCGATCATGCCCACTCCGCAGAGCAGGAGGCCGGACTTGAGATAGAAGTCGGACCAGGCGAGCAGCTGATCGATGAAGTCGAAGAGGTCTTGGAATTCCTGCGGCATGAGGGCCTCCTGGCGCGTTGGCGCTATTGAGTCGCCGGGGCCGTGGTCGTTCCCTGGCAATCCGCGGCCAGCAGCCGTTCCGCTGAGCCGAAATCGCCTGGCTGGCTGCCCGCGCGTCCGGCCAGCAGCAGGAACTGGCGACCGGCGTCCTGGCTCGGCAGCGCCACCACCGCCAGCGACAAGCGCGGATCCGGCAGTGGATAGGGCGGCTGGCTCGCCAGAGCCTGGAAGAAGTCCGGGGCCCGCAACTGGGTTTCGCTCAGGCGCCGCGCCTGATAGCGACTGCCCGCCAGCGCCACCGGCAGGGCGCGCCAGTATTCATCGATGCTTGGCGCCAGCTGCCACAGCTGTTGGCGCAACTCGGGCCGCAGGCAGGCCAGGTGTACATGCAATTGATCCTGGCTGCGCCCGCTGGGGGCATTGAGGGCGAGGGCGATCCGCTCATCCGCCACGGGTGCCTGGCCCCAGGCGCTCAGATACCAGCGCTGGCGCCAGGCCAGGCCGAACCAATTGGGTTGGCCGGGCCGCCAGAGCGCCGGACTCTCCAGCCCGCGCAGAGGGCGTAGGGGTACCAGGATGAAATGCTGCCGCTCGCCGGGCGCACGCAGCATGGCGAAGCCGGGATCCTCCACCACCTGGCGACAGGGCGCCGCCAGGCCAGTGAGCCGGGCATTGGGCACGCAGAGCCCGGTCGTGACCTGGCGCAGCAGCTCGCGGTTGGAGCAGCCCGTCAGCGCCAATCCCAGCATCAGCAGCGACAGCCATCGCCAGCACGACGGACGGACGCTGGACGGCAGCGAACATCTGCGCGAGCTTCGCTTCCAATGGGTATCAAGGCAACGCAGCTGGGAGTCAGCCATGGCCAATGGGTGGGCCGGAGACGGCGCGGTTCAGGAACAGATCGACAGCACGGTGGACGATGCGGTGCAGCGCGCCCGCAGTCGTCTGCATCGAGGCGCGAGCCTCACCCACTGCGAGGAGTGCGGCGACGCCATCCCCGAGGCGCGCCGCCAGGCGGTCCCGGGTGTACACCTGTGCATCCGCTGCCAGTCCGAGCAGGACGCCGAAGACCAGCGCGCCGGCGGCTACAACCGGCGGGCGAGCAAGGACAGTCAGTTGCGCTAGGGCTGGATTGGCATTCAGCCGCGCCGACACCCGGCCATCCTCCGCTCGCCACTGGCGCAGCTGCATACCCGCGTTGACGAGCATCAGGGCGCGGCCGGTATCCGCAGGCCGCGTTGCACCGCCGGGCGGGCGAGGAAGGCGTCGAGGGCGCGACGGACCTCGGGGAAGTCCTGGAAGCCGACCAGGTCGGCCACCTGGTAGACCTCCAGCAGGGCGCGGATCCAGGGGAAGGTGGCGATGTCGACGAGGCTGTAGTCCGCGCCCAGGATCCAGGCGCGGCCCTTGAGCTGGCCATCCAGTACGCCGAGCAGGCGCCGGGCCTCGGCGACATAACGCTCGCGGGGCCGCGGGTCTTCGATGGCCTTGCCAGCGAATTTGGTGAAGAAGCCGAGCTGGCCGAACATGGGACCAATGCCCCCCATCTGGAACATCAGCCACTGGATGGCTTGGTAGCGCCGGGCCGGATCCTCGGGCAGCAGGCGCCCGGTCTTTTCCGCGAGATAGAGCAGGATGGCGCCGGACTCGAACAGTCCGAGGGGTTCGCCACCGGGACCCTCGGGATCAAGGATGGCGGGGATCTTGTTGTTGGGGCTCAGCGAAAGAAATTCCGCGGTGTGCTGATCGTCTTGGCCGAAGTCGATGCGATGCACCTCATAGGGCAGGCCAAGCTCCTCCAGCAGGATGGCGACCTTGACGCCGTTGGGCGTGGGCAGCGAGTAGAGCTGCAGGCGCTCGGGATGTCGGGCGGGCCAGCGATGGGTGATGGGAAAGCGCGAAAGATCGGCCATGGTGGACTCCTTGGAAAGCGGGCAACTCTGGCTGAGACCAACCCGCGCGGCCCGGGTTGCCAGTCTTCAGCGAAGCGGAACTTAGCGCGCTGCCTGCCTCTCCATCTGAGGAGTGCCCGCCTTTCGCCCGCACCCGAGGACTCCCGATGCTTCCCCACAGTCAGCAGGGCAGCGGTTCGCTCACCTTCGTGCTCATGCACTTTCTCGGCGGCTCCCACCGCACCTGGTTTCCCACCATTCCCTATCTGGATGGCGAACACCGCTGCGTGGCGCTCAATACGCCAGGCTTTGGCGATGCCGCCGAGGTCGAGGGCTATAGCGTGGCGGAGATGGCCGATCAGGTGGATGCCAGCATCCGCGCCTTGGGTCTGGAGCGTTGCATCCTGGTCGGCCATTCGATGACCGGCAAGGTAGCTGTGGTGCTGGCGGCGCGGCGGCCGGAGTATCTGGTCGGCCTTATCCTGGTGGCGCCTTCGCCGCCCGGGCCGCAACCCATGAGCGAGGCGGACCGCGATGCCCAGCGCGCCTATGGCAAGAGCCGGGCGGAGGCCGAGGCCTTCGTCGACGAATCCAGTGCCCATCGCCTGCCGGATCCCATTCGCGAGGTGGTGATCGCCGACGCCCAGCGGCTGAATCTTCAGGCCTGGCGTGCCTGGGTCGATCACGGCAGTCGTGAAGACTGGAGCGATCGGATCGAGACCCTGGACTATCCGGTGCTGCTGGTCTGCGGCGCCGATGACCAGCAGGTGCCCGGTCCGGACGAACAGCGCCGGACCACCCTGGCGGCCTTTCCCAATAGCCGACTGGAGGTGATTCCCGGTGCCGGTCACCTGATGCCGCTGCAAACGCCCCAGGCCCTGGCGCGGCTGATGCTCGATTTCGCCCAGGACCTCTGATCCATGGATTCGTTGACCCAGGCCGTACTCGGCGCCACCGTCCAGACCGCGCTGTTGGGGCGCTGGCAGGGCCGCCGCGCCCTTCTCTATGGCGCTGCTCTGGGCACCCTGCCGGATCTCGATGTGGTCATCGACTACGGCAACGCCGTCAACGAGATGACCTACCACCGCGGCTTCAGCCATTCGCTGTTCGTGCTGACCGGGGTGGCCCTGTTGCTGACCTGGCTGTGCGGGCGCTGGCGCGATCCGGGTTACAGCCAGCGACGGCTGTTCCTGACCCTCTGGCTGGTGCTCATCACCCATCCCCTGCTGGATGCCTTCACCACCTACGGTACCCAGTTGTTCTGGCCACTGCCGACCACTCCGGTGGCCTGGTCCAGCGTCTTCATCATCGATCCGCTCTATACTCTGCCATTGTTGCTGGCAGTGCTGGCTGGCCTGGTGCTCGGCCCCCGGGACAGAACGCCACGGCTGGCCGTGGCGGCCTTGCTGCTCTCCACGACCTACCTAGGCTGGACCCTGGCGGCCAAGTATTCCGCGGAGCGCCAGGTGCGCCAGGTGCTGGCGGCCCAGGGGCAGGCGGACGCGCGCCTGTTCAGCGCACCCCTGCCGTTCACCAGTCTGCTCTGGCGGGTCATGGTGGACGATGGCCCCGAGCGCTACCGGGAAACCTGGGTCGGGCTGTTCGACGGCCATCCGCCGCAACTGGTGCCGCTGCCGCGGGGCGGCGAACTGGCGCCTATCCTTGCCGATTCTCCGGCCGAGCAGCGGCTGCGCTGGTTCACCGACGACTGGCTGAGGTACGACCGCCTGGGCGATGACCTGGTGGTGACCGATCTGCGCCTGGGCGCCACCGGCTACCACAGCTTTCGCTTCGTGTTGGCTCAGCGCGAGGCGAGTGGCTGGCGACTGGTGGCCGAGCCTTCGTTGTGGCCGCGGGAGCGAGGCGGTCGCGAACAGCTGGCGGTGGTCTGGCGCAGACTCTGGCATCCGGAGCTGCCGGCACCGGTGGCGGACTGGGCGGCGCGGCTGTCGCGCCTGCCGGATTGACGCCAGGCGTCCAGCAGCACCCGCCACCAGGGGCGATGGGCTTCGTGCAATGCCGTCAGCCGATCCAGGCCAATATCGGCCAGTTCTTCGTCCGACAGCTCCAGCAGGCTGCGGCGAGTGCTCAGCTGGCGTTGGAACAGTAGCCAGCAACCGCTGGCGCGGATTTGATCGTGCAGGCTTGGGTTTCTGGGCATGGCGTCTCTCCTGGGCTGTCTCCATGCTCCGCCGTCGGCACCTTCAGCGGCAGATCCAGGGCGGTCGGTTGTCCGCCATACAGCCGCCTTACAGCGGGCAGCTGTATGGTGATTGGCATGGCCATCTGTATGGCGCGCGATTCCTGTCTACGCCGCTATAGTCCGGGCATGAATCGCTATCAGCTGTTGGCCGATGCCCTCGGCCGCCGTATCGAACAGGGCCTCTATCGACCGGGCGAACGCCTGCCGTCGGTACGGGCCCTGGCCCAAGAGCACGGGGTGAGCCTGGCCACGGTGCAGCAGGCCTATCGGCTGCTGGAGGACCGTGGCCTGGTGGAGCCCCGGCCCAAGTCCGGCTATTTCGTCCGCCTGGAAAGACGCGTCATCGAGTTGCCGCGGGTGACCCGACCGGCGCGTTGGCCGGTGGAGGTCTCCGGCTGGGAACCGGTGCGCGAACTGATGACCTCCACCCCCGACTCGGTGCGGATGCAACTCGGTCGCGGCCTGCCGGATACCGAGGCGCCGACCCTGGCGCCCTTGCTCGCCGGCATGGCGCGGCTGGCCCGGCGACCGGGCAATGCCGGGCTGTCCTACGACAGCATTCAGGGCGTGGCGGCCTTGCGTGAGCAGGTCGCACGCCTGCAACTGGATGCCGGCTGCGTGCTCACCGCCGATGACATCGTCATCACCAGCGGTGCCCACGAAGCCCTGGCTACGGCCTTGCGCGCCACCTGCCAGGAGGGCGACATCGTCGCGGTGGATTCGCCGACCTTTCACGGAGTGATGCAGACCCTCAAGGGGCAGGGCCTCAAGGCACTGGAGATCCCCACCGATCCGCGCACCGGCATCAGCCTGCCGGCGCTGGAACTGGCTCTGGAGCAATGGCCGGTGCGCGCCATCCAACTCACCCCCAGCTGCAACAACCCCCTGGGCTACTGCATGCCCGAGACCAACAAGCGTCAGCTGGTGGCCCTGGCGCGCAAGCACGACCTGGCGGTGATCGAAGACGACGTCTACGGCGATCTGCTCTATGGCTATCCGCGGGCGCGGGCGCTCAAGGCCTTCGACGAGGACGACCGGGTGGTGCTCTGCAGTTCCTTCTCCAAGACTCTGGCGCCTGGGCTCAGGGTCGGCTGGGTGGCGCCTGGGCGCTATGCCGAGCGCATCCTGCACCTCAAGTACATCGGCACCGGCTGCACCGCGCCCCAGCCGCAGCTGGCCATCGCCGAATTCATCGCCGCTGGCCACTACACGGCCCATGTCCGGCGGATGCGCGCCCAATACCAGCGCAATCGCGACCTGATGAGCGCCTGGGTGCAGCGCTACTTTCCGGCCGGCACCCGAGTCAGCCAGCCCCAGGGCAGCTTCCTGCTCTGGGTGGAATTGCCCGAAGCCTGCGACAGCCACAGACTCAATCGCGAATTGCTCGCCCAGAGCGTCCAGATCGCCTGTGGCAGCATCTTTTCCGCCTCGGGCAAGTACCGCAACTGCGTGCGGCTGAACTATGCCCAGGCCCAGCGCCCGGGGATCGAGGAGGGGGTACGGCGCGTCGGTGAAGCGGCTTGTCGGCTACTCGACGAGGCGCTGGCGCGGTCGGCGGTGCCGATCTAGCCGACCCTGACGTACAGCACGAAGTCTTCGCCACCGAGACGCGGTTTCGCCCGCCCTCTACACTGGCAGTTTTGAGCGAGGACTCCCTATGCCACCCCGTCTCTATCTGGCCGGTCCCGAGGTCTTTCGCCCCGACGCCGTCGCCCATGGCGAGGCCCTCAAGGCGCTGTGCGCTCGTCACGGCTGCACGGGCCTGTTTCCGCTGGACAACGCCATTCCCCCGGAGCTGAGCGAACCGCGCGAGCAGGCAGCCTGGATCTATCGGGCGAATCTGGCGCTGATCGAGCAGGCCGATGGCGTCCTGGCCAGCCTGGATTTCTTTCGCGGCGCCGAGCCCGACAGCGGTACCTGCTTCGAGGTGGGCTATGCGGTGGCGCTGGGCAAGCCGGTGGTGGGCTATGTCCCGGAGACGGGTAGCCTGGCCGAGCGGATTCGCGCGCGGCATCCCGAGTGGGTGGGAAAGGGGTTGCTGGATAAGGACGGCTGGACGCTGGAGGAATTCGGCTTGCCGCTCAACCTGATGTTGGCGGTGCCCGCCACGCTCGTCGTCGGCGGACCTGAGGTTGCCCTGGCGGTGTTGCGCGAGCGGTTGGGCTAGCGGGGCGGGCGTGCGACCCTCACCTCAGCCCTCTCCCATGGGGAGAGGGGGCGGGTGAAGCGAGGTCAGCCGCGCGCCAGGGGTGCCAGTTCGTCCAGTCCGCTGTGGCCGTCGGCATAGGCCGCGCGGAAGCTGTCGCGCTGCTGCCAGCGCGACCAGAAGGCCGCCAGGTGCTCGAAGCGCTCGTCCAGCGGCGTCTGGTTGGTGGGGAACTTAGAGAAGGCGATGGCGGTGCACAGGGTGATGTCGGCAAAGGTCGGCGCCGCGCCGCCCAGCAGCCACTCGCGACCATCGGCCAGGTGCCGATCCACTAGGGCCGCGTGCATCAGGGCCTCCTTGCGGCAATGCTCGCCCCACTGCGGATTGTGGGTCAGCTCCAGCTTGTGGCCGAGGCCTTCGTGCTGCACATGGAACATGGTCACGATGCGATAGAGCACATGGACGAAGATGCGGTCGTTCCACATGGCGTCCTGGCCCTGCTCCAGCGGCGTTTCGCCCATTACCTTGCGGCCGGGATAGCTGTTGTCCAGATAGCGGGCGATGGCCGCGCTCTCGGCCAGGTAACCGCCGTCGGCGAGTTCCAGGGTCGGGGTCTCGCCCCAGGGGTTGCGCTTGAGATGCTGCCACTGGCGTTGCTCGCCTTCGGGCGCCATCTTCAGGATGACCTCCTCGAACTGATCGGCAATGCCCTTTTCATGGATGAACAGCCGCAGGCGTTGCGGATTGGGAAAGGCGGACGGCGAGGTGAAGAGGCGTAGCGTGGCCATGGCGGACTCCAGAAAAGGAAGTGACGAAGCATGCGACTGCGGGCAGTCGTGCCGCGTTCGTAAAGGGCGACCAAGGATGCTGGGCCAGGGCAGGAGATGAATAACCAAACCTCTGTATGCCGTCCATGCACAGAGTCGATTGGTCAGGCAGGTGTTTAGCTCACGAGGCCAAGCGCCGTAGGTTGGCGCTGAGCGTCGCGAAGCCCAACAGCGTGGCTGGGCCTTGGGTGATGTTGGGCTTCGCTAGCGCTCAACCCAACCTACAGGAACCGTGCCAACAGCGTGGCTGGGCCTTGGGTGATGTTGGGCTTCGCTGGCGCTCAACCCAACCTACGGGTGCGGTGCCAACCTGTGAGTGCCTTAGTTGGCTCTCTTGCTGTCCACCTGGTCCAGGCGGCCGCCGCGAAAGGTGAGGAAATACAGCATGCCGTTCCAAGGGCCGTAGGCCCATTCTTCGACGAATTCGACCTGGCGATAGCCGTAGCCGTCGGTGACCTGGCGCTCGCCCAGGGGCGTAACGCTCAGGGGGTCGCCGCACTTGCCGCGAACCTCGTGGGTGGTGGAGCCGGTGGAGACCAGGGCGCTGCCGCACCGCAACGACGCGGCCTGGCTGGTACCCGTGGCGAGCAGGAGCAGCAACAGCAGGGCGCGAGGGGTCATTGGCGCTGGAACTCGATGCGACTGAGGCGGTTGGCTTCAAAGGTGAGGATGTAGTTGGCGCCGTTCTTCGGGCCGTAGACCCATTCTTCGATCACCGCCTCGCGGCGTTCGTTGCGGCCCAGTTCGTAGCCCACCAGGTCGCGATGGGCGGGTTCGCCGCATTTTTGCAGCACTTCGAAGGCGCGGTCGCCCCGGCTGACCAGGGCGTTGCCGCACCTCATGGAATCGGCGGCGGCGCCGGTGGCGACCAGCAGGGTGAGGGCGGCGAGCAGGCAACGCATGGGAGTCTCCTGACCGGTCAGAGCACCCCGAGCTGCAATTGCGCGGCCGTGGGCGATTCGCCGGATTGGGCTTGAGTACTGACGTCCAGCAGATAGACCCGCTGGGCATCCAGTTTCGCCGTCTCCACCAGATAGGTCTTGATGGCCCCCGCGCGTTGCTGGGCCAGGCTGCGCAGGAGGCCGTCGTTGCCGCTCCAGGCTTCGAGCACCGCTTGGCGCAGGCGTGCCGTGCGGGTGGCATCGTCAAGACTATCCCATTCCTGCGGCGGTTGCGCCTGCAGTCGCAGGCGATACAGGCCTTCCAGCAGGGGCGCGCGCATGTCGGCGGGCACCTGCAACTGGCTGGGATCGGCCGGCACCTTGTCGCCGCGGCGCTGCAGCAGGTTGAAGTACTGGGTCTGGAAGTCCTTTTCCAGCTGGCTGGCGGCCAGGGCGCGGCCATCGCTGGCGGCGCCGGCATGGCCCTTGACTTCCACCGTCAGTTGCGGGCGCTGGCGCAGGGCCGCGGCCAGTTTGTCCAGCTCGCCGCGGGCCTGGGCCGAGAGGGTGGTGCTGCCGGCGGCGAAGTCGATGGCGCTGAGATCCGCCTCGTGCCCGCCGACCAGTCCCGCCAGCATGCGGAAGGGCGCCTGGACGGCGCGGCTGAGCACGTTGCGCAGGGTCTGCCAGACCACCGGCATGACGCTGAAGTTGGGGTCGGCGAGATTGCCCGCCACCGGCAGGCGCAGGTCGATGCGACCGTGGCTGTCCTTGAGCAGGGCCACGGCCAGGCGCACCGGCAGGTCCACGGCGTCCTTGCTGTCCACCCGCTCGCCCAGTTCCAGCTGGTCGAGCACCACATGGTTCTGCGCTTGCAGCCGGCCGTCGTCGATGCGGTACTGCAGATCCAGGTCGAGGCGCCCCTTGCGCACCGCATAGCCGGCGAACTTGCCGGTATAGGGCGACAGGGTGGTGAGTTCGACCTGGCGGAAATAGGCGGTCACGTCCAGCTGCTGCAAGGGATCGAGGGGATCGAGACGGCCCTTGATCTCCACCGGCGCGAAACGGTCGACCTTGCCGGCGAGGTGGATGTCGGCCGGCTTGGAGGCGGCGGTATCGAGGGTGCCGATGCCGCCTTCCAGCGACTGGATATTGGTGGCGAAACCGGGCTTCAGGCTGTTGTCGGCGAAATCGGCGCTGCCGTCCTTGATGGTCACCCCGCCAATGCGGATCTGCAGCGGTGGCGAGCTGTCCTTCGACGCGGTTTTCGGCTGGGGCACCAGCAGGGCGCTGAAGTTGTTGCTCAGGTCTTCGTTGATCACCAGGGTGCCATAGGGCTGTTCCAGGTCGATTTTGTCGATGACCAGCCGCTTGCCCAGTTCGAAGGCGATGCCTTGCACGTCCAGCCGCTGCCAGCGCATGAAGTCCTGCTGGTGCAGGGTGTCGAGCACATGCACCTGGGTGACCTGGGCCGCGCCGCTGACGGTGAGCCCCAGCGGCTCGCCGGGTTTCAGGGCCACCTTGAGCCGACTGGCCAGCTGGCCGCTGCGGATCTCCAGGCGCACATAGGGGCTGAGATAGGGCTGGGCCTGGCGCAGGTTGAGTTCGTCGATGTCGACGTCGAAGTTGCCCTGCAGGGGGCTGAGCGTCAGCTGGCCGCTGGCGGTGATGCGACCGCGATCGCCCAGGGTGGTCTTGAGTGCCAGGTCGAAGGGTTTGTCGCCAGCGGTATCGAAGCCTTTGAGCGCCAGGTCCAGGCCGCTGAAATAGAGACTGGCCGGGTCCTGTGGCACGCGGTCCACCAGGTGCAGCTGGTTGTCGCTGAGCTCGGCGTCGTCGAGCCGCACGCGCCAGGCCGGGCCACTGCTGGGGGCATCGCTGGCGGGGAAGAGTTTCTGCCAGTCGAACGTGCCGTCCTGCTCGCGATTGCCCCAGGCATCCAGGCCGTTGCCGCGCAGGCGGGCGATGCTGACTTCGCGCTTCTGCAGATCCAGACCGATGCCTTCGGCGGCCAGGCGCTTGAAGCTGGCCTTGGGTTCGGCATTCACCGCCTGCACGGCGACGTCGTCCAGCGCCAGGCGACCCTGGCTAAGTTGCAGTTGCAGGCTCTTGCTCAGGTCCAGGCGGTAGTGGGTGCTGGCTTCCAGACGCCCCTTGCCCAGCGCCAGGGGCAACTGGTTGCGCACATAGGGCCACCAGGGCGCCAGGCTGACGCCCTTGAGGGTCAGGTCGCCCTCGCTGCGCAGCGGCAGGAGATCCAGGCTGCCCTTCCAGGTGAGCTGGCCGCCCTGGGCGGTGGTGGCGGTCAGCGCCAGCTGGCCCGGGGTGTCGCCGCTGCGGGTGCGGAAATCCTGCAGGGTGGCATCCAGGGGGGTGAAGGTGGCCTCCACCGGCTGGGCGCCCTGGGCGTCGAGGAAGTGCAGGCGGCCGCCGACCAGGGCGATGCGCTCGATGTGCACCGGGAAGGGCTGGCTTGGCTCCGCATCCGCTGGCGGCGTGGCGGGAGTGGCGGGGTCGCTGCGCCAGAGCTGGGCCAGATTGACCTGGCCACCCTTGGCGATGCGCAGATCGACCTGGGGCTGGTCGAGGCGTACCTCGGTCAGGTGCAGGGTGCGGTGCCAGAGGCTGTCCCATTGCAGATCGGCCGAGAAGCCTTCGGCGGCAATCACGGGATGCTCCGCCGAGCCGATTAGCAGCTTGTCGGCGTGCAACTCCAGGGTGAAGGGGTTGAAGCTCAAGGCCTGCAGGCTGGCCGGCTGGGTGAGGCGCTCGGCCAGCGTCTGGTTGAGGTAGTGCAGGGCGAGGCGCGGCCCGACCAGGAAACCGAGCAGACTGTAGAGGGCCAAGAGCGCGAGCAGCACGAGGCTCGCTTTCACAATTCTGGACATGCAGGCATCTAGGACGGCGAAGGTGGCCGGATTATGGCACGGCGCTTCCGGCGACAAGGGCGGTGGCTGTCCCAAAAGCACTGCTGGCTATGCGAGTCATCAGGGACACGACTACAGGAGCGGCTGCAGGATAGCTCACAGTTTCGCCAACCCGGACGAGCGGAGCGGGCGCACGACCGATCAGTGGTCAGGTGGACGGGAAGGCTTCTGGTAGAGGCGTCGAGGCCTTTGCCGGAGGCTCTAACACGGCAATTTGCCATGATCCATCCGTCGCTCCGGATTAAGTTTGACTTAAGCACCGCCGACTAGTCTCGCGAACAGGTTGCATTCTCAGGAGGAGGCGCGGCGACGGGTCGAGTGGCTCGTGGCGAGACGACAGGAAGGCATGGGCAACCGCGAATCGAGAAGCCGCGCCGCCGCCGGGAGTGCCAGATGTCCAGTCCGATCCAACTCCGTTCCATCCAGAAGAAGATCCAGTTCCTGCGTACCACCTTCAGCTATGTCGGCTGGTCGCTGTTCGGTCTGCTGCTGTGGGACGTGGCGGTCACGGTGGACGCCATGCTGTTCGTCGACGACCGCTTCGACCTGCCGCTCACGCCCCTGACCCTGCTGTGCTCGGCGCTGGTGGTGCTGATCAGCTTTCGCAACAGCAGCGCCTACGCCCGCTGGTGGGAGGCCCGTACCCTGTGGGGCGCCATGGTCAACAGCTCGCGTAGCTTCGGCCGCCAGGTGCTGACCCTGATCGACGATAACGGCAAGGCGCAGAACCGGGTCAAGGCGGTGCTGCTGCGTCGGCACATGGGCTATCTGCACGCCCTGCGCGCCCAGCTCAAGCGCCAGGACCCGGCCCAGGCCGCCGCGCCCTATCTCGCCCGTCATGAACTGGCACTGGCCGAAGGCAGCCTCAACTTCGCCAACGACATCCTCGCCGGCACCGCCGAGCTGATCGCCAGCGAATACCGCCAGGGCCGCCTGGACAGCATCCGCCTGGCGCGGCTGGAAGAAACCCTGGTGGACATGTCCAACTGGCAGGGCGGCATGGAGCGCATCGCCAACACCCCCTTGCCCTATCCCTACGTCTGCTTTCCCCAGCTGTTCAGCTTTCTGTTCTGCATCGCCATGCCGCTGGGCCTGGTTTCGACCCTGGGCTGGTTCACCCCGCTGGTGTCCACCGTGGTCGGCTTCATGCTGCTGGCGCTGGAGCGCATCGGCAGCGATCTGCAGGCGCCCTTCGCCGACAGCCAGCATCAGATCACCATGGACAAGCTGTGCGCCACCATCGAGGCCAATCTGCTGTCGATGCTGCGACCGCGCAGCGAAGAGGGCTGTGCGGTGCTCCTGGCCCAACCCGAGACCGACGCCGCCCTGACCCGGCAGGTGGCCTGATGCGCCGGCATCCTGCGATGGCGACCCTCTGCGAAGTGTGAAGGCGTACGGAAAGCACCGGGCCAGAGGGATTTCTTTGCTATTGGTACGGCACTAGCGCCGCTTCGCTCCGGTCACATTTTGCAATCTCCCCTGGCAGCGGTGGTTGGCTGGGATCCGTCGAGTCATACCGACGGCCTCTGGTGGGCTAGGGCGAGAGGTGCCGTGGGGCGTTTTGTCCTGCGACTCTTCATCTCGCTACGGATGCCCGCTCATGTCCGAAACCCGTGCCCCGGCCACCGCCGCCAGCGCCGAACCCTCGCGCCGCGCGCGCCATGCCCTGGATGCCCTGAACTTCACCCTGGCTGACGTCCGCGACGGCCTGGGCCCCTATCTCGCCATCTATCTGATCGCCGTGCGCGGCCCGGGGGAGGGCTGGAACGAGGCCACCGCCGGTTTCATCATGACCCTGGCCGGCATCGCCGGGCTGATCGCCCAGACCCCGGCCGGCGCCCTGATCGACCGGACCCGCCACAAGCGCCTCATGGTCGGCGTCGCCGCTCTGGTGGTGACCGTCTGCAGCGTGATGCTGCCCTTCGTTTCCAACTTCTATGTGGTGGCGGCCACCCAGTCCTTGGCCCATGCCGCCGCGGCCCTCTTCGCCCCGGCGCTGGCGGCCATCACCCTGGGGATCGTCGGACCCAAGGCCTTCACCCGGCACATCGGTCGCAACGAGGGTTTCAACCACGCTGGCAATGCCGTCTCGGCGGCTCTGGCAGGTGGGCTGGCCTATTTCTTCGGCCCCACCGTGGTGTTCTGGCTGATGGCGCTGCTGGCGGCGGCCTCCATCGTCGCCATCGTCCGTGTCCCTCAGGACGAGATCGACGATGACCTGGCCCAGGGGCTGGGCGAGGAAAACGGCGCTCGTGACAGCAAGCCGGTGTCGGCCTGGCAGGCGCTGCTGGCCAATCGCAAGCTGCAACTGCTGGCGTTGCTGGCGGCCATCTTCCACCTGGCCAATGCCGCTATGCTGACCTCGGTCGGCCAGCAGCTGACCCATATCGTCGGCAAGGACAGCGCCACCTCGCTGGTGGCCGTCTGCATCGTCGCCGCCCAGTGCGTGATGGTGCCGGTGGCCATCCTGGTGGGGCGCAAGGCCGACGTCTTCGGGCGCAAGCCGATCTTTCTCTTCGCCTTTGCTGTGCTGGCCATCCGCGGGGTGCTCTACACCTTTTCCGACAGCCCCTATTACCTGGTGGCGGTGCAGCTGCTCGACGGCATCGGCGCCGGGATCTACGGTGCCCTGGTGCCGGTGATCGTCGCCGACCTCACCCGCGGCAGCGGGCGCTTCAACGTCAGCCAGGGCGCCATCGCCACCGCCCAGGGCCTGGGCGCGGCGATCAGCGCCACCATCGCCGGGATCATCATCGTCCGCTTCGGCTACGCGGCGGCCTTCACCACCCTGGCCGCCATTGCCGCGGTGGGCTTTGTGCTCTATCTGCTGCTGATGCCGGAGACCCGCGACCGCCAGGTGGTTGCCGATGCTCGATCAGGCGCCATGGAGCCTCCGCAATCGGCCGGATTAGGCTAATGTCTGCCGCTTTCCCGCTCGATAGAAGGCACTAGGCGTTCATGGGGTCACTCGCGCTCTCTCCTCACCTGCTGACCTGGATCATCGCCGGGGTAGCCACCCTGGGTGTGGTCTCGCGGCCGTTCGGTCTGCCGGAAGCGCTGTTCGCCGTCGCTGGCGCCGCGCTGCTGGCAGTCTTTGGTCTGTTACCGCTGGACGGCGTCTGGCACGGCATTGCCAAGGGCACCGACGTCTATCTGTTCCTCATCGGCATGATGCTGCTGGCCGAGATCGCCCGGAAGGAAGGGCTGTTCGACTGGGTCGCCGGCCATGCGGTGCGCGCGGCCAAGGGGTCGGCGCTGCGGCTGTTCGCGCTGGTCTATGGCGTCGGCATCCTGGTCACGGTGTTCCTTTCCAACGACGCCTGCGCCGTGGTGCTGACCCCGGCGGTCTACTACGCCACCCGCGCGGCGAAGGTGAAGAATCCGCTGCCCTATCTGTTCTCCTGCGCCTTCATCGCCAACGCGGCGAGCTTCGTGCTGCCGATCTCCAACCCGGCCAATCTGGTGGTCTTCGCCGAGCACATGCCGGAGCTGAGCCGCTGGCTGGCGCTGTTCACGGTGCCGTCGATCCTGGCCATCGCCGCGACCTTCCTCACCCTCTGGGCGACCCAGGCCAAGGTCCTGCGTGCCGAGCGGCTGTCCGCAGGGGGCGCGGTGGAGGCCTTGCCCACCACCGGGCGCATCGCCGGCTGCGGCCTGATCCTGACCATCCTGGTCCTGCTCGGCGCCTCGGCGCTGGATCTGGAGCTGGGTCTGCCGACCTTCCTGGCCGGTTTCGCCACCTTCCTGGTGGTGGTGGCCTGCAAGCGCGGCGGCGGTCTGGAGTTGCTCAAGCACATCTCCTGGGGCGTGCTGCCACTGGTGGCCGGGTTGTTCGTGCTGGTGGAAGCCCTGGAGACCACCGGGGTATTGCAGGCGCTGGCGAATCAGCTACAAGCGGCTGCCCAGGCGACGCCGGAGCGCGCCGCCTGGGGCGCCGGGCTGCTGGTGGCCTTTGGCAGCAACCTGGTCAACAACCTGCCGGCCGGCCTGCTGGCCGGGGCGGCGGTGCAGACCGCCCAGGTCTCGGAGAAGATCGCCGGTGCCGTGCTGATCGGCATCGATCTCGGCCCCAACCTGTCCATCACCGGTTCCCTGGCGACCCTGTTGTGGCTGGCCGCGCTGCGCCGCGAGGGGCTGTCGGTGAGCTTCTGGCAATTCCTCAGGCTGGGCGCCGTGGTGATGATCCCGGCGCTGCTGTTGGCGCTGGCCGCGCTGATCCATCTCTAAGGCGCTGACCGGCGGTCCCCCGGCGTAGCGGCATTGTCGCTGCGCTTAGGGCACTATCGGGATACCTCTGCTGGAGAGAGCTGCCCATGGCCGTCGCCCGCTATACCGGATTCGCCCAGGCGCTGCACTGGCTGACCGTCGCGCTGCTGTGCCTGCTGCTGCCCTTCGTCTGGGTGGCGGAAAACTTTCCACCCGGGCCGGTGCGGACCCTCTGGTATCTGCTGCACGAATCCACCGGGATCTCGGTGTTCCTGCTGATCCTGATCCGGCTGACCTGGCGCTGGCGGCATCCGGCGCCGCCGGCCAACCCCCGTGACGGTCGCCTGCTGCGGCTGCTCGCCGGCCTCAATCACGGCCTGCTCTACGCCGTGCTGCTGATGATGCCGGTGACCGGCTACCTGATGGCCGGGCAGGGACAGCCGGTGCCGGTGTTCGGGCTATTTTCCCTGCCCGGCTTTCCTCGCCACGAAGCCCTCGGCATCCTCGCCAATCGCCTCCATGTGGCGGGCCAGTTCGCCGTCTACGGCCTGGTGATCCTGCATGTGGCGGCGGTGGTCTGGCATGTGGCGATCCGTCGGGACGGCACCCTGGAGCGGATGCTGCCCGAGCAGCGGCCTTAAAGCGTCAGGTCCCTTCCACCAGCAACCGATCGCGCTCCAGCAGGGCGGGCAGGTTCTCGCGCAGGTGGTCGACCAGGGTGCGGATCTTGGCGTCGAGGAAGCGCCGCGACGGATAGAGCGCATGGATGTCCAGGCCATAGAGCCGGTGCCCGGGCAGTACGCGTTGCAGGCGGCCCCTGGCCAGGCCAGCAACCGCGGCGTACAGCGGCAGGGCGCCGATACCTAGGCCGCTGACCACGGCTTCGGCCAGCGCATCGGCGGTGTTGACCTGGAAGGGCGGCCGATCCACCGCCACCTCGGCTATCCCTTCAGGCCCCTCCAGCAGCCAGCGATCCGGCGCCATGGCCCGATTGACCAGGCGCAGGCAGCGATGCCCGGTGAGATCCGCGGGCGTAGCCGGGCGCCCCTGGCGGTTCAGATAGGCAGGCGCCGCGCAGAGCACGCTATAGGTACTGCCCAGATGCGCCGAATGGAAGGCCGAATCCGGCAGGCCAGCAGCCAGGATCAGCGACAGGTCGTAGCCTTCCTTGAGAATGTCGGTGAAGGTGTTGGTCAGCTGCAGATCCAGATCCACCTCGGGATAGCGCTCGGCATAGCCGGCCAGGCTCTGGATCAGATAGTGCTGGCCGAGGCCGGTCATGGTGTGGATGCGCAGCCGGCCGCGCGGCACGGCCAGGGCGTGACGGGCCTCGGCATCGGCTTCATCGAGGTCGGCGAGGATGCGCTGGCAGCGCACCAGGTAGCGTTCGCCGGCGTCGGTCAGGCGCAACTGGCGGGTGGTGCGGTGCAGCAGTCGGGTCTGCAGATGCTGCTCCAGCTGGCTGACCGCCCTGGATACATAGGCGGTGGTGAGTTCCAGCTGGCGCGCGGCGGCGGTGAAGCTGCCGGTCTGGGCCACGCAGGCGAAGGCGCGCAGATTGAAGAGATGATCCATGGACGGGGCAGGGCGGTGGAAAGGGGCATTGTGGGCCATTACCCGCCCGTTGGTTAACGCTCTTTGCCGCCACACCCGACTTAATCGCCGTGGGGTGTACTTCCTAGAATGGCCGCCGAGGCGCTGCGCCTCCTCCCCTCCGGTCGCTCCCGTCGTTGCCCACCATGCCCTTCGCTTCGCCGCTCTTCGCGCGACACCCCACTGCTTCCCCACGTAGACGCTGGCCCAGCCTGAACGCCTGGCGCCGCGCCGGTCGCGAATGGGCCCGCACCGATGGCCAGACCTGGGCCTTCATCGCCAAGGCGCTGTTGGCTGCCACCCTGGCCCTGTGGCTGGCCTATCGCCTGGAACTGCCGCAACCGAGCACCGTGCTGGTTACCGTGTTCATCGTCTTGCAGCCGCAGAGTGGCCAGGTGCTGGCCAAGAGTTTCTACCGGATCCTGGGCAGTCTCGCCGGGCTCACCTTCACCGTCGCCGCCATCGCCCTGTTCGCTCAGGAGCGGGTGCTCTTGCTCGGCGCCCTGGTGCTGTGGATCGGCTACTGCACCCGGGGGGCGGCGCGTTATCGCGACTTTCGCAGCTATGGCTTCCTGCTGGCCGGCTACACCGCCTGCCTGGTGGGGCTGCCGGCGGTGGCCCAGCCCCAGGGCGCCTTTCTGCAGGCGGTGTGGCGTCTGTTGGAAATTGCCCTGGGCATCTGCTGCGCCGGGGTCGTAAGTGTCGCGATCCTGCCGCAGACCACCCGTGGCGTCCTGCGCCGGACCCTGGCCCAGCGCCTGCGCGATTTCCTGGCCATGGCCCATGACGGTCTGCTGGGTAGCCTCGATGCCGAACGCTTCGCCGGGCTCAGTGCGCGTTTCGCTGCCGATTCCGTGGGCTTCGAAAGCCTGCGCAGCGCCAGTGTTTTCGAGGAGCCCTATCTGCGCCGACGCAGCGGACGCCTGGCCGCCTTGGGCAATCGCCTCATGCTGCTCAACACCCGCTTCCATGCGCTCTACCAACTGCTCGACCGCCTGAGTGATCGGCCCCGGGCCGTGCGCCAGGCGCTGGCGCCCGCGCTAGAGTCGATCGCTGCCGCCCTGGCGCCGGCCCTGGGTCGCCTGCCGGAAGAGCGTGACCTGCGCCGCCTCAGTGAGCGCCTGGCTGCGGAGCGCGAGACGCTGATGGCCGCGATCCGCAATGGCCGCCAGCAATTGGTCCAGGCGACGCCTGCCGAAGCCGACCGGCTCGACTACGACACTGCCGCCGAACTGCTCTATCGCTTCGCCGAGGATCTGCACCTGCTGCTTGGCGCCCAGCTGGCGCTGGAGGGCGCTGCGCACCTGCCGACCACTCCCCGCGAGACCTTCACGCCCCTGGCCAGCCGTGCGGTAGCCTGGATGGCTGGGCTGCGCAGCGCCCTGGTGGTGCTGGGCGTGGGGCTGTTCTGGATCGAGACCGCCTGGCCGAGCGGCGCGGCCTGCACCCTGGCCGCGGCGCTGATCTCGGCGCTGGCCTCCACCTCGGCCGATCCGCGCCGCTATTGCCTGCAACTGGCCGGCGGTACCCTGGTCGGGGCCCTGGCCGGTGGGCTGCTGCAATTCCAGGTCCTGCCCTGGATCGACGGCTTCGCCCTGCTGCTGCTGACCCTGACACCAGTGTTCGCCGCTGGCGCCTGGCTGATCACTCGACCGCGGCTGGCGGGCTATGGCACCGGGCTGATGGTCTGGTTCTGTTCGGCGGCCCTGCCGGGCAATCTGCCGCGCTACGACGCAGATGTCTTCTGCAACACCTACCTGGCCTACGGGGTGGCCTGCGCGGTGGCGGTGGTGGCCGTCAGCGTGCTCCTGCCGCCCAGCCAGCCCTGGGTCTGGCGCCGGCTGGAAGATGCCCTGCGCGAGCGACTGGTCCATGCCATCGGGGCGCCCCTGGCCGGTCTGAGTGGCCGCTTCGATTCCGGCCTGCGCGATCTGCTCAACCAGGTGCAGGTGCTTACCGTCGGCCAGCCGGAGGTGCAGCGGCGGCTGCTGCGCTGGACCTTTCTCAGTCTGGAGCTGGGCCACGCCATCATCGAGCTGCGCCTGGAGCAGGCCGCGCTGCCACCCCTGCCCTGGTATCGCGAAGAGCGCGCCTGGCGCCTGGCCATTCGCGCCCTGGGGCGGGCGCTGGTGCGATTGTTCCGCCAGCCCAACGCCGCCAACCTGGCCCGCGCGCTCACGGCCGTGGACCATGCCATCCTGCTCGCGCACCAGGCCCAGCGCCACCTGGAGCCCAATCCGGGCGACTTCGATCGCTCGCCGCTGCGACGCATCGCCAGCTACCTGCACTTCATCCGCACCTCGCTGCTGGCGCCGGATTCGCCCCTGGCCGGGTACCTGCCGCAGGCCCGGCCACCGGCGCGCGACGAAGGCTAGGCAGCAGGCCGCCAAAATCCGACTAGGCTTACGGACGGGGAGGGCCACAGGCCCTCTGCCATGCGACTTTCGGCACAACCAGAACAAGGCCCGCCTGCCCATGCCCGTCCGCTTCGTCCGTCCGCTGCTCTGTTCCGCCAGCTTTCTGCTGACCCCCCTGGCGTCTGCCCTGGAGGCCCCTGGCGCCCCCGGTGCCACGCCCTTCTGGTCCTATTCCGGCAAGACCGGCATCGGCACCAGCTACGAGGCCTATCGCGATGGCGCCTACAGCGACAAGGCCAGCACCGGGCGCGTCTCGCGGGTGTGGTTCTCCCTGGCCCAGGGGGTGGTCACCGAGACCATGCAGGGACTCATCCACGAGGCGCAGCTGCGCGAAATGCAGCTGGTGATCCGCGGGCCCGACTTCACCCACCTGGAGCGCGACGACACCGATAGCCGCATCGAATACCTGGCCACCGATGCCGCCGGCCGGCCCACCTCCCTGGCCTACAAGATGGTCAACCGCGACCGCCAGGGCCGCTACGAGATCGAGAAGCACGTCTTCACCGACCCGGACCAGGACACCCTGGTCATGCGTGTCATCTTTCGCAGCCAGGACCCACGCATCCAGCCCTATCTCTATGTCGATCCGGCGCTGGCCAACAGCGGTAGCCACGACCGCGCCGCGGTGAAGGGTGGGGTGCTCTACGCCAGCGAAGGCGAGCACGCCCTGGTGGTGAAGGCCAGCCAGCCGCTGCAGACGCCCACCGTGGGCTTCGTCGGCAGCTCCGACGGCCTCGACGACCTGCGCCGCAACGGCAAACTGACCCAGCTCTACAGCAGCACCGGCGACCAGGCCGGCAACGTCGCCATGCTGGCCAAGCTGCCGCTCAAGGGCGCCGAGACCACCCTGGACGTGGTGGTGGGCTTCGGCGCCAATCCGCGCCAGGCCGAGGCGGCGGCGGATGCCACCCTGACCCGCGGTTATCAAAAGGTGCTGGCCCACTACAACGGCGAGGGCGACGCCATCGGCTGGCAGGACTACCTGGCCGGTCTCGACCAGCTGCCGCGCCTGCAGGCCCAGGCCGGCGACGGCGGCAAGCTGGTCAACGCCAGCGCCCTGGTGCTCAAGGCTCAGGAGGACAAGACCCACGCCGGCGCCCTGATCGCCTCGCTGTCCAATCCCTGGGGCGAAACGGTGCCGGCGGGTAAGGGCACCACCGGCTACAAGGCGGTTTGGCCACGGGACTTCTACCAGTGCGCCATGGCGCTGCTGGCGCTGGGTGACCGGCAGACGCCCAAGGTCGCCTTCAGTTACCTCAAGCAGGTGCAGGTGGATGCCAATACCGCGCACAAGCCGGCCGACAGCTCCGCCTTCATCCACCAGCAGAAGCAGGGCGACGAAGTCCGCGCGCCCGGCGCCACCGGCTGGTTCCTGCAGAAGACCCATGTCGACGGCACCATCGAATGGGTCGGTGTGCAACTTGACCAGACCGCCATGCCCATCATGCTCGGCTATCGCCTCTGGCAGGGTGGCCTGCTCGGCGATGCCGAAATCGACCGCTGGTACCGCGACATGCTCAGGCCCGCGGCGGATTTCCTCGCCCGCGACAGCCAGGTCAACCTGGGCTGGAACACCTGGCAGGTCAAGCCGCCGCAGACCCAGCAGGAGCGCTGGGAAGAGCAGTGGGGCTATTCGCCGTCCACCACCGCGGCGGTGATCGCCGGTCTCGCCACCGCCAGCGAGCTGGCGCGCCATGCCGGCGACGAGGCCAATGCCAGCCGTTACCGCGATACCGCCCGGCGCTATTCGGGCCAGGTGGAAAAGACCATGGCCACCACCCAGGGCAGCCTGGGCGCCGGCCACTACTACCTGCGCATCACCCAGAACGACGATCCCAACGACAAGGGCAAGCTGGTGGACAACAACAGCCGTCCGGGCCTGCCGGAGGACCAGGTGCTGGACGCCGGCTTCCTCGAACTGGTGCGCTACGGCGTGCGACCGGCCAGCGATCCCCTGGTACAGAAGAGCCTGGCGGTGCTGGATGACGAAGGCCTGCCGGAGAATCTGCGGGTCAAGTACAGCTTCCAGTATCCCGGCGTCAGCGGCACCTTCCCCGGCTGGCGGCGCTACGGCAACGATGGCTATGGCGAGAGCGAAAGCTCCGGCATCAATTTCCCCGCCACCGAGCAGCCGGTGCCCAACTCGGGGCTGCGTGGCCGGGTCTGGCCGATCTTCACCGGCGAGCGCGGCCATTACGAGCTGGCGCGCCTGGCCCTGCAGGGCAAGCCGGACCCGGCGGCGCTGGGCAAGCTGCGTGACACCTACGTCCGCGGCCTGGAGCTGTTCGCCAACGCCGGCCTGATGCTGCCCGAGCAGGTCTGGGATGGTGTGGGCGACAACCGGCGCCATGGCTACCAGATGGGGCAGGGCACCGATTCGGCGACGCCGCTGGCCTGGTCCCACGCCGAATACGTGAAGCTGCTGCGCTCCCTGGCGGACGGCCAGGTGTGGGATCACTACCCGGTGGTGGCGCGGGCACTCGCGCCCTGAAGCAAGCCAGTTGTCGGATCGCGAGCGCTGTTAGCGCTTGCGATCCGATAGCAGCTCTGGTCGATTTTGCTTCAGCCAATGCGTGACGTGCTGGAGCAGGACCTCGGCCTGCTGCAAGGCCTCCTGCGCCATCGAATCGCTGACTAGATCGCCCGAGTAGTCGATGACGTTGCGTTGCTTGCGCAAGGTATCCAGTACCAACATCGTCGATGTATCAAGCTCGACGGTCCGGGGCAGTGCCTGGATCATGGTCTGATGGTGACCGGGGCGGCTAGTCAGGGTCCGATAGCCATTGGCCTGAAGCGCTGCGTTCGCGCCCTGCATGATTGCCTTGTAGGCCAGATCGAAGCGGCTTTCGCTGCTCAGTATTGGCAGACACGCATCGGTCAAGCTACGTTGCGCTGCCTCCAGCAAGCGCTGGATGCTCGCAGGGTCCGGTGTGATCGCCTCAAGACTCTTGCCGAGCAGATTATCCAGGGTCATCTGTCCTTCCTTGTGACAGGTACGAAGCGTCGCCGATGACGAACACCTTGGGCTTTTCCAGCAGGTCCGTGATGAAGGCTCCTCCTTCCGCCAACAGCCTCTGCCATTCCTCTCGCTGGTATACCTTGGGATTGATCTCGCGCCCAAGCGTCTCCTGACAGGGATAGAGCGATGCCACTACCTCGCGGAAGGTCACGGTACCCAGGATCATGAGGTCAATATCGCTTCCAGCGCTTGCTTTGCCGCTAGCCATCGAGCCGAAGACGAAAGCTGCCGATATTCGGTCTGCAATGGGGCTCAGCGCCTCGGCCAGAATATCGGTCAGGCCACTGGTCTTGCGCAAGATGCTCGCCAGCTCTTCGAAGATGGGACACTCCCGATTGGCGCGATAGTGCTGTTGATTACCCACGCGCGTCTTCACGGCCAGACCTGCCGCGACCAGCTTGACGAGCTCACGGCTCAGGGTGCCAGACTGGGTCTCGGTCAAGCGCGCGATTTCGCGCTGATGGTAGCTGCTCTCCGGATGGAGCAGAAGAAGTGCCAGGACCTTGCGGCGATAGTCGGGAAATAGAACGGAAGCAAGGGACATAAGAAATTTCTTTGCTGCCTTTTGGGCTGCAATTGAAGCCTAAAAGGCAGCAAACAACCAGTGTGATTGCCCTTGGTGTATTCCAGCGCCTGAACAGCCGACCAACGGTAGCGCGTTACTAATGCCCGTGCCAGGGCTGCTGACCCAGGGCAGCGAAACGTTGAACCCAAGGGAACGCCTGTAACAAGACTTGTCTGATGGGCGTTCTCGCGCTTAGCTGAGGCAGCGGATCCCTCCGCTCGCCGCGGTTCTCCTCTCTTTCCGGTCCCTTTGCCCTCGGTCGCGTACCGCGCGGTAGCGTGCCCGGCTGTCGCGCTTTTCTCTCGCTCGCTCCGGCGACCGCTCCGGCGGTCTGGGGGCGGGTCTTTGCCGGTTCCTGTCAAGAAGGTCACGGATATGACTGACGTCGCTCTCCCCATCGCCCTCTACCTGGGCACCCTGGTGCTGCTGGCCTTCGCCCTGCGCCGCAGCCCGCTGCTCACCCAGGAGACCCTGGCGCGCTCCTCGCCGCTGGATGCCCTGCGCGGCATTCTCGCCACTGCCGTGGTCTGCCTTCATTTCGTGCTGACCTATCACCTCAAGGCCGAGGGTCAGTGGCGCGAACCCGACAGCGATCTGCTCTACAACATGGGCGTGGTGCCGGTGTCGCTGTTCTTCATGATCACCGGCTACCTGTTCTTCGGAAAGGTCTACCGGCGCACGCCGGACTGGGGCGAGCTGCTCCGTTCACGGGTACTGCGGGTGATGCCGCTGTACCTCTGCGTGGTGGCCGTGGTGGTGCTCTTCACCCTGATCCGCACCCACTTCGTCATCGCCGACGGCCAGCACTTCATGCTCGAACTGCTCAGCTGGGAGCTGTTCTCCGGCTTCAGTCTCAACGGCCTGGAGGAGAGTGGCTGGATGACCGCCGGCGCCCACTGGACGTTGCGCTACGAGGCGCTGTTCTATCTGGCGCTGCCGATCATCGCCGCGCTGTTCAACCGCCGTGGCTTCGGCCTGCCGCTGCTGGTCTCGGTGCTGCTGGTGGGCGGGCTGGTCGCCGCCGGCTATCACTATCAGGTGCTGGGCGCGCGCTTCGGGCTGCTGTTCCTGCTGGGATTCCTGCCGGTGTTCGTCAAGGTTCATCTGCCGGGCCTGCTGGCGCGGCTGCGTACGCCCCTGGTGGCGGCGCTGTCGCTGGCGCTGGTGGGCTACGCCATGACCCAGCCGGACTACAGCCTCAGGCAGATGCTCGCGCTGGGCTTGCCCTTCGCCGCCATGGCCGCCGGCAACGATCTCTTCGGCCTCCTGCGCAGTCGCGGTCTCAAGGTGCTGGGCGAGATCAGCTACAGCCTCTATCTCACCCACGGCCTGCTGCTCTATGGCCTCTTCACCCTGCTCAACCTCGGCTCGGTCGAGACCCTGGGCACGCTCGGCTTCATGGCGCTGCTGCCACCGGTGCTGGTGCTCGCCTGTCTGCTGTCGATGCTCAGCTACCGCTGGATCGAGCGTCCGCTGATGCATCTGGGAAGGGCGCCGCGGCGTCAGCAAGTCCCCGCGTAGGGGGAGGCGCCGCGGCTGCAGGATACTCCAGCAGAAAGGCCAGGGCCTGGGCGCAGGAGGCCTCCACCTTGAGGTTCAGCAACTCGTCCGCCCGGGTCCGGCCATAGCCCAGGGCGGCGATGGGCAGCCCGGCGCGGGCCGCGGTCTGGGCGAAGCGAAAGCCCGAATAGACCATCAGCGAGGAGCCCACCACCAGCAGTGCATCGGCGCGGCCCAGATGGGCGAAGGCGCGCTCCACCCGCGCGCCGGGCACGTGTTCGCCAAAGAACACCACGTCCGGTTTGAGCAGGGCGCCGCAGCGCGGGCAATCCGGCACGCGGAAACTCATGAAGTCGACGCCTTCCAGATCGGCATCGCCATCCGGCGCGGTAGCCGCGTCCAGCTGCAGCCAGTCGCCATTGAGTTCGCCCAGCCATTGCTGGAATTCCTGGCGCGGCAGGCGCATCTCGCAACCCAGGCAGCGGATCTGGTCGAGACGGCCGTGCAGGTCGATCACCGCCTCGCTGCCGGCGGCCTGGTGCAGGCGATCGACGTTCTGAGTCAGCAGCATCTCCACCTGGCCCCGCCGCTCCAGGGCCGCCAGGGCCTGATGGGTGGCGTTGGGCCGCGCCTGGCAGAAGCGTGGCCAGCCGATCAGGCTGCGTGCCCAGTAGCGGCGGCGCAAGAGCTCGTCGCCGACGAAGGCCTGCAGGGTAACCGGTTGCGGGCGCTTCCAGGCGCCGTCGCGGTCGCGGTAGTCGGGAATGCCGGAATCGGTGCTGCAACCGGCACCGGTGAGCAGGAAGATCCGCTCGTGCCGGGCGATAAAGGACTGAAGCTCGGGCAGGGACATCGGGCACCTGGAGTTGCGGACGATACCCCCAGCTTGGAAAGGGTTATGCCGGGAGGCAAGCCGCAGCTGACGAACGTCCTGTCCGTCGTGCGGCGCTCGCCGGTCTAGTAGACCGGGACGTAGATGTAGATCTGCGAATCCTGGGCGTCCACGCCGGTGAAGGCCTCGGTGTAGTGCTCGAAGCAGGCGCCTGGACGCGGTTGCAGGCCACGGGCGGGGAGCAGCTCGGCGAACAGTCGGCCGAGGCTCTTGGCCACGCTGGGCGCGGTGCCCAGGTGCACGTAGCGGGCATAGCGGCCTTCCGGCAGTTCCTGGCGCACCATGCCGGCGGGCAGGGGCGCGCCCGGCGCGGTCGCCACGGCAGCCAGGTAGTGCATGGCGCCGGCCTGGCGCCAGCTCAGGCCGTACCATTCGGCGTCGCCTTCGCGGCCGGCGATTTCCCCGGCGCGGTCGGCGAAGCGCCGCCAGAGGGCGGCGATGTCTTCGCCTTGGCCAGGCTCGAACAGCAGACCGGTCACTTCCAGGGCGGGATGGTCGACGATTTCCAGCGACATGGGACAGACTCTCTCGAAGATGCGATGAAGGCCGCCACCTTACTCCAGCGGCGCCCTGCGGTCAGCCAGGGCAGGACATAAGCGGGTCAGGCGAATGGTCGCAGCGTACTCGTGTGGCCCTCTTCACCTCACCCACTGTCCTTTGCGTGGCCTCGAATGCGGCGGCCCTGGCCAGCGGTTCAGCCGTCCGCAGCAAGCGTCTGGTTCAGGGCCAGGCCGGCCAGACGCGCGCTGGCCAGCAGGCGTTCCAGGCTCTGGCCATGCCGCGCGCTGGCGGACAGGCCGGCCATGATGGTGACGACGAAATCGGTCAGCTCTCGCGCCTGCTGTGGCCGGCGTGTGGCGATGTGGGCATGGATGAGTGCCTGGGCTGCCTGGTGGTAGCCGTCCGCTGCCGCACGGGCCTGTAGATCGTCGCTATGGGTACCTTCCAGCACCAGGCAGCCGGCGGCCTGCGGATCGGCCGCGTAGTTGCGCGCCGCCGCTTCCAGCACCTGCGTCAGGGCCACGGCCAGCGGCTGGTCGGTCTCCAAGATCTGTCGCAGCAGCAGCGCACCGTTCGCGACATAGCGCTCCAGCACCTTGCCATACAACTCGACCTTGCTGCCGAAGGCTGCATAGAAGCTGGGTGGCTTGATCCCGAATGCCTGGGTCAGATCGGCGACGCTCACGCCGTCATAGCCTCTTTCATGGAACAGGCGTTGCGCCTGGGCCACAGCCGCATCCGGATCGAAGCAGCGCGGGCGACCACGGGTGCCGGATTTATTTGTAGCGTTCATTACAAAAATACTTTGACAGGGGTCGAGTGAGGTTTATTGTAGCATTCACTACATTAATCGAGAGATACGGTCATGACGAATTTTGCAGGCAAGTCGGTGCTGGTCCTGGGGGGCAGTCGCGGCATAGGTGCGGCCATCGTGCGGCGCTTCGCCGTCGAGGGTGCCCGAGTGATCTTCACCTATTCCAGCTCGAAGGACGCCGCCCAGGCGCTGGCCGCGGAAACGGGCAGCACCGCCGAGGCGACCGACAGTGCCAATCGTGATGCCGTGATCGCCCGGGTCCGCGACAGCGGCCCCCTGGATGTGCTGGTGGTGAATTCCGGCGTGGCGCTTTTCGGCGATGCCCTGGAACAGGATCCGGACGCCGTCGATCGCCTGTTCAGCATCAACGTGCAGGCGCCCTATCACGCGGCGGTGGAAGCCGCGCGGCAGATGCCCGTGGGCGGGCGGATCATCGTGATCGGCTCGGTGAACGGCGATCGTATGCCGGTCCCCGGCCTGGCCGCCTATGCCGTGAGCAAGTCCGCCCTGCAGGGACTGGCCCGCGGCCTAGCGCGGGATTTCGGCCCGCGCGGCATCACCGTCAACGTGGTGCAGCCGGGCCCCATCGATACCGAGATGAACCCGGCCGATGGCCCCATGAAGGAGCTGATGCACAGTTTCATGGCGATCAAGCGCCATGGCAGCGCCGACGAGGTGGCCGGCATGGTGGCCTGGCTGGCCGGCCCCGAGGCCGGCTTCGTCACCGGCGCCATGCACACCATCGACGGGGCCTTCGGCGCCTGATCGTCCGCGACAGGCGCCACTGCGGCGGCAGCCCTAGCCGTAGCGCTTGAACGCCTCGATGGCCAGGCCGTTGCCGATGTTGCCGAAGCGGTCACCGTCCACCAGGCGGGCGCCGGGGAAGCGCTTGGCGAGGGCCTGGCGCAGCGCCGGGATACCACTGGAGCCGCCGGTGAAGAACAGGCTGTCGACCCGCGCCGGATCGAGATCGGCGCGGGCCAGCAGGTCGTCCACGCCGCGGCTCAGGCGTTCCAGTTGCAGGGCGATGGCGGCGTCGAACAGGGGGCGTTCCAGATCCGCGGCCAGGCCGGTCTCGATGCGATCCAGGCGCAGGGTGCGGCGCCAGTCGTCGGTAAGGGCGATCTTGGCGTCTTCCACCTGGATCGCCAGCCAGTGGCCGGCGCGCTGTTCGATGAGCTTGAACAGGCGATCCATGCAGCGGGTGTCCTGGGCGTCGTATCTCATGTCGCGCAGGCTCAGTACGCTCTTCTTGGCGTAGACGGCGTTGATGGTGTGCCAGGTCGCCAGGTTGATGTAGTGGCTGGTGGGCATGGTGGCGCCGCTCTTCATGGCGCTGCCGTAGCCCAGCAGCGGCATCACGCCTTCCAGACTCAGCTGGCGGTCGAAGTCGGTGCCGCCGACGTGCACGCCGCCGGTGGCGAGGATGTCGCCGGCGCGGTCGGCCAGGTTGCGGCGCTCCGGCGCCAGGCGCACCAGGGAGAAGTCCGAGGTGCCGCCGCCGATGTCGACGATCAGCACCAGTTCTTCGTGCTCGATGCTGCGTTCGTAGTCGAAGGCGGCAGCGAGGGGTTCGAACTGGAAGGAGATATCGCTGAAACCTACCTGGCGCGCCACAGCGGCCAGGGTGTCCTCGGCCTCCTGGTCGGCGACCGGATCGTCATCGACGAAGTGCACCGGACGGCCCAGTACCACGGCGTCGAAGGGGCGATCGGCCTGCTGTTCGGCGCGCTGCTTGAGGGTGCCGAGAAACAGGCCGAGCACCTCGGTGAAGGGCAGGGCGCTGCCGAGGATGCTGGTCTCGCCCTTGAGCAGGTTGGAACCGAGCAGGCTCTTGAGCGAACGCAGCAAGCGGCCCTCGTAGCCTTCCAGGTATTCGTGCAGCGCCTGGCGACCATAGGCCGGGCGGCGTTCCTCGGCGTTGAAGAAGATCACCGAGGGCAGGGTGGCCTTGCCTTCTTCGAGGGGCAGCAGGACGTCGCCGGCGGGCCTGAGCCAGCCGGCGGTGGAGTTGGAGGTACCGAAGTCGAGGCCCAGGGCGCGGGCGGGTTGAGCAGCAGACATGTCAGGATCCGTAACGCGAGCAGCCGCGCAGTTTAGCCGAGACCGGCGACCAGGCGAACCCTGGCCGGATGCCAGCAACGCCAGGGGAACCGCTAAACTAGGCCTTTTCGCGCGGTGACGGACGCCTCATGCTGGTCTTTCCCCTCTGGTCGCGGGCCCTGCTGCCTGCGACCGTACTGCTGCTGGGCGCTGCGACCGGGCTGATCCAACCGTGGGGGCTGCTGGGCAGTGTCCTGTTCATTGGCTGGGTGCTGGCGCGACCGCCGGTCACGGCCGATCTCTGGCTCGGCGTGACGCTGCTGGCCGCCGTGTGCTTCGCTGCCCACCGCGTGCCGGGCTTCGTTCCCTGGGCGCTGGGACCGCCCCAGGACCTGGGCGGGACGCACCCCTGGCAACTGCGCCTGGTGCTGGACAAGGCGCTGGTGGCGGCTGCGCTGCTGGCCACCTGGCCAGGCATTCCGACGGGGCCGTGGCGACCCTGGCCGATGCTCGCCACGGTCGGCGCGACCCTGCTGGGGATTCCTGGGATCGCCCTGGCCCTGGGCATCCTTGGTTGGCTACCGAAATGGCCGGACGGTCTGCTGGCCTGGTTGGCGATCAATCTGCTGGTGACCTGCCTGGCCGAAGAGCTGGTGTTTCGTGCCTTCCTGCAACGCCGCCTGACCAGGTGGCTGGGCCTGCCCTGCGGCCTGCTGCTGACCAGTCTGCTGTTCGGCCTGGTCCATCTGCCCGCGGGCTGGGGCTTCGCCCTGCTGGCCGGACTGGCCGGCCTGGGCTATGGGCTGGCGTTCCACTGTTCGGGCAATCGCCTATGGCCCGCGGTACTGCTGCACGGTGCGCTCAACACCCTGCATCTGCTCGTGCTGACCTACCCCTTGCGTTGATCGCGGCGCGGCGCGTCCAGGGGGCAGACATCCTCCTGGCAGCGCCGACCGCCCTGCGGATGCGGCAGCCAGGTCAGGCCTGGGCGCAGCTTGAGAAACAGGCGATAGCCCACTTCCAGCAGGGGCCGCAGCGGCCGCCAGGCCAGCGGTCGGGCCCAGTGGCCGAGGCCTGCGGTGCGCCAGCTCCAGTAGGTGGCGTCCAGGCCTTTGAACCAGTAGCCATCGGCATCCCGGGCGTGGAGCAGATCGAGCATGGCCTGGCGCGGCGGAGCATCGGCGGGCGCCTGCGCCTCGTAGTCCGGCGCGGCCAGATCCACCAGGTGCAGCTGGCTGGGGTCGGCATGGCGGCGCAGCCAGGCGATCTCGCGGGCGCACAGTGGGCAGGCGCCGTCGTGAAAGAGGGTCAGGGGCAGGCGAGGGGCATGCATCGTGATCTTCCCAGGGGACTTGTCTATCTGGACCGGCACGCGGGGCTGCCGTTGCGCTTTCCGCCGAACGGTAAGCGCAACGGCGCCCCGTGGCGAGTCGGAATCAGAGACGCCGAATGACGGCATTGCACGCAAACAACCAACGAGGTCGCTATGGATCTGGGAATCAAGGGGCGTGTCGCCCTCATCACGGGGGCCAGTGGTGGCATGGGACTGGCCACGGCCAAGCTGTTGGCCGAAGAGGGTGTCAAGCTGGTGCTTTCCGACCTGGAGCAGGACAAGTTGGAAGCGGCGGCCAAGGGCCTGCCGGGCGAGCCGCTGCTGATCGCCGCCGACATGACCGACCAGGCCGCGGTGGACCAGTTGGTAGAGCAGGGCGAAGCCCGCTTCGGCCAGATCGACATCGTGGTGCACACCGCGGGTGTCACCGGCGCCAAGGGCGATCCCCTGGAGCTGGCCGATGCCGACTACGAGGAGGCCTGGGCCACCGACTTCTTTTCCGCCGTGCGCGTCGGCCGCGCCGCCATCCCGCGCATGCGCAAGCGCGGCTGGGGCCGCTTCGTCTGCATCACTTCGGAAAACGCCGTCCAGCCCTATTGGGAAGAGGCCGTCTACAACGTCGCCAAGGCCGCCCTGGCCGCCTTCATCAAGAACCTCTCCTACAAGGAAGCGGCCCACGGCGTGCTGTGCAACACCGTGTCACCGGCCTTCATCGAGACCGGTATGACTGACGGCATGATGGAAAAACGCGCCAAGGAACTAGGGGTCTCCTTCGAAGAGGCCATCGAAAGCTTCCTCGACGAAGAACGACCCGGCATCGTGCAGAAGCGTCGCGGCCAGGTGGAGGAGGTGGCCGCGGCCATCGCCCTGCTGGTGTCCGAACGCGGCTCCTTCATCAACGGCAGCAACCTGCGCGTGGATGGCGGTTCGGTCCAGGCGGTGCAGAACTAAGAATCTATTCGCGATCTGCTGCGCGTCGGCCAAACTGCGTTGAAAATGGCTTCGGAATGCTCATTTACCAGTTGTAAACTCCGCTTCCTCAGCCCTCTTCGCCTTGTTTGTCTCTAGCTCGCGAGACCGTGAACAGATTCTAAGACGGGCGGGGCGGCTCCTCGGTCGTCCCGTTTTCCTGCTGGCGGCGCACGGCCTCTTCCAGGGGAATGAACTCCACCTGGCGATCCTTGACCACCGGCGGCAGGGTGATGCCCATGGAGACATAGATGCTGGTGAACATGTCGATGCCCATGTCCGCCGGTTTCACCCAGTCCACCGGGACATAGAGCAGCCCGCCGCCCACGGGGACCGGCGCCGAAGGCACCAGCACGGCGTGATAGTGGCGACCCTCGATATCGATCACCGCCGGATTGGGCAGCAGTGCCAGCACCGCCACGCCCTGACCACCAAAGAAGCACCACACCGGACTCATGGCGCGGATATCCGCGCCGCCTTCCTTGCGATCGAGCAACTCGACGAAGCGTTCGGCCAGGCCATAGAGCTTGCCCACCACCGGAATGCGGCGGAAGGTCACGTCGGCGAACCAGCCCAGCGGCCGGCGCAGGCCCAGCTTGACCGCTAGTCCCAGCGGATAGAGCAGTACCAGCAAGAGCAGGGTGCCGAGGCCATAGGCCGCCAGGGAGTTGCCGACGAAGGGGTGGCCGACCGCCACGAACAGCCGGCCCAGGGTGGTGTTGGGGCCGATCAGCCCATTGAGGAAGCTGACGATCCAGCCGATCAGCGCCAGGGTCAGGACCAGCGGCAGGAGCAAGAGCAGGCCGGCCAGCCAGGTGGAGACGACGCTTTCGATACTGCGGCGAACGAAGGGCATGCAAGAACTCGACGGCTAAAGCGCCATTCTATACGGCCCGGGTGCGCTCAGCGTTGGCCCGGACCGACTTTCTGAGCGCGCCTCGATCACAGCCAACGGCGATAGAAGGCGGCCTCCTGCTCCAGGGCATCGGCCTGGTTGGCTGCCCGGCGAAAGCCGTGGCCTTCATCGGGATAGCGCCTGACCACCACCGGTATGCCGCGCGCTTCCAGGGCCGCGGCCATGGCGTCGGTCTGGGCCGGGACCACCACGGCGTCCTTGAGACCCTGCAGGAAGATCACCGGCGCCTGGATGCCATCCGCGTGCAGCAGCGGGGTACGGGCCTCATAGCGCGCGCGGTCGGCTTCGGGATCGCCGATCAGCCAGTCCAGGTAGTCCGCCTCGAACTTGTGGGTGGCCTTGGCCAGCGCCAAGGGATCGCTGACGCCATAGAGGCTGGCGCCAGCGCGAAAGACGTCGCGGAAGGCCAGGGCGCAGAGCACGGTATAGCCGCCCGCGCTGCCGCCGCGGATAAAGGCGCGTGCTGGATCCACCAGCCCCTGGGCACCGAGGTGCTCGACCGCCGCGCAGGCATCCTCGACGTCCACCTCGCCCCAGCGCAGATGCAGCGCCTGGCGATAGGCCCGGCCATGGCCACTGCTGCCGCGATAGTTGAGATCGGCCACGGCGAAGCCTTGGCGCACCCAGAACTGGATACGCGCATCGAACACCGGATAGGTGCAGGAGGTGGGGCCGCCATGGATGCTGACCAGCAGCGGTGGCGGACCTTCGCCGTGCCCTTCCGGCAGATAGAGAAAGCCCTGGGCCTGCTCGCCACCGCTGGGGTAGCTCAACGGCTGGGGTACGACGATGGCGGTCTCCGCCAGGGGCGCCACGCCACCGGTGACGATCTCCACCGCACCGCTCTGGCGGTCGATGGCCAGCACCGCCGAGGGGCGTGTGGGCGCCGCGGCGATGCAATAGCAATGATTGTCGTCCAGAGCCAAGCCACGGAAGCGGCTGAAGTCTGTGGCCAGGTGGCGGGTCTCGCCCGCGGCCCGGCGCTCGCCAAGCACGCCGAAGCCGTCTTCCTGCCAGGTCGCCAGCCAGCCTTCCGCGGTCGGCAACCAGCTGCTACCGCCCAGCTGCCAGGGCGCCGCCGCGTGATCCGCCGCGGGTGCCTGCCTGGGCGCGAAGCCCTCCGCGGACTCGCACCAGGGCTGCCACCAGCCCTGGCGATCGCTCAGCGCCCAGAGCCGCTGCTCGCTGTCGAAAAGCGGTTGTTGCAGCGATTCGTCGGGGTCGGCCGACACGACGGTGGGCGCCCCGGGGCGTCCTGCGGTATCCAGCGTCGCCGTCAGCAGCCGGGTGCGGGTCCAGGGCTGGTGGGGCCGGTCCCACTCGATCCAGGCCAAGCGGCGGCCGTCGGCGCTGGTGCGCGGTGCGGCGTAGAAGTCCGCGCCTTCGGCCAGCACCCGGCGCGCGCCACCGGCACTCAGGGCGACCAGGCGATGCCGCGGCGGCTGCTCGCGGCGATCCTCCTCGACCGCCAGCACCTGCTGCCGGACGCCATCCCAGTGCAGATCGCCATAGCGCCAGGCCTCGCCACCGGCCAGCCATACGGGCGCGCCGCCCTCTCGCGGCTGACGATAGACCGCCTGGTCGGCTTCGTTGACGAACAGCGGTCCCTGGTCACCCAGGCAGAGGGCGCCGCCGCCGTATTCATAGACCTTGCTGCGCAGGCTGAAGCCCGCCGGCGTGAGGCAACGCGGCGCGCCGCCAGGCTCGCGCAGCCACAGCCGGGTGGCGCCGTCGGCGGGATCGTACTGACTCCAGTAGAGGCCACTGGCATCGACCTTGAGTTCGGCGAAGTCGATGCCGGCGGCAACGGCCTGGGCCGGCGTGAGCGGGGTAGAGGCGGTCATGGTGACTCCTGATAAGGGCACAGTCGTTTAGCCTAGCAGCTGTGTGGGCGGGGCTGGGGAGCGTGCCAGTCCGTTGGGCTTCGCTGGGCTCAACCCAACCTACGAGGCGTGCGCTGTTTTCCTCTCTCTCCCGCTGGGAAAGGGAGGAGGGGTGCCAGGCTGTTGGGCTTCGCTAGGCTCAACCCAACCTACGAGGCGTGCGCTGTTTTTCCCCTCTCCCTTTGGGAGAGGGCCGGGGGAGAAGGTGCCAGGCCGTTGGGCTTCGCTGCGCTCAACCCAACCTACGAGGCGTGCGCCGCTTTTCCCCCTCTCCCTCTGGGAGAGGGCTGGGGTGAGGGAGCGGCCCGTTCGGCGCCTGTCCTAGAACAACCCCAACTGCTCCCCCGGCGGGGCGAACTGGCTGCAATCCAGGCCTTCGCCCTCGCGGCGCTCCAGGCCGAAGCGGCGGCGGGCCAGGCGAAAGCGCTGGGCCAGGAGCTCGGCGAACTGGCCTTCGCCCTTCATGCGGATGCCGAAGCGACTGTCGTAGTTCTTGCCGCCACGCGACTGCCGGATCAGGCTCATCACATGGGCGGCGCGTTCGGGGAAGTGCGTCTGCAGCCACTCCTCGAACAGGTCGGCGATCTCCAGTGGCAGTCGCAACAGTGTGTAGCCGGCCGAGCGGGCGCCGTGGTCGCGGGCTGCCTCCAGCAGGGCTTCGAGTTCATGGTCGTTGATCATGGGAATCATCGGCGCCAGCAGGGCGCTTACCGGCACCCCGTGCTCGTGCAGGGTACGCATGGCGCGCAAGCGGGCCTGGGGCGCCGCGGTGCGCGGTTCGAGGACGCGCTTGAGGTCATCGTCCAGCGTGGTGAGGCTGAAGGTGACGCGGACCAGGTTGCGCTCGGCGAGCTGCACGAAGAGATCCAGGTCGCGCAGGATCAGCGCGCTCTTGGTGATGATCGTTACCGGATGGCGATAGCGCAGCAGGATCTCCAGCGCCTGGCGGGTCAGCTGGTACTGGCGTTCGATGGGTTGGTAGCCGTCGGTGTTGATGCCCAGGGCGATGGGCTGCGGCTGATAGCCCGGCTTGCACAGTTCCGCCTCCAGGCGCTCCGCCAGATTGGTCTTGGCGATCAGCTGGGTCTCGAAGTCGATCCCTGGCGACAGATCCCAATAGGCATGGGAGGGCCGGGCGAAGCAATAGATGCAGCCATGCTCGCAGCCGCGATAGGGATTCACCGAGCGATCGAAGCCCACGTCCGGCGACTGATTGCGGCTGATTACCGTCTTGGCGGTTTCCCGGCGTACCGAGGTGGTGAAGGTCAGCGGGGTGGCTTCGTCATACCAGCCATCGTGCTCAGCTTCGCTGCGGGTCGCGGCGAAGCGATTGTGCGGATTGCTGGCGGTGCCACGACCCCGTGGCGGGCGCTGGGGCTGGGTCATGTGGAGGCCTCGAAAGCTGTATCTTTGTACAGTATAAGGCCTGAGGGATCGGGGCAAGGGTGCAGCGGTCGGGTGGACTGTAGGAGCGGCTATCAACGAGTCCAGTCGGCGCGAGCGGCGGCCACCCGGGCCGCCGCCAAAACTGCGCCCTACAACACCGAGATCGGATAGTTGAGGATGATGCGGTTCTCGTCGAAGGAGCCGCTGGCACTGTAGTCGCGTCTCATGCTGGAGTTGCGCCAGCGGATCAGCAGTTTCTTCAGCGGACCGCTCTGCACCTCGTATTGCACCTCGGACTCGCGACCCCATTCCTTGCCGTCGGTGATGCTGCCGGTGTGCACGTTGTCGCCGCTGATGTAGCGGTTCATCAGGGTCAGGCCCGGCACGCCGAAGGCGGCGAAGTTGTGGTCGTAGCGCACCTGCCAGGAGCGTTCCCGGGCGTTGTCGTAGCTGGAGTTGTAGCTGTCGTTGCCCAGGGTGCCGCCGCTGGTGCCATTGACCCTCATCCAGGCGCTGTCGCCGCTGACGCGCTGCAGGCCGACATAGAAGGTGCCGCCGCCCTGCTTGGCCGAGAGCAGCGCATAGGCGGTGCGGTTGTCCAGGGCACCGGCGCGGGCCGAGCCGTCGTCGTCGCCGATGAAGTAGCCGAGGTTGGCGCCCAGGGTCCAGCTGCCCACCGGCTGGTAGTGGATCAGGTTGATGAACTTCTGGTTGTAGATGTCTTCGAGCTGGGCGTACCAGAGGCCGATCTGGGTACGCTTCTCGTTGAACTTGTATTCGCCGCCGACGTAGTTGAAGCGGTCGGAGGTGGCATTGGCGCGGCCCTGCATGAACATGTCTTCCATGCTGGCGTCGTTGCGCGGACTGTTCTGGCGCATCTGGCCGCCCCAGAGTTCCAGGTTCTGGATCTCGGTGGAGTGGATCTGGGCGCCCTGGAAGGTCTGCGGCAGCGAGCGGCCGTCGTCGGATCTGAGGATCGGCAGCACGGCGAACCACTCGCCGACCTTGATATCGGTCTTGGAGACCTTGGCCTTGGCCGCCACCGCCAGGCGGCCGAAGTCCTTGGCCGGCTCGTTGCCGGCATGGGTCGGTAGCAGCTGGGTGCCGTAGGTGCCGGCGCCGCCGTCGAGCTTGACCGAGTAGAGACCCAGGGCATCGATGCCGAAGCCCACCGGGCCCTGGGTGTAGCCCGAGGTCAGGCCGAAGATGAAGCTCTGGGTCCATTCCTCGGCCTTGTTCTGCGCGGTGTAGGCCGGATCGACGAAGTTGCGATTGAAGTAGAAGTTGCGCAGGTTGAGATTGGCCTTGGTGCCTTCGATGAAGCCGTCCGCGGCCCACAGTGGTGTGGTGCTGGCCAGGGCGGCGAAGGCGGCGCAGGCACGGGCGAGCCGGCCGGAAGCGAGTCGAGTGCTCATGGTGTTCCTTGTTCTTGTCGGTAAGGGGTGCCCTGCCGGCGCGGGGGCGGCATCTGACGAGGGCGGGTAGGACGGTGGCGCGAGGTACGGCTAGGAGGGTGCAGGCGACATGAGGGATTCCTTTCTTATTTGAATTATCGGAAAGCTAGGGCCGACGCATTCGGCTGAATAGTTATATGACAACGTATGTCTTGCGGCAAGGCTACCAAGGTAGCAGGGCGGAGCCCTCGCCAGGCGAGGGCTCGCGAGGGGTCAGACGCTGGCCTTGAGGCTGTCCTGACGGGCCGTGTCATAGGCGTGCTTGTCCATCTGCACGGCGCCCGGCTTGCCCAGGTCGCTCATGGGCACCCGGTAGGTTTCCGGCGACAGATAGGCCGCCAGGGCCGACAGGCAGGTTACGCCGAAGGCCAGGCCACCGACCACCAGCCAGATGTTGTCGGTGCCGGGCGGGGCGACCAGGGTGAACAGCGCCGGCAGCATGGCGGTGAACATGGTGCCGATGTTCTGGGCGATGGCCATGGCCGAGACGCGATAGCGGGTCTGGAACTGCTCCGGGTAGAAGCTAGGGAACACCGCGTTGTAGCCCTGGTAGACCACGCCCCACATCAGCAGCGACATGAGGAAGGCCAGCGGCAGGTTGTGGATGCTGATGGCATAGAGGTAACCGAAGGCCAACAGACCCGACCCCAGGGCACCGCCGATCATGGTCGGCCGCCGCCCGATGCGGTCGGAGAGGTTGCCGACGAAGGGGATCACCAGCACCGCGACGATGTTGCCCACCACCGGTATCCATAGATAGACGCTCTTGTCGAAGCCGATGCCGTAGGCCGGCTGCACCGCATAGGCGGCGCCGAAGATGGTGGCCACCACCGGGATGACGTTCATCAGCGCCATCAGGGCCACCAGGATCATGGCCTTCCAGCTGGTGGTCAGGGCTTCGCCGATGGGCGAGCGTCTGGCCACGGCGGCGGTCTCGGCCTTGGCTTCTTCCTTGACGAAGGCGGGCGTCTCATGGACTTCCCGGCGGATGATGAAACCGGCCAGCAGGACGAAGGCGCTGAGCAGGAAGGGGATGCGCCAGCCCCAGCTGTTGAAGGCATCGGCGGGCATGAAGTAGGCCAGCGGCAGGAAGATCGCCGCGGCCAGTACCTGACCGGCCTGGACGCCCTGCAGGGTAAAGCTCGCATAGTAGCCACGCCGCCCGAAGGGTGCGTGTTCGAGCACCATGGAGCTGGCCCCGGAGATCTCGCCGGCCACGGCGAAGCCCTGGATCAGGCGCAGCACCACCAGCAGGATGGGGGCGAGGATGCCGATCTGGTGGTAGGTGGGCAGCAGGCCAACGGCCATGGTGGCGATGCCCATGAGGAACATGCACAGCAGCAGGACGTTCTTGCGGCCGCGGGTATCGCCCCAGTGACCGAGCACGAAGGCGCCGACCGGCCGCGCCAGATAGCCCACGCCATAGGTGGCGAGGGAGGCGACGATGGCCATCTTGGGATCGCTGGAGGGGAAGAAGATCTGCGGAAAGATCAGCGCCGCCGCCTGGGCGTAGATGAAGAAATCGTAGTATTCCAGCGCCGAGCCGATCCAGCCGCTGGCAGTGGCTTTCTTGGCTTGGGAGCCGGGGGTGGGGGAGGCGGTAGTGGCCATGGTTGTCTCCGGAATTTTATTGTCAGGCCAGGAGGGTTTCAGCGCCGCGCACGAACTCGCTCGGGCAGCGGGAGCCGAAGATGGAAAGGACGGGAAGACCTAGCCTGGCCGTCGCCGACCGAGCGTGGTGGGGCTGCAGACGAGACGGGGGGCGCAGGATAACGTGGATAGCGGGGGCATGGACGCACACTCTTGTTTGTCTTGTTATGGTCGACGCAGCGGAAGCGACGAGCGCTGGGCTCTGCGATCCATAGTGCGAGGCGCCGCTGGGGCGGGTCAATTCGCCAGATGACCAAATGTTCGATCAGCGAACAGAAACTAACTGGTTCGTACATAATCCATTGTTGGGCCGTGCGGTGCCACGAATAATCGGTGCCAGACCCTAACGAATACCGGTCACTCCGCCAGTAGCGTGTGTGGTGGCCGTCAACCCAGGAGCACCGGCATGCAGCGTTCCATCGCGACCGTATCCATCAGTGGCACCCTGACCGAGAAGCTCGAAGCCATCGCCGCGGCGGGCTTCGACGGTGTGGAGATCTTCGAGAACGACCTGCTGTATTCCGGGGCCAGCCCGCGGGAGATCCGCCTGCGCGCCCAGGACCTGGGGCTGGCCATCACCCTGTTCCAGCCGTTCCGCGACTTCGAGGGCAATCGCCGCGAGCGCCTGCAGCGCAATCTCGACCGCGCCGAGCGCAAGTTCGACCTCATGCAGGAACTGGGCACCGACCTCATCCTGGTGTGCAGCAACACCGCCGCCGACAGCCTCGGTGACGAACGCCTGATCGCCGACGACCTGCAACTGCTGGCCGAACGCGCTGCCCCGCGCGGCCTGCGCATCGGCTACGAAGCCCTCGCCTGGGGACGCCACGTCAACACCTGGCAGCAGGTCTGGCGCCTGGTGAAGGCGGTCGACCATCCCAATCTCGGCGTGTTGCTCGACAGCTTCCATACCCTGTCCATCGGCGGTGATCCGGCGGGCATCGCCCAGATCCCCGGGGACAAGATCTTTTTCGTGCAGATGGCCGATGCGCCGCTGCTGCAGATGGACGTGCTGGAGTGGAGTCGGCATTTCCGCTGCTTCCCGGGGCAGGGTGAATTCGATTTGGCCGGTTTTCTCGCGCCCATCCTGCAGACCGGCTACCAGGGGCCGTTGTCGCTGGAGATCTTCAACGACGGTTTCCGCGCTGCCCAGACCCGCGCCACCGCCGCCGATGGCCTGAGGTCCCTGCTCTATCTGGAAGAGCAGACCGCCGCGCGGCTGCAGCGCGACGAGACCCCGGTGGTGGCGCCGCTGTTCGCTCCACCCGAGGCACCGCGCCTGGAAGGCACCGAATTCCTCGAATTCGCCGTGGACGACGGCCATGGCGCCGAACTGGCGCGCTGGCTGGGCAAGCTGGGCTTCGCCCAGGCCGGGCGGCACCGTTCGAAGAACGTCACCCTGTTGCGCCAGGGCGAGATCAACCTGGTGCTCAACGCCGAACCCTATTCCTTCGGCCACAACTTCTTCGAGGCCCATGGCCCTTCGCTGTGCGCCATGGCGCTACGGGTGCCCGACAGCCAGGCCGCCCTGGAGCGTGCCCAGCAATACCGGGCGCAGCCCTATCGCGGCCTGGTCGGCCCTAACGAGCGGGAGATCCCGGCGGTGCGGGCACCGGACGGCAGCCTGATCTATCTCGCCGATCGCGGCGTGGATGGCCGCAGCCTCTACGACACCGACTTCGATGTCAGCGCCGGCGCCAGCGGTGGCCTCGGGCTGACCCATGTCGACCACGTGGCCATCGCCCTGCCGGCCGATGCGCTGGACAGCTGGGTGCTGTTCTACAAGAGCCTGTTCGACTTCAGCGCCGACGACGAGGTGGTGGTGCCGGACCCCTATGGCCTGGTCAAGAGTCGTGCGCTGAAGAATCGCGAGAGCAGCGTGCGCCTGGCGCTGAACATCTCGGAGAATCGCAACACCGCCATCGCCCGGGCACTGTCCAGCTATCGCGGCTCGGGGGTGCACCACATCGCCTTCGCCTGTCAGGATATCTTCCAGGCGGTGGAGCAGGCCAAGGCCGCCGGGGTGCCCCTGCTGGAGATCCCAATGAACTACTACGACGACCTGGGGGCGCGCTTCGATTTCGACGACGACTTCCTCAGTCGCCTGGCCTACTACAACGTGCTCTACGACCGTGACGCCCAGGGTGGCGAGCTGTTCCACGTCTATACCGAGTCCTTCGCCGACCGATTCTTCTTCGAAATCCTCCAGCGCAAGGATTACAGTGGCTACGGCGCCGCCAACAGCCCGGTGCGCCTGGCGGCCATGCTGCAGGCCCGCCAGGGTCGCCCGGCGCCCCTGGAATTCTGAGCCAGGCGGGTACCTGTGGGTACCCGCGTCTCTCCCCAGCCAAGAGTCAGACCCGATGCAGGACACTCCGGCGCTCGCGCCTACGCTCCGTACCCCGCGCAAGAACAACCCCGAGAAGACCCGTCAGGCCATCCTCACCGCCGCCGTGGCCGAGTTCGCCGATCTGGGGCTGAGCGGCGCGCGGGTGGACGCCATCGCCGAGCGCACCCATACCTCCAAGCGGATGATCTACTACTACTTCGGCAGCAAGGAGCAGCTCTACCTGACGGTGCTGGAAAAGCTCTACAGCGACGTGCGCGGCAACGAGGCCGAACTGCCGCTGGACCGGCTGCCGCCGCTGGAGGCGATCCGCACCCTGGCGGAGTTTCTCTTCGAGCACCACCGCAGCCACGACGACTTCATCCGCGTGGTGAGCATCGAGAACATCCACCGTGGTCGCCACCTGGCGCAGTCCGAGACCATCTCCAGCCTCAACTCCTCTGCCCTGGAGGCCCTGCGCCGCATCCTGGCGCGCGGCGAAGCCAGCGGCGAGATCCGCAGCGGATTGGATGCGGTGGATGTGCACCTGCTGATGTGTTCGTTCTGCTTCTACCGCGTCTCCAACCGCCACACCTTCGGCCGCATCCACGACATCGACATGGAAGCACCGGCGGTGTTGCGGCGGCACAAGACCATGATCGGCGATGCGATGGTGCGCTACCTGCAGCCCTAGGGCATCTGCGCGACCCTCACCCAGAGGGCGCCCGACAATCTTCTATCGGAGAGAGCAAGCCTCGTAGGCTGGGTTGAGACAACTTCATCGTCGAAGCCCAACGCTGCTGGATATCTGGCGTTGGGCTTCGCCGCGCTCAACCCAACCTACGGGGCACGGAATCCAGCCGCCCCCTCTCCCCTTGGGAGAGGGCTGGGGTGAGGGCAAACCCAGGCACCCCACCCTCGTAGGTTGGGTTGAAACAGCTCCATCATCGAAGCCCAACGCTGCTGGATGTCTGGCGTTGGGCTTCGCTGCGCTCAACCCTACCTACGGGGCACGGAATCCAGCCGCCCCCTCTCCCCTCGGGAGAGGGCTGGGGTGAGGGCAAACCCAGGCACCTTAACCTCGTAGGTTGGGTTGAGACGGCTTCATCGTCGAAGCCCAACATTGCTGGATATCCCGCGTTGGGCTTCGTTGCGTCAACCCAACCTACAAAGCATGGAGTCCAACCAACCCCCTCTCCCTCTGGGAGAGGGCTGGGGTGAGGGCAAACCCAGGCACCCCAGCAAACCCTTAGAGCACCGGCATCCCGCCCGTCACCGGCAGCATGGCGCCGGAGATGTAGCTGCCTTCGTCCGAAGCCAGCAACACATAGGCCGGCGCCAGCTCCACCGGCTGGCCGGGACGCCCCAGAGGCGTGCTGCTACCGAATTGCTCCGGCTCGTCCGGTTTCATGGTGCTGACGATCAGCGGCGTCCAGATCGGGCCGGGGGCGACGCTGTTGGCACGGATGCCCTTCTCGCCGAGCAACTGCGCCAGACCGGCGGTGAAGTTGGCGATGGCGCCCTTGGTGGCCGAATAGGCCAGCAGGGTCGGCGGGGCGATGTCGGCATTGATCGAGGCGGTGTTGATGATGGAGCCGCCGCGCGACATGTGTTTCACCGCCGCCTGGGTGATGCGGAACATCCCATGGATGTTCACGTTGAAGGTATGCACCCATTCCTCGTCGGGAATCTCGTCGAGGCTATCGCGCACCTGCTGGAAGGCGGCGTTGTTGACCAGCACGTCGATACGGCCAAAGGCCTCCACGGTTTTCTGCACCACGTCCAGGCAGGTCTGGCGCTCGGCCAGATCGCCCGGCAAGAGCACGGCCTGGCGACCCGCCTCGGTGACCAGGCGAGCGGTCTCCTGGGCATCCTCGTGCTCGTCCAGGTAGGCGATGGCGACATCGGCGCCTTCCCGGGCGAAGGCGATGGCCACGGCGCGGCCGATACCACTGTCGGCACCGGTGATCAGGGTCTTCTTGCCTGCCAGGCGACCCGAGCCGCGGTAGCTCACGGCGCCGCTGTCGGGCTGCGGATCCATGCGCGCATCGGAGCCGGGAAAGGTCTGGGGTTGGGGTTTGAGGGGTGGTTTGGGATGTTCGCTCACGAGAGGACTCCGAATGCAGACGAGAAGGGCGACCCCGGCATGTACCGGGGTGCGCGGGGGCATTTAGAGGATCGGCTTGCCGCCGGTGACGGCGATGCGCGCGCCCGAGGTGTAGCTGGATTCGTCGGACGCCAGCATCACGTAAACCGGTGCCAGCTCCACCGGCTGGCCGGGGCGGCCGAGCGGGGTGTTGCCACCGAATTCCTTGACCTGCTCCGGTGGCATGGTGGCGGGGATCAGCGGGGTCCAGATGGGACCGGGAGCCACGCTGTTGGCGCGGATGCCCTTCTCGCCGAGCAGCTGCGCCAGGCCCGCGGTGAAGTTGGCGATGGCGCCCTTGGTGGTGGCATAGGCCAGCAGCGTCGGCCGCGGCATGTCCGAGTTCACCGAGGTGGTGTTGATGATGGAGCCACCCTGGCCCATGTGCTTTAGCGCGGCCTGGGTGATGCGAAACATGGCGGTGATGTTCACATCGAAGGTGTAGACCCACTCGTCGTCGGGAATCTCTTCGAGGGTCTCGTGGGTCATCTGGAAGGCGGCGTTGTTGACCAGCACATCGATGCGGCCAAAGGCGGCCACGGTCTGGTCCACCACCGCCAGGCACTGCTCGCGCTTGGACAGGCAGCCCGGCAGCAACAGGGCTTCGCGGCCGGCTTCGCGCACCAGGCGGGCGGTGTCCTCGGCGTCTTCGTGTTCGTTCAGGTAGCTGATGGCGACATCGGCGCCCTCGCGGGCGAAGGCGATGGCCACGGCGCGGCCGATGCCACTGTCGCCACCCGTGATCAGCGCCTTCTTGCCGGTCAGGCGGCCGGAGCCCTTGTAGCTCTGTTCACCGCAATCCGGGACCGGATTCATACGCGATTGCAGGCCGGGAACCTCTTGTTGCTGTTCCGGCATGGGGGCTTTGGGGAAATCGGTCATGGGAGAATCCTCGTCGCTCTTGAAACGTTTGCGGGCCTGTCAGTACCGACAGGCCACAAGCGGCGAGGGTTCGAGACCCGAGACGGGCGGTGTAGCCAGATCAGCGCGGAGCCGATTCCGCCCAGCGCGGCGGCACCGTGGGTTGCCAGGCGGCGAGAGCGTCCAGCAGCGCGTTCGGCGAGTCTTCCACTTGCAGCATGGCGCGATGCGGCGCGGCGACGAAGCCCTGGGCCACCAGGTGATCGAGGAAGCCCTCCAGCTGGGCATAGAAGCCGTCGACCTCCAGCAGGCCCATGGGCTTGGCATGGTAGCCGAGCTGCCCCCAGGTCCAGACCTCGAAAAGCTCTTCCAGGGTGCCCAGGCCGCCGGGGAGGGCGATGAAGGCATCGGCCAGCTCCGCCATGCGCGCCTTGCGCGCATGCATGCCGTCGACCACTTCCAGACGCGTGCAGCCGGTATGGCCCAGCTCGGCGGTCTTGAGACTCTGGGGAATGATGCCGATCACCTCGCCACCGGCGGCCAGGGCAGCATCCGCGACCACACCCATCAGGCCGACCTTGCCACCGCCGTAGACCAGGGTGAGGCCACGCTCGGCGAGGGTACGACCCAGGCGCGCGGCCGCTTCCGCGAAGACGGGCGAGGCGCCGGGCTTGGCGCCACAGAAGACACAGACGGTTTTCAGCGACATGGAGACTCCTAGGCAGGCAAAACGCCTAGCCTAGCTGCCCGCCACGCGCGATCAAAGCACCGTCATCGCGCGAGAGAAGCCTCTTCTGGCGCATTGCCGCTGGCGGCCTGGGCATAGCTGGCGAACAACTCGTGCAGCAGGGCGGTAAGGGTCATGGCGGGCGTCCTTGGCTGGCGGATAATGAGGGAGATAGTACCTAGAGGTAAGGCCCGACGACCCGGCAAAGGTTTCGATGGAGGCGATAGAGCGGAGCGGCTCCCTTGCCATGATCGCTGGAACCCGCCACCCTCGCATCGGTCTGACTGGCGACTTTCACGCATCCGGAGGGTTCATGAAATCCACGCTTTTTGCCGCCGCTTTGTTCGTCCTGGGAAGTACCGGCGCCTGGGCCGCCGACAGCTGTACCACCCAGATCGAAGCCGGCGACCAGATGACCTACAGCCGCGCCTCGATCCAGGTCCCGGCCTCGTGCAAGACCTTTACCGTCGAGCTGATCCACAACGGCAGCCTGCCCAAGAACGTCATGGGCCACAACTGGGTCCTGACCCGCGCCACCGACGCCTCGGCCGTCGACGCCGCGGGCATGAGCGCTGGGGAGGCCAAGGGCTATCTGCCCGAGGGCGACGAACGCGTCATTGCCCACACCCGCATGCTGGGCGGTGGCGAGAAGGACGCGGTGACCTTCGATACCGGCGTTCTGGAAGCGGGCAAGGAGTACACCTTCTTCTGTTCCTTCCCCGGGCATTTCGGGTCCATGCGCGGGGTGTTGCAGCGGGGGTAAGGGGAGGGTTTGGTTGTGGCGGTCGACCGTCGCAATCCGACCTCTTGAGCAGGAGACGCCTGTAGGTTGGGTTGAGCTTTAGCGAAGCCCAACGCCTGGCTCTAGCTGATTATCGAGTGCTTTGATGGTTTTGATTTCGCCCACCCGGGCGAGTTACTTTTTTCAAACGCCAAAAAAGTAACCAAAAACGCTTGTCCCCACGTTTCGGCCCTCCGCTACGCTCCGGGTGCCCTCATTCCGGCGCCGCTCCGAGGGCACGGCACGAAGGGGCTTCCTGCCCCTCGCGCCTTGCTCGGCGTCCTGCCTCGCATCCCACTGCGCGACACCTGCAATCGGCCTCACTGACGGGGACGGGGCGCAAGCCTGAAGCTTCCGTGTTTACAGGATCTGTAGCATGGAAAACGCTGTGCCGTTGTCCAACCTACCGGCTCTTCAACCAAAAATTTCAGGCTGGCGAATCGCCCCGTTCAGGAGAGCGAACGCCAGCGTTGTGGAGTGGGTCGAGCCGCATGGATGCGGCGAGAGGCCTAACGGGCCATGGACGGCCCGTGTAGGCCGACCCCGGAACGGCGCTGGCGTGAGCGAAACGTAGCGTAGCGAAGTAACAGCCGCAGGCTGGCCCGAAGGGCGAGCAACGCGAGTCACCCGAAGCGCAGCGTAGGGCCGGATGTCCGGGGCAAGCGTTTTTGCTTACTTTTGTCCGGGCGCGTAGTCCGGGGCGCGCAGCCGCGATTGAAAAAGTGAGTCGCTCGGGAGAGCGAAACAAGAAGTGCGAGCAAAACTCGATAATTAGCTAGGGCACCAAGATTGAAGGTTGACCCTGGCAGTGTTGGGCTTCGCTGGCGCTCAACCCAACCTACGAATCAGGTCACGCCTCGCCATTTACCGGCAGGGCAGCTTCAGCCCTTCGCCAATTCCTTCTCGATGGCCTCCACCAACCGCGGATCATCCGCCGTCACGTCGGGCGCGAAACGACCCACTACCTCGCCATTGCGCCCGATCAGGAATTTCTCGAAATTCCACAGCACCTCGGGCTTGGGATTGGGAGTGCCACCCCGACTCAGCATGCGCTTGCGGAAGGGGCCGTCGCCAGTGGCCTCGGGCTGCGCCTGGGTCAGTTCGGCATAGAGCGGATGCTGGTCTTCACCCACTACGCTGAGCTTGGCGAACAGCGGAAATTGCACGCCGTAGGTGAGGGTGCAGAATTCCTTGATCTCGGCGTCGCTGCCGGGCTCCTGCTGCTTGAAGTCGTTGGCGGGAAAACCGAGCACTTCCAGGCCGCGCTCGCGTTGGGCCTCGTAGAGGCGTTCCAGGCCTTCGTACTGGCTGGTGAGGCCGCACTTGGAGGCGACGTTCACCACCAGCAGCACCTTGCCCAGGTAGCGTTCCAGGGTCAGGGTTTCGCCGTCGATGGATTGCAGCGGGAGTTTCATCAGGGTCGCGGTCATGGTCGGCTTCCTCGGAAAGAAGCGACCAGCCTAGCGCAAAAACGCCGCCTCGATGGGCGGCGCCTGTCGGTCGAGTGGGGCTCAGCGCTTGAGCTTGACCACGTCGCCGGAAACGGTGGTGGTGTAGCCGTTCAGGACATAGGCCCAGAACCAGTTTTCCTGAACCTGGGCGTTGATCAGGGCATCGCCACCGCGGGACTTGATGGCGGCCTGCTGGGCGCGCACGAAGCGGTCGTTCTGCTGGACCGGGATGAAACCCAGGATCATCAGACCGGTGGCCTTGCCTTCGCCGTGACCGACGACGGTGTACTGCGACGGATCCAGGTTCTGCGTCTTCATCGCGGTGCCGGTGCAGCCGGCGACGGCGGCGGCGAGGGCGAAGGAAGCGGCGAGCTTGGCGAAACGTTGCATGGGGTGACTCCTTTTCTGGTTGGCAACGTCGGGCATCGTTTCCCGACGGGACGCACTCTAGCAGCGCCGGGCACGACGGAAATACCGTTCGCCCCGGCGATAGAACCGCTCCTCCCAAGGTCCCAGGGTTATCAGGTGATAGCGCCTCGATCTAAGCCCGGGCGGCCCGAGCTGCTACCATCGCCCGCCTCTCGTCCGGCGGCCGCGCCGGGCGCCGTTCTGGAGACCTCGTGTGAATCTGCCTCTCGTCCTCAACCTCCTCGCCTTCGCCGTGCTGCTCGGCCTGCTGGCGCGTACCCGCAACACCGGCTGGAGCCTGGCCGTGCGCGTCTTCATCGGCCTCGCCCTGGGCGTGGCCTTCGGCCTGGTGCTGCAACTCGTCTACGGGCATGACGCCCCGGTGCTCAAGACCTCCATCGGCTGGTTCAACCTGGTCGGCAACGGCTATGTGCAGCTGCTGCAGATGAGCATCATGCCGCTGGTGTTCGCCTCCATCCTGGCCGCCGTGGCACGGTTGCGCGAGGCTTCTTCCATGGGTCGCATCAGCCTGCTGACCCTGGGCACCCTGCTGTTCACCACCGCCATCGCCGCCTTGGTCGGGGTGCTGGTTACCTGGCTGTTCGGCCTGAGCGCCGAAGGCCTGGTGCAGGGCGTCCAGGAGACCGCGCGTCTGACCACCCTGCAGAACAGCTATGTCGGCAAGGTAGCGGACCTGTCGGTGCCGCAGTTGCTGCTGTCCTTCATTCCGAAGAATCCCTTCGCCGATCTCACGGGCGCCAGTCCCACCTCCATCATCAGCGTGGTGATCTTCGCCGCCTTCCTCGGCGTCGCCGCCTTGCGCCTGCAGCGCGACGATCCGGTCCGTGGCGAGAAGGTGCTGGCCGGCATCGACGTGCTTCAGGCCTGGGTGATGAAGCTGGTACGCCTGCTGCTGCAACTGACCCCCTATGGCGTGCTGGCGCTGATGACCAAGATGGTCGCCACCGCCAGCCCCCAGGACGTGCTCAAGCTGGGTACCTTCCTGATCGCCTCCTATCTGGGCCTGGCCATCCTCTTCGGCGTGCACGCCCTGCTGCTGACCCTGAGCGGCCTGTCGCCGGCGCGTTTCTTTCCCAAGGTCTGGCCGGTGCTGAGCTTCGCCTTCACCAGCCGCTCCAGCGCGGCGACCATCCCGCTGAACATCGAGGCCCAGACCGAGCGCCTCGGCGTGCCGCCGGCCATCGCCAGCTTCGCCGCCTCCTTTGGCGCCACCATCGGCCAGAACGGCTGCGCCGGTCTCTATCCGGCCATGCTGGCGGTGATGATCGCGCCCACCATGGGCATCGATCCCTTCGATCCGCTGTGGATCGCCACGCTCGTGGGCATCGTCACCCTGAGTTCGGCGGGTGTGGCGGGCGTAGGTGGCGGTGCCACCTTCGCCGCCCTGATCGTGCTGCCGGCTCTGGGCCTGCCGGTCACCCTGGTGGCGCTGCTGGTGTCCATCGAGCCCCTGATCGACATGGGCCGCACCGCCCTCAACGTAAACGGCTCCATGACCGCCGGCACCCTGACCGCACGCTGGATGGGCCAGCTGGACAAGGCCGCCTACGACCGCGACGACCGCGCGGAAGCCCCGGCGGCACCGGTCAGCCGCGGCTGAGTCCGTAGGTTGGGTTGAGCGAAAGCGAAGCCCAACGGTGCCCATGCCTGCTACGTCATGTTGGGCTTAGGCGATGGAGCCGCCTCAGCCCAACCTACGGGTGCCCCATGTTGATTGGGTACAACGTGGATGGTTGAACCGCGTAGGTTGGCGCTGAACGTAGCGAACCCAACACGACCAACCCTCACCGCTCGCCCACCGCCCATTCCTCATCGTGCTGTCCTGCCCAATCCGCTGGCAGGACGCCTGCTCGCACATAGCGATGGATGGACGAATAGGGCCACTCCACCGCGCTCCGCGCATGGCCATGCTTCACCGGATTGAAATGGATGTAGTCGAGATGCCGCTGCAGATCCTGCTCGTCCCGAATCCGGTGCTCCCAATAGCGTCTTTGCCAGACGCCGCGTTCGCGTTTCAGTCGTCGCGACAGATTCACCGTTTCAAGCGGCGGTAACTGACGGGAGAAGCCTGCCTTGATCAGGCTCCAGCGCAGGGGATAGTTCCAGTCGCCCTCCGGCAGGCACCAGAGCGCGTGCAAGTGATCGGGCAGGACAACCATGGCAAGGATGTCGAAGGGATGCTGGGCTTTCGCTTGGCGTATCGCCTGCCGCAGCGCGCCGATGTGATCGACGAGTAGAGTAGAGGAGCGGTCGTTGAGGTTGACCGTGAAGAAGAACGTACCACCCGCGGCACGGCTGCGTCGATAGTCCAAGATCACCGTCCTTGGTGAATGGAAAGTCGCAGTTTAGAGGCCTTGGCTACGCCTGGCATAGCCATGCGCATCGTTGGGCTTCGGCCATGAAGCTGCCTCAGCGCCAACCTACGGAGCGCGCAATGTAGGTTGGCGCTGAGCGTAGCGAAGCCCAACAGGCCGTGCCGTTGGAACAGGCCCTCTAGAACAGAAAATACCGCTGTGCCATCGGCAGGACCTCGGCCGGTTCGCACCAGAGCAGCTGGCCGTCGGCCTTGACCTGGTAGTTCTGCGGATCGACCTCAATGGTGGGCAGATAGTCGTTGTGGATGAGGTCGCTCTTCTGCGCGGTGCGGCAGCCCTTCACCACGCCGATGCGCTTCTTCAGCCCCAGTTGCTCGGGCACCCCCGCCTCGAAGGCGGCCTGGCTGATGAAGGTTAGGCTGGTGTCGTGGAGCATGCCGGCGTAGCTGCCGAACATGGGGCGGTAGTGCACCGGTTGCGGGGTGGGGATGGAGGCGTTGGCGTCGCCCATCAGACTGGCCGCGATGGCGCCGCCCTTGAGGATCAGCGTCGGCTTGACGCCGAAGAACGCCGGGCGCCAGAGCACCAGGTCGGCGAACTTGCCCACCTCGATGGAACCCACCTCGTGGCTGATGCCATGGGTGATCGCCGGGTTGATGGTGTACTTGGCGATGTAGCGCTTGACCCGGAAGTTGTCGTTGCCGGCGCCATCCTCGGGCAGCGGGCCGCGCTGCTTCTTCATCTTGTCGGCGGTCTGCCAGGTGCGGGTGATGACCTCGCCGACGCGGCCCATGGCCTGGCTGTCGGAACTGATCATGGCGAAGGCGCCGAGGTCGTGGAGGATGTCCTCGGCGGCGATGGTCTCGCGGCGGATGCGACTCTCGGCGAAGGCCACGTCCTCGGCGATGCTCGGGTCCAGGTGGTGACAGACCATGAGCATGTCCAGATGCTCGTCGATGGTGTTCTTGGTGAAGGGCCGCGTCGGATTGGTGGAGCTGGGCAGCACGTTGGGGAAGCTGCAGGCCTTGATGATGTCCGGCGCGTGGCCGCCACCGGCACCCTCGGTGTGGTAGGTGTGGATGGTGCGCCCCTTGAAGGCGCCCAGGGTGGTCTCGACGAAACCGGATTCGTTGAGGGTGTCGGTGTGGATGGCCACCTGGATGTCGAAGCGATCGGCCACCGCCAGGCAATTGTCGATGGCGGCGGGAGTGGTGCCCCAGTCCTCGTGCAGCTTGAGGCCGATGGCGCCGGCGCGCACCTGCTCCTCCAGCGGACCGGGCAGGCTGGCGTTGCCCTTGCCGGTGAAGCCGATGTTCATCGGGAAGGCATCGGCGGCCTTGAGCATCTGCGCCATGTGCCAGGGACCTGGGGTCACGGTGGTGGCATAGGTGCCGGTGGCCGGCCCGGTGCCGCCGCCGATCATGGTGGTGGTGCCACTCATGAGTGCCTCTTCGATCTGCTGTGGGCAGATGAAGTGGATGTGGGAGTCGATGCCACCGGCGGTGAGGATCATGCCCTCGCCGGCGATGACCTCGGTGGCGGCGCCGATGGGCACGCTGACGCCGGGCTGGATGTCCGGATTGCCGGCCTTGCCGATGGCGTGGATGCGGCCCTGCTTGAGGCCGACATCGGCCTTGACGATGCCCCAGTGATCGACGATCAGGGCGTTGGTGATGACGGTGTCGACCACCTCGGCCGCCAGCAGCTGGCTCTGACCCATGCCGTCGCGGATGACCTTGCCGCCCCCGAATTTCACTTCTTCGCCGTAGACGGTGTGGTCCTCTTCGACCTCAATCCAGAGCTCCGTATCGGCCAGGCGCACCCGGTCGCCGGTGGTGGGGCCGAACATGTCGGCATAGGCTTGGCGGGAGATTTTCATAGGCGTTGATCCCGAATAAAGGTGGTCCGGTTGGCCCTCACCCCGACCCTCTCCCGGAGGGAGAGGGAGAAGAGCGGGAGCTCGGTGTCTGTTCTTGAGCCCCCTCTCCCCTTGGGAGAGGGTTGGGGTGAGGGAGCGCGTAAAAGGCGAAGAGCCGGAGTACCCCTACAGCTTCCCCATCACCCGCCCGGCGAAGCCGTAGACGGTGCGCAGGCCGGCCAACTCGACCAGCTCCACCTCGCGACTCTGGCCCGGCTCGAAGCGCACGGCGGTGCCGGCGGCGATGTTCAGGCGCATGCCACGGGACAGGGCGCGGTCGAACACCAGGGCGTCGTTGGTTTCGTGGAAGTGGTAGTGGGAGCCCACCTGGATCGGCCGGTCGCCGCTGTTGGCGACGGTCAGGCTGAGAGTACGGCGGCCGGCGTTGAGCTCGATGTCGCCGTCCTGGATCTGGTATTCGCCGGGGATCATGGGCGCTGCTCCAGCATCAGTTGCATGAAGGTGAGGTCCAGCCAGCGTCCGAACTTGATGCCGACCTGGGGCATCTGCCCGGTGGTGATGAAGCCCAGGCGCTCGTGCAGGCGGATGGAGGCCTGGTTGCCGCTCTCGATGGCGGCCACCATGACGTGCTTGTCGCAGGCACGAGCGCGCTCGATGAGCGCAGTCATCAAGCGCGGCCCGATGCCCTGGCCGCGCTGGTCGGGGTGGATGTAGACCGAGTGCTCGACGGTGTGGCGAAAGCCCTCGAAGGGGCGCCAGTCACCAAAGGAGGCATAGCCCACCACCGCGCCGTCGGCATTCTCGGCGACCAGGATGGGGTAGCCCTGGTCGGCACGCAGGTCGAACCAGGCCTGGCGGTTGGCCAGGTCCACCGGGGTCTCGTTCCAGATCGCCGTGGTGTTGCTGACGGCGTCGTTGTAGATGTGCAGCACGGCTGGCAGGTCGGCAGGCGTGGCGTCGCGGACGATCAGACTCATGGCGGTCTCCCTAGGCGATCGGCTGATGGACGGTGACCAGCTTGGTCCCGTCGGGGAAGGTGGCTTCCACCTGGATCTCCGGGATCATCTCCGGAACGCCTTCCATCACCTGGTCGCGGGTCAGCAGGGTGGTGCCGTAGTGCATCAGCTCGGCCACGGTGCGACCGTCACGTGCGCCTTCGAGCAGAGCGGCTGAGATCAACGCCATGGCTTCCGGGTAGTTGAGCTTCACCCCACGCGCCAGGCGGCGTTCGGCCACCAGGCCGGCGGTGAAGATGAGTAGCTTGTCTTTTTCGCGGGGCGTCAGGTCCATGGGTGTTCCGGTTGGCAGATGCGGTCAAGGAAAGTCGGTCGATCATCGCGGCCATGGGCCGCGCCTACAAGAGTGTCGCGGCCTCAGGTGCTCCAGATCCGTGGCGGCATGGCGGCGCGGCCGAGCAGGGCCGGGCGCAGCAGGCGCCAGAGGTCGATCAGCCAGGCGCGGGCCTGCAGGGATTCGGCGGCCAGGCAGCGGGCGACCACCAGGCCGGGCAGCTGGGTCAGGTCGCCGCGTACCGGCAGGGCGAGGTCGCGGCAGCGCGCCAGGGTATCGGCGTCCAGGGTGCCGGTGATCAGCAGGGTAGCGAACACCGGCTGACCGGCCAGGCCGATGGGCGAGTCCAGCAACCGATCCGCGCCGACCAGGCGTTGGCGCTCATGCCACAGCGGAGTGCCGTCGCGGCGGATGTCCAGGTGCGCCTGGAACAGCCCCTCGGTGAAGCGCTCGGCACTGGCCGGGCGGCCCAGGGCGACGATGTCCCAGTAGCAGAGGCGGGCGTCGCCTGCCAGCTCGATACGGGTGGCGAGATGGGCCTGGGCGCCGGAGAAGACGATGGTCTCCTGGGGTAGCCATTCCAGGGTAGCACCGGCGGCGACGCGCAACTCGATCTGCTGATGCGCCGTGCTGTCGGCGCGATACCACTTGGCCGCCCCGGGGCTGGTGAGCTGGGCCCAGGCGTTCTCGCCGACGCTGACGTCGATGTCCAGCCGATCGCCCCCGGCGATGCCGCCCGGTGGATGCACGATGATGTGCTGGCAGACCTCGGGACCTTCGGCGTGCAGATGTTTCTGCACGCGCAAGGGGCCGAGGTGGCGGCGGGTGGTCGGCCGGGTCCAGTCGCCCTGGCGGGCATAGGCCAGCTCCAGGCGCGCCAGCCAGGCGGGGGTGAAGAGGGCAGGAGGCAGAGCAGAGGTCATCGGGGGTGGTCGTTGTTCTGGTTGGGCCGTTTGGGGAGGCCCTTGCAAGAATCTGACCGGGTGGGTGGTATTTGTGAAGCGGGGGCGCTATGGAGGGCGTCGGGATAGGTGCCCGGGCTATTTGCTGAGTTTTGTATGTAGTTCCTGTTTCGCCTGGCCGGCGACTTACTTTTCTTTGCTTGTGCAAAGAAAAGTAAGCAAAAGAAAGCACACCCCACGTTTCGGCCCTCCGCTGCGCTCCGGTTCCCCTCGCTCCGGCGCCGCTCCGGGGGCACGGCACGAAGGGGCTTCCTGCCCCTCGCGCCTTGCTCGGCGTCCTGCCTCGCATCCCCCTCCGCAACACCTACACTCGGCCTCACTGACGGGGACGGGGCGCAAGCCTGATGTCCGGATGTTCACAGGTTTGTAGCGTGGAAAACCGCGCAGCGTTTTCCACTGGAAGGTACCGACACTATCAGTGGACAAGGCGACGCCGTTGTCCACGCTACGGGCTACGGGTTTTTATGGTTCTTCAACCAACACTTTCAGGCTGGCGAATCGCCCCGTTCAGGAGGGCGAGCGCCAGTGTCGTGGAGTGGGTCGAGCCGCATGGATGCGGCGAGAGGTCCAGTGGGCCATGGACGGCCCATCTGGACCGACCCCGGAACGGCGCTGGCGTGAGCGGACCCGGAGCGCAGCGAAGGGCCGGATGTCCGGGGCAAGCGTTTTTGGTTACTTTTGCCGCGATTGGCAAAAGTGACTCGCCCGGGTGGGCGAAACAAAAAGTCTCAGCAGACTTCAGTAATCGGCTGGGTACCGATGAGCACAGGTGCTTTGGGCTTCGCTCCGCTCAGCACCAATCTACGTCAGCCGGTCTTCGGCGCGCCGACCCTTCCCTACGAAATCCCCCGCCACTGCCGCGGACTCACCTGAAACCACCGCCGAAATGCCCGTGAAAAGGCGCTCGTCTCCGAATAGCCCAGCAGCGGCGCCAGGTCGGTGACCGGCAGCCGCTGCCGCAGGTAGTGCTGGGCCAGGTCGCGGCGGACACCCTCGACCAGCGCCGAGAAGCTCGCACCCTGGTCGCGCAGGCGGCGCTGCAGCTGGCTGGTGGACAGGTCCAGGCGCTGGGCGATGGTCTCCAGGCTGGGTTCGCCCAGGGGCAGCGCCAGGCGTACCGAGGCGCGGACTTCTTCGAGCAGTTCCAGCTGCGGCAGGCGCTGGCCGAGCTGGCGGATGGCGTCCTGTACCACCAGCAGGAGCAGCGGATCGTGGTCGGGCATGGCGCGGTCGCGCAGGTCGGCCTTGGGCACCAGCATGGCGTTGCACGGCTGGCCGAAACTGACCGGGGCGTCGAACAGCCGGCGATGCTCGTGCCAGCCCTCGGGCCGGGGGTGTTCGAACTGCACCGCCCGCGGCGCCCAGGTCGGGCCGAGCACATGGCGCAAGAGGTTGAGCAGCATGCCCAGGGTCAGCTCGGCGTCCTGGCGGCGGGCGACGATGGCGCCGTGGCGTACCTGGTAGTCGAAGCGCCAGCAATCGCCGGCGTCCACCAGCTGGATCAGGGTGCTGTGCTGGTGGAAGGGAAAGGCGGCGGCGAAGTTCTGCAGGGCCGCCTCGGCGGTGGGCGAGCAGAGCCCCACGTAACCCAGCAGACCGAGCATCTGCGGCTTGAACTGCTGCCCGTAGTGCAGCCCGAAATTGTCGCAGCCGGACTGGGCGGCGGCTTCTTCCAGGACCCGGCAGTAGTTGCCCAGCCCCAGGCTCAGGGTGGGATGCTGCAACTGTTCCGGATCGATGCCGGCGGTGCCGAAGATGCGATCGACATCGCCACCGTGGCTGGCGATGACGGTGTCCAGCCCGCTGGCGGCAGCGGAGAGCACGCCGAGGTTGCGCGATATTGAGGTCAGGGCGGCGAAACCAGAGGCGGCCAGGGGCATGGGGTGGGTCCAGGGAGGGGATCGGCATGAATGAAGCAAAGGCTGTGCCCCAGGGTGGCAGTCGATCCAGAGCAGGGACCATAACGTCGAGGGCTTCACGCTATTCGGCCCCTTGATGTGCCTCATCGCAGGGCGAGGAGTCGGACATCGCACCAGGGTGGTGCGGCCTTGGGTAGCAGCCTGGGAAGAGGAGTAACGCCGACTTGACCCAAGGTCACAGCGGCCGTGCCGAGCGGTCAAGTCGGCACGGCCCCGGCCTGTTTAAGCTCGAAAAAGCCGGGCAGCGCGGGATCGCGGTCGCCCATTCGGATCACGTCGCTACAAGGGGAGTGGCCTGTCATGACCAACGAGAAACTCAAGCCGACCCTCGGCACCCTGCACCTCTGGGGTATCGCCGTGGGTCTGGTGATCTCCGGGGAGTACTTCGGCTGGAGCTATGGCTGGGGCGTCGCCGGGACCCTGGGCTTTCTGGTTACCGCGCTGGTGGTGGCGGTGATGTACACCTGCTTCATTTTCAGCTTCACCGAGCTGACCACCGCCATTCCCCATGCCGGCGGCCCCTTCGCCTACAGCCGCCGCGCCTTCGGCCCCCGGGGCGGTACCATCGCCGGGATCGCCACCCTGATCGAATTCGTCTTCGCCCCGCCGGCCATCGCCATGGCCATCGGCGCCTACCTCAATGTGCAGTTTCCCGCGCTCGATCCCAAGCTGTGCGCGGTGGCGGCCTATTTCATCTTCATGACGCTGAACATCCTCGGGGTGAGCATTGCCGCCACCTTCGAATTAGTGGTGACGGTGCTGGCGGTGATCGAGTTGCTGATCTTCATGGGGGTGGTGGCGCCGGATTTCAGTCTGGCCAACTTCACCCGCGGTGGCTGGGCCGGGCAGGACCAGTTCTCGCTGGCGGCGGTGGGCGGCATGTTCGCCGCCATCCCCTTCGCCATCTGGTTCTTTCTCGCCATCGAGGGCGCGGCCATGGCCGCCGAGGAAGCCAAGGACCCCAAGCGCACCATTCCCAAGGCCTACATCGCCGGCATCCTCACCCTGGTGACTCTGGCCATCGGCGTGATGATCTTCGCTGGCGGGGTAGGCGACTGGCGGGCGCTGTCCAATATCAACGATCCGCTGCCCCAGGCCATGAAGGGGGTGGTGGGCGAGGGCTCCGTGTGGCTGCACCTGCTGGTGGGCATCGGCCTGTTCGGGCTGGTGGCCAGCTTCCACGGCATCATCCTCGGCTATTCCCGGCAATTCTTCGCCCTGGCCCGCGCCGGCTTTTTGCCCCACGGCCTGGCCAAGCTGTCGCGCTTCCAGACGCCGCACCGGGCGGTGCTGGCCGGCGGCGTGGTGGGTATCGCCGCCATTTTCAGCGACGGGGTGATCAGCCTGCAGGGCATGACCCTGACCGCCGCCATGATCACCATGAGCGTGTTCGGCGCCATCGTCATGTACATCATGAGCATGCTCAGCCTGTTCAAGCTGCGCCGCAGCGAGCCGAACCTGGAGCGCACCTTCCGCGCCCCTGGCTATCCGGTGGTGCCAGCCATCGCCCTGGTGCTGGCGGTGGTCTGCCTGATCGCCATGGTCTGGTACAACCCGGTGATCGCCAGCGTCTTCGTGGTGCTGATGGTGATAGGCGCGCTGGTCTGCGGTCTCAGCCGTAGACAGGGCGACATTGCACCCGACGCCGCCTTCGGCGAGGCCTGAGCAGCGCAACCCGAGGAGGTAGCATGAGCGGTTTCCAGCACAGCGTGGGCGGCCAGACCTGGCGTTTCGCCGATCTCAAGGACCTGCTGGCCAAGGCCACCCCGGCGCGTTCCGGGGACGTCCTGGCCGGGGTCGCCGCCGGCAGCGACGTGGAGCGGGTGGCGGCGCAGATGGCGCTGGCCGAGCTGCCGCTCAAGCACTTTCTCAGCGAGGCGGTGATCCCCTACGAGGCCGACGAGGTCACCCGGCTGATCCTGGATACCCACGATGCCCAGGCCTTCGCCCCGGTCGCCCACCTCACCGTGGGCGGCTTCCGCGACTGGCTGCTGGGTGCGGCGGCCGACGAGACCAGTCTCGCCGCCCTGGCCCCGGGGCTGACCCCGGAGATGGTCGCCGCGGTGTCCAAGATCATGCGCATCCAGGACCTGATCCTGGTGGCGCAGAAGGTTCGGGTGGTGACCCGCTTTCGCAATACCATCGGCCTGCGTGGACGGCTGTCGACCCGGCTGCAGCCCAATCACCCGACCGACGATCCGGCCGGCATCGCCGCCAGCGTCCTCGACGGCCTGCTCTACGGCAACGGCGATGCGGTGATCGGCATCAACCCGGCCACCGACAGCACGGGCGGCATCTGCGAGCTGCTGAAGATGCTTGATGCGGTGATCCAGCGCTACGAGATCCCGACCCAGGCCTGCGTCCTGACCCACGTCACCACTAGCATCGCCGCCATCGAGCGCGGTGCGCCGGTGGACCTGGTGTTCCAGTCCATCGCCGGCACCCAGGGCGCCAACGAAAGCTTTGGCATCAGCCTGGCGCTGCTGCAAGAGGGCTATGAAGCCGGACTGTCGCAGCGCCGCGGCACCCTGGGCGACAACCTCATGTATTTCGAGACGGGGCAGGGTAGTGCGCTGTCGGCCGGCGCCCACCATGGCGTCGATCAGCAGACCTGCGAGGTGCGTGCCTACGCCGTGGCCCGTCAATTCAAGCCGCTGCTGGTGAACACCGTGGTCGGCTTCATCGGCCCCGAGTACCTCTACAACGGCAAGCAGATCATCCGTGCGGGCCTCGAAGACCACTTCTGCGGCAAGCTGCTCGGCGTGCCCATGGGCTGCGACATCTGCTACACCAACCATGCCGAGGCCGACCAGGACGACATGGACATGCTGCTGACCCTGCTGGGCGCGGCGGGCATCAACTTCATCATGGGCATCCCGGGGTCGGACGACGTGATGCTCAACTACCAGACCACCTCCTTCCACGACGCCCTCTACGCCCGCCAGGTGCTGGGCCTGCAACCGGCGCCGGAATTCGCCGCCTGGCTCGACCGCCTGGGCATCCTGCGCCTGGAAGACGGCCGCTTCCGTCTCGGCGACGGCCTGCCCGCGCCGTTCCAGCGCGCGTTGGCGCAGATGTGAAGGGTTTTTTCGTAGGTTGGGCTGAGCGCAGCGAAGCCCAACCTTGCCAGGCCCGATTCGTACCTGTTGGGCTTCGACGGTGGAACTGTCCCAACCCAACCTACGAAAGGCCCGAGTGCCCTGTCCATCCCGTGCCCGTTGGGCTTCGACGATGGAGCCGTCTCAACCCAACCTACCAAGGAGGTTGCCATGAAGGATGCCGACACCGCCCGTCCCGATCCCTGGGCCGAATTGCGTCGCCTGACCCCGGCGCGGATCGCCCTCGGTCGCGCCGGCACCAGCCTGCCCACCGCTGCCCAGCTGGACTTCCAGGCTGCCCATGCCCAGGCCCGCGATGCGGTACACCTGGCCTTCGACCACCAGGCGCTGCATGAAGGCCTGACCGCCCAGGGCCGCGAGACCCTGGTGCTCAGGAGCGCCGCGCCGGATCGACACACCTATCTGCAGCGCCCCGACCTGGGGCGCAGGCTGTCGGAGCAATCCGCCCGCGAACTGCAAGCCTATGCCGCCGAGCATCCGGACGGCTTCGACGTCGCCGTGGTCATCGCCGACGGCCTCTCGGCGCTGGCGGTGCATCGCCATGCCCTGCCGTTCCTGGAGCGGCTGGCCGATCAGGCCAAGGCCGACGGTTGGCGCTGGGCACCGGTGACGCTGGTGGAGCAGGGGCGGGTGGCGGTGGGCGACGAGATCGGCGGGCTGCTCAAGGCGCGGCTGCTGGTGATGCTGATCGGCGAGCGCCCCGGTCTCAGCTCACCCGACAGCCTCGGCCTCTACTTCACCTACGGGCCGCGCCCGGGCCTCAACGATGCCTATCGCAACTGCATCTCCAATGTCCGTCTGGAAGGCCTCGCCTACGGCCTGGCGGCGCACAAGCTGCTCTACCTGATGCGCGAAGCGGATCGGCGCAAGCTCTCCGGCGTGCAACTCAAGGACGAAGCCGAGGTGCCGCTGCTGGAGGGTGGGGAAGAAAACGCCCGAGTGGGAAATTTCCTGACGGCGTCTTAGGGGGTTCAGGGACGCGCGCTGGCTTGACGATGCCTGTCCAGCAGGCGGTCGATTGCACTGCGATCGAGGGGCCGTTTCTGTTTTAGAAAGCCCTGCAGCTGATAGGAATTCCAACCATCCGACGCCTTGCCCGGACGCCGGATAGGTCGCTGCGGATCAGCACCGTAGCGCAACAGCAGCGCGACCAGGTCCGGCCGATTGAAGAGGATGGCGGCGTTGAGTGGCGTCAGGCCGCCGGTATCGACCGGCTCATCGGCCGGACAGCCGGCGGCTAGGGCGGTCTGCGCCATCTGCAAGAGCACTTCCCGACGTATCCCTGGCTCATCGTAGTGGGCGCCGACAAAGTCCAGCGTTGGTTGAGTCTGGGTTTGCCCTCCCGCTGTGAGGCCTAGCAGGCAGCCGCGCCCGTCGATGACCCTGACGCCAGGTTCAGCCTGACTACTGCCGGCCAGCGCCAGCAGCGCTACCAGACCTAGTGTTCGAGAGGATAAGGCTCGCATGGCTCCTCGGTAGCCGGGCGCTCAGCCCAGCGTCTTGCGCAGGAAGTACCGCGCGAAGCCCGGCGGATAGTCCGCCAGCTCGCCGAAGACTTCATAGCCCAGGCGCTCGTAGAAGCCGCGGGCCTGGAACTCATGGGTGTCGAGCCAGGCGCCGTGGCAACCGCGGCTGCTCGCCTCGGCCTCGGCGCGCAGCAGCAACTCGCGGCCGGCGCCCTGGCCGCGGACGGCCTCGTCCACCGCCAGCAACTGCACGGTCAGCCAGCCATAGCCGGTATAGCCCCAGAGTCCGCCCAGGGATTCATCGCCGCGGGTCAGGCTGATGACCAGGGGACGATAACCGCTCGGTCCGGCCTGGGCTTCGTTGTACCGCCGCAGTGGCGTGGCGATGACCTGGCGCAGATCCTCGTGTGCCTCGTCGGTCAGGTGGTAGTCCAGCGGCGCTACGGGCATGGCGAAGGTCTCCAGAAGAGGGTTGCCTGAGCATAGCGCAGCACCGCTGCGTGACCGCCGGGTTCTGCCGCTTTCGCCGCGCCGGCCTTGGGGTAGCATGACCCTTTACCCATTTCGCGGGGGAGCCATGGACATACGTGAAGGTCGCGCCCGGGTTGGTGCCCTCGAACTGGCCTATGAGGACTGGGGCGATCCCGCTGATCCGGCGCTGCTGCTGATCATGGGCTTTGGCGCCCAGTTGCTGCTCTGGCCGGAAGGCTTCTGCGAGGCCTTGGTCCGCCGGGGCCTGCGGGTGATCCGTTTCGATAACCGCGACGTCGGCCAGTCCTCGCGGCTGAGCTGGCCAGGTGGACGACCGCCTTCACTGTGGCCGGTGCTGGGACGGGCGCAACTGGGCAAGCCCAGCGCGGTGCCCTATCGCCTGGAAGCCATGGCCGCCGATGCGGTCGGGCTGCTCGATCACCTGGGGCTGGAGCGCGCCTTCGTGCTGGGCGGCTCCATGGGCGGCATGATCGCGCAGATCCTCGCCGCCGACTGGCCGCAGCGGGTCGCGCGGCTGGGCATCCTGTTCTCGTCGACCAATCAGCCGCTGTTGCCGCCGCCTTCGCTCAAGCTGCTCGGCAGCCTGCTGCTGCGTCCGCCAGCCGATCTGCCGGCGGAAGCGGCGCTCGTCCGACAGAAGGCCCTGCTGCGCGGCATCGAGAGCCCGCGCTATCGGCAGAGCGACGCCGATCTCGAACGGCTGGTGCAACGGATCCTGGCGCGCGGTGTGGATGTGGACGGGGTGCAGCGGCAGCTGTTCGCCCTGCTCGGCAGCGGCGATCTGCGGCCCTTTGCCCGGCGCATCCAGGCGCCGACCCTGGTGGTCCATGGGGCGCGGGATCCGCTGTTGCGTCCGGCCTGTGGCCGCGCTGTGGCCCGAGCCATTCCTGGTGCCCGCTTCGAGCTGATACCCGACATGGCCCACGACCTGCCGGCGCCGCTCTGGCCGAGACTGAGCGAGCTGTTCGCCGACTTCTTCCTGGCGCCCTGAGCAGGGCTTCAGCCTCTGAGGCGCGGTCGCAGCCCGTCGATGAGCAGGGTTTCCAGGCCGCGCAGAACCTCGTCGAAGAAGGCTGGATCCTGCAAGGTACGGCCACAGAGTGCCTGCACCTGGACCCTGAAGTCCGCATAGTGTTGGGTGGTGGCCCAGAGGCTGAACAGCAGCTGGTACGGATCCACCGGTGCCAGCCGGCCGGCCTCGATCCAGGTACGGATCACCCGGGCCTTCTCGTCTATCAGGTCGTGCAGGCTGCCCTGCAATTCCGGCAGCAGCAGGGGCGCGCCCTGGACCATCTCCAGGCAGAACAGCCGGGACTCGGCAGGATAGTCGCGGGACATCTCCAGCTTCTGGCGCAGATAGTCGCGCAGGGCGTCGAGGGGTTCCTGGTCTTCACTGAAGGTGCGCAGGGGATTCAGCCAGGTCGCCAGCAGCTGACGCAGCACGGCGACATAGAGCTCTTCCTTGTTGCTGAAATAGTAGAGCAGGTTGGTCTTGGAGACGTCCGCCTGCAGTGCCACCTGGTCCAGACTGGCGCCGTGCAGGCCGAAGCGGGAAAAGATATCGAGCGCTGCGCTGAGGATCTGGGCGCGTTTGGCTTCTATCTGGCGCTGCCGGCGTTGCTGGGCGGCAGGGCTGGGTTGACGCGGCTTGCGTGGCGGAAGATCACTGGCCTGACTCACGAACTGCTCCTTGGGCCTTCTTGGACATCTGACGCGGGCCGGCTGCAGGCGCGGTCGTTGAGCTTCGCACCGTCCTGGTGACGAATCACCGGCGGACCCCGAAGGGTGGCGCGCCGGTCTCCAAACTCTAGCATGGCCCGACACCCTTCATGCCCCGGATTCGGGCGCCTTGCACAAACTGGGTGCTCTGATCTGGACCAAGTGGTCTGGAGATATTTCGAGATTTCCTCCAAGTGTTTGATTGGCCTGAAATTTCAAGACTTGGCAAGCTTTCTGCTCCGATCCTGCAGCCACGGCGCATCTCGATGCGCCTCGATTCCTGACTGCGGGAGAGTGCGAGCGATGAACATCGGTGTCTTCATTCCCATCGGCAACAACGGCTGGCTGCTGTCGGAAAACGCGCCCCAGTACCGGCCCACCTTCGAGCTGAATCGCGAGATCGTGCAGCGCGCCGAGCACTACGGCTTCGACTTCGCCCTGTCGATGATCAAGCTGCGCGGCTTCGGCGGTAAGACCGAATTCTGGGACCACAACCTGGAGTCCTTCACCCTCATGGCCGGGCTGGCAGCGGTGACCTCGCGCATCAAGCTGTTCGCCACCGCCGCGACCCTGACCCTGCCGCCGGCCATCGTCGCGCGCATGGCCGCCACCATCGACTGCATTTCCGGCGGCCGCTTCGGTGTCAACCTGGTCACCGGCTGGCAGAAACCCGAATACAGCCAGATGGGGCTCTGGCCGGGGGATGAGTTCTTTACCAGTCGCTATCAATACCTCGGTGAATACGCCCAGGTGCTGCGTGATCTCTGGGGCACCGGTCAGTCGGACTTCCAGGGCGCGCACTTCCGGATGGAGGACTGCCAGGTCAGTCCGCGACCCCAGGCGCCCATGGAGATCGTCTGCGCCGGGGCGAGCGATGCCGGCCTGGCGTTCGCCGCCGAGCATGCCGACTACAGCTTCGTCTTCGGCAAGGGCGTCAACACGCCCAAGGCCTTCGCCCCGGCGGTCGAGCGGCTGCAGGCGGCCACCGCCAAGACCGGGCGCGAAGTCTCCTCCATCGCCCTGTTCATGATCATCGCCGCCGAGTCCGACGAAGCCGCCCGCGCCAAGTGGGAGCACTACAAGGCCGGTGCCGACGAGGAGGCCATCGCCTGGCTGGGCGCCCAGGCCGCCGCCGACACCAAGTCCGGCAGCGACACCAACGTGCGGCAGATGGCCGATCCGACCTCGGCGGTCAACATCAACATGGGCACCCTGGTGGGCTCCTTCGCCAGCGTGGCGCGGATGCTCGACGAGATCGCCGAGGTGCCCGGGGCCAGCGGGGTGCTGCTGACCTTCGATGACTTCGTCCAGGGCGTGACCGACTTCGGCGAGCGCATCCAGCCGCTGATGCAGAGCCGCCGTCACGTCGAGCTGCTCAAGGAGAGTGCCTGATGAACGCTGTGGAAACCCTGGCGGGCTATACCCTGCCTGCAAGCGATACCGAAGCCCTGACCCTGCCGGCGCGTCCCGAACCGCTGCGGCTCAAGGCCAGCGAGACGGCCCTGATCGTGGTGGACATGCAGAACGCCTATGCCAGCCAGGGTGGCTACCTGGATCTGGCCGGTTTCGATGTCTCGGCCACCGGCCCGGTGATCGAGAACGTCGCCGCGGTGGTGGAGACCGCCCGCGGCGCGGGTATCCAGGTGGTCTGGTTCCAGAACGGCTGGGACCCGGAGTACCGCGAGGCGGGTGGCCCCGGTTCGCCCAACTGGCACAAGTCCAATGCCCTCAAGACCATGCGCAGGAGACCCGAGCTGCAGGGGCAATTGCTGGCCAAGGGCGGCTGGGACTACGCCCTGGTGGATCGGCTGCAGCCGGCGGCCGCCGATCTGGTGGTGCCCAAGACCCGCTACAGCGGTTTCTACAACACCCACCTGGACAGCCTGCTGCGCGCCCGTGGCATCCGCAATCTGGTGTTCGTCGGGGTCGCCACCAACGTCTGCGTGGAGTCGACCCTGAGGGACGGCTTCTTCCTCGAATACTTCGGCGTCTGCCTGCACGACGCCTGCCACCAGGCCGGCCCGCGCTCGGCCCACGACGCCGCGCTGTTCAACATCGAGACCTTCTTCGGCTGGGTCGCCAGCTGCGCCGATTTCCACACCACCTTCGCCAAGGACTGAGCACCATGCCCAAGCAAGCCGTGATCCCAGCCGGTACCGGTACCCCCATCGCCCCCTTCGTGCCCGGCAGCCTGGCCGATGGCGTGCTCTATGTCTCCGGCACCCTGCCGTTCGATGCCCAGAACAACGTGGTCCATGTCGGCGACGCCGCCGCCCAGGCACGCCACGTGCTCACCACCATTCAGGGCGTGGTGGAGGCGGCTGGCGGCAGCATGGCCGACGTCACCTTCAACATGATCATGCTCACCGACTGGGCGAACTACGCCGCCATCAACGCGGTGTACGCGGAATTCTTTCCCGGCGAGAAGCCGGCGCGCTACTGCATCCAGTGCGGCCTGGTGAAGCCTGACGCCCTGATCGAGATCGCCAGCATCGCCCATGTCGGCTAGGCCGCGCTCCGTCTAGCCCCCTCTCCCCCTGGGAGAGGGCTGGGGTGAGGGGAAGCCTCAACCACCCAACCTTAAAGGACCGCCCATGCACTTCGAACTCCATGGCCGCCAGGACCCGGCGGCCGAGACCCTGCTGCTCAGCTCCGGGCTGGGCGGCGCCGGGGCCTTCTGGGCGCCACAGCTGGCGACTCTGGGCGAACGTTTCCGGGTGGTGGTCTACGACCAGCCCGGCACCGGCAGGAGCCCGGCCGAGTTGCCCGCCGACTATCGCATCCAGCATATGGCCGAGGACCTGCTGGCGCTGGCCGATCGCCTGGAACTCGACCACTGTCTGTTCATGGGCCATGCCCTCGGCGGTCTGGTGGGCTTGCAGGCCGAGCTGCTACGGCCGGGCCTGATCCGTCGCCAGGTGCTGGTCAACGCCTGGAGTCGACCCAATCCGCACACCGCGCGCTGCTTCGCCCTGCGCCAACGGCTGCTGCGCGACAGCGGCGCCGCGGCCTATGTCCAGGCCCAGGCGATCTTTCTCTATCCGGCCACCTGGATCGCCGAACACGGCGAGCGCCTGGCCGCCGACGAAGCCCAGGCCCTGGCGCACTTCCCCGGTGAGGCCAATGTCCTGCGGCGCATCGGCGCGCTGCTGGCCTTCGATGTGGACGCCGAGCTGGGACGTATCCAGGTACCGACCCTGGTGCTGGCCAACCGCGACGACGTGCTGGTGCCCTGGACCTCGTCCCAGCGCCTGGCCGCAGGCTTGCCCCAGGCCACCCTCCAGTTGCTGGAGTGGGGCGGCCACGCTTCCAGTGTCACCGACCCCGCCACCTTCGACCGGGTGGTACTCGACTATCTCAGCCAAGCCCTGGAGGCGTAACGCCATGTCCGTTGCCCATGCCGTGCCCCTATCCGCCACTACGCCCGCCACTCTTGTCGATCGCGACCTCTTCCGGGGGGCCATGGCGCGCCTGGGCGCTGCGGTCAACCTCGTCACCACCGACGGTCCGGCCGGCCTGGCCGGCTTTACCGCTACCGCCGTGTGCAGCGTCAGCGACAGCCCGGCGACCCTGCTGGTCTGTCTCAACCGCGGCGCCTCGGTGCATCCGGCCTTCAGCGCCAACGGCGTGCTCTGCGTCAACGTCCTGGCCGCCGGCCAGCAGGCGCTGGCCAACCTCTTCGGCGGCAAGACCGCCATGGCCGAACGCTTCGCCGCGGCGAACTGGACGCGCCTCGCCACCGGTGCGCCGGTGCTGGACGGCGCCCTGGTGGCCTGCGATTGCCGCATCGCCGGAGTGCAGTCGGTGGGCAGTCACGACCTGCTGCTCTGCGAGGTGCTGGGAGTGGCCGAGCCGGGTGGTCAGGGTGGCCTACTGTATTTCGATCGCCGTTATCACGAGCTGGGTTAGTGGGGGCTGTTGGGCTTCGAAGAGGGAGCCGTCTCAGCCCAACCTACGACCGCCGTAGGTTGGGCTGAGCGCAGCGAAGCCCAACACCGCCAAGCCGGTCCAGCCCCCGAGTCTTGCCTGCCAGCGCCAAGCGCGGCCCAGGCGCCACCCCGGTGCACACTGACCGTTCGAGGTGCAGCGCACCGCCAGCGGATCCTGAGTATCGCCCTCAACCTGCTGTTTTAACTGGCTTTTGTAATTTTTACCAAATGGTCCAAAGCTGGCACAGCGGTTGCAATTTCCCTGCTGCCGTCCTGCCCGGTGAACGTGCGTCGCGCTGTCTCCTTTCGTCCCACTCGTGAGGTCCGTCATGCCGCTGTCCAGTGTTCCCATTATCGATCTGGCTCCCTACTTCGAAGGTTCTGCCGCCGGCAAGCAGGCGGTGGCCAAGGCCGTCGACCAGGCCTGCCGCGATATCGGCTTTCTGGTCATCACTCACCATCAGGTGCCCGAAGAACTGGTCGAGCGTGTCTCGCGCCTGTCGCGAGCCTTCTTCGACCTGCCGCTGGCGGAGAAACGCAAGGCTGATCGACCGCGCCCGGATCAGGTGCGCGGCTACAGCGCGGTGGCCGAGGAAAGCCTGTCCTACAGCCTGGAAGAGGCGGCGCCGGGGGATCTCAAGGAGTCCTTTTCCATTGGCCCTCTGGATGTTCCGGCCACGGCCTATTACCGCGGCCCCGAAGCCGGGCCGCACTTCGCCCCCAATGTCTGGCCCACGACCATCCCCTGCTTTCGCGAGGCCTATGCCGAGTACTTCGCCGCCATGAGCGACCTGGCGCGCACCCTGATGCGGCTCTTCGCCCTGGGGCTGGACTTGCCGGAGACCTACTTCGACAGCCGCATCGATCGCCACATCAGCATGTTCCGCACCCTCTGCTATCCCCACCAGCAGGCGGCGGCGCTGCCCGGCCAGCTGCGCGCCGGCGCCCATACCGACTACGGCAGCCTGACCATCGTCCGTCCCGACGACGCCCCTGGCGGCCTGCAAGTGCGCAATGCCGACGGCGAGTGGGTGGACGTGCCCAAGGTGCCGGGCAGCTTCGTGGTCAACATCGGCGACCTGATGATGCAGTGGACCAACGACCGCTGGGTCTCGACCCTGCACCGGGTGGTGAATCCACCGGCGGATGCCGGTTGCGACACCCGCCGCCAGTCCCTGGTGTTCTTCCACCAGCCCAACTACGACACTCTCATCGAATGCCTGCCCGGTTGCGCCACGCCCGGCACGCCGCCGCGCCATGCGCCCATCACCTCGGGCGACCACCTGAGATCCAAGTTCGTCAAGCAGACCACCTTCGGCGGGACCCAGACCGGCGTGCGGGTGGCCTGATGCCGAGTCTTTCCTACGTCAACGTTTTCGCCCAGGACGTGATGGCCCTGAGCGGCTTCTACCAGCGGGTGTTCGCTTTTCCCGAGATCGAGGCGATCCGCTCGCCGATCTTTCGCGGCCTGGACACCGGCAAGACCGCCATCGGCTTCAACGCGCCGGAGGCCTATGAGCTGCTGGGGCTCGGCGAATTCGCTGGCAGTGAGGGCTGCCGCTTCCTGCTCAACCTGGAGGTGGACAGCCGCGCCGAGGTGGACCGGCTGGTGCCGGTGGCCGAGGCCGCTGGCGCCCGCCTGCTGAAGGCGCCTTACGAAACCTACTACCACTGGTACCAGGCGGTGCTGCTGGACCCGGAAGGCAACGTGTTCCGTATCAACCACATGTTGTAGACAAGGCTAAGGACGAGACGATGCTGAGCAGATGGCTGGGAAGAGCGGTGTGCGTACTGGCGCTGATGGGGCTGGGCAGCGTGGCGCAGGCCGATGACGAGGGCTTCACCCTCAAGGGCGAGCCGAAGATCGCCATGCTGTATTTCACCGCCAAGAACGACGGCGGCTGGACCCAGGCCATGGACGAGGCGCGGGTCAAGATCGAGAAGGAACTGGGCCTGAAGATCCAGTTCGTGGAGAACGTGCCGGAGACCGCCTCGGCCATCCGCCCGGCGGCCGAGCGCTTCATCAAGCGTGGCGCCAACATCGTCATCGGCACTGCCTTCGGCTATTCCGACACCTTCAAGCAACTGGCCGAGCAGTATCCCGAGGTGGCCTTCCTCAACGCCTCCGGCACCACTAACGGCCGCAACCTGGAGTCCTTCTACGGCCGTACCTACGAAAGCCAGTACCTCTGCGGCATGGCGGCGGGCGCGGCCTCCAAGACCGGCAAGCTGGGCTTCGTCGCCGCCAATCCCTTCGGCGTGGTGAACTGGACCATCAACGCCTACGAGCTGGGCGCCCGGCAGATGAATCCCAACGCCACTCTCACGGTGATCTACACCGGCAGCTGGAACGATCCGGTCAAGGAACGCGCCGCCGCCGCTGCGCTGATCGACCAGGGCGCCGACGTCATCGGCCAGCACGTAGACACCCCCACGCCGCAGATCGTCGCCCAGGAGCGTGGCGTTTATGGCACCGGCCACCACCGTGACATGCGCCAGTTCGCGCCCAAGGCCACCCTCTGCTCCTCGGTGTGGGTCTGGGATCGCTTCCTGGTGCCCGAGCTCAAGCGCGTCATCGCCGGCCACTGGAAACCCGCGCCCAACGGTGCCCTGGTGTCCATGGCCGACGGCGGCACCGACATCGCCGGCTTCGGCGATGCCGTGCCCAAGGCGGCCCAGGAGAAGATCCTCGCCGAGCGCGAAGCCCTGCTCAAGGTCAAGCAGATCTACGCCGGTCCCCTGAATGATCGCGACGGCAAGGAGCGCGTCCCCGCCGGCCAGGTGCTGTCCGACCCGGCGCTGTGGCAGATGGACTGGTTCGTCCAGGGCGTGACGACGCAGAAGTAGCGGTTCACCCCTGGGTAGGGTGGAAAACCGCGCAGCGTTTTCCACGAAAGCGATGCCTGGAAGAGGGCGACCCGCATGAAAAGACACAACGCCCTGCAACTGCGCGGCGTCGGCAAGACCTTCGATGGCTTCCAGGCGCTGCAGCAGGCGGATTTCCTGGTGCGCTGGGGCGAGGTGCATGCGCTGCTCGGCGAGAATGGCGCGGGCAAGTCGACGCTGATGAACATCGCCGCCGGCCTCTATGCGCCGGAGACCGGCGAACTGCTGGTGGACGACAACCCGGTGCGGCTGCGCGGTCCGGCGGACGCCGCTCGCTTGCACATCGGCATGGTCCACCAGCACTTCAAGCTGGTACGCCCCTTCAGCGTTGCCGAGAACGTCCTGCTCGGCCTGCCGGCGGGGCAGGGTAGTCATCGCCGGCGCCTGGCCGAGATCAGCGAGCGTATCCGCCAGCAGGCGGCCGCCCTGGGCTTCGCCATCCGCCCGGAGCAGCGGGTGGCGGAACTGTCCATCGCCGAGCAGCAGCGGGTGGAAATCCTCAAGGTGCTGCTGGCCGGGGCGCGCATCCTCATCCTCGACGAACCCACCGCAGTACTTACCGATGGCGAAGGCGAGCGGTTGCTAGAGACCCTGCGCGCCCTGTCAGCGGAGGGCGCAGCGGTGGTGCTGGTGACCCATCGCATGCAGGACGCCCTGACCTACGCCGACCGCCTCACGGTGATGCGCGGCGGCCGCACCCTGCGCAGCCTGGACCCCGCCGAGGTGTCGGTGGACGAACTGGTACGCCTCACCGTGGGTGACGCCCAGCCGCTCGCCGACACCCCGCGACGTGCTGCCGGGGCACCGCTGCTGACGGTGCGCGGCCTGCGCACCCCGGAACGTGGCGGGCGCCGCGCCCTGGATGGCATCGACCTGGAGCTGCGCGCTGGGGAGATCTATGGCATCGCCGGGGTTGGCGGCAACGGCCAGGGCGAGCTGGCCGACGTGCTGATGGGCCTGCCGCAGCCCTACGAAGGCGAGGTGCGGCTGGAGGGCTTCGGCGATCTGGCCGCGGCCGCCAGCGCCCGACGCCGCGATCTGCGCATCGCCGCCATTCCCGCCGACCGCTATGGCAGCGCCCTGGCCGGAGGCCTGTCGGTGGCCGACAACTTCGCTATCGGCGCGGTGCACAGTGGTCGCTTCGGGGGCTTGGCCCGCCTGGATAGACGCGCCCAGGAAGAGGCGACCCAGGCGGCGGTCACGCAATTCGATGTCCAGGGCGTGCGCTCGGTGCGGCAGAAGGCGGCGCTGCTGTCGGGCGGCAACGCCCAGAAGCTGGTGATCGCCCGGGAATTTGGCCGCGAGCCACGTCTGGTATTGGCCCACAGCCCCAGTCGTGGCCTCGACGTGCGCGCCGGCGCCGAGGTACAGGCGCGCCTGCTGGCCGCCCGCGAGGCCGGCGCCGCGGTGTTGTTGATCAGCGAAGACCTGGACGAGGTGCTGGCCCTCGCCGATCGCATCGGAGTGATGAGCGCCGGACGCCTCGTCGCCGAATTCCAGCGACCCGCCGATCGCCAGGCGATCGGCCATGCCATGGTGAATCATGCTTGAACCCCTGAGTGCTCCGCTTTCCCAGGTCGATGGCCCGCGACCACGGCAACCGCTGTTCAGCCGGCGCTACACCCTGGAGATCCGCCAGCAACTGGCCTGGCCCTGGCAGGCGCTGATCCTCGGCCTGGCGTTGCTGGTCGGCCTGGGGCTGTCGGCCGCCATCCTGGTGCTGGCCGGGGTGCCCGCCGGCGAGTTGCTCAACGAATTCGTGGTCGCCACCCTGTTCGATGCCCAGAGTCTGCAGGCCACCCTGTTCCAGGCCGCGCCGGTGATCCTGGTCGGTCTGGCCGGTTGCCTGGCGTTTCGCGCGCGCTTCTGGAATCTGGGGCTGGAAGGCCAGATGATCTGGGGGGCCCTCGGCGCCACGGCAGTGTCGCTGTTCGAGGTCGGCCCGGAAGCCCTGCGCCTGCCGCTGATGCTGGTGGCGGCGCTGCTCGGCGGCCTGCTCTGGGCGCTGGCGCCCCTGCTGCTCAAGCTGCGCCTGGGGGTCAACGAGATCATCGCCTCGCTGATGCTCAACTACATCGCCGCCAACTTCCTGCTGCACCTGGTGTTCGGTCCCTGGAAGGACCCGCGCGACGCCTTTCCCTATTCGCCGCTGTTCCGCCCCTTCGAACGGCTGCCGGAGTTATTGCCCGGGCTGAGTCTGGCGGTGCCCCTGGCGCTGCTGGTGGCGGTGCTGGCCTGGTGGTTCGTCGCCCTTAGCCGGGCCGGGCTCTACCTGAGATTCGTCGACGCCAATCCGCGGGTGGCCAGCGCCGTCGGCGTGCCGGTGCGCGCCACCATCCTTGCCACGGTGCTGGCTTCCGGCGCCCTGGCCGGGCTGGCCGGTTTCGTGGTGGCGGCCGGGCAGGAGGGGCGGCTGACCCAGTCCTTCTACCAGGGCTATGGCTTCTCCGGGATCCTCATCGCCTTCCTGGCGCGCAACAACCCCCTGGCCGCCGCCGTGGTGGCCTTCCTCGTGGCGACCCTGTTCGTCGCCGGGCGCAATCTGCAGGTGTTCTACCAGATCCCCTTCGCCATGGTGCAGCTGATCCAGGCGCTGATCGTCATCTGCGTGGCCTCTTCGGATTTCTTCATCCGCCATCGGCTCAGACGCAGCCAGGGAGGTGCCGCTTGAACCTGCTCGCCAGCTGGCTGGGTAACGTCCCCGACTTCGCCATACCCTACGCCCTGGCAGCGCTGGGGCTGATCCTCACCGAGCGCTCCGGGGTGCTGGCCCTGCATGCCGAGGGCCTGATGCTGGTCGGCGCGCTGTTCGGCATCGGCGCACAACTGGCCCTGGGCAATGCCGGCCTGGCGCTGCTGGCGGCCATGGGCGCGGCGGCGCTGGTCTCGTTGCTGTTCGCGGTCATGGTGATCTGGCTGCGCATCAACCAGGTGATCGCCGGCCTGACCCTGGTGTTCTTTTGCCAGGGCCTCACCGGCCTGCTCGGTACCCTCTGGGGCTGGACCAACCAGCCGGTGGCCGGGCTGCCGGCGCTGGCGCTCTGGCCGCTTTCCGATCTGCCGCTGGTGGGGCGGCTGTTCCAGCAGAACCTGCTGGTCTACCTGACCCCGCTGATCTTCTTCGCGGTGATCGCCTGGCTCGAACGCACTACCCCCGGGCTGCGCCTGCGGGCGGTGGGCGAGAATCCCCAGGCGGCCGATGCGGCGGGTCTCTCGGTGGCCGGCTACCGATTGCTGGCGATCCTCGCCGGTGCGGCGCTGGTGGGTCTGGCCGGAGGCTACATCGCCGTGCTCAGCACCAAGCTGTGGATCGCCGAGATGACCGGCGGCCGTGGCTGGATCGCCGTGGCCCTGGTGATCTTCGCCCGCTGGTCGCCCTGGCGCGCCCTGGCCGGGGCGCTGCTGTTCGGCTGCATCGAGGCGCTGATTCCGCAGCTGGCTGCCGCCGGGGTGCGGCTGTCGCAATACTTCATCCTGATGGCGCCCTATGCCGTCACCCTGGGCGTGATGATCTGGGTCGCCCTGGCCGGGCGTGACCGCCTGAGCCAGCCCGGCGCCCTGGGCGAAGCCTATGTTCGGGAGGAACGCCGATGAGCCTGCGCGCTTTCGTCTATGAAGAACCCCGGCTGCTGGCGCGGGCGGACTTCGCCGATTATCTGGACCCGAGCACCACGGCGGTGCTGTCCATCGACCTGCACCGCGGTCATCTGGACGCCTCGCCGAAGTGCCCCTGCCCGGCGCCCCGCGCCCGTGACCTGGTGGCGCCGGTGGACGCCTTCCACCGCCAGGCCCGCGCCCTGGGCGTGCGCATCGTCCATGTGAAATCGGTGCTGCGCGCCAATGGCGCCGATGACCTGGGCGGTATTCCTGCGGCCTGGCGGCGGACCTTTCCGCTGCACGTGGGGCCGATTCCCAATGCCGACGCCCATGCCCTGGAAGGCTCGCCCTGGACCGAGCTGCTCACCGAGGTCCTGCCCGAAGACCTGCGGGTGGAAAACAAACGGCGGCTGTCGGCCTTCTATCCCACCGACCTGGACTTCCTGCTGCGCAACCAGCGCATCACCACCGTGGTGCTGGATGGCGGCTTCACCGACTGCTGCGTGCTCAACACCGCCTTCGACGCCAGCAACCGCACCTACAGGGTGATCGTCCTGCGCGACCTGGTGCGAGGAACCGATGAAAGCCTGGAGCGGGCGGCGCTGAACATGGTCTCCCTGCACCTGGGGCTGGTGATGGAATCCCGGGATCTGCTAGCGGCCTGGGGTGCTGGCAGCGGGTCCTGACCGCGGTCCGTTCGGCTTCGGCGATGGAGCCGTCTTAACCCAACCTACGTGGGAGCTGAAGCTACCGTAGGTTGGGTTGAGCGTCAGCGAAGCCCAACGTCTTAAGGCACCCTCGGCGACACCATGAAGGCACGGAAGCGCTCCTTGAGATTGCCGGGCCGTGCGCCCTGCCAGAGCAGCTGCCAGCCCGGCGGTACCGCCACGGCTTCGTGCCATTCGTCCTGCACCACCAGCACCTGGCAGGGCACCTGGCGCAGCGCGGTCAGCTCCTGTGGGGGATAGCCACTGTAGACGTGCAGCATGGAGCGTTCCGACTCGCCCAGGCCGTAGCTGGCCACGCAATCCGTCCGTGGCAGTACCCGCTGCAGGGCGGTGAAGGGCCGTGCATAGCTGTTGCCCAGGTCGACCCAGGGTAGCCAGAGGCTGTTGGCCAGACTCCAGCTCACGGTGAGGCCGACGAACCAGAGACTGCTGGGTGCCAGGCGTCTGTGCAGCCCTAGCGCCAGTCCCCAGCCGAGCAGCGCCAGCGCGGCGAGGATCCAGGCCAGCAGGCCTACCGGCAGCCGTTCAGTGAGCGGCAGATGGTCCCGGACCAGCGCTGGCCAGGGCAGCGGCCAGCCCAGCGCCAGGCCGAAACCGCCCAGGGCCAGCAAGGCGATGATCGGCGTCCAGAAGGCCAGCCCGAGGGTGCGCCCAAGGGCGGCGAGTACGGGCGGAGGCTGCAGGCGCGCGGCAAGCAGCGCCAGGGCCGGAAACAGCGGCAGCAGATAGAGGCTGCGGAACACCGCCGACTTGAGCAGCACCGCCAGGCAGACGATGGCATAGAGCACCACCGTAGCCAGTCCCGGATGCCGACCCAGGCGCTTCAGCGGGCTGCCGCCACGGCGATACAGCTGCCAGAGCGTGGCGCCGAGCAGGATCAACCCGGTAGGAAAGGACAGCGCCAGCAGATCCGCCAGGCTGGAAGCCAGGCCATCGGTATCGCTGTTGCGCACCTCCAGGCCGAAGAAGCGGCCGATGTTGTTGATCCACAGCCAGGTATGGAACAGCTCCGGCGCCCGGTGCCAGAGCAGCGCCGGCCAGACCAGCAGCCAGGGCAGGGCGGCCAGGCTGGCGGCGAGCAGCCAGCGACGCCCTTCCGGCTCGACCAGCCGCCGCGGCCAGCACAGCGCGCAGAGCAGTCCGGTGAGGCCCAGCACCCCGGGCACCAGCAGGCCCTTGCTCATGAAGGCGATACCCAGGCCGCTGCCGAACAGCAGACCCTGGCGCCAGGGGTGGCGGTTGTCGTGCAGGTGCGCGGCCAGCCCGGCGAGGCCCAGGGTGGCGCCGGCCAGCTGAGGCACGTCGGCGATCAGCAGATGACTGTGCTGCACCACCCCGAGCATGCCCAGCAGCGCGAGCACGGCCTCGCGCCGGCGGCCGGGCAGCAGCCGCTGGGTCAGCCAGGCGAGCGCGGCCAGGGTCACCAGCATCCAGCCCAGTACCGCCAGCCGTGCACCGTCGGGCGCGCTCAACCAGGGCGCGGACAACCGCGCGGCCAGGGCGCCAGTCCAGTACATCAGCGGCGGCTTTTCCATGAAGGGCGTGGTACCGACGCGAGGAGTCAGCCAGTCCGGGGTGGTGAGGAAATTCCACACCATGCCGAAGGAATAGGGCTCGTCGGCCTTCCACAGTCCACGGTCGAACAGTCCGGCGAGCAGGTAGGCGGCCAGGCAGCCGAGCAGCAAGGCCCGCTCCAGCTGTGCGGCTCTTGGGGAGGCAGGGGAAGAAGAGGGGAGCACGGCAGGGACTCTTGGCGGAATCCTGCCGGTATACGGGAGTTGGCTTAGAGGGGGCTTAAGAGGTTGCCCGAGGCAACGTGCATGGGTACGGCGGGGCTGACTGATTGTCCGCCGATATTGCTGTTCCTACGGAAAACGGAGCATTGCCAATCGCGGCCATGGGCCGCTCCTACAGGTCTAGTCCGAACCTGTAGGAGCGGCCCATGGCCGCGATTGCTGAGGGTTAGCTATAGGGCCCTGGCGGGTTACAGAGGGCTGCTAGTGGTTCTTGTCTCGAACAGCCTCTCCCCCAAACCTCGATAAGCAGCCAGAGCGCCGATAAGCCAGGCTGGACGAACTGTAATGTTGGGCTTCGCTGCGCTCAGCGCCAACCTACGAAAGTGGGCGTCCTAGGCCAGGTGCTTGAGCCTTTCCACCAACTGCGCATGCAGCGCCGGATCACCGCAGGCGAGGATGGCGCCGCCCTGTTGGGCATCGCCGCCATCCCAGGCGGTCATGCGGCCGCCGGCGCCTTCGATGATGGGGATCAGCGCCTGGACGTCGTAGGGCTGCAGGCCCGCCTCGATGATGACGTCGACGAAGCCCGAGGCCAGCATGCAGTAGGCGTAGCAGTCGCCGCCGAAGCGGGCCAGCTGCACCTCGGCGGCCACGGCGTCGAAGGCCGCCAGGCGCTCGGGGGTGTCGAAGATGTCGCGGCTGGTGCACATCAGCCGGGCCTGGGCCAGGCTGGCGCAGGCGCGGGTGCGCAGGGCCGCGCCGTTGCGCCAGGCGCCGGCCGGGGTGCCCAGGTAGCGCTCGCCGGTGAAGGGCTGGTTCATCACCCCGATCACCGGACGGTTGCCGTCGTTGAGCGCCACCAGAGTGCCCCACAGCGGCAGGCCGGTGATGAAGGCACGGGTGCCGTCGATGGGGTCGAGCACCCAGCTCAGGGGACTGCTGCCGGCGACGTTTTCCTCTTCCTCGCCGAGGATGCCGTGATCCGGGTGCTCGGCCTGGATGAGTTCGCGCATGGCCCGTTCGGCGGCCTTGTCGGCGATGGTCACCGGGTCGTAGCGGCGGCCGGCGATGGCGGCGTCGCCCTTGTCGTCCACTGCCAGCTGGGCACGGAAGTAGGGCTGGATGGCCACGGCGGCGGCGTCGGCCAGGCGCTCGGCGAAGCGTTCGTAGTAGGAGATCTCGGCAGCGGTCAGGCTCATGCTCATTTCACCAGGCGGGCGTCGAGGCTGTTCTGTGCCAGGCGCTGGGCCTGTGCTTGGGTCATGCCCAGGCCTTCGTGCAGGGCCATGAAGTTCTCGGTGACGTAGCCGCCGAAGTAGGCCGGATCGTCCGAGTTGACGGTGACCTTGAGGCCGCGGTCGAGCATCTTGAGGATGGTGTGCTGGCTCATGTCGTCGAACACGCACAGCTTGGTGTTGGACAGCGGACACACGGTGAGCGGGATCTGCTGGTCGACCAGGCGATCCATCAGGCGCTCGTCCTCGAAGGCGCGCACGCCATGGTCGATCCGCACCACGCCGAGCTGGTCCAGGGCTTCCCAGATGTACTCCGGCGGGCCTTCCTCGCCAGCATGGGCCACGGCCGGGAAACCCTCGGCGCGGGCACGGGCGAAGACGCGCTTGAACTTGCTCGGCGGATGACCCTTTTCCGAGCTGTCCAGGCCGACGGCGACGAAGTGGTCGCGAAACGGCAGCGCCTGGTCCAGGGTGGCCTGGGCGGCGTCTTCGGAGAGGTGACGCAGGAAGCTCAGGATCAGCCCGCTGGTCACGCCCAGCTGCCGCTCGCCGTCGCTCAGCGCCTGGGTGATGCCACGTACCACCACCTCGAAGGGAATGCCGCGATCGGTGTGGGTCTGGGGATCGAAGAAGGGCTCGGTGTGGATGACGTTCTGTTCCTTGCACTTCTGCAGATAGGCCCAGGTCAGGTCGTAGAAGTCCTGCTCGGTGCGCAGCACGTCGGCGCCGGCGTAGTAGAGGTCGAGGAATTCCTGCAGGTTGCCGAAGTTGTAGGCGGCGCGCAGGGCTTCGACATCACCCCAGGGTAGGGCGACGCCATGGCGCTCGGCCAGCTTGAACAGCAACTCGGGCTCCAGGGTGCCTTCCAGGTGCAGGTGCAGTTCGGCCTTGGGCAGGGCATTGAGCCAGTCGTACATGGGAGCCTCGGGATAGCTTGAATCAGAAAAAGATGGACGATTGTCGCACGCTTTGCCGGGTTTTCCGCAGGCATCCGGGTTCCCGCTGACCGATGTACGGTGGTTTGGGCGGTCAGAAATTCCCAGCGTTCCACGCTTTGGGCCAGCAAAGGGCCATAACGCCTGCATTGGGTCTGGATCTGACTACAATCGGGACGCATGGCTCCAAACACCAGGCGTGAGGTATCCGTGCAGACCGTTCAGGATTACGTTGGCGGCAAGAACAACAATCTCAATCTGATTCGCATGATCGCGGCGCTCGCCGTGGTCTTCAGTCACAGCTTCGCTATCTCCAGTGGCACGGCCACGGCGGAACCGGGACGCGAGAGCCTGGGCATGACCCTGGGCGACATCGCGGTCGACATCTTCTTCATTACCAGCGGCTTTCTGGTCACCAAGAGTCTGCTCAGCCGCGCCGACATCATCGACTTCGTCTGGGGCCGCGCCCTGCGCGTGGTACCGGGCCTATTGGTGATGCTGGTGCTGACGGTGCTGGGCCTGGGTGCCTGGCTGACCCGGGCACCCTTGCAGGATTACCTGAGCGATCCCCAGACCTGGTTCTATCTGTTCAAGAACACCGGCCTGATCGCTGGCGCCGAATTCGACCTGCCCGGGCTGTTCGAGGGCAATCCCTTGCAGACCATCGTCAATGGCTCGCTGTGGACGCTGCCTTTCGAGGTGGGCATGTACGGCGCCCTGGCGCTGCTCTGGTTGTTCGTGCTCTGGCTGCGGCTGGACAGTCGCCACTTCCAGCGCGCCATCCTGCTGTTCGCCGTGGGCGCGGCGCTGTTCAAGCTGTTCGCCTACTATTTCTTCGCCAGCGAATCGCACCTGCTGCGGCTGTTCCAGATGTTCTTCCTGGGCGGTGCCTTCTATGTGCTGCGTGGCTACATCCCCCTGACGCGGGCGGCCTTCGCCGCCGCCGTGGCGCTGCTGGCGGTGGCGATGCCCGACCGCGACAGCTTCTACCTGGTCTACAACCTGACGCTGGGCTATGTGCTGCTCTATCTCGCCTTCGTGCCGGCCGGCCGCATCCGTGCCTTCAACGAGGTGGGTGACTACTCCTACGGCCTCTACATCTACTCCTTTCCCGTGCAGCAGACCCTGGCGGCGGTGATCCCCGGCATCGAGGCCTGGACCATGGTGCTGCTCTCCATCGGCATCACCCTGCCGCTGGCGGTGGTGTCCTGGTTCCTGGTGGAACGCCATGCCCTGGGCTATCGCCAGGCCTGCGCGACCGGCACCAAGGCCGTGTGGAAGCGCCTGGCACCGCGTGCTCGGGTTGGCTGAGCGGCCTGTCAGGCGGCGGTAGCCTGGGTGACCAGCGCCGGGGTGTAACAGGATGCGAGCCTTTTGCCCTCCAGGGCGGTCGTAACAAGGCATTGCTCAACCAAGGACGCCCCTTTCCATGCTCGCCGCCCTCAAAGACGAAACCCTGCTGCTGGTCGCCATCGGCGCCACGGTGCTGGCCTATGTGTTCGAACACGCGCTGCTCGGCGGTGGCCAGACCCTGGCGCTGATCGCGGCAGGCGGTCTGATCGCCGCCATCATCTGCGCGGCCATGCGTGTGGCCCACCACGCCGAACTGCTGGCGGAAAAGGTCGGCGATCCCTATGGCACCATGATCCTGACGCTCTCCGCCGTGCTGGTGGAGGTGATCATCCTGGCGATCATGATGAGCCACGACCACTCGCCGACCCTGGCCCGCGACACCATCTATGCCGCGGTCATGCTGGACATGAACGGCATCATCGGCCTGGCCGCGCTGCTCGGGGGCCTCAAGCACGGCGAGCAGGCCTACAACGATGACTCCAGCCGCAGCTACGGGGTGATGATCATCACCGCGGTAAGCATCTCCATGCTGGTACCGGAATTCATTCCCTCGGCCCAGTGGCACGTCTATTCCTTCTTCACCATCGGCGCCATGGCGCTGCTCTATACCCTGTTCCTGCGCATGCAGACCGGTCCGCACAGCTATTTCTTCAGCTACAACTACCCGGATAAGAAGCGCAAGCGCCCGGCGGTCGAGGGCGAAGCCGCTACCGCCGGCCATGGTGAAAGCAGCGCCACCCTGTCCATCGCCATGCTGATCGTCGGCATCGTCGCCACCGGGGCGCTGGCCGAGGTGATGTCCAAGTCGCTGGACACCGGGCTGGAAGGTCTGGCCGTGCCGGCCCTGGTCCCGGCGCTGGTGGTGGCGGTGATTTCCGCCAGCCCCGAGATCCTCACCGCCCTGCGCGCGGCCATGGCCAATCGCATGCAGTCGGTGATCAACATCGCCCTGGGCGCCAGCCTGTCCACCGTAATCCTCACCGTACCGGTGGTGGAGGCCATCGCCCTGTACAACGGCCAGCCGATCCAGATGGCCATGACGCCGGTGCAGACGGTGATGATGGCCGTGACCCTGATCGTCGCCGCCATCAACCTCAACGATGGCGAGACCAACGCCATCGAGGGCATGACCCACTTCGTGCTGTTCGGCACCTTCATCATGCTGACCATCCTCGGTCTCTAGGGCGGTGCCATGATCGACAGCGAGGTCATCAGCAACTACGGCTACGGCGCGGCGGTTTTGGGTGCTCTGGTGGAAGGCGACGGTGTCGCCATCCTGGCCGGCATCGCCGCGCGCCACGGCTACCTGCTGTTTCCGCTCACGGCGCTGTGCGTGGCCCTGGGCGGCTTCATCGGCGATCAGACGCTGTTCTATCTCGGCCGTCGCTATGGCGACCGCATCCTCGGCCGCTTCAAACGCCAGCAATCGCGCATCGACTGGTTGCGCAGCCGCATTCATCGCCACGAGGCCCTGTGGATCATCGGCATCCGCTTCGCCTACGGCTTCCGCCTGATCGGCCCGCTGCTGATCGGCGCCAGCGGCGTGCGGCCGCGGCGTTTCCTGTTCTTCAACATCATCGGCGCCCTGCTGTGGGGCTTCGTCATGACCGGCATCGGCTACGCGGTAGGGGAGATCCTGCGGGATTTCTTCGCCGAACATCATGTGTCGACGCACTGGTTGATCGCGGCGGCGATCTGCGTGGTGGTGCTGTTCATCGGCGCCCGCGCCGTGTTGCGGCGGCGGGAGGGGGTGTAGGGGGCTTTGTAGGTTGGGTTGAGCGGAGCGAAGCCCAACGGTGCGTAGGCCTGAACCTCGCTGGAATCGCGGCCATGGGCCGCTCCTACGGCAGCTGGTCACCCTGTAGGAGTGGCCCATGGCCGCGATAGGTGAGTCGCCAGCGAGGCGAAACGAGTTTCGGTAGATCGCTCGATAAACAGCCAGGGCGGCGGCAATGGCATCAATCTGGTTTACCCAAACGAAAAAGGCGCCCTGAGGCGCCTTCTTCACACTAAACCAACCCAAGTCAGACCTTGACGATCCAACCCTCCGGCGCCGGCTTGTCGCCGGTCTGGATGCCGGTCAGTTCCTCGTACAGCTTGCGCGTAACCGGGCCGACGTCGGTCAGGCTGTGGAAGACGTGCAGCTTCTCGCCGTACTGGATGCCGCCAATGGGGGTGATGACCGCCGCGGTGCCGCAGGCGCCGGCTTCGACGAACTGGTCGAGCTGGTCGATAAAGACGTCGCCCTCGACCACGTCCAGGTTCAGCCGCTCGCGGGCCAGTTCCATCAGCGACATGCGGGTCACGCCCGGCAGCACGGATTCGGAGCGCGGAGTGACGAACTTGCCGTCGCCGGTGATGGCGAAGAAGTTGGCCGAGCCGACTTCCTCGATCTTGCGGTGGGTCAGGGGATCCAGGTAGATGCAGTCGGCGAAGCCTTCGGCCTTGGCCTGGGCGCCGGGCATCAGGCTGGCGGCGTAGTTGCCGCCGACCTTGGCGGCGCCGGTGCCCTGGGGCGCGGCGCGGTCATAGCCGGAGATCACGAAGTTGTGCGGGGTCATGCCGCCCTTGAAGTAGGCGCCGACCGGGATGCCGAATACCACGAAGTGGAACTCGGGGGCGGTGCGCACGCCGATGTTGTCACCCACGCCGATGACGAAGGGCCGCAGGTAGAAGGCGCCGCCGGTGCCGTGGGGCGGGATCCAGGCCTCGTTGGCCTTGACCACCTGCTGGCAGGCATCGATGAACATCTCGGTGGGGACCGGCGGCATCAGCAGGCGGGCGCAGCTCTTGTGCATGCGCGCGGCGTTGCGGTCGGGGCGGAACAAGTTGATGGAGCCGTCCTGGCAGCGATAGGCCTTGAGGCCTTCGAAGCACTGCTGGCCGTAGTGGATGGCCGTGGAGCCTTCGCTGATGTGCAACTGGTTGTCGCGAGTCAGCTCGCCGGGTCCCCAGCTGCCGTTGCGATAGGTGGCGATATAGCGGAAGTCGGTCTTGATGTAGTCGAAACCGAGGGTCTTCCAATCGATGTCCGCAGCGCTCATAGATCCTCGCAGTGCTCTCCGGCGGCTTGGCCGGTCGTTTCGTGGTCGGGCCGTACGCCTCACCGGCGACGGTTAAAAGGGGTGGACGAGGCGGGCTCGTCGCTAGGTTCTGTATGAAAAGTCGCCGAGCGAAGGTCAGGCAAGGCAAAAATCAGCGAGGAAGCGGAGTTTACGAGTGGTAAATGAGCATTCCGAGCTGATTTTTAACGCAGCATCACCGAGCACAGGCACTTTTCGTACAGAGCCTAGACTGTGAAAGATACCGCTTATCCGGACCTCTGGGGGCACCTTTCAGCCAATCGGATCTCCAAAGACTGAAGCTGGCCCTTTGCCGCCTCTGCCTGTTGCTTCAGGCTGGGTGTGCGGGTCGCCACCAGGAGTCTGTTTTGAAAACAATGATGGCGTTGCTGGGTGCCCTGACCCTGCCAACGCTCACGGCGCAGGCCGCCGGCATCTTCACCGACAAGTTCGACACGGCGCTCAATCGTCGGGTCATCGAATGGCGTGGGGCGCCCTCGACCGACGGGATCGTCTTCAGCGTGATCGCCAGCCAGTTCAAGACCAGCGCCGGCAACGCCACCACCGATTTCCGTACCCAGCTGTCCACCTTTGGCGACAAGGTGCGCTTCCACGGCTGCAGCGCCAGTCGCTGGGAAATGAACGGCCAGCTCTACCTGCCGCTCAAGGGCCAGTACCGCATGGCCGGGCTGGACGAGCGCTACGGCGAGTATTTCATCGGCCAGCCCAGCCGCCAGGACCTGGAATGGGTGGCCATGAATACCCGGGTCAATTATCGCCTCTGCCGCCTGCGCGCAACCCTGTCCGCCGAGGACCTGCAGGGGCTGCGCTGGGTGTTGCAGGCGGCGGAGTCCGGCTAGCGGGCTAGTCGAAGCGGGTAATGACGGTCACCCCGGTACCTTCGAACCTGTCCATGTGCATCAGGGCCTCGCTGGACTCGGCCAGGCTGATCTCGCGGCCGATCAACCGCTCCGGTGCCAGGGTGCCCTGGCGCAGCATGGCCATCAGCACGTCGTAGCGATGGGCCTGCATGCCGTGGCTGCCGAGGATTTCCAGCTCCTTGGCGATCACCAGATTCATCGGCAGCGCCGGCGTCGCCTGGTCGCCCAGCAGCAACCCGACCTGAACGTGCTTGCCGCGCTTGCGCAGGCAGGCGATGGAATTGAAGCAGGTGGTGGGGTGGCCCAGGGCGTCGAGAGAGACGTGGGCACCGCCGCCGGTGAGTTCCTGCACCGCCTCGGGCACGCTGGCCACCTGGGTAGCATCGAGGGTGGCCACGGCCCCGAGGCTGCGGGCCAGGGCCAGTTTGTCGGCGGTGATGTCGATGGCCACCACCTGGGCGCCCAGGGCGCTGGCGATCATGATCGCCGAGAGCCCGACGCCCCCGCAGCCGTGCACCGCCACCCATTGGCCGGCGCTGACCTTGCCCTGGTCGACCACGGCGCGAAAGGACGTCACGAAGCGACAACCCAGGCTCGCCGCCGTGGCGAAGTCCAGCTGCTCGGGCAGGCTGACCAGGTTGAGATCGGCCTGGTGGATGCCGACGTACTGGGCGAAGGAACCCCAGTGGGTGAAGCCGGGCTGGAACTGATGGTCGCAGACCTGCTGGTGGCCGGCGTGGCACTGTGGACAGGCGCCGCAGCCACCGACGAAGGGCACCGTCACCCGGTCGCCGACCCGCCACCTCCTGACGTCCTTGCCTACCGCCTCGACCATCCCGGCCAGTTCGTGGCCCGGCACATGGGGCAGCTCGATGTCGGTGTCATGGCCGACCCAGCCGTGCCAGTCGCTACGGCAGACGCCGGTGGCCATGACCTTGAGCACCACGCCGTGCGGCTCGGGGGTAGGGTCCGGCACCGTGCACAGGCAGGGTGGCGCGGAAAAGGCTTCGTAGACGACGGCTCTCATGGCGGGGCCTCGGGCTGGATGACGCCTCCAGTATGGCAAGCCGCGCGAATTTAGCCTGTCTGCTTGCCGGTGCGGCCGGCGGACTGCCGCTCGGCTAGCCTGCCAGGGCCTGCAGCCCGCTCCAGGTAGCCGGCGCGTCCTCGCCCAGCGCCTGCACCAGGGCGGCCTTGAGGCGGCAATCGGGCAGGGCGCGGTGGGTTTCCTGCACGGCGACGCCCTGCTGGCGAGCGGCCATGGCCAGGGACTTGCGGCGCCAGCCGTCCTGGCTGCGGCTGTCCAGACTCGGCTCCTGCCAGAACTGGGCATAGAGCTGCATCAGGCAGTGCAGGCGGGTGCCATCCACCAGTTGCACCGGCGGCGTCTCCCGCTCCAGTTCCGGGGGCAGCGCCAGACCGTGGAGCTGGGCATCGTGCCCGAGCAGGCGATAGTCGAAGGCCATGCCATAGGCCAGCACGGTGCGGCCCTGCAGCAGCGGCCAGAGGGTGGCGAACACCTCGGGAAAGGAGGGCGCCTGGCTCAGGTGGGCATCGGTTAGACCGTGGATCAGGGTCGCCTCGCGCGGCACGGCGATGCTGGGGCGCACCAGGGTATCGAGCAGCACCCGGCCACCGAGGGTCATCACCGCCACCTCGATCAGCTGGGCTTCTTCCCCCAGACCGGTCGCCTCGGTATCCAGCACCAGCACGTCCTGCTCCAGCCAGCGACGCGCCTGCTCGCGCACCCGCATTTGCTGGGCGTTGTAGCCGGTGAAGGCAGCGGTGGAAAAAGACGACGACAAGGAATTCATGACACGGCCTGACAGCTGAAACCAAGGGTGCGCCCAAGAGCCGGGGAATCGGCTCTACGACGGGTGTGGGCATTCGATGCAAGATCATCGCCACAGGACACAGGCCGTTCGGCGGGAGCGACGAGCGGACCACCCGGCGCGCCGGGGTCGCCCGCGCGGTCTGGCCTTGCGAGAATGGGCCTTCATCCATGTCGAGGAGCGCCGCTGCTTTGGCCGCCGTCCAGGGTTTCTTGCTGACACGCCTCTGGCGCGAGACTTCCACCGGGATGGAGCTGGTGTTCTGGTTCGCCACCGACAGCGGTCCGCGCCAGCTGCGGGTGCCGGCGCAACAGGCCGTGGCCTTCGCCCCGGCCGCGCGACGGGCGGACATCGAGCGCCTGCTGCCGGCCGGGGTGGAGATCCGCGAATTGGCGCTGCAGGACTTCCAGCGGCGCCCCGTCCTGGGGCTCTATGCGCCGCGCTATCGCACCCTGCGCGAACTGGAGCAGCGCCTCCCCGCCGCCGGCATCGAGGTCTACGAGACGGACATCGCCCCGGCGGATCGCTTTCTCATGGAGCGCTTCATCACCGCGCCGGTGACGCTGCCCACGGCCGACGGCGGGCCACTGCGGCCCGATCCCGACTACCGCCCCTCGCTGCGCACCCTGTCGCTGGACATCGAGACCAGCGAGCGCGGCGAGCTCTACAGCATCGGCCTGCACGGCTGCGGCCAGCGCCAGGTGTATATGCTCGGCCCGCCCACCGGGGAGGATGCGGCGGTGGACTTCGACCTGGAATACGTCGCCGACCGCGCTACCCTGCTCGAACGCCTCAATGCCTGGATGGCACGCCACGATCCCGACGTCATCATCGGCTGGAGCGTGCTGCAGTTCGACATCCGCGTGCTCCACGAACACGCGCGCAAGCTGGGCGTGACCCTGCATCTGGGCCGTGGTGCCCCCGAGGACGATCACTACGAACCCGGCGGCCAGGGCCGGCCCTTCCAGGCGCTGCTGGCCGGGCGGCCGATCATCGACGGGGTGGAGGCACTCAAGTCGGCGACCTGGGTATTTCCCTCCTACAGCCTGGAGAACGTCAGCCGTACCTTGCTGGGCGAAGGCAAGGCCATCGACAATCCCCACGACCGCATGGCCTCGATCAATCGCATGTTCGCGGGCGAAAAGAGCGCCCTGGCGCGCTACAACCTGGTGGATTGCGAACTGGTCACCCGCATCTTCGCCAAGACCGAGCTGCTGCGCTTCCTCCTGGAACGGGCCAGCGTCACCGGCCTGCCGCTGGAGCGCCATGGCGCCTCCATCGCCGCCTTCTACCACCTCTATCTGCCGTTGATGCACCGCCAGGGCTTCGTCGCGCCCAATCTCGGTGCCCAGCCGCCCGAGGCCAGCCCCGGTGGCTTCGTCATGGATTCCCGGCCCGGGCTCTACGACTCGGTGCTGGTGCTGGACTACAAGAGTCTCTATCCCTCGCTGATCCGCACCTTTCTCATCGATCCGGTAGGGCTGGTGGAGGGCCTGGCGCTGCCCGAGGACGAGACGGTACCGGGCTTTCGCGGCGCGCGCTTCCACCGCACCCGGCACTGCCTGCCGGAGATGGTGGCGCGGGTCTGGGAGGGGCGCGATGCCGCCAAGCGCGCGGGCAACGCGCCCCTGGCCCAGGCGCTGAAGATCATCATGAACAGCTTCTATGGCGTGCTGGGCACGCCGCACTGCCGTTTCTTCGATCACCGCCTGGCCTCGTCCATCACCCTGCGTGGCCACGCGGTGATGCACCAGACCCGCGAGCTGATCGAGGCGCGTGGTCATCGGGTGATCTATGGCGACACCGACTCCACCTTCGTCTGGCTCGGGCGCACCCATGCCGAAGCCGAGGCCGAGCGCATCGGTCGCGAGCTGGTGGCGGCGATCAATGCCCACTGGCGCACCCAGCTGCAGGCCGAGCTGGGGCTGGAAAGCCACCTGGAGCTGCAGTACGAGACCCATTTTTCCCGCTTTCTCATGCCCACCATCCGTGGCGCGGAAGAGGGCAGCAAGAAGCGATACGCCGGGCTCAGACCCGGAGCCGACGGTCAGCCGGAACTGGTGTTCAAGGGCCTGGAAACGGTACGCAGCGACTGGTCTCCGCTGGCCCAGCGCTTTCAGCGCGAGCTGTACCTGCTGATCTTCACCGGTGAGCCCCATGAGGACTATGTGCGCGACTTCGTCGCCCGCACCCGCGCCGGCGACCTCGACGACCTGCTGGTCTATCGCAAGCGCCTGCGGCGACCGCTGGAGGAGTACCAGAGCAATCTCTCGCCCCAGGTCCGCGCGGCGCGGCTGCTGGAGGCGGAAAACGCCCGGCTGGGACGCCGTAGTCGCTTTCGCCGCGGCGGCTGGATCAGCTACCTGATCACCACCGCCGGCGCCGAGCCGGTCGAGCGGCCCCATGCACCACCCGACTACGATCACTATGTAGAGCGCCAGTTGGCCCCGGTGGCCGACGCCATCCTGCCCTTCGTCGGCGACCGCTTCGACCGGTTGCTGGATCGGCAGATGGGATTGTTCTGATGCGGGAAGCCAACGATGGAGTGGATGCCGAAGGTTTTATCCGCCAAGTGCCCGGGGTGCCATTCCAGATGGAGTATCGGGCACTGCTGGCTGCCGTGCGGTACCAGTTGCCAGCCCTCCTGGGCCGTCATCTGATAGCCCTCTATGTCTATGGCAGCGTGGCCGAAGGCCGCGCCCGACCGGGACAATCGGACCTGGATCTCACCCTGGTCCTGAGCGATGCCTGCCCCGCAGGGCTGCTGGTGCAGCTGGAGCAGCGTCGCCGTCTGCTGGAACGCTGCCATGGCGAGGTCAGCAAGATCGACTTCGATATCGGCCGCCGGGCCGAAGCCCTGGCCCCCGGTAACCGTCTCAGCTGGGGTTTCTGGCTCAGACATCACTGTCGCTGGCTGTGGGGCGAAGACCTGGCGCGGCGCTACGCGCCCTTCAAACCGGAGGTCGGCATTGCCCGGGCGGTGAATGGCGACGTGCTGACGGTGATGCAGCGCTACATCCTGGCTCACGCCAGCTGTGCGAGTCCGGTCGAGCGCCTGGGCATACAGCGCGAGGCGGCGCGGCGGCTGCTCCGGGCGATACAGGTGCTGCGCCGGCTAGACGAGAGGGGCTGGCCCTGGACGCTGGAAGACCATTATAGCCGAGCCCAGCGACTGCATCCCGAGCAGCGCGCCGCGCTGGATTTCTTCTATGCCGAAGCCCGCCAGCCACAGGCGGCAGCGGTCGAGTTCGCACAGCAGCTGGGCGCCGTCCTGCTCTGGTTCGAACGCCAGCTTCGGCAGGGGTAACCCCAGGGGGATGACGGCGCAGAAGAACAGGCTCGTTGGCGTGACCACTCTCTTCCGCGGCCGTGAGGCCTCCATAAGCGCCGAGTTGGTCAATTCGAGGCGGTGATCGCCGTGCTGCAGGTGTTGCGCAACGCCAAGGGGAGTCGGTGGCATAGTCAGACGATTCGCGGCACACTCGGGGGGCCACCGGGGCGCCTACCCAGCTGGGCTGGCGGTCCCCTTTCCCGCCAGAGGAGCGCTGCGATGACCCGCCTCACCGCCCAGGATTTCTCGCCCGAACTGCTCGAACTCTATGACTTCTATGTCCACGGTCGCATCAGCCGCCGCGACTTCCTCGACCGCGCCGGGGCCTGTGCCGCGGTGCTGGGGCTGTCGGCCACCGGCGTGCTGGCGGCGCTGAGCCCCAACTATGCCCTGGCCAGCCAGGTGGAATTCACCGACCCGGACATCGTCGCCGAGTACGTCTATTACCCCTCGCCCAAGGGCCATGGGCGGGTGCGTGGCTATCTGGTGCGGCCGGCCAAGGCCAGCGGCAAGGTGCCGGCGGTGGTGGTGGCCCACGAGAATCGTGGCCTCAATCCCTATATCGAAGACGTGGCCCGGCGTCTGGCCAAGGCGGGCTATCTGGCCCTGGCACCGGACGGCCTGACGTCCATGGGCGGCTATCCCGGCAACGACGACAAGGGCCGTGAGCTGCAGCAGCAGGTCGATCCGGCCAAGCTGATGAACGACTTCTTCGCCGCCGTGGAAACCTTGATGAGCCACGAATTCAGCACCGGCAAGGTCGGTATCACCGGCTTCTGCTATGGCGGTGGCGTGGCCAACGCGGCCGCCGTGGCCTATCCCGAGCTGGCCGCGGCGGTGCCCTTCTATGGTCGCCAGCCGCGTGCCGAAGAGGTGGCCGCGATCAAGGCGCCGCTGCTGATCCATTACGCCGAGAACGATCCGCGCATCAACGAGGGCGCCGCCGCCTATGAAGCGGCGCTCAAGGCGGCCGGCAAGACCTACGAGGTGCAGCGCTATGCCGGCACCAACCACGGCTTCCACAACGACTCCACCCCGCGCTACGACGAGGCGGCTGCCCAACTGGCCTGGCAGCGCACCCTGGACTGGTTCGGGCGTTACCTGGCCTGAGCGCTCTGGGCTATCCCGGGTGCCGGGATCCCATGCCGTAGCGTTTTCCACGGGCGGGGCCAACCCGAAACGCTGGACAAGGAGGCGTTAGCCCGTCGCGACTGGTTGGGCGGGAGGCACCGTTGGGCTTCGCTGCGCTCAGCGCCAACCTACGCGAGAGGGCGGGCTGCGGTGGTTGCCGACGTAGGTTGGGCTGAGACGGCTTCATCGTCGAAGCCCAACAGGGCCCGGTTGAACCTCGGCCCCGTTGGGCTTCGCTGCGCTCAGCGCCAACCTACGCGAGAGGCCGGACCATGGTGGCTACCGAGGTAGGTTGGGCTGAGACGGCTTTATCGTCGAAGCCCAACAGGGCCCGGTTGAACCTCGGCCCCGTTGGGCTTCGCTGCGCTCAGCGCCAACCTACGCGAGAGGCCGGACCGTGGTGGCTACCGACGTAGGTTGGGCTGAGACGGCGTCATCGTCGAAGCCCAACAGGCCCCCGGCTGCACCTCGGCACCGTTGGGCTTCGCTGCGCTCAGCGTCAACCTACGCGAGAGGCCGGACCGTGGTGGCTACCAACGTAGGTTGGGCTGAGACGGCTTTATCGTCGAAGCCCAACAGGGCCCCGGCTGAACCTCGGCACCGTTGGGCTTCGCTGCGCTCAGCGTCAACCTACGCGAGAGGCCGGACCGTGGTGGCTACCAACGTAGGTTGGGCTGAGACGGCTTCATCGTCGAAGCCCAACAGGGCCCCGGCTGAACCTCGGCACCGTTGGGCTTCGCTGCGCTCAGCACCAACCTACATGAGAGGTCGAACTGCGGTGGCTGCCGACGTAGGTTGGGCTGAGAGGGCTTCATCGTCGAAGCCCAACAGGCCCCCGGCTGAACCTCGGCACCGTTGGGCTTCGCTGCGCTCAGCGCCAACCTACGGAGTCAGGTCCCCTCGATCAGATCGCGGATGCGTACCGCCAGGGCGTCCATGGCGAAGGGCTTGGTCATCACGTGCATGCCGGGCTCCAGATGGCCGTTGCCGACCACCGCGTTCTCCGCGTAGCCGGTGATGAACAGTACCTTGAGGCCCGGGCGGCGCTGGCGGGCGGCGTCGGCCATCTGCCGGCCGTTCATGCCGCCGGGCAGGCCGACGTCGCTGATCAGCAGGTCGATGCGCACATCGGATTCCAGCAGTCGCAACCCGGAGCTGGCATCCGCCGCTTCCAGGGCGGCGTAGCCCAGTTCTTCCAGCACCTCCACCACCAGCATCCGTACCGTGGGTTCGTCATCCACCACCAGCACCGTCTCGCCGTGACCCTGGCGTGGCAGCGCCGGTTGGCTGGCGATGAGGTCCACACCCGCTGCCGTTTCGCGGTGGCGCGGCAGGAAAAGGGTGACGCTGGTGCCCTCATCGACCTGGGAATGGATGCGCGCCTGGCCGCCGGACTGGCGCACGAAGCCGTAGATCATCGACAGGCCGAGCCCGGTACCCACGCCGATCGGCTTGGTGGTGAAGAAGGGGTCGAAGGCCTTGGCGATCACCTCGGGCGGCATGCCGCAGCCGTTGTCGGTCACCGAGAGGGCGATGTATTCGCCCGGCTCCAGGTCGCGGACCCGGGCCATGCGCGCATCCAGCGCCCGATTGGCGGTCTCGATGAAGATGCGGCCACCCTCGGGCATGGCATCGCGGGCATTGATGCAGAGATTGAGCAGGGCATTTTCCAGCTGCGGCGGATCGACCAGGGTCGACCAGAGTTCGCTGCTGGCCACCACCTCGATCTGGATCGCCGGACCCACCGTGCGGCGGATCAGGTCTTCCATGCCGGCCACCAGGCGATTGACGTCGGTGGGCTTGGGATCCAGCGTCTGCCGGCGGGAAAAGGCCAGCAGCCGGTGGGTCAGGGCGGCGGCGCGGATGGCGGCGCCCTGGGCGGCGGTGGTGTAGCGTTCAAGGTTGTTCAGCCTACCCTGGCCGATGCGCACCGTGAGCAGGTCCAGACTGCCGACGATGCCGGCGAGCAGGTTGTTGAAGTCGTGGGCCAGGCCGCCGGTGAGTTGGCCGACCGCTTCCATCTTCTGCGACTGGCGCAGCTGTTCTTCCAGCAGCGCCTGGGTCTCCGCGGCGTCCTTCTCGCGGGTGATATCGCGCCCGGCACCGGTGACGTGCTCCTGATCAGTGTCTAGCGACAGCGTCCAGGACAGCCAGCGCCAGCTGCCATTCGCCGCCTGGACACGATTCTCCACCCGGGTCGGCAGCCCGCTGCGGCGCAGGTCGTCCAGCGCCACCAGCACGCCCGGTAGATCGTCGGGGTGAATGAGTTCAGTGTAAGGCCTGCTGAGCAACTCGGCCTCGGAATAGCCCAGGCCGCGCGACCAGGATGGACTCACCCGCAGCAGCTGCCCGGCGAAGTCGGCGGTGAGCAGCAGGTCCTCGCTGAGCGCCCAGAGCCGGTCGCGTTCGGCGGTGCGCGCCTGGACTTCCTGGCTGAGGCTGAGATTCTGCGCCTGGATTAGCGCCTGGGCGTCGCGCTGGACGGTGACGTCCTGGGCGAAGACATAGAAGCCATCCACCGCGCCGCGCCCATCCCGCCGCGGCCGATAGTGGATGTCGGCGATGCGTCGCCGGCCGTCCGGCCAGGCCCAGGGCAGATCCAGCCGCGCCGGGGTGCCGTCCAGGGCGGCCTGGATGGCTGGGCGGCGGGCAGCGAACAGCTCCGGCGCGAAGACCTCGGCCATGCTGCGACCGAGGATGCTCTGCGGCGCATCCTTGAACCACTTGGGCGCCTCGACGTTGGCGAAGCGATAGATCAGGTCGCGATCGACGAAGGCGATCAGGCAGGGCAGGGTGTCGGCCACCAGGCGCAGATTGAGTTCGCTGTCGCGCAGGGCACGTTCCGCGGTCAGCCGCGCCGTCGCCGAGCGGGTGCGATTGGCGACCTCGCGGATGAATTGCAACTCGGCCGGCGTCCAGCGCCGCGGCTGACTGGAACCGACATAGAGCAGGGCCACCAGGTTGCCGTGCTCGAACAGCGGCAGGTTGACCAGGGCACGGGTCTCCAGGCGTTGCAGCGCCGCGAGGTTGTCACGGGCGCGCGGGTCCGCGTGCACATCCTCGATCACCACGGTTTCGCCGCGCTTGAAAGACTCGCTGTAGCTGCCGTAGTCGTGGAAGTTCAGGGTGCCCATCAGGCTGCGGGCGCCCGGGATCGTCCAGTCGCGCCCCACGGTGATGGTCTCGGCCTCGGCGTCCACCAGGCCATAGCCCACCAGGTGGGCATCCAGGCTGGTACCCAGGGTGGCGCAGGCGAGGTCGGTGACGGCTTCGATGTCGCCCAGCTGGCTGAAGCCCTCACCGAGTTCGGCCAGGGCCCTGCGATAACGCTCTTCGTCGCGGGTGGCCTGGGCGGCCTGCTCGCGCTCGGTGACATCCAGGAACAGCACCAGAAAGCTGTCGGGACCGGCCTTGTGCGCATGGCCTTCGTACCAGCGCCCGTTGTGCTGGAATTGCCGCACGTAGCTGAACGACTGGCCGGTATCCACCACCCGGGTGAAGTCTTCCACCCAGAGGTCTTCGAGATCGGGAAACAGGCTGCGCGCGGTCTGGCCGACCGCCTGTTGCGCACTCAAGCCGAAGTGCGTGCACCAAGCCCGGTTGACCTGGTCATAGCGCCAGTCCCGGCCGCGGCCCTGGTCATCGCGCAGGATGGTGCCGAGGATGAAGCCCTCGTCCAGTTGCTCGAACAGGCCGCGCCAGTAGCGCTCGCTCTCCGCCAGCTGCTGCTGCACCTCGCCCACGTAGCGCTGGCTGTCGCGCAGGGCCTCGCCGGCCAGGTGCTGGGACGTGCGGTCGCGGAGGATCTTGACGAAGCCGGTATGGGTGCCGGCGTCGTCGTGCAGCGGATGCATCTCGCCACTGGCCCAGAAGCGAGTGCCGTCGCGGCGCAGGTGCCAGCGCTCATCCTCGGCACGGCCGTCCTGCAGGGCCAGCCGCATTTCCAGCGCGGCTCGGCCGCTCTGGTTGTCTTCCGGGGTGAAGAAGCGCTCCGCCGGTGTACCGCGAATCTCCGCGGCGGTCCAGCCCAGCAGGCGTTCGGCGCCGCTGTTCCAGTCGGCGATCACCCCGGCCGGATCGAGCACGATCATGGCGAAATCGATGGCGCCATCGAAGATTGCCAGGCGCCGTTGGGCGTCCTGGGGCGGCAGCGCGGTGCACTGGTCGAGCGCGGCGCGCAGGCGGCGTACTTCGGCCTGGAGTTCAGCGTGAGAGAGAGCGGATTCAGCCATGGGATCTTTCGAACAGGTGGGCAGCGAAAGCAGACGGCGGTGACGTCCAGCGAGAGCCTTAGAGTAAGAGAGTCGGGCGCCGGCCAGCGATCTGCCGGCACCTTTTTCCGACAGACAGGGAATTAAGTAGCCGCTGCGGCATCAGACAAGTGCCAGTACCAACCGGCCAGCCGTCCATCCGAGGGTTGTGATCCAATTCGAGTAATTTCGGTCTATTTAGTCGTACTAATGAAGTAGCGTTGCCATGACCGATGTAGTTTCTTCCGCAGCCGTTACCACTGTGCTGGTCGTCGAGGACGATCCCGTACTGCGCTCGCTGGCGACGGAGGTGTTCGAAATGGAAGGCTACGCCGTCCAGTCGTTCGACACCGCCGATGCCGCCTGGTGCTGGTTCGAAGCCGATCCGCTACCGCCCGATCTGCTGTTCACCGATGTGCGTATGCCCGGTCGGTTGGATGGCCTCGCCCTGGCCAAGCAGGTCCGCCAACGTTTTCCGCAGCTGCCGATCCTGGTGTCCTCTGGATACACCGGCCAGCAGTATGCCGAACGCGAAGACCGAGCGTTGTTCCTGCCCAAGCCCTGGACCATCGACCAGTTGCTGAAGGCCTGCGGTCAGCTGGGCGTCTAGTCGCCTGCCTGACGCGCTCGCGCCAGGCGTACCGCCGAATCCACCTCATCCAGCGTCCAGGGCTTCTGCAGGAAGATCACCTGAGGGGGCAGCGTGGTGGTGATTTCGTAGCCGTAGCCGGAAGTGATCACCATGGGCAACTCGGGCCAGCGCTGCAGCAGCATCTGCGCCAGCTCGCCGCCGCGCAACTGGCCGGGCATCAAGTGATCGGTAACGACCAAGGCCGGCGCCTCCTGGCATTGCAGCAGATGCACCAGGGCATCGTCGGCATTGTCGAAGCGGGTACAGGCCCACTGCAATTGTTCTTCGAGATGATTGCCCAGCAGCTCGGCGAGCAGACTGTTGTCTTCGATGACGACGGCATAGGGCAGGGCGGTAGACGAAGTCATCGGGACATCCGGAACGCGATGAGGCAATTCCGGAAGTCTAGCAGAGCCCTGTCGGTCTCAGTCTGGCTTTCGTCTGACCATTGTCAGATCTCCAAGACGATCTTGCCGAAATGGCTGCCGCCCTTCTGGAAGGCGAAGGCCTCGGCGATCTCGGCCAGGGGATAGCTGCGATCGATGACCGGCTTGATCCCGTTGCTCTCCAGCGCCTGGATCATCTCCTGCTGATGGCGGCGACTGCCGACGATCAACCCCTGCAGTCGTTGGTGACGGCGCATCAGATTGGCGGTGGGAACCTGGCCCTCGACGCCGGTGAGCACGCCGATCAGCGCCAGATGACCATGGATGCGCGCGGCCTGGATGGATTGCGCCAGCGTCGCCGGGCCGCCCACTTCCACCACGATGTCGACGCCGCGCCCCCCGGTGATGGCCTGCACCTTGGCGCCCCATTCCGGCTCGTCGCGGTAGTTGATCAGGTGGTCGGCGCCCAAGGCATAGGCACGCTGCAGCTTCTCGTCCGACGAAGAGGTGGCAATCACCGTGGCGCCCATGGCCTTGGCCAGCTGCAGGGCGAAGATGGACACCCCGCCGGTGCCCATGACCAGCACGCTGTCACCGGGCTTGAGATTGCCGTCCACCACCAGGGCACGCCAGGCGGTGAGCCCGGCGGTGGTCAGGGTCGCCGCCTCGGCATGGCTGTAGCCCTTGGGCGCGCGGGTAAAGGCCGTGGCCGGGCGCACCACTACCTCGCAGGCGAAGCCGTCGATGCCATCGCCGGGCGTGGTGGAGAAATCGTCGATTGTCGGCTCGCCGTCCAACCACTGGGGAAAGAAGGTCGAGACCACCTGATCGCCCACGGCGAATTCGCTGACGCCTGCGCCCACGGCCTCGACCACCCCGGCGCCATCGGACATGGGAATGCGCCCATCGGCGGTCGGCATCTTGCCGAGCACCACGCCCAGATCATGGAAATTCAGCGAGCTGGCCTTGATCCGCACACGGATCTCGCCGGCTCCGGGCTGACCGGGATCGGGCAGTTCACAGTGTTCCAGCTGATCCAGACCACCGGGTTTGCGTAGGCGTATGGCGTGCATGAAAGATCCTCCGGACTATGGCGAGCAGGACGCTCGCGGGTCTGTAGAGGACCACGGTGCCGGGTGCAGGATTCCCAAAGGAGTCCTGCACCCATGGCCTTACTTGATCGCCTTCTGCAGTTGCTGCAGCTGCTCGGTGCGGGTGTTCAGGCGGGTTTCGCCGCGCTGGGCATCGACCTTCTTCAGCTCGGCCTCGGCCATGCGCAGCTTGATGGTCTGCATGGCGGTCTGGATGCGTTGCTGGGTCAAGTAGGCCAGCTGGTCGACGGTGCGCTCGTTCTCACCGTCCTTGTAGGCCTTGTCGGTCTTGGCCAGCCAGGTGCCGGCATCCTTGGTTTCCAGCGCCGCCAGCTGGGTGGCCTGGGGCTGGGATTCGAGGGCGGCGTAGTCGTTGCGCGCCTTTTCCAGGTTGGGGTTGGGCGGGGTGGCGCAGGCGGCCAGGGTGAGGGTCAGGGCCGACAGTACCGGAAGCAGAAAACGTTTACGCATGGGTTTCGTCCTTCAAGAGAGCGGGCAGCCTTACTGCTGCACCTTTTTCTGTAGATTCTGTTGCAGCTGGAGGTTGATCTGACCTTCCTCGCGGATCTGCTGGATGCTGTTCTGGGCATCCTGCAGCGCCGCCGCGGCCTTGGCGGCCTGGGTCTTGCGAGTCGCCAGGCGGGCATCCCACTCGGCCTGCTCGGCCAGGCGCTTGGCGTCGTCGTATTTCTCGTTGGACAGGGCCGCCTGGGCCTGGGTCCACTTGTCCTGAGCCGACTTGGTCTCGATCGGGGCGAACTGGTTGCCGCCGCCACTCACGGCTTCGTTGACGGCCGATTGGGTCACGGCCATCTGCGCGGTCGGCGGATTGCCGGCGCAGCCCGCGAGGAGCAGACCGCCACCCAGGACCAGGCTGGCGAGCAGCGCACGAGGCGCGGAGAACGGGGAGGCGCGAGAGGGACCGGTTTTCATCCGAACATTCCTGGCAGGTCGCCCGGAATGGGCGACAGTGCCTGTGAGACGGCGAAAACGCGGCGAGGTTCGCTGCAACCGCTGCGCTAAAGGGCAGGGTGTCCTGGCCGATATACGTTGTCAGACAACAACAGGGCCAGCGGCCACGGAGATTCCATGCTGTTACGCAATTGCAACATCGCGCCCCGCGCGGCGCTAGGCTTCGGCCTGATCGCCCTGATGGTGGCTTTTCTCGGCCTGTTTTCCCTGGCGCAGATGGCGGGTATCCGCGAACGCCAGGTGGTGACGGAGCGCGACTGGGTGCCGAGCATCCGCGCGGTGGACGCCATCCGCGAGAACATGCTGCGCATCCGCACCATCTCCTTGCGGCTGGCGCTGGACCCGGAACCGCGCAACATCGACACCTATGTCAGCCAGTATGAGGCGCGCAACAAGGTGCTCATGGAGGGCATCAAGGCCTATGAGGTCTTTGTCGACACCCCCGAGGAGCACCAGCGCTGGGATCTGTTCAAGCGCGATTTCGCCACCTATCAGCAGGGCATGACCGAGTCCTTCGCCCTGGCGCGGCGGGGCGATACCGCCGCGCTCAACAAACTGACCCTGGTGGACATGAAACCCGTGGTGGACGGCACCGGCAAGCAGCTGGGCGAGTTGGGCGACCTCTATGCCGAGGGTATCGAGCGCGATGGCAAGGTCTCGGCGGATCGCTATGAGGCTTCACGGCTGATCGTCATCGCGGTGATCGTCCTGGCCGCCCTGGCCACGGTGCTCATGGCCTGGCTGCTGACCCGCAGCATCGTCGGACCGCTACGCGAAGCGCTGCTGGCCGCCCGCCGTGTCGCCCAGGGCGACCTGACCCAGACCCTGGCGGTGCAGGGGCGTGACGAGGTGAGCGAATTGCAGCGCGCCTTGCAGCAGATGCAGGGGCAGTTGCGTGAGACCCTCTCGCGCATCGCCGGCTCCTCCACCCAGTTGGCCACCGCCGCCGAAGAGCTCAATGCGGTCACCGAGGCCGCGGGCCAGGGCCTGCAGCAGCAGAACCAGGAGATCGAACAGGCCGCTACCGCCGTCACCGAGATGAGCACCGCGGTGGACGAGGTGGCGCGCAACGCCGTCTCCACCTCCGAAGCCTCGCGGGCCTCCAGCCAGGCCGCGCAGCAAGGCCAGACTCGCGTCGCGGAAACCCTGGGCGCCATCGAGGCGCTGTCCGACGAGGTCGTGGCCACCGGGACGGTGGTCCAGCGCCTGGCCGAGCAGTCCCAGGACATCGGCAAGGTGCTCGACGTCATTCGCGCCATCGCCGAGCAGACCAACCTGCTGGCGCTCAATGCCGCCATCGAGGCGGCGCGGGCCGGTGAGGCCGGACGTGGTTTCGCCGTGGTGGCCGACGAGGTGCGCGCTCTGGCCAGCCGTACCCAGCAGTCCACCCTGGAGATCGAGCAGATGGTCTCGGGCATGCGCAGCGGCGCCAGCCAGGCCCTGGGCTCCATGCACAGCAGCAGTCAGCGCGCCCAGGCCACGCGGGCCCTGGCGGAAACCGCCGGGGTGGCGCTGGACGAGATCAACAGCCGCATCGGCGAGATGTACGAGCGCAATCTGGTGATCGCCAGCGCGGCCGAAGAGCAGGCCCAGGTGGCCCGTGAAGTGGATCGCAATCTGGTCAACATCCGCGATCTCTCCACCCAGTCCGCCGACGGAGCCCGCCAGACCAGTGCCGCCAGCCAGGAATTGTCCCGGCTGGCGGTGGATCTGCAGGGGCTGGTGAATCGCTTCCAGGTCTGAACCGCTAGACGCGCACCGCCTGGTACAGCGCCCGGATCAGATCCGACTGGGTGATGATGCCCACCAGGCGGCGCGAGCCGTCGATGATGGGGATGTGGCGGTGGCCGTTCTCGGAAAACACCGGTACCAGATCGATCAGCAAGCGGTCGGCGCTGGCCACCCGCACGGTACGGGTCATGATGCGGCCGACGCTGTGTTCGTCCTGGCGCGCCTTCGGCCGGACCAGGGAGCGCAGGCGCCAGCCGAGGCCCTCGTGCACGTCCAGGTCGATCTGCCGCATGAAATCGGCGACGGTGACGATGCCCAGCAGATAGCCCTGGCGATCCACCACCGGCAGCGCCTTGATGCGCCGGGCGCGCATCAGCGCCCAGGCTTCCTGCAGCGGCATCTCGGCGCGGGCCGTCACCGGTTGCTGGCTCATGACGTCGGCGCAGCGCAATTCGCCCATCTTGCGCTGGTAGGCGCGTGCCTCCACCTGTTCGAGCAATTCGGCGAGGTCGTCGCGGCTGATGTCCAGCACCTGGTTGTAGCGCGCCAGCACGGCGTCCAGGTCGGCGCGCTGCAGGTGCGTCTCGCTGCTCGGCTCGGCCGGGCGTGGCACATGGGGCCAGGGGCGCCGGGTCAGGTTGTTGTAGAGCAGGCCGGCGCTCACCAGCAGCAGCGAGTCCAGCGCCACCGGACTCCAGGCATAGCTGAAGTCCTGGGCACCGATGAGCACCATCAGCAGCGCCGAGGCGCCGCCCGGAGGGTGCAGGCAGCGCAGGGTGAACATGGCGGCGATGGCCAGGGCGACCGCCACGGCGGCGGCCAGATTGGCTTCGGGAATCCACCGCGCGCAGGCGATGCCGATCAGCGCCGCCAGGGTATTGCCACCCACCACCGACCAGGGCTGCGCCAGGGGACTGGAGGGCAGGGCGAACACCAGCACGGCGCTGGCGCCCAGCGGCGCCACCAGGGCCAGTGCCAGGGCGCCGTGCTGATGCACCGGCTGGCCTTCCAGCCACCAGGCCGCCAGCAGCGCCGCGAGCAGGATGCCGAGGCCGGCGCCCAGGCTGGCGCGTAGTCGCTCGCGCCCGTCGATGGGTAGCGGCGCGGGCCAGAAGGCCCGCAGGCCCTGGATCAGGCGCGCGGAAAGGGAGGGCGAGGGGGAGGGCGTAAGGGGTTCCTGGGACATGGGAAAGCAGCTGCTAGGCAGAACGAGGGCGCTGATGGTCCTCCCTGTACGCCGCCCTGGCAAGACCGAACCGGCCCCTGTGCCGCCTCTTCCAGCGGTCAGGCAGCGCTCCAGAGCGTCTGCCGCCCCAGGTGGATTTTCTACTGCGAGGGGCCGTCCGCCGTAGTAGGATTATCGGCTGGGTGTCGCCGCAGTCGCGCGGTAGGACAGGTTGAATCGAGCGCAGGTCGGGCCGCCGCGCAGGAGTCCTGCTGCCCATGTCATCCATACCTTCCCCCACCAAGGCCCTGGCCTTCGTTCAGCGCTTCTGCGCCGCCGAGGCCGCCGGCGGCATCGTATTGATGGTCGCCGCGGCCATTGCCCTCATCGTCGCCAACTCGCCGCTGGCCGAGGGCTACTTCGCCAGCCTGCATTGGTACGTCGGTGGGCTCTCCGTCGGTCACTGGATCAACGACGGCCTGATGGCCCTCTTCTTTCTGCTGGTGGGCCTGGAGATCAAGCGCGAAATGGCGGTCGGCCAACTCGCCAGCTGGGGCGATCGCGCCCTGCCGGGCCTCGCGGCCCTGGGCGGCATGCTGGTGCCGGCGCTGCTCTATGCCCTGGTCAATCGCCACGATCCCCAGACCCTCTCGGGTTGGGCGATTCCCGCCGCCACCGACATCGCCTTCGCCCTCGGTGTGCTGTCGCTGCTGGGGTCGCGGGTGCCGGTGTCGCTCAAGGTCTTCCTTTCGGCGCTGGCCATCCTCGACGACCTCGGCGCGGTGCTGATCATCGCCCTGTTCTATACCAGCGATCTCTCCGCCAGCATGCTGCTGGCCGCGGCAGGGCTGGTGGCGGTGCTGTTCGTGCTCAACCGCCTCAAGGTCACCGCCTTGCTGCCCTATCTGCTGGTCGGGGCGCTGCTGTGGTTCTGCATGCTGCGCTCGGGCATCCACGCGACCCTGGCCGGGGTGATCCTGGCGTTGTTCATTCCCCTGGGCGATAGCGCGGCCGACGACGCCTCGCCGCTGCTCCGGCTGGAATCCGTGCTGCACCCCTGGGTGGCCTTCCTCATCGTGCCCGTGTTCGGTTTCGCCAATGCCGGGGTCTCCCTGGCCGGCATTTCCCTTGGCAATCTGCTGGACCCGGTGCCGCTGGGCGTCGCCCTGGGGCTGTTCCTCGGCAAGCAGGTGGGCATCTCGCTGATGGCGCTGCTGGCTATCCGCAGTGGCCTGGCGCGGCTGCCGGAGGGTGCCAGCTGGCTGCAGCTCTATGGCGTGGCCCTGCTTTGCGGGATTGGCTTTACCATGAGTCTGTTCATTGGTGCCCTGGCCTTTCCGGGTGCGCCCTTCCTGGTCGACGAGGTCAAGATCGGGGTGCTGCTGGGCTCGCTGCTGTCAGCCCTGGCCGGCATCGCCGTGCTGCTGGTCGCCGCCCGTCGTCGTTGAGAGGAGTTCGAGATGCCCTATGCGCTGTTCGCGGTGATGTTCGGCGGTGCCCTGGGGAGCGCCTGCCGCTGGTGGGTCGGTCTGCGGCTGAATGCACTGTTCCCGCTGCTGCCGATGGGCACCCTGCTGGTGAACCTGGTCGGCGGCTTCGTCATCGGTCTGGCGCTGGGGCTGTTCGCTCGCTATCCGGGGCTGGACGTGCAATGGAAACTGCTCCTGGTGACCGGCTTCTGCGGCGGCTTCACCACCTTCTCGACCTTTTCCGCCGAGGTGGTGACGCTGCTGCAGAGCGGTCGCCTGGGCTGGGCGGCGCTCACCATCACCGCCCATGTGCTGGGATCGCTGCTGCTGACCCTGGCCGGGTTCGCCCTGGCCGGTCGCCTCGGCTGAGTCGACCGGCCGTTGCCCGTCAGGCGGGGGCCACCGGGGCGGTGGGGGCCTGGCGCCGCGGCTTGAATTTCAATGCCGGCGCCTCGATCAGGTGCCAGGACAGCACCGCAAGGCCCAAGGTCAGGACGTAGCTCACCACCAGGAAACCGGGCAGCGAGAAGCTGTCGGGAAACCAGTGCATGAGCAACTGCTGGACCGGGAAGTTGAACAGGTAGAGGCCGTAGGAGTAGTCGCCGAAACGGCCGAAGCCGTGCAGCACCGGTACCTGTACCTGGGCCAGGTAGATGATCACATAGGCCAGGGACACCAGGTGGATCACCGGCAGCACGTGCCAGACGATGGCTGCCAGCGACAGCAGACAGAGCGCCAGGGCCAGGTCCAGCCGCCAGGGGATGCGCGGCCCGGCCAGTTGCAGCAGGGCACCGGCGAAAAAGAACATGCCCAGGCTGAACACCTTGTGCAGCACGAAGCTGGCGATGCCCATCTGCGGCAGCAGCAGGAAGTTGCCCACCACCAGCACCACCAGGGTGGCCATGACCACCGAGCGGGTCAGCAGCCCCAGCACCCCGATGATCAGCAGCGACAGGTACATGAAGACCTCGTAGGGCAGGGTCCAGTAGCTGCCGTTCACCGTGTCGGGAAAGGGATTGCCGGTGAAGACGCCGGGCAGTTCGAAGCGCGTCATCAAGAGGATGTTCTTGAAGAAGCCCAGGGTCTGGCGATCGCTGAAGTAGGCACTCGTCTCGCGACTAGTGGCGAGCCAGCCCACCACTAGCACCGAGAAGAGCACCGAAACGATCAAGGCTGGAAAGATTCGCAGGGCGCGCTTGGCGAGAAAATCCAGCGGATTGCGGCTGCGCTGGAAGGACGCCGTGATCAGGAAGCCGCTGATCACGAAGAACACATAGACGGCGATGTTGGCGGCGTCGGTGAAACCGGTGAAGTTGAGGATCGGCTCGGCGCCGATGTGACCCGAGAGCCAGAAGCCGTGGCCGATCACCACGGTGGAGGCCGCGGCGAATCTCAGGAAATCGAAGTTGTTGCGTCCCTGGGGGACGTGGGCGGTGGTCATGTCTGCTCCTCGCAGCCGTGGCCCATGCCGCGGCCGCCGCCCGGGAGCGGACTCCAGGCGGACGGCGACGCACACGGCATCGGCGGGAACGCCCGTCAGCGCGACGGACGCAGGCAAAGGCCGCTGCCGGCTATACCGGCAACGAAAGGGCGACAGCCGACGCGATCAGCGAGATCGGCCAGCCGGCGAGGGCAGGGGCTATGGGGGGCTGAGCGGCGCGAAAGCGGGCGTCATGCGCCAGGACTCCGGGAGAGCGGTACCGCGAGAGGCGACGGGGGCGACGAGACGCGCGCAGGCGAACGGGGTCTGGGGCCTCCCGGCCGCCCCTTGCGCTGCGCGCGCCTCGTGCATCAGGCGCTGGCCTGCAGCGGTTGGTCGTGCACTTCTTGCGGTTGTTCCAGGGCGAAGGGCTCCTGGGCGAAATAGAGGGCGGCGCTCTGGCGGGCGTGATCGCCGAATTCCTGTGGGTGGCGCATGACGATCCGTTCGAAGGCGCCCGGCTCCAGGCCGTCTTCATAGAAGCCGTTGTGGCACTGCAGGATGCCCGAGGCGCAAACGCTGCGCTCGACGGCGGCGATCAGGCCACCGGCTCTGAGACTCTTGACGATGTTGTGCGGCAGCCGCTGGCGGCGTCTCAGACTGGCGGCGGTGTCGCTGAGGGTATCGAGGATCTCGGTCTCGGCGGGCGACAGCTTGCGTACGTCCAGCTTGGACTTCTGCACCAGGTAGCGACGGGAGAGCAGGCGGGCCTGGTCGTTGAGCGCCTTGAGCACCGTGCCGCTGAGTTCACCACGGGTGAACAGACCGGTTTCCAGGGCGATCAGGTAGGACCAATCGTTGATGAGCGGAATCTTGCTGATGTCACGTTCCATGTGAATGCCTGCGTCCATATAAGTTGGCTAATTGAGGATATGAAGCCTCAATGGTTCCAGATCGCCAGTATAAGGTGACGAGTGGCATAGAATTTGACAGTCCTGACAAGAATTGTCGGTTTTTTGTCGAAGTGGGTCACGCCTTGAGGATGCAACCTCAACGCTGCGCTTGGGGTCACTAGCTGGAGTCCTGGCGCGAGTCGGGTGACCCTCCGTAACCTCAGGTGATGAGATGAGTGACCCTGTAGCCGCTTCGACCCCCGCCGATCTGCAGTGCGACGTCGCCGTGATCGGCGCCGGAACCGCGGGCCTCGCCGCCGAACGCGCCGCCCGGCGCCAGGGCGCCAGCACCCTGTTGATCGATGACCGCTGGGCCGGTACTACCTGTGCCTCGGTGGGTTGCATGCCTTCCAAGTTGCTGATCGTCGCCGGCGAGGCCCATCACGCCGTCCAGCGCGCCGGCCTCTTTGGCATCGAGGTGGGCAACGTGGGCGTCGATGGCGCAGCCGTCATGGCGCGGGTACGACGTGAGCGTGATCATTTCGTCGCCGCAACCAAACAAGGTTTTGAGAAATTACCCGAGGGTGTCGCCCAGCACGCCACCGCCCGCTTCGTGGCGCCGGATCGACTGCAGCTCAGTAATGGTAAGACTGTTAAGGCCCGTAGCGTGATCATCGCCACCGGCTCCTATCCCCTGGTCCCCGAGCCTTTCGATGCGCTCGGCGACCGGGCCCTGACCAACGAGACGCTCTTCGAGCTGGCCGGTCTGCCACGTTCCCTGGCGGTGATCGGCACCGGTCCGGTGGGCCTGGAGCTGGCCCAGGCCATGGCCCGGCTCGGGGTGGCCGTCACCCTGTTCGGCCAGGACGACGGCCTGGGCGCGCTCAAGGACGCCGAGGTCAAGGCCGAGCTGCACCGGATCCTGGCGCAGGACCTGACCCTGTACCTGAATGTCGAGGTGGATGCCCGCCGCGAGGGCGCGGGCGTGCGGCTGTCCTGGTCCGGTGCTGCGACCGGCGAGGGCGACTTCGAGTATGTGCTGGTGGCCGCCGGCCGTCCGCCGCGGCTGAAGGGCCTGGGCCTGGAAACCACCGGCATCGAGCTGGACGACCACGGCACGCCGGTCTACGACCCCAAGACGTTGCAGTGCGGGTCCTCATCGATCTTCATCGCCGGCGATGCCGACCATGATCGGCCGATCCTCCATGAGGCCTCCGACGAAGGCGCCATCGCCGGGCACAATGCCGCCTGCTATCCCGAGGTGCGGCCCACACCGAGATCGCCGCTGTTTTCGCTGATCTTCACCGATCCGCCGGTGGCCGTATTGGGCAGTCCGCCCGATGAGGACAGCCTGATCGGCACCTCTTCCTACCACGACCAGGGCCGCGCCCGGGTCGAGGCGCGCAACCAGGGCATCGCCCGTTTCTATGCCGAGCCAGGCACCGGCAAGCTCACCGGCGCCGCCATGGTCGGGCCGGGCATGGACCATATCGGCCACCTGCTGGTGCTGGCGCTGATCCATGGCGAGACCGCCAGTTCGCTGCTCGACATGCCCTTCTATCACCCCACCCTCGAAGAGGGCCTCAAGAGCGGCCTGCGCGAGATCTGCCAGGCGGCCCACAGCAGCCTGCGCGGCGATCGCGACCAGGGTTCGCCGTCCGGGGCTTGAGGTGAGGGGTGTTGGGCTTCGACGATAGGGCCGTCTCAACCCAACCTACGGTGCTGCACCCGTAGGTTGGCGCTGAGCGCAGCGAAGCCCAACGGTACGTTCTGCCCCATTCGGCCACACAAAAAAGCCCCGCCGGGATCACCCGCGGGGCTTTCGCTCTCTCCACCAGCAGCCATCAGGCCTTGAAGCGTCTCACCAGTCCATCCAGCTCGCCCGACAGCTGCGACAGGCGCGAGGAGTCGCGGGTGGTGGACTGGGCCAGGCCTTCCACCTGCTGGGCGTCGTCCTGGATCTGGGCGATGTGGCGGTTGATGTCCTCGGCCACCTGATGCTGCTCCTCGGCTGCCGCGGCGATCTGCAGCGCCTGGTCGCGGATCTCGTCCACCGACTGGCGGATGCCTTCGAAACTGCCACGCGCCTCGCTGATGGAGGCCACGCTGGTCTGCGACAGCTCCAGGCTGGTCTCGATCTGGCGGGTGACCTCCTGGGTCTTGCGCGCCAGGTTGCCGAGCAGGCCGTCGATCTCGCCGGTGGAATCGGCGGTGCGCTTGGCCAGGGCGCGGACCTCGTCGGCCACCACCGCGAAGCCACGACCTTGTTCACCGGCACGGGCCGCTTCGATGGCGGCGTTGAGCGCCAGCAGGTTGGTCTGTTCGGCGATGCCGCGGATGGTGTCGAGGATGGTGTTGATGTTGTGACTGTCCTGCTCAAGAACCGCCATGGCCTGGGCCGACTCGGCCAGGCTGCCGCTGAGGCGATTGACGTTGCCGGTGGCCTTCTCGATCTGGCCGTAGCCTTCCTGCACCCGGTGGTGACCGGCGTCGGCGGAGGCCGCGGCGTGGCTGCAGGAACGCGCCACTTCGTTGGAGGTGGCGACCATCTCGTTGAAGGCGGTGGAGACCATTTCCACGGCCTCGCGCTGGCGCCCGGCCACCTCGTTCATGCTGGCGGCGGCCTGGGTGGTGGTCTGCGACGCCTGCTGCAGGTCGGTGGAGGCCTGGCCGATACGCTGCACCAGTTGGCGGATGCTGGCGAGGAACTGGTTGAACCAGCCGGCCAGGGCGGCGGTTTCATCCTTGCCCTGGACGTTAAGGCTCTTGGTCAGATCGCCTTCGCCCTGGGCGATGGATTCGAGACCGGCGGAGACGCCACGGATCGGTCGCACGATCATGCCGGCAAAGGCCGCACCGAGCACGGCGAACAACAGCGCCAGCACAGCGGTGATGCCGGCGATCTGCCAGGTCAGGGCGGTGGCCTTGCCCATCACCTCGTTACGCTCGATCAGGCCGATGAATTTCCAGCCGAGGTCCTTGGCCTGATAGACGTTGACCATGTAGTCGGTGCCATTGAGGGTGACCTCGCCCAGGCCGCTCTGGATGCCGCTGAGGGTCTGGTAGGCGTCGCCCAGCTCCTTGAGCTGCTTGAAGTTGTGCTTGGGATCGCGCGGGTCGACCAGCACGTTGCCATTCTCTTCCACCAGCATCAGGTAGCCGCTCTGGCCCAGGGTGATGCTCTTGACCAGATCGGTGAGCTGCTTGAGCGAGATGTCCAGGCCCACCACACCGCGGACCTTGCCGCTGGCGTCTTCCATGGTCCGGACGATGCCCATCAGCGAGACGTCGTCGGTCGCCCAGTAGTAGGCCGGGGTACGCACCACCTTGCCCGGATTGTTCATGGCCGCCTGGTACCAAGGGCGCACGCGCGGGTCGTAGTTGGCCAGCTTGGCGTCGTCCGGCCAACTGGCGTAGCTGCCATCGGTCAGGCCGATCGACAGATAGGCCGTGGTGGGGTGGGTCTTGGCGAAGCGGGTGAAATAGCTCACCGCCTGCTGGCCGGCTTCGGTCTGCGGCTGCTGGGCGGCATCCGCGCCCTGGTAGTTCTTCAGGCCATCCAGGGCCAGGATGCTCGGCTCCTTGGCCAGGTAGTCGACGTTCTGCTGGATGCCGGAGAAGAACTGCTGGATGTTGCGATCGATCTGACGGATTTCGCGCCCGCTACCGTCGAGGAAGTCCCCGGTGGCCTGGCTGCGCACGTTCATGATGACCACGCCCGCCACCAGGATCACCGGGAGGCAGGCGGTTACCGCGAAAAGCGAGGTGAGTTTTTGTTTGATGTTCATCGAAAGCCCCGGTCGCGCCCTGGCGCGAAGAGTGACGGCAGCATGCCTTCACTCTGCATCGGCCTGGATAATTCCGACTTGATACGGCAAGAAAAATTATTCCATTTGGTCCGCGGCAAGCCGGAAAATCGTCGATCGGTCAGCTAACGACCCGCTATAACTCTTTCTTCAGATGGCGTTCGATTTCTTCCAACGACTTGCCACGGGTCTCCGGCAAGCAGAAGTAGACGAACAGAAGTGACCCCACATTGATGGCGGCGAAGACATAGAAAGTGAAGTTGCCGATCCACTCCAGCGCCACCGGAAAGCTGAAAGCCACGGTGGCGTTGCACAGCCACTGCACGGCCACCGCCACCCCGGTCAGCAGACCACGGACCTGGTTGGGAAACAGCTCCGACATCAACAGCCAGTACACCGGCGCGATGCACATCTGCATGAACAGCAGGAACACCAGGATGCAGGCCAGCGCCAGGTAGCTCTGGGTGAGGTTCTGCGGCAGCCACAGCAGCACGCTGCCCAGCGCCAGTTGCGCCAGCACTACGATCACCAGGCCGACCAGCAGCAGGGTGCGGCGCCCAGCGCGGCCGATGGCCCAGATACCCAGCAGGGTGGCGATCACCGAGACCACGCCGTTGCCGATGGTGGCGGTCAGGGCCGCGCTGGTGCCCATGCCGGTGCTCTTGAGAATGATCGGGGTGTAGTACATGAAGGCGTTGACCCCGGTGAACTGGGCGACGAAGCCCAGGCCGATGCCCAGCAAGAGCAACTTGACCACCCAGCCCTGGCTCAGCAGCTCGCGCAAGGGCGGCCGATGCTTGGCCTGCTCCTCGCTCTCGCGCATCTCCTTGACCTCGCGCGCCACCTCCTCGGGGGTGTCGCGCAGGCGCTCCAGCACGGCTTCGGCTTCTTCGATCCGGCCCTTGGCCGCCAGCCAGCGCGGCGAGGTGGGCAGCAGGAAGGTGCCGGCGAACAGCAGGATACCCGGCACCATGGCGATGGCCAGCATGTAGCGCCAGATACCGTTCTCGTGCACCAGCCAGGCGAGCAGGGCGCTGAGCACATAGGCCAGCAGCTGGCCGCTGACGATCATCAGCTCGTTGCGGCTCACCAGGCGGCCACGGCGCTTGGGTCCGGCGATCTCGGCGATGAACACCGGCACCGTGGCCGAGCCACCGCCCACCGCCAGGCCGAGCGCGAAGCGCGCGACCACCATCAGCTCCACCGATGGCGCCACCGCGGTACCCAGGGCACCTAGGACGAAGAGGATCGACAGCAGGCGCAGGGTGGTGCGCCGGCCATGGCGGTCGGCGAGATAGCCCGCCGCCAGCGAGCCGAAGGCCGCGCCGACGATCAAGGCGGCGGTGACCAGGCCCTCGGTGTAGGCGTTGAGCCCCAGGCCACCCTGGTCGGCGGGCAGGGTCATGAAGGGCAGGGCGCCGGCGATGATGCCGGTGTCGTAACCGAAGGCCAGGGCGCCCATGGTGGCGACCAGCACGGTGATGAAGATCAGTCGCCGGGCCGAGGCCTTCTGGTCAGGGTCGGCGGCGGGAGCGGTGGAGCGGGAGGAAGACATAGGGAACGCGGGTATCCTGAAAACCTGAGGGGTAGGCGAGGTCGCACCGCCCCCGCGCCTCTGGCGACAGAGGGCGGGCGGTCCGACCTGGCTGGATAGGACAGGCGTCAGCTCCAGGATTTCCCGCCAGGGGCGCAAACCGTGGTCAGGGACGCTCGCGACGGTCCTGCAACAGGCCCTGGATACGCTCGCTGAGCACCTCGATGGCGAAGGGCTTCTGCAGCAGCTGCATGCCCTGGCCGAGGAAGCGCTGCACGTCCATGGCCTCTTCGGCGTAGCCGGTCACCAGCAGCACGGCGATGCCGGGGCGCTGGCGACGGATCTCTTCCACCAGTTCGCGACCGTTCAGCCCCGGCAGGCCCACGTCGGAGACCACCAGGTCCAGTTGCGGCTCGCGCTCCAGCAGCGCCAGGGCGGTGGGCGCATCCTCGGCTTGGAGGGCGGTATAGCCCAGGTCCTTGAGCACCTCGACGATCAGCAGGCGCACCCCGGGTTCGTCTTCCACCACCAGCACCCGCTCGCCGCGACCCGGTTGCAGCGCCACTTCCTCCGGCACGTCTTCGCTGGCGACGCCCTGATGGCGCGGGAACAGCAGGCTGACCCGGGTGCCGCGGCCTTCCTCGCTGTGGAGGTCGATGTAGCCACCGCTCTGCTTGATGAAGCCATAGACCATCGACAGGCCCAGCCCCGTGCCCTTGCCCTGCGGCTTGGTGGTGAAGAAGGGCTCGAAGACCCGTTCCAGCACGGCGGCCGGGATGCCGCTGCCGGTATCCTCTACCGCCAGCTCGACATAGTCGCCGCTCAGGCGCTCGGGCAGCATCAGCAATCGGGGATCGCGCAGGTTGCGCGTGGTGATCATCAGTTGACCGCCCTGGGGCATGGCGTCCCGGGCATTGATGCAGAGATTGAGCAGGGCGTTTTCCAGCTGGTTGGCATCGCTGCAGGTGGGCCAGGTGGCGGCATCGAGTTGCAGCTGCAGGCGGATGTTCTCGTTGAGGGTGCGCTGGATCAGGGTCTCCATGCCGGTGACCAGCCGATTCACGTCCACCGGCTGCAAATCCAGCGCCTGGCGCCGACCGAAGCTGAGCAGGCGCTGGGTGAGAGCGGCGGCCCGCTGTGCCGAGGCGATTGCGATACCAATGTAGCGCTCGGCGCGGGGCTGCTCGCCGTTCAAATGGCGCTGCAGCAATTCCAGCGAGCCGGTGATCGCCGTGAGCAGGTTGTTGAAGTCGTGGGCGATGCCGCCGGTGAGCTGGCCGATGGCTTCCATCTTCTGGCTCTGGCGCAGGGCGTCCCGCGCCTGTTCCAGCTCCAGCGCCCGTTCGCGCTCGACGGTGACGTCACGGGCCACGCAATAGAGCAGGCCGCCCTCGGGCACGGCGGTCCAGGACAGGGTGCGGTAGCTGTCGCTGCGAGTGCGAAAGCGATTCTCGAAATTGAAGCTGGCGGCGCCGGCCGCCAGCTGGGCGATCTCCTGGCGGGTGCGCTGGCGATCCTCGGGATGCTCCAGCCATTCCGAGGTCTTGCCGATGATCTCGTCCACCGTCCAGCCCAGGGTACGGGTCCAGGCCGGGTTGATGCTGACCCAGATGCCACGGCTGTCGGCGATACCGATGAGGTCGTGGCTGTAGGCCCAGAGCTGGTCACGCTCGCGAGTGCGTTCGCGGACGCGGATTTCCAGCACCTCGTTGGCCTGGCGCAGGGCATCGGCGGTCTCGCGTCTGAGTCGCGCCAGGCGCATGGCGCCTTCCACCCGGGCGATCAGCTCGCGGGCGCTGAAGGGTTTGACCAGGTAGTCGTCGGCGCCGGCTGCTATGCCTTCGATGGAGGCCTCTTCGCCGGCCCGTGCCGACAGCAGAATGATGGGCACCTGGCCGGTGCCCTCGTCGCTGCGCAAGGCGCGCAACACGCCGAAGCCGTCCAGCACCGGCATCATGACGTCGGACAGCACCAGCGCCGGCAGTTGCCGCTGCACCGCCTCGACCGCGGCACGGCCATCGGCCACGGCTTCCACCTGGTAGCCGGACTCCTTGAGCAACCGTTCGACATAGCCGCGCATGTCGGCGTTGTCGTCGGCCAGGACGATGCGCTCGCCGCGCCCCTGGCCACCCCCGACCTGTTCGTCGCGCGTCACGGGGGCGCTGGGGAGCGGCTCGTCCGGCAGCCAGCGCAGGGCCTCGGCGACAAAGGTGTCGGCGCGGGTGGCGGTGGACACCTGGGTCGCGCTGACCCGGTTGGCCTCGGGCAGATGGGCGTGGCCGAACGGCAGCCACACCTCGAAGGTGGTGCCCACGCCGATCTGGCTGGTGACCCGCACCTCGCCGCCATGCAGCTCGGTGAGATCCTTGACCAGCGCCAGGCCGATGCCGGTGCCCTCGTGGGTCCGGCCGATCTGGCCTTCGATGCGGTGGAAGCGGTCGAACACCTTGCCCAGTTCGCTCTGCGGGATGCCGACGCCGCTGTCGGCGACCGCCAGCACGGCACAGCCATCCTGGCGCCGCAGGCTGACCCGCACCTCGCCCGCCAGGGTGTACTTGAAGGCGTTGGAGACCAGATTCAGGACGATCTTTTCCCAGAGATCGCGATCCACCCAGACCGGTTCGTCGAGGGGGCCGCAGTCGATGCCGAAGGCCAGGCCGGCGCGGGCCATGGCCGAGCGAAAGCTGCTGGCGAGTTCCGCGGTATAGAGCGCCAGGTCCAGGGGCGCGAAGCTCGCGCGCATCCGGCCGGCTTCCATGCGCGAGAAGTCCAGCAGCGAATTCACCAGGCGCAGCAGGCGCTGGCCGTTGCGCTGGATGAGTTCCAGCTCCTGGCGACCGACCCGGGGTTCGCCCGCGGTGCGATCCGGGCGTGCCAGCATGTCTTCCAGGGGACCGAGCATCAGTGTCAGCGGCGTACGGAATTCATGGCTGGCGTTGGAAAAGAACGCCGTCTTGGCCCGGTCCAGTTCGGCCAGCTGCTCGGCGCGGCGGCGTTCTTCCTCGTAGCGTTGGGCATTGGCGATGGCGGTGCCCAGGTGCCCGGCGGCGCGGACGAAGAGATTCCGGTAGTCGGCATCCACCCGCCGTCGTGGACTGATGCCCGCGACCAGATAGCCATGGGGCTCCTCGCCCGGCGGACCGGGGATGGGCACCACCAGGGCCTCTTCCAGCGGCTCCGGCCAGGGCGTGCCGATCAGGCGACCCCCCAGACGCTCGGCCAGCCCGCCGATCAGCGCCGGCGCGTGGCGGGCCGCGGCAAAGGACCAGGGCAGGGCATCGCTGTCCGCCGTGACCTCCAGCGGTGCGAGGGGATCGTCTGCGGCCAGCCCGGCCAGGGCCACGCGCCTCAGGGCGCCGGTGGCGGCGTCACGCAGATAGGCCAGGCAGAAGGGCGCTTCCTCCGGCACCTCATGCAGGCAGCGCACCCCTTCGCGACAGGCGTCCACCGCCGCGCGGGTCGCCGAGGTGGCTTCGGAGACGTTGCGCAGCAATCGCTCGCGCCGTTCCGTCAGCACTCGGTAGGTGGTCTCGGTCACCGCGGTGAAGATGCCCTCCACCGCGCCGGTCTCGCCGCGCACCGGGCTGTAGCTGTAGTAGAAGTAGCACTCCTCCACGTAGCCGAATCTGTTCAGCGGCAGCAACTGGTCTTCCGACCAGGTGGCCTCGCCGGTGGCCATCACGTGATCGAACATCGGTCCGATGATGTCCCAGATCTCCGCCCAGACCTCCCAGCCGGCGCGCCCCAGCGCCCAGGGATGCTTGCGCCCCGGCACCGGACTCCAGGCGTCGTTGTAGATCAGGGCGCGGGTCTCGCCCCAGTAGAGCACGATGGGGAAGCGCGAGCCGAGGCAGATGCTGACCGCCGAACGCAGCGCCGTCGACCAGGTCTCCAGGGGGCCGAAGGGCGTCTGGGACCAGTCCTTCTGGCGCATCAGCGCGGCCATTTCACCGGGGACGTCGAGAAAGGCCAGCGGCGAGGGAAGGTTGGACAAGAGAGCTCCTGCGGGGCGAGGAAAGAGGGCCTGGGACGTACCGCCATCGGCAGCGACAGCGACAGGCAGGAGGGGGCGCCGCAACGGGCAGCGAGCGGCCTTGCCGTGAGCGATGACGCCGCGACGCGGACCCGATCTAAGCGTGTTGATTGCTCAGACTATTACAAGCGGACCGGCTTGGCGAATGACGCAGGCGGCAAAGCGCCTGCCCACACCGGGACGCTGCCGGTCGAAGGGCGCGTCAGCTGCCCAGCCGCTCCACCAGGAAGTCCACGAACACCCGCACCCGCGCCGGCATGGTGGCGCCGCCGACGAACACCGCATGGATCGGCTCCAGATCGCCCGGATTCCAGGCCTCCAGTAGTGGCACCAGGGCGCCGCTGCGCAGGTCGTCGGCCACGCTAAATTCCCCGATACGGGCGATGCCGGCGCCTTCCCGGGCCAGCAGCGCCAGGGCCTCACCGCTGTTGCACTCGATGTTGCCGCTGATCTTCAGGGCGAAGGCCTGGCCGTCGCGGACGAAGGGCCAGTCGGGCAGGGCGCGGCGAAAGTTGAATCTCAGGCAGTTGTGTTCGAGCAGGTCCTCCGGCACCTGAGGCGTGCCGTGGCGGGCGAGGTAGGCGGGAGAGGCTACCACCACCTGCCCGGTGACGCCGATGGGGCGGGCGCTCAGGGGGCTGTCGGCCAGTTGGCCGAAGCGGATCGCCACGTCGGCCTGGCCGGCGAGGATGTCCACCACCTCGTCACCCAGTGCCAGGTCCACCACGATATCCGGATAGCGCGCGCTGAAGGCCGCCACCAGCGGCACCAGGGTCATGCGGCCATGGCCGAGGGCGGCGCTGACCCGCAGCCGTCCCTGGGGCACGCCCTGGTCGGCGATGGCCTCTTCCACCTCGGCCAGATCCGCCAGGATGCGCCGCGCCGCGCGCAGATAGGCCGCGCCCTCGGCGGTGAGGGTGATGGCCCGGGTGGTGCGCAGCAGCAGCCGCGTACCCAGGCGCTGCTCGGTGCGGGCGATGGAGCGACTCACCGCCGAAGGTGTCAGGCGCAGGGCTCTGGCCGCTGCCGAGAGGCTGCCAGCCTCGACCACCTGGGCGAACACCGCCATCTCTCCCGAGCGACCAGTCAGATCCACTTGTGACTCCAGAGCAAAGGTGCATGCCAAAACCGCCGTCTACCGGCGTTCGAGCGAGGAGCTTAGCATTCACCGCATAGATAAGGAGCCTTTCCCATGCGTATCAATCCACCCCTGCTGGCCCTGGCCACCGGCGCCTTTGGCATCGGCGTCACCGAATTCGCGCCCATGGGCATGCTGCCCGGCATCGCTGCCGATCTTGGCGTCTCCATCCCGGCGGCGGGCCTCCTGATCAGCGCCTATGCCTTGGGCGTGCTGATCGGCGCGCCGCTGATGACCCTGACCACCGGCCGCATCCCGCGTCGCCAGCTGCTGATCGGCCTGATGGCCATCTTCACCCTGGGCAACCTGATGTCGGCGCTGGCCACCGACTACACCAGCCTGCTGATCGCCCGGGTGGTGACCTCCCTCAACCATGGCGCCTTCTTTGGCGTCGGTGCCCTGGTGGCGGCCAGCGTGGTCGCCCCGGACCGGCGCGCCGGGGCGGTCGCCGCGATGTTCATGGGCCTGACCCTGGCCACCATCGGCGGCGTGCCCCTGGCCACCTGGTTCGGTGAACTGCTCGGCTGGCGCCAGGCCTTCTGGGGCATCGCCGGTCTCGGCCTGCTGACCATGGCCGCGCTCTGGTTCGCCCTGCCCAACGTGGCCCTGCCGCCGAGCGACGGCGTGCTGGCCGAGATCCGCGTGCTGGGGCGTCCGCCGGTACTGGCCGCCCTTGGACTGACCGTGGTCGGCTCGGGCGCCATGTTCACCGTCTTCACCTATATCGCGCCCATCCTCGCCCGTGAGACGCATGGCTCCACGGCCTTCATCACCGCCATGCTGGTGCTGTTCGGCGTCGGCCTGACCCTGGGCAATCTCTGGGGCGGCAAGGCCGCGGACAAATCCATCGATCGCACCCTGATCGCCTCCCTGGGCGTGCTCATCGTGGGGCTGCTGGCCTTCAGCGTGCTGATGCGCTGGCCGCTGGCGGCTGCCGTAGCCATCCTCGTCTGGGGCATCGCCAGCTTCGCCCTGGTGCCGCCGCTGCAGATGCGCGTGATGGAAGCCGCCAAGGACGCCCCCAATCTGGCGTCGGCGGTCAACATCGGCGCCTTCAACCTGGGCAATGCCCTCGGCGCGGCCCTGGGCGGCGCGGTGATCGATGCCGGTCTCGGCTATCCGGCGATCTCCCTGGCCGGCGCCGGCATGGCCGCCCTGGGTCTGGCGATGGCCCTGGTCCTGGCCTGGCGCGGTCGGGCGACCGGTGCGGCCGTGGCCGGGTAGCCACGAGCAGCCGGCGCTATTCGGCGAAGGGCAGGGGCGCGTCGCCGCCCCGATCCACCGCGAAGGCGTTGAGGGTCATGGCCACCAGGCTGTAGTAGCCATAGACGCCGATCAGCTCGACCATCCCCGCTTCACCGAACAGCGCCACGCCCTGCTGATAGAGCTCCTCGGGAACCCGCCGGGTGTCGTAGAGCGCGACGCCAATGGCATGCACGCAGGCCTCTTCAGGCGTCGCGAAGACCGGCACGCGGCCTTGCCTGAGTGCCTCTATCACCTGGTCAGGGAGACCCGTCTGACGGGCGATGGGCTCATGGATCTGCCATTCGGCCTGGGAGCGCCACCAGGCCGCGGTGGTGAGGATCGCCAGTTCGGTGAGGCGCAATTCCAGTCGCGTGCCGTAGCGGCAGAACGCACCCAGGCGCTGAGCATGATCGGCCAGCGCCGGACTGTGGATCCAGGCCAGGAAGGGCCCGTCGAGATTGCCCCGTGGACCGCTTTGGATCTCGGCCAGCACGCGCTGCTGTTCTGCCGTCGTGTTCTGTTCGGACAGGGGCGTCAGCCGCGATGAGAGAGGCATGATGGTTATCCTCGACAGGTAGGGCACTCATCCAATACCACCTCAGGTCTCCAGGGCAAGGTCTCGCTATCGCGCTCAGGCCCGCGTGTCAGAGGTCGCAATCAGGCTGGTGGCATCCCCCTGGCTCTGGTCACAATCGGGCCTGACGTTATAGAGGAATCAGCCGATGACGCAGAGCTACACCACCTTCTACTTGGAGATGACCGCGCCGACCGAATTGCGCGAGAAGCCGCCACGGCCTGACCTGCAGATCGTCGAGTGCGAGGTGCCGCAACCCGAACTCAATCGCTTCCTCTATGCCCTGGTCGGCCAGGCGTGGGACTGGAGCGATCTCGACAGCTGGAGCGACGCCCAATGGCGCGAACTGGTGGAGCAGGAAGGCCACCGCACCTGGGTCGCCTATCACCGCGGCGCCATCGCCGGTTACTACGAGCTGTACCGCCCCGATGGCCGCAATGCCGAGATCCGCTACTTCGGTCTGGCCGGTGCCTTCATGGGCCTGGGTTTCGGTGGACCGCTGCTGAGCCATGCCCTGCGTTCCGCCTGGGACTGGCCTGGCACCGAGCGCGTCTGGGTGCATACCTGTACCCTGGATCACCCGGCCGCTCTGGCCAACTATCAGGCGCGTGGGCTGCGGCTCTACCACCAGGAAGACACCCTGCTCTGAAACACCGGCATAGCCGCTTACGCCAGGCCGCGGTCTTTGCCTACTCTCCGGCTAGGGCGCTTCCGCCGTCGCGGGCGTCACCGCCGAACCGGCCAGCAGGCCGCCGTCCAGATTCAGCTCGCTGCCGGTCATGTAGCCGGCCTCGTCGGAGGCCAGCAGCAACGCCACCGCGGCCACTTCCTCGGGCCGGCCAAAGCGCCGCAGCGGCGTATCCCGCACCAACGCCGCCATGCGGGCCGCGCGGTCCGGTCCGGCGCCGAGCATAGGCTCCCACATCGGCGTGAGGATGGCGGCGGGGTGGATGGAGTTGCAGCGGATCGCGAGGCCCTGCTCCGCGCAATAGAGGGCCACCGTCTTGCTGTGGTTGCGCACGGCGGCCTTGGACGAGGCATAGGCCGCCGCGCCGGGGATACCCACCAGCCCGGAGCGCGAGGAGATATTGATGATGGACCCGGCCCTAACCGGGCGCATGGCACGGATGCCGTATTTGCAGCCGAGAAAGACGCCGTCGAGGTTGGTGCGATGCACCGCGTGCCAGTCTTCGAGACGGGCGTTTTCCGGATCGTGAGCCACCAGGCCCTGCTCGAAGCCGGTGATCCCGGCGTTGTTCACCAGCACGTCCAACCGGCCACGCTCTGCGAGGATCTGCCGCGTCACCCGCTGCCAGTCGTCTTCCAGGCGCACATCCAGGTGCAGGTAGCGGGCACCGTCCCCCAGCTCGGCGGCGACGGCGCGGCCGAGGTCATCGTTGAGGTCGGTGACATAGACGAAGGCGCCCTCCGCCACGAAGGCCCGGGCGATGGCGGCGCCTATGCCCTGGGCCGCGCCAGTGACCAGGGCGGTCTTGCCCTTGAGTTTGGCTGCCATGCGAGTACGCCCTCCAGATCGTGACTAGCCTCAGAGGGTAGCCCAGGCGGTTCGGTCAGGGGGCCAGCATCATGCCCGATGATTAGCTGTACGGTCTATTGCCGGGATAGACGCCTGGAAACGCTAGTTATAGCGAACCAATTCACTAGAACAGATCGGCCGACAGGAAGGCGCAGTGGAGTTCTGCTCTGTCGGCCCATTTTTACCTAGGCTTTCTCAGGTTGAGATGAGGTTTTAGTTCCTGCGTAGGCCCTAAGGATGACGTTACGAGGAAAAGACTCCGATAGATTTTTTTCTTCGAACAAGTCGGGTCCAATAAACTTCTCGTGGCTAAGCCCACTGAACGATATGGATCTGTTGTTGGGAAAGCGAATCTGGTAGTTGGGTTTTATACCTTGCCCGGTGTTACCAAATCTGACCGTCGCGCCTTCTCTACGCATGTTGTCCAAAACCGTTCTCAGGAAGATAAGACCAAGCTGCGGCAGGTTTTCCTCGGTCCAAATGAACTTGCTCATTGTTGTTCCTCGGGCTTGGCATAGCGGGCAGCAGTTTTGTATAGATCCTTTCTTCGGATGCTGACGTCAATTTGCTCCAGGCGATAGCCTAGGCTCTCCATTACCTGCTTAACCATGCGCCCGGTCATCTGTTTCACTCTATCGGCTTTGATTTCATCGCCGAATTCAGCCAGCAGATGAGGTTGAAGGCCCTCGATCGCGGGTCGTTTCAAATAGGTGGTGGTTTCCAAACAAGCTATAGAGGTGTCTCTGTGCAAGAATTGCCACAGAGCACTGGCCAGCGGAGTGTGAGCAACGTCAGAGAAAGAGCCGGCATCGAAGTCTTTCATGGTGCGCTATAGCCTCGGGCTGTTTAGGTATAGCGACAGTACCTGCCTACTGTGGCAGGTACAAGACAGCCTTTGGATTGAATTTACGCGCTGGCTGCTAGGCCTTGTCCTGCGATTAATTGAGCCGAAGCCGCAATTCCAAGGCCGGTATTAATGCTTTTCCGCTAGCTTGTTTGGCAGCGTACATGTCAACGTATAGCGAGGCATTGAGAAGATAAGCCCCTTTAACTTCAGCCCATTTTGCGCGACGAATTAGACCTACTGGTTGATTACCGCATGGTTGGAAAAGCCGCTCTGGGTGATGTTGATGGCATTGCCGGCGGTGTTCTGGGTCAGGTCGGCGGTGTGCTGGAAGCCGCTCTGGCTGGCAGTGATGCGGGAGGCGTCGCCGGTTACGTAGGCCGTTACCCCGAGGCCGTTGCCTTGCTGATCCACTTTCAGCTGACCATCGTTGCCGAGGTAATAGGCATTGATGCCATTGCCGTCGCCAGTGGACGCCAGGTCCAGCTGATTGCCCTCGCCCGAGACGATAGCGGAGGCGCCATTGCCGTTACCGGTCTGCGCCAGGGTCAGGGTGCTGCCCACGCCATAGACGTTCACATCGGCGCGGTTGAGATCGCCGCGCTGGGCGATGTCGACGCTGCTGGGGCGCGAGTAGCTGCTGGAGTGCCGGACCCGGGCATCGTTGCCGTTGCCTTCCTGCACCACCGTGGAATCCACCCGCTCGCCGGCCTGCTTGAGACCGACATAGTTGTCATTGCCGCGCTGCTCGATGAGCGTTTTGGAGTCCTCGCCGTTTTGGCTCACCCAGACCCCGTTGCGCAGGCCGAAGCTGGTCACCTGCAGGTCTTGGCGGTCACCGTGCTGAGCCAGGTCGAGCTTGCCGTCGAGGCCATCCTGACGCACCGTCAGGGTGTTCTGGCCCGCGGCATAGCTGTCCTGCTCGATATCGATGCGGTGATAGCCACCGTCCTGATGGACAGAGGTGTCCTGCCGCAAGCCGCTCTGCCGCACCACCGTCTCGTTGCCACTGCCCGGCCCCTGATCGACCTGCACCCGGTCATAGCCGCCATCGCGCTGCTCGATATCCACCAGGCGCTGCGAGCCCCACGCCTGATTGACCTCGACAGCGCTCTTGCCATTAGTCTGCAGCACCCGCACACGGTCATCGGCATCGTTCTGCTGGGTGACCTGGGCATTGAGAAAACTGCCGCTTTGCTGGATATCCGCCTGGTTGCGAGCCGACAGCTCGCTGCCCTGGTTCAGGTTCACCACGTTGAAGCCGCCGTTCTGCTGGACGTTGGCCGTATTGGACGCGGCCCAGGCGGCACCGGTGTTGGCCAAGAGCAACGCGACCATGAGGGAGCGGGAGGTTTGCATGGGGACGGTCCTTGTGAGTGATTGCTGTGGCCGAGTGTACTAATTGATAAGAAATGGACAGAGGTGTTGGCTTTATTAGGGAGTAATCTAATTGACGATGCAGGACTTTCAATCGGCCAATGGATTGATATGTGATGCCTGGATAGGGTTAATGTGGTTTGATTTTTGAGGGGTTGTTCTCTAGTGCGCGTGATGGTTTTAGGGTATGACTTTGTGTTGGTATTTGTTTAGATCTTGCGGTAGTTATTCTAGGGGTGATTTTTATAGGCTCGCAATCAGAAATTTTTTATTGTTTTTTAATTGTTGTGCGTTTCCTAATTCTCAGGCATCAATATTCGTGCTTCGATTCCTATTTCTTGGAGGAGGAAAAGCAATCCGCCACCCTCGATCAGCTCTATGGGTTTGTCTTTAGCAAATTCAAAAGCGTCTGGTCCATAGCCACTAGTGGTTACTAGGATGCCTTTGTTTGCACCTTCGTTCATCATCGTTCCATAAAGATCTCTAACTGCTGAAACTCCCACGGTGTGCCTATAGCGTTTTGCTTGGATTACTACTTTCCCTCCTAAAATTGGGCGAGGGTCGTAAGCAATACAATCAACACCTCCATCTCGTGAGGATCTTGTAAGTTTTGACTCCAGTCCCATCTTTGAGAAAAGGTTTGCTACAAGAGTTTCAAACTCGTATGGGTTAAGGTCCATCAGGTTGGTGGCAGAACTCAACTGTGACGTAAGGTCCTGTTGGTCAACAAAACGTTTGTCTATCATGTGAAACTCAATAATGGGTCTGACGGGTTGAGCTTCGCTTGGGGATCTAGAAACATGGGCGCCTAGGTTTTTTAGGCACACGGCGCGGTCTACCCGCGCTAAATCTATCTCTGTAAAATTTTTGCGCGTCGTTCGGACAGAAACAAGATGTGGCTGTATCTCGCGTCCGGTTGCGGGGTCGATTGTGCTCACATATCCGCTAAAGCAGCAGGTCTCAAGAAACTCACCTTGGTCAGCCTCGAAGATTTCATGTAAGCATCTTAGTGCTATGCTCGCCACAAGATCTGAATATAATGCTTTTATTTCTGCGGGTTTGCGCAGTTTCTCAACGATTTCGTCCCTGGTTTTAACATAGCGATACTCAGCTACGCTTGGAATTATCTCTACGGTAGGGATTTCGTACTCAACTACCAGTTGTTTTGATTCAGGTTGGTAGGCCAGAGAAAAATTTTGCGGAAAACCTTCTGGGTAGACAGATTTTTCGAGAACCATGCTGCAGTAAGCTATAATAGACTCCGGGTCACCCTCATAATAAGAGTAACGAAACGCATCGACTTCAGAATCGCGAAGCGCTTTCTTTTCTAGAAAAGCCGACACCCTTGCTTCATAGTCCTCGCGAGCTTTCTTCAATAGATCTAAACGTTGCGTGTTCTGAATGTTGACTTGCTGCTCGCTAGCAATGTATTGCTCATTGGCAAGTCTTAGTTTTTCGGAGTGTTTGGATTTGTAGCCCGGTATCAAAAAAGCATACCAAGGTAAGGAGGGCAGCTTTGACGTAAATGACTCTAAAGAGGGGCCTTTTATTGCAGTTGTTAAAGACTTTGCTGGAGCGAATGGCGATGGGTTTTCTAGAACCCTAAGCGAGTCAAAGGTAACTGTATCATCAACCATTAATGTTGCGGATAAGATATTTTCAAGTTCGTTTAGGGAAAGCGTAATGTTATCATTTTTGTCGCGTGCTTCTTGCATTTGAAATTCTAGATAGTTTTGCTTTGCAAGTCGCTCGGATTCGCGACTATAGCGAGCTTGCTCGCGTTCTTTTATAGCCCTATCCCTTCTTCGTTGACGCTGCTCACGATCGGTCTCACGCTCTAGAGCGCGTTGCTCAGAGGCTCGCAGTCGTTGCTGTTTGGCTGTTTCACGTGCTATGGCCCGAATCACTTTCTCAAAGCCGCTTCTTTTTGCCATATGCCCTCTTTTAATCAAAAAGTTGTATAAAATATATAAGGGAAATTTTCAGTATAGACCGATCTCTGCCAAAGCGTTGGGCAGTAGAAATGGATTTGAACGGACTGGAATTGGCGGATTCGATAGTGCTTTACTAAAAATGGATCATCTCATCGGCCCAAACTCTTCAGCCGCTGAGCAATACCTCTCGCGAGTCAACTCCTGCCCCTTGGCCTTATCTAATGCTGCACATTGTCCCTTGAACCACTGTTTCGCACCCTTCCTACACTCCCGATACTCAATCGAACCCCTGCGGTGATTCCCACAAACGCTGCCGTAATTAATCCGATTGTCTTGCACCTCCCACCTAGCCAAATACGAGCCACTGCCGTCCCATTTACGAACCCAGTGGCTTTCGCTGAAAGAGGGTGAGGAAGAGGTACGCACGGGAGCTAACTCCCGCCCTGCCTTGTACTGGGCGAGATAGGTCGCAGACACCATTCCCTGCGGAGCCGAAGCTGGCTCTTGTGCGCGAGGCACGGCGCCATAGCGGCACCGCAGTACCTCTTCATCCACCACGTTGCCTTGCTTGAGGCAGGCATCTAATGGCTGAGGGGTGGCTATGGCTTGGCGCGGGGCAGGTGCCGAGGGAACAGGTGGAGGTGCGGGAGTTTGGCTTTCCGCGACTTCAACGGAAGGTTCAACCACAGGAGCGGGATGCAGCCAGCGCTGCACCCATGGCCAGTTGAGCCAGAGCAGGGCAACAGGCACCAGTAGCCAGATGAATAGCAGGGGAGAGCGCTGAGCCTTGCGGCGGCGGTGGTAGTCGGGAACGGCGTCGAGTTCGGCGACGAGCGCGGCGCGGTAGTCTTGCGCGGTCTTGCCGTGACGGTCTTTGGGTGGCATGGCGGCGTCCTGGCCGGGGCCGAGACGGGGGATCGTGACGGCTGCTTCCTTGTGATGGAGTTCACGTTAGGTGGGGTAGGGCGAGGCGTCAAGGGCGTTTTGGCGGAATAGTCTTACGGATGAAAGGTGGCTTGAGCCTAGGCGCCCAGTGCGGCGAGGACGTGCTCAGGATCATTCTTGAGAGCGATCAGCAGCGCCTTGGCAGGGCCGGTGGGTTCGCGCCGGCACTGCTCCCAGTTGCGCAGGGTGCCAACGTCTATGTTGATCTTCCTGGCGAACTGCGCCTGGCTCAGGCCGGTGGCCTGGCGGATCTGCTTGATCTGCAGGGCATCGATTTGGAATTCGCGCGAGGATTGGCGTTCCCCCCGGACGATCTCGTCCATTTCGGTGGCGCTCTGCAAGAGCTCGTCGAAGAACTTGGCCATGGTGCTTATCTCCAATGTTCGATGAGGCCCTTGAGGGCCTTGCGCTGGTCGTCGGTCAGGTCGTCCTGCTGGTTCTTCGGATAGATCAGCAACAGGGCGATGCGAGCGTCTGCGGTGAATTGGTAGTAGATCACCCGCGAGCTACCACGCTTGCCACGACCGTTGCTAGCGACCCTGATTTTGCGCAGTCCGCCGGTGTCTTTGATCACGTCCCCGGCCGTGGGATGCTCCGCTAGAAAGCGTTGAAACTCGGCATAGGCGTCGTCGTCGAGCAACTCCTTGACGAGCCGCGTGAAAACCGGTGTTTCGATGAAGATCATCTGCAGCGTCCATGCGTCAGTGACGTAGAGCCATTGGACTAGAGTCGCGGGCCTACGTCAATGGCGTATGGGGGCTTGAAGAGCACGGTGGCTTGGACAGCCAACGGAGAGAGGGTGAGACGTTGAGTGACCTGCGGAAGAGGGACGGCTGGCGTTCGCCGCCTGGGGAGCCAAGCCACCCGGCGGCGATCCAGATCCCCCTAGTCCACCGCCTTCACCATCTCCTCGATCACCTTCTTGGCATCGCCAAAGACCATCAGGGTCTTGTCCAGGTAGAAGAGTTCGTTGTCCAGGCCCGCGTAGCCGCTGGCCATGGATCTCTTGTTGACGATGATCGTCTTGGCCTTGAAGGCTTCGAGGATGGGCATGCCGGCGATGGGTGACTTGGGGTCGTTCTTGGCCGCCGGGTTGACCACGTCGTTGGCGCCGAGCACCAGCACTACGTCGGCCTGGCCGAATTCGGAGTTGATGTCGTCCATCTCGAACACCTGGTCGTAGGGCACCTCGGCCTCGGCCAGCAGCACGTTCATATGGCCGGGCATACGGCCGGCCACCGGGTGGATGGCGTATTTCACCGTCACGCCGTTATGCACCAGCTTCTCGGTGAGCTCCTTGAGCGCATGCTGGGCGCGGGCCACGGCCAGGCCGTAGCCGGGGACGATGATGACGCTGTCTGCATTGCCCAGCAGGAAGGCGGCGTCGTCCGCCGAGCCGGATTTGACCGGGCGTTGCTCCCCGCTGCCGCCACTGGCTGCCGCTTCCGTCGCCCCGCCGAAGCCGCCGAGGATGACGTTGAAGAAGGAGCGGTTCATCGCCTTGCACATGATGTAGGAGAGGATGGCACCGCTCGATCCCACCAGCGAGCCGGCGATGATCAGCATGGAGTTGTTCAGCGAGAAGCCGATGCCGGCGGCGGCCCAGCCGGAGTAGCTGTTGAGCATGGAGACCACCACCGGCATGTCGGCGCCGCCGATGGGGATGATGATCAGCACGCCGATGACGAAGGCCAGGGCCACCAGCACGGCGAAGGCGCCGAGGTTGCCACTGAAGGTGAACATCAGGCCCAGGGCGAGGATGGCCACGCCAATGGCCAGGTTGAGGATGTGCTGGCCGGCGAACTGCACCGGGGCGCCCTGGAACAGGCGGAACTTGTATTTGCCCGAGAGCTTGCCGAAGGCGATCACCGAACCGGAGAAGGTGATGGCGCCGATGGCCGCGCCAAGGAACAGCTCCAGTCGGTTACCACTGGGGATCGGCTGGCCAAAGGTGGCGACGATGCCCAGGGACTGCGGCTCGACCACCGCGGCGATGGCGATGAACACCGCGGCCAGGCCGATCATGCTGTGCATGAAGGCCACCAGCTCGGGCATCTTGGTCATTTCCACGCGCTTGGCCATGTAGGCACCGGCGCTGCCGCCCACCAGCAGGCCGACGATAACGTAGCCGATGCCCTGCACCGCCAGCTCGCTGCCGAGCTTGTGGATCAGCGCCAGGGTGGTGAGCACGGCGAGGGTCATGCCGGCCATGCCGAAGGCGTTGCCGCGGCGCGAGGTGGTGGGGTGGGAAAGGCCCTTGAGCGCCTGGATGAAGCACACCGAGGCGACGAGGTAGAGCAGGGTGATGAGGTTCATGCTCATGTCAGGGCTTCTCCGCCTGGGCCTTGGGAGCCTTCTTCTTGAACATTTCCAGCATGCGGCGGGTGACGAGGAAGCCGCCGAAGACGTTGACCGCCGCCAGGGCCACGGCCAGGGTGCCCATGGTCTTGCCCAGCGGGGTGACGGTGAGAGCGGCGGCGAGCATGGCGCCGACGATGACGATGGCGGAGATGGCGTTGGTCACGGCCATCAGGGGGGTGTGCAGCGCGGGGGTGACGTTCCAGACCACGTGGTAGCCGACATAGATGGCCAGCACGAAGATGATCAGGTTGTAGATGCCGTCGGAAATCAGATCCATGGGGGCAGTCCTTTAAAGGCAGAGGGGCCGGGCTGGGGCTCAGGCGTTCTTGCGGCGCAATTCGCCGCCGTGGCACATCAGGCAGGCGGCGACGATGTCGTCCTCCAGGTCGAGGTGGAAGGCCCCGTCCTTGAACATCAGCTTGAGGAAGTCCAGCAGGTTGCGGGCATAGAGCGCCGAGGCGTCCGCCGGCACCCGGGCGGCCAGGTTGCCGTAGCCCACCAGGGTGACGCCGTGCTTGACCACCACCCGGTCCAGCTCGGTCAGCGGGCAGTTGCCACCCTGGCTGGCGGCCAGGTCGATGACCACGGAGCCGGGCTTCATCTCGGCCACGGTGGCTTCGTGCAGCAGGGTGGGGGCACGGCGACCGGGGATCAGCGCGGTGGTGATGACGATGTCGGCCTGCTTGGCGCGCTCGTGCACGGCCTTGGCTTGGCGCTCCATCCAGGTGGCCGGCATGGGCCGGGCATAGCCGCCGACGCCTTCGGCGCACTGGCGCTCCTCTTCGGTCTCGAAGGGCACGTCGACGAACTTGGCGCCGAGGGATTCGATCTGCTCCTTGACCGCAGGGCGCACGTCGGAAGCCTCGATCACCGCGCCGAGGCGCTTGGCGGTGGCGATGGCCTGCAGCCCCGCCACCCCGGCGCCAAGGATCAGCACCCGCGCGGCCTTCACCGTGCCGGCAGCGGTCATCAGCATGGGCATGAAGCGCGGATAGTGGTCGGCCGCCAGCATCACCGCCTTGTAGCCGGCGATGTTGGCCTGGGATGAGAGCACGTCCAGGCTCTGGGCGCGGGAGGTGCGCGGCGCCGCTTCCAGGGCGAAGGCGGTGAGGCCGCGGGTGTTGAGCTGGTCCAGGGTCTCCTGGGCGAAGGGGTTGAGCATGCCGATCAGCACGGCGCCGGGTTTCATCAGCGCCAGCTCTGCCGCATCGGGCGCCGCGACCTTGAGCACCAGGTCGGCGCCCAGCGCCGCGGCGGCATCGCCGAGTTGGGCGCCGATGGCGGCATAGGCCGCGTCGGGCACGCTGGCGCGTTCCCCAGCGCCCTGTTGCACCACCACCTGGTGGCCCTGGCCGATCAGTTTCTTGAGGGTTTCGGGGGTCGCGGCCACGCGCGTTTCCCCCGCACCGGTTTCCATCGGGACGCCGATCAGCACGGGTGTCACTCCTTGTTATTCGTGCCGCCACAATGGGACCTGGGGCAGCGGGATGACTGTCCGGAAACGACGGGGAGCTTTTGGAAAAGCGACAGGCGCGCCGTGTTGGCGGCCTGTTTGGGACTCAGCTCAGACCTGGTGAGCGGGGCAGGGCGGCGAACCAGTCCAGGGCGCGATCCCACAGGGGCTGGGCGTTGGCGCGGAAGTAACCCATGTGGCCGATGGCGCCGCCGTGCTGGCGGGGGTCGAGGTCTTCGCGCTGAAGGTCGACGTTGCGATAGGCCTGCATGAAGGCATCGCGCGAGCGCGGCGTGGCCCAGAGATCGTCTAGGGCATTGACCGCGACGATGGGCGTGCGCACCTCGGCATAGCCGGCCTCGATGCCCCGCATGGCCGGGTCGTCGAAGAAGTAGTGGGGGTAGCTGCACCAGTGCCGCCACTGGCGATAGACGTCGCGCGGCAGGTCTTCGCCCAGGCCCAGCGCGCTCCAGGGACAGTAGCCCTTCCACCAGGTCAGCACCGGCAGCACCAGCTTCCACATGCCCAGCACCTTGAGGCGTTCGAGCGGCGGCATGTAGCCGTGCCAGCCGGCGCTGGTGCCGAAGACATAGAAGCCGGCGACCTTGGCGTGGTTGGGCAGCAGGCCGAAGGCATGGCCGCCATAGGAGTGGCCGACCAGGTAGAGCGGGACGTCGCCCTGGGCCATGGCGTCCACGGCGGCGGCGAGGTCCTGGCGCGCCCAGTCCAGCAGGTCCATGCGAAAGCCCTTGAGCGAGGCCGGTGCCGAGCGGCCGACGCCACGATAGTCCAGGGTCAGGGTCTCGAAACCGCGCATGGCGGCATGCTGGGCGAAGCGCCGGTAGAAGCCCTGGGGCACGGCGGTGGCCCCGGCGACGATTAGCCGTCCCTGCAGCGGCGCCTGGGCGGGATAGCGACTGGTGCTGAGGCGATAACCGTCCGCGGTGATCAGGTCCTCGACGAGGGCGTCGCTGGGCATGGGGTGGTCCCTATGACAGTTGTTATAATGCCTGGACGGTAGATTATGACGACTGTCATAGCAAGGAGAATGAATGACCGAGCAGTCGACGGTGCGGGAACGGGTAGTGGTGGCCGCGTCGGCCATGCTGGCGCAGCACGGCCTCAATGCCACCAGCATCCGCGAGACCATCAAGCGCGCCGAGGCGCCGCTGGGGTCCACCTATCATCACTTTCCCGGCGGCAAGCATCAGCTGGTGGTGGAGGCGGTGGAGCTGGCGGGCGCCCAGGTCAGTCGCGATCTGGAGCGGCAGCTGCAGGCCGGGGCCCTGGCGGGGATCCAGGGCTTCCTAAGGCTCTGGCGTGATATCCTGCTGGACTCGGATTTTCGCGTCGGCTGCCCGGTGATGGCGGTGGCGGTGGAAGAGCCGGTGGACGAGATCGCCCAGCGCGAGCTGGACGCGGCGGCGGGCATCTATCGCCGTTGGGAGGCGCGCTTGCAGGTGGCGTTGGTCGAGCATGGGCATTCGGCCGAGGCGGCCACGGGGCTGGCCACCTTGCTGGTGGCGGCGGTGCAGGGGGTGATTCCACTGTGTCGTGCGCAGCGCAGCATCGAACCCTTCGACCGGGTCGCCGAACGTCTGGTGGCGCTGATCTAGCGGGAACGTAGCCGGGGCCGGCGGACTCCACCGAGGGCACTTCTTTTATCGGAGTACCTCATGAATCCCGAACCCGCGGACGACAAGCAGACCCCCCACGACTACGACGAATACGGCGACGTGCCGGATTCGGCGGACACCACCACCACCGAAGAGCGCGAGGACCTGGACGACAGTCCCTTGAGTCCCAAGCGGTAGCGGACTGGTGTTTGGCGCGTGGACAAGGCTGCGCCGTTGTCCACGCTACGAGGTGCCACGATGCCGGCCCCTCGTTGGGCTTCGTTGCGCTCAGCACCAACCTACGTCGGGCCTAGCGTAGGGTGGAAAACCGCAGGGCGTTTTCCACGCATCGCTGCTCTCGGCTAGCGCCAAACCTAAAGGCTATCCACGGAGCCGCCCCCTCTCCCTCTGGGAGAGGGCTGGGGTGAGGGTGCTCACCCTTTGTTGGGCTTCGCTGCGCTCAGCGCCAACCTACGTTTAGTCTGGCGTAGGGTGGAAAACTGCATGGCGTTTTCCACGCATTGCTGCGCTCGGCTAACGCCAAACCTAAAGGCTATCCACGGAGCCGCCCCCTCTCCCTTTGGGAGAGGGTTGGGGTGAGGATGCTCACCCTTTGTTGGGCTTCGCTGCGCTCAGCGCCAACCTACGTTTAGTCTGGCGTAGGGTGGAAAACTGGATGGTGTTTTCCACGTAGTGAGGTTCTCTGATTACTCCACGCGTGCTCTTCATCGGCATGACCATTTCCTCACCCCCCGTGCCCGTTCAAAACGGGCACGGCGATGTCAACGCGGATGAAGGGAGCTTTCAGTCGGCGGCGACGGTGCGCTGGTGCTGCTCGCCCAGGCCCTGGATGCCCAGGCGCATTTCCTGGCCGGGCTTGAGGTACACCGACTGCGGCTTGACGCCCATGCCCACGCCCGGCGGGGTACCGGTGGAGATGACGTCACCCGGCTGCAGGCTCATGCAGCGGCTGAGGTAGGCAATGATCTGGGCCACCGTGAAGATCATGGTGCGGGTGTTGCCGTTCTGGTAGCGGTGGCCGTCCACCTCCAGCCAGAGATCGAGATTCTGCGGATCGGCCACCTCGTCGGCGGTGACCAGCCAGGGGCCGAGCGGGCCGAAGGTGTCGAAGCCCTTGCCCTTGTCCCAGGTGCCGCCGCGTTCGAGTTGCCACTCGCGCTCGGAGACGTCGTTGACCACGCAATAGCCGGCCACGTGATCCAGGGCATTGGCCTCGTCGATGTAGCGCCCGGCCTTGCCGATCACCACGCCCAGCTCCACTTCCCAGTCGGTCTTGGTCGAGTCGCGGGGGATCTGCACCGCGTCGTTGGGGCCGCAGATGGCGCTGGTCCACTTGTTGAACACCACCGGCTCCTTGGGCACGTCCAGCCCGGATTCGGCGGCGTGATCGGCGTAGTTGAGGCCGATGCAGATGAACTTGCCGACCCGACCCACGCAAGGACCCAGGCGCGGTGAGCCGTCCACCAGCGGCAGACTGTTCGGGGCCAGCTGGCGCAAGCGGGCCAGGGAATCGGCGCCGAGCACCTCGCCGGCAAGATCGGCCACCTGGCCGGAGAGGTCGCGAAGCCGGCCCTGGGCATCCAGCAGACCGGGTTTTTCCTGGCCCTGGGGGCCGTAGCGCAAGAGTTTCATCGGAGCTCCTATGAGGGGAAAAGGGTGCGGACGAAAAACGGCGTCAGACGCTCCAGCCGCCATCGATCACCTGGGCGGTCCCGGTGACGAAGGCGGCGGCGTCGGACGCAAGATACAGGGCGAGGGCAGCGATCTCTTCCGGGCGGCCCACGCGACCCATCGGCTGGCGGGCGGCGAAGGCGGCCTGCACCTCGGCTTCGCTGCGGCCTTCGCGGGCGGCCTGGTCGGCGATGCGCTGGTGCAGCGAGGGAGAGTCCACGGTGCCGGGGCAGATGGCGTTGCAACGGATGCCCTGGCCGACATAGTCGGCGGCCACCGACTTGGTCAGGCCGATCACCGCCGCCTTGCTGGCGCCATAGGCGCAACGGTTGGCCACGCCCTTGAGGCTGGAGGCGATCGAAGCCATGTTGATGATGCAGCCGCCGCCCTGGGCCAGCATGCCGGGTAGCACGGCGCGGATCATCCGGTACATGGCGGTGGCGTTGAGTTCGAAGGAGAAGCGCCAAGCCTCTTCGTCGCAATCGAGGATGCTGCCGGCATGGACGTAGCCGGCGCAGTTGAACAAGACGTCGAAGCTGCCCAGCTCGGCGACCAGAGCCGACACGGCCGCGGCATCGGTGACGTCGAGCACCCGGGTCTGCAGGCCATCCAGGCTGTCCAGGGCGGCGGCATTGATGTCGGTGGCGATGACCTCGGCACCGGCGCGATGGAAGGCGAGGGCGGTGGCCCGACCGATCCCCTGGCCGGCGGCGGTGACCAGAACGCGTTTGCCTGCATGACTCATGCGGGAGACCTCTTGGCTGGCTTTTGTTATGGATCGCCTGACCGCCAATGGTCATGGGTCAGGCCGTCGGTCGTATTGTTTAGACCCCGCCAGGTTCACAGGCAAGGATTTTTTCGCGACACAATGCGCGACCTGAACGAGGCGGCAGTACCCCTTTCGGTGATCGGAAAGGCCAGGTTCCAATGATAGATCGCTGTCCGACTCCGCGTCCTCACCGCCGCCAAGTAGCTGCCGGGCAGCTTCTCTTCCGACACCCATCTGTACGGACCTTTCGCGGCTTGGCTGTGGCTGGTCCGGCCTGGGCTCCACCGGTGACAATCGGCTCTTTGCCCCAAGAGCCTGCCGCCATGTCCCTCGTTTTCCATCAGGTTGATGTCTTCGCCCAGCACCCCCTGGAGGGCAATGCCCTGGCGGTGGTCTGCGGTGCCGATCAACTTTCCACCGAGCAGATGGCCGCCCTGGCGCGCTGGACCAATCTGTCGGAGACCACCTTTCTCCTCGAGCCCACAGATCCAGCCGCGGACTACCGGGTGCGCATCTTCACCCCAGTCCGCGAGCTGCCCTTCGCGGGCCATCCGACCCTGGGCAGCTGCCATGTCTGGTTGCGCGAGGGCGGACGACCCCAAGGCGGCGAGGTGATCCAGGAGTGCGGCGCCGGCCTGGTGCCCATCCGCGCCGCCGGGGACGAGCTGGCCTTCGCCGCGCCGCCACTGCTGCGGAGCGGGTCGGTGGCGCCCGAGGTGCTGGCGTGCATCGCCCGTGGCACCGGCCTTTCGCCCGCGCGCTTCCAGGCCAGCCAATGGGCCGACAATGGCCCCGGCTGGGTCGCCGTGCTCTTGGAAAGTCGCGAGGAGCTGCTGGCGATCCGCCCGGACTACGCGGCGCTGGAAGGCCTCAATGTCGGCCTGATCGCACCCTGGACGGGCAGCGCTGCCGAGGCGCAGTTCGAGGTTCGCGCCCTGATGGGCGATGAGTTCGCCGAAGACCCGGTCACCGGCAGCCTCAACGCCAGTCTGGCGCAGTGGCTGATCCCGGCGGGACTGGCCCCGGAGCGCTACCTGGCCAGCCAGGGCACGGCCATGGGTCGCCGTGGTCGGGTGCGGGTGGCACGCATCGCCGACCGCATCTGGGTGGGTGGCGCGGTGCAGGACTGCATCCGCGGCACCCTTACCCTTTGACCGCGGATCAAAGCCCGACCGAGCGTCCCTTGAAGCCGGCGGCATCGAAGTAGCGGGTGTCGCCGAGTTCTGGGTCTTGAGTTCGGTGACCAGGCCGCCCGCCGGCGCAGCACGCCGCACCTGGTGGCTGGCCTTGACCCGCTTGTTGCCCTCCAGACTCTCGCCGAGCACCCGACCAGTTGCCCCTTGGCTGGGATCTCCAGGGGCAGCAGGTGGGCCAGGGCTCTCTACGGAAGCGAAGACAGCAGATATATAACAAGAGACTGCTGAATCTTCATGATGATAGCCCCATGGCAGGGAGCGGCATCCTTTGTGCAGCGTTCCGGCCTCTTCCCAAGGAGCAACCCATGGCCCACGCCTTCGAGAGTACCGACGCCACTGCCCATCAGCTTGATCTGAATACCCCAGCCATCCGCCAGGCGCGCATCGATCTGGCCGCCTGCTTTCGCATGGCCGCCCGCCTTGGGCTGGGCGAGGGCATCTGCAATCACTTTTCCTTCGTGGTGCCGGGCCACGACGAGCTCTTCCTGGTCAATCCCTATGGGCTGGCCTTCGCCGAGGTGACCGCCTCCTCGCTGCTGATCTGCGACTTCGTGGGCGGTGTAGTCGTGGGAGAGGGGGCTCCCGAAGCCACCGCCTTCCATATCCACGCCCAGCTGCATCGGCTCAATCCGGGCGCGCGGGCGGCTTTCCATACCCATATGCCCCACGCCACGGCGCTCTGCCTGCTGGAAGGCGACCCCTTCGTCTGGGCCGGGCAGACCGCGCTGAAGTTCTATGACCGCCTGAGCGTGGACGAGGACTACAACGGCCTGGCGCTGGACGCGGCCGAAGGCGAACGCATCGCCCGGGCGGCGGGTGACGCGGCGGTGGTCATGCTGAAGAATCACGGACCCCTGGTGCTGGGACCGAGCATCGCCGAGGCCTGGGACGATCTCTACTACTTGGAGCGCGCCGCCGAGGTGCAACTCAAGGCCATGGCCAGCGGCCGACCACTCAAACCGGTGGCGCCAGCCATCGCCCACGCCGCCTGCCAGCAGATGCTGCAGGGCAATGCCGACAGCGCGCGCCTGCACCTGGACAGCGTGAAGCGTCAGCTCATGCGGTTGGAGCCGGATTATCGGGACTGAGCGGGGCGGTCAGCCGCCGCGGAGGCGGCGCTGGGGCACGGCCTGAGGCTGAGGGGTAGAGCGGTCCAGGGAGTCGATTACGACACTGGGCAGCTGGGCATCCAGCTGCTCGACCAGGCGCTCGCGCAACTGGCGCTTGATCGTGCGGCTCAGGTCGAGCTGTCCATGATGATCCAGGGCCAGAAAGCCCTGCCGGAGCATCTCGATGGACAGGGACGGGGCCTCCGCGCCGAGGGGGCAGACATCGAAGGCGAGCGACGAGGCGGTGGCTGACGGCATCCTGGTGATCATGGCTGTCCCTCCTGGACGAGAGCCTCATGATGCCAGGGCCGGCGAATGTCGCTGCAGTGGCAAAGCGCGGACCCGTGGACTGTTGCGCATTTTGTCGGCGCGAAAAAAAGCCCGGGATCCTCCCGGGCTGAAAGCGCAGATGTCAGCTTCTACGATGCCTTTCGGCACGAGGTATAGCTTGCCATCGTCCGGCTTATGGCTGGCTTAACGTGATTAGCGAATCAACGAGGCCAGCAGGGCCATGCAGGCGATCAGGGTAAAGATCAGCAGCAGGTGAACCAGAGAGCGCTTGTCCATAGGCTTCTCGACAACAGAGGGCACTGAAAGAAGTGATGGCGAATAGTAGCAAAAAGCCATTATTCGTAATCGCTCAGGCTGGGTTCAGCGTTCGTCGAGCAGTAACTGGATGCGTCGCTCCAGCGTATCCAGGGTGAAGGGCTTGGTCAGCACCCGCATGCCCGCCTCGAGATCCCCGGCACCTATGACATTGGCCTCGGCATAGCCGGTGATGAACAGCACTGGCAGCTGCGGCTGCAGGCCGCGCAAGGCATCGGCCAGCTGGCGACCGTTGAGCGCGCCAGGCAGGCCGACGTCGGTGACTAGCAGATCCAGATGGTGGTCGGGCGGGAGCAGCGCCAAGGCGGTGACGGCATCGGCCGCTTCCAGCACCCGGTAGCCCTGGGCGGTCATGGCGTCCACCAGCAGGGTACGGATGGTCGGTTCGTCGTCGACCACCAGGATGGTCTCGCCCTGGCCGGGCAGGTTGGGTTCGGGCTCGGGATGGACCGGGGGGCTGATCACCGGCGCTAGGCCATGGCGCGGCAGATAGAGGTGTACCCAGGTGCCCGCGCCGGGGGCGGAGTCGATGCGGATCTCGCCCCCCGATTGCAGCACGAAACCATGCACCATGGAGAGCCCCAGTCCGGTGCCCTGGCCGAGGGGCTTGGTGGTAAAGAAGGGATCGAACACCCGGGCGAGGACCTCGTCGCTCATGCCGCTGCCGGTATCGCCCACGCTCAGGCGCACGAAGTCGCCCGGCGGCAGCGCCTGGTGCTCGGCCTGGGCTTCGTCGAGACACTCATTGCCCAGGACGATACGGATGCGACCGCCGTCCGGCATGGCGTCGCGGGCATTGAGGCAGAGGTTGAGCAGGGCGTTTTCCAACTGGGAGGCGTCGATGTGGGTCAGCCACAGCTGGGGATCGGCTTCGCGCTCCAGGGCGATCTGCGGGCCGATGCTGCGCTGGATGAGGTCTTCCAGACCGATCACCAGTCGTTCCAGCGCCACCGGTTGCGGATCCAGGGTCTGGCGCCGGGAAAAGGCCAGCAGCCGGTGGGTCAGGGCGGCGGCGCGCTGGGCGGCGCTGCGGGCGGTGCCGGTGTAGCGATCCAGGTCCTGCAGCCGGCCCTGGCGCAGACGCAGGTCGAGCATCTCCAGCGAGCCGAGGACGCCGGTCAGCAGGTTGTTGAAGTCATGGGCGATGCCGCCGGTGAGCTGGCCGACGGCCTCCATCTTCTGCGACTGGCGCAGGGCCTCTTCCATGACCTGGATGCGCTGTTGTTCTTCAAGGCGCTCGGTCACGTCGTAGGCGAATTGATAGGCACCGATGGAGCGTCCTTCGGCATCGTGCAGTGGGCTGAATTGCAGTTCGTAATGGCGCCGGCCCGGCCCTTCGCCCAGCGAGATGATCTCGCTGAAGGTCTCGCCGGCAAAGGCGCGGCGCCAGTGGGCGAGGATGCCGTCGCGCAATTCGGGCCGCTGCCTGAGGCTTTCGCTGAAGGAATCGCCGATGCGCGGCCGGACCCCGATCTCCTGCTCGAAGACATCGGCGCCGGAGCCGTTGATCGCCAGCCAGCGGAAATCGAAATCCAGCACCTGGATCAGGGCGGCGGCGCCATCCACCACGTTGGCCAGGATGCGATTGGCCGCCAGGGCGGCCTGTACCCGTTCTTCGAGGGTCTCGTTGAGTTGCCGCAGAGCCGCTTCGGCCCGCTTGCGCGGGGTGATGTCCTGGAACAGCACCGCGACCTGCCGGCGACTGGCCGGCTCGATGCGAAAGGCGGTGACGTCCAGATAGCGGCCGGTGGCCACCAACTCCTGCTCGAAGCGGATGGCTTCGCCGGTCCGCAGCACATGGCCGTAGCGATCGAGCCAGGCCTGGGCCTCGTCGCCGACCATGTCGCGCAGCTTCTGGCCGACCACGTCGGGGATGCCGGCATGGGCGGTATAGGCTGGATTGGCCTCGACATGGACATAGTCGCTCAGCGGTCCATGGGGGCCGTCGATGAATTCGATGACGCAGAAGCCCTCGTCCATGGCATTGAACAGGAACTGATAGCGCTCGCTGGCCAAGGTGGCGGCGCCTTCCCGGGGCGCCGCGCACGCGTCCAGCTGCTGACGCAGGTGACGATTGCTCTGCTCCAGCTCGGCGAGGCGCGCCAGCAGGGAGGGGGTATCGGCGAAGGACACGGCAGGCTCGGCAGAAAAGATGAGGCGACGGCTTCGCTTCAAAGATGGGGCATTAGACGTCCGCGGGCGCGAAAGTGCCAGGCGCGTCACAGATCCTTCGCCCCTGTATTTCTCGCCTGCCCGCGCTCATTCGAGGCGCAGGGAGGACGGGGTCGGGCAGGGTGTTTACCCCCAGACGAGATGGCTGACCACTCTGCTTTGGGTGGATTGACACCTTTGAAAGTCACTCATACGATGTCATATGAATATCTGGTAACAGCTTTCCAACGACCCCGGTTCACCCCGGTCAATAACAACAAGTCAGGAAGCCCATTCAATGACTATCCAGGTCACTCCCGAGACGGAGTCCGCCCTGCGGCCGCAGGACACGCCCGTCGCCGCTACCTCGCAAACTTCTCGTTTCACCCGCTATCGCTGGCTGATCTGCGCCCTGCTGTTCGTCGCCATCGGCATCAACTACATCGACCGCCAGATGATCGGCATCCTCAAGCCCACGCTGCAGGCGGACCTGGGCTGGACGGAGACCGACTACGCCAAGATCGTATTCTGGTTCCAGTGTGCCTATGCCATCGGCTTCCTGACCTTTGGCCGCATCATCGACAAGGTCGGGGTGCGCATCGGCTACGCCCTGGCCTTCACCATCTGGACCATCGCCAGCATCGGCCACGGCATCGCCCACACCGTCACCCACTTCGTGCTGGTGCGCTTCACCCTCGGCTTCGGCGAGTCCGGCAGCTTTCCGGCCAGCCTCAAGGCGGTCTCGGAATGGTTTCCGCAAAAGGAACGCGCCCAGGCCACCGGATTGTTCAATGCCGGCACCGCCATGGGGCCTATCATCACACCTTTGCTGGTACCGGCCATCACCCTGGCCTGGGGCTGGCGTGCGGCCTTCATCTCCATCGGCCTGGTCACCGCCCTGTGGCTGATCGCCTGGCTGCTGATCTATCGCCGTCCCCACGAGCACCCCAAGGTGAGTCGCGAAGAGCTGGCCTACATCCAGGCCGACGACGGCTCCCCGGTATCGGCCAAGCCCGCCGTCGAGACCAAGATCTCCTGGTTCAAGCTGCTGACCTTCCGTGAGACCTGGGCCTATGCCGCCGGCAAGTTCCTCACCGATCCGATCTGGTGGCTGTACCTGTTCTGGCTGCCGGACTTTCTCGGCAAGACCTATGGCCTGAATCTGAAATCCTTCGGTCCGCCGCTGATCGCCATCTACATCCTCGCCGATATCGGCTCGGTGATGGGCGGCTGGGGCTCCTCCAAGCAGATGAAGCTCGGTCGCAGCGCCAACCTGGCGCGCAAGACCACCATGCTGCTCTGCGCCCTGGCGGTCATCCCCATCGTCACTGCCCAGTTCGTCTCCAGCCTGTGGCTGGTGGTGGGCATCATCGGCCTCGCCGCCGCGGCCCACCAGGCCTGGTCGGCCAACCTGATGACCCTGCCGTCGGATCTCTTCCCCAAGGAAGCCGTGGCCTCGGTGATCGGCATCGGCGGTACCGCCGGTGCCATCGGCGGCATGCTGATGACCACCTACAACGGCTACATCCTGGAGATCTTCAAGTCCTACCAGCCGATCTTCATCGTGGCCGGCAGCGCCTACCTGGTGGCCATCGTGGTCATCCATGTGCTCACGCCGCGCCTCAAGCCGGTGCCGCTGGAGCGCATCTCGGTAGACTGATCGTTAGCGTCCGAGGCACACACAGCCGCCGGATCATCCCCGGCGGCTTTTTTCATGCCGGTGGCTGTCCGGATCGCGCAGGGCGCTGTCCTGCTCGCGAGCGCAGCGGCCAGGGTGGCCGGTCAGACTCTGGGGCCTAGCCCTGGAGTCTCCCATGCTCAAGCAACCCCAGACCAAGTACCAAGCCTTCGCCGCGCCCCACCTGCCCGATCGCCAATGGCCGGGCCGTCAACTGACCGAGGCGCCGCGCTGGTGCTCCACCGATCTGCGCGACGGTAACCAGGCGCTGATCGAGCCCATGGGACTGGAACGCAAGCGGCGCTTCTTCGCCTTGCTGCTGGCAGTGGGTTACCGGGAAATCGAGGTGGCCTTTCCGGCGGCGTCCCAGACCGATTTCGCCTTCGTGCGCGAACTGGTCACGGCGGACGGGCTGCCGGACGATCTCTGGCTGCAGGTGATGACGCCGGCGCGCCACGAGCTGATCGACCGCACCTTCGCGGCCCTGGTGGGCGTACCCCGGGCCATCGTGCATCTCTACAACGCCACCGCGCCGCTGTTCCGTCGGGTGGTGTTCGACCAGGATCGCGCCGCCACCCTGGCCATGGCGGTCGCCGGGACCCAACGCGTGCGCGCCCGGTGCGATGCCCAGCCGGAAACGGCCTGGACCTACCAGTATTCACCGGAGACCTTCTGTTTCACCGAGGCGGACTTCGCCCTGGAGATCTGCCAGGCGGTCCGCGAGGCCTGGCAACCGTCGGCGGAGCGCCCGCTGATCCTCAATCTGCCGGCGACGGTGGAGGTGGCCACCCCCAACGTCTATGCCGATCAGATCGAGGGTTTCATCCGCGGCCTGGGGCCGGCGCCCCATGTGACCATCAGCGTCCATCCGCACAATGACCGGGGCACCGGGGTCGCCTGCGCCGAACTGGCCCAGCTGGCCGGGGCGACGCGGGTGGAAGGCTGCCTGTTCGGCAATGGCGAGCGCACCGGCAACGTGGACCTGGTGACCCTGGCGCTGAACCTCTACAGCCAGGGCATCGCGCCGGGGATCGATTTCTCCCGCCTGGAAGAGGTGGCCAGCGTGGTGGAGGCCTGCAACCAGCTGACGATCCACCCGCGCCATCCCTATGGTGGTCGTCTGGCCCTGGCCGCCAGCTCGGCGCAGCGCGCGGCCCTGGGGCTCATCGATCCAGCCGAGCTGGGCCGGGTGGCGGGCTAGGGACGACGGGCAGTTCCGTCTGGCCCCGATAGGCCGAGGGCGACACGCCCAGCACCTGGCGGAAGCGGGTGGCGAAGGCGCTGGGACTGGCATAGCCGTGGTCCAGGGCCACGTCGACGATGGCATGGCCGGCGGCCAGCGAGGTGAGACTGGAATCCAGTCGCGCCCGCTGCAGCCACTGCCCGAAACTCAGGCCGGTCTCCTTGAGAAACAGCCGGCTCAGGGTGCGTTCGCTGACCGCCAGCCGCGTGGCGGCCCGGGTCAGCGTCCAGCGCTCGCCCGGGTACTGGCGCAGGTGGCGACAGAGGTCGGCGAGCGTGGCATCCACCGGCCAGGGCAGGTGCAGGCCGGCGGTGGGCGAGCCCTGCAACTCGTCGAGCATCAGCTGCAGGATATGCCAGGCGCGACCCTCGGCCGGTCGGTCGACCGGCAAGGGTAGGGCGGCGAGGATGAGTTCCCGCAGTAGCGGCGAGACGGCGATCAGCTGGCAGCGCGTCGGCAGCTCGGCGCGCACCCCGGGATCGACGAACAGGGTGCGCACCTCGACCCGGCCCAGCAGGTGCAGGTCGTGCTCTTCGCCGGCGGGCACCCAGACCCCCCGTCCGGGTGGCACCACCCAACGGCCCTGGGCGGTATTGACGATGACCACGCCGCAGAGCGCATGGATCAGCTGCGCCTGGCGATGGCTATGGGGCGGCACCCGATCGCCATGGGCGTAGTCCTGGGCCACGGCGTGCAGGCCGTTGCATGAACTGAAGTCGATGAGCCTGGCCATCAGCAGGGTGCGCGGCCGGCCAGCCACTTGCCCAGCAGGGCATCCAGCTGCCGCTGCTCGGCCTCGCTGAGGGTGGCCAGGGCGCGGCGTTCGTTGTCGACGTGGGCGGCCATCAGCCCGTCGATCAGGGCGAAGCCCGCGGCGGTAAGGGCGACCAGGGTACTGCGGCGATCCTCGGGATTCTTGCGCCGCTCGATCAGGCCGGCGCGCTCCAGGCGGTCGAGGCGATTGGTCATGCCGCCCGAGGAGATCATGGCCGATTCATAGAGCACCGTCGGGCTCAGGGCATAGGGTTCGCCGGCGCGCCTCAGGGTCGCCAGGACGTCGAATTCGCCATAGTGCAGCCGGTGTTCGTCGAAGAAGGGCTGCAGGACATCGCGACTGAGCACCTGGGCCACCTCGCCCAGCCGACCCACCAGGCGCATGGGCAGGGGATCCAGGTCGGGGCGCTCGTGGTGCCACTGGTCCACGGCGAATTCGGCGCGATCGGCCATCGGCTTACCTCGGGAATATATCTTGATGTTAAGATACTTCTCGTCAAGAGAAATACTGCGTTACTTTGGAGATTGTCCATGCTTTCCGCGTCATCATCATCCCCGACCACGCCCGCACCGCGCCAGGACGCCTTCCTCGCCGTGCTCTTGGTGCTGCTGGTCGGCCTCAATCTACGGCCCATCCTGGCCGCCATCGGTCCGCTGCTGGATGGCATCCAGGCCGCGACCGGCCTGGAAGGCAGTGGCGCCGGGGCGCTGACCACCCTGCCCATCGCCGCCATGGGGTTCTGCGCCCTGGGTGGCGCGCGCTTGCAGGTCTGGCTCGGTGAGCGCCGCGGCATCGCCCTCGGCCTGCTGCTGCTGGCCCTGGCCAATGCCTTGCGCTGGGAAGAGCCGAGCGGCCTGGGGCTGATCCTCACCGCCGCCCTGGGCGGTGTCGGCATCGCCCTGGTACAGGCGCTGATCCCGGCCTATATCCGCCGCTGCCATCCGCAGCGCACCAGCACCCTGATGGGGCTCTACACCACCGGCATCATGGGCGGCGCGGCCGTGGCGGCGGCCACCGCGGCACCCCTGGCCGAGCAGTGGGGCTGGGCCCAGGGCCTGGCGCTCTGGACCCTGCCGGTGCTGCTGGCGCTCGGCGTCTGGCTGGCCCTGGCCCGTCCGGATGCGCCGGCGCAGGATGCTGCACCTCGCGCACAACCCTGGCGTCAGCGCCAGGCCTGGCTGTTGCTGGCCTTCTTCGGCATCGGCACCGCGGCCTACACCCTGGTGCTGGCCTGGTTGCCGCCGTACTACACCGGCCTCGGCTGGCAAGCGGCCGACAGCGGGCTGTTGCTGGGCGGCGTGAGTCTCGCCGAGGTCAGCGCCGGTCTCCTGCTGTCGGCCACCATCGCCCGGCTGCGCAGTCGCCGGCCGCTGGTGCTGGGCGTGCTCGGCGTGGTGCTGGTGGGACTGCTGTGTCTGGCGCTGGCGCCGCTGCAACTGGCGGTGCCCACCGCCATCCTGCTCGGTCTGGGCATCGGCGCGCTGTTTCCGCTGTCGCTGATCCTGGCGATGGACCAGGTGCGCGATCCCGCCGAAGCCGGTGCCTTGCTCGGTTTCGTCCAGGGCGGTGGCTATCTGATCGCCAGCCTGGCGCCGCTGGCCGCCGGCATCCTGCGCGACCATCTGGACAGCCTGGCCAATGCCTGGCTACTGATGGCGGTGGGCGTGGTGCTGCTGATGGGCCTCGGCCTGCGCCTGACCCGACCCGCGCGGCCGGTCTTGGCGCGCGGTTGCCAGCAGGCCTAGCCGTGTAAACCTAGCCCGCGCGCGGCAGGCGCAACTCCACCCGGAGGCCGCCCCGGGCGCGATTGCTGAAGCTCAGGGCACCGCCCAGCCGGCGGGCGATGGTCTCGACGATGGCCAGCCCCAGCCCGGCGCCTTGGGGATTGCCGGCACTGTAGAAGCGATCGCACAGCCGCGTGAGCTCGGCCTCGTCCACCCCGGGGCCGCGATCCTCCACCCGCAGCAACACGCCGTCGTCCTGGCTGGCCTCGATGCCGACCTCCACCGCACTGCCGGCAGGGGCGAAGGCCAGGGCGTTGGTGACCAGATTCTGCAGGGCGATGGCGATGGCATCCGGATCGCCCAGCACCGGTGGTCCGGCCTGGGCCGCCAGCACCAGTTCCACCTGATGCTTGAGTGCCAGGGGCGTCAATTCCGCCAGCTCTTCGCGCACCAGGGGTTCCAGGTCCAGCGCCTGGACCTGGGCGGCGCCGGGTTCCAGCCGCGCCAGGGTCAGCAACTGGCTGGCCAGACGGGTGGCTCGACCGACGCCCTGGCGCAGATAGCCCAGGGCTTCCTCGCGCTCTTCCGCCGTCTCGGCGTGCTGGGCGTTCTGCGCATGCAGATCGAGGATCGCCAGGGGGGTACGCAATTCATGGGCGGCGTCGGCGATGAAGCGGCGCTCGCGCTCGAGCAGGGCGCGCAACTGGGCGAGCTGGTGATCCAGGGCGCCACGCATGGGCTGCAACTCCGGCGGCAACGGTCCGGCCGGCAGCGGCGCCAGGCTGTGGGGGTCGCGCTCGCGCAGCTTGCGGGCGAAGTGCTGCAGCGGGCGCAGGCCCCAGCCCAGCAGCAACCAGAGCACCCCGACCAGCAGCGGTAGGCCCACCAGGGTCGGCCAGAGGGTATGGCTGACGATGCGCTGGATCAGGTCCTGGCGCAGGTCCTCGCGCTCGCCGACCCAGATGCGCAGGCCGCCATTGGCCGTATGCACCAGCATTCCGCACCATTCGCGACCGTTGTCGAACACCTCGTGCAGCCCCTCGGGCGGTACCTCGGTCAACCGCGGCGCCTGGCCGGACCGGGCCAACAACTGGCCGTCCGCGCTCCAGATCTGGAAGGTCAACTGATTCTCGTAGGGGTGCGCCGGTACGCTGCCGGGAACGGGCTGCATGGCCCGGTCGAACACCCGGATCAGCTCCGGCCAGCGATCCGCCGCCGGCGTACCGGCCTGCAGCAGGCCTTCCAGCAGGCGCGCGCCCTGGACCAGTTGGGCGTCGTAGATGCCCTCGATCTCGCGATGGCTGTCGCGCAGGGCCAGCAATGCGAGGGCCAGACTGCCGGCCAGCACCAGGGCCAGGGTGGGGGCGAGGATGCGGGTACGGATGGCGATCATGGCTGACGCTCCAGCAGATAGCCCACCCCGCGCACGGTGCGGATCAGGCCGCTGTCGAGCTTCTTGCGCAGGTTGTGGATGAGCACTTCCAGGGTGTTGCCCGAGGCCGCTTCCTGCCAGCCATAGAGCGCATTGCTCAGCCGCTCGCGGGTGATGACGGCGCCCGGTCGCAACAGCAGCTGGTGCAGCAGTTGATACTCCATGGGGGTCACCATTACCTCGGCGCCGCGATAGTGCACCGCCTGGCTGGCCGGATCGAGGCTGATGCCAGCGTGCTCCAGCAGCGGTTGCGCCCGGCCACAGCTGCGGCGGATCAGGGCCCGCAGGCGCGCCTTGAGTTCGTCCAGGTCGCAGGGCTTGACCAGATAGTCGTCGGCGCCGGCATCCAGGCCTTGGATACGATCGGCCTTGGCATCGCGGGAGGTAAGCACCAGCACCGGCACCTGGCCGTCGGGTCGGCTGCGCAGGCGGCGCAGCAGATCGAGGCCGTCCAGCCGTGGCAGACCCAGGTCCAGCAGCACCAGGTCGAAGCGTTCGGACGCCAGGGCGTGCTCGGCGGCCAGGCCGTTGGCCACCCAGTCCAGGGTATAGCCCTCGCCGCGCAGGGCCATGCGGATGCCCTGGGCCAGGGCCGCATCGTCTTCCACCAGCAGTACCCGCACGCCTGTCTTCCTCGCTCTGCCATGCCGCCAGCCCGTCATCATCGCCGCGAAGACCGGGCGCCGGCGAGGGCGACTGTTACCGGGCGTTGCATGCCGAGGCTGGTCTGAACAGTCGCCGAGCGAAGATCAGGCGAGGCGCAACGACCAACGGGAGTAACAGCCAATGGCTACCCGAAGGGTGAGCGCCAGCGAAGCGAATCCAGGAGGAAGCGGATCGGCCTCGCGCGCGAAGTTACGAGTGGTAAATGAGCATTCCGACCCAGCGGATTTTTAACGCAGCCTGAGCTGGCGCAGGCACTGTTCAGAGCCTAGGCGCAGTGCCCGTCGAGGGTGCCCGGCGGATCCACCTGCACCGTCACGTGCTGCAGTCCATGGCGACTGCGCAGCAGCTCGCCCACCAGGGTCGGCAGACGCAGGGGGTCGCTGCCCGGCGCCGGGGTGATGTGCAGGGTGGCGATGCGGGTTTCGTCGGTCAGCGTCCAGACGTGCAGATGACCCACCTCGGCCACCTCCGGCAGGGCACGGACCGCCGCCGTGGCACCGGCCGTGTCGAATTCCCTTGGCGCGGCCTGCAACAGCACCGCGCCGGCATCGCGCACCAGGGTCCAGGCCGATTTGACGATGAGCAGGGCGACCAGGATCGACAGCGCCGGATCCAGCCAGGTCCAGCCGGTCCAGAGGATGCCCAGGGCGGCGACGATGGCGCCCACCGAACCCAGCAGGTCACCGGCCACATGGAGCAGGGCGCCGCGCAGGTTGCTGTCGTCCTTGTGGCCGCTGTTGAGCACCACGAAGCCGACGATATTGACCACCAGGCCGATCACCGCCACCACCAGCATGGGGCCGGAGAGCACCTCGGTGGGTTCGCGCAGGCGCATGATGGCTTCCCAGCCGATCCATAGCACCAGCAGCAGCAGGGCGACGCCATTGGTCAGGGCGGCGAGGATGCGTACCCGGTGGAAGCCATAGGTGAAGCGCGCATTGGCCGCCTTGGCCGCCACGCGGTAGGCCACCAGGGCCAGCAGCAGGGCCGCGGCATCCGAGACCATGTGCCCGGAATCGGCGATCAGCGCCAGGGAGCCGGACCACCAGCCGCCCACGGCCTGGACGATGGCGTAGCCAAAGGTCAGGACGAAGACCAGCTTGAGCTTGCGCTCGTTGTCGGCGGTGACCCGCGGGGCATGGGCGTGACCATGGCCGTGATCGTGGCCATGCTGGTGATCGTGATCGTGATCGTGATCGTGATCGTGATCGTGGTGCGGGGTGGAGCCACTCATCTACAGGTCTCCGAAGGGTTGAGGAGGCAGCGGGCAATAGCTTTTCTGTGACCATCCTGAAGCCTGAAGTGACTTCAGGGTCAAGCCGGCCTCCTACCGGCTGACCGCCTGGTCATCTGTTACCGCGCATGAGCCACTAAGACTTCATTAAGGTTCGCCCCTCAGGGTAGCGGCTTCCTGTCATTGGAGCCCGCTCATGGCCGCTCGCCTTCGCTTCCCCTTGCGCTTGCGCAGGGTCCCCTGATGCTGCTCGCGACGTTTTCCCGCCCCCGCGCCACGGGTTGGCGGCACTGGCGCAATTTGCTGGCCTTGAGCAGTTTGAGTTGCCTGCTGTTGCTGGCCGACGACTTCCTGCAGCAAGGCTTCACCCCCAACAACCGCGCCGAGCTGGAGGCGGGCTATGTCGCCGCGCTCTGGGTGTTCAGCCTGGCGCTCTGGTTGAGCCAGCTGCCACGCCTGGCAGTGGCCATCCTGCTGGGGTTCGCGCTGATGCAGCTGTTGCAGCTGGGCAACCTCAGCTTTTTCGGTGAGCCGCTCAGCGCCATCGATATCCAGGCTTTACTGGGCGACACCGCCGAGGTGCGCCACACACTCTGGCTCAGCCTCCCCGAGCACTGGCCGGTGCTCCTCTGCGTGGGTCTGCCCTATGGGCTGCTGATCGCCTTGCATCTCTACCTGCCGGGCCGGGTGCCGCTGCCGGCCAGTCGCTGGGCGCTGCTGTTGATCGCCGCGGTGCTGCTGTCCAAACCCTATCGCGCCACCTATCGCAACCTCGATGCCTTCGTGCCCAGCCCCAGTCGCAGCGGCCTGCACAACAGCCTCAATGCCTTTTCCGCCTGGGCGGTGCGCCTGGCCGGGCGTGACGACGTCGTCCTGCCGCCCACCGCCTATGCGCCCTATGGGCTGGCCCAGGTGCCCAGTACCGCGCGACACGTCTGGCTGGTGGTGGCCGATTCCCTGCGCAGCGATCGGCTGGGCGCCTTTGGTTACGAACGCAATACCACCCCTAAGCTTTCGGCCTACCTGGCGGACAATCCCCAGGCGCTGATCCGGCCCGGGGTAGCGGCAGGGGTGGCCACCGACGTCAGTCTGCCCTATCTATTGAATCCCATCCGCGAGCCGGGCCAGGACCAGCGGTTGCGCAGCGGCGAGATCAATCTGTTTCGCTTCGCCCAGGCCGCCGGCTTTCGCACCCATTGGCTGTCCTCCCAGGAGTCCAAGTTGCTGGCGCACCTGGGCAGTCGCCACCTGGACGTTTCCATCTCCCGCGAGGACCATCCGCTGCGCTTTCTGCAGCGCCAGGATCGCGCCCTGCTGGAGATCCTCGACGAACAGCAGTGGGCGCCACGCAACTTCGTGGTGCTCAACCTGCGCACCGCGCACCTGCCCTATGCGCAGAACTATCGGCACGAGACCACGCCCGCGCCCTGGCCGGACAGCGGCGCCGAGGGCCAGGCCAATGCCTACGACAATTCCCTGCACTACCTGGATGGCCTGCTCGCCGAGATTCTCGCCGACTTCGATCGTCTGGACGGCGAGCGCTATCTGATCATCACCGGCGATCACGGCCAGCGGCTGGGGGAGGGGGGTCACTGGGGCCACAACGACCTGGTGCCCGAGGTCAGCGATGTCCCAATGATCGTGGTGGCGCGCGATGCCCCGACCGAGGCCCTGGCCGAGCTGCAGGACGAGCGCTGGATCAGTCACTACGAAGCCGGCAGCTGGCTGGCGGAGCGCCTGGGTACCCGCATCGACAATCCCAATCGCCGTCCGGGCGAGTACTTCGTCCATGGCAAGCTCTTGTTCAGCGATAACTTCGTGCAGCGCGTCTGCGAATCGCCCACCGGCCTGGTGCACCAGGCGCCGCAGCAACTGAGTAAGTTGCTGCTGGACACCTCGGCGGCGCCCTGCGGTTAGTGCCGTTGCCGTCTTACCCTCGGCAACGGGGCACCGCTACACTGCCGGCGCCTTTTCACCTCAGTAGCAGGACCTCCTCATGTCTTCCGCTTCTCCTGTTTCCCGCTATGCGCGCAGCGCCCGGTTGCTGCACTGGCTCATGGCCCTGCTGGTACTGCTGGCCTATGTACTGATCCTCAATCGCGGGCAGTTCGAGCGGGGCTCGCTGGAGCGCCAGTGGGTAGTGCTCAGCCATTTCTGGGTCGGCCTGCTGGTCCTGGCGCTGGTCCTGCCGCGACTGCTGGTGCGCCACCGCCATCCGGTACCGCCGATCACGCCGCCGCTGGCGAAGAGCCTGGAGACCGTCGGCCGGCTGACCCACTACGGGCTCTACGCCTTTCTGCTGGCCCAGCCGCTGCTCGGACTCTTCACCGTCTGGCTGACCATCGGCGCGGTCAAGATCCCTTCCAGCACCTGGGCGCTGCCTTCGCCCTTTCCCGTGGACCCGGAACTGGCGAAGACGCTCAAGGGCGTGCACCTCTGGCTGGGCAAGGCCTTCTACTGGGTGATCGGCCTGCACGTGCTGGCCGCGCTCTGGCATCACCTGGTGCGCAAGGACGATACCCTGAAGCGCATGTGCTAACGCGGCTCGAGGGCGATGATGCGGTTGCGCCCGCCTTCGGCCAGCAGGTAGCCGTCGCCCCGTGGCAGCAAGGCCTGGGGGGCGCGCAGGAAGGTCAGGATGGCGCGCGGGGCTGACTGGCGATCCCAGAGCAGCAGGCGGGCGCGGTGGGTGGAGTCTTCGCTGATCCACAGGCCGCGATGGTCGCAGAGCAGAAAGCTCGGTTCGCGCAGATCGCTCAGCGCCGGCGGATCACGGCCATCGTCGCTCAGCTGGCGCACCAGGCCACGGGATTTCTCGGTATAGAAGGCACTGCCATCCGGGCAGCGGGTAAAGGACTCCGCCTCGTCCAGGTGGTCGCGCAGCACGGTCAGGCTGCCATCGGCGGCGTCGTAGCGCAGCAGGCGTCCCTCGCCCTTGCGGTCTTCCACCGCATAGAGGCGCTTGCCTTCGGCCCAGAGGCCCTGGGCGTTGATGCCGATGAACAGATCACGACTGCCAGTGGCGTCGAACCAGCGGATCGGATGGGTGCCGCCTTCCTGGCTGTAGGCGAAACCCTCTTGGTAGGGCACCAGGCCATCGGGCTTGTACAGGCCCGCGCTGAGCACGCTGCGCCGGCCCTGGGCATCGATGCGCAGCAGGCGACCCTTGCCGTCCTTGAGTTCTTCCGCGGTGAGCAGGGCGTCGCCCTGCCAGGCCAGGGCACTGGCCTTGGCGATATCGGCATGGGCCACTGCGTAGCGCCAGCCAGGCGCGGCCTGGGCCGGCCAGAAGCGTTGCCAGGCGAGAAAGCCCAAGGCTGCCAGTAGCAGGGCGACCAGGACGAGGAGCGCGCTACGCCACAGCGTGGCCATCAGGCGGCGACAGCGGCCAGGTGTTCATGAAGGATGGCCGCGCCGATCACGATCAGCACCACGCCGCCGAGCATCTCCGCGCGCTTGCCCACAAGATTGCCCATCACCCGGCCCAGCATCACCCCGGTGGTGACCATGACCATGGTGGCGAGGCCGATGGCCAGGGCGGCGGTAATGATGTTGACGTCGATGAAGGCCAGGCCCACGCCCACGGCGAGGGCGTCGATGCTGGTGGCCACGGCGGTCAGGGCGAGCAGCAGGAAGGAGTGCTGGCGGGGCTTCTCGGCTTCGGCTTCGGGCGCGCCGAAGCCGGCCCAGATCATGCGCAGGCCAAGCACGGTGAGCAGGGTGAAGGCGATCCAGTGATCCCAGGGCTGGACGTACTGCGCGGCGGTCAGGCCGATGGCCCAGCCGATCACCGGGGTGATGGCTTCGATGACGCCAAAGATGGCGCCGGTACGCAGGGCTTCACGCAGGCAGGGCTTGTGCAGGCTGGCACCCTTGCCGACGGCGGCGGCAAAGGCATCGGTGGACATGGCGAAGGCTAGGAACATCAGGGAAGCGGGGTTCATCGTCACAGCGCCGACCGGGCTCGATCCACAAGACACCCCCGCACGCCCGGCATGGCGCGGTGATGCCTCTGGTCTCGCCAACCCTGACCGGCTGTCCTGACCACGGCGGTTGCCGAGTATGTTGATCAGAACGCTTTCCACCGCAGTGGAAGCAGGCTACTCCCCAAAGAGGCCGCCACCTTACCCATCCGGATAGAGAAAGTCTATCTTGTAGATAGTTCTAATATATATAGCCTTGGCTAAATTCCTGCTGCCAATTCGCTCGCGCGGATGCGCCAGAAAGCCTGCAAGGCCCGCCATAACTGGATCGTGGCCACAGCACAGGCTGCTGGGACGACCGCGGGCGGCGGACAGGCGTGTCGTCTGGTGACCGCCGGAGGTCGCCGGTGGAAGCCGACCAGAAGGTAGGCAGCCTCTTTGCCATCCACAGCATAGGGCAGATGGGTCCGAGCGGTCTGCTGCAAGGCCTGGGTGCGGACACCTTCGCTTGCCAACGCAGGAGCTGTCGCCGCCGCTCTCAATGATGGCGCTCTGCCGTCCCCGTTTCGTCATGCCGCTGACACTTAATTGTCACATTTCGGCAATAGCCTAGCGCCAGCCCTCACTAGGTAATGGAGCCACCATGAAACGCACGTTCAGCCTCTCTCTGTTGTTGTCGGCCTTTTGCCTGAGCACCGCCGCTCACGCCGTGGATGTCACAGGCGCCGGCTCGAGCTTCGTCTTCCCCGTTCTGTCGAAGTGGTCGCAAGGCTTCAGCGAGAAGACTGGCAACCGTATCAACTACCAGTCCATTGGCTCCGGCGGCGGCATTGCCCAGATCAAGGCCGGCACCGTGGACTTCGGCGCCACCGACGCCCCCATGAGCACCGACGACCTGCAGAAGGGTGGCCTGGGCCAGTTCCCGACCATCATTGGCGGCATCGTTCCGGTCGTCAACGTGGAAGGCATCGAGCCCGGCAAGCTGAAGCTCGACGGCCCGACCATGGCCAAGATCTTCATGGGTGAGATCAAGACCTGGAACGACCCGGCCATCGCCGCGCTGAACCCCGGCCTGAAGCTGCCTGAGGGCGCCATCACCGTGGTGCGTCGTTCCGACGGCTCGGGTACCTCCTATAACTTCACCAACTACCTGGCCAAGGTCAGCCCGGAGTGGAAGGAGAAGTTCAACTTCGGCACCACCGTCAACTGGCCGGTCGGTGTGGGTGGCAAGGGTAACGAGGGTATCGCCGCCTACGTGAAGCAGATCAAGGGCTCCATCGGCTACGTCGAGTACGCCTATGCGCTGACCAACAAGATGTCCCATGTGCAGCTGAAGAACGCCGCCGGCAACTTCGTGCAGCCCGACGCCAAGAGCTTCCAGGCCGCCGCCGCCACCGCCGACTGGAAGAGCGCCAAGGACTTCAACCTGCTGATGACCAACGCCCCGGGCGCCGATGCCTGGCCGATCACCGCCACCACCTGGATCGTGATGTACAAGGAACCCAAGAACGAAGAGCGCAGCAAGGTCGCCTTCGACTTCTTCAAGTGGTCCCTGGAGCATGGCCAGAAGGATGCCGCGGCCCTGGATTACGTCCCGGTCCCGGATGCCCTGGTCAAGCAGATCGAAGGCTACTGGGCGTCCGACTTCAAGAAGTAAACACGCCTGTCCCGCCGCCTGGATCCCCTGGGGTCCAGGCGGTTTCGCGCGTCCTTCCAGGTAGACGGAAAGCTCCATGACCGACCAGACCCTGCCCCTCTCCGCCGCTCAGGAACAGCGCATCCGCCGGGATACCCGCGCCGATGTCTGGTTCCGCCGGCTCCTGTTTTCCGCCGCGCTGCTGGTACTGCTGGTACTGGTCGGCGCCGCCGCGTCCACCCTCTGGGGCGGTCGCCACGCCTTCATGACCTTTGGCCTGGACTTCATCACCTCGGCCGAATGGGATGTCGGGGCCGAGAAGTTCGGCGCCCTGGTGCCCATCTATGGCACCCTGATGACCTCCTTCATCGCCCTGCTGCTGGCCGTGCCTACCGCCTTCGGCATCGCCCTGTTCCTCTCCGAGATCGCCCCTACCTGGCTGCGCGGTCCGGTGGCCACGGCGGTGGAACTGCTGGCCGGTATCCCCTCGATCATCTACGGCATGTGGGGCCTGTTCGTCTTCGGCCCCTTCATGGCCGCGCACATCTCGCCCTTCATCAACGACTACCTCGGCGCCATCCCGGTGATCGGCGTGCTGTTCCAGGGACCGCCGCTGGGCATCGGCATGCTGACCGCCGGCATCATCCTGGCGATCATGATCCTGCCCTTCATCACCTCGGTGATGTACGAGGTTTTCCGCAGCGTGCCGGCCCAGCTCAAGGAATCGGCCTATGCGCTGGGGTCCACCACCTGGGAAGTCTGCTGGGACATCGTGCTGCCCTACACCCGCTCGGCGGTGGTCGGCGGCGCCTTCCTCGGCCTGGGTCGCGCCCTGGGCGAGACCATGGCAGTGACCTTCGTGCTGGGCAACGCTCACCAGTTCTCCCTCTCGCTGATGATGCCGAGCAGTTCCATCGCCTCGGTGATCGCCAACGAATTCAACGAGGCCTACACCGATCTGCACCGCTCTTCGCTGATCGCCCTGGGCTTTTTGCTGTTCGTGGTGACCTTCTTCGTGCTGCTGGCGGCACGGCTGATGCTGACGCAACTGTCGCGCAAGGCAGGTAACTGATGCACATCGACGCCTATCTCTATCGCAAGCGGCGGATCAAGAACGGCATCGCGCTGATCTTTGGCAGCGCCGCGGCCGTGCTCGGCCTGGGTTTCCTGGCCTGGATCCTTGGCACCACCCTGATCAAGGGCGTCAGCGCCCTGAGCCCGGCCATCTTCGTCGAGATGACGCCGCCACCCGGCGCCACTGACGGCGGTCTGGCCAACGCCCTGTTCGGCAGCGTGCTGATCACCCTGCTGGCCACCGCCATCGGTGCACCCATCGGCATCCTCGCCGGCCTCTGGCTGGCCGAATACGCCCGCCACTCCAAGCTCGGCCTGGTGGTGCGTTTCGTCAACGACATCCTCTTGTCGGCGCCGTCCATCGTCATCGGCCTGTTCATCTACACCGCCGTGGTGGTGACGCTGAACCAGTACTCCGGTGGCAGCCTGGGCTTTTCCGGCTTTGCCGGCTCCCTGGCGCTGGCCATGCTGGTGGTGCCGGTGGTGACCCGTACCACCGACGAGATGATGCAGCTGCAGCCGCCGGCCATGCGCGAAGCGGCCCTGGCCCTGGGCATCCCCCAGTGGAAGGTGACCCTGCAGATCCTGCTGCGCGCCTCCCGCGCCGGCGTGGTGACCGGGGTGCTGCTGTCGATCGCCCGCATCACCGGCGAGACCGCACCGCTGCTGTTCACCGCCTTCGGCAACCAGTACTGGAACGCCGACGTGCTCAAGCCTATGGCCACCGTGCCGGTGACCATCTTCCAGTTCGCCATGAGTCCGTTCGAGAACTGGCAGCACCTGGCCTGGGCCGGCGCCCTGCTGCTGACGCTGTTCGTGCTGTTCCTGAACCTTTCCTCTCGCTTCTTCTTTCGTAACCGGGATTCCAAGTGACTACCATGCAGACGCAGATACCGGAACTGCAGGCGCGCGACGTCGGCTTCCGTTACAAGGGCCACCAGGCGCTCAAGTCGATCAACCTGGACATCGCGGCCAAGCAGATCACCGCCATCATCGGCCCGTCCGGATGCGGCAAGTCCACGCTGCTGCGCATCTTCAACCGCATCTACTCGGAATACCCGGGACTGGAAGCGACCGGCGAGATTCTCATGGACGGGGAGAACATCCTCGATCCGAAGTACTCGCTGAGTCGCCTGCGCAGCACCATCGGCATGGTGTTCCAGAAGCCGGTACCGTTCCCCATGTCCATCGCCGACAACGTCGCCTATGGCATTCGCCACCACGAGCGCCTGTCCCGGGTGGAGCTGCAGGATCGGGTTGAGCAGGCCCTGCGTGGCGCGGCGCTGTGGGATGAGGTCAAGGACAAGCTCAATCAGAGCGCCCTGGGGCTCTCCGGCGGTCAGCAGCAGCGCCTGTGCATCGCCCGTACCATCGCCCTGCGTCCGCGGGTGCTGCTGCTGGACGAGCCGACCTCGGCCCTGGACCCCATCTCCACCGCGCGCATCGAGCAACTCCTGGCCGAACTCAAGCAGGAGTTCACCGTGGTCATCGTCACCCACAACATGCAGCAGGCGGCGCGTTGCTCCGACGTCACCGCCTTCATGTACCTGGGCGAGCTGATCGAAGTGGACAAGACCGACAAGATCTTCACCAAGCCGGACAAGAAGCAGACCGAGGACTACATCACCGGTCGCTTTGGCTGAAAATCTCGCCAGATCTCGCAAGGCCACTCCCTGGAGTGGCCTTTTTCATGGGCGGCTGAAAAGCGGTGAGCCAGGGCCTCTGGTCGTCCTCATCCTTCCCGGTCCGCAGTGGAGCCGTTCGGGACGGATGAATCTTTGGTTAAATTTTGCTTTAGATTCAGTGACTTGAATTAAAACCTTTATGTTCCTGCAAGCAAAACGACATCTCTTCTGCCGAGACTGACCCAGCTTTGTGACGGGCTGCACTGCCAGCCACTACCACCTGGATTGTCTTGAAAGGAGATCTGCCGATGTCTGTTAACCCTTATCGATTCACGGCGCTGTTCTCGGGCGTGCTCCTGGCCACCTGCTCGGCCACCGCGAGTGCCGCTGTCGATGAGAAACTGCTCGACATGCTCAAGGCCAATGGCTCCATCACCCCGGCCCAATACAGCGAATTGCGCGGCGACCTGCAGCAGGAGCAGCAGGCGCGTGCCGCCCAGGTCGCTCAGCAGCAGAAGACCTCCGACTTCGAGAAGAAGCTGGCCTGGGCCGCCAAGACCCAGATCAAGGGCGACGTGCGGGTGCGCCACGAGAGCATCGACATCAGCGGCGAGCCGGACAACGGCCGCGACCGTGACCGTGACCGCCAGCGTATCCGCGCGCGGCTGGGTGCCTATAGCGAGATCAATCCGCAGGTGAACACTGGCATCCGCATCGCCACCGGCGGTGGCGACGACGCCCGCTCCACCAACCAGGATCTGAACAACTACTTCAACAAGAAGCAGCTCTGGCTGGATCAGGCCTACATCGACTACCACCCCACGGCAGTGCCGAATCTGCACCTGGTGGGCGGCAAGATGGGCCAGCAGTGGGTCAGCACCGGCGACGTCATCTGGGACGCCGACATCAACCCCGAAGGCCTGGCCGGCACCTACAAGTACGATCTGGGCGGCGGCGCCGAGCTGTTCGGCAGCACGGGCTACTATGTGCTCAAGGACAACGTCGACGGCGAAGGCTATGAATTCAAGCATGACCTGCGCCTCTACGCCGGTCAGCTGGGCAGCCGCTTCAACCTGGGCGATGCCGCCAAGCTGATGGTGGGCGGCAGCGTCTATGCCTACGACAAGGAGCAGGACAGCGCCTGCCCGACCACTGGTTCGGTCACCGCGCCCTGCGCCCTGGCGGTCAATGGCAACACCACCGACCGCTTCCAGCTCTACGAGGGCTTCGCCCAGCTGGACCTGACCAAGCTGTGGGTGCCGCTGTCCTTCTATGGCCAGTACGTGGTCAACGACAAGGCCGACGACGGCGAGGACACCGCCTGGCTGCTGGGTGCCAAGACCAAGCTGATGCAGCGGGTCGGGCTGGAATACAACTACCGCGATGTCCAGCGCAACGCCGTGGTGGGTGCCTTCACCGATTCCGACTTCGGCAACGGCTCCACCGGCGCCCGCGGCCACAAGCTCAAACTCGGCTACGAGATCGACAAGAACTTCGGTGTGGGCCTGACCTACTTCCTCGCCGAGTCCGATACCGCCACCCGCTTCCGCCGCGATGCGGACGTCAAGACCCTGCAGCTGGACCTGGAAGCCAAGTTCTAACCACGGCCCTAGGTCGTGCTCCTCTTGAACCGCCCTCGGGCGGTTCTTTTTTGCCTGCTCGGTGGAGAGGCTCGCCTGAAAAATGTTGGGCTTCGCTGCGCTCAACCCAACCTACGCTGGAGCTGCTCTTCCCCCTATTCCCCCGGGAGACGGCTGGGGTAAGAGAAGCTTCCGCCTACCAACCGATGGAAAGGCTCGCCTCAAAAATGTTGGGCTTCGCTGCGCTCAACCCAACCTACGCCGGAGCCGCTCTGCCCCCTCTCCTTCTGGGAGAGGGCCGGGGTGAGGGAAGCTCCCGCCTACCAACCGATGGAAAGGCTCGCCTCAAAAATGTTGGGCTTCGCTGCGCTCAACCCAACCTACGCTGGAGCCGCTCTGCCCCCTCTCCCTCTGGGAGAGGGCCGGGGTGAGGGAAACTCCTGCCTATCAACCGATGGAAAGGCTCGCCTGAAAATGTTGGGCTTCGCTGCGCTCAACCCAACCTACGCTGGAGCCGCTCCTCCCTTTATTCCTCCGGGAGAGGGCCGGGTGAGGGAAGCTCCCGCCTACCAACCGATGGAAAGGCTCGCCTGAAAATGTTGGGCTTCGCTGCACCCAACCCAACCTACGTTGGAGTCGCTTTGCCCCCTCTCCGTCTGGGAGAGGGCTGGGGTGAGGGAAGCTCCCGCCCACTACCGCTCGACCCTGATCTCCACCAGCTTGCCATCGATGAACTTGAGGTGGCGGGAGGCGCCGTTCTCCGGGCCATAGGTCCAGAACTGGGTCTCGGCCGCATTGAACTTGGGCACGTTGTTGTTGCGCAGGGCAGGGGGATTGACCTTGCGCTCGGCCGGGGCGCCGCAGGCGGCCAGGACCTGCTCGACGCTGTCGCCTTCTTCGACGAGATTCTGCCCGCAGCGCAGGCTGGCCTGGGCCAGCAGAGGCAAGAGCAGGGCAGTCAGCAGCAGGTGACGAGCGCGCATGGGAACTCCGAGAGGTTGTGGCAGAGGCCGTTGCCTTCAGCCTAGCCGTTATCGCTGGCGTGGGGCGCTTTGGCAAAGCCGCGACTCAGATAACGCGAGCCGGCCAGGCCGAAACGCCAGGGCACCTCGCGGGCGCGGCTGATACCGATGCGCGGGCCTGCGATCACCGCCACCGCGGCGGTCGCCGGCTCCAGCAGAAAGGGCGGCTCCGCCAGCGACAGGCCGTCGTGACTGCCATCGATGCCCAATGCCTGGCACAGCCGGCCGGGACCGGCGCAGAGCAGGCGATCGGCCAGCCCGCCTCGGCGTTCGCGCATCACCTCCAGCCCCCACAGCGGCTCCATGGCGCGGATCAGCACCCCCGCGCCATGGCCAGCCTCACGGCAGACCAGGTTGAAGCACCAATGAATGCCATAGGAGCGATAGACATAGGCATGCCCGGGCGGACCGAACATGGCCTTGTTGCGCGGCGTGGGGCCGGCAAAGCTGTGAGAGGCCGGATCTTCGCCGTCGTAGGCTTCGGTTTCGACGATCAGGCCGCCCACACCTTCGAGCCTGAGCGTCGCCCCGATCAGTTGCCGGGCGACCTCGTCCACCGGGCGGGTGAAATCCAGGTCGCTCACGCCTCGGGCTCCGGCTCTTCCAGGATCAGCGCCGCATGCACCATGGCCAGGTGGCTCAGGCCCTGGGGGAAGTTGCCCAGGGCCGCGCCGTCACGGGGATCGCGCATCTCGGTCATCAGGCCGACGCCATTGAGACTGGCGGCCAGGACCTCGCGCATCAGCTCGCGCGCCTGGTCCACCTCGCCCAGCACGGCATGGGCCTCGACCATCCAGTAGGAGCAGGCCAGGAAGGCACCTTCTTCCTGCTCGGCACCGCTATAGCGATAGACCAGAGGTCCATGGGCCAACTCACGGCGGATGGCCGCCAGGGTGCTGACCGAGCGCTCACCGCCGTCGAAGCCGAAACGGATGCCGAGCAACAGCCCGGCGTCCAGGCGCTCGGTACCGGCATAGAAGGTGTAGGCCTGCTTGCGCTCGCTCCAGCAATGTTCGTTGACCCAGTCGCGGATGCGGTCGCGCTCGCGCTCCCAGCGACCGCACATGGCGTCTGGGATGTGGCCGTCGCGGGCCAGGGTCACGGCGCGATCCAGGGCGAACCAGCAGCCCAGCTTGGACAGGGTGTAGTGGCGCTCTTCAGGCAATTCCCACATCCCGGCATCCGTCTGCCGCCAGCCATCGGCGCAAAGGTTGGCCAGATCGGTGAGCAGGCTGGCGGTGGCGAAATCCAGCACATGGCCCTTGCTGGCATAGAGGCGGAAGGTCTCCAGCAGATCGCCATAGAGACTCAGCTGACACTGGGCGCTGGCGCGATTGCCGACACGTACCGGCTGGGAGTCGCGATAGCCGGGTACGGGGATGGTGCGCTCTTCCGGTGCCAGTTCGCCTTCCAGAGTGAAGCAGGTGTGCAGGCGATTGCCGTGGCGGCGGATGACGTTCTGAATCCAGGCCAGGGCCGCCTGGGCCTCGCCAAGGGCGCCCAGACGCAGGAAGGCCTTGATGGTAAAGACCGCATCGCGCACCCAGGCATAGCGGTATTCGTAGTTCTTGTCGCCGCCGATGCGTTCCGGCAGCGAGGTGGTGGCGGCGGCGACGATGGCACCGGTGGGCGAGTAGAGCAGCAGCTTGAGCGCCAATGCCGAGCGCTTCACCTCGCTGAGGAATTCGCCCTGGTAGGCAAAGCCCTGGGCCCATTCACGCCAGGCCTGGTCGCTGCGGTCGATGCGCTGGTCCACCTCGTCCAGGGACGGCACCACGAGGGGTTCGTTCTCGGTCGCGGTCAAGGCCAGGACACTGCGTTGCCCGGCCTCCAGTACCAGTCGCGCCACTAGCCGGCGATCATCGCATTCGAGGATTTCCAGCCGCTCGCAATAACGCAGGGTGGCCATCACACCGTCGACGTGCATGACCTCGCCATTGGGCGTGCTGCGCATCCAGGGCGAGACGGTCTGGCCCTGGGTGCCCGGCACCAGCTCGATACGCAGTTCGACCCGACCGGAGAGGCCTTCGACGCGACGACCCAGTTCGCACCAGGGCAGGCGTCCGGCCGAGCCGCTGTTGAGCGATTCGGTGAGGCGCACGCTGCCCTCGGCGGTGTGAAAGCAGGTTTCCAGGACGTTGCTGTCTTCGCGGTAGGCCCGCTCCACGCGATAGTGGGCGACCGGGGCGATCGAAAAGAAACCGCCCGCTGGGGCGTCCAGCAGGCGGTCGAACAGCGGTGCGGAATCCATGTTGGGGACGCACCACCAATCCAGCGAGCCATCCGGCGCCACCAGGGCGACCGAACGGCCATCGGAGAGGGCGGCGTAGCCCGCCAGGGGCGCGTAGCCGTCCTGGCGAGCGGGGTCGAAGGCCGCCACGGCCGTCAGCCCATGCCTCCGGTAGCGCCATAGACCTCACCGGTCACATAGCTCGACTCCTGGGACGCCAGCAGCACATAGATGGGCGCCAGCTCCGCCGGCTGGCCGGGGCGCTTGAACACCGTCTCGCCGCCGAAGGTGGGGATCTTTTCCTGGGGCTGGCCGCCGCTGGGCTGCAGCGGGGTCCAGAAGGGGCCGGGGGCCACGGCGTTGACGCGGATGCCCTTGCTGGCGACCTGCTTGGCCAGCGCCTTGGTGAAGTTGGTGATGGCCGCCTTGGTCGAGGCGTAGTCCAGCAGGAACTCCGAGGGCTGGGTGGCCTGGATCGAGGTGGTGTTGATGATGGCGGCACCGGCCGGCAGGTGCGGCAGCGCGGCCTTGCATAGCCAGAACAGGGCGTAGACGTTGGTCTTGTAGGTAGCGTCGAACTGCTCGGTGGTCAGCTCGGCGATGTCCTGCACGGCGGTCTGCTTGCCAGCCACATTGACCAGGATGTCGAGGCCGCCCAGGGCCTCCTTGGCCTTGCTCACCAGTTGGGTGCAGAAGGCTTCGTCCTTCAGGTCACCGGGAACGCAGATGGCCTTACGACCCTCGGCTTCCACCAGCTTGACCACTTCCTGGGCGTCGGCCTCTTCCTCGGGCAGGTAGTTGAGCACCAGGTCGGCACCTTCCCGGGCATAGGCGATGGCGGTGGCCCGACCGATCCCCGAGTCCGCCCCGGTGATCAGCGCCTTGCGCCCGGCCAGACGACCGAACCCCTGGTAGCTGGTCTCGCCATGGTCGGGGCGGGGCTGCATGACCTGCGCCAGGCCCGGGGCTTCCTGGGGCTGCTTGGGAAATTCCGGCTGGGGATACTGGGTAAGGGGGTTTTGCATGCGGTATTGGTTGTCGCTGGACATGACATCTCCTGAAGGGGGCCGAAAGGCGCCCGTTTGGCATCTTTTCGATGACGTTCAAGGAAATGGAGCAACAACTCGCGGGAGAGGTTCCCACTGATAGGTGATGGATGTCTCGGCTCGGACGGCTTTATCAACCTGCCTTTAAAGGCTGCGCCGATTTCGGAGCCGCCTCGATTCAGACGTCGAGTGGCTCCAGACGCAAGGCGACACCAGTCCGCTGCAGGGTGAGGATATCCGCCTCGCGGCAACCGATCAGGTGGCCTTCGGCGGTACGCAGCTGATCGTCTTCGAGCTGGGCATAGGACTGCGGTTGCTTTCCATCGCCGGCGACCATGATGTACAGCTGCCCACGCAGCAACTGACCCGCCAGACGTCCGTCGTCCAGGCCGATCAGGCGATAGCTGCGGCGGGCATCGTAGGTAAAGCGCATGGGAGCATCCATTCAGGGGGTTCAGATCAGAGCCGCGCTGGCGGGCAATGTTCAATTCCCCGTCCCAGGGTATTGAACCGGGAGGGCTACCGCTGCGCTTGCGGCCTGCCGCTCACCGGGGTGAGGGCAGGTCGTCCGCTGGTCGGAAGTTTCCTGGATGACCGATCAATAACGGAATTGCGCGACCAGGCCCTGGAAGGAATTGGCCAGTCGCGACAGCTCCTGACTGGACGCGGCGGTCTGCTGGGCACCGGTGGCGGTCTGGGTGGACAGGTCCTGGATATTGACCAGATTGCGGTCCACTTCGCGGGCCACCTGAGCCTGCTCCTCGGCGGCGCTGGCGATCACCAGGTTGCGCTCCTCGATCTGGGCGACCCCGGTGGTGATGCGGTTCAGGGCTTCGCCGGCACGGTTGGCGCGCTCCTGGGTATCCCCTGCCAGGGACTGGCTCTTGTGCATGGCGCTCACGGCTTCTTCGGCACTGCTGCGCACGGCGCTCATCATCCGTTCGATTTCGCCGGTGGACCCCTGGGTGCGATGGGCCAGGGCGCGAACTTCGTCCGCCACCACGGCGAAGCCACGACCCTGCTCGCCGGCGCGGGCCGCTTCGATGGCGGCGTTGAGCGCCAGCAGATTGGTCTGCTCGGCGATGCCACGAATCACTTCCAGCACCTTGCCGATCTCGCGTACCTGGCCTTCCAGGGTCTGCACCTTCTCGGTGGAGTCGGTGATCTCGCGGGTCATCACTGCCATGGCCTGGGCGGCCTGCTGCACCTGTTCGCGACCCTGTTGGGCTTCGCGACTGGTGTCCTGAGAGGCGGTGGAGGTGGAAGCGGCATTGCGCGCCACCTCTTCCACGGCTGCGGTCATCTGGTTGACCGCAGTGGCGGCCTGCTGCACCTCGTCGTGCTGGCGAACCTGGCCACGGGAGGTCTCCTCGGTCACGGCGTGCAGCTCTTCGGCGGCCGCGGCGAGTTGGCTGGAGGCACCGGCCATGCGCTGCACGGTGTCTTTCAGGCTGGCCTGCATGCCACCCAGGGCTTGCAGCAGCTGGCCGGCTTCGTCACGCCGGGAGCTCTGGATCGTCTGGGTCAGATCGCCCTGGGCGACCCGTTCGGCACTGGAGACGGCCTGGCGGATCGGCATGACGATCATCCGCGTGATGACGAAGCCCAGCGTCAGGGCGCAGAGCGTGGCCAGCAGCAGCCCCAGGCAGAGTACCCAGAAGGCCTGCTTGTAGGCGGCGTGGGCAGCGTCACCGGCCTCGGCACTCTGTCGCTTGTTGGATTGCATCATAATCTTGAACGAGGCCATGGTCTTGCGGTAGGTGGGTTGCACCTGCTCGTTCAACAGCTTGGCGGCACCGGCTACATCCTTGGCCGCGAGGCGTGCCAGGATGGCGTCGGTACCAGCGACATAGCTCTTCCAGTCCTGCTCGAAGGCATCACCGGCCTGCTTTTCATCGGCCTGCCGCGGCGTGGCGCGATAGGCGGCGAAGGGCTTCTCCGCATCGGCCTGATTGTCACGCATTGAGGTGATGACGGCCTGTTGGTCGCTTTGCGGTGCTTCGCCGTAGGCCATGGACAGCACGCGGAAGAGATCGCGATTGTGGCCGATGACATTGCTCTTGGCATCGTTGAGCAGGGTGATGGAGAGCAGCGTGTCGTTCAACACGTTATCCAGCTGGGCGTTGACGCTTCTGATGCCACTCAGGCCGACGGCGCCGATGCCCAGGGTGATGGCCGTGCACAGGCCAAAGGCCACGGCGAGTTTCTTCGCCAGCGCCAGATTGTTGAACCAGACCATGGAGCCTTCCTTTCTGCGAGGTGGGTTTCAGCCAAGTTGCGCTGGATACTCTCGCTATCGGCACCTGCTGTCCGACCTTTAGGTGAGCAGGTCAGGCTTCGCGATCGTTCGAAATCGCTTTCAGCCGCGTCCATAGAGTCGATCGAGCAGCTGGTTGGCCACGAGCGCATCCGCCAGGGTGGCCAGTTCCGGACGTGGTTTTCCGAGTAGCTGATCGAATACCGCCTGGGCCCCCTGAGGCACGCCGGGGTCGACGCCCTCGGCCAACGTCTGGCGATTTCCCTTAGCGTCGTGCAGTACCAGCCGCCCCGCGGAGAGCGCCAGGGTTCCCTCGTTGCCGTCCAGGCGAACGGCCAATCGCGGACCGCGCAGGGTGGCGCTGGCGCGCAGCTGGACTGGCAGGTCGCCGGCCCGGAGCAGCGCCTCGCCGCTGTGATCCAGCGGCCAGCGGGCATCGCGCTCCAGGCGGCAGTACTCGACCGTCAGGGCTTCACCAGTCAGCCAGGCGCTGAAATCCAGCAGATGCACCGCCAGGTCACCAAAGGCGCCATAGCCCATGCGCGTCTCGTCCAGATGCGCGGGCCAATCGCTCAGCCAGCCCTCCAGCAACCCGGGGTGCCCGGCGGTGAGCGACAGGTGGCTGAGGCTGCCGATGGCCCCGTCCTGCGCCAGCTGGCGCAACTGCCGCAGGGCCGGGTCGGTACGCAGGTAGAAACCGCTGAAGCAGGAACGACCGGCCAGTTGCGCCGCCAGCGCCGTCGCGCGTTCAGCCGAGACGGACAGTGGCTTTTCCACGAAGAGATGGCGAGCGCGCGGGAGCAGGGCGCTCACCGCCGCCTCGTGATCCTCGATGGCGGTGGTGACGAAGGCCAGATCCACCTCGGGCAACTGGGCGAAATTGTCCAGCACCGGCAGGCCATGGGGGACGGCAAGGCGCCGGGCGCGGGCGGGATCGCGTTCGCTGGCCACGGCCACCACCCGCACGCGCGGATCGGCCAGGCTGGTGTCCAGGTAGTCCTGGGCGTGGATCTGTTCGCAACCGACGATGGCGACGCTGAGCATGAAAAAGGGTCCTCTAACGGTGGGCGTACCGTTATGGACCCCAGGTGCGCCGTTAGGCTTCGTCGATCAGACCGGCTGGTAGGCCTTGCCGAAGCGGTTGGCCAGGAAGGCGTCCATGTCCACCTGCTCCTGGGCGATGAAGCCGCGCTGCGGCAGCTTGCCTTCGCGGAACAGATCCAGGGCGGTGCAGATGCCAGCGGCGGTGGTGATCTGGATGGCGCTGGTCAGGCGGCCATCGCGCTCGGCGGCAAAGATCTTGCGGCTGAACACCTCCTGCACCAGCTTGCCGCCGCGCATTCCGCTGACGGTGACGAACACCAGCACCACGTCCTGCATGGTGGTGGGCACGGCGCCGCGCAGAATGTTCTTGAGTTGCTCCTGGTCACCGGCCAGGCGCAGGTCTTCCAGCAGGAACTTCATCAGGTCGCGGTGACCGGGATAGCGCACGGTCTTGTAGTCCAGGGTTTCCACCTGGCCCTGCAGGGTCTCGCAGAGGGTGCCCAGACCGCCCGAGGTGTTGAAGGCCTCGTATTCCACGCCATCCAGGGAAAAGTGCTCCAGGCCTTCCAGCGGCTGCACCAGTTGCAGTTCGCCATTGCGCACCGCTTCGCAGGGGTGGCAGTACTCGTTGACCAGGCCGTCGACACTCCAGGTCAGGTTGTACTTCAGGGCATTGGTGGGAAATTCCGGCAGGGCGCCGACGCGCATCTTCACCTCGCGCACACTGTCGAAGCGCTTGGCCAAGGAATGGGCGGCGATACCGATGAAGCCAGGCGCCAGACCGCACTGGGGCATGAAGGCATTGCTCGCGCCCTCGGCCAACTGGCGGATGGTCTTGGTCGCCTTGACGTCTTCGGTCAGGTCGAAGTAGTGGGTGTTGGTGGCCTTGGCCGCCTGGGCGACGGGAATCGCCAAGTGGTAGGGCAGGGCGTTGAGCACCACGTCCTGGTCGTCCAGGGCCGCGGTCAGGGCGCTGGCGTCGGACGTGTCCAGGGTGCGGGTCTGCACGCCCAGGGCCGCGATGGCCGCCAGGGCACGTTCGTCACGATCCGCCACCGTCACCCGGTAGTCGCCACTGGCGTGCAGCAATTGCGAAATGGTGTAGCCGATGTGGCCGGCGCCGAGCAGGGTGACGTTCATGGCGGATCCTCCGTGGTTGAGGCTCCAGCTTAAAAAACGGCGCTGCCAGATGTGAGCGTCAGAGCGTCGAAGTGTCGTCCCTTATTTGACGAAACGTCGAGTACCTCGACGATTCGACCAGGACCTTCTTTTCATCCGTCCTGTTGCTTATCGCTCTAGGCGAAAGGCTGTCGATCCCACCACAGGAATCCGGACACAGGTCTGCACCACTTGGCGACGCCTTCTATAAGCCAGTGGTCGGCCACGGTGGGTGGCCGCTTCAAGGAGGAAAGACCATGATCGTGGACAATGCAGCGCGGGTGAACGCCTGTTATTGGGGGGTGTTGGGCCGTGCCCCGGACGCGGAAGGCTTCCGTTTCTGGGTCGCCAAACTGGACGAAGGCCTGGGCAATGAGCAACTCGTCCGCCTGTTCCTCAACGGCGCCGAGCGCCTGCAGGCGCAACCGGCCGAGGAGAGCGCCAGCGCCTTCATCGACGGCTGCTATGGCGACCTGCTCGGACGCAACGCCGATGCCGACGGCAAGGCCTTCTGGCTGGGCCGACTGGAGACCCTGGGCAGTACCCAGCAGGACGCCAGGGCAGCGGTCATCGTCGAGATGATCGATTATCTGAGCCGCCCGGATGGCCAGAGCGCCGACCAGCAGCTGTTCCAGACGCGGCTCGAACAATGGCAGCCGCTCACGCCAGGCCTGGCCCTGCACGAAGACACCGGGGTGTCGGCCACTGACGGCATCACCCGCAACGGCCAGGTGGACGTGACCCTGCCGGAAGGGGTGAAGGAGTGGCGTTACAGCCTGGATGGAGGGCAGAGCTGGACCGTGGCGAGCGCCGGCAGTGATACCTTGCAACTAGGCGCGGGCTACTACCAGGCAGGTCAGCTGCAGGTTAGTTATCTTGCTGGCGACGGTAACGGCCGAACCTTGACGAACGAAGCTCAATGGAAGGTCGACACCCAGGGCGCGCAACTCTATCTGTTCACCACCCGTGGCCCCACCACTGAGAACCTATTGCAGTTCCGCTTCTTCGACGATGGCGACATCGAGCAGTGGCGTAGTTCCAGCGATGGCGGTCAGACCTGGCAGCAGGGGGAGGGAGGCTGGCCCGCACCCAAGCTGGAGCCGGGCTTCTATGCGCAGGGCTCGATCCTGGTGGAGACCACCGATACCGCCGGCAATGTCGCGGTGACGGCCCTGTCGCGTGACCTCGAGGTTCTGCCCGCCGACCTCACGCCGCCGCTGCTGATCGGTATCGATCAGCAGTCCTACTACAGCCCTGGTGCTGATGATCACATCAATCTGTTGTTTGATAGCTCCATCTATCGTGGGACACGGGATCTCTACTCGGAAGCCTATCCGACGCCTGTGAAGGTGGACCCGACGCTATTGGAGAAGGCCTTCCTACTCGATGTCACCACAGGCACGAAGATTGGCTTCGAGCTCGCTACCACGGTGCGTCATCTGACCAACTTGGTAGACATCCGCTTGGCGACTGACCTAGAGCAAGGGCACCAGTACAGCGTCTATCTGCCGGAGGCTTTCGTCTACGACGCCTACAACAACCCCATCGACGAATTGACCCTGCTGGGCGCCAACAACACCTTCATCGCCGTCTGATCGGGCAGTCGGGGTCTCCTGCAGTGGCCCCTTCTACCCCGGTACCACCCGCAACAGCTGGCCGTCCTCGCCATCGGTCAGCAGCCAGAGATTACCGTCCGGTCCGCTGCGCACGTCTCTCAAACGCTGGTCCAGCTCTTGGAACAAGACCTCCTGCTCGCCAGGCACGCCGTTCACCAGCGGTATCCGCCGCACCGACTTCTCGCGCAGCGCCGCCACGAACAGACTGCCGCGCCAGGTGGGAAAGCCCTGGCCGTCGTACCAGGTCAGGCCGGCGGGAGCGATGGAGGGCGTCCACTCCAACAGCGGCGGGGTGATGCCCGGTAATTCACGAAAGGGCGTGATGCGCGCGCCGGTGTAGTCCACGCCGCCGGTGGTCAGCGGCCAGCCATAGTTGGCCCCGGCGCGGATCAGATTAAGTTCATCGCCGCCCTTGGAGCCGTGTTCGTGCTCGTACAGGGCCTGGCACTCGGCCACCCACACCAGGCCCTGGGGATTGCGATGGCCGAGGCTGTAGATCTCCGGCAGGGCGCCGGGTCGCTTGAGGAAGGGGTTGTTCGCCGGCACCTGGCCGTCCCGAGTGATGCGCACGATCTTGCCCAGATGGGTATCTAGCCGCTGGGCGTCGGTGCGCTCGACGTTGCCGTCGCCCAGGGCGATGGCCAGGGTGCCGTCGCCGAGCAGGGCCATCCGCGCCCCGAAGTGCTGGCCGAACGCCTTGGCCGGCTGGCTGGTGAACAGCGGCTGGACGTCCTGCATGCGTCCGCCGTTCAGCCGCGCGCGCACCACCCTGAGGTGATTGGCCTGGCGCGTGCCTGACGCATAGGAGAGATAGATCAGCTGATTACGGGCGAAATCTGGATCCGGCATGACCTCGAACAGACCGGCCTGGCCTTCGGTATAGAGCTCGGGCAGTCCGCTCACGGCCTCCGCCTGCAGGCTGAGCCGGCCCTGGCCATCCGGCACCAGCAGCCGCAAACGCCCGGCACCCTCGGTCAACAGCGCCCGGCCATCGGGCAGAAAGGCGAGCGACCAAGGCCGCTCGAGTCCGGTCGCTACCGTCTCGATCCGGTAAGCGGGCGCCGCCGTGGCCAACGGGCTTCCCAGCACAACGGTTAGCAACACAAACCAGACCCCACGCCGGGAAGCTTTACGTGACGGCCGAGGTCTACCGCAGGCATCCGCTGTCGTTACCATCACTACCTCTCTTCGAGACTGATCGATCATGTCCAAACCGCTCTGGCGCGCCTTGTTCAGACCCCGCCCGCTACTGGCGTTCGCCGCCGCCCTGTTGCTGGCCACCGCCTGGGGCAGCCTGGTGCAGACCCAGTACAACCTGGCTGCGCTGCAGGGCTTGGGGCAGTCGATAGACGCCGCCACCCGTTGGCAGACGTCGCTACAGGATCTGCTGGGCTTCGGACCCGTCTACGCCGCCATCGTGCTCGCCGCTTGGTTACCAGCCTTTGCCGCCGCCTTTTGGCTCGGCCGTCGCAAGGGCGCCTATCTAGTCTGCGTGGTGCCGCTAGCCACCAGTGTCAGCTTGATCGCCGCCATTCGCCTGATCGACGCCTTCGCCCCCATGCCGGTGCTCATCTACGCCACCCGTACCCTGGATGGCCTGCTGGCAATGGCCGTGGGCGGCCTGGTAGGAGGCTTGCTGTTCATCTGGCTGGTCCGACCAAAAGCCGACCGAGCAGGGGACCTGCGCTAGGGGCAAGCGCTCAGGACGACGTCAGCTTCATCAGCACCAGGCCGCTGACGATCAGCGCCGCGGCCAGGATACGCAGCGGACTCGCCGCCTCGCCCAGCACCAGGATGCCGATCATGAAGGCGCCCACCGCGCCGATACCGGTCCAGATGGTATAGGCGGTGCCCAGCGGCAGACTGCGCATGGAGATCGACAGCAGCGCCACGCTGGCCACCATAGCGACCCCGGTGATGATCGTCGGCGTGAGGCGGGTGAAGCCCGCGGATTGCTTCATATAGAACGCCCAGACCACCTCGAGCAGTCCTGCACAGACCAGATAGAACCAAGCCAAAGACGGCCTCCTGTGAAACCGGGCCGTCCCGGAGCGCTGCCCACCGATCGCCGGGGTCGTCCCCTGGGCTGGAAGAGAAGGGCGGCAAGGATCCTCACCGCCTGATCGGCCCTGCTATCCTAGCCGTTCGAGCCGCGGTCTTTCGACCCGTCCTGGCTAGGCAGAGATCACTGCGCCGTACGTGGCTGGCAGATCTGCGCGGCGATCCCGTCGAATTCCCGATCGAAACTGGCCCGCTCGGCCGCGCTGAGAAAGCCTTGCTGCTGTACGAAGGCCTCGGTCTGGCTGCGCACCGCGGCGATGCGTTCGCTGAAGGCCGTCGCCTGCTCCTGACTGATCCGCCGCGCCTTGCGCGCCGTGCTCACATCCGCCAGCAGCACATTGGCCCGCATCGAGACGTGCGCCTGCCGCGGATCCGTGATCGATCCGCCCAGTTCTCCGGGCACGGCGCGTTGCTCTTGGAGATTGCAGCTCGGCAGGCCGAGGTCGTCCTGCCGAACCGGCTCTCTGGTACAGGCGCCCAGGGCGAGGGGCAGCAGCAACAGGGGAATCAGGGGTTTCATCAAGGTCTCCTCGGGGTGGCCGTAGTGGAGACCTTGAGAGCTCGGGGCGGGCGCTTCGTTCAAGAAGGCCTCTGCGCCGGGCCTTGGCAAAGCCCTGAGACTAGTCGTCCAACCGCGCTTGTCGCTCCAGCGCCGCCAACTGCAGCCGAGCCCCGTCGGCCACCGGGCCTCTGCCCACCGCGCTGCTCTGGAGGAGCGACAGATTGAGGGAGTGCGCCGCTGCCTCTATCCCCGGACGAAGGGCATGGCCGGCCTGGGCCAGGGCGGTGTCTTCGGTCAAGAGCGGAGCGGCGAGAAAGAGGGTGACCGAGCTGGTCAGGAGGTATCTCATGAGGCGTCCTTGCGAGGTGATCACCAGGGTATCGGCATCCGGCCGGCTGGTTGGAGTGGGTCTAGTGGCAGAGCTTAGATCAGAATCGCCAGGGGGGTAGTGATAATGGTCAGATAAAGCACGCCGGTAATCCGAGGGTATTCTCGATGGCAACTTGCCGGGTACCTATCAGCTCGGAGCCCATAAGCTCTCGAGAGGAAGAGCCTTTACCGATTTAGGAAAGCCGCCACGATTCCTCTGCCTCTCAACAAGGGGCGCAGTCGCCAGCCGACCGCGTAATGATCGATTCAGCCCAGCGACTCGTCGAAGTAATCGCTATCGAGCCTGGGTACCTTGTAGAGCTGCGAGCTGACGCCGACTTCGTGATCGAGCATCAGCTCGACCAAGCGTTTGCCATCGACCAGCACCAGGCCTTCGACCGAACGTGCGAATTCCACTGCCTGGGCGGTGTAGCCCGAGGTGGTGATGAAGACACCACGTTTGGCCTTCTGTCCAGCCAAGGCACCATAGAAGGCCTGCAGATCAGGGCGGCCGACCGTGCCCTGCCAGCGCTTGGCCTGCACATAGACCTTCTCCAAACCGAGGGCGTCCAGCGAAATGACCCCGTCGATGCCACCGTCACCGCTACCGCCTACTTGCTGCAACGCCTGGCGGCTCGCGCCGTAGCCCAGGCTATGCAGCACATCGAGCACGATATGCTCGAAACGCGTCGGGCTGGCCTGCAGCAGGCTGTCCAGCAGATCGCCCGCCACGCTGGTGCGAAGCTCCAGGATGGCCTGGTTCAGGCGCTCCTGCGGGCTGCTGGTGGCGAGGTCAAGCTGAGCGATCACCGTTGGCGTCGACGTATCGCTCTCATCCAGCGCGGCGGCATCCGGCGCGGTCTTGAGCTTCACGCTCATGAAATTCATCGCCAAATGCTCAACCTGCTCTGCGCTCAGCGCCGCGGGGTTTGCCTGGGAAAAGGCGCGCCCGGTATCGGTCAGCTGCCAATAGCCACGCCGGGCGCTACTGGAATAGCCGGCACGCTTGAGCCGGTCATGTGCCCAGCCAGCGCGGTTCTTGTAGGTGGCTTGACCGCTGGCGATAGTCTCTTGCCGCTGCGCCTCGCTCAGGCCTAGAGCCTGTGCAGCCGCTTCGTGGGCTTCGCTCGCAGCGGCCCCTTCCGGATGGGTCGCGAGAAAACGCAGGACGGGCTCGATGAACTGGTCGTAGGTCGGCACGGGCATGGGTCGTTCTCTTTCAGGTAAGCCTTAGATCAGCGTAGCCGCTCCTCGACCACGCTTGGCCTTGGGTTCAGCCGCGCGTTGGGCCTTGATGCGTTCCAGCAGCACGCTGGCCGATTCGTCGTTCGGATCCTGGGGCACCAGTTCGCCGCGGAAGGCTTTGGCGAGGATGCTCTGGGTCAGGCGATCAATGCGCGTCTGGGCAGCTTTGACGCGGGCTTCGAGTTGGTCGGCGAAGGCGAAGAGTTGTTCGACACGGCGGACGATTTCGGTTTGTTCTTCCAGTGGGGGTACACGAAGAGGGTAGTTCTTAAGCGCTTTGCCCGTCAGATGTTTAATTGTTGTGCCGGTAAATAGCTGTTCCAAAATTAAGTCGTCAGCGTCATGTTTCAAGTTAAATGCTAGCCATTTAGGTAGCAGAAGACTTGAAACCCTTGCGCGATGAATGGCTTTTTGGAAAACAATTGTTTCTTTTAAACGGCTGTCCCATATCGCGCATCGGCCAGGCTCTCCGCCTTCGCATATGAGAATGTCGCCGTGTCTAATTGCAAGTTCTTCTCGTTCGGTAGTAGATATAGGAATTTTCTGTAAGCTGTTTAGCTCAAAGTCGAACCAGCGTACATTGATGTTGCCAAGGTATTTTGTTGGTATGCCGGAGTTCTTGGCTTTATCCAGCATTTTTCCTAACCTGCTTTCAGTAACCTCTGCGTAAAATTTGACCTGCCAACTTTTTGGAAGTGGATGCCACTTCCACTCGCTAGCATATGGATGAATATAGGACTCAGACTCTGTCCGCCATTCCTCGGTCAACCGCCCAGAAACGGCAGCGGAGAGGACGGACTGGCGAAAGCGCTTGAGCAGCGAGGGGATACCGTCGATGCGGGCTTTCAGGGTATCGACCTGGACCAGCAGTTCGTCGAGCTTGGCGGCGATACGGGTCTGCTCGGCGAGAGGAGGAAGCGGTATCCGGATCTCCTTCAGTGCCTGCTGAGAAATGTTGCGCATTGATAATTGATTGCCCGTTGCTAGGCTCTCAATTTGCTGGCGTCCAGCCTGGGAGCGCAAGCAGACTAGCAGCCATGGCTTGGCCTTGTTTGAAAGCACCAAGCGTAGAACCTTGTCACTAAGATAGAGATTTTTTGATAAGCTCTTAACCAGGACGCAGGAGCCGACCAGCTCAAGTGTGTTGGCCCGCGAAATAAGGAAATCACCAGTTTTAATTTTATCTTCCGGCTTAAGGTGGATTGAGTCAAATAGGGTCTTGCTTTCGTTTTCGTCGAACTCTCCCCACGTAACTGCGCTGATTTTTACTAACCCATTTTCCAAGCCCTGTGGCGGACGCTCGTCGCATTTGACGCTTTTGCCGGTCTCGATGCGCTCGACAAGTTCTCCCAGCGTGCAAGTAGCCCAATTAGCCGGCAATTCACTCATCCCCATTCTCCCGAGCCACTGCCAACCCCATCACTTCCGCCATCAACTGTTTCTGCGCCACCACCTCATCCCCCGCCCCTAGCGCTTTCATCAACTCCTCCAGCTCATGCAGCGCCTCGGTCAGTTCGGCCATGGCCTCACCTGCCAGCACTTCCGGGGCGGGAAGGTCAGCGGCATCCAGGCTGCTTTCATCCTTCAGCCAACTGATATCCAGCGAATCGCCGCGTTCGCGGATCTGCTCGCGAGTAAAGCAGCGGAAACGGCTGGCCTCGCCAATGCCTTCGACGTTTTCGGCGCGTGGGCTGTTGCCATTGGGGTCCTCGCCATAGGCATCCTCGAAGGGCTTGAGGTGCGTAGGGCCGAAGGGGGTGCGCTTGCCGAAGCTGGGCATATTGCTGCGCAGGTCATAGATCCAGACCCGCTGGGTGCAGCGCTCTTCCTGGCGTGGGTTATCGATGGTGCCTTTCTGGAAGAACAGCACATTGGTCTTCACGCCCTGGGCGTAGAAGATGCCGGTGGGTAGACGCAAAATCGTGTGCAGATTGCACTTGTCCATCAGGTCACGGCGCACTTCAGTACCCACGCCGGCCTCGAACAGCACGTTGTCTGGTAGTACCACGGCGGCACGGCCGCCAGGCTTGAGGCCACGGTAGATATGCTGGAGGAAGGCCAGTTGCTTGTTGCTGGTGCGATAGGTTAGGTCATCCCGGGTCGGTCCGCCGCCGCCCTTGGCGGTGCCGAAGGGCGGGTTGGAGAGGATCACGTCCACCTTGGGCAGGCTGGCACCGACCTGACCGAGGGCGTTGCCCAGGTGCACCACGCCTTCCGCATCGCCTTCCATGCCGTGCAGCAGGGTGTTCATCAGCGCCAGGCGGCGGGTGCCGGGTACCAGTTCGACGCCGACATAGGCCTGGGTGCGCTGGAAGCGGCGCGCCCTGTCGTCGAGGTCGTAGAGGTCGTCGGTGTGCTGCTTGATATAGGCATCGGCGGCGATGAGAAAGCCCGCGGTGCCGGCGGCGGGGTCTTGGATGGTCTCGCCCGGTTGCGGCTTGAGGCAGCGGATGATGCTGTCGATCAGCGGGCGCGGCGTGAAGTACTGGCCGGCGCCGGACTTGGTCTCGCTGGCGTTCTTTTCCAGCAGGCCTTCGTAGAGATCGCCGAGCCCGTCCTCACGGGCGCTGAACCAGTCGATGCCATCGAGACTCTTGATCAATTGCTCGAGGTGGCGCGGCTCTTTGAGGCGCGTCTGGGCATCGGCGTAGATAGCAGCGATCAGTGGGTCCGGATTCTTGCCCAGATCCAGCAGCAATTGCCGATAGTGGTCGAGCAGGTTGAGGCCGGATTTACCGGACAGATCGGGCCAGCGCGCGCCTTCAGGCAGCTTGTGGCCGAAGTTTTCGTCGTTCTGTACCTGCTCGTACTCCATCTTGATGAACAGCAGCAGCACTAGCTCGGTGACGTAGTCGCTGTAGTTGATGCCGTCATCACGCAGGACGTCGCAGAGATTCCAGAGTTTCTGGACGATATCGGATTGGGTCATGTGGGGTACCTATTTCTAAAAGTAGGCAAGGCGCCGGTGTTTGCTGGCGCCTCGTCGTGTTTATCTGAGTTCAGTCGCCCTGGCCGCTAAGCTCGCTTTTCAGCCCGCGGCCGGCAGTGGTTAGGCGATAGCGTTGCTTGCTGCTGTTGGGCTTGTCTGGCAGGGTCATTTCGATCAGCCCCGGTGCCAGCAGGGGGGCCAGTACCTGCTCACGGAATTTGCTACGGTTGCTGCGCCCGACAAAGCTCATCAACTCGGAAGTGGCGTGATCGTCGAACATCCTGTGCAGCAGCGTGACTTGTTCAGGTTGCACAGGTGGTCGCGCGTCTGCAGCGGGGTAGTCTGCCGGCGACCCGGTCCCTACTAGGTCCCTACCTGGTCCCGACTTGGTCCCGGCTTGGTCCCCACCTGGGCCCGAAAGAGTCCCTCTTTCCACGGGACGCTTGATCACCACCCGGAACTGGTTGCTCTGCCGGTCATCATGCAGCTCGATTTCTGGCCAGGCATCGATCGCCCGCGGGATGCCGGTACCCAGGCCGCGACATAGATAGCCACCGGCCGTATTAGAGAACGCCGCCAATTCGGCCGCCAGGGTATCGATATGGCTGAAGTCACGCTTGAACTGGTGACGGCTATCCTCACCCCGGGCAAGGATCTGCTTGAGTTCGGCAAGGGTCATGACGCGTCTCTGGATAGCTCAGCCGATAAGGCCTGTGGCAGGAGGAGGGCGTATTGTCCGTCATGGCTGAGCGCTCTGGCCAATCCACCGTTCGGGACCTGTCTCATCCCGTCTGTACCCACAGATTGTCATTCAGGGCGTCCAGTACCACGCTTAGGTTGCCACCGAGCAGCTTGTCCAGCCGTGTGCTGCCGCCGTCGTTCCTGAAGGCCTGGCCAATTTGCTTTTCATCGATGACGACCTCGTGCACCAGCTGCTTGGCGAGACGATCCAGCCATTTGCGCTGCACGGGTGTCCAGGGCTGCAGGGCGTAGATCGCTTCCATGGCTTTGGCCACGCGCTGCTCGAAGGGCAGTAGCGCCTCCCCGAGGGCGGCTTGACGAATGAAACCGACGATACTGGCCGCGATTTCCTGATTGGTCTGGTTGCGCCAGGCGCTCTGCAGATTTGCCTCGCTGTAGTTGTTCGCGTCGAGCAGCAGCCGCACTTCACGCAACTGCTCACGGGTCAGATCTTGCGGGCGGCTGACTACCACACCGAGGGCCACTGATTGATTCAGCTGGTTCTTGATGAAGTCGTTGAAGCTTTCCAGGTAGTCAGCGGGCTTCTGATAGGCACCATAGTTCTGCTCACGAACCATGAGCGTATCTGAGTGCGTAGAGATGACCGGATAGTGGTCTGATCCGAGCAGCGCCTGGACCGTGGCAAGCTGATCGAGCAATTGAGCGTGCTTACGGACGAACTGTGCGGCCTGTTGCGGACCCATCTCATGCAAATGCTGATGCAGTTTGTCCGGGGCAACGCCCCAGACGTTTTCCAGTTCGGCCAGCTTGTTTTTGAGGGCTGGCTTGGTCTCTGCCTTGTGGCTGGCCTTGCGCAGGATGCGCATGACCTTCTGGCTGAGCTGGTCCAGCACGTCGTGAGCATGGCTGGTCTCTGGCTGGCTGCCTGGGGCGTCGAGGCTGGCCGGGTTGGTCAGCTCGCTCACCAGTTGGTCCAGGGTGATGTTCGGGTCTTTCACCAGCGGCTTCATGGTGTCGACGGGTTCGAGGGCGGCGTACAGGTCGACCGGATCGTAGATCTTGAATACCGTCTTGCCGATTTCATCGCAGCGGCGCGTGGCGCGGCCCTTCATCTGCTCGTAGAGGATGCGCGAACGCACCCGGCGCATGAACACCAGATGGCAGATGCGCGGTACGTCGATACCTGTGGTCAGGAGGTCGACCGTGATGGCGATGCTCGGGTAGCGCTCGTTCTTGTATTGGCGAATGAGCTGTTCGACCTTGTCGCTCTGTCCGGTGATGATCTGGACAGCGGCCTGGTTGTACTCCTCGCCGTGGACGTCTTTGAGCGCCTCGTCGAGCAGATTTTTGACCCGCTCGGCATGGGCCTGATTGACGCAAAAGATCATCGCCTTCTCATCGCCGGAAGGGTCGAGCTCCTGGGCCAGTTGCTCGCAGATGACCTGGTCGAAGCCAGGCGTGATCACCCGGCGGTTGAAGGACTCGATCTCGAAGTCGAGTTCATCCTCGAGTTCGGCGACATCCACCTCGCCGGTGCTCGTATCGATAATGCTGACACTCTCGCCCTTGGCGAAGTGAATGCCATTTTGGCTGAGTTCGGTCTGGTAGCGAATCGGCGGCTCGTGATCGATCAGCCAGTCGTCAGCCACGGCTTCGCGATAGCTGTAGGTGAAAATCGGTGGCCCGAAAACTTCGCTGGTGTGCTTGGCCGGTGTCGCCGTGAGGCCGATACGGCAAGCGTCGAAATAGTCGAGCACGCGGCGGTACTGCGATAGGTACTGGCTGACATCGCGTATTGCCAACTCGCCTTCGGTCATCTCTTGATCGAGGGTGTAACCGCGGTGGGCCTCGTCGACGATAATGCAGTCGTAGGCATCAATGGGCGGCGGAGTGTCTGACTGGAAGATGCGCCTGACCATCGCCTGTACGGTGGCGACCTGAACGCGTGTTTCGGCTTCGGCGGCCATGTCGCCCAGTTCCTTGACGTCATAGATCTGCGCCAGGGTGTGGTTCTGTTCCAGGGTCGCTTCGTTGAAGGCCTCGATGGCTTGTTGGCCCAGGGCGCTGCGGTCGACCAGAAAGAGAATGCGACGGAAGCGCTCCGCTTTCAGCAGGCGATACATCAAGCCAATGATCGTACGGGTCTTGCCGGTCCCGGTGGCCATGGCCAGCAGACATTGGCGACGTCCGTCAGCGAGGGCCTCTTCAACGGCCTTGATCGCGTTTTCCTGGTAAGTACGCAGCTTCAGATAGGCAAAGCCTTCTTGCTGCAGCTTTGCTTCCGCCTCGTCACGGCTGCGTTTGAGCAGGTCGAGCAGACCGCCCGGTGTGTGGAAGTCCTGTAGCGACCGGCGCAGATTGGCTGGGCTGCGCAGATCGCGGAACCAGATGCCGGACAATTCAGCGAGCTGTTTGATATAGGGACGGCCATTGCAGGCGAAGGCAAACGGGACTTTGAAGTGGCCACCCTGGCCATCCGCCCAGCCAGCGCCTTGTCCAGCCGATTGCAGATCATCGGTAATGATCAGCTGGCGCGAATAGCGCTCGGCCTGGGTGATGCGGTTGGCGATATTAACGCGCTTGCGTTTGGCCTCGACGATGGCAACCGAGGTGAGGCCGGCAAACAGTACATAATCGGCGTCTTCGTTCGGCTTGCAGGTAGGCCATTCGGCAATCGCCTTGTTCTTGCCCTTTTCGGGACGAGCACCTTTGCCGTAGGTGAGATCGAGCGAATCAGCTTCCCAGCCTGCGTCGTTCAGCTGTTGATCAATAAGAATGCGGGTGAGGTCTTCGTTGAGGTCGAATTGGCTGGTTGCCTGCTGAGTTTTGCGTGTGACCTGCTGGACCGCTTGCGGTTGATCTTCCAGTTGTTGCTGCAGCGTCTTGAGTCGCGCCTCGAAATCGGCACGTGCCTTGGCCAATTCTTCCTCTCGCTCTTGAGCAAGCTGCTCGTAAACAAGCGCATCCTCATTCATCTTCTCGGCGAGACTGGCTTGCTTTTCCTTTTCCAGCTTCAAGAGGCCGGCTAACTGATCGTGGTCTTCCAGCTGTTGACGACTGTCGCCCAATTCGGCGCGAAGCCTCTCGATCTGCGCCTGCAAATCACGCAGCGGTTCACTTGGATCAGCGGGCGTGATGAAAGGCCCTGGCTTGAAGGAGCTGCCGCCGGCACCGAATGACTGGTGATACCAGATCGCCAAGGCCCGAGCGACCCTCAGCCCATCTAGCGCGTCGCGATGCTGGGTGCGGAATCCGTGAGTAGCCTTGTTGCCTTCCACGCGTAACGTGTGGAAGAGATTGCGGATGTTGCCATCGAGCTGGATGTCACGGCTCAGGCGATACAGCAGGTCGGCTTGCGAGAGGGTGGTGACGAGCTCGATACCCGCTCTCACCGCAAGGTCCTGAGCCAGGGCTTCGCCCAACTGCCGCAGTTTGATCAGCGTCGTATTGGGATCGCTGGCGAATACTCGCTCAGCAGCATTGGCGAGTTGGAAGAAGACCGGGTCGTGTTCTTTGAAAAAGGCGAAGTTACTGCTCTCGGCCATGTTCCATCCCTTGAGTTTCTACTGGCAATGCGGAAGTAGCGGTATTGCAGGGGAATGATGCCAGACACAACGGAGGGATGTATTTGACTAGCCGCCGCTCAACCTTTGAACGTTAACTAGCTTAGTACCAGATGAGCGAAAGCTGGGCTGCGCTTCGATAGGCGGAGGACAGGTTCGGACGTAGACCTATTCCAGAAACAGCAAAGCCCGCTCGATGGCGGGCTTTGCTGAGGTTCACGCGACGGTGAACGGAGATGGCGCACTCGGCGGGATTCGAACCCACGACCCCTGCCTTCGGAGGGCAGTACTCTATCCAGCTGAGCTACGAGTGCAATGATTCGGTGACGCTGAATCGGTCGCCATCATACTCACCTTGCCCTCAACCGTCCATGCCCGGAAGCACGATGTTGTTGATTTTGAACGACTGTTTCGCGGGGCGTGGCAAGGGCTGCATAAACGAGGAGGAGGGCCGCGCGAAAACCGCTCCGGCGCTATTGCGCGGGGGTTCAATATTCTCCTAGGATGCGTTCAATATTTCGAACGCCCAGGGCGGTTCGGATGTTGCTCGAGCGGGCGCTGAACGGTGGCCATGCCAGCGTTTTCAAGCCTGACCCTATCGCAGGCGCAGGGGTGTCATGCCCTTGCTTCCGGCCCTTTCAGCCAAGGAGACCGTAATGCAGCTCAAAGACGCTTCCCTGTTTCGCCAGCAAGCCTATGTCGACGGCGCCTGGATCGACGCCGACAGCGGTGCCACCGTCCAGGTGGACAACCCGGCCACCGGCGAGACCCTGGGCACCATTCCCAAGCTCGGCCGCGCCGAGACCAAACGTGCCATCGACGCCGCCAGCCGCGCCCTGCCGGCCTGGCGCGCGCTGACCGCCAAGGAGCGTTCGGCCAAGTTGCGGCGCTGGTACGAGTTGATGATCGAGAACCAGGACGACCTGGGCCGGCTGATGACCCTGGAGCAGGGCAAGCCGCTGGCCGAGGCCAAGGGCGAGATCGTCTACGCCGCCTCCTTCATCGAGTGGTTCGCCGAAGAAGCCAAGCGCATCTATGGCGACACCATTCCCGGCCACCAGGCCGACAAGCGCATCCTGGTGATCAAGCAGCCCATCGGTGTCACCGCCGCCATCACGCCGTGGAATTTCCCCACCGCGATGATCACCCGCAAGGCCGGTCCGGCCCTGGCCGCCGGCTGCACCATGGTCATCAAGCCCGCCAGCCAGACCCCGTATTCGGCCCTGGCCCTGGTCGAACTGGCCGAGCGCGCCGGCATTCCCAAGGGTGTGTTGAGCGTGGTCACCGGCTCCGCCGCCGAGATCGGCGCCGAGCTGACCGAAAGCCCCATCGTGCGCAAGATCTCCTTTACCGGCTCCACCGAGATCGGCGCCAAGCTGATGGAGCAGAGCGCGGCCACCATCAAGAAGCTGTCGCTGGAGCTGGGCGGCAACGCGCCCTTCATCGTTTTCGACGACGCTGACCTGGACAAGGCCGTGGAAGGCGCCATTGCCTCCAAGTACCGCAACGCCGGGCAGACCTGCGTCTGCGTCAACCGTCTCTATATTCAGGACGGTGTCTACGACGCCTTCGCCGAGAAATTCAAGGCCGCGGTGGCCAAGCTCAAGGTCGGCAACGGCCTGGAGGAGGGCGTCACCATCGGCCCGCTGATCGACGCCAAGGCCGCGGCCAAGGTCAAGGAACACATCGACGACGCCGTGAGCCAGGGCGCCAAGGTCATCGCCGGTGGCAAGGCCCACGCCAACGGGGGCAGCTACTTCGAGCCGACCATCCTCGCCGACGTGCCCAAGAGCGCCAAGGTGTCCAAGGAAGAGACCTTCGGCCCGTTGGCGCCGCTGTTCCGCTTCAAGGACGAGGCCGAGGTCATCGAGCTGGCCAACGACACCGAGTTCGGCCTGGCCTCCTACTTCTATGCCCGCGATCTGTCCCGCGTATTCCGCGTGGCCGAGGCGCTGGAGTACGGCATGGTCGGCATCAACACCGGCCTGATCTCCAACGAGGTCGCGCCCTTTGGCGGCGTCAAGGCCTCGGGCCTGGGCCGCGAAGGCTCCAAGTACGGCATCGAAGAGTACCTGGAGATCAAGTACCTCTGCCTGGGCGTCTGATACCGCTGCTAGCTGGATCTGTTGGGCTTCGCGGAGCACAACCCAACCTACGGTCGAGGTAGGTTGTGTTGAGACGGTTTCACCGTCGAAGCCCAACAGCCCCTCAGCCTGATCCAAAGTTTTTCCCGGCGCGGACGCCGGGCCGTTGGCAGTCGATCATCGTATGCTGCCCGGAATCCGGTCCGCGTCTTTCCCGTAGCCGGCCGCCACGATGAGCGGCCATCGAGGACTGCAATGAGCCACACCAATGATTCCCTGATGCACCGTCGCAGTGCCGCCGTCGCCCGTGGCGTCGGCCAGACCCACCCGATCTTCGTCGCCCGTGCGGAGAACGCCAAGGTCTGGGACGTCGAGGGCAACGAGTTCCTGGACTTCGCCGGCGGCATCGCCGTGCTCAACACCGGCCACCTGCATCCGCGCGTGGTGGCGGCCGTGCAGGAGCAGCTGACCAAGGTCTCCCATACCTGCTTCCAGGTACTGGCCTACGAGCCCTATGTCGAGGTCTGCGAAAAGCTCAACGAACTGGTGCCGGGCAACTTCCCGAAAAAGACCGCGCTGTTCAACTCCGGCTCCGAAGCCGTGGAGAACGCCGTCAAGATCGCCCGCGCCGCCACCCAGCGCGCCGGGGTCATCGCCTTCTCCAGCGCCTATCACGGCCGCACCATGATGACCCTGTCGCTGACCGGCAAGGTCGCGCCCTATTCGACCGGCATGGGCCTGATGCCCGGCGGCGTCTATCGCGCGCTCTATCCCTGCGAACTGCACGGCATCAGCGTCGATGACGCCATCGCCAGCGTCGAACGCATCTTCAAGAACGATGCCGCGCCGGGCGACATCGCCGCCATCATCCTCGAGCCGGTGCAGGGTGAGGGCGGTTTCTATGCCGCGCCCAAGGAATTCATGCAACGCCTGCGCAAGCTGTGCGACACCCACGGCATCCTGCTGATCGCCGATGAAGTCCAGTCCGGCGCCGGTCGTACCGGGACCTTCTTCGCCATGGAGCAGATGGGCGTCGACGCCGACCTGGTGACCTTCGCCAAATCCATCGCCGGTGGCTTCCCGCTGTCGGGCGTGACCGGTCGGGCCACGGTGATGGATGCGGTCACCCCCGGTGGCCTGGGTGGTACCTACGCCGGCAGCCCCATCGCCTGCGCCGCGGCCCTGGCGGTGATCGAGACCTTCGAGGAAGAGAAGCTGCTGGAACGCTCCAAGGCCGTGGGCGAGCGTCTCACCGCCGGCCTGCGCGAACTGGCCACCAAGCACGCGCAGATCTGCGACGTCCGGGGTCTGGGCGCCATGATCGCCATGGAGCTGGGCAAGGGTGGCGATATCGAGCAGCCCGACGCCGAGCTGACCAGCCAGATCGTGGTCCGCGCACGCCAGAAGGGCCTGATCCTGCTCAGCTGCGGCAGCTACGGCAATGTGCTGCGCATCCTCGTCCCCCTGACCGCCAGCGACGAAGAGCTGGATCGCGGCTTGGCCATTATCGGCGAGTGTTTTGCCGAATTGGCCTGAGTCCTGATCAAACCGCCCTCCACAAGGGCGGTTTTTCTGTGACACGCTTGGCACAAAGTCCGCTTTGACGCATCATTCGCCGCTTCGCTTTCCTCAAGCAGGAGTGGGTTGGGATGCCGCCCCTGATACTCATCGTCGATGCCAATCCCTGGACCCGTGACCTGCTCAAGTCTCTGGTGCTGGCCGTGCGGGCCGATGCCCTGGTCCATGAGTATGGCCATGGCTATCAGGCCCTCGCCGAGCTGGATCGACACAAGAGATGCACGCTGATCATCGTCGAGCGACCAGCCGACTGCGATGGGCTCGACCTGCTGCGCCGCATTCGCCAGCGCGGCGCCCTGCCGCTGCAGCCAGTGATCCTCCTGTCCGATCAGGCCGATACCGCCTATGTGCGCGCCGCCCTGCGGCTGGCACCCACGGCCTATCTGGTCAAACCCTATGCGGCTGAAGAGGTATTGCGCCGCTTGCGCAGTCTGATGCCACCGGCGGATGACGCCGCTCAGGCGGCGAGGGCTGCGGTCCTGGGTTCGCTGGATGACCATCTGCAGCGCATGGCCGCCGAGATCGACGCGGTGCCGCTGTTCACCGACCTGCCCGCCATCATCCAGCGCTGCCGCGACAGCGCCAGCTGCAGTCTGGGCGAGCTGGAAACCGAGTTCGGCCAGGATCCGCTGGTCACGGCGACCCTGATCGCCGCAGCCAACAGCGCCTCCCAGCGCGTCGGGCAGTCCTGCCAGACCCTCAGCCAGGCCCTGCCTCGCCTGGGCGTCGGCTTTACCCTCAATCTGGTATTGGGCCTGAGTCTGCGACGGGCGACGCGTCTGTCCGATCCGCTGCTGGCCACGCGCGCCGAAGGCTATCTGCACCTGGCCCAACGTGCCGCCGACTGCGCGCGTCTGCTGGCGCTGCGCTATGCGCGCGAAGACGCCGAGCGCTGCTATACCGCCGGCCTGCTCCATCGGCTGGGTGAGCTGGCCGTATTGCAAGGTGTGCAACGCTGGTGCGACGGGGGCGGCGTTCTCGAGGAGGCAGCGCTGGAGCGAGCCCTGCTGAGCTACAGCCTGGAGTTCTCCGCGGAATTGCAGCGGCACTGGCGGCTGCCGCTGGAATTGCGCGAACTGGTGACAGCGGTACACAGCCTGCACGGCGTACTGCCCAAGCCATCGCTGATCCTGCACCTGGCGGCGCAGGCGGCGAATCCTGCTCCGGGCGAATCCCTCGAGGCCCTGCTCGAGCACAAGGCCGGGCGCATGCTCGGGCTGGAAGCCGCGGTCTGGCAGCTGGCGGTCACCCAGCTCAAGTTGGGCTAGCGCGCGGTGTCGGGGCGATAGCCCAGGCGCAGTCCACCCCAGTGCCGACCGTTCACCAGGATCGGCACCGAGAGGTCGTGCATCACCTCGCCGGTGTCCCTCATATAGGTCTGCAACAGCAGGCGGCGCTGATGACTGCCGCAGCGCTTGCCGGTGCGATCGCTGAAGAGGCGCTTGCTGCGACTACGCGCCGTATCCACCGCCACATCGCCGGTGGGCGCCTGGGCGAAAGCGCGGTTGTGGGTAGGCACATAGCCCTCAGGCGTACAGGCGATGGCGAAGACCAGGCCGGGATGCTGGTCCAGCAGCGGCTCCTGGATCGCCGGTAGCACGCCATCGGTGTAGCTGTCGAAGCGGGTGCGGTACTTGGCCGGCTGGCTGCCGGGCACGGGCTGGTACTGGCGGTCGAAGAGGGCGTCCTGGGTGATGCGTCCGGCGGCCAGGTCTTCCTCGAAGCGGCGACCGATGGCATCCGCGCCCTGGCGCGCCAGTTCGAAGATGCGCTGGTGATAGCTGTCCAGGCCGACCTCTGCCAGGCGTTCGCTGCTGGCTTCGGCCATGTCCACCAATTCATCGGCGGCGCCGCTGAGGCGGCTGGTCTGACGCTCGCTGTCAGCGAGATCGCTGTGCACCTGCTCCACCGCCTGGGCCAGGCTTTCCAATTGGGCGAGATTGGCCGAGGTGCCCTGGGCGATGTCCGCCGCCTGGCGCTCGGCGGTCTGCGCCAGCTGGGCGATCTCCTGGAGGCCTTCGCCCGTGCGTTCGACTTGGCGCACGCCATCTTCCAGCGCCTGGGCCAGTTCCTGGATCTGCGCCACCACGGCCTCGGTCTGCTGGCCGATATCGGCCACGATCACGCCCACCTCGCCGGTCGCGCTGGAGGTCCGCGCCGCCAGGCCACGGACCTCGTCGGCGACCACCGCGAAGCCGCGCCCGTGTTCCCCGGCGCGCGCGGCCTCGATGGCGGCATTGAGCGCCAGCAGGTTGGTCTGGCTGGCGATGGCCTGGATGACCTCGGTGACCTGCTGGATCTTGTCGGTGCGGGCACTCAGACCCGCGATCAGTTCCCGACTCTGGCGGGCGTGCTCGCTGAGGGCGCGGATGGCGGCGATCGCTGAGTTCAGGGCTTCCCGACCGGCCTCGCTGCGCTGGTGCACCTGCTGCGCCACCGCCAGGGCCTGGCGGGCGCTGCCGGCGCTGTCGTGCTCGGTCTGGGTAAGGGACGTGGCGCTGCTGGAAATCTGTGCGGCCGTGCTGGCTTGAGATTGCACCCGGGCCGCCAGTTGCTGAGCGGCGAAGGCCACCCCGGCGATGGCCACGGCATTGCGCGCCGTACTGCGCGAAAGATCGCTGGTCAGTTCGTCGAAGGACTGGGCCGGAGCCGGCGGCGCGACAGGCTTGCGCAGCAGCAGTAGCCAAGGCCAGAGGGCCGCCACGAGAACCAGTCCCAGGCCGGCGGTGGAGGGCAGCGCCAGCCACTGCCAGAGCAGCAGCGCAGCCACGAGCATGGCCAGGTGAAGCGACAACACGACGGGCCAGCGCCTGGGCATGCGACCTCCTTGTGATTCGGCTCGATCAGTTACGAATGTGACGCGGATCAGCTTCGTCGATCATGGAGCCAGCTTTCCGGAGGTTGCAACCGCTGTCTGATCCAGGCGGCTACGACTTTGGTCTTAGCCGCCTGCTGCAGCTCAGGGCGTACGCGGCAAGAAATGCAGCGGCGCACCGCGTTGCAGACCGGCCAGCGCCGGGTGGTCCTTGACCAGTTCCACCTCGATCACCTCGGTCTGCTCCGGCACCTTCAGGGTCACCCGGGTGATGGCGCCCAGCGGGCGAATGTCGCGCACCTCGGCGGCGTGATAACCCGGCCGTGGCTCGCGCTCCAGCTCCACCTCATGCGGACGGAACAGCACCTCCTGCTCACCCAGTGCCAGGCGGTTGGAGTCCCCCAAGAAGTGGTAGACGAAGTCACTCGCGGGTTGCTCATAGACCTCGCCGGGCGAGCCGACCTGCTCGATCTGCCCCTTATTCATCACCACGATGCGGTCGGCCACTTCCATGGCCTCTTCCTGGTCATGGGTGACGAACACCGAGGTCAGGTGGATCTCCTCGTGCAGCCGTGCCAACCAGCGGCGCAACTCCTTGCGCACCTTGGCATCCAGGGCGCCGAAGGGTTCGTCGAGCAGCAGGATCTTGGGCTCCACCGCCAGCGCGCGAGCCAGGGCGATGCGCTGGCGCTGGCCACCGGAGAGCTGTTCGGGATAGCGATCGGCCAGCCAGTCGAGCTGCACCATGTTCAGCAGTTCGTGCACCTTGCTGGCAATCTGCGCCTCGCTCGGCCGCTCCCGGCGCGGCTTCATGCGCAGGCCGAAGGCCACGTTGTCGAACACCGTCATGTGGCGGAACAGCGCGTAATGCTGGAAGACGAAGCCGACGTTGCGATCGCGCACGTCACGTCCGGAGACGTCTTCACCGTGGAAGCCGATGTTGCCGGTGTCCGGTGCTTCCAGACCGGCGATGATGCGCAGCAGGGTGGTCTTGCCGCAGCCCGAGGGGCCGAGCAGGGCGACCAGTTCGCCGCTCTCGATGTGCAGGTTGATGTCCTTGAGCGCCTGGAAGGCGCCAAACCTCTTGTTGATACCCTGGATCTCGATACTCATGGCGCCTTATTCCTCGTCACGGTGCTGTAGTTGGCGGCTCAGGCGACTCTCGCTCCACTGCCGCAGCAGCAGGATCACCAGGGCCATCAGCAACAGCAGGATCGCCACGCTGAAGGCGGCGACGATGTTGTATTCGTTGTAGAGAATCTCGATGTGCAGCGGCAGGGTATTGGTCAGGCCGCGGATGTGGCCGGAGACCACCGACACCGCGCCGAACTCGCCCATGGCCCGCGCGGTGCAGAGCACCACGCCATAGATCAGCGCCCATTTCACGTTGGGCAGGGTCACGTGCCAGAACAGTTGCCAGCCACTGGCGCCCAGCAGGCGTGCGGCTTCTTCTTCCTGGGTGCCCTGTTCCTGCATCAGCGGGATCAGTTCGCGGGCCACATAGGGAAAGGTGACGAAGATCGTCGCCAGTACGATGCCGGGCACGGCGAAGACGATCTGCACGTTCACGCTCTGCAGATAGGGGCCCATCAGCCCCTGGGCGCCGAACAGCAGCACATAGATGAGACCGGCGATCACCGGCGAGACCGAGAAGGGCAGATCGATCAGGGTGATCAGCAGACTCTTGCCGGTGAACTCGAACTTGGTGACGCACCAGGCCGCGGCCAGGCCGAAGGCCAGGTTCAGGGGGACCGAGATGGCGGTGGCGAACAGCGTCAGCTTGAGCGCCGAGATCGCGTCCGGTTCGCTGATGGCGTTCCAGAAGGCGCCGATGCCATTGGCCAGGCCTTGGCTCAGCACCATGTACAGCGGCAGCACCAGGATCAGCAGGAAGATCAGCCAGGCGCTGGCGATCAGCGCGATGGCCACCGGGGTGCGCTGCTTGCTGGCGCGCGCATCGGCCTTGGTCGAAGTCATGAGGCTCATGCGGTCGTCCTTAGATGTTGGGCTGGATGCGGCGCTGCAGGATATTGATCAGCAGCAGCATGACAAAGGACACCAGCAGCATGAACACGCCGATGCCGGTGGCACCGGTGTAGTCGTACTGGTCCAGCTTGGAGACGATGAGCAGCGGCAGGATCTCGGTCTTGAACGGAATGTTGCCGGCGATGAACACCACCGAGCCGTACTCGCCCACGCCGCGGGCGAAGGCCAGGGCGAAACCGGTCAGCCAGGCCGGCAGCAGGGTCGGCACCAGCACGTAGCGGAACACCTGCCAGGGGCGCGCGCCCAGGCAGGTGGCGGCTTCCTCGATTTCCTTGGGAATGTCCGCCAGTACCGGCTGCAGGGTGCGCACCACGAAGGGGAGGGTGACGAAGATCAGCGCCAGGGTGATGCCGATCGGGGTATAGGCGATCTTGAAGGGAAACAGCGAACCTATCATGCCGTTGGGCGCATAGAGCGCGGTCAGGGCGATGCCGGCCACCGCGGTGGGCAGGGCGAAGGGCAAGTCGACCATGGCATCGATCAGCTTGCGCCCGGGAAACTCGTAGCGCACCAGCACCCAGGCCAGCAGGGTGCCGAGGATGCCGTTGACCAGGGCGGCGAGCAGGGCCGTGCCAAAGGACAGCTGCAGCGCGGCCAGCACCTGGCGCCCGGTGATCAGCGACCAGAATTGGCCGAGGGTCAGCTGGCTGGCATGAAGGAACATGGCGCCCAGCGGGATCAGCACGATCAGCGCGAGGTAGGTCAGGGAGAATCCCAGGGTCAACCCGAAGCCGGGTATGACCGGGGAGAGACGGCGAGACATGAGATGTCCTTCTGCAAGGCGCCCCGGCGATGCATTCGCCAGGGCGCAGAGGGGTGGAACGATACCTGTTCCGGGCCGGTCAGCGTGAGCCGTCCCAGCTGGGGCGCTATTTGTTGATGTCGGCGAAGATCTTGTCGAACACGCCGCCGTCGGCGAAGTACTTGGGTTGCGCCGCTTTCCAGCCGCCGAATTCCTGGTCGATGGTCACCCGCTTGACCGGCTTGAACTGATCCTTGAATTCCGCCGCCACCTTGGCATCACGAGGACGATAGAAGTTCTGCGCGGCGATGCGCTGACCCTCGGGGCTGTAGAGATACTGCAGATAGGCCTCGGCCTGCTTGCGGGTACCCTTCTTGTCGACCACCTTGTCCACCACGGCTACGGGCGGCTCGGCCAGGATCGACAACGACGGGGTGATGATCTCCAACTGGTCGCCGCCTTCTTCCTTCAGCGACAGATAGGCTTCGTTTTCCCAGGCGATCAGCACATCGCCCAATTGGCGCTGCACGAAGCTGATGGTGGCGCCGCGGGCGCCGGTGTCCAGCACCGGGGCGTGGCGATAGAGCTCGGTGACGAATTTCAGCGCCTCGGCATCGCTGCCGTACTTGGCCTTGGCATAGGCCCAGGCGGCGAGGAAATTCCAGCGGGCACCGCCGGAGGTCTTGGGATTGGGCGTGATGACCTGGACGTCTTTCTTCACCAGATCGTCCCAATCCTTGATGCCCTTGGGATTGCCCTTGCGTACCAGAAAGACGATGGTCGAGGTGTAGGGGGTGCTGTTGTCCGCCAGGCGCTTCTGCCAGTTGGGGTCGACCAGTTGCTGGTGCAGGTTGAGGGCGTCGATGTCGCCGGACAGCGCCAGGGTCACCACGTCGGCCTGCAGGCCATCGATCACCGAGCGCGCCTGCTTGCCGGAGCCGCCATGGGAATTCTTGATGCTCACGTCTTCGCCGGTTTCGGCCTTCCAGTGCTTGGCGAAGGCCGCGTTGTACTGCTGATAGAGCTCGCGGGTCGGGTCGTAGGACACGTTGAGCAATTCGACGGCATGGACCTGGGTGGCGAACAGGGCACCGGCCAGCGCGGCCAGAGCGAAACGGCGAATCGACATGAAAAGACTCCTTGACGTGAGAAAGCCGGACACCGTCTGGCGGGCACCGTGCCCGCTCGTCCGCTGACCTCGAGAATTCAATGCTTGTTAGCTTGGCCGCTCTGGGGCCGAAATTTTTCCTTGCGCTCGATCTGCACCACCTGACCGTTGTGCACGGTGATCTCGATGGCGCCGAATCTCAGCCCGCGCAAAGCCTGCTGAATATCGCGGAGCAGTGCGGTTTCGTCCTGGTTTTCCAGGCTGCGGAACGGAACGGAACTCATGGATGACGTCCTCGTGTGCAGAGGTGGGCGAAAGAGTGGCGCCATCTTAGGGGGCTGATCTTTATTTCTTAAAATTGCTAATAATGCTTTGTTTATTCGTTTTTAGAATTAACACTCTGTGAAGGACACGTTGTGTAGCAAAAGGGAGGGCTGGATTTATCACCCACCCTGGCAATAATGCGCGAACGCCTGTTCACTGAACTTTAGGTGACAGTTGCACTACACAACCCGCGCGAGGTCCTTTGCGTCCATGAGTTACAACGGCCTGCTCGACCTGTCGGTCTGGCAACTGGTGGTGGTCACCCTGCTGCTGACCCACCTGACCATTGTCAGTGTTACCGTCTACCTGCATCGCTACTCCGCCCACCGCTCGCTGGAATTGCATCCCGCGCTCAAACACGCCTTCCGCTTCTGGCTGTGGCTGACCACGGCGATGAATACCCGTGAATGGACCGCTATTCACCGCAAGCACCACGCCAAATGCGAAACCGAAGAGGACCCGCACAGTCCGGTGCACAAGGGCCTCGCCACCGTGGTCCGGCGCGGCGCCGAGCTGTACAAGGCTGAGGCGAACAACGCTGATACCCTGCGCATCTATGGCAAGAACTGCCCGGATGATTGGATCGAGCGCAAGCTCTACTCCAATCCCCGCACCCGCAACCTGGGTGTGGTGCTGTTGCTGCTGATCGACGTCGCCCTGTTCGGCGCCCTGGGCCTCACCGTCTGGGCCGTGCAGATGGTCTGGATTCCCTTCTGGGCTGCTGGCGTGGTCAATGGTCTAGGCCATGCCGTGGGCTATCGCAACTTCGAATGCCGCGATGCCGCCACCAACCTCATCCCCTGGGGCATCGTCATCGGTGGCGAAGAGTTGCACAACAACCACCATACCTATCCCAACTCGGCCAAGCTCTCGGTCAAGCGCTGGGAGTTCGACATGGGTTGGGCCTGGATCAAGCTGTTCACCTGGCTGCGCCTGGCCAAGGTCAATCGCGTCGCCCCCATCGCCCATCGCATCGAAGGCAAGGGTCAGCTGGACATGGATACCGCCATGGCCATCCTCAACAACCGCTTCCAGATCATGGCCCAGTATCGCAAGCAGGTGATCGGGCCACTGCTGCGGCAGGAGCGAGGCAGTGCCACGCCCTCCCAGCGCCCGCTGTTCCGTCGCGCCCGGGGGCTGCTGGCCCGCGAGACCAGTCTGCTCAAGGCTCGCCATCAGGTGCGCATCGACGAACTGCTCGAGCACAGTCAGGCGCTGAAGCTGATCTACGAAAAGCGCCTGGCGCTGCAGCAGATCTGGGCGCGGACCAGCGCCAACGGCCACGACATGCTGGCCGCGACCCGGCAGTGGATCGGCGAAGCCGAAGCGAGCGGCATTCAGTCCCTGCGCGAATTCGCCGAACAGCTGAAAACCTATTCCCTGCGGCCGGCCGGAACTGCTTGAGAAAGGCTTCACAAAAGCCCACCGAAGCGGTGGGCTGCTCTATGCGGGGATTGAACCAGGCTGGTTTCAGCTGTCTCTAACTCCCTCAGGACCCCGCGTAGGCGCATGTGTATATGGATGAACAACCCTCTCTGTCTGCTCTTCCCACTCCGGAAGAGAATCTGCTGGCTCTCCTGCATTCGCGGGCCGAGACAGATCGCCTGCGTGACCGGGAGCAGCTGTTCAGCGCGCTGCTGGAAAGCGTCAATGCCGTCCTCTGGGCCCTGGACTGGCGCACTCGCCAGATCATCTATGTCAGCCCCGCCTACGAACAGATCTTCGGCCGCTCCCAGTCGCTGGTACTGACCGACTACAGCACCTGGCTCAATAATATCTACCCGGACGACCTCGAATACGCCCAGCGCACCTTGGAACAGGTGATAGAGCAAGGCGCCATAGAGTCGCGCGAATACCGCATCATCCGCGCCGATGGCGAAATCCGCTGGCTCAGCGACAAGTGCTTTGTCAGTCAACGCAGCGAGGCGGGCATGCCGCTCCTGGTGGTGGGCATCGCCGAAGACATCACCGACAAGAAGCGTATGGAGGAGGAGCTGCAGCGGCTCGCCACCACCGACGTCCTGACCCGCAGCAGCAATCGTCGGCACTTCTTCGAAAGTGCCCAGCGCGCCTTCGAATTCGCTCAGAACGAAGGCGAGCCGCTGGCTTTCCTGCTGCTCGACATTGATGACTTCAAGAAGATCAATGATCGCTTCGGCCACCAGATGGGCGACCAAGTGTTACAGCGTGTTGCCGAGTGCGGGGTCCAGACCACTCGTCGAGGCGATCTGTTCGGCCGCATCGGCGGCGAGGAATTCGCCCTCTTGTTGCCAGGTTGCGACAGCGACCTCGCACTGCAGATCGGGGGCCGACTACAGCGCGCCGTGCGCCAATTGGCCGTACCCACCGCCGAGGGGCCGCTGAAGGTCACCATCAGTCAGGGTGTCACCGTCCTGCGTGAGGGCGATGAGTCCCTCGACACTCTTTATGTACGGGCCGACGAGGCCATGTACAAGGCCAAGCGCCAGGGCAAGGATCAAGTCGTCCAAGGCTGAAGCCCTTGGCAGATGTTCCAGAGCCGTACCTCCAGGTCTGGCTCTCGGATACCAGCGTGCCAGTTCCGATCATGGCCAGCCTGGTCCTCGGTGCCTGGTAGCTTCATCCTCTCCCCAGTCAGCTGGCATCGACTCCTTTCTTCCCCCTCTTGCTCCGGCAGCCTGACGCTATCCACAGCTGTTTGTGGAAGCCGGCGAGTTGGCACCCGCTGAATGGAAAGTCTGTTTCCAAGCCGCTAACGCGTCGTAACCACTGTGATGCGGGATGTCAGGTTTCACGCGGCGGACGAGGCGTGTCATGTGCTGGGCGAGTCGGCCCTGGAAGCCGTAGCAAAAAATTACAAGTCCTTGAAGAGCGCAGGGAATTTCTCTGGATCCAGCATTCGATGACGGACTGCAAGGGTTTTCCAATGCCTTGAAAAGCCCGTCCTAGAGCGGAAAGTCGCAGACTATGAGCTGGCCTTCTTTCAGGAAAAGGCCAGCCTTTCCGGTGCGGTATGCGGGGAAGGTTCCCTACAGCCATGACCGACCAGTCTAAGGGGAAGACCACAGAGCGGGTTTTCAACGAGGTATCGCTAGACGAAATGCTTTTTTGCAATTAGCTTTCGCAACGTGGAAGACGGTGGCAGGGGACCTGTGCTTGAAGTCGCAAATTAAAAGTCGACCAAGCCCGGGATAATTCTCCAAATTGAAACAAAAGCCCTCTAGCTTTCCCTTCCGCACGGCCCGTCGGGCATACCACCAGCAGACGCTGACACCTCTGGTGGCTGCATAACAACGATTCACCCCTGGAGCACACATGGTCAAGAAGCCACTGGTGGTCGCGGTCTCCGCGGCCTGTCTGAACCTGTCCCTCATTGCCGCCGCCAACGCTGCCGGCTTTATCGAGGACAGCAAAGCAACCCTGAGCCTGCGCAACTTCTACGAGAATCTCGATAACCGCAATGGCACCGCCAACCCGTCGACCAACCGGGAATGGGGTCAGGGCTTCCTGCTCAATTATCAGTCCGGCTTCACTCAAGGCACCGTTGGCTTCGGTGTCGACGCGATCGGCATGCTGGGTCTGCGTCTGGATGGCGGCGGCCGTGCCGGCAAGACCGACGGCTCCAATCAGCCGGGCACCATGTTCCCGCGTGAAACCGACGGCAGCTCCGTCGACGAATTCAGCACCGTTGGCGCTACTGCCAAGATGAAGATCTCCCAGACCGAATTGCGCTACGGCACCCTGATGCCCAAGCTGCCGGTCATCACCTTCAACGATGGTCGTATCCTGCCGCAGACCTTCCTGGGCGGTCAGGTGACCTCCAAGGAAATCAAGGACGTGACTCTGACTGCTGGTCAGATCGAACACGTCAAGGGCCGTGCTTCCAGCAACTACGAAGAAATGTCCATCGCGGGCTCCAACAGTGGTTCCACCGCGCGTGACAGCAACCAGTTCCGTTTCGCCGGTGCCGACTACAAGGTCACCAAGGACCTGACGCTGCAGTACTACTTCGGTCAGCTGGAAGATTTCTACAGCCAGCATTTCCTGGGTCTGACCCACAGCGTCAAGCTGGGTGAAGGTACCTTCAAGACCGATCTGCGCTACTTCGACAGCAACGGCGATGGCGCTAACAAGAATGCCGACACCCAGGGTGCGCTCTATGCCTCCAGCGGTTACTACGGCCGCACCGCCACTGGCGCCGTTACCCGTGGCGAAGTGGACAACCGTCTGTACAGCGCCCTGTTCACCTACTCGATCAAGGGCCATACCTTTGGCGCTGGCTACCAGGGTAGCAATGGTAACAGCGACTTCCCCTTCCTGAACCAGGGTGATGGCGCTTCCGCCTACATCATCACCGACCTGCAGATCAACAAGTTCGCCCGCTCCGGTGAAGACACCTGGCAAGCTCGCTACTCCTATGACTTCGGTCAGCTGGGTATGAAGGGTCTGACTGCCGGTATCATTTACCAGTACGGCGATAACATCCGCACCCGCAATGGCGACTACATGGAGTGGGAACGCGATCTGACGCTGAGCTACGTGGTCCCGGAAGGCCAGCTGAAAGGTCTGGGCTTCACCTGGCGTAACGCTTCGCTGCGCTCCGACCTGCCGGCAGCCAGCACCCAGGGCGTTCCGGGTCAGCGCGATCAGGACGAAAACCGCTTCATCGTCAGCTACACCCTGCCGCTGCTTTAAGCCGCGCTCAGGTCAGAAAAAAGCCCGTCGAAAGACGGGCTTTTTTCGTTTCCGCCGGAAATCAGCGGCCGGTCGGCTGCTGCTGGGTGATGCAGTGGATGTTGCCACCGCCCAGCAGGATCTCGCGTCCGGGGACCTGGATCACCTGGTGCTCCGGGAAGCAGGCCTGCAGGGTACGCAGGGCCTCGGCATCCTCGGGGACGCCAAAGGTCGGCGCTATGATGCCGCCGTTGACGATCAGGAAATTGACGTAGGAGGCGGCCAGACGCTCGCCAGCCCGGCGCGGCTGGGTACCCAGGCAGGCGTCTACGTCGCGGCATTCTTCCTCGCTGGCGAACAGCGGACCTGGGGTAACAATGCGGTGCACTTTGAGGGTGCGGCCGCGGGCATCGGTTTCACGCTCCAGCACGGCCAGGGCCTCGCGGCACCGGCCGTAGTTGGGATCAGCCTGGTCGTCGCACCAGCTCAGCAGCACCTCGCCCGGGCGCACGTAGCAGCAGAAGTTATCCACGTGGCCGTTGGTCTCGTCATTGTAGAGACCGTGGGGCAGCCAGATGACCTTGTCCACCGCCAGGTAGTCGCTCAAGTAACGCTCGATCTGCGCACGATCCAGGTGTGGATTGCGGTTGGCGTTGAGCAGGCATTCCTCGGTGGTGATCAGGGTGCCTTCGCCGTCGACATGGATGGAGCCGCCTTCGAGGACGAAGTCCGGGGTGCGATAGCCCGGCAGATTCTCGATCGCCAGGATCTTGCCCGCTACCTGGTCGTCGCGCTGCCAGGGAAAGTAGAGACCACCGTCCAGGCCGCCCCAGGCATTGAAGCTCCAGTCCACACCGCGCACGCCGCCCTGGTCGTCGCTGACGAAGGTCGGGCCGGTATCGCGGCACCAGGCGTCGTCATTGCTGATTTCCACCACCCGGATGTTCGGATGCTGCAGGCGGGCGCGGGCATTTTCGTACTGCTGCGCCGAGGCACCGATGGTGACCGGCTCGAAGCGGGCGATGGCCTGGGCCACGGCGGTGAAGGCCGCCTGGGCAGGCTTGCCGCCCAGGCGCCAGTTGTCCGGTCGCTCGGGCCAGACCATCCAGATCTGGCGCTGGTCGGCCCATTCAGCCGGCATGTGGAAGCCATCGGCACGCGGCGTGGTGAGGGTGGTCATGGCGAAGCTCTCCGTCCAGAGTCGTCGTGGGTGATAAAGGGAAAGATCGGCAGGGCGCCACGAGCGTGATTACGCGCAGGGCTCCGGCGGTACTGCAGCGCACCTGCCGACCGGTGCAGGACCGGTCGGCAGGCGGTGCTTACACGGTGTGCAGGTACCAGTTGTACTCGAGGTCGGAGATGGAGTGCTCGAACTCCTCCAGCTCGTGCTCCTTGCAGGCGACGAAGATGTCGATGTACTTCGGATCGATGTACTCCGCCATCACCGAGCTGTCGTCCAGGTAGCGCAAGGCATCGCGCAGGTTGTTCGGCAGGCTCTGCTCGTGCTGCTCGTAGGAGTTGCCCTCGGTGACCGGGCCGGGCTCGATCTGCCGGGTCAGGCCGTGGTGTACCCCGGCCAGGACGCCGGCCAGCAGCAGGTAGGGGTTGGCGTCGGCGCCAGCCACTCGATGCTCGATGCGGTGTGCCTCCGGCGTACCGGTGGGGACGCGCAGGGCGGTGGTGCGGTTGTCCAGGCCCCAGCTCGGGGCATTGGGCACGAAGAACTGCGAGCCGAAGCGCCGATAGCTGTTCACGTTGGGACAGAGAAAGGCCATGCAGGCGGGTAGGGTCTCGAGCACACCGCCGATGGCATGACGCAATGCGGCGTTCTGCTCGGGATCCTCGCCGGCGAAGATGTTGCGACCTTCCTTGTCCAGCAGGGAGATGTGCACGTGCAGACCATTGCCCGCCTGGCCCGGATAGGGCTTGGCCATGAAGGTGGTGTCCATCTCATGGTCGTAGGCGACGTTCTTGATCAGGCGCTTGAGCAGTACGGCGTAGTCGCAGGCCTTGATCGGATCGGCGACGTGATTGAGGTTGACCTCGAATTGCGCTGGCGCCGATTCGGCGACGATGGCGTCGGCCGGAATGCCCTGGGCGCGGGCGCCGTCGATGATGTCCTGCAGGCAGTCGGCGTATTCATCCAGATCGTCCATCGAGTAGACCTGGACCGATTGCGGACGCTTGCCGGAAATGGGTGAGCGCGGCGGTTGCGGGCGGCCGTTGATGTTCTCCTGATCGATCAGATAGAACTCCAGCTCGAAGGCGGCGCAGACGGTGAGTCCGAGCTCGTCGAAGCGCTGGACGACCTGGCGCAGGACCTCGCGGGGGTCGGCGAAGAAGGGCTCACCTTCCATCTCGTGCATGGTCATCAGCAGCTGCGCGGTGGGGCGCTTCTGCCAGGGTTCCATGGAGAGGGTGTCGGTGATAGGGAAACAGACGCGGTCGGCATCGCCGATGTCGAGCCCGAGACCGGTGCTTTCGACGGTGGAGCCGGTGATGTCGAGGGCGAACAGCGAAGCGGGGAGGTTGATTCCTTTCTCGAAGACTTTGGGCAGATTGTTGCGCTCGATGCGTTTGCCACGCACCACGCCATTCATATCCGCAATCAGAAGATCGACGAACTGGACCTCAGGGTGCTCCCTGAGGAAGTCGGTCGCTTCATCCAAACGAACGGCACGCGGGGGTACCGACATGATGAAACACCTTTGCTTTTGGCTGCGCTCGACAAAACGGTTAGCGCCTGATGCGCCTGTTTGCCCAGTGGGCCAACCGCAGTGAGGGCACGAGTGCCCGCTGTCGATCCGACAGCGACCTGAGAGTACGGTCTCGCCTGCGCTCCGACGCTTTGCCAGCGCCCCTGTTAAAAATATCAATCAGCGGAGTTACCACCCTGGAGTCAATCCGAAAGGCGGAGCAAAGTCAACTGGCGGAAAGCCTGCTCAGGGGTGGTGCGCAGGTGCCTGTTTTTGGCGCATTCATGAGCGCTAGAACGCCTCTGTTGCGCCGCTTCTGTGCAGAATCCCGAAACTTTTTACCGGTGGTTGTGAAAAATAACGAACAAGACTAGGCTCGGATGATTCCTGTTCAACCCGGTGCCCCATGTCCGCGCTGCCCCTCATAGGTGTCACAGCCTGTACCAGGCAACTAGGCCTGCATCCCTTTCACATCGCCGGCGACAAGTATCTGCGCGCGGTGGTGGAGGGGGCCGAGGGCATGCCGCTGGTGATTCCGGCCCTCGCCGACCTCATCGCCACCGAGACCCTGGTAGAGCGTCTGGACGGTCTGCTGTTCACCGGTTCGCCGTCCAATGTCGAACCTCGCCATTACCAGGGCCCGCCCAGCGAGCCCGGCACCCTGCACGATGCGGCGCGCGACGCCGTGACCCTGCCGCTGTTGCGCGCCGCGGTGGCTGCGGGCGTGCCGGTGCTGGGCATCTGCCGGGGCTTCCAGGAAATGAACGTGGCCTTTGGCGGCAGCCTGCACCAGAAGGTGCATGAGGTCGCTTCCCTCATGGATCACCGCGAGCGCGGCGAGACCCTGGAAGAGCACTATGGCTTGCACCATCCGGTCGAGGTCCAGCCAGGTGGCCTGTTCGAGACCCTGGATCTGCCGGCGCGCTTCGAGGTGAACTCCATCCATGGCCAGGGTATCGAGCGCCTGGCGCCGGGGTTGCGCGCCGAGGCGCTGGCCCCCGATGGCCTGATCGAAGCCGTCTCGCTTCCCGAGGCCCGCGCCTTCACTTGCGGTGTGCAGTGGCACCCGGAGTGGAAGGTACGCAGTCACCCAGTCTATCTCGCTTTATTCAAGGCGTTCGGCAAGGCCTGCAAGGAGCGCGCTGCCGGCCGCTGATGCTGTTCACCCCGCTCGAACCTTCGAGGTCTTTATGAGCACCCCGCTTGACCGGCTCACCGCCTGGTTGAAAGAACGCAAGATCACTGAAGTGGAATGCCTGGTAGCCGATCTGACCGGCATCGCCCGCGGCAAGATTTCTCCCACCGCCAAGTTTCTCAACGAAAAGGGCATGCGCCTGCCGGAGAGCGTGCTCCTGCAGAGCGTGACCGGGGACTATGTCGACGACGACATCTACTATGAATTGCTCGACCCGGCTGACATCGACATGCACTGTCGGCCGGATGATCGCGCGGTGTTCCTGGTGCCCTGGGCGCTGGAACCCACCGCCCTGGTGATCCACGACACCTACGACAAGCGCGGCATCCCCATCGAGCTGTCGCCGCGCAACCTGCTCAAGAAGGTGCTCAAACTCTATGCCGAGCATGGCTGGCAGCCCATCGTCGCGCCGGAAATGGAGTTCTACCTGACCAAGCGCAGCGACGACCCCGACTATCCGTTGCAGCCGCCGGTAGGCCGCTCCGGTCGCCAGGAAACCGGGCGCCAGTCCTTTTCCATCGACGCGGCCAACGAATTCGATCCGCTGTTCGAGGACATGTACGACTGGTGCGAGGCCCAGGAGCTGGATCTGGATACCCTGATCCACGAGGAAGGCACCGCCCAGATGGAGATCAACTTCCGTCACGGCGATCCGTTGCACCTGGCCGACCAGATCTTCGTCTTCAAGCGCACCCTGCGCGAGGCGGCGCTCAAGCATAACGTCACCGCTACCTTCATGGCCAAACCCATGACCGGCGAGCCTGGCAGCGCCATGCACCTGCACCAGAGCGTGGTGGATCTCAAGACCGGCAAGACGGTGTTTTCCAACCCCGATGGCAGCATGAGCGAGCTCTTCCTGCACCACATCGGCGGTCTGCAGAAATACATTCCCGAGGCGCTGCCGCTGTTCGCGCCCAATGTGAATTCCTTCCGCCGCTTCCTGCCCGATACCTCGGCGCCGGTCAACGTGGAGTGGGGTGAGGAGAACCGCACCGTGGGCCTGCGGGTACCGGATTCCGATCCGCAGAATCGCCGGGTTGAGAATCGTCTGGCCGGCGCCGATGCCAACCCCTATCTGGCCCTGGCCGCCAGCCTGCTGTGTGGCTATCTGGGCATGGTCGAGAACGTCTCGCCCAGCGCCCCGGTGCAGGGCCGCGGCTATGAGCGCCGCAACCTGCGCCTGCCGCTAACCCTGGAAGCCGCCCTGGAGCGCATGGAGCAGTCGGCCACCCTGGAGCGTTATCTGGGGAGTCGTTTCACCCGTGGCTACGTCGCGGTGAAGCGCGCCGAACATGAGAATTACAAGCGCGTGATCAGTTCGTGGGAGCGGGAATTCCTGCTGCTCAGCGTCTGACCGCGATTCAAGGAGAGGCTTCGTGACTACCTTTACCACCGCACATTGGCAGGACCTGAGTCGTCGGCACCTGCTGGCGCCCTTCACCGACTATCGCCAGCTCAACGAGAAGGGCGCACGCATCATTACCCGTGCCGAGGGTGTGCACCTTTGGGACAGCGAGGGTCAGCGCATTCTCGACGGCATGGCCGGGCTCTGGTGCGTGAACGTCGGCTACGGCCGTGAAGAGCTGGTCGAAGCGGCCAGTCGCCAGATGCGTGAGCTGCCCTACTACAACCTGTTCTTCCAGACCGCCCACCCGCCGGCGCTGGAGCTGGCCAAGACCATCGCCGAACTGGCACCGGAGGGCATGAATCACGTGTTCTTCACCGGTTCGGGCTCGGAGGCCAACGACACGGTGCTGCGTCTGGTGCGCCATTACTGGGCGACCAAGGGCCAGCCGGAGAAGCGGGTGGTCATCGGCCGCTGGAATGGCTACCACGGCTCGACCATGGCCGGCGCTAGCCTGGGCGGCATGGCGGCGATGCACGAACAGGGCGGTCTGCTGCCCGACATCGTGCATATTCCGCAGCCCTACTGGTTCGGTGAAGGTGGCGAGATGAGTCCGGAGGCGTTCGGCGTCTGGGCGGCCGATCAGCTGGAGCAGAAGATCCTCGAGGTCGGCGAAGAGCGTGTCGCCGCCTTTATCGCCGAGCCCATCCAGGGTGCCGGCGGGGTAATAGTGCCGCCGGAAAGCTATTGGCCGCGAGTGCGCCAGATCCTCGACAAGTACGACATCCTCTTCATCGCCGATGAGGTCATCTGCGGCTTCGGTCGCACCGGCGAATGGTTCGGCAGCCAGTACTACGGCAATGCTCCGGACCTGATGCCCATCGCCAAGGGGCTCACCTCCGGCTACGTGCCCATGGGTGGCGTGGTGGTACGCGACGAAGTGGTCAGGGTGCTCGACGAGGGTGGCGAGTTCTATCACGGCTTCACCTATTCCGGGCATCCGGTGGCCGCCGCCGTGGCCCTGGAAAACATCCGCATCCTGCGTGACGAAGGCATCGTCGACCGGGTTCGCAACGCCACGGCACCCTATTTGCAGAAACGCTGGGCCGAGCTGGCCGACCACCCGCTGGTGGGCGAGACCCGCGGTGTCGGCATGGTGGCGGCGCTGGAATTGGTGCGCGACAAGAAGACGCGGACGCGGTACGAGGGTGGGGCGGGCATGCTCTGCCGTGAGCACTGCTTCCGCAATGGGCTGGTGATGCGTGCGGTGGGCGATACCATGATCATCGCCCCGCCTTTGGTCATCACGCCGGAGTCCATCGACGAGCTCGTCACCCTGGCGCGCCTGAGTCTCGATCAGACCCATGCGGTGCTACGTCAACGTGGCTAATGGCCGGCAAGGCTTGAGCGCGGCGGCGGACCTTGCCAGACTGCGCGCGGGCGCTGGCCGCGCACCGAATCAAAAGACCAACGATGACTTGAGGAGCACCACCGCATGAATGTTTTTGGCAAGACTCTTCTAGCGCTGAGCCTGGCCGGCCTCTTTGCCGGCAACGCCTCGGCGGACCCCAAGGTCCTGCACGTCTACAACTGGAACGACTACATTGCCGAAGACACCATCGCCAACTTCGAGAAGGAGTCGGGGATCAAGGTGGTCTATGACGTCTATGACAGCAACGAGACCCTCGAGGCCAAGCTGCTGGCCGGTCGTTCCGGCTACGACGTGGTGGTGCCGTCCAACTCCTTCCTGGCCAAGCAGATTAAGGCCGGCGTCTACCAGCCGCTGGACAAGTCCAAGTTGCCCAACTACAGCAACCTGGATCCGCAGCTGATGAAGACCCTGGAAGTCAGCGATCCGGGCAACCAGTACGCCATCCCCTACCTGTGGGGCACCATCGGCATCGGCTACAACCCGGCCAAGGTCAAGGCTGCCCTGGGCGACAATGCCCCGGTGGATTCCTGGGACCTGATCTTCAAGCCCGAGAATCTCTCCAAGCTCAAGGGCTGCGGCGTGGCGGTGCTGGATTCGCCCACCGAGATCATTCCCGCCGGCCTGCACTACCTCGGCTACAAGCCGGATAGCCAGGATCCCAAGGAGATCAAGGCGGCCGAGGAGCTGTTTCTCAAGGTGCGGCCGTACATCACCTATTTCCACAGCTCCAAGTACATCTCGGACCTGGCCAATGGCAACGTCTGCGTGGCGGTCGGTTACTCCGGCGACATCGCCCAGGCCAAGGCCCGTGCCGCCGATGCCAAGAACGGCGTGACCGTGGCCTACAACATTCCCAAGGAAGGCGCCGGTACCTTCTTCGACACCATGGCCATTCCCAAGGATGCCGAGAACTCCGAAGGCGCGCTCAAGTTCATCAACTACCTGATGGAGCCCAAGGTGATCGCGGCGGTCAGCGACTATGTGCAGTATCCCAACGGCAACAAGGCGGCCACCCCGCTGGTAGCCGAAGAGATCCGCACCAACCCGGGGATCTATCCGACCCAGGAAACCATGACCAAGCTGTATGCCTTCCCGGATCTTCCGGCCAAGACCCAGCGTCTGATGACCCGTACCTGGACCACCATCAAGTCCGGCAAGTGAGTGCCGCCGCCGCGTGCGGCTGAAAGGACGGCACGCCGGAGTCGCTCCGGCGTGCCGTACGTCTGTATGGACCGCTGAAAGGGTGTCGCCGTCGATGCCCATCATGAAAGGAGCCGCCCGTGCTTTCGTTGCGTAAAACCCTGCTGGCCATGACGACCCTGACCGTCATGGGAACCGCTGTCGCCGACCCGACGGTACGTGTCTACAACTGGAGCGATTACGTCGGCGAGACCACGCTGGAAGACTTCCAGAAGGCCACCGGCATCACCCCGGTCTATGACGTCTTCGATTCCAACGAAACCCTCGAAGGCAAGCTGTTGGCTGGCCACACCGGCTACGACGTGGTGGTGCCTTCGAGCAACTTCCTGGCCAAGCAGATCAAGGCGGGCGCCTTCCAGAAACTGGACAAGAGTCAGCTGCCGAACTGGCAGAATCTCGACCCGGCCTTGCTCAAGCAACTGGAAAAGAGTGATCCGGGCAATCAATACGGCGTGCCCTACCTGTGGGGCACCAACGGCATCGGGTACAATGTCGACAAGGTCAAGGCCGCGCTGGGTACCGACAAGCTCGATTCCTGGGCCATCCTGTTCGAACCCGAGAACCTCAAGAAGCTGAGCAAGTGCGGCGTCTCCTTCATGGATTCGCCCGATGAGGTCTATCCGGCGGTACTGCAATACCTGGGACTCGATCCCAACAGCACCAATCCTGACGACTACAAGAAGGCCGAGGCACAGCTGCTCAAGGTGCGGCCCTACATCACCTATTTCCATTCCTCCAAGTACATCTCGGACCTGGCCAACGGCAACATCTGCGTGGCCTTCGGCTATTCCGGCGATGTCTTTCAGGCACGTTCGCGTGCCGAGGAAGCGAAGAAGGGCGTCAACATCGGCTACGCGATTCCCAAGGAGGGCGCGAACCTCTGGTTCGACCTCTTGGCCATCCCCAAGGATGCCAAGAACGTGAAGGAGGCCCATGCCTTCATCAACTATCTGCTGCAGCCCGAGGTCATCGCCAAGGTCAGTGACTATGTCGGCTACGCCAACCCCAATCCCAAGGCGGGCGAGCTGATGAATGCCGAGCTGCGGCAGGACGAAACCGTCTACCCGCCTCAGGCGGTGATGGACAAGCTGTACGTCATGAAGGAGCTGCCCCCGCAACTCCTGCGCCTGGAAACCCGTAGCTGGACGCGGGTCAAGTCCGGCAAATAACCAACGCTAAGCGGACCGGTCCGGCCGGTCCCCGATTTTCCTGGGGAGATGTACATGGCGACCGCCACCAGTGCCTTCAAGAAAGCCGCCACCGGCGACAAGAAAGCCAAGGAAGTCCTGGTCAAGATCGACCGGGTCACCAAGAAATTTGACGAAACCGTCGCTGTCGACGACGTCTCCCTGACCATCAACAAGGGTGAGATCTTCGCCCTGCTCGGCGGCTCGGGTTCGGGCAAGTCGACCCTGTTGCGCATGCTGGCCGGTTTCGAGCGGCCCAGCGAAGGACGCATCTTCCTCGATGGCGAGGACATCACCGACATGCCGCCCTACGAGCGGCCGATCAACATGATGTTCCAGTCCTATGCGCTGTTCCCGCACATGAGCGTGGAGCAGAACATCGCCTTCGGCCTCAAGCAGGACAAGCTGCCCAAGGCCGAGATCGACGCCCGCGTGGCCGAAATGCTCAAGCTGGTGCACATGACCCAGTACGCCAAGCGCAAGCCGCACCAGCTCTCCGGTGGCCAGCGCCAGCGGGTGGCCCTGGCGCGTTCCCTGGCCAAACGACCCAAGCTCCTGTTGCTCGACGAGCCCATGGGCGCCCTGGACAAGAAGCTGCGCTCGCAGATGCAGCTGGAGCTGGTGGAAATCATCGAGCGCGTGGGCGTGACCTGCGTGATGGTGACCCACGACCAGGAAGAGGCCATGACCATGGCCGAGCGCATCGCCATCATGCACCTGGGCTGGATCGCCCAGGTGGGCAGCCCCATGGACATCTACGAGACCCCGGCGAGCCGGCTGGTCTGCGAGTTCATCGGCAGCGTCAACATCTTCGACGGCGAGCTGACCGACGATGGCGCCGACCACGCCATCATCCACAGTCCGCAACTGGAGCGGCCGATCTACATCGGTCACGGCATCAGCACCCGTGCCCAGGAAAAGCAGGTCACCTTCGCCCTGCGGCCCGAGAAGCTGCTGATGGGCACCAGCCTGCCAGCGGATCACGAGCATCCCGACTACAACTGGTGCAGCGGCACCGTGCATGACATCGCCTACCTGGGTGGGCACTCGGTCTATCACGTCAAGCTGGGGACCGGGCCCATCGTCCAGTGCTTCATCGCCAACGCCGAGCGTCTCGGCAAACGACCCACCTGGGACGACGTCGTGGTGGTGTACTGGGAAGACGACAGCGGCGTGGTACTGCAAGCATGACCAGACCTCCCTTGCTCAAGCGCCTGCTCGATGGCCGCCGCCTGACCATTGGCGTGCCCTTCGTCTGGCTGTTCCTGTTCTTCCTGCTGCCGTTCCTGATCGTGCTCAAGATCAGCTTCTCGGTGGCGGACGTGGCCATCCCGCCCTATACCGAGCTGTTCAGCTACGCCGATCAGCAACTGGATATCGCGCTCAACTTCGGCAACTACCTGATGTTCGCCGGCGATCCGCTGTATCTGGATGCCTATCTCGGCTCGCTGAAGATGGCCGGCATCAGTACCCTGATCTGCCTGCTGATCGGCTATCCCATGGCCTATGCCATCGCCCGCGCCAGTCGCGAGAAGCAGACGGTGTTGCTGCTGCTGATCATGATGCCGACCTGGACCGCTATCCTGATCCGCGTCTATGCCTGGATGGGGCTGCTCTCCACCAATGGCCTGATCAACAGCTTCCTGATGAATCTGGGGATCATCAGCAGTCCGCTGCAGATGCTCAACACCAACTTCGCGGTGTACCTGGGGATCGTCTATTCCTACCTGCCATTCATGATCCTGCCGTTGTTCGCCAACCTGGTGAAGCACGACCTGACCCTGCTGGAAGCCGCCGGCGACCTGGGTGCCAGTCGTTTCACCAGCTTCTGGAAGATCACCGTGCCGCTGTCCAAGAACGGCATCATCGCCGGCTGCATGCTGGTGTTCATTCCGGCGGTGGGGGAGTTCGTCATTCCCGAACTGCTGGGTGGCCCGGAGACCCTGATGATCGGCCGCGTGCTCTGGCAGGAGTTCTTCAACAACCGTGACTGGCCGGTGGCCTCGGCGCTGGCCGTGGTGATGCTGCTGATCCTGATCGTGCCCATCGTGCTGTTCAATCGCAACCAAGCCAAGGAACTGGAGGGCAAGCTGTGAGCCAGACAGCCATTCTGTGCCCATCGTGCTGTTCAACCGGCTCTCCAATCTGGAGCCGAGCCAAGGAACTGGAGGGCAAGCTATGAGAGGCCTCAAGTTCACCAACCTGATGCTGGTGCTCGGACTGCTGTTCATCTATCTGCCGATGGTCATCCTGGTCATCTACTCCTTCAACGAGTCGCGCCTGGTGACCGTCTGGGGTGGCTGGTCGGTGAAGTGGTATGTCGGCCTGCTGGACAACACCCAGCTGATGAGTGCGGTGTTCCGCTCGCTGGAAATCGCCTTCTACACGGCCATTTCCTCGGTGATCCTCGGGACCCTGGCAGCCTTCGTGCTGACCCGGATCCCGCGCTTCCGCGGCCGCACCGTGTTCGGCGGCATGGTCACGGCGCCGCTGGTGATGCCCGAGGTGATCACCGGTCTGTCGCTGCTACTGCTGTTCGTCTCCATGGCGCAGCTGATCGGCTGGCCGCAGGACCGCGGCGTGACCACCATCTGGATCGCCCACACCAGCTTCTGCGCCTCCTATGTGGCGGTGGTGGTCTCTTCGCGCCTGCGCGAGCTGGACCTGTCCATCGAAGAGGCGGCCATGGACCTGGGCGCCCGCCCCTGGAAGGTGTTCCTGCTGATCACCATCCCCATGATCGCGCCGTCGCTGGCGGCGGGTGGCATGATGTCCTTCGCCCTGTCGTTGGACGACCTGGTGCTGGCGAGCTTCGTGTCCGGTCCCGGCTCCACCACCCTGCCCATGGAGGTGTTCTCCGCGGTGCGCCTGGGCGTGAAGCCGGAGATCAACGCCATCGCCAGCCTGATCCTGCTGGCGGTCTCGCTGTTCACCTTCTTCGCCTGGTACTTCACCCGGCGTGCCGAGAAGAAGCGCCTGCAGGGGCTGCAGGAGGCCATGGACGCCACGGCCTCGGAGATCACCCAGCGCGAGCGCGAGACGGCGACCCTCACGGCGCCGCCGGCCAACAGCTAAGAGCTAAGCGACGAGAAGCGGCCTTCGGGCCGTTTTTTTTGTGCCCCGCTGCTGGCTGCGACAAGCGCGACCGCTCCCGCAGGGCACGATTTGATACCATTTGGCTTTTGCCAGGTAGCGCTCCCGCCATGAAACAGTACCTCGACCTGATGCGCCACGTGCGCGAACACGGCACCTTCAAGAGCGACCGCACCGGCACCGGGACCTACAGCGTCTTCGGCTACCAGATGAGATTCGATCTGGCCGAGGGCTTTCCCCTGGTCACCACCAAGAAATGCCATCTGCGATCCATCATCCACGAGCTGCTGTGGTTCCTGCAGGGCGAGACCAACATCCGCTATCTCAAGGACAACGGCGTCTCCATCTGGGACGAGTGGGCCGACGAGAACGGCGAACTGGGCCCGGTCTACGGCTACCAGTGGCGTAGCTGGCCGGCACCGGATGGTCGCCATATCGACCAGATCGCCGGGGTGGTGGACATGATCCGCGCCAAGCCCGATTCACGCCGCCTGATCGTCTCAGCCTGGAATCCGGCGCTGGTGGACGAGATGGCCTTGCCGCCGTGCCATGCGCTGTTCCAGTTCTATGTCGCCGATGGCCGCCTGAGTTGCCAGCTCTATCAGCGGTCCGCCGACATCTTCCTCGGCGTACCTTTCAATATCGCTAGCTATGCGCTGCTGACCCTGATGGTGGCCCAGGTCACCGGGCTGCAACCGGGCGAATTCATCTGGACTGGCGGTGATTGCCACCTCTATGCCAATCACCTGGAGCAGACCGATCTGCAGCTGACCCGCGAACCGCTGCCGCTGCCGACCATGAAGCTCAATCCAGCGGTACAGGACCTGTTCGCCTTCCGCTTCGAGGATTTCGAGCTGGAGGGCTACCAGGCCCATCCGCACATCAAGGCACCGGTCGCGGTCTGACGCCGTGATCGCAGCCCTCAGGCGCTGCGGTCGTGCTCCAGCACCTCGTCCACCAGTTGCTCCGGCGACTGGCGTACGTCCAACACCTGGGCCTCCAGGTGGTCGGGCGCTTCCAGGGTGTCGAGTTGGCTCTGCAACAGCTTGGGATCGAAGAAGTGCCCACGGCGGCTGCCGATACGCTCGGCGAGCAGCTCCGGGGAGCCCTTGAGAAACAGCAGACGCACACCTTCGAGGCCGTTCAGCAGGCGATCTCGATAGACCTTCTTCAGCGCCGAGCAGGCGAACACCCGGGTGGTGCCCTCGGCCCGCGCCTGCTGCATGGCATCGTGGATAGCATCCAGCCAAGGCCAGCGATCCTCGTCGGTGAGGGCGATACCCTTGGCCATCTTGTCCTTGTTGGCCTGGCTGTGAAAGGTGTCGGCATCGTCGAAACGGCAGCCCAGCTGGCTGGCCAGGAGTTCGCCCAGGGTAGTCTTGCCACTACCCGAAACGCCCATTATCAGATAGATCATCGTCGGCACTCCGCGTGAGGGTTCGCCTCGTTATAGAGTCCCTAGAGCGGCGTTTGCTCCGGGGTCAGACGGCTGCTCCAGGTGGCGCCAATCGAGGCGGCGATGATGCAGGCGAGAGCGAACCATTGGGCGACACCCAGGATCTCGCCGAGGAACACCCAGCCGGAAAGGGCGCCCAGCGCGGGTTCCAGACTCATCAGGGTGCCAAAGGTCGAGGCCGGCAGGCGGGTAAGCACGACCATTTCCAGGGCATAGGGAATGGCCGTGGACATCAGAGCCAAGGCCAGTGCCAGTGGCCAGATTTCCGGTTGCAAGAGATTGCTGCCGCTATGAACGATGCCGATGGGCAGGATCACCAGGGCGGCGATGGAGGCGCCAAAGGCCACCGTGCCGGTGCCATGGACCGCGCCCGCGCGCTTGCCCAGCACGATGTACAATGCCCAGCAGGCGCCGGCACCCAGTGCCAGGCTGGTACCGAGGGGATCCAGCGCCGAGGCGTTGTGACCGAAGGGCAGGAGCACGGCCAGGCCAGCGACCACCAGCACGATCCACAGCAGGTCCAGCCAGCGGCGCAGCGCACACAGCGCCACCACCAGGGGGCCGACGAATTCCAGGCCAACGGCGATGCCGATCGGCAGGCGCTGCATGGCCATGTAGATGGTCAGGTTCATCACGCCCATGGCGACGCCATAGCCCAGTAGACTGCCCAGCGCCTCGCGGCGGAAGTTGCGCCAGGGACGCAGCACGATCAGCAGGACCAGGGCGGCGAAGATCAGGCGCAGGGTTGTGACACCCACCGGGTCGAGGCGCAGGAACAGCGTCTTGGCCAGACTCGCGCTGGTCTGGATCGAGGTCATGGCGACCAGCAGCAGGGCGACGGCGAACAGTGGCGAACGGGCGGACATTGGCTGAGCTCAACAAGCGGGCCCGCCAGCATAGGTCATCCTATCTGTGCTGCAAGGATGGCTGCGACCTCAACGTGTTTTGGAGCGCAGATGCAGTTGCTCCGCGCCTTCGCGGTTTTCCCGGACCTGCTCGATGAAGCGCTGCTGCTCTTCGCGCTGGGCCACCTGCACGCATTGCGCGTAGCCCGCGTCCCAGCCCTGCTGATAGGGCTTCTCCGCGACGAAGCGGCGCGCATCCTTGTGTTCGTACCCAATGCCATTGACTGCCTGCTTGCCGGTCTGGCAGCCGTCGCTGAAGCCGTCGGCATAGGCCGGCGGATAGCCTTTGGCAATCAGTTGGTCGTGATAACTGGTGCAGGCCGCGAGCGCGGACAGCAGGAAGAACAGTGGAATGAAACGACGAGAGCCAGCCATGGGGCCTCCTCACGGGATCCTACGACTGATCCCCCTATAGAGAGAGCTTAGTAGGCGTCTGGTGAGAATTTCGTCAAAAAACGCTGGGGTCGGAAAATACCGACAGACGTCATGTCAGTCCCTTCGAACCGCTGCGTTTAAATACGCAGGGGAGCGCGGCTTGCCTTGCCTCCGCTGTCATCCCGGTCGCAGAATGCGGACACTGCTTGCATGCCTGACAAGGACTTACGATGCACGATCCCGTCGCGGCCGGTCTCCGGCTCGCTCCCGATGAGCTGACCCGCCCTTTCGCTCCCGAACAATTCTCCTTTGCCGATACCGATCAGCTCGAACCCTTCCGCGGCATCCTAGGCCAGGAGCGCGCGGTCGAAGCCCTGCAGTTCGGGGTGGCCATGCCGCGGCCCGGCTACAACGTCTTTGTCATGGGCGAGCCGGGCACCGGTCGCTTCTCCTTCGTGCAACGCTATCTCAAGGCCGAGGCCAAGCGGCAGCCGACGCCCAACGACTGGGTGTACCTGAATCATTTCGAAGAGCCGCGCGCACCGGGTGCCCTGGAGTTGCCGCCCGGCGAGGGCGAGGCCTTCGTGGCCGACATGGCCCATTTCATCGACAACCTGCTGGCCACCTTTCCGGCGGTGTTCGAACACCCGGCGTTCCAGCAGAAGAAGAACGCGATCGAGCGTGCCTTCAACCAGCGCTACGACCAGGCCCTGGACGTGGTGGAAAAGCTCGCCCTGGAAAAGGAGATCGCCCTCTACCGCGACGCCAATAATGTCGCCTTCACCCCCATGAAGGACGGCAAGGCGCTGGATGAGGCCGACTTCGCCCAGTTGCCCGAAGCCGAGCGCGAGCGTTTCCACGCCGATATCTCCAGCCTCGAAGAACGCCTCAACGAAGAACTGTCCAGCCTGCCGCAATGGCGGCGCGAGTCGAGCAACCAGCTGCGGGCGCTGAACGAGGACACCATCATCCAGGCCCTGCAGCCGCTGCTGGCGCCCTTGTCGGAGAAGTACAACGACAACCCCGGGGTCTGCGCCTATCTGCAGGCCATGCAGGTGGATCTGCTCAAGACGGTGGTCGAGCAACTGGCCGACGACGCCAAGCCCGACATGCAGCGGCGCAAGGAATTGCGCGAGCAGTACGAGCCCAATCTGATCATCGGCCACCACGTCACCGGCGGTGCGCCCGTGGTGTTCGAGTCCCACCCGACCTACGACAATCTCTTCGGTCGCATCGAGTACCAATCCGATCAGGGTGCGCTCTACACCAACTATCGCCAGCTGCGCCCGGGCGCCTTGCATCGTGCCAATGGCGGCTTCCTCATCGTCGAAGCCGACAAGCTGTTGACCGAGCCTTTCGTCTGGGACGCGCTCAAGCGTGCCCTGCATTCGCGCCAGCTGAAGATGGAATCGCCACTGGCCGAGCTGGGGCGCCTCACCGCCATGAGCCTGGCGCCCCAGCAGATCCCGCTGCAGCTCAAGGTCATCATCATCGGCTCGCGCAACATCTACTACACCCTGCAGGAGCTGGATTCGGACTTCCAGGAGATGTTCCGGGTGCTGGTGGACTTCGACGAAGAACTGCCGCTGCGCGATGAGAGCCTGGAGCAGTTCGCCCAGTTGCTCAAGACGCGCACCTCGGAAGAGGGCATGGCGCCCCTGACCTCGGCGGCCGTGGCCCGTCTGGCCACCTACAGTGCCCGGTTGGCCGAGCACCAGGGGCGGCTGTCAGCGCGTATCGGCGATCTGTTCCAACTGGTCAGCGAAGCCGATTTCATCCGCCATCTGGCCGGGGACGAGCGCACCGACAAGGGCCATGTCGAGCGCGCGCTCAAGGCCAAGGAAACCCGCACCGGACGCGTCTGTGCCCGGGTGCTGGACGACATGCTCACCGGGCTCATCCTCATCGACACCCAGGGCGCCGCAGTGGGCAAGTGCAACGGCCTGACGGTGCTGGAAGTGGCCGATTCCGCCTTTGGCATGCCGGCGCGCATCTCGGCCACCGTCTATCCGGGCGCCAGCGGCATCCTCGACATCGAGCGCGAGGTCAGCCTGGGCCAGCCCATCCACTCCAAGGGGGTGATGATCCTGACCGGCTACCTGGGGAGTCGCTATGCCCAGGAATTCCCTCTGTCGATCTCGGCCAGCATCGCCCTGGAACAGTCCTATGGCTACGTCGATGGCGACAGTGCCTCCCTGGGCGAGGCCTGTACCCTGATCTCCGCGCTGTCGCGCACGCCGCTCAAGCAGTGCTTCGCCATCACCGGCTCCATCAACCAGTTCGGCGAGGTCCAGCCGGTCGGCGGCGTGAACGAGAAGATCGAAGGCTTCTTCCGCCTCTGCCAAGCCCGCGGCCTGACCGGCGAGCAGGGCGTGATCATCCCGCGCGCCAATGTCACCAACCTGATGCTCGACGAAACCGTGTTGGAAGCGGTCCGTGAAGGGCTGTTCCATGTCTATGCCGTACGTCAGGCGGACGAGGCCCTGTCGCTGCTGGTGGGCGAGCCGGCCGGGGCGCCTGATGCCAAGGGCCGCTTCCCCGACGGCAGCGTCAATGCGCGCGTGGTACAGCGTCTCAAGGAAATCGCCGAGCTCGAGCTGGAAGATGAACTGGCCGACAAACTCAGTGATAACTCCAAGGCAAAAGGGAAAAACAACGAAGCGGAGGAGAACTGAGGTCCAGGGGGCAGGTCGGATTTTGTACAAGGCGTCGCAGCCCAAGTAGCACGGCGCCCAGACCCGCTTGCCCCCTGTTGACCAACAGGGTTGTCCACAGCCTTTGTGGATACCTCTGGCCTAGGACCGGCGAGCATTGAGCGCTTCGAGAGGATGACGCCATGTCCCGCACCATTACCCTGATCCGTCCCTGCCTGGGCCTCGTCACCCGTATCGAATGCGAAATCAAACCGCTCGGTCAGGAACAGGGCCTCTGGACCCTGCTGTGCGCTGCCGGCCTCAATGGCCAGCAGCCCACCGCCATCAAGGCCCAGGGGCCTTTCCACGGGCCCAAGGCGGCCGAAGGCGTCATGACCGCCATCGCCGAGAACCTGGTCGAACAGGGCTACATCCAGGTTGAAGAGACCCAGATCTGGCGCCTGCACATGCAGAGTGAGCTGCGCAAGATGAATGGCGAACGCGCCCATCAGCAGGTTCGCTTCCAGGTCGGTCCCGACGCCTGAGCAACGGTACAACCTGCCGCATTGGTCCGTCCGCAACGCCCCGGTATACTCGCCCGGCCCTGGTAAACCGAGCGAGTCTGCATGGAACGTCTGATCGAAAAAGCCCTTTACGCCTCCCGCTGGCTGCTGGCGCCCATCTATCTGGGATTGTCGTTGGCGCTGGTTCTGCTGGCGCTCAAGTTCTTTCAGGAAGTCTTCCACGTCCTGCCGCATATCTTCGAATCCACCGAAGCCGAGCTGATCCTGCTGGTGCTGTCGCTCATCGACATGGCGCTGGTGGGTGGTCTGCTGGTCATGGTGATGATCTCCGGCTATGAGAACTTCGTGTCCCAGCTGGACATCGACGAAGGGTCGGAAAAGCTCAGCTGGCTGGGCAAGATGGATTCGGGGTCGCTCAAGAACAAGGTGGCCGCCTCCATCGTCGCCATCTCCTCGATCCACCTGCTGCGCATCTTCATGGATGCCCAGAACACCAATCCCGAATACCTCAAGTGGTACGTGATCATTCACCTAGTGTTCGTGGTCTCGGCCTTCGCCATGGGTTACCTGGATCGGCTGACCAAGCACTGACCGGCAGGGCGGCCACTCGTCCGCCGTCGGCAGCTTTCGCTTACGCTTTGTGGATTGCGCCGTTGCGCTTGCCTGTCCTAGGTTGTCGAACGCTCACAGCTGCCAATCGACGTCATCCCGGATGTCGATCTCGACCCGGAGGTTCCCATGCAATTGCCGGAATTGACCCAGCGCGCCCAGGCCGGCGAGGTCCGTGAACTCAACCTGCTGTCCATCGAGGGTGGCTTCTATGTGCTCGAGGTGCTCACCCAGGACGGTCGCACGCGGCTGACCGGACGGGACGGGCACTTCTACCGCCTGGGCTCGGCCGCCCAGGCACGCCGCCTGCTGGCCGATCTGCCGGCACTGCCGTGCTTTCTCATCCAGCACAGCGCCTACGACGAGATGGTCGGCATGGCGCCACGCTCGGCCGAGCCGCTGAAGATCCCGCTGAACTACCGGAACGCCTCTTGAGCGAGGGCGCCGTCCGGCGCCTGCTACCGGTCTTCGGCGATCAGCTGTCGCCCCAGCTGGCGTCCCTGCGCGACGCCGATCCCGCGCAGGACGTCTTGCTGCTCGCCGAGGTCATGAGCGAGGCCAGCTATGTGCCTCACCATCCGCGCAAGATCGCCCTGATCTTCAGTGCCATGCGCCATTTCGCCATCGAGATGCGCGCGCGTGGCTTCCAGGTCCACTACCGTACCCTGGACGACCCGGACAACCAGGGCTCGCTGCCGGCCGAGATCGCCTGCTGGGTCAGGGCGTCGGGCGCGCACGAGGTCCATCTGACCGAGACCGGCGAATGGCGACTGGAGCAGGCGCTGCACGGGCTCGATCTGGCGGTGCCTGTGCGCTGGCACGGCGACGACTGATTTCTCTGCAGTCGCGCCGCCTTCGCCCGCTGGGCCGGAACCCGCACCGAATTGCGCATGGAGGCCTTCTACCGCGGCATGCGCCGGCGCCACGGCTGGCTGATGGAGGGACCAGACGAGCCTTGCGGTGGCGTCTGGAATCTGGACAAGGACAATCGCAAGGCGCTGCCCAGGGGCCATCCTGTTCCCGAGCCCTTCAGCTGTCCGCCCGATGCCTGTACCCAAGAAGTGCTCAAGCTGGTCGGGCAGCGCTTCGCTCACCACTATGGCCGGCTCGACGGCTTCGACTATCCGGTGACCCGCGCGGATGCCGAGTGCCTCTGGCGGCACTTCCTGGATGCAGGGCTGCGCGACTTCGGTACCTACCAGGACGCCATGGCCCGCGGCGAGCCCTATCTGCATCACGCCCGGATCAGTGCGGCGCTCAATATCGGGCTGCTGGACCTGCGCCAGCTCTGCGCGGAGGTGGATGCCGCTTATCGTGAGGGGAGGGCGCCGCTCAACAGCGCCGAGGGCTTCCTGCGCCAGCTGATCGGCTGGCGGGAGTATGTCCATGGCGTCTACTGGCTGCGCATGCCCGAGTATCGGGAGCTCAACGTACTCGGCAATACCCGGGCGCTACCGGACTTCTACTGGACCGGAGCCACTGACATGGCTTGCATGCGCGAGGCCATCGGCCAGACTCTGGCGCTGGGCTACGCCCACCATATCCAGCGGTTGATGGTCACCGGCAACTTCGCCCTGCTGGCCGGTATCGCGCCCCAGGCCATCGGCGAGTGGTATCTGGCGGTCTACCTGGATGCCTTCGAGTGGGTCGAGCTGCCCAATACCCAGGCCATGGTGATGCATGCGGACGGTGGCTATCTGGCGAGCAAGCCCTATTGCGCCAGCGGCCAGTACATCCGTCGCCAGTCCGACTACTGCAAGGGCTGCCACTATCAGGTCGGCGAGGCCCTGGGCGAGCGGGCCTGCCCCTTCAATGCCCTCTACTGGCATTTCCTGATCCGCCATCGCGAGCGGTTCGCCCATTATCCGCGCATGCTCAATCTCTATCGCAATCTCGATCGCCAGGCCCCGGAGCGGCAGCAGGCCCTCTGGCAACGGGGCGAGGCCCTGCTGGCGCGTCTCGACGCGGGAGAATCCCTATGAAGAAGGGTGACCTGCCCACCAAGCTCTGTCCGGTCTGCCAGCGGCCCTTCACCTGGCGCAAGAAGTGGGAGCGCAGCTGGGACGAGGTGCGCTACTGCTCCGAGCGCTGTCGCCGGCAGCGCGGCAACCTGGGCGGCGGCGAGCCAGGTTCCTGATGTGCTAGGCTCGGCTCCTTTTTTCACGATGGAAAGGCTGCTATGAACGACATCCTGCTCGATACCGACGAAGCTCGCGTCAGCTACGGCATTGGCCGCCAGCTGGGCGATCAGCTGCGCCAGAATCCGGTCCCCGGCATGCAGCTGGCAGCCGTGCTCGCCGGTCTCAACGAGGCCTTCGACGGCCAGGAGTCCCGGGTGGACGTCGAGTCGCTGAATGCCAGCTTCCGCGTCATCCGCGAGCGCATGCAGGCAGAAGCCCAGGCCAAGGCCGCCGCAGCGGCCCAGGAAGGCGTCGACTACCTGAAGGCCAACGCCGAGCGCCCTGACGTCGTGGTGCTGCCATCCGGTCTGCAATATGAAGTGCTCACCCAAGGTGAGGGCGCTACGCCAACTCGCGAAGACCAGGTACGCACCCACTACCATGGCACCCTCATCGACGGCAGCGTGTTCGACAGCTCCTACCAGCGCGGCCAGCCGGCCGAGTTTCCGGTGGGCGGCGTGATCGCCGGCTGGACCGAAGCCCTGCAACTGATGCCCGCCGGTAGCAAGTGGCGCCTGCATGTGCCCAGCGAACTGGCCTATGGCGCCCAGGGCGTCGGCGGCATCCCGCCGCACAGCGTGCTGGTGTTCGACGTCGAGTTGCTCGACGTTCTCTAACGCTAGCAGTCCAGGCGTAGCGCCTCGTTTTCCGGGCGCAGCGCCAGGGCGTAGCTGAACAGGAAGACCTGGCGGATCTGCTCCTTCACCACCCGCGGTTCGCTGGAAGTGAGGCTGTGCAGATCCAGCTCGCCCAGGTCCTTGAGTTCTTCCAGGGCCGTCTCGTCCAACTCCGCGCAAACCTGGCCGGTTTCCCGATTGAGGATGCGCAGATAGGGATGAGGCCGGTCCAGCCAGGCGTCGATCAGATAAGTCATGGCAAGGCTCCTGCTGTGCTATTTATGAGAATAATTCTTATTCAATAAATAGCAAGGGATTACCTGACTTTTTTGGTCGGACATGAAAAAGCCCGCAGTCTGACGACGGCGGGCTCGATCGGTCGGCGCAAGCGTCAGTGAGTCCGGGCCACCGAGAAACGACCCAGGTCGGCGAGGGCGTCGCGATATTCGCTGGCGGGCAGGGCGTCCAGGCAGGCGATGGCCCGCTCGGCGAATTCCTGCGCCTTGCGCGCCGTGTAGTCGAGGGCGCCGGCGGCTTCGACGGCGGCACGTACGCTTTCCAGGTCCTGGCTGCCGCCCTGGCGGATCGCTTGGCGCACCAGCGCCGCCTGTTCGGCAGTGCCTTCGCGCATGGTCACGATCAGCGGCAGGGTCGGCTTGCCCTCGGCGAGGTCGTCACCGACGTTCTTGCCCAGGGCCACGGCGTCGCCTTGGTAGTCCAGCAGGTCATCCACCAACTGGAAGGCCACGCCCAGGTGATCGCCATAGCGGCGCAGGGCTTCGGCCTGCTCGGCGTTGGCGCCGGCCAGGATCGCCGCGCTGTGGGTGGAGGCTTCGAAGAGCATGGCGGTCTTGCCGCGGATGACCTCCATGTAGATCTCTTCGGTGGTGCTGGCGTCACGGATCTTCGACAGCTGCAGTACCTCGCCTTCGGCGATGACGCGGGTCGCCTGGGAGATGATGCGCATCACCTCCATTGAGCCCAGCGCCACCATCATCTCGAAGGAGCGGGCATAGAGGAAATCGCCGACCAGGACGCTGGGGGCATTGCCCCAGAGGGCGTTGGCGGTGGAGCGGCCGCGGCGCATCCCCGAGGCATCGACGACATCGTCGTGCAGCAGGGTGGAGGTGTGCAGGAATTCGATGGTAGCCGCCAGCAGCTGCAGATCGTGGTCGGCGCGCCCGAGGGCCTTGCCGGTCAGCAGCACCAGCAGCGGACGCAGGCGTTTGCCGCCGGCGGAGACGATGTAGTCGCCAATCTTCTCGACCAGCGGCACGCGCGAGGTCAGCTGCTGGCGGATGATGCCGTCTACGGCGGCGAAATCGTCCGTCACCACGCGATAGAAGGACTGGGATTGCTGCGTCATTGAGAGGTGTCCACTGGAGGTCCGGGCAATATTCAGGCGGCCGGATGGCGCATGACCGCCAGACTATGCCCTAGGGACCGGCACCAGTGCCATGCCCAGGGATTGCCATCGCGCTCCCGCGGCTCGCCGCTCCTGCCGATTCGGCTGGGCACCGGCCCGGCATGGCCGCTGAACGAGGTTGCGCGGCATGCTAGGGGTGGGGTGGGGGACTGTCAAGGCGCGGGCGGGCGGCTCTTGCCTCCGGGCCTTGGCTTGCGTAGAATCGCGGGCCCTGAACATTCCTAGGGTTAACCCCCTGTCTTACGCAATTGCGCGGCGCTCCTTCCGGTCCCGTGCAGCCATGCCGGTCGACGATACCTCTTATAAAGCACCGGGTGAGCAGGTTTAACGGAGATTTACCATGTCCTACGCAGTTATCGTTACCGGTGGCAAGCAATACAAGGTCGCCGAAGGCGAGTACCTGAAGGTCGAGAAACTCGACATCGCCACCGGTGAAACCGTCACCTTCGACCAGGTTCTGCTGGTTGGCAACGGTGACGACGTCAAGATCGGTCTGCCGGTCGTTGATGGTGCCAAAGTGACCGCCGAAGTGACCGCCCAGGGCCGTCACGACAAGGTCACCATCATCAAATTCCGTCGTCGTAAGCATCACATGAAGCGTCAGGGCCACCGTCAGTGGTTCACTGAAATCAAGATCACTGGCATCCAGGCCTGATCTCGCCTCTAACGGAGAATTGACTCATGGCACACAAAAAAGCGGGTGGTTCTACTCGTAACGGTCGCGATTCCGAAAGCAAACGCCTTGGCGTGAAGCTGTACGGCGGCCAGGTCGTCAAGGCCGGCAACATCATCGTGCGTCAGCGCGGCACCCAGTACCATGCCGGTTACGGCGTGGGCCTCGGCAAGGATCACACCCTGTTCGCGAAAGTGGACGGCGTGATCAAGTTCGACGTGAAGGGCGCCTTTGGCCGTCGTTACGTGAGCATCGTCGCCGCCGCCTAAGGCCCGTGACGAAAGAAAAGCCCTGTCTACCCGACGGGGCTTTTTCGTTTGTAGTTAAGCTATTTCCCTTGTAGTTAAGCTATTTCCTTGTTTGCAGCGGCCCGCGAGCGCGGGAGGTCCAGATGAAATTCGTCGATGAAGTATCCATACACGTAAAAGCGGGTGACGGCGGCAACGGCATGATGAGTTTCCGCCGGGAGAAATTCATCGAGAAGGGTGGCCCCAATGGCGGTGACGGCGGCGATGGCGGGTCGATCTGGCTCGAAGCCGACATCAACCTGAACACCCTGGTCGATTACCGTTACACCCGGCGTTTCACCGCGCAGAACGGTGAGAAGGGCGGGAGCACCGAGTGCACCGGCGCTAAGGGTGAGGACCTGGTGTTGCCAGTTCCCGTGGGCACCACGGTGATCGATGCGGCGACCCAGGAGATCATCGGCGACCTGACCCAGCCCGGTCAGCGCATCCGTGTTGTCCAGGGCGGTTGGCACGGCCTGGGCAACACTCGGTTCAAGTCCAGTACCAATCGCGCGCCGCGGCAGACCACCCCCGGCAAGCCCGGTGAAGAGCGTGATCTCAAGCTGGAGCTCAAGGTGCTGGCGGACATCGGTCTGCTCGGCCTGCCCAATGCCGGCAAGAGCACCTTCATCCGTGCGGTGTCGGCCGCCAAGCCTAAAGTGGCGGACTATCCCTTCACCACCCTGGTGCCGAACCTGGGCGTGGTCAGCGTCGGGCGTTTCAAGAGCTTCGTGGTCGCCGACATTCCGGGCCTGATCGAAGGCGCTTCCGAAGGCGCCGGTCTGGGGATTCGTTTCCTCAAGCACCTGGCGCGCACCCGGCTGCTGCTGCACCTCGTCGACATGGCGCCCCTGGACGAGAGCGATCCGGCCGAGGCTGCCGAGACCATCATCAACGAGCTGACCAAGTTCAGCCCGGCGCTGGGCGAGCGTGATCGCTGGCTGGTGCTTAACAAGGCCGACCAGCTGCTCGATGACGAGCGCGAAGAACGCCTCAAGGCGGTGGTCGAGCGACTGGACTGGCAGGGCCCGGTCTTCGTCATCTCCGCCCTGGAGCGGGAAGGCACCGAGCAGCTCTGCCAGGCGATCATGCAGTACCTCGACGAGCGTACCCTGCGCCTTGCCGAGGATCCGGCCTATGCCGAGGCGCTGGAAGAACTCGATCAGCGCATCGAGGACGAGGCGCGTGCGCGGCTGCAGGCGCTGGATGACCAGCGTGCGCTGCGTCGTTCCGGGGTCAAGGCGGTGGACGATGCCGATGACGACTTCGATGACGAAGACGACGGCGACGGTCCGGAAATCTTCTACGTACGGTAAGAAAGGAGCTTGCCCATGCGTGATCAGGTGTCTGGCGCCCAGCGCTGGGTGGTGAAGATCGGTAGTGCCCTGCTGACCGACGACGGTCGTTGCCTGGACGGCGGGGCCATGGCCGGCTGGGTCGAGCAGATGGTGGCGCTGCACCAGGCCGGCATCGAGCTGGTGCTGGTCTCTTCGGGGGCGGTGGCGGCTGGTATGAGTCGGCTCGGCTGGGCGCAGCGCCCGACCGCCATCAACGAGTTGCAGGCCGCGGCGGCGGTGGGGCAGATGGGGCTGGTGCAGGCCTGGGAATCCAGTTTCGCCGAGCATCAGGTGCAGACCGCGCAGATCCTGCTCACCCATGACGACCTGTCCGATCGCAAGCGCTATCTCAATGCCCGCAGCACCCTGCGCACCCTGGTGAGCCTGGGTGTGGTGCCGGTGATCAACGAGAACGATACCGTCGTGACCGACGAGATCCGCTTTGGCGACAACGACACCCTGGCTGCCCTGGTGGCCAACCTGGTCGAGGCCGATCTGCTGGTCATCCTCACCGATCGCGATGGCATGTTCGACGCCGATCCGCGCAACAATCCCGACGCCAGCCTCATCAGCGAGGCGCGCGCCGACGATCCGGCCCTGGATCTGGTCGCTGGCGGTACCGGCGGCGCCCTGGGGCGTGGCGGCATGCAGACCAAGCTGCGCGCGGCTCGTCTCGCGGCGCGCTCCGGTGCCTATACCGTCATCGTCGGTGGCCGTATCCAGCAGGTGCTCAGTCGCCTGCAGCAGGGCGAGCAGCTGGGCACCCTGCTGTCACCCGAGCGCGGCCTGGTGGCGGCGCGCAAGCAGTGGCTGGCCGGGCATTTGCAGGTGCGTGGCACCCTGCGCCTGGACGCCGGTGCGGTGCAGGCCCTGGTGGGCGGGCATCGTAGTCTGCTGCCGGTGGGTGTGCGGGAGTTGGAGGGCAGCTTTCGGCGTGGCGAGATGGTCGCCTGCGTCGGTCCGGATGGGTGCGAAGTGGCGCGTGGTCTGGTCAACTACAGTGCGACCGAGGCGCGACGCATCCTGGGAAGACCTTCGGATGCCATCGTCGTCGAGTTGGGTTACGTCTACGAGCCCGAGCTGATCCATCGGGACAATCTGGTCCTGGTCTGACGATCGTCGATCCTGGCGCCTCTTCGGAGGCGTTGTGTTCTCAAATCGCAGGCAATAAAAAACCGGCCGAGGCCGGTTTTTTATTCGAACGCTGATCAGGCGGCGGCGGGGGTAGCCAGGGCCTTGATGTGAGCGTTCAGGCGGCTCTTGTGGCGAGCGGCCTTGTTCTTGTCGATGATGCCCTTGTCGGCCATGCGGTCGATGACCGGAACGGCAGCGATATAGGCGGACTTGGCTTTTTCCAGGTCCTTGGCGTCGATCGCCTTGACGACGTTCTTGATGTAGGTGCGCACCATGGAGCGCAGGCTCGCATTGTGGCTGCGACGCTTCTCAGCCTGTTTGGCGCGTTTTTTGGCGGAGGGGGAGTTAGCCACCGTGGAGCTCCTTCGAAAAAGACTGTATTGGGTACAGAGCGAACTCTGTAGCGAGTACAGAGCTAAATTAAGGTCGCGAATCTTGACGCCCCTGGCGGCGGCTGTCAAGGCTGTCTGGATGGATATCCGGCTGGTCGCCGATGAAGTGCGTCGTTACACTCGATCGCTTGTGCCCATCGCGCGACTGCGCTCACGCGCATCTTTCGTCACCTCCCGCTGCGTTCACCGAGTGCTCTCTCAGTCATGAATCTGCTCAAGTCCCTGGCCGCCGTCAGCTCCATGACCATGCTGTCCCGCGTGCTGGGTTTCGTGCGCGACACCATCGTCGCCCGCACCTTTGGCGCCGGCATGGCCACCGATGCCTTTTTCGTCGCCTTCAAGCTGCCCAATCTCTTGCGGCGTATCTTCGCCGAGGGCGCCTTCTCCCAGGCCTTCGTACCCATCCTGGCCGAATACAAGGCCCAGCAGGGCGAGGAGGCCACCCGCACCTTCCTGGCCTACGTCAGCGGCCTGCTGACCCTGGTGCTGGCCGTGGTCACGGTGCTGGGCATGCTGGCTGCGCCCCTGGTGATCTGGATCACCGCGCCGGGTTTCGCCGACACCCCGGAGAAATTCGCCCTCACCTCCAGCCTGCTGCGGGTGACCTTTCCCTACATCCTGCTGATCTCCCTGGCGTCCCTGGCCGGCGCCGTGCTCAACACCTGGAACAGGTTCAGCGTACCGGCCTTCGTGCCGACCCTGCTCAACATCAGCATGATCATCTTCGCGCTGTTCCTGACGCCCTATTTCGATCCGCCGATCATGGCGTTGGCCTGGGCGACCCTGGTGGGTGGCCTGGCGCAGTTCCTCTATCAGCTGCCGCACCTCAAGCGCATCGGCATGCTGGTGCTGCCGCGGCTGAATCTGCGCGACGCCGGTGTCTGGCGGGTCATGAAACAGATGGGGCCGGCGATCCTCGGGGTCTCGGTCAGCCAGATCTCGCTGATCATCAACACCATCTTCGCCTCCTTCCTGGCCGCCGGCTCGGTGTCCTGGATGTACTACGCCGATCGCCTCATGGAATTGCCCTCGGGGGTACTCGGCGTGGCCCTGGGGACCATCCTGTTGCCGGCGCTGTCGCGGACCTATGCCAAGGCCGATCGCCAGGAATACTCGCGGCTGCTCGACTGGGGCCTGCGGCTGTGCTTCCTGCTGGTGCTGCCCTGTTCCGCGGCCCTGGCGCTGCTGTCCGAGCCGCTGACCGTCTCGCTGTTCCAGTACGGTCGCTTCGATGCCCATGACGCCCTGATGACCCAGCGGGCGCTGGTTGCCTATGCCGTGGGACTGCTCGGCATCATCCTGGTCAAGGTGCTGGCGCCGGGCTTCTATGCTCAGCAGAACATCAAGACGCCGGTAAAGATCGCCATCTTCACCCTGGCGGTGACCCAGGTGCTCAACCTGATCCTGATCGGGCCGCTGCAGCACGTCGGCCTGGCCTTGGCCATAGGTCTGGCGGCCTGTCTCAACGCCGGCCTTTTATTCTGGCAATTGCGCCGCCATAACCTGTTCATTCCCCAGGCCGGCTGGACGGGCTTCCTGCTGCGACTGCTGATCGCGGTGGCGGTGATGAGCGCCGTCCTGTTCGGCCTGATGCAGCTGCTGCCCAGTTGGAGCGAAGGGCTGATGTGGCAGCGCCTGCTGCGTCTGGGCGGCCTGGTCGCGGCGGGCGTACTGGCCTATTTCGCCAGCCTGTTCCTGCTCGGTTTCCGCCTGCGCGACTTCAATCGGCGGGCGGTGCTGTGATTGCACAAGGCCGGGTGTGCGCCTGTCCTCGCGGCGGGCATCCAGATATAATCGATTAATTTCTGAGCAATCCCTACCCATGCAGCTGTTTCGCGGTCTCCATCATCTCGACGCCTTTCCCAAGGGCTGCGTTGCCACCATCGGCAACTTCGACGGGGTTCACCTGGGGCACCAGGCCATCCTCGCGCGGCTGCGTGAACGGGCGGCGGAGCTCGGGGTGCCCAGTTGCGTGGTGATCTTCGAACCGCAGCCCCGCGAATTCTTCCTGCCTGACATCGCGCCGGTGCGCTTGACCCGCCTGCGCGAGAAGCTGGAATGCTTCGCGCGCCTGGGCGTCGACAACGTGCTCTGCCTGAATTTCAATCGGCGGCTGCGCGAGTTGTCCGCCGAGGCCTTCGTCCAGCAGGTGCTGGTGGACGGCCTGGGGGTGAAGCATCTGGAGATCGGTGACGACTTCCGTTTCGGCTGCGACCGTGCCGGCGACTTCACCTACCTGAATCTGGCCGCTCGCGACCACGGTTTCACCCTGGAAGCCGCCACCACCGTCGAGCTGGATGGCCTGCGGGTAAGCAGTACCCTGATCCGCCAGGCCCTGGCCGATGGCGATCTGGCCCTGGCCGCGCGCATGTTGGGACGACCCTACAGCCTTTCGGGGCGGGTGTTGCATGGCCAGAAGCTGGCGCGTCAGCTGGGTTGGCCCACCGCCAACGTCCAGCTCAAGCGGCGCCGGCCGCCGCTGCGCGGCGTCTATCTGGTCAGCAGCCTGATCGATGGGCGGGTGGTGCCAGGCGTGGCCAACATCGGCCAGCGGCCGACGGTGCAGGGCGATGGTCGTCCGCACCTGGAGATCCATCTGCTGGACTTTGCCGGCGACCTCTATGGCCGCCACCTCAGCGTGACCTTCGTGCAGAAGGTCCGCGACGAACAGAAATTCGCCTCTCTGGAGGCCCTCAAGGCGGCGATCGAAGCGGACGTCGCCACGGCCCGCGCCTACTGGCAGGGGCAACCGTCAACGAGCCTGGACTGACATGACCGATTACAAAGCGACGCTCAATCTGCCGGAAACGGCATTCCCGATGAAAGCCGGCCTGCCGCAGCGCGAGCCGGAAGCGCTCAAGCGCTGGCAGGACATCGACCTGTACGGGAAGCTGCGCGCCATCGGCAAGGGCCGGCCGACCTTCATCCTGCATGACGGTCCGCCCTATGCCAACGGCAGCATCCATATCGGTCATGCGCTGAACAAGATCCTCAAGGACATCATCACCCGTTCCAAGACCCTGGCCGGCTTCGATGCCCCCTATGTGCCAGGCTGGGACTGCCATGGCCTGCCCATCGAGCACAAGGTGGAGACCACCTTCGGCAAGAATCAGCCGGCGGACCTGACCCGCGAGCGCTGCCGCGCCTATGCCAGCGAGCAGATCGAAGAGCAGAAGGCCGGCTTCGTCCGCCTGGGCGTACTGGGTGACTGGAGCAATCCCTACCTGACCATGAACTTCGCCAACGAGGCCGGCGAGATCCGTGCTCTGGGCGAGCTGGTCAAGAAGGGCTTCGTCTTCAAGGGCCTCAAGCCGGTCAACTTCTGCTTCGACTGCGGCTCGGCCCTGGCCGAGGCCGAGGTGGAGTACCAGGACAAGCGTTCCGACGCCATCGACGTGGCCTTCCCGGTCGCCGATGCCGACAAGCTGGCGGCCGCCTTCGGCCTCGGCGCGCTGGCCAAGCCCACCGCCATCGTCATCTGGACCACCACCCCCTGGACCATCCCGGCCAACCAGGCGCTCAACGTGCATCCCGAATTCACCTATGCGCTGGTGGATGTCGGCGACCGCCTGCTGCTGCTGGCCGAAGAGCTGGTGGAAAGCTGCCTGGCGCGCTACGGCCTGCAGGGCGAGGTGATCGCCACTGCCCCGGGTACCGCCCTGGAACTGATCAACTTCCGCCACCCGCTGTACGAGCGGCTGTCGCCCATCTACCTGGCCGAGTACGTCGAGCTGGGCGCCGGGACCGGTGTGGTGCACTGTTCGCCCGCCTATGGCGAGGACGACTTCCGCATCTGCAAGCAATACGGCCTGAGCAACGACGACATCCTCAATCCGGTGCAGAGCAATGGCGTCTACGCCGAGTCGCTGCCGCTGTTTGGTGGCCAGTTCATCTGGAAGGCCAATCCGGCCATCGTCGCCACGCTGCAAGAGGCGGGCGCGCTGCTCAAGCACGAAGCGATCAATCACAGCTACATGCACTGCTGGCGCCACAAGACTCCGCTGATCTATCGCGCCACCGCCCAGTGGTTCGTTGGCATGGACAAGCGGCCCAACGAAGGCGCCACCCTGCGCGAGCGCTCCCTGGCGGCCATCGAGCAGACCCAGTTCGTCCCGGCCTGGGGCCAGGCGCGGCTGCACGGCATGATCGCCGGACGTCCCGACTGGTGCATCTCGCGCCAGCGCAACTGGGGTGTGCCGATTCCCTTCTTCACCCACAAGGAAAGCGGCGAGCTGCATCCGCGCACCGTCGAGCTGATGGAAGAGGTCGCCCAGCGCGTCGACCGCGAGGGCATCGAAGCCTGGTTCAAGCTCGATCCCGCCGAACTGCTCGGCGAAGATGCCGGCCAGTACGACAAGAGTCGCGACACCCTCGACGTCTGGTTCGATTCCGGCACCACCCACTGGCACGTGCTGCGCGGCTCCCATGCCGAACTGGCGCACCCGCAGGGGCCGGTGGCCGATCTCTACCTGGAGGGCTCCGACCAGCACCGTGGCTGGTTCCACTCCTCGCTGCTGACCGGCTGCGCCATCGACGGCCATGCCCCCTACAAGGAACTGCTGACCCACGGCTTCACCGTGGACGAGCAGGGTCGCAAGCAGTCCAAGTCGCTGGGTAACGTGGTCGCCCCGCAAAAGGTCATCGACAGCCTGGGCGCCGACATCCTGCGTCTCTGGGTCGCCTCCACCGACTACACCGGCGAGATGGCGGTCTCCGACCAGATCCTGCAGCGCAGCGCCGACTCCTATCGCCGCATCCGCAACACCGCGCGCTTCCTGCTCTCCAACCTGTCCGGCTTCGATCCGGCGGTCAATCGGGTCGCCCCCGAGGACATGATCGATCTGGACCGCTGGGCCGTGGATCGCGCCCTGTTGCTGCAACGGGAAATCGAGCAGGCCTATGCCGAGTACCGTTTCCTCAACGTCTACCAGAAGGTGCACAACTTCTGCGTGCAGGAGCTGGGTGGCTTCTACCTGGACATCATCAAGGACCGTCAGTACACCACCGGCCCCGACAGCCTGCCGCGGCGTTCCTGCCAGACCGCGCTGTACCTGATCGCCGAGGCCCTGGTGCGCTGGATCGCGCCCATCCTGTCCTTTACCGCCGACGAGATCTGGCAGTACCTGCCGGGCGAGCGGGAAGAGTCGGTGATGCTGACCACCTGGTACGACGGCCTCTTCGCCCTGCCCGAGGGCGCGACCCTGGATCGCGCCTACTGGGATCAGGTCATGGCGGTCAAGGCCGCGGTCAACAAGGAACTGGAAAACCAGCGTGCGGCCAAGACCCTCGGCGGCAGCCTGCAGGCGGAGATCACCCTCTATGCCGACAGCGCCCTGCAGACCGTCTTGGAAGCCCTGGGCAACGAACTCAGATTCGTGCTGATCTCGTCCCAGGCCGCTGTCCAGCCGCTGGAAAAGGCTCCGGAAGGCGCCGTGGCCAGCGAACTGAGTGGACTCAAGCTGATGGTGCGAAAGTCCGAGGCCCCCAAGTGCGCCCGTTGCTGGCATCACAGCCACAGCGTCGGCCAGGATGCCGCACACCCAGAGATCTGCGAGCGTTGCGTGACCAATGTCTATGGCGCGGGCGAGGTACGCGAGCATGCGTGATGCGCAGCGTTTCGGTGCCTTGCCCTGGTTGGCCTTGAGCGCGGTGGTGATCCTGCTGGATCAGCTGAGCAAGGCCTATTTCCAGAACAACCTGTCGCTCTACCAGCAGGTACCGGTCATCACCGACCTGTTCAGCTGGACCCTGGCCTACAACACCGGTGCAGCCTTCAGCTTCCTGGCCGACCATTCCGGCTGGCAGCGCTGGTTCTTTGCCGGCATCGCGCTGGTAGTGAGCGTGGTGCTGGTGGTCTGGCTCAAGCGCCTGCGCAACGATACCTGGACCGCGATCGCCTTGGCCCTGATCCTCGGCGGTGCCCTGGGCAATCTCTATGATCGTATGGTGCTAGGCCACGTCATCGACTTTGTTCTGGTCCATTGGCGCCAAGAGTGGTTCTTCCCGGCCTTCAACCTGGCCGACAGTGCCATCTGTGTAGGCGCCGTGATGCTGGCCCTGGATATGTTCCGCAAGAAAACACCCGAGGAAGCCCATGGCTGAAATCACCATCGGCCCGGATACCCGGGTCACCCTGCATTTCGCCATCAAGCTGCAGAACGGCGATGTGGTGGACAGCACCTTCGACAAGGCGCCGGCCACCTTCACCGTCGGCGACGGCAACCTGCTGCCCGGCTTCGAACAGTCCCTGTTCGGGCTCGAGGCCGGCACCAAGACCAGCCTGACCATTCCGCCGGAGCGTGGCTTCGGCCAGCCCAACGACGGCAATCTGCAGACCATGGCCCGTAACGACTTCAGCGACATGGAGCTGTCGCCCGGCCTGCTGATCATCTTCAGCGACGCCGCCGGCGGCGAGATGCCTGGCGTGGTCAAGAGCTACGACGACGACCAGGTGATCATCGACTTCAACCACCCGCTGGCCGGCCGTGTACTGACCTTCGACGTGGAAATTCTGGCCATCGAGCCTGCCGTCTCCCATTGATCCAACGCCGCCCGTGAAGCGGGCAGAGGAGCCTATGCAGATCAAGCTCGCCAATCCCCGCGGCTTCTGCGCCGGCGTGGACCGCGCCATCGACATCGTCGACCGGGCGCTGGACGTTTTCGGTCCGCCCATCTATGTGCGTCACGAAGTGGTGCATAACAAGTTCGTGGTCGACAACCTGCGCGCCCGCGGCGCCGTCTTCGTCGAAGACGTGGCCGACGTGCCGGACGATGTCATCCTCATCTTCAGTGCCCACGGCGTCTCCCAGGCCGTGCGCCGCGAGGCCGCCGCGCGTGGCCTCAAGGTCTTCGACGCCACCTGTCCGTTGGTGACCAAGGTGCACATGGAAGTCGCACGTTACAGCCGCGATGGCCAGGAGTGCATCCTCATCGGCCACGCTGGGCACCCGGAAGTGGAGGGCACCATGGGCCAGTACGATGATCGCGCCGGTGGCGCCATCTACCTGGTGGAAGACGAGGACGACGTGGAAAAGCTCGAGGTGCGCAACCCCGAAGCCCTGTTCTACGTCTCCCAGACCACCCTGTCGATGGACGACACCCGCAAGGTGATCGATGCCCTGCGCGCCAAGTTTCCCCGCATCAACGGCCCGCGCAAGAACGACATCTGCTACGCCACCACCAACCGCCAGGACGCGGTGAAGACCCTGGCGCTGGAAAGCGACGTGGTACTGGTGGTGGGCAGCCCCACCAGCTCCAACTCCAACCGCCTGCGCGAACTCGCCGAACGCCTGGGCACCCCGGCCTATCTCATCGATGGCGCCGAGGATATGCAGCAAAGCTGGTTCGAAGGCGTGCAACGCATCGGCGTCACCGCCGGTGCTTCGGCCCCCGAAGTCCTGGTACGCGGCGTCATCGACCAGCTGCAGAGCTGGGGCGCCACTGGCGAGGTCGAGCTGGAAGGCGAGCCGGAGAACATTACCTTCACCCTGCCGCGGGAGCTCAGGGTAAAGGCAGTGTGACGCGATAAGAAAGGCCGCTGCCCTTACGGAGGCAGCGGCCTTTTTGCATCAGGGCGTAGGAGGGGGAAGCAATCGCCAGGATTGGCGACCACTGGAGGTAGGTCCGCCGTGGACGCCTAGAGGGGTAGCTCCGTTTGAGCCGAGCATTTGGTCTCCGGCCAGCGTGTTGTCTCCTACGGTTCCTTCTATCCCAGACACCACAAGGTTTCCAACTACGCTGTCACCGACGTCTATCCGGCCATCGTTATTAAGATCGAAGACGTTATAGCGGGTGCGACCTCCTGTTTTGCCATCGATACCATAGAGCGTGCTATCGATGCCGGCCGAGCAGGGATCGGCGTTGGGGGTAATGCTGGTGAAGAGCAGGGTGTCACCCAGGGTCTTCAGGGGGAAAATCACTCGTTCTCCCGTATTGGTACTCGTCCCTACGGGTTTGAGATCGACGTACCAGCCCCAGCGATCAACCTGTGAATCAGCATCAGCATCGGCATCGGCACCTGCATCACTCGTCACATCCTTATACCAATTCATCGCGTTCGCGGAGAACGTACGGACGTTGCGGGTGACGGTACCGCTGGAGTAAGTGGCTGACGTTATCGTCTGCTCTTGCAGCGATGCGCGGTTGTGCGCATTGACCATGTCGGCATTGGTCTCCTGGCTCAGGGTCCAGCGATCCCAGATGCCATACACGGTCTGGATGTCGAAGGGCGAGAGCTTGTCGTTGACACTGAGATAGCGTCCCGTTGCGAAGGTCACCAGGTAGCCTTTGAGGGTGGGGTGCTGAATCAGTACGGGCGCTGCAGTGATCGCCTGGGGGTGACCGGTATCCTGATCACTGGTCCTGGCTCGATAGAGCGGATGGCCGCCAAAGGCCACCGCGAAGGAGTCGGCCTGACTGGTACCATCCGAGTCGCGGTTGAAGGGGGCGGAGGTGTTTTGGCTCGTCAGATCGAAACGCCAAAGGTTACCGAGTAGATCCCCTGCATAGGCGGCGTCGGCGACGACATCGCCGTTGTAGTCAGCCACTTGGACCGCCGAAAGGCCATTGCTGCCTGTTGTCGGGCTCGTAGCTTCGATTGCCTTGATGAGGGTGCCGTCGCTGATTTTCACGGCGTAGAGGATGGCCTTGTCGCTATCGGCGTTGTCGCTGTAGTAGCCGTTACCGAAGACGGCGGCCCAGTCACCCGTGTGCAGGCGGGTGATGGTGGGCGGGCCGAAATTGTAGCCAAGGTTGCTCCTGTGGGTAGTGGCATCCTCCGTCGCGCTGCTATCGGAGGTAAATTCCCACAACAGTTTGATAGCGTCCGGATCGGTTATATCCAACGCGAAGAGCCCGCGCCCGCCGCCACCCAAGGTGCCGACCAGGACGGTGTGCCATTTGTTATCGAAATAGACATCTGCCGTCGCCAGCCGCCCATCGACGTAGTATTGATGGGAGGTCGTGGTGCCGTAGTCCCTGGCCGTCAGACGGTTCAACTTGGGAATGACCGGTGTCGGTACGAAGGCGAACTTTTCCTCCAGGGTTGCGGCATCGAAGGCATGCAGCATGCCATCGTTCGCGCCGACATAGATCTGCGGACGCCGTGACGCCTTGGCGCTCTGGAACAAGGCATAGGAACCAGCGCTGCCATCCACGGGGTCGACTCGGTAAGCTAGATAGTTGGGCGCCCCTACCTGCACTGGCGAAGAGTTGACGATATCGCCCAGCAGCGAGTTGCGCGTGCGGAAGTTGTTCGTGCAATTGGTCGATGTACAGGCACCTCGCAGGAAACTGACCCGGTCCGCGCCAAGTCCGTCTGTATTGCCGGATGAATTCTGGTTCATCAGCGCTTGCAGGTCTTGGCCGCCGAAGGTGCGTCCCCTTAGGTTGTCATAGGTGAAATCCTGCAGGCCGTCGGGCCCCCCCGCCATCTTGACGATGCGGCCGCTAGTGGGGATGCTGGCGTTCACGACCGTGGGCACTGCTGTGCCATTGGTATAGGTTTCCTTGATCAGCTTGCCGGTCCAGTCATCGGCATTGAAGGTGGTTCGGTATACGGTACGGCCTGTCTCGGAGCCCTGTTCGTTGCGATTGGTGTCTACGGTGACCCGGGTGATCGAGCTGTTCCGTTGAATAACGTTGCTGAACGCCTTGTTCAACTGATCCTTGAGGGTAAGTGCATTGGTCACCAGCAGGTAGTTGTCCGGAACGTCGTCGCCGTTGCTGTCCCAGTTGTTGTCCGGGGTGCCGTACTTGGCGGCGTACCAGAGCGGATCCTTGAGTACCCCGGCGCCGACACCGGTGGCGTTGAAGGTACGCGTTGCAGTTGGGGGTAACCCTCGGCATTCGTCGTTGGATAGCTTGTTGATGCACCAACCGGCGGGTCTGCCAGGGGGAGTATTGAGGCGATAGGCCGTCTGGCCATCGCAGACTTCGCGCTGGCCATTGTTGACCGTTCCGTCTCGAAGATCGCAGACTTCGAGATAGAGACCGTCGTGGTCGGTGCCCGATATGGTGTAGCCCATGTGTTGCTTGTTGCTGCCCGCGGCATATTCGGAATTCAGGTTTACCCTGAGTTTGAGTTTGTTGTCGTCTTGTGGGTCAGGAACCACCGCCAGCGTATAAAGCACGATGGCGTCCATGTCGAAGTCGGCACCCTCTTCACTATCTTCCCAGTTGATGCGGAACTCGGCGTAGGGGCGGCCCTCGTTCACGCTGCTGTCGGTATTGTCCACTGTGGTATTGGCCAGCTTCTGTACATAGAAATCGGCGATCTGGTTGGTAGGCTGGTACCGATTGTTGTCTGGGTCCTCTACTACCGATTTGGCGAAGGGCACCAGGGTTATCTTGTTCTGGCCGACCGGGAATTCGATCTTGGGAAAGGGGGAAGCTAAGGCTACGGCATAGGTGATCATCTGCTTGTTGCCGCCACCAAAGTAATGCCTGGCGGCGAAGCGGGCGATGCCTGCGGAATAATAGGTGCCCTGCTTGCCCGGCTCTTCGGGCGCGAGGCCGCGAATTCGCGACAGTGTGGGTAGGGTCTTTGGCGTAGGTGCGCTATCTGCGTTGATAGGTGCCCCGTCTGCTTTGGTCTCGCCAATGAAGACCGTTGTGCCATTCAGCCCTTCGGCCGCGCCTATGGCGTCGGTCTCCGTTGCGACGTTCAGGTCTTTGAGGGGGGCAGGATCGTCGCTGCTGCTGATGAAGTTTGCCCATTGGCTACCAGGCAGCTTCCAGTCGTAGTTGGGATAGATGTCGCTCAGCACGGTCATGGCAGGAACCGAGCAGCTGGGATAGCCGGTTCCACCATTACCACGGGAATAGGGCGCGATCCAAGCCGGATGGGCGAGACCCAGTTGGTTGTCGGGCACTCCCGTGTCCGTAGATGAATAGTCGAAGGCGGCGGTGGGCCCTGAGGCGCCGGCAAAATAGCGTAAGGTTTCGTACATCATCTCCGCCGTAGGTGTGCCCCACATGTAACAGGGGTCTCCGGCGAGATCGCTGGTCGGGTTACGGCCGAAACCACAGTTGTACATATAGTTGCCGTAGTTGAAATCTACGGTACGGAAACGGTTGATGGTATCCACGATCCCTTGAACGTTGCCCTGGGCACCGCCACAGTTACCATCGAGGCAAAATTGGCCGGTATTGGCATTGAGTTCCCTGGCGAAACTTTGGATGTTGGATCTCAGTACGCCGCCATAGAAGTGATTCTTGTAAGAGCCACTTAGGAGACCAAAATACATCTTGTTGGTCTCCCCGTAGTCATGAAGGATTCCAGTTGGCTTGTAGTTGCCATTGGGATAGCGCTTGCAATTGCTCTCGCGCAGGCTTGTATTGTTCGTCGAGTCGACGTCGTTGGGGCAGACCTCTACCTGGATGTTGTAATCGGTGCGGCTCGCAGCCTGTACCCTGTCCGGGGGCTGCCAGTACAAACCCCAGGCGTCGCCGCCTTCGCCCTCTTCCTGGCGAAAAAGGATGTTGTACTCTACTCCCGCTTGCAGGTAGAAGGAGCCAGAATGGTTATTGCTACCCGCATCCAGGGCACCATGACCACCGTACCAGCTAGCCGTCGGGAGGCTGTTGTTGGCGATCTTGACGTCAACGGCATCATCGCCATCGACCGCGAATCTGTAGGTCCCTGTTGTTTCTACTCTTAAATTTCCCCTGATCTCGGTGAGGTAACGATCGTTACCGCAGATTAGGCCGCCTTGCGTTCGTGCACCATTGAAAGGGTTGTTGTTGGCCCCAAAGCTGTAGATGCCATTGCTGATGTCCTGGCTTCCGCAGAGGCGGCGGTTTGTGGCCTCGGTTCTGAATAGTCTATCCATCGCAGCGGTGCTGTCAGGATGGTTGCTGTCGGACTTTGCCCACGTCTTTATATTCAGACTGGTGAAGTTGCTGGGCGGGACCAGTGCCCAGCCGTCTTTCGGACCTGAATCCAGACAATTTCTGCGTGCTCCTTTGGCATTCAAGCAATCGTCACGGCCGACGGGACGTTCGATCGATACCCAGTTCCAGATCCGAAGGTTGACGTTGGTCAAGACCCGTAACTGCGGAACGCCGTTGTCACTCAGGGAGGTGACCGCGAGCAGATGCCGATAACCGGGCAAGGGGGCTTGCAAGGGGGCGAAGCGGCTGATGTCATAGCCGTCCACTGAGATACTGGTGTATTCCTTGCCCCAGGTGTGAGCATCCTCGGGTATATAGGCGCCCTGCAATACCGTGACGCCGCTGTCGTCTGTGCTTCGATAGCCTCCATAGAGCACCTTGCGCAACGCATCCATGCGCGAGGTGGCCAGATAGTTCAGGAAGTCGCCACTCCACTGGTTCGAGCACTCCTTGCCCGTGTTGCCCGTGCCTGCGGTTGTGGGGACGAATCTGCCGTTGGTGTAGCTGTAGCAGAGCTTGGAGTTGAAGTAACCGTAGTAATCGATACCCCCAGAATCCTTGACCTTGTAACCCTTGTAGCCAATGTCCAGAACGCCATCGCCGTTCAGGTCCGAAGCGTCGTTATAGGCTTCGTAATAGAGTTTGTGGTCGCGCCCCATTACCAGCATATTCAACGGGGGCACTGAGTCCGTGACGAACAGGGGCGTTTGGGCTATATCGTCGACTGCCTTGGCTACCAGGGGTAACGCCATGGTCCCGATCAGTAATCCTGCCAGGTAGTGTTTCATGGTCGGTCCCTCGAATAGCTAAATTAATATTGCCGGGCTATTACTGCCCTGAGGCAGACGACGTCTATTGCGCAAGGTTTGGCTGCGGTCGAGTCGTCGCGGGCGTGGTAGGCCTGGGAGTTTACTTCGTAATAAGAGACGCAACCTTTTCCGGTCACGGTGTTGTTCGGATCGGTGCAGCTACCGTTGCTGCCCTGGGGAACGGCGCGCAGGTACCAATGGACGGTTCTATCCAGGGTGGTCGTATTCCCGGAGTCTCCATAACTGAGAGACTTGTTTACGAAGTCCGTGTCATAGCCTGCTGAGCTAATGGGCACTATGCCTTGGATGCATGGTTTCTGCGTGAGCGATTCGGGGCAGGTGTCGGGCGGCTCATTCTTGGCCAGCCGACGTTCCGCGTCGCGTAGCCCCGCCTCGGCTGCGGCGACGAGATGTTTTTCTTCGAGCAGGTTCCCGGTGATACGTGCCTGCAGGGTACTTTCCTGAATGCTGGAAACGGCCAGCAGAGTGATGAGAATCAACATGACCAGCGCGATCAACAGCGAGGCGCCTCGTTGCGAATGAGCGTTCATGGCATCAGATTTCTCAGCGTGAGGGTGCTGCTGGCGACTTGATAGATACGGCCATCGTTCGTAGTAAAGGTCGAGCCGTAGCGTTCATTCCAATCGGCGACGATGGCGTTGGTACCCGTGCCGAGATTCTTCTTACTGGCCAGCAGGAGTCGGTAACGTACGGCACCGATTTGTTTGCTCGCAGCGGGCGTGCTGTCATAGGTGGAAACCGTGCGTGGCTGATCGTCGAAACCGAAATCGAAACGAAGATCCGCCACGCCATCGATAAGGGCGCCACTGCTGCTCGCGGTGGTGCAGGTGAGAGAGGCTAGGTCCTCGCCGTCATTGGCAACCAGGCTATAGCGCTCGATGAATTCGCCAGGACTCTCGGTATAAGGTGTGTTCAGGCCTGACGTGCTTGCTGGGCCATTCCCAAGACAATCCCGCTCCAAGGTATCTCTTGGCTTATAGCGGATACATAACGACTGATCGGTGGGTGCATAGATGGTTTGCCCAGCGGCGAAGTTGCAAGATGCAGTAGTATAGTTTTTGGCCGGAAATTCAGCGGTGCTATCCACGAAAGGGCGTCGTTTGAAGCCGGCCTTGGCGAGTTGTTGCTCAAACATCATCAGCGAATAGCGCGCATTTTCCTGGTTGTTGGTTTGACCTTGATGGAAGAGATAATTTTGCTTGTTGTTGATATAGAGCTGAGTGACGCCTAATATCAGGAAGCTGCTGATGAGCAAGGCGATCATCAGTTCTATCAGCGAAAGGCCACGTTGATGAGAGTTCATCGGTCAGAGCTCCGCCTGTATTCGATAACGGCAAATATCGCCATCGCTAGTACTATCCTCATCACTAGTACTCTCGATGAAATTCATACATTCGCCACTTTTGAGGCGCCAGGACAACTGGATCTCCAGGGTAGTGCCATCCTCATCACAGGTACCGCTCGCGGTGGCCTTGCAGAGATGAAATTCGTTCTTCAGAAGCGTTTCATCTACCCCTGGCAGTAGCCGAGCAGCTTCCTGAGACCAGCAAGTCAATTGCTTGTCGGCGTCGGTGGGAGTTGAGGCGCAATCACCGTCGTCGACAGTTGCAAAGTCACGACCGGAGAGTTTCTCGACGATTTTGCCCCGGGCGCGGGTCATTTCCAGCAGATCCTGGGCCAGCATGGCGGCGGTATTGCGCTGGGTCGTATCCGTGGTGAAGGCAACCGACTTGCTCTGTAGGGCGACCATGCCCAGCACCCCGATGGAAATCAGCACCAGGGTCACCAAGACCTCTATCATGCTGAAGCCGCTGTCCGACGAGAGTTTCTTCATGGACGGCAACTCGTCAGGGCAGTGCCCGCAGCATCGGCTTTGCCCATGGGGTACTGACGAGTCACGCCATTGCGTTGGATGTCGACCTTGTAGCCTTTGGTGGCGTCGCCGCCATGGCACAGCACAACGGTGACACGTGCATCGGTCCCCATCAGGGCCGTTCCTTCGGCGGAGTAGCTAAGGTTGGTCCGGCTAGGTTGGGCGGTCACTTGCGAAGGGGGCAGTGTTACCTGGCGCAAGGAGGTAGCATCGGACGAGTCGCAATCACCAAGCACCGAACGCCACAGGGTGTCGGATGTGCAGATGGTTACCGTGGTTCGCCGTAGTACTGCTTCCGAGCGAGCTTGTAGCAACAGGCCGAACAGGGCGTCAGCAGCGCTGCGGGTGCGAGTCTGGTTGACCAGGCTGGTGAAGCTAGGCACGGCAATGCTGGCGAAAATCCCTAGCAGCGTGACTACGGTCAACATCTCGAGCAAGGTGAACCCTTGGCTTGCAGTGGCACGATCCATGATGTGCTCCCCGATCGGAGCGGCTAGTTTCTGGTAGGAAGCGCGCGCCTGTCGTCTTTTGCAGGACGGTCGGGGGGAGATCAGGGATGGCCGGTTCGCTCGCCTGGGCGGGCCAAGAAGACTATTCCAGACAGCTTGCGTCGTTCCTGGCCGCCAGCGCTCTGGCCCTGCCTTGGTTGTTTATGGTTATACGGGACAGCTCTTTCCCCTTCGCGCTACACAGCGAAAGCGTGCCGTTGAGGCCTGTACTGGTACCATTGTGGCGATAGGTGATGGCAGTTGGCCGGTTCCAGCGCAGTCTTAATCCTGGCGGTAATTCGCCATGGCGCAGCAATAACTCGTCATTGGCGGGATCTCTTATTTGCCATCCGTTGGACCAGTCTTCTCCGCAGCCTTGATCGTCGAGCGGACAGAGGACGACGGTCTGGCGACGCGCAATGCTTAGGGTCCTGGCTGCCTTGATATGGGTCAGCAGAAGGTCGCGGGTCGCCTCGTGACGTACCTGCTCTAGCCAGGCTGACATAGCTGGCAGAGCGAAACTCGCTACGATGGTCAAGATGCTTAAGGCGAGCAGCAGTTCGAAGAGGCTGACGCCTCGCGCGTTGCGGTGTGCCATGTCGACGTCCTTGCGTAGTCTTCCGGCCTTCCTGGCCGAAGAAGCGGTTTAATGACGTCGTGCTGGCTAGTCAATTCCAAGGTGCTAGAGGTGTGACGTGAGTTGCGATGTGGCTGTGGTCGGGGCCGGTGCCATTGGGTTGCTGTCGGCCTATTACCTGTCCTTGAGCGGTCGGCGGGTAGTGGTGGTCGAGCGCGGCGAGCCGGGGCGGGAGGCGTCCTGGGCCGGTGGCGGAATCGTTTCGCCGCTGTATCCGTGGCGCTACCAGCCCGCGGTGACGGCGCTGGCGCACTGGTCGCAGGATTTTTATCCGGTGCTGGGGGAGCGGTTGCGGCAGGAGACGGGCGTGGACCCCGAGGTCGAGGTGACCGGGTTGTACTGGCTCAATCTGGAGGACGAGGCCGAGGCGCTGGACTGGGCGCGGCGCAATGTGCGGCCGCTGGCGTCGGTCTCGGTCGCGGAGGTGCGGCAGCGGGTGCCGGTGCTGGGGCCAGGTTATGAGCGAGCGGTCTTCATGGCGGGGGTGGCCAATGTGCGCAATCCCCGGCTGGTGCGCTCCTTGCGCGAAGCCTTGCTACGCATGCCGAATGTGACGCTGGTGAGCGAGTCGCCGGTGACCGGGTTCCTGCGCCAGGGCGAGCGGGTAGTAGGGGTGCAGACGGCGCGCGAGGCCATCCATGCCGAGTCGGTCGTCGTCTGTGCGGGCGCCTGGAGTGGTGAGCTGCTGCAGACCCTGGGACTGGCGGTGCCGGTGCGGCCGGTGAAGGGACAGATGTTGCTGTATCGGCAGCCGGTCGGTTATCTGACCAGCATGGTGCTGGCCAAGGGGCGCTACGCGATACCGCGGCGCGATGGCCATATCCTCATCGGCAGTACCCTGGAACATGCCGAGTTCGACAAGACGCCAACCGCCAAGGCACTGGCCAGCCTGCAGGCGTCGGCGGCCGAATTGTTGCCGGCGCTCGCCGAGCAGGCGCCGGTGGCGCACTGGGCGGGGCTGCGGCCGGGCTCGCCGGACGGCGTGCCCTTCATCGGGCCGGTGCCGGAGCTGCCCGGGCTGTGGCTCAACTGCGGGCACTATCGCAATGGTTTGGTACTGGCACCGGCCTCCTGCCAGTTGCTGACCGATCTGCTCACCGAGCGCACGCCGATCATCGATCCGGCGCCCTATGCGCCAGGCGCGCGGCTGGCAGCGGGCTGATCAGTCGATGCCGAGCTTTTTCAGGCGGTAGCGCATCGAACGGAAGGATAGACCCAGGCGTTCCGCGGCGGCGGTGCGGTTCCAGCGGGTCTCTTCGAGCGCCTGCATGATCAGCTGGCGCTCGATGGACTCCAGGTGGTCTTCGAGGTTGGCGATGTTGGCCAGGCTGGCTTCGCCGGTGGCGGTGGCCGCCGGGGCGTCGGCCAGACGCAGGTCGGCCGGGCGGATGACATCGCCTTCGCAAAGGGTGTAGGCCCGCTCCAGCATGTTTTCCAGTTCCCGCACGTTGCCGGGAAAGCGGTAGCTTTTGAGCCTGGCCAGGGCATCTTCGCCCAGCGTGGCCGGGGCGAGGCCTGAGTCCCGCGCCAGGCGTTCGAGCATGTGATTGGCCAGGACGCCGATGTCTTCACGGCGCTCGCGCAGGGCCGGTACCTGCAATTCGATGACGTTGAGGCGATAGTAGAGATCCTGGCGGAAGGTGCCGGCGGCGACCTCGGCGGCGAGATCCCGGTGGGTGGCGCTGAGGATGCGCACGTCCAGGCTGATCTCCTGCTGGCTGCCTACCGGGCGCACGGCCTTTTCCTGGATGGCGCGCAAGAGCTTGACCTGCATCGGTAGCGGCAGGTCAGCCACCTCGTCGAGGAACAGGGTGCCGCCCTGGGCGGCCTGGAACAGGCCCTGCTTGTCTTCGATGGCGCCGGTGAAGCTGCCCTTGCGGTGGCCAAAGAATTCGCTTTCCACCAGTTCCGAGGGGATGGCGCCACAGTTGACCGGGACGAAGGGCCGTCCGGCACGGGGGCCTTGCTCGTGAATCAGGCGCGCTACGCGCTCCTTGCCGCTGCCCGATTCGCCACTGATGTAGACCGGCGCCTGGCTGCGCGCCAGCTTGGCGATCTGGCCGCGCAGGGCGCGCATGGGGGGCGACTCGCCGAGCAGTTGGGTTTCACTGGCACCGGCTACTGCCGGGGTTGGCCCGGACAGGCGCAGGGCGGTGCCCACCAGCTCGCGCAGGCGCGGCAGATCCACCGGCTTGGTCAGGTAGTCGAAGGCGCCGGCCTTGAGTGCCTGGACCGCGGTTTCCAGGCTGCCGAAGGCGGTGATCATGGCCACCGGCAGTTGCGGGAGCCGCTGCTGGATGAACTGGATGAGGTCGAGGCCCGAACCGTCGGGCAGGCGCATGTCGGTCAGGCAGAGGTCGAAGCTTTCCCGTTCGAGGATGGCCCGGGCGTCGGCGATGTTCTTGGCGCTGGCGGTGTCGAGTTTCATCCGCCCCAGGGTGATTTCCAGGAGTTCGCGGATATCGGGTTCATCGTCGACGATCAGGACTTTCTGTCGGGCCATGCTCAGCTCATTGTGCGGGGATGGGCGAAGGTGATGCGAAAACAGCTGCCGTTCGCCAAAGGATGATAGCCAAGTCTGGCCTGGTTGCTCTCGCAAAGCTCACGGGAGATGTACAGGCCCAGCCCGGTCCCCTTGTTCTCGGTGGTGAAGAAGGGTTCGAACAGGTGGTCGAGTTGTTCGGCGGCGACGCCTGGGCCGTCATCGACCACCTCGAGGATGGGCAGATCGCTTTCCGGGTCGCGGTAGGTGCTGAGCCAGACCTGGCCGGTGCCGTGTTTCTGGCAGCTGTAGCGCAGGCCGTTCTGTACCAGGTTGGTCAGGATCTGGCCCAGCTGGTGGGGGTCCATGTGGGTCTGCAGGGTACCGGCTTCGGTCTTGACGTGCAGCGTCTGGCCGGCGGGCAGGGTAGGGCGCAACTCCCCGGCGAAGCGGTGCGCCCAATAGCGCAGATCGATCAGCTGCGGCGCGGCCTGGCGTCGGCGCGACAGCTGCAGGACGTTTTCCACCACCCGATTCATTCGCCGTGACTGGTCCTGGATGATCTGCGCCAGGCGCCGATCCGGTGTAGTCAGTTCTTCGGATTCCTGCAGCAGTTGCGCGGCGTGACTGATGGCCCCCAGCGGGTTGCGGATCTCGTGGGCGATGCCGGCGGTGAGACGACCAAGGGAGGCGAGCTTGAGTTGCTGGGCCTGCTGGGCGATGCGCGAGACGTCTTCGAGAAAGGTGAGTACCCGTTCGCCTTCACCTTGCTGCAGCCGGGCGAAGCTGGGTTGCAGCAGCGGGCCGTTGGCATGGGCGCGCCAGGGCGTGGGACGGATGCTGGGATTGCGCTCCCATTCCTCCAGCCGCTGGGCGAGGCCCAGGGTCAGGGGCGTGATGGTGGCCTCGTCGTCCACCCCGAGCAGGCGCCGGGCTGCTGGATTGGCCAGCAGCACCTGGTACTCGGCATCGAACACCAGGATGCCGGTACGCATGCGTTCGAGGATCAGGGCATTGAGGGCTTCCAATTCGGCCACCGCAGTGGCGCGGGTTTCGGCCAGGGCCTGGCTGTCCAGCAGCCGCCGGACCAGGCCCTGTACCAGCAGTGCCGTGGCGAAACAAAGGGTGCCCAGACCTGCCGCCTGCACATAGCCGCTGCCGCTGTCGCCACGGCGCAAGTCCAGGTAGCCGGTCGCCAGCAGCAGGGCGATGGCGGCCAGGGCAGCGATCAGCAGGCCGCGGCGTCCGCGGATCAGGACGTTGGAGACCCCGACGGTCACCACCAGCAGACTGCCCATGCCGCTGGCGATGCCGCCGGCCAGGAAGAACAGGCCGCCCAGGGCGAGGATATCGATCAGTGCCAGGGCGAAGGCGCGACCGCGCAGCAGCCGATGGCCGACCGCGAGCACTACGTTGGTGGCCAGATAGGCCCAGCTGGCCTGACGGAACAGCAGGCCGTCGACGGTGCGCAGCCAGTGCTGATCCAGATCGCTGGAAATCAGCACCACCAGCGCCAGACCGATGACGATGCGATAGAGATGATAGAGCCGCAGGACCGCGTCGGCTCTCAGGATGCCTGGATCAGTCGCGGTGCTCATGCTGCAACCGGCGATGTTCGGCACTGCAATACCAGCGCTGGCCTTCGCCGTCGGCCAGGGCTCTTTCCTGGGGCACATGCACGCCGCAGTGGGCGCAGCGCACCATGGCATTGGGCGGCAGCGGAGGCGCCTTGGCAGCGGGCTTCTGCGTCTTGCCGCGCCACCAGCGTCTGATCATCCAGAACAGCGCGCCCAGGAGGACGAGCCACAACAGCAGGCGAAGCAGACCCATGGCGATCTCGCAGCGTGAAGGAGGGTGGAGTTTAGCAGGGCCGCCGCAGTGGGTGAGCCCCCCGCAGGGCATCGATTGTCCCGCTTCGCTGCATGCAGGAAAATGCAGCGATGAATCGGGCAAGGAAGAGTGCATGAGTCAGCTGCTGAAGGTCGTGATGGCGCAAGTGAACCTCAAGGTCGGCGACATCCACGGCAATGTGGACCGGATCATCGCCGCGGCCCATGAGGCCCGGGACCGGTTGCAGGGGGATCTCATCGTCTTCCCGGAGTTGTCGCTGTGCGGTTATCCGCCGGAGGACCTGCTGCTGCGTTCGAGCATGCAGCGCCGCATCGAGCAGGGTTTGCAGCGGATCCGCCAGGAGATCGCCGGCATCCATGTGCTGGTGGGCTTTCCCTGGCTGGAAGAGGGGCGGCGTTACAACGCCTGTGCGGTCTATCGCGATGGCGCCGAGCTGGCCTGCTATCGCAAGCAGCAACTGCCCAACTATCAGGTGTTCGACGAAAAACGCTACTTCGAGCCGGGCGACAGTGCCGCCGTGTTCGACTATCAGGGCGTGCCCATCGGCGTCACCATCTGCGAAGACATCTGGTTCGCCGAGCCCATGGCCAAGGCCCGTGCCGCCGGGGCGCGGCTGATGCTCAATCTGAACGCTTCCCCCTTCCATGGCGGCAAGCAGCCGGAACGTGAGGCCGTGGTAGGCGAACGTGCCCGGGAGGGCGGCATGCCGGTGGTCTACGTCAACCAGGTGGGTGGCCAGGACGAACTGGTGTTCGATGGCCACTCCTTCGTGGTGGATGCCCAGGGGCAGGTCAGCCAGCGCGCGCCGGCCTTCGTCGAGGGGCTCTATCCGGTCAGCTTCGACCAGGACCTGACCCCGCAGCCGGCCGAACTCACCCCCGTGGCTTCGTTGGAAGCCAGCGTCTATGACGCCCTGGTGCTCGGGGTACGCGACTACGTGCGCAAGAACGGCTTCAAGGGCGTGGTCCTGGGCCTGTCCGGTGGTATCGATTCGGCGCTGGTCCTGGCAGTCGCGGCGGATGCCCTGGGCGCGGAACAGGTGGAGGCGGTGATGATGCCCTACCACTACACCGCGCAGATCAGCCTGGACGATGCCGAAGCCGAGGCGCGGAAGCTGGGGGTGCGCTACAGCGTCTTGCCCATCGCGGCCATGGTCGAGGCCTTCCAGCAAACCCTGGCCGGCGAATTCGCCGGACTTGGGCGCGACACCACCGAGGAGAATCTACAGGCGCGCTGCCGTGGCACCCTGCTGATGGCCATTTCCAACAAGAAGGGCTATCTGGTGCTGACCACCGGCAACAAGAGCGAGATGGCGGTGGGTTACGCCACCCTCTATGGCGACATGGCCGGTGGCTTCGATGTACTCAAGGACGTGCCCAAGACCCTGGTGTTCCGCCTCTGCGCGTACCGCAATCGCCACGGTGAGGTGATTCCCCAGCGGGTGATCGACCGGCCGCCGTCGGCGGAGCTGTCGCCGGACCAGAAGGACGAGGACTCGCTGCCGCCCTATCCGGTGCTCGACGAGATCCTGCGGCTGTACGTCGAGCAGGATCTCTCGGCCGCGGACATCGTCGCCGCCGGCTTCGACGAGGAAACGGTGCGCAAGGTATTGCGTCTGGTGGATCTCAACGAGTACAAGCGACGCCAGGCGGCGGTCGGTGCACGAGTGACCCAGCGCGGGTTCGGTCGCGACCGGCGCTACCCGATCACCTCGGGCTGGCGGATCGGCGACTAATCCGCCGGTTCTGACGCAATAAAAAAGGGGAAGCCAGTGGCTTCCCCTTTGCACATCTGCTACCGGATCAGTCGAACAGACCAAAGGTCAAGCGGCTGAGCCAGGAGCGCTTGGCCGGAGCCGGGGTCGCGCCGCCGGCCTTCTCGGCTTCAGCCGGGTCGACGATGCGCAACTCGGGCGCCAGGTTGTCACGCTCTTCCTGGTACTTGCGCTGGATGTCCTGGCTGGCGCGGGTCTCGCCGGGCGGCAGCGGATCGCTCGGGCGATCGATCAGGCCCAGGGTCGCGCGGGTCAGCCAGGAACGCTGCTGATCCTTGTCGTCCGGCTCGCGCAGCTGGAACTCGCCATCCTTGAGGCTGACGTTGTCTGGGTAGTTGAGCTTGAGGGTTTCCAGGCTGGTGGCCGCCAGGTCGTTCAGACCCAGGTGCTTGTAGGCCTCGGTCATGATCGCCAGGCCGTCACCTACGGACGGGGTGCCCTGGAAGTTCTCGACCACGTAGCGACCGCGGTTGGCGGCGGCCACATAGGCCTTGCGGGTCAGGTAGTAGTGGCCGACGTGGACGTCGTAGGCCGCCAGCAGGTTGCGCAGGTAGACCATGCGCGCCTTGGCGTCCGGGGCGTAGCGGCTGTTGGGGAAGCGGCTGGTGAACTGGGCGAAGTCGTTGAAGGAATCGCGCGCCGCGCCCGGGTCACGCTTGGTCATGTCCAGCGGCAGGAAGCGCGCCAGCAGGCCGCGGTCCTGTTCGAAGGAGGACACGCCCTTCATGTAGTAGGCGTAGTCGACATTGGGGTGCTGTGGATGCAGGCGGATGAAGCGATCCGCCGCCGTGCGCGCCGCCTCGGGCTCGCCATTCTTGTAGTTGGCGTAGATCAGCTCCAGCTGGGCCTGTTCGGCATAGCGGCCGAAAGGATACCGCGACTCCAGGGCCTTCAGCTTGCTGATGGCGTCCGTGTAGCTGCTGTTGGAGATATCGCGCTGAGCCTGGGTATAGAGCTCGCCTTCCGGCAGATTTTCCGGAACCTCGGGCGCTTTCGAGGAGCAGGCGGCGGTGAGGACTAGGCTGGTGACCAGCAGCAGGTGCTTCAATTGCATGGCGGCTTGGATTCCCCGAAACGGTCGGCGGTGCAGGGATGAGCGCGGAGAGCGTTCACCTAGCCTGTGACGGGGCCGGAACCGTCCTGTTATGATGATCGACCCGGAATGCCGGGGCAAAAAAGTCGCCGTATTTAACCACAGGGTCGGGCCGATTCCAAAAGCCCCGCCATTGCCCGCGCAGATCCATGTCCGAATCCATCGTTCTCAATGCCGAAGTCCCCTACGAACTCGGTGGCCAGCGCCTCGATCAGGTCGCTGCCCAGCTGTTCGCCGAACATTCCCGCTCGCGTCTCGCCGCCTGGATCAAGGACGGTAGCCTGACCGTCGACGGCGCCGTGCTGCGTCCGCGTGACTCCGTCCATGGCGGCGCCCAGCTGGCGCTGCGCGCCGAGCGCGAGGCCCAGGGCGAGTGGGTGGCCCAGGACATCGAGCTGGACATCGTCTACGAAGACGATCACCTGCTGGTGCTCGACAAGCCGGCCGGGCTGGTGGTGCATCCGGCCGCCGGCCATGCCGACGGCACCCTGCTCAATGCCTTGCTGCACCATGTACCGGGACTGGAAAGCGTGCCGCGCGCCGGCATCGTCCATCGCCTGGACAAGGACACCACCGGGCTCATGGTGGTGGCCAAGACGCTGGAGGCCCATACCCATCTGGTCGCCCAGTTGCAGGCACGCTCGGTGAGCCGCATCTACGAAGCCGTCGTTGCCGGGGTGATCGTTGCCGGCGGCACCGTTAATGCGCCCATCGGCCGCCATTCCCAGCGTCGTCAGCAGATGGCGGTGATCGCCGGGGGCAAGCCAGCCGTCAGTCACTATCGGGTGCTGGAGCGCTTCCGCGCCTATACCCATACCCGGGTCAAGCTGGAGACCGGCCGTACCCACCAGATCCGCGTGCACATGACCCACGTCGGCTTCCCGCTGGTCGGCGATCCGGTCTATGGCGGTCGCTTCAAGATTCCGCCAGCGACCAATCCGACCCTGATCAAGACCCTGCGCGAATTTCCGCGCCAGGCGCTGCACGCGCGCTTCCTCGAACTGGATCACCCAGTGACCGGTGAACGGCTGCGCTGGGAGTCGCCGCTGCCGGAAGACCTGGTCTGGCTGCTGGATCTGTTGCGCCAGGACCGGGAATCCTTCGAGTGACAGGCGCCGACTGGCTGCGGCCGGACTGGCCGGCGCCGGTCGGCGTCCAGGCCTGCGTCACCACCCGCATGGGCGGTGTCAGCCAGACGCCCTTTGACAGCTTCAATCTGGGCACCCATGTCGGGGATGACCCGGCGGCGGTCGCCGAGAACCGTCGACGGCTGGGCGAGGCCCTGGGGTGCCAGCCGGCCTGGCTCGAACAGGTTCATGGCACCGCGGTGGTCGAAGCCGACCCGACCCAGGTGCTGCGTGCCGATGCGGCCTGGAGTGCTACGCCTGGTATCGCCGTGACCATGATGACCGCCGACTGCCTGCCGGTGCTGTTCTGCCGGCGGGACGGTTCCCGCGTCGCGGCGGCCCACGCCGGCTGGCGCGGTCTGGCCGGTGGGGTGCTGGAAGCGGCTGCCGCCAGTCTGGCCGTGCCGCCCGCCGAGGTGCTGGTCTGGCTGGGGCCGGCCATTGGCCCAGCCAGCTTCGAGGTGGGTGTCGAGGTGCGTGAGGCTTTCCTCGCCCAGCACGGTGACGCCGGGCAGTGCTTCGTGGCCAAGGGCGGGGACAAGTACCTGGGCGATCTCTACGCCCTGGCCCGTCTGCGTCTCGCCGCCCAGGGCATCACGGCGGTCTATGGGGGTGGCTTCGATACCTTTGTCGATCACCAGCGCTTTTTCTCCTACCGGCGCGCCTCTCGCACCGGTCGCTTTGCCAGCCTGATCTGGATCAAGCCCTAGGCATTTTTTGGGATGTCAAGCCTTCCTGGCTTGAATCGTTACGCATCGCCCCTATCTAAAGGTCATTCCCGCGGGTAATTGAAAGCGCCTTCTGCTGCGCCATCCCGCGTTTCAGATAAGGACCTTGCCCATGCGTATAGACCGTTTCACCAGCAAACTGCAGCTCGCCCTGGCGGATGCCCAGTCCCTGGCCGTCGGCCACGACCATCCGGCCATCGAGCCGCTGCACCTGTTTTCCGCCTTGCTCGACCAGCAGGGTGGCTCCATTTCCCCGCTGCTGCGCCAGGTCGGCTTCGACCTCGCCAGCCTGCGCAAGACCCTCGGCGAAGAGCTGGACAAGCTACCCAAGATCCAGAATCCCACCGGCGACGTGAACCTGTCCCAGGACCTGGCGCGCCTGCTCAACCAGGCCGATCGCCTGGCCCAGCAGAAGGGTGACCAGTTCATCTCCAGCGAACTGGTCCTGCTCGCCGCCATGGACGAAAACACCCGTCTCGGCAAGTTGCTGCTGGGGCAGGGCGTTTCGCGCAAGGCGCTGGAGAACGCCATCAACAATCTGCGCGGCGGCGAAGCGGTCAATGACCCCAATGCCGAAGACAGCCGCAAGGCGCTGGACAAGTTCACCGTCGATCTCACCAAGCGCGCCGAAGACGGCAAGCTCGACCCGGTGATCGGCCGGGACGACGAGATCCGCCGCACCATCCAGGTCCTGCAGCGCCGCACCAAGAACAACCCGGTGCTGATCGGCGAACCCGGCGTCGGCAAGACCGCCATCGCCGAAGGCCTGGCCCAGCGCATCATCAACGGCGAGGTGCCCGACGGCCTCAAGGACAAGCGTCTGCTCGCCCTGGACATGGGCGCCCTGATCGCTGGCGCCAAGTTCCGCGGCGAATTCGAGGAGCGCCTTAAAGGCGTGCTCAACGAACTGAGCAAACAGGAAGGGCGCATCATCCTGTTCATCGATGAGCTGCACACCATGGTCGGCGCCGGCAAGGCCGAAGGCGCCATGGATGCCGGCAATATGCTCAAGCCAGCCCTGGCCCGCGGCGAGCTGCATTGCGTGGGCGCCACCACCCTCGACGAGTACCGCCAGTTCATCGAAAAGGACGCGGCCCTGGAGCGACGCTTCCAGAAAGTGCTGGTGGACGAGCCGAGCGAAGAGGATACCATCGCCATTCTGCGTGGCCTCAAGGAGCGCTACGAGGTGCACCACAAGGTAGCCATCACCGACGGCGCCATCATCGCCGCGGCCAAGCTGTCCCATCGCTACATCACCGACCGCCAGCTGCCGGACAAGGCCATCGACCTGATCGACGAGGCGGCCAGCCGCATCCGCATGGAGATCGACTCCAAACCCGAGGCCCTGGATCGCCTGGATCGCCGGTTGATCCAGCTCAAGGTGGAACGCCAGGCGCTGAAGAAGGAAGAAGACGAGGCGGCGCGCAAGCGGCTGGAAAAACTCGACGAGGACATCGCCCGGCTCGAACAGGAGTACGCCGATCTGGAGGAAATCTGGAAGGCCGAGAAGGCCGAGGTCCAGGATTCCGCCCAGTTGCAGCAGCGCATCGAGCAGGCCCGCACCGAACTGGAGGCCGCTCGCCGCAAGGGTGACCTCAATCGCATGGCCGAGCTGCAGTACGGCACCATTCCCGATCTGGAGCGCAGTCTGCAGATGGTCGACCAGCACGAGAAGCCGGCCAACCAGCTCCTGCGCAACAAGGTCACCGAAGACGAGATCGCCGAGGTGGTTTCCAAGTGGACCGGCATTCCGGTCAGCAAGATGCTCGAAGGCGAGCGCGACAAGCTCTTGCGCATGGAAGAGGCCCTGCACAACCGGGTGATCGGTCAGGACGAGGCGGTCACGGCCGTGGCCAATGCCGTGCGCCGCTCGCGGGCCGGGTTGTCGGACCCCAACAAGCCCAGCGGGTCCTTCCTCTTCCTCGGCCCGACCGGGGTCGGTAAGACCGAGCTGTGCAAGTCGCTGGCGGAATTCCTCTTCGACACCGAGGACGCCATGGTGCGCATCGACATGTCCGAATTCATGGAGAAGCACTCCGTGGCTCGCCTGATCGGCGCACCGCCCGGCTACGTCGGTTACGAGGAGGGCGGCTATCTGACCGAGGCCGTGCGGCGCAAACCCTATTCGGTGATCCTGCTGGACGAAGTGGAGAAGGCTCATCCGGACGTCTTCAACATTCTCCTGCAGGTGCTGGACGACGGTCGCCTGACCGACAGCCAGGGGCGTACCGTGGACTTCCGCAATGCGGTGATCGTCATGACCTCGAATCTGGGCTCGGCACAGATCCAGGAACTGGTGGGCGATCCCGATGCCCAACGCGCCGCGGTGATGGATGCGGTGGCCGGTCATTTCCGCCCCGAGTTCATCAACCGTATCGACGAGGTGGTGGTGTTCGAACCCCTGGGTCGCGAACAGATCGCGGGGATCGCCGAGATCCAGCTGCAGCACCTGCGGCAGCGCCTGGCCGAGCGCGATCTGCAGCTCGAGCTGACGCCGGAGGCCTTGGACAAGCTGGTCGCCGTGGGCTACGACCCGGTCTATGGTGCGCGTCCGCTCAAGCGGGCTATCCAACGCTGGATCGAGAATCCCCTGGCGCAGCGCATCCTGTCGGGTGCCTTCGCGCCAAACGCGCGGATCCACGGCAGCGTAGAGGGCGACGAGATCGTCTTCGCCTAGGAAAAGACCGGGTGACCTCAGGGTTGCCCGGCTTTCCGCATAAATTTGTGAAAAAACAGCAGGCTAGGTGTTGACGTCTGTTTCTACTTCCGTAAAATGGCGCACCTCACTTACGGCAAAGCTCGAAAGGCACTGACGTAAGAGGGGTTGGAAGATCGAAATTCCGCGATAGCTCAGTCGGTAGAGCAAATGACTGTTAATCATTGGGTCCCTGGTTCGAGTCCAGGTCGCGGAGCCACTTCCATTCTCGGGGTATAGCGCAGCCCGGTAGCGCGCCTGCTTTGGGAGCAGGATGTCGGGAGTTCGAATCCCCCTACCCCGACCATATTTGGGTCGTTAGCTCAGTTGGTAGAGCAGTTGGCTTTTAACCAATTGGTCGCAGGTTCGAATCCTGCACGACCCACCATTTTTACCAGGAACCCTCCGCAAGGAGGGTTTTTGCGTTTTGGCGCATTACTTTTTTCCTTCGAGCTCCAATTTGTGCTGGCAAGGGGCTGATCCCGCCAGTACGCCAGACAAGGCGCGCGTTCGACGTCCTTCTGCTTCACAGGGAGGCCGTGAAAAAGTCGCGCCTAGGTTGGCCCGCCTCGCTTCCATCACGTCGCGCTCTATTCCGCTCATCTCCGGCAAACGCCGTCATCCAGGCTGCGTCCCGCGCCTATCAAGGCGATAGCCGGTCATAGCGACCGTCTGAGGCCTTACTACTATCAGGTGAAGTAACGGGTTTTCAGGCGGCGGGAATGCAGTCGAAACGCCTCTCGGGCTTCACGCTTATCGAGGTCTTGATCGTCGTGGCGCTGCTGGGCATCGTCACGGCACTGGCGGCGCCGGGCTTCGCCGGTCTGGTTCAGAGCAACCGCGTCCAGGCGGCAGCGGGAGAATTACAGCGCGCGCTCTATTACGCGCGCAGTGAAGCCATGAGTCGCGGCGTGAATGTCGTCGTCACGACCGATCCTGTGGACGCCAACGGCTGGATGGGCGCGCTGAGGATCAGTACCGTCAGTACGGTGGTACTGCCGACAGCCGAGGTACTGCGGCAATACAGTGGTGGGCTGGGCAATGGCGTCAATGGGACCGGAGCCGTGGGCGGCACTCCGCTCGCCAGTCTGACGTTCCAGCCCAACGGCAGTTTGAAATTGACTGGCGAGGCCACCATTCGCGTCTGCGCCACCAATGCCCTTGCCCAGGGTAAGCAATTCACGCTCAGCCAGGGGGGCGTGCTGAGCGTGGCTGACTACGTGCCTACCCGCCCAAGCGCTGTGGGGTGCAGCTAAATGAAGCCACAGCAGGGTGGGTTCAGCATGATCGAGGTGCTGGTCAGCTTGGTGATCATCTGCATCGGTGTGCTGGGCATGGTGGCCTTGCAAACGCGCAGCGTGGCGCTGTCCCAGGACTCGGTGCAGCGCAGCAATGCGATGGTTCTGGCCAATGACCTGCTCGAACTGATGCGCAGCAATCGCGATCAGGTGGTGGCCAGTGACAAGGTCAAGATCGACGGCGCCTATATCAAGCAACCGGGGACCAATTTTCGCACCAGGGCGCTCGATGCCGGCAAGACCTGCCTGAACCGGGATCGCTCTGCGGGAGGTGACACGGTAGCAGGGCAGGATCTGGGGTGCTGGTTGAATCAGGTGAAGGCCTTGCTGCCGGTGACGGATGCCTTGATCGCCAGCAGTTTCGCGGTCTGTCCGGCATCCGGCGTACCGCCGTTGCCCGCCAGCGATACCTCCGGCAACACCACGCCACTCAAGGCCTGCGAGACCACGGCGGTGGCACCGGTAATGGTTGTGGTGGCCTGGCAGGACGTCAGCAACGATTCGCTGAATTGTCCCAAGGGCGTCTGCTACTACGCCTTGCGCTCGGAGCTGTAGGCCATGCTCATCATGTCGCGTGGACAGAAGGGTTTTTCACTCATCGAGATGATGATCGCCCTGACCGTGGGTACCTTCCTGGTGCTGGGCGTCTCGCAGATCTATATCAACAACAAGCGCAGTTTTCTCTTTCAGCAAGGCCAGACCGGCAATCGCAACAATGCCCAGTTGACCTTGCAGGTACTTGATCGGCAACTGGCGAGAACCGGGTTCCGCGCCAACATCCGCAATCAGAGCACCCTGTCGTCGGCGTTTCCCGCCATCAATGCCGTAGCGGACAACGATGGTGTCAGCTGTCCCGCCCTTGACGCGGGCGTCACCTTCGCTGCCACTACGGACAATGTCGACGCGCCTACCGGCGTCTGCATCCGCTATCAAGGTGCGCTGGACAACAAGGACCTGGATTGCCTGGGCAACGTCATTCCCCGGGTCAATCTCAATGTCGGCGGCAATATCCTGCTCAAGCTGCGTTATACCGCCGGCGCGACACCCGGTGCCGGTACCTTGAGCTGCACCGTTTGGAGCGAGCAGTCCGGGGCTCTGACACGCAAGGGCAGCGCGGTGCTGGTGCAGGGGCTGCAAGATTTTCGCTGGTCTATCCCGTTGAAATCCGATGTGCAAAAGGGCAGCAGCGCGGCGGTGCGCTATGCGGCGCTGCTCAGCACCACCGAGGCACTCACGAGCGATGTCGCCAGTAACGCTGCCGCTAATTGGAAGACGCTGACGGGTCGGCAGATCGATGACGCGAGTCGGCCAATGCAGATGCTGCAGAGCACCGTCATGCTGAGGAATCTCGCGCTATGAAAGCCTACCGCCGTCCTGGGCAGCGGGGTGCGACCTTGTTGATCGCCCTGGTGATGTTGCTGCTGCTTTCGCTACTGGCCGCCTCGAGCATGCGTCAGACCTTGCTGCAGGCCCGCAGTGGTGGCGCGGCGCTGGAAAACACCCAGGCCTTCAATGCGGCGGAGGCAGCGCTACGGGAGGGGGAGCGCCGCCTGGTCGCCCTCAGCCAACAGCCTTCCTTCACTGCCTTCAGCGCCGGTTTTGCCAGCTGCACGGAAAGCGTGCCAGCCGTGCGGAGCGCGTTCGCCAAGGCACAGACCGGTGATCTTTGCATCCTGACCAAGGCCAGTGATCTCAGCACCAGTATCCTGACCCAGACCTGGGCGGCCACCGCCTTGCAGGCGACTGGAAGTGCGCCCACAACCCGTACGGTCGCCTATCGCGGCTCCGATGGCAGCGCTTCTTTCAGCCAGACGCCGCGCTGGGTGGTGACCGCCATGGGGAGTAGCTCGGTCGATATGTCTGCACCGGCCACCAACCTGTTCCGCATCACCGCCGTCGCCCAGGATCGAGGCCGGCGCTTCCCGGTGATCCTGCAGAGCGTCGTCGCCCTGGAGGTGCCATGAGTCGAGCCGTATCAGGCCTTGGGGCGCTGACCCTGCTCCTGACCTTCGCTGCGCCAGCCGCTCAAGCCGCGGCGCTGAATCTCAGCCAGCAGCCGCTGTTCCTGACCAACAGCATCGGCCCCAATCTGTTCGTCACCCTGGACAACTCCACCAGCATGCAGATGGCGGTGGTGCCGGATGCGTCCAATACCGAGGTCATCAGGCCAACCCGCCGTGCCAAGTCGGCGGCCTTCAACAGTCTCTACTACAATCCGGCGATCACCTATCCGGCACCCTATGCGGTCAGCTACAGCACTGCCGGGGGCCTGACTCGCACGCGGCTGACCACCAGCTTTACCAGTGCCTACGTCAATGGCTATCGATCCAGTCTGGGCAGCGTCAATCTGGCCAGCGACTACCGGGTGAGCTGGAGCTACAACCCCAACTTGGTGACCACTGATCCCAATGTGGCACGCGGCAATACCTACGGGAACCCGGGATTGCAGAACAACAGTCCAAGTATGCTGGCAGAGAATCCGTCGCAGGATTTCCAAAGCGCGGGTACCTACCAGGGAACCAGTCGGAGTTATGGGCGGCTGACCCTGCTGGACATACTCCTGGGCGCCGGTTTCACCGAAATCATCAATGGCGCACAGGTTTCCATCAGCGATTCGTCCTTGCTTGGTTGGTTACTGTTTGGGCAGTCGCTGACGGGCGGATGCGCGGCAAGCATCGCCAATACGTCGACTGTTACCTATAGCAACGTCACCTGCACGCGCAATGTGGACTATGGGCTATTCGGAGTGATTTCCTCGGTCAACTACACCGTTACGGCCAACACCAACGTCTCGGCCGCCATCACCGGTGTACAGGCCTATTACTATCTTTACGACACGACGCTTAGTACCTGTCTTCCCGCCACCCTGCAGACCGAAGGCTGCTACCGGCGGGTGCTGGTAGGCGCCTCTTCGGGTCCCAACAACACGGACGAGCGGCAGAACTTCGCCAACTGGTATTCCTTCTATCGTAGCCGAGCGCTGGCTGCGCAGACGTCGACCAATCTGGCGCTGGCGGACGCCTCGGAGAATATCCGGCTTGGTTGGCAGGCATTGGGCACCAGTGACAGCTGCATTCTGGTAACCGCCAATGCCAACTGCCGCGGCATTAGCAACTCCAGTTCCACGACCTATGACAACCGGCTGAGGCCCTTCACCGGGGCGCACCGGGCCGCCTTTTTCACCTGGCTGGGCGACGTCTACTACAACCAGAGTACGCCCTTGCTGCAGGCGGTCGCCCGTGTCGGCGAGTTGCTCAAGACCACAGGCAGTGAAAGTCCCTATGCCTTCCAGCCTGGCAGCAGCGAAGCGCCAGTCTATGGCTGCCGGGCCAGCTACAGCCTAGTGGTGACCGACGGCATCTGGAATGCGGCTTTCGCTTCGAGCGACGTGGATGGTAGCGCTGCTACCTTGCCGGATGGCCAGCAGTATTCCCCACAGGCGCCGTTTCAGGACACCACGGCCAATACCCTGGCGGATCTTGCCTTTCTCTATTGGCGTACCGATGCCCAGCCCAATCTCGATAACAAGGTGCCTCCCTACAACACCACCACCAGTGACGAGAAGCAGGGCAATCGGACCCTTTCGCCCTACTGGAATCCGCGCAATGACCCCGCCACCTGGCAGCACCTGACCGGCTTCTATGTCGGTATCGGACTGAGCAGCGCCCTGGTCAATCCGGCCTGGGGCGGGGATACCTTTTCCGGAGGCTATTCCGGGTTGGCGGCCGGTACCACGCTCTGGCCAGTGGCCGGCGCGGACAATTCGGTCAATCAGAACAACGTCTATGATCTCTGGCACGCGGCGATCAATTCCCGGGGTGAGTTCTTCAGTGCCGAAAACGCTAGCGATCTCATCAGCTCCCTCGGCAAGGTGATCACCCGGATCAATCAATCCACCAGTGTCGGCGCCAGCCAGACTCTATCCCCAACCCAGGTGGGAGATACCACCTCGCTCTATACCTATGAGCCCTCCTTTTCCAGTACCGACTGGAGCGGGGATGTCATCAAGTATCAACGCACCGCCACGACCAAGACCCGCATCTGGAGTGCGGCTCAGCAGCTCGATAGCCGGTTTGTCGCGGGCAATACCGCTTTTGCCGCTCGAAAGATCTATATGGCCAAGGGCGGCACGCTGACTGATTTTGCCTGGGCCAATCTGAACGTTGATCAACAGATCAGCCTCAATCGAACATCGGGCGGCGCTACCGATACCTACGGCAGTCGCCGTGTGGACTATCTGCGTGGAGATCGCAGTCTGGAAGCGCCGAATGCGACGCCCTCGTTCCGGCCGCGTAACCATGTTCTCGGGGATATCGTGAATTCCTCGCCGGCGGTGGTAGACATGCCCAGCAGTCCCATCGCCTTGATGAATGCCATGGTCGGTGACAATTCCTACGCCACCTTTCGCACCGCCAACCTCGCTCGTGAGCGCCGTATCTACGTCGGCGCCAACGACGGCATGCTGCATGCCTTCAACGATCAAGGGCAGGAGGTCTATGCCTTCGTTCCCAGCGCGGTCGTTGGTAATCTCACCCGGCTTACCGAACGCAGTTATACCGGCGGCGGACATCAATCCTATGTCGATAACACGCCGGTGATAGGTGAGGCCTACCTTGGCGGTGCCTGGCGTACGGTTTTGGTTGGGACGTTGAGGGGGGGAGGGCAGAGCATCTTCGCCCTGGACATCACCAATCCCAATGTCCCGGTACTGCTGTGGGAAAAATCCGCAGCCGATCCCGATTACAAGGACCTGGGCTTCACCTATGGCCAGCCGGTCATCACGCGCTTGCACACGGGCGGTTGGGGCGTGGTGGTGAGCAACGGCTACAACAGCGCTCAGGACAATGCTGTGCTGTACGTGATGAACCTCGCTGACGGTAGCCTGATGAAGGCGTTGCCTGCTAGCGACAATCTCGCCACGCCTAACGGGCTGGGTTCACCCTTCGTGGCTGACGTCGATGGCGACTTGATCGCCGACTACGCCTATGCCGGTGATCTGCGCGGAAATCTCTGGCGCTTCGATCTGATAGGCACTTCCTTGACCGCGGCTGCGACCAGGGACAATTTTCGTGTGGCCTTTGGCGGTCGACCGCTGTACACCGCTCGGGCCAGCAGCGTGGCGCCAGGCACCACCAACCTGGTCCAGCCGATCACCGCCAGTCCGTTGGTGGTTACCCACCCCAGTGGCACGGGGCACCTGGTGCTGTTCGGAACCGGCAAGTACCTCGAGGTCAACGATGCCATCGCCAATACCAGCAAGGCCATGACCCTCTACGGTATCTGGGATCGGCAGACCGATGGTTCGCCAGCGGGCAGTACGCCGCTATTGACCACGGCCAATCTCCAGCAGCAGACCCTGGGTACCGATCAACGCATCAGCTATACCAGCTCCGCCGGTTCCCGTGCCAGCAGCACCGCGAACACCGTTTCCACCACGGCGGTGAACTATGACCCTGTCACGGCTGCTAACGGCAAACAGGGCTGGTACCTCAATCTGCCGCTGAACGGCGAGTTGGTGATCAACAAGCCCCAGCTGTTCAGCGGCGCGCTGTTGATGAGCTCTTTGATACCCAGTACCGACGCCTGTACCGCTGGTGTCACCACCTACCTCTATGCCCTGGATCCCTACACCGGCGGCAGCAACAGGGGACTGTTCAACCTTGGACTGGATACGGTCTACGGGCGCTTCCAGATGGATGGTTTGCTGGGAGGGATCGTGCCCTTCGTCTATGGCGATGGCACCTTCAGCATGGAGGGCACCTTGGCCGATTCCGCGATCTATGGCAGCGATACGCCGCCCAGAGACGGAAAAGGCGGTAATTTAAGTCCTAGCCGCCGCCAGACCTGGCGTGTCATCACCAACCAGGACTATCCCGATCCTTAGGAATCGAGAAGTCATGAAAAAGCCCGGCACTAGGCCGGGCTTTTTCATGGAACGGTGCGTCTCAACGCGCGTAGGTCAGCAGCACGTCGCCCGGGATCTGGAAGTCCACCGACATCATCACGCTCAGGGCGGTGATGGCGATGATGGAGAACCCAAACAGCTTGCGTGCCCACTGCACGTCGTTCTCGGCCTGATAGCCCATGAAGGCCAGGCGCAGCCACCAGGCACCGATCACGGCAGCCACTGCCAGGTAGACGTAGCCGGCGTAGCCGAGCACGGTCAGCAGCAGGGTGGCGGCCAGGAAGGCTACGGTGTACCAGACGATGTGACGCTTGGTCACCGAGATACCCTTGGCCACCGGCAGTACCGGAATCGAGGCCGCGGTGTAGTCCTTGAGACGGAAGATGGCGATGGCGTAGGAGTGCGGCATCTGCCAGAGGCAGAAGATCAGCAGCAGCACCGCGGCGCCGCTGTCGAACTGGCCGCTGGCGGCGCAGTAGCCGATCACCGGCGGAGCGGCACCGGACAGGCTGCCGACCAGGGTACCGTGGACCGAGGCGCGCTTGAGCCAGAGGCTGTAAAGCCCCACGTACACCACGAAACCCATCACCGCGAAGGCGGTGGCGACCAGATTGGTCGCCACGTACAGCAGCCCCACCCCGGCCAGGCCGAGGAGGGTGGCATAGGCCAGCGCCACCTTCGAGGAGATCGTGCCCTGTACCAGGGCACGATTGCGGGTTCTTTCCATCTTCTGATCGATGTCCCTATCGATCACGTTGTTGAACACACAGCCGGAAGCAATGACCAACGACACCCCGATAGCCGTCGCCAGCAGCAACAGCGGGTCGATGCTCCCTTTGGAAGCCAGGAAGAACCCGCCGGCAACCGAGATCAGGTTGCCGAAGATGATGCCCGGCTTGGTCACGAGAAGGTACTTCTTGATCATCACGTCGGCCCGGTTCAGTGGATCATCATGTTGTGGTGCATGTGGTACATGATCCACAGGGATCCCACGACCAAGATACCGACGATGACCACGGTGAAACCAAAGGAGATCACGTTCCAACGCTGTTCTTCGGACGTGTTCAGGTGCAGGAAGAAGTACAGGTGCACCAGCAGCTGTACCACCGCCATGATCACCACGATCGCCAGGGTCGCGCCCTTGGAGAAGGTGGGGAACATCACCAGGCCGAAGGGAATGACCGTCAGGATGACCGACAGGATGAAGCCGACCATGTAGCTCTTGAAAGTGCCATGGCTCTCGGCGGTGTGCCCGTGGGCGTTATGGTCGTGCGCCATTACAGAACCCCCATCAGATAGACGATGGTGAAGACGAAGATCCAGATGATGTCCAGGAAGTGCCAGAACAGGCTCAGGCACGACAGGCGGGTCACGTTGGTGGTGGTCAGACCCTTGGAAGAGATCTGCAGCATCAACACGATCATCCAGATCAGACCCGAGCTCACGTGCAGACCGTGGGTGCCGACCAGCGCGAAGAACGACGACAGGAAGGCACTGCGATCCGGACCCCAGCCCTCATGGATCAGGTGGTTGAACTCATAGAGTTCCATGCCGATGAAGCCGGCACCGAACAGCCAGGTGACCGCCAGCCACCCCAGGACGCCACTCTTGCTGCCCTTGTGCTGGGCAATCATGGCGAAGCCGTAGGTGATACTGGAGAACAGCAGCAGGAAGGTCTCGACCAGCACGAACGGCAGATTGACGATGTCGTGGTGGGTCGGGCCGCCCGCATAGGCGTTGCTCAGCACTGCATAGGTCGCGAACAGGGTTCCGAACAGGATGCAGTCGGTCATCAGGTAGGACCAGAAACCGAAAGTGGTCAAGGATCCCGCGTCGTGGTGCCCATGCTCCTCGGCATGGGCGACTTCGTTATGCATAACTTGATTCGCCATTGGTTAGGCCTGCTTCAATTTCGCCAGGGACTGAATGCGTGCGTTTTCAATGCGCGCCACTTCTTCCGCCGGTACGTAGTAGTCGGTGTCTTCGTCGTAGCTACGGATAACGAAGGCGACGATCGAACCCACGAAGCTAGCGATGGCCAGCCACCAGATGTGCCAGATCAGAGCGAAGCCAAGCGCCAGGGCGAACAGGCTGATCACGATGCCAGCAGCGGTATTGCGCGGCATGTGGATCTGCTTGTAGTCCGCATCCTTCTTCTCGGTGATGCCTTTTTCCTTCATGCCCCAGTAGGCGTCGATGTCGTGCACTTCCGGCACTTCGGCGAAGTTGTAGAAGGGCGGCGGCGAGGAGGTCGACCATTCCAGGGTACGGCCATCCCACGGATCGCCCGTCACGTCCACGTTCTCCGGCAGATTGCGATCGCGGATACTGACGTAGAACATCCACAGTTGGCTCAGGATGCCGAGGGCGATGATGCCGGCGCCGATGGCGGCGGTCACCAGGAAGGGGTGCCAGTCGGGGTTGTCGTAGTGGTTCAGACGACGGGTCATACCCATGAAGCCCAGCATGTACAGCGGCATGAAGGCGACATAGAAACCGATCAGCCAGCACCAGAAGGCCTGCTTGTTCAGCTTCTCGTTCAGCTTGAAGCCGAAGACCTTCGGGAACCAGTAGATCATGCCGGCGAAGTAGCCGAACACGGCGCCGCCGATGATCACGTTGTGGAAGTGAGCGATCAGGAACAGGCTGTTGTGCAGCACGAAGTCGGCACCCGGTACCGCCAGCAGGACGCCGGTCATGCCGCCGATGCTGAAGGTCACGATGAAGCCCAGGGTCCAGAGCATCGGCGAGGTGAACTGGATGCGACCCTGGTACATGGTGAACAGCCAGGTGAAGATCTTCACACCCGTCGGGATCGCAATGATCATGGTCGCGATGCCGAAGAAGGCGTTGACGTTAGCGCCCGAGCCCATGGTGAAGAAGTGGTGCAGCCAGACGATGAAGGACAGCACAGTAATGGCTACCGTGGCCCAGACCATCGAGACGTAGCCGAACAGACGCTTCTTGCTGAAGGTGGAGGTCACTTCCGAGAACACGCCGAAGGCCGGCAGGATCAGGATGTATACCTCGGGGTGGCCCCAGGCCCAGATCAGGTTGGTGTACATCATCTGGTTGCCGCCAGCTTCCGCGGTGAAGAAGTGGAAGCCCAGGTAACGGTCCAGGGTCAGCAGTGCCAGGGTCACGGTCAGGATCGGGAAGGCCGCCATGATCAGGATGGCCGTACACCAGGAGGTCCAGGTGAAGATCGGCATGCGCATCAGGGTCATGCCCTTGGTGCGCATCTTCAGCACGGTCACGAAGAAGTTGACGCCGGTCAGGGTCGTACCGATACCGGAGAGCTGAAGCGCCCAGATGTAGTAGTCCATCCCTACGCCTGGACTGTACTGGATGCCTGACAGCGGCGGATAGGCCACCCAGCCGGTCGCGGCGAACTCGCCCACGAACAGCGACATCATGATCAGCACGGCGCCGGCCACGAACAGCCAGAAGCTCAGCGAGTTCAGGAAGGGGAAGGCCACGTCGCGGGCACCGATCTGCAGCGGTGTCACCACGTTCATCAGGCCGGCCACGAAGGGCATCGCCACGAAGAAGATCATGATCACGCCGTGGGCGGTGAAGATCTGGTCGTAGTGATGGGGTGGCAGGTAGCCCTCGGCGCCGCCGGAGGCGATGGCCTGCTGGCTACGCATCAGGATGGCATCGGAGAAGCCACGGAGCAGCATGATCAGGGCGACGATGAAGTACATCACGCCGATCTTCTTGTGGTCGACGGTGGTCAGCCACTCTTTCCAGAGGTAGCCCCACTTGCCGAAGTAGCTGAGTGCCCCGATGAGCGCCAGGCCACCCAGGGCGACCACGACGAACGTCACGAGAATGATCGGCTCGTGATACGGAATATCCGCGAGAGTTAATTTACCGAACATGACTTATTCCTCGGTACCGTGTTGACCGCCGTGCTGGCTCATGTCCATCACGTGATCGGTCTGCTTGCTGAAGTCGGACTTCATGAACTTCTTGATGACCGTTCTGAACAGATCCGGCTCGACCGTCGAGTAGTAGGCGACCGGCTGCTTCTCGCTGGGCTTGGCCAGCTCGGTGTAGCTCGCCTGGTCCAGGGTCTTGCCACCCGACTGCTTGACCTTGTTGACCCAGGCGTCGAAATCACCGGCGGTGGGTACCGCGTGTACGGCGAAGATCATGTCGGAGAAGCCGGCGCCGCTGTAGTTGGCCGAGCGACCTTCGAATTCGCCGGGATGATCGGCGATCAGGTGCAACTGGCTCTGCATGCCGGACATGGCGTAGATCATGCCGCCCAGGGCCGGGATGGACAGGGTGTTCATGACCGACTCGGAGGTGATCTTGAACTGCACCGGACGATTGACCGGGATGGCGATCTCGTTCACCGAGGCGATGCCCTGCTCGGGATAGATGAACAGCCATTTCCAGTCCATCGAGACCGCTTCGATCACCAGCGGCTGCTCGGGATGATCCAGCGGCTTGAAGGGATCCAGCTCATGGGAGGTCTTCCAGTTCAGGATGCTCAGGAACACCACGATGGCCAGGGGGACCAGCCAGACCACGGCTTCGATCTTGTAGGAGTGAGCCCAGTTCGGGGTGTACTTGGCGTCCTTGTTGGTCGCGCGGTACTTCCAGGCGAACAGGAAGGTCATCACGATGACCGGGATCACCACGATCAGCATGAGGCCGAACGCTGTGTAGATGAGGTTGCGTTCTTGCACGCCGATGGAGCCTTTCGGATCCAGCAGCACGGCGTCGCACCCGCTGAGCAGCAGCGCGGCGGCACTGGCCAGAAGCCAACCGGTTGGTTTTAGATACTTCGTTAGTTTCATCTCACGACCTCAGTAGAGCGGCTCATCGTGGTTATTCTCTCAACGTGCCTGTCGCCAGCCTCATGCTCCGCAACGGACAGGCATCCGTGCGGCAGGCTGATGGATTGCAGAAATTGCGGGATTTCGCAGCGCGGTATGGTGCCACAGAGGGGCTGGATATTCGACCCTTTGGTCAGCCGCTGTTCAGGTGTTGTCGGTCGTCGAGAAAGCCGAAAACAGGCGGGGTAAGGCACTGTCATGCGCTGGGTAAGAGTAGTCGAGGGTTGCGGAGTCGCCAGTTCTCGGAGCAGGTAACGGGCTGCTCGAAGGCAGGGGGAGCAACTGGCAAGCGACCCAGGAAGGCGCGGCCCAAGGCGGCTAAAGCCTTGAAGGCTTTGGAAAGATGAGGAGAAGACGACGCGGAAGGATGGTGCCGGAGATAGGAGTCGAACCTACGACCTTCGCATTACGAATGCGCTGCTCTACCAACTGAGCTACACCGGCACGAAGCTTTCAATGATAAGACTTCGGTTATCTGTTATGCAAGCCTGGTCGCTGCCCCCGTGCGACGGCCTGTGGCGATGTGTCGCACTGCTGCCTGCTGCGAATTTGGGGTTCGCCAACGCCTCCCGGCCTGACGATATTGGTCGAGAGGAAGGTCAGTGGTCAGGGTATGGCTCATTCAGGAAACCTTTATCGAAGTCGTCATACCTAATCCTTCGCGGATCCAGCCTTGCCGCAGCTTCGCCCCACCCATACTGCAAGCTGATAGCTGCCCATGCGGAGAGCCACGATGACCGATTACTCCCTCACCCGTCGTAATGTCCTCGTCGGCTCCGCCGTGGGGCTAGCCGCTGCAGCTTCAGGCGCTGCCGTTGCCCAGGAAGGCAGCAGCGCGGCCCGTCCCGCCAAGCCGCTACAGGACCCGCGCACCAAGTACACCCGCGAGCCCTTCAAGGAGCAGCGCCAGGAGTGGCCGGCGCTGACCAGCAAGATGGAGCCGCGCCCCGACCATGGTGAGACCAGCTATCACGGCTCGGGTCGCCTGGCCGGGCGCAAGGCGCTCATCACCGGCGGCGACAGCGGTATCGGTCGCGCCGTGGCCATCGCCTTCGCCCGCGAGGGGGCGGATGTAGCCATCAACTATCACCCGTCCGAAGAATCCGACGCCCAGGAAGTGGTCAAGCTGATCCAGGAGGCCGGGCGCAAGGCCATCACCCTGCCGGCCGATATCCGTACCCAGGAGGCTTGCGAAGAGGTCGTCAGCAAGGCCATCCAGCAACTCGGTGGCCTGGATATCCTGGTGAACAACGCGGCTTACCAGCAGAGCAAGGCCGACATCCTCGAGATCACCGACGAGCAATTCGACCGGACCTTCAAGACCAACGTCTATCACGTCTTCCGCTTCAGCAAGGCCGCCATCCCGCACCTGCCGCCGGGCGCCAGCATCATCAATACCGTCTCGGTGAATTCCTATGATCCTGGTGAAGAGCTGATCGATTACGCCTCGACTAAAGCCGCCATCCTCAATCTCACCAAGGGCATGGCCAAACAACTGGCCAAGAAGGGCATCCGCGTCAACGCCGTGGCACCGGGTCCGGTTTGGACGCCGCTGCAGGTGGCGGGTGGTCAGTTAGAAGGACAGATGAAGGAGTTCGGGCAAGACACGCCGCTCGGTCGGGCAGGGCAGCCGGCGGAGTTGGCGGGGCTTTATGTAGCGCTGGCGGAGGAAGATGCGAGTTTTAGTACCGGAACGGTGGTGGGGGCGTTTGGGGGGAAGGGGATGCCATAGGGCCGGTCATCACAAGGCTCTGTACGAAAAGTGCCTGCGCTCGGTGATGCTGCGTTAAAAATCAGCTCGATCGCCAGCGCGGTCGGAATGCTCATTTACCACTCGTAAACTCAGCTTCCTCGCCGATTTTTGCCTTCTGACCTTCGCTCGGCGACTTTTCGTACAGAACCTAGGGGGCGGAAGGGCTCCCGCCAGCGACTAGGCGTGCACCTAAGTTTGGGGCGACGGTCCGTGCGCCGGAGCCGCCTAAGATAGCACTGCTCTCCAGAGCCTTCGCTTGGCCGGCGCAGAACCAATTGCGGAGGGTTTTCGAGACGGCAGGCCAGCAGCCGCCAAGTTCAGCATCAAAGGGATGGCGGCGCAGGTGATGACCGTGGCGAGTCACACCAGCCCGTCGCTCCTGCGCAATCTTAGATAACACGGATGTTTCGTGGGGGTTGTCTTGCCGTCGCACCTCGCTAATCTTAAAAGATCAATCAACCGACCTTGCCGGAGGGACTCTTGAAACTGCGGAAAGCTAAGTCTGCCAAGCAAGCCCATGCACTTTCGCTGATCGAGCAGGAATGCATTGAAGCGTTGCGCCCGGCAGAGGAGCGAATGAATGCTGCGTTGCTTGAGCAGACGCGCCATCTGAGCACCTTCGCCACCCGCAAGACGCTTGCCCAGTGGCAGTGCGTCGAGCTGATCGACTGGATCCAGGAAAACGTCGAGCTGCTAGGGGGTTCGCCCTGCCTTGAGCCCGTGGTCTTCGAGCCGTTAGTGCAAGAGATGACGGTCAAGCTGGAAGGTGCTGTGGCCGCATTGGATCCCGAAGCCCGCATGAGGGACGAAGACGACGAAGGATTCAGCAGTGAGCTGGACGACCTCCATTTTGACGACGAGGACGCCAAGGAATCGTCGTTCGACGACAGCTGCTTCCAGGACAATCCGGCCGAGCAGGCGCAACGTGATCGCCAGTCCGCCTTGGACAAGGTCTTGCGCGGCTTCTCGATCAACGATCTCTTTCGCCAACTAGCCCGCCGTCTGCACCCCGACCGCGAACTTGATCCGGGACTCAAGGCCCAGCGTGGCCAGCAAATGCAGGAGCTGACCGAGGCGCGCGACCAGCAGGACGTCTTCAAGCTGCTGGAGCTCTACGAGCACCATATCGGCGAATCACCTCTAAGCGCGCTGGGTGACCAGGAGGCCGTGCTCGAATTACTCAAGGCGCAAACCGCGCGCTTGCGCGAAGAGCAGCAAGAGATCCTGCATCGCACTCCGCTGCGTAGCCATTTCTACCAGCACTATCACAGCAGCAATCCCAAGCGGCGCCAGCAGACACTCAAGTGCGATCGAGAGGAATTGCAACACCAGGCAAGTGAAGAAGAGCGGATCACACGCTCAATCACCAGCATCGCTACGCTAAGGCCGTACCTGGAGGCTCGTCAGGACGGCAGGCATGAGGAAGAATTGGTGGCGTTGCAGGGCATGTTTGAAGACATACGGTAGGCGAGGGACTAGATTGCGTTGCGGCATTCCGGCCAAAAAAACTTACTCGCGCTTTGGGTGGTAGCGCTCGTCGATATCGTCACCATTGGTCGAGGAAGATTATTATTACAGTCAGTGAGGCTTGGAGGAAGTCTATTCAGGGCTAAACTAAACCAGCCATTCGGCCTGACCGTTTTGACAGAATAATACAGCCGCCTTCTTGTCGAAGCATTTGGCACTTGTTCAATTGCTAGTGTGGACTAGTGCGCCATCGACAAAATCTCCAGCTCCCTCCACCGGCTGCAGATAGGGCTTCATGGCGGTCTGTTTGCGATTATATCGGTAATATCGACGAGGGTTCTATTGTATCGCTATATCGCAACGGGTGGTATCGTAACAAGTTTTCAATGTCTGTACCCACTCGTAAAGCGTTTGCATGTTGAAGGCCCTATCAATTGATCAGTTTGCTCAATAGTAAAACATATTGGATTTTGTTGCCCTCAACCAAAGCTCACAAGATGACATTGGCAGCTGCAAAACCCTCAAGCCCGGCATGGGTGCCGCTTTCAGCAATAGCTTGATTGATCTCCTATGTGCTGAGTTGAGCGCCATTCGTTTTGCCTCTGAGAAAGCTCACTTCATTGCAGGGAAGGTCCCTGTGGCACTGAGCAGCATGCCTCCAGCAGGTAATAACTCTGGCGAATTTGTCAATGGAATAGATGCCTAAATTTCGCAGGATTTCTTTGTAAACCATTGTGCGGGGATGACGGTTGGCGTGCTCATAGGTATTCCAGGGCTCAGGGTGGATTTTAAGGAGAGTTTAAATATACTGAGCTGTATAGGGTTTCTGAGATTAAACGATTTTTTTGTATAATTCTCCTTTGGGTGGGTGTGGGTAATGAAAATTTGGGCATGTGCGAAGAAAAATGGCCAGTTTTTAAACCATGATGATGGTCGGTTCAAATTGTTTTTCATTTGGCAAGTTTTAAAGATAAAGCGTGAAGATCCGGATTTATACGATTCCCTAGTCTTTTTCAGTACGCACTCTAAAGCGCTAAAGAGGCGGCAGTTGATTCCGGTCAAGGGAGGCTGGTTTCGTTACAAGGAGATTGGGCCCAGAGGCGAGTGTGCCAATAGTCAAGACGGGCAGTCCCTTTCTCATGCCTTTGTAATTGCCGCATTGTCTCAACTTAAAACCATTAACTTTATTATTGGTGATCAAAAGATTTCTTTCACCTTTACGCGACTTGAGGCTGAGGAGGTCGAGCTGCGTTTCGGTAATGGCCGCTATTACATACCTGATCTCTATGGTGAATTTACTGATGATAACCTTTACTTTAAGAAGTGGGGAGGAAAGGTTGTGATCGAGGTTTGGGTGACGCATCAGTGTGAGCCTCGGAAGATAAAGGATTTCGAGAATCACGGTGTGCCTATTATTGAGGTTAGAGTGACTTCAGGGTTGCAAGTTGAAAAGTATATAAAGCCGGATGATCTTGAGGCGAGTCTGGAGTGCTCTTTTGCCCGTGTCAAAGAGATAGTCAGTGAGAAGGTTTATGCGAAAATAATATCTGATCCGGTCAGCCTTGCCTATCATCATGACGCAATGGTTGCAGAGAAATTCCGACTACATGAAATGCAAAGGGCTAAAGACGCAGAGATGGCGAACCTAAAAATGTCCATGTCGGCAACAGTTGCATCTTTGCGTGACGAGGTGACTAACAAACAATTGGCCCTGAATAGCAAAATCAGTGAGTGCCAAGGTGTGGTGAGAAAGCTCGAAAATGCTGAAAAGACCATTCAGGAAAAAATAAATGAGGCAAGAGTTTTACGTGAAGAGTTGAATGTTGAAAAAAGTAAAGGGGTATGGGAAAGATTATGTTTATCGCTGCGCAAGCGGTAGACAGCGTGTCTTCCGCTTCAGCAAGGTCTTCATCCCGCACCGGCCTCCAGGCGCCAGCATTATCAATACCGTTTCGGCGAATTCCTATGATCCCGGAGAAGAGCTGATCGACTACGCCTCGGCCAAGGTCGCCATCCTCAATCTTACCAAGGGCATGGCCAAGCAACAGACCAAGAAGGGCCTCCGCGTCAACGCCGTAGCACCGGGTCCGATATGGACACTGCTGCATGTGGCGGGTGGGCAACTGGAAGGACAGATGAAGGAATTTGGCCAGCATACGCCGTTGGGGCGTGCACTACAGCCTGCGGAGTTAGCGGGACTATAGGTGGCGCTGGCAGAAGAGGATGCGAGTTTTAGTACGGGGACGGTGGTAGGGGCGTTTGTGGGGAAGGGATGCTGTAATAATTCTTGTGCTAAAGCTAATAATTTGTGTTTGCTATATAAAGTCTTGGGTGTGATTCTGCATTACAAGCATCGCATTGTAAGTGCATGTTTATTGTTTATTGTTTAGCTGTAAACGGATTAATTTTGTTTTAGTGGTGGCTTTTAATTTTGCGTTGTTAGGCTGGTCAAAGGGCATTTGCATGAGTCAAATGCCCTTTGACTAGTTACTTGGCTACGGTTGTTACGCAGGAACCAGGTAGATACTTTTGAGGAATGGTTCCGCCGCACACCCAGTGGCCAATGGAATCGCCGGCTGAAATTGCATCAGTACCGCTAGCCCCTTTGTACGGAGTCAAAGTAAGTGTTTGACCGTTTACATCGCTATTTATATTTTGCGCTGTAACTGTAATAACTCCAGTGGTGGCAGCAGTGGAAATGGACTTGACGTACTTAGAAGTTTCCGTGCTTGATTCGCCGCATCCCCAAGTGTCTTTTGTTGCCGGTAGTGTAGTGGCTGTTTGCGTGACTTCAGTGATTGTAGTTCTGCAGGCGGAGGCTGCTAATATAACTTCGGAAACTTTTGCCTTTGCAGTATAGTTTTGATATGCAGGTAATGCTACCGCAGCCAAAATACCAATGATCGCGACCACGATCATCAGTTCAATCAAGGTAAAGCCTTTCTGAGCTTTCATTCCAAATCTCCGAGGTTGGGTCAGGCCAACGTGCCTGTCAGGACTTAAGCATAGGTCGTGCCAAGGAAAAGTGGCGACTGCAGCACGTTTTCTTCGCGATAGGTGTCAACAAAGGGGCAGGTGATGACAAAAAATGTCAGCTGTCTGGCGCCATTTTGCGGGCGCCTCGGTGGGTGCTATAACGCCTGCTGTAGCCAAGAGTAGGAAAGACAATGAACGAGATGGTTATGCTGTCAGGGCTGGCACGGCAGTTGGTTGATGCCCAACTGCTGGCAGAGGCGGCGGCCCAGCAGGCGGTGGTCAAGGCCAAGCAGGCCAAGGTGCCGCTGGTGACCTATCTCGTTCAGCAGCGGCTGGTGCAGAGCCGGCCGCTGGCGGAGTTGGCGGCCCAGGAGTTCGGCGTGCCCTTTCTCGATCTGGCGGCCATCGACAAGGAGCAACTGCCCAAGGACATCGTCAATGAAAAGCTGATGCAACAGCATCACTTCCTGCCCTTGAGCAAAAGGGGTAACAAGCTCTTCATTGCGCTTTCCGACCCGACCAATCAGCAGGCTATCAACGACGTATCCTTCGGCAGCAAACTGGCGGTCGAGGTAGTGCTGGTCGAAGATGACAAGCTGCACCAAGCCATAGAAAAGTACCTTGATGGCGGTACGGGCGGGCTCGACCTCGGCGACATCGATCTCGATGTGGATCTGGAAAGTGGCGAGCGCCCTCAGGAAGCCGTAGCCGGGACCGATGCCGACGATGCTCCGGTGGTGAAGTTCGTCAACAAGATGCTACTCGATGCCATCAAGAAGGGCTCGTCCGACCTGCATTTCGAGCCCTATGAAAAGATGTACCGGGTACGCTTTCGTACCGATGGCGTCCTGCACGAGGCGGCGCGGCCGCCCGTGCAGTTGGTGTCGCGGATATCGGCGCGGCTCAAGGTGATGTCCAATATGGATATCTCCGAGCGCCGCAAACCCCAGGATGGCCGGGTCAAGCTGAAGGTCTCCAAGACCAAGTCCATCGACTTCCGGGTCAATACCTTGCCCACCCTTTGGGGTGAGAAGATTGTGATGCGGATTCTGGACTCCTCAAGCGCCCAGATGGGGATCGATGCCCTGGGCTACGAGGATGTGCAGAAGGAGCTCTACCTGCAGGCGCTCAAGCAGCCGCAGGGGATGATCCTGGTGACCGGGCCGACCGGCTCGGGCAAGACGGTCTCCCTTTATACCGGCCTTAATATCCTCAATACCGAAGACATCAATATTTCCACTGCGGAAGACCCGGTGGAGATCAATCTGGAAGGCATCAATCAGGTCAATGTCAACCCGCGTCAGGGACTCGACTTCTCCCAGGCGCTACGAGCCTTCCTGCGTCAGGATCCCGACGTGATCATGGTCGGTGAGATCCGGGACCTGGAAACGGCGGAAATCGCCATCAAGGCAGCCCAGACCGGCCACATGGTGATGTCGACCCTGCACACCAACAGCGCGGCGGAAACCCTGACGCGTCTACGTAACATGGGGGTGCCCGCCTTCAACCTGGCGACCTCGGTCAACCTCATCATCGCCCAGCGCCTGGCGCGCAAACTGTGCAACAAGTGCAAGAAAGTCTATGAGGTGCCCCGTGAGGCCTTGTTGGCGGAAGGCTTCAAGGAAGAAGAGATCGGCAGCTTCACCCTGTACCAGCCTGTCGGCTGTGAAGACTGCAACGCCGGCTATCGCGGGCGCGTGGGTATCTATGAAGTGGTGAAGATCACCCCGGCGCTGCAGCAGATGATCATGGAGGAGGGCAACTCCATCGAAATCGCAGCGCGGATGCGCAAAGAGGGCTTCAATGATCTTCGGCGGTCGGGGTTGGTGAAGGCGATGCAGGGGATTACCAGTTTGGAAGAGATCAATCGGGTTACTAAGGATTAACGGCTTCCCTCACCCTAGCCCTCTCCCGTAGGGAGAGGGGACTAAATCGGAGCACCGGTTAATACCCGTGCCTAGGCCTTTGGCATCACGGGGTGCGTAGTACGTTGGCATTTGGCGCGATGCTTGCCTCCAAAGCCGCAACCTGCTCTGCACAGAGCATTCTTTTGACGGGCCTGCCACGGCGGGCCGAGCCTTTGACGAGTCGAGGCCATGGCCGATAAAGCTATCAAGATGGGCAGCTTCACCTGGGAGGGGACCGATCGCAAAGGGACCAAGGTGAAGGGCGAGATGACGGGCCTGAACCCTGCGTTGATCAAGGCGCAACTGCGCAAGCAGGGGATCAATCCGACCCGGGTGCGCAAGAAGTCGGTGTCGCTGTTCGGCAAGGGCAAGAAGATCAAGCCCATGGATATCGCCCTGTTCACCCGGCAGCTGGCGACCATGATGAGCGCGGGTGTGCCCCTGCTGCAGGCCTTCGACATCATTGGCGAAGGCTTCGACAATCCCAACATGCGCAAGATGGTGGACGACATCAAACAGGATGTCGCCGCGGGTAACAGCCTGGCCAACTCCCTGCGCAAGCAACCCCAATACTTCGACGATCTCTATTGCAACCTGGTGGACGCTGGCGAGCAATCCGGTGCCCTGGAGACCTTGCTGGATCGAGTGGCCACCTACAAGGAAAAGACCGAGGCGCTGAAAAAGAAGATCAAGAAGGCCATGACCTATCCGGCGGCAGTAGTGGTAGTCGCGGTGATCGTCTCGGCTATCCTGTTGATCAAGGTAGTGCCTCAGTTCCAGTCGGTGTTCGAGGGTTTCGGTGCTCAGTTGCCGGCGTTCACCCTTATGGTCATCGCCATTTCCGAGGTACTGCAGGAATGGTGGTTGCTGGTACTGGGCGGGCTCTTCGTACTGGCTTTCGTCCTGCGGCACTTCTATAAGAAATCGGAAAAGTTTCGCGACGCCACGGATCGTGGATTGCTGAAGATCCCGTTGATTGGCTCCATTCTCTATAAGTCGGCCATTGCCCGTTATGCTCGCACGCTGGCTACCACCTTCGCGGCCGGTGTGCCCCTGGTGGATGCTCTTGATTCGGTGGCGGGAGCAACCGGCAACGTGGTGTTCCGCAATGCCGTGGAGAAGATCAAGGGCGATGTTTCCACCGGTATGCAGCTCAACTTCTCCATGCGTACCACCGGGGTGTTCTCGTCCATGGCCATCCAGATGACGGCCATCGGCGAGGAGTCCGGTTCCCTGGACGAGATGCTGTCCAAGGTGGCGACCTTCTATGAAGACGAGGTCGACAACATGGTCGACAACCTCACCACCCTGATGGAGCCGATGATCATGGCGGTTCTGGGGGTCCTGGTGGGTGGTCTGATCATTGCCATGTACCTGCCCATCTTCCAGCTCGGCAACGTCGTCTAATGGTACTTCTGGAGTTCCTGGCTGGCGCGCCGCTGGCCGCGGCGCTGTGCGCGCTGGTCCTGGGGCTGCTGGTGGGCAGCTTTCTCAATGTGGTGGTCTATCGCCTGCCGGTGATGCTGAGACGCGATTGGCAGGCGGAGGCGCGTGAGGTGCTGGAGCTGCCGGCCGAGCCGGAAGGGGCGCCTTTCAACCTGGCGCGGCCTGGTTCCCGTTGCCCCCATTGCCAGCGCGCCGTGCGGCCTTGGGAAAACGTGCCGGTGTTGAGCTATCTGCTCTTGCGCGGTCGTTGCAAGGGCTGCCAGGCGACGATCAGCCTGCGCTATCCGCTGGTGGAGTTGGCCTGCGGACTGCTATCCGCCTGGGTGATCTGGCATCTAGGCGTCACCTGGCAGGGCGGGGCTTTCCTGCTGCTGACCTGGGTGCTGCTGGCGGCCAGTCTGATCGATGCCGATCATCAGCTGTTGCCGGACGTGATCGTCCTGCCGCTGTTGTGGCTGGGGTTGATCGCCAATCAGTTCGGGCTGTTCACCAACCTCGGCGATGCCGTCTGGGGGGCGGTGGCGGGCTATCTGAGTCTGTGGCTGGTGTTCCAGCTGTTCCGCCTGGTGACCGGCAAGGAAGGCATGGGCTATGGCGACTTCAAACTGCTGGCCCTGCTCGGCGCCTGGGGCGGTTGGCAGATCCTGCCGCTCACCATCCTGCTGTCGTCGCTGGTGGGCGCCATCCTGGGCGTTATCACCCTGCGTCTGCGAAGGGCGGAAACCAGCACGCCCTTGCCCTTCGGTCCCTATCTGGCCGTGGCGGGGTGGATTGCCTTGCTCTGGGGTGATCAAATAACCGGCCTGTACCTGAATTTCGCCGGATTCCGATGACTTCTGCCTGGACCCTCGGCCTGACCGGGGGCATCGGCAGTGGCAAGAGCGCCGCTGCCGAACATTTCGCCCGCCTGGGTATCACCTGTGTCGACGCCGATCAGGCCGCCCGTTGGGTGGTCGAGCCGGGACGACCGGCGCTGGCCGAGATCGCCGGGCATTTTTCGCCGGCTGTCTTGCAGCCGGACGGCAGCCTGAACCGGGCGGCGCTACGGGCGGCGATCTTTGCCGATCCGGCCCAGCGGCGCTGGCTCGAAGCCCTGCTGCACCCCCTGATTCGCCAGGAAATCCTGGCGGCCCTGGCCCGGGCCGCGTCGCCCTATGCCATCCTGGTGTCGCCGCTGCTGTTCGAATCCGGGCAACGGGCACTGGTCCGCCGCGGGCTGGTGATAGACGCGCCGGAAGCGCTCCAGCTTGAGCGAGCCATGCGCCGTGACGGGGTGGAAGAGGCTCAGGTACGAGCCATCCTGGCGGCCCAGCTGCCGCGGGCCGAGCGGCTGGCCAAGGCGGATGACGTCATCTGCAACGACGGCGATCTCGCCACGCTCCACACCGAGGTGGAGCGCCTGCATTCCTTTTATCTGACCCTTGACGGAGGCCAAGCATGAGCACTCTCACCGTGGACTGCCCCACCTGTGGCGCACCCGTGGAATGGAGCGAGAAGAGCGCCAATCGGCCCTTCTGTTCCGACCGCTGCAAACTGATCGACCTGGGGGCCTGGGCGGCGGAAGAACATGCCATCCCGGGCAATGAGCTGGAAGACGATCTCTATTCGGAAGACCTCAATCGGCGCGGCCACTAGGACACGCCTTCCCTCATAGCCGTTGCGCCCACGCCTGGGCGGTGGCCTGGGCTGCCTGGCGCAGTTTGGCCGCCAGCTCGGGTTTCTCGTATTCCAGCGGACTCGACGCCGTCACCGTATGGATGCGGTCGCGCTTGATGAAGAACACCTGGGTGCCCAGCAAGGGCTTGCTGCAGGCACTGGCGCCTTCGCCGAGGCCGTCGATGGCCTTGCACTCCAGCCGCTCGGCGAGCGATTGCACCTGTCGCCGCAGTTTGGGCAGCGCCCTGCCACCGTTCTCGTAGCCCGCCGACAGGCCCAGCAGATAGTTGGCCGGCTGGCCGGTGTCACGATCGGTGAAGGCGCAGCCGCCGGCGATCTGCCGGGCATAGGCCAGGGGCAGGCCGGAGGTCTGCTGGAGTAGCGGCAGTGGCAACTGGGCCTGCAGGCTGGCGCAGTCGACGAGTTCGCCGTTATCGGCATGGGCGAGGGCAGCGCCCAGGAGCAGGGGAAGGGCAACGAGGAAACGCATGAAAACATCCTGTCGATGGCCGACGGCCGATAGACCGTGAGTCTACCGGCTGAAGCCCCGTGATAGGCGGCTGGACGGAGCGGCTGTGCACTGGGTCATGCGTCGGTCATCACATTGCGGGCTGGTGTCTGGCGCGGGTGATCCTTACCCTGGCCGCAGATAGCGAACAGCGAGGCGTAGGATGTCCGAGGCGCTCACTCCCGGATTCATGGTGGTACACGGCAATCGGCTCGAAGAGCTGCGCGGCCTGGCGGTCGGCTGGATGCGGCGCTATCCCCTGGCGCCGCTGGAAAACGAACAGGTGCTGGTGCAGAGCAACGGCATCGCCCAGTGGCTCAAGCTGGCGCTGGCCGAGGATCCGCGCGGCGACGACGAGGGTGGCTGCGGAGTCGCCGCAGCCCTCGAGGTGCAGTTGCCAGCGGCCTTTCTCTGGCGGACCTATCGCCAGGTGCTGGGTCGTGACCAGGTACCGCCATCCTCGCCGCTGGACCGCGCACCCCTGACCTGGCGCCTGATGCGACTCCTGCCGACCCTGCTCCTGCAGCCCGACTTCGCCGCACTGCGGCGTTTTCTCGACGATGACGGCGATCTGCGCAAGCGCTACCAACTGGCCGAGCGTCTGGCCGATCTCTATGACGGCTACCAGGTCTACCGCGCCGACTGGCTCAACGACTGGGCAGCGGGCCGCGATCTGCTGGCCAGCCTGCGCGACGGTCGGCGTCCCTTGCCGGAAAGTTGCCGTTGGCAGGCGCAGCTGTGGCGGGCGCTGCTGGATGATGTGGGCGATGGTGGTCTGGCCCGCAGCCGTGCCGGCGTGCACCGGCGCTTTTTGGAGGTGATGCAGGCGGCTACCGAAGCGCCGGCCGGTCTACCGCGGCGGGTGGTGATTTTTGGTCTGTCGGCGATCCCGGCGCAGACCCTCGAAGCCCTGGCCGCGCTGGCGCGCTTCAGCCAGGTGCTGCTCTGCGTGCACAATCCCTGTCGCCACCACTGGTCCGACATCGTCGCCGACCAGGATCTCCTGCGGCAGAACTATCGGCGCCAGCAGCGCAAGCCGGGCATGCCCCAGACGCTGGATGCCGAGGCGCTGCATCAGCATGGTCAGCCGCTGCTCGCGAGCTGGGGCAAGCAGGGCCGCGACTACATCCACCTGCTGGACGAGTTCGACGAGCCCGACGGTTATCGTCGGCTGTTCGAGGACCTCAACGGCGGACGCATCGACCTCTTCGCCGAGACTGAACCCCAGCATCTGCTCGGTCAGTTGCAGGACGATATCCTCGAGCTGCGCCCGCTGACCGAGACCCGCGAACGCTGGCCGGCAGTGGATCCGGCGCGGGACAGATCCATGCGCTTCCATGTGGCCCACAGTCCGCAGCGCGAGGTGGAGATTCTCCACGACCAGCTCCTGGCGCGCTTCAACAGCGACAGCAGCCTCCGGCCGCGCGACGTCATCGTCATGGTGCCGGACATCGACGCCTATGCGCCGCACATTCGTGCAGTGTTCGGCCAGCTCGACCGCCAGGATCCGCGTTTCATTCCCTTCAGCCTGGCTGACCAGCACCAGCGTGGCTTCCAGCCGCTTTTGATCGCCCTGGAGCATCTGCTGCAGCTGCCTGACAGCCGCTTCGCCCTGAGCGAGATCCTCGACCTGTTGGACGTCCCGGCCCTGCGTACCCGCTTCGGCCTGCGTGAGGGTGACCTGCCGACCTTGCATCTCTGGCTGGAAGGCGCCGGCGTGCGCTGGGGGCTGGATGCCGAGCAGCGCAGTCGCCTCGACCTGCCCGAAGGTCTGACCCAGAACACCTGGCGCTTCGGCCTGAGACGCATGCTGCTGGGCTACGCCGTGGGCAGTGGCGCCGCCCTGGGCGATATCGAGCCCTTCGACGAGGTGGGTGGCCTGGACGCGGCCCTGGTCGGGCCGCTGGTGGATCTGCTCGATGCCCTGGACGCGGCCCAGGCGGCGCTGGCCCAGCCGGCCCGGCCGGCGGAGTGGGGCGCCCGCCTGCAGGCGTTGCTGGCGTTGTTCTTCAGTGCCCAGGACGAGCACGACGAATACCTGCTGGAGCAGCTGGAAAATCTCCGTGAGCGCTGGCTGGAGTTGTGCGAGGACGTCGCCCTGGATGAAGAGCTACCGCTCACCGTGGTCCGCGAGGCCTGGCTGGCCGGACTGGATTCCGGGGGCCTGGCCCAGCGCTTTCTCGCCGGGGCGGTCAATTTCTGCACCCTGATGCCCATGCGCGCCATCCCCTTCCGCGTGGTCTGTCTGCTGGGCATGCACGACGGTGCCTATCCGCGCATCCAGTCGCCGCTGGATTTCGACCTCATGGCCCAGGACTATCGCCCCGGTGACCGCTCGCGGCGCGAGGACGACCGCTATCTGCTGCTGGAGGCGTTGCTCTCGGCGCGCGATCAGTTCTATGTCAGCTGGGTGGGGCGCAGCATCCGCGACAACAGCGAGCGCCCGCCGTCGGTGCTGGTCGCCCAGTTGCGTGACCATCTCCAGGCCGGTTGGCGGCTGGCGGGGCATGAAGAGGAGCCGGAGCGCCTCCTGGCGGCCCTGACCCAGGAGCATCCGCTGCAACCCTTCAGCGCCCGTTACTTCCGCGGCGAACGTGGGTATTTCAGCTTTGCCGCTGAATGGCTGGGCGTGCATGACCGCACCACGCGCAATGAGGATGCCCTGCTGCCGCTGCTGGTACCCGAAGAGCCCCTGGGCCTCGATGATCTCGCCCGCTTTCTGCGCGGACCGGTGGATCTGTTCTTCGCCAATCGACTCAAGGTGCATTTCGCTGCGCCCGATGCGCCGGCGGAAGACGAAGAGCCCTTCGGTCTGGATGCCCTGACCCGCTACCAGTTGGGCGAAGACCTGCTGGCGGCGGCACTGGCTGAGCCTGCCGAGGCCGACCAGGCGCTCATGGCCGCCGCGGAGCGCCTGCGCGGCAGTGGTCGCTTGCCGCTGGCGGGTTTTGGCGAGCGGGCCGGGCGGGCCTTGCGCGAGCCTCTGCCTGCCGTGGTCGCCCAGGTCGAGGCCCTGACGCTACGCTGGCCCGAACCCCTGGAAGAGGCCGTGACCCTGGATCTCGCACACAAAGAGCTGCAACTGGTGGCCAACCTCGAACGCCTGCGTCGTGGCCCTGAGGGCCTGCTGGCCCTGACCGCCCAGGCCAATGGCCTGGGCAATACCCGCACTCGCAAGTGGCACCGATTGCTACGGCCCTGGGTGCAGCATCTGGTCGCTGCGGCGGGTGGCCTGAAATTGACCACCGCGGTGGTGGCGACCGATCTGACCCTGCTGCTGGCGCCGCTGGACGCCGAGTTGGCCCGGCGGCAGCTGGATGAATTGCTGGACGCCTGGGCACTGGGCCAGCGGCGTCCGTTGCCGGTGGCGCCGCGCACCGCCTTCGCCTGGCTGGCCAATGAGCCGGACAAGGCCCTGGCCGCGGCCGAGCAGGCCTATCAGGGCGAGGCGGCGACCCATCCGGCGCTGCGTCGGCAGTATCCGGATTTCGCCGCGCTGCTGGCCGACGAGGAATTCGACGGCTGGTGCCAGACCCTCTATGCGCCGGTGCATACCGCCGGCTGGCAGGTGGTTGGTGGGGAGGGACAGGCATGAGCCAGCGTCCGCTCGCCCTGCGCTTTCCGCTGCAGGGCAATCAGCTCATCGAAGCCAGTGCCGGCACCGGCAAGACCTTCACCATCTCCGCGCTCTATGTGCGTCTGGTGCTGGGCCACGGTACGTCCGAGACGGCCTTTGGCCGCGACCTGTTGCCGCCGCAGATCCTGGTGGTGACCTTTACCGAAGCCGCCACCCAGGAATTGCGCGACCGCATTCGCCATCGCCTGGCCGAGGCGGCGCGCTTCTTCCGTGACGAGATCGTGGCACCCGATTCCTTGCTCGCTGAGTTGCGCGAGGATTTTTCAGTCGAGGCCTGGGCCGATTGCGCTCGGCGCCTGGACATCGCCGCCCAGTGGATGGACGAGGCGGCCGTCTCCACCATCCACAGCTGGTGCCAGCGCATGCTCCGTGAGCACGCCTTCGACAGTGGCAGTCTCTTCGTGCAGAACCTGGAGCAGGACCAGAGCGAGCTGCTCGCCCAGGTGGTGCGCGACTACTGGCGGCGCTTCTGCTATCCCCTCGAAGGGGAAGCGCTGGACTGGGTGATCGAGCACTGGGGCGAACCCCGTGCCCTGGCCGTACGCCTGCGCCCCCTGTTGAGCGAGGCCCTGGGCGCCCCCCGGGGCGAACCCGCCGCCTTGCTGGCCACCGCCCTGGCCGAACGCCGAGAGCGGTTGGCGCGGCTCAAGGCGCCCTGGAGCAGGTGGGCCGAAGAGTTGCGCGATCTCTGCCAGGCCGGCTGCGACGCCAAGGTGGTCGATGGTCGCAAATTGCAGAAGCGATTCTTCGGGCCCTGGTGCGACAAGCTGGTCGCCTGGGCGGACAACCCCGCTAGCGAGGACCTGGATATCGGCACCGGCTTTACCCGGCTGACTGAGGAGGGCTTCGCCGAGGCCTGGACCAAGGCCAGTCCGCCGGATCATCCGGCCCTGGCGGCCATGGCGCGGCTGCCCGGGCAACTCGCCGAGCTGCCCAGCCCCGAGGTGCCGCTGCTGGAGCACGCGGCGGCCTGGGTGCAGCAGAAATTCGAGCGCGAGAAGCTGCGCCGCGCCGAGCTGGGTTTCGACGACATCCTTACCCGCTTGGACCGGGCGCTGCAGGCCGATGGCGCCGGCGCGCGGCTGGCGGCGCTAATCCGCGAGCAGTTCCCGGTGGCGCTGATCGACGAGTTCCAGGACACCGATCCGGTGCAGTACCGCATCTTCAGCACCGTCTACGGCGCAGAGGAGGGCACCGGACTGTTCCTGATCGGCGATCCCAAGCAGGCCATCTATGCCTTTCGCGGCGCCGATATCCATACCTATCTGCAGGCCCGTCGCGCCAATGCCGGCCACCTGCACTCGCTGGATACCAACTTCCGCTCCACCGCCGCCATGGTCGCGGCGGTCAACCGGGTATTCCAGCATGGCGAGATGACGGCACCGCGCGCTGCCTTCCTGTTCCGCGAGGGCGAGGACAATCCGGTGCCCTTCGAGCCGGTCCGCGCCCAGGGCCGGCGCGAAGCCCTGGAAATCGACAGCGTGCCGGGTGTGGCCCTGACCTTCTGGCAGTTGGCGGGCGACGAGCCGCTGGCCGGTACCGCCTATCGCGCCACCCTGGCCGAGAGCACCGCCAGCGAGATCGTCCGGCTGCTGAGCCTGGCCGCCGAGGGCAAGGCTGGCTTTCGCCGTGAAGACGGCGAACTGGTGCCGCTGCGGCCCGCCGATATCGCCATCCTGGTGCGCGCCGGCAGCGAGGCCCAGGCGGTCCGCCAGGCCCTGGTGCGCCGTGGGGTGCGTAGCGTCTATCTGTCGGACAAGGATTCGGTGTTCACCGCCCAGGAGGCCCGCTGCCTGCTGGACTGGCTCAAGGCCTGTGCCGAGCCCGATGTGGATCGCCGGCTGCGCGCAGCCCTGGGTAGCCTGACCCTCGACCTGCCGCTCGCCGAGCTCGATGCCCTCAACCACGACGAGCAGGCCTGGGAGTCGCGGGTGCTGCAATTCCGTGGCTATCGCCAGCTCTGGCGCACCCAGGGCGTGTTGCCCATGTTGCGCCGCCTGCTGCAGGACTTCCGCCTGCCGCAGCGGTTGATGGCCCGTGCCGATGGCGAGCGGGTGCTGACCAATCTGCTGCACCTCGCCGAACTGCTGCAGCGCGCCGCTGGCGAGCTGGACGGCGAACAGGCGCTGATCCGCCACCTGGCGGAGCAACTGGCCGCCCAGGGCGCCGCCGACGAGCAGATCCTGCGCCTGGAAAGCGACGCCGAGCTGGTCAAGGTGGTGACGGTGCACAAGTCCAAGGGCCTGGAGTATCCGCTGGTGTTCCTGCCCTTCGCCTGCGCCTATCGCGCCGAGGAGGGCGCCAGCCTGCCACTGCGCTATCACGACGACCAGGGCCAGTTGCACCGTACCTTCAAACCCTCCGCCGAGGAGCTGGCCCGCGCCGACGACGAACGCCTGGCTGAAGACCTGCGGCTGCTCTATGTCGCCCTGACCCGGGCCCGCCACGCCTGCTGGGTCGGGGTGGCCGATCTCAAACGTGGCCGCAGCAAGGAGTCTGGCTTCGCCCGCAGCGCCCTGGGTTATCTGGCCACCGGCGGCGAGCCCCTGGCCAGTTCAGCAGCCCTGGGAACGGCGTTGGCCACCCTGATCGGCGCTCAATCCGACACCCTTATCCTGCCGCTGCCCGAGGCTGATCCGACCCGGCTGCCCGAAGCCCGCGAGGCTCCGGTGACCCTCAGGGCGCTGACGGCCCGTCGCGCGGCCCGCGAGGACTGGTGGATCGCCTCCTACAGCGCCCTGCGCATCGGCACGCGCGTGGGCGAAGCGCGGGAGGAAGGCCAGCTGAACCTGGAACTGGATCTGGATACCCCGGCGGCCCAGAAGCTGTTCGACGATGACCGTCTCGCCCCGGACGAGGCTCGCCAGCCCGCGGCCGGCGAAGACCTGCATCGCTTTCCCCGCGGCCCCGGTCCGGGCACCTTCCTGCACAGCCTGTTGGAGTGGGTCGGCGAAGAAGGCTTCGCCGCCATCCAGGCCGCGCCCGAGCGGCTGGATGACCTGATCGCTCGGCGTTGCCAGCGACGCGGCTGGAATCACTGGATTCCCATCCTGCAGGGCTGGCTGCGCCAGTTGCTGGAGCTGCCGCTGCCCTTGCCGGGGGGAGGCCAGCGCCTGGGCGAACTGGCGCGCTATCAGGTGGAGATGGAGTTCTGGTTCGCCACCCATGGCGTCGATCTGGAGCGGCTGGACGATCTGGTTCGCCGCGGCACCCATGGCGGCCAGGCACGGCCGATGCTGGAGCCGGGCCAGCTCAATGGTCTGTTCAAGGGCTTCATCGACCTGGTGTTCGAGCACGAGGGGCGCTATTTCGTAGTGGATTACAAGTCCAACTGGCTGGGCGCCGAGGCCGGCGCCTATACCCGCGCGGCCATGGAAGCCGCCGTCCTGGCCAAGCGTTACGACCTACAGTACGTGCTCTACAGCCTGGCCGTGCACCGCCTGCTCAAGGCGCGGCTGCCCGGCTACAGCTACGAGCGCCACTTCGGCGGCGCCGTCTACCTCTTCCTGCGCGGCTGCGATCCTGCCGGCCACGGCGTCTTCGTCGATCGTCCCGCCCAGGCCCTGATCGAGACCCTGGATTTGCTGTTCAGCGGTGCGGAGATTGCCCATGTCTGATTTCAGCCCCGCTACCGAACGGCTGCTGCGCCTGGCGTCCCTGGCCCAGGAGCGCCCCCTGGCACCGCTCGAACAGCGCGATGACCTCTTTCGCCTGCTGGAGCTCTGGGTGCAGCGCGGCTGGCTGCGCCAGGTGGACCGGGCCTTCACCAGCTTTCTCGGTGAACTCGAGCCCCAGGGCGACTCGGCGATGCTGCTGGCCGCGGCCCTAGCCAGCCATCAGCTCGGCCATGGCCATGTCTGCCTGGATCTCGCCGCCACCCTGCGCAATCCCGATGCCGCCCTGTCGCTGCCGCCCGAGGGCGACGAGGCGCGTGCGTCGCTGTTGCCGTCCCAGTTGCTGCACGGCCATACCCTGGAGGCCTGGCGGCAGGCGCTGCTGGCCAGCGTGCTGGTCGATGCCGACGGCAGCTGTCCGGAGCGACCGCTGGTGCTCGGCGGTGAGCGCCTCTATCTGCGCCGCTACTGGAATTATGAGCGCGCGGTGGCCGCCAGCCTGCGCCAGCGCCTGGCCACCCCCGAGCCGCTGCCGGCGGATCTCGCCGAGCGCCTCGACCGGTTGTTTCCGCCGGACCCCGACGCGGGCGGCGAACCCGACTGGCAGAAGCTGGCCTGCGCCCTGGCGGTGCGTGGTGCCTTCAGCATCGTCACCGGCGGCCCCGGTACCGGTAAGACCACCACCGTGGTACGGCTGCTGGCGCTGCTCCAGGCGCCGGCGGTGGCGGCCGGTCGGCCCCTGCGTATCCGCCTGGCCGCGCCCACGGGCAAGGCGGCCGCGCGGCTCACCGAATCGATCGGCGGCCAGGTCAGTCGCCTGCCGGTGGACGACGAACTGCGCCGGCACATCCCTACGGGAGTGACCACGGTGCACCGGCTGCTGGGCAGTCGGCCCAATACCCGTCACTTCCGCCATCACCGCGGGCATCCCTTGCCGCTGGACGTGCTGGTGGTGGACGAAGCCTCGATGATCGACCTGGAAATGATGGCCAGCCTGCTGGCGGCCCTGCCGCCGCGGGCGCGACTGGTGCTGCTCGGCGACAAGGACCAGCTGGCCTCGGTGGAGGCGGGCGCGGTGCTGGGCGATCTCTGCCGGGATGCCGAAGCCGGACGCTACAGTCCGGCCACCCGGGCCTGGCTGGAAGGGGTGAGTGGCCAGTCGCTGGCCCAGGCGGCGCTGGCGGTCGGCGACGACCAGGGTGACGCCCTGGCCCAGCAGGTGGTGATGCTCAGGCGCTCGCGCCGCTTCGGCGCCGGCAGCGGTATCGGCCAACTGGCGCGCCGGGTCAATGCCCAGGACGGCATGGGCGCGCAGCAGGTGCTGGTCGACGGCGGCTACGCCGACCTGCACCGGGTGCTGCTCAAGGGACCGGAGGATCGCGCCCTGGAGCGTCTGGTACTGGAAGGACGTGGGCGCGCCCGTGGCTATCGTCATTATCTTGAGGTCCTGCATGAGACGCGGCCGCAACTCGACAGCGTGCTGGAGGATCCGGTCTGGACGCGCTGGGCCGGCCAGGTGCTGGCCGCCTTCGACGACTTCCAGCTGCTCTGCGCCGTGCGCAAGGGCCCCTGGGGCGTGGAGGGCCTCAATCTGCGCATCGCCAACGCCCTGTTGACCGCCGGTTTGCTCACGGGCGAGCACGGCTGGTACGAGGGTCGCCCGGTGCTGGTGACGCGCAACGACTACAGCCTGGGCCTGATGAACGGTGACATCGGCATCACCCTCTGCCTGCCGGACGCCAACCAGCCCGGGCGCAAGGTCCTGCGGGTCGCCTTTCCCCGTGGCGATGGCAGCGGCGGTCTTAGATTCGTCCTGCCCAGTCGGCTGGCGGCGGTGGAGACGGTGTTCGCCATGACCGTGCACAAGTCCCAGGGCTCGGAGTTCGCCCACACGGCGCTGCTGCTGCCCGAGCAGCTCAGTCCGGTGCTGACCAAGGAGCTGGTCTATACCGGCATCACCCGGGCACGCGATGATTTCACCCTGATCGAGGCCCGCGGCGGCATCTTCGCCGAGGCCGTGGCCCGTCGAGTCCGCCGTGTCAGCGGCCTGGACCTGGATTTGCGAAACACTGTGTAAATGTACAGATAAATGCTGGACGCTCCTCCTGCGCCTGCCTAAGGTGAGGGGAGCCGTCCGCGATGAGAGCGCCATGACTTCCCTGCCTTTCGTTTCCCTTGTGCTTCCCCTGTTGCTGCTGGCCGGCTGGGCGGGTTCGGCCGTCTGGCTGACCGGGCGCCAGCGCTATCTGCAACAGCAACTCGACAGCGCCGCCGAGCGCTACGACATGCTGCGCGACGACCTGCAGCGGGCCGAGCTGGCCAATGGTCGCCAGGTGGTGGAGCTGGGCGCCGAGCGCGAACGCACCGCCGCCCTGCAGCGCCAACTGGAGGCCAATCGCGACCTGGAAGCCGAGTTGCGCCAGCAGACCCGCCAGGCCCAGTTGCAGGCCGCCGAACAACACGCCCTGGCCGAGGCCGCCCGCGCCCAGCTGCAGGGTAGCCAGGAGCAGCTCGCCGAACTGCGCGAACGCCAGCACCGCGAGCAACAGCTGCACGCCGAGGTACAGGAGCGCCATGCGCGTCTGGCCGAAGAGCATGCGACGCTCAGGACCACCCTGGAGCAGAAGGAAGAGCACTTCCAGGCGCAGCAGCTGCTGCTGCGCGAGAGTCGCGAGCAACTCAAGCTGGAATTCGAACAACTGGCCGGACGCATCTTCGACGCCAAGGGCCAGGCCTTCGCCCAGCACAGCCAGCAATCGCTGGATGCGCTGTTGCGGCCGTTCCGCGAGCAGATCGAAGGCTTTCGCGCCAAGGTCGAGGACATCCACCACAAGGATGTCCAGCAGCAGGCGGCCCTTGGCCAGCAACTGCTCGACCTCAAGGAGCTCAACCGCCAGATCACTCAGGAAGCCCATGACCTGGCCACCGCCCTGCGCGGCCAGAAGAAGGCCCAGGGCAACTGGGGTGAACTGATCCTGGAAAATGTGCTGGAGCGTTCCGGCCTGCGCGAGGGTCGCGACTTCGTCCGCGAGCGCAGCTTCACCACCGAGACCGGGCGGCGACGGCCGGACGTGCTGGTCCATCTGCCGCAGAAGAAGCACCTGGTGGTGGACGCCAAGGTATCGCTCAATGCCTATACCCGCTACGTCAACAGTGAGGACGAAGGCGAGCGTCACCTGGCCCTGGGCGAGCACGTGCGCGCCGTGGGCGACCGCATCCGCGAGCTGGCCGATCGCGAGTACTTCAGCCTGCCGGGGCTGAATTCGCCGGAGATGGTCTTTCTCTTCATTCCCATCGAATCGGCCTTCGTCGAAGCGCTCAAGGCCGACGAAAGCCTGTTCCAGCGCGCCATCGAGCAGAACGTGCTGGTGGCCACGCCGACCACCCTGCTGACCAGCCTCAACATCGTCCGCCAGCTCTGGCGCTTCGAGGACCAGAATCGCCACACCGCCGAACTGGCCGAGCGCGCGGGCAAGGTCTACGACAAGCTGCGTACCTTTCTCGGCAGCATGGACGGCATCGGCAAGAGTCTGGACAAGGCCGGCGAAGCCTATCGCAAGGCCTGCGGCCAACTGGTGGGCGGCCCGGGCAACCTGGTCAAGCAGGTGGCCGACTTCAAGGAACTGGGCGTGGCGGTACGCACCGAACTGGACGGTCAGTGGACCGAGCGGGCGGAGCTGGAGCTGACGATGGTCGAGCTGGAAGCCGCGGCCGAATCTTCCGACCAGGGCTGATCTGGCGCTACGGGTTCAGGGGGAGGGCAGGTACGCCTGACCGGTATCAGGCGCACCGGTCAAGACGATAGCGCTTAGTGATGCTCGCGGGTGGCGCGGAATTTGATCTCCGGCCAGCGCTCTTCCATCAGCGCCAGGTTGACCCGGGTTGGCGCCAGATAGGTGAGGTGACCGCCGCCATCCACCGCCAGGTTCTCGAAGGCCTTGTTCTTGAAGTCTTCGAGCTTCTTCTTGTCATCGCACTCGATCCAGCGCGCCGACCAGACGTTGATGGCCTCGTAGGCGCACTCCACCTTGTATTCTTCCTTCAGCCGGCTGGCGACCACGTCGAACTGCAGCACGCCCACCGCGCCCAGCACGATGTCGTTGTTGCGCTCGGGGAAGAACACCTGGGTGGCGCCTTCCTCGGCCAGTTCCTGCAGACCCTGGCGCAGCTGCTTGGATTTCAGCGGATCCTTGAGCCGCACGCGGCGGAACAGTTCCGGGGCGAAGTGCGGGATCCCGGTGAAGCCCAGCAGCTCACCTTCGGTGAAGGTGTCGCCGATCTGGATGGTGCCGTGGTTGTGCAGACCGATGATGTCGCCAGCGAAGGCCTCGTCCAGGTGCTCACGCTCACTGGAGAAGAAGGTCAGGGCGTCGGCGATCTTCAGGTCCTTCTTGATGCGCACGTGGCGCAGCTTCATGCCCTTCTCGTACTTGCCCGAGCAGATGCGCATGAAGGCGATGCGGTCGCGGTGCTTGGGGTCCATGTTCGCCTGGATCTTGAACACGAAGCCGGAGAACTTCTCTTCTACCGGCTCCACCACCCGCTCGTGGGCGGCGCGCGACAGCGGGCGCGGGGCCCAATCCACCACGGCGTCGAGCACCTGGTCGACACCGAAGTTGCCCAGGGCGGTACCAAAGAACACCGGGGTCATCTCGCCACGCAGGAAGGCCTCGCCATCGAATTCATGGCAGGCGCCCTGCACCAGCTCCAGCTCCTCGACGAAGCGGTCGTAGAGATCGCCCAGGTGAGCGCGGGCTTCATCGGAGTCCAGCTTGTCGATGGTCTTGGTGGCGATGCGTTCGTGACCATGGCCGGGGGTGTAGACGTAGATGCGGTCGTCCGAGAGGTGATAGACGCCCTTGAAGTCGCGGTAGCTGCCGATCGGCCAGGTGATGGGCGCGGCCTTGATCTTGAGCACCGCCTCGATCTCGTCGAGCAGTTCGATGGGGTCGCGGATGTCGCGGTCGAGCTTGTTGATGAAGCTGACGATGGGGGTGTCGCGCAGGCGGCAGACGTCCATCAGGGCGATGGTGCGAGGTTCGACGCCCTTGCCGCCGTCGAGCACCATCAGCGCCGAATCCACCGCGGTCAGGGTGCGGTAGGTGTCTTCGGAGAAGTCTTCGTGGCCGGGGGTGTCGAGCAGGTTGATCATGTGCTCGCGGTAGGGGAATTGCATCACCGAGGTGGTGATGGAGATGCCGCGCTGCTTTTCCATCTCCATCCAGTCGGAGGTCGCATGGCGATCGGATTTGCGCGACTTCACCGTGCCCGCGACGGCGATGGCCTGACCCATCAGCAGCAGCTTTTCGGTGATGGTGGTCTTGCCCGCGTCGGGGTGGGAAATGATGGCGAAGGTACGGCGCTTGGCGACTTCGGCGGCCTGGGTGGTCATGGATGAACCTGGGCGGGAAGAAAAAAGAGGGGGCGGAGTATAGCAGAGCGCAGCCTCACCGACTTGGGGCGGTGGGGCTGCCAGGGCTCCGCTCAGCGCTGCGGCTGGATGGTGCCGTCGCAGCAGGGTGGGGTGCGTTTGCGGCGGACCAGCCGCTTGCCCAGGGCCATGCCCGGGATCTCGATGTACCTGTGGGTCAGGCAGGCGAAGGCGAAGACCACTCCCAGCTCCAGCAGTACCATCAGGTTGTCCAGCACGGGGCTGCCGGTGGCGATGTAGCGGATCATGAAGGGCACCGGCACATCATGGGAGGGCGCCACCACCGTGAGATCATGGTGCAGCAGCTTGCCCAGCACGATGAAGGCGCTCTTGAACAAGAAGATCACCGCGGCGTGGCACAGGTAGATCGAGTAGGACAGTACGCCCAGGCGGACGAAGAACCCCTGATGCAGCACGCTGGAGACCAGGCCGCGTTCGAAGGCGAAGGTGAGGATGGTGACGCAGAACACCAGGGTCGCCAGCACGCCCTTCTTGGGCACCGGCAGATCCGAGGTCATCACCGCGACACCCGCGATCAGGCACGCCAGCTCCAGCAGGGTGCCACCGAATTGCCCCTGATTGTGCTGCTTGATCCAGACATAGAGGCGATAGGTGCAGGCGCCGGCGAAAAAGCACGACAGGCCACGAAAGATCTCGGTCTTCAGCGGCAGGATGGGAAACAACAGCTGCACGAAGGCCAGCAGGGCGATCGCCAGGAACCACTGGCGCTGATGACCCTGGCCCTTGAGTACCAGCAAGCCGAATACCAGATAGAGGTAGTACTCGATGCTGATGCTCCAGGAGGGGTAGTTGAAGGAGCCGGTGATGGCCTCGCCCAGCCAGGATTGCAGCAGCAGCAGATTGGGCAGGAATTGTTCGGGCGCGGTGGCGCCGCTGAAGGCCGGATCGTTGAAGCCGATCCCCAGTTTTTCCGCCAACAGGCGACCGCTCTCCAGCAGCACATAGAGGCCCAGCATGGCCAGGTGCAGCGGTAGGATCCGCGCCGAGCGACTGATGGCGAAGTCGCGATAGTCGTCCAGGGTGCGCAGCCGATTTTCGTAGGTGTGCATCAGCACGAAGCCGCTGAGCACAAAGAAGAATTCGACGAACAGGTAGGCATTGGCTATCAGCGGATTTTCCGAGGCAGCCTGAGCGACATAGGTGTGGAAGAGGACAACGGCGACGGCCAATAGACCGCGAAAGCTATCCAGAGCGACGAATCTTTCCATGGGAATTCCCTGACGGTGCAGCAGGACGAGGCAAGCGGAGACAGCGCAGCCGCTAGAGGGAAAGAGAAGGGAGCGGAGGGGTGAACGGTGGCATGGCATCCTAGCTCTTGTGGTAGTGCAAGCGTCTTAATAGTCGAACTATTACTTGCTGTAACAATTTGATCGCATAAAGCCAGCAAGTTCTTGCCTAGCCGTCCATGGCCCTGGCTTTTGTGACGGCAATCACTTGTTTTCAGGCAAATCGCTGACGGGTGGCAGTGGGCGCCGTTCGGCTTCGGCCGTGGCGCCCTTGTCTCAGCGAGGACCCAGGTCGGTGCAGTCGGCCGGCTTCACGTACTTCTGCAGCACGGTCCATTGCGGTCGGGGTTTGCCCTTGACCGGCTCGATCGCCAGCGGATAGTCGCCCCAGTTGGGGCCGGCCGCCCAGTACATGGCCGGAATGCATTCCTTGCGCAGACGGGCCAGCAGCCGGTCCATTGCCGCCAGCCAGCGGGGATCGTTGTCCGGTACGCCAAATTCGCCGATATGGCCACGCTTGCCGTGCTGCTTGAGCCAGGCGATGAAGGGCTCGACCCGGCGGATGCCGACGTCCGGGTCGAAGTCGGTCATGTCCTTCTTGAGGTATTTGCCGCCACCGTCGTTGTCGAAATAGACGTGCGCCGAATAGATCAGGTTGTCGGCCGGGTCCCTGAGGCCGAGCAGCTTGGCGTTGTAGCGCGGCCAGAGATAGCTGCTGGACCAGCCATTACCCTCGATCAGGATCGGGCGCGCCCGGTCCACGTCGCGTACCGCATCGATGCCGTGCTGCGCCGCGATCGGCCACTGCTCAACCGCATCGTGGGGCTCGTTCATGATGTCGTAGGCGGCGAGGGCGGGGTGCTCGTGCCAGCGCTGGGCGATCCGCCGCAGGACATCGGCATAGGCCGGGTAAGGCACTGCCGCGCTGCCGATGATCTGCCCGCGGTATCTCATGTAATTGTGCAGATCCAGGATCACGTGCATGCGATAGCGCTTGGCGTTGTCCAGGGTCTTATCGATCAGCTTGGCATAGGCAGGATCCAGCGGCTGCCCCAGGCGGGGCTGCAGGCGTTCCCAGATGACCGGGAAGCGGATCACGCGGATGCCTTTGGCCGCCCAGCGTCGGTAGTGACCGGCGTCGGGAAAGAAGTAGTTGGTGCCGGGCTTGCCCGGCAATACATGAGGAGCGAAGCCGGCACCGGAGAAGTTCAGTCCGACCAGATCGGTGGGGAAGTCACGCGTATCGGCACGGGTGGCCGGCACGATGGCCAGGCAGAGGAGAGTGAGCAGGGTCGTGAGAGCGGTTTTCAGGCGTAGCGTCATCGGCAAGGTCCCGGACAGTGACGGAAGACGATAGGAGCACGGGTCACGGTGACCCGATTCGCCATGAGGCCCGAAGAGACGTCAGGAAGTTGCGCTGTATTGCTCAGAAGGTGCGCCAGGCGACGTTAATGCCAGGCGAAAGCCGCAGAAATGCGAGCTAGGTAGGGCTGGAGGTTAGCCTGTGCCAGGACGACGCGGGGTCTAGATCCGGGAGGGACGATCAGCCGAACGGAGGGAAAGGGCATTGGAGCGAGCAATGAACTGCCTGTGACTGCTTTCCATCTTTCCATGGCGCAGGCAGATCATTCGAAAGCGGTCTTTAGCGACGCAGGCAGATTCCAGCCCACTGCTCGGCTTCGCGGCGGGCTGAGGCCTCGTCATCGAAGTCGGCGATCAGGCCACCGTGCGCATACACCACCACCCAGTTTTCCACCTTGGGTTGCAGCAGCATTACGGGGGTAGAGGATAGAACAGCGGAGTCCAACGATGCACAAGCCGTCATGTCATTCATAACGTTCCCTTTGAAGTTAGCTCGGTGAATAGTCTGTTTTTATAGCGGTTCCAGAAACGGCGCTTGGTGCTATCACTGGGCCACCTATTGACCGTGTTATGGCTGAATGATCCCTCAAAGCGTCAGCCACTCGTCGGCATGATAAAGAGGTGCCAAAACATCGGCATCGCACTGGCTCACAGAAAGATGTTTCAGTTATGACCGTACGTCAGCTGAGCTGTGTCACGCTCCACGAAACCGAGCCGGTCTGCCATCGCATCTGTGACAGATGTCGCGTCGAGTCTGCAGAGCAGCTAACAGTAAAGGTATTAAATTTATCGTCACATATTCGCCGACTGCTCTAGCACGCGATTCTCGCTTTTCTTCGGGTATCCGAGCCTCTCGCCTGGGCCTTTCACCCTGTCAAGGTGTGTCGCTTTCCGCGATTGGGTTGGCATTGAGCGAGTCTATTGGGTTAGCCTGAAAAGGAGCTGACGAACTATCGACTGCGATGGACGTCAATCTCTTCGGTCGAGGCAAAGCGCCATGTCGCTACGAGAGAGCGACACCCAAGGGCTAGGCAGATCCCGAGATCCGCACCGCCCCGTTGGTCCAGCCGGCATACCCGCCATGCCCTGCTGTGTCTCGACCCTGAACCCGGACAGCCGTCCTGCGCCTCGCCCCTGTCGCGAGGTCCGCACTCGGAAGGCATGCGGCCTGTCCGCCCGTTGAAGGAGCCTGACATGGCGAAGTTCAAGACCCTCCTGCTCGGCTCGGCCGTGGGAGTGGTGATCCTGGCACTGCTGGTGCACTGGATCGGTAGGGATACCCTCAGTACCTATCGCGCGGATCTGCTGTTCTATCTCCAGGCCCACCTCTACCTGGTGGCCGTCTCCATGGTCCTGGCGCTGCTGGTGGGCATTCCCGCCGGGGTATTGCTCAGCAGGCCGCGGTTCGCCCGCAGTGCCGAGCGCTTCATGCAGGTGTTCAACATCGGCAATACCGTGCCGCCGCTCGCGGTGCTGGCCATTGCCCTGGGCGTCGTCGGCATCGGTGACGGGCCGGCGATCCTGGCGCTGTTTCTCGCTTCGCTGCTGCCCATCGTGCGCAACACCTACGAGGGGCTGAAGAACGTGCCGGGCTCGCTCAAGGAAGCGGCCACCGGTATCGGCATGACCCCCACCCAGGTGCTGACCAAGGTGGAGTTGCCCAATGCCGTGCCCATCATCGTCGGTGGGGTGCGGGTGGCCCTGGCGATCAACGTCGGCACCACTCCGCTGGTGTTTCTCATCGGCGCCAACAGCCTGGGCAGTCTGATCTTTCCCGCCATCGCCCTGGAGAACCAGTCACAGCTGCTGCTGGGCGCGGCCGCCACGGCGCTCTTGGCGCTGCTGCTGGATGGCCTGGTGCTGCTCGCCAGTCGCCTCTGGCTGGAACGCGGCCTGGCCCGCTAAGGAGACGAGATGAAGAAGTTGCTTATCGCCCTGGGCGCCGCCTGGTTCGGACTGACGCTGGCCAGTGGTGCCCGGGCTGAGCCCATCCGCATCGGTGCCAAGGTCTTTACCGAGCAGGCCATCCTCGCCGAACTCACCGGGCAGTATCTGTCCAGGCACGGCTACCAGCCGGAGATCGTCGGCGGCCTGGGCAGCACCATCGCCTGGAACGGCGTGAAGAACGCCCAGCTCGACCTCACCTGGGAATACACCGGTACCTCGCTGGTGGCCTACAACCATGTCACCGAGCGCCTGGACAAGGACGCCTCCTACCAGCGGGTCAAGGAACTGGACGCCAAGGCCGGGCTGGCCTGGCTGGCGCCCACCCGCTTCAACAACACCTACGCCCTGGCGCTACCGGAAAAGGTCGCCCAGCAGCATCCCGAGCTGAACAGCATCAGCGACCTGGCCCGGCTGCTCAAGGCCGAGGCCGGCAAGCGCCACCTGACCGCGCTGGACATCGAATTCGCCAACCGTTCCGACGGCCTCGCCGGCCTGGTCAAGGCCTATGGCCTGAACTACACCCGTGACGACATCCGCCAGATGGATCCGGGATTGGTCTATACCGCGCTGCGCAACGGCCAGGTGTTCACTGGGCTGGTCTACACCACCGACGGCCGCCTGGATGCCTTCAGGCTCAAGGTGCTGGAAGACGACAAGGGCTATTTCCCCGACTACACCGCCGCGCCGGTGGTGAACGCCGGGTACCTGGCCAAGCACCCGGATCTCGCCGCGTTGCTGAGGCCCCTGGCGGAAAGCCTGGACCAGGCCACCATGCGCCAGCTCAACGCCAAGGTGGACATCGAGCGGCAGACGCCGGCCCAGGTGGCCCGCGACTTTCTCGCCCAGCACCCCCTAAGCGGAGGGCAATGACCCCATGGATTTCGTCACCTCCTTCAATCACATCGACTGGCTGCAGGTCCTCGACCTGACCCGCCAGCACATCACCCTGGTGGGCATCGCCGTGACCCTGGCGATCCTGGTAGGCGTGCCCCTGGGCATCCTCATGACCCGCTACCCCGCGCTGGCCGGACCGCTACAGGCGGTGGCCACGATAGTCATGACGCTGCCTTCGATCGCCCTGTTCGGCCTTCTGCTGCCCTTCTACTCCAAGTTTGGCCAAGGCCTCGGTCCGCTGCCGGCCATCACCGCGGTGTTCCTCTATTCGCTGCTGCCGATCCTGAGAAACACCTACCTGGCGTTGACCAGCGTCGAGCCCGGCATCCGCGAAGCGGGCGCCGGCATCGGCATGACCTTCTGGCAGCGCCTGCGCATGGTCGAGCTGCCCATCGCCTTGCCGGTGATCCTCGCCGGGGTACGCACTGCCGTGGTCATGAACATCGGCGTCATGACCATCGCCGCCACCATCGGCGCCGGCGGCCTGGGCGTGCTCATCCTCACCGCCATCAGCCGCAGTGACATGGCCACCCTCATCGTCGGCGCCGTGCTGGTCAGCCTGCTGGCCATCGTCGCCGACCTCGTCCTGCAGTGGCTGCAACGCCGCCTCACCCCGCGCGGCCTGCGCAGCGCCCTTTAAGGAGCCCCAGATGATCGAACTCGACCGCCTGACCAAGACCTTCAAGCAGCACGGCAAGGACGTGACCGCGGTGGATGCCGTGAGCCTCACCGTGGAGGAGGGCCAGATCTGCGTCTTCCTCGGCCCCTCCGGCTGCGGCAAGACCACCACCCTGAAGATGATCAACCGCCTCATCGAGCCCACCTCCGGGCGGGTGCTGATCAATGGCGAGGACACCACCGGCATCGACGAGGTGACCCTCAGACGCCATATCGGTTATGTGATCCAGCAGATCGGTCTGTTCCCCAACATGACCATCGAGGAAAACATCACCGTGGTGCCCAAGCTGCTGGGCTGGGACAAGAAGAGGTGCCGCGAGCGCGCCACCGAGCTGATGAGCATGGTGCAGCTGGAGCCCAAGCAGTACCTGTCGCGCTATCCACGCGAACTGTCCGGTGGCCAGCAGCAGCGCATCGGGGTGATCCGTGCCCTGGCGGCCGAGGCGCCGCTGTTGCTGATGGACGAACCCTTCGGCGCGGTGGACCCGATCAACCGCGACGCTATCCAGAACGAGTTCTTCCAGATGCAGCGGGCGCTGAATAAGACGGTGATCATGGTCAGCCATGACATCGACGAAGCCATCCGCCTGGGCGACAAGATCGCCGTGTTCCGCGGCGGGCGCCTGGTGCAGTTCGATCATCCGGACACCCTGCTGGCCCACCCTAAGGATGAGTTCGTCAGCAACTTCGTCGGCCAGGACAGCACCCTCAAGCGCCTGCTGCTGATTCGTGCCGAGGATGCCGCCGACAACGCGCCCGCGATCCAGGCCGAGACGCTGATCGGCGATGCCGTGGAGTTGATGGAAGAGCACGATCGCCGCCATGTGGTGGTGACGGATGCCGCCAACAAGGGCCTAGGCTACGTGCGTCGGCGTGACCTGCGCGGGCAGAGCGGCCCGGTGGCGCCCTTCATCACCCCGTTCAAGGCCACCGCGGCCTTCGACGAGCACCTGCGCATCCTCTTGTCGCGCATGTACCAGTTCAACACGTCCTGGCTGCCGGTGCTCAGCGCCGACAACGACTTCCTTGGCGAGGTCACCCAGGAATCCATCGCCGACTACCTCAGCAGCGGTCGTTCGCGGGGCAAGACCACCATCGTCTCGCCCGCGGAGCAGGTAGCGGGGTAGGGCACGGAAAGCCTAGCGGCGCAGAGGCTGTTCAAAGGCTCTCAGGGGCGGATCTCGATCATGGTGCCGTCCTTGACCAGCCCCCAGACCTCGCGCATGTCGTGGTTGGTCATGGCGATGCAGCCCTCGGTCCAGTTCAGCGAGTTGAAGTACCACTCCGGGTACTCCTCGTCGATGGGGGTGCCGTGCAGCATGATCATGCTGCCGGGACGCACGCCGGCCTGACTGGCGCGCGCCAGGTCCTCACGATTGGGATAGGAGATGTGCATGGCCAGGTTGAATTTGTCGCTGGTCTTGCGCCAGTCGATCCAATAGAAGCCTTCCGGGGTACGCTTGTCGCCCTCGCGCAACTTGGGACCGCGGGGATTCTTGCCCAGCGAGATGCGGTAGGACTTCATCACGGTGTCGCCGCTGAGCAGTTGCAGCTGATTGCGCGACTTGATGACCAGCACCTTGTCGATCAGCGGCGCAGCCGGCTGGCGGATCACCGTGACGCTGGTACTGGCCTGGGCCAGCTGGGGAAGCAACGAACCGCACAGCACATAGCAGAGCGCCAACAACAGGTGCAACGGACGCATGTCGAGAAGATCCTCGGAAGAGCTCAGAGCCTGTTCAAGGTCTCGCGAGCAGACGTTGAACAGGCCCTTAGGCAGGCTTGGGTGCGACCACCATGGGCGCCATGCCCTCATGGCGCAGTGAAAACTCGCCGCGGCGGCGGTCAGCGAAAAAGCATTCTAGTGTTCGCTTGATGGTCGGAAAAGCCAGAGACGACCAGGGGATGTCGGCTTCGTCCAGAAGGCGCACGTCCAGGCTTTCTTCGCCGACGCCAAAGCGTCCGTCGACCAGCTCGCCGCGGAACAGCATGTAGATCTGGTCGATGTGCGGCAGATCGAAGAGCGTATAGAGCTCCAGGTCCTGCACCTGCGCGCCGGCTTCCTCGAAGGTCTCGCGGGCGGCGGCCTCGGTGGTGGTCTCGCCGTTTTCCATGAAGCCTGCCGGCAGCGTCCAGTAGCCCTTGCGCGGCTCGATGGCGCGCTGGCAGAGCAGCACCCGGCCTTCCCAGGTTGCCAGACAGCCGGCCACCACCCGTGGGTTCTGGTAATGCACCGCGCCGCACTGGCTGCAGACCAGGCGCATGCGGTTGTCGCCCGCGGGAATGCGTTCTTCCAGCAGGCCGCCACAGTGGTTGCAATGCTTCATGATTCATCCTCGTTTTGCTGCAGTGTGCCGGGGCGATCGCGGGCCTCGCAAGCGATGGCTGGGCTTGGGATTGCCCGGCGGGCGTGCCATGATCCAGGGGATACGATGAGCAAGGGAGAATTCCGGCGTGGATGAGTTGCTCCAGCGCCTGCGTCACTATCGGCCGCGCACCCTGAGCGGCACCGAGAACCATCAGGAAGCGGCGGTGCTGGTGCCCATCATTCGTGGCGAGCATCCCGAATTGCTGCTCACCCTGAGGGCCAGCAACCTGTCCACCCATGGCGGCGAGGTGGCCCTGCCGGGCGGCCGGCGCGATCCCGAGGACGTCGATCTGATCGCCACCGCCCTGCGCGAGGCCGAGGAAGAGGTCGGGCTGCCGCCAGGCCTGGTGGAGGTGATCGCGCCCCTGAGTCCGCTGGTGTCACGCTACGGCCTGGCGGTGACGCCCATCGTCGCCCTGATTCCCGATCAGCTCGAATACGTCCCCAGCGAAGCCGAGATCGCCGCGATCTTTACCGTGCCCCTGCAGTTCTTCTGCGAGGTACCGCCGGATTACACCCTCAGGGTCGACCACGACGGCCTGCGTTGGCAGGTGCCCAGCTATCAGTATGGCGAGCACCGCATCTGGGGACTGACCGCGGTGATCATCGTCGAGCTGGTCAACCTGCTGTACGACGCCGGTATCGTGCTCAAGGCACCGCCCAGGCGGGATTGAGCGGTAGGCTCTGTACGAAAAGTCGCCGAGCGAAGGTCAGGCGAGGAGAAAAGCGCTGAGGAAGCGGACCGGGCTCGCGAACGAGTTTACGAGTGGTAAATGAGCATTGCGACGGGGCCGCCCAGGCCGGGCTGGCGATCCAGGCGTTTTTCAACGAAGCATCACCGAGCGCAGGCCTTTTCGTGCAGAGCCTAGCGACAAGGTAAAGGCACATGCCAAGTCGGACGTTAACGGGCACAATGCGCGGCCATTCGAGGGAAGCCGCATGACCACCGCCAATTCACCCGTGCGTTCGCCCTGCGTCCATGTCTGTGCCCTGGACGAACAGGACATCTGCATCGGTTGCCAGCGCAGCGCCGCCGAGATCACCCGCTGGATGTCCATGAGCGACAGCGAGCGCCGCGAGGTGCTGCTGCGCTGCGACGAGCGGGCGCGGGCGGGCGGTGCGGCCTTCCTGACCTGATATCAGCCGGAGAGATCTGTCATGCCCCGTATCGGTACCCCCCTGTCCCCCAGCGCCACCCGCGTGCTGCTCTGCGGCTCCGGCGAACTGGGCAAGGAAGTCGTCATCGAGCTGCAGCGTCTGGGCGTCGAGGTCATCGCCGTGGATCGCTACGCCGATGCCCCGGCCATGCAGGTCGCCCACCGCAGCCACGTCATCGACATGCTCGACGGCGCCGCGCTGCGCGCGGTGATCGAGCGCGAGCAGCCGCACTTCATCGTGCCGGAAATCGAAGCCATCGCCACCGCCACCCTGGTGGAACTGGAAGGCGAGGGCTACACCGTGGTGCCCACTGCCCGCGCGGCCCAGCTGACCATGAATCGCGAAGGCATCCGTCGCCTCGCCGCCGAGGAGCTGGGCCTGCCCACCTCGCCCTATCACTTCGCCGACACCTACGAAGACTACGCCGCCGCCGCCGAGGCGCTGGGCTATCCCTGCGTGGTCAAGCCGATCATGAGTTCCTCGGGCAAGGGCCAGAGCCTGCTGCGTAGCGCCGATGAGCTGCAGGCCGCCTGGCAGTACGCCCAGGAAGGCGGGCGTGCCGGCAAGGGCCGGGTGATCGTCGAGGGCTTCGTCGACTTCGACTACGAGATCACCCTGCTGACCGTGCGCCATGTCGGCGGCACCGCCTTCTGCGCACCGGTCGGGCATCGTCAGGTCAAGGGCGACTACCACGAGTCCTGGCAGCCCCAGGCCATGAGCGACAAGGCCCTGGCCGAATCCGAGCGGGTCGCTCGCGCCGTCACCGAGGCCCTGGGCGGTCGCGGTCTGTTCGGCGTGGAGCTGTTCGTCAAGGGCGACCAGGTCTGGTTCAGCGAAGTCTCGCCACGTCCCCATGACACCGGTCTGGTGACCCTGATCTCCCAGGACCTGTCCGAATTCGCCCTGCACGCCCGCGCTATCCTCGGTCTGCCGATCCCTACCATCCGCCAGTTCGGCCCCTCGGCCTCGGCGGTGATCCTGGTGGACGGCGAGTCGCGGCAGACCGCCTTCGGCAACCTCGGCGCGGCCCTGGCCGAACCCGACACCGCGCTGCGCCTGTTCGGCAAGCCGGAGGTCAAGGGGCAGCGGCGCATGGGCGTGGCCCTGGCTCGCGACGAAAGCATCGAGGCGGCGCGCGCCAAGGCCGTGCGTGCTTCCCAGGCGGTGAAGGTCGAGCTGTAACGCCGTCTGCGCACCAAGAAAAGGGCCCTGCGGGGCCCTTTTTCATGCGCTGAAGAATCTACAGCGATTGATCGCGGGTTTCGCGCATGCAGAGCACCGCCACCAGGCTGATGGCCGCCGCCGCCGAGACGTAGCCGCCCACCCAGCTCAGGCCGCCGGCTTCCACCAGTTGCTGCGCGGCATAGGGCGCCAGGGAGGCGCCAAGGATGCCGCCCAGGTTGTAGGCCGCCGAGGCGCCGGTGTAGCGTACCCGGGTCGGGAAGATTTCCGGCAGCAGGGCGCCCATGGGACCGAAGGTCATGCCCATGAGAAACAGTTCCAGCGCCAGGAACAGGCCGACCGCCTGGCTGGAGCCGTGGGTCAGCAGCGGCTCCATGGCGAAGCCCGACAGCAGGGCGGCGATGGCGCTCACCGCCAGCACCGGCTTGCGGCCGAAGCGATCCGCCAGCCAGGCCGACAGCGGCGTGGCCAGGGCCATGAACAGCACCGCGATGCACAGCAGGCCGAGGAATTCCTGCCGGCTGTAACCAAGATTCTTCACCCCGTAGCTCAGCGAGAACACCGTGGAGATGTAGAAGAGGGCGTAGCACACCACCATGCTCAGGGCGCCCAGCAGCACCGCCTTGCCGTGCTTGCCGAAGGTTTCGACCATGGGCAGGCGCAGCTTCTCGCGGCGGGCCATGGCCTCGGCGAACACCGGCGTCTCGTGCAGCGACAGCCGCACATAGAGGCCGACCACCACCAGCAGGGCGCTGAGCAGGAAGGGGATGCGCCAGCCCCAGGCACGGAATTGCTCATCGTCCAGCAGCAGCGCCAGAGCCAGGAACAGGCCGTTAGCCATGAGGAAGCCGATGGAGGGGCCGAGCTGGGGAAACATGCCGAACCAGGCGCGCTTGCCAGGCGGGGCGTTCTCGGTGGCCAGCAGCGCCGCACCACCCCATTCGCCACCCAGACCCAGGCCCTGGCCGAATCTCAGCAGGCACAGCAGGATGGGGGCCCAGACACCGATGCTGGCGTAGCCGGGCAGGAGACCGATCAGGGTGGTGGAGATGCCCATCAGCAGCAGCGAGGCCACCAGGGTGGATTTGCGCCCGATGCGATCACCGAAGTGGCCGAACAGCAGCGAACCCAGGGGACGCGCCAGAAAGGCGATGCCAAAGGTGATGAAGGCGCTGAGGGTCTGGGCCATGCCCGAGCCCTGGGGAAAGAACACCGGGCCGATCACCAGGGCCGCGGCCGTGGCATAGACATAGAAATCGTAGAACTCGATGGCGGTGCCGATGAAGCTGGCGGTGGCCACGCGGGTGGGGGAATTGCGCGGCACGGAAGTGGGCGCGTCGAAGGCGGCAGCGGTCGTGGACATGCAGAGATACCGGGCAGTCGTTCTTGTAGGAGGCGTCTGCCGGAGCGGCCCGATGGGGCAGCGGCTGTCCGAGGATGGGGACGGGCGTGACGACCTGTTATGACGTGCCGGGCGCGACCTGGCTGTTGGCCGGGTCGCGCCGAACGTGGTTCGGTCGTCTGATTATGCAGGTAGCGGAATGAGGACTGTCAACGATGCAGGATGAATTCCCGCACCAGCTTGCTCCCGAAGTAGGCCAGCATCAGCAGGATGAAGCCCAGCAGCGTCCAGCGAATCGCCCGGTGGCCGCGCCAGCCCAGCCGATTGCGACCCCACAGCAGAATGCCGAACACCACCCAGGCGATGCAGGAGAGCACCGTCTTGTGCACCAGGTGCTGAGCGAACATGTCCTCGACAAAGAACCAGCCGGAGATCAGCGACAGCGACAGCACCACCCAGCCGGCCCAGAGAAAGCCGAACAGCAGGCTTTCCATGGTCTGCAGCGGGGGAAAGCTGCGGATCAGGCCGGACGGATGCTTGTTCTTGAGCTGGCGATCCTGGATCAGCAGCAGCAGCGACTGCAGCACCGCCAGGGTGAAGAGACCGTAGGCGATGATCGACAGCAGCACGTGCACGACGATCTTGGGCGAGACGTCCAGCGGGGTCACGGTGCCGGGCGGTACGAATTCGGCCAGCAGCGCGGTGATGGCGCCGAGGGGATAGATCAGCACCAGCAAGGGTTGCAACGGCATGCGCAGGCAGCCGATCAGCATCAGGGCGATGGCGGTCGCCGAGATCAGACTGGAAGCGTCGAAGAAGTCCAGGCTGAGGGTCGGTTCGAGGATCAGCTGCAGATAGACGGCCAGGGCGTGGGGCAGCAGGGCCAGGATGCCGGCGCCCAGGACCAGGGGCTTGCTCGACGGCTGCTTACGCAGCAGGCAACTGCCCTGGTAGAGGGTCGCGAGCAGATAGAGGGCAGCGGCCAGGAGGGTGGGCAGCAGGGCGTGCATGGTCCGGTTTCAGCAGAGCGGAAAGCAGGCGAGTGTGGCACAGACAGGGCGGTACAGAAAGTCCGAGCCACGCCCTGATGCTGGCTGGCTGGATCGGGCGAACCCTGGCCGCTGTCGGGTGGTCCCATGAAGTACATATCTAGAAGAGGTCGCGACCATGCTTAAATTTCTCGGCGGTACCATGGGCATCATTTTTCTGATCGGCCTGGTGGTGGTCATCGGCATCTTCTCGCTGATTTTCTGATCCCGTCCCCTCAGGCATCGGCCCTGATGCCGATGCCTGTCCTTGCTTCCTCAGCTGCTCGCCAAGGCGGGCGCTGCTGACGGATTCACGCGGTAACCGGCCCCAGCGGCTATCCCTGGTCAGGCGCTCTTTCGTTATACTTGTCGGTCAGCCGCCGTTTCTGCCCTGGATGTCCGCATGTTCGAGAATCTCACAGACCGCCTGTCCCAAAGCCTGCGCCACATTACCGGCAAGGCCAAGCTCACCGAAGACAACATCAAGGACACCCTGCGCGAGGTGCGCATGGCGCTGCTCGAGGCGGACGTCGCCCTGCCGGTGGTCAAGGAATTCGTCAACCGGGTCAAGGAGCGGGCGGTCGGCACCGAGGTGTCCAAGAGCCTGACTCCGGGCCAGGCCTTCGTGAAGATCGTGCGTGCCGAACTCGAAGCCATCATGGGCGCGGCCAACGAAGACCTGGCGCTCAACGTGGCGCCGCCGGCGGTCATCCTCATGGCCGGCCTGCAGGGCGCGGGCAAGACCACCACCGCGGGCAAGCTGGCGCGCTTCCTCAAGGAGCGCAAGAAGAAGACCGTCATGGTCGTCTCCGCCGACGTCTATCGTCCGGCCGCCATCAAGCAGCTGGAAACCCTGGCCAGCGAGGTGGGGGTCACCTTCTTCCCCTCCGACATCAGCCAGAAGCCGGTGGAGATCGCCCAGGCCGCCATTCGCGAAGCCAAGCTCAAATTTATCGATGTGGTGATCGTCGACACCGCCGGTCGTCTGCACATCGACAGCGAGATGATGGCGGAGATCCAGCAGGTCCACGCCGCCGCCAAGCCGGCCGAGACCCTGTTCGTGGTCGACGCCATGACCGGTCAGGACGCCGCCAACACCGCCAAGGCCTTCAACGATGCCCTGCCGCTCACCGGCGTGATCCTGACCAAGGTCGACGGTGACGCCCGTGGCGGTGCCGCCCTGTCGGTCCGCCACATCACTGGCAAGCCGATCAAGTTCATCGGCATGGGCGAGAAGAGCGAAGCCCTTGATCCCTTCCACCCGGACCGTGTCGCTTCGCGCATCCTCGGCATGGGCGACGTCCTCTCGCTGATCGAGCAGGCCGAGCAGACCCTGGATCGCGAGAAGGCCGACAAACTGGCCAAGAAGCTCAAGAAGGGCAAGGGCTTCGATCTCGAGGATTTCCGCGACCAGCTGCGCCAGATGAAGAACATGGGCGGCCTGGGTTCGCTGATGGACAAGCTGCCGACCATGATGGGTGGCATGAACATCCAGCAGATGGGCAATGCCCAGGGCGCGGCGGAAAAGCACTTCAAGCAGATGGAAGCCATCATCGACTCCATGACCCCGGCCGAGCGCCGCGATCCGGAACTGATCAGCGGCTCGCGCAAGAAGCGCATCGCTCTGGGCTCCGGTACCCAGGTGCAGGACGTCGGCCGCCTCATCAAGCAGCACAAGCAGATGCAGAAGATGATGAAGAAGGTCACCGCCAAGGGCGGCATGGCCAAGATGATGCGCGGCATGGGCAGCATGTTCCCTGGCGGCGGCATGCCCAAGATGTGATTTTCCGGTGCCGCCCGTCGCCAGATGGCCGGCATTGGAAAGGGCTCTGCGTGGGGCGTCGGCACCAGTGCTGATGCACCTTCGCGAGCGACGAGGCTCCGCTGCTGGAGTCTCCAGGCTGCCGCAATGCCGAGGGTACCGTTTAAAGCCATTGGCAAACCGGGTGACAGCCCTTAGAATATGCGGCCTTTCGGGCCATGTGGCCCAGTGTGCCCACAGCTACAAGCACCGACTACAGGAACGAAGTTCAATGGTAACCATCCGTCTAGCCCGTGGCGGCTCCAAGAAGCGCCCCTTCTACCACCTGACCGTGACCAACAGCCGCAATGCGCGTGATGGTCGTTTCGTCGAGCGCATCGGTTTCTTCAACCCGGTGGCCAGCGGCGCCGAAATCCGTCTGTCGGTGGACCAAGAGCGCGCCAATTACTGGCTGTCGCAGGGCGCCCAGCCGTCCGAGCGCGTCGCTCAGCTGCTGAAGAGCGCTCAGGCTACCGCCTGAAGACCATGAGTACGCCGACCTCCGCCCCCGACCTGGTGGTTCTGGGCAAGATAGTTTCGGTCTTTGGCGTACGTGGTGAGCTCAAGATCTACTCCTTTACCGATCCGCTCGACAATCTGCTGGACTATCGGACCTGGACGCTGCGGCGCGAAGGCGAGACCCGACAGGTCAAGGTGCTCGGCGGTCGGTTGCACGGCAAGGTCCTGACGGTACGGCTGCAGGGCCTGGACGATCGTGAAGAAGCCCGGCTGATGGCCGGTTTCGAGATCTGCGTGCCGCGCAGTGAATTGCCCCAGCTGGGCGCCGGTGACTACTACTGGCATCAACTGGAAGGTCTCAAGGTGATCAATCGCGAAGGCCAATGGCTGGGTGTGGTGGATCATCTGCTGGAGACCGGGGCCAACGATGTCATTGTGGTCATGCCCTGTGCTGGCAGCCTCGACGATCGTGAGCGTCTATTGCCCTATCTGCCCGACCAGTACGTGCTGGCGGTGGATCTGGCCAAGGGCGAGATGCAGGTCGACTGGGACGCGGATTTCTGATCCATGCGTATCGATGTCATCAGCATCTTTCCCGAGATGTTCGAAGCCGTGAGCGCCTATGGCGTGAGCGGTCGCGCGATGAAGCAGGGGCTCCTGGAGCTGACCTGCTACAACCCGCGCAGCTATACCGAGGATCGCCACCAGACCGTGGACGACCGGCCCTTTGGCGGCGGTCCCGGTATGGTCATGAAGATCCAGCCGCTGGAGCGCGCCCTGGCCGATGCCCAGGGTGATTCGGCGGCGAAGGTGATCTACCTGTCCCCCCAGGGTCGCAAGCTCGACCAGGCGGCGGTACGGGAACTGGCGCAGGAGGAGCATCTGATCCTCATCGCCGGGCGTTACGAAGGCATTGACGAGCGTTTCATCGAGACGCACGTGGATGAAGAATGGTCGATTGGTGACTATGTGCTGTCCGGCGGTGAATTGCCGGCCATGGTGCTGATCGATGGGGTTACGCGACTGCTGCCCGGAGCCTTGGGGCATGCGGATTCCGCCGAGCAGGACTCGTTTACCGACGGCCTGCTCGATTGCCCGCACTACACCCGACCCGAGGTGTACGAGGGCCGTCGCGTACCCGACGTGTTGCTCAGTGGTAACCACGAGCATATCCGGCGCTGGCGCCTGCAGCAGTCCCTGGGACGTACTGCGGAGCGACGCGCCGATCTTCTGGATGGCCGCTCGCTTTCTGGGGAAGAGCAGAACCTGCTGGCGGAATACCTTCGTCAGCGGAACGATAGTTAGGTATCGATGGCGGGCCGCGGCCTGTCTTAGGAGCAGAGTGACATGACCAACAAAATCATTGCCCAGATCGAAGCTGAGCAGATGAACAAAGAAATCCCGGCGTTCGCCCCCGGCGACACCGTGATTGTCCAGGTTAAGGTGAAGGAAGGCGACCGCCAGCGTCTGCAGGCCTTCGAAGGCGTAGTGATCGGCAAGCGTAACCGCGGCCTGAACAGCGCCTTCACCGTGCGCAAGATCTCCAACGGCGTTGGCGTCGAGCGTACCTTCCAGACCTACAGCCCGCTGGTCGACAGCCTGAGCGTCAAGCGTCGCGGTGACGTGCGCAAGGCCAAGCTGTACTACCTGCGCGAGCTGTCCGGCAAGGCTGCCCGCATCAAGGAAAAGCTTTCCTGATCGCGGCGTGACCAGAAAAAAGCAGCTTCGGCTGCTTTTTTCGTTTCTGAGGTTCGAGGTAAGACATGACGACCCGCGAAGCGGAAATCCAGCGGCGCACGGCGCTGTCGGAAACCCGGGTGGCCAAGGCAGTGTTCCCGCCCACCACCAATCATCACGACACCCTGTTCGGCGGCACCGCCCTGGCCTGGATGGACGAGGTATCCTTCATCACCGCGACGCGCTTCTGTCGCAAGCCACTGGTCACGGTCTCCACCGACCGGATCGATTTCAACCACCCCATTCCCGCCGGCTCCATCGTCGAGCTGATCGGCCGGGTGGTGAAGGTTGGCAACACCAGCATCAAGGTGCAGGTGGAGGTGTTCGTCGAAGGCATGCTGGCGGAAGGGCGCGAGCGCGCCATCAACGGCGCCTTCAGCTTTGTCGCGGTCGATGACGAGGGTAAGCCGACGCCGCTGCTGCCAGGCTTCGCCGCGTGAGCGCCGAACGGCTGATCGAGGAATTCCTCGACGCCCTGTGGCTGGAAAAGGGACTGTCGCCCCATACCCGCAGCGCCTATCGCACCGATCTGCTGGCCTTCGCCCGCTGGCTGCAGGGCAGGGGGCTGACCCTGGAGAACCTGGGTCGCGACGCCGTGCTCGATCACCTCGGCTGGCGCCTGAGCGAGGGCTACCAGGCGCGTTCCACGGCGCGCTTTCTCTCCGGTCTGCGCAGCTTCTACAAGTATGCCGTGCGCGAGGGGCGGGTCGCCGAGGACCCGACGCTGCTGGTGAGCATGCCGCAACTGGGCGCGCCGCTGCCCAAGAGCCTGTCCGAGGCGGACGTGGAAGCCCTGCTGGCCGCACCGGATACCGAAGACACCCTGGGCCTGCGCGATCGCACCATGCTCGAGGTGCTCTATGCCACCGGGTTGCGGGTGACCGAGCTGATCAGCCTGACCCTGGACGAGATCAACCTGCGCGAGGGCTCGCTGCGGGTCTTCGGCAAGGGCAGCAAGGAGCGGCTGATCCCCTTGGGCGAAGAGGCCATCGCCTGGCTGGAAAGCTATCTGAAGACCGCGCGCCCGCTGCTGCTGGGCGGCCAGCCCGGCGATATCCTCTTTCCCAGCCAGCGGGGCACGCCCATGACCCGGCAGACCTTCTGGCACCGCATCAAGCTGCATGCCCAGGTGGCGGGCATCCGCACCTCGCTGTCACCGCATACCCTAAGGCACGCCTTCGCCACCCATTTGCTCAACCACGGCGCGGATCTGCGCACGGTGCAGATGCTGCTCGGCCATACCAGTCTGTCCACCACCCAGATCTACACCCACGTCGCCCGCGTGCGGCTGCAACAACTGCACGCCCAGCACCATCCGCGCGGCTAGGGCCCACCGCCGTAGCCGGCAGGTCTGTGGTAGGCTTGCCGGCGTCTCAACAGGAGTCAAACATGCGTATTTCCCAACTGTTGCTCGCCGCTTGCCTGGGGCTCGGCGTGCAACTGGCTCAGGCCGAACCTGAGCAGGCCATTCGCCAGAGCCTGACCGCGCTGCAGCCCAATCTCGCCATCGAGTCCATCGCCAAGAGTCCGCTGGAAGGCCTCTACCAGGTCCAGCTCAAGGGCGGCCGGGTGCTCTATGCCAGCGGCGACGGCCAGTTCGTCATGCAGGGCTATCTGTACCAGGTCAAGGACGGCAAGGCCTCCAACCTGACCGAGAAGGCCGAGAACGTCGCCGTGGCGCGGCAGATCAACGGCCTCGACCGCAACCAGATGATCATCTATCCCGCCCAGGGCGAGACCAAGGCGCACATCACCGTCTTCACCGACACCACCTGCCCCTATTGCCAGAAGCTGCACGCCGAGGTGCCCGAGCTGAACAAGCGTGGCATCGAGGTGCGCTACCTGGCCTTCCCGCGGCAGGGCATGGGCTCGCCGGGCTCCAAGCAGCTGGAATCGGTGTGGTGCGCCAAGGACAAGCCGGCGGCGCTGAACCAGATGTTCACCGGCCGTGAGGTCAAGTCCGAGAGCTGCCAGAATCCGGTCGCCCAGCAATTCGCGCTGGGGCAGAACATGGGCATCCAGGGCACGCCGGCGATCATTCTCGCCGATGGCCAGATGATCCCGGGCTACCAGCCGGCCGACCAGCTGGCGGAAGCGGCAATCAGCGCCCGCTAGGCGCTGCGAAAGATTTCAACGGCGCTGCGGAGCGGCGCCACCTGATAGGGGGATAAGGGTGTGAAGCCGGTCAAAGTAGGCATCTGTGGTCTGGGTACCGTGGGCAGCGGGACCTTCAACGTACTCAAGCGCAACGCCGAGGAAATCGCCCGGCGCGCCGGACGGGGTATCGAGGTGGCGCAGATCGCCCAGCGCCGACCCAATCCCCAGTGCGATACCGGCAGTACGCCGATCACCGCCGAGGTCCTGGCGGTGGCCGACAATCCCGAGATCGACGTGGTGGTGGAGCTGATCGGTGGCTACACCCTGGCCCGCGAGCTGGTGCTGCGCGCCATCGCCAACGGCAAGCACGTGGTCACTGCCAACAAGGCGCTGATCGCCGTGCACGGCAACGAGATCTTCGCCAAGGCACGCGAGCAGGGCGTGATCGTCGCCTTCGAGGCCTCGGTGGCTGGCGGCATCCCGGTGATCAAGGCGCTGCGCGAAGGCCTGGCCGCCAACCGTATCAACTGGGTGGCCGGCATCATCAACGGCACCGGCAACTTCATCCTCTCCGAGATGCGCGAGAAGGGTCGCACCTTTCCCGATGTCCTGGCCGAAGCCCAGGCGCTGGGCTATGCCGAGGCCGATCCGACCTTTGACGTCGAAGGCATCGATGCCGCCCACAAGCTGACCATCCTGGCCTCCATCGCCTTCGGCATCCCGCTGCAATTCGACAAGGCCTACACCGAGGGCATCACCCGCCTGACCACCGCCGATGTCGGCTATGCCGAGGCGCTGGGCTATCGCATCAAGCACCTGGGCGTGGCGCGCAGCACCGACCAGGGCATCGAGTTGCGGGTGCACCCGACGCTGATCCCGGCCGATCGGCTGATCGCCAACGTCAACGGCGTGATGAACGCGGTGATGGTCAATGGCGACGCCGTCGGCTCGACGCTGTTCTACGGCGCCGGTGCCGGGCAGGAGCCGACCGCCTCGGCGGTGGTGGCCGACCTGGTGGACGTGGTTCGCGCCATGACCTCGGATCCCGAGAATCGCGTACCGCACCTGGCCTTCCAGCCCGATGCGCTGTCCGACCATCCGGTGCTGCCGATCGAGGCCTGCGAGAGCGCCTACTATCTGCGCATCCAGGCCAAGGATCACCCGGGCGTGCTGGCCCAGGTGGCGAGCATCCTCTCGGCGCGTGGCATCAACATCGAGTCCATCATGCAGAAGGAAGCCGAGGAACATGACGGCCTGGTGCCCATGATCCTGCTGACCCATCGCGTGACCGAGCGCCACATGGTCGAGGCCATCACCGCCCTGGAAGCCCTCGATGACGTCGTCGGCGATGTCGTCCGCCTCCGTGTCGAGCACCTGAACTGAGCAGCCTGGCGGCGCCCGGCGCCGCCGTCTTTCCCGAGGTCGAGTCATGCGTTACATCAGTACCCGCGGCCAGGCGCCCGCGCTGAATTTCGAAGAAGTGCTGCTGGCGGGTCTCGCCAGCGATGGTGGTCTCTATGTACCGGAGAACCTGCCGCGTTTTTCCTTGGAAGAGATCGCCTCCTGGGCCGGTCTGCCCTACCACGAGCTGGCCTTCCGGGTGATGAAGCCCTTCGTCGCCGGCTCCATCGCCGATGCCGAATTCAAGGCCATCCTGGAAGAGACCTACGCTGGTTTCACCCATAGCTCGATCGCGCCGCTGCGTCAGCTGGATGCCAACGAGTGGGTGCTGGAGCTGTTCCACGGCCCGACCCTGGCCTTCAAGGACTTCGCCCTGCAACTGCTGGGACGGCTGCTCGACCATGTGCTGGCCAAGCGCGGCGAACGCGTGGTGATCATGGGCGCCACCTCCGGCGACACCGGCTCGGCGGCCATCGAAGGCTGCAAGCGCTGTGAGAACGTCGACATCTTCATCCTCCATCCGCACCAGCGGGTGTCGGAAGTGCAGCGCCGGCAGATGACCACGCTGCTGGGCGACAACATCCACAACATCGCCATCGAAGGCAACTTCGACGACTGCCAGGAGATGGTCAAGGCCAGCTTCGCCGATCAGGGTTTCCTCAAGGGCACCCCGCTGGTGGCGGTCAACTCGATCAACTGGGCGCGGATCATGGCCCAGATCGTCTACTACTTCCACGCGGCCCTGCAGCTGGGCGCCCCGGCGCGCTCCATCGCCTTCTCGGTGCCCACCGGCAACTTCGGCGACATCTTCGCCGGGTACCTGGCGCGCAACATGGGCCTGCCGGTGAGCCAGCTGGTGGTGGCCACCAACCGCAACGATATTCTGCACCGCTTCATGTCCGGCAATCGCTACGACAAGCAGCAGCTGGAAGCCACCCTGTCGCCGTCCATGGACATCATGGTCTCGTCCAACTTCGAGCGCCTGCTGTTCGACCTGCACGGTCGCGACGGCTTGGCCCTGGCCGAGCTGATGGCGAACTTCCGCAGCAGCGGCACCCTGACGGTGGCGGACGATCGCTGGACCGAAGCGCGCAAGCTGTTCGATTCCCTGGCCGTGAACGATGAGGAGACTTGCGCCACCATCGCCGAGGTCTTTGCCGCCACCGGCGAGGTGTTGGATCCGCACACCGCCATCGGTGTACGCGCCGCTCGCGAATGCCGCCGCAGCCTGGCCACCCCGATGGTGGTGCTGGGTACCGCCCATCCGGTGAAATTCCCCGAAGCGGTGGAAAAGGCCGGCATCGGCGCGACCCTCAGCCTGCCGACCCACCTGGCCGATCTGCTGCAGCGTGAAGAGCGCTGCACCGTGCTGCCCAACGACCTGGCCGCCGTCCAGGCCTTCGTCAGCCGCCACGGCAAGCGTGGTCAGCCGCTGTAAGGGGGTTCGCTAACCTGCGACCGTAGGTTGGGCTGAGACGACTCCCTCGTCGAAGCCCAACACGGCGGACTCCAACCGTCTTTGTTGGGCTTCGCTGCGCTCAACCCAACCTACGCTGACCTGTAGGTTGGGTTGAGACGGCTCCATCGTCGAAGCCCAACAAGGCAGACTCCAACCGTCGCTGCTACGCTCAGCCCAACCTACGGATCCACGGTCCCAAGCCCCCCGGCCTTTTCCGGTACAATGCCCGGCTTTCCCTGCCGGTGACCCGCCCATGGCTCTGCAAGCCACGCCCTACAAAGTCGAACTCAACCTCACCGATCTGGATCGCGGGGTCTACGAGAATCTGCGCCTGACCGTGGCGCGGCATCCCTCCGAGACCGAGGAGCGAATGGCGGTGCGGTTGCTGGCCTATGTGCTCTGGTACAACGAGCAGCTGGCCTTTGGTCGTGGCCTGTCCGACGTCGACGAGCCGGCGCTGTGGGAAAAGAGTCTCGATGGCCGGGTGCTGCACTGGATCGAAGTCGGCCAGCCCGATGCCGAGCGCCTGACCTGGTGCAGCCGTCGCACCGAGCGCACCAGCCTGCTGGCCTACGGCAACCTGCGCGTCTGGCAGACCAAGGTGGTGGACGCGGTCAGGACGCTGAAGAATCTGCACATCGCCGCGGTTCCCGCCGAGCCCCTGGCCGAACTGGCCCGCGATCTGCCGCGCAGCATTTCCTGGCAGGTGATGATCAGCGAAGGCACCCTGTTCGTCACCGACGACCGCGGTCAGCACGAATTGCAGCTGGAATGGCTGCTGGGCGAACGTTGATGCGCCTGGAGCCCCGTCCGCTACCGGCAGTATTGCCCGACCTGGGCGACTTGCCGCCGCTGCTCACCCGGCTCTATGCCGCGCGCGGCGTGACCCTGCCGGAAGAACTGGACAAGGGGCTGGCGCGGCTGGTGCCCTATCACCAGCTCAAGGGCATCGAGGCGGCGGTGGAGCTGCTGGCGCGCGCTCTGGAAGAGCGCCGGCGCATCCTCATTGTCGGCGATTTCGATGCCGATGGCGCTACCGCCAGCGCCGTGGGCGTGCTGGCCCTGCGTCGCCTGGGCGCGGCTTGGGTCGACTACCTGGTGCCCAATCGCTTCGAATACGGCTACGGCCTGACGCCCGAGATCGTTGCCGTGGCCCTGCAGCGCGAACCCGAGGTGCTGCTCACCGTCGACAACGGCATCTCCAGCCTGGACGGCGTGGCCGCGGCCAAGGCGGCCGGGTTGCAGGTGGTCATCACCGACCACCACCTGCCGGGCGCCGAATTGCCCGCCGCCGATGCCATCGTCAATCCGAATCAGCCGGCCTGCGCCTTTCCCAGCAAATGCATCGCCGGGGTCGGGGTGATCTTCTATGTGATGCTGGCCCTGCGCAGTCGCCTGCGCGAGAACGGCTGGTTCGTTCGTCAGGGCCTGGCGGAGCCCAATCTGGCCGAGTTGCTGGATCTGGTCGCCCTCGGCAGCGTCGCCGACGTCGTGCCGCTTGATGCCAACAACCGCATCCTGGTGCACCAGGGGCTGATGCGGATCCGCGCCGGTCGGGCACGACCGGGGCTCAAGGCGCTGCTGGAAGTGGCCGGGCGCCAGCCGGGCAAGGTGGCCTCCAGCGACCTGGGTTTCATTCTCGGCCCGCGGCTCAATGCGGCGGGGCGCCTGGACGACATGTCCATCGGCATCGAATTGCTACTCTGCGAAGACCTGCAGCTGGCGCAGGAATATGCCCAGCAGCTGGACGACTTCAACAAGGATCGCAAGAGCATCGAGCAGGGCATGCAGCGCGAGGCGCTCAAGCAGCTCAAGGAGTTGCCGGAAGACAATCTGCCCTTCGGTCTCTGTCTGTTCGACCCGGAGTGGCACCAGGGCGTGATCGGCATCCTCGCCTCGCGTCTCAAGGAAAAGTATCACCGCCCGGCGCTGGCCTTCGCCGACGACGGCAGTGGCAGCGGCATGCTCAAGGGCTCGGCGCGTTCGGTACCCGGGCTGCACATCCGCGATGCCCTGGACGCCGTGGCGACCCGTCATCCGGGGCTCATCACCAAGTTCGGCGGTCACGCCATGGCCGCCGGCCTCAGTCTGCCCCAGGCGCACTACGAGACCTTTACCGCCGCCTTCGATGCCGAGGTGCGGCGTCACCTGCAGGCCGAGGATCTCAGCGGTCGCCTGCAGACCGATGGCTGCCTCGCTCCGAGCGAATTCCAGCTCGATCTGGCCCAGGCCCTGCGCCAGGCCGGCCCCTGGGGGCAGCAGTTTCCCGAGCCGCTGTTTCACGGCACCTTCGAGATCCTCTCCCAGCGCTTGCTCAAGGAACGGCACCTCAAGCTGACCCTGCGCAGCGAGCAGGGCGGCCCGGAGCTGGACGGCATCGCCTTCAACATCGACCGTGACACCTGGCCCGATCCCAATATCCGCTGGGCCGAGCTGGCCTATCGGTTGGACGTGAATGAATTCCGCGGCAACGAGAGCGTGCAGTTGCTGGTGGTGCACCTGGCACCGCGTTAGTCGGAACAGCGACCTATTCTGTTCGGGAACACTCCAATGCGGTGAATCCCGACTAGACGAGGTCCGCCATGAGTCTCCTGTTCCAGCCCCTGACCCTGCGTCAGCTGACCCTGCCCAATCGCGTGGTGGTCTCCCCGATGTGCCAGTATTCCAGCGAAGACGGCTTCGCCAACGACTGGCACCTGGTTCACCTGGGCAGTCGCGCCACCGGTGGCGCCGGCCTGGTGATCTTCGAGGCTACCGCGGTCACCGCCGACGGGCGCATCACGCCCCAGGACCTGGGCCTGTGGAAGGACGAGCAGATCGAGCCCCTGCGCCGTATCACCCAGTTCATCGAAGGCCAGGGCAGCGTCGCCGGTATCCAACTGGCCCATGCTGGCCGTAAGGCCAGTACCTGGCAACCCTGGCTCGGCAAGCACGGCAGCGTGCCCATCGCCGAAGGCGGCTGGGTGCCGGTGGCGCCCTCGGCCATCGCCTTCGATCCCCAGCACACCCGGCCCACCGCCATGGATCGCGACGATATCGCCAGCATCCGCCGGGCCTTCGTGGACACCGCCGAGCGCGCCCTGGCGGCCGGCTTCAAGGTGGCCGAGGTCCATGCCGCCCACGGCTATCTGCTGCACCAGTTCCTCTCGCCGCTCTCCAATCGCCGCGAGGACGATTACGGCGGCAATTTCGAGAATCGCATTCGCCTGTTGCTGGAAGTCACCGCTGATGTCCGCGCGGTCTGGCCGGAAGCGTTGCCGCTGTTCGTGCGGGTTTCAGCCACCGACTGGGTGGAAGACGGTTGGGATGTCGATGAGACGGTGGAGCTGGCACGCCGACTGAAGACTCTGGGCGTCGACCTGATCGACGTCTCCTCCGGCGGCACCGCCGCCCAGGCCGACATTCCCACCGGGCCCGGCTACCAGACCCAGTTCGCCGAGCGGGTGCGCAAGGAGGCTGGGATTCCCAGTGGCGCGGTGGGCATGATCACCGATGCGGCCCAGGCCGAGCACGTGCTGCGTACCGGTCAGGCCGATCTGGTGCTGCTGGCCCGCGAACTGCTGCGCGATCCCTACTGGCCGCTGAATGCCGCCGAAGCCCTACGGGAAAAGGTCTCCTGGCCGCCGCAATACGTGCGCGCCGCGCACCGGGATACGCCGCTGCGCAAGCCGTTCGGGGAGGAATAGGGCGCGGGACGGAGCCATCCGTGCGGATGGCTCCCCGAGTCAGGGCTTGACCGGGCGCAGCATCGCCTCCAGGGCGTCGCTGTCGTAGTAGTCGCCCAGATACCAGATGCGGCCGTCGCGGATCTTCATGATGCTGGCGCCGCGGATCTTGACCGGCTGCCTGCCGGTGGCGGTGACGCGGTTGCCGGTCAGTTCCCATTCGAAGGCGATGCTGCGCGGGCCGATGACCGGCTTGTGCACCATCTTCACCTGTAGATCCGGGACGGCCTTGAGGGTGACCTTGACGATGCGGTCGCGGGCCTGGGTGCGGCTGGTCTCGGTGGTGGCGACGCCGCTGTCGAAATACTGCACCTTGGGGTCGAGCAGGGCGCTGGCGGCCTCGGCATCGTGATCGTTCCAGGCATCGAGATAGCGATTGGCGATGAGGCGGGCGTCCTCGGCGGCGGCCTGGACCTGGCCGGCAGTGAGGGCGAGCGAAAGCGCGAACAGCACAGCCAGACGCGAGCGCATGGGGTGTCTCCGGCAACTGCAAGGGAAAGGCGCAAGAGTAGCGCCGTGGGCGGCCCGCGGTCAGCAATATTTTGTATCAACCGGCTGGTCGCGACGGCAACCCTGGCAACATTCGGTAAGCAGGTGCCGGGAGCCAGACGGTGTGGTCAGCGGTCCTAAAGGGCTGAATCCTGACTCTGTGGAGGTCATCCATGAACACCCGCGGTTTGCTTGATCAACTGCTCAAGGCGGGCCAGCAGGCGCTGGCCAAGAAGACCGGTCACTCGGCCCCCCGACCCGGCACGGCGTCCACCGGCAAGGATTCCCTCGGCGGTCTGCTCTCCGGACTGGGCAACAGCGGCTTGGCGGCTGGGGCCCTGACCGCGCTGCTGGGCAGCAAGCGCGGTCGCGCCATGGGTGGCAAGGCGGTCGGCTATGGCGGTCTGGCGGCCCTGGGCATGGTGGCCTACAAGGCCTATCAGTCCTGGCAGGCCAATCAGGCCCAGGGGACGGCGGCCGTCGAGCCCCGCACCGTGGATCGGGTGCCGGAGCACGAAGCCGAGGCCCATGGCCGGGCGGTGCTGATCGCCCTGATCGCGGCAGCCAAGGCCGATGGTCATGTCGATGACCAGGAGCGCCAGGCCATCGAGGCCGAGATGGCCAAGGTGGATGACGATCCCGAGTTGCGCAGCTGGTTGCAGCGGGAACTGGAACAACCGCTGGATCCGGCCAAGGTCGCCGCGGCGGCGGAAACGCCCGAGATGGCCGCCGAGATGTACCTGGCCAGCCTGATGCTGATCGACGATCAGCAATACATGGAAAAGGCCTACCTGGACGAGCTGGCACGCCAGCTGCGCCTGGAGCCCGGCCTGCGCGCCGAGCTGGAGCGTGAGGCCGCGGCAGTCTAACGGCTAGGCGAGCGGGCGTTCCTCGCCCAGCAGGACGCTCCGCTCCGCCGCGCAGAGGTGCAACAGGAAATCCCAGACCACGCGCAGGCGCGCTGAGCGGTGCAACTCCCGGTGGGTCGAGATCCAGTACTCGCGGGTGAAGGACCGCTCCGGGAGCACGCCTTCCAAGGGAGTGTTCTGACCCACCAGGTAGCAGGGCAGCACCGCGATGCCGATGCCAGCGCAGGCCGCTTCGCGCTGGGCGATGACACTGGTGCTGCGAAAGACGATGCGCGGATCCGAACAGAGTCCCTGGATGAATTGCAGTTCGCGGGTATACAGCAGGTCGTCGACGTAGCCGATGAAGGTCTGCTCGCCGAGATCGGCCTGGGCGTCCAGCGCGGGTGCCCGATCCAGGTAGGCGCGACTGGCATAGAACCTCAGGCGATAGGGCGTCAGTCGCCGGCCGATCAGGCCTTCGGCGGTGGGCCTTTCCAGGGTGATGGCGATGTCCGCCTCGCGATTGGTGACGCTGACGAAGCGCGGCACCGAGACCAGCTCCACTTCCAGACCCGGATAATCGCGCAGCAGCGCTCCTAGGCGCTGGGCGAGAAAACCGGTGCCCAGGCCTTCAGTCACCCCGACCCGTACCTGACCCAGCGGATTGAGTCGCTGGGTCACGGCCTCCTGGGCCAGCAGTGCGGCTTCTTCCATCGCCTGGGCGTGCGCCAGCAGGGCCTGACCGGCCGGGGTGAGCTGGTAGCCGCTGGCCTGTTGCACCAGCAGCTGGCTGCCCAGGGCGCGTTCCAGGGCCTCCAGGTGGCGGGCAACGGTCGCATGACTGACGCCCAGGCTGCGGGCGGCGGTGAGCAGGCGGCCATGGCGCTGGACCTCCAGAAAAACCCGCAGATCGTTCCAGTCGAACATCCCTTTTCCTCGTCTCGGCCTGTCTGCCCAGCCGCTTGCTGGTCACTGTTCAGAAATGCACAGCCGTTGCCCGTTTTCTGCGACTGTTGTTCGCGGATGACGACACTAGGATAGGGACCACAACAACAAAAAAGCGAGGGAACGTCATGCCCGGTCCTGCTGCGGAATATGACTTCATCATCGTCGGCGCCGGTCCGGCCGGCTGCCTGCTGGCCAATCGGCTGTCCGCCGATCCGGCCCATCGCGTGCTGCTGCTGGAAGCCGGCGGCCGTGACAACCATCCCTGGATCCACATCCCCGTCGGCTATCTGTTCTGTATCGGCAATCCGCGCACCGACTGGTGCTTCAAGACCGAGGTGGAAGCGGGCCTGGGTGGCCGCGCGCTCAACTATCCGCGTGGCCGGGTGCTGGGTGGCTGCTCGTCCATCAACGGCATGATCTACATGCGCGGCCAGGCCCGTGACTATGACGGCTGGGCCGCCGCTGGCAATCCCGGCTGGGGCTGGCAGGACGTACTGCCGCTGTTCAAGCGTATGGAAGATCATTGCGACGGCGCCTCGGCCGTTCATGGTGCCGGGGGTGAATGGCGGGTCGAGCGGCAGCGCCTGCACTGGACCCTGCTCGATGCCTTTCGCAGTGCCGCGGGTGAAACCGGCATCGCGCCGGTGGAAGACTTCAACACCGGCGACAACGAAGGCTGCGGCTACTTCCAGGTCAATCAGCGTAATGGCGTGCGCTGGAATGCCGCCAAGGCTTTTCTCAAGCCCGTCCGCCAGCGTGCCAATCTGCAGGTGCTGACCGGAGTGCAAGTGGAGCGGGTGCTGCTGGATGAGGGCAGGGCACGGGCGGTGCTGGCGCGGCTGCCGGGCCAGGCCGAGCCCCAGCGCCTGGTGGCGCGGCGGGAGATCGTGCTCTGCGCCGGCGCCATTGGCTCGCCGACCCTGTTGCAACGTTCCGGCATCGGTCCGCGCGGTCTGCTCGAAGGGCTGGGCATCGGTGTCCAGCATCGGCTGGAAGGGGTCGGCGGCAACCTGCAGGATCACCTGCAACTGCGGCTGATCTATCGGGTGCACGGCGTGCCGACCCTCAATGCCCTGGCCGGCAGTCTCTGGGGCAAGCTGGGCATGGGCCTGGAGTATCTCTGGAGTCGCAGTGGTCCCCTGGCCATGGCGCCGAGCCAACTGGGCGCCTTCGCCCGTTCCGATCCCGGGCAGCCCTCGGCCAATCTGCAGTATCACGTGCAGCCGCTGTCGCTGGAGCGCTTCGGCGAGCCCCTGCATGGCTTTCCCGCCTTTACCGCCTCGGTGTGCAACCTGCGCCCGGCCAGTCGTGGCCAGGTGGCCATCCGCAGCGCCGACCCGCTGGCCGCGCCGCTGATCCAGCCGCGCTACCTCAGCGCGCCGGAGGATCTCAAGGTGGCCGCCGACGCCATCCGCCTGACCCGGCGCATCGCCGCCGCGCCGGCACTGGCCGCTTACCGGCCCGAGGAGTATCTGCCAGGCCCGGCCTATCAGAGCGAGGAAGAACTGCAGCAGGCCGCGGGCGCCATCGGCACCACCATCTTCCATCCTTCCGGCACCTGCCGCATGGGGCAGGGCGCCGACGCCGTGGTGGACGCCCGCCTGCGGGTGCATGGCATTCCCGGGCTGCGGGTGGCCGACGCCTCCATCATGCCGACCCTGGTCTCGGGCAACAGCTGTTCGCCGACGCTGATGATCGCCGAGCAGGCGGCCACCTTCATGCTGGCCGAGGCGCGGGAGCAGGGCAGTCACGAGCTGCCCGCCGCCGTTGCCCGGGCCAGCGCCGCCTCGGCGGCCTAGCTGCGTCCATCCGGTTCCACCGACGGCGGAGCCTTCCGCCGTTTCCACCGTAGTAGCTGTCGCCCATAACAACAATCAGCCCGGCGATCCCGGGTCAGGAGAACGTGCGATGTCCGACTATGCCCAACCCCGGGTCCAACCCAGCGCGGCCAGCAGTCGCCGCGAAGAACGCAAGGTGATCTTCGCCTCGTCCTTGGGGACCGTCTTCGAGTGGTACGACTTCTTTCTCTACGGCGCCCTGGCGGCGGTGATAAGCAAGCAGTTCTTCGCCGGCGTCAACGACACCACCGCCTTCATCTTCGCCCTGCTGGCCTTCGCTGCCGGTTTCGTGGTGCGGCCCTTCGGCGCCCTGGTGTTCGGCCGCCTGGGCGACATGGTCGGGCGCAAGTACACCTTTCTCGCCACCATCATCCTCATGGGCATCGCCACCTTCGGCGTCGGCCTGCTGCCCACCTACGCCAGCATCGGCGTGGCCGCGCCCATCATCCTGGTGGTGCTGCGCCTGCTGCAGGGCCTGGCCCTGGGCGGTGAGTACGGCGGCGCCGCCACCTACATCGCCGAGCACGCGCCGCCCGGCAAGCGCGGTGCCCACACCAGCTGGCTGCAATCCACCGCGACTCTGGGGCTGTTGCTGTCGCTGGTGGTGATCCTGGTCTGCCGCTACCTGACCGGCGACCAGTTCGAGGTCTGGGGCTGGCGCCTGCCGTTCCTGCTGTCGATCTTCCTGCTGGCCATCTCCACCTGGATCCGCCTGTCGATGCACGAATCGCCGGCCTTCCTGCGCATGAAGGCCGAAGGCAAGCAGAGCAAGGCGCCGATCCGCGATTCCTTCACCAACTGGAGCAATCTCAAGGTGGTGCTGATCGCGCTGTTCAGCATCAACGGCGGCCAGGCGGTGACCTTCTACCTGTCGCAGTTCTATGTGATGTTCTTTCTCACCCAGACCCTCAAGCTGGATCCGGTGCTGGCCAACAACCTGCTGATCGTCAGCGTGATCCTGGGCGCCCCCTTCTTCGTCATCGCCGGCTGGCTGTCGGACAAGGTCGGCCGCAAGCCGATCCTGATGCTGGGCCTGCTGCTGGCCACGGTGCTCTACTTTCCGCTGTTCAAGGCCCTGACCCACTACGCCAATCCACAGATCTACCAGGCCAGCCAGCAGGCGCCCATCGTGGTCACCGCCGATCCGGCTACCTGCACCTTCCAGTTCGATCCGGTGGGCAAGGCGCGTTTCGACAGCCCCTGCGACCGGGTCAAGACCCTGCTGGCCAAGAGCGGACTGCCCTACCGCAGCGTGGCGGCGGCACCGGGGGACGCGGTGCAGGTCAATGTCGGCGACAAGGTCATCGTCGGCTATGACGAGCCGGCCCTGCGCGCGGCGGTACAGGCCGCCGGCTATCCGGCCAAGGCCGATGCGGCCCAGGTCAACAAACCCATGGTGGTGGCGGTGATCTTCGCCCTGATCCTGATCGCGACCCTCTGCTACGGCCCCCTGGCGGCGCTGATGGTGGAGCTGTTTCCCACGCGCATCCGCTACACCTCCATGTCGCTGCCGTACCACATCGGCAATGGCTGGTTCGGCGGCTTCCTGCCCACGGTGTCCTTTGCCCTGGTGGTCTATACCGGCGACATCTTCTACGGCCTCTGGTACCCGGTACTGGTGACCGGCGTCAGCCTGGTGGTAGGCCTGCTGTGTCTGCCGGAAACCCGCCACCGCGATCTCGACGCCGATTGAGACCCAGCAGGCGGCGAATCCCCGTCGCACTCTGAGTTTCGCCGCCGATTGGGTTATACTCGCGAGCTTTTCCACAGCTTTTCTCGCGAGTGTTTCCCCCATGGAAATCAACCCGATCGTCACCAGCATCAAGGACCTCTCCAGCCGCACCGAGACCATTCGGGGGTATCTTTGACTACGATCTGAAAAAGGATCGTCTCGTCGAGGTCGAGCGCGAGCTCGAAGACCCCGCTGTCTGGAACAAGCCCGAATACGCCCAGAACCTTGGCCGCGAGCGCGCTCTGCTGGCCCAGGTGGTCGGTACCCTGGACGAGCTGAACGGTGGCCTGGCGGATGCCAGCGACCTGTTGGAAATGGCTGCCGAAGAGGAAGACCAGAGCGCGGTCGATGACGTGGCGGCCGAGGTGGAGCGCCTGCGCGGCATCCTCGAGAAGCTGGAATTCCGCCGCATGTTCAGCGGCGAGATGGACCCCAACAACTGCTACCTGGACATCCAGGCCGGCTCCGGCGGCACCGAGGCCCAGGACTGGGCCAACATGCTCTTGCGCATGTACCTGCGCTGGGCCGACCAGCATGGCTTCAGCGCCGAGATCGTCGAGTTGTCGGAAGGCGAGGTCGCCGGCATCAAGGGCGCCACCGTGCACATCAAGGGCGAATACGCCTTTGGCTGGCTGCGTACCGAGATCGGCGTGCACCGCCTGGTGCGCAAGAGTCCCTTCGATTCGGGCAACCGTCGCCACACCTCCTTTACCGCGGTGTTCGTCTCGCCCGAGATCGATGACAACATTGACATCGAGATCAACCCGTCCGATTTGCGCGTCGACACCTACCGCTCCTCCGGTGCCGGCGGCCAGCACGTGAACACCACCGACTCCGCGGTGCGGATCACCCACGTGCCCACCAACACCGTGGTGGCCTGCCAGAACGAGCGCTCCCAGCACGCCAACAAGGACACCGCCATGAAGATGCTGCGGGCCAAGTTGTACGAGTTGGAGATGCAGAAGCGCAACGCCGCCTCCCAGGCCCTGGAAGATTCCAAGTCCGATATCGGCTGGGGCCACCAGATCCGCTCCTACGTCCTCGACGCTTCGCGGATCAAGGATCTGCGCACCGGTGTGGAACGCAGCGACTGCGACAAGGTGCTCGACGGCGATCTGGACGAATACCTCGAAGCCAGCCTCAAGCAGGGCGTTTAATCCATCATTTCCTGTAGGAGCGGTCGCATCGGCGCACCGCCATGGCCGCGATAAAACTCTATCGCGGCCATGGGCCGCTCCTACGGTCAGCACCCCAGGTAAAGAGCAGACATGAGCGAACAACCCCTAGATCCCCAAGCCCAGGAGCAGGAAGACAACAAGCTGATCGCCCAGCGCAAGGAAAAGCTTTCCGCGCTGCGTGACCAGCAGGCCATTCCCTTCCCCAATGACTTCCGCCGTGACAGCCTGGCCGGTGACCTGCAGCAGCAGTACGCCGACAAGACCAAGGAAGAGCTGGAAGCCGCGGGCATCAAGGTCAAGGTGGCCGGCCGCATCATGCTCAACCGCGGCGCCTTCATGGTGCTGCAGGACACCAGCGGGCGCATCCAGGTCTACGTCGACCGCAAGACCCTGCCGGCCGAGACTCTGGAAGCGGTCAAGACCTGGGACCTGGGCGACATCATCGCCACCGAAGGCACCCTGGCCCGCTCCGGCAAGGGCGATCTCTACGTCAACATGAGCGACGTGCGCCTGCTGACCAAGTCGCTGCGCCCGCTGCCCGACAAGCACCACGGCCTGACCGACACCGAGCTGCGCTATCGCCAGCGCTATGTCGACCTGATCGTCAACGAAGAAGTGCGCCAGACCTTCCGCGTGCGCTCCCAGGTCATCGCCCACATCCGCCGCTTCCTCATGGAGCGCGGTTTCCTCGAAGTGGAAACGCCGATGCTGCAGACCATTCCCGGCGGCGCGGCGGCCAAGCCCTTCGAAACCCACCACAACGCCCTGGATATGGCCATGTTCCTGCGCATCGCGCCGGAGCTGTACCTCAAGCGGCTGGTGGTCGGTGGCTTCGAGAAGGTCTTCGAGATCAACCGCAACTTCCGCAACGAAGGCGTCTCGACCCGGCACAATCCCGAGTTCACCATGCTCGAGTTCTACCAGGCCTATGCGGATTACCGCGACAACATGGACCTCACCGAGGAACTGTTCCGCGAACTGGCCATGGCCGTGCTCGGCACCACCGACGTGCCCTATGGCGACAAGGTGTTCCACTTCGGCGAGCCCTTCGTGCGCCTGTCGGTGTACGACTCCATCCTCAAGTACAACCCGGACATCACCGCGGCCGATCTCCAGGACGTCGAGAAGGCCCGCGCCATCGCCAAGAAGGCCGGCGCCAAGGTCCTCGGCCACGAAGGCCTGGGCAAGCTGCAGGTGATGATTTTCGAGGAGCTGGTGGAGAGCAAGCTGGAGCAGCCGCACTTCATCACCGAGTACCCCTTCGAGGTCTCGCCGCTGGCCCGGCGCAACGACGACAATCCCAGCGTCACCGACCGCTTCGAGCTGTTCATCGGTGGCCGCGAGATCGCCAACGCCTACTCCGAGCTCAACGACGCCGAAGACCAGGCCGAGCGCTTCATGCTGCAGGTCCAGGAAAAGGACGCCGGTGACGACGAGGCCATGCACTACGACGCCGACTTCATCAACGCCTTGGAATACGGCATGCCGCCCACCGCCGGCGAAGGCATCGGCATCGACCGCCTGGTGATGCTGCTGACCAACTCGCCGTCGATCCGCGACGTCATCCTCTTCCCGCACATGCGTCCGCAATAAGCGCCGCGCCTCCTTTTCGGGGGCGCCGCTGGCACCTGCTGACTCGGGGCTCTGTCATCAAAGGTTCATCCGGACCTGCTAACAGAGCCCTGATGTCGCGTTCCCTCCGCAGGTAGCCATGACCAACACCCTGATCCCCCTGCATCCGGCCGCCGAACGGCTGGGGCTGCTCTACGCCTACCATTTCACCTCCGGTCAGCCGGGGCGTGCCCTGACCATGGCGCCGGAAGATCCCTGGGACGCGGAAGAGGGTGGCTTTCGCTGGCTGCACTTCAACCTGGCCCATGCCGCCGCCGAGCGCTGGATGCGCGAGCACCTGGGACTACCGGAGGAATTCTTCGAATCCCTGCACGCCGGTTCCCATTCGACCCGGCTGGAGCCAGCCGACGATACCCTGCTCGGGGTGGTGAACGACGTGACCCTGGCCTACGGACAGGTCTCGGTGGACGTCGCCACTCTCTGGGCCTGTGCCCGACCGGGACTGCTGGTGACCGCCCGGGCCCAGCCGCTGCGCTCGGTGGATCGCCTGCGCCACGCGGTACGCCGGGGTGAGGGCTTCGGCTCGACCCTGGAATTGCTGGTGCATCTGCTGCGCGACCAGGCCGATGTGCTGACCGGCATCATCCGCGACACCACGGTCAAGGTGGATGCCATCGAGGATCGCCTGCTGTCCCAGCGGCTGTCCGCCAGTCGCGCCGAGCTGGGTAGTCTGAGACGCGCCCTGGTACGCCTGCAGCGCCTGCTGGCCCTGGAACCGGGCTCGCTGCTGCGCCTGCTCAACCGGCCGCCCGCCTGGCTGCGCCGCGACGACATCCAGACCCTGCGCGAGGCCACTGAGGAATTCGATCGGGTGCTGGACGACCTCGCCGCCCTGGTGGAGCGTCTCAAGCTGCTGCAGGAGGAGATCGCCGCCGCCTCCGCCGAGCAGACCAACCGCACCCTGTTCACCCTGACCTTGGTCACGGTGCTGGCCCTGCCGATCAACATCATCGCCGGCTTTTTCGGCATGAACGTCGGCGGCATCCCGCTTGCCGATTCGCCCCATGGCTTCTGGATCCTGGTAGCGTTGGTGGCGACCTTTACCGTGCTGGCCGGTAGCCTGGCCTTCCGCAAGCGCGGCGACTGACCAGAGTCATGCAACCGTTGCAGGCACCGCGCGGTCTCTAGGGGAACCCCCACTGGAGACCGCAATGGACTTCAAGGACTACTACGAGGTGCTCGGCGTCGCCCCCGACGTCGACGACAAGACCCTCAAGACCACCTACCGCAAACTGGCGCGCAAGTACCACCCCGATGTGAGCAAGGAGGCCGATGCCGAGGCCCGCTTCAAGGAGGTGGCCGAGGCCTATGACGTCCTACGCGATCCGCACAAGCGTGCGGAATACGACCAGGTGCGCCTCTATCAGCAACAGGGCGAGCGCTTCCAGGTGCCGCCGGATTGGCAACCGGGCTCGGGTGCCGACTACAGCGATCCCCATGCCGGCTTCGGCCAGGATTATTCGGACTTCTTCGAGTCCCTGTTCGGTGCCGCCGGACGCTCGCAGCAGGGTGGCTTCGCCCGCCGTGGCCGCGACATCGAGCTGGAATTACCCCTGTTTCTCGAAGAGAGCCAGGCCGGCAGCACCAAGCCGCTGAGCTTTTCGCTGCCGCAGCGTGACGAGCTAGGCCGCCGCGTCGGCGAGACCACGAAGACCCTCAACGTCAAGATTCCCGCCGGCAGCACCGATGGCGAGCGTATCCGCTTGAAAGGGCAGGGCGAGCCGGGCATTGGTAGCGCGGAGCCGGGTGACCTCTACCTAGTCATCCGTCTGGTGCCTCATCCCCTGTTCGACGTGGATGGCCAGGATCTGGTGGTCAGCGTGCCGCTCGCCCCCTGGGAGGCGGCCTTGGGCGCCAAGGTGCAGGTGCCGACGCTGGATGGGCAGATCATGCTCAGCATCCCGCCCGGCAGCCAGAACGGTGCGCGGCTGCGGGTACGGGGCAAGGGCCTGGCCGGCAAGAACGGGCAGGGCGATCTGCATGCCCTGATCAAGGTGGTGATGCCGCTCAAAGGTGATGAAGCAACCCAGGCGCTGTGGCGCCAACTGGCCGAGCGGGCGGCCTTCGATCCCCGCCAAGACTGGAGGAAAGTCTGATGAGCAGTCTGATCGTCCTGCAGGAATTCTGCGTGCTCTGCGAGGTGAGCGAGCCGGTGGTGGTGGAAATCGTCGAACACGGCATCCTGGCGCCCCAGCGTGGCAAGCGCCCGGCCGAGTGGCATTTCGACACCGGTGCCCTGCACCGCGCCCGCCGCGCCGTGCGCCTGCGCCACGAACTGGACCTGGACTGGTCCGCGACCGCCCTGGCGCTGCACCTCTTGGATGAGATGGAAGAACTGCGCCGCGAGAACCAGCGGCTGCGACGGCGCCTGGAACGCTTCGCGGGAGAGCTGCGGGACGTCTGACCGACCGCGTAGGGTGGGTTGAGACGGCTTTATCGTCGAAGCCCAACGAGGAAGGTCGCGTCTGGTTGTTGGGCTTCGCTGCGCTCAACCCAACCTACGGAACTCCCGTCTGCACCGAAGCGCCCCCTCTCCCTCTGGGAAAGGGTTGGGGTGAGGGAGCCGGATAGAGGTTTCCAACGTACGGTTTCTATCTGATCACGGCCATGCCGGTACGCCGTAGCAACCGCTCCTACAGGAGCATAGGCTTGCGTAGGAGCGGCCCATGGCCGCGATGTTCTTGATGTACTAACGCCCCATAAAATTATCCCGCCGCAATCAACCCCCGCCGCTGCATCGCCTGTTCCTGACTCAGCCTTTCAATTCTTACCGGCAAGGACTTCGACGCCGGGGTATGGCTACGGGTGTCGTGGTTGGCCAGCGGCGCCAGGCTGTTGGTCTCGGGATAGTAGGCGGCGCAGCAACCGGCCGGTACGTCGAAGGCGATGACCTTGAAGGGCCCGGCCCGACGCGGATAGCCGTCCAGGGCATCACCGACGAAGTCGATGAAGTCACCCTCCTGCACCTCGTGGCGGCGCATGTCCTCCGGGCTGAGCATGGCCACCATGCGTTCGTCGATGTCGCGATAGCGATCGCGATTGGAATAGATGGTGGTGTTGAATTGGTCGTGGCTGCGGATCGTCATCAGTTGCAGATGCTCGGCATCCGGCGGGCTGTCGTCCTCGTCCAGCACGTCGCCGGGAAAGAGGAAGTTGGCCTTGCCGTTGGGGGTATCCCATTTCCGTTCACGGGCCGCATTGGGCAGGCGGAAGCCGCCAGGCTGTTCGATACGGGCGTTGTAGTCGGCGAATTGTTCGGGCAGCACCGCCTCGATCTTGTCGCGGATGAGCGCGTAATTGCCAACCAGGGCGTCCCAATCGATATGGGGATAGCGCTCGCCCAGGGTCGCCTTGGCGATGCCGGCGACGATGGCGATCTCCGACAGCAGTTCCGGCGAGGCCGGTTCCAGGCTACCGGTTGAGCCGTGCACCATGGACATGGAGTCTTCCACGGTGATGGTTTGCACTCCGCTGGCCTGGACATCGCGTTCGGTGCGGCCCAGGCAGGGCAGCAGGAAGGTGCTGCGACCGTGCAGGGTATGGCTCCAGTTGAGCTTGGTGGCGATCTGCACCGTCAGGCGCAGGTTGGCGACATGGGGCGCTACCCGGTCGATGTCGGGAATGGCGCGGAAGAAATTGCCGCCCAGGCCGATGAAGGCCTGGGGTTCGTCGCGCAGCAGGGCTTCGCAGCACTCCACCACGTCGTCGCCGCCCTCGCGGGGCGCCTGGAAATCGAACGCCTGGTCCAGCCTCGCCAGGAAGGGTTCCTTGGGCTTCTGGTAGATGCCCACGGTGCGGTCGCCCTGGACGTTGGAGTGGCCGCGTATGGGACAGGGGCCGGCACCAGGCTTGCCGACGTTGCCGCGCAGCAGCAACAGATTGATGATCTGCTGCAGGACATCGCCGCCGCGGCGGTGTTGGGTCACGCCCATGCCCCAGCAGGCGATCACCCGCTCGGCCTTCATGTAGACCTGAGCCGCGTCCCGCATGGCCGCCTGGGTCAGGCCGGAATAGCGCTCCAGACGCTCCCAGCTCAGCCCCCGGCAGTGTTCGGCGAAGGCTTCCAGGCCGACGCAATGCTGTTCGATGAATGCCACGTCGAGGATGCGCGGGGCGCCGCTGCGGCGCGCTTCGTCGTCAGCCTCGATGACGACCTTGCACAGCCCCTGCATGGCCGCCATGTCGCCGCCGATACGCACCTGGTGGTACTGGGAGCTGATGGCCACGCCGCCGCCCGGCAAGGCCATATCGCGCACGGCCTGGGGCGAGGCGAAGCGCACCAGGGCCTTTTCCCGCAGCGGATTGAAGGTGACGATGGGCACGCCGCGGTGCACGGCGTCGTGCAGTTCGCTCATCATTCGCGGACTGTTGGTACCAGGATTCTGGCCGATGATGAAGATGGCATCGGCCTGGGCGAAATCCTCCAGGTCCAGGGTGCCCTTGCCGACGCCGATGCTCTCTGGCATGGCGGTGGTAGTGGTCTCGTGGCACATGTTGGAACAGTCGGGGAAATTATTCATGCCGTAGAGACGACCGAACAGCTGATAGAGAAAGGCCGACTCGTTGGACGAGCGGCCCGAGGTGTAGAGCTCCAGCTTCCAGGGATCGTCCAGGGCGCGCAGCTCGGTGCCGATCTCGGCGAAGGCGTCCGCCCAGCTCACCGGGCGGTAGGTGTCGCTGGCGGCGTCGTAGCGCAGGGGGTGGGTGAGACGGCCCTGGTCTTCCAGGTCATGGTCGGTCCAGGTGCGCAGTTCGCTCAGGGTATGGGCGGCGAAGAATTCCGGGGTGGTGCGTTTGCGGGTGGCTTCCCAGGCCACTGCCTTGGCGCCGTTCTCGCAGTATTCGAAGGTATGCGGGGTCTTCGGATCGGGCCAGGCGCAGCTCGGGCAGTCGAAGCCACCCGGCTTGTTCATGGTCAGCAATGCCTTGTTGCCGCGCATCAACACCTTCTGGCGGCTCAGGTGCTGGGTCACGGCATTGAGCGCACCCCAGCCCCCGGCGCTGCCGTGCTCCTGGGTGCCGTGCAGGGGTTGAGCGGGGGAATGGGCGGATTGCTTGGTCATGTTCACCTCTGGAACTGAGCCGGACAGGAAGCCGGCGGGTACCTAGAGGGGAACCCTGGAAGCGGGCTGGCGTTCCACCGTCTGGCTGCCGGGCCGACGAGTGCGAGCGGACAGCGAAGCGCCGTTCACCCGCCTGAAGGGGCGCGCCAAGGCGGCCGGTGACTGCTAGGCTGGACGCTTCCGCAGCTACCGAGAAAGCTCACCATGGCCAGCCATATCCTCGACCATCGTATCCTCGGCGAATCCCTGCAGGCGGTGGAGATCGGTCTCGATCCCGGCGAGACGGTGATCGCCGAGGCCGGTGCCATGACCTACATGGAGGCCGACATCGATTTCACCGCACGTATGGGCGATGGGTCCGACGGACTGCTCGGCAAGCTCTGGGGTGCCGGCAAGCGGATGCTCGGCGGTGAGTCGCTGTTCATGACCCATTTCACCAACGAGGGCCGGGAGAAGCGCCACGTCGCCTTTGCCGCGCCCTATCCGGGTCAGGTGATCCCCCTGGATCTGGCAGCCCTGGGCGGCACCCTGTTCTGCCAGCGCGACTCCTTTCTCTGCGCGGCCAAGGGCACCCGTATCGGCGTTGCCTTCACCCGGCGCCTGGGCGCCGGCTTCTTTGGCGGCGAAGGCTTCATCCTGCAGCGGCTGGAAGGCGATGGCATGGCCTTCGTGCACGCCGGGGGCACGGTGATCCGCAAGGAACTCAGGGGCGAAACGCTGCGCCTGGACACTGGCTGCCTGGTGGGCTTCACCAGTGGCATCGACTACAACATCAAGCTGGCCGGTGGCCTGCGCAGCATGCTGTTCGGCGGCGAAGGCCTGGTGCTGGCGACCCTGAGCGGCCACGGCACGGTGTGGATCCAGACCTTGCCCTTTTCCCGGCTAGCCGGCCGGGTCCAGGCCGCGGCCGGCGGCGGCGTCGGTGAACGCCGCGCGGGTGGCGACTGATCCGTTCGCACCACCCCGGGCGTGCCCGGCGGTGGCTCAGCTGCCCAGCTGACGGCGGAACTGGCTGGGCGGCACGCCCTGGGCCTGGCGGAAGCGCCGTGAAAAGTAGGCTTCGTCGGCGAAGCCACAGCGCATGGCGATCTCGCCCACCGACAGTTCGGTGTCCAACAACAGGCTCCTGGCCAGGTGCATGCGGCGCTCCAGCACCAATTCGCTGAAGGTCTTGCCGGTTTCCTTGCGCAACCAGTGCGACAGGTAGTTGGGCGACAGGAAGCTGGCTGCCGCCACGGTCTTCAGGTCCAGTTCTGGATCGGCGAGATGGTGGCGTACGTACTCGGTCATGCGGGCCAGGGCGTTGCGGCGGCTGCGCCGGGTGGCATTGGCCGCACTGAGCGCCTGCAGGGGATCGGCGTAGGCCCGGCAGACGAGCGCGATCAATTGCAGCAGACAGCCCTTGAGGTATTCCCGTGTGCCGAAGGGGCGCTCCGCCGCGGCATCCAGGGCCTGCATCCTTCCGAGCAGGGTGAGGACCTCCGCCCAGTCGCGCTCGTCCAGGGCGAAATCCAGCTCGCCCTGGAAACGGAAGGGGGCGAGTTCGGGGGCCTGCTGCAGGCTGACGTCCTCCAAGTCCAGGGGCGAGCAGTCCAGCTGGGGCAGCAGGAAATGCTGGTCGAAATTCAGCAGCAAGGCCCGGCTGCCGGGTGCCGGCGGGATGTGATGCAGTCGGTGCGGCAGGACGAAGGCCAGGCTGCGTTCGGCGAAGGGCCGCTCGACGCTGCCGATCCGCTGGCTGCCCGCCGCGCCCAGGTTGACCTGGATCTGGAAGTACTCATGACGATGGGGCAGGGGTTCGGCGGTGGAAAAGGATTTTTCGCGGATATGGAAGTCGGCCTTGGCGCTGCGTTGGCGCATGCCGAAGGTGGGAACGCGGGGGGTGGCACGCATCTTTATCTCCAAAGGCAGGCGTGGAGACGCCGCCAGCAAGGGTGTCGCTGCGCGGGCGATGGCGATCGTCCAAGTCGATCCACGGGCGGCATTCGCCCGGGCCGCTCTGGCCCGCGGCTCCGCTGCGGTGCGGGTGGGTGACTGAGGACGCAGGGGAATCTGGATTTATCCACGCACTTGATGGCTGACCCCTTCGCCAGGCCTCTCGGGCGATTGTCAAGGTATAGTCGTACGATAACCTACATCCGTTGTAACAGGGGTAATGCCGTTTCGCCGGCGGCCCCGGGAAACCTCCCGCCACGCGCTCTCCAACAATAAAAAGGGGCTCTGGAATGTCGACTCTCTCTACCTCTCCCAAGACGGCCACCACCCGCGATGCCGCCGCCGCCCGGGCACTGCCGACGCGGCGCCGCTGGTTCATGCTGACGTTGCTGCTGGTCGCCACCGTCATCAACTACGTGGACCGGGTGAACATCTCCATCGCCGCACCCTTCCTGTCCCGCGACCTCGGCCTGGACAAGGTGCAGATGGGCCTGATCTTCTCCGCCTTCGCCTGGACCTACGCCTTCGCCCTGGTGCCCGCCGGTTTCATCGCCGATCGCTTCGGCTCGCGGCTGGTGTACGGCGCCTCCCTGATCACCTGGTCCGCCGCGACGGTGGGGCAGGGCATGGTCAGCGGCTTCGCGTCGTTGTTCGGCCTGCGGCTCGCCGTCGGCGCCCTGGAAGCGCCGGCCTTTCCGGCCAACAGCCGAGCGGTCACGGTGTGGTTCCCGGCGCGCGAGCGCGGCATGGCCAGCAGCATCTACGTCTGTGGCCAGTACCTCGGCACGGCGCTGTTCACCGGGGGTCTGCTATGGCTCGCCACTCACTACAGCTGGCGCCACGTGTTCTACGTGACCGGCAGCGCCGGCATCCTCTTCGGCCTGGTCTGGCTGTGGCTCTATCGCGATCCGAGCGAGTGCAAGAAGGTCAGCCCGGAGGAGCTGGCCTACATCGAAGAAGGCGGCGCCCTGGTCAAGAGCGCGGGCGAGCGTACCCGTTTCGACTGGCGGCAACTGGCTGAACTGCTCAGCTACCGGCAGGTTTGGGCGATCTGCCTGGGCAAGTTCGCCAGCACCTCGGCGTTGTATTTTTTCCTCACCTGGTTCCCCACCTATCTGATGGAGGAACGGCAGATGAGCACCATCAAGGTCGGCATCTTCGCCGTGCTGCCCTTCGTCGGCGCCACCGTGGGCATCCTGCTGGCCGGGGCGATATCGGACCTGCTGATCCGCCGTGGCTGCTCGCTGTCGTTCGCGCGCAAGCTGCCGCTGGTGGTGGGATCGGCACTGGGCATGTCCATCGTGCTGGTCAACTTCACCGACTCCAACCTGCTGTGCATCGCCATCCTGACCTGCGCCTTCTTCGCCCAAGGGATCGCCTCGGCGTCCTGGGCGGCGGTGTCGGAGGTGGCGCCCAAGGAGTTGATCGGCGTCACCGGCGGCTTCACCAGCCTGGCGGCGAACATCGGCGGAATCGTCACTCCCACAGTGATCGGTTTCATCGTGCAGAGCACCGGGACCTTCGCCTACGCCTTCTGGTTCATCGGCGCGGTGGCCCTGATGGGCACGCTGTCCTATTCCTTCCTGCTCGGTCGGCTGCACCGCATCGAATTGCGCCCACGCTGAGGACCTGCGGCCAGGCCTCGCCGCCAGCCGCCACTCCGTTCGGGAGTGGCGGCTGGCGTCCGTCGGGGGCCTGCTCCGCGCATTCCAGGAGCCGTCTTTTGTCCAGGCGATAGCCGGAAAACTGCAAATTCCCGCGCTGACCTTCTCCTAGCATGGGATCACCCACCCGCTCAGGACGATCCCCATGCTCGTCGATGCCCCCGCTTCCTTCGCTTCGCCCCTAGCGCCTCTACCAGCGCCACCGCCGCCCGCCAGCATCGCCATCGCCGGCCATGGCGAGCGCTTCACCGTCGGCCGGGTGTTCTGTCTGGGCCGCAACTACGGTTCGGGCGAGACGCCCGCCGCCCGCGGGGCCACGCCGCTGTATTTCATGAAGCCCGCCAGCGCGGTGATGGACGCCCGGGGCGAAGTGCCCTTTCCGCCTGCCACCACCGAGTTCTGCCACGAAGTGGAACTTGTGGTGGCCCTTGGGCGCGGCGGCTTCCGCATCCCGGTGGTGACGGCACTCGAGCACGTCTGGGGCTACGCCGTGGGATTGGACATGACCCGTCGCGACCTGCAGGCCCGAGCCAAGGCCGAGGGCCAGTCCTGGGAGGCGGCCAAGGGATTCGACGGGGCGGCGCCCATCGGGCCGCTGGTCCCCGTAGCCCAGTGCGGCCATCCCGCCCAGGGCGCCATCTGGCTCGCGGTGAACGGCGAGGAGCGGCAGCGCGCCGATCTGGGCGAACTCCTCTGGTCGGTGGCCGAGGCCATCAGCCTGCTGTCCGGCTACCTGCCGCTGCGGCCCGGCGACCTGCTCATGACCGGTACGCCTCCCGGTGTCGCGCCACTGGCGGCGGGCGATGTCATCACCGCCGGCATCGCCGGTCTCGGGCGGCTCGACCTGGTGGTCGGCCACCCCCCGCAACCCTGGAATCCTGGAGAACAACAATGAACGAGACGTCCACCCCGCGCATCGCTCTGGTGACCGGTGCCGGCAGCGGCATCGGCAAGGCCGTGGCCCTGGCCTTCCTCGACGCGGGCTTCACCGTGGTGCTCGCCGGACGGCGCAGTGAGCCGTTGCAGGCGCTGGTCGACCAGGCCCTGGGGCAAGGACAGCAGGCCCTGGCGATCCCCACCGACGTGCGCGATCCGGCCAGCGTGGAGCGGCTTTTCGCCCAGATCGAGCGAGAGCTGGGGCGTCTGGATCTGCTGTTCAACAACGCCGGCGTCAACGCTCCCGCGGTACCGGTCGACGAGCTGCCGCTGGACAACTGGGCCAACGTCCTCGCCACCAATGTCACCGGCGTCTTCCTCTGCGCCCGCGCCGCCTTCGGCCTGATGCGGCGCCAGTCGCCCCAGGGCGGGCGGATCATCAACAACGGCTCCATCTCGGCCCACGCCCCGCGGCCGTTCAGCGCGCCCTATACGGTGAGCAAGCATGCGGTGCTGGGACTGACCAAGAGCCTGGCGCTGGACGGCCGGGCCTACGACATCGCCTGCAGCCAGATCGACATTGGCAACGCCCTCACCGAACTGTCGGAGCGCATGACCCGGGGCGTGCGCCAGGCCAACGGCGAGATCGCCGTGGAGCCCATGTGCGACGTCCGGCATGTCGCCGATGCGGTGCGCTACATTGCCGGACTACCGCTGTCGGCCAACGTCCTGAACCTGACCGTGATGGCGACGAAGATGCCCTTCGTCGGCCGCGGCTGAGACCCGTGGAGGAGTTCCCCATGAGCAAACCCGTCATCCTGCAACTTAGCGCCATCCTGATTCCGGCGATCCGCGAGCGCCTCGCCGAGCGCTTCGAGGTACATCGCTACTTCGAGATCGAAGACCAGGCGGCCTTTCTCGCCAGCCACGGCGCCCGCATCCGCGGCGTGGTGACCGGCGGCCATACCGGCATCGCCCGGACGCTGCTGGAGCAGTTGCCGGCCGTGGAAGTGATCGCCGTCAACGGTGTCGGCACCGATGCCATCGACCTGGCCTATTGCCGCGACCGCGGCATCAAGGTGGCGGCCACCCTGGGCGCCCTGACCGAGGACGTGGCCGACCTGGCCGTGGGCCTGCTCATCGGCGCCTGCCGCGGACTCATGGAAAGCGACGGCTTCGTCCGGGCCGGCCACTGGGCCACCAGTCCCGCGCCGCTGGCACCCTTGCCGCTGGCGCGCCGCTTCAGCGGCATGCGCGTCGGCATCGTCGGCCTGGGCCGGGTCGGACGGGCGGTTGCAACGCGGGTCGCCGCCTTCGGTTGCCCGGTCGCCTACACCGACCTGCGGCCGATGACCGACGTCGAGCACACCTTCGTCGGTGATCTGGTCGAACTGGCCCGCCAGAGCGATGCCCTAGTGGTCGCCGCGGCGGCGGACCAGGCCAGCGGCATCATCGATGCCCAGGTGCTGGAGGCGTTGGGCCCGGACGGCTTTCTGGTCAACATCGCCCGCGGCAAGCTGGTCGATGAAGCCGCACTGATCGCCGCCCTGCGCAAGGGGCAGATCGCCGGCGCCGGGCTGGACGTCTTCGTCGACGAGCCGCGGGTTCCGGCGGCGCTGAGGGAGGATTGGCGGGTGGTGCTGCAACCGCATCGCGCCAGCGCTACGGTGGAAACCCGGACGCGGATGGGCGAGATGGTGATCGAGGCCCTGGAGACGGGCCTCGCCGGGGGCGAACCGGCCGGACGCGTGGCCTAAACCGGCCTCAAGCCCGCTGCAGCGCGCTCTGGGGCGCCATGCGCTCCAGCCAGTCACGCCAGCGCACCCGGCTGTCGTGGACCAGCCAGCCGTCCTGGCGGGCGAAGCTTTCCGACAGCCAGAGGCCGCGGGTCGACACCGGCAGGCGCTGGCCGGCGGACAGGGTGTAGAGCTCGCCGGTGGGTTTGCCGTCGTCCAGGGCGACCAGATAGAGATCCGGGCGTTGCCGGGCCAGGCGCGCCAGCAACTGGCCGTTCTCGATCTTCTCGTCGACGTGGAACAGACTCGGCGCCTTGCACTCCTTGGGCAGCTCCAGCAGCAGGTCATAGACCAGCTGCAGCGAGGCGGTGGGGGTGTGCACATAGGCGCGAGGGCGCTCCAGCAGCGCCAGGCTGCCGCAGCGCACCGGTCGCGCCGCGCCCGAACGCGGGGTCAGGCGAAAGGCCACGTCCTCGCGATAGGGCAGGGCCGGGGCATAGGGCGTCGGCAGCCAGGTGTCGGCGAAGCGGCCGGCCAGCCAGCCGCGCGGCGTCTCGATCAGGCACTCCTCGGCCACCTCCTGCACGGCGGTGAGCAGCGGCAGGGCCAGTTCGTGGGTCGGGATATAGCCGGAGATCAGCTTGAGCACCACGTCGCCCCGATCGGGCCGGCGCTGGCGCACCAGCAGCCAGTGGTCCTGGCCCTGCCAGTTCAACGTCAGGCGCACCGAGACGCCCAGGTTGGCGAGCTTCGCACTGAAGTGCTGGGCATCCTCGATCTCGATCGGCTGGCGCCGCTCCAGCATCTCGCTGAAATTCAGCGGTTGGCCGAGGGCCTGGTAGGTGAGGCCGTCATGATTGGCCTCGACCGAAAGGGGCAGGGTCTTGAACGCCTTGGGATTGTGGCGGGCGATGAGCTGGGGCATGGCCGACTCCTGTTGTAGTGTGCCGCGGACGCGCCGTCCCGGGCGATCGGGCAGGGCGTCCAGTGGACGAAGGCAAGGGTTCAGCGAAACGCTCTGGATCAGGGCCGAGCGGTGATCACTTCGGCCAGGGTACGGACATTATGTGACAGGTGCAGGGGATCGATAGTGCCGACTATCGCACTGCTCACCCCGGGCTCGCCGAACACCCGGGCGAAGCTGGCCCGCACCGGATCCTGGCCGGCGCCGAGTACGGCGTGACCGCTGGCCAGGGCCTTCTTGATCAGGATGCCCTTGCCCTGGGCGGCGGCGGCCTGGATCACCGGGATCTCGGCGTCTTCGTTGAGGTTGAAGGTGACCATGGCGCAATCGCCGGTTTCCAGAGCCTTGAGGCCGCCGGCGGCGGTCTTGCCGGAAAAGCCGAAGGCGCGGATCAGGCCTTCGCGCTTGAGTTCGGCCAGGGTCTCGTAGCAGCCGCTGTCTTCGAGAATGCTCAGGTCGTTGCCGTCGGAGTGCACCAGCACCAGGTCCAGCCAGTCGGTTTCCAGACGCTTCAGGCTGCGTTCCACCGAGCGGCGGGTATGGGCCGGGCTGAAGTCGAAGCTGGACAGTCCGCCTTCGAATTCCTCACCGACCTTGCTGGCGATCACCCAGTGCTGGCGCTGGCCACGCAGCAGCGGACCCAGACGCTCTTCGCTGCGGCCATAGGCCGGGGCGGTATCCAGCAGGTTGATGCCCAGCTCGCGAGCCAGGCTGAGCAGGTCGGCGGCGGTGCGATCGTCGGGGATGGTGAAGCCATTGGGATACTTCACGCCCTGGTCGCGGCCGAACTTGACCGTGCCCAGGCCCAGGGGGGAAATCTCCAGGCCGGTGCTACCCAGGGGGCGGTGCAGGCCGTGCAGGGTGCGCAGGCTCATGGCAGCAGTTCCTCCCAGAAGGGCGCGGCCACCGGCGGTTGCGGATGGGCGGGCAGGGTGGGGTGTTGTCCGGGGGCGATGCCGTCGCGGGCGAGATTGGCGAGGACACGGTCGGCCAGGTCCGGCGACAGCGCCAGCTTGGTCGGCCAGCCCACCAGCAGACGGCCTTCCTCTGCGAGAAAGGCGTTGTCCGGCCGCACCAGTCCGGATTGCGCCGGCTCGGCGCGATCCACGCGCAGGGTTGCCCAGCGGGCGCCGTCGAAGTCGATCCAGGGCAGCAGGCGCTGCAATTCCTCGCGCGCCGTGGCGATCTGCGCCGCTGGCTCACGGGCCACGCCCTCGGCCTCGGCCAGATCGCCGCCCAGGTACCACAGCCACTGGCCGTCGGCGGTGGGGTGGCTGGTGATGGTCACCCGCGGCTTGGGGCCGCCACCCAGACAGTGCGCATAGAGGGGTTTGAGCATGGGGCCCTTGACCACCACCATGTGCAGCGGTCGGCGCTGCATGGCCGGCTGTTCCAGATGGAGTGCCTGGAGCAGAGCGGCCATGCCGGCGCCGGCGGTGAGCACGATGCGGCGGGCGCGGATGGCCTGGCCGTCCACCACCAGGCCGATCAGTTCGCCGTCTTCGCGCAGGGGCTGGAGGTCATGCCCGGCCAGCAGGCTGTCGCCGGCCAGCTCGGCCAGGCGCGCGACGAGGCTGGGTACGTCCAGCACCAGTTCGGCCAGACGATAGACCTTGCCCTTGAAGGCCCGGTCGCGCAGGGCCGGGGGCAGTTCGTCGCCCTTGACCGCATCCACCCGGCCACGCACCGCCTTGCTGGCGAAGAAGCTGGTGAGGTTGCCGGCCAGGCTGCCGGGCGACCAGAGGTAGTGGGCTTCGGAGAGCAGGCGCACGCCGGACAGATCCAGCTCGCCGTTGCCGGCCAGGCTCTCGCGCCAGCGCCGCGGCATGTCGGCGATGGCCTCGGAGGCACCGGTGAGCATCCCGGTCAGGGCATACTTGGTACCGCCATGGATGATGCCCTGGGACTTGCCACTCTGGCCGCCGCCCAGGGTGCCGGTCTCCACCAGCACGGTGGCGTAGCCGGCGCGTCTGAGACGGGCGTTGAGCCAGAGGCCGGCGACGCCGCCGCCGACGATGAGGATATCGGTGGAGCAGGGTTGGGACATGAACGAGACCTAGTAGAAAGCGAGGACATTACACATTACGTGGAATTTTACACGCTACGTGTAATGTCCTGCCCCTCATCAATGCCCGGTGCTGCCGGAAAACAGCTGGATCACCACCACGCCGGCGACGATCAGCCCCATGCCCAGCATGGCCGGCAGGTCCAGCTTCTGGTCATAGAGAAAGGCCGCGGCGATGCTCACCAGCACGATGCCCAGCCCGGCCCAGATGGCGTAGGCGACGCCCACGGGAATGCTGCGCACCACCAGGGTCAGCATCCAGAAGGCCAGGCCGTAGCCAGTGATGACCAGAAACAGTGGCAGTGGCTTGCTGAAGCCATTGATGGCTTTCATAGAGGTGGTGGCGACGACTTCGGCGGCGATGGCGATGGCCAGGTAGATGTATCCGCTCATGATGATTCCTCCTGTCGAATGCCTCATTGTGCCTTGTGCGGCGATAGGTGAAAGTTGATACCTATCCGTTGAGGAGATGGGTCGTGCAGTGGAATCTGGAGCAGCTGGAGATCTTCGTCGGCATCGCCGAGGGCGCGAGTTTCTCGGCCATGGCACGCCGTCTGGGACGGGCGCAATCGGCGGTGAGCACTGCCATCGCCCTGCTGGAGACCGATCTGGGCGTCGCGCTGTTCGCGCGCAGCAATGGTCGCACGCCGGTCATCACCGCGGCCGGTCTGGCGCTGCTGGAGGAGGCGCGTGAGGTCTTGCGCCAGTGCCAGCGGCTGGACAGTCGCGCCCAGGCCCTCTGCGCCGGCCAGGAACCCTTGTTGCGCCTGGCGCTGGACGAAGCCATGCCCTACCAGCCAGTGCTCGATGCCCTGGACGCTCTGGCCGCGGCCTTCCCGCACCTGGAAGTCCAGCTCACCAGCGGCGCCCAGGGCGATGTGGCGCGCAAGCTGCTCACCGACCAGGCCGACCTCGGCCTGCTGTTTCGCCACGAGCACATGCCCCAGGCCCTGGAGCGCCAGGCCCTGGGCGATGTCGCCCAGGTCACCGCCTGCGGCGCCCAGCATCCCTTGGCCAGCCAGCGTGGGGTAGGGCGGCGCGAACTGGCCCGCCACCGTCAGCTGCTGATCGCGCCGCTGGAGCATCCCTATCCCGGTGGCGAGCAGATCGCGCCCCAGGTCTGGCGCGCCGACAGCTTCTATCTGCTCGCCGAATTGCTGATGCGCGGCCTGGGCTGGGGCTGGTTGCCGCGGCACGTGGCGCGCTATCCCTCCTACCAGGGATTGCTCGCCGAACTGGCCTGCGACTGGGTACCGCCGGCCCTGGTGGTGGAGCTGGCCTGGCGCCGCAACGCCGCGCCGGGGCCGGCGGCGCGCTGGCTGGCGCAACGGCTGGCCGAAGAGTTGCGGGCGATTGGTTGAGTCGAGGTGTTGGGCTTCGCTGCGCTCAGCGCCAACCTACGGGCGCTCCGCGTAGGTTGGGTTGAGCGCAGCGAAGCCCAACAAGACGGACCTTCAGCGCTCGCCCACGACCCATGCCAACGAAAGTCCCATTCTGGCCAGATCCGTGGGGCAGCTTGACCAGCGCCAGGTCGCCAGGACTGCAATACTCGACTTATCCCTTCCCCGCTCGTGACGATCGCCATGACCCCACCTCCCGCCCTCGGCCAGCGCTATGTCTTCGTCGTCCTGGCGCTGATCTTTCTCGCCCTGCTGGTCTCGGCCGGGGTGAGGTCCACCCCAGGCGTATTGCTGCTGCCGCTGCAGGAGACCTTTGGCTGGAGTCGCGAGACGGTCTCGCTTTCCGCCGCCATCGGCATCTTCCTCTACGGCCTGGTCGGGCCCTTCGCCGCCGCCCTGATGCAGACCCTGGGCATCCGCCGGACCCTGCTCGGCGGCCTGACCCTGATCAGCCTGGCCACCGCCCTGAGCACCCTGATGCGCGAACCCTGGCACCTGGTCGCCACCTGGGGCGTGCTCAGCGGCCTGGGTACCGGTTGCGTGGCCATGGTGCTGGGGGCCGCCATCGTCAATCGCTGGTTCGTCGCCCGCCGGGGCCTGATGATGGGCCTGCTGGCCGCCAGCACCGCCACCGGCAACCTGGTGTTCCTGCCGCTGCTGGCCCATCTCGCCAGTCAGGAAGGCTGGCAGACCGTGGTGCTGACCGTGGCGGTGGCCAGCGCCGCCCTGATCCCGCTGGTGGCCTGGCTGCTGCCGGAGCGGCCGGCGGACGTCGGCCTGCGCCCCCATGGCGCCCCGGCGGACTACCAGGCGCCAGTGGCCTCCGCACCGGGCAATCTGTTTCGCGTGACCCTCGGCACCCTGGCCATGGCCAGCCGCCGGCGCGATTTCTGGCTGCTGTTCCTGACCTTCTTCGTCTGCGGCTTCACCACCAATGGCCTGATCGGCACCCACTTCATCGCCATGGGCCATGACCACGGGCTGTCCCAGGTGCAGGCCGCCGGGATCCTCGCGCTGATGGGCATCTTCGATCTGGTGGGCACCACCGCCTCCGGCTGGCTGACCGACAGATACGATCCGCGTCGCCTGCTGTTCGTCTACTACAGCCTGCGCGGGCTCTCACTGATCTACCTGCCGTTCTCCGGCTTCGCTCCCGAGCAACTGCTGCTGTTCGGCATCTTCTACGGCCTGGACTGGATCGCCACCGTGCCGCCCACGGTCAAGCTGACCAACCAGAGCTTTGGCGAAAAAAGCGCGCCGGTGGTGTTCGGCTGGGTGTTCTGCGGCCACATGCTCGGCGCCGCCTGTGCGGCCTTTCTCGCCGGAGCCTTGCGCGAGCACTTCGGTTCCTACCAGGAGGCCCTGGTACTGGCTGGGCTGACCGGTCTGCTGGCGGCGCTGATGGCGCTGTGGATCGGCCGGCCGAGCGCCGCGGGAGCCGGGCGCTCGGCCGTGCCCGAGGCGGGCTAGGCGGGCTTGAGGTCCAGCGGCACGGCGGTCGGCGTGCGCTGCAGCATCGAGGCCGGGATCGCCAGGATCAGCAGGCCGCTGACGAACAGGCAGGCGCCGAGCACATAGGTGCCATTGTTGATGTCGCCGGTGAGGGTTTCCATGGTCGCGGTGATCATCGAGCCGGTGAAGCCGGAGAGGTTGCCGATGGCGTTGATCATGCCGATACCCGCCGCTGCGGCGACGCCGGAAAGCAGGGTGCCGGGCAGCGACCAGAAGATCGGCATCAGCGCCAGCAGGCCCGAAGCGGCCACGGTGAGGAAGAAGATCGACAGCACGATGTTGTGGATGAACCAGGCGCTCAGCACCAGCCCCAGGGCGCCGACGAAGGCCGGTACCGCCGCATGCATGCGCTGCTCGCCGGTGCGCGCCGAATGACGGGCGTTGAGCAGCATGACCACCAGGGCGACGCTGTAGGGGATGGCGGTGAGCAGGCCGATCTGCAGGCTGCCGCTGACCCCGGCGTTCTTGATGATCGAGGGCATCCAGAAGGCCAGGCCATAGAAGCCGGTGTTGAAGGTCAGCAGGATGAACACCAGCAGCCAGACCCGCGGATTGAAGAACACCTCGCTGAGGCGCGACGCCTTGCCGGCGTTCTGCTGCTCCAGTTTGCGCTTGAGCAGGGCCTTTTCCCGGGCGTTCAGCCAGGGCGCCTTGTCAATGTTGTCGCTCAGGCAGCAGAACACCACCACCGCCATGATGATCGAAGGCACCCCTTCCACCAGCAGCATCCACTGCCAGCCGGCCAGGCCGTGCCAGTTGTGCAGGCTGCTCATCAGCCAGCCGGAAAGCACGCCGCCAAAGCTCAGACTGAAGGGCAGGGCGATGAGAAAGCCCGACATCACCCGACTCTGCCGGCGGGTCGGAAACCAGTAGTTGAGATAGAGGATCACCCCGGGAAAGAAGCCCGCCTCGCAGACGCCCAGCAGGAAGCGCAGCACATAGAAGAGGGTGCTCGACTGCAGACCGAAGAATTGCGCCAGCGGCTGGGTGAAGGCCACCGCCATGGAGATGATCGCCCAGGTCAGCATGATGCGGGCGATCCAGAAGCGCGCGCCGTAGCGATGCAGCAGCAGGTTGCTGGGGACCTCGAAGAGAAAGTAGCCCCAGAAGAACATGCTGGCGCCGAGGGCATAGACGGTGTTGCTGAAGCCCAGATCGTCGAGCATGTCCAGCTTGGCGAAGCCGACGTTGACCCGGTCCAGGTAGGCGGCGATGTAGCACAGCAGCAGGATCGGCAGGATACGCAGCACCACCTTGCGGTAGGTGCGTTCTTCGAAGGCGTCGCCAGCGGCGCCCTGGGGAGCGGTGGTCTCGAACATGGGAATGACCTTCAGGGCCTTGGGGCCCGTTGTTGTTATTGAAGAGGTCGAAGGCGGCCGGGGATGCGGGGTGGCCGTCTGAATCGCCTGGCCACTCTAGGAGCGGGAGCGATTCTTTCCCAATGGCATTTGCGGATCATTCGATAACGACGCGTTATCGAAGCCTCTAGTCTGCGGACTCCTCGCGACCAGCATGGCTCAGCAGGATGGCGGCGAATTCCTGGGCCGCCTCGCCGAGGGGTTCGCCCTTGCGGGTGAGGATGCCGTAGTCCTGCGCCGGCAGGTGCAGGGGCAGCTCCAAGGCACTGAGCGCGCCGCTGGCGAGATAGGGCTCGACCATGGCCTCCGGCAGCATGCCGATCATGGGTCCGGCGCGCAGCACCTGGAGAAAGGTCTGCATGGAAATGGTATCGATGGTGTTGCTCGGCACTGGCAGGCCGGCGGCGGCGAAGGCCCGCTCCATGCGCCCGCGAATCGGCGTGCCCTTGGGATAGAGGATCCAGGGCCAGGCCAGCACCTGATCGAGGCCGACGGGGCCGCTGCCCACCAGTGGATGATCGGCGTTGACCACGAAACGGAACGGCTCCGGCGCCAGGGGCTGGAAGTCGAAACGCTGGGCCTGGGCTTCGTCGGTGAAGCGTGCCACCGCTAGGTGCAGCAGCTTGTCGTCGAGCATCTCCATCAGGTGATCGCTGGTCTGCTCCACCACCTCGATGGCCAGCAGCGGCCAGCGCTGCTTGATCGCGACGATGGCCTGCGGCAGCGCCACCGCCGTGGCGGCGAAGATGCCGCCGACCTTGAGTTGGCCGTGGCCGCCGCGTCTCAGGCTGTCGATCTGCTCGGCGAAGTCGCGGGCATCGTTGAGTGCCACCCGGGCGTAACGCAGCACGTGCTCACCCAGCGCCGTGGGCGGCATGCTGCGCGGCTGGCGCTCGAACAGGGCGAAGCCGAGCAGGTGCTCGAGCTCCTTGAGCATCTTGCTGATGGCCGGCTGGCTGAGGTTCATCTGCTGCGCCGCCAGGTGCATGTTGCGGGTGCGGCCCAGGGTGTCGATCAGCAGCAGGTGGCGAAACTTGAGCCAGTAGCAGATCTGGCTGAACGACGGCTCGGACAAGGACACCTCCTGGGCGATAAGCATTGGTTATCGAATGATGAGATAAGCCCATTTGAGTTTATCAGTCCGGCTGCCTAGCGTGGACCCATCAACCCTGGAGTCCTGCCCATGCCTCTTCGTCTCTCGCCTGGCAACACCCTTCCCACCGATGGCCTGGCCGGCACCCTGGTCGGTCGTGCCTGGGTGCCCGGTCCGCTGGCCGGTCCCTCGCCCGTGGTGCTGCGCGAGGACGGCGTCTTCGATGTCTCGGCACGCTTCGCCACGCTGAGCGCCCTGTTCGAGGAAGAGGCGCCGCTGCAGGCCCTGCGCGATACCCCCGGGCGCTACCTCGGCAGCCTGGAGGAACTGCTGGCCAACAGCGGCGAACAGGCCGATCCGAGCCGCCTGCGCCTGCTGCCGCCGGCCGATCTGCAGGTGATCAAGGCCGCCGGAGTGACCTTTGCCGCCAGCATGCTGGAACGGGTGATCGAAGAGCAGGCCGGCGGCGATGCCGGGCGCGCCGTAGCCATCCGCGAGCAGGTGCAGGCGGTGATCGGCGCGGATCTGCAGGGCCTGGAGCCGGGCAGTCCGCGCGCCCAGGCGCTCAAGACGCTGCTGATCGAGAAGGGCATGTGGTCGCAATACCTGGAGGTGGGCATCGGCCCGGACGCCGAGATCTTCACCAAGGCGCCGGTGCTGGCCGCAGTCGGCAGCGGCAGCGCCATCGGCATCCACCCCGTGTCCCAGTGGAACAATCCCGAGCCCGAGGTGGTGCTGGTGGCGGACAGCCGCGGCCGCCTGCATGGCGCCACCCTGGGCAATGACGTCAACCTGCGCGACATCGAGGGCCGCAGCGCCCTGCTGCTGAGCAAGGCCAAGGACAACAACGCCTCCTGCGCCCTGGGGCCCTTCATCCGCCTGTTCGACGAGACCTTCGATCTCGACCAGGTCCGCCAGTGCGTGGTGACCCTGGAAGTCCAGGGCGAAGACGGCTTTCACCTCAATGGCAGCAGCTCCATGGCGCAGATCAGTCGTGATCCCACCGATCTCGCCGCCCAGACCCTCAATGCCAACCACCAGTATCCCGACGGCTTCGTGCTGTTTCTCGGCACCCTGTTCGCCCCGACCCAGGACCGTGACGCCCCGGGCGGCGGCTTCACCCACAAGGTGGGTGACGTGGTGAGCATCGCCAGCCCGCTGCTGGGCACCCTGCACAATAGGGTGACCACCAGCGACCAGGCTCCGGCCTGGCGCTTCGGCCTCGGTGCTCTGATGCACAACCTGGCCGCCCGCGGCCTGCTGGGTCGCTAACCGCTCTTTCCTAATAACAACTAGAGACCATCATGACTTCCGCCAAACGCCCGCTGCGCAGCCAGCAATGGTTCGATGATCCTGCCCACGCCGACATGACCGCGCTCTATGTCGAGCGCTACATGAACTACGGCCTGACCCGCGACGAACTCCAGTCCGGTCGCCCCATCATCGGCATCGCCCAGACCGGTAGCGACCTCACCCCCTGCAATCGTCATCACCTGGAGCTGGCCCAGCGGGTCAAGGCCGGTATCCGCGATGCGGGCGGCATCCCCATGGAATTCCCGGTGCATCCCATCGCCGAGCAGAGTCGCCGCCCCACCGCGGCCCTGGATCGCAACCTGGCCTACCTCGGCCTGGTGGAGATCCTCCACGGCTTTCCCTTGGACGGCGTGGTGCTCACCACCGGTTGCGACAAGACCACGCCGGCCTGCCTGATGGCCGCGGCCACCACCGACCTGCCGGCCATCGTGCTGTCCGGTGGGCCCATGCTGGACGGGCATTTCAAGGGTGAGCTGATCGGCTCCGGCACCGTGCTCTGGCACGCGCGCAACCTGCTGGCGACCGGCGAGATCGACTACGAGGGCTTCATGGCCCTGACCACCGCCGCCTCGCCTTCGGTGGGCCACTGCAACACCATGGGCACGGCCCTGTCGATGAATGCCCTGGCCGAGACCCTGGGCATGTCGCTGCCCGGTTGCGCCAGCATCCCCGCGCCCTATCGCGAGCGCGGGCAGATGGCCTATGCCACCGGCAAGCGCATCTGCCAGCTGGTGCTGGACGACGTCCGCCCCTCGCAGATCATGACCCGCGAGGCCTTCGAGAACGCCATCGTGGTGGCTTCGGCCCTGGGTGCTTCCAGCAACTGCCCGCCGCACCTGATCGCCATCGCCCGCCACATGGGCGTGGAACTGTCGCTGGACGACTGGCAGCGCCTGGGCGAGGACATCCCTCTCCTGGCCAACTGCATGCCGGCCGGCAAGTACCTGGGCGAGGGCTTCCACCGCGCTGGCGGGGTGCCGGCGGTCCTTCACGAGCTGCTCAAGGCCGGTCGTCTGCACGGCGACTGCCTGACCGTTTCCGGCAAGACCATCAGTGCCATCGCCGAGGGGGCCGCCAGCTCGGATCCGGCCGTGATCCAGCCCTACGAAGCGCCGCTCAAGCACCGCGCCGGCTTCATCGTCCTCAGCGGCAACTTCTTCGACAGCGCCATCATGAAGATGTCGGTGGTGGGCGAGGCCTTCCGTCAGACCTACTTGGCCGAGCCGGGCAAGGAAAACAGCTTCGAGGCGCGGGCCATCGTCTTCGAGGGGCCGGAGGACTATCACGCGCGCATCGACGACCCGGCCCTGGACATCGACGAGCGCTGCATCCTGGTGATCCGCGGCGCCGGTCCGGTGGGCTATCCGGGCAGTGCCGAGGTGGTCAACATGGCGCCGCCAGCGGCCCTGATCAAGAAGGGCATCGACTCCCTGCCGTGCCTGGGCGACGGTCGTCAGAGCGGTACCTCGGCCAGTCCGTCGATCCTCAACATGTCGCCGGAAGCGGCGGTGGGCGGCGGCCTGGCCCTGCTCAAGACCAACGACCGGTTGCGCGTGGACCTCAATGCCCGCAGCGTCGATGTGCTGCTCGACGATGGCGAACTGGCGCGACGTCGCGCCGAGTGGACGCCCAATCTGCCGCCGGCCCAGACCCCCTGGCAGGAGTTCTATCGGCAACTGGTGGGCCAGCTTTCCACCGGCGGCTGCCTGGAACCGGCCACCCTGCACCTCAAGGTGATCGCCCGCGAAGGCGGGGTGCCGCGGCATTCGCACTAGAGTGAACAGGCTCGCACTGGCGGCCGGGCTTCATTAAGCTCTGCCGCCATGAACCGTACCCTCTATAGCCTGATCTTTACCCTGGCCTTGCCCTTCATCCTCCTGCGCCTGCTCTGGCGCGGACGCAAGGCCCCCGCCTATCGGCAACGCATCGGCGAGCGCCTGGCGCTGGGCTTGCCAGAGGTGTCACCTGGCGGCATCTGGGTGCATGCGGTGTCGGTGGGGGAGAGCATCGCCGCCGCGCCGGTGATTCGCGCGCTGCGCCAACGTCATCCCGAACTGCCGATCACCGTGACCTGCATGACGCCCACCGGCTCGGAGCGCATTCGCGCCCTGTTCGGTGACGAGGTGCACCACTGCTATCTGCCCTACGACCTGCCGGGGCTGGCCGGGCGCTTCCTCGATCGCCTGCGGCCAAGCCTGGGCGTGGTGATGGAAACCGAGCTCTGGCCCAACCTCATCCACCAGGCGGCGCGCCGCGACATTCCCATCGCTCTGGCCAATGGCCGGCTGTCCGCGCGTTCCGCCCGTGGCTACGGGAAACTGGGCGGGGTGACCGGACCGATGCTGGCGGAACTGGCCTGGCTGGCGGTGCAGACACCGGTGGAAGCCGAGCGCTTCCGCGCCCTCGGTGCCCGTGCCGAGCGGGTCATGGTGACCGGTTCCATCAAGTTCGACCTGCGCATCGATCCCGAGCTGCCGGCCCGCGCGGCTGCGCTGCGCCAGGGCTGGGGCCGTCGCCCGGTGTGGATCGCCGCCAGTACCCACGCCGGCGAAGACGAGATCCTGCTCCAGGCCCAGCGCCAACTGCTGGCCACCCGCCCCGATGCCCTGCTGATCCTGGTGCCGCGTCATCCCGAACGCTTTCCCGAGGTGCTGGCCGAGGTGCGCCGCGAAGGCTTCAGCGTGATCCAGCGCTCGACGGGGGAGGCGGTGCAGCCGCAGACCCAGGTCCTGCTGGGCGACACCATGGGCGAGTTGCTGTTTCTCTACGCCCTGGCCGACGTGGCCTTCGTCGGTGGCAGCCTGATCGAGCGCGGCGGGCACAATCCGCTGGAGCCGGCCGCTCTCGGCGTGCCGGTGCTCAGCGGTCCGCACGTATTCAACTTCCTCGACATCGTTGCCCAGTTGCGCGACGCCGGCGCTTTGGAAACAGTAGCGGAAGCCTCGGCCATCGCTGCCGCCGTAGCCCGACTCTGGGCCGAACCGGCGGAAGCCGAGCGGCGCCGGCAGGCGGGTCTCGCGGTATTGTCCGCCAATCAGGGCGCGCTGGAGCGCCTGCTTTCCGGACTGGATAAATTGCTCACGCCCTGAGCCGAGCGCGCCGGCAGGACCTCGGCGCGGGTCTTGGCCAGGTCCGGCGGCAGGAAGTCGCGATCCGGGTCGTAGTGGGGGTCGAGATAGCCCGACAGCGCCAGCAGGTCGTTGGGCGCCAGGGTACCGGCCGCCTGCTTGAGTCTCAGGGTATCCAGGATGTAGTTGTAGCGGGCATCGTTGTACTGGCGCACGGCGTTGTACAGCAGCCGCTGGGCGTCGAGCACGTCGACGATGGTGCGGCTGCCCACCTGGTAGGCGATCTCGGTGGCTCTCAGGGCGCGCTGGCTGGAGGCGATGGATAGCCGTCGGGCACGCACCTGCTCGATATCGGTGTTGATCGCCCGATGGGCATTGCGGGTGTTCTGCACCACCTGGCGGCGCAGGCTTTCCTGCTGCTGTTCGCTCCGGTCCAGCTGCTGGTAGGCCTGACGCGCCTGGGAGCTGGTGGCGCCGCCGCTGTACAGCGGTAGCTCCACCTGGATACCGATGCTGCGGCTGTTGACCGGGCTGCCGAACAGCGCCAGCTGCTCGGCGTTGGGCAGATTCACCGCATCGTTGTCGCTGTGGCTATAGCGCGCCACCGCATCCACCGTCGGCAGGTGCCCGGCGCGACGCTGGCGCAGGGTTTCCTGCGCCGCGTTCACGCCCTGGCCGGCGGCCAGCAGCTGCAGATTCTGGCGCATGGCGGTGTCCACCCACAGGCGAGCATCGTTGGGCTGCGGCGGCAGGATCGGCAGGTCGTGGCGAATGCCGGCGATGCTGCCGTAGTCACGATCGGTCAGACGGGTCAGGGCCTGGAAGGCGTCCGCCACCTGCTGCTCGCTCTGCGAGCGGTTGGCCTGGGCATTGTCGTAGCTGGCCTGGGCCTGGAGCACGTCGGTGTCGTCGGTCAGGCCGACCTTGTAACGCTCGCGGGACTGGTCCAGCTGACGGTACAGCGCCTTTTCCTCGGCACGGGCGGTGGCCAGGGCGTCCTGGGCGCGCAGGGCGCTGAAATAGCCCTCGGCGGTCTGCAGGATCAGTTGCTGCTGGGCGGCGGAAAACTGCAGCTCGGCCTGCTCGGTGGCGGCCTGGGCGGCCTTGAGCTGGAACCAGCGGTCGGCACGGAACAGTGGCTGGCTGAGGGTGGCCTGGATCAGCTGGCTGCTGCGATCACTGCTGTAGCGGCCACCCTGGACGCCCAGCGCCGGATTGTCCTTCAGCTGCAGGCTGGTATGGGTGTCGTTGAACTGGGCACCGAGCCCGATCTGCGGCAGCAGGCCAGCGCGCGCCTGGGGCACCGCCTCGCGCTGGGCGCCGAGACCGGCACGTTCGGCGGCGAGGTCGGCGTTGTTGTCCAGCGCCTCGCGGTAGACGTCGAGCAGGCCACTGCCGGCCACCTGGGCCTGGGCCAGACCGGCCGTGGTGCAGAGCGCCGCGAGCAGCAGGAATCTTCGCATTCTGGGTGCCTTCCTTGAGGGACCGGGCCAGTGTAGTGACTTCGTCCGAATCCGCCATAGGAGAGGAAATAGCGGTCGAAGTTTCTGCCGGTCTGGGTTTACACTGACCGCGTTCTTGTCGGGGTGCGCTACGAGGCGCTGAGATCGGGTAGTCCCGGATCCCGTTGAACCTGATCAGGCTAGGCGCGCCGCATGGCGGTGCGTCAACCTGCGTAGGGAACAAGAGGGCGTCCGCATCCATCTCCGTGGTCGCCATCCGTCCGGGCTTGCGTCTTCCTGCGTGCCCACCCCTTCGTCCAGGTTCTTCCCTCGGCAACGCGCCCACCAGGAGAGCCTCGATGAACAAGCAGAACAACGTCACCGACTTCACCCGCGTCGACCGCCAGTCCACCCAGCCGTTGCCCAATTCGCGCAAGGTCTATCTGACCGGCTCGCGTCCCGACATCCGTGTGCCGGTGCGGGAAATCTCCCTCGCCGATACCCCCACCGCCTTTGGCGGTGAAAAGAACGCTCCGGTGTTCGTCTACGACACCTCCGGTCCCTACACCGACCCGACCGCCCGCATCGACCTGCGCAAGGGCCTGCCGGACGTGCGTTCGCGCTGGATCGAAGAGCGTGGCGACACCGAACTGCTGGCCGGGCTCTCGTCCGAATTCGGTCAGGCGCGGCTCGCCGATCCGAGCCTCGCCGCCCTGAGATTCGACCTGGCGCGCCAGCCGCGACGGGCCAAGGCCGGGCGCAACGTCTCCCAGATGCACTATGCCCGCCAGGGCATCGTCACCCCGGAGATGGAATACATCGCCATCCGCGAGAACATGAAGCTGCAGGAAGCCCGCGCCGCCGGCCTGCTCGGCAACCAGCACCGCGGCCAGAGCTTCGGTGCCAGCATTCCCCAGGAGATCACGCCGGAGTTCGTCCGCGACGAGGTGGCCCGCGGCCGCGCCATCATCCCGGCCAACATCAACCACCTGGAGCTGGAGCCGATGATCATCGGCCGCAACTTCCTGGTGAAGATCAACGGCAACATCGGCAACAGCGCACTGGGCTCTTCCATCGAGGAAGAGGTGGAAAAGCTGACCTGGGGCATCCGCTGGGGCGCCGACACCGTGATGGACCTGTCCACCGGCAAGCACATCCACGAGACCCGCGAGTGGATCATCCGCAACTCGCCGGTCCCCATCGGCACCGTGCCCATCTACCAGGCCCTGGAAAAGGTCGATGGCGTCGCCGAAGAACTGACCTGGGAGCTGTTCCGCGACACCCTCATCGAGCAAGCGGAGCAGGGCGTGGACTACTTCACCATCCATGCCGGGGTGCGCCTGCACTACGTGCCCCTGACCGCCAAGCGCGTCACCGGCATCGTCTCCCGCGGCGGCTCCATCATGGCCAAGTGGTGCCTGGCCCATCACAAGGAAAACTTCCTCTACACCCACTTCGAAGACATCTGCGAGATCATGCAGGCCTACGACGTGAGCTTCTCCCTGGGTGACGGCCTGCGCCCGGGCTCCATCGCCGACGCCAACGACGCCGCCCAGTTCGGCGAACTGGAAACCCTCGGCGAGCTGACCAAGATCGCCTGGAAGCACGACGTCCAGACCATGATCGAAGGCCCGGGCCACGTGCCCATGCAGCTGATCAAGGAGAACATGGACAAGCAGCTGGAGTGCTGCGACGAGGCGCCGTTCTATACCCTCGGCCCGCTGACCACCGACATCGCCCCCGGCTACGACCACATCACCAGCGGCATCGGCGCCGCCATGATCGGCTGGTTCGGCTGCGCCATGCTCTGCTACGTGACGCCCAAGGAGCACCTCGGCCTGCCCAACAAGGACGACGTCAAGACCGGCATCATCACCTACAAGATCGCCGCCCATGCCGCCGACCTGGCCAAGGGGCATCCCGGCGCTCAGATCCGCGACAACGCACTAAGCAAGGCGCGTTTCGAATTCCGCTGGGAAGACCAGTTCAACCTGGGCCTGGACCCGGACACGGCGCGCGCCTTCCATGACGAGACCCTGCCCAAGGACTCGGCCAAGGTGGCGCACTTCTGCTCCATGTGCGGCCCTAAGTTCTGCTCCATGAAGATCACCCAGGAAGTCCGCGACTACGCCAAGGAAAATGGCCTGACCGACGAGCAGAAGGCCATCGAGGCCGGCTTCCAGGAACAGGCCGCGCGCTTCAAGGACGAAGGAGGGGTGATCTACAAGCAGGTCTGACGACCGTAGGTTGGCGCTGAGCGCAGCGAAGCCCAACGATGCGCAGGTCGACCTCGTACCGTTGGGCTTCGACGATGGAACCGTCTCAACCCAACCTACGGCTCCAGACAAACCACCGTAGGTTGGCGCTGAGCGCAGCGAAGCCCAACGATGCGCAGGTCGACCTCGTACCGTTGGGCTTCGACGATGGAACCGTCTCAACCCAACCTACGGTTCCAGACAAACCACCGTAGGTTGGCGCTGAGCGCAGCGAAGCCCAACGGTGCCGAAATCGAGCCCGGACCGTTGGGCTTCGGCGATGGAGCCGTCTCAACCCAACCTACGGTTCCAGACAAACCACCGTAGGTTGGCGCTGAGCGTAGCGAAGCCCAACAATACCCGGCGTCACCCAACGACGTTGGGCGCCCTCAACCCCTTGTTCACGAGACCCATCATGGCCCAGGCCCCCGGCCTCTATACCCCCACCGTCCCCGTTCCGGCGGACCGCCGCATCCTTGGCGGGCGCGACCTCTTCACTCTCTGGTTCTCCCTCGGCATCGGTCTCATGGTGGCCCAGGCCGGCGCGTTGCTGGCACCCGGCCTCGGCCTGGCCGATGGCCTGCTGGTGCTGGTGCTCGGCACCGGGGTCGGGGTGCTGCTGCTGGCGGCCGCCGGCCTGGTGGGCAGCGATACCGGCCTGGCCGGCATGACCGCCCTGGGCCAGAGCCTCGGCCAGCGCGGCGCGCTGCTGCCGGCGGTGCTCAACATCACCCAGCTGATCGGCTGGGGTGCCTTCGAACTGGTGGTGATGCGCGAGGCGGCCAGCGTGCTGCTGGGCAGCTGGGGCCTGCAGAGCTGGGCCTCGCCGGTGCTCTGGACCCTGGTCTTCGGCGCCCTGGCCACGGCGCTGGCGGTGGCCGGTCCCCTGACCTTCGTGCGCCGTTTCCTCAGCCGCTGGGGTATCTGGCTGCTGTTGGGCGCCTGCGGCTGGTTGACCCTGGACCTGTTCCTGCGCGCCGACCTGGCCGCTCTTTGGCAGCGCCCGGGCGATGGCTCCCTGACCCAGGCCCTGGGCTTCGACCTGGTGGTGGCCATGCCGCTGTCCTGGCTGCCGGTGATCGCCGACTACACCCGCTTCGCCCGCACCGGACGCAGCGCCGGCCGGGGCGTCATGCTGGGCTATTTCTGCGGCAACCTCTGGCTGATGGGCCTGGGCTTCGCCTACACCCTGGCCTTCGCCAGCGGCGGTGAAGCCGACGCTCTGCTACGCGCCCTGGCCGTGGCCGGCCTGGGGCTGCCACTGCTGCTGATCCTGCTGGACGAATCGGAGAATGCCTTCGCCGCCTATCATTCGGCGGCCGTGGCCACGGGTTTCCTGGCCCAGGTGAAGATCTGGCAGCTGACCCTGGCCATCGGCATCCTCTGCACCCTGCTGGCGCTGCTGGTCCCCCTGGCGCAGTACGAGCACTTCCTGCTGCTGATCGGCTCGGTGTTCGCGCCGCTGTTCGGCGTGGTGCTGGTGGATCACTTCCTGCTGCGCCGCCGCAAGGCTCCGCAGCGGGTACGGGCGTTGCGCCTGGAATCCCTGATCGCCTGGGCCCTGGGCGTGGCCGTCTACCACCTGCTGCCAACGCTGCTCCCGGCCTGGGGCGCGACCCTGCCGGCCATCGTGGTGGCCGGTACCGCACAGGCGCTGCTGGGGTTGAAGCGAGTTTAGGGTCCGGCCTGTTGGGCTTCGTTGCGCTCAGCGCCAACCTACGAGAACAGTGTGCTGGCTTAGCAGGCGTAGGTTGGGCTGAGACGGTTCCATCGTCGAAACCCAACGGTGCGCTGCTGAATAGGGCCTGTTGGCTTCGCTGCGCTCAACCCAACCTACGTCGGTCTCGGTCCGAGGTGACACCGTAGGTTGGGCTGAGACGGCTCCACCGTCGAAGCCCAACAGGGCGGACTACGGCTGGCGACTCTTCCCGCGCCCCGGGAAATACTCGCCCTTGAGGATGCCGTTGAGCTTGGGATAGGGGATCTTCAGCTCCGGATGGCCCATGGCATAGGGGGCGATGCTGCCGATGTCGTACTTGAGCGTCAGGGCGCCGAAGTCCAGGGCCACGTTGTTGGTCTTGAGGAAGGGCCACTGCTGACGGAATTCGGCATCGCCGACACCGTTGCTGAGCATCCAGGCCTCCCGCGACAGCTGCGCCAGGCGCCAGAACTCGGCTTCCTGCCCCGGCACCAACATGTCGCCCAGGGTGATCTGCCGATCGAGATGGCGATCCCAGGTGACGAAGTCGCGGCCGGCCAGGCCATGGGCGCCGCCGTTGGCCAGGTAGCTGGAGAATTCAATGATCACCAGGCCGTCATGCTGTTCGCGCACCTTGGCCTGCAGATAGCTGCTCCAGCGCGGCTGGGCCTTGGCGAGGAAATTTTGCTCGTAGCTGGCCAGCGAGGCGGGGATGGGCGCGCCCGGTTCGGCACGGGCCAGGCCCAGCAGGTGGCGTTGCACCAGGGCGTCCAGCGCCGGTTCGCCGAACTCCACGTAGTCGATGTTGATCAGTGGGCAGTCTTCGCCCTGGCAGCCGGCGGGGCGGTGCTCCCAGGCCTGGTGGCGAGGCGTGAGGGGTTTGTCGAGGTTGGGGCCGAAGACGCTTTGGCAACCACCGAGCAGCAGGCCGGCGAGCAGGAGGAGCGGGCGGATACGCATGGGATTCCTTGTCCTGGAAACAGAGAACGACGGCTTTCGAACCCGTCTGGCCCCATAAGTTTGCCAGGGGTGGGCGCAGGTTTCCCGGCTTGTTGTCCTTTTCGCGACTTGGCGCGCCGGGGGCTGCACGAGCGCAGGCGGCACGCTAGGATGATCTGATTACCTGCAATCAGCGCTGGAGCGCCCATGACCGAAGCCAATGAATCCCAGGCGCCCGCCGTTGAAATCCTGAGCCGCGAGATCTGCTTTCAGGGCTTCTACCGCATGGCCCGTTTCCGGCTGCGCCATCGCCAGTTCTCCGGTGATTTGGGCCCGGAACTGGAGCGCGAGGTCTTCGTGCGTCCCGATGCCGTCTGCGTGCTGCCCTACGATGCGGTGCGCGACGAGGTGGTGCTGATCGAGCAGTTTCGCGTCGGCGTCATGGAAAAGACCGCTCATCCCTGGCTGCTTGAGCCGGTGGCGGGCTTGGTGGACAAGCAGGGCGAGGCCGTCGAGGCGGTCGCTCATCGGGAAGCCGAGGAAGAAGCCGGGCTGACCTTGCAATCGCTCTGGCCCATCTCCACCTACTTCCCCTCGCCCGGCGGCAGTGACGAACAGGTCTATCTCTACCTGGGCCGCTGCAGCTCCGCGGACGCCGGTGGCGTCCATGGTCTGGAGGAGGAGGGCGAGGACATTCGCGTCCATGTCTGGTCGCTGGACGAGGCACTGGCAGGGGTGCGCGACGGTCGAATCAATAACGCAGCGGCAATCATCGCCCTGCAATGGTTGGCGCTCAATCGCGCCGAGGTACGGGGGTTATGGGGCTGAAACTGCGAGATCGCTATCGAGTTGACCTGCCGGGCCTGCAGGCCACGTGCGAGGCCAACTACGTGCGGCTGATGCGGCTTCTGCCCAAGATGCGCGAAGCCGTGGTATCGCGCCGCGTCATGTTGTCGCAAGGCGAGCGCCCCTTGGGGGTGCTGGCGCTGGAGGTCACCGAGGCCTGTCCCTATACGACGGTGCTGCGGGTCCGCCAGGAACTGGGGCTGCCCTGGCTGCCGGTTCCCGAGCTGGAAGTGCGGGTCTATCACGACGCGCGGATGGCGGAAGTGGTGTCGGCCGGGGCCTCCCGGCACCTGCTCGGACGCTATCCCTATCCCAACCAGGCGATGCATCAGCCTGACGAAAAGAACCAGCTCAATCTGTTTCTCGGCGAGTGGCTGAGTCACTGCCTGGCCTGTGGCCACGAGGCTGAACCCATCCTGCAGCGATGAGTACCAGGGCGCAACGCTGACAGCCGCGGCTTCCCTCTCGCTCGCCAAGCTGCGAAAATGTGATGCATGCACGCAAGTTCCCGGGAACTTTTCTGCACCCTGCCTGCGCTCGTTGTCCCCTTATGCCTAGGAGGCTTTGGTGAGTTTGCCGGATAGTGTCAACGCTCCCCTCGTCGTCCAACTGACCGACAGCCATCTGTTTGCTCGTGCCAATGGCCGGCTGTTGGGCATCGATACGGCGGCCAGCCTGCAACAGGTGGTCGCCCAGGTGGTACGGGAGCAGCCACGCATCGATCTGCTGCTGGCCAGCGGTGACCTCTCCCAGGATGGTTCCGTGGCGTCCTATCAGCGCTTTTGCGCGCTGACCGAGCCGCTGGACGCGCCCATGCGCTGGCTGGCCGGCAACCATGACGAGAACGCGCCCATGGCCAAGGCCTGTGGCGATCGCGATTTTTTGGAATCCGTCACCGACCTGGGCGCCTGGCGTCTCATCCTGCTCGACAGCACCGTGCGCGGCTGCGTGTTCGGTGAGCTGGAGCAGGCGCAGCTGCTGGCCCTGGAAGAGGCCCTGAGCGCCGCGCCCGAACGCCCCGCACTGATCTGCCTGCACCATCACCCGGTCCCGGTGGGCTGTGGCTGGATGGAACCCCTGGGGCTGCACCGGCCGGACGAGCTGTTCGCCGTGCTGGATCGCCATCCTCAGGTCAAGGTCGTGCTCTGGGGTCACATCCATCAGGAATTCGATCAGCTGCGCAACGGCGTGCGTCTGCTGGCCTCGCCGTCCACCGGTCTGCAATTCGAGCCGGGCAGCGAGGATTTCAAGGCGGGCGACCAGGCCCCGGGCTATCGCTGGTTGCGCCTGTTGCCCGATGGCACCCTGGAAACCGGTGTCTCGCGTCTGCAACAGCATGCCTTCACTGTGGATCACAGCGCGGCGGGCTACTGACGCCGACGCCGGTCGGCTGCCTTGGTCGCGCGGGTCGAAACGGGTTACTCTTTACCTGTTTTTTTATCCAGTAGGAGCGGCCCGATGCCGTCTATCCTCTATATCCATGGTTTCAACAGCTCACCCGCGTCCTTGAAGGCGCGGCAGCTGACCGCCTGCATGACCCGACTCGGCCTGGCGGACCGCCTGCGCGCCCCGGCGCTGCCCAACGATGCCGATGCCGCCTTCGCGCTCCTGGAGCACGAACTGGCCGAGCTGGACGCCCCCTTGCTGGTCGGCAGCTCCCTGGGCGGCTACTATGCCACCGTCCTGGCCGAGCGCCACGGGCTCAAGGCCGTGCTGATCAACCCCGCGGTCCGACCCTGGCGCTTCATGGAGCATTACCTGGGGCTTCAGCGCAATCACCATACCGGCGAGACCTGGATCCTCACCGAGGCCCACGTCGAGGCCATGCGTGCGCTGGAAGTCGCGGCGCCGGCGGATCCCGAGCGCTTCCACGTCTGGCTGCAGACCGGCGACGAGACCCTCGACTACCGCGACGCCGAACGCTACTACGGCGCCTGCACCCTGCGTATCGAGCAGGGCGGCGACCATGGCTTCCAGGGCTTCCATCGCCAGCTGCCGCTGCTGCTGGAGCTGGCCGGCTTCGATCCGGCGCTCTGGCGCGAGCTGGATTTCAACACCTTCGAATAGAGACCCCATGGCCACGCAGAACGCCTATAACGCCGACGCCATCGAAGTCCTCTCCGGACTCGATCCGGTGCGCAAGCGCCCTGGCATGTACACCGACACCTCCCGGCCCAACCACCTGGCCCAGGAAGTCATCGACAACAGCGTGGACGAGGCCCTGGCCGGTCATGCGCGCCAGGTGCAGGTGATCCTGCACGCCGACAACTCCCTCGAGGTGCTCGACGACGGGCGCGGCATGCCGGTGGACATCCATCCGGAAGAGGGCGTCTCCGGCGTCGAATTGATCCTGACCAAGCTGCACGCCGGCGGCAAGTTCTCCAACAAGAACTACCAGTTCTCCGGCGGTCTGCACGGGGTGGGCATCTCGGTGGTGAACGCCCTGTCGACCCGCGTCGAGGTGCGCGTCAAGCGCGACGGCAACGAATACGGCATGGCCTTCGCCGACGGCTTCAAGGCCAGCGAACTGGCCGTGGTCGGCAGCGTCGGCAAGCGCAATACCGGCACCAGCGTGCACTTCTGGCCGGATCCCAAGTACTTCGATTCGCCCAAGTTTTCCGTCAGCCGCTTGAAGCACGTGCTCAAGGCCAAGGCGGTGCTCTGCCCGGGCCTGGCGGTGAGCTTCCTCGACGAAGCCAGCGGCGAGCGTAGCGAATGGCATTACGAAGACGGCCTGAGATCCTATTTGATCGACACCGTGGGCGATGCCCTGCGGCTGCCCGAGGCCCCCTTCCACGGCAGCCTGGCCTCGGCCCGGGAAGCGGTGGACTGGGCGCTGTTCTGGCTGCCCGAGGGCGGCGAGTCGGTGCAGGAAAGCTACGTCAACCTGATTCCCACCGCCCAGGGCGGCACCCATGTGAACGGCCTGCGCCAAGGTTTGCTGGATGCCATCCGCGAATTCTGCGAGTTCCGTAACCTCTTGCCGCGTGGCCTCAAGCTGGCCCCGGAAGACGTCTGGGAGCGCATCGCCTTCGTCCTCTCGATGAAGATGCAAGAGCCGCAGTTCTCCGGTCAGACCAAGGAGCGGCTGTCCTCCCGCGAGGCGGCCGCCTTTGTCGCCGGGGTGGTCAAGGACGCCTTCAGCCTCTGGCTCAACGCCCATCCGGAGCTGGGTCAGCAGATCGCCGAACTGGCCATCAACAACGCCGGCCGCCGCCTCAAGGCGGGTAAGAAGGTCGAGCGCAAGAAGATCACCCAGGGTCCGGCGCTGCCCGGCAAGCTGGCCGATTGCGCCGGCCAGGATCCCATGAGATCCGAGCTGTTCCTGGTGGAGGGTGACTCCGCCGGTGGCAGCGCCAAGCAGGCGCGCAGCAAGGAATTCCAGGCCATCATGCCGCTGCGCGGCAAGATCCTGAACACCTGGGAGGTGGACGGCAGCGAGGTGCTGGGCAGCCAGGAGGTGCACGACATCGCCGTGGCCATCGGCATCGACCCGGGCAGCGCCGACCTGAGCGGCCTGAGATACGGCAAGATCTGCATCCTCGCCGACGCCGACTCCGACGGCCTGCACATCGCCACCCTGCTGTGCGCCCTGTTCGTGCAGCACTTCCGCCCGCTGGTGGACGCCGGCCACGTCTATGTGGCCATGCCGCCGCTGTACCGCATCGACCTCGGCAAGGAGGTTCACTATGCGCTCGATCCCGCCGAGCGGGATGGCATTCTGGATCGCCTGGCGGCGGAGAAGAAACGCGGCAAGCCTCAGGTGACCCGCTTCAAGGGCCTGGGCGAGATGAATCCGCTGCAATTGCGCGAGACCACCATGGATCCCAACACCCGGCGCCTGGTGCAGCTGACCCTCGACGACGTGCCCGCCACCCTCGAGATGATGGACATGCTGCTGGCCAAGAAAAGATCCGCCGATCGCAAGAGCTGGCTGGAATCCAAGGGCGATCGCGCCGAAGTGCTGCTCTAAATATGTTGGCTGCGCTTGTCGCGGCCATGGGCTGCTCCTACAGGTGTATCGAGCGCCTGTAGGAGCGGTCCATGACCGCGATGGACCGGGCCCCCCGATCAAAGACGTAACACCAAAGGACTCCCATGAGTGCACCCCTCGACCTGAGCCTGGATGGCGTCGAACGCCGTTCGCTGGCCGACTTCACCGAGAAGGCGTATCTGGACTACTCCATGTACGTCATCATGGACCGCGCCCTGCCGCACATCGGCGACGGCCTCAAGCCGGTCCAGCGCCGCATCATCTACGCCATGAGCGAACTGGGCCTGGACGCCGACGCCAAGCACAAGAAATCCGCCCGTACCGTGGGTGACGTCCTCGGTAAGTACCACCCCCACGGCGACTCGGCCTGCTACGAGGCCATGGTGCTCATGGCCCAGCCGTTCTCCTATCGCTATCCGCTGGTGGATGGCCAGGGCAACTGGGGCGCGCCCGACGACCCCAAGTCCTTTGCCGCCATGAGATACACCGAGGCGCGGCTGTCGCGCTATTCCGAGGTGCTGCTCAATGAACTGGGGCAGGGCACCGTGGACTGGGTGCCCAACTTCGACGGCACCCTGAACGAGCCGGCGGTGCTGCCGGCACGCCTGCCCAACCTGCTGCTCAACGGCACCACCGGGATCGCCGTGGGCATGGCCACCGACATCCCGCCGCACAACCTGCGCGAGGTGGCGGCCGCCTGCGTGCGCCTGCTGGACGATCCCATCGCCGGGATCCCCGAACTGCTCGAACACGTGCCCGGTCCGGACTTCCCTACCGAAGCCGAGATCATCACCCCGCACGCCGACCTGCGCAAAATCTACGAGACCGGGCGCGGCTCGGTGCGCATGCGCGCCGTCTACCGCCGTGAAGACGGCGACGTGGTCATCACCGCGCTGCCGCACCAGGTCTCGGGTTCCAAGGTGCTGGAGCAGATCGCTGCCCAGATGCAGGCCAAGAAGCTGCCCATGGTGGCCGACCTGCGCGACGAGTCGGACCACGAGAATCCGACCCGCATCGTCATCGTGCCGCGCTCCAACCGCATCGATGCCGACGAGCTGATGCAGCACCTGTTCGCCACTACCGATCTCGAATCCAGCTACCGGGTCAACCTCAACGTCATCGGCCTGGACGGCAAACCCCAGGTCAAGGACCTCAGTCAGATCCTCCAGGAGTGGCTGCTCTACCGCATCGGCACCGTGCGCCGTCGCCTGCAATTCCGCCTGGACAAGGTCGAGCGCCGCCTGCACCTGCTGGACGGCCTGCTGATCGCCTTCCTCAACCTGGACGAGGTGATCCACATCATCCGCACCGAAGAGCATCCCAAGCAGGCGCTGATGGCCCGCTTCGAGCTCTCCGAGGACCAGGCCGACTACATCCTCGAAACCCGCCTGCGTCAGTTGGCGCGGCTGGAAGAGATGAAGATCCGCGGCGAACAGGCCGAACTGCTCAAGGAGCAGAAGCGCCTGCAGACCCTGCTGGGCAGCGACAAGAAGCTGCGCAATCTGGTCCGCGACGAACTGATCAAGGATGCCGAGACCTATGGCGACGCCCGCCGCTCGCCCATCGTCGCCCGTGCCGAGGCCAAGGCCCTGTCCGAAACCGAGCTCATGCCCACCGAGCCGGTGACCGTGGTGCTTTCCGAGAAGGGCTGGGTGCGCCAGGCCAAGGGCCATGACGTCGACCCGACCGGGCTGTCCTACAAGGCCGGTGATGGCTTCAAGGCGGCGGCCCTGGGTCGCTCCAATCAGTTCGCCGTCTTCATCGATTCCACCGGCCGCAGCTATTCGGTGGCCGCCCATTCGCTACCGTCGGCGCGTGGCCAGGGCGAACCCCTGACCGGGCGCCTGACGCCGCCGCCGGGGGCCAGCTTCGAATGCCTGTTGCTGCCGGACGACAGCGGTCTCTATGTCCTGGCGTCGGATGCCGGCTACGGCTTCGTGGTCAAGGGCGAGGACCTGCAGGCCAAGAACAAGGCCGGCAAGGCGCTGATCAGCCTGCCCAATGGCGCCAAGGTGCTGGCCCCGAAGCCGGTGGCTTCCCTGGAGGACACCTCCATCGCGGTGGTCACCAACGAGGGACGGCTGCTGGTGTTCGCCATCACCGAGCTGCCGCAACTGGCCAAGGGCAAGGGCAACAAGCTGATCTCCATCCCTGGCGAGCGGGTCGCCAAGCGCGAGGAATACGTGGTCGATCTGGCCGTGGTGCCGGCCGGCGCTTCCCTGACCCTGCAGGCCGGCAAGCGACCCTATACCCTCAAGGGCAGCGACCTGGAGCACTACCGCGCCGAGCGCGGCCGGCGCGGCAACAAGCTGCCGCGTGGCTTCCAGCGGGTGGACTCGCTGCAGGTGGAAACTTGAGCCGTCTGCAGTCAGCCGCTAGCATAGCCCGGATTTTTTCGACCAGGACTCGCCGGGCCATGGTGCCCGTCGAGAGAGAGCCTCGATGAAACGGATATGTCTCGCCAGGTTGGCGCTCGTTGGCCTGCTGGCCGGCCTGGGTGGCTGTGCCAGCCTCGGTCCCAGCCACTACTACCAACTCGACGGCGGCAATGCGCGCGCGCCGGCGAGCAGCGAGCGTGGCCTTGCGGTGTGGATCGAAAGCCTGCAACTGGCCGACTACCTGCAGCGCGACGTGCTGCTGGAGCGCCAGCCCGATGGCAGTCTCAAGACCACGGGCGATCACTGGGCCGGACCGCTGAATGCCAATGTGCGGCAATTGCTGCAGCGCCAACTCGCCAGCCGCCTGAACAGCGGTCGGGTGGTGGTGGGTGAGCAACCCGCCGGCTTCGATCCCCAGTATCGCGTGGAGCTGGTGGTGACCCGCCTCGATGCGGGCGATCAGGCACCTGCGGCACTGGATGCCAGCTGGCAGCTGCGCGATGGCCAGGGCCGCCTGCTGGATAGCGAAGTGGTCCATCTGCAGGCGCGTCATGCCGGCGACCGCGCAGCCCAGGTGCGGGCCCAGAGCGAGCTGCTGCAGCAACTGGCCGCACGCCTGGCCACCGATCTCACCAAGGTCGCCCAGCGCGGCCGGCGTGGGGGCGAGGTAGCGCGCAAGGAGCCGAAAAAACTCGTCGAAGAGGCCCAGGCCCGGCCGACGCTGCCAGCCGTGGTGCCCATTCGCACCGGCGCCGAGGTCTATCGCTTCTGATCCGGTCGGGCTCCGTGCGTCGCCGCGCGGGAGCCTTCGGCGGCGCTCGATGTTCTATCCAGCAGGACCCTCAAGCCCTGGAGGTTGCATGACGCTGCCCCTGTTTCCCCTGAACACCACCCTGTTTCCCGGTTGCCGCCTCGATCTGCAGCTGTTCGAAGCCCGTTATCTGGACATGCTCGGTCGTTGCCTCAAGCAGGGCAGCAGCTTTGGCGTGGTGACCATCCTCGAAGGCCGCGAGACCGGTGCGGCGCCCAATCGCCTGGGCGCCTACGGCTGCGAGGCGCTGATCCGCGACTGGCAGCAGCAGAGCAACGGCCTCTTGGGCATCCGCATCGAAGGTGGCCGGCGTTTTCGCCTGCTGAGCCAGGAAGAACAGCCCGATCACCTGGTGGTGGCGGAGGTGGAGTGGCTCCCCGAAAGCGAGCCCCAGCCATTGCGCGATGGCGACGCCGATCTCATGGCGCTGCTGGTGGCCCTGGCCCAGCATCCCATGGTCGCCAGCCTGGACATGGGCGGTGAAGTCGCCGACCGCCAGGCCCTGGGCTACCAGTTGGCCTACCTGCTGCCGTTCGAGGCCCACCTCAAGCTGGAATGGCTGGGCATGGGCGATCAGGGTCAGCGCCTGGCCGCTATCGACCGCCATCTGGTGGATCTGCAAGGTGACTTCCAGGCTTGAGGCCAAACGCCAGGCAAAAGAAAGCCCGCCGGGCAGGGCGGGCTAAAAGTGCTTTGGGGGCACTCGATAAGACCCTGGCACTTTGCCATAAGTTCAGTCTTATGAGATCAAAGTGCCATTCTCCGAGGGTCAGCCTGCCAGCAGCTTGATGAACTCGCGATTGAAGGCTGGAATGTCGTCCGGCTTGCGGCTGCTCACCAGTTGACCGTCGACGATGACCTCCTGGTCCTGCCAGGTGGCGCCAGCGTTCTTGAGGTCGTCGGTCAGCGAGGGCCAACTGGTCAGGGTCTTGCCCTGCACCAGGCCCGCGGAGATCAGCAGCCAGGCGCCATGGCAGATGACGGCCACCGGCTTGCCGGCATCGGCGATCTGTTTGGTCAGCTGCTGGGCCTGCGCGTCGATGCGGATGGTGTCGGCATTGACCACACCACCGGGCAGCAGCACGGCGTCGTAGTCACCGGCATTGGCTGCGGCGAAGGTGAGGTCAACCGGAAAGCTGTCGGCCGGCTCGGTGCCGTCCCAGCCGCGCACCTCACCGCTTTCGGCGGAGATGATGTGGGTCTGGGCGCCGGCCTGTTCCAGGGCCTGCTTGGGGCCGGTGAGCTCGGCCTGTTCGAAGCCGTCGGTGACCAGGATGGCGATTTTCTTGCCGTTCAGGGATGTAACCATGGTTGCGGATACCTCGATTGGAATTCGGTCGGGCTAGCCTTTTGCCAGCGCTCCTAAATCCGTCTCGCTTTACCCCTCTGAAGTTCCTTCGTCGCGCCCGATGGCATCGGCGCACGGCGCGGAGTAAATTTGCGACATCCATCGCAGAGTAGTCCCCATGTCCCAAGCGTCCCCTCAGCTGACCGAGGAGCAGATCCGTCAGGCTCTGCAAGGCATCAGCATTCCTCCGCAGCCGCAGATCATGGTGGATCTGCAGCTCGAACAACTCATGCCCAGCCCCGATCTCAAGGTCATCTCCCGTCTGATTGGTCAGGACCCGGGGCTGTCGGGCGCCCTGCTCAAGCTGGTGAACTCGCCGTATTTCGGCCTCAGCAATCGCATCACCTCGATCCAGCGCGCGGTCAATCTGCTGGGCAGCCAGTCGGTCATCAACCTGATCAACGCCCAGTCGATCAAGGGCGAGCTCACCGACGAGACCATCGTCATCCTCAACCGCTTCTGGGACACCGCCCAAGACGTGGCCGAGACCTGCCTGAGCCTGGCCAAGAAGACCGGCTACCCGACACCGGACGAGGCCTATGCCCTGGGCCTGTTCCACAACTGTGGCATCCCACTGATGCTCAAGCGCTTCCCCAACTACATGGCGGTGCTGGAAGAGGCCTATGCCAGCGTCAACGAGCAGGTGCGGGTGGTGGACGTGGAGAACCGGATATTCAACACCAACCACGCCGTGGTGGGCTATTTCATCTCCCGCTCTTGGCGCCTGCCGGAGCACGTCGGCCAAGCCATCGCCAATCACCACAACGCCCAATCGGTCTTCGACGAGGACTCCACCACCGATATCCAGATCAAGAATCTGCTGGCCCTGCTGAAGATGGCCGAGCACATCTGTGGCTGCTATCGCGCCCTGGGCGGTCAGGACGAGGATCACGAGTGGCAGGCCATCGCGCCGCGGGTGCTGGATCACGTCGGCCTGTCCGAGTACGACTTCGAGTCGCTCAAGGAGACCATCCTTGAGATGGGCAGCGGTCGGATCAATTACTAGATTTGGTTAAAAGGGCCTGCGCTCGGCCAGGCGGCGTTGAAAACCAGCTCGGAATGCTCATTTACCCTTTGTAAACTCCGCTTCCTCGCTGTTTTTCGCCTTGCCTGACCTTCGCTCGGCGCCTTTTAAGCCAAATCTCTGGAATAAGCCTCCTGGATCCTCATGCCCGAACTACCTGAAGTCGAAACCACTCGCCGGGGCATCGCGCCCCATGTCGTCGGTCAGCGCGTGCGCCGGGTCATCGTCCGCGATGGCCGGCTGCGCTGGCCGGTACCCGAGGACCTGGACGTGCGCCTGTCCGGGCAGCGCATCGAGGCCGTCGAGCGACGGGCCAAGTACCTGCTGATCCGCGCCGAGAGCGGCACCCTGATCGGTCACCTGGGCATGTCCGGCAGCCTGCGCCTGGTGCCGGCCGACCAGCCGCCGGCCAAGCACGAGCACGTCGACATCGAGCTGGAATCCGGGCTGTCGCTGCGCTACACCGATTCCCGGCGCTTCGGTGCGTTGCTCTGGACCCAGGATCCCCACGCCCATGTGCTGCTCAGCAAGCTGGGCCCTGAGCCCCTGACCGAGGCCTTCGACGGCGGTCGGCTGTTCGAGCTGTCGCGTGGACGCAGCATGGCGGTCAAGCCCTTCATCATGGACAACGCCGTGGTGGTGGGAGTAGGCAACATCTACGCCGCCGAGGCACTGTTCGCCGCCGGCATCGATCCCCGCCGGGCGGCCGGCAGCGTGTCCCGGGCGCGCTACGAGCGCCTGGCCGAAGAGATCAAGAAGGTGTTGGCGCGCTCCATCGAGAGTGGCGGCACCACCCTGCGCGACTTCATCGGCGGCGACGGCGCGCCGGGCTATTTCAAGCAGGAGCTGTTCGTCTACGGCCGCAAGGGCGAATTCTGCAAGGTCTGCGGGACGGGCCTGCAAGAGATCCGCCTGGGCCAGCGCGCCAGCGTCTATTGCCGGAAGTGCCAGCGATGAAGGGCCTGGCTGGGCTGGCCGTGCTGGCATTGCTCAGTGGTGAATTGGCCTGGGCCGATGCCGACAACGGCCGCAATCTCTTCCTGCGGCGCTGCCACAACTGCCATTCGGTGGGGCCCGGCGCCCAGTCCGGCTTCGGCCCCCAGCTCAACGACCTCTTCGGCCGCCAGGCCGGCAGTCTAGCCGGCTACAACTACTCCGAAGCCATGCGCCAGGCCGGTTTCGCCTGGGATCGCGAGGCCCTGGCGGCCTTTCTGCGTGATCCCGAGCGGAAGGTGCCAGGCACCAAGATGAGATTCTGGGGCATCGGTGACGCCGAGGATCTAGGCGACATCGCCGACTACCTGCAGACCCAGCATCACGCGCCCTAGACCCTGTCCTAGTGGTCGCCACCGCCGGCCCCCGGCTTGGCCGCGAAGGGCGGCTTGGCCAGCCAGATGATCAGGAACAGCCCCATGAAGATCCAGCCGAGCAGGGTGAAGTAGTCCACCGTGGAGAGCATATAGGCCTGGCCTTCCACTACCTTGTCCAGCTGCGCATAGGCCTGCTGCGATGGCCCGCCGAGGGCGTCCAGATAGTGTTGAGTGGCCGGGCTGTAGACGGTGACGTCCTCGGTCAGCTGGGCATGGTGATGGATGGCGCGGCGCTGCCACAACCAGGTGGTCAGGGACGAGGCGAAGCTGCCGCCCAGCACTCGCAGGAAGGTCGCCAGGCCGCCGCCATCCGCCAGTTCCGAAGGCTTGAGGCTGGACAGCAGGATGCTGGTGGTGGGCATGAAGAACAGCGCCACGCCCAGGCCCATGAAGGTCTGTACCTCGGCGATGTGGCGATAGTCCACCTCGTTGTTGAAGGTGGCGCGCATGAAGCACGACGCCCCGATCACCAGGAAGGAGCCTCCGGCCAGCAGGCGCAGGTCGGTCTTGTGCGCGAACTTCCCTACCAGCGGCGAGAGGATGACCGGCAGGATGCCGATGGGCGCCGCGGCCAGACCCGCCCACACCGGGGTGTAGCCGAGCTGGGTCTGCAGCCACTGGGGCAGCAGCAGGTTGATGCCGAAGAAGCCCGAATAGCCCAGCACCAGCGCCAGGGTGCCGAAACTGAAATTGCGATAGCGGAACAGCCGCAGGTTGACGATGGGATGCTTGTCGGTCAGCTCCCAGATCACTAGGGCGGTGAGGGCCACGGCGGAAAAGGCCGCGCCCAGGCAGATCAGGTTGGATTCGAACCAGTCCAGGTCGTTGCCCTTGTCCAGCACCACCTGCAATACGCCCACACCCAGCACCAGGAGGATCAGCCCGACATAGTCGATGGGCTGGTGCACCAGTTTTTCCGGTTTCCTGCCCAGCTGGCTCCAGACCACCAGGGTGGCAAAGATGCCGATGGGAATGTTGATGAAGAAGATCCACGGCCAGCTGTAGTTGTCGGTGATCCAGCCGCCCGCGATGGGCCCGATGATGGGCGCCACCACCGTCACCATGGCCAATAGTGCTAGCGCCATGCCGCGCTTGGCCGCTGGAAAGATCGCCAGCAGCAGGGTCTGGGCCATGGGGTAGAGGGGGCCGGCGACGAAACCCTGCATGGCGCGGAAGATCACCAGCTCCGGCATGGAGGTGGCGATGCCGCACAGGAACGAGGTGATGACGAAGAGCACCACGGCGGCCATGAACAGCTTCACCTCACCAAAGCGGCGCGCCATCCAGCCGGTCAGCGGCAGGGCGATGGCGTTGCTCACGGCAAAGGCGGTGATGACCCAGGTGCCCTGTTCCGAACTCACCCCGAGGTTGCCGGAAATGGTGGTCAGGGCGACGTTGGCGATGGTGGTGTCGAGCACCTGCATGAAGGTGGCCAGGGACAGGCCCACCGTAGCGAGCAGCAGGCTCGCCGGGCGAAAGGCGTTATCGCTCATGACGGATTACCAGAAGGGGTGGACGGGGAGGCTCGCTGGGAGCCTCCTTGGCTGTCAGCGCTTGGCGACACCGGCGGCGCGGGCGGCCGGACCGTTGTTGTGGACGATCTGCTGGATCAGCTGATCGGCCTCGGCCAGCTGGTGATCGTAGACATCGGTGCTGTAGCGCGGCTGCTGCGGCGTGGTGGTGGGCAGGCGGGCGCCGTCCTGGTCGTGCAGGTCGACATCGACCACGGTCGACAGGCCGATGCGCAGCGGATGCTTGTCCAGGTTGTCGCCTTCCAGGCGGATCCGCACCGGCAGGCGCTGAACGATCTTGATCCAGTTGCCGGTGGCGTTCTGCGCCGGCAGGAGCGAGAAGGCGCTGCCGGTACCCACGCCCAGGCTTTCCACCACGCCGCGATAGCGCACGTCGTCGCCATAGAGATCGGAATGGATTTCCACCGGCTGGCCGATGCGCATCTCGGCGAGCTGGGTTTCCTTGAAGTTGGCGTCGATCCAGATCTGGTCCAGGGGCACCACGGCCATCAGCGCCGCGCCGGGCTGCACGCGACTGCCGACCTGCACCGAGCGCTTGGCGACATAGCCGCTGACCGGCGCCACCAGGGTGCTGCGGGCATGGTTCAGATAGGCCTGGCGCAGCTGGGCGGCGGCGGCCTTGACGTCCGGGTGCGAGGCGATCTCGGTGTCGTCCACCAGCGCCTGGTTGGTGTCCAGTTGCTGCTGGGCGGAGGTCAGGGAGCTCTGCGCCGCGACCAGGGTGTCGCGGGCGTGGGCCAGTTCTTCCTTGGAGATGGCGCCGCCCTTGGCCAGCTGCTGGCGGCGGGCGTAGTCGGCGCGGGCCCGTTCGACCTCGACACGCCGGGCGGCCACCTGGGCCTTGTAGCTGTCGACGTTGCTGTACAGGCCGCGCACCTGGCGCACGGTCTTGGCCAGATTGGCCTCGGCGCTCTGCTGGGACACGGCGGTGTCGCTGGGATCGAATTCCACCAGCGGCTGGCCCTGGCGAACGTAGTCGCCATCGTCCACGGCGATGCGGGTCACGGTGCCGACGACCTGGGGCGTGATCTGCACCAGGTTGCCGTTGACGTAGGCGTCGTCGGTGCTGGCGTGGAAGCGGCCATAGAACAGGTGGTAGCAGTAGACGCCCACGCCGGCCAGAATCACCACCAGCAGCAGGAGCAGCAGGAAGAGTTTGCGTTTGCCGGAGCGCTGCGGCTTCTGCTCCTGGGCATTGTCGTTGGGGGTTGCGGCGGAATCGGCCATGGTCGGGCTCTCGGTATCAGTGTGTGGCCGCGGCGGCGGGCGCCGGCGGCAGTGTGGACGATTGGAAGCCGCCACCCAGGGCCTGCATCAGCAGCACGCCGCTGTCGATGCGATCGGCCTGGAGGCTGGCCAGCTGGCGCTCGGCCTGCAGCAACTGCTGCTCGACGGTCAGGGCGTCGAGGTAGTTGCCGATGCCGGCGCCATAGCGCTGCATGGCGATGTCGAAGGAGCTCTTGGCGATGTCGCGGGCCCGTTGCTGTTCGACGATCTGCTGGTCCAGCGAGCGCTGGCGGGTGATGGCGTCGGCGATGTCGCCCAGCGCCTGCACCAGGGTCTGGTTGTACTGGGCCACCGCGAGGTCATAGTCGGCATCGCGGCTGGCGAGATCGGAGCGACGGCGACCGCCATCGAAGATCGGCAGGGACAGCGCCGGACCCACGTTGAAGAAGCGCGCCGGCCCGCCGAACAGGGCATCGCCGAGGATGGCCTTGCTGCCGGCGGCCACGGTCAGGTTGAGGTTGGGATAGAAGTTGGTCTTGCTGGCGGCGATGTCCTTGCTCGCGGCCTCCACCCGCCAGCGGGCGGCGATCAGGTCCGGGCGGCGACCGGCCAGTTCGGCGGGCAGCTGGCCGGGCAGATTCACCGCGGCAGGGGCGATCAGCTTGGGTCGGGGAATCTCGGCGCCGCGGTCGGGCCCCTTGCCCAGCAGTACGGCGAGGCGGATCTGCGCCGTACGCACCTGCTGTTCGGCGGCGGTGTGGGCCGCGGCGGAGCTGGCCTCCAGGCTCTGGGTCTGCTGCAACTGGTAGTCGCTGTCGAGGCCGGCGTCCACCCGGCGCTGGGCCAGGTCGAGCATGCCGCGGGTACGCTCCAGGTCCTGCTGGGCCACGTCCATATTGGCATAGGCCAGGCCGAGCTGGTTGTAGGCGCGACTGACGTCGGCGGCCAGCGTCAGGCGGGCGGCCTGGCGATCCACCTCGCCGGCGCGGGCGCGACCGAGCGCAGCTTCCCAGGCGGCGCGCTGGCCACCCCAGAGATCGAAGCTGTAGCTGCCGCTCACATCGAACTGGCGCAGGGTGCTGTAGCGCTCGCCCTGGCCGACGGGGTCATCCGGCCGTGCCAGGCGCGAGCGGGTCACGCCGCCGTTGGCGTCGATCTGTGGATAGCGATCGGCATCGGCGGCGAGCACGGCGGCATCGGCCTGGCGGCTGCGCGCATCGGCTTCCTGCAGCGAGGGGCTGTCGCGCAGGGCCTCGCGGATCAGGTTGTCGAGTTGCGGATCGCCCAGCCGGGTCCACCAGTCGGCGCTCGGCCACTGGGCGGGAGAGAGGCGATCGCTGGCAAAGGTGGCGTCGCCCTTGAGCGTCGCCGGATCCACGGCGCGTCCCTGGGTGTGCAACCCCTCGGACGACACGCAGCCGGCCAGCAGCAGGGCGGCGCAGAGGGCGGTCAACGGCAGGCGAAAGGTCATGGGTCAGAGGTCTCCAGAGGTCTCCGGCAGCAGGCCGGAGGGGCTGAGCAGGCGGCGCAGCAGGCGTTCGAGGTCATCCAGCTCCTGGCGATCCAGGCAGTGGGTGAGGTCATTGAGGGCATCCACGCCGATCTGCATGAGTTCACTACTCAGGGCCTGACCCTGGGCGGTCAACTCCAGCCGCACCTGGCGGCGATCGCTCAGGCTGCGCACGCGGCGCAGCAGGCCCTTGGCTTCCAGGCGATCGAGCATGCGGGTCATGGCGCCGCTGTCGAGGGACAGGCAGCGGCTGAGTTCGGCGGGGGTGTCGGTCTGGTCGCGAGCGAGCAGCAGCAGCACCTTGAACTGGGCAGCGGTGATGTCGTAAGGCGCCAGGTGGCTGTCCAGCACGCGATCCTTGTATTGGTTCGCCAGGTGGATCAGATGACCTACGGAGTTGCGCAATGGAAAGTTGCTACGGTCAAAATGTGACATTGCAGTATCTGCCCAGGCAATCAAGCGCATCCAGAATACTGCCTAGGCAGTGAAATATTCAGACACCTTTGCGCAGGGGAGAGTTGCGCATTTTGAAACAATTGGAAAAGTCTGTTGGCGGCCTCTTGTCCTGTGCCGGTCTGGACGCTGATCATGGTGGCAACTTCACCTTGAACCGACCGATGATCTCTTCCTTCGATCTAGACCGACTGCGCGGGAACCTGGTGCCCCTGCACCGCGACCTGCCCGCGGCTGACGACCACCTGGGTTATCGCGCCCATTACCGCCTGGCGGACAGCCGGGCGCGGCCCGAGGTGACGGTGGCCTTGGGCGCGCTCGCGGCCGGCGGCTATCAGCTCGCCGTCCAGGGCTGGTGGCCGCGCGAGCCGCGGGGCAGCCTGCTGATGCTGCACGGCTACTACGATCACATGGGCCTCTATGGCCATGTGGTGGACTGGGCCCTGTCGCGGCAGCTGGCGGTGCTGGCCTGCGACCTGCCTGGGCATGGGTTGTCCAGCGGCGCCCGCGCCAGCATCAACGACTTCGCCGAATACCAGACCGCCCTGACGGCGCTGATCGCCGAGGCCCGGCGCCTGGACCTGCCCCGGCCCTGGCACCTGCTGGGCCAGAGCACCGGTGGCGCCATCCTGCTGGACTATCTGCTGCGCGGCGAGCCTGCCCCCGAGCTGGGCGAGACGATCTTGCTGGCGCCTCTGGTCAGACCCCACGCCTGGCGCCAGAGCCTATGGACCTATCGGCTGGTGAAGCCCTTCGTGCGGGCTCTGCCGCGGCGCTTTTCGGTGAATTCCGGCGATCCGGCCTTTCTCGACTTCCTGCAGCAGGACGGCCTGCAGCCCAGGGAACTGCCGGCCCTATGGGTCGGCGCCCTGGCACGTTGGATTCCGCAACTGGAAGGGGCACCGGCCAGTACCCGTAGCCCGCTGGTAGTTCAGGGCGAGCAGGATTTCACCGTCGACTGGCGGCACAACCTGGGGGTGCTGGAGGCCAAGTTCGCCCGGCCCGAGGTCTTGCGCCTGCCGGAGGCGCGGCACCATCTGGTCAACGAGACCGAGGCCCTGCGCCAGCGCTACTTCCGCTGGCTGGACGAGCGTCTCGCCTGAGCCGTCTTACTGCCCGCCGCTGCCCAGACCGGCGCGCAGGGCGGCCACGGCGGCCCGGTAGTAGGCACTGCCATTGGGCGAACTGGCGAAGTCGGCGAACTGACCGAGTTCGTTGTCGTTCAGGGTGCGGTAGACATAGAGCAGGGTGTTCTCCAGGTCACCGGCATTCATCTGCTGGATGAAACGCTGGCGCTGCTGCTCGATCATGCCGCCGGACTGCTGCTGCCCCATCAGACCCGGCAGCATCGAGCTCAGGCTGTCGGCGGCGAGGCCCGCCAGGGCCACGCTGACCTCGGCGCCGGCTTCACGCACGGGCAGGGCACTGGCCAGACGCTTGGCCTGGGCACGCCGGGCCGGGCTGGCCTGCACCTGGGGGACGCCGTTGGCATGCTTGGCCAGCTGATCGCTGCGGGTGGCGGCGATTTCCGCGGCGACCACCTTGCGCCCGACGGGCGACTGGAAGAACTGCAGTGCGGGGCCTTCGGCGGGCAGACTCTGTCGCAGCGCGGCCAGGGCCCGCTGGTCGATGGCCGCGGCGGTATAACGCTTGTTGCTGTTGTCCACCAGGCTTTGGTAGAGCGCCGGCGGCAAGCTGTTCTGATAGCGCTGCTGGGCGGCCTGCAGGGCGTCGCGGAAGTGGCCGCGCTGCTCGGGCCAACCTGCGGCCTGATAGAGACTGACCGTATCGTCGGCCAGGGCGGGCAGGCTGATGGCGAAAAGCAGGGAAGCGAACAGAACGCGCATGGACACCTCGGGCAGCGGCACGGAGCCGGAAAGTCCGCCATTGTCGGCAACCCCAGGCTGGCTGTCGAGGCGCTCATCCCGGGCATTCGTCGCCTGGTCAAGGCAGGCGCGCAGCCGTGGCCGACTTCTCTTACACTCGGCATCCCGCCGGCCTGGTCCGGTTCCTACGGTTCCCGCGATGGCTCTGCACCCCGAGCATCCCCTGCTGCAACGTATCGTCGACGATCTCGCCAGCCATGGCTGGTCGCGGCAGAGCATCTTCCTGCCGCCGGACCTCACCGCCGAGCTGGCCGCCGAATGCCGGCTGCGTCATGCCCGCGGCGAACTGGAGCGCGCCGGCATCGGCCGTGGCGACAGCCCGCTGATCCGTGAGGGCGTGCGTGGCGATCACATCGCCTGGCTGGAACCGGACGATGCCCATCCGGGCGTGCAGCGCTACCTGCACCTGATGGATACCCTGCGCGAGGCCTTCAACCGCACCCTGTTCCTGGGCCTGGAAGACTACGAGAGCCACTTCGCCCTCTATCCGCCCGGCGCCTTCTATGCCCGCCATCTGGATCGCTTCCGCGACGACGACCGGCGCATGGTCTCCCTGGTGCTCTATCTCAACGACGCCTGGTTGCCGGAGCAGGGCGGCGAGCTGCGCCTTTATCTGGATGAGCAGCGCCAGCAGGATGTCCTGCCCCTGGGGGGCAGCCTGGTGTGCTTTCTCTCCGGGCAGTTGCCCCACGAGGTGCTGCCGGCCACTCGCGAACGGCTGTCGCTGACTGGCTGGTTCCGCCGCCGTGGCGACAACCCGTTGCAGGCTTAGGGCTTGTCTGAAAAGTCGCCGAGCGAAGGCTAGGCAAGGCAAAAATCCGTGAGGAAGCGGATCGGACTCGCGCTCGAGTTTACGAGTGGTAAATGAGCATTGCGACGGGGCCGCCTAGGCCGGGCTGGCGACCCAGCGGATTTTTAACGCAGCATGGCCGAGCGCAGGCACTTTTCAGACAAAGCCCAGGGCGTAGACTGGCGGCGGACCGGGAGGGTGCATGGAAAAGATACTGGTGAGTCGCTGCCTGCTGGGGCATCGGGTGCGCTATGACGGCGGTGCCCATGGCCCCTTCGATCTGCTGGGCGCCTGGCAGGCGGAAGGGCGTATCGTGCCCCTCTGCCCGGAGGTGGCCGGTGGCCTGCCCACGCCGCGTCCGCCCGCGGAGATCCCCGGCGGCCAGGGCGGGGCGGTGCTGGACGGTCGGCTACCAGTCATGACCGAGACAGGAGAGGACGTCAGCGCCGCCTTTGTCGCCGGTGCCATGGTCGCCCTCGAACTGATCGCGCGCCATGGCATCCGCGTGGCGGTGCTCAAGGCCCGCAGTCCCTCGTGCGGCAATGTGGAAAACTACGATGGCCGCTTCAGCGGCACCCGGGTAGCCGGTGAGGGCGTCACTGCGGCGGCGCTGAAGCGCGCCGGGGTCGCCGTCTTCAACGAGACCGAACTGGCCGAGGCGCAGCGCTTTCTCGCGGCGCTGGACGGTAACCCCTAGAGCGTTTCCGGCTGGCGGCCCAGCAGCATCTGGAAGTGCGCCTTCTGCACGAAACAGCCCTTGGGAAAGCGCCAGCCGACCAGTTCGCCCGGCTGCTTCTCGAGGTTCTGGGCAAAGACGGTGGCGCCCATGGCGCGCGCCAAGGCGGCATATTCGCGCAGCGGGACCTTAACGACAGGAACATCCGGGCTGATCATGGGCGCTCTGCTGGGTGGGTCGCTCACGATCGAAACGACGATCGTGGCGAGTCCACAGGTGACTTGCCCAGGCTATCGGCACCCCCGCGTGGAACTTCAGCCCGCGGATGAAAAATCGGTCTAGCCAGCGGCTTTGGGCGTCTCCGGCAGGAACCAGTTCATCAGCAGGGCGCACAGGCCGCCGGTGGCGACGCCGGATTCCAGCACCGCTCTCAGGCCCGCAGGCATATGGGCGAGAAATTCCGGCACCTGGGAAATGCCCAGGCCCAGGGCTAGGGACACGGCGATGATCAGCAGCGCGCGTCTGTCCAGTTCGACGCTGGCGAGGATGTTGATCCCCGAGGCGGCGACCGCGCCGAACATCACCATGGCCGCGCCGCCGAGCACCGGCTCGGGCACCGCCTGGATCACCCCGGCCACCGCTGGGAACAGCCCCAGCAGGACCAGGATGGCGGCGATCCACAGGCCGACATGGCGACTGGCGATGCCGGTCAGCTGGATTACCCCGTTGTTCTGGGCGAACACCGAACTGGGAAAGGTGTTGAAGAGCCCGGCCAGCAGCGAGTTGGCGCCGTTGACCAAGACGCCACCCTTGATCCGCTGCATCCACAGCGGACCTTCCACCGGTTCGCGGGAGACCTTGCTGGTGGCGGTGATGTCGCCGATGGCCTCCAGCGAGGTCACCAGATAGATCACCAGCAGGGGCACGAACAGCGACCAGGAAAAGCCCAGGCCGAAGTGCAGTGGCATCGGGATCTGCACCCAGGCGGCCTCGTGCATGCCAGTGAAATTCAGCCGGCCCAGCCAGGCCGCCAGGGCATAGCCCAGCAGCAGGGCGACGACGATGGCGCTGCTGCGCAGGCCACGGAGCGGCAGGCGATTGAGCACCACGATGGTGGCCAGCACGGTGCCCGACAGCAGCAGGTTCTCGCCATTAGCGAAGGTACCGTTGCCCAGCGCCGCGAAGCCGCCGCCCATGCTGATCAGGCCGACCTTGATCAGCGTCAGGCCGATCATCAGCACCACGATGCCGGTCACCAGCGGGGTGATGAGGCGCTTGACGAAGGGCAGCACCCGCGACACTCCCATCTCGACGAAGGAACCGGCCATGACCACGCCGAAGATGGCCGCCATCACGGCTTCCACCGGGGTGCCGTTCTTGACCATCAGCGCGCCTCCAGCGATCAGCGGGCCGACGAAGTTGAAGCTGGTGCCCTGGACGATCAGCAGGCCGGCACCGAAGGGCCCGAAGCGGCGACACTGGACGAAGGTGGCGATACCCGAGATCACCAGCGACATGGACACGATCAGGTTGGTGTCGCGCGGCGAGACGCCGAGGGCCTGGCAGATCAGCAGACCGGGGGTGACGATGGGCACGATGATCGCCAGCAGGTGCTGGATGGCGGCGAGCAGGGCGATCAGCGGGCGCGGTCGGTCCTGGGGACCGTAGAGCAGTTCGGAGCGGGAAGGCTGGGACATGGCGGAGTCGTCGCGGAAAAAGCGCCGATCTTACCGGATGCCCGCCCCGTGGCGCAGGGTCTTCGGCCTGGAGAAAGCCGCCGACCTGGGGGGCGGCGGCTATGCCTTGCGTCTTACAGGATGAAGCGGGCCACGTCGCGATTGAGATCGGCGGCGTGATGCTGCAGGGAGCGCGACTGACGTTCCGAATCCTCGGCGCCGCTGGCCAGGGTGTCGCCGAGGCCCTTGATGGTGATGACGTTGCGGGTGATCTCCTCGGTGACCGAGGTCTGTTCCTCGGCCGCCGTGGCGATCTGCAGAGACATCTCGGCGATGATGCCGGCACTCTGGGCGATCTCTTCCAGGGCGCTGGAGGCGCGTTCCACGTCGGCGACGCTGCGTTCGGCGATCGCCATGCTGCTGTCCATGCGCTGCACCGCCTGGCGGGTCATCTGCTGGAGGGTGCCGATGGTCTCGTTGATTTCCCGCGTCGACGCCTGGGTGCGCTGCGACAGCGTCCGCACCTCGTCGGCGACCACCGCGAAGCCACGGCCATGCTCGCCGGCCCGGGCGGCTTCGATGGCCGCGTTCAGTGCCAGCAGGTTGGTCTGCTCAGCGATGCTCTGGATGCTGTCGAGGACCTTGGCGATGGCCTGCGAGTGATGATCCAGCTCGCCGATCACCCGGGTGGCGTCATCCACTTCCTGAGCCAGGCTGTTGATGGACTGCTTGCTGGTCTGCACCAGGGTCAGGCCCTGAGTGGTGCTGTCGGAGGACTGCCGGATGGCCTCGGCGGTCTGCTCGGCGTTGCGGGCGATCTCCTGGGTCGCGGAAGACATCTCGGTCACGGCGGTGGCGACCAGGGTGATCTCCTGCTGCAGACGCCCCAGTTCCTGAGTGGCCGCGGCGCTGCGCTGCAGGACCTTTTGCGATTCGGCGTCCACGCTCTGGGCATGCTGGCGCACGCCGCCGATCAAGCCGTGCAGACTGGCCACGAACTGGTTGAAGTGGCCGGCGAGGCCGCCGACTTCATCGTTACTCTGTACGGCGATGCGCCGGGTCAGGTCGCCCTGGCCATCGGCGATCACCTGCAGACCGTTCGAGACCACGCCCAGCGGCCGCAGCAGATAGCTGCACAGCAGGTTGATGAGCACCAGCGAGCCACCCAGCACCACGGCCAGGATGGCGATGCTGATCCAGAGTTGCCGCTGTAGCGGTGCCAGCAGGACGCCGCTATCGACGATCATCACCAGGGTTTCGCCGTCGCGATTCATGGGCGCGGCATAGAGTCGCTGGCCGGCGTTGGTCTCGATATAGCGCTCACCGGGCGCCTGGGCCAGCCGCTGGAGGGTGTCCGCGGTGAGCTGGGGATAGAGCTCGGTGAGCGGTTTGGCCAGCAGGGCGGTGTTTTCATGCCCCAGCACGATGTTCTGGCCGTTGACCAGTACGGCGCTGCCGGCACCCGGCAGCTGCACCCGCTTGAGCTGATCGAGGATGTCGCTGATGCTGACGTCGGCACCCAGGATGGCGCTGGTGTTGCCACCGGATTGCAACGCCCAGCCCAGGGACAGCACGTTCTGCTTGGTCGCCGCCGCCACCGTGGGTATGGAGAAGAACACCTTGCCGGGATTCTGCATCGCCTGCTGGTACCACAGCCATTTGCGCGGGTCGTTGTTGTCCGGCGGCAACTGGGCGCCGTTGGCATTGACCTGGCTGCCATCGCCGCGGGCGTAGAAGACGTTGTCGAAACCGCCGGAGCGCTTGACCTGATTGAGACCGGCCGGAAGGTTCGTCTCCTGGGTGTCCGCTGCCAGGGCGCGCAACGCGGCGGCCTTGCCGTCGAACCACTGACGGACACTGCCGTTGAAGACGAAGCTGACGGTCTTCAGCTGTTCGACCGTGGAGGCTTCGAGGGCCGCACGGGTGTTGAAGAAATTGATGGTCGTCAGACCTACACCCACCACCAGCACGGCCGCGGTGGCAGACAACGAGAGTTTCTGTTTCAACGACAAGGCAGGCACGGCGTATAGCTCCGAAATAATTATTCAGGCTTTATCGGTGCCGGTACGCGATAACTTGAGCGTTCGGTCAGATTTTCGTCGCAGAAGCGACGATCCGCGTCTGGGTAGGCGGCCCCCTCCCGGGTCTTCCAAGGCGACTGCCGGCTGGAAGACCCGGGAGGGTGCCTGGTCAGTCGAAGTCGACTAGGCGGCCACCGTCTGGGCGCCGGTCATGAGTGCCACCGCATCGGCCATGGAGTGTTCGCGCGGGTCGATCACCGTCAGCCGGCGACCCAGTCGATGGATGTGGATGCGATCGGCGATCTCGAACACATGGGGCATGTTGTGGGAGATCAGCACGATGGCGATGCCGCGGGCCCGCACGTCGAGGATCAGTTCCAGCACCTTGCGCGACTCCTTCACCCCCAGCGCCGCGGTGGGCTCGTCGAGGATGATCACCTTGGAGCCGAAGGCCGCCGCCCGGGCCACGGCGACGCCCTGGCGCTGGCCACCGGACAGGGTCTCCACCGCCTGGTTGATGTTCTGGATGGTCATCAGCCCTAGTTCGGAGAGCTTTTCCCGGGCGATGCGCTCCATTTCCTTGCGGTCCAGGGTGCGGCAGAGGGTGCCCAGCAGACCCGGCTTGCGCAGTTCGCGACCGAGAAAGAGGTTGTCGGCGATGGACAGCGCTGGCGACAGCGCGAGGTTCTGGTAGACCGTCTCGATGCCGGCGCGGCGCGCGGCAATGGGCGAGGCGAACTGCACCGGCTGCCCCTCGAAGCGGATCTCGCCTTCATCGGGCCGCAGGGCGCCGGAGATGGCCTTGATCAAGGAGGACTTGCCGGCGCCGTTGTCGCCGATCACGGCCAGGATCTCGCCTGGCAGCAGGTCGAAGTCAGCGTGGTCGAGGGCGGTAACGCGGCCATAGCGCTTCACCAGGCCGCGCGCCATCAGCAGGGGTTCGGTAGTCATCAGCTGGCCGCCTTTCTGATCCATTGGTCGATAGCCACGGCCGCGATGATGAGCGTGCCGATCAGCAGATAGGTCCATTGCACGTCGGTGCCCAGCAAGCGCAGGCCCAGGGCGAAGACGCCGACGATCAGGGCACCGAACAGCATGCCGAGGATGGAGCCGCGGCCGCCGAACAGCGAGATGCCGCCGATCACCACCGCGGTGATGGACTCGATGTTGGCGAACTGGCCGGCGGTGGGCGAGACCGAGCCGATGCGGCCGATCAGCACCCAGCCGGCGAAGGCGCAGATGAGCCCCGACAGGCCGTACACGGTGATCAGCATGCGGCGGACGTTGACCCCGGCCAGCGCCGCGGCCTCGGGATCGTCGCCTACGGCATAGAGATGACGCCCCCAGGCGGTGTGGTTGAGCACGTACCAGAGCAGGGCGACCAGCACCACCAGGGCGATCACGCCGTAGGTGAAGACCGCGCCACCCAGGCGGAAATTGTCGCCGAACACCTGCAGCAGCGGCGCGGTCGCGCCGATTTCCTGGGCGCGGAGGGTCTCGTTACGCGAATAGAGGAAGTTGGCCGCGAGCACGATCTGCCACATGCCCAGGGTGACGATGAAGGGCGGCAGCTTGATGCGGGCGACCAGCCAGCCGTTGGCCATGCCGCACAGGGTGCCCACGACCAGGCCGCAGAGGATCGACAGCTCCACCGGCAGGCCGTAGCGAAAGGTGAACTGGCCCATGACCACCGAGGACAGCACCATGATGGCGCCTACCGAAAGGTCGATGCCGGCGGTGATCACCACCAGGGTCTGGGCCGCGCCCACGATCCCGGTGATGGCGACCTGTTGCAGGATCAGGGTGAGGGCGAAGGCGGAAAAGAACTTGCCGCCCAGCAGGGCGCCAAAGATGCCCAGTGACAACAGCAGCACCAGCAGCGAGACCGCCGAGGGACGCGAATGCAGGAAGTGGCGGAATTTGACGAGTGGGCTGCGCTCGTCACGGGCGAAGGAGGCGACTTCCGTGGCGCTGTGCTTGAGTACCTGTTCGAAGGGCTGGCCGGACGAGGAGGGCGAGGTCGGATCGCTCATGGCAATCTCCTGAGAGCGGGAAAGCGGCCGAGAGGCGATCGCCCGCGCCGGCGCGGCTGGCGGGGCGATCGGTCTGCTCTAGCGTAGACGAGGGGCCATCAGCCCCAGCATTTCTGCAGGGCGGTCTTGCTGTCGATGGACTGGATGCCGGGCACCGGCTTGTCCGTCACCAGTTTCACACCGGTGTCGACGAAGCTCTTGCCTTCGGTGGGCGTGGGCTTCTTGCCGCTGTCGGCAAAGGTCTTGATCGCCTCGATGCCCAGCGCGGCCATCTGCAGCGGGTACTGCTGGGAGGTGGCGCCGATGACGCCGTCCGCCACGTTGTGCACGCCCGGGCAGCCGCCGTCGATGGAGACGATCAGCACGTCCTTCTCGCGACCCACGGCCTTGAGTGCCTCGTAGGCACCGGCGGCGGCCGGTTCGTTGATGGTGTGCACCACGTTGATGGTCGGGTCCTTCTGCAGCAGATTTTCCATCGCAGCGCGGCCGCCTTCCTCGTTACCGTTGGTCACGTCGTGGCCGACGATGCGCGAGTCGGTCTCGTCGCCGATGCGGCTCTGATCCTTGGGGTCGATGCCGAAACCGAGCATGAAGCCCTGGTCGCGCAGGACGTCCACCGAGGGCTGGGAGGCGTTCAGGTCGAGAAAGGCCACCCGGGCGTCCTTGGCCTTGTCACCCAGGGTCTCCCGCGCCCACTGACCGATCAGCTTGCCGGCCAGGAGGTTGTCGGTGGCGAAGGTCATGTCGGCCGCGCTCACCGGATCCAGCGGGGTGTCCAGAGCGATCACCAGCAGGCCGGCCTCACGCGCCTTCTGCAGATTGGGCACGATGCCCTTGGTGTCCGACGCGGTGATGAGGATGCCCTTAGCACCGTCGGCGATGCAGGTCTCGATGGCGGCGACCTGGCTTTCGCTGTCGCCGTCGATCTTGCCGGCATAGGCCTTGAGCGTCATCCCCAGCTCCTTGGCCTTGGCGCTGGCGCCTTCCTTCATCTTCACGAAGAAGGGATTGGTATCGGTCTTGGTGATGAGGCAGGCGGAAACGGGGGCTGCCTGGGCGGTGCCGCTGGCGAGGGCGGCAGCCAACAGGCAACCGGCGAAGGACGCGAGGGAGACGGTTCTTTTCATTGTTGTGCGCTCAGGTTCGGAGACAGGAACGCGACCGGCAGCACGCCGGTCGCGGTGAAGCTGTTACCACCATTGCTCGATCTGGAAGCCGATGTTGGAGCCGTGCAGATCGTTGCCGAAGGTGCCGGTGCTCGACAGCGCGGAGCCGGCGTCGAAGTCGTCGGCCGCTTGTTGAGCTGCCCGGTTCCAGGCGGCATAGGTGTAGAACAGGCGGAATTCGGGACGGGTCTTGAATTCCGGGCCCTTGGGCGACCAGGTAGGCGCCAGGGTCAGCTTGGTCAGCTTGCGGGTGCCGCCGGGAGCCTGCACCTGATCATGGCCCAGTTCGGTGGAGAACTTGAACTGGTCGGTGATGCCGTACACCAGACGGCCACCCAGCGAGGTCCAGCGCAGGTCATTGCCGTTGGGACGTTCGTCCTTCTGGTAGACCGCGGCGATCTGACCACCCCAGTAGCGGCTGATCTGCCAATCGAAGAAGTCGACGACGCGATAGGAGACGTCGGCGCTGCTCAGGGTCGGATCGCCGGTGCTGCCCAGCGCCGTGCCCGGGCCCTGGCCGCGCTGTACGGCAAAGGTGTTCACGCCACCCCAACCCATGAAGTTGGCCTGCTTGTGCTGCAGCGTCACGGCTACACCACTGTTGGCATTGGGCTGATTGGTGGGCTTGTCCAGATAGCTGACGCCGATCTCCAGCGAGCCATTGGGATTGGTGTTGAAACCGGCGACGTTGAAGTCGAGGCGGTTCTGGAAGTCCTTCTGGTTCTGGTTGTCCTTGCGCGAGAAGGCCAGGCTGTACTTGAGACCGCCGATGTTGACGTCCTCGATACCGCCGCCGGTGGCGCTCTGGTTCCAGTAGAAGAAGTCGGAGATGTGGATGTCGTTCCGCTTGTAGTAACGGCGGCCGGCCCAGAGATTACCGCCGTTCAGCGCGGCGATGTTGTTCCAGTAGGCGTAGGCCTGGACGGCACGGATCTCGCCATTGTCCCCGTTGAAGGTCGGGGTGCGGTCGTAGCGGTTGAAGAAGCTGCCCATGCCGTAGACGCCGACTGCCGAGCCGTCGTTGAGGGTCAGGACGTCCTGCTTGAGTGCCAGTTCGCCGTACTGTTCGCACTCGTTGCCCAGGCGATACTTGGACTGCGCGCCCTGCAGCTTGAAGCAGCGCATGGAATCGGAACCGGAGGAATCGCCGAGCCCGGTACGGAAGTACCCGATCGTTTCCAGGGCGTGTGCCGAAGGAATCAGCAGGAGGGTGCTCATCAAGGAGGCGACCGAAACCCTGGCCAAGGGCATAGCCTTTTTCTTATTCATTTATGTTCCCTGTTTATTGTTGTTGTGTGACGCGTGCCTGGCCTACACCTGACCCGCCGTGCTCCAGCGGAAGATCAGCATAGGTGTGACCATTGGGGCTCAACCTGACTACAAACTTATCGCTGAATCAATTCAGCGGCAGACGGAGGGTAGCCTTTGATCACTCAACGGCCTAGCGGCTCGCTAATCGCGAGGTGTGAGCTGAATCACAGGTTGCGCTTCTACAAAATTAGCAAGCCAAGCAACTGTGGAACCCCTCTGGAATGGGGGTTACCCGCGCGGAGGCTGTAAGGAAAGCAGGGGCAGGCGGAGTGGCGAGGAGAGAATGGAGCCAGAGGGGTGAAATAGAGCGTGGAGAGCAGAGGGGAGTGGTGGAGCAGTGCTGCGAGGCGACGGCAGCTGCCATCGCCTCGCAGTAACGGTCAGCCCAGCAGCGCCTTGTCGCGCACGCCGCCCTTGTCGGCACTGGTGGCCAGCAGGGCGTAGGCCTTGAGCGCCGTGGTCACACGGCGGGCACGGGGTTGGACCGGTTTCCAGCCCTGCTTGTCTTGCTCGATGCGGCGATGGGACAGCTCTTCGTCGCTCACCAGCAGGTTGATGCTGCGCTGGGGAATGTCGATCAGCACCTTGTCGCCATCCCGCACCAGGCCGATGGCACCGCCCGCCGCGGCTTCCGGCGAGGCATGGCCGATGGACAGGCCTGAGGTGCCGCCGGAGAAGCGACCGTCGGTGAGCAGGGCGCACTGCTTGCCCAGTCCCTTGGACTTCAGGTAGCTGGTGGGGTAGAGCATCTCCTGCATGCCCGGACCGCCCTTCGGCCCTTCGTAGCGGATGATGACGATGTCGCCGGCCTTGACCTCGTCGGCGAGGATGCCGCGCACCGCGGCGTCCTGGCTCTCGAAGACCTTGGCATTGCCCTCGAACACATGGATGGATTCATCCACGCCGGCGGTCTTCACCACGCAGCCGTCCAGGGCGATGTTGCCGTAGAGCACGGCCAGACCACCTTCCTGGGAATAGGCGTGCGCGACACTGCGGATGCAGCCCTCGGCGCGGTCGTCGTCCAGGGTGTCGTAGCGAGTCGCCTGGCTGAAGGCTTGCTGGGTCGGGATACCGGCGGGACCGGCGCGGAAGAAGGTCTTCACCGCCTCGTCCTGGGTCAGGGTGATGTCCCACTGCTCGATGGCTTCGCCCAGGGTCCGGCTGTGCACGGTGGGCAGGTCGGTGTGCAGCAGACCGCCACGGGCCAGTTCGCCCAGGATGCTGAAGATGCCCCCGGCGCGATGCACGTCTTCCATGTGGTACTTCTGGATGTTCGGCGCCACCTTGCACAGCTGCGGCACCTTGCGCGACAGGGCATCGATGTCGCGCAGATCAAAGTCCACCTCGGCTTCCTGGGCGGCGGCCAGCAGGTGCAGGATGGTGTTGGTCGAGCCGCCCATGGCGATGTCCAGGGTCATGGCGTTCTCGAAGGCCGCATGGCAGGCGATGTTGCGCGGCAGCGCCGACTCGTCGTTTTCCTGATAGTAGCGACGGCAGAGGTCGACGATGGTGCGGCCGGCCTGCAGGAACAGTTCCTTGCGGTCGGCGTGGGTAGCCAGGGTCGAGCCATTGCCGGGCAGGGCCAGGCCGAGGGCCTCGACCAGGCAGTTCATGGAGTTGGCGGTGAACATGCCCGAGCAGCTGCCACAGGTGGGGCAGGCGCTGCGTTCGTATTCGGCGACCTTCTCGTCGCTGGCCGAGCTGTCGGCGGCGATGACCATGGCGTCGACCAAGTCCAGGCCGTGGCTGGCCAGCTTGGTCTTGCCGGCTTCCATGGGACCGCCGGAGACGAACACCACCGGGATGTTCAGGCGCAGGGCGGCCATCAGCATGCCGGGGGTGATCTTGTCGCAGTTGGAGATGCACACCAGGGCGTCGGCGCAGTGGGCATTGACCATGTACTCCACGGCGTCGGCGATGATCTCGCGACTCGGCAGCGAATAGAGCATGCCGTCGTGGCCCATGGCGATGCCGTCGTCCACGGCGATGGTGTTGAATTCCTTGGCCACGCCGCCAGCCTTCTCGATCTCGCGGGCGACCAGCTGGCCCAAGTCCTTGAGATGGACATGGCCCGGCACGAACTGGGTAAAGGAGTTGGCGATGGCGATGATGGGTTTCTTGAAGTCTTCGTCCTTCATCCCGGTGGCGCGCCAGAGCGCTCGGGCGCCCGCCATGTTGCGGCCCTGGGTGGAGGTTTTCGAGCGATAGTCAGGCATGAAGCGTCTCTCCGAGGCGGCTTTCTAGATCACGGTTCTGGTCATCGTGAGCGCGGACGAGGCACGGTGCAAACGCGAAGTGACGATTGCCGGGCCGGAGGGCAACGACGCCATGCGGGATCTCCACAGGGGTGCCGGGGCTCACGAACCCGCCGGAGGATGCTGGCGGAGGGGAATCCGGATCATACACCCGGGCGCCAGCACTGCACAGCAGCGCGGGCGCCGGTGGATCAGGGCGCTTCCTGTTCGCCGTCGGGAGCGTCTTCCAGGTATTCGTCCATCGGTTCCTGGCCGGCCAGGGTCTTGAGACTCAGGTCCACGGCTTCGGGCAGGGTGATGTCGACGCGCTGCTTGTCGCTGCCTTCCAGCGAGGACTCGTAGCTGAGCGCATGGCGCAGGTGGCCGTTTTCGAGGATGGCACCCACGCTGGCCAATTGAGCGGCGGCCGGAGCCAGGCGTTCGAGAGCGGCCTTGGGCCAGGTGGCCTCGACGGTCGCATTGCAGGTATAGAAGCCTGCTTCGCCACTGTCCGAGGGTTCTTCCTGGGTCTTGATGTCGACCAGCGAGATCTGGTTGGCCTCCAGCGCGGGCTGGCCGGCGGCGATGTCGTCCGCATAGATCTCGTTGATGGTCTGGGCGTATTGCTGACGAACCAGTTCGGCGGTCTTGGCCGCATCGCAACTGTAGTCATAGCCACCGCAGCCAGTCAGGGAAAGCACCGCAGCTGTGAGTATGAGGTGACGTCTGGACATGCCTGAATTCCTTGGAACGATGGGTAGAGCCTGGCGGCGCTGGCCGTGCCTGCGTCGATCCGCAGTGCAGGACGTCGGCGCAACGTTCATGGATGGCGAGGGCTTAGGGTGCTGCCGCTCGCCGATCCTGTCCATCAGACGCCGCCAGCGTCCGTCAGGACACCCGGCCTGGCTGGCCGGTCAGATCCCCGATCAGGCGCGGTCGGCGCTTTCGCAGGTCTCGAAGTCCTTGCTGTCGACGCGGTTCATGCTGTCGAAGCCGATCGAATAGACCTGCTCCTTGCCGTCCTTGTTGAGCACATAGTTGTTGCAGGTACCCGGACGATACTTGCGGGTGTAGGTGCTCGACGGGGTGCCGCCGATACGCAGGACGTCAGCCTTGGCCATACCCTTTTCCACCTGCTTCACCAGCGGCTGCTCACGAAATTCCACGCGACCCACGGTGTAGTCGGCGGTGTTCTTGACCGAGGAGCAGCCCGCCAGCACGGTGCCGGCCAGCAGGGCGGTCGCGACTGCAATCTTCTTGTTCATGGTGTGATCCCTTCAAAGGCGAAAGTGCCTGACACTTCGACGATGACGGCGCCGATAAATTCGCTCTCCGTCGCACTTCTCGCCGTTCGCGCCTTTGACGGGTCGGCTCGCGAGAGCGGCAAGTGACTGTATCTAAAGCTGATTCTGCAAACGAACGCTATGCCCTGGTTTTCTAAGGAATATTTTGTCCAAATGGCAGTTGACAGGGGCCAGGTGGCAGGCGATCTTTAGCGTTATGTTGTAACTTCCCAGCCGTTTCTCGTTTCTCGCGAGGACCCCATGAATCGCCGTCGTCTGCTCAATCTGATCCTGGCTGGCATGACTTTGCCCGTCGGGTTGCCGGCGTTTGCCGCCCGGCAGCAACTCAAGGGTGCCCGGGCCTGGCAGGACGCTGACAAGCTCCGCCTGGTCTTCGATCTCACCGGACCGGTGCGCTACAAGACCTTTACCCTGGTGGCGCCGGATCGCATCATTCTCGATCTCGCCGATACCCAGGCGCCCGCGGTGCTCAACCACCTCGCCCTGCAGGGGTCGCCGGTGCGCGCCGTGCGCAGCGCCCGCTATGGCGCCCAGGACACCCGGGTGGTGCTGGAGCTGGCCCATCCGGTGGAGATGGAGAGCTTCATCCTCGGCCCGGGCGAGGGCGCGTCCAACCGCCTGGTGCTCGATCTCAAGCGCGCCGGGACGCCGGCAGTGGCCGCACGCAAGCCGGTCGACGCCGAGCCGCCGTTGGAGGTCAGGCGTGGCAAGGGACTGGCCACGGGGCGCGACATCATGGTGGTGGTCGATGCCGGGCATGGTGGCAAGGATCCCGGTGCGCTGAGCGCCCGGGGTGATCGGGAAAAGGACATCGCCCTGATCGTGGCGCAGAATCTGGCGCGGCGCATCAACCTGCAGAAGGGCTTCAAGGCCAAGCTGGTGCGCAACGACGACTTCTTCGTGCCGCTGCGCAAGCGGGTCGAGGTCGCCCGCAGCTACAACGCCGACATGTTCGTCTCGGTGCACGCCGATGCCGCACCGCGGCGTACGGCCTATGGCGCCTCGGTCTATGCCCTGTCGGAGCGAGGCGCGACCTCCACCACGGCGCGCTTCCTGGCCGACAGCGAGAACAACGTCGACCTGATCGGTGCCAACGAGATTCTCAAGGGCCGCGATCCCATGCTGGCCGGCGTGCTGCTGGACATGTCGATGAACGCCACCATCTCGTCGAGCCTGGACCTGGGCCACAAGGTGCTGGGGCAATTGGCGAACATCACCAACCTGCACCAGAAACGGGTGGAGCAGGCGGGGTTCGCTGTGCTCAAATCGCCGGACATCCCTTCGATCCTGGTCGAGACGGGCTTCATTTCCAATGATCGCGACTGCCGGCGCTTGCTCGACAGTCGCCACCAGAAGCAGCTGGCCGATTCGATCTTTGCCGGACTGCATGGCTATTTCCAGGAGCGCCCGCCGCTGGGCACCTACCTGGCCAGCCTCAAGAACACCCAAGGAGTGACATGAGTTTGCAAGACAAGGCGCGTCGTTACTGGCGCGTGGTGGTGCTGGTGATAGGCGCGCTCTGTGTCGTGGCCGGGCTGATCGGCTACGGGCAAGGCGGTGGTGACAAGCAGGGGAGTGCCCAGGAAGGCTTCGTCAACAAGGTCTGGCAGATCAAGACCAGCAACAGCATCGAGCCGGGAATGCTCTATGTCTTTCTCAGCGATGGCACCCTGGTGATGGCCTCGCCGAGCAGCCAGCCCTCCCTGGGCCGCTGGACGCGCACCGAGAAGGGCCTGAATCTGATCGAGGAAGGCATCACCTATCCCACGGAAATCCTCGGTCTCACCCGCGACGAATTCCGTATCCGCAGTCTCAACCCCGGCGATCCGGTGGAGCTGCAGTTGGCCCCCGCCGCACGCTGAGAGAGCCTCAGGCGTCGTCGTCGGAGTAGCGCTGCTCCTGCCAGGGGTCGCCCCGGTCGTGATAGCCGCGCATCTCCCAGAAGCCAGGCGTGTCGCCGACCCGGAAGTCGATGCGCCTGAGCCACTTGGCGCTCTTCCACAGATAGAGGTGCGGGATCAGTGCCCGCACCGGGCCCCCGTGCTCGGCGGTCAGCGGCTGGCCTTCCCAGCTGTGCACCAGCATGGCGCCAGGTGCGGCGAAATCGGCCAGCGGCAGGTTGGTGATGTAGCCGTCGTAGCTGTGCAGGAGCACATGGGTCGCTTCGTCCCGCGGCTGTACCTCGTCCAGCAATTCGCTTACCGGCAGGCCGATCCAGTGATTGTCATAGCGTGACCAGGTGGTGACACAGTGCATGTCGCTGATGGCCTGGGTGGTCGCCCGCGCCGCGAAGGTCTCCCAGTTCCAGCGTAGCGTCTTGCCGACCGCGCCGGTCACCGCCAGTTGCCAGCGTTCCTGGCTGACCTCCGGGCGTACCCCTAGATCCAGGACCGGCCAGTTGCTGACCCGATGCTGGCCGGGCGGCAGGCGTTCGCTGTCCGGGCGTGCGCCCTGGCCGGTGAGGAAGCGGCCCTCCTGGGCCCAGCGTTCCTTGGAACGGGTCAGCTTGCTTGGCTCGTCGCTCATCGGTGGATCCTCTTCGCAGTTCTCGGGCTTCTGACCTCGATGATGGCCTTTCGTCGGCACAGGTCGAACCCAGACGGCTGCTCATGCCTCCTATCCTGCAGGCACTCAGAGAGGCGCCTCCTTTTTCTTAACCTGCCGGAGAACCACCATGGTAGATGCAACCCAGATCAAAGAGCATGCGGAAGTTGTCGGTTCGGACGGCCAGCACGTGGGCACCGTCGACCACATGGAGGGCGCCGATCGCATCAAGCTGACCAAGCGCGATCAGGACGCCGATGGCAAGCATCACTACATTCCGCTGAGCTGGGTCCAGTCCGTGGAAGGCAGCCAGGTACGCCTGTCCAAGACCCGTGACGAAGCCGAAAGCGAGTGGCAGGCCGCCTAAGACACGCCGCCCAACAAAAAGCCCCGCATTGCGGGGCTTTTTGTTGGGCGGCGAACAGGGATCAGTTGATGTATTCGAATAGCTTGACGATGCGCTGCACACCCGAGACGCTCTGGATCAGCTGCACGGCATGGGCGGCTTCCTGCTGGGTCACCAGGCCCAGGAGATAGACGATGCCGTTTTCCGTGACCACCTTGATGCGCGAGCCTGGGATGTCCTGGTCGGCGAACATCTGGGTCTTGATGCGGGTGGTCAGCCAGGAATCGTTGCTGCGCGCCAGCAGCGAGGAGTTACCGGTCACCTGCAGTTCGTTGTGCACCGTCTTGACCCGTTGCACGCTGCGCACCGCCTGTTCGGCCTGGGCCTTGAGATCGGCGCGCGGTGTCTGGCCGGCGATCAGTACCACGCCGTTGTAGCTCACCACCACGATGTGCGAGCTGGCCAGGTCGGCATTGGCCTTGGAGATGTTGACCGCGGCCTTGGTCTCGATCAGGGCGTCATCGACGGTGCTGCCCAGGGTACGGGTGCCGCGGTTGTCGTCGATGGGCTTGTCGCGGCTGGCGGTGACCACGTTGCTGCAGCCGGCGACCGCAAAGGACAGCGCCAGGATGGCGAGCAGAGGAGCTTTCTTCATTCTTCGCTTCCAAACAGTTGCTGATCGATCTGGTCGCACAGGCAGTGGATCACCAGCAGGTGCACTTCCTGGATGCGGGCGGTGACCTTGGCGGGTACGCGGATCTCGACGTCCTCGGGCAGCAGCAGCGAGGCCATGCCGCCGCCATCGCGGCCGGTGAGCGCGACCACGGTCATCTCGCGGTCGTGAGCGGCCTGGATCGCCTGGATCACGTTGGCCGAGTTGCCGCTGGTGGAGATGGCCAGGAGGATGTCGCCAGGCTGACCTAGAGCGCGGATCTGCTTGGAGAACACCTCGTTGTAGCTGTAGTCGTTGGCGATGGAAGTCAGCGTCGAGGTGTCGGTGGTCAAGGCCAGGGCCGGCAGGCTGGGCCGCTCGCGCTCGAAGCGATTCAGCAGTTCCGAGGAGAAATGCTGGGCGTCGCCGGCGGAACCGCCATTGCCACAGGTGAGAATCTTGCCTTCGTTGAGCAGGGCCGCGACCATGACCTGGCTGGCCAGATCGATATGCGGAATCAGGACTTCCATGGCCTGACGCTTGGTTTCGATGCTGTCCCGGAAGAGTTTCTGGATGCGGGCGTGGGTGTCCATCGCGATATCTTTGACCTGTGCTGTGGAGGGCCTCAGGCCTCGAAGGCCTGTTTGATCCATTCGAGTGCCTGAGGGGATGCGTCGGCCCCGGGGCCGATCGCGATCACGTCGAAACGACAGGGCCGCTTGGCCCAGCGCGCTTCGGATTGCAGAAAGAGGGCGGCGCTGTTGACCAGTCGCTGCCGCTTGCGGGCATCTATGCTTTCCGCGGCGCCGCCCCAGGCGGTATGCCTGCGGGCGCGTACCTCGACGAATACTACTGTATCGCCGTCGAGCATGACCAGATCGAGCTCACCGCCACGCCAGCGCCAGTTACGGGCGATCAGGCGCAGACCGTGCGTCTGCAGGAACTGCAGCGCACGGTCCTCGCCTTGCTTGCCGCGCTGGAGGTGCAGGGCCTGCTTCACGGCGTGCTGAGCGAAGCCGGCACGCTGGTGGTGGGCAGCGGTGCATTGTTGGCTGGCAGCGGCTGGGCCAAGCCGTTGCGGAATTCCGCCCAGGGCAGGTGACGCACCACACGCTGATCGGGCGCCACGCTCAGATTGCCGGACAGGCCGGGCAGCTCGGAGTTGGGCAGGGCCTTGAGCTGCTGCAGGTGCAGCGCCAGCAGGTAGGCATCGGCGCCCATGGCATAGAGGCGACCGATGCTGGTGCCGGCCTGAGGCCACTGGGCGGTGATCTTGGCGCGCAGCGGATTGCTCGGGTCCAGCAGCCAGGGCGTTTCGCAGAACAGGATGCCGTTGAGATCCTGGTTGACGCCGGGTTCGTTGACCCCGCTGTTGAGGTTGGAGGTGGCGTACACCGGCAGATCGCGGGCGTTCTGGTAGACCAGGATCGGCTTGATCTGGCGGGCCTGCGCCGGCGTCGAGGCGAGGAAGATGAAATCCATGCCCTGGCGCATCTGCAGGAGGCTGGTGATGCGGTTGGCGATCTCGACCGGCTGGCCGATGCGCTCGGCGGCGACCAGGCGACCACCCAGCTGCTGCCACTCGTTCTGGAAGGCGGCCAGTACGCGGGCGCCCCAGTCGCCCTGGGGCACCATGGCACCGGCGCTGCGCTTGCCATCGGCCCAGGCACGGCGGGCGGCTTCGCGGGCCTCGTCCTCGGCGGCCAGGCCGAACTGGAAGAGCTGCGGCGGCTGGGCGCCCTGGCTGTCGCCATAGTTCAGCGCCAGGGTGTTGAGCGGCAATTGCGGGCGATCGCTCAGCTGCTTGACCAGATTCTTTTCCAGCGGGCCGACCACCAGCTGGATACCGGCGGCCTGGGCCTGGCGGTAGAAGGCGTCCAGCGAGCCCATCTGGGTACTGTCGTAGACGGTCACGGCCGGGGCGGTCTGGCCCGCAGCCAGGGCCTCGTAACGGGCGGCCATGAAGCCGTCCTGCAGCGCGCGGGAGACGCCGGCGAGCTGGCCCTGCAGGGGCAACAGCAGTGCGACGCGATTGAGTGGCTCGCGCGCCAGGGTCTTCAGGCGTTCCAGGTCATCGGGCAGATTGCGCGCGGCGGGATGGCCGGGGTGCTGCTGCCATTCCTCGATGGCCGACAATTGCTGGTCCAGCGCCAGGTTGCCGCGGGTGATGGCGGCCAGGGCCAGCCAGCCATTGAGATCGGCATCCTTCACGCTCTGGCGCAGTTGCGCATCCGCCAGGCTGGTCACCAGCTGCCAGATCTGCTCGCGGTTGTCGTGGGCGGCATCGCCTTCGAGCAGCGGCCCCAGGAAGATGCGCTCCTGGGCGGCGGCGAGCGGCTGGCCATTGGCGGCCTGGGCCTCGGCCTTGGTCAGGCCGCTGCGGATCTGCTGCTGGGCCGGCAATTCGCCCAGTTGGGCGAAGCTGGGATGGTCGAAACGCTTGAGCGCCTGGGCCGGCTGCTTGTCGAGCAGATCGAGCTGGGCCAGCAAGGTCTGGGCGAACATCTGCTGCGCCGGCTTCAAGCCTTCCAGATTGATGGAGCCCAGGATCTGCCGCGCTTCGCGGGCGTTCTGCTGGGCATAGGCCTTGTCCGCGGCGGTCAGACGCAGCAGATTGGCCTGCTCGGACTGACTGGAGCCGGCCTGGTTCAGCAGTTGCTCGATGCTGGCCTGGCTGGGCTGAGGCAGCGCCCCGAGGCTGCTCGTGGTGGGCGAGCTGCTGCAGGCGGCGAGCAGGGCGAAGGCGGTGGCGCAGATCAGCGGACGCAGGCGGAACTTCATGCGGTGGTTCCTGAGCAGAGTTCGGAAAGGGGCGATTGTCTCACAGCACCCAGGCGCTGCGAACGCCGAGGGCGAGAGCGGCGTACACTGTTGGGCTATTTCCAGTCCGTCAGGTTTCATCATGATTTCGCCGGGTACTCTTTATGTGGTTGCCACCCCCATCGGCAACCTGGACGACATCACCACCCGTGCCCTCAAGGTCCTGCGCGACGTGGCCCTGATCGCCGCCGAAGACACCCGTCATTCGGCGCGCCTGTTGCGCCATTTCGGTATCGAAACGCCACTTGCCGCCTGTCACGACCACAACGAGCGCGATGCCGGAGGTCGCTTCATCACCCGCTTGCTGGCGGGAGAGGACGTCGCCCTGATCTCCGATGCGGGCACGCCGCTGATTTCCGATCCGGGCTTTCACCTGGTGCGCGCCGCGCGCGCCCAGGGCATCCGGGTCTCGCCGATTCCCGGTGCCTGCGCGCTGATCGCGGCGCTGTCGGCGGCCGGGCTGCCTTCGGACCGCTTCAGCTTCGAGGGCTTCCTGCCAGCCAAGGCGGTGGGCCGGCAGGGGCGGCTGGCGGCCCTGCGCGAAGACCCGCGCACCCTGATCTTCTACGAGGCGCCCCATCGCCTCGACGACTGCGTGGCCGACATGGTGAGCACCTTCGGGCCCGAGCGGCACATCGTGCTGGGGCGCGAGCTGACCAAGACCTTCGAGACCCTGCGCGGCCTGCCCGCGGGCGAGCTGCAGGCCTGGATTCGCGAGGATCTGGATCAGCAGCGCGGCGAATGCGTGTTGCTGGTGGCCGGCTGGACCGCGCCGGAAGACGCCGAGGTCGATGCCGAAACCCTGCGCATCCTCGATCTGCTGCTGGCCGAGCTGCCGGTCAAGCGCGCCGCCGCCCTGGCCGCCCAGATCACCGGCGCGCGCAAGAACCTGCTCTACCAGCTAGCGCTGGAGCGCAAGGGCGAGTAGGGCGAATTAGTGGGCATCTTTCCTTGTTATCCGCCCCCAGTCTCTATACCCTTGCGCCGCGAGAGCCGACCGGGCAGTCGCTGTCGTGATCCGCAAGGGTCGCGAGGGAGGAAAGTCCGGGCTCCATAGGGCGAGGTGCCAGGTAACGCCTGGGAGGCGTGAGCCTACGGAAAGTGCCACAGAAAATAACCGCCTAAGCGCGCAAGCGCCGGTAAGGGTGAAAAGGTGCGGTAAGAGCGCACCGCACGGCTGGCAACAGTTCGTGGCTAGGTAAACCCCACCTGGAGCAAGACCAAATAGGAATCCATAGGCGTGGCCCGCGCTGGATTCGGGTAGGTCGCTAGAGGCAATCAGCGATGGTTGTCCCAGAGGAATGACTGTCCTCGACAGAACCCGGCTTACAGGTCGGCTCTCGCACTCCCTCCCTCCCGGGCCTCTACGCCTGGGGTCTGAGACCTCTTCTTAAGACATCACTTTAATCAATTGAGCCAATCAATTGACTTCATTTCCGTTTGTCGGAAATCGATGTCGTTCGTCTTGGTCGTGAACTCGTGCAATTTGCTCGAAATCCGCGTCCCATGCGGCCTGGGAACCCCCTCGCTTACCTTGACTGAAAGCGGCCCTCCTCAATATAGTGGCGGCCGGTGGTACGAAGTGGGGCGAAGTGGGATTTAATGGCAAGGACAGCCTATTAGAGGACGCGAAATTGTTCCGGGGAGCGAACGCCATCAGTCTCGACGCCAAGGGGCGCGCCGCGATGCCGAGCCGGTATCGTGACGAGCTGCTGGAGCGTTGTGCCGGCCAGCTCATCGTGACGATCGATGCCGTCGACCCCTGCCTTTGCGTCTATCCACTCCCGGAATGGGAAATCATCGAAAGCAAGCTGCGGCAGTTGCCCTCGCTACGCGAGGAGACTCGCCGCTTGCAGCGCTTGCTGATCGGCAATGCGGTGGATCTAGAACTCGACGGCAGTGGCCGTTTCCTGGTTCCGCCGCGCCTGCGTGAATACGCCAAGCTGGACCGGCGCGTGATGCTGGTCGGGCAGCTCAACAAGTTCCAGTTATGGGATGAGGATGCCTGGAGTGCCGTGTGCGACGCGGATCTCCTGGCGATTAAGGAACCCGGCGGTATGCCGGATGAAATGCGCGATTTGATCCTGTGACCATGAACCCAGTCTTCCACCACGTCTCCGTTCTCCTGGACGAGGCCGTACAGGCATTGGCGATCCAGCCTGCCGGCCGTTATCTGGACGGCACCTTCGGCCGCGGCGGACACAGCCGGGCCGCGTTGCGCCTGCTGGGTGGGGAAGGGCGGTTGCTGGGTTTCGACAAGGACCCCCAGGCGATCGCCGCCGGCCAGGCCCTGGCCGCGGAAGATCCGCGTTTCGAGATCGTCCAGCGCAGCTTCGCCGAGCTGGGCGATGAACTCGTCAGCCGTGGCTGGTCCGGCCAGGTCGATGGCGTGTTGCTGGATCTGGGCGTCTCCTCGCCCCAGCTCGACGATCCCGAGCGCGGTTTCAGCTTCATGCAGGACGGTCCCCTGGACATGCGCATGGATCCGAGCCGGGGGCAGAGCGCCGCCGCCTGGATCGCCACGGCTGCCGAGGCCGATATCGCCCAGGTGTTCAAGGAATTCGGCGAAGAGCGCTTCGCCAAGCGCATGGCGCGCGCCGTGGTGCAGCGCCGTGAGGTCCAGCCCTTCGAACGCACCGGTGATCTGGCCAAGGTGCTCACCGAGGCCAATCCGGCCTGGGAAAAGGGTAAACATCCCGCCACCCGCGCCTTCCAGGGGCTGCGCATCTACATCAACCGCGAACTGAGCGATCTGGAGCAGGGCCTGCAGGCCGCCTACGAGCAGTTGGCGGTGGGTGGCCGGTTGGTGGTGATCAGCTTCCACTCCCTGGAAGATCGCATCGTCAAGCAATTCATGCGCCGACTGGCCAAGGGCGAGGCCGACCAACTGCCGCGCGACCTGCCGATCCGCGCCACGGTCTTCGAGCCTTCGCTGCGCCTGCTGGGCAAGCCGGTCTATGCCAGCGAAGCCGAACTGGCCGCCAATCCCCGCGCCCGCAGCGCCGTGATGCGCGTTGCCGAGAAGCTGAAATGAGCCGGCTCTTCGTCAAGAAACTGCCCCTGGGCAGCAGCGTCATGCTGGTGCTGTTCGCTGGCGTGCTGCTGTCGGCGGTAGCCGTGGCCTATAGCGCCCACTGGAATCGCCAGCTGCTCAATACCCTCTATGGCGAGATGGCCATCCGCGACAAGGCCCAGGCCGAGTACGGTCGGCTGCTGCTGGAGCAGAGCACCTGGACCGCCCACAGCCGCGTCGAGGCCCTGGCCAGCGGTCAGCTGCAGATGCGCATTCCCGATCCGACCGAAATCCGGATGGTCAATCCGTGAAAGGCCTGATCGCGCGCCTGCCCTGGCGCTTCAGCCTGATTATCGGGCTGTTGCTGGTCATGGTCGGCACCATCATCTGGCGCATCGTCGATCTGCACGTGATTGACCGGGCCTTTCTCAAGGGGCAGGGCGATGCGCGCAGCGTGCGCACCATTCCCATCCCGGCGCACCGTGGCCTGATCACCGATCGCAATGGTGAACCCCTGGCCGTGAGCACGCCGGTCACCACACTGTGGATCAATCCCAAGGAGCTGCTGGGCGCCGAGGATCGCTGGCCGACCCTAGCCGATGCCGTTGGCCAGCCGCGTGCGGAATTGGCCAAACGCATCGAGCAGAACGCCAGCAAGGAATTTCTCTACCTGGCCCGCGGCCTGACGCCCGAGCAGGGCGAAGCGGTGATGAGCCAGGTCAAGGCGCACAAGATTCCTGGTGTCTACGACATCGAGGAATTTCGGCGTTTCTATCCGGCGGGTGAGGTGGCGGCCCATGTGGTCGGCTTCACCGACATCGACGACCACGGTCGCGAAGGCATCGAGCTGGCCTTCAACGAATGGCTGTCCGGCGTGCCGGGTCGTCGCCAGGTGGTCAAGGATCGCCGCGGTCGGCTGATCCGCGATGTGCAGGTCGCCAAGAACGCCAAGCCGGGCAATACCCTGGCGCTGTCCATCGACCTGCGTCTGCAGTATCTCGCTGCCCGCGAGCTGCGCAATGCCCTGACCCAGTTCGAAGCCGAGGCCGGCAGCCTGACCATTGTCGACGTCAAGACCGGTGAGGTCCTGGCGATGGTCAACATGCCCACCTACAACCCCAACAACAGACGCAGCCTCGAACCGGCCGCCATGCGCAACCGGGCGATGATCGACGTCATGGAACCCGGCTCGGTGATGAAGCCGATCTCCATGACCGCAGCGCTCGCCAGCGGTCGCTGGAAACCCACCGACAAGGTCAACGTCTATCCCGGTTCGCTGCAGATCGGTCGCTATACCATCAAGGACGTCTCCCACAGCGATGGCGCCCTGGACCTGACCGGCATCCTCATCAAGTCCAGCAACGTCGGCATGAGCAAGATCGCCTTCGATGTCGGTGGCGAGAACATCTACAACGCCATGCGCGCCGTCGGCCTTGGCCAGGACACCGGTCTGGGCTTCCCCGGCGAGCGGGTCGGCAATCTGCCTAACCACCGCACCTGGCGTCCGGCCGAGACCGCGACCCTGTCCTATGGCTACGGCCTGGCGGTGACCGCCGTGCAGCTGGCCCATGCCTATTCGGTGCTGGCCAACGACGGGCGCTCGGTACCGCTGTCCATGGTGCGCCTGGACAAGGCTCCGGCCAGCGACCAGGCGGTGGACGAGCGCGTCGCCAAGACCCTGCAAGGCATGCTGCAACAGGTCGTGGAAGCTCCCGGTGGTGCCTTCCGCGCCCAGGTGCCGGGCTACCACGTCGCCGGCAAGAGCGGTACCGCGCGCAAGACCAGCACCGGTACCCGGGGCTATGCCGAAAATTCCTATCGCTCGCTGTTCGCCGGCTTCGGCCCCACCAGCAATCCGCGCCTGGCCGCGGTGGTGGTGATCGACCGTCCCAGCAAGGGCGGCTACTACGGTGGCGTGGTGTCGGCGCCGGTGTTCAGCCGCGTGATGTCCGGCGCTCTGCGCCTGATGAACATCCAGCCGGACAATCTGCAGCCGCTGCCGGTGCAGCAGGCCCAGGCCCAGGCTGCCGCCAAGCCGCTGCTGGTCGGGGAGCGTGATCGATGAGCCGCCTGCTGACCGAACTCCTGCCTGAAGCCAGCGCTGCCGTCGACATCGACGGCCTGGCGCTGGACAGTCGCGACGTTCGGACGGGCTCGCTGTTCCTCGCCATTCCCGGCTTGCACAGCGATGGCCGTGCCCATATCGCCAGTGCCGTCGAACGGGGTGCCGCAGCCATCGCCTACGAGGTGAAGGACGCTCCCGCGCTGCCGAACCTGGACATCCCTCTGATTGCCGTCGAAGGGCTGGCCGGAAAGCTTTCCGCCATCGCCGGCCGTTTCCATGGCGAACCCAGCCAGCGCCTGGCGCTGGTCGGCATCACCGGCACCAACGGCAAGACCAGTGTCAGCCAGCTGATCGCCCAGGCCTGCGACCTGCTCGGTCAGCGTTGCGGCATCGTCGGCACCCTGGGCAACGGCTTCCATGGCGCCCTCGCCGAAGGCCGCCACACCACCCCGGACCCCCTCAAGCTACAGGCGACCCTGGCCGAACTGGCCGCCGGTGGCGCCGCCAGCGTGGCCATGGAGGTCTCATCCCATGGCCTGGTCCAGGGCCGGGTGGCAGCGCTGGCCTTCAAGGTCGCGGTCTTCACCAATCTGTCCCGCGACCACCTCGATTACCACGGCACCATGGCCGCCTATGGCGAAGCCAAGGCCCAGTTGTTCACCTGGCCCGGGCTCGGCACCCGCGTCCTCAATATCGATGATGCCTTTGGCCGCGAGCTGGCAGCTCGCCCCAGCCCGGCAGCGACCCTGACCTACAGCCTGAGCGATCCGGCTGCCAGCATCCATTGCCAGGCTGTCCAGTTCGACGACCACGGCGTGCGCGCCCAGCTGGTCACCGCCCAGGGCACCGGCGAGCTGCGCAGCCAGCTGATCGGACTCTTCAACCTGAGCAATCTGCTGGCCGCCATCGGTGCGCTGCTGGGCTTGGGGCATGGCCTCGACGCCATCCTTGCCATCCTCCCGCAGCTGCAGGGCCCGGCCGGACGCATGCAGCGCCTGGGCGGCGCCGGGCGGCCGCTGGTGGTAGTGGACTATGCACATACCCCCGACGCCCTGGACAAGGTGCTCACTGCCCTGCGGCCCCATGTCGGTGCCCAGGGTCGATTGGTCTGCGTGTTCGGCTGTGGCGGCGATCGCGATCGCGGCAAGCGGCCGGAGATGGCCGCGGTGGCTGAGCGCCTGGCCGACCAGGTGGTGGTGACCGACGACAACCCCCGTACCGAGGATCCGGCCGCCATCGTCGCCGACATTCGCGCGGGCTTCGCGCAGCCCGAGCAGGTGAGCTTCGCCGGCCGGCGCGAGGTGGCAATCGCCCAGGCCGTGGCCGCGGCGACCGCCCAGGACATCGTGGTGCTGGCCGGCAAGGGCCATGAGCCCTACCAGGAAATCGCCGGTGTCCGCCATCCCTTTTCCGATCTCGACCAGGCCGAGCGGGCCCTGACCGCCTGGGAGCGACAGCATGCTTAGATCCTTCACCCTCACCGAAGTGGCCGAGGCCCTGACCGGCAACCTGCTGGGCGCCGATGCCCTGTTCGATGGCGTCGGCACCGACAGTCGCAAGGCCGTGGCCGGACAACTCTTCGTCGCCCTGAGCGGGCCGCGCTTCGATGGTCATGCCTATCTGGCCGACGTGGCCGCCCAGGGCGCCGCGGCAGCCCTGGTGGAGCGCGCCGTGCCCGAGGTTCATCTGCCCCAACTGGTGGTAGCCGACACCCGCCTGGCGTTGGGTCGCCTCGGCGCCTTCAATCGTGATCTGTTCCAAGGCAAGCTCGCCGCCGTGACCGGCTCCAGCGGCAAGACCACGGTCAAGGAACTGCTCGCCGCCATCCTGCGTCAGCAGGGTGCCACGCTGGCCACCCAAGGCAATCTGAACAACGAACTCGGCGCACCCCTGACCCTGCTGCAACTGGCCGCCGAGCACGCCTTCGGCGTCATCGAGCTGGGCGCTTCCCACGTCGGGGACATCGCCTATACCGTGAGCCTGACACGCCCGGATGTCGTTATCATTACCAACGCCGGCCAGGCCCATGTGGGCGAGTTCGGCGGCGTCGATCGTATCGTCGAGGCCAAGGGCGAGATCATCGAGGGCGTGGGCGAGGCGGGCACCGTGGTGCTCAACCGCGATGACGCCGCCTTCGAGACCTGGCAACGCCGTGCGGCCGGGCGCCAAGTCATCGCCTTCGGCCTGGATGCCCGCGCCGATGTCCGCGCCACCGAGGTGAGCCTGGATAGCCAAGGTCGTCCGAGCTTCACCCTGCACACTGCCCAAGACGACGTACGCATCACCCTGCAACTGCTGGGTGCCCACAACGTCGGCAATGCCCTGGCCGCCGCGGCGGCCGCCCTCAGCCTGGGCCTGGACCTGACCACCGTCGCCCGTGGCCTGGCCACAGCGGCACCGGTCCAGGGTCGCACCCTGACCCGCACCAGCCAGCGCGGCGCCCAGGTCATCGACGACAGCTACAACGCCAACCCCGCCTCGGTGAAGGCCGGGATCGATCTGCTGGCTGCCTTGCCGGGCCGTCGGGTGGTGGTCCTGGGCGACATCGCCGAGCTGGGCGAATGGACCGAAGAGGGCCATCGCGACGTGGGCGAGCATGCCCGCGGCAAGGTGAACGCCTTCTACAGCGTCGGTCCTTCGATGGCCCATGCGGCCCGCGCCTATGGCGCCGAGGCCCGACATTTCGCCGATCGCGAACAACTGATCGAGGCCCTGGCGGACGAGGACCGGGCCGGAACCACCCTGCTGATCAAGGGATCCCGCAGCGCCGCGATGGACAAGGTCGTCGCCGCGCTCTGCGCTCTCAACACCGAGGAGAAACACTGATGCTGCTGCTGTTGGCGGAGTTCCTGCAACAGTTCTACAAGGGCTTCGCCGTCTTCCAATACCTCAGCCTGCGCGGCATTCTGGGCGTTCTGACCGCCCTGATGCTGTCGTTGTGGCTCGGCCCCTGGATGATCCGCACCCTGCAGATCCGCCAGATCGGCCAGGCCGTACGCAACGATGGCCCCCAGTCGCACCTGTCCAAATCCGGCACTCCCACCATGGGCGGCGCCCTGATCCTGACCACCATCGGCATCAGCACCCTGCTGTGGGCCGATCTGCACAACCGCTATGTCTGGACCGTGCTGGGGGTGACCTTCCTGTTCGGCGCCATCGGCTGGGTCGACGACTATCGCAAGGTGATCGAGAAGAACTCCCGGGGCCTGCCCAGTCGCTGGAAGTACTTCTGGCAATCGGTGTTCGGCCTGGGGGCGGCGATCTTCCTCTACATGACGGCCAAGGCCCCAATCGAAACCACCTTGATCCTGCCGCTGCTGAAGAACATCGAAATCCCGCTGGGGATTTTCTTCGTTGTGCTGACCTATTTCGTCATCGTCGGCTCCAGCAACGCGGTCAACCTCACCGATGGCCTCGACGGCCTGGCGATCATGCCCACCGTAATGGTCGGCGGCGCCCTGGGCATCTTCTGCTACCTGTCGGGCAACGTGAAATTCGCCGACTACCTGCTGATTCCCTATGTGGAAGGCTCCGGCGAGCTGATCGTCTTCTGCGGCGCCCTGATCGGGGCGGGCCTGGGCTTTCTCTGGTTCAACACCTATCCGGCCATGGTCTTCATGGGTGACGTCGGCGCCCTGGCGCTGGGCGCCGCCCTGGGCACCATCGCCGTGATCGTCCGCCAGGAAGTGGTGCTGTTCATCATGGGTGGCGTCTTCGTCATGGAGACCCTCTCGGTGGTCATCCAGGTCGCCTCCTTCAAGCTGACCGGCAAGCGCGTCTTCCGCATGGCGCCGATCCACCACCATTTCGAATTGAAGGGCTGGCCCGAACCGCGGGTCATCGTGCGCTTCTGGATCATCACCGTGATCCTGGTGCTGTTCGGTCTCGCCACCCTGAAACTGAGGTAATCGCAGTGCTCATCGCTTCCGACCAGTTCCGTATCGTCGTCGGCCTCGGCAAGAGTGGCATGTCGCTGGTGCGCTTTCTCGCGCGCCGGGGCGTGCCCTTTGCCGTGGCCGACACGCGGGAACAGCCGCCGGAACTGGAAACGCTGCGCACCCAGTATCCCGGGATCGAGGTGCGTTGCGGTGAGCTGGATGCCGACTTCCTCTGCCGCGCGGCCGAACTCTATGTGAGCCCTGGCCTGGCTCTGGAAACGCCGGCGCTGCGAGAGGCCGCTGCCCGTGGCGTGCGGCTGTCCGGCGACATCGATCTGTTCGTGCGTCATGCCAAGGCGCCCCTCGTCGCCATCACCGGTTCCAACGCCAAGAGCACCGTCACGACCCTGGTCGGCGACATGGCCCGGCGTGCTGGCAAGCGCGTCGCCGTGGGCGGCAACCTGGGCACTCCGGCGCTGGATCTGCTGGCCAACGACGTCGAACTCTATGTGCTGGAGCTGTCGAGCTTCCAGCTGGAGACCTGCGAGCGACTCGACGCCGAGGTGGCCACGGTGCTCAACCTCAGCGAAGACCACATGGATCGCTACACCGGCATGCCGGCCTATCACCAGGCCAAGCACCGCATCTTCCGCGGCGCCCGCCAGGTGGTGGTCAATCGCGACGATGCGCTGTCGCGGCCGCTGATCGGCGATGACGTGCCGCGCCTGACCTTCGGCCTGGGACGGCCCGATTTCCGTGCCTTCGGCATTCGCGAGGAGGAGGGCCATCGCTATCTGGCGCTGGCCTTCGACAACCTGTTGGATGTCGAGGAACTCAAGATCCGTGGTACCCACAACCACAGCAATGCCCTGGCCGCACTGGCGCTGGGTCAGGCTGCCGGCTTGCCGCTCGCGCCCATGCTGGAGGCGCTGCGCGCCTTCCCGGGCCTGGAGCATCGCTGCCAGTGGGTGGGCGAGGTCGCGGGGGTCAACTACTACAACGATTCCAAGGCCACCAATGTCGGCGCTGCCCTGGCGGCGGTCGAAGGCCTGGGTGACGACATCGCCGGGCAACTGGTACTGATCGCCGGTGGCGACGGCAAGGGGGCCGATTTCAGCGCCCTGCGCGAGCCCATCGCGCGCCACTGCCGCGCCGTGGTGCTGTTGGGCCGCGATGCGGCGCGGATCGCCGAGATCCTGCCGGCCACCGTGCAACAGGTGCGCGTCGCTACCCTGGACGAGGCGGTGAATGAAAGCCGCCAGTTGGCCCAGCCGGGCGATGCCGTGCTGCTGTCGCCGGCCTGCGCCAGCCTCGACATGTTCCGCAACTTCGAAGAGCGCGGACGGTTGTTCGCCCAGGCCGTAGGAGCATTGTCATGATCCTCAGCCTGCTGCGTCCCTATCCCTCGCCGCTGGCCAGCCGCCACGGCATCGACCTGGACTTCCCGCTGCTGGCGGGTTGCCTGCTGCTGCTCGGCCTCGGCCTGGTGATGGTGACTTCGGCTTCCTCCGAGGTGGCCGCCGCCCAGTCGGGCAATCCGCTGTACTTCATGTACCGCCACCTGGTCTACCTGGCGATCGGCTTCGTCTCCTGCGGCGTGGTGATGCTGATTCCCATGGCCACCTGGCAGCGCTTCGGCTTTCCGTTGCTGATCATCGCCTTCCTCCTGCTGGTAGCGGTGCTGGTGCCCGGCATCGGCCGCGAGGTGAACGGTTCCCTGCGCTGGATCGGCTTCGGCATCTTCAACGTGCAGCCCTCGGAGATCGCCAAGGTCTTCGTGGTGCTCTATCTGGCCGGTTACCTGGTTCGTCGTCAGCATGAGGTGCGCCACACCTGGGCCGGCTTCTTCAAGCCCTTCATCGTGCTCCTGCCGATGGCCATGCTGCTGCTGCGCGAACCCGACTTCGGTGCCACCGTAGTGATGATGGGCGCCGCCGGTGCCATGCTGTTCCTTGGCGGCGTCGGTCTGTTCCGCTTCCTGATGATGGTCGCCCTGGCCGTGCTGGCGGTGTTCGTCCTGGTGCAAACCCAGTCCTACCGGATGCAGCGACTGATCACCTTCACCGATCCCTGGGCCGACCAGTTCGGCTCCGGCTACCAGCTGACCCAGGCGCTGATCGCCTTCGGTCGTGGCGGCTGGACCGGTCTCGGCCTGGGCAACAGCATCCAGAAGCAGTTCTATCTGCCCGAAGCCCATACCGACTTCCTCTTCGCCGTGCTGGCCGAAGAGTTGGGACTGATCGGTGCCATGGCCACGGTCGGCCTGTTCCTCTTCGTCTGCGTGCGCGGGCTGTTCATCGGTCACTGGGCCGAGCAGTCCAAGCAGTTCTTTTCGGCCTATGTGGCCTACGGCCTGTCGATGCTGTGGATCGGCCAGTTCCTGATCAACATCGGCGTGAACGTCGGCCTGCTGCCGACCAAGGGCCTGACCCTGCCCTTCCTCAGCTACGGCGGCAGCTCCCTGGTGATCTGCTGCGTGAGCATGGGCCTGCTGCTGCGCATCGAGTGGGAGAGACGCACCCTGGTGGATACCGAGGATGTGGAATTCACCGAAGAGGATTTCGCCGATGTCCGCTAACGTCCTCATCATGGCCGGCGGCACCGGCGGGCACGTCTTCCCGGCCCTGGCCTGCGCCCGTGAATTCGAAGCCCGCGGCTATACCGTGCATTGGCTGGGTACGCCGCGCGGCATCGAGAACGACGTGGTGCCCAAGGCCGGCATCAGCCTGCACCACATTCCGGTCACTGGCCTGCGCGGCAAGGGCGTGCGCTCTCTGGTGAAGGCGCCGCTGCAACTCAGCGGTGCGCTCTTGCAGGCTATGGGTCTCATGCGCCGGCTCAAGCCGGTCTGCGTGCTGGGCCTGGGTGGCTTCGTCACCGGTCCCGGTGGCCTGGCCGCCAAGCTGTGCAACATCCCACTGGTGATTCACGAACAGAATGCCCATGCCGGCACCGCCAACCGCCTGCTGGTACCCATGGCGGCGCGGGTCTGCGAAGGCTTTGCCGACACCTTCCCGGCGTCCGCCAAACGCCTGTCCACCGGCAATCCGGTGCGCGCCGAACTCTTCGCCCCGGTGACCCGTGCGCCGCTGGAAGAGCGCGCCGCCAACCTGCTGGTATTGGGCGGTAGCCTGGGCGCCGAGCCGCTCAACAAGCTGCTGCCCGACGCCCTGGCGCAACTGCCGGCCGGACTTCGCCCGCAGGTCCGCCACCAGGCCGGTCGCCAGCACGCCGAGGTGACCGCCGAGCGCTATGCCAACGTCGCCGTGGAGGCCGATGTCCAGCCCTTCATCGCCGACATGGCCGCCGCCTATGCCTGGGCCGATCTGGTGATCTGCCGGGCCGGCGCCCTGACCGTCGCCGAGCTGACCGCCACCGGTCTGCCGGCGCTGCTGATCCCCCTGCCGCACGCCATCGACGACCACCAGACCAGCAATGCGCGCTTCCTGGAGCGCGCCGGTGCCGGTGTGGTGCTGCCGCAACATTCCACCCGCCCGGCGGATCTCGCCGCGCAGCTTACCGAGGTCCTGATGCATCCCGAACGTCTTGCCGGCATGGCCGCTCGCAGCCGTGCCCTGGCCAAACCCGATGCCACCCGTGCAGTCGTCGACGCCTGTCTGGAGGTTGCCCGTGGTTAAGTCGCAAAGTGCCATTCAGGCCGAAGTTCGGCGCATGCGCAGCATCCGCCGCATCCACTTCGTCGGTATCGGCGGCGTCGGCATGTGCGGCATCGCCGAGGTGCTGCTGAACCTGGGCTATGAGGTCTCGGGTTCGGACCTCAAGGAATCCGCGGTTACCGCGCGCCTGCAGCAATTCGGCGCGCGCATCTACATCGGCCACCGCGCCGAGAATCTGGATCAGGTCGACGTGCTGGTGGTGTCCAGCGCCATCAACAGATCCAATCCCGAGGTCTCCGCCGCCCTCGAGCAGCGCATTCCCGTGGTGCCCCGCGCCGAGATGCTCTCCGAGCTGATGCGCTATCGCCACGGCATCGCCGTCGCCGGTACCCATGGCAAGACCACCACCACCAGTCTGATCGCCTCGGTGTTCGCAGCCGAGGGCCTGGACCCGACCTTCGTCATCGGCGGCCGCCTCAATGCCGCCGGTACCAATGCCCAGCTCGGCACCAGCCGCTACCTGATCGCCGAGGCCGACGAGAGCGACGCCAGCTTCCTGCACCTGCAGCCCATGGTTGCCGTGGTCACCAACATCGACGCCGACCACATGAGCACCTACGAGGGTGACTTCAACCGGCTCAAGCGCACCTTCGTCGACTTCCTGCACAACCTGCCGTTCTATGGCCTGGCCGTGCTCTGCGTCGACGATCCGGTGGTGCGCGAGATCATTCCCCAGGTCGCCCGGCCCACCGTCACCTACGGCACCGCCGAGGACGCCGACGTCCGGGCCGTGGACATCCGCCAGGACGGCATGCGCACCTATTTCACCGTGCTGCGCGAGGGCCGCGCGCCCCTGGCGGTCTCGGTCAACATGCCGGGCGTGCACAACGTGCTCAACGCCCTGGCCACCATTGCCATCGCCACCGATGAAGGCGTCAGTGACGAGGCCATCCTCAATGGCCTGTCCGGCTTCCAGGGCGTAGGGCGGCGCTTCCAGGTCTATGGCGAACTGCCGGTCGCCGGTGGCAGCGTCATGCTGGTGGACGACTACGGTCACCACCCGCGCGAAGTCGCCGCGGTGATCAAGGCCGTGCGCGGTGGCTGGCCCGAGCGCCGGCTGGTGATGGTCTATCAGCCGCACCGCTTCAGTCGCACTCGCGATCTCTACGAAGACTTCGTCCAGGTGCTAGCCGATGCCAACGTCCTTTTGCTGATGGAAGTCTATCCGGCCGGCGAAGAACCCATTCCTGGAGCCGACAGCCGCCAGCTCTGCCACAGCATCCGCCAGCGCGGTCAGCTCGATCCCATCTATGTGGAGCGCGGCAGCAACATCGCCCCGCTGGTCAAGCCGCTGTTGCGCCCGGGCGACATCCTGCTCTGCCAGGGCGCGGGCGACATCGGCGCGCTGGCACCGCAACTGCTCAACCACCCGCTGTTCGCCACCGCTGCGACCGCCGGGAGTTCGGCATGAGCCGTCATCCGTACAACCCCTTGCCGGCAGCCGCTGTTGCCGGCACGCACGTGGAGGGCTGAACCTTGGTCGCCACCCTACGTCACAACCAGCCCGGCTTCGGTCGGTCGCGCAACGTCGAGCAACGCGGAGCCAGTCGCCTGGTCGCCGAAGAGCCGCTGTCGACGCGCCTGCCGCGTCCCAGCCTGGGTCTGCTCAAGCGCATCCTCTGGCCGTTCCTGCTGCTGGGGCTGGGCTTCGGCACCTATGAAGGCGCCCAGCGGCTGCTGCCCTATGCCGACCGGCCGATCGCCAAGGTCAGCGTCAAGGGCGATCTCTCCTACATCAGCCAGGCGGCGGTGCAGCAGCGGATCGCGCCCTTCGTCGGCACCACCTTCTTCCAGGTCGACCTGGCCGACATGCGCCATGAACTGGAAACCATGCCGTGGATCGCCCATGCCGAGGTGCGCCGCGTCTGGCCGGACGAGATCAGCATCCGCCTGGAAGAGCAGATGCCCATCGCCCGCTGGGGCGACGAGGCGCTGCTGAACAACCAGGGTGAGGCTTTTGCCCCGCAGGATCTGGCCAACTATGACAATCTACCGCGGCTGTACGGCCCCAAGCGGGCCCAGCAGCAAGTGATGCAGCAGTACCAGATGTTCAGCCAGATGCTCCGGCCGCTCGGTTACACCGTGGCGCGCCTGGAAATGCACGAGCGTGGCAGCTGGTACCTCACCACCGGTCAGGGCCTGGAACTGGTGTTCGGCCGTGACCAGCTGGTGGAAAAGATGCGGCGCTTCATGCGCCTGTACGATCAGGTGCTCAAGGCACAGATGGACAATATCGCGCGGATCGATCTGCGTTATCCGAACGGTCTGGCCGTGGCCTGGCGTGATCCCGCTGTCGCCGCCACCCCCGTGACCGAACCGGCCAAGCATTGAGGAGAAGTTTTTTACTATGGCAAGCGTGCAAAGCGGCAAGATGATCGTCGGCCTCGACATCGGCACTTCCAAGGTCGTGGCTCTGGTCGGCGAGGTGTCTTCCGATGGTCAGATCGAGATCGTCGGGATCGGCACCCATCCGTCGCGCGGGCTCAAGAAGGGCGTGGTGGTCAACATCGAGTCCACCGTCGCCTCCATCCAGCGGGCCATCGAAGAAGCCCAGCTGATGGCCGGTTGCCGGATCCATTCGGCCTTCGTCGGTATTGCCGGCAATCACATCCGCAGCCTGAATTCCCACGGTATCGTGGCGATCCGCGACCGTGAAGTGAGTCCTGCGGACATCGAGCGGGTGCTCGATGCCGCCCAGGCGGTGGCCATTCCCGCCGACCAGCGCGTACTGCACACCCTGGCCCAGGACTATGTGATCGACAACCAGGAAGGGGTACGCGAGCCCCTGGGCATGTCCGGCGTGCGCCTGGAAGCCAAGGTCCATGTGGTGACCTGCGCCGTCAACGCCGCGCAGAACATCGAGAAATGTGTTCGCCGTTGCGGCCTGGAAGTCGACGACATCATTCTGGAACAGTTGGCCTCGGCCTATTCGGTACTGACCGACGACGAAAAGGAACTGGGCGTCTGCCTGGTGGATGTCGGTGGCGGCACTACCGACATAGCCATCTTTACCGAAGGCGCCATCCGCCATACGGCGGTAATACCCATTGCTGGCGACCAAGTCACAAATGACATTGCCATGGCCTTGAGAACCCCGACGCAATATGCCGAAGAAATCAAGATTCGGTATGCTTGTGCCTTGGCGAAACTGGCTGGACCGGGCGAAACCATCAAGGTGCCCAGCGTGGGTGATCGTCCGCCGCGAGAATTGTCGCGTCAGGCCCTCGCGGAAGTGGTCGAGCCCCGTTACGATGAGCTATTCACACTGGTGCAAGCGGAACTGCGCCGCAGTGGTTACGAGGATCTGATCCCCGCTGGGATCGTACTCACCGGTGGTACTGCGAAGATGGAAGGCGCGGTCGAACTGGCGGAAGAGATTTTCCATATGCCGGTACGCCTGGGGGTGCCCCAGACGGTCAAGGGTCTGACTGACGTAATCAGCAACCCGATCTATTCCACAGGCGTCGGCCTGTTGCTCTATGGTCTGCAAAAGCAGACCGATCCTTTGCCGGTTGTTTCTGGCGGATATAGCAGCGAAACCAAATCCACAGTCCTGGAACGCATGAAGCGTTGGGTCCAGGGCAACTTGTAATTCACAATTAAACCGCGGCAGTAGGCGAAGATCCGAAAGGAAGAGAGGGGACCATGTTCGAACTCGTAGACAACATTCCACAAAGCGCCGTGATCAAAGTCATCGGCGTGGGCGGTGGCGGTGGCAACGCCGTCAACCACATGGTCAAAAGCGGTGTTGAAGGCGTCGAATTCATCTGTGCAAATACCGACGCCCAGGCCCTGAAGAACGTCACATCCCGTACCGTGTTGCAACTCGGCCCAGGCGTCACCAAGGGTCTGGGTGCCGGCACCAACCCGGAAATCGGCCGCCAGGCGGCCATGGAAGATCGTGAGCGCATCGCCGAAGTCCTCGAAGGTGCCGACATGGTCTTCATCACCACCGGCATGGGCGGTGGCACCGGTACCGGTGCCGCGCCGATCATCGCTGAAGTGGCCAAGGAAATGGGTATCCTGACCGTTGCCGTGGTCACCCGTCCGTTCCCCTTCGAAGGCCGCAAGCGCATGCAGGTCGCCGACGAAGGCATTCGCTCCCTGTCCGAATGCGTCGACTCGCTGATCACCATCCCCAACGAGAAGCTGCTGACCATTCTGGGTAAGGACGCCAGCCTGCTGGCCGCCTTCGCCAAGGCTGACGACGTTCTCGCCGGCGCCGTTCGCGGTATCTCCGACATCATGCAGCGTCCCGGCCTGATGAACGTCGACTTCGCCGACGTCAAGACCGTGATGGGCGAGATGGGCATGGCCATGATGGGTACCGGTCATGCCAGCGGTCCGAACCGTGCGCGCGAAGCGACCGAAGCCGCCATCCGCAATCCGTTGCTGGAAGACGTCAACCTGCACGGCGCTCGCGGCATCCTGGTCAACATCACCGCTGGCCTGGATCTGTCCCTGGGTGAATACGCCGCCGTCGGCGAGATCATCGAGGACTTCGCCTCCGAACACGCCACCGTCAAGGTTGGCGCGGTAATCGATCCGGAAATGCGCGACGAGCTGCACGTCACCGTGGTCGCCACCGGCCTGGGCGCGCGCATCGAGAAGCCGGTCAAGGTGGTGGACAACACCGCTCAGACCCTGGCCGCTGCCCGTCAGGAAACCGCTCCCGTCAACTACGACGACCTCAAGTACCCGACCTCGATGCGCTCCGGTCGTGGCAGCCAGCAGCATGGCGGCTCGGCAGCGGCGACCAAGGTCAATCCCAACGACGACCTGGATTACCTGGACATCCCGGCCTTCCTGCGTCGTCAGGCTGATTGATCGGGTATATCACAAGCCAGGGTGTGATTAGTGGGCATCGATTTTCGCTTCTGCTATCATCGCGACTTCGTTGAACACCATTCGCACCCTGCGACCGAGCGGCCCTGGCATGATTAGACAACGCACCCTCAAGAACACCATTCGCGCCACCGGCGTCGGCCTGCATTCCGGGGAGAAGGTGTACCTGACCCTGAAGCCGGCTCCCGTCGATACGGGGATCGTGTTCCGTCGCACCGATCTCGATCCGGTCGTGGAAATCCCGGCCTGGGCCGAGAACGTGGGTGAAACCACCATGTCGACCAACCTGTTCAGTGACAGTGGCGTCAAGGTCGGTACCGTTGAACACCTGCTGTCGGCCATGGCCGGTCTGGGTATCGACAACGCCTACGTCGAGCTGTCCGCGGTCGAAGTCCCGATCATGGACGGCAGCGCCGGTCCCTTCGTGTTCCTGATCCAGTCCGCGGGTCTGCAGGAACAGGAAGCGGCCAAGCAATTCATCCGCATCAAGCGTGAAGTGAGCGTCGTCGACGGTGACAAGCGCGCCACCTTCGTGCCCTTCGACGGCTTCAAGGTGACCTTCGAGATCGACTTTGATCATCCGGTGGTCAACAACCGCACCCAGAAGGCCTCGGTGGATTTCTCGAGCACCTCCTTCCTCAAGGAAGTCAGCCGTGCCCGTACCTTCGGCTTCATGCGCGACCTGGAATTCCTGCGTTCGCACAACCTGGCCCTGGGTGGCAGCGTCGACAACGCCATCGTGGTGGACGAGAAGGGTGTGATCAACGAAGACGGCCTTCGTTACGAAGACGAATTCGTCAAGCACAAGATCCTCGACGCCATCGGCGACCTCTACCTGCTCGGCAAGAGCCTCATCGGCGAATTCCGCGGCTACAAGTCCGGCCATGCCATGAACAATCGCCTGCTGCGTGCGCTGCTGGCCGATCGTGATGCCTGGGAAGTGGTGACCTTCGAAGACTCCGGTCTGGCACCCATTTCCTATATGAGACCTGCGGCTGCCGTCTGAGCCCGGTCCCAAGCAAAAGCCCTGCATTCGCAGGGCTTTTTTTATGATCGCCGAAAGGTCTAGCGACGCGTCAGGGGCTCGCCCTGAAAGCTCACGCCGGCCAGGCCATGCGCGACGAGGGCGCGGATGTTGGCGTGATCGCTGCCCTCCGGCGTCTGCAGCACGCTGCGGTAGTGCTCGCCAAAGGCCAGCAGGGCTTCCTCATCGCTCAGGCCTTCGAGCTTGGCCAGACCCAGGGTCTTGCAGGAGCCTTCGTTCTGGCCGGCGGCATTGTCCACCCCGCCGTTGCGAAAGGCGGTGGGCTGGTAGTGGTAGTGCTCGGCGACGAAGGCCAGGGTGTCGGCGAAGGCGTGATCGCCCTGGGCCAGGCTGGCGCGAAAGCGGGAGAGGTCGCTCATTTGCGCTGCTGCTCCTGGAAGGCCGCGGCCTGGGCCGGGGAGGCCTCGGTCTGATGCTGGGCTTTCCAGTCCGCGTAGGGCATGCCGTAGACGACTTCGCGGGCGTCATCGAGACTCAGCTCCAGACCCTTGTCGTCGGCGGCGGCCTTGTACCACTTGGACAGGCAGTTACGGCAGAAGCCGGACAGATTCATCAGGTCGATGTTCTGCACATCGGTACGCTTGCGCAGGTGCTCGACCAGGGTGCGGAAGGCGGCGGCCTCCAGTTCCAGGCGGTCTTGTTCGGTCATGACTGATTCCTCTTGCTAGCGACGGCCATGGCGCAGGTGGCGCCCGCCGTTGACGGTGAAGGTGCTGCCGGTCGCGTATTGGGTCGACAGCAGATAGAGCACGGTATCCACGATGGGATCGGCGCCGGGTTCGAAATCCAGCAGCGCCTTGTCCAGGGTCGCCTGGCGATAGGCCTCGTCGGCGCCTTCCTTGAAGATCAGCAGCCCTGGCGCGATGGTGTTGACCCGCACCGTGGGGGCAAGGGCCTCGGCAAAGGACAGGGTCAGATTGTGCAGGGCGGCCTTGGTGGCGGCGTAGCCGATGTGATTGCGGCTGCCACGGGTCGCGCTGTCGTCGCCGATATGGATGATGTCGGCCCGGGGTGCGGCCAAGAGCAGATCTTGCAGGCCCAGGTTGAGGTGATAGGGCGCTTCCAGATGCAGGCGATAGAGCAGCCGCAGATTGTCCAGGCCATCTTCAGCCCAGACCGAGGCGTTGTGCACGATACCGCGCAGTGCGGGGTGACGTTCATGGAGCTGCTGCAGCAGGGTGTCACGCTGCGCCTCTTCGGTCAGATCGACCTGATAGGCTTCGAGCTCGAGGTCACGCAAGGGGCCGGGATCGTCGCGATAGACGGCAATGACGGGTTGGTCCTCGGCCAGCAGCCGGCGGGTCAAGGCGAGACCGACGCGGCGATTGGCACCGGTGACCAGAAGGGGAAGGGTTGCGGACATGAAGGGTACCCGATCCTGATGAGCGAAGCGGTCATGAGGCTGGCCGCTATTGTACGCATTCGACTCGTCAGGATGCAGGCTGATCCGCTATCGACCTAGCGAGCGCTGCCTCGCCAGCCATTGGCCCGCGATGAGGCGTTGTGCAGCCAGCCCTTCAACGCCCGGGTGATGAGGGGAATGAAGACGCAGACCATCACTGGGGTAAGGATCAGGGTGCTCAGCAGGATGCGTGGCAGCAACGGCAGATGCGCCAGATAATCGCCAAAGGCGGCATTGAACAGCAGGGAGATGGGAAAGAACGCCAGCCAGACGGCGATGCTCTGCTTCCAGCGCGGCGGCGGCTGGAGGCCGGCACCGAACCAGTCGTCCATGCCCTGAGCCCGTCGTGCCTGGGGCGCTTCGAACAGGCCCTGGCCACGCTCCAGCCAGAGGCGCCGGGTGTCCGAGTGTTCCCACTCGTCGAGGGTCTGGGGGCAGGCGAAGCGAAAGATGATCTGCACCAGGTTGTCGCCCGGTGGCGGGGTAAGGACACCCGAGCCGAGATAGCCGGGATACCCGGTGGCCAGGGCTTCGCCTTCGCGCAGCCAGACCAGAAAGGCGTCGTATTGGCCGGCCGCGACGCGCCGCGCGACCATGAGGGTAACAGGCTGATTCATGCTCCAACTCCGGGCGATCGGGCCGGATAGGCCGGATGCCGTCATGCCGCCGGGTAGGCGGACAGGTGGCGAAAACGCCTGGGGGTAGCAGGCGGCGCTAGCATAACAAGCCTTGAGACCCTTGGCTGCAGCGGGGGTTGCCAGCGGAGGCGTCTTGCTGACGGAGCGCCAAGCCCTGCCGGGCCAGGCATACTGGGCGGGATTCCACGCAAGAGGTCTGTATGAAAGTCGCACTGTTGAATGGCTCGGTCTATGGCACCGCGGAAGATATCGCCCGTCAGGTGAAGGCGCGGCTGAGCGCGGCAGGCCATGAGGTCTGGCACCAGCCCAATGCCGATCTTGCCAGCCTGGAGGCCTTCGCACCCGAAGCCTTGCTGGCCATTACCTCCACCACCGGCATGGGCGAACTGCCCGCCAATCTCGAGTCGCTGTATTTCCAGCTGCGCGATCGTTTGCCGCCCTGGTCCGGACGGCCCGGCGCGGTACTGGCCCTGGGTGATTCCAGCTATGGCGACACCTATTGTGGCGGCGGCGAGCTGATGCAGGAGTTGTTCGCCGAGCTGGGGCTGCGCGAACTGCTGCCCATGCTGCGCATCGACGCCAGCGAAACGGTGACGCCGGACGAAGATGCCGAGCGCTGGGTCGCCGAGGTCATCGCCGCGCTGGGCTGATCTTGCCCAGGCGGCAAAGCTGCTTTACCCGTCCTGATCCCGCCGCCTGGCCCGGTTTGCTGTCTTCGTCCCCTCAGCCTCGGTATCCTTGAGCGCCTGATGACTGTTTGAAATGGAGCCCTGGGTGAATAGATATCTGCGCCTGGCTCTGGAGCTGTGCGGATTGGGCGCGCTGTGGGGCGTGGGTACCTGGCTGGCCACCTATTTCGCCTTGCCGGTACCGGGCGGTGTGGTAGGGCTGGCCATGCTGCTGTTGCTGCTGGCCGCGCGCCTCGTCGAGCCGGAATGGTTGCAGGGTGGCGTGCGTCTGCTGCTGGGTGAGATGCTGCTGTTCTTCATTCCCGCGCTGTTGAGTCTGCTCGACTATGGCCCGCTGCTGCGGCAGGAGGGCGTGCGCATCCTGCTGGCGATCCTGCTCAGCACCGTGCTGACGATGGTCGCCACCGCCTATACCGTGGACTGGATGTTCCGCCGCCGGGGGCGTCGCGATGCTTGATCTGCCCGGACTCTTCTGGCTGCTGCTGACGGTGGCGGGATATGTGGTGAGTCGACTGCTCTATGCCCGGTTGCGCTGGTATGTGGTCAGTCCGATCATCTTCGTCACGGTGCTGCTCTATGCCGCCACCCTCTGGCAGCAGGTGAGCTATGCCGAATACGCCCACTACAGCCACTGGCTGATCACCCTGCTGGGACCGGCGACAGTGGCCTTCGCCGTGCCGATCTGGCAGCAACGCCGCTTGCTGGCGCACTACTGGCAGGCGCTGCTGGCCGGACTCTGCGTCGGCAGCGGTGTGGCCATCGGCAGTTCCTGGCTGCTGGCCCGGCTGCTGCTGCTCGACGACCAGGTGCTGCTGTCCATGTTGCCGCGCTCCATCAGCACCCCCTTCGCCATGCCGATGTCCGCGACCGTCGGCGGCGTCCCCGAATTGACCGCGGCCTTCGTGATGATCACCGGACTGGGTGGGGCCATCCTCGGCAGCCTGCTGATCAAGCTGCTGCCGCTCAAGTCGGCGCTGGCCCGTGGCGCCCTGTTCGGCATGGGCGCCCATGGCGTGGGCACCAGCAAGGCCTACGAGGTCGGCCTGGAAGAGGGCACTGTGGCCGGCCTGGTCATGGTACTGGCCGGCCTGAGCAATCTGCTCGGTGCGCAGCTGGTGCTCTGGCTGTTACGCGGCTAGTGCAGGGTGGCGGAAGGGGCGCTCAATTGCTCCAGCCGCCGCCGTACCTGCTCGCGTTCGGCATCGTCTTCGCTGATCAGCAGGGCGTGCTGCAGGTCGTAGCGCTCGGCCTGGGGACAGTCGAGTTGGCGGTACAGATCGGCGCGCGCCAGATGATCGATGACCCCGACCGCTCCCAGTTCGATGACGCGCTGGGCATCCTTGAGCGCGGCCAGCGGCTGGTCGCTCTGGCGATGCAATTCACGCAGATTGCGCGAGAGACGCTGCATCATCTGCCGCGGCCCCAGGGGCGCCAGATAGCTGGCCTGCAATTGCGCAGTGGGGCCGAATTGATCCACCAGGAGTTGGCGGCAGTCGTTCATGTACAGGCGTCGCCCGCCGAAGGGTTCGAGCAGATGATCCGCGCCCGGCACGCGCATCAGGAAATGGCCGGGAAAACCGATGCCCTGCAGGTCGATCTCCAGGCGTCGGGCCAGTTCCAGGGCCACCAGGGCGATCGACAGGGGTTGGCCGCGCCGTCGCGCCAGAACCTCATCGAGTAGGGCAGCGGTGGGATTCAGGGGCCACTCGGCGGCGCGAAAGCCGGCATCGCACAGTTGCCGTAACACGGCCTGGGCACGCTCGGCGTGACTGGCATCGCCATCCAGGGTGGCGACCAGACGCAGGGCCAGCTCATCCAGCGAGTGCAGCAGGGCGGAGGGATCGATCTGTTCATGGTGCTCGGCCGCGATCCACAGGGCGGCTTCCAGCAGCCGGGGATCGGGCCGGTCCAGGCAGGCGAGGCAGAATAGACGCGCGTCCACAGCAGACTCCAGGGCCCTTGGGGCCTTTTCCTCAGGTTTTAGCCTGCCAGCGCCGGGCCGTCCAGTCTGCGACAGTTGTGCACTGGTCGGCGGTCCGGCTTCCCGCTATAAGAACGGCTGGTGCCAGAGCAATCTTGAGAGTGGGAATTCCAGCATGGACGAATCTTCGAATGGACGTCTTCACCCTTGTGCAGGGAGCAGCCGGCCATGAAGTGGGCAGACAGCGGTCGCAAACGCATGCACGACGGGGCGAACTCCCTTGGCAACCTGATGGTGGAAGGTTTCCACTACTTCGGCCTGTTCGCCATCGGCGCTGCCACGGCCTGGGCCTCGGTGATGGCCTTCATGGGCATGGTCGACAAGGGCCAGGCGAGCATCGATGACATTCTCCTGCTCTTCATCTACCTGGAATTGGGTGCCATGGTCGGCATCTACTTCAAGACCAACCACCTGCCCATCCGCTTTCTGCTCTACATCGCCATCACTGCCCTGACCCGCTATCTGATCGGCGATGTCTCGCACCATCGGCCACCGGATGCCGGGCTGCTGTATCTCTGCGGCGGGATCTTTCTGCTGTCGCTCTCGGTACTGGCGGTCCGCGTCGCCTCGAACAAGTTTCCTTCCAGCAAGGTGCTCGATGCCACGGGGGATGTGGTGGGCGAGGGCGACAAGTAGCTTGCGCAGTCCCTATCCGCTTCGCTCCTGGCGACGCGGCTGGCCGAGCCAGGTGCCGCGCCGTCAGGATGACCAGCCGGTCGGGGCCTAGCGATCCAGTGGCGCCAGCAGCTGGGCCAGGTCACTTTCGGTCAGACGCCAGTCGCCGCTGTTCTCGCTGAGGATGCCCGCGCTCAGGCGCGCCTTTTCCTGTTGCAGCTGCTGAATGCGTTCTTCCAGGGTGCCGCGGGCGATCAGCTTGTAGACGAACACCGGCCGGTCCTGGCCGATACGGTAGGCGCGGTCGCTGGCCTGCTGCTCGGCGGCCGGATTCCACCAGGGATCGAAGTGGATCACGGTATCCGCCGCGGTCAGGTTGAGACCGCTGCCGCCGGCCTTGAGGCTGAGCAGGAACACCGGTACCTCGCCATTCTGGAAGCGTTGCACCGGGGTGCGCCGATCCCGCGTCTCGCCGGTCAGGGTGACGTACTCGATGCCGCGCTGATCGAGGTCGGTGGCGATGAGATCGAGCATGCTGGTGAACTGGGAGAACACCAGGACCCGGCTGCCGCCGGGCAGCAGGGCGTCGAGTCGTTCGTTCAGCGCCGCCAGTTTCGCCGAGGGCTTGGCCACGCTGTCGTCTTCGTTGGGCACCAGGCGCAGATCGCAGCAGACCTGGCGCAGCCGTAGCAGGGCATCGAGGATCAGCAGCTGGCTGCGGCCGATGCCCTGGCGGGCGATCTCGGCGCGGACGCGTTCGTCCAGCAGCAGCCGCAGGTCCTCGTAGCGCTCGCGTTGCGCCGTGCTGAGTTCCACCAACTGGATGATCTCGGTCTTGGGCGGCAACTCGCTGGCGACCCGCTGTTTGGTACGGCGCAGCATGAAGGGCCACACCCGTGCCTTGAGCGCCGCCAGGCGTTGCACATCGCCTTCGCGCTCCACCGGAATGCGATAGGCCTGCTTGAAGCCCTTCTCGTCCCCCAGCCAGCCAGGCATCAGGAAGTGGAATTGCGACCAGAGTTCGCCCAGGTGGTTTTCCAGCGGCGTGCCGGTCAGGCAGAGGCGATGGCGGGCGCGCAGGTGGCGGGCGGCCTGGGCGGCCTTGGTGGCGGCGTTCTTGATCGACTGGGCTTCGTCCAGTACCTGCAGGTGAAAGTCGTAGCTGGCCAGGCGCTCGGCATCACGGGGCAGCAGCGCATAGGTGGTGAGCACCACGTCGTGCTCGGGAATGCGCTCGAAGCGACTGCTGCGAGCGCTGCCCTGCAGGGTCAGCACGCGCAGACCAGGGGCGAAACGGGCGATCTCGTCCTGCCAGTTGGGGATCAGACTGGTCGGCATGACGATCAGCGCCGGCGCGGTCAGGCGGCCGGCGGCCTGTTCGACGAGAATGTGCGCCAGGGTCTGCAGCGTCTTGCCCAGGCCCATGTCGTCGGCGAGGATGCCGCCGACGTCCAGTTCGCGCAGGGCCTGCAGCCAGGCCACGCCTTCGCGTTGATAGGGGCGCAATTCGGCATGCAGGGTGTCCGGCAGGACCACCGGCTCGGCGGCATAGCTGCGCAGGCGCTCAGCGAAGCTTCTCAGGCGTTCGCCGCCTTCCCATTCCAGCGGCAGGCGCTCGTCCAGTTCGGCCAGGCGCGCGGCGTCCAGGCGCGGCAGGCGCAGGGCACGGTCCTGGCTGAGACGGTCGGTGGCATAGAGTTCACCAAGGATCTGCAGGATCGGCTTGAGTCGCCCCAGGGGCACGGCGACCCGTTGCACCCGGCCCTGCTGGCCGGTGACCCGCGGAGGATCGATGCGCAGCAGCACAGGTTCGTCGTCGGCGCGTTTGGCCAGCATCGCCGGTTCGTACTGCGAGGGTTCGCGGCGGATGGCGTCGATCAGCAGCGGAATCAGACTGACGCGGCGCTGGCCCAGGCGGATGCCCAGCTCGACATCGAACTGAGCATCGGCGGCGGTGTGGCCCTGCACCTCTTCGAGGTGGCCGTACCAGCCTGCCACCGGCGTCAGGTCGAAGGTGAATTCGGGCTGGGCTTCGATCTGCCAGCCGGCTTCGCGCAGGCCGGGGATGACCTGCTGCACGAATCTGAGCCAGGCGGGGTCGTCCGGCAGTTCGAACATCTCGCCACTGTCCTCGGGCAGCGCAGCGCTGCGCCGGGTCGCCAGGCGCAGCCCGTGATCGAGCAGCGTCTGCCGCCAGCGTTGTTCGGCCTGCAGCTGGCGTGTGGGATAGCTGGCATCGGGAGTGCGGGGCAGGGCGCCGAACAGCCGCCGTGGGCCATAGGCGAAGGCCAGGGCGGCGCGATGGCGCACCGTGGGCCTCATCTTGCCGATATGGCGGTCGTAATCGATTTGGGTATGGCTGCCGAGGATCAGCACCGGTTGCGGCAGCTCCGGATTGGCGACCGGCGTGGCCGGCAATTCGGCCTCACTGCGTTGCAGCCGTTCGAGCTCGATGAGGGCGGCGGCGGCATGCTTGCAGTTGCGGCCGACCGGACAGGTGCAGCGGGCGTCGACCCGCCAGGCGGTCTCGCCCGCGCGCAGGCTGATCGCCTGCCGATAGGCCGGCCCGGCCGGGCTGTGGCACTCGGCATAGAGCTGGCCCTTGGCGGCCGAGCGCAGTTGCACCAGGCCGTCGAGCGCCAGTCGCCGACCACGCTCGTAGTTGCGCTCCGTGAAGGCGCCTTTCCAGTCCTGCCACTTGAGCCGTTCGAAACGTAACGCCATCGTTCACCCAGGCTGTTCGCACCAAACCGGCTATTCTGCCACAGTCGGCCGGACGCTCGTCGGACTCCCTTGATCTATGTGAGAATGAGAATATAGTGCATTTAACGGGGTGAGGAGCGAGACGATGCGTGAACAACCGTTAGCCAGCGTAGCCCTGATCAAGGCCAGCCGCCTGGAGGCCCGACGGGAAGGGCGCTTGCGCTCGTTGCAGCGTGGCATCCTGATCGCTTGCAGCCTGGGCGTGCTCGGCGCGGCCGCCTTGCACCTGGCGTACCTCGCCCTGGGCGGTTTCTAGGCCAGCCAGGTCTTGTCTGGTCCAAGAAAAAGCCCCGAGCAGTCGCCTGTTCGGGGCTTTTTCGTCAGCGCCGGTCAAGGACCGGCGGCAGGGATCAGACCAGCAGGTCGCCCACGCGGTACATCTTCATGGTGTTGGTGCCGTCACGCTTGGTGTAGCTGTCGCCCTTGGTCAGGATGACCCAGTCACCGTGCTCGACGATGCCGCGCTTGAGCAGCTCGTCCACCGCCGCCTGGCTCACCTTGTTCGCCGGCATGGTGGTCGGGTCGAAGGGGATGGTGTGCACGTTGCGGAACAGCGCGGTGCGGGCCTGGGTGGCGCGGCTCGAGGCGAAGGAGAAGATCGGCACCGAGGAGCGCAGGCGCGACATGATCAGCGGGGTGTAGCCGGTGTCGGTCAGGCTGATGATGGCCTTCACGCCCGGGAAGTGGTTGGCCACATAGATGGAGGCCAGAGCGATACTCTCGTCCCACCGGGTGAAGGTATGGCCCAGGCGGTGGCTGGACAGCTTGCTGGTGGGCTGCTTCTCGGCACCGACGCAGACGCGCGCCATGGCTTTGACCGCTTCCACCGGGTACTGGCCGGCGGCGCTCTCGGCGGAGAGCATCACGGCATCGGTGTTGTCCAGCACGGCGTTGGCCACGTCGGAGACTTCCGCGCGGGTCGGCATGGGGCTGCTGATCATCGACTCCATCATCTGGGTCGCGGTGATCACCGCCTTGTTGAGACGACGGGCGTGGGAAATGATGCGCTTCTGGATGCCCACCAGCTCGGCATCACCGATTTCCACGCCCAGGTCGCCCCGGGCCACCATCACGGCATCGCTGGCGTGGATCAGGCCGTCCAGGGCTTCGTCGTCGGCCACGGCTTCGGCGCGTTCGATCTTGGCCACCAGCCAGGACTTGCCGCCGGCGGCTTCCATCAGGCGTCGGGCTTCGTGCATGTCTTCGGCGTCACGCGGGAAGGACACGGCCAGGTAGTCGACCTCCATGGAGGCGGCCAGCTTGATGTCTTCGCGGTCCTTGTCGGTCAGCGCCGGGGCGGTGAGGCCGCCGCCACGCCGGTTGATGCCCTTGTGATCGGACAGCGGGCCGCCGATCAGGGTGGTGCAATGCAGTTCGGTGGCGGTCATGCCTTCCACGCGCAGGACCACGCGGCCATCGTCCAGCAGCAGTTCGTCACCCACGCGACAGTCGGTGACCAGGCCCGGGTAGTCGATGCCGACCACTTCTTCGGTGCCTTCGGTGCGGGGATGGGCGATGGACAGGCGGAAGGGATCGCCGACCTTGAGTTCGATGCGCTTGTTGACGAACTTGGCGATGCGGATCTTCGGACCCTGGAGGTCGCCGAGCAGGGCGACATGGCGACCGTGCTTGGCGGCGAGATCCCGTACCAGCTGACCACGAGCCCGGTGCTCGTCGGGCGTGCCATGCGAGAAGTTCAGGCGGGCGACGTCGATGCCGGCGATGATGAGCTGCTCGAGGACTTCCGGAGAATTGCTGGCCGGGCCCAGGGTGGCGACGATCTTGGTACGGCGATAAATCATGCAGTCTTTCCTTTAGCGGATTGCAATCATGAGTCGACGCCTCGGAACCTGTTCACGATCTGCTGCGCGTCGGCCAAACGGCGTTGGAAATGCCTTGTTTGTCTCTAGCTCGCGAGAGCGTGAACAGGTGCTCGGCGCCGAGTCGACGTAGAACACGGAGCGCACCTCATTGTAGCGCTGTCGCGTGGCCAGCACATGACGGCTTTTCGCAGCTCTGTCACACCAATGGTCGTTTGCCCTCAAGAAGCGGGCCCCGGCGCCGATCTAGCGAACAGGAGGACTTTTCATGCGCCCTTATCTCTGCCTGTTCCTGCTGTTCGGCCTCAGCGGCTGCACCAGCGTTTCGATGAATTCCTATCTGGATGCCGCCTATAAATCCTACAGCGAAGGCGACTGCACCAATGCTCTGCTGCAGATCTCCCAGGCTGAGCGCAAAGGCCGGGCACGGCCCTGGCTGCAACCGGAGTTTTCCATGCTGCGCGGCCAGTGCCTGGAGCAGCAGCAACTGTACGCCGACGCGGCGCAGACCTATCGTTTCATCCAGGTCCGTTTTCCGGCCAGCGAATACGCCTATCGGGCCCAGGCCCGACTGGACACCCTGCGCCAATTGGGGCTAGATGGCGGAACGGCCGTTGCGACGCCCCAGCCGGTGCGAAAACTACCGCAGCGCTGAGCTTTCCAGGACGTTGTCGGTAACGTGGCTTTACCGTGTGCAGGATGAATCGCACCATGACTCAGAATCGTCGTATCGAGCGCCACCAGCTGCCCTACTATCTGAAGGTGTTCAACCGCTTCACCGACAAGCCCATGGGCTACATCGGCAACATTTCCCGCGAGGGACTGCTGATGATCAGCCAGTTGCCCATGCTGGTGAATGCGCGCTTCGAGCTCCGCCTGAAGATTCCGGGCCAGGACGGCCAGCTGCACTTCGTTGACTTCGACGCCCGTTGCCAATGGAGTCATGAAGACGTGACGCCGGGCAACTATGACTCGGGTTTCAGCGTCGCCGAACCGCCAGCCGAATTCGCCGAGTTGATTGGCGTACTGCAGCACTATTTCACCTTCGGCCGCCTTTCTCAGTCGGCGATCTGATTCCGCTCGCCGGCGTTCCACAGCTGCAGCAGGCGAACGGGTAGATCCGCTGTTTCGCTGAGGGGCAGCCGGCGAATTCCTCGTCGCTCCAGACGCGCGGCCATTCGCTCGCTTTCAATGCTGGTCTGCCAGGCTGCGGCATAGCGGCAGGCATCGCGCCAGGTGCGGATGTCGCCAGGCTCTGCCATCTGCCGTAGCGCGGTGTCGACTAGCCAGAGCTGCAGGCCGCGCCGGGCCAGCTCTAGCCGCGCGAGCCAAGCCACCAGGCTGTCATCGAGCGGTGCCATGATCACCAGGACACTGCCGGGCTGCGCCTGGCGGCAGAGCCGTGTCAGCGCCGCCTTGAGGTCGGCCGTCGCATCTGCAGTCAGCTCCGGTAGGGCAGCTGGCGTAAAGGGGCGATCAGGCGTGGCGGCCGCCAGCAGGCGCAGTTCGGGATCGAGGCCATAGAGCCGCACCTCATTGCCACTGGCTGCAAGGGCCCGCCAGAAGCTCAGCGCCTGGTGGTGGTCTTCGGGCCGGCCGGCTTTTCCTTGTCCTGGCGTAGCCATGTCGGCGATCAGCAGGTGCAGGGTGGTGTCCGCCCGCAGGCGTGCCCGAGATGCCGGCGCGAGAGGCGACGGATGCCCCCTGGTCCCCAGCCGGCGGGCGTTCAGCCATTCGAGGACGGCCAGCCCCAGGAGCAGCAGGGCGCCGGTCGCGGGCAGCCCTTGCCAGCGCAGGGGCGCCAATCCCCCCAGGATCAGGCTCAGCAGCGCCAGGGCGACCAGCGCCAGCGGCAGGCGGCGCCGGATCATGGGCGCGGTGCCGGACACTGTCCCAGCAGCTTGAGGATCTGGCCGTCCAGGCTGTCGCCTTCGAATTCGCGCTCCGGCGTCAGCCGCAGGCGCGGACGCAACACGGCTGGCAGCAGGGAGCGCACATCCTCGGGCGTCACACTGTCGCCACCGCGGAGGAAGGCCTGGGCCTGGGCAAGCCGTAGCAAGGCCTGGCCGGCGCGCGGCCCGGCGCCCTGCTCGAAGGCCGGCCACTCCCGGGTGAGACGGATCAAGCGCACGGCATGATCGAGGATCGGCTCCGCCGCCGGGATCCCTGCCACCAGCCGCTGCAGGGCTGGCAGATCGCGCGCCTGCAGCAGCGGGCGCAGGGCTGCCGCTTCCAGGGGATCGGTGTGACCCTGTTGCACGGCCTGGCGCAGGGCGGCGAGTTCCTGGCCTTCCGCCGGCCACTCGAGCCGCAGTTGCACCAGGAAGCGATCCCGCAGCGCCAGGGGCAGGTCGCTGCCGGGGCTGCGGGTGGCGATCACCATGAAGGGCGTGGGCAGCGGTACCTGGCGGCCTTCCAGGCTCAGCTGGCGACCTTGCAGGGCGTCGTCCAGCAGATTGAGGACCGGTGGCGGAGCCCGGTGCAGGTCTTCGAGCAGCACCAGGGAATTGAACAGCGGGCCCCGGCGCAGGCGGGCGCTGTCGCTGCCGGCGTCCATGATGATTTCGCCCGCCACATCGCCAGGCGTCAGCGCCGGATGGCAGCGCAGTCGGGCGAACCCGGCATCCAGGCTGGCGGCCAGGGCGCGGGCCAACAGCGTCTTGCCCGCGCCGGTCGGCCCTTCCAGCAGCAGATGACCGCCGGCCAGCAGGGTGGCGAGCAGGCCTTCCACGGCGGCGTCCTGCTGCGGCAGCACCTTGAGTAGCGCCTGCCGCAGGGCCTGCAGCCGGGTCAGGGCGCGGGCCTTGACGCCGGTTTCGCCAGGGTCCGCTTGAGTGGCGTCAGGAGGGGAGCTGTCGGTCATCGGAAGTCCTCGGGAACGGGGGGCGCAGGGCCAGGCGCAACAGGCGCAGCTGGGCGATGCGACGGGTGAAGTCACGAGCGGAAAGGCGCGTCGGGCTGGGGCGCATCGCCTCGCCCACCGCGCGGGTACTCAGGCCGCTCAGCCGCGCAAGATGCTGCCAGCGCTCGGCCACGCCCTGGTCGGCGAGTTCGGGACGGCGGCGCTGCAGCTCGCGCTGGATGTCGCGCTGCAGAATGGCGATCAATTCGGGCCAGCGCTCGGGGTCGCGACGAGGTGCCGGATCCCGCTGCCGGCGTCTCAGCCAGAGTCCCGTCGCCAGCGTCACCAGCAGAAGCGCCAGGCCATAGCGTTGCAAGGCCGCTAGCCACAGCGGGATCGGCGGCGCGGGAGCGATCAGGGTCACCGGCGCGCCTTGGGTCAGATACCACAGCAGCCAGGCATTGTCGTACTGGCCGAGGCGGGCGTTGCTCCAGAGGTCGGTGTCCGACAGCAGGGTCACGCTGCCATCGCCCCAGGGCAGCATCAGCATATGGGTGGCGCTGGTGCTACTGGCCCAGGCCAGCGCCTGGTCGCCGACATCGAACAGGTGGCGACTGTCGTCGAAGCCGAGATAGGCGGGGGCATCGTCCTCGGCGAGATAGAGCTGGGTCAGATTGGGCCAGAGTGGCAGCGCCATGATCGGCGGGGCGGCGCCGCCCAGCTCGCGGGTCGGCATGGGACGCACGCCCAGGGTCGCGCTGAGCGCCAGGGTGCTGTCATCGGCGACGGCCACCAGATGGCCGCCCGCTTCGACCCAGTCCAGCAACGCCTGGGCCTGGGAATCCACCAGCGGTGGGTTGCCGGCCAGCCAGAATCTGACGCCTGCGGCGGGTAGTTCGTCGAGTTGCTCGGATTGGCCGCGTTGCACCCGGCTGCCGAAGTGCTGCAGGTAGGCGACCGCCAGGGCCTGGGGATCGGCGTTGCTGCTGCTGGCGAGCTGGGTGGCGAGCTGGCGGGCGGTGTGGCTGTCGAGTCCCTGATGGGTCAGGCGCAGGCTGGCCGGGCCGCTGTCGGCCTGCGGCGGCAGGGGGCAGGACAGCGGCTCCTGTTGGGCCAGGCAGGCCAGCGACAGGGTCAGCGCCCAGACGGCGGCACCCAGGCGTGCGGCGATACCTCGGCACCTGGAGCGAGCGGAGAGCCGATCGACTGAACGCATGGGAAGAGAGGATACGCGGGTAGACAGACGCCAGAGCCTAGCGGGTGGGGGCGCTCGGGAGCAAGGCGCACGACGATGCTAGACTGCGCCGATTCTAGGGGAGGGCGGTGTGACGCAAAGTATCTTCTGGTACGACTTCGAGACCACGGGGATCGATCCACGGCGGGATCGACCGCTGCAGGTGGCCGGGGTGCGTACCGATCTGGACCTCAACGAAATCGAGGCGCCGCTCAATCTGCATTGCCGGTTGAGCGAGGATGTCCTGCCCCATCCGGCGGCCTGCTTGGTCACTGGGATCCTGCCGGCCACCCTGCAGCGCCTGGGGCTGCGCGAGCGCGACTTCGTCCAGCGCCTGCACGAGGAGCTGCGGCGTCCCAACACCTGCACGGTCGGCTACAACAACCTGAGATTCGACGACGAAATGGTGCGGCACAGCCTGTACCGCAACTTCCATGATCCCTATGCCCGCGAATGGCAGCAGGGCAACAGTCGCTGGGATGTACTCGGTCTGATCCGGGCGCTCTATGCCTTTCGCCCGGAGAGCCTGAGCTGGCCGCAGGAGGAGCAGCGCGTTTCCCTGCGTCTGGACCGCCTGACCGTCGCCAATGGCATTGACCATGCCCAGGCCCATGACGCCCTGGCGGACGTCCGCGCGACCCTGGCCCTGGCGCGCCTGGTCAAGCAGCGGCAGCCCAAGCTCTACGACTATCTCTGGACGCAGCGTCAGAAAAAGGCAGCGCTGACGCGTATTCGTCTGCTCGAACCCCTGTTGCATGTCTCTGGGCGCTTCAGCGCTGAGCGGCACTTTCTCGCCCCCGTCCTGCCGTTGGCCTGGCATCCGGTCAATCGCAATGCGCTGATCGTCTGTGATCTTGGTCTGGCGCCGGAGCCGTTGCTGGAACTGGACGTCGAGGCCCTGCGCGAACGCCTCTATACCCGGCGGGAGGCGCTGGCCGAGGGTGAACTACCGGTACCGCTCAAGCTGGTACAGATCAACAAGTGTCCGATTCTGGCGCCCTTCAGCGTGCTGCGCCCGGTGGATACGGAGCGCCTGCAGTTCGATCTGGCAGCCGTCTGGCGGCGCGTCCGGCAACTGCTCGACCAGCGTGCGCACTGGCAACCCAAGGTGCAGGCACTCTATGCCGAGGCGTCCGGCTTTACAGCGCAAGAACAGGATGCCGAATTGAGACTGTACGACGGCTTCATCTCTGCCCAGGAACGGCAACTCTGCGAGCAAGTTCAGCAGTGTCCGGCGGAGCAACTTGGCAGTCGAACGTGGGCGTTCCAGGACGAGCGGCATCCCGAGCTGTTCTTTCGTTATCGAGCGCGCAACTTTTCCGAGTTGCTGACGGCGGAAGAGGGTGCCCGTTGGCGGCAATTCTGTCGGCAGCGACTGCTGGGTGAAGACGGCCAAGGCCATATGACCTGCAAGCAGTTTCTCACCTTGACCGAACAACTGCGGTTTGAGGTCGCTGCTGATCTGGTGCCGATTCTCGAGGCCTGGTCAGCCCATGTCAGAGGCGTGATGCAACAGTTGGATAACCCTGTTATCGATGTGACATAAAGTCGCGATAAACAGACGTCGATCAGAGGCCTTTGTTAACAGAAAAAGAGTCTGGACCACCACGTCGAGGACAGAATCCAGCCGGCTCTTTATTGCGGCAGCGCAGGCCAGGAGAGAGCCGTGCTCAGGATCAAGGCGATTCGAGAGGCCGCCAACGCGAGGGGATGGTGAAGACTGCAGGGACAACGCCAGGGTTTAAAGCGGCGGAGCCCAAGCTAACCGCGCACCACGCAGGCGAAAAAAACGCCGGCTAGCCGGCGTTTCTTCTGATCAATCCAGCAGGGTTGCCCAGGATTCGACGTCGTCCGAACCCCACTTGGCTTTCCACTCTTTCAGGGTCTTGTGATTGCCACCCTTGGTTTCGATCACTTCGCCATTATGCGGATTCTTGTATTGCTTCACTTTACGAGCACGCTTGGGGGTATTGCCGCTGTTGGACTTAGCAGCGCGCGCCTGGCGTGCGGGCTTGGCTTCGGTATCGAGAATGCCGATGATGTCACGCAGGGATTTCTGATATTCACCCATCAGCGCGCGCAGTTTCTTTTCGAATTCCAGTTCGCGCTGCAGTTTGTCGTCCTCTTGCAGCGACTTCAGGCGCTCCTGCAGTTCCTTGATAGCTTCTTCGGTTTGACGATATTCGTTAATGAGCGACATAAACGGCCTTTGTTCTGAGTGATGCAGAGATGAAAGTCTAGATCGATCATAGAGTGACTATCGGAATAAGTAAACGGTCCGAGTGGCAAGTCGATAATTAAGGCGGCGGTCGTCACAACAAGGGAGTTACCAGGAGACGGGCAACTTTCGACCAGATGACAGTGGAACTTGTCCGCCATTACTTGTCCTTTGCAAAGTCTTTACCGTCGCCGTACAGCCATGTGCGGCAGTCCCTTGCGCCGCTCGACGCTGCCCGCGAGTGCGCCTAGAATGCAGCCCCTTTTCGTTCGAGGTTGTGCTATGCAAACGTTTCGTCTGGTGATCGCCTGTCCGGACGGGGTAGGTATCGTGGCCAAGGTCAGCAACTTCCTGGCGACCTATAACGGCTGGATTACCGAAGCGAGTCACCATTCGGATACGGAGAGTGGCTGGTTCTTCATGCGCCATGAGATCCGCGCCGATTCACTGCCCTTCGATCTGGCCGGCTTCAGTCAGGCCTTCGCGCCCATTGCGCGGGAATTCTCCATGCAATGGCGAATCACCGATTCGGCCCAGCGCAAGCGCGTGGTGCTCATGGCCAGTCGCGAATCCCACTGCCTGGCCGACCTGCTGCACCGCTGGCACAGCGGTGAGCTGGATTGCGAGATTCCCTGCGTCATCTCCAACCACGACACCCTGCGCAGCATGGTCGAATGGCACGGCATTCCCTTCTTCCACGTGCCGGTCGATCCCGCCGACAAACAGCCGGCCTTCGACGAGGTGTCGCGGCTGATCGAGCTGCACCAGGCCGACACCGTGGTGCTGGCGCGCTACATGCAGATCCTGCCGCCGGATCTCTGCGCACGCTATGCCCACCAGGTGATCAACATCCATCACAGCTTCCTGCCGTCCTTCGTCGGTGCTAAGCCCTATCACCAGGCGGCGCAGCGCGGCGTCAAGCTGATCGGCGCCACCTGTCACTACGTGACCGAAGAGTTGGATGCCGGGCCGATCATCGAGCAGGACGTGGAACGCGTCAGCCACCGGGACAACGTCGAGGACATGGTGCGCCTGGGCAAGGACGTCGAGAAGATGGTGCTGTCCCGCGGCCTGAGATACCACCTGCAAGAGCGGGTCATGGTCCATGGCAACAAGACCGTCATCTTCGACTGACAGCGAGCGTCCTGCGGAGCCAGGTACCGCAGCGGCGCCGCCACGACTGGGCGAGGGCTGCCTCGCCCGCTATGACCTGCAGGCCATGGCGGAGGAGGGCGGCGCCGATTTCAGTGCCGCCGCGGCGCTGTGGCGGCAACTGCAGGCACCACAAGACCCCGAGGACAGCGCGATAAACGCCCCGGACAGTGGGGATATGGACGCGACTCAGCTGTCCTGAGCGGCGGCTTCGGCGCTGGTCTTTGCCTTGAGATCGGCGATCTTGCGCACTTCCGAGGCGAACACCTCGTCCTGCACGGTCGGCCGTTTCTTCCAGGGTTTGCGGTCGGGCTTGGGTTGCGCGGCGTAGGTGACGATTTCGCCACCGTAGACATCCTGATAGCGCTGGGCCTGGCGTTCCAGTTCAGCGCGAAGTTGATCTTTGGTCACGGGTTCGATCTTGTTCGAGTGTCGCGAGAGGCGAGCGGTCGTCAGGACCGCTCGAAGCCGGTGCGCAGGAAGCGCGGCTGCGGAGTCTAGCCGCCGCGACGCTCTTTGCCTATCCCACTCGATCCAGGATGCGCATGGACAGATCGATGGCCTTGACGTCCTTGGTCAGGGTGCCGATGGAGATGTAGTCGACGCCGGTCTGGGCGATGCCGAGCAGGGTGTCCTGGTTGACGCCGCCCGAGGCTTCCAGCTTGGCCTGGCCAGCGGTCAGGGCGACCGCCGTGCGCATGTCGGCCAGGCTCAGCTCGTCCAGCATGACGATGTCCGCGCCTGCGGTCAGGGCCTGTTCCAGCTCCTGCAGACTTTCCACCTCGACCTCCACCGGGCGTCCTGGCGCCAGGTGCCGGGCGGTGGCCACGGCCTGGGCGATGCCGCCACAGGCGGCGATGTGGTTTTCCTTGATCAGGAAGGCGTCGAACAGGCCGATGCGGTGGTTGTAGCAACCGCCGCAGGTGACCGCGTATTTCTGGGCGCGGCGCAGGCCGGGCAGGGTCTTGCGGGTGTCCAGCAGTCGCACGGCGGTGTCCTGCACCAGGTCGGCATAGTGGCGGCAGCGGGTGGCGGTGCCGGACAGCAGCTGCAGGAAATTGAGCGCGCTGCGCTCGCCGGTGAGCAAGGCACGGGCTGGGCCCTGAAGTTCGAACAGCACCTGGTCGGGCGCGACCCGGTCGCCGTCCGCCACCTGCCAGCGGACCTCGACCGCGGGATCCAGCACCCGGAACACCTCGTCGACCCAGGCCGTACCCGCCACCACTGCGGCTTCACGGGTGATGATCCGCGCGCGTGCCTGTTGGTGAGCGGGAATCAAGCCCGCCGTAAGGTCGCCACTGCCGACGTCTTCGCGCAGCGCGGCGGCGACGTTATCGGTGATGACCTGGGCGAGATCGGCAAGGGTAGCGCTGGACATGAAAAGACTCCGAAAAGGGGCTGCAGGAGGCGAGCGGGCAACTTTAGGTGAGGTTGACGATCTGAGATAGACAACGTTGAATTATTTGATGGGCAGGCGCTGACCGACAGGTGCCTTGTGAACCCTGTCATGTACTGTGCAGATGCCGATTGGTCGATGCCTTAGCAGAGCAAATAATGGCACATCGACAACGTTTCACCTCGCGGCCAGGGCGGCCAACGTTGTTCAATGCTCCTGTAGTGGAACGCGATTCAGCCGAACGCAAGAACGGTTGTGGGAGGCGGTGGTGCAGAACGACGTAAATGTGGTTCATTTCAAGGCGCTCGGGGAATCTTCTTCCCGATTGCCTGCTGTGCTTTTGCCGGTCAGGGATCGCGCCGCTCAGCGACTCAATGCCTCCTTGCAGCAGCTGTTCGACAACGCCGACGATGCGCTGTTTGAAATGGCCGATCGGGCCGGCAGCAACCAGGAACAAAGTCTCTATTTCGAAGCGATGCGCGACCTGCGCCTCAGACGCAAGAGCATCGAGCGCAGTTTTCTCCAGCAGTATTTCGAGCGCTTCGCCGCCCTGAACAATCTGGTCGGCAGCAAGCCGGAAATGCGTCTGGACAGCGTCTCCTACGAAGACCTGAGTCTGGTGCAGAACGATGCCCTGGAAGAGAGCGTCGCCGTGGACACCATGGTAGCCAAGGCGCTCAGCAACAACGCCATGGCCATCAGCCACCTGACCATCAGATTCAACACCCAGCTGGCCAGCAAGCTGGATGATTCGACCCATCCCCTGGGGCCACGCCGGCTGTGCGAGGCCTTCGTCGAGGCCTGCCGCGATCTCGACACCGACATCAAGGTCAAGCTGATCATCTACAAGCTGTTCGAGCGCTTCGTGCTCAACGGCCTCGGTCAGCTGTACGCGGAATCCAATCGGCAATTGGTCGATGCCGGGGTATTGCCCCAGCTCAAGGCCATTCCCCAGCAGGTACCGAATCGCTCGGCCAAGGGCTATAGCGGGCGCACCCCGGCCCACGTCAACGGCGAAGACGATGGCCAGGAGCTCTTTGGCACCCTGCAGGGCCTGCTGGCCCAGCTGCGTACCCCGGGCAGCGCCACCCTGGGTGGCGGCATGGCGGCCGATGAGGGGGCTGCGACCGGCGATGGCCAGGTCATCACCAGCTACGACCTCATGCGCCTGCTCTCTCACCTGCAGCAGCAGATTTCCAGCCAGTCCCTGGAAGGCTATGACCTCAAGGCGCAACTGGGCGTGGCCCTGGGCCGCATCAGCGAGCGCTCGGGTCGAAAGCGCGTGGTGGGGCAGGTCGACGAAGACGTCATCAATCTGGTGGCGATGCTGTTCGAATTCATTCTCGACGACCTCACCCTGCCGGATTCGCTCAAGGCGCTGATCGCCCGGTTGCAGATTCCCATGCTCAAGGTGGCGGTCCTCGACAAGACCTTTTTCAGTCGCGGCAGCCATCCGGCGCGGCGCCTGCTCAACGAGATCGCCGCCGCTTCCCTGGGCTGGGGCGAGCAGAGCGATCTGCAACGCGACGGTCTCTATCAGAAGATCGAGCAGATCGTGCAGCGCCTGCTGTCCGACTTCGTCGACGATCCGGAGATCTTCGCCGAGCTGTTGGCCGACTTCATGGCCTATGTCAGTGACGAGCAGCGTCGCAGCGAATTGCTCGAACAGCGTACCCGCGATGCCGAGGAGGGGCGGGCACGGGCCGAGATCGCACGCCTGCAGGTCGAGCACGTCCTGAGCCAGCGCCTGCAGGAACATCAGCTGCCGGCCGCCGTGCAACGCGTCCTACGCGAAGCCTGGAGTCAGGTGCTGTTGCTGACCTGCCTGAAGCAGGGTTACGACTCCAGCGAATGGCGGGCGGCGCTCAAGACCATGGACGATCTGATCTGGAGCATCCAGCCCCACCACGACGTAGCGTCGCGCCAGCGTTTGCTGGAGATGGTGCCTGGGCTGCTCAAGGCACTGCGGGAAGGCCTGGCCAGCGCGGCCTTCGATCCGTTCTCCACCTCCGAATTCTTCACTGAACTCGAATCCCTGCACGTCCAGACCTTCCAGCAGACTCGTCCCGAGTTGGCAGAAGTGGCGGCGGTGGAGGCCGCGGTCGCAGTGCCCGTGCCGGCGCCTGCCGCTGAGCCCTTCGAGCTGCCTCGCGCGGAGCGGATCACCGGATTGACTGGTGACTCCCTGGAGTGGGTGGATAGCCTGTCGGTGGGCGCCTGGCTCGAAATCCTCGATGTCGAGCAGAAGCTGCGCTGCAAGCTGGCCGCGGTCATTCGCCCTATGGGCCGCCTGGTGTTCGTCAATCGCACCGGCATGAAGGTGCTGGACCGCACCCGTGAGGAACTGGCGCTGGATTACCAGGAAGGCCGGGTACGGCTGCTGGACGATGCCCTGCTGTTCGACCGGGCCATGACCTCGGTGATCGGCAGCCTGCGGGGTCAGTCGCCTTCCTGAGGTCGCTGCGACAGTAAAAAGCCGTCCCAAGGGACGGCTTTTTTGTGCGTGAGCCAAGGGGCCTAGTGCAGCTTCAGGCGCGGCTCGGTCTTGCGTCTCAGGTGGTCGCCGGCAAACAGCGCCAGGGCACGCAGCGGGCCATAGAGGGCGACCTGGTGCATGCGGTAGAGCGAGACGTAGAAGGTCCGCGCCAGCCAGCCTTCCAGGGTCAGGCTACCCAGGGCGCCGCCCATGAGATTGCCGACCGCGCTGAAGCGCGACAGCGAGATCAACGAGCCATAGTCCTTGTAGACGTAGTCGGGCAGCGGCTTGCCTTCCAGGCGGGCCTTGAAGGTCTTGACCAGCAACGAGGCCTGCTGGTGAGCGGACTGCGCCCGGGGCGGTACGGTACGGGTGTCGCCGGGGGTCAGCGGGCAGGCCGCGCAGTCGCCGAGCGCGAAAACATTCGGGTCGCGGGTAGTCTGCAGCGTCGAGTTGACCACCAGCTGGTTGATGCGGTTGGTTTCCAGCCCCGCCAAGTCCTTGAGAAAGGCCGGAGCGCGGATACCGGCAGCCCAGACCTTGAGACTGGCCGGGACGAATTCGCCTGCGGTCTGCAGGCCGTCGGCGCGGACTTCCTTCACCGCCGAGCCGGTCAGCACCCGCACGCCGAGTTTTTCCAAGGTGCGGTGCGCCTGGCCGGCGATGCGTTCGGGCAGCGCCGGCAGGATGCGCGGACCAGCCTCGACCAGGGTGATGCGCAGGTCTTCGGGGCGGATGCGATCCATGCCATAGGCCTGTAGCTCTTCGGCGGCGTTGCGCAGCTCGGCCGCCAGTTCCACGCCGGTAGCGCCGGCACCGACGATGGCCACCTCGATGTACTCACCCGGCTGCTCGCTGACGTGGGCACGCAGATAGTGGGTCAGCAGCTTGCGGTGGAAGCGTTCGGCCTGGGCACGGGTATCGAGGAAGATGCAATTTTCCGCGGCGCCCGGGGTGCCGAAATCGTTGGTGGTGCTGCCGATGGCCAGCACCAGGGAGTCATAGCCGATCTCCCGCTCCGGAACCAGGATGGCGCCATCGTCCTCGATCGCGGCCAGCTGCACCTTGCGGCGCTCGCGATCCAGGCCGGTCATGCGTCCGAGCTGGAAGTCGAAATGGTTCCACTTGGCCTGGGCGACATAGCTCAGCTCGTCCTCGGTGGAGTTGAGGGAGCCGGCAGCCACCTCGTGCAGCAGGGGTTTCCACAGGTGGGTGGCATTGGCGTCGATCAGCACGATCTGCGCCTGGCCGCGCTTGCCCAGGCTACGGCCCAGGCGGGTAGCCAGTTCCAGGCCGCCGGCGCCGCCGCCGACGATAACGATGCGATGGGTCATGGAGAGCACTCTTAGAGAAGAAAAGCCTTGGCCGGACCGGGCGCGTCGCCGCAAGCGGGCGCAGTCCCGGGCCGGTGGAATCTGGGGTCGTCGGAGCGCGCGAGAATCGAGTCATCTAGCAGAGAAGATGGGCGAAAAGTCATCACTTTCAAGGGAGGCAGCCTGCATCTGCTCTGGCAAGGACGTCTGCGGCGACGAGAGGTAGCGCTAGTTTAACCGGGCTGGCCCGGCCATTCGACCCTAGGGAAACTGGGGTCAATCCAACACCTGTACTCGATCACCCAGGCGGATGATGCCGCTCTCCAGCACCCGGGCGGTGAGTCCGCCATGACCCCGCATGGCCTGGAAGGTACCTGCGCCCAGGCGTTCTTCCAGGCGCGCGCAGGGCTGGCACCAGCCGGTGGTTTCCAGCACCGCCTGGCCGATGCGGAAGCGGCGATTCTTCAGGCTGAAGAGATTGATTCCGGCGATGGCCAGGTTGCGGCGGAGGTCGGCGGGTGCCACGGCCTTGCCGATCAATGCGGCCACCACCGGCAGATGCTCCCATTGAATGAGGGTGACCTGGCGCTGGTTGCGTGGGGTAGGGCGGGCATGATCGCCGGTAAGACCCGCATCCCGGCGCGCTTCCACCGCCTCGACCTCGACCATGGGCGCGCGCGAGGCGGGTCGCACGCCGATCCAGCGCACCTCGCCGGACTGGGGAACTTGGGCGAGCAGTTCTTTGAGCGGAATCATGGGGCTCCTCGACGCGATGGTGGTGCCAATCCGAGCGGTAGGGCAGGATAGCGGCCTTGATGGACCGTTCAAGAGAGGATGCCATGCGCGCAAGAGTTCTGGCGTTGTTACTGTCGTGCCTGCTGTTGCCCCTGACCGCTCTGGCGCTCGAACCGGGTGAGCGGGTGGCGCCCTTCACCCTGCTTGATCAGCGTGATCGGCCCTATACCTTCGACGACCAGCTGCAGGTTCTGCTAGTGGCGCGCAGCATGAGTGGCTCGGGGCTGGTCAAGGAAGCCATGCGCGAGCAGCCGGCGAACTATATCGACGGCACCCGGGTGGCCTATGTCGCCGACATCAGCAGCATGCCGGCGGCCATTACCCGGATGTTCGCCGTGCCGGCCATGCGCAAGTACGGCTATCGGGTGCTGCTCGATCGCGAATCGCGCATCGTGCCGCGCTTTCCTGGCGATGCCAGCAAGGTGCTCTGGGTGACCCTTGACCATGGCCGCTTCGTCAGTCAGCGCGAATTCAGCGACGCCAATGCCCTGCGCGACGCGCTCAAGGCCAAGGCCCGTTGATGGACGGGGTGTTCGTCGAGGGCTGGTATCGCGAGGCACGACTCTGCCCTTCGCCCAACCACAACGAACGCCCGGCAGGGACCGAGGTGTCCTTGCTGGTGATCCACAACATCAGCCTGCCGCCCGGGCAGTTCGGCACCGGCTGCGTCCAGGCCTTCTTCCAGAACTGCCTGGATCACTCGGCCCATCCCTTCTTCGCGGAAATCGCCGAACTGAAGGTGGCGGCGCACTTTCTCATCGAACGCGACGGGGTGGTCACCCAATTCGTGTCCTGTGAGCAACGCGCCTGGCATGCCGGCGTCTCCTCCTTCGAGGGGCGCGAGAACTGCAACGATTTCTCCCTGGGCATCGAGCTGGAAGGTACGGATGACCTGGCCTACACCGACGCCCAGTACCGCGCCCTGGGACGGCTGACGCGGGCGTTGCAACGCGCCTATCCGGCGATCACCGCCGAACGTATCCAGGGCCACAGTGAAATCGCCCCCGGACGCAAGACCGATCCGGGCCCGGCGTTCGACTGGCCGCGTCTGCATGCCGAGCTGCAGGGCCACGAGGCCTAGCGCAGGCGATCCGCTTCCCAACGGAACACCGCGCAGGCATTGCGCGTGGTGGTCGCTGCCAGCGTCTCAGGCGAGACCTGCCACAGCGGCGCCAGAGCCATGCAGATGGCCGGCAGATGGGTGGGGCTGTTACGCACGTCCGGGTACATCGCCGGTGGCATGTCCGGGGCGTCGGTCTCCAGCACGATGCCATCCAGTGGCAGCTGCGGCAGCACGCGCTGCAGGCGCCTGGCCTGGGGCCAGGTGGGCGCGCCGCCCAGACCTATCTTGAAGCCCAGACGCAGATACTCACGGGCTTCCTCGAAGCTGCCGGAAAAGGCGTGGGCGATGCCGGCCCGGGGTGGCTTGAGGCGTTTCAGGATCCTGACCACATCGGCATGGGCGCGGCGCACGTGCAGCAGTACCGGCAACTCCAGCTCCATGGCCAAGCGCACCTGCTGCTCGAAGAACCAGGCCTGGCGCGCCTTGTCGGGCGCCTCGATGAAATAGTCCAGCCCGATCTCGCCCAGGGCGCAGAGCCGGGGATCGGTTCGACGTTCCAGGCAGAAGGCCCTGAGCGCCTCGATATCGGCCTCCTGGTGGCGCTGCAGGTATAGCGGATGCAGGCCCGGAGCCGCATAGAGGCCGTCATGGGCTGTTGCAACCCTCCAGAGTTGCGGCCACTGGCTGCGCTCGACACCGATCAGTACCTGGCGCACCACGCCGAGTCGCGCGCAGTCGGCCAGCAGCGCCGCCCGTTCGGCGTCGAAGCCCGGATAGTCCAGGTGATTGTGGGTGTCGATCAGCAGGCTCATGACAGGCGGCGTTTGAGGACCCTCGGGATGGCTTGGACACCGGGCAGGTAGTGGTCGTTTTCCAGGGCGTCCAGCATCAGTTCCAGGGCGCGCTCGGTGATGACTTCGTGCTGCTGGGATATGGCGTTGACCTTGAACGGCAGGTAGTCGAGCAACTGGGTGTCGCCAAAGGTAGCCAGGCGCAGGGTGTCGCCCGCGGCCAGCGGATGATCGCGCAGCACGTCCAGCACACCCTGCAGCAGGACGTAGGAGGTGGTCAGCAGGGCCTCGGGCCAGTGGCCGAGTTCTTCGATCATGGCCAGCGCCTGGGTGCGGCCGCCGTCGCGGCTGTAGTGGGGGGCATGACGCTCCCAATGGCGCGCTGGGTGATCGGCGAGGGCGGCAGCGAAGCCGGCGGCGCGCTCGCGGCTGATGACCAGGTCTGGACGTGCCCCGATCAGGGCGATGCTATGGGTGTCCGGGGTCAGCAGGGTGGCGGCCAACTGCCGCCCGGCGGTGTGGTCGTCGCTGACCACCGAGCAGAACTGCGCGGGATCGAGCTGGCGGTCGATGGCGATGATCGGGATGTTGTGTTCCTGCAGTTGCCGGTAGGGAGCGTCGTCCTCGGCCAGGCTGCTGGCGGTGAACAGGCCATCGCAGCGGCGGGCACGAAACAGCGCGATGAGCTGGCGCTCGCTGTCGGGATTGTCGTCGGTGCAGGCGATCAGCAACTGGTAGCCGCGGGCCCGTGCCCGTCGTTCCAGCTGCTTGGCGAGGCGCGCATAGCTGGGGTTTTCCAGGTCGGGCAGCAGAAAGCCCAGGGTGTGGGTCGCCCCGCGGCGCAGGCCGGCGGCGCGCTGATCAGGCTGATAGCCGTGGGCCTCCACCACGGCCATGACCCGCGCCACGGTCGCGGCGCTGATGCGCCTTTGCGCCGCCTTGCCATTGATGACATAGCTGGCGGTGGTAAGGGATACGCCGGCCAATTGGGCGATGTCGCTGAGTTTCACGCCTGTTCCTCATCGGACCTGAATCGCCTGTGCTGTACGCCATGAACGAGACGGTCTTTATTGTGTGTTGTGCTTCAAGGATCGGCGATTATCGAGTAACGTTCCAGTCCCATTGGGTGAAACGTTTCAGCTTTCTGTTGTCCGAGGGCTGGCACGAATCTGCCAAGGGCCCTGCCACGCCTCTCCGGCGCGATTGCAGGGCTGAGCGAGCCGGCAAGCATCTATTACAAGAAAGGCACGGCGCCAGGATCAGGCGCGCGGCGCCGGAGGTATCCTTCCATGTTCGAACTCAATGCCCAGCATATCCGCATGGCCCAGCAGGCGCCGGACAAGGCGACCGCCCTGGCCATGCTCGCCGAGTCCCTGGTGACCGATGGCCTGGTCGCCCCGGGTTATCTCGAAGGGCTCAAGGCCCGCGAGGCCCAGGGCTCCACCTACCTCGGCCAGGGTATCGCCATTCCCCATGGTACGCCGCAGACCCGCGACCAGGTGCATGTCACCGGCGTGCGGATGATGCAATTCCCGCACGGGGTGGACTGGGGCGACGGTCAGCTGACCTACCTGGCCATCGCCATCGCCGCCAAATCCGACGAACACCTGCGCATCCTGCAGCTGCTGACCCGCGCCCTGGGCGAGAGCGACCTGCAGCAGGCCCTGCGCGAGGCCCGCGAGCCCCAGCAGATCCTCGACCTGCTGCAGGGGGCGCCCCAGGCGCTGGCCCTGGACGAAGAACTGGTGCAGCTGGCCATCGACGCCGAGGACCTGGAAGACCTGGCCTGGCAGGGTGCGCGCATGCTCAAGCACATGGAATGCGTGGGTGCCGGCTTCGCCGGTGCCCTGCAGGCCAGCCAGCCGCTGCCCCTGGGCGACGGCCTCTGGTGGCTGAACAGCGAGACCGCGGTGAAGCGCCCCGGCCTGGCCTTCGTCACCCCGCTGCAGACCTTGCAGCTGCAGGAGCAGCCGGTGCGTGGCCTGTTCTGCCTGGCCAGCCTGGGCGAGGGCCATCGCGCCCTGCTCGAACGCCTCTGCGATCTGCTCGTCGCCGGTCGTGGCCAGGAGTTGGCCCAGGCCACCTCCCGCCGCGCTGTGCTCGAAGCCCTGGGCGGCGAAGTCGCCCCCGACTGGCCCAGCGCCCAGGTGGTGCTGGCCAATGCCCATGGCCTGCACGCCCGTCCGGCCAAGGAGCTGGCGCGGCTGGCCAAGGCCTATGACGGCGAGATCCGCGTGCGCGTCGATGGCGGCGCCCCGGTCTCGGCCAAGAGTCTGTCGCGGCTGCTGGCGCTGGGTGCCCGGCGTGGCCAGACCCTGGAATTCCTCGTCGAACCCGGTACCCCGGCCGCGGCCGCGCTCAACTATCTGATCGGCGCCGTGCAGGCCGGTCTCGGTGAAGAGGTGGAACCGGTCACCGCCAGTGCCCCGGCCCCCGCCGGTGCCGCCCGGGTCACCGCCATCAGCCTGGTGGACCCGTCCGAACAACTGCCGCTGGCCCCGGGCGATCGCGCTCAGGCCGTGGCCGCCGCCCCCGGCCTGGCCGTGGGCCCGGCCCATGTGGTGGCGCCCCAGCACTTCGACTATCCGGCCACCGGCGCAGGCGCTGCCGCCGAACGCCAGCGGCTGGATGCGGCCCTGGCTGCGGTACGCGCCGACATCGAGGCGCTCATCGCGCGCAGCGAGGCCAGTGCCCTGCGCGAGATCTTCCTGACCCACCTGGAGATGCTGGAAGATCCGGATCTGCAGCAGGGCATCGCCGCCCGGCTCAAGGCCAACGCCAGCGCCGCCGCGGCCTGGGACGCCCAGATCGAGGAGGCGGCCAGCCAGCAGGAAGCCCTGCACGACAAACTGCTCGCCGAACGCGCCGCCGATTTGCGCGACGTCGGTCGCCGGGTACTAGCCCAGCTGTGCGGCGTCGAATCCGCCCGTGAACCCGAAGAACCCTATGTGCTGGTGATGGACGAGGTCGGCCCGGGCGATGTGGCCCGACTGGATCGCGAGCGCGTCTGTGGCATCCTCACCGCCCGTGGCGGTGCCAGCTCCCACAGCGCCATCGTCGCCCGCGCCCTGGGCATTCCGGCCATCGTCGGCGCCGGTCGCCGCGTGCTGGATCTGGCGCCGCGCAGCGTATTGCTGCTGGATGGCGACAAGGGCACCCTGGAAATCGCCCCGGATGCCAGTCGTATCGACGCCGTGCAGCGCGAGCGCGAGGTCCAGGCCGAGCGCCGTCGCGCCGCCGAGGCCCGCCGTTTCGAAAGCGCCACCACTTGTGACGGCCACCACGTCGAGATCGCCGTGAACCTGGGCGACACCGCCCAGGCCGCCGCCGCGGTGGAGCAGGGCGCCGAAGCCGTCGGCCTGCTGCGGACCGAACTGGTGTTCATGAGCCATGACAGTGCACCCGACGAAGCCGCCCAGGAAGCGGAATACCGCCGCGCCCTCGATGGCCTGGCCGGCAAGCCACTGGTGGTGCGTACCCTAGACGTCGGTGGCGACAAGCCGCTGCCCTATCTGCCGCTGCCGCCGGAAGAGAATCCCTTCCTCGGCATTCGCGGGATTCGCCTGACCCTGCGCCGCCCGGAACTGCTGGAAACCCAGCTGCGCGCTCTGCTCAAGGCGGCCGATGGCCGCCCGCTACGGATCATGTTCCCCATGATCGGCCGGGTCGAGGAATGGCGCCAGGCGCGTGACATCCTCGACCGCCTGCGCCAGGAAATCCCCACCACCGACCTGCAGGTCGGCATCATGATCGAGGTGCCCTCGGCTGCGCTGCTGGCCCCGGTGCTGGCCCCGGAAGTGGACTTCTTCAGCGTCGGCACCAACGACCTGACGCAATACACCCTGGCCATCGACCGCGGCCATCCGCTGCTGTCCGGCGAGGCCGACGGCCTGCACCCCAGCGTGCTGCGCCTCATCGACATGACGGTGCGTGCCGCCCATGCCCATGGCAAGTGGGTCGGCGTCTGCGGCGAGCTGGCCGCCGATCCCCTGGCGGTGCCGGTACTGGTCGGCCTGGGCGTCGACGAGCTGTCGGTCTCGGCCCGCAGCGTGCCCCTGGTCAAGGCCCGGGTCCGTGAACTGGAGCTGCGTCGGGTGCAGTCCTGCGCCGCGCGCGCCCTGGAGCTGGGTACCGCTGCCGAAGTGCGGCAGAGCGTGGAGGCCCTGCGATGAGCCGTATCCTCACCCTGACCCTCAACCCGGCGCTGGACCTCACCGTCCAGGTGCCGGAGCTCAAACCCGGCGCGGTGAATCGCAGCGAGGCGGTGATCGTCCATGCCGCCGGCAAGGGCATCAACGTCGCCCAGGTGCTGGCCGATCTCGGCCACCACCTGACGGTGAGCGGCTTTCTCGGTGCCGACAATGCGGCCGCCTTCGAGGCCCTGTTCGCCCGTCGCGGTTTCACCGACGCCTTCGTGCGGGTGCCGGGTGAGACCCGCAGCAACCTCAAGCTGGCCGAAGCCGCTGGCCGCATCACCGATATCAACGGGCCTGGCCCGGAGGTGTCCGCCGCCGCCCAGCAGGAATTGCTCGAAACCCTCGATCGCCTGGCCCCTGGCCACGATGCCGTGGTGGTGGCCGGCAGCCTGCCGCGCGGGGTGACCCCCGAGTGGCTGGCCGCCCTGGTCGGGCGCCTCAAGTCGCTGGGCCTGCCGGTGGCGCTGGATACCAGTGGCGCCGCCCTGCGCGCCGCCCTGGCCGCCGGTCCCTGGCTGATCAAGCCCAATACCGAGGAACTTGCCGAGGCCTGCGGTGCACCCGCCGAGACCGCCACCGAGCAGGCGCTGCTGGTCGAACAGCTGCGTGCGCTGGGCATCGAGCACCTGGTGATCTCCCAGGGCGCCGATGGCGTGCGCTGGTATGGCGCCCAGACCCTGGAGGCGCAGCCGCCCAAGGTCACGGTGGCCAGCACTGTCGGGGCGGGGGATTCCCTGCTGGCCGGCATGCTGCACGGCCTGCTCACCGGCCAGTCGCCGGAGCGCACCCTGACCACGGCCACTGCCATCGCGGCCCTGGCGGTCACCCAGATCGGCTTCGGCATCAATGATCCCGCGCAACTCGCCACCTTCGAAGACCAGGTGCGGGTACGCGTCCTTCCCGACTTTCCGCTAGAACAAGAATCAGGGGTAACCCCATGAACATCGCCATCGTCACGACCTGCCCGACCGGCATGGTCACCAGCGTGCTCAGCGCGCGCCTGCTGGACGCCGCCGCCCAGCGCCGCGGCTGGACCACCAGCGTCGAGATCCACGACGGCCCCGAGGCCACCCTGCTGACCGACGATCAGGTGGCGCGCGCCGAACTGGTGGTGGTGGTCCATACCGGAGCGGTCGACCTGTCCCGCTTCGTCGGCAAGCGTGTCTATCGCGCCGCGCCGGCCGAAGCCCTGCGCGACGTCGATGCCTTCCTGCAACGCGCCGCCAGCGAAGCCAAGGTGCTGGAACAGGCTCCGGCGGCCAGCGGCGCTGCGCCGAGCGTACCGGCCAGTGCCAGCGAGACGCCGCGGCTGGTGGCCATCACCGCCTGCCCGACCGGTGTCGCCCACACCTTCATGGCCGCCGAGGCGCTGCAGAACGCGGCCAAGAAGCTCGGCTATCGCCTGCACCTGGAAACCCAGGGCTCGGTAGGGGCGCGCAATCCGCTGCCGGCCGAGGCCATTCGCGAGGCCGACGTGGTGCTGCTGGCCACCGACATCGAGGTCAATGTCGAGCGCTTCGCCGGCAAGCGCGTCTATCGCTGCGGCACCGGGGTCGCCCTCAAGCAACCCGAGGCGACCATCAAGAAGGCGCTGGCCGAGGGCGAGACCCTGGCCGGCAGTGCTGCGCCAGCGGCGGGCGAGGGCGCCAAACCCGCAAAGAAGGAAAGCGCGGGCGTCTACAAGCACCTGCTCACCGGGGTGTCCTACATGTTGCCGATGGTGGTGGCGGGCGGTCTGCTGATCGCCCTGTCCTTCGTCTTCGGCATCGAGGCCTTCAAGGAACAGGGCACCCTGGCCGCGGCGCTGATGCAGATCGGTGGCGAATCGGCCTTCAAGCTGATGGTCCCGGTACTAGCCGGCTATATCGCCTATTCCATCGCCGACCGGCCAGGCCTCGCTCCCGGCATGATCGGCGGCTGGCTGGCGGCCAGCCTGGGCAGTGGCTTCATCGGCGGCATCATCGCCGGCTTCCTGGCGGGCTACGTGGCCAAGGCCATCGCCCAGCACGTCAAGCTGCCGGCCAGCGTCGAGGCGCTCAAGCCGATCCTGATCATCCCGCTGTTCGCCAGCCTCATCGTCGGCCTGGTGATGATCTACCTGGTCGGCACCCCGGTGGCCGGCGCCCTCAGTCGACTCACCGACTTCCTCAACAACCTGGGTACCAGCAACGCCGTGCTGCTCGGCCTGATCCTCGGCGCCATGATGTGCATCGACTTCGGCGGCCCGATCAACAAGGCCGCCTATGCCTTCACCGTCGGCCTGCTGGCGTCCAAGACCTACGGGCCTATGGCCGCCACCATGGCGGCCGGCATGGTGCCGCCCATCGGCATGGGTATCGCCACCCTGCTGGCGCGGCACAAGTTCGCCCAGAGCGAGCGCGAGGCGGGCAAGGCGGCGTCGGTGCTGGGCCTGTGCTTCATCTCCGAGGGCGCGATTCCCTTCGCCGCCAAGGACCCGCTGCGGGTGATCCCGGCCAGCGTCATTGGCGGCGCCCTCACCGGCGCCCTGGTGATGCTGTTCAACTGCAAGCTGATGGCGCCCCACGGTGGCCTCTTCGTGCTGTTGATCCCCAACGCCATCAGCCATGCCTGGCTGTACCTGGCGGCCATCGCGGCCGGCAGTCTGGTGACCGGCGTGATCTACGCGGTGCTCAAGCGCAACGAAGCCGCCACCGAGCTGGTGCCCGCGGCCTGATCCAGAGCCTGGCAACACAGCTGTAACAAGAGGTTACACTGGGAGGTTCCTGCCTCCTGGTGGCCCCTTGTCCATGTCCGATCCCGTCTTTCCCGATACCGATCCCGAAGTCGCCGCCCGCCGTCGGCTGCATCTGCTGCGCCATCGCCGGCGCCGTCGGTTGCGCGAGTGGCGCCAGCGCATCGCCTTCTGGGTCGGCGCGGTGCTGGTGGGTCTGGCCGGTCTGGCCTTCGCCTGGCTGGCCGATGCCTCCTTCGGCCTCTTTCAGAAGATGCTGCAGCACAGTGCGATCTGGCCTTGGCTGGTGACGCCCCTGGGTTTTGCGTTGCTGGTCTGGCTGACGCAAGGCGCGCTGCGCGATGCCCGCGGCAGCGGCATTCCCCAGGTCATCGCCACCCTCGAACGACCCGAAGCGGACCTGCGCGCGCGCCTGCTCGCGCCGCCCATCGCCCTCGCCAAGCTGCTGCTCACTGCCGGTGCCCTGCTGGTGGGCGGCTCGGTGGGGCGTGAAGGGCCCACCGTGCATGTCGGCGCGGCCCTGCTCTATGGCTTCGGCAAGCGCCTCGGGTTGCACGGGCGCCGCACCCTGTCCGGACTCATCCTCGCCGGCGGTGCCGCCGGAATTGCCGCGGCCTTCAACACCCCCCTAGGCGGGGTGGTCTTCGCTATCGAGGAGCTGACTCACACCTTCGAGCAGCGTTTCAGCGGCCTGGTGCTCACCGCCGTACTGCTCGGCGGCATCGTCACCCTGGGTATCGTCGGCCCCTACAGCTACCTCGGCGCCCTGGATCTGCGCCTGACCTGGGGCTTGGGCTGGATCGGCGTGGCCGTCATCGGGGTCGTCGGCGGACTGCTGGGCGGCTGCTACGGTCGCCTGGTGCTGCCCACCGACCAGGGCTGGTTGGGGCGCCTAAACGCCCTGCGCGGGCGGCGTCCGGTGGCTTTCGCCGCCGCTTGTGGACTGGTGCTGGCGGCGCTGGGGTTGCTTTCCGGCCAGCACGTATTCGGCACCGGCTACGCCGAAACCCACGCCATCCTGGCCGGCGAACCCGTGACCGGGGGCGACTTCCTGCTGTGGAAATTCCTCGCCAACGTCGTTTCCTACCTCGCCGGGGTGCCGGGCGGTCTGTTCTCGCCCTCCCTGGCGGTCGGTGCGGCCCTGGGGCCCTGGCTGGTCGATTGGCTGCCGGGCATGAGTCTGCCCCAGTGCGCCCTGCTGGGGCTGGCCGCCTACCTGGCCGGGGTCACCCGCACCCCGCTGACCGCCACGGTCATCACCCTGGAGCTGGCCCACAGCCCGGACATGGCGCTGCCGGTGCTGGCGGCCTGCCTGCTGGCCGCCGCCGTCTCCGGCTGGCTGATGCCGGTGCCGCTCTACCATGCGCTGTCGCAGCAGGTGCTCAATGCCCTTACGCCCCGGCGGAACTAGGCCCTAGCGCCCACCACCGATGTCCAGCAGGGCGCCGGTGGTGTAGGAGGCTTCGTCCGACAGCAGCCAGAGAATGCCGGCGGCGATTTCCTCGGCGTCACCCGCACGCCCCAACGGTGTGGTCACGCCCAGGCGCTCGGCACGCCCCGGCTGGCCACCGCTGGCATGGATGTCGGTGAGGGTCACGCCCGGTCGCACCGCGTTGACCCTTACCCCGTGCGGACCGAGTTCCTTGGCCAGACCGAGGGTCAGGGTGTCCAGCGCCGCCTTGCTGGCGGCGTAGTCGACATATTCGTTGGGCGAGCCCAGCCGTGCGGCGATGGACGAGACGTTGACGATGGCACCACCGCGGCCGCCCCGTTCGCGGGACAGGTGACGGGCCGCCTCGCGGGCGCAGAGAAAGGCGCCGTAGACGTTGACCTCGAACATCCGTCGCAAGCGCTCGGCGCTCATCTCCACCAGCGGCTGCGAGTGGTCGACGATGCCGGCGTTGTTGACGAAGCCGTCCAGCCCGCCGAAGCGTTCCACCGTGCGCTCGAACAGCGCCACCACCTCGGCTTCATCGGCGACGTCGGCGCGCACGGCCAACCCTTCCGCGCCAAGGGCTTCGATCTCGGCCAGGGTGGCCTGGGCCGCGGCCTCGTCCTGGCGATAGTTGAAGGCGACATTCCAGCCGCGGGCGGCGGCGCTGAGGGCCGTGGCACGGCCGATACCGCGACTCGCACCGGTGATGAGCAGGGTCTTGCGCATGATGAAAACCTCGGGCTAGAGAGCGGAGAGGAGAGATGGCTAACCGTCTGATGTGTCGAAAAAAGCTTGGACGTGCCCGACGTTTCGCCTAAAAGTAAGGCGAACGGCACGCGCCGCATTATCCGCGGCCACTTCGCGATCTGATTCCTAAGCGCTTGCAGAGGTCAATCCTGATGACGAGACCCCGCTTCATCTCGCCCAACGAAGTTTCCGCGCTCCGTACCAACATCCTCTCCAAGCTCACCTACGCCGTCGGCAAGGATCCCGACAACGCCCTCGATCACGACTGGTTCCAGGCCACCGCCCTGGCCGCCCGGGACTACATCGTCGACCGCTGGATGAGTCGCACCCGCGATGCCTATCGCACCGGCCAGAAGCGGGTTTACTACCTGTCCCTGGAATTCCTCATCGGTCGGCTGCTGATCGACAGCCTGTCCAACCTCGGCATCCTCGAAGAGACTCGCCGCGCTCTGGCCGACCTGGGCGTCGATCTGGAACGCATTCGCGGGCTGGAGCCGGACGCCGCCCTGGGCAACGGCGGCCTGGGTCGCCTGGCCGCCTGCTTCATGGAGAGCATGGCTACCCTGGGCATCGCCAGCCATGGCTACGGCATCCGCTATGAACACGGGCTGTTCCGCCAGGTGATCGCCGATGGCTTCCAGCTGGAGCAGCCGGAAAACTGGCTGGATTTCGGCAACCCCTGGGAATTCGAACGCGCCGAAGTGGTGTACGAGATCGGCTTTGGCGGCCATGTCGCCCCCTATGGCGAAGGCGATCCGCGGCGCCAGGTATGGACGCCCGGCGAGCGCATCCGCGCGGTGGCCTACGACACCCCGGTGATCGGTTGGGGCGGGGAGGGCGCCAATACCCTGAGACTCTGGCGCGCCCGACCGCTGGAGATCCTCCACCTGGAAACCTTCAACGCCGGCGACCATGTCGGCGCCGTGGCCAACGAGGCCCGCGCCGAGAGCATCTCGCGGGTGCTCTATCCGGCCGACAGCAGCGAAGCCGGCCAGGAGTTGCGCCTGCGCCAGGAGTATTTCTTCGTCGCCGCCTCCCTGGCCGACCTGACCCGCCGCCACCTCAAGCAGCACAACGACTTGCTCAGCCTGCCCGAGCACGTGTCCATCCAGCTCAACGACACCCACCCGGCCATCGCCGTGGCCGAGCTGATGCGACTCCTGGTGGACGTCCACGGCATTCCCTGGGACGCCGCCTGGAGCACCACCGTCGGCACCCTCAGCTACACCAACCACACCCTCCTGCCCGAAGCCCTGGAGACCTGGCCGGTGCAGCTGATGGAGCGCCTGCTGCCGCGCCACATGCAGATCATCTACCTGATCAACGCGCAGTTCCTCGACTCCCTGCGCGCCCGCGGCGAAACCGATGGCGCCATGATCTCCTATGTCTCCCTGATCGACGAAAGCCAGGGTCGCCGGGTGCGCATGGGCAACCTCGCCTTCCTCGGTTCCCACAGCATCAATGGCGTCTCGGGGCTGCACACCGACCTGATGCGCAAGACGGTTTTCCGCTCGTTGCACCGCCTCTATCCGGATCGCATCAACAACAAGACCAATGGCATCACCTTCCGCCGCTGGTTGCACCAGGCCAATCCGGCGCTCACCGACCTGCTGGTGGATACCCTCGGCCAGGGTGTGCTGCACGACCCCGAGAAGACCCTGCCGCAGCTCAAGCCCTATGCCAATGACGCCAACTTCCGCGAGCGCTTCGCCCTGCAGCGCCAGCGCAACAAGGACACCTTCACCAGTCTGGTGAAGCAGCGGCTGGAGATCGATCTCGATCCCGGCGCGCTGTTCGATGTCCAGATCAAGCGCATCCACGAGTACAAGCGGCAGCTGATGAATCTGCTGCAGACCATCGCCCTCTACCAGGCCATCCGCGACAACCCCAACGGCGACTGGACGCCCCGGGTCAAGATCTTCGCCGGCAAGGCCGCAGCCAGCTATCACCAGGCCAAGCTGATCATCAAGCTGGCCAATGACGTGGCCAAGGTGGTCAACAACGATCCCTTGACCCGCGATCTGCTCAAGGTGGTCTTCCTGCCCAACTACAATGTCAGCCTCGCCGAGGTCATCATCCCGGCGGCGGACCTGTCCGAGCAGATCTCCACCGCCGGGATGGAGGCCTCGGGCACCAGCAACATGAAGTTCGGCCTCAATGGCGCTCTCACTATCGGCACCCTGGACGGCGCCAACGTGGAGATGTGCGAGCTGATCGGGGAAGAACACATGTTCATCTTCGGTCTCAAGGCGGCCGAGGTGGAGGAGCGCCAGCGCAGCGGTGGCATCTCCTCTGACATCATCGAGAATTCGCCGCGCCTGGCGCAGGTGCTGTCTGGTTTGCGCGCCGGCCAGTTCTCGCCCGACGAGCCGGCGCGCTACAACAGCCTGCTCGACGTCCTGACCTGGCACGATCGCTTCCTGGTGTGCGCCGACTTCGACGCCTACTGGGACGCCCAGCGCCTGGTTGAGACCCGCTGGCAGCAGCCGGACAAGTGGTGGCAATCGGCGGTGATCAACACTTCCAGCATGGGCTGGTTCTCCTCGGACCGCACCATCCGCGAATACGCCACGGAGATCTGGAGGGCGCTGTAGTCGTTATAGGGTCTATCGCGGCCATGGGCCGCTCCTACAGGGCATCCGTAGGAGCGGCCCATGGCCGCGATCATAGAGCGGAGCGGCCGTCTCGGCAGACCGCCATGGCTGCGATCACCTACCCCCCCCATGGAGAACCCCCGCCTTACACGACGTCTACATCCTTGCAGCATCCGCCCCACACGCCCGTCACCGGAGTCCCCATGCCCCGCACCTCCACCCGCCTCGAAGCGGGCAATCCCGCCCATTACGGCGCCACCCTCGTCGACGGCGGGATCAACTTCGCCGTCTGGTCCCCGGCCGCCGAAGCGGTCGAACTCTGCCTCTACGATGCCAAGGGAGAGGCCGAGAGCCAGCGCCTGGCCTTTCGCGAACACGAGGGCGGCGTCTGGCATGGTTTCCTACCCGGCGCCAAGCCGGGGCTGAGGTACGGCCTGCGCGCCCATGGCGCCTACCGTCCCCAGGACGGGCTCAGATTCAATGCGCACAAGTTGCTGGTGGACCCCTGGGCGCTGGCGGTGGACCGGCCCTTCCAGCTGCACCCCAGCACCTATGGCTTCCACCCCGAAGACCCCAACCGCCCGGACGAGCGCGACAGCGGCGCCCATGTTCCCAAGGCCATCGTCCTGCCGCCCGTCGACGCCCTGACGCCTGCGCCCAAGCGACGCGATGCCGGGCTGATCTACGAATTGCACGTCCGCGGCCAGACCAAATTGCATCCGAAGGTCCCGGCCCGCCAGCGCGGCACCCTGGCGGCGCTGCGGCATCCCGCGCTGATCGAACACTGGCAGCGCCTCGGCGTCACCACCTTGGAGCTGCTGCCCATCGCTGCCTGGGCCGACGATCGGCATCTGCCCGCCCTGGGGCTGGCCAACTACTGGGGCTACAACCCGGTGGTCATGGCCGCCGTCGATCCGCGCCTGGCCGGCCGCGATGCCCTGGGCGAATTACGCGAGACGGTGGCTACCCTGCAGGCGGCCGGCTTCGAGGTGCTGCTCGACGTGGTCTTCAACCATACCGGCGAAGGTGACGAACTGGGCCCCACCTTCAATCTGCGCGGCCTGGACAACGCCGGCTACTACCGCCTGCAGCCGGACGATCCGGCGCGCTATATCAACGACATGGGCTGCGGCAACTGCCTGGCGCTCTACAGCCCGCCAGCGCTGCGCCTGACCCTGGACAGCCTGCGCCATTGGGTCACGGCTGCCGGCGTCGATGGCTTCCGCTTCGACCTGGCGCCCGCGCTCGGTCGTCTGGAAAGCGGCTTCGATCGCGATGCACCACTGCTCCAGGCCCTGGCCCAGGATCCGGTGTTGCGCCAGGTGCGGCTGGTGGCCGAACCCTGGGACATCGGTCCCGGTGGGCATCAGGTCGGCGCCTTCCGCGCGCCCTGGCAGGAATGGAACGACGCCTTCCGCGACGACGTCCGCCGCTTCTGGCGCGGTGACGAGGGGCTGCGTGGCGCCCTGGCCACCCGCCTGGCCGGTAGCGCCGATCTCTTCGGCGCCGGCGATCGCCTGCTGCGCACCAGCGTCAACTTCATCACCGCCCACGACGGCTTCACCCTCGCCGACCTGGTCAGCTACGCCGAGAAGCACAACGAAGCCAACGGCGAAGGGAATCGCGACGGCACCACCGACAACAAGAGCTGGAACGACGGCGTCGAAGGCCCGAGCGAGGATCCGGCCATCCAGGAGGCCCGCGCCGCCGACCAGCGTGCCCTGCTGGCGACCCTGATCCTCGCCGGTGGCGAACCCATGCTGACCGCCGGCGACGAATTCGGCCGCACCCAGCAGGGCAACAACAATGCCTATGTACAGGACAACGAACTGTCCTGGCTGGACTGGCAGCAGGCCGCCAGCCCCGCCGGACAGCGGCAGAGCGCCTTCGTCGGTCGCCTCATGGCGCTGCGCCAGCAGTTGCCGGCCTTGCAAGCCCAGCGACTGCTGGGCCGCCCTGATCCCCGTGGCTGGGTGAGGATCGAATGGCTCGATGGCGACGGCGCGCCGATGGAAGACGGCCGCTGGCAGGCCGGTGGCAGCCTGCCGCTGAGCCTCACCCTGGAAGCCCTCGATGGCGAGGACCAACCCCAGGCCGCGCGGATCTGGCTGGCCTTCCAGCCACGTCGGGAGGAAATCGACCTGCGCCTGCCCCCGTCACGTGACGGACATCACTGGCTGATACAGCTGGACAGCCGTCAGCCTGAACTGGAACCCGACTCGGCAGTCTACCCCAGCGCCGAAAATCTCCGTGCGGGTCGAGGCGTACTGCTGGCCGTGGAGACCCCGGACGCGCCCTAGGTGTGCGTTCCCTGTCGGCCGCCGGTGTCCAGCGTCTCATCACCCCATTGATGAAACCCGGAATCGGCACTGGCTGGCAGACCTGGCCTGACGGTCCGCTCTGCTTGAGACGGAGCTTGAGCTTTGGCGCTACACTCGCGCCCATCATTACAAGGAGCACCGCGATGTCCCGGATATCCCTCAGTCGTTACCTCATCGAGCAGACCCGCAGCCACAAGACCCCGGCCGACCTGCGCTTCCTCATCGAAGTCGTGGCCCGGGCGTGCAAGCGCATCAGCTACGAGGTGTCCAAGGGGGCGCTGGGTGGCGTGCTCGGCAGCATGGGCACCGAGAACGTCCAGGGCGAGGTGCAGAAGAAGCTGGACGTGCTGTCCAACGAGATCCTGCTGGAAGCCAACGAGTGGGGCGGCACCCTGGCCGGCATGGCCTCCGAGGAGATGGACCAGGTTCACCAGATCCCCGGTCACTATCCCAAGGGCGCCTACCTGCTGATGTTCGACCCGCTGGACGGCTCGTCCAACATCGACGTCAACGTCTCCGTCGGCACCATCTTCTCGATCCTGCGCAAGGACTTCGTCAGCAGCACCACCGGTGACGTGACCGAAGAAGCCTTCATGCAGAAGGGCACCGAGCAGGTCGCCGCCGGCTACGCCATCTACGGTCCCCAGACCATGCTGGTGCTGACCCTGGGTGACGGCGTCAAGGGCTTCACCCTGGATCGCGAACTGGGCAGCTTCGTGCTGACCCACGAAGACATCACCATCCCCGAGACCACCGCCGAATTCGCCATCAACATGTCCAACCAGCGCCACTGGGAAGCCCCGGTCAAGCGTTATGTGGACGAGCTGCTGGCCGGCAAGGAAGGTCCCCTGGGCAAGAACTACAACATGCGCTGGATCGCCTCCATGGTGGCCGACGTCCATCGCATCCTTACCCGCGGTGGCATCTTCATGTACCCCCGTGATGCCCGTGAGCCCGAGAAGCCCGGCAAGCTGCGCCTGATGTACGAGGCCAACCCCATGTCCATGCTGGTCGAGCAGGCCGGTGGTGCCGCCACCAACGGTCACCAGCGCATCCTCGACGTCCAGCCCGATGGCCTGCACCAGCGGGTGGCGGTGTTCCTGGGCTCCAAGGAAGAAGTGCAGCGCGTGACCGAGTACCACCGTCAGCGTTGATTCCAGAAACCGGGCCGCCTGCAACGGGCGGTCCGGTTCACGCTTGCGTCCTGCCTCAGCGTTCAGCTTCGATTCAGCCTCCTTAATCCTGCGCTAATCCGCCTCCGCCAAAGATGGCCGCGCAGCCGGTCGGGCTGTATTCGCATCGCGTGAGGAGCTTTTCACCATGAACGCCCTGAAATCCCGTGTCGTCCTCTTCGGCCTGCTGGCCCTGGCCAGTCATCAGGCGTTTGCCGCCGATACCCAGAACTTCGCCGGCCTCACCTATGGCAAGAGCTATGACAACTTCAGCAACAGCCACGCCCTCGACCGCAACTTGAACAGCCCCGATACCGACGGTGCCCTCGACGGCAGCAATACCTGGGGGCTGCGTCTTGGCCAGCAGAACACTGCCGGTCGCTACTACGCCACCCTCGACCAGGCCAGTGGCAGCAGCGCTGGCCTGAGGCTCAAGCAGCAGGACCTGACCGGAAGCTACGATGCCTTCTATCCCCTGGGCCGCAATACCAGGCTGTTCGGTGGCGGGACCCTGGGCGTCGCCCGGGTCACCCAGGACGGTTCCAGCTTCGGCCACGACAGCGACCTCGGCTATGTGGCCGGGGTCCAGGCGGGCATCCTGCAACAGGTCAACGACCGCACCTCCCTGGAAGCCGGCTATCGCTACCTGCGCAGCAACGCCAAGCCGGACATCGACCAGGACGGCAGCAAGCTCGGTTCGAGCCAGCTCGACAGCAGCAAGGAAATCTACCTGGGCATGAACGTCTACTTCTGAGGCAGGGCCGGGGCGACAGCGGTCGCCCCGGTTTCAGCTATAGGGATCCAGGCCGGAGAAGGCTGCCACCAGTGCCACGGCAACCACCCCCAGGGCGATCTCCACGGCGGTGGCCTGGCGCAGCAGCTGCCATGTTCGGGGCCCTCGTCCCAATCGAGGCACCAGCAGGTAACGATTGGCCAGGGCCAGGGCGACCATGATCGCCACGGCCAGCACCTTGGCCAGCAGCAGGCCGGAGTAGGGCGTCAAACGCAGCAGGCCGTCCGGTCCGAGGATCAGCAGGCTGTTGAAGGCACCGCTGAGCAGCGCCAGCGCCACGCTGATCTGCCCGGGCAGGGAGTAGCTGCGCAGCAGCTGCTGGGCGTCATCCCTCAGATTGGCCGGTGGCCGTCCCAGGCACAGCAGCACCCCAGGCAGGCTGCCCAGCCAGAGCCCCGTCGCGAGCAGATGTAGGGCCTGGTTCAGCTGGTGCGCCAGGCCAAGCCAGCCGGCCGTTGCGGCGGCATGGCCACCCAGGGCCAGACTGGCCAGCAGCAGGCCACTGAATCCCCACAGCCAGTGGTTGCTGCGGACCCCGGGCCCCACCAGCAGCCACAGGGCCAGCAACAGGCCCAGCGGCAGTTGCCAGCGCCAGCCGTGGCCGGCCGCCGTGCCCAGATAGAGTTGCCATAGGGGCAGGTTGAAGGTATCCGCCCAGCCATCCCCCACCAGCGCTGCCTGCAGCGGCAACAGGCTCAGCACCCCGAGCAGCAGTAGTGCACCCAGCAGGCGGGCGGTGGACCGTGCCCGTTCCAGCAGCCAGAGACGCAATGCGGGTCGACCCAGCCAGAGTGCCAGCGCCAGATAGCCCCAGGTCAGCAGCAGCGGCAGCAGGAAGAGGATACGGGCGAGGGGACGCCAGGCATCGGGCGTCGCCAGTGTGCCGTCCATCCTTACTGGACGGTGAAGCGGTAGTCGCCCTGGGTCTTGTGCCCGTCCTTGGCCAGCACCCGCCATTTCACCTGGTAGCGACCCGGTTCCAGCGGCGCCTCCAGAGGGACGTCCAGGGTGCGTTCGTCGCGGCCGGAAATGACCTTGCCGGTGGTGATCGCCGTGCCGGCCTGACCATCCAGCCGTTGCAGCTGCACCTGACTCATGGAAGCTTCGATCCCCTCGGAAAAGCTCAGACTCAATTGCTTCGGTGCCGCGCTGGTGCTGTCGGGGGCGGGCTCGGCGCTTTTGAGATGACCATGGGCCAGGGCCAGGCCGGGCAACAGCAGGGCGGTCAGGGCGAGGCGGCGAGCGAGACGCAGGGCGGCGGTCATGGAGATCTCCAGCAGCAGAAGGAAACCGCCAGCTTAGCAGTCCGTTCGGGCAGCGTCCGCGCCTGGCGCCTGCTCCGCCGCGCGCGCCGCGCACTCGACGAAGGTCCGCGCGGTGCAGCTGCGGCAGACTTCCGGATCCAGCCGCGGATAGATGCTGCGCAAGGCCTGATCCTTGGACGAGAAGATATGGCCTTCGCCCAGCTCCTTGAGAAACCCGGTCTTGGCGAACAGCTGCAGCACCGGCGTGCGCGGGCGATGGAAATAGAGATCGCCGCCCAGGGCCCGGCGCTCGCGCCATTCGCGCCGCCACAGGTCGTTACCGGCCAAATCGATGAAATTCATGCTCTTGGTCATGAACAGCGCATGCTTCTGGCCGGGTTGGGCGCTGCGAAAGCCGTCCAGCTGATCGCCCACATGGGGCACCGCGCCAAAGAACACCGAGCCTTCCACCCGCACCAGCTTGAGTTGCGGACACTCCTGCGCCGGCTGGCCCAGTTCGTCCAGCGGGGTGAAACGACGCTCGGGGGTGCGGGGGTCCGGCACCAGCGGGCGGATCGCCGGGTGCGAGGTGCGATAGAGGTAGGCCACCAGGGACACCAGGGTGCCCAGCAGCACGGCGCGGTCCAGCGGGATGGTCAGGGTCGCCAGAAAGGTCACCCCGGCCACCAGCGCCTCGGTACGGCTGACCTTCAGCACCTCGCGCCAGCGACCCAGGTCCAGCAGGCCGCGCGCCACCAGCAGCAGGGTGGCGGCGATGGCCGCCAGCGGAATGGCGGCGATCAGGGCACCGCCGAAGGCCACCAGGGCTACCACCAGCAGGGCGGCGAACACCGCGGCCAGCGGGGTGCGGGCGCCGGCTTCGAAATTGGGCATGGAGCGATTCAGCGAGCCGCAGGAGACATAGGCCGAAAAGCAGCCGCCCACCAGGTTGGCCAGGCCCTGGCCACGGAATTCGCGATTGACGTCCAGCCGCTGTCCAGAGCGCTGGGCCACCGCCTTGGCGATCGACAGCGACTGCCCGAGGGCCACCAGGGTCAGGGCCACAGCGATCCCGGAGAGATTGCCCAGATCCTGCAGAGTGACGTCGGGCAGATGGAAGGGCGGCAGCGCCGAGGGGATCCGTCCGACCGTGGCGATCCCCTGAGCCGCGCCCACCACGCTGCGCTCCAGAATCCAGGCGCTCAGGCAACCAGCCAGCAGGCCCAGCAGCATGGTCGGCCAGCGCGGGCGCAGCCGGCGCAACAGCAGGGTGGCGACCAGGGTCACCACACCGATGACCAGCGAGGGCCAGTGGATCGCCAGGGGATGGGCGAGCACATAGCCGAGGACGCCGAAGGCCGAGGTGCCCAGCGGCGGCGACAGTCCGAGCAGGTCCTTGAGCGAATAGAGCCCGATCAGCACGGCGGCGCCACTCATGAAGCCGAGCAGCACCGAGGGCGAGATAAAGTTGGCCACCGCGCCGAGGCGCAGGGCACCCACCGTCAATTGCAGCAGGCCGACCAGCAGGGTCACCGCCAGGGCCAGATCGATATAGGGACCAGAGCCGGCGAGCGCCAGCGGTGACAGCGCTGCCAGCAGGGCCAGGGAGTTGGCGTTGGTCGGACCGGTCACCACATGGCGACTGGAGCCTGCCAGGGCAGCAATAATGCAGGGCACCACCGCGCCATAGACGCCATATTGCGGTGGCAGTCCGGCCAGGGTGGCGAAGGCCACGCCCTGGGGCAACGCCAGCACCGCGCCCAGGAGACCCGCACCCAGATCCGCCTTCAGGGTGGTGCGGTCCACCTCGCGCAGCCAGGGCAGCAGGGTCGAAAGGGCGGGCATGGAGCGCTCCTGGGGAAAGGGTCGCCTACTCTACCGACTCCGCTCGCCAGTGGGCTACCTGAGTCCCGCCGTCTCTGGTCTCTGCCACGACACTGGCTGTGTGTTCATTTCTTCACCAGTCGCCGCCAGACCGGTCCCTGTGGCGTTCTCATGATTTCATGCACGGGTTATCCACATCACTGTGCACGGTCCCTGTGGGTAACCTGGGCGGCTAGCCGTCGTGACTGTTGGCGGCGATGCGATGGATCGACAGGTCGGCGCCCTGGTATTCCTCTTCCTGACTCAGACGCAGACCCAGCACCGCCTTGAGCAGTCCGTACACCGCCAGGCCACCGAGCAGGGCGACGACAATTCCCAACCCGGTGCCGGCCAGCTGCGCCAGCAGACTCACCCCACCCAGACCGCCGAGCGCGGTCTGGCCGAACAGGCCGCAGGCGATGCCGCCCCAGGCGCCGCAGAGGCCGTGCAGCGGCCAGACCCCCAGGACATCGTCCAGCTTCCAGCGTGTCTGCACCGCGGTGAAGGCCCAGACGAACAGGGCCCCCGCCACCAGGCCGGTCCCCAGCGCCGCGATGGGATGCATCAGATCAGAGCCCGCGCAGATGGCGACCAGGCCCGCCAGGGGGCCGTTGTGCAGGAAGCCGGGATCGTTGCGTCCCAGGAGCAGGGCAGCAGCCGTCCCGCCGACCATGGCCATCAGCGAATTCAGGGCCACCAGGCCACTGACGCCGGCCAGGTTCTGGGCGCTCATCACATTGAAGCCGAACCAGCCGACGATCAGGATCCAGGAGCCCAGCGCCAGGAAGGGAATGTTCGACGGCGGAAAGGCCACCAGCCGACCTTCGCGATAGCGACCCTGACGGGGACCCAGCAGCATCACCGCGGCCAGCGCCAGCCAGCCGCCCATGGCGTGCACCACCACGGAGCCGGCGAAATCATGGAAGCGCGCACCGAACAGCGCTTCGAACCTATCCTGCAGGCCGAGATTGTTGTTCCACATCAGGCCTTCGAAAAACGGATAGACGAAGGCCACGATCAGCGCGGTGGCGCAGAGCTGTGGCACGAAGCGCGCCCGTTCGGCGATGCCGCCCGAAATGATCGCCGGAATGGCCGCGGCGAAGGTCGCCAGGAAAAAGAACTTCACCAGTCCGTAGCCGCTGTCGGCGGTCAGCACCTGGGCGGGGGCGAAAAAAGTCACGCCATAGGCGATCCAGTAGCCGACGAAGAAGTACACCAGGGTGGAAATGGCGAAGTCGGCGAGGATCTTGGACAGGGCGTTCACCTGGTTCTTGTGCCGCACGGTGCCGGCTTCGAGAAAGGCGAAACCGGCGTGCATGGCCAGCACCATCACGGCGCCCAGCAGCAAGAACAGGGTATTGGCACTGTGGACCAGGGTCGCCACGGCAGAAGGCAATTCGTTCATCAGGGCAGTCGTCGCAAAGGGTTGCACCAAAAACATGCCTGGCGGATGCCTGATGCGCGTTTTTGGGGCGCCTGGCAGCTCTCGGCAGGTTCAGTCTTGCCGCCAGACAGAGCGCAACGGCGGATTAGCGCAGGGATGCGCCAGGGCGGTGCGAATCGGAAGGGCGTGCACCACCGGACAGCAAAGGTCGTGCCGCTAAAGTGCGCGCAGGACGATACGGCCGCTGCTCAGGTTGCTCAGCAGAGTCGCCGCCTCGTCGCGCCGTTGCGGCTCCACGGCAATCCGCAGGGCGATTTCCAGCGCCTGGTAATCCTCTTCGAGCACCAGCACCGCCAGGCCTGCCAAGCGGGCCTTGATCAGCGGCCATTCCGCATAGGTACAGGCGAAGCCATAATCCTGCCGCACCACCAGCGGCTGCTTGGCCGCCTGCTGCAGGCAACGGGCGGCGCAACCGCCATAAGCGCGTACCAGGCCACCGGTACCCAGCTTGATGCCGCCGTACCAGCGGATGACCACCACTACCACCTGGTCGCAATCCTGCCCCTCGATGGCGGCCAGGATGGGCCGGCCCGCCGTGCCGCCGGGCTCGCCGTCGTCATTGAAGCGGTACTGATTGCCGAGCTTCCAGGCCCAGCAATTGTGGGTCGCGGTCGGCACGCTCACGCGCTCGATGAAAGCCATGGCCGCCTCCACCGTGGTGACGGGTGCGGCGAGGGCGAGGAAACGACTCTTGCGCACCTCTTCTTCGAAGGCGGCATCCTGGATCAGGATAGAGGTCATGGTGCCTGGAGACCCAGTCCCTTGAGGATGACATGGGTCAGGGTCCGCGCCGCCTCGTCGAAATCCTGCCGAGTCAGACGGGTGCGACCGGTCACCTGGCAGATCTGGCTGGCGAAATCGGCATAGTGCTGGGTGCTGCTCCACAGCAGGAAGATCAGATGGACCGGATCCACCGGATCCAGCTTGCCGGCCGCGATCCAGGCTTCGAACACCGCCGCCCGGCTGCGAAACCAGGTCTGGTAGTCCTGATCGAAATACTCGTACAGGCAGTGACCGCCGCCGATGATCTCCATGGCGAAGATCCGCGAGGCCAGCGGTTGACGGCGCGAAAACTCCAGCTTGGCGCGGATATAGCGGCTCAGGGCCTCGGCGGGGTCGTCTTCCACGGTCAGGTGGTTGAAGGTGCTGTCCCAGAGTTCGAGGATGTTGCCCAGCACCGCCATATAGAGGCCGAGCTTGTTGTTGAAGTAGTAATGGAGATTGGCCTTGGGCAGCCCGACGCGTTGCGCGATGGTGTTCATGCTGGTGCCCTTGAAGCCATGGCGGGCGAACTCCTCCTCCGCCGCGCTCAGGATCGACTCCTCATTCTTCTGCCGGATGCGTCCGGCCGGCTTGTCCTGGCCGGCGTGATGGGCGGGTACGAGAGGGGTCATGACAACTGCAGGATCCAAAGGCGCGGCAGGCATCAATAGCGTACCCGCCGCCCTGGGCACAAGGGCTCTTTTACCGGTGTGGCGCTGGCGAGCTGCATTCCGTCACCGCGGCGCGGCGCTCCTCGGGCAGCAACAGGTTGAGCAGGATGGCGGTGATGCCGCCGCTGGTGATCGCGGTGTCGAAGAGATTCTTCACCAGTGGCGGCAGTTGATCCAGCAGCGTCGGCTGGCTGGCGATACCGAGACCCACGCCAAGGGAGGTGGCGATGATCAGCAGGCTGCGGCGATCCAGGGTGCAGTGCGCCAGCAGCCGTATCCCAGCCGCGGCGACACTGCCGAACAGCACCAGGGTCGCACCGCCCAGCACCGGCTTGGGAATCTGCTGCAGGATGGCGCCCAGCACGGGGAACAGGCCCAGCGCCAGCAGGATGGCGCCTATCCAGTAGCCGACATGGCGGCTGGCCACGCCGGTCAGCTGGATCACCCCGTTGTTCTGCGCGAAGGTGGTGCTGGGAAAGGTATTGAAGGTGGCGGCGAGCAGGCAGGCGACGCCATCACCCAGGACCCCGCCCCGCAACCGTCGCAGATAGCCGGGGCCTTCGATGGGCTGCCGCGAGATCAGGCAGTTGGCGGTCAGGTCGCCGGTGGTTTCCAGGGTGCTGATCAGATAGATGAGCGCGACCGGTAGGAAAGCCGACCAGTCGAAGGCGAAGCCGAAATGGAAGGGGAGGGGGACGCTGACCAGAGGCAGGTCCGGCAGCGGCTGAGGTTTCAACAGGCCGCAGGTCCAGGCGGCGAGGGAGCCCACCAGCAGGCCGATCATCACCGCCGACAGCCGCAACCAGGGTCGCCGCGACAGGTTCAGGCCGATGATGACCACCAGGACCAGGCCGCCGAGGGCCAGGTTGATCGGCGCGCCGAAGTTGGTGGCCTTGGCGCCCCCGCCGAGATCGGTGACGCCCACCCTGATCAGGCTGATGCCGATGAGGGTGATGACGATGCCGGTCACCAGTGGCGTGATCACCCGGCGCAACAGGCCCAGGCAGCGACTCAGGCCGATCTGCACGAAGGCGCCAAAGAAGCAGACGCCAAAGATCATCGCCAGGATGTCCTCCGGTGTCCCGCCGCGCTGCTTGACCAGCATCCCAGCTGCCAGCACCGCGGACAGAAAGGAGAAACTGGTGCCCTGCAGGCAGATCATGCCCGCCCCCAGCCCACCGGCACCGCGGGCCTGCAGAAAGGTGCCGACGCCCGATACCATCAGCCCCATGCTGATCAGGTAGGGCAGGTGCTCGTGCAGACCCAGAGCCCCGGCAATGATCAGCGGTGGAGTAACGATCCCCACGAAGCTCGCCAGGACGTGCTGCAGGGCAGCGCAAAAGGCAGCGAACGGGGCCGGACGTTCGTCCAGGCCATAGAGCAGATCATCGCGGACGGGACTGGTCATGGTGATTACCTCGCGGCGGCGCTGCTGGCCTGGAAAGCGACCGCAGCGCCGCAAGTGGGTCTGGCCGGACTAGAACTGATACTTCACCAGGAAGCTGAAAACGCTCTGGTCGGTACGGAATCCCTCGCTGTCCTTGATGCCGTACTTGTCCGACCAGTAGTCATACTCGGTACCCACATAAAGGTGCTTGGCTTCGTACCCCATGGCCTTGCCCAGGTCGTACTTGACCTGTGGATTGAAGTGCAGGTTGGCGTGGTAGCTACCCTTGTTGTTCATCACCCAGTCCATGTAGCCATCGATGAGCAGATCCGAATTGCCCAGGGGCAGGGTGTAGGCCCATACCGGCGTGAGCTGCCAGGCACCCGAAGGCGCACTGCCGCCATCCGGCTTGCGGTAATAGAGATTCAGCTGGAAGTAGTCGAAGCCCGGCACCTTGAGGTCGAAACCCGGACCGACCAGGTAGTTGCGCTGATCACGGCCGGCGCCCTCGCCATCGTTCTGGTCGTATTCCAGTGTGGTGGCGAGCAGCACATCGGTGACCGGGCCAAAGGAAAGATCCCGGCCGGACAGCTTGCCAAAGGACAGTCGTGGACTGAGTTCGCCATAGAAGCCTTGATGGCCGTCGCTGGCATTGGTCGCGCCGTTGAACCAGATGCTGTCGACGAAGAGGAAGAGATCGCCCCAGATCCAACTGCTGGCATGCTCGAAGGTGACGGTCTGCTGGATACGGGGATCGACCCGGAAATCCTTGCCATATAGATAGGTGAGGCTTTCACCATGCCACAGCAGTGGACTGTCTGCGGCGTTGGCGACACCGGCTGCGAGCAGGCTGGTGGTCAGCAGCGCGGTGGTTAGGATCTTGCGCATGTAGGCTCCTGGAAGTGCTTTCTCGTTATGTACAGCGTTCGCCGTGCTCAGCAAGATCGACGCCAAGCTCCGGTGGGCGGGCGAAAATAGTTATTTTTCAACGCCTTGTATAAGGATTCTGGAAAATTTCAGATGCCTGGCGCGGCACCAAACCTGACCACTTGCTCAGTTTTCGTGCCCTGAAGCGGCGCCTGAAGCGGTCCTGCTGCGAAACAGCGCACGGCAGGCTGCGCAGTGCTAAGGTGCTTGGCGACCCGCAGGAGATAGTCATGA
>NZ_CP145723.1:2107500-3890000 GCF_036884265.1 Pseudomonas benzopyrenica | reverse complement strand
CTCAAGGTAAGACGATTGGGTCTGTAGCTCAGTTGGTTAGAGCGCACCCCTGATAAGGGTGAGGTCGGCAGTTCGAATCTGCCCAGACCCACCAATCGATGGGGCCATAGCTCAGCTGGGAGAGCGCCTGCCTTGCACGCAGGAGGTCAGGAGTTCGATCCTCCTTGGCTCCACCATCTCCACCTACCGCTAACGCGATTGCTTGAAAGCTCAGAAGTGAGTCTTTGACTTCTCCCTACCGTCAGGTAATGAGAAGGATGCAAATGCTGACTTCTGGTCTTTGATCAGAACTGTTCTTTAAAAAATTGGGAAAGTGATAGAAGTAGACTGCATTAACTGTTTTCACTGGCAGTTAGTGTCGTCAAGGTAAAATCTTGCGAACTCAAGCGCAAGTTTTCGGCGAAATGTCGTCTTCACTCATTTAACGCCCTGCAGATCGGTAGCGTCCTTGTGACGCCGGCGAGATTGCTTGGGGTTATATGGTCAAGTGAAGAAGCGCATACGGTGGATGCCTTGGCAGTCAGAGGCGATGAAAGACGTGATAGCCTGCGATAAGCTTCGGTGAGGTGGCAAATGACCTGTGACCCGGAGATCTCTGAATGGGGGAACCCACCTAGCATAAGCTAGGTATCTTAACCTGAATCCATAGGGTTAAGAGGCGAACCAGGGGAACTGAAACATCTAAGTACCCTGAGGAAAAGAAATCAACCGAGATTCCCTTAGTAGTGGCGAGCGAACGGGGACCAGCCCTTAAGTTGATTTGAGAGTAGCGGAACGCTCTGGAAAGTGCGGCCATAGTGGGTGATAGCCCTGTACGCGAAACGCTCTTATCAATGAAATCGAGTAGGACGGGGCACGAGAAACCCTGTCTGAATATGGGGGGACCATCCTCCAAGGCTAAATACTCCTGACTGACCGATAGTGAACCAGTACCGTGAGGGAAAGGCGAAAAGAACCCCGGAGAGGGGAGTGAAATAGAACCTGAAACCGTATGCGTACAAGCAGTGGGAGCCCACTTTGTTGGGTGACTGCGTACCTTTTGTATAATGGGTCAGCGACTTATTTTCAGTGGCGAGCTTAACCGAATAGGGGAGGCGTAGCGAAAGCGAGTCTTAATAGGGCGTTTAGTCGCTGGGAATAGACCCGAAACCGGGCGATCTATCCATGAGCAGGTTGAAGGTTAGGTAACACTGACTGGAGGACCGAACCCACTTCCGTTGAAAAGGCAGGGGATGACTTGTGGATCGGAGTGAAAGGCTAATCAAGCTCGGAGATAGCTGGTTCTCCTCGAAAGCTATTTAGGTAGCGCCTCATGTATCACTCTGGGGGGTAGAGCACTGTTTCGGCTAGGGGGTCATCCCGACTTACCAAACCGATGCAAACTCCGAATACCCAGAAGTGCCGAGCATGGGAGACACACGGCGGGTGCTAACGTCCGTCGTGAAAAGGGAAACAACCCAGACCGTCAGCTAAGGTCCCAAAGTCCTGGTTAAGTGGTAAACGATGTGGGAAGGCTTAGACAGCTAGGAGGTTGGCTTAGAAGCAGCCACCCTTTAAAGAAAGCGTAATAGCTCACTAGTCGAGTCGGCCTGCGCGGAAGATGTAACGGGGCTCAAACCAGGCACCGAAGCTACGGGTATCACCTCTGGTGATGCGGTAGAGGAGCGTTCTGTAAGCCTGTGAAGGTGAGTTGAGAAGCTTGCTGGAGGTATCAGAAGTGCGAATGCTGACATGAGTAACGACAATGCGAGTGAAAAACTCGCACGCCGAAAGACCAAGGGTTCCTGCGCAACGTTAATCGACGCAGGGTGAGTCGGTCCCTAAGGCGAGGCTGAAAGGCGTAGTCGATGGGAAACGGGTTAATATTCCCGTACTTCTAGTTACTGCGATGGGGGGACGGAGAAGGCTAGGCCAGCTTGGCGTTGGTTGTCCAAGTTTAAGGTGGTAGGCTGACTGTTTAGGTAAATCCGGACGGTCAAGGCCGAGAGCTGATGACGATCCTTCTTTTAGAAGGAGAAGTGGTTGATGCCATGCTTCCAGGAAAAGCCTCTAAGCTTCAGGTAACTAGGAACCGTACCCCAAACCGACACAGGTGGTCGGGTAGAGAATACCAAGGCGCTTGAGAGAACTCGGGTGAAGGAACTAGGCAAAATGGCACCGTAACTTCGGGAGAAGGTGCGCCGGTGAGGGTGAAGGGTTTACCCCGTAAGCTCATGCCGGTCGAAGATACCAGGCCGCTGCGACTGTTTATTAAAAACACAGCACTCTGCAAACACGAAAGTGGACGTATAGGGTGTGACGCCTGCCCGGTGCCGGAAGGTTAATTGATGGGGTTAGCGCAAGCGAAGCTCTTGATCGAAGCCCCGGTAAACGGCGGCCGTAACTATAACGGTCCTAAGGTAGCGAAATTCCTTGTCGGGTAAGTTCCGACCTGCACGAATGGCGTAACGATGGCGGCGCTGTCTCCACCCGAGACTCAGTGAAATTGAAATCGCTGTGAAGATGCAGTGTATCCGCGGCTAGACGGAAAGACCCCGTGAACCTTTACTGTAGCTTTGCACTGGACTTTGAGCTTGCTTGTGTAGGATAGGTGGGAGGCTTTGAAGCGTGGACGCCAGTCTGCGTGGAGCCATCCTTGAAATACCACCCTGGCAACCTTGAGGTTCTAACTCTGGTCCGTTATCCGGATCGAGGACAGTGTATGGTGGGCAGTTTGACTGGGGCGGTCTCCTCCTAAAGAGTAACGGAGGAGTACGAAGGTGCGCTCAGACCGGTCGGAAATCGGTCGTAGAGTATAAAGGCAAAAGCGCGCTTGACTGCGAGACAGACACGTCGAGCAGGTACGAAAGTAGGTCTTAGTGATCCGGTGGTTCTGTATGGAAGGGCCATCGCTCAACGGATAAAAGGTACTCCGGGGATAACAGGCTGATACCGCCCAAGAGTTCATATCGACGGCGGTGTTTGGCACCTCGATGTCGGCTCATCACATCCTGGGGCTGAAGCCGGTCCCAAGGGTATGGCTGTTCGCCATTTAAAGTGGTACGCGAGCTGGGTTTAGAACGTCGTGAGACAGTTCGGTCCCTATCTGCCGTGGACGTTTGAGATTTGAGAGGGGCTGCTCCTAGTACGAGAGGACCGGAGTGGACGAACCTCTGGTGTTCCGGTTGTCACGCCAGTGGCATTGCCGGGTAGCTATGTTCGGAAGAGATAACCGCTGAAAGCATCTAAGCGGGAAACTTGCCTCAAGATGAGATCTCACTGGAGCCTTGAGCTTCCTGAAGGGCCGTCGAAGACTACGACGTTGATAGGTCGGGTGTGTAAGCGCTGTGAGGCGTTGAGCTAACCGATACTAATTGCCCGTGAGGCTTGACCATATAACACCCAAACAATCTGACCGCAGGTCAGAGCGTGAGGAAGACGACGCCGAAAACCGGCGCGTGGGTTCGCAAGACCCAAGACGAGTTGTCTACTTCGATCACCGACCCAATTAGGCCAGCCAGGCAGCTCCAACGCCTGGCCAGCCAACCGAATTGCTTGACGAACATAGAGCATTGGAACCACCTGATCCCTTCCCGAACTCAGAAGTGAAACGATGCATCGCCGATGGTAGTGTGGGGTTTCCCCATGTGAGAGTAGGTCATCGTCAAGCGCCTAACACCCAGCACCCCCGCTCAGTTCATTCTGGCGGGGGTGTTGTCTTTGGGGCGGGAAAAGTTTGGTCGGACGCCAGGGTGCTTGGGATTGCCCTCACCCTAGCCCTCTCCCGGGGGAGAGGGGACGGGGGCGGTGCGGCTGGGCGCTTTAGGGCTACCTGACCGCCAGGTTGCGGCTTGAGGTCTGTAAGAGCACCGACAGCCCGGCTGTGCCGGGCTGTCGTGTTTAAAGCGCGGCAAGGGACCGGCGTAGGTTGGTGCTGAGTCCAGCGAAGCCCAACGATCAGGTCTGCTGCAGGGATCAAGCGAGCTGCGACGGGGCGTTGAGGGGGCGAGGTTGGCTTCCGGATGTTGGGCTTCGCTGTGCTCAGCCCAACCTACAAAGACAGAGCAAGAAAAAGCCCGGCATGTGCCGGGCTTTTTGCGTTCAGGGTTTGCGGGCGATCAGGGTGGCGCGCAAGGGGGCGGGAAGCCCTTCGACGGTACGGCTGGGGTCCTCGGGGTGGAGGAAGTCCGGTAGCGACTGGAAGCCCATCCACTCGGTGGAGCGCTGTTCGTCTACCGTTGTAGGGGTCAAATCCACCAGGCGGATGTCACGATAGCCGGCGCGTTGCAGCCAGAGTTGCAGGGCGGCGGCGGAGGGCAGGAACCAGACGTTGCGCATCTGGGCATAACGGTCTTCGGGGACTAGGACGGTGGTGGCATCGCCTTCGACGACCAGGGTTTCCAGGACCAGCTCACCGCCGCTGTCGAGGCAGTTCTTCAGGTCCAGCAGGTGATCGATGGGCGAGCGGCGATGGTAGAGCACGCCCATGGAAAAGACGGTGTCGAAGCCGCCGTCCAAGGCAGGCAACTCTTCCAGGGTCAGCGGCAGGTGCCAGGTGGGCAGGTCGGGGAGATAGCGCCGCAGGGCCTGGAACTGGCAGTGGAACAGCCAATTGGGATCGACGCCCAGGACCAGGCTGGCCCCCGCGCCGAGCATGCGCCACTGGTAGTAGCCGTTGCCGCTGCCGACATCCAGAACGCGCTTGCCCTGCAGATCCAGATGGGGGGCGACCCGGTCCCATTTCCAGTCGGAGCGCCATTCGGTGTCCAGATGAAGATCGAACAGCTGGAAGGGGCCTTTGCGCCAAGGTCGCAGTTGCAGCAGCGCTTCGCGCAGGGCCTGGTGCTGCTCCGCGGAAGGAAAACCGGCGAGGCGCACGGCCTCACGCAGCTCGATACCTTCCACCGCGATCTCGGGCAGGGCGTCGACGCCAGCTTGCCAGCGTTGCAGGTCACCATGGCCGCGGGCGTACTTGGCGGCCAGAACGCTTTCGAGCCCCTGGTACCAGCCGGCCAGCGAGGTGTCCGCCAGCGTTTGTTGCAGGGTTGCGAGGTAGGCAGGTGGTGTCATGGCAGGGCGATCAGGGAGGTGAAGTTGAGGCATTGGAACCAGGGCACGACGGTGGTGAAACCGGCACCCTGCAGGCGCGCCCGGTGTTCGTCCAGGGTGTCGGTCAGCATGACGTTTTCCAGCGCGGTACGTTTCTGGGCGATTTCCAGTTCGCTGTAGCCGTTGGCTCTCTTGAAGTCCAGGTGCAGGCCGTTGAGCAGCTCTTGGGTCTGGGACTCTGAAAAGCGGATCTTTTCCGACAGCAGCAGGGCGCCACCGGGTAGCAGGTTGGCGCGCAGCCGACTGAGCAAGTCCAGGCGCTGTTTCGGGGCGATGAATTGCAGGGTGAAGTTGAGGGCGATCACCGAGGCTGATTCGAGCGGGACGTCGAGGATATCGGCTTCCACCACTTCTACCGGCAGCAACTCCTCGTGCATGGAGTCCTGAGCGCTGAGGTATTCGCGGCAGCGGGTGACCATGGCGGTGGAGTTGTCGATGGCCACCACCCGGGTACCCTCGGCGCGGACATGGCGGCGCAGGGCCTGGGTCACGGCGCCCAGGGAACAGCCGAGGTCATAGAGACGGCTATGGGGCTGGGCGAACCGTGCGGCGATGACGCCGAGATTCTCGACGATGGTGGGATAGCCCGGCACGGATCTCTTGATCATGTCGGGAAAGACGCGCACCACGTCTTCGTTGAAGGTGAAGTCGGCAGGAGGCTGCGGCGACGCGAACAGACGGTCGGCTTCGCTCATGGGCGGTACCTGGAAAATCGAAAGGGGGCATTGTACCCCCGGCAGGCGTTGCAGGACGTGGCGTCAGCGGATTTCGATGCGGCAGTCGAAGCGGGCCTGGGCTTCGGCTTCGGCATCCCAGGGCTGGCGCGCCTGGAGTTCGAGCTGGGCGCTGCCGGCGCTCTGGGCGCGGAAGCGCCAGAGGGACTGACCGGCGCTGCCGATGCCGCCCTGATCCTGGCGCCTTTCGCGAAAGACTTCCGGACCAAGTTGCTTGAGGTTGTCGCTGCGCTGGAGGATGGTCCAGCGGTAGCCACTGGTGGGATCGCTGGGCAGGGTCAGGGTAAGTTCCTGGCCGGTGTGCATGACCAGCGGGGTGCAGTCGCTGTCGTCCCCTAGGATGAGGTTGCCACTCGGCTGGGTACTGCTGCAGCCGGCCATGAGCAGACAGCCGCAGAACAGAAGACGGTTGGACATGAAAACCTCCGGGGTATGACGGCAAAACGCAGAGCATACCCCAAGAGGTCGAGCGATCAGACTAGAAGAGCACCTTGGCCACGTCGGCGAATCGCTTGGCGAAGTGAACGGTCAGGCCTTCCTTGAGATAGGCCGGCAGCTCTTCGAAGTCACCACGATTGGGCTCCGGCAGGATCAGTTCGCTGATCTTCTGCCGTCGCGCGGCGATGACCTTTTCCCGGACCCCGCCGATGGGCAGTACCTGACCGGTGAGGGTCAGCTCGCCGGTCATGGCCACGTTCTTCTTCGGCGCCTGGTTGCGGGCCAGCGACAGCAGCGCGGAGGCCATGGTGACACCGGCGCTGGGACCGTCCTTGGGCGTGGCGCCTTCGGGCACGTGCAGGTGAACGAAGGCCTGATCGAAGAAATTCGGATCGCCCTTGAAGTCCTTGAGGTGCGCGGTGACGTAGCTGTAGGCGATCTCGGCGGATTCCTTCATGACGTCACCCAGCTTGCCAGTGAGCTTGAAGCCCCGGTTCAGGGTATGGATGCGCGTCGCCTCGATGGGCAGGGTGGCGCCGCCCATGCTGGTCCAGGCCAGGCCGGTGATGATGCCCACCCCGGACAGCACCTGCTCCTTGCGGAAGGGCGGCATGCCCAGATAGTCCTCGAGATCCGAGGCACCGATCTTGACCTTGAGCTTGGGCTCTTCGATGAGCTTGACCACCGCCTTGCGCACCAGCTTGCCCAGTTGCTTCTCCAGCTGGCGCACGCCGGCTTCGCGGGCATAGCCTTCCACCAGGGCCTTGAGGGCGCTGTCGGTGAGCGTCAGGCGATCCTTGGGCACCCCGGCCTTGTCCAGCTGCTTGGGCCAGAGGTGGCGCTTGGCGATGGCCTGCTTCTCTTCGGCGATATAGCCGGAGAGGCGGATGACCTCCATGCGGTCCAGCAGGGGGCCGGGGATGGAGTCCAGGGTGTTGGCGGTACAGACGAACAGCACCTTGGACAGGTCCAGGCGCAGATCCAGGTAGTGGTCGAGGAAGTCGACGTTCTGTTCCGGGTCCAGGGTCTCCAGCAGCGCCGAGGCGGGATCACCCTGATAGCTCTGGCCCATCTTGTCGATCTCGTCGAGCATGATGACCGGATTCATCACCTTGACGTCGCGCAGCGCCTGGACGAGCTTGCCGGGCATGGCGCCGATATAGGTGCGGCGGTGGCCCTTGATCTCGGCTTCGTCCCTCATGCCGCCGACGCTGAAGCGATAGAAGGGCCGGCCGAGGGATTCGGCGATGGATTTGCCGATGCTGGTCTTGCCCACCCCGGGCGGACCCACCAGCAGCACGATGGAGCCGGTCACTTCGCCCTTGAAGGCGCCCACGGCAAGAAATTCAAGGATGCGATTCTTGATGTCGTCGAGCCCGGCGTGGTGGCGGTCGAGCACCTTGCGCGCGTGCTTGAGATCGAGCTTGTCCTGCCCATGAACGCCCCAGGGCAGGTCGGTGGCCCAGTCCAGGTAGTTGCGGGTGACGCCGTATTCCGGCGAGCCGGTCTCGAGGATGGACAGCTTGTTCAGCTCGTCGTCGATGCGCTTCTGCGCCGCCTCGGGCAGGATCTTGCCCTCCAGGCGCTGGCGGAAGCTTTCGATATCGCTGCTGCGATCGTCCTTGGTGATGCCCAGCTCCTGCTGGATCAGCTTGAGCTGTTCCTTGAGGAAGAATTCGCGCTGGCGTTCGTTGATCTTGCGATTGACCTCGGCGGACAGCTCCTTCTGCAGGCGCGCGACCTCGACCTCCTTGCGCAGCAGCGGCAGGACCTTTTCCATGCGTTGCAGCATGGGCACGGTATCGAGCACCTGCTGCAATTCGTCGCCCGGCGCCGTGGTGAGGGCGGCGGCGAAGTCGGTCAGCGGCGAGGGATCGTTGGGGCTGAAGCGATTGAGATAGTTTTTCAGCTCTTCGCTGTAGAGCGGATTGAGCGGCAAGAGCTCCTTGATGGCGTTGATCAGCGCCATGCCGTAGGCCTTCACCTCGTCGCTGGGATCGGGGCTGGGGCGCAGGTGTTCGACTTCCACCAGATAGGGTGGGCGCTGCCGACGCAGCCAGCCGCGGATACGCACCCGGGACAGCCCCTGGGCGACGAACTGCAGCTTGCCGTCCTGACGGGTGGCATGGTGGATGCGCACCAGGGTGCCGTGCTGCGGCAGCTGGTCGGGATCGAAGCCCTCGGCATCGCCGGGCTGCTGCTCCATGTAGAACAGCGCCAGGCAGTGGTGGTCGGTCTTGGCCACCAGTTCCAGGGTTTCCGCCCAGGGCTCTTCATTGACGATGACGGGCAGGACCTGGGCCGGGAAGAAGGGCCGGTTGTGGATGGGAATGACGTAGAGCTTGTCGGGAAGATTCTGGCCGGGCAGCACCAGGCCGGTCTGGCCGGCTTCTTCGCTGAGAATGTCCGCTTGGTTATCCTGATCGCTCATTGGCGTACCTTGGGCTTGGATGTAGGGCCAACATGGGGCGAGGGCGCTGGTTTTTCAACGCAGGCAAAGATCTGTCCTTCTTGACCGCCGGGTACCGCTCGAAGTGCGACGGTCGGCGCAACGAGTGGTCGCTGCCACGATAAAGATTCCCCCGGCACTGCCGCTAAAGCTGAGGTCACGCCGCAAAGCCGGCGAGAGATCCGAAAGGCGCGCGGTGGAGAGCAGCGGGTGAACAAGCATTGGGTGGTAGCGGGATGGCTGGCCTTGGGCCTGGGGACGGCACAGGCGGCTGAGGTCGCGGTACAGGTGGTCGACAGCCAGGGCGCTCCCCTGGCCGATGCCGTGGTGATGCTGTCGGGCCAGGGGCTGGTGCCCGAGCGGCAGCCGGCGGCCATCGACCAGCAGAATCGGCGGTTCGTCCCCCATGTCCTGGCAGTCGCCACCGGGACGGCGGTGAGCTTTCCCAATACCGATGATATCCGCCACCAGGTCTATTCCTTTTCCAGCCCGAAGCGCTTCGAGTTGCCGCTCTATCACGGGATTCCCAGCACCCCGGTGGTGTTCGACCAGCCGGGCGTGGTGGTGGTGGGCTGCAACATCCACGACTGGATGGTGGGCTACGTCTATGTGACCGCTGCCGGGCGCTCCGCCGTGACCGACAGCCAGGGCCGCGCCCGCCTGGAGGCGCCGGACGGTCATTATCAGCTGGCGCTCTGGCATCCCGACCTCAGCGACAAGCAGGAAGTTGCCCAGCCCGCACTGGACGTGGCGGGCAAGCCGGTGACCCTGAAACTCCAGCTGGCGATTCAGCCGAAGCCGCAGCCGGCGGAACCGGCGAGCTCGGCTTTCGAGGATGCCTTCCACAAGGCCACGCACGATGAAACTCATCCATAGTTTCCAGACCCGCATCGCCGGCAGTCTCTTCCTGCTGATGCTGGTGGTCATCACCTTGGTCTATCTGACGGTCAAGGCCGCCACCGAGGCCAGTGCCGTACGGCAGTCCTATGACCAGCTCGATACCGGGGCGCGGGTGTTCCGCCAGGTACTGGACGGCCGCTGCCGGCGGCTGAACGACGCCGTGCGCGTGCTCGCCGCCGATTTCGGCTTTCGCGACGCCGTGGCCAGTGGCGATGTACCGACGCTGCGCTCGGTGCTGGCCAATCATGGCGCCCGGGTCGGCGCGGGCGATACCTATCTGTTGGATATGGACGGTCGGTTGATCGCCAGCACCGTGGCCGCGCACAGCGAAGGCGAGCGCCTCCCCGGCGCGGTGGGGGCGGTCAATGACGGCAGCTGTGTGCTGGCGGGCACCGGCCTGCCACAGTTGCGGGTCACCGTTCCGGTCCGCGCGCCCTTGCCCATCGCCCAGGTGGTGATGAGCTTTGCCATGGATCAGGCCATGGCCCAGGAGTTTCGCTCGCTGATCAACCTGGACGTGGTCTTCCTTGGCGAAGCCGCGCTCATGGCCAGTACCCTGCCGGACGAGCAGGGGCGGCAGCTGGTGCAGGAACTCGCGCGGGCACCAGGGACCGGCGACGGTTGGCAGCTGACCCTGGGTGGCCGGCTCTATCAGGTCAAGCGATTGACCCTGGGGACCCAGGACCATCCGGTGTACGTCTATCTGCTGCGCGCGCTCGACGTCGCCCTGGCGGAGTTCGAGCCCTTGCTCAGGCAGCTGGCGCTGATCGCCGGAGGGGCGCTGCTGGCGGCGCTGCTGGGGGCGTTATGGCTGGCGCGCAACCTGGCCCAGCCGCTGCGGCAGCTGTCGGTCATGTCCTGGCGGATCGGCCAGGGCGATTACGCGGTCAAGGTGGAGGTGCCGCGGCAGGACGAATTCGGTCGGCTGGCGCAGGTGCTCGAGGAGATGCGCCAGGGAATCGCCGAGCGTGAGCAGCGCCTCAATCACAATGCCCTGCACGATGCCCTGACCGGTCTGCCCAATCGCTTGCTGGCCGAGGAGCGGCTGCGGGTCTTTATCGCCACCCAGTCCCAGGTGTCGCTGCTGTACCTGGGGCTGGATGGTTTCCAGGCGATCAATGAGAGCGCCGGGGTCGCCGGGGGCGATCGCATCCTTAGGATGGTGGCCGAGCGCGCCCAGGTGCTGCTGGCCGGCCGGGGCTGCGTCTCGCGCCCGGTAGGTGACGAATTTCTCGTCCAGGCCTGTCGCATGGGCCTGGAGGGCGCGGTGGGACTCGCCGAGCAGCTGCGCCTGTCGCTGGCCGAGCCGATCGAGTGGGAAGGGCAGTTGTTCCGCCTCAGTTGCCGGATCGGCGTCGTCGAGTATCCGCGCCACGGCGACGACCCTAACCAGCTGATCGAGCGGGCGCGCAGTGCCATGCTCGACGCCGGGCAGTTGCCGGATCGCCTGCGTGTCTATGATGAAGGGCGCGATGCGGCCCAGCAGCGGCGTCTGCAACTGGTCCAGGATCTGCCGCTGGCGGGCGAGCGGGGTGAATTGATGCTGGTGTTCCAACCCAAGGTGGCCCTGCAGGGCAGCGGACCGCACCAGGCCGAAGTCTTGCTGCGCTGGCGCCATGCCGAGCTGGGCATGGTCTCGCCGGGCGAATTCATTCCTCTGGCCGAACGCAGCGGCAGCATGGCCGGACTCACCCGTTGGGTGATCCAGGCGACGATCCGGCAGCTGGCGCTCTGGCAGACCCAGGGCCGCGAGGTAAAGGTGTCGCTGAACGTCTCGGCGGTGGATCTTGCCGATACCCAGCTGCCCGAGCGGGTGATGGGTTGGCTCGATGACGCCGGCGTCTCGGCGCGGCAGCTCACCTTCGAGATCACCGAGAGCGCCATCATGGCCGATCCCGAAGCCGCCATCGCGCTGCTGACGCGGCTGTCCATCCTCGGCATCCGGCTATCGGTGGACGACTACGGCACCGGCCAGGCGTCGCTGGCGCACCTCAAGCGGCTGCCGGTGGACGAATTGAAGATCGACCAGTCCTTCGTGAAGGAGCTGGCGCCGGGCAACGATGACGCCGTCATCGTGCGTTCGACCATCGAGATGGGCCACAACCTGGGCCTGGAGGTGGTCGCCGAGGGCGTCGAGGAGGCCCGGGCGCTGGCCCTGCTGCGCAGTTGGGGGTGCGATGTGATCCAGGGGTACTACATCAGCCGTCCCGTGCCGGCCGCTGAATTCGAAGCCTGGATGGAACGGCAGAGCATGCCGGTGCTGGAAGCGCTGTCATGAGCCGCGGCTGGCTACTGGCCGGGCTGCTGCTGGCGACCGGCGTCCAGGCAGATGGCGGCAAGCTGTTGGCTACTGGGGGAGCCAGCAGTCTGGAAGGCGCCGCGGGCGGTGGCATCACGCCCTGGGCGGTGATCGGTGGCTATGGCGAAAGCGGCCAGCCCGGCGCGACCGCCTTCGCCAGCCGGGTGTGGACGGGTGACTACCGGCTCGATGCGGCCGGCCTGGCGGTTGCCTACGACAATCGATTGGAGGTTTCCTATGCGCGGCAGCGGCTGGATATGCCGACCCTGCGCCGACGGCTGAATCTTACCGAAGACAGCCTCAGCCAGGACATCGTCGGCGCCAAGGTGCGCCTGGCGGGTGACCTGATCTACGACCGGCTACCGCAGATCGCCCTGGGCGTGCAGTACAAGCATCAACGGGATTTCGGCATTCCTGCTGCCGTGGGCGCGCGGCGCGACAGCGATGTCGAGGGCTACCTGGGCGCCAGTCGGCTGTTGCTGGGTGGCGCCTTCGGCTACAACCTCCTGATCAACGTCGGTCTCAGGTACAGCCGCGCCAACGAGATGGGGCTGCTGGGCTTCGGCGGCGATCGCAACGACAGCCGTCAATGGCTCAAGGAGGGCTCGGCCGCGGTGTTCTTCAATCCTCGCTGGGCGGTGGGCATGGAGTATCGCGAGAAGCCGCAGAATCTGTCCTTCACCCGGGAGAGTGACTGGGTGGATACCTTCGTCGGCTATTTCCCCAACAAACACCTGTCGCTGGTGCTGGCCTATGCCTGGCTGGGCGAGATCGCCACCCTGGACGATCAGCAGGGTCTATACCTGTCGTTGCAGGGGAGCTACTGATGCAGGGGAAAACGCTGGTACTGGTTGCGCTGCTGCTGATGCTGGGGTGCACGGCCCAGCCGCCGGCGAGTGATCGGCTCTATCAGGAGCTGGGTGGCCAGCCCGGCATCACCCGGATCGTCGAGGGCATGCTGCTCAATGTAGCGCGTGACGGGCGGATCCGGCACTACTTCGCCAATGTCGATATCGCGCGCCTGCGCAGTCTGCTCATCCAGAAATTCTGCGCTGATGCGGGCGGTCCCTGTCGCTATGAAGGGGCAAGCATGGCCGAAAGTCATCGCGGTCTGAACCTGCAACCCGCCGACTTCAATGCGCTGGTAGAAGACCTGCAACTGGCCATGCAGCGTGAGGGCATCCCGGAGCGGACACAGAATGCCCTGCTGGCGCGCCTCGCGCCGCAACGCGGCCAGGTGATTCGCCAGTAGCCTGCCGGCTGTCGCTGTTTTCGAACCTCAGCCGTGCGAGATCCTCCCTAGGCAAGACGCCTACGCGAGGGATACGGCTTGAGCAAGACGACTTCAGCGGCCGATCTCGGCCTGACGCTGGCGGTGGACGACGAACCGGCGCTATTTGGCTGGTTCCTGGCGAGCTACCTGTTCGGCAAGCGCATCTCCCAAGGCATCGCCGCCCAGGCCTGGACGGTGCTCTATCGCCAGTACGGTCGCGACACGCCGCGCAAGCTGCTCGATCTCAGCTGGCGGCAACTGGTCGGCTATCTCGGCGAAGGGCATTACCGGCGTTATGACGAGAGCACGGCGACGCGCCTGCTGGACGTCTGTCACCAACTGCAGGAGGAGTATGGCGGCAGCTTCGTGAGATTGCGTGACGCCAGTACGGACCGTGTGGATTTCGAGTCACGTCTGCAGCGGCTGAAGGGGGTAGGGCCCAAGACCTGTGAGATCTTCATGCGCGAAGCAGGGCCGCTATTATTTCCTGACTGAATGCACACCGCCGGCACGGGGCCGGCGGTGGTCAGGACGAGCGAGCTGCGATTATTTGCCCAGGTCGGCCTTGAGGCGGCTGCCGGCATAGGCCTGGGCGTCCTTGGCTTTTTGCACCACGGCAGCGGTGCCGAAGAACTCATGGGTGACGCCTGGATAGACCTTGCGCTCCACCTGGACGCCAGCCTGGCGCAGGGCGGTCTCCAGGAAGCCACCGTCGTCACGCAGGGGATCGATCTCGGCATTGACGATGGTCACCGGCGGCAGGCCGGCTAGATCGGCCTTGGTCAGATCCAGGCGTGGATCCTTGAGGTCCGCGGGCGAACGGGTCACCTGCTCGACGAACCACAGCATCATGGGTCGATTGAGCGGCTTGGCGTCGTCGTACTGCTCATAGGATGGGGTGTGGGTGTTGGTCTGGGCCACCGGATAGACCGACAGTACGTGCTTGGGTGCGGTGAGACCGGCCTTGTGCGCGGCGACCGCGGTCGCTACCGCCAGGTTGCCACCCGCGCTTTCACCGGCCAGGGCCAGACGCTGGGGATCGCCATTGAGCGAGCCGGCATGGGTGGTCACCCAACGGTAGGCGGCCAGGGCGTCGTCGTGGGCCGCTGGAAATTTGTATTCTGGCGCTTGACGATAATCCACCGAGACCACGATGGCATTGGCCTGCTTGGCCAGGCCCCGGGCACCACCGTCGTAGACGTTGCGATCGGCGAACACCCAGCCGCCGCCGTGGAAGTAGAGGATGACTGGGAAAGGACCCTGGCCCTCGGGGGTATAGATGCGCGCCGGCAGGACCCCGGCAGCACCGTCCACGGCGCGGTCGACGCTGGTCACGCCAGGCACCAGCGCCTCGGGTTGGGTGGGACGACCTTGGTCCTGCAGGACACCCTTGACCGCATCGGCGATGGTAGGCTGTTTGCGTGCCTCCTGGGCAGTGAGTTTCTCCACAGCCTTGGGATCGAAGCTGGCGTACTTGTTCAGCACCTTCTGCATGTCGGCATCGGTGCGCGCCATGCTCTTGGCATTGCTGACGGCCTCGGCGCCCAGTGAACGTTTTTCCGGATCGCGGGCACAGCCGGTCAGGGCAAGGCCGGCACCCACCAGAGCCAGGGCGAGGAGGGTAGGTTTGCTACGCAAGAGGGACAGCGACATGGCAGAGATCCTGTGCGAATTCGGGAGGCTTACCCTGAAATCGACACGGTTATCGCACGAGAGGTTCCGACGGGCCGCTGGCAGGCGTCTGGCGATCATTGTGCTGGGTCTGCTGGGCACCGAGGCCTTCGCCGAGCCAGCGGCCTATTGGCGCTGGCGGAGCAACGCGGACGGTCAGGAATTCTGTACCCAGACGCCGCCAGGGCCGGGCTGGGTCCGAGTCGCCGGCCCCTTTCGCGATCTGCAGTGCCGTGAGCCGGGTAGCCTGCCCCTGCGCCGCTGGGCCGAGCCGCCGCAGCAACGGTTCTAGTTCGAGTTCTCGGCGGCCTTGAGCAGGGAGGCGCCGAGTTCGCCTTCGTAGCGCTGCCACACCGGACGCATGGCCTCACGCCAGTGCGTCCGTTGCTCGGGGGTGAGGGTGATGATCTCGCTACCGCCCGCGGCGGCGATACGCGCGCGATCACGCTGGTTTTCCGCCTCGGATTGCTTCTTCACCTCGAAGGTCACCTGGTCGATGATCTCCTCCAGGGTGCTGCGCACGGCGAAGGGTAGGGTACGCCAACGGTCGGCCTTGACGATCAGCAGGTAGTCCAGGGCGCCGTGATTGCTTTCGGTGAAATAGCGTTGCTGCTGGTCGAGGCGCTGGCTCCAGTAGTTGGACCAGGTGTTCTCGGTGGCATTGACGGTGCCGCTGGTGAGCGCCTGCAGGGTCTGGTTGAAGGGCAGCTTGACCGCCGTGGCGCCGAGGGCCTCGAACTGGCGTTGCAAGACCTCGGAATTCTGGATGCGGAACACCAGCCCCTTGGCATCGATGGGTTCGCGCAAGGGCTTGCGCGCCGACAGTTGCTTGAGACCGTTGGGCCAGTAGGCCAGGCCGATGATGCCGGCCGGTTCCAGGCTCTGCAGCAGCTGGCGACCACTGGGGCGGGCCTGGAAGTGATCGAGGGCCGCGCGACTCTCGAAGAGGAAGGGCAGGTCGAACAGCTTGAGCTTGGGGCTGAGGTCGGTGAGCTTGCTGATCGCCGGTGCCAGGATATCGACCTTGCCGTCCTGCAGGGCTTGCAGTTCGCTGGCGTCGTCGAAGGCCGTGCCGCTGGGCATCACCTCCAGCTGGACCTGACCGGCGAGGCGTTGCGCCACCAGTTGTTGGAACAGCTGAGCCCCCTTGCCCTTGGGGGTCTCCGGTGCCACCACATGGGAAAACCTCAGAGTAATGACGTCAGCGTAGCTGGACGTCATGGGCAGGGCAGCGGAGAGCAGGGCGCAGAGGCCCAGGATCGACGGTTTCATGGCAGGTCCTGGTGGTTATTCTTGGAATCCTTATAGGCGTACTTTACCAGTGCGACGTCAGGTCACAGGGCCTGTGGGAAGGCGTTGGCTGCCGTTTGGCGGATGACCGGGAGAATCGGCGTCGCGCTGGCGTTCTAACGGCAACACCCCATGAGAAGGATGCGTCCATGAATACCGCTCAAACCGTTCGCTTGCCCGATGGCACTACCGTTCCGGCGCTGGGACAGGGTACCTGGCGCATGGGCGAAAACGCCGACCTGCACCGCCAGGAGGTCAGTGCCCTGCGCCAGGGGCTGGACCTGGGACTCACCCTGATCGACACCGCCGAGATGTATGGCGAAGGCCGCGCCGAGGAGCTGGTAGGTGAGGCTATCGCCGGACGGCGTGACGAGGTCTTCCTGGTGAGCAAGTTCTATCCGAAGAACGCCACCGAAGCGGGCGTACCCCTGGCCTGCGAACGTAGCCTGAAGCGCCTGGGCACCGAGGTCATCGACCTCTATCTGCTGCACTGGCGCGGCCAGGTGCCGCTGATCGAGACGGTCATGGCGCTGGAGAAGCTGCGCGACGAAGGCAAGATCCGTCACTGGGGCGTGTCCAACCTCGACACCAGCGACATGCTGGAGCTGAACGACGACCGCTGCAGCGCCAATCAGGTGCTCTACAACCTGGAGCAGCGCGGCATCGAGCACGACCTGCTGCCCTGGTGCCAGCGTCAGCAGATGCCGCTGATGGCCTATTGTCCGCTGGGGCAGGGTGGCGATCTGCTGCGACACCCTACCCTGGCTACCCTGGCCGAACGGCATCAGGCCACCCCGGCGCAAATCGCCCTGGCCTGGGTACTGCGTCAGCCGGGCGTGATCGCCATTCCCAAGGCCGGCGACGCCGGACATCTGGAAGAGAATGCGCGGGCCCTGGATCTGCGTCTGGGCGATGAAGACTTCGCCCTGCTCGATGGCGCCTTCCCACCGCCCCAAGCCAAGAGTCCGCTGGCGATCATCTAGCCGCCGCGAATCAGCCGGCGCAGGGGAAAGCGACTGGGATGGCAGGCGTCGGCCACCCGTCGTGCCACTGGCAGGGGTTCGTCTTCCAGCCAGGCCGCCAGCAGTTCGGCGGCCAATGGGGTGGTGACCAGCCCGCGTGAGCCGTGGGCCAGATTCACATAGAGCCCGGTACGCCAAGGTGCTGCCTGCTCGGGCACCTGGCGGGCGTCATAGGTCAGCGCCTGGTAATGCTGGGCGAAACGGTCCTGATCCACGACCGGGCCGACCAGGGGCAGGTAGTCAGGCGAGGTGCAGCGAAAGGCCACCCGGCCGTCCAGGGCCTCGGCCTGATAGCCGGCGGCCAGCTCGGGTGACAGCTCGGCGAGCAGCTGCAGATTGCTCTGGTGTTCCGCCTGACTGGGCTCGGTATCGTCCCGGTCGAAGACGAAGCTGGCGCCCAGGCAATGCTGACCGTCACGCGCCGGCGCGAGATAGCCTTCGCCGCAGACCACGGTTGCCAGTGGCTGGCTGGCTGGCGTTTCCGGCAGCGTGGACAATTGTCCACGAATGGCCTTGAGCGGCAGGTCAGGCAGCAGCGTCCTGGCCTGGGCGGCGCTGGCCACCACGACCACCGTCGCTTCCAGCGTTGCCCCTCGGGTGCTGACCTGCCAGCCGTGCTTGGTTTGCCGCAGCGCAGTCACCTCGGTATGGGTGACCAGCTCGATATTTGGATGGGCCAGCCAGTGCTGGCACAGAGCGGGCGGATGCACCCAGCCCCCTTCCGGAAAGAACAGGCCGCCCGCCGTCAGATCGATTCCCGCCCTGTTACTGGCGGCTTCCCTATCCAGCGGCTGCAGTAGATCGGTGGGGAAGTGCGCCGCCAGTTGCGCCTGGCGTTGGGCATCCTTGGCCGTCAGCGCCAGTTGCAGCACCCCGCAGGGGGACCAGGCAGCGCCCGGAGGCAGGGCCTGGAGCTCGCGCAGGGTCAGGCCGAAGCCGTCGAGGATCAGTCGGCTCAGCGGGGTATCGTGAGCGGACAGCTTGAGGTAGAGCACGCCCTGGGGATTGCCCGAGGCTTCCTGGGCTGGGGCGCCATGGCGTTCGACGACCCTGACCTGCCAGCCGCGGCGGGCAAGACTGGCGGCGGTGGCGCATCCGGCGAGACCAGCGCCTATGACCAGTGCCGTGCGCGGTCCCTGGGGGCGCGGTGGCCGGGCATACCAGGGCACCTGGGATAGGGTATTGGGACGTTCCAGCACGCCGGCCAGCATCTCCCGCTTGTGACCGAAACCAGGCACCTTGGCCATGGCGAAGCCGGCCTCGTTCAGCCCGCGACGGACGAAGCCGGCGCAGGTGAAGGTGGCCAGGGTGGTACCGGCATGGGACAGCCGTGCCAGCTCGGCGAACAGCGCGGGCGTCCACATCTCGGGATTCTTGGCCGGGGCGAAGCCATCTAGGAACCAGGCGTCGCAACGGGCATCCAGCTCGGGCAGGCGCTCCAGCACATCGCCGATCAGCAGGGTGAGGGTGATGCGCCCGTCTCCCAGGACCAGCCGCTGGAAGCCCGGATGGATAGCCTGGTACTGCCGCTGCAGCGCCGCGCTGTAGGCGGCCAGTTCCGGCCAGAGGTTCAGTGCCTGGGCGAGATCGGCGGCGGTCAGCGGAAAGCGCTCGACGCTGACGAAATGCAGGCGCGCATCCTTGGGCGCCACGGCCTCGAACAGTTGCCAGGCGCAGAGGAAGTTGAGGCCGGTGCCAAAGCCCGTTTCGCCGATGGTGAAGACCTCTCCTGCCGTCAACGCGGCGAAGCGCTCGCCCAGGCGATTCTGCTGCAGGAAGACGTAGCGCGTTTCTTCCAGGCCGCTGGCACGGGAAAAGTAGACATCGCCATAGGCGCGGGAGAGGGGTTGCCCGGAGGCGTCCCAGTCGAGCTGGGCGTGCTGGAAATCGGTCATGAGCGGCGCGGCCTGGAGTTCAGGGCGCGCAGTCTAAAGGATCGAGGGCAGGCGGTCAGACGTTGCTGACGGATTGGCGCATCAGGCCCTGGGCGGTCTGCAGCCGCTCGACATAGCGATCGATCTGGTTGAGGGCTTCTTCGCGGCTGAAGAAGGGGCCTTCCAGGGTGCCCTCGCGGGTGGTGAAGAAGAATTGGCCGTTGACCACGCTGACGCGCTCGCTACGGAAATGGGTGCTGGCACCGGGGTCGTCATTGCGTTTGCCGAACATGAGAATCTCCTCCTCGTCTTGCCAACAGACCATGCCGAGCGCTGCGGGTTGCCCCGTTCGGCCGAATTGCGGTCCGTCGATCTTCCTTAGGTGTAGCACCCTAGCGGCCGCTGCGCTTGGGTGGAAAAAGCGCGACGAAATTGTGAGGATGATCACGCGGCACAGGGTGTAGCCGCTAATGGATGGCCCTGGATGGGCCATCTTTCGCGTTATAACCACAGCGTGATCCGATCTTTCCCGCCCATGCTGATGGGCGGCATAGTGCCGCTATCCCTACCTGCATCAGGAGAACTGCCAATGACCATCCGTCTGGGCGATATCGCCCCCGATTTCGAACAGGATTCCAGCCTGGGTCGCATCCGCTTCCACGACTGGCTGGGCGACAGCTGGGGCGTGCTCTTCTCCCACCCGGCCGACTTCACCCCGGTCTGCACCACCGAACTGGGCCTCACCGCCAAGCTCAAGGACGAATTCGCCAAGCGCGACGTCAAGGTGATCGCCCTCTCGGTGGACGGTCTGGAATCGCACCAGGGCTGGATCAAGGACATCGAGGAAACCCAGGCCACTGCCGTGGGCTTTCCAATCCTGGCCGACGCCGATCGCAGCGTGTCGACCCTTTACGACATGATCCATCCCAATGCCAACGACACCCTCACGGTGCGCTCGCTGTTCATCATCGATCCGCAAAAGAAGGTGCGGCTGTCGATCACCTATCCGGCCAGTACCGGACGCAACTTCGACGAGATCCTGCGGGTGATCGATTCCCTGCAACTTACCGACAATCACAAGGTGGCGACCCCGGGCAACTGGAAGGATGGCGATGACGTGGTCATCGTGCCGTCACTCAAGGACGAAGAAGAGCTCAAGCGGCGTTTCCCCAAGGGTTACACCGCAGTGAAGCCCTATCTGCGCCTGACCCCGCAGCCCAATCGCTGACACCTCTGGTGACAAGAAAACCCCGGCCCTGGCCGGGGTTTTTGTTTTCTGGTTATAACCAAGTGCCTAAAGGGTATTTTTAGGGAATAAGTGCCCCTTGCTAAGGTCCGCTCAATCCTTTTCGAGCGGCGCGACACCGCTCCTTTTTATCCTGGAGGCGGCGATGCAGGTGGTGACTTTGGCGGGCAGTCCGGGAGCGCGTTCGCGTTCTACCGGTGTGCTGGATCTGGCGGCGAACTGGCTGCAGACGCGTGGCGTGGAGTTGTCGCGCTGGCGTATCCGGGACTTTCCCGCCGCCGACCTCATCGGCGCCCGCTTCGACAGCCCGCCGGTGGTGGAACTGATCGCCCAGCTGCAGGCCGCCGATGGCCTGGTGATCGCCACCCCGGTGTACAAGGCCTCCCTGGCCGGCGCCCTCAAGACCCTGCTGGACCTGCTGCCCGAGCGGGCCCTGACCCACAAGGTGGTGCTGCCCCTGGCCACCGCCGGTTCCAGCGGTCACCTGCTGGCCATCGACTATGCACTGAAGCCGGTGCTCTCGGCGCTCAAGGCCCAGGAAATCCTCAATGGCGTCTTCGCCGACGACAGCCAGGTCAGCTACACCGAGACCGGCGTCGCCCTGACCCCGGCGCTGGAGCAGCGCCTCCACGAATCCCTCGAACAATTCCACGCGGCCCTGGTGCGGCGTCCCCAACCCCTGACTCCCGAGCTGCTGGCCGATCGTATCGGCCAGGCGCGCTGGGGCATCTGACCCGGAGCCTTAGTCATGCAGTTCTCCTTCACCCGTTCGCTGCTCGCCGTTTCCCTGCTGACCCTGGCCGCCGGCTTGGCGCAGGCGGAAGAGACGGTGCGCATCGGCTACCAGAAGTACGGCACCCTGATCACCCTCAAGGCCCGCGGCACCCTGGAGCAGCGTCTGGCCAAGGACGGCGTCAAGGTGCAGTGGACCGAATTCCCCGGCGGCCCGCAGCTGCTGGAAGGCCTCAACGTCGGCAGCATCGATTTCGGCGTGACCGGAGAGACCCCGCCGGTGTTCGCCCAGGCCGCCGGCGCCGATCTGGTCTATGTGGCCCACGAACCGCCGGCGCCCACCAGCGAAGCCATCCTGGTGCCCAAGGATTCGGCCATCCAGTCGCTGGCCGATCTCAAGGGCAAGAAGATCGCCCTGAACAAGGGTTCCAACGTCCACTATCTGCTGGTGCAGGCACTGGCCAAGGCCGGCATCCCCTACCAGGACATCCAGCCGGTGTACCTGCCGCCCGCCGATGCCCGGGCCGCCTTCGAGCGCGGCGCGGTGGATGCCTGGGTGATCTGGGATCCCTACCAGGCCGCCGCCGAGACCCAGTTGCAGGCACGTACCCTGACCGATGCCACCGGCCTTGCCGACAACCACCAGTTCTATCTGGCCACCCGCAGCTTCGCCAAGGCCCATCCCGAACAGGTCGGCGCCATCGTCGACGAGGTGCGCTCGGTGGGCGAGTGGGCCAAGGCCCACCCCGACCAAGTCGCCGCCCAGGTGGCGCCGCTGCTGAACCTGCCGCTGGACACCGCCGAGCGGGTGGTCAAGCGGCAGGGCTATGGCGCCCGGTTCATCAGTCCCGAGGTCGCCGCGCAACAGCAGAAGATCGCCGATGCCTTCACCGCCCTCAAGTTGATTCCCAAGCCGCTGGTCATCCGCGACGTGGTGTGGACCCCGCCCGCCAGTCTGCAGACCGCCGCCGCCCAACCCTGATTTCGCCTGCTGGAGAACGCCCCATGAGTCTCGATATCTTCTGGTTTCTGCCGACCCACGGCGATGGCCACTACCTGGGTACCGCCGAAGGCGCCCGCGCGGTCGACCACGGCTACCTGACCCAGGTCGCCCAGGCCGCCGATCGCCTGGGCTTCGGCGGGGTGCTGATCCCCACCGGACGCAGTTGCGAGGATTCCTGGCTGGTGGCCGCTTCGCTGATTCCGGTCACTCAGAAACTCAAGTTCCTGGTGGCCCTGCGCCCCGGGATCATCTCGCCCACGGTGGCGGCGCGGCAGGCGGCCACCCTGGATCGCCTGTCCGGCGGCCGGGCGCTGTTCAACCTGGTCACCGGCGGCGATCCGGACGAACTGGCCGGTGACGGCCTGCACCTGTCCCACAGCGAAAGATACGAAGCCTCGGTGGAGTTCACCCGCATCTGGCGTCGCGTGCTGGAAGGCGAGACGGTGGACTATGAAGGCAAGCACATCCAGGTGAAGGGCGCCAAGCTGCTCTATCCGCCGCTGCAGCAACCGCGCCCACCGCTGTATTTCGGCGGCTCCTCCGATGCCGCCCAGGACTTGGCCGCCGAGCAGGTGGAGCTGTACCTGACCTGGGGCGAACCCCTGGACGCGGTGCGCGAGAAGATCGAGGCGGTCAAGGCCAAGGCGGCCGCCCAGGGCCGCACGGTGCGCTTCGGCATCCGCCTGCACGTGATCGTCCGCGAGACCAATGAAGAGGCCTGGAAGGCCGCCGACCGGCTGATCGCTAACCTGGACGATGCCACCATCGAAAAGGCCCAGGCGGCCTTCGCCCGCTTCGACTCGGTCGGCCAGCAGCGCATGGCCGCCCTGCACAAGGGCCGTCGCGACAACCTGGAGATCGCACCCAACCTCTGGGCCGGTGTCGGCCTGGTACGGGGCGGCGCCGGGACGGCCCTGGTCGGTGACGGTCCCACCGTGGCCGCGCGGGTCAAGGAATACGCCGCCCTGGGCATCGATACCTTCATCTTTTCCGGTTATCCGCACCTGGAGGAATCCTACCGGGTGGCCGAGCTGCTGTTCCCGCACCTGCCGGTCAAGCGCCCGACCCAGGTGGAAGGCGCCAACTACGTGAGTCCCTTTGGCGAGATGGTGGCCAACGACATCCTGCCGCAAAAAGCGGCGCAGAGTTGAGGAAGGCGGCATGAGCAGCACGACCGAACGTCAATTGCAGCGCCTGGCGCCCTGGCTGGTGCCCGTGGCCCTGCTCGCCGCCTGGCAGCTGTCGGTGAGCAGCGGCCTGCTGTCCAGTCGCATCCTGCCGTCGCCAGCGGCGGTGCTGGAGGCGGGCTGGAGCCTGGTCAAGAGCGGCGAGCTCTGGCAACACCTGGCCATCAGCGGCTGGCGCGCCGGCATCGGCTTCGCTATCGGCGGCAGCATCGGCCTGGCGCTGGGCTTCATCACCGGGCTGTCGAAGTGGGGCGAGCGCCTCCTCGACAGCACCTTGCAGATGGTGCGCAACGTGCCGCACCTGGCGCTGATCCCGTTGGTGATCCTCTGGTTCGGCATCGATGAGTCGGCCAAGTTGTTCCTGGTGGCCCTGGGGGTGTTCTTCCCCATCTACCTCAACACCTACCACGGCATCCGCAACGTCGATCCGGCGCTGGTGGAGATGGCCCGCAGCTACGGCCTCTCCGGGGCGCGGCTGTTCTGGCACGTGGTGCTGCCGGGCGCCTTGCCGGCCATCCTGGTGGGGGTGCGCTTCGCCCTCGGCCTGATGTGGCTGACGCTGATCGTCGCCGAGACCATTTCCGCCAGCTCCGGCATTGGCTACCTGGCGATGAACGCCCGGGAATTCCTGCAAACCGACATCGTGGTGCTGGCCATCCTGCTCTATGCCGTACTGGGCAAGCTGGCGGATCTGGCCGCCCGCGGCCTGGAACGTGCCTGGCTGCGCTGGCACCCGGCCTATCAGAAAGGAGCCCACGCATGACCAGTCTGCAAGCCGTTCCGCCGCTGGCGCGGGGCATCGCCCTGAAGCTGCAACAGGTGGTGAAGACCTTTGGCGAGCGCACCGTGCTCCATGGGATCGATCTGGAAATCCCGGCCGGCCAGTTCGTTGCCGTGGTGGGTCGCAGTGGCTGCGGTAAGAGCACCCTGCTGCGCCTGGTGGCGGGACTCGACCGCGCCAGTGGCGGCACCCTGCTGGGGCAGGACGAACCCCTGGCGGAGCATCGCGAAGACACCCGGCTGATGTTCCAGGACGCACGCCTGCTGCCGTGGAAACGCATCATCGACAACGTTGGCCTGGGCCTCAAGGGCGACTGGAAGCCGCGCGCCCTGGAAGCCCTGGCGGCGGTCGGCCTGGCCGATCGTGCCCAGGAGTGGCCCTCGGCGCTATCCGGCGGCCAGAAGCAGCGCGTGGCCCTGGCCCGCGCCCTGATCCACCAGCCGCGCCTGCTCCTCCTGGACGAGCCGCTCGGCGCCCTGGATGCCCTGACCCGCATCGAGATGCAGCAGCTCATCGAAGGTCTCTGGCAACGCCACGGCTTCACCGTGCTGCTGGTGACCCACGACGTGGGCGAGGCGGTGGCCCTGGCCGACCGCGTGGTGCTCATCGAAGACGGCCATGTCGGCCTGGATCTCGACGTCACCCTGGCGCGCCCCCGGGCCGCCGGCGATGCCCAGCTGGCCCGCCTGGAAGCCGAGGTGCTGGCCCGGGTGCTGCAGCAACCGCTCAATCCCGATCTACCGGAAATCGTGCAACCCCTGCCCACGCAACTGCGCTGGGCCTACTGATCGCTCATCCGAGGAGTTTTGCCATGACCATCAAGGCCATCAACGTTCGCAACCAGTTCAAGGGCACCATCAAGGAAATCATCGAAGGCTCGGTGCTCTCCGAAATCGACGTCCAGACCGCCGCCGGCATCGTCACCTCCGTCATCACCACCCGCTCGGTCAAGGAGCTGGAACTGGTGGTGGGTAGCGAGGTGATCGCCTTCGTCAAATCCACCGAGGTGTCCATCGCCAAACTGTGATAAGGCCTTAGTGGTGAGGAACCCGCCCTGGTGGCGGGTTTTTTGTTGGGCGTTGGATTGTTGGGCTTCGCTGGCGCTCAACCCAACCTACCTAGGCTTTGTAGGTTGGGTTGAGACGGATCTATCGTCGAAGCCCAACAGGCATCTGCGTCACTGCCACGATTCTGCAACCTGAGTCGGTTCCAATGCCGCTTTTGCCTGGAGGAACAGGGGTGCGGCGACAAAGGGGCGTGGCCCTGCTGATGGCGCTCTGGGCGCTGGCGCTGGTGGCGGCGCTGTTGCCGGTGCTGCTGGCCGAAGGGCGTGCCGAGCTGCAGCGGGCGCGGTTGCTGGAGCACGAGATCCTGGCGCGGGCGCTGGCGGCTGGCGCCGAGCAGGTGGTCACGCAGGGGCTGGTGCAAGCTGGCGCGCGGCAGCGCCCCGAGTTCTGGCGGAGCCTGAGCGGCGAGGTGCTGGCCTATGAGGTGGAAGGCGCCCAGGTCCGTGCCCAGCTGCGCGATCTGCATGGCTGCTTCAACGTCAACGCCCTGGCCGGTCCGGAGCGAGACCTGGCCTTGCGCCAGCTGAAGCGGCTGCTGGCGCAGCGTCCTGGTGGGCTGGGTGAGCCGGGACTGACGGCCGAGGGCTTCGCCGAACGCCTCGCCGACTGGGTCGATGCCGATGGCGAGACCCGTGAATTCGGTCTGGAGACCCCCGATGCCCTGCGCCTGGCGCCACCGGTGCTGGTGCCCAATCTGCCCTTGGCCGAGATAGGTGAGCTGGATCTGATCGTGCCGGCGCGACCCGGTCGGCATCTGCACTTGCGCGAACTCTGCGCGCTGCCGGAAACCTCAGGCTGGCGCCTCAATGCCAATGCCCTGGGGATGAGCCACCTGCCGCTGCTGGAGGCGCTGTTTCTCGGTGAGGTGCCGCGGGAGACGCTGCAACTGCTGATCACCGCGCGGCCGGCCCAGGGCTACGCCACTGTCGAGGCCCTGCGCCAGGCCTTGCCGGGGGTAGGGGAGGAGACCTTCAGCCTGTTGACCCAAAGACTGATCCTCAACAGCGGCGACTTCCTGCTCGGGGTCGAGGTGCGTCGCGATGGCCAGGTCTTTCGCCAGGTGCGGCAGCTGGCGGCCCAGGGCGTGAGTCGCTGGCACGCGGCGGTGCCGGCGCAACGGGTGCGCTGGCTGGCGACGCGTGACACCACCCTGTGGGTCCCTGGGCCCGGTGGGGCGGAGGTGTTGCAGTAGCTAATCGCGGCCAGCGCGCGCGGAAGCGGCCGTTGTCACCGCTCGTCGTAGGTTGGGTTGAGCGTAGCGAAGCCCAACGTAGCGGGGCTTGGGTCCGGCAATGTTGGGCTTCGACGATGGAGCAGTCTCAGCCCAACCTACGGTCAATCTGGCGTTAGGAGGTGAAAACGTCACAGGACGAATATCGAGTCCGCCGCAAAACAAAAGGCTCCCGCGGTCGTTGCCGACCGGGGAGCCTGGCTATCGCCGACGCAATCAGACGCCGATGGGGCCGCCGTCGAGCTTCTGGATCACCACGGTGGAGGCGCGGGAACGCACCTTGGTGCCGGCCGGGGTGGCGTCGGTGGCGACTTCGCTGAACGGCCAGTTGTCCGGGTGCTGGACGTTGATGAACATGGTCGTCAGGTCCGGGGTCCAGGTGATGCCGGTGATCTCGCAGCCATTGGGACCGACCAGGAAGCGGCGCAGCGCGGTCTGGTTGGTGGCGGAAATGGCGACCTGCTTGCCGCTGCCATCCACCACCTGGGCCGGGATGACCGCCAGCAACTGGTCGTTGGTGTACTCGGCCACGGCGTTGTCGCTGTTGTCGGTCTCGATCCAGAGGATGCCGCGGCTGTCGAAGGCCAGGCCGTCGGGGCTGGCGAACTGATTGAGTTCGGTCAGGCCCGAGCGGTTGATGTCGGGGGCCGCACCGCCGTCCGCGCCGAAGACGAAGATGTCCCAGGTGAAGTCGGTCTGGTTGCTGTTGTCCTTCCAGCGCACGATGTGACCGTTGACGTTGGGCACCCGCGGATTGGCGGCGTTGGCGGCGGTGCGCGCCGAGTTGTTGGTGAGGGTGACGTAGACCTCGCCGGTGAAGGGGTTGACGGTGGTCCACTCCGGGCGGTCCATGGGGGTCGCGCCCACCGCATCGGCGGCGCCGCGGGTGTTGAGGATGATGCCGGCCAGGTCGCCATAGAGGGCGCCCAGGGTACGGCCGTCCTTGGTCGGCGCATTGACCGTCAGCGGCAGCCACTTGCCGTTGCCGCCGTCGTCGAAGCGGGCGACGTAGAGGGTGCCGTTGTCCAGGTACTTGGCGCCGATGGCCAGGCGGTTGGCCGAGTTGGCGTCGGCCGGATCCCAGGCGGCGGCGGAGACGAACTTGTAGATGTATTCGTTGCGCGAGTCGTCGCCCATGTAGAACGCCAGCGGCTGGCCGGCGACCGGAATGCCGTAGGCCGAGCCCTCGTGGCGGAAGCGACCCATGGCGGTGCGCTTGGTGGCGGGCGCGGCGCTGTTGTAGGGATCGATCTCGACGATGTAGCCGTAGCCGCTGGCTTCGTTGCGGAAGTCCTGAGTCGCGCTGGCGCCGGTGGGGGTTAGGTCGAAGCGACGGAATTCGTTGTCCACCTCGCTGGCGTCACCCGCCGGCGTCTCCCAGCCGTAGTTGCTCTTGCTGCCGATGCCGATGCGCTTCTGGTCGACCGGCAGGGTGCCCTTGTTGACGAAGATGCCCGGCCAGTTTTCCTCGCAGGTGAGGTAGGTGCCCCAGGGGGTGAAGCCGTTGCCGCAGTTGTTGTTGGTACCGCGGGTACGGGTGCCGTCCGGGGAGTAGGGGGTGATCAGGTTGGCGTTGCCGCGCAGCGGGCCGGCGATTTCCATCGGCGTGGCGCTGGTGAAACGGCGGTTCAGGGCGTCGTTGGTCACCACCTGCCAGATGCCGTCGACCTTGCGGATGCGGATCACCGCCGCCCCGTGGGCGTTGATCTCCTTGCGCACTTCCTCGGCGGGCCGCTTGCCGTTGGTGGTGGTCGGGCCGTTGGGGTGCAGCACCTTCTGGTCGATGTATTCGTAGTTGATGGCCAGCAGGCCATCGCTGCTGGAGTTGTTCAGCGGGAAGAAGTGCATGCCGTCGTGGTGCATGCCAGCCGCATTGGCCTGGTCGGTGGAGGTATTGCTGCCATCGCTGCGCCAGGCGTTGGCCAGGTTGTTCAGCGGGGTGCCCCAGGGCGCCAGGGTGCGGGCGCTGTAGCCGGCGGCCAGGACGATGGCGTCGAGGCGCGCGCCGCGGATGGATTCGAAGCCAAGCTTGAGCTGCGGCGCCGGGGTCGGCTGGCTGGGAGCCGGATCGTCGTTCGAGCCGCCACCGCCGTCGAAGCAGGCGGTCAGCCCGCCGCCGGCGATCATGGCGATCGCAGCGCCCAGGCCGCCCTTCATGACGCTGCGGCGCGACAGGTAACGGTCGACGACGGCGTCCAGCGGTTCGTTGCCGCTTTCATTACGGTTACGGTCGTCGCTCGTGAAAGTGCTCATGCGCAAAGCTTCCTTGATTAATCACGGGAGCGGCGACTGTAGGAAGCCTCTGTGATGGTCTGGTGACTGAAAGGTTACAGCCGGTCATTTCCCGGCAGACCATCTGTAACAGTTTGTAACTTGCTGTTTTGTCATGAATTTGTAGCTTTTCGCCGCCTAGGATGCCGCCCTCTCTAGCGCGCAGGGCAGACATCGGATGAGCAACTGGGCACGACGCCAGGTCTTGGGTTGGCTCGCGGCGGGCGCCACGGTGCCGCTGCTGGGCGGCTGTGCCCAGGGCCTCTCGAATCGCTCGGGGGATGCCGATCTGCAACTGCTCTATGTGGCCGACACCCTGGACGCCCGCGAACCCGGCTGGCCGGTGGTGCCACGGGTACGCCTCGGCCCGGCCGGGCGCATCGGCGCCGCGCCCTGGCGCACCGGTGCCGATGCCGCGCGCCTGGCCCCGACGCTGGCGCCCCTGCTGGATGCCGGGCGTGGCGATGGCCAGCGCTACGGTGGCTATGCCGCCCTGGCCTGCCAGCTGACCCAGCTGCGCACCCGCCAGGGCACGACCCGCAGCCTGACCCTGGAAAATGGCCAGTGCTGGAACGGTAGCGGCCTGACCCAGCTCACCCGCGGCGAAGCCGGGGTGGATGGCAGCCAGTTGCTGGGCAGCGAGGTCCGGGTCAGCAGTGACGAACGCCTGCTCTGGCCCGAGCGTAGCGCCGCCCTCTATCGCCGTTATGGTCGTCCGGTACTGGGCGCCACCCTCACCGAGGAACAGCGCAGCGCCCTGGGTGTCGCCCCCTTCACCCTGATCGAGCGCGACGGGGTGCGCATCGCCCTGGTCGGCGTGACCGATCCCTATGCCAGCGATCAGCAGGCGCCCCTGGCCGATTGGTATGCCCGGCTGCGCCCGGTGCTGGCCGAGGCACGGGGCAAGGCCGATCTGCTGGTGGTGCTGGCCGATGTCGGCAGTGGGCCGGGCCTGTGGCTGGCCGAGCGGTTGGAGGAAGCGGACCTGCTGCTCTGCGCCCGCGGCCAGGATCTCTGGCCGGAGCTGATCCCGGTGATGCGCGGCAGCGGTCGGCCGCTGCCGGTGTGCCTGCCGGGTTGCCGCGGCGTCGGTATCTTCGAGATCCGCTGCCGGGGTGGTCGCGACGGCTGGCGCCTGGACGCCGTCTTCCATCCGGTGCAGGCCGAGCGGGTGCTCGACCGGGCCCTGCTGGAAAGCCACCAGCGTCAGTTGGCCGTCGCCCGCGCGCCCCATGCCGGGTGGCTCGACCAGCGTCTGGCACGGGCGCCGGTGGACCTCTGGCGCCGTGACCTGCTCGGCGGCAGCTGGGACGCCCTGATCGCCGCGGCCCTGGGCGCTGGCGATGCGCAGCCGGTGCTCCTGCCGGGGTTGAGATACGACCAGCCGCTGCGCCGGGGCGACTGGATCACCCGCGAGCACCTGATCGCCCTCTGTGGCGGCCACGAGGCCACTGTGCTGGATCTGCCCACCTCGGCCGACGGCCTGCACACGCTGTTGGAGGAAGCCGCGGACAATCGCTTCGGCGAACCCCTGCTGCTGGACAACAGCCAGGATCTGCCGCGGCTGACGGGCGTCCAGTGGACCTGCCGCTACGGCGCGCCGCGTGGCCAGCGCATCGGACCGGTGCAGGCGCCCCTGGGCGCCTCCTTTACCTGTCGCACCTTCGCCCTGGGGCGCGAGCTCGGCGCCGGTGAGGCGCTCTGGCAACGCCTCGAAGCCTTTCTGCGCGCCCGGCCCGCCGACTGGGGCCTGGCGCCGCTACCCGTGCCACGCCTGGAGTTCGTCGAAGGCCATCCGGGCTGGCATCCGCTGGCCTCCTTGCACCGCCGTCTGGAGTCTCTGGCCTGATGGCGCGCCTGCTCATCCATCCCCTGGCGTTGCGGCTGCTGACCCTGCTATGGCTGGGCATCGCCGCCTGGCTGGCGGCGCGGGTGGTCTGCGATCTGCGCCTGCTATGGCTGCCGACGCCCGTACCCAGTGTCCAGGTCGAGGCGTCTCCCGCCACCGATCTGCTCGCCGGCCATTGGCGCGCCGCCAGCCAGGCGGCGCCCAGCACCCTGCCGATCCAATGGGTTGGGGCGATCAAGGCGGTGCCCATCGACGGCTCCGTGGTGGTCCTGCGCCACGGCGATCGCCAGCGGTCGCTGGTCCTGGGCGACAGCCTGGCGCCTGGGCTGGTGCTGACCGCCATCGATGCCCAGGGCCTGGTCTTCAGCCGCGCCGGCCGCGAAGAGCGGCTGCCCTGGCCGGCGCCGCGAGCGCTGGTGGGCCTGGCCGCCAGCGATACGGCCAAGCCGGCCACAGTCAAGGCGCCGTCTACGCCAGCGGCGGAGGAGGGTGACCTCGCCAGTCTGCTCAGACGCATTCGCGCCACCCCCGTGCGCGAACACGGCGAGTTGACCGGCTACCGCCTGCAACCCGGCGCCGAGCCGGCCTTTTTCAGCGGCCTCGGACTTGAGCCCGGCGACGTGCTGCGCCGGGTGGACGCCGTCCCCGTGGCCGATACCCGGACGCTGCTGCAACGCCTGCCGCATTGGCGCGCCACCGGCGCCCTGACCCTGGAACTGGAACGTCGGGGCCGCGCCCTGGCCCTACCCGTGAGACTGTCCCTGTGAAGAAACGCAGCTATTGCGGCCTGCTCCTCGCCTTCTGGCTGCTCGGCGCCCAGGCCGAACAACGCTTCGAGGTCAATTTCGAGAACACCGAGATCGATCTGTTCATCGAAAGCGTGGGGCGCATCACCGGCACCAACTTCGTCATCGATCCCCGGGTGCGCGGCACCCTGACGGTACGCAGCGCCCAGCCCCTGGCCGCCGATGACGTCTATGCCCTGGCCCTGGCCCAGCTGCGCGCCAATGGCTACGCCGCGGTGGAGCTGGACGACGGCAGCGTGAAGATCCTGCCGGACCAGGCCGCGCGCACCGAGCCGCTGCCGGTGGAGGTGGACGACGGCGCCCCGGCCAAGCCCGGCGCCGGGGATACCGTGGCCACCCGGGTATTCGCGGTGCGCGGCGGCAATCTCGAACAGCTGCTGGGCATCGTCCGCCCGCTGATGGACGCCCGGGTCGGAGTGGCCACGCCCTATCCGGCCAGCAACCTGCTGGTGGTGACCGACTGGCGCAGCAACCTCAGCCGCATCGGCCAGCTGCTGACGCGGCTGGATCGCGGGCGCGACGAACCGGTGGAGATGATCAGCCTGCGCCATGCCCAGGCGCGCGACACCGCGCCGCTGGTGGAGCGCCTGCTGGCCAGCCGCGGCCAGGCCGGTGGTGGCGTCCAGGTGCTGGCCGACGCCCGCAGCAATGCTCTCATGGTGCGTGGCGACGAAAGCGTGCGGCGTCAGGTACGTCGGCTGGTGGCCGAACTGGACGTCTCTCGCGATGCCGCCAGCGACACCGAGGTGGTCTATCTGCACCATGCCAAGGCCGGCGAGGTGGTCAAGGTACTGCGCGGCCTGAGCGGCGAGGTCACCCAGGAGGCGCGGGTGGAGATCCCTGTGGCCGCCTCTGTTAGTAATACCACCCCTGTTGAAAGTGGTGGAGAGGGGGAGGCTCCTCTGCCCAAGGGCAGCGGCGGGGCGTTGGCCCCGGGAGCGCCCGGTATTCGCCTGGAAGCGGACATGGGCACCAATTCCATCGTGCTGATCGGCCCGCCGCGGGAGCTGGCCGGCTACAAACGCATCATCAGCCAGCTGGATATCCGCCGCGCCCAGGTGGTGGTGGAAGCCATAATCGCCGAGATCACCGACACCAAGGCCAACCAGCTGGGCGTCCAGTGGCTGTTCCTCGACCGCAACGGCAACCTGCCGGCAGGCAGCGTCAACTTCACCAACGGCACGCCCATCAACGGCATCGCCGCCGCCGCGGCCAACCAGGACACCAGTGCCCTGGGCAGTCTACTGTCGGGCATGCAAGGCATCTCCGCCGGGGTCGGGCGCATCGGCGGCAGCGGATTGAATTTCGTCACCCTGCTGCAGGCCATGCGCAGCGAGAGCGGCTTCAACCTGCTGTCGACACCGACCCTGCTGACCCTGGACAACGCCGAAGCCTCCATCATGGTCGGCCAGGAGGTGCCCTTCGTCACCGGTTCGGTCACCAGCAACAACGCCAATCCCTACCAGACCATCGAGCGCCGCGAGGTGGGGGTCAAGCTCCGTCTCAAGCCGCAGATCAACGAGGGCGACACGGTGCGCATGGAGATCGTCCAGGAGGTCTCGTCCCTGGCCGACAACGTGCGTGCCAGCGACGTGGTCACCAACAAGCGCGAGATCAAGACCACGGTGATGGTGGAGGACAATGGCCTCATCGTCCTGGGCGGCCTGATCAGCAACGAGGGCAACGACAGCGACCAGCGGGTGCCGCTGCTGGGCGACGTGCCGGTGCTGGGCAATCTCTTCAAGTCGCGTACCCGCTCCAGCACCAAGCAGAATCTGGTGGTGTTCATCCGCCCGCGCATCCTCCGGGATCCGGCGCTGGTGCAGCAGATCAGCGAGGACAAGTACCGCGGCATGCGCGCCGCCGCCCCGGCCGCGGCCTTGCCGGCCACGCCACCGGGCACGCGCGGTGCGCCCACCCTGCAGAGTCTCTATCCCTCGGCGCGGGCGCGCCTGGACGGCCTCTGATGACGCCGACGCTGCCCTATCGTCTGGCGCGCCAGGCCGGCATCGCCCTGGCCGCCGCACCCGAGGGCTATCGGCTGCTGTGCCGTACGGATGCGGACCTGGCGCTGCTGCAGGAGGTGCAGCGCCGCCACGGACCGCCGCAGGGCTGCGAATGGCTCGCCCGCGAGGTCTTCGAACAGCGCCTGGGGCCGCTCTACGAAGCCGGCCAGGCCAGCACCGAGGCCTTGGTGGAAGGCCTCGGCGAGACCGTCGACCTGGCCGGGCTGATGGAGGAGCTGCCACGAGTGGAGGACTTGCTCGACAGCGCTGGCGAGGCGCCGGTGATCCGCCTGATCAACGCCCTGTTCGCCGAGGCCCTGCGCCTGGACGCCTCCGACCTGCACGTGGAAACCTTCGAGCAGGCACTGGTGGTGCGGGTGCGGGTGGATGGGGTGCTGCGCGAGCTGCTGCGCCCGCCGCGGGCCTTGTCGGCCATGCTGGTGTCGCGGATCAAGGTCATGGCGCGGCTGGACATCGCCGAGAAGCGCCAGCCCCAGGACGGCCGCATCACCCTGAGGGCCAGCGGTCGCGACGTCGACATCCGCGTCTCGACTCTGCCCGGCGTGCATGGCGAGCGGGTGGTCATGCGCATCCTCGACAAGCAGGCCAGCCTGCTGGAGCTCTCACGCCTCGGCCTGCCGCCGGCCATCGATGCCGGCCTGCGCGGCGCCCTGGCGCAGCCCAACGGCATCCTGCTGGTCACCGGCCCCACCGGGTCGGGCAAGACCACCACCCTCTATGCCAGCCTGGGGCTGCTCAACGAAGGCAGTCGCAGCATCCTCACCGTGGAAGACCCGGTGGAATACGCCTTGCCGGGCATCGGCCAGACGCCGGTCAACCCCCGTGCCGGCCTGACCTTCGCCAGTGGCCTGAGGGCCATCCTGCGCCAGGACCCGGACGTCATCATGATCGGCGAGATCCGCGACGTGGAGACCGCCGGCATCGCCGTGCAGGCCAGTCTCACCGGTCACCTGGTGCTCTCCACCCTGCATACCAACAGCGCCCTGGGCGCCATCACCCGCCTGCGTGACATGGGCGTGGAGCCCTTCCTGCTGGCGTCGAGTCTCAAGGGCGTGCTGGCCCAACGGCTGGTACGACGGTTGTGCAGCTGCGCGGCCTGGCGTCCACTGCGAGCAGCCGAGCAAGCGCTCTTGCCAGGGCTGGCCGGACTCGAACGGCTGCGCGAGCCCCAGGGTTGTCCAAGCTGTAATGGCAGTGGCTATCGCGGTCGCCTGGGTCTCTACGAATTCGTCGCCCTGGACGCCGAACTGGCCGAGCTCATCTATCGCGGCGCCGGTGAAGGCGAGATGGCCCGGCTGCTGGAGGGCCGCCGCGCCAGCCTGGCCGAGAGCGCCCTGGAGCGCCTGGCGGCGGGCGAGACCAGCCTGGCGGAGGTGCTGCGTGCGGTGCACCAGTAACGCCCTCGGCGGAGCGCTGCGCTGATGCCGGCCTACCGCTACCTGGCGCTGGACGGCGACGGGCGTCGCCAGCGCGATGTCATCCAGGCCGAGAGCGAGCGCCATGCCCGTCAGTTGCTGCGCGAGCGTGGCCTCTTTCCCCGCGAGGTGCAGGCGACCGGTCCGGCACGGGGGACCCGCAACCGTGCCGGGCGGCTGGACGCCAACAGCCGCACCGATTTCACCCGCCAGCTGGCGACCCTGGTGGGCGCCGCCATTCCGCTGGCCGAGGCCCTGCAGATGCTGGAGCGCCAGAGTCGCCAGGCGGCGCTCAAGGCGCTGCTGCTGGATCTGCTGGGCCAGGTGCGCGAGGGCTATACCCTGGCCGACAGCCTGGGGCGCCATCCGGGCACCTTCGATCCGCTGTACCTGACCCTGGTGGCCGCTGGCGAACGGGCCGGACGCCTGGGCCCGGTGCTGGAACGCCTGGCCGACTATCTCGAACGGGTGCAGCGCCAGCGCCACAAGGCGCGCACCGCGCTCATCTATCCGCTGGCGCTGGCCCTGGTGTCGGTCGCCGTGGTGGCGGGGCTGATGACCTTCGTGGTGCCCAAGCTCACCGAGCAATTCATCCACAGCGGCCTGCAACTGCCCTGGATCACCCGCGCCCTGGTGGCCGTCAGCGACGGTCTGCTGGTCTTCGGGCCCTGGTTGCTGGGCCTGGTACTGCTGGTCGGCTTAGGTGTGCAGCGCCTGTTGCGCCAGGTCGAGTGGCGGCGACGCTGGCATCGCCAGCTGCTGCGCCTGCCGCGCCTGGGCGAGTTGCTGCGCACCCTCGACAGCGCCCGCCTGACCCGCAGCCTGGCGATCCTGGTCGGCAGCGGCATCCCGGTGCTCGAAGGCCTGCAGGTCAGCCGCGCCACCCTGGGCAACCAGGTGCTGCGCGATGCCCTGGAAGCCGCCATCGAGCAGGTCACCGCCGGCACCGGCCTTGGCCGGGCGCTGGATCGCAGCGGCGTCTTTCCCCCCTTGCTGGTGAACATGGTCGCCAGCGGCGAGGCCAGCGGCACCCTGGACGCCATGCTGGAACGGGTCGCCGATGCCCAGGAGCGCGACTTCAACCAGCAGGTGGACCTGGCCCTGGCGCTGTTCGAGCCGGTGCTGATCCTCGTGCTCGGTGGGGTGGTGCTGGCCATCGTGCTCGCCATCCTGCTGCCCATCATGCAGCTCAACCAGGCGCTCAACCTCTGATGCACCCCAAGGAGACTTTCGCGATGCCTTCCCATGCCGTACCCGCCCGCCAGGCCGGCTTCACCCTCATCGAGATCATGGTGGTGATCTTCATCATCGGCCTGCTGGTGGCCATCGTCGCGCCCAATGTGCTGGACAACCAGGACAAGGCCATGCAGCAGAAGGTCCGCGCCGATCTCGCCAGCCTGGAGCAGGCGCTGGACATGTACCGCCTGGACAACCTGCGCTATCCCACCGCCGAGCAGGGCCTCGCCGCCCTGGTGAGCAAGCCGACCCAGGCCCCCGAGCCGCGCAACTATCGCGCCGACGGCTATATCCGCCGCCTGCCGGAGGACCCCTGGGGCGCCGCCTATCGCTATCGCATCCCCGGCGAACATGGCCGGGTGGATCTCTACAGCCTCGGCGCCGACGGCCGCGAAGGCGGCGAGGGCAGCGATGCCGACATCGGCAACTGGACCCTCTGAGCTGCCATGCCGGGGCGCCAGGGCGGTTTCACCCTGCTGGAGCTGATGGTCGTGCTCTTGATCGTCGGGCTGCTGACCACCGTGGGCGTGGCGCGCCTGGGCGGCGGCAGTCCGGCTGGGCAGTGGCGGCTGGAAAGCCTCGCGGGCGACTTCCAGCTGGCGCGGGACACCGCCCGTCACAGCGGGCGCATCCTCGGCTGGCAGGCCGACGCCAGCGGCTTTCGCTATCTGCAGCTGGTGGCCGATGCCCAGGGCCCGCGCTGGCAACCCCTGGCCAGCGCCGATCTACCCGACGGGCGCTGGCCCAGCGGTTTGCAATTGGCCGAGCCGGTGAGTGCGCAGCCGCGGCTGGTCTGGTGGCCGAACGGCGATACCCAAGGCCAGCGCCTGGCCTTCGCCGAAGAAGAGCGGCAATGGCTGCTGGTGGTCGATGCGCGGGGTCGTGCCGCGGTGGAGCGTCCATGAACCAGCGTGGTTTCACCCTGCTGGAGGTGTTGGTGGCCCTGGCCATCGTCGCCTTCATGGCGGTGGGCGTCAGCCAGGTGATCGGCCAGCGGCTGGACATCGCCGGCGTCGCCCAGGCCCGCGAACGGGCCCAGCTCTGCGCCCGCGAACTCCAGGCCCGCTGGCAGGTGGAAGGCCTGACCGCCAGTCAGGGCGAACTGAGCCAGGGCGGCGAGCGCTGCTACTGGCGTCTGGAGGGCGCGGGCGGGCCCCTGGGCGGGCAACGCCTGGCGCTCTATGCCGATGCCGCCCTCGGTCGGGCCCTGGGCGACTGGCCGATCCATGCCGGAGCCCAACCATGAGGGGCCAGGCGGGCATGACCCTGATCGAGGTGCTGCTGGCCATCGCCCTCACGGCGCTGCTCGCCGTGCTGCTGGGTGGGCTGGTCAATCTCTGGCTCGACGCCCGCGGCCGCCTGGCTGCGCGGGAGTCGACCGATGCGCGGGTACTGGACCTCTGCGGCCTGCTGGATCGCCGCCTGGGTGGCCTGGTCCTGCGCCCGCTGCAGGAGCACCGTCTGCCGCTGCACAACGCCCTGCTGGACTGGCACCCCGACGAGCACCGGCTGGACTGGGTCGCCCTGGATGCCTTGCCGCTGAGTGCGGGACAGGGCGCCGGTCGCCTGCGCCGCCAGCGCCTGGAATGGGATGCCGACCAGGAGCGGCTGCGACTGTGGCGCAGCGCCGAGTTGGATGCGGTGGAGGCCCCGGTCTGGCAACCGGTGCTCGACCAACCTGGCATCGAGCGCCTGCAACTGGAATTCCACGGCGGCGGGCGCTGGCTCGCCTATCCGCCCCAGGCCGAACCCGCCAATGGGGTACGGCTGACCTTTACCGTGCAGGGTGCCGGCTATGTCTGCACCTTCGCCCTGCCTCAGACAGGTTGACCCCATGCTCGCCTCCCTCCCGTTCGGGTACCTGCTGCCCCTGTTGCGCCGCGACCTCAGCCCGGCCCAGAGTTCCGCGCGCCTGCTCCTGCGCACGCGGCGACCCGGTCCGCCGGGCCCGGACAATCCGCTGGTGGCCGCGCGCCTCCAGGGCGACCGGCTGCAAGCCGCGGCGGCGCTGCCAGAGGCCGCCCAGCCGGTGACCCTGCTGCTGCACGGTGAGGACTGCAGCCTGTTCGACGTCGCCGCGCCCAAGGGACTGCGTCCCCACGAGTGGGGCCTGCTGCTGGAAGACCAGTTGCTGGCGGACGCCAGCGGCCAGCACCTGGTCTGCCTGGGTCGCGCTCCTGGCCGGTTGCGCCTGCTGGCCCTCGACCGGGCGCTGCTGGAGGCCTGGCGTGAGCACTGCGCCGCCTGCGGCTGGACGGTGGCCGGCTGCTGGGTCGACTTCCAGTTCTTGCCCGAGCCCACCGCCGAGGGTGGGATCGGCGTGCGCCTGGGCGACAGCCTGAGATTCAAGACCCGCGTGGCGGATCGCGACGTTTGGCTGACCTGGCCCAGCGCGCTCCAGGCGAATCTGCCGCCAGCCTTGGCCACTCTGCTCGACGCCGATCCCGAGGCCACCGTCGCACCCCTCTGGCCCCAGCCCGCCGCCGGCGTGGCGCCCCAGGATCTCTGGCCACGGCAAGGCCAGCGCCGCCGTCGAGCGTCCTTGGGGCTGCCAAGGCCCCTGGTACTGGGCATGGCCGCCGCTGCGGTGCTGGCCGCGGTGCACCTGGGGCTGCAACAGGTGCAGCATTGGCGCCAGGCCCAGACGGACCGGGCCTATGTCGCCCAGCGTCTGGGCTTGCCTAGCGACCGGCTCGATGCCGGCCGCGCCGCGCGCGAACTCCAGCTGGCCAGCCGGACCCAACGGCAGCTGGAGGGTCAGTGGCGCCTCTGGCAGCGGCTCGGGGGGCCGCTCGGCGCCGCCTTGAATACTCAGCCCGGCCTGCGCCTGGTGGAGTGGTCGCTGGACGAGCAGGGCATCCAGGTGGTGCTGGACGGGCCGGCCAGCCTGGACAAGGCCTTGCGCACCCGACTCGACGAGGAATTCGCTACCCTGCAGTGGCAACGGCAGGCCGGGCGCTTGACCCTGCGCCTGGCGGCCCCGACGGAGAAGCGACCATGAGCACCCTTTTGCAGCGCTGGCAGCGGCTGCCTGCCGAGCGCCAGCGACTGGCCCTCGGCGGCCTGGTCATCCTGTTGCTGGCCGCCATCCTGTTGCTGCGCCCTGCGCCAGGCAGTCGACCCGTCTCGGTGGACTGGGTCCGCCTCGCCGAAGAGGCTCGGGCGCTGCCCGTCGCCCAGCCGTTACAGGAGGCGGACTGGCGCGGTGCGGTTGACGGGGTGACCTTCAGCGCCCTGACCCTGGGCGAGCCGGTCTGGCACCTGCGCGGAGACGCGGTGGATGTGGCCGCCGTGGAGCGGCTGCAGGCCTGGGCGCGTGCGCGTGGCTGGTTGCCCAAGACCCTTAGGATCCGCAGCCAGCCGACGGGCGTGGCTTTTGAACTGGAAGTCCTGGCGGTGCTGGTGGAGCGCGCGCCATGACTCGCTGGCTCGTGCGCCTGGCGTTCACCCTGTTCGCCTGCCTGATCTTCGCCCTGGGCTGCCTGCTCTACTGGCCGGCCGCGGACTGGCTGCCACGCCTGCTGCCGCCCCAGGTCACCCCGGTCGGCTTGCAGGGCTCCTTGCTCGGCGGCGGCATGCAGCGCCTCGCCTGGCCCGGTGGTGGCGCCGGGCCCTGGCAGTGGCATCTGCGCTGGCCGGGCAGGCTGCAGGTCACGGTAGGCGAGCCCGAAGGTGCGCCCTGGGGGCTGATCCTGAGCGGCTGGCCCTGGCAGTGGCGGGCCGATCTCGCCGGTGGCGATCTGCGCTGGGTGCAAACACCGGGGAGCGCACTGCTCGCCGGTCGGCTGGTCGGCGACGTCCGCCTCGGGGGCAGCTGGCGCCGTTGCCTGGCGGCCGGTGGCGCCTGGCAGGGCGATGGCCTGCAGATCCTGGTGCCCCGGCGACTCAGCCTGGGCGACGTTCGGCTGCAGGTGGATTGCCAGACCGCACCCTGGCTGCAGGGCGTCTTCGAGCGCCCCGGCCAGCATCGTCTGGACTTGCGCCTGAGTCTGGCCAATTGGCGGGGGCAGGTGCAGGGTACGGCGCAGCCCGGCAGCGACATCGCCCCGGTGCTGCAGAGCATCGGCTGGCTCAGGGCCGGCCAGAGCCAGGTCATGGGGCGTTTCTGAGCGCTGAACGCGGCTCAGGCGACCCGCAGGCCCTGGGCCGATCCGAGCTTCGCCAGCTGCAGCAGACCCTCTTCCCACTGCCGATGCCCCGAGCGGGTATTGATATGGCCGGCGCCGGGCAGGATGTCCAGCTCGCTGCCCCAGGCCTGCGCCAGGGCATCGGCCCGCGCCAGGCTGATGGCATGGTCGTTGTCCGAGGTCACCACCCGCGAGGGAAAGGGCAACGGCTGGCGGGGCAAGGGCGCGAAACCCACCAGCTCAGCCGGGCAACCCGGGCGCTCGACGTCGGCCGGCGCCACCAGCAAGGCGGCTAGCACCCGCTGCCGACGCGCTACCGGAGCGCTGGCGGCCCAGCGCGCGACGGTCACGCAGCCCAGGCTATGGGCGATCAGCACCACAGGTAAGGGCGAGCTGGCGATGGCCTGGTCGAGGGCATCCACCCACCGTTGCGGATCGGGGCGTTGCCAGTCGTCTTGTTCGACACGACGGGCGTCCGGCAGCAGGCGTTGCCAGTGGGTCTGCCAATGTTCAGGGCCAGAGCCCTGCCAACCGGGAAGGATGAGATAGCGGGTCATGGCGGATCTCCGCGGACGAAAGAGGAGAGCCGATAGTGCCGATGGATGATCCGCAGGAGAAAGAATAAAAGGCGCTTTGGTTATGCCAGGCTTCGGTTTGCAGCGACGAAATCGCGGCCATGCCGGTCCGCCGATACGGCCGCTCCTACGGAACTCAGGCGTCTTGCTGATCGCGGCCATGGGCCGCTCCTACGGATTGTCCAAGGTGTAGGAGCGGCCCATGGCCGCAATAGAAAACGTCCAACTACTCGTTCCGCCCCAACCGCTCCACTTCCTGCAACCAACGCAACCGCTGCTCCTCGTCGGCTGCCCGCACTGGCGAATACTCGTGGACCTGCAGCACCTGGATACCGCAGGCCTCGAGGCCCTCCTGGATGCCCTGGCGATGGGGCGCCTGGTTGCGCAGGCGCTGCCAGGGGGAGGGCGGGGTGTCGGAGGTCACCAGCAACTCAGCGCTGCGGCCGGTCAACAGGGGTTCGCCGCCCCAGGTCTGGTCGCGCTGGGCAAAGGCGAAGCCCGGTTGCAGCACCCGTTCAAGAAAGCCCGCCAATACCGCCGGCAAGCCGTTCCACCACACCGGATAGATGAACACCAGGTGCTCGGCCCAGTGGATCTGCCGCTGGGCTTCCAGCAGATCCGGCTCCAGGGTCTGGGAGAGGTCATAGCCTTCGCGCAGCACCGGGTCGAACTGGGCATCGGCCAACTTGAGCTGGCGCACCACCTGGCCGCTGGCCTGGGCGCCCTGGACATAGGCGTCGGCCAGCGACTGGCAGAAACTGGTGCGCTTGGGATTGCCCTGGATGACCAGCAGGCGCCGGCCATCCCCCTCCAGCGGCGTGGCGCCGCGGGCCTCAGCCACGGCCACCGGCTTCCAGCATGGTCTCCGGGCGTACCCACTGATCGAACTGCTCGTCGGTCAGATAGCCAAGCTCCAGCGCGGCGGCGCGCAGGGTCTTGTTCTCGGCATAGGCCTTCTTGGCGATCTCGGCGGCCTTGTCGTAGCCGATGTGCGGATTGAGCGCCGTCACCAGCATCAATCCCTGTTCCAGGTGCTCGGCCATCTTGTGCTCGTCCGGCTCCATACCGGTGACGCAATGGGTGTTGAAGTTGCGGCTACCATCGGCCAGCAGGCGGATGGATTCCAGCACGTTGTGGGCGATCACCGGCTTGTAGACGTTGAGCTGCAGATGGCCTTGGCTCGCGGCGAAACCCACGGTGACGTCATTGCCGATCACCTGGCAGGCCAGCATCGACAGGGCCTCGCACTGGGTCGGGTTGACCTTGCCCGGCATGATGGAACTGCCCGGTTCGTTGGCCGGCAGCTTCACCTCGGCGAAGCCGGCGCGCGGACCGGAGCCCAGCAGGCGCAGGTCGTTGGCGATCTTCATCAGCGCCACGGCCAGGGTCTTGAGGCCGCCGTGCAGGGCCACCAGCGGCTCATGGCCGGCGAGGGCGGCGAACTTGTTCGGCGCGGTGACGAAGGGCAGGCCGGTGAGTTCGGCGATTTCCTTGGCGATGGCTTCGTCGAAGCCCTTGGGCGCATTTAGGCCGGTGCCGACCGCGGTACCCCCCTGGGCCAGTTCCAGGACCGCCGGCAGGGCGTTGCGGATGGCCCGCTCGGCCAGATCCAGCTGGGCGACGAAGGCCGACAGCTCCTGGCCGAAGGTCACTGGCGTCGCATCCATCATGTGGGTGCGGCCGGTCTTGACCAGGTTCTGGTAGCGCGCCGATTGCAGCGCCAGGCCGCCGGACAGCTCGGCGATGGCCGGCAGCAGGTCGTTCTGCACCGCCAGGGCGGTGGCGATGTGCATGGCGGTGGGGAAGCAGTCGTTGGAGCTCTGGCCGCGATTGACGTGGTCATTGGGATGGACCGGCTTCTTGCCGCCCATGCCGTTGCCGGCCAGTTCGTTGCTGCGCCCGGCGATGACCTCGTTGACGTTCATGTTGCTCTGGGTGCCGCTACCGGTCTGCCAGACCACCAGGGGGAACTGGTCATCGTGGAAGCCGTCGAGGATCTCGCTGCTGGCCTTTTCGATCAGGGTGGCGACATCTTCCGGCAGTTCGCCAAGGCGCAGATTGACCCGCGCGGCCGCCTTCTTCACCGTCGCCAGGGCATGCACTACCGCCAGCGGCATCTGCTGGTTGCCGATGGCGAAGTTCTCCAGCGATCGCTGGGTCTGGGCGCCCCAGTAGACGTCGTCGGCTACTTCGATGGGGCCGATGCTATCGGTTTCAGTACGGCTCATGGCGCTCTCCGCTTATAGAGTGTGGGTCCAGCTAGTTTGGGCAGCAGCTTAGCGCCAGGGTTCCCAAATGGGAAGTATTCTCAATTGTGAGGGCCGTGGGCAGTTCAGCTGGCATTCAGCCCATCTCTGCCAGACTTCCCGTCCATTTTTCGCATCCCCAAGGACGTCCATGAAAAAGACTCTCCGTACGCTTGGCGCCGTAGTGCTGCTCGCCAGCGCCAGCAGCTTCGCCCTGGCCGACGCCAAGAGCCACGCGGCCGACGCGGAGCGCTTTCTCAAGCTGGCCAATGCCGACAAGCTGACCACCCCGGTCTACGCCCAGGTCCAGCAACTGTTCGCCCAGCACTTCGAGCAGGCCAAGGCGCCGGCCAAGAAAGCCGTGCTGGAAAGCTATACCGCCCGTGCCAACCAGGCGCTGGACAGCACCATCGGCTGGGAAAAGATCAAGCCCGAGATGGTCAAGCTGTACACCGACAACTTCACCGAAGACGAGCTGGAAGGCCTGATCAAGTTCTACCAGTCCGATCTGGGCAAGAAGATGATCGCCACCCTGCCGCGGCTGTCGGCCCAGTCCGCGCAGCTGACCCAGGCCAAGCTGGAGCAGGCGGTACCCAAGGTCAACGGCATCCTCGCCGAGATGGACAAGGAGCTGGGCGTGAAGCCGCCGGCCGGTGCCGAGAACGCGCCGCCGCCCGCCAAGCGCTGAGTCGAGCCTTTGCCACGAAGCCCGGACCCGTTCCGGGCTTCGTCGTTTCCAGGCCGGGCCCAGGCTCGCTAGAATGACGTTTCTCACAGTCGAGGTATCCCCATGAGCATGCGCGAACGTATCCAGTCCAGCCTGGGCCTGTTGCAACCCGAGCACCTGGAGGTGCTGGACGAAAGCCACATGCACAGCCGCGGCCAGGAGACCCACTACAAGGCGGTGGTGGTGAGCGAACACTTCGCCGGGCTCAACGCGGTGAAGCGTCACCAGAAGGTCTACGGCACCCTGGGCGAACTCATGGGCCAGTTCCATGCCCTGGCGCTGCACACCTATACCCCCGAAGAGTGGGCGGCCCAGGGCCAGGCACCGGATTCGCCCACCTGCCGCGGCGGCAGCAAGCACGACCCGGTGGGTTGATCTCAAGGCGCCATTGTTCGGCGCCCTGCTAATTGGTTAAAATTTGACCGGCGCCGGCATTCTTGCCGGCGTTTTCGTCAAAGAACCTGTTTCACGACCTAGCGAGCTAGAGACAAACGAGGCGAAAAGGGCTGAGGAAGCGGAGTTTACGAGTGGTAAATGAGCATTCCGAAGACCTTTTCAACGCAGTTTGGCCGACGCGCAGCAGGTCATGAACAGGTTCTAACCGGTCCGCCCTTTGCGAGGGCGACCCCTGGGAACCCGAAGATGACCGACAAGATTGTCGTGGCGGCCTTGTACAAGTTCGTCACCCTGGACGACTACGTCCAATTGCGTGAACCCCTGCTGCAGACTCTGCTGACCCATGACGTCAAGGGCACCCTGCTGCTGGCCGAGGAAGGCATCAACGGTACCGTTTCCGGCAGCCGCGAAGGCATCGATGCGGTACTGGCCTGGCTGCGCGCCGATCCGCGCCTGGTCGACATCGACCACAAGGAATCCTACTGCGCCGAGCAGCCCTTCTATCGCACCAAGGTCAAGCTGAAGAAGGAGATCGTCACCCTGGGCGTGCCCGGCGTCGATCCCAACCGCCGCGTGGGCACCTATGTCGAACCCCGGGACTGGAATGCCCTGGTCGACGATCCCGAGGTGCTGGTGATCGACACCCGCAACGACTACGAGGTGGGCATCGGCAGCTTCAAGGGTGCCATCGATCCCCAGACCAAGAGCTTTCGCGATTTCCCGGCCTATATCCGCGAGCACTTCGATCCCCAACAGCACAAGAAGGTCGCCATGTTCTGCACCGGCGGCATCCGCTGCGAGAAGGCGTCGAGCTTCATGCTGCAGGAAGGCTTTCCCGAGGTCTTCCACCTCAAGGGCGGCATCCTCAAGTACCTCGAAGAGGTGCCCGCTGCCGAGTCGCGCTGGGAAGGCGAGTGCTTCGTCTTCGACAACCGCGTGACCGTGACCCATGATCTCGCCGAAGGGGTCTACGACCAGTGCCATGCCTGCCGCACGCCGGTCTCGCCGGAAGACATGCAGTCAGCGCATTACAGCCCCGGCATCAGCTGCCCGCACTGCTGGGATTCGCTGTCGGAAAAGACCCGCGCCGGCGCCCGCGAGCGGCAGAAGCAGATCGAACTGGCGCGCCTGCGCAACGAACCCCATCCCATCGGCCGCGATCCGCGGCTGAACGCCATGCCCAACCCCGAGGAGGTCTAGGATGCCCGGTCGCCTGCTCTATGTGATGGACCCCATGTGCTCCTGGTGCTGGGGCTTCGCGCCGGTGGTCGAGCGCCTGGCCGAGCGGGCGGCCGCCCAGGGCATTCCGCTGCGCCTGGTGGTGGGCGGCCTGCGTCGCGAGCGGGTGGCCCAGGACACCGCCAGCCGAGTACGCACCCTGGCCTACTGGCAGGCGGTGCAGGAGACCACCGGCCAGCCCTTCGCCCTGGACCAGGGCCCGCCGGAAGGCCTGGTGTACGACACCGAGCCGGCCTGCCGCGCCCTGGTCGCCGCGCGTCAGCTCGATGAAGAGGCCGTCTGGCCACTGGCAAAGCGTATCCAGCGGGCCTTCTATGTCGAAGCCCGCGACGTCACTCAGCCGGCGCTGCTGGTGGAACTGGCCGAAGCCTGTGGCCTGCCGCGTATCGAATTCGCCCCGCTGTTCGATGGCGAGCCGGCGCACCAGGCCACCCAGGCCGACTTCGACTGGGCGCTGAATCTGGGCATCGCCGGTTTCCCCACGCTGTTGGCCGAGCGTGATGGTCAGCTGGCGCTGGTCACCAACGGCTACCAGCCGCTGGAGGAGCTGGAACCGCTGCTGGACGCCTGGCTCAGCCGCGGCGCGCACCTGGCGTGAGTCTGGTCATCGACGAGCGTCTGACGCTGCCCGAGCAGGAAGTCCAGCTCACCGCGGTTCGCGCCCAGGGTGCGGGTGGGCAGAACGTCAACAAGGTTTCCAGCGCCGTCCACCTGAGATTCGACATCCAGGCCTCGTCGCTGCCGGAAGCGCTCAAGGAGCGGCTGCTGGCGCTGCGCGACGGGCGCATCAGCCGCGACGGCGTGGTGGTGATCAAGGCCCAGCAATACCGCACCCAGGAACAGAATCGCGCCGACGCCCTGGAACGCCTGGCCACGTTGATCGCGGCGGCCAACGTCGAGGAAAAGCCGCGGCGCCCGACCAAGCCCACCTACGGTTCCAAGCAGCGCCGCCTGGAAGGCAAGTCGCGCCGCAGCGGCCTCAAGGCCAGTCGTGGGCGGGTGGATTTCTAGGCTGAGCTCAGGCCCCTTTAGCGCACCACGATCAGCGCACTGCCGGCCGCTTCCAGCATGTTGCGGGTGTTGCTGCCCATGAAGAAGTGGCGCAGGCGGGAGTGGCCGAAGGCACCCATGACCACCAGCTCCAGGCCATGTTGCTTGCGATAGCGCTCCAGGCCCAATTCCACGTCGCCGTCGGTGATGGCGGTGGTGACCGTGCGGCCCTGCGCCCTGAGTTCGGTGGCGGCACGGGTGAGGGCGGCGCGGCGTTCTTCGCGGTCGCGGCCGACGGTCACCAGGTGGCAGGCGAGGCCGTCGAACAGCCGGCAGTTGGCCACCCAGGTTACCGCCTTGCGCGCGCTACTGCTGTCGTCATAGGCCAGCAGCACGCCGCTGGGTTTGACGAACAGGTGGCCGGCCACCAGCAGCGGGCGGTGCAGGAGGCGGATGGCGCTTTCCAGGTGGCGACCGATCAGCCGCTTGGGCGGGCTGTCCTCACCCTGGCGCCCCAGCACGATGAGGTCGAAATCCTCCTGCAGGCTCTCCAGCGAGCTCATCAGATCGCCGTGTTGCAGCACGGCGCCGGCGCAGCGCGCCTGCTGCTCTTCCACCCGTAGCTGGGCCGCATCGAGCAGTAGCCGGCCCTGGTCTTCGGCGAGCGTGCCGCGCTGGGCATCCAGGGCGGCCAGCTCGGTGAGCAGCTGTTCCCGATTGACCAGCAGCGGCGAGGTGGCCTGGCCTGGTCGGGGGAAGCGTCGGTGATCCAGCACATGCAGCAGGGTGAGAGGGGCATCCAGGGCGGTGCCGGCCCAGGCGGCGAAGTCACAGACGGCGGCGCTCACGGCCGAGCCGTCGAGGCAGGCGAGGATCTTGGACATGGCCGCGGGTCTCCGGGAACAGGATATTGCTGGGAGAGACCCGGCGGCGCCGTTTCGGGTTCAATCGCCGAGGGCGAGGTCGTCCGTCACGCCGCCACGCCGCAGCAGCTGCTTGCAGCGGGCGGACAGGTGCAGCACCCGCACCCGCTTGCCGGCCTTGGCATAGCGCTCGTGCAGGGTGCGCAGTGCCGCCACGGCGGAGTAGTCGACGAAACTCAGGTGGCGGCAGTCCACCACCACCTTCGGCGGATCACCGACCGGATCGAACTGGTTGAGAAAGGTGGCGGTGGAGGCGAAGAACAGGGTGCCGTGCACCTGGTATCTCTTGCTGCCGTCGGCTTCCAAGTGGCTGTCGGCATAGAGGCGGCGGGCGTGCTGCCAGGCGAAGTTGAGTGCCGCCAGGACGATGCCGCAGAGCACCGCGGTGGCGAGGTCGGCGAAGACGGTGATCACGGTGACGGCAATGATCATCAGCATGTCGCTGCGCGGCACCCGGTGCAGCACCCGCAGCGAGGCCCAGGCGAAGGTCTGCTGGGCGACCACGAACATGGTGCCGACCAGTGCCGCCAGCGGAATGCGCTCGATCAGCGGCGACAGGAACAGCACGAAGAGCAGCATCAGGATCCCGGCGACTATCCCCGACAGTCGGCCACGCCCACCCGAACTCAGGTTGATCATGGTCTGGCCGATCATGGCGCAACCGCCCATGCCGCCGAACAGGCCGGACGCCATATTGGCCGCGCCGAGGGCCACGCACTCGCGATTGGGCCGGCCGCGGCTCTCGGTGATCTCGTCGGTGAGATTCAGCGTCAGCAGGGTCTCTAGCAGGCCGACTAAGGCCATCAGCACCGCATAGGGCAGGATGATCTGCAGCGTTTCGAGCGTCCAGGGGATGTGGGGCAGGGCCAGCTGCGGCAATCCGCCGGCGATGTGAGCCATGTCGCCCAGGGTGCGGGTCGGCAGGTCAAGGAAATACACCGCCAGCCCCACGCCAAGGATGGCCGCCAGCGCTGGCGGTACGGCACGGGTCAGGCGGGGCAGGAGCCAGATGATGGCCATGGTCGCCAGGGTCAAGCCGATCATCAGATACAGCGGGGCGCCGCTGAGCCAGGTGTCGCCCTGCTTGAAGTGTTCCAGCTGGGCCAGGGCGATGACGATGGCCAGGCCGTTGACGAAGCCCAGCATGACCGGGTGCGGCACCATGCGGATCAGCTTGCCCAGGCGCAGGAGGCCGAAGGCGATCATCAGCAGGCCGCCCAGCACCACCGTGGCCAGCAGGTACTGCACGCCGTGCTGCACCACCAGGGCGACGATCACCACCGCCATGGAGCCGGCTGCGCCGGAGATCATGCCGGGCCGACCGCCGAAGAGGGCGGTGAGGGTACAGATGAAGAAGGCGCCATAGAGTCCCATCAGCGGATTGAGATGGGCGACCAGGGCAAAGGCGATGCACTCGGGCACCAGGGCGAAGGACGTGGTGAGACCGGCCAGGATGTCGGCACGGGGAGAGACACTTTTCATGGCGTATCCAGAACGGGCGATGGTACGGCGGGGCACGATCGCGGATAGACGACGGGGCAGGACGATGCGGGCACACGCCGCAGGGGCGGTTACCGGAGGAGGGGTAGTGCTATGGCGGCGTCGGCAGGTGCTTGGACATGGTGGAAGGGTCCGAAGGCATCGCGAGGAAAGTTAGCGAGCTTAGCATGACTTTCCGGCGCTGCCGAATCGCCGGGATCGGTGGCAGATGCCCGCGCTAGAGTGATCCACTTCTCGTTTGGGTGTTTCGGTTGCGCCTAGTGCTGAACCTCTGGAGCGACCACCGGTCGCAGGCGGGTTGCGCAAAGGGATGCGCAGCGTCCTTGCAGCGATGGCGTCTCCGGGGTCGGCATGATTCCTGGCAGAGGCCCTCGCTGGATCGTCGAGGCCTAGCAGGAGTCTGTACCATGGAGCTTAACTATCGTCGGGACATCGATGGCCTGCGCGCCATCGCCGTGTTGCTGGTCGTTCTCAATCACGTCGGCTTCAGCGCCTTTGGTGGCGGCTATATCGGCGTCGATGTCTTCTTTGTCATCTCCGGCTATCTGATCACCCGCAAGACCGCACCGGACCTCGCGCTGGGGCACTTCAGCTTCGCCGACTTCTATCTGCGCCGCGTGCGGCGGCTGCTACCGGCCTTCGTGGCCATGGCCGTGGTCACGAGTGTGGCGGCTGCCTGCATCCTGCTGCCGCGGGATCTCGCCAGCTACAGCAAGAGCTTGATGGCCGCGCTGCTGTCCATCGCCAACGTCTTCTTCTGGCGCGCCAGCAATGGCTATTTCTCGCCCACGGCGGATGAGCTGCCGCTGCTGCATACCTGGTCGCTGGCGGTAGAGGAGCAGTACTACCTGTTCTGGCCGGTGCTGCTCCTGCTGGGCTATCGCCTGCTGGGCGTGCGCCGTTGCGGCCAGGTCGCGGTGTTGCTGGCGCTCGCGGGCCTGGCGCTGTCGGAGTGGGCCGCACGGGCGCAACCCAATGCCGCCTACTACCTGCTGCATGCCCGCGCCTTCGAACTGCTGGTGGGCAGCCTGCTGGCGCTGTACTGGGAGCGCCTGCCGCGCGCCAGCGCCGGGCAGGCCAGGGTGCTTGGGCTGGTGGCCTTGGCGTTGATCCTGGTACCGGCCTTCACCCTCGATCACCACAGTCGCTTCCCAGGGGTGAATGCTCTCTGGCCCTGCCTGGGCGCTGCCCTGCTGATCTGGACCGGAGAAAACGGTCGGGGCCCGGCGCGCTGGCTGCTGGCCCAACGGCCCCTGGTGTTCATTGGCCTGATCTCCTATTCGCTGTATCTCTGGCACTGGCCGCTGATGGCCTTCACGAACTACATGGAAGTGCCCAAGGAGCTGGGGCTGCAACTGGCCCTGGTGGCGGCCTCGGTGGTGCTGGGCGCACTGTCGTGGCGCTTCGTCGAGCAACCCTTCCGCGGTCGGCCGCGCCATTCGCCACGACTGATCTTCGCTGGCTTCTATGCCGCGCCGCTGCTGGTGGGTGCGCTGGCGGTCGGGCTGACGCTCAAGTTCCAGGGTTTTCCGCAGCGTTACGAAGCCAACACCGCCGTCATGGTCGAGGCGCTGGACAGCACCTTCGCCAAGGCACGGGGCAGCTGCTTCATCGAGGAGTTCGGCACCATGGCGACCCAGTGGTCGCCGGACCGCTGCCGCCTGGGCGCCGTCGACCGGCCACGGGCGGAGGTGCTGCTGGTGGGCGATAGCCACGCCGCCGCCAGCACCGGCATGCTCGATGTCCTGCTCAAGGACGCCGGCCTGCGCGGCTATGACATGACCCGCAGTGGTACCCTCTACCTGCCCGGTCTCGACGACGTCCACATCACCCGTCCGGGCAATCGCCTGGATCCGTCGATCCAGCTCACCGCACCGGTGGTGACCCAGGCCATCCGTACCGGCGGCTATCGCTATGTGGTGCTGGGCGGACGCTGGCCGATGTACCTGGAAGGCATGAGCGAAGCGGGCCTTTCGGCCTACAACGTGCTGCAGCGCCCGGGGGGCGGCGCGACGCCCGCCGAGCTGTTGCGGGAGGGCCTGGACAACGCCCTGCGCATCATCGTCCAAAGCGGCGCCACCCCGGTGATCCTGGCCGGCATCCCCGAGATCGGTGCCGGGCGCGACACCTGTCAGGTCAAGAACCGGCTGTTCCACACCGCCAACGACTGTTCCGTCGAATTGGGCGACGTGGCGCGGCGCCAGGAACCCTTCATCCTGATCCTCGACGACCTCAAGCAGCGCTACCCGCAGCTGCTGACCCTGGATCCCAAGGCCGTCACCTGCGATGCCCAGCGCTGCCATTCGGCACTCGACGGCACGCCGCTGTACCAGGATGGCAACCACCTCAACGTCAGGGGTTCACGGCTGATCGGCGAACGACTGGTGGCGCGGGGCGACAATCCGCTGCAGGTGGAAGGGGCGACGACCGAGCTGGATGCTCAGGCCATTCGTCAGGTCGCATCGGACTAGAGGAGGGAAGGCCGACTTCCATTGATCGGCGACAAGGGCGAAGCGCTCGATAAGCCAAACGATTGGGTTACTCTTGCCTCAGGGCCTGGCTATGCACCAGGCCCAGCCTGAACGAGGACAAGAAAACGTGGATATGAACCGTCGGCAATTCTTCAAGGTCGCTGGAGTCGGCCTTGCGGGATCCAGCCTGGCGGCGTTAGGCATGGCTCCCACAGCCGCCTTTGCCGACCAGGTGCGCCATTTCAAACTGGCGCACACCGTGGAAACCCGCAACACCTGTCCCTACTGCTCGGTCGGCTGCGGCCTGATCATGTACAGCATGGGTGACCGGGCCAAGAACGTGGCCCAGAACATCATTCACATCGAGGGCGACGCCGACCATCCGGTCAATCGTGGCACCCTCTGCCCGAAAGGCGCCGGCCTGCTGGATTTCATCCACAGCCCCAATCGCCTCAAGTATCCCGAGGTGCGCAAGCCTGGCAGCAACGAGTGGACCCGCATCAGCTGGGACGAGGCCCTTGACCGCATCGCTACCCTGATGAAGGAAGACCGCGATGCCAACTTCATCGCCACCAACGACAAGGGCCAGACGGTCAATCGCTGGCTGACCACGGGCTTCCTGGCCGCCTCGGCGTCCTCCAATGAAACCGGTTATTTGACGCACAAGATCGCGCGGAATCTGGGCCTGTTGGCCTTCGATAACCAAGCGCGCGTCTGACACGGCCCGACGGTGGCAGGTCTTGCCCCGACGTTTGGCCGTGGCGCCATGACAAATCACTGGAGCGACATCAAGAACGCTAACCTCGTCTTGATCATGGGCGGCAATGCCGCTGAAGCGCACCCGTGTGGTTTCAAGTGGGTCACCGAGGCCAAGGCGCACAACAACGCCCGGCTGATCGTGGTCGATCCGCGTTATACCCGTTCTGCCTCGGTTGCGGACTACTACGCCCCCATCCGGACCGGCAGCGACATTGCCTTCCTGGGCGGGTTGATCAATTACCTGATCACCCACGACAAGATCCAGCACGAATACGTCCGTAACTACACCGACGTAGGCTTTATCGTGAAGGAAGGCTTCTCCTTCGAAGACGGCCTGTATACCGGCTACGACGCTGAAAAACGTACCTATACCGACAAGACTCAATGGGGCTACGAGATCGGCGACGACGGCTTCGTCAAGATCGATGCAACGCTTGAGCACCCGCGTTGCGTCTTCCAGTTGATGAAGCAGCATTACAGCCGCTACACCCTGGAAGTGGCCAGTCAGGTATGTGGTACGCCCGTTGAGGCGATCGAGAAGGTCTGGGCCGAGATTGCCGAGACGTCGGCGCCTGGTCGCACGATGACCATCCTCTATGCCCTAGGTTGGACTCAGCACTCCATTGGCGCCCAGATCATTCGTGCCGGTGCCATGGTGCAGCTGCTGCTTGGCAATATCGGTATGCCCGGTGGCGGGATGAACGCCCTGCGCGGTCACTCCAACATCCAAGGCCTTACCGACCTGGGTCTCCTGTCGATCCAGCTGCCGGGCTACCTGACCATCGGCGCCGACGGCGAGCAGGACTACCACGCCTTCATCGACCGACGCGCCAGCAAGCCGCTGCGCCCGGGACAGATGAGCTACTGGCAGAACTACGGCAAGTTTCACGTCAGCCTGATGAAGGCGTGGTACGGCGACAATGCCACCAAGGATAACGACTGGTGCTACCACTGGTTGCCCAAGGTCGATGTCACGGGTGCTGGCTACGATGTGCTGCGCTACTTCGACATGATGGACAAGGGTCAGGTCAACGGCTATTTCTGCCAGGGTTTCAACCCCATCGCCGCCTTCCCCAATAAGGGCAAGGTGATGCGCGGGCTGTCCAAGCTCAAGTGGCTGGTGATCATGGATCCGCTGGCTACCGAGACCTCCGAATTCTGGCGCAACCACGGCGATCACAATGATGTGAATACCGCGGAAATCCAGACCGAGGTGTTCCGCCTGCCCACCACCTGCTTCGCCGAGGAAGACGGCTCCCTGGTGAACTCCAGTCGCTGGCTGCAGTGGCACTTCAAGGGTGCCGAAGCGCCTGCCGAGGGCCGAAGCGACATCGTCATCATGTCCGAACTGTTCCTCAGATTGCGTGAGGCCTATCGCCAGGACGGCGGTGCCTTTCCTGATCCGATCCTGGGCCTTTCCTGGCCCTATGCCAAACCAGGAGAGCCTTCGGCGGAGGAGTTGGCCAAGGAGTTCAACGGCTACGCTGTGACCGACGTGCTCGATGCCAAGGGCGCCGTTTCGGCCAAGGCCGGCCAGCAACTTGCCGGTTTCGGCCAGTTAATGGACGACGGCAGTACCGCCTCGGGCTGCTGGATCTATTGCGGCGCCTGGACCGAGCAGGGCAACCAGATGGCGCGGCGCGACAACAGCGATCCGTTCCACATGGGGCAGACCCTGGGCTGGGCCTGGTCGTGGCCGAACAACCGCCGCATCCTCTACAACCGTGCCTCCTCGGATCTTAGCGGCAAGCCGTGGGACCCGAGCAAGAAGCTGGTCTGGTGGAACGACAAGGCGCAGAAGTGGGGCGGTACCGACGTGCCGGACTTCAAGATCGACGGCAAGCCTGGCGACGGGATGAGTCCGTTCATCATGAACCCGGAAGGGGTAGCGCGCTTCTTCTCGCTGGACAAGATGGCCGAGGGGCCCTTCCCGGAGCACTACGAGCCGTTCGAAACGCCCATCGGCGTCAACCCGCTGCACCCCAACAACCGCAAGGCGCTGAACAGCCCGGCGGCGCGGGTGCTCAAGGACGACTGGGCGGACTTCGGCGATCGCAAGGACTTCCCCTATGCGGCCACCACCTACCGCCTGACCGAGCACTTCCACTACTGGAGCAAGCACTGCCGCCTCAACGCCATCATCCAGCCCGAGCAGTTCGTCGAGATCGGCGAGGTGCTGGCCAAGCAGAAGGGCATCGCCGCGGGTGATCTCGTACGCGTCAGCTCCAAGCGCGGCCACATCGTCTGCAAGGCGGTGGTGACCAAGCGGATCCGTCCGCTGCAGGTCAATGGCGAAACGGTGCACCATGTCGGCATCCCCATCCACTGGGGCTTCTCCGGCGTGGCGCGGATGGGTTACCTGGCCAATACCCTGACTCCCTTCGTGGGTGACGGGAACACCCAGACGCCCGAGTTCAAGTCGTTCCTGGTCAACGTGGAGAAAGCGTGATGGCAAGCCAAGATATCTACGCCCGCTCCGCGACGACTACGGCTTATCCGTCCGTGCGCAATCAGGCGGAAGTGGCCAAGCTGATCGATGTGTCCAAGTGCATCGGCTGCAAGGCCTGCCAGGTCGCCTGTTCGGAATGGAACGAGCTGCGCGACGAGGTGGGCCATACCCACGGCACCTACGACAACCCGGCGGACCTCACCGCGGACTCCTGGACGCTGATGCGTTTCACCGAGCACGAGGACGAGGCCGGCAAGCTGGAGTGGCTGATCCGCAAGGACGGCTGCATGCACTGCGCCGAGCCGGGCTGCCTGAAGGCCTGTCCGAGTCCGGGGGCCATCGTCAAGTACGCCAACGGTATCGTCGACTTCAACCAGGACCACTGCATCGGGTGCGGCTACTGCATCGCCGGTTGCCCCTTCGACATCCCGAGGATCTCGAAGAAGGACAACAAGGCCTACAAGTGCTCCCTGTGTTCGGACCGGGTCGGGGTCGGCCTGGAGCCCGCCTGCGTCAAGACCTGTCCGACCGGCGCCATCGTGTTCGGCACCAAGGACGCCATGAAGGAGCACGCCGCCGAGCGCATCGTCGATCTCAAGAGCCGCGGCTACGAGAACGCCGGTCTGTACGACCCGGTGGGGGTTGGGGGCACCCACGTCATGTACGTGCTGCACCATGCCGACCAGCCGCAGCTGTACAACCACCTGCCCAAGGATCCGACCATCAGCCCCACCGTGGGCCTGTGGAAGGGCTTCACCAAACCACTGGCACTGTTCGCCATGGGCGCGGCGGTGCTGGCCGGTTTCTTCCACTACGTGCGCGTCGGTCCCAACCGGACCGATGACGACGACGAAGTGGTCGAGGCGCCGCCCCGTCACGAGGGCGATGCGCCCAAGGGCGAGGTCAAGCAGCTGAGTCCGTCCGTGCAGATCTTCGATCCGCACGACAAGCAGCCCTAGCAGGGGTACGCCCCCGGTTAGCCGGGGGCGTCCTGGGAGATCGAGATGAAACCTGAAATCCAGCGTTACAACGCCAACGAGCGGACCAACCACTGGATCGTGGCGATCCTGTTCTTCATGGCCGGGCTGTCGGGACTGGCGCTGTTCCACCCGGCGCTGTTTCCGTTGTCGAGCCTGTTCGGCGGCGGCACCTGGACGCGCATCCTGCATCCCTTCATGGGTGTGGCGATGTTCCTGTTCTTCGCCTTTCTGGTGATCCGCTTCTGGCGGCACAACAAGATCGGCCGCGAAGACGCCCAGTGGCTCAAGCAGATCAACGACGTACTGAACAACCGCGAGGAGAAGCTGCCGCCGATCGACAAGTACAACCCCGGGCAGAAGATCCTGTTCTGGGTGCTGCTGGCCTGCATGCTGATCCTGCTGGTCAGCGGCGTGGTCATCTGGCGGCAGTACTTCGCCCACCTGTTCCCCATCCCGGTGATCCGCCTGGGCGCCTTGGCCCACGCCGTCGCCGCCTTCGTGCTGGTGCTGTCGATTATCGTGCACATCTATGCGGGGATCTGGATCAAGGGCTCGGTGACCGCGATGATGACCGGTTGGGTCAGTCGCGCCTGGGCCAAGAAGCACCATTCGCTGTGGTACGAGAAGGTCACCCGCGAGAAGAAGTAAGGCTGTTGTTGGGCTTTGCTGCGCTCAACCCAACCTACGGATCGGGAGCGCGGGATTTCTCCTGCGCACCGATCTGACTCCCTCTCCCTCCGGGAGAGGGTTGGGGTGAGGGCAGCGGAGTCCGACATCCAAACCCGCCCGCTATCCTGAATCCTCCATCTTCCACCGTTTTCCTAAGGAGCCCTGCCATGGCAGGCCAGATCCTCGAGCCCGGCGAAATCGAAGCCGCGGCCGTCAATCCCGATTTCATCCTGCTGCCCGGTGGCGAGCTGTTCGGCTATCGCGCCGACCGCCTGCGCTTGCTGGCCACCGACAATGCGCTGAGTGACTACCTGCTGCTGATGGCCGACCTGTGCGAAGCCCAGCAAGGGGTCTTCGACTGTCTCGCGCCCCTGCCACTGGACGAGGCCCGCAGCGCCCAGAGTATGCAGCACGGCCTACCGCCGCTGGGCTACGACACCCTGGTCCGCGAAGGCGACTGGTTGCCCGCGCTGGATGCCCTACTGGAGAACCTCAAGCTCGCGCAGGCGCCAGTGCAGGCCGCCCTGGACGAACTGCGCCAGGCCGATGCCGGCCAGCGCAAGGCCTGGGCCATCGCCCTGCTGGCCGGCAGCTATGAGCTGGTGCCCGCCGGCGTGGTGCCCTTTTTGGGCGCCGCCCTGCAGGTAGCCTGGACCCACTGGCTGCAGCGCAGTGACTTCAGCGCCCTGCGCGAACAGGGCAGCCAGACCCTCTGCCCGTGCTGCGGTGCGCCGCCCATGGCCGGCATCATCCATCACCTGGGCAAGGCCAATGGCCTGAGGTATCTCACCTGCTCGCTGTGCGCCTGCGAGTGGCACTTCGTGCGGGTCAAGTGCAGCCACTGCGAGACCGGCAAGGGCCTGGGCTACTACTCCCTGAGCACCGACGACGCCAACGCCCAGAAAGCACCGCTACGCGCCGAGACCTGCGCCCACTGCAAGACCTACCTCAAGCACCTCTATCGCGACCACGACACCCGCAGCGAACCCCTGTCCGCCGACCTCGCCAGCCTGGCGCTGGACGTGCGCCTGGCGGAAGAGGGCTACGAACGCCACGCGCCCAACCTGCTGTTCGCCCCGGGCTAGACCGGGCTGGGCGACCGCCCGGGGCAGGGTGGTCGCCGTTCCTTCTGTTTCCGCATATGGCGGGCTGCCTCGCCTGGCCAGTGCCCAAACGCGCCTTCGATTTCACTTTCTGAAGCCAAGCCGCGCGAACCTCGGCGAAGCGGTCGCCAACGTTGCTTATCGCGACAAGAGTCGGCTGGCAGCACCCTGTCACTCCGGGGTCATCTTGCAGAGCCAGTCTATCGAGGGACACAAAACCTTCTATCACGCCAGGCGGCGAAGCCATCTAGTATGGATCTTACGCCGCTTCGTCGGTGTGCCCATCTGATGAGGGGATAACAATGACCGCAACGTCCGTTTTGCCCAGGGTGGGGCTTCCCCCGGCGCCGGCTCGACGCCGGCAGCTGTGCCTGTCTAGCCCCTAGGGCCGACACGAGCGGAACCCTGCCTTCTGAAGGCCGTGCTGCCGTCGCGGCTGACAACCGGATGAACAAGACCCTGAGGTGCCAAGAAGATGTCGACCGAATCCAAGTGCCCGTTCAATCACGCCGCCGGCGGTGGTACCACCAACAAGGATTGGTGGCCGAATCAGCTCAATCTCAACTTCCTGCACCAGCATTCCTCGCTGTCCGACCCCATGGGCGAGGACTTCGACTACGCCGCCGAATTCAAGAGCCTCGATCTGGAAGCGGTGAAGGCTGACCTGCGCGCCGTGATGACCGATTCCCAGGACTGGTGGCCGGCCGATTTCGGTCACTACGGTCCGCTGTTCGTGCGCATGGCCTGGCACAGCGCCGGTACCTATCGGGTCGGTGACGGCCGCGGCGGCGCCGGTCAGGGCCAGCAGCGCTTCGCGCCCCTGAACAGCTGGCCGGACAACGTCAGCCTGGACAAGGCGCGCCGGCTGATCTGGCCGGTCAAGCAGAAGTATGGCCGCAAGATCTCCTGGGCCGACCTCATCGTCCTCACCGGCAACGTCGCCCTGGAATCCATGGGCTTCAAGACCTTCGGCTTCTCCGGCGGTCGCCAGGACGTCTGGGAACCGGACGATGCGGTGTTCTGGGGGTCGGAAACCGTCTGGCTGGGTGGTGACGTCCGCTATGGCGCCCACAAGAAGATGGAACAGCCCGGTGACGGTGTGCTGACCGCCCAGCCCGAGCAGCATCCGGTGGAGCACAGTCGCAACGATAATCCGCAGCGCACCCTGGAAAATCCCCTGGGCGCGGTGCAGATGGGCCTGATCTACGTGAACCCGGAAGGCCCGGAGGGCAATCCCGATCCGGTGGCTTCAGCCCATGACATTCGCGAGACCTTTGGCCGCATGGCCATGAACGACGAGGAGACCGTCGCCCTGATCGCCGGCGGCCACGCCTTCGGCAAGACCCACGGTGCGGGCCCGGCCACCAGCGTCGGCGCCGAGCCGGAAGCGGCCGACCTGGAACAGCAGGGCTTCGGCTGGCACAACAGCTACGGCACCGGCAAGGGCGCCGACACCATCACCAGCGGCCTCGAGGTGACCTGGACCTCCACGCCCACCCGCTGGAGCAACGAATACTTCGAGAACATGTTCAAGTTCGAGTGGGAGCTGTTCAAGAGTCCGGCCGGTGCCCACCAGTGGCGGCCCAAGGACGGCGCCGGTGCCAATGCCGTGCCCGATGCCCACGATCCCAGCAAGCGTCATCAGCCGACCATGCTGACCTCGGACCTGGCGCTGCGCTTCGATCCGGCTTACGAGAAGATTTCCCGCCGCTTCCTGGAAAATCCCGACCAGCTGGCCGATGCCTTCGCCCGTGCCTGGTTCAAGCTGACCCACAGGGACATGGGGCCGCTGGCCCGCTACCTGGGCCCGGAAACCCCGGCCGAAGAGCTGCTCTGGCAGGACCCGCTGCCCAAGGCCGCAGGCGCGCCCCTGGGCGAAGCCGAGGTCAAGGCGCTCAAGGACAAGCTGGCCGCGTCCGGCCTGAGCGTGTCCGAACTGGTCGGCACCGCCTGGGCGGCGGCGTCCACCTTCCGCGGTTCCGACAAGCGCGGCGGGGCCAACGGTGGCCGGCTGCGCCTGGCGCCGCAAAAGGACTGGGCCGTCAACCAGCCGGCGCAACTGGCCAAGGTGCTGGGCGTGCTGGAAGGCATCCAGCGTGACGTCCAGGGGCAGGGCAAGCAGGTCTCCATCGCCGATCTGATCGTGCTGGCCGGTAGCGTCGGGGTGGAAAAGGCCGCCCAGGCGGCGGGTCATTCGATCAGCGTGCCCTTTACCCCGGGTCGCGTGGATGCCTCCCAGGAGCAGACCGATGTGCAATCCTTCGGGCACCTGGAGCCCTGGGCTGACGGCTTTCGCAACTATGTGGGCGGGGAGTTCAAGGTCAAGCCGGAATTCCTGCTGGTGGACAAGGCGCACCTGCTGAATCTGACCGCGCCGGAACTGACGGTGCTGCTGGGCGGCCTGCGCGTGCTGGACATCAACGTGAACGGGGCCAAGCATGGCGTCTTCACCCAGCGGCCGCAGACCCTGACCAACGACTTCTTCGTCAACCTGCTGGACATGGCCACCGAATGGAAGGCCACCGGTCCGGACAAAGCCACCTTCGAAGGTCGCGATCGCAAGACCGGCGCCGTGAAGTGGACTGGTACCCGGGTCGATCTGGTGTTCGGCTCCCACGCCCAGCTGCGCGCCCTGAGCGAGGTCTACGGCAGTGCCGACGCCCAGGAGAAGTTCGTCAAGGACTTCGTCAAGGTATGGACCAAGGTGATGGAGCTGGACCGTTTCGATCTGCGTTAATCCCCAAGCGATAACTGAAAACGCCTCCTCCGGGAGGCGTTTTTTTTGGGGCCCGTGCAACCGAACTTCCATTCATCGCCGATCAATGGAAGGCCAGTTGAAAGGCTCATCTTAGAGGTGCTCAGGCTTCGGGGTCGCCAAGTCAGGCCAGCCTTAAGCAAACCCTAAGCGCGCCTTAAGGAGCGCGTAACCCGGGAGATACACACTGCGCTAAACACCCAGAGGCTGTCCCCCATGGAAGCGCTTGCCGAACTCTCCCTCAGTCTGGTCGAAGGCCCCATCCGCCCCGATCTGTGCCGCGATGAAGTCCTCGCCGATCTGTTCGAGGCCACCGCGGCGCGGGCGCCCGAGCGGCCCGCCCTGCTCGAAGGCGAGCGCAGCCTGAGCTATGGCGAACTGAACGCCTGGGCCGATCGCGCCGCCTCGCGGCTGCTGGCCGCCGGTGCCGGGCCTGGCCGCGTGGTCGGCCTCTGGCTGCCGCGCGGTATCGAGCTGCTGGTGATGCAGCTGGCCATCGCCAAGACCGGCGCCGCCTGGTTGCCCTGCGACGCCGAAACCCCGGCCGATCGCGTGGCCCTGTGCCTGGAAGATGCCCAGGCGGTGGGCGTGATCACCGGGGCACCCTTCGCCGATCTGCTGGCGCGTCCCGGGCTCGGCTGCTGGACCCCCGACGAGCTGAGCGTCGCCCTGGCCCAGGGCGAGATTCTGCGCCGGCGTGGCCAAGTCTCCCCGGACCACCTGGCCTACCTGATCTACACCTCCGGCTCCACCGGCAAGCCCAAAGGCATCGGCATCCGCCAGGACAGCATCTGCCACTTCCTGCGCAGCGAGAATTCGCTGCTCGGCATCGAGGCCGGCGACCGGGTCTACCAGGGTTTCTCGGTGGCCTTCGACATGTCCTTCGAAGAGATCTGGATCAGCTACCTGGTGGGCGCCACCCTCTGGCTGGCGCCGCGGGAGATCACCGCCGACCCCGAGGCCCTGGCCCGCGCCCTGACCGCCAATCGCATCAGCGTGTTGCACGTGGTGCCGACCCTGCTGGCGCTGTTGCCGGAAGACGTCCCCAGCCTGCGCCTGATCAACCTCGGCGGCGAGATGTGCCCCGAGCCCCTGGTGGCGCGCTGGAGTCGGCCGCAGCGGCGGCTGTTCAACACCTATGGCCCGAGTGAGGCCACTGTCTCGGCGAGCCTGGCGCAACTGCAACCGGGCGAGCCGGTGACCATTGGCCGGCCGCTGCCCAACTACAGCCTGCTGGTGGTGCACGCCGATGCCAGCCTGCCGCTGGCGCTGCTGCCACGCGATCAGGTGGGCGAACTCTGCATCACCGGTCCCGGCGTGGCCGATGGCTACCTGGGGCGTCCCGAACTGACCGCCGAGAAATTCCTGCCCAATCCCTGGAGCACCGGCAGCCACGACCTCAAGCTCTATCGCACCGGCGATCTGGCACGGGTCGACGAACACGGTCAGGTGCATTGCCTGGGCCGGGTCGATGACCAGGTGAAGATCCGCGGCTATCGGGTCGAGCTGGGCGAGATCGAAGCCACTCTGGCGCGGCAACCCGGCGTCGGGACCGTGGCCGTGGTGCTGCGCGAAGAAGGCGGCGTGGAGCAGTTGGTGGCCTTCCTGGTCGGCGATGGCGGTCCGCTGCCGCGCAGCGACCTGCTGCGGACCGAGCTGGCCGGCTGCCTGCCGCTGTACATGGTGCCCAGCCGCTTCGAGTGGCTCGGCGAAATGCCGCGGCTGAACTCCGGCAAGATCGACCGCAAGCAACTGCGGGCCCGCCCCCTGGCCATCGCTGCCGTGGCGCCGATCGCCCCGGCCAATGGCGCCCTGGGTGCGCTGCTGGCGGCCACCGCCGAACTCTTCCCTGGTCAGCCCCTGCACGCCGAGATGGATTTCTTCGACGACCTGGGCGGGCACTCACTGTTCGCCGCCCGCCTGGTCTCGCGCCTGCGCCAGGAGCCGCGCTATGCCAGCGCCACGGTCAAGGCGGTCTATGCCGGCCGCACCCTGGGCGCCATCGCCGAGGCCCTGGAGGCCGACGCCGCCGAGGCAGGCGCGGCGACGGCCACCGAGGCCTGGGCACCGCCCAGCCGTTGGCGGCGCTGGCGTTGCGGCCTGGCCCAGGCGGTGGCCCTGCCGCCGCTGCTGACCCTGCGCCTGGGACGCTGGTTGGCACCCTTTCTGGCCTTCCCGCTGCTGATCCATTCCGGCACCGCGCTGCCCCTGGCCATGCTCACCGCACTCGGTCTGTTCGTCCTGGCCATCGCCCTGGAATTCGCCGTGGCGCTGCTGGGCAAGCGCCTGACCGGACGCCTGCAGCCCGGTCGTTATCCGCTGTGGGGCCTGACCTACTACCGCTGGTGGCTGGGTGAGCGCTTTCTCGCCCTGGCGCCGACCTATCTGCTCAGTGGCTCGCCGTTGGCCCGTGGCTGGCTACGGCTGCTGGGCGCCCAGGTCGGTGCCGAGGCCTTCGTCGGCACCCTGACCCTGCGCGTCCCCGAGTTGCTGACCCTGGGGCAGGGCGCCAGCCTGGGCAACGGCGTCAACTTCGAAAACGCCCGGGTACTGCGCGGCGAACTGCTGCTCGGCGCCGTGACCCTGGGTCGCGAAGCCCAGGTCGGCTCCTATGCCATCCTCGAAGGCGACACCGCCCTCGGAGACGGCGCACGCCTGCAGGCCCAATCCGCCCTGCGCAGCGGGCAGCGCGTCCCGGCCGGACGCCACTGGGGCGGCGCGCCGGCCCATGACCAGGGCGCCGCCGGTGCCCGCGTCCTGCCGCCGACCCCGGTGTCCCGTGCCCAGCGTGCCGTACTGAAAGGGCTCTATGCCCTCAGCGGTCTGGTGGTCTCGGTGCTGTTCTTCATGCCGCTGTTTCCCCTGGCGCTGCTGATCGACGAACTGGAAAGCTTTGGTGGACTGCCCTGGTGGCACACCTCTTCGCTGCTGCTCGATGCCCTGCAATACGGCGTACTGGCACTGCCGCTGGGCGTGGTCAGCGTCGCCCTGACCCTGCTCGGCTGCGCCCTGGCGCGCCGGCTGATCCTGCCGCGGCTGGACGAAGGTCAGTGGTCGGTCGACAGCCTCTTCTACTGGCGCAAATGGCTGGCCAACCTGATCCAGGAGTCGGCACTGCAAAGCCTGCAGGGCCTCTATGCCACCGTTTATTCGGCGCTCTGGTATCGCCTGCTGGGTGCTCGGGTCGGTCGCGATGCGGAGATTTCAACCGCCCAGGGCCCAGTCTCCTCGCTGCTGGAACTGGGCGCCGAGACCTTTATCGCCGATGCCGTGATGCTCGGCGACGAACAGGTGGCCCAGGGCTGGATGACCCTCAAGCGCACCTCCATCGCCCGCCGCAGTTTCGTCGGCAACGGCGCCTATGTCGCCGACGGCTGCCATATCCCCGAAGACGCCCTGATCGGTGTCCTCGGTCGGCTCGACGAAGGCGTGCCCCTGCGCCAGGGCGAAACCTGGCTAGGCTCGCCGGCGGTGCGGTTGCCGGCGCGGGAAACTCTCACCGGCTACCCGGAAAGCCTGACCTTCCGCCCGGCACCCTGGCGCCGGGTGGCGCGTGGTCTGATCGAGGCCCTGCGCATCGTGCTGCCCACCGGTTTCACCGTGGCCGCCGGCTGCGCCATCGCCGAAGCCCTGGTGCCGCTGTGGCAGCAGGGCGCCTGGCTGCAGCTGCTGGGCGAGACCCTGCTGGCCGGCAGCGCCTTCGCCCTGGCCAGCTTCCTGGTCGTACTGGGGCTCAAGTGGCTGGTGGTGGGCCGTTATCGCCCACGTTCGGCGCCCATGTGGACCTTTTTCGTCTGGCGCAGCGAGGCCATCACCAGCCTCTACGAAACCCTGGCGGTGCCCAATCTGCTCGGCACCCTGCGCGGCACGCCCTGGCTGCCGCTGGCACTGCGCCTGCTCGGCGCCCGACTGGGCCGGGGCACCTACCTGGATACCACCGACCTCACCGAATTCGACTGCGTGCGCCTCGGTGACCATGGCGAACTCAATGCATTGGCCGGGCCCCAGACCCACCTGTTCGAAGATCGGGTGATGAAGGTGGGCGAAGTCGAGTTGGGGGCCGGGGTCAACCTGGGGCCGCGCAGCGTGGTGCTCTATGGCGCCCGTGTCGGTGACAACGTGGAACTGGGTCCGCTGTCGCTGGTGATGAAGGGCGAAACCCTGCCGGGTCGCTCGCGCTGGGAGGGTAACCCCGTTCAGCCCCGGCGCTAGGACTGTCACACAACCATAAAGACAGCCCCGGATACTCCGCCCCGTACAACAATGACGGGGCAAGGCGATGACGGCGTGGGTACGACGGATCAGGATTGGACGGACCGGCTGGCTGCTGGCCCTGGCGCTGCTGCTGGCACTAGGGGTGACCCAGGGCCTGCGCAGCAGCCATCTGGATAGTCAATTGCTGTTCTGGCTCGGCCAGCAGTGGCAGAGCGAACCCCGAACCTCCCTGGAACTCGGTCGCTACCGGGTGGCGGTGGAAGCCAAGCCGGTGGCCGGCGTCACCGAGAATCTGTCCGACCTCAGCTATGACCCGGAGCGGGATCGCCTCTGGGCGGTGGTCAACAATCCGCCGGAGTTGCTGGCCCTGAGCCGGGACGGCGAGCTGCTGCAACGCCATCGCCTGGAGGGCTTCGACGACGTCGAAGGCGTGACCTATCTGGGCAACGACCGCCTGCTGCTGGCGGAAGAGGGCGCCAACGCCTTGACCCTGGTGGACATTCCCGAGGGTGACGACGTACTCAGACACAAGGACTATCGCAGCCTGACCCTGGATCTCTTTCCCCGCGCCAACCAGGGCTTCGAAGGCCTGGACTACGACGCCGCCCGCGATCGGCTGTTCGTGGTCAAGGAGCACTCACCGCGCAAGCTCTATGAAATCCGCGGCCTGCTCAAGAGCTTCGACGGCGACTTCGCCCTGCGCATCATTGATCGCCAGGCCTGGCTGGACCAGGCGCCCAGTACCGGCGATCTCTCCGCGGTCCACGTCGATCGCCGTACCGGTCACCTGCTGCTGCTCAGCGACGAGTCACGGGTGCTGATCGAACTCGACGACCAGGGCCATACCCTGGATACCCGTTCCCTGGTGGCGCCCTTCGGCGGCCTGTCACGGCGGATCCGCCAGCCGGAAGGCGTCACCCTGGATACGGCCGGCAACCTCTATGTGGTCAGCGAACCCAATCTGTTCTATCGCTACCAGAAGGACTGATCAGCGGCCGCCCAGCCGCTCCAGCACGGCGGGGGTGTCCTGGGCACCCATGGCGCGGGCCACGCTCAGCGCGGTGTTGCCGGCAGCGTCCTGCGCCTGCGGGTCGGCGCCGCGGGCGACCAGCAATTCCACCATCTGCACATGATTGAACATGGCCGCCATCATCAGCGCGGTCTTGCCGTCGGGCATGGCGCCTTCCACGGCGGCGCCGTGCTCCAGCAGCAGCTCGGCCATGGGCAGATTGTTCTTGAAGGCCGCGCCGGCCAGGGGCGACTGGCCCATGTCGTTGGCCAGATTCGGGTCGGCCCGGTGCTCCAGCAGCACGCGACTGGCCTCCAGGTGGCCGTGGTAGCTGGCCAGCATCAGCAGGCTGTCGCCCTTGTGATTGCGCAAATTGGGCGTCAGCCCCTTTTCCAGTACCAGGGCCAGCACCTCGGCATTGCCGGTGCGGGCGAGGTTGAACACCTCGGTGGCGAATTCCTGGGCTTCTTCATCGGTCATGCGCTGGGGACCGTCTGCGGTCATGGTGCTCTCCTGGTCTAAGGCGGACGGGACCCTAGGGTCCCGGGCGATAGGAGGGCAGACCCGAACGGCAAGGGGGAGTTCTCTCGCGACGGCGAAAGAAGCCCGCCGCAAAGGCGTGAGTCGGTTATAAAACGTCGCGAGCGGTTATCAGACAGGTGTGTGCGGCGCGCAGGAACCGGACCGGGCTCGCGTACGAGTGTACGAGTAGTACATGAGGATTCCGAGCACCGCACGTGCCTGTATGGCGGACGCGCAGTAGTTTTATAAGCGGCTCTCAGCCGAAGGTCGCGTGGGTCTCGGCAAAGGCCTGCAGCTCCGCCACGCTGTAGTTGCCGACCATCAGCACCGGACCATGGGCCGTGCCGATCTGTGCCGGCAGGGTGTCGAGAAAGCCACCGGTAGGGGTCACCCCCAGGTTGGTATACTCGGCGGCCGGCAGATGGAATTCGGCGATCAGGCGCGCCGCTTCGGCGATCCCGGCGGCCACGCTGACCGGATGCAGGGCCACCCCCAGCGGATTGACCTGGCCACCGTTGTCGCCATTGAACAGGTGGCCCACCTTGGCCGCCGCCTCGGCCAGGTCCTGCTGATCCGCCTGGGCGCCGATCAGGAACAGCGAGCCATAGTGCGGCAGGCTGCCGCCGCCCTCGGCCTGACTGACGAAGCTGGGCGCGAAGGGCTGCTCGCCGCGGATGTCGGAGCTGTAGTTGGCCACCGGATCGCCAAGGGTGACCACATTGACGAAGTTGCCTCCCTGGCCCACCGCGTGCAGGTCACGCGGAATCCCCGAGGCTTCGAAGCTGATGCCGCCCAGACCGGTCTGCTGGGCGACGTAGGCCGCCGAAATGCCGCCCAGGGAGTGGCCGGTGACGAAGATGTCCTGGGTGCCATAGCCCTGCTTGGCCGCCGCCTCGATCGCCTGGTGGGCGAAGTCCAGCGACTGGTGCTGGGCGCTGGAGACCTGCTGGCCGAGGATCTGCAGATCGCTCAGCAGGCCACCGGCGGTGGACAGGGGGTCGATCAGCAGATTCTCGCCTCTGGTAGTGCCGGCATAGCTGATGAGCACCTGGTTCTCGGCGGTGATCCAGGTGTGGGCCGTGGCGCCATTGAGCGAGTTGTGCAGCGTCAGCTGCTGGCCATCGACCAGGAAGGGCCGCATGCCGTCGGGCGTGCCACCCAGCACATACTCGCTGATGGCGCCGTTGAGGAATTCGCTGACGGTGGGGGTGCTGGCCGAACTGGTCTGCGCCAGCGGCGTGGCCGCAGCGCTCTTCAGCGTGTGCAGATAGGTGAAGTTGCCGAGGCTGACGATGTCGCTGTGGTCGAACAGGCCATCGCTGGCCCAGGGGGAGGTTTTCTTGGACATGACGGCACCTTTGTTATTGTCGTGAGGTGGACGTGGTGGCCAGGGCTTTCCGCTCCACGGCAGGCGTCGATGCTCGGGAAAGCCCTCGCCCTCCATCCTAGGACGGGCTCTGGCACGCGGCAAACCGGGAACCCAGGGGTCATTTCCAGACGACCGAGGTCCGGGTTCGGGCCACCCCATGCAACGGCGGGCTAGGTCTGCAGCAGCGCGGCACGCTCTGGTCGACCCGCCCTGGGTTCGGGCTACACTGGGGATCGACTCGACCCCAGAGGTTCCCATGACCGCCATTCGCCTGCCGTCCATCGACCGCCTGCTGCGCCATCCCGCGTCGCGTCCGCTGGAGGAGCGCCACGGTCGCGAGCAGGTCCTGGGCGGCTATCGGTCGCTGCTGGACGATCTGCGCGGCGCCCTGAAGGCCGGCACGCTGACCGCCGTGGAGGTGGAGGAGGGCGTCCTGGCCGGACGCCTGGGCGAGCGCCTGGCGCTGAGCAGTCAGCCGCGGGTGCGGCGGGTGTTCAACCTCACCGGCACGGTGTTGCACACCAACCTGGGGCGGGCCCTGCTGGCGGAAGAGGCCATCGCCGCGGTGACCGAGGCCGCGCGTCAGCCGATGAATCTGGAATTCGACCTGGCCACCGGCAAGCGCGGCGATCGCGACGACCTGGTGGCCGACCTGGTACGCGAACTGACCGGCGCCGAGGCGGTGACCGTGGTCAACAATAACGCCGCGGCAGTCCTGCTGGCCTTGCATGCCCTAGGCGCGCGCAAGGAAGGGGTGCTGTCCCGTGGCGAGCTGATCGAGATCGGTGGTGCCTTTCGCATCCCCGACATCATGGCCCGGGCCGGGGTCAAGCTGGTGGAGGTGGGCACCACCAATCGCACCCATGCCCGCGACTACGAGGCCGCCATCGGCCCGCGCACCGCGCTGCTGATGCGGGTGCACACCAGCAACTACAGCGTCCAGGGCTTTACCGCCAGCGTGGCCACGGCGGAGCTGGCCGCCATCGCCCGCGCCCATAACGTGCCGCTGCTGGAAGACCTGGGTAGCGGCACCCTGGTGGACCTGACGCGCTGGGGCCTGCCCGCCGAACCCACGGTGCAGCAGGCGCTGCGCGATGGTGCGGACCTAGTGACCTTCAGTGGCGACAAGCTGCTGGGCGGCCCCCAGTGTGGCCTCATCGTCGGCCGGCGCGACCTCATCGAACGCATCAAGAAGAATCCGCTCAAGCGCGCCCTGCGGGTGGACAAGCTGACCCTGGCCGCCCTGGAAGCGACCCTGGCGCTCTATCGCGATCCGGATCGACTGGCCGAGCGGCTGCCCAGCCTCAGGCTGCTGTCACGCCCGGCCGAGGCCATCACCACCCAGGCCGAGCGCCTGCTGCCGGCCTTCGTCGCCGTGCTGGGCACGACCTATGCGGTCAGCGTGGAGCCGGCGCTGGGCATGATCGGCAGCGGCGCCCAGCCGGTGGCACGCTTGCCCGGGGCTGCGCTGTGCTGTCGCCCCCAGGTCAGCAAGCGCCTGCGCGGCCGCGCCCTGCGGCAGCTGGAAGAGGGGTTGCGTCAGCTCCCCATCCCGGTGGTGGGACGCATCGACGCCGACGCCCTCTGGCTGGACCTGCGCCAGCTCGACGACGAAACCGCCTTTCTCGCCCAACTGCCGGCGTTGCTGCTGCCGGAGATTCGCTAGGGCTTGGCTTAGCGCACCACCCAGCGCTGCCGGGCCCAGTTGCTCAGCAGATCCACGCCCAGCACCAGCACCAGCATGCCGAGGATCACGGTGGCGGCCTGGGCCTGCTGGAACAGGCTCAGGCTGAAGTACAGCTGCTGCCCCAGGCCGCCGGCGCCGACGAAGCCGAGGATGCTGGCCATGCGGATGTTGTTTTCCCAGCGATAGAGCAGATAGGCCAGCAACTGCGGCCAGACCGCCGGCAGGGTGCCGTAGAGAAAGGCCGCCAGCGCGCCACCGCCGGCCAGGCGAATGGCTTCGGCAGGCGCCTTGGGGGTGTTTTCCAGGGCTTCGGCGAACAGCCGGCCGAGTACCCCGGCGGTATGCAGGGCCAGGGCCAGGGTCCCGGCGTTGGGTCCCAGGCCGGCGGCCAGCACCATCAGCGCCGCCCAGACCAGTTCGGGCACGGCGCGCAGGGCGTTGAGCAACAGCCGCGCCAGCGCCAGGGCGGCCAGGCCAAGGCGACCGGCCGCCGGCAGCGCTAGCAGGATGCCGAGCAGCCCGGCGAGCAGGGTGCCCAGGGCCGACATGGCCAGGGTTTCCACCGCGCCGTGGGCCACGGCCGATAGCTGGGCGAGGGAGAAATCCGGCTTGAGGAAATCTGCCAGGAAGCTACCCATCTGACCCAGGGCGCGGGTGCTCAGCAATTCACCGAAGGCGGTGCCCAGGTAGCTGATGGACGCCAGCAGGGCGGTGCCCATCGCCAACACCGTCAACAGCCCGCGGCCACCGGCCCGGCTGCGTTCCACCTGGCGCAGCAGCCGGCTCAGCACATCGGCCAGCAGCACCAGTATCAGGAAGGTCAGCAGCAGGCTGGCCACCTCGCCACCGGCGAACATGCGTAGCGACAGGTCGACCTGCTGGCCGAGGCCGCCAGCGCCGACGAAGCCCATCACCACCGAAGCGCGGATGGCGCACTCCCAGCGGTAGACGCTGTAGGAAATCATCTCGCCCGCGGCATTGGGCAGCACGCCATAGACGAAGGCCTGCAGGCGCCCGGCGCCCTGCAGCAGCAAGGCCCGCGCTGGGCGTGGATCGACCGATTCGAAGATCTCCGCATAGACCTTGCCCAACATGCCGCCGTAGGTGATGGCGATGGCCAGCACCCCCGCCGTGGGGCCCAGGCCGACGGCGCGGACGAACAGCAGCGCCCAGACGATCTCCGGCACGCTGCGCAGGACGATCAGTACCCCGCGGACCAGCCCGCGGAGCAGGCGCGGCAACCGACCGGGGCGACCGGCGCGGGGCAGGGCGGAGATCGACAGCGCGCGGGTGGCGAGCAGGGCAGCGGGCAGGGCGATCAGTGCCGCCAGGGCCATGCCCAAGGTGGCGATGGCCAGGGTTTCCAGGGTGGCGCGCCCCAGCACGGCGAGAAAGTCGGCGTCATGGGCCGGTGGCCAGAAGCCGGCGAGAAAGTTGCCCATGGTGCGGGCATTGTCGCCGGTGAAGAGGCCCAGCAGATCGAATTCCGCCAGGCGCAGCGTCGGCCAGGCCAGCACCAGGGCCAGCAGGGTGAGCAGCAGGCGGGGCCGGGCGGCCGGGTCCGGGCGGGGCGAGGTCAGCATCGTGGCAGGTCGAGCGGCGTCTCCGCCGGGGCGGGGGTGGCAGGCTGGAGGGTGGTGCTCAGGCCTTCGTTGGCATAGAGCGCGGCGAGATCGGCCGGGGTGACGGCGCTGGCGGGCTTGTCCCACAGCAGCCGACCGCCACGCAGACCGAGGATGCGCGGAAAGCGCTGCAACGCCAGTTCGACGTTGTGCAGGCTGGTGACCAGGGTGGTGCCCTGGCGCGCCGCGGCGTCGCTCAGCACCTCCAGGGTATGGCCGGCCAGCACCGGGTCCATGGCCGACACGGGTTCGTCGGCGAGCAGCAGCTGCGGTTGCTGGTAGAGCGCCCGGGCGATGCCGATGCGCTGCAGCTGGCCACCGGAGAGCTGATCGCAGGAGGAATAGAGGCGATCGGCGAGATCCAGCGGCGCCAGGGCGGCGGCGGCGCCGTCACGATCCAGCGGATGCACCAGGCTGACCAGGCTGCGCGCCAGCGACCACTGGCCGAGGCGTCCGGCCAGTACTGCGGTGATCACGCGCTGGCGCGCCGGCAAGGGCGGCGCCTGATGGATGAGGCTGATGCGGGCGCGCAGCTGGCGCCGCGCGCGGTTGCCCAGCGTCCAGGGATCTTCCCCGAGTAGCTCCAGCTGACCCGTCACGGGCCGCAGCCCGGTCGCCAGCAGCCGCAGCAGGCTGGTCTTGCCCGCCCCGGACGGGCCGATCAGGGCGACCTGCTCACCCTGTTCCAGGTGGAGGTCGAGATCGGCCAGGGCGGGCGAGCCATCGGCGTGTACCAGCGTCACGCCCCTGAGGGCGAGACTCACTTGAGCAGGCCGGCTGCCAGGGCGGAAGCCTCGATGCTCTTGTAGTTGTCCGGCGAGGTCGGCACGAAGCGGCTGGCCGCCTGCAGGTCGAGGATCGCCTTGTCCGCCGGCTTGGCCGGATCCAGGTCGAGGAAGGCCTGCTTGATCTTGGCCGCCAGTTGCGGATCCAGACTGCCGCGCACCGTCCAGTTGTAGTCGTAGTAGGGCGGGGTGGTGGATATCACCCGAACCTTGCTGGTATCGACCTTGCCGGCGTCGACCAGCTTCTTCCACACCGAGGCGTTGAGCACGCCGGCATCGGCCTTGCCCGCGGCGACCCAGGCGACGGTGGCGTCATGGGCGCCCGAGTAGGCCACCCGCGAGAAGAACTGCTCGGGGACGATGCCTTCCTGCTGCATGAAGTAGCGCGGCATCAGGCTGCCCGAGGTGGAGGAGACCGAACCAAAGGCGAAGGTCTTGCCCTTAAGGTCCTGCAGGCTCTTCACGGCCGGATCGGCGGTGATGAATTTGCTGGTGAACTGCTGATCTTCCTCACGCTGTACCAGGGGATTCATCGGCGCCTTGCGCTGCGCCTGGACGAAGGTGAAGCCACCGAACCAGGCCAGGTCCAGTCGATCCGACGCCATGGCTTCCACCACGCCGGCATAGTCGGACACCGGCACGAACTTGACCGGCATGCCCAGGCGTTGCTCCAGGTACTCGCCCAGCGGCTTGAACTTGCGGATCAGCTCGGTGGGCGCCTCGTCGGGAATGGCCGAGACGCGCAGTTCGTCGGCGGCATGGGAAAGCAGGGACGTCAGGGACAGGGCCAGGCCTGCTGCCAGGGCCAGCGAACGCTTGAGCATGGGTTTCTCCGGTTCAATAGCGGAAAAAAAGGGGCTGCAGTATAGGGGGTGACGCTCGATTGCGCAGCCGTCACGGGGCCGGAGGCCTTGCCGGAACGTGCGGCGCAGCGACGGAAACGCTCTGGACGGCGACTGCGCGGCGGACTCGAAGCAGCGTTCGAGTCCGCCAGGGAGGGGGAGATTAGCCGGCAGGCGCTCAGGTCTCGTCGAAGAAGCGCTCGTTCCAGTCCACCAGGGGTTGTGGCGAATTGAGCTTCTGGCCGTAGATCACCGCGTAGGCCAGTACGTTCTGCACGTATTGCCGCGTCTCGTCGAAGGGAATGGTCTCCACCCAGACATCGAAGGCCAGGTGGCGGGCGCCGTTCAGCCAGCGCTTCACCCGGCCCGGGCCGGCGTTGTAGGCGGCCGAGGCCAGCACCCGGTTGCCGTTGAACTGGGCATGGACCATGGACAGATAGGCGGTGCCCAGCTGGATGTTCTTTTCCGGGGTCAGCGCCTGCTGCGGCGAGGCCAGGGGAATGGCGAACTTGCTGGCGGTATGGCTGGCGGTGGCCGGCATCAGCTGCATCAGCCCCATGGCGCCCACGCCGGAGCGCGCATCGGCCATGAAACCGCTCTCCTGGCGGGTGATGGCGAACACCCAGCTGCTGTGCAGGCCGCGGGTCTGGGCCTCGCGCACGAAGCTCTCGCGATAGGCGATGGGGAAGCGGATATCCAGGTCGTCCCAGTACTTGGCCAGGCTGATGGTGCGAATCGCCGGGAAGTACCACTGCATGTCGTAGGCCATGCGCGCCTGGGCCACCAGTTCGTCACGGTTGAAGTGACGGCTGACGTAGAACCACTCGCGGCGGGCATTGATCGGCTCGCCGCGAGCGATGAATTCCAGGGCCCGCTGCACGCCCGGGGTGTTGCGTACCTTGCGCTTGAGGGCGTCGCTGAGCACCAGCGGCTTGTTGTTGAGCTGATAGGGCGCCTTGCTGCGGTCGGCGGCGAGAAAGCCGTAATAGTCACGCTCGCGACTGACTTCGGCGTACTCGCGCAGCACCGCCGGACTCTGCGGCTGCATCAGCTCCAGGGTGCGGGCGCGCCAGTATTCCCAGCGATTGGCCTTGGCCAGGGTGGGCGGAAAGCGCTCGATCAGGGCATGGGCATCGCTCCAGCGACCCAGGCGCAGGAGCAATCGGGCGCGCCATTCGCTGACGTCATCGTCACGCAGCTCGGGATCGTAACGCTCCATCAACGGCAGGGCGCGCGGATCGAAGTTCTTCGCCAGGGTCAGGCCGATCTGGCGGGCGATGGCGACCTTTTCGTCGCGGGTGAAGGGCATGCGCTGGCTGTAGACATCCAGCAGACCCATGGCCTGTTCCGGATCCTGGCGCGCCAGCTTGCGCAGGCCCAGGCCGACCACGTCGGCGAGGCTCTCGCTGGCCGGCGCGAAGGCCTGGACATTGGCGATCTGCTGCGGCTTCTGCGCCACGTCGATCAGCCGCTGGGCCTGGCCGGACAGCGTCGGCAACTGGGCGGAGAGGGTGCGCACCAGGCCGTATTCGCCCTTGTCGGCGGCCAGCTTGGCGCGCTCCCAGACCCGCTCCTCGGTGAGCTGGCCGCGCGCCGCCCAGGCCTGGAACAGGCCGTCGCAGCTGGTCGGCTGGGCTTTGCCCACCAGCCAGTACTTCTCCGCCAGCTTGAAGCCCTCGCTGGCATTGCCCTGGGCGATCAGGTACTGGCCGTGCAGGCAATCCAGTTCGGTGAAGTTGTAGTCGGGCGAATAGTATTTCTCGAAGCGATTCCAGTCGCCGCGATCGGCCAGGCTGCGCAGCCAGCGCAGACGCAGCCAGTTGGACTGCGGCAGATCGCCGTGCTCGGCGAGAAAGGTCTCGATCTCGGCGTCGCTGGCGCCGGGGACGCGCTTGATCAGCTCGTCGTAGGCCAGGTAGGGCTCCAGCGGATAGGTGCGCAGTTCGCCGCGATTGGCCAGGTAAACGCTGGCGTCGCCGCGGTCCAGCGCCGCCTTGGCCTGGTCGTAGAGTTGCCGCTGCTGCTCCAGGGGAGCGGCTTGCGAGGTGGTGGAGCCGATCAGGGGAGCGAGGAGCAGGGGCAGGATGACGAACAGGCGACCGCGCATGGGAATTCCGTAAAAGCTGAATGCGGAGGAGGCGGCGCGCCAGGCTCAGGGCCAACGGCCGACCGTCACGGGGCAGTCTAGCTTACGTGCCGGCGCCAGGCGGCGAAAGCGTCGACCATGGCCTGCCGTCGGGCGGTCCGGGCGTTTCGCCGGGTCGCGTCGACCGGCGCCAGGGTAGGCGTCTCTGCTAGACTGGCTGGCCTTTTTCGCGGAGAAACCCATGGCGCTGCTCAAGTTCACCAACGTATCCCTGGCCTTTGGCGTCACCCCCTTGCTGGACGGGGTGTCCTGGCAGATCGAACGGGGCGAGCGGGTATGCATCATCGGCCGCAACGGCACCGGCAAATCCAGCCTCTTGCGCATCGTCAAGGGTGAGCAGCAGGCCGACGATGGCGAGGTCTGGCGCGCGCCGGCGCTGAAGATCGGCGAGCTGCCGCAGGAATTGCCGCGCGCCGACGACCGCTCGGTGTTCGACGTGGTGGCCGCCGGCCTGGCGGGCGTCGGCGAACTGCTTGCCGAATACCACCACCTGACCCAGGACACCAGTGGCGAGCTGGACATGGACCGCCTCATGCACGTCCAGCAGGAGCTGGAGGCCCGCGATGGCTGGCGCCTGCAACAACTGGTGGAGAGCACCCTGAGCCGGCTGCAGCTGCCGGCGGAAAAGACCCTCGCCGAACTGTCCGGTGGCTGGCGGCGGCGCGTGCTGCTGGCTCAGGCCCTGGTGGCCGAGCCCGATCTGCTGCTGCTCGACGAGCCCACCAACCACCTGGACATCGGTGCCATCGCCTGGCTGGAAGAAGCCCTGCGCGGCTATCCCGGCGCCGTGCTGTTCATCACCCACGACCGGGCCTTCCTTCAGGCGCTGGCCACCCGCATCCTCGAACTGGACCGCGGCAACCTGATCGATTGGCAGGGCGACTACGCCAGCTTCCTGGTGCACAAGGAGCAGCAGCTGGCGGCCGAAGAGACCGCCAATGCCCTGTTCGACAAGCGCCTGGCCCAGGAAGAGGTCTGGATCCGCCAGGGCATCAAGGCTCGGCGGACCCGCAACGAAGGCCGGGTCCGTGCCCTTAAGGCCATGCGCAACGAACGCAGCGAGCGCCGCGAGCGCCAGGGCAAGGCCAATCTATTGCTGGAAACGGCCGACAAGTCCGGCAAGCAGGTCATCCTCGCCGAGCACATGAGCTATGCCCACCCCGGCGGCGAGCCGCTCATCCGCGACCTGACCCTGCTGATCCAGCGTGGCGATCGCATCGGCCTGCTCGGCCCCAATGGCTCGGGCAAGACCACCCTGCTCAAGCTGCTGCTGGGTGACCTGCAGCCCACCACCGGCAAGATCCAGTACGGCACCAAGCTGGAGATCGCCTACTTCGACCAGCTGCGCCTGCAACTGGAGCCGGAGAAGACGGTGATCGACAACCTCGCCGAGGGTCGCGAATTCATCACCATCAACGGCCAGGATCGCCATGTGCTGAGCTACCTGGGCGATTTCCTGTTCAGCCCCCAGCGTGCTCGTACCCCGGTCAAGGCACTGTCCGGTGGCGAGCGCGCGCGCCTGCTGCTGGCCAAGCTGTTCAGCAAGCCGGCCAACCTGCTGGTGCTGGACGAACCCACCAACGACCTCGACGTCGAGACCCTGGAACTGCTCGAAGAGGTGCTGCTGAGTTTCGAGGGCACCGTGCTGATGGTCAGCCACGACCGGGCTTTCCTCGACAACGTGGTGACCAGCACCCTGGTGTTCGAAGGGGAAGGGCGGGTACGGGAGTACGTCGGTGGCTACCAGGATTGGCTGCGCCAGGGTGGCTCACCGCGCCTGCTGGGCGTACAAACCCGCGAAGACAAGCCGGTACAGCCGGCCGCCAAGGCCGAGCCTGCTCCTGTGGCGGCACCCGCAGCCGCGCCGGCCAAGCGCAAGCTCAGCTACAAGGAGCAGCGTGAGCTGGACGCCCTGCCAGGCGCCATCGAAACCGCGGAGATCGAACTGGAAGCCCTGCAGACCGCGATTGCCGATCCCGGCTTCTACCAGCTGCCGGGCGAGGTCACTCAGGCCAAGCTGGCCCGCATGGACGCGCTGCAGGCCGAACTGGATCGCCTCATCGAGCGCTGGGCCGAGTTGGAGTGATCCAACCCGGCCGCGGGATCAGGTCTTGTCCTTGTTCAGGGCCACCGCGAGGGTATCGCAAGGCGCGCCGTGCAGCAGGTCGTTGGACGTCGAGCCCAGCAGCAAGGCCAGACCGTGACGACCATGGCTGCCGACCACGATCAGGTCGCAGCCCTGCTCCTTGGCCATGCGGTGGATCTCCTGGCGCGGCTGCCCATAGGCCAGCACGCAGTTGCCAGCCAACTCGGCGTACTGGGTGGTGAAACCATCCAGCCGCTCGCGGGCCTGCTCGATCTGCTGCTGCTGCAGCGACGACAGATCCATGGGCACATCACCGCCAAAGGCCATGGCCATGGGCTCGACCACGTGCACCAGGGACACCTTGCTGCCACAGCACTGACCCAGGGCCACGGCGCGGCGGATCACCGGCTGGCAATCGTCGGTCAGGTCGACGGCAACCAATATGTGTTGGTAGGCCATACACATCTCTCCTTCATGATGGGGCGCCAGGCCGTACCGTGGCTGGCGCTCGATTCGCAGGCTTCAGGTTCTGCCTGGAAAGAACCGGCTGTCGCTCGGCAGCTGTTCAGGCAGAGGCTCGCCCACTTGTAGTTTCGACTCCAGGAGTCGGGGATAGCTCCACGGCTATCTTGCACAGAAGCGCGCCAAGCTCAAGCGCCCACCACGCGAACCCCCGGTTGCGCTTTCCCCGCGTGTCCCAATTGACAAGCGCCCGCTTTTGCCAGAAGGTTGTGCGAGCCGTTCAAACGGTTGTATGAATTTTCGCCCCGGCCCGGCCGGTGCCCTCCACAGAACAATATCGGGGCTGGCGATTTTCGGCTTCCACCCGAAGCTGCCGCCCGCCTCGCGACCAGGACTCAAGGGAGACCCGCTGATGATTTTCGAAGGCAAAGCCCTTTCGGTGCGCGACGTGGAGGACGGCATCGCCGAACTTCGCTTCGACCTCCAAGGCGAATCGGTCAACAAGTTCAGCGCCATCACCCTGCGCGAATTCCGCCAGGCCGTGGATGCCCTGAAAGCCCACGCCGGCCTGCGCGGCGTCATCGTCACCAGCGGCAAGGACGTCTTCATCGTCGGCGCCGACATCACCGAATTCGTCGAGATGTTCGGCCGGCCGACCGAAGAGCTGCAGGCCGGCATCGCCGAGATCAACCGCATCTTCAGCGACTTCGAAGACCTGCCGGTGCCCACCGTGGCCGCCGTGGGCGGCATCGCCCTGGGTGGTGGTTGCGAGATGACCCTGGCCGCCGACTACCGGGTGCTGAGCACCGCCGCGCGCATCGGCTTGCCGGAAGTCAAGCTGGGCATCTATCCCGGCTGGGGCGGCACCGTTCGCCTGCCGCGCCTGATCGGCAGCGACAACGCCATCGAGTGGATCGCCTCCGGCAAGGAAAACGACGCCGCCACCGCTCTCAAGGTCGGCGTGGCCGATGCCGTGGTCGCCCCCGAGCACCTGTTCGATGCCGCCCTGGACCTGGTTCGTCGCGCCGCCGCCGGCGAGCTGGACTACCAGGCCAAGCGCAAGCCCAAGCTGGAAAAGCTGCAGCTCAATGCCATCGAGGCCATGATGGCCTTCGAATCGGCAAAGGGTTTCGTCGCCAGCCAGGCCGGTCCGCACTATCCGGCGCCGCTGGAAGCCATCAAGGCCATCCAGAAGTCCGCCAACTACGGTCGTGACAAGGCCCTGGAAGTCGAAGGCGCCGGTTTCGCCAAGATGGCCCAGACCTCGGTCTCCGCCAGCCTGGTCGGGCTGTTCCTCAATGACCAGGCGCTCAAGCGCAAGGCCAAGGTGCTGGAAAAGCAGGCTGCGCCGGTCAAGCTGACCAGCGTCCTGGGTGCCGGCATCATGGGTGGCGGCATCGCCTACCAGTCCGCGCTCAAGGGCACGCCGATCCTGATGAAGGACATTCGTGACGAAGCCCTGGAACTGGGCCTGAACGAAGCCAGCAAGCTGCTCAACAAGCGCGTCGAGAAGGGCCGCCTGGAGCCGGTGAAGATGGCCGAGGCGCTCAATCGCATCCGCCCGACCCTGTCCTATGGCGACTTCAAGAGCGTCGACCTGGTGGTCGAGGCGGTGGTCGAGAACCCCAAGGTCAAGCAGGCCGTGCTGGCCGAAGTGGAAGGCCAGGTACGCGAGGACGCCATCCTCACCTCCAACACCTCCACCATCTCCATCAGTCTCCTGGCCCAGGCGCTCAAGCGTCCGGAAAACTTCTGCGGCATGCACTTCTTCAACCCGGTGCACATGATGCCCCTCGTCGAGGTGATCCGTGGCGAGAAGACCAGCGAAAGGGCCATCGCCACCACCGTGGCCTACGCTCGCCAGATGGGCAAGAACCCCATCGTGGTCAATGACTGCCCCGGCTTCCTGGTCAACCGCATTCTCTTCCCGTACTTCGGCGGCTTCGCCGCGCTGCTGGCCCAGGGGGCCGATTTCCAGCGCGTCGATCGGCTGATGGAAAAATTCGGCTGGCCCATGGGCCCGGCCTACCTGATGGACGTGGTCGGCATGGACACCGCCCACCACGCCCGCGACGTCATGGCCGAGGGCTTCCCCGAGCGCATGAAGGAAAGCCGCAAGACCGCGGTGGACGCCCTTTACGAAGCCCAGCGCTTCGGCCAGAAGAACGGCAAGGGCTTCTATGTCTACGAGACCGACAAGAAGGGCAAGCCGAAGAAGGTCGCCGACCCGGCCGTGGCCGAGGTACTGGCACCGGTCACCTACGAGCAGCGTGAATTCACCGACGAGCAGATCGTCGAGCGGATGATGGTGCCGCTGTGTCTGGAAGCCGTGCGCTGCCTGGAAGACGGTATCGTCGACAGCGCCGCCGAGGCTGACATGGGCCTGATCTACGGCATCGGCTTCCCCCCCTTCCGGGGCGGTGCGCTGCGCTACATCGACAGCCTGGGCGTGGCCGAATTCGTCGCCATGGCCGACCAGTACGCCGACCTCGGGCCGCTGTATCACCCGACCCCCAAACTCCGCGAAATGGCCGCCGCTGGCCAACGCTTCTTCGGTTGAGCCTGGAGTAAAGAAATGAGTCTGAATCCGAGAGACGTCGTCATCGTCGACTTCGCCCGCACGCCCATGGGCCGTTCCAAGGGCGGCATGCACCGCAACACCCGCGCCGAGACCCTGTCCGCGCGGCTGATCGACGCGGTCCTCGACCGCAATCCCCAGGTCAATCCGGCCGAGGTGGAAGACGTGATCTGGGGCTGCGTCAACCAGACCCTGGAGCAGGGCTGGAACATCGCCCGCATGGCGTCGTTGCTGACCCGCATTCCCCACACCAGCGGCGCCCAGACGGTGAGCCGCCTGTGCGGCTCTTCCATGAGCGCCCTGCACACTGCCGCCCAGGCAATCCAGACCGGCAACGGAGACGTCTTCGTCGTCGGCGGCGTGGAGCACATGGGCCATGTCGGCATGATGCACGGCGTCGACCCGAACCCCCAGCTGTCGCTGCACGCCGCCAAGGCCTCCGGCATGATGGGCCTGACCGCCGAAATGCTGGGCAAGATGCACGGCATCACCCGCGAGGCCCAGGACCAGTTCGGCTACCGCTCGCACCAGCTGGCCTGGAAGGCCACCCAGGAAGGCAAGTTCAAGGACGAGATCATTCCCCTGGAAGGTCACGACGAGAACGGCTTCCTCAAGGTCTTCAGCCAGGACGAGACCATCCGTCCGGAGACCACCCTCGAAGGGCTGGCGGCCCTGAAGCCGGCCTTCAACCCGAAGGGCGGGACCGTGACCGCCGGCACCTCCTCGCAGATCACTGATGGCGCCTCCTGCATGCTGGTCATGTCCGCCCAGCGCGCCCAGGACCTGGGCCTACAACCGCTGGCCAAGATCCGCTCCATGGCCGTGGCCGGCGTGGATCCGGCGATCATGGGCTACGGTCCGGTGCCGGCCTCGCAGAAGGCGCTCAAGCGTGCCGGCCTGACCATCGCCGACATCGATTTCATCGAGCTCAACGAAGCCTTCGCCGCCCAGGCCCTGCCGGTGCTCAAGGACCTCAAGGTGCTCGACAAGATGGAGGAAAAGGTCAATCTGCACGGGGGCGCCATCGCCCTGGGTCACCCCTTCGGTTGCTCTGGCGCCAGAATTTCAGGCACGCTGTTAAATGTCATGAAACAGAATGACGGCACCTTCGGCCTGGCCACCATGTGCGTGGGGCTCGGCCAGGGCATCACCACGGTGTTCGAACGCCTGCGCTGATCCGCCGCAGCGTGCGTCATCCGACCGGGGCGCCCCCAGGGCTGCCCCGGTTTTCTTTTTTCGAGGTGGAACATGGCATTGCAGACGGGACTCTACCGGCACTACAAGGGTCAGCAGTATCGGGTGCTGGGTCTGGCCCGGCATTCGGAGACCGAGGAAGAGCTGGTCATCTATCAGGCGTTGTATGGCGAATATGGTCTCTGGGCCCGCCCCTTGAGCATGTTTCGCGAGAGCGTCCAGGTCGATGGCGAGCAGGTGCCGCGCTTCGCGCTGATCAGCGTCGAAGCCGATCCCTTGGGTCTGGATGCCACGCCGCAGCCTTGACCTTGCCGACATCGCCACTATATATAGCGGTGCCGCGTTGGCCGACCGCCCCCGGCGCATCAGACTGAAGTCGTTCTGGTCCTCCATCCGCCGTATTGGCGCTCGCCTTTCGCTCGCTCATCGCTTTCAAGCAGGAATCTGACTCTCCCATGGGTAAATCGCTGGTCATCGTGGAATCCCCGGCCAAGGCCAAGACCATCAACAAGTATCTGGGTAACCAGTACGTGGTGAAGTCGAGCATCGGCCACATCCGCGACCTTCCCACCAGCGGCGCTGGCACCGCCAAGGAGCCCGCCGCCAAGACGCGCAAGACCGCCGCCGAGGCGCCCGCGCTGTCACCCAAGGAAAAGGCCCGGCGTCAGCTGTTCGCCCGCATGGGTGTCGATCCCGAGCACGGCTGGAAGGCGCACTACGAGATCCTACCCGGCAAGGAAAAGGTGATCGAGGAGCTGCGCCGCCTGGCCAAGGACGCCGACACCGTCTATCTCGCGACCGACTTGGACCGCGAAGGGGAGGCCATCGCCTGGCACCTGCGGGAAGCCATCGGCGGCGACGACTCGCGCTACAAGCGCGTGGTCTTCAACGAGATCACCAAGAAGGCCATCCAAGAGGCCTTCTCCCAGCCCGGCGAACTGGACATCAATCGCGTCAACGCCCAGCAGGCGCGGCGTTTTCTTGACCGCGTGGTCGGCTACATGGTCTCGCCGCTGCTGTGGTCGAAGATCGCCCGTGGCCTGTCCGCCGGTCGAGTTCAGTCGGTGGCGGTCAAGCTGGTGGTGGAGCGCGAGCGCGAGATCCGTGCCTTCGTCCCCGAGGAATACTGGGAGATCCACGCCGACCTGGCCACGCCGAAAAAGGCCCAGGTGCGTTTCGAAGTGGTGCGCGAGAAGGGCGAAGCCTTCAAGCCGCTGAACGAAGCCCAGGCCAAGGCCGCCCTGACAAAGCTGGAAAAGGCCGCCTATCGCATCGCCAAGCGCGAAGACAAGCCGACCAGCAGCAGGCCCTCCGCGCCCTTCATCACCTCCACCCTACAGCAGGCGGCGAGCAATCGCCTGGGCTTCGGGGTGAAGAAGACCATGATGATGGCCCAGCGTCTCTATGAGGCCGGCTACATCACCTACATGCGTACCGACTCGACCAACCTGTCGGGCGATGCCATCGCCATGGCCCGTGGCTACATCGAGAGTGAATTCGGCAAGCAGTACCTGCCGGAAAAGGCCAACGTCTACGGCAGTCGCGAAGGCGCCCAGGAAGCGCACGAGGCCATCCGCCCGTCCGACGTCAACGTCAAGCCCAACAGCCTGTCGGGCATGGAGCGTGACGCCGAGCGCCTGTACGAACTGATCTGGCGCCAGTTCCTGGCCTGCCAGATGCCGCCGGCCGAATACCTGTCCACCACGGTGACCGCCGCGGCGGGCGACTTCGAGCTGCGTGCCCGCGGTCGCATCCTCAAGTTCGATGGTTACACCCGCGTCCTGCCGCAGCAGAGCAAGCCGGGTGACGACGACGTCCTGCCGGAGATGAAGCAGGGCGAGGACCTCGGCCTGGTCAAGCTCGACCCGAGTCAGCACTTCACCAAGCCGCCAGCCCGCTTCTCCGAAGCCAGCCTGGTCAAGGAGCTGGAGAAGCGCGGCATCGGCCGGCCGTCGACCTATGCCGCCATCATTTCCACCATCCAGGATCGCGGCTACGTAACGGTGCACAATCGCCGGTTCTATGCCGAGAAGATGGGCGACATCGTCACCGACCGGTTGAACGAAAGCTTCGCCAACCTGATGGACTTCAGCTTCACCGCCAACATGGAAGGCAATCTGGACAACGTCGCCCAGGGCGAACGGGACTGGAAGAATCTGCTCGACGAATTCTATGGAGATTTCAAGCAGAAGCTGGAATACGCCGAAGCGGGCGAGAAGGGCATGCGAGCCAATCAGCCGACCCTGACGGACATTCCCTGCCAGCTCTGCGGTCGGCCGATGATGATCCGTACCGCCTCCACCGGCGTCTTCCTGGGCTGCTCCGGCTACGCCCTGCCGCCCAAGGAACGCTGCAAGGCCACCATCAACCTGGTTCCGGGCGACGAGATCGCCGATGACGACGAGGGCGAATCCGAGTCTCTTGTCCTGCGTGGCAAGCACCGCTGCCCCATCTGCAGCACCGCGATGGACGCCTATCTGATCGACGAGCATCGCAAGCTTCACGTCTGCGGCAACAATCCGGACTGCCCGGGCTACGAGATCGAAGAGGGCAGCTATCGCATCAAGGGCTACGAAGGCCCGTCGCTGGAATGCGACAAGTGCGGCAGCGAGATGCAGCTCAAGACCGGCCGTTTCGGCAAATTCTTCGGCTGTACCAATCCGGCCTGCAAGAACACCCGCAAGTTGCTCAAGAACGGCGAGCCGGCTCCGCCGAAGATGGATGCCGTGCCCATGCCTGAGCTGCGCTGCGAGAAGGTCGACGACACCTATGTGTTGCGCGACGGGGCCTCGGGCTTGTTCCTGGCCGCCAGTGGCTTCCCGAAGAATCGCGAGACCCGTGCGCCGTTGGTCAGTGAACTGCTGCCCCATCGCGACGAGATCGATCCCAAGTACCATTATCTGCTGAGTGCTCCGGTGAAGGATGCCGAAGGCCGCCCGGCGGTGATCCGCTTCAGCCGCAAGACCAAGGAGCAGTACGTGCAGACCGAGGTCGAGGGCAAGCCCACCGGCTGGAAGGCCTTCTACGACGGCAAGAAGTGGCAGGTGGAAGAGAAGCGCTAGGGCCTTTGGCTCCGGCGCGAGACAGGTGGTCGGCGTGAGCCGGCCTGAGGAGAAGGGCATGGCCAACGAGCGTTACACCCGCACCAACCAGAAGCTCTATTTCGCCGGTCTAGCGCTGGACAGCTGGCGCTCGGCTCAGGCGGCACCCTCCGCCCAAAGCCAGGGCCGCATCATGGCCGAGCGCGAGGCTTGCCTGTTTCACCTGCATGGCGCCCTGCTGGGGCTCTGTCAGGAGGTGGCAGGCTTCTACCGTCATCCCACCATGGAAGCCACGTCGCTCGCCGTCCTGCTCTCACCCGACGCCTTGAACGAGGCGCCCAGTCCGGAAATGGGTGAACTGGTGGAGCTGGCTGGCAATTCGGAGACTTGGCTGGCGCGGTTGATCGCCGAATACCAGCGGCTGCTGCAACCGCCCCAGGCGCCACGGCGGCCCAAGCAGGACCCGACCTTGGCCCTCATCGAAGCGGTCAGCCTGGAACCGGCCGAACCGGAACTGGGTCTTGAAGAAGTGGAAGCCTGGCGCGAAAGTCTCAAGCAGACGGCGCTCAGATTCCGCGGTGCCATGACCGAGTGGTAGGAGCCGTCCAGCTAGCATGCCGCAGAGGCCGTCAGGACGATGGCCTTGCAGACCGTCGAAAAAGGCTCAGGCAAGTCAGCCTCCCAGACCCCACGCTGTTACACTATCCGCTTAGCTGTGGAGATACTGAATGACTACTGCCTACCTGGAAATCGTTGAACTCTCCGATGGTCGCATCGTGTTGCGCCGTGCGGACGACGAGGAAGCCCTCGTGACCCTTGAGTTTTCCAGCGATGCCAAGGATTTCCTGCATGGACAGCAGATAGAGGTGGCCAAGGCCATGTTCAACCTGGGCGTGCAGATGGCGGGTCGCTTGGCCGAAGGCGACAGCCTTCAGCGTGACGATCAACCCCGCGTCCTGCACTGACTCTCCGCCTGATCCGGCATTCCGTGCGGGAATGCCGCTGCTACATCCCTTCCTGCCCGCTGCCTAGGCGAATCTGACGTTCAGACTCTGGCTGTTGCCCTGGGCCGCGGCGCGTGCCAGTTGCTGCTTGCCCGCATCGCTGAGGTCGTGCAGCCAGCTGATCACCGTATGACTCTGCCCCTTGCGCAGCACCTCGCAGGCCAGTTGCAGCGTCTTGGCCGCGCTCGGCGTCTGCAGCAGGAGCACCCGTTCCGGATTCAGATGGGTACTGCGCAACCAGGCGTTGCTGAGCAGCGACGGCGGCGTGACCAGGGTCAGCCAGCGAGCATCGTCTTTGTCGCTCAGCTGGCGCAGGATGGGCGCCAGCAACTGCAGGCATTGTTCCTGGCTACCGTGCAGGGACATCTCGCTGAAGGTGTCCGGCAGCGGGGCGGCCGGCAGCTCCCGGGCCGGCTTGCCGGCCTTGGGCAGAAAGGCGGTCAGCTCCTGCAGCAGGAGCTCAGGTGCCAGGTCCAGCTCTTGAACCAACGAACGCGGGGCATCGAACATCAGGGGAAATTGCATGGCTACCTCCTGGAGGCGACTCGATCAAATCCACTTGAGATCATGTACCACGGATACATGACGTCACTGTGCTCAGCCTGGTCTTGAGCGCTTTTTCGGAGCGCGAACCTATACCCCCGATCAAGACTTCGGCGTAAGGCAAATAGCGGTGACAAGAGGCTGGCCCGCAGGCCAGCCCTAGACGTTAGCGGCGGATGACGCCAACGCTTAACCCTTCGATGGCGAATTCCTGGGTGGAAAGATCGACTTCGATAGGGGCGAACTCGGGATTTTCCGCCAGCAGGGTGACCTGGTTGCCCGAGCGCTTGAATCTCTTCACGGTGACTTCGTCGCCCACCCGGGCCACGACGATCTGGCCATTGTGCACCTCACGGGTCACATGGACGGCCAAGAGGTCGCCATCGAGGATGCCGACGTCTCTCATGCTCATGCCCTTGACCTTGAGCAGGTAGTCGGCACGGGGCTGGAAGAAGGCCGGGTTGATGGCGCAGTTTTCCTCGACGTTCTGCTCGGCCAGGATGGGGGCGCCCGCGGCGACCCGACCGATGACTGGCAGGCTCTCGTCGGCCTTGCGCGTAGTATCCAGCCCCGGGATGCGGATGCCACGAGAGGCGCCCGGCGTCATCTCGATGGCGCCCTTGCGGGCCAGGGCCTTGAGGTGCTCCTCGGCCGCATTCGGCGATTTGAAACCAAGCTCCTGCGCGATCTCCGCGCGGGTAGGCGGAAAGCCATTGGCTTCGAGGCAACGCTTGATGAAGGCCAGGATCTCGGCTTGTCGCGGTGTCAGTTTCAGCATGATGCACGTCGCGTCGTCTAATGATGCTGTGATTATATACAGTAACTCCAGGTGGTAGGCAAGGGCACCTGGCCCGGCTTCGGACGACAGGCCGGATTGGTGGCAAATAGCCCGCAAACAGCAGAAGGACGAGTGCTCCAGCGCTTTCAGGTCAGGCTCACCGCCCGAACTGCGATTGACTTGGATAGCGTTTGAAACATATGTTTCAAACGGAAATTCATCTATCGAGGAAGGTCATGGCGCAGTCGGATACCGTGGAGCGCATTCTGGATGCGGCCGAGCAACTGTTCGCCGAGCGCGGCTTTGCCGAAACCTCGCTGCGACTCATCACCACCCGCGCCGGGGTCAATCTGGCGGCCGTCAACTATCACTTCGGCTCCAAGAAGGCCCTGATCCAGGCGGTGTTTTCGCGCTTTCTCGATCCCTTCTGCTTCAACCTGGAGCGGGATCTGGATCAGTGGCAGCCGAAGAGCAGGGAAGAGGTGAGCCTGGAGGCGCTGCTGAATCTGCTGGTGGACCACTCCCTGGCCATCAAGCCACGGCATGGCAATGACCTCTCGGTGTTCATGCGTCTGCTGGGTCTGGCGTTCAGCCAGAGCCAAGGCCACCTGCGCAAATACCTGGAACAGACCTATGGGCGTGCCTTCCGCCGCTTCCTGCTGCTGGTGAACCGCGCCGTGCCCGAGATTCCGCCCCTGGAGCTGTTCTGGCGCGCCCACTTCATGCTGGGCGCGGCGGTGTTCAGCATGTCCGGCATCAAGGCACTGCGGGCGATCGGCGAGAACGATTTCGGCGTCGATACCCACACCGACCAGGTGCTGCGGCTGATGGTCCCCTTCCTCGCCACCGGCATGCGGGCGCCGACGGCGATGCACGCACCGGAGCTGGCCCAGGCCCAGTATCGGCCGCGGCGGCCAGTGGCGGTGGAGACAGCCGAGACCTACTAGGCTGCGGCATCGAGGGTGGCTGGGGTAAGCTTGCGTCCCTTTCACGGCGCCATGCGCCGGAGCATTCGGACGAGGTACCCATGCAAGGCTCCCTGATGGTCGATATCGCTGGCACCTGGCTCACCGCCGAGGATCGTCAGCTGCTGCGCCAGCCAGAGGTGGGCGGACTGATCCTGTTCGCCCGCAACATCGAAACCCCGGGGCAGGTCCGCGAACTGTGCCGCGCGATCCGCGCGGTGCGCCCGGAGCTGTTGCTGGCCGTGGACCAGGAAGGCGGTCGCGTGCAGCGCCTGCGCCGCGACGTGGTACGACTGCCGGCCATGGGGCAGCTGGGCGGTCGCGCGGACAGCCTGGAATTAGCCCGGCTCTGTGGCTGGATCATGGCGACCGAGATCCTGGCGGTGGGGCTGGACTTCAGCTTCGCTCCGGTGCTGGACGTCGACCATGGGCGCAGTCAGGTCATAGGCCTGCGCTCCTTCGGCGATGCCGAGCAGGTGATCAGGCTGGGCGGTGCCTTCATCGCCGGCATGGGTGACGCCGGCATGGCCGCCACGGGCAAGCATTTCCCCGGGCATGGCTGGGCCGAAGCCGATTCCCACTATGCCATTCCCACCGACGAGCGCGATCTGGACACCCTGCTGCGCACCGACCTGCGCCCGTTCCAGGCGCTGCTGCCAGCGCTGGGTGGCGTCATGCCCGCCCATGTCATCTATCCTGCCGTGGATCCCCAGCCGGCCGGCTTTTCCCGACGCTGGCTGCAGGACATCCTGCGCGGCGAACTGGATTACCAGGGGGTGATCTTCAGCGACGACCTGTCCATGGCCGGTGCCCATGTGGCCGGCGATGCCGGTCAGCGCGTCGAAGCGGCCCTCAGCGCTGGTTGCGACATGGGACTGGTCTGCAACGATCGCGCGGCGGCCGAGCTGGCCCTGACCCGGGTACAGCAGCTGGGCGTCTCGCCCGCGCCACGGCTGGCCAGCATGAGGGCCCGTCGCCACGTCGATCTCGATTATCGGCAACAACCGCAGTGGAGTCTTGCCCTGCAGCGGCTGCGCCAGGCTGAACTCATCTAGAGGACGTATCCATGACTACCTACGCCATCATCGGAGGCACCGGCCTCACCGCGCTCGCCGGCCTGGAGCTGGACCAGGCCCAGACCTTCGAAACGCCCTGGGGAGTGCCGTCGGCCCCCGTGCAGCGCGGTCGCTATGCTGGCCGCGAGGTGCTGTTCCTGGCGCGCCATGGCCATCCCCATCGCCTTCCACCGCACCAGGTCAACTACCGCGCCAACCTCTGGGCGCTCAAGGAGGCCGGTGCCGAGGCCATCCTCGCGGTGAATGCCGTGGGCGGCATTCACGCCGCCATGGGCAGCGGCCATCTGTGCGTGCCCCATCAACTGGTGGACTATACCTGGGGGCGCGGCCATACCTTCTTCGAAGGCGCGGACCTGGAGCAGGTCACCCACATCGACTTCAGCTTTCCCTACGACGAGCCCTTGCGTCAGCGGCTGCTGAGCGCACTGCGCACGCTGCAACTGGCGCACAGCGACCACGGCGTCTACGCCGCGACCCAGGGGCCGCGGTTGGAGACTGCAGGGGAGATCGTCCGCCTGGAGCGCGACGGCTGCGACATCGTCGGCATGACCGGGATGCCGGAAGCGGCCCTGGCCCGGGAACTGGGTCTGCCCTATGCCTGCCTGGCGCTGGTGGTGAATCCGGCCGCCGGCAAGGTGCAGCGGGAAATCACCATGGCTGAGATCGAAGCCGTCCTCGCCAGCGGCATCGATGAGGTCCGGCAGGTGCTGGCCGAGGTGCTGACGGGCTGATAGCACCCGAGCCGCTCCCAGGATGCCCCGGGAGCGGCTCTTCGCTCAGCTGGCGGCGGGCGTCAGGCGATCGAAGAGGGCTTCCAGGACGTTGAAGCGTTCTTCCGCCCGCTCCATCGGCACCTGGAATTTGAACAGAGTCGCGCCTTCCAGTCGATACTTCTTCGGCTGCGCCTGGATCATCTTCACCAGCACCAGCGGATCCACCTGGGTATCGGCGGCGAATTCCAGCCGTCCGCCCTGAGGCCCCGCATCCACCTTGACGATGCCCAGGCCCTCCGCACGCAGCTTTAGCAGCGTCAGGCGTACCAGGTTCTTGGTCGGTTCCGGCAGGAGCCCGAAGCGGTCGATCATCTCCACCTGCAATTCCTTGAGGGCGTCTTCGTCCGCCGCCGAGGCGATGCGCTTGTAGAGGATCAACCGGGCATGGACATCGGGCAGGTAGTCTTCCGGGATCAGCGCGGGGACGCGCATGTTGATGTCCGGACCGCCGCCCAGGGGTTTTTCGAGGTTGGGTTGCTCGCCCTTGCGGATGGCCTTGACCGCGCGCTCCAGCATTTCCATGTAGAGGGTGAAGCCCACCGCCTGGATCTGGCCGCTCTGGCCTTCGCCGAGCAATTCGCCGGCACCACGGATCTCCAGGTCGTGGGTCGCCAGGATGAAACCGGCCCCCAGGTCCTGGGCACCGGCGATGGCTTCCAGGCGCTTTTCGGCGTCCGGGGTCATGCCCTTGCGCGGTGGGGTGAGCAGGTAGGCATAGGCCTGGTGGTGACTACGACCAACCCGGCCGCGTAGCTGGTGCAGCTGGGCCAGGCCGAACTTGTCGGCGCGCTCGATGATGATGGTGTTGGCGTTGGGGACGTCGATACCGGTCTCGATGATGGTCGAGGCCACCAGCACGTTGAATCTCTTGTGGTAGAAATCGCTCATCACCTGTTCGAGATCGCGTTCGCGCATCTGCCCGTGGCCGATGCCGACCCGTGCTTCGGGCACCAATTCGGCCAGTTCGCGGGCCCGCTTCTCGATGGTCTTGACCTCGTTGTGCAGGAAGTACACCTGGCCGCCGCGCAGGAGCTCGCGCAGCAGGGCTTCCTTGATCACCGCGTTCTGCTCCTCCATGACGAAGGTGCGCACCGAGAGGCGCCGTGCGGGCGGGGTGGCGATGATGGACAGGTCGCGCATGCCGGCCACGGCCATGTTCAGGGTGCGCGGAATCGGCGTGGCGGTAAGGGTGAGGATGTCCACCTCGCTGCGCAGCGATTTGAGCTGTTCCTTCTGGCGTACCCCGAAGCGGTGTTCCTCATCGATGATGGCCAGGCCCAGGTCCTTGAACTTCACATCGCCTTGCAGCAGCTTGTGGGTACCGATGATGATGTCGATCTTGCCGTCGGCCAGTTCGCGCGCCGCGGCGGCGACCTCCTGGGCCGATTTGAAGCGGCTCATCACCTCGACCCGTACCGGCCAGTCGGCGAAGCGGTCGCGGAAGCTGTTGTAGTGCTGCTGGGCGAGGAGGGTGGTGGGGACCAGCACCGCCACCTGGCGTCCACCGTGCACGGCGATGAAGGCCGCGCGCATGGCCACCTCGGTCTTGCCGAAGCCCACGTCGCCGCAGACCAGGCGATCCATGGGCGTGCCCGCCAGCATGTCCTTGTGCACGGCCTCGATGGCGGCCTGCTGGTCCGGCGTCTCCTCGAAGGGGAAGCCGGCGGAGAAGGTGGCGTAGTCCGCCGCCGGGTCCTTGAAGGCATAGCCCTTGCGCGCGGCGCGGCGGGCATAGATGTCGAGCAGCTCGGCGGCCACATCGCGCACCTGTTCGGCGGCCTTGCGCTTGGCCTTTTGCCAGGTTTCGGAACCCAGCTTGTGCAGCGGCGCCAGGGCATCGTCGGTGCCCGAGTAGCGGGCGATCAGGTGCAGGTTGGCCACCGGCACATAGAGCTTGGCGTCGTCGGCGTATTCGAGCAGCAGGAATTCCTGGGGCTGATCGTCCAGCTCCAGGGTGATCAAACCCATGTAGCGGCCCACGCCGTGGTCGATGTGCACCACCGGCGCGCCTTCGCGCAGCTCGGTGAGGTTCTTGATGACGTTCTCGCCGGCGTCACGACCCTTCTCGCGGCGGCGGCGCTGCATGATGCGCTGGCCGAACAGCGGATTCTCCGGAATCAGGGCGACGCCGGCGTCATCCAGCACCAGACCCTCGTCCAGCGGCGCCAGGGCGATGGCGATGCGCTCGGCACTGGCCTGGAAGGCTGCCCAGCCTTCGACCTGGCCAGGGCGCAGATTCAACCGGGCCAGCAATTCCAGCAGCACCTCGCGGCGTCCGGCGCTTTCCGCGGTGAACAGCACGCGACCGGGGAAGTCGGTGATGAAGTGCTCCAGCGCCGCCAGGGGCTGGCTGGCCTTGGCATCGATGGCCAGATCCGGCAGCGCCCGCGCGGTAAAACGTTCGCGGCCCACACCGGATTCCAGATCGTCCGCACCGATGACCACCCGCGGCCAGGCCTTCAGCCGGGCGAAACAGTCTTCCACCGGCAGGAAGACATCGGCCGGCGGCAGCAAGGGTCGCTCCGGATCGACTCGGCGGTCTTCGTAGCGATTGCGGACGTCGGTCCAGAATTGCTCGGCGGCCTGTTCGATGCCCGGCAGGGAAAACACCTGGGTGTTGGCCGGCAGATAGTCGAAGAGCGTCGAGGTCTCGTCGAAGAACAGCGGCAGGTAGTACTCGATGCCCGCCGGGGTGATGCCGCTGGCGAGATCCTGATAGATGGGGCAACGACGGTAGTCGACGTCGAAGCGCTCGCGGAATCGCGCGCGAAAGCCGGTCACGGCTTCCTTATGCAGTGGGAATTCCCGTGCCGGCAACAGGCGGATACTGTCGACCTTGTCGATGGAACGCTGCGTCTCCGGATCGAAGGTGCGCAGCGTCTCGATCTCGTCGTCGAACAGGTCGATCCGGTAGGGCAGGTTGCTGCCCATGGGAAAGAGATCGATCAAGGCGCCGCGCACGGCGAACTCGCCATGTTCGTACACCGTATCCACATATCTATAGCCGGCTGCTTCCAGGCGCGCGCGGGTGGCTTCCACGTCCAGCCGCTGGCCGACGTCCAGCACCAGGCTGCTGCCGAGCAGGAAGCGCGTGGGTGCCAGGCGGTGTAGGGCGGTCGCCAGAGGGACTACCAAAATACCGTGGGAGAGCTCCGGCAGCCGATAAAGGGTGGCGACGCGCTGGGAGATGATGTCCTGGTGTGGCGAGAAGACATCGTAGGGCAGCGTCTCCCAATCGGGGAAATTCAGCACCGGCAATTCAGGGGCGAAGAAGCGCAGTTCCTGCTCCAGGCGATCAGCGGTCTGGCTGTCCTGGGTGATCAGCAGGGTGAAGCGGCGGGTCGCGGCCTTGGCGGCTTCAGCGATGGCGAGGGCTAGCGCGGCGCCGGGCAGATTGCCCCACTGCTGGCGGCCGGCGGTTTCAGGAATTGACGGGGTACGCAAAACTGACACGCGGGCGGAACTCCGGTGGATTTTGGGAGGGTTGGGATTGTAACGACCGGGCTTTCGCGCTGTCAGTGCAGCGACGCGCGTCGATTGCCTGGGACAGGCAGCGCGGTCATAATGTAGTTCCTTTTTTCAGCTCCTACATAGGGAAGGATTTGTCGTGAGTCAGAAGCCTGAGCAGTGCCTTGAAGAATGGATCGATCGCGAAGCGCTCGCCGAGGCCATGATTCCCCTGATTGGTCAGCTGTACCGTAACAACAATGTTGTGACCTCGATTTACGGTCGCGGTTTGGTCAACCGTTCGGTGATCTCCATTCTCAAGGCCCACCGGTTCGCCCGCCAGATCGACAACGTCGAGCTGTCCGTGCAGGACACCTACCCGCTGGTGAAGGCCCTGAGCGAGCTGGAACTGGGCGCCGCCTCCATCGACCTGGCCCGCCTGAGCCTGAAGTTCAAGGCCGAGGGTGCCGGTCGCGACCTCAAGGACTTCCTGCGCAGCGAGCTGTCCGCCGTGGTCGGCAAGCAGGGCGTCGAGCAGCGCAAGGGCAAGGACGTCGTACTCTACGGCTTCGGTCGCATCGGCCGCCTGCTGGCGCGCATCCTCATCGAGCACCAGGGTAGCGGCGACGGCCTGCGCCTGCGCGCCATCGTCGTGCGCAAGGGCGCCGACAACGACCTGGTCAAGCGTGCCAGCCTGCTGCGTCGCGATTCCGTGCACGGTTCCTTCGACGGCACCATCACCGTCGACGAAGCCAACAGCACCCTGTGCGCCAACGGCACCCTGATCAAGGTGATCTACTCCAACGATCCCACCACCGTCGACTACACCGCCTACGGCATCCAGGATGCCATCGTGGTCGACAACACCGGCAGATGGCGCGATGCCGAAGGCCTGGGCCAGCACCTCAAGTGCAAGGGCGTCTCCCGCGTGGTGCTGACCGCACCGGGCAAGGGCAGCCTGAAGAACATCGTGCATGGCATCAACCATGACACCATCACCGCCGAAGACACCATCGTTACCGCGGCGTCCTGCACCACCAACGCCATCGTGCCGATCCTGAAAGCGGTCAATGACAAGTACGGCATCGTCAACGGTCACGTCGAGACCGTACATTCGTACACCAACGACCAGAACCTGATCGACAACTTCCACAAGGGCGATCGCCGTGGTCGCAGCGCCGCGCTGAACATGGTCATCACCGAGACCGGCGCCGCCAAGGCCGTGGCCAAGGCACTGCCGGAACTGGCTGGCAAGCTGACTGGCAACGCCATCCGCGTGCCGACGCCCAACGTCTCCATGGCGATCCTCAACCTAAACCTGGAGAACGGCACCAGCAAGGACGAGATCAACGAGTACCTGCGTGAAATGGCGCTGCACTCGCCGCTGCACAAGCAGATCGACTTCGTGAACTCGCCGGAAGTGGTCTCCAGCGACTTCGTCGGCTCTCGCCATGCGGGCGTGGTCGATGCCGGTGCCACCATCGTCAGCGACAACCGCGTCGTCCTCTACGTCTGGTACGACAACGAGTTCGGCTACAGCTGCCAGGTCGTGCGGGTGCTGGAAGAGATGGCGGGGGTCAATCCGCCGGCCTTCCCGGCCTGAGTCTTGCGTCCTAGGCAAGGCTGACTTGCAAGAAAAAACGGGAGCCCAGGCGGCTCCCGTTTTCGTTTTGGTCGGGTTTTGCGCCACAATAGCGACCCGTGACAAGAGGTCGCAGCCCCCTGGGGCGATCTCGCGCCGGATCTGGCCTCTCGCGAGGCGGTCCGGCTCCAGCCGTCGCCTGCGGACGGCTAACCTTCTGAGGAGAAAGCATGGCGGTCTATAGCTACGACGTGGTGGTACTGGGTTCGGGACCGGCAGGCGAGGGCGCGGCGATGAACGCCGCCAAGAATGGCCGCCGCGTGGCGGTGGTGGACAATCGCCAGGTGGTCGGCGGCAACTGCACCCATCTGGGTACCATTCCCTCCAAGGCCCTGCGCCATTCGGTCAAGCAGATCATCCAGTTCAACACCAACGAGATGTTCCGCTCCATCGGCGAGCCACGCTGGTTCTCCTTTCCCGATGTCCTGCGCAGCGCCGAGCGGGTGATCGCCCGGCAGGTGTCGTCTCGTACCGGCTACTACGCGCGCAACCGGGTCGACCTGTTCTTCGGTACCGCCAGCTTCGCCGACGAGAACACCATCGAGATCGTCAACCTGCGTGGCGATCTGGAGCGCCTGGTGGCCAAGCAGGTCGTCATCGCCACCGGCTCGCGGCCCTATCGCCCGGTGGACGTGGACTTCAGCCATCCGCGCATCTATGACAGCGACACCATCCTGTCGCTGACCCACACGCCGCGCCGGCTGATCATCTACGGCGCCGGGGTGATCGGCAGCGAATACGCCTCCATCTTCAGCGGCCTCGGCGTGCTGGTCGACCTGATCGACAACCGCGACCAGCTGCTCAGCTTCCTCGACGACGAAATCTCCGACGCCCTGAGCTATCACCTGCAGAACAACAATGTGCTCATTCGTCACAACGAGGAATACGAGCGCATCGAAGGCCAGGAAAACGGCGTCGTCCTGCACCTGAAGTCCGGCAAGAAGCTGCGCGCCGATGCCTTGCTGTGGTGCAACGGCCGGACCGGCAACACCGACCAGCTCGGGCTGCAGAACGTCGGCATCTCGGTGAACAGCCGTGGCCAGGTCACCGTGGACGAGAATTACCGGACTTCGGTCGCCAACATCTATGCGGCGGGCGACGTCATCGGCTGGCCGAGCCTGGCCAGTGCCGCCTACGACCAAGGGCGTTCGGCCTCGGACAATATCCTGCACGACAACAATGGGCGGGTGGTCAACGACATCCCCACCGGCATCTACACCATTCCCGAGATCAGTTCGCTGGGCAAGACCGAGCGTGAGCTGACCCAGGAGCGGGTGCCCTACGAGGTCGGCAAGGCCTTCTTCAAGAGTATGGCGCGGGCGCAGATCTCCGGCGAACCAGTGGGCATGCTGAAGATCCTCTTCCACCGCGAGACCCTGCAGGTGCTTGGCGTGCACTGCTTCGGCGACCAGGCCTCGGAGATTCTGCACATCGGCCAGGCGATCATGAACCAGCAAGGCGAGGCGAACAGCATCCGCTATTTCGTCAACACCACCTTCAACTACCCGACCATGGCCGAAGCCTATCGGGTGGCGGCTTTCGATGGCTTGAATCGGTTGTTTTGACCGAGACGGCTTTACTCTCCGACACAATCGCGGCCATGGGCCGCTCCTACAGGGTGTAATGCTTCTGTAGGAGCGGCCCATGGCCGCGATAATGCGAGTAGCCGTAGGTTGGGCTGAGCACAGCGAAGCCCAACGATGCCTGGGTTCACTCGGGCTGTTGGGCTTCGACGATGGAGCCGTCTCAGCCCAAACTACGATCCCATGCGGCACCCGTAGGTTGGGCTGAGCGCAGCGAAGCCCAACGATGCCCGGATTCGATTCGTCAGGTCCTACCCCAGGGTCCGTCGCGCCAGGCTCGGGAAGTCGGTGATCAGGCTGTCCGCGCCGAAATCGGCCAGACGGCGCATCAGGCTGGCGTCGTTCACCGTCCAGACCGAGACGTGCAGTCCCTGCCGCTGGGCTTTGAGCAGCCGCTCCGGGGTGCACAGCGTCCAGTTCAGCGCCAGCAGGTGGCAATCGTAGTGGGCGGCCACCTTGAGCGGATCCAGCCAGGCGTATTCCGCCACCAGACCGCGGGCCAGATGGGGGGTATCGCGCTGCAGGGCGCCCAGGACCTCACGCGAGGCACTGGTCACGGTGATCTTCTCCTGCAGGCCGAATTCCTCGACCAGCTGGGCGATGGCCTTCACGGTCTGCGCCGCTCGCACCCGCGAGGCGCTCTTCACTTCCAGTTGCCAGTGTTCGAAGGGGCACTTCTCGAACAGCCCGCGCAGGGTCGGGATGGGGCTGGGGCGTGGCCAGACCGGGCCACCCTGGCGGGCATCCAGGGCGACCAGATCGGCGACGGCCTTTTCGCTGACCTTGCCGCCCCGGCCGGTGGTGCGTTTCAGGGTCGGGTCGTGGATCACCACCAGTTCGCCGTCACGGGAGAGGTGCAGGTCCAGCTCGCAACGCCTGACACCCAGTTCCAGGCACAGCTCGAAACCGGCCAGGGTGTTTTCCGGGGCTTCGCCGCGGGCCCCGCGGTGTCCATAGATAAGGGTCATGAAGGCTCCTAGGCGCTAGGGTGAAGGGGCGGGGCGACGCGGTTCACGAACCGCATCCAGCACCCGATCGTTTTCGAAATAGACGCTGAAATCGCGATAGTCCCAGCGGCGAATGGGCGGGCGGCCGACCGGAGGATGCTCCTGGTCGGGCAGGCCGAAGCGTTCCAGCACCTGGCCGCGGCTGTCGCCGCGCTGGGGCAGCGGCGTGCCGGCCTGGCCCTGCTGGCCCAGCGGGATCTGCAGGGTCTCGGCCCAGCTGGGCAGGGCGATGCCGAGCAGCAAGGCGGCCAGCCAGGGACGTTTCACGCCTCCTCTCCGCGGTCGGCGCGGCGCACCCGGGCCTGCTGGCGCAGGACATGGCGCGCCAGCAGCTGACGCTGGGCGTCTTCCAGGTCGATGAAGCTGGTGCCGATCTCGTATCCGCCACTGACGGCCTGGCAACCGGTCACCTCGGCCAGCACCTGCAGGCCGAGGCCCTGGGGTGGCAGCGCCATGCGCAGGTCGAGCCGGGTGCCCAGGGCATAGGGCTCGGCATCGACGAAGGCCAGGCCCCCTTCGGACAGCACCACGTCGCGGGTGGCGCCGCTGTCGTGCAAGAGATTCCAGGTAAAGGCCTGGCCAAGCAGGTCGAGGCGCTTGTGCACCAGGCGCAGGCAGGCGGTGACGGCGCGATCGCGCTCGTCCAGATTGCGCAGCAGGTGACGGGATTCGAATTCCAGCTGATGCAGTTCGCTCAGGAGTGCGAACAGCGGCGCGGTCTCGCCGGGGACCCCGTCGGCAGGGCTGATTTGCAGTGCGATACGGTCGGTGATGCGATAGTATTCCCGCCGTTCACGCGCGTCTGGGGTGGTCATGTCGGGCCGCTCCGTGGGTGATGGCCCCGAGTGTAGCCGGCGAGCCGGCACGGTGTCGCCGTCCAACCCGCAGGGCGCCTACGTCTTTCCGCCGTGCAAGCGAGCCTATGTTCAGACCCCTGCCGATCTACCTTGGCCTGCGTTACGTCCGCGCCAAGCGCCGCAATCATTTCGTTTCCTTCATCTCGCTCACCTCCATGATCGGCCTGGCCCTCGGCGTGGTCGTCATGATCGTGGTGCTGTCGGTCATGAACGGCTTCGACCGCGAGATGCGCGATCGCGTCCTCGGCATGATTCCCCATGCGACGGTGGAGTCCTACCAGCCGGTCACCGACTGGCGCAGCGTGCGCGAGTTGGCCCTGCAGAACAGCCAGGTGGCCGCGGTGGCGCCCTTCACCCAGTTGCAGGGCATGCTGGCCCACGACAAGGCGGTGCAGACGGTACTGCTCAACGCTATAGACCCGGCCGAGGAATCCAAGGTCTCGATCATCGCCAGCTTCATGCGCGAGGGGAGGCTCGACGACCTCAAGCCGGGCGAATTCGGCATCATCATCGGCTCCCTGGCCGCCGAAAAACTGGGCGTCAAGATCGGCGACAAGCTCACCTACATCGCTCCGGAAGTGGCCGTGACCCCCGCCGGCATGTTTCCGCGCATGAAGAGATTCACCGTGGTGGGCATCTTCAGCGTCGGCGCCGGCGAACTGGACGGCTCGGTGGGCCTGATCGACATCGAGGACGCCGCGCGCCTGCAGCGCTGGCCGGCGAACGCGGTGCAGGGTGTGCGCCTCAAGCTGCACGACCTGTTCCAGGCGCCGGACGTGTCCTGGAACATCGCCCGCCAGCTGCCCGGCAACGACTGGTACGCCCGCGACTGGACCCGCACCCACGGCAATCTCTACCAGGCCATCGGCATGGAAAAGACCATGATCGGCCTGCTCCTGCTGCTGATCGTCGCCGTGGCCGCCTTCAACATCGTCTCCACCCTGGTGATGGTGGTGACCGACAAGAAGTCCGACATCGCCATCCTGCGCACCCTGGGCGCCACGCCCCGGCAGATCATGGCGGTGTTCATGGTCCAGGGGACCTTCATCGGCGTCATCGGCACCGCCATCGGCTGCCTGCTGGGCGTGCTCGCCGCGCTCAACGTCAGCGCCGCGCTGGCCTGGGTGCAGCGGGTCACCGGGCACCAGTTCCTCAACGCCGAGGTGTATTTCATCGACTACCTGCCGGCGCAGCTGCAGTTGCACGACGTTCTGCTGGTCTGCGGCGCGTCCTTCGCCCTGAGCTTCCTGGCCACGCTCTATCCCTCCTGGAGCGCCGCCCGTACCCAACCCGCCGAGGCCCTGCGTTATGAATGATCGAGCCGTTTTGCGTTGCCAGGACCTGGGCAAGCGCTACGAGGAAGGCCCCCAGACCGTCGAGGTGCTGAGCAACGTCCAGCTGACCCTGCAACCGGGCGAGCGGGTGTCCATCGTCGGCAGCTCGGGGTCGGGCAAGACCACCCTGCTCAACCTGCTCGGCGGCCTCGATACCCCCAGCAGCGGCAGTGTCTGGCTCGACGGCGAGGAGCTGTCGGCGCTGAACGAGAAGGCCCGCGGCCTCTTGCGCAATCGTGCCATGGGCTTCGTCTACCAGTTCCACCACCTGCTGCCCGAATTCAGCGCCCTGGAAAACGTCTGCATGCCACTGCTGATCGGCAAGTCCTCCATCGGCGAAGCCCGTGAGCGCGCGGCCAAGCTCTTGGAGCGGGTCGGCCTCGGTCATCGCCTGGGCCACAAGCCGGCCGAGCTGTCCGGCGGCGAGCGCCAGCGCGTAGCCATCGCCCGAGCCCTGGTCAACCAGCCCAAGCTGGTGCTGCTCGACGAACCCACCGGCAACCTCGACCAGCACACCGCCCACGGTATCCAGGACCTGATGCTGGAGCTGTCCACGTCGCTGCGCACGGCCTTCCTGGTGGTGACCCACGACCAGGTGCTGGCCGGCCAGATGGACCGGATGCTGCGCCTGGACGAAGGCCATCTGGTCGACGCCACGCCGGCCCGGCAGGTCTGAGGTCGTCATGTTCAGACCTCTTTCGCTGTTCATCGGCCTGAGATACACCCGCGCCAAGCGGCGCAAGTCGTTCATCTCCTTCTTCTCGCTGGTCTCCATGTTCGGCCTGGCCTTGGGCGTGCTGGCCATGATCCTGGTGCTGTCGGTGATGAACGGCTTCCAGGAGGAAATGCGTGGCCGCATCCTCGGCATGGTGCCCCATGCCTTCATCAGCGGCGCCCAGCCGCTGGACGACTGGCGCCCGCTGGCGGCCAAGGCCGAGCAGCAGCCCCATGTGCAGGCGGCGGTGCCCTACACCCAGTTGCAGGGCATGCTCTCGGTGCGTGGCCGCATGCAGCCGCTGCTGGTGGACGGCATCGATCCGGCCCAGGAAAAGCGCGTGTCCATCGTCGGCGAACGCATGACCCAGGGCAGTCTCGACGCCCTCAAGCCCGGTGAATTCGGCATCGTGCTGGGCGAGATCGCCGCGCGACGCTTCCAACTGGAGCTGGGCAGCCAAGTCACGGTGATCATCCCCGAGGTCGGTGCCACCGGCAGCATCACTCCACGGCTGCGGCGCTTCACCGTGGTCGGCACCTTCAAGGTCGGCGCCGAGCTGGATGCCTCCCTGGCGCTGATCAACGTCGCCGATGCCGCGCCGCTCAAGGGCTGGCAGCCGGGGCAGGTAGAGAGCATCCGCCTGGCGCTGGACGATCTGTTCCAGGCGCCGCGCATCTCCCACGACGTGGCCAAGGCCTTGGGCGACGGCTACCAGGCGCGTGACTGGACGATCTCCCAGGGCAGCCTGTTCCAGGCCATGCAGATGGAAAAGACCATGATCGGCCTGCTGCTCCTGCTGATCGTCGCCGTGGCCGCCTTCAACATCATCGCCACCCTGATCATGGTGGTGGCCGACAAGAAGGCCGACATCGCCATCCTGCGCACCCTGGGCGCCACGCCCGGGCAGATCATGGCGGTGTTCATGGTCCAGGGCACGGTGATCGGCCTGGTCGGCACCCTGATCGGCGGCGTGCTGGGCGTCATCGCGGCGCTCAACGTCAGCAGTTGGATCGCCGCCCTGGAGCGCCTGGTCGGCCACAAGCTGTTCGGCGGCGACATGTACTTCATCAGCAACCTGCCGTCGCGGCTGGAGTTGGAAGACGTAGTGCTGATCGCCGTGGCCGCCCTGAGCATGAGTTTCCTGGCGACCCTCTATCCCGCCTGGCGCGCCTCCCGCACCTCACCGGCCGAAGCACTGCGCTACGACTGATCTCCCTGCCGGGCCCGGTGGCGGCTTGCCCCTGGCCCTCTGGCGTCCGAACTGCTCTAATTCGCGCTTCTAAAGCCCTTTCGGCTCTCCAAGGATGGAGTCCTGATGCGCGCCGCTCTGCTGTCCTTCGCCCTCGGCGTGCTGTTCCTGCGCGCCTTCGCCTCGCTGCCGTCGTTGCCGCTGCTGGCGGCCCTCGCGGCGATGGCCCTGGGGCTGCTGCTGACCCGCTTCCTGGCCCTTGGCGCCTGCGGCCTGGGCCTGGCCTGGGCGTTGCTCAATGCCCACTGGGCCCTGGACGATCGTCTGGCTCCGGCGCTGGAGCAGCGGGTGCTGTGGATCGAAGGCCAGATCAGCGGCCTGCCCGCGGTGGACGCCGACGCGGTGGTCTTCGTGCTCGCCGGGGCTACCAGCCGCCGCGACCTGAAGCTACCGGCGCGGATCCGCCTGAACTGGCACGGTGGTCCCCGTCCGCTGGCCGGCGAACGCTGGCGCCTGGCGGCGGAGTTGCGCGGCCCCGCGGGCCTGGTCAACCCCCTGGGCCAGGATCGCGAAGCCTGGCTGCTGGCCCAGGGCATCGGCGCCACCGGCAGCGTCAAGGATGGCCAGCGCCTGGCGGCGGCCAGTGGCCTGGCGACCTGGCGCGACGGTATCCGGCAATACCTGCAGACCCGCAATCCGGCCGGACAGGGCGGGTTGCTGGCCGCCCTGGTGGTGGGCGATGGCTCGGGCATCACCGATGCCCAGTGGCAGCTGTTCCAGGATACCGGCACCGTGCACCTGATGGTGATCTCCGGGCAGCACATCAGCCTGGTCGCCCTCAGCGTCTATGCCGGGGTGGTCCTCCTGGCGCGCCGTGGTCTCTGGCCAAGCCGGTTGCCCTGGCGCCTGTCGGCCGCGGTGCTGACGATCGCCACCGCGTTGGGCTACGGACTGCTAGCCGGCTTCGAGGTGCCGGTACAGCGCGCCTGCGTCATGGTCACCCTGGGGCTGCTCTGGCAACTGGGCCGCCAGCAGGTTCGCCTGGCGGACGCCGTCCTGCTGGCCCTGGTACTGGTGCTGGCGGCCAATCCCCTGGTCAGTCTGCTGACGGGTTTCTGGCTCTCCTTTGGCGCCGTGCTGTTGCTGCTCTGGAGCTTCGCCGGCCGTCTGGGCCGATTGCCCTGGTGGGCTACCCTCGGGCGGGCCCAGTGGTGCATGGCCGTGGGGCTGGCGCCGCTGCTCCTGGCGCTGGGCCTGCCCCTGAGTCTGAGCGGTCCGCTGGCCAACGCCCTGGCCGTGCCGCTGATGGACCTGGCCATCGTGCCCCTGGCGCTGGTGGGTACCCTGCTGTCGCTGCTCTGGTCGCCGCTGGGCGAGCCCGCGTTGTGGCTGGCCGGTGGGCTGTTGCAGGGACTGCTCTGGGTGCTGACCGGGTTGGCGCATCTGGCCGCCGCCTGGCAGCCCGTATTGGCGCCTGCCTGGACGCTGTGGCTGGCAGGACTGGGGGCGTTGCTGGCCCTGCTGCCCGCGGGCGTGCCGCTGCGCGGCCTTGGCGCGCTGCTGATGCTGCCCGGGCTGTTTCCCCCGGTGCCTGCGCCCGGGGAAGGGCTGGCGCGGATCACCGTATTGGACGTGGGGCAGGGACTGGCCGTGCTGGTGCGCACCCGTGACCATGCCCTGCTCTACGACGCCGGTCCGCGCCAGGGCAGCTATGACAGCGGCGCCCGGGTCGTCCTGCCCAACCTGAAAGGCACCGGCATCGATACCCTGGATGTCATGCTGCTCAGTCATGCCGATGCCGACCATGCCGGCGGTGCGCTGGCCGTGGCCAGGGGGCTGCCGCCGGGCCGGGTGCTCAGTGGTGAGGTGGGTCGCCTGCAGCCGCAATTGCGCGCCCGGGATTGTGAAGACGGCGCCCGCTGGGAGTGGAACGGGGTCGGCTTCACCACCTGGTGGCGTCCCGATGCGGATTCCAATGCCGCCTCCTGTGTACTCCGCGTCGAGGCCAGGGGCGAGCGCCTGCTGCTGACCGGCGATATCGATGCTCGCCGCGAGGCGGAGTTGGTGGCCAGTGGCAAGCCCCTGGCGGCGGAGTGGCTCGTCGCCCCGCACCATGGCAGTCGCAGTGGCTCCAGCGCCGGTTTCATCGACGCCGTCCAGCCACGCGGCGTGCTGATCTCCCGCGGGCTGAACAATCGCTATGGCCATCCCCATCCCCAGGTGCTGGCGCGCTATCGAGAGCGCGGCGTGCTGCCCTACGACACCGCCGCGCTAGGCGCCCTGACCTGGACCCTCGGTCGCTGGGAGGTACCGCGTGGTCAGCGCCAGGAGCGTCACTGGTGGCGAATACCCCCGCCGACACCCTAAGGCGTTCGTGCTAGAGTGGCCGCATTTTGCGGCAGGGGTAACGGTCTCGTGTTCGAAATGGTCAAAGCTGGCGGCTGGATGATGCTGCCGATCATCCTCAGTTCCATTCTGGCCACGGCCATCATCGCCGAGCGGCTGTGGACCCTGAGGCGCGGCCGGGTCGCCCCGCCCACGCTGCTCGCCCAGGTCTGGCGCTGGATCCAGGACAAACAGCTCAACAATGAACGCCTGCGCGAGTTGCGCGCCGGTTCGCCCCTGGGCGACATCCTCGCCGCAGGCCTGACCAATTCCCGTCATGGTCGCGACATCATGAAGGAAGCCATCGAGGAAGCCGGCAGCCGCGTGGTGCACGACCTCGAGCGCTATCTCAACACCCTCGGCAGCATCGCCGCCCTGGCGCCGCTGATGGGTCTGCTCGGCACGGTGTTCGGCATGATCGATATCTTCAGTGCCTTCATGAACGACGGCATGGCCAATGCGCCCATTCTCGCCGGCGGCATCTCCAAGGCCCTGGTCACCACCGCCGCCGGTCTGCTGGTGGCGATTCCCGCGGTGTTCTTTCATCGCTATCTGCTGCGTCGGGTGGACGAGCTGGTGGTGGGCATGGAGCAGGAAGCGGTCAAGCTGGTGGACATCCTCCACGGTGATCGCGAGGTGGACGTCCGCGAAGGAGCCCTGGCGTGAAATTCCGTCGTCGCGCCGGGGGCGCCGCTCGCGAAGAGGTCTATATCAACCTGGCCTCCTTCATCGACGTCATCTTCGTCCTGCTGCTGTTCTTCGTGGTGACCGCGACCTTCAGCCGGCCCAGCCAGCTGAAGATCGAGCTGCCCGAGGCCGACAGCGCCGCGGCAGCCGCCAACCAGGCCAAGACCCTGGAAATCAGCATCACCGCCGAAGGCCAGATGGCGCTCAACGGCCAGACCCTGGCACGCAACGACCTGACCGGCCTGACCACCGCGCTGCAGCGTGAATCCGGCGGCGACAACAGCCTGCCGCTGGTGATCACCGCCGATGGCCGCGCCACCCACCAGGCGGTGGTCATGGCCATGGATGCCGCCGGCAAGCTGGGCTTCAGCCAGCTGCGCATCACCACCCTCGAGGCTCAGGCGAAACGTCCGTGAGCCTGGGCGAGCGCCTGGTCCGCGCCTGGTACGCAGGCCATCCGGCCCTGGGCCTGCTGACGCCGCTCGAAGTCCTCTATCGCCAGGTCGCCCGGCGCAAGCGCCAGCGCTTCCTGGCGGGGCAGGGCAGCATCCATCGGGCGCCGGTCCCGGTCATCGTGGTGGGCAATCTCACCGTCGGCGGGACCGGCAAGACGCCCATGATCCTCTGGCTGATCGATCATCTGCGCGCGCGCGGCCTCAGGGTCGGCGTGGTCAGTCGCGGTTATGGCGCCACGCCGCCGAGCCTGCCCTGGCGCGTGCGGGCGACCGACACCGCTGCCGTCGCCGGCGACGAGCCGCTGCTGATCGTGCAGCGCACCGGGGTGGCGCTGGTCACGGATCCCGACCGCGGTCGTGCCGTCGAGCGCCTGCTCGCCGAAGAGTCGCTCGATGTCATCCTCAGCGACGACGGCCTGCAGCACTATCGCCTGGCGCGGGATCTGGAACTGGTGATGGTCGATGCGGCGCGGGGGTTCGGCAACGGCCGCTGCCTGCCGGCGGGGCCGCTGCGCGAACCCCTGGAGCGCCTGGCCGAGGTGGACGCCGTGATCCACAACGGCGCCGCCGTCGATCCTGCCGACGGCTACGGCCTGACCCTGCAGCCCAGTGCCCTGGTCAATCTGCGCAGCGGCGAGACCCGGCCGCTGGATTTCTTTCCGCCAGGGCAGCGCCTGCATGCCCTGGCCGGCATCGGCAACCCCGGGCGTTTCTTCGCCACCCTCGAAGGACTACACTGGCAGCCGTTGCCCCATGCCTTCGCCGATCACGCCACTTACAGCGCCGCAGACCTGGCCTTCACGCCCGAGCTGCCGCTGGTGATGACCGAGAAGGACGCGGTCAAGTGCCGGTCCTTCGCCGCCGCCGACTGGTGGTACCTGGCGGTGGACGCCCAGCCCTCGGCCGCCTTCGTCGCCTGGCTGGATGGGCGTCTCGACCGGCTCCTGCCCGAACACTTTCACTGACGGAACCTCTGCCCATGGATCTCAAGCTGCTGGATATCCTCGCCTGCCCCCTGACCAAGAGTCCGCTGATCCTGAGCGACGACAAGACCGAACTCATCAGCAAGGCCGCCGGCCTGGCCTTCCCGATTCGCGACGGCATCCCGGTGATGCTGGAAAGCGAGGCGCGCATCATCACCACGGACGAGCGTCTGGATAAATGAGCACCGCCTTCACCGTCGTCATTCCGGCGCGACTCGCCAGCACCCGGCTACCCAACAAGCCGCTGCTCGACATCGCCGGCAAGCCGATGATCCAGCACGTCTGGGAGCAGGCGCGGCGCAGTGGCGCCGAGCAGGTGGTGGTGGCGACCGACCACGACGACATCCTGCGCGCCTGCGAAGGCTTTGGCGCCCGGGTCCTGCTGACCCGCGCCGATCATGCCTCGGGCACCGATCGCCTGGCCGAGGTGGCCGAGCTGCTCGGCCTGGCCGACGACGCCCTGGTGGTCAACGTCCAGGGCGACGAGCCGCTGATTCCGCCGGCGGTGATCGACCAGGTGGCGGGCAATCTCGCCGCCCATCCCGAAGCCGGCGTGGCCACCCTCGCCGAGCCAATCGCGGACGTCGACAGCCTGTTCAATCCCAATGTGGTCAAGGTGAGCACCGACCTGAACGGCCTGGCGCTGACCTTCAGCCGGGCGCCGCTGCCCTGGGCACGCAATGCCTTCGCCAGTGATCGCGCACAGTTGCCCCAGGGTTTTCCCTACCGCCGGCATATCGGCATCTATGCCTATCGCGCCGGTTTTCTCGCCGACTTCGTCAGCTGGGGTCCCTGCGCCCTGGAAGAGACCGAAGCCCTGGAGCAGCTGCGTGCCCTCTGGCACGGCGTCCGCATCCATGTTGCCGATGCCCTGGAAGCGCCCCAGGCCGGGGTGGATACCCTGGAAGACCTCGAGCGCGTCAGACGCCTGCTGGGAGCCTAGATGACCCTGCGCATCCTGTTCGTCTGCATGGGCAACATCTGCCGCTCGCCCACCGCTGAAGGCATCCTCAGGGCCAAGCTGGACGCCGCCGGCCTGGCCGAGGCGGTGGAGCTGGACTCGGCTGGCACTGGCGACTGGCATGTCGGCAAAGCCCCGGATGCCCGCGCCATCCAGGCCGCGGCGGGTCGCGGCTATGACCTCGGCGCCCTGCGTGGGCGCCAGGTAACCGCGGGCGATTTCCAACGCTTCGACCTGATCCTGGCCATGGATCAGGACAACCTCGCCTGGCTGGAGCAGCTGCGGCCCGACCAGGGTGCAGTACCCGAGCTGTTCCTGGCTCGTCAGGGACTGGCGGTGGATGAAGTGCCGGATCCCTACTACGGCGGCGCGGCCGGCTTCGAGCGCGTCCTCGACCTGCTGGAAAGCGCCTGCGATGGCCTGGTCGCCGAGGTGGCTGCCCGTCATGGTCGCTGAGTTGCAACGGCAGGTCCCCTTGCAGGGGCTCAACACCTTCGGCCTGGTGGCGCAAGCCGACCGCTATCTGGAAGCCGCGAGCGATGCCGAGGTCCGCGCGGCCCTGGCCCTGGCGCAGCAACTCGGCGTGCCGCTACGGGTGCTGGGCGGTGGCAGCAACCTGGTCCTGCCCGAGCGGGTCGAGGGCCTGGTGCTGCGGCTGACGTCCCGCGGTATCCGCCTGCTGGCGGAGGAGGGCGATGCCCTGCTGGTGGAAGCCGAAGCCGGCGAACCCTGGCACCCCTTCGTCATGGCCACCTTGGCCAACGGCTGGTACGGCCTGGAAAATCTCAGCCTGATTCCCGGCACCGTCGGCGCCTCGCCGATCCAGAACATCGGCGCTTATGGCGTCGAATTGAAGGACAGATGCGCCGGGGTCACGGCGCTCGATCGCCACAGCGGCGAACTCCACGACCTCAGTCCGGCCGACTGCGCCTTCGCCTATCGCGAGAGTCGCTTCAAGACCGAGGCCGGGCGCTGGATCGTGCTGCGGGTACGTTTTCACCTCAGTCGCCAGCCGCAGCTGGTGCTGGACTACGGTCCCGTGCGTCAGGCCCTGGCCGAAGCGGGTGTCACCCAGCCCACGCCCGAAGCCGTCAGTGCGGCCATCTGCAGCATCCGCCAGAGCAAACTGCCCGACCCGGCGGTGCTGGGCAATGCCGGCAGTTTCTTCAAGAATCCGGTGGTGACCGCCGCCGTAGCCGCCGCGTTGCAGCAACGCTATCCGTCCCTGCCGACCTATCCCCAGGCCGATGGCACGGTCAAGCTGGCCGCCGGCTGGCTGATCGACCAGGCCGGCTGGCGCGGCCATCGCGACGGCGCCGTGGGGGTGCATGCCGCCCAGGCGCTGGTGCTGGTCAACTTCGGCGGCGCCCGTAGTCGCGATGTCCTGGCCCTCGCCGAGCGCATCCGCGCCTCGGTGCGCGAGCGCTTCGGGGTGACGCTGGAGATGGAGCCGGGAAGCCTGACGTGACCGATGACGCGCCCGATGCCCAGCGCCGCCGCTTGCTGATCGCCACCACCTCCGCCGTCGGCGGCCTGGGGCTGGTGGCGGGCAGCGTGCCCTTCGTCTGCGCCCTGCGGCCCAGTCGGTCGGCAGAGGTGGCGGCGGCGCCGGTCGAGGTGGACCTCAAGGCCTTGCGCGAAGGCGAACAACTCACCGTGCAGTGGCGCGGCCAGCCGGTCTGCGTCCTGCATCGCAGCGCCGCGGATCAGGCCCGACTCCTGGCCGACGAGGCGGGGCTGGCCGACCCGGACTCCCGGGAATCCAGCCAGCCACCCTATGTCGATCCGCGTCTGAGATCGCGGCGGCCGGACATCTTCGTCGTCACCGCCATCTGCACCCACCTGGGCTGCATCCCCTCCCTGGCACCCGGCGCGGCGGACCGGGACGGCGGCTATCTCTGTCCCTGCCATGGCTCCCATTTCGACCTGGCCGGGCGCGTCTTTCGCGACCAGCCGGCACCGCTGAATCTGGCCGTGCCCCCCTATCATTTCCGCGGCGACACCCTGCTGGTGATCGGCAGCGACGAGGAGGGGGCGACATGAAGAGCGACGAGCCCGGCTGGCTGGAGCGACGGCTGCCCCTGGGCGCCCTCTGGCGACGGCACCTCAGCGACTACCGGGTGCCGCGCAACCTCAACGTCTTCTATCTGTTCGGTTCGCTGCTGGTCTTCATCCTGGCGCTGCAGGTGCTGACGGGGCTCTGGCTGTTGTTCGGCTACGAACCGACGGTGAAGGGCGCCTTCGCCTCGGTCCAGCTGTTCATGCGCGAGGTGCCCTTTGGCTGGTTGATCCGCTATCTGCACGCGGTGGGCGCCTCGGCGCTGTTCGTCTGTCTCTATCTGCACATGCTGCGCGGCCTGCTCTATGGCTCCTATCGCGCGCCGCGGGAGCTGGTCTGGAGCTTTGGCGTGCTGCTCTATGTGCTGCTGCTGGCCCAGGCCTTCTTCGGCTATCTGCTGCCCTGGGGCCAACTGTCCTACTGGGGCGCCCAGGTGTCCCTGAGCGCGGTCGAGGCGCTGCCCCTGGTAGGCCCGACTCTGGCCGACCTGCTGCGGGGCGGGGTGGTGCTGTCCGATGCCACCCTGCGGCGCTTCCAGGCCCTGCATGTGGTCGGGCTGCCGCTGCTGATCCTCGCGCTGGTGACGCTGCACGTCGTCGCCCTGCGCCAGACCGGCTCGAACAATCCCGAAGGTGATGAGCGCGATGTCAGCGGTGCGGCGGGGGTACCTTTCCACCCCTACCTGACCCTCAAGGACCTCTGCGGACTGGCGGTTTTCCTGCTGGTGTTCCTGGGCGTGGTACTGCTGGCGCCGGACCTGGGTGGGCTGGTGCTGGAGCCGGCCAACCAGCAGCCGGCCGATCCCTTGGTGACCCCCGCGCACATCGCGCCGCCCTGGTACCTGGCGCCCTTCTATGCGCTGTTGCGGGCGGTGCCGAGCAAGGCCGGCGGTCTCGGCCTGGCGGCCCTGGCCATCGCCCTGCTGTTCGTGCTGCCCTGGCTGGATCGCAGCACGGTCCGCTCGGTGCGCCACAAGGCCTGGCCGGCGCGGCTGGGGCTGTATCTGGGCTGTCTGGCCTTTGCCGCTCTGGGCGTGCTGGGCGTGGTCGCGCTTACCGAACAGCGCCTGCTGCTGGCGCGCCTGGCGGCTGGCGTCTATTTCGCCAGTCTGCTGGGCATGCCCTGGTACAGCAGGCTGGGGCGTCCGCGAACGCTGCCGGAGCTCGGCTCATGATGCGTTGCCTGTTCCTGGGTCTGCTGTTGCTGTGCAGCGGTCTGGCCATCGGTGCCGAAGGCGATCCCCAGGCCGGTGCCCTCACCTTCGGTCGCTATTGCCTGGCCTGCCACGGCCAGGAGTACCAGCGCTTCGATCGCGTCGCCGCCGATCTTCACCTGGACCTCGCCAGCTGGGCGCCCGGGCGCACCGCTAGTGCGTCCATGCTCGGCCTGCTCAAACCCGAGGATGCCCGCCGCGCCTTCGGCAGCGTACCGCCGGACCTCACCCTGATCGCCGCGGTGCGCGGCGAAGCCTGGTTGCGCGCCTTCCTGCAGGAATTCTATGTGGCGCCCGGACGTCCGCTCGGGGTCGACAATCTCGCAGCGCCCGGCACCCGCATGCCCGACGTCCTGGCCGCCCTGCGCGGTCGCCAGCTGCGCGACTGCCACGAAGGGCGCTGCGTGCTGCGCCTGGAGGCGGGCAGTGGCGCCCAGACCCCCGAGCAGTTCGCCCATACCGTCGACGATCTGGTCGCCTACCTGCGCTATTCCGCCGCACCCGAACGTAGCCTCGCCTGGCGGCTCGCACCCTGGGTGCTGGGCTATCTGGTGCTGTTCGCCATCCTGGCCTTCTGGCTCAAGCGCGAATTCTGGCGGCGATTGCCCGACAGTGAGCGATGAGACTAGGTAGCAGGCGGCAAGGTGCGAGATAATCCCCCTTTGCAGCTTCGCCCCTGACGGGGGAGGGACCCATGGGCGCCATAACCCGCCTGACCTGTTTCCATGATCCCGAGGATCACTACAGCCATCGGATCCGTCTGATCCTGGCGGAAAAGAACGTCGAGTGCGAGCTGATCGCCGTGCGCCGTGGCGAGTGCCCGCGGCAGCTGGCCGAGCACAATCCCTATGGCACCGTGCCGACGTTGATGGATCGCGACCTGGTGCTCTATGGCACCGAGGTACTCATGGAGTACCTCGAGGAACGCTATCCGCATCCGCCGCTGCTGCCGGCCTATCCGGTCACCCGGGGTCAGTCGCGACTGCTGATGCACCGTATCGGCCGTGACTGGTGCACCCTGGTGGACAGCATCCTGCAGGCCGCGCCGGGCGCCGACCTCGGCGCCGCGCGCAAGGAGCTGCGGGAAAGCCTGACCGGCGTGGCGCCCATCTTCGCGGAAAAAGCCTTTTTCCTGAGCGACGACTTTTCCCTGGTGGACTGTTGCCTGCTCCCCATCCTGTGGCGATTGCCGCGCCTGGGCGTCGAATTGCCCCGGGCCGCCAAGCCGCTGCAGGACTACATGGATCGCATGTTCGCACGCGACAGTTTCCGATCCAGTCTTTCGGTCACCGAGCGTGAGATGCGCTAGAGGAGAACCCCATGAATTCCAGTCGCCCCTACCTGGTCCGCGCGCTCTACGAGTGGATCGTGGACAACGACTGCACGCCCCATCTGCTGGTCAACGCCGACTACGCCGAGGTGCGCGTGCCGCCGGGCTATGCCAACGACGGCCAGATCGTGCTGAACGCCTCGCCCAGTGCCGTGCGTGACCTGCACATGGACAACGAAGCGGTGAGCTTCAACGGCCGTTTCGGTGGCGTCGCCTACAACCTCTATGTCCCGATCGGTGCCATCCTAGCCATCTACGCCCGGGAGAACGGCCAGGGCATGGTCTTCGACAGCGAACCCAGCCCGCCGGATGACCAGGGGCCCGACAACGGCGGCAGCAAGCCCGAGGCGCCCAAGCCGGCACCGACGCGGCCGAGTCTGAAAGTCGTCAAGTAAGCCTGGCCGACACCTGCTGCAGGGCCTTCTGCAGCAGGCATGAAAAAGCCCCTGTCGGCACTGCCGACAGGGGCTTTTTCGTTAGCCTTGCAAACTCAGCGCTTGAGCGAGGCCGGCAGGTGCGGCTGGATCTGGGTCAGCAGACCGCGGAAGCACTTGGGATTGCCGGCGACGATGTGGCCCTTCTCGAGGAAGTCGTGGCCGCCATTGAAGTCGCCGATCAGACCACCGGCTTCCTGCACCAGCAGGGCGCCTGCCGCCATGTCCCACTCCGACAGGCCCATTTCCCAGAAGGCGTCGAAGCGACCGGCGGCGACATAGGCCAGGTCCAGGGCGGCGGAGCCGGCGCGGCGGATGCCGGCGGTCTGGCCGATCAGGCTGCGGAACATGCCCAGGTAGTTGTCCAGGTGGTCGACGTCATTGGCACGGAAGGGGAAGCCGGTACCCAGCAGAGCGCCTTCCAGGCTGCGACGGTTGGTGACGCGGATGCGCCGGCCGTTCAGGGCGGCACCGCGGCCACGGCTGGCGGTGAATTCTTCCTGACGCACCGGATCCAGGACCACGGCATGTTCCAGGCGACCCTTGTACTTGCAGGCGATGCTCACCGAGAAGTGCGGGACGCCACGAATGAAGTTGGTGGTGCCGTCCAGCGGGTCGACGATCCAGACATAATCGGCGCCTTCGCCTTCGCCCGCCAGGTAGCCGGATTCCTCACCGTAGAAACCATGGGTGGGATAGGCCTTGCGCAGGGTGGCGAGGATGGTCTGCTCGGCGGCACGGTCGACTTCGGAGACGAAGTCGTTGGCGCCTTTTTCGTCGACGGCGATCACGTCCAGGCGCTCAATCGAACGGAAAATCAGTTCACCGGCGCTGCGGGCCGCGCGCAGTGCGATGTTCAGCATGGGCTGCATGGATAAATCACCTGGGTTGTATAAGGAAAGCCGGCAATGATAGCAGACTTCGCGGCGCTGGAAGGGGTATTCGTGGCCAGCGGGCGCGTGTGGGCGTAGTATACGGCGCCGATTTCCCGCGTCCGTTCGAGGATAGCCACGTGCTGCACAACATCCGCGTCGTTCTGGTCAATACCAGCCATCCCGGCAATATCGGCGGTGCCGCCCGGGCAATGAAGAACATGGGCCTGTCGCGCCTCTATCTGGTCGATCCCGAGGACTTTCCCAGCGGCGAGGCCAATGCCCGCGCGTCCGGGGCCAATGACGTGCTCGACGCCGCCATCGTGGTCGACACCCTGGAAGAGGCCCTGACCGGCTGCAGCCTGGTGCTGGGCACCAGCGCCCGCGACCGCCGCATCCCCTGGCCGCTGCTGGATCCGCGCGAATGCGCCACCACCTCCCTGGCCCAGGTGGAGCAGGGCGGCGAGGTGGCCCTGGTCTTCGGTCGCGAATACGCCGGCCTGACCAACGAAGAGTTGCAGCGCTGCCACTACCATGTGCACATCCCCTCGGATCCGGCCTTCGGCTCGCTCAATCTCGCCGCGGCGGTCCAGGTGCTGGTGTACGAGGTGCGCATGGCCTGGCTCGCGGCGCAGAACCAGCCGACCAAGATGAACAAGGTCGAAGCCACCGCCATGCTCAACACCCAGCCGGTGACGGTGGAGGAGCTGGAGCTCTACTACGAGCACCTGGAGCAGACCCTGGTGGAGATTGGCTTCCTCGATCCGGCCAAGCCGCGCCACCTGATGAGTCGGCTGCGGCGGCTCTACGGTCGTGCCGGCATCAGCAAGCTGGAAATGAACATCCTGCGCGGCATCCTCACCGAAACCCAGAAGGCCGCCCGCGGCGAATCCCACCCGCGGACTATCCCCCCGATAGATAATGCCTGAGTGATTTGGTCGGTTTTAAAGTTGACCTTTTTTGTCGGGAATCCGATAATCAGGGTCATCCGATGCAACCCGCTCGAGTTCATCATGAGACTGACCACCAAAGGCCGCTATGCCGTAACCGCCATGCTCGACCTGGCGCTGCACGCCCAGCGGGGGCCGGTGTCGCTGGCCGACATTTCCGAGCGGCAGGGCATTTCGCTGTCCTATCTGGAGCAGCTGTTTGCCCGGCTGCGCCGCGGCGCGCTGGTCAACAGCGTACGCGGTCCCGGCGGCGGTTATCAGCTGGCGCGCGACATGGGCGGTATCCATGTGGCCCAGGTGATCGATGCCGTCAACGAATCCGTGGATGCCACCCGTTGCCAGGGCGGTGGGGGCTGTCACCAGGGCGATACCTGCCTGACCCACCACCTCTGGTGCGATCTGAGCGATCAGATCCACACCTTTTTGAGTGGCATCACCCTGGCCGACTTGGTCGCCCGCAACGAGATCCAGCAGGTGGCCAAGCGTCAGGACACCAAGGCCTGTGCCAGTAAGCAATCGCCCTTAGCGGTCGAAAAAATCGAAGCGTCCACCATCGACTGAGCAGAGACGCCCGTCTGATTAGGAGTAACCGATGAAATTGCCGATCTACCTAGACTATTCCGCCACCACGCCCGTCGATCCGCGCGTCGCTCAGAAGATGAGCGAGTGCCTGCTGGTGGACGGCAACTTTGGCAACCCCGCATCGCGCTCCCACCTGTTCGGCTGGAAGGCCGAGGAAGCTGTGGAAAACGCCCGTCGTCAGGTGGCCGAACTGGTCAACGCCGACCCGCGCGAGATCGTCTGGACCTCCGGTGCCACCGAGTCCGACAACCTGGCCATCAAGGGCGCCGCGCACTTCTACCAGAACAAGGGCAAGCACCTGATCACCTCCAAGATCGAGCACAAGGCGGTGTTGGATACCACCCGCCAGCTCGAGCGCGAAGGCTTCGAGGTCACCTATCTCGAGCCGGGCGAAGACGGCCTGATCACCCCCGACATGGTCGAGGCGGCCCTGCGTGACGACACCACCCTGGTGTCCATCATGCACGTCAACAACGAGATCGGTACCGTCAACGACATCGCCGCCATCGGCGAGCTGACCCGCTCCCGTGGCGTGCTCTTCCACGTCGACGCCGCCCAGTCCACCGGCAAGGTCGAGATCGATCTGGAAAAGCTCAAGGTCGACATGATGTCCTTCTCGGCGCACAAGACCTATGGTCCCAAGGGCATTGGCGCCCTCTACGTCCGCCGCAAGCCGCGCGTGCGTATCGAAGCCCAGACCCACGGCGGTGGCCATGAGCGTGGCATGCGTTCGGGTACCCTGGCGACCCACCAGATCGTCGGCATGGGCGAGGCCTTCCGCATCGCCAAGGAAGAGATGGTCCAGGAAAATGCCCGCATCAAGGCCCTGAGCGATCGCTTCTACCGTCAGTTCGAAGGCCTGGAAGAGGTCTACCTGAACGGCAGCCTGATCCATCGTGTGCCGCACAACCTGAACCTGAGCTTCAACTACGTCGAAGGCGAGTCGCTGATCATGGCGCTCAAGGACCTGGCGGTCTCGTCCGGTTCGGCCTGTACCTCGGCGTCCCTGGAGCCGTCCTACGTCCTGCGTGCCCTGGGCCGCAACGACGAGCTGGCACACAGCTCCATCCGCTTCACCTTCGGCCGCTTCACCACCGAAGAAGACGTTGACTACGCCGCGAGCAAGGTCACCGAAGCCGTCAACAAGTTGCGCGAATTGTCTCCGCTGTGGGACATGTTCAAAGAAGGCGTAGACCTGAGTCAGGTCGAGTGGCAAGCCCACTGACCCACCCTGATAAGCGAGGATTGAACCATGGCATACAGTGAAAAGGTCATCGACCACTACGAAAACCCGCGCAACGTCGGCAAGTTCGATGCGGCCGATCCCGATGTCGGCACCGGCATGGTCGGCGCTCCGGCCTGTGGCGACGTGATGCGTCTGCAGATCAAGGTCAACGAGCAGGGCATCATCGAAGATGCCAAGTTCAAGACCTACGGCTGTGGCTCCGCCATCGCCTCCAGCTCCCTGGCCACCGAGTGGATGAAGGGCAAGAGCATCGAGGAAGCGGCGTCGATCAAGAACAGCATGATCGCCGAAGAACTGGCCCTGCCGCCGGTGAAGATCCACTGCTCGGTACTCGCCGAAGACGCCATCAAGGCGGCGGTCAGCGACTACAAACAGAAGAAAGGCCTGCTCTAAGGAGGAACCATGGCGATCAGCATGACCGAGTCCGCCGCCCGCCACGTGCAGCGTTCCCTCGATGGACGCGGCAAGGGGGAGGGCATCCGCCTGGGCGTTCGTACCACGGGTTGCTCGGGGCTGGCCTACGTACTCGAGTTCGTCGATGAATTCGCGGCCGAGGACCAGGTGTTCGAAAGCCATGGCGTCAAGGTCATCATCGACCCCAAGAGCCTGGTCTACCTGGACGGCACCGAGCTGGATTTCGTGCGTGAAGGCCTCAACGAGGGCTTCAAGTTCAACAATCCCAACGTGCGTGGCGAGTGTGGCTGCGGCGAAAGCTTCAACATCTGAGGCCCGCCATGGGTAAGCCCTGTCACTTCGCGCTGTTCGAGATCAAGCCCGCCTTCGAGATCGACCAGGCGGGTCTGGCCGCACGCTATCGCGACCTGGCCCGCACGGTCCATCCGGATCGGTTCGCCGATGCGCCGGAACGCGAGCGGCGCCAGGCGCTGGAGCGGTCGGCCGAGCTCAACGAGGCCTATCACGTGCTGCGCGCGCCGTCGCGCCGCGCGCGTTATCTGCTGGAGCTCGAAGGCCACGAGATGCCGCTCGAGGCGACCATCCAGGACACCGATTTCCTCATGCAGCAATTGCAGTGGCGCGAGGAGTTGGAAGACCTGCAGGACGCCGGCGACAGCGCGGGCATTCCCGCCTTCCGCCAGCGCCTCAAGGAGGCGCAGCGCGACATCGAGCAGGCCTTCGCCGCGATCTGGCAGGATCCCGCCCAGCGCGAGTCTGCCGAACGCCTGGTCCGTCGCATGCAGTTTCTCGACAAGCTGGCCAGCGAGATCCGCCAGCTCGAAGAGCGTCTGGACGATTAATCACAGGTGTCGCTCAGGCACCGACAACCATAAGCCGACTAGCCAATGGCTCTATTGCAGATAGCCGAACCCGGAATGGCGCCCAAGCCGCACCAGCGCAAGCTGGCGGTGGGCATCGATTTGGGCACCACCAATTCCCTCGTGGCTGCCGTCCGCAGTGGCGTGGCCGAGACCCTGCCCGATCTGCAGGGCGAGGTGATCCTGCCCTCCGCCGTGCGCTATGCCGCCGATGGGGTGGACGTGGGGGCAGGCGCCAAGGCCGCTGCCGCCCAGGATCCCTTCAATACCATTCTCTCCGTCAAGCGCCTCATGGGGCGTGGCATTGCCGACGTCAAGCAGCTGGGCGAGCAGTTGCCCTATCGCTTCGTCGCCGGTGAATCGGAAATGCCCTTCATCGATACCGCTGCCGGGCGCAAGAGTCCGGTGGAGGTCTCCGCCGACATCCTGCGGGTGCTGCGCGAGCGGGCCGAAGCCACCCTGGGTGGCGAACTGGTCGGCGCGGTCATCACCGTGCCGGCCTACTTCGACGATGCCCAGCGCCAGGCCACCAAGGACGCTGCCCGCTTCGCCGGACTGAACGTCCTGCGCCTGCTCAACGAGCCTACCGCGGCCGCCGTGGCCTATGGCCTGGACCGGGGCGAGGAGGGTGTGGTCGCCATCTACGACCTGGGGGGCGGCACCTTCGACATCTCCATCCTGCGCCTGACCCGCGGTGTCTTCGAAGTCATGGCCACCGGTGGCGACAGCGCCCTGGGTGGTGATGACTTCGATCATGCCATCGCCGGCTGGATCGTCCAGCAGGCCGGGTTGTCCAGCGATCTGGATCCGGGCACTCAGCGGCGCCTGCTGCAGAGCGCCTGCGCTGCCAAGGAAGCCCTGTCGGCTGCCGAGCGCGTAGAGGTCAGCCATGGCGACTGGTCGGGCGTGCTGGAGCGCAGCACCTTCCAAGAGCTCATCGCCCCGCTGGTGGCGCGCAGCCTCAAGGCCTGCCGCCGCGCCCTGCGTGATGCGGAAGTGGAGCCGGCAGAAATCGCTGCCGTGGTCATGGTCGGTGGCTCCACCCGCGTGCCCTATGTGCGCGAAGCCGTGGGCGAACTGTTCGAGTGCACCCCGCTCACCGACATCGATCCGGATCGCGTGGTCGCCATCGGCGCGGCCCTGCAGGCCGATTCCCTGGCCGGCAATCGTGCCGGCGAAGAACTGCTGCTGCTGGACGTCATCCCGCTGTCCCTGGGACTCGAGACCATGGGCGGCCTGATGGAGAAGATCATTCCGCGCAACACCACCATTCCGGTGGCGCGGGGGCAGGACTTCACCACCTATCGCGACGGCCAGACCGCCATGCTGGTGCATGTGCTACAAGGCGAGCGCGAACTGGTCAAGGACGCCCGCTCCCTGGCCCGTTTCGAATTGCGCGGCTTCCCGCCCATGGTCGCCGGTGCCGCCAAGATCCGCGTCACCTTCCAGGTCGATGCCGACGGCCTGCTCGGCGTCAGCGCCCGCGAGCTGTCCAGCGGCGTGGAAGCCAGCGTCCAGGTCAAGCCGTCCTACGGTCTGACCGACGGCGAGATCGCCAACATGCTGCAGGACTCCTTCCGTCATGCCGGTGACGACATGCAGGCCCGCGCGCTGCGCGAGCAGCAGGTCGAAGCGCGGCGGCTGATTGAGGCGGTCACCGCCGCGCTGGCCGCCGACGGCGAGCGCCTGCTGGACGCCGAGGAGCGTCAGGTGATCGAGCTGGAAATCGGCCAGTTGGCCGAGCTGCTGGACGCCACCGACCTCCAGGCGCTCGAAGACCAGACCAAGCGTCTTTCTCACGTAACCGATGCCTTCGCCGCCCGGCGGATGAACGCCTCGGTCAAGGCGGCCCTGGCGGGTCGTCGTCTCAACGATATCGAGGAGTAGTTCCATCATGCCGCAGATCACCCTGCTGCCCCACGCCGAGCACTGCCCCGAGGGCGCAGTCTTCGAAGCCAGCGAAGGCGAAACCATCATCGCCGCGGCCATGCGCAACGGCATCGACATCGAGCACGCCTGCGAGATGTCCTGTGCCTGCACCACCTGTCACGTAGTCGTCCAGGAAGGCTTCGATTCCCTCGAGCCTTCCGATGAGCTCGAAGACGACATGCTGGACAAGGCCTGGGGCCTGGAAATGCGTTCGCGCCTGTCCTGCCAGGCGGTAGTTGGCAGCGAAGACCTGGTGGTGGAGATTCCGCGCTACACCATCAACCAGGTTTCCGAAGGTCACTGAGGACAGCTGTCATGGCACTGAAATGGACCGATGTGCTGGATATCGCCATCGAACTCAACGACGCCCATCCCGACGTGGATCCGCGCTACGTGAACTTCGTCAAGCTGCGTAACTGGGTCGTGGACCTGCCGGAGTTCGACGACGATCCGCAGCGCGGTGGCGAGAAGGTACTGGAGGCCATCCAAGCCGCCTGGATCGACGAGTCCGCCTGACGCATCGCCCGTACCGCGCTACGCTTTTCACCGGGACCCGCGTATAATCCGCGGGTTTCGTTTTTGCTCTATTCTCACATTCGGAGTTCACATGTCTGTTCAACGTACCCTGTCGATCATCAAGCCCGATGCCGTATCCAAGAATGTCGTCGGTGAGATCGTCACCCGCTTCGAGAAGGCTGGCCTGCGCGTCGTCGCTGCCAAGATGGTCCAGCTGTCCGAGCGCGAAGCCGGTGGCTTCTACGCCGAACACAAAGAGCGTCCCTTCTTCAAGGATCTGGTCTCCTTCATGACCTCCGGTCCGGTCGTGGTCCAGGTGCTGGAAGGCGACAACGCCATCGCCAAGAACCGTGAGCTGATGGGCGCCACCGATCCCAAGAAAGCCGACGCCGGTACCATCCGTGCCGACTTCGCTGTCTCCATCGACGAAAACGCCGTCCATGGTTCGGATTCCGAAGCGTCCGCCGCGCGCGAGATCTCCTACTTCTTCGCAGCCACCGAAGTCTGCGAGCGCATCCGCTAAGGATGAGCGCCGGCCAGGGAAGCGGCCAGCCCGCCTTCCTGGCATCGCCCGCGTCCTGCGCGGGCTTCAAACAGATTTCGTCGAGGTGATCCCATGACCACAGCCACCGATAAGGTCAATCTGCTGGGCCTGACCCAGCCGCAACTCGAGTCGTTCTTCGAGTCCATCGGGGAGAAGCGCTTTCGCGCCGGCCAGGTCATGAAGTGGATCCATCACTTCGGCATCGATGATTTCGACGCCATGAGCAACCTGGGCAAGGCGCTCAAGGAAAAGCTCAAGGCCGCCGCGGAGATCCGTGGCCCCGAGATCGTCAGCGAGGACATCTCCCGCGACGGCACCCGCAAGTGGGTGATCCGCGTCGCCTCCGGCAGCTGCGTCGAGACCGTCTACATTCCGCAGAACGGCCGTGGCACCCTGTGCGTGTCGTCCCAGGCCGGTTGCGCCTTGGACTGCAGCTTCTGCTCCACCGGCAAGCAGGGCTTCAACAGCAACCTCACCGCCGCCGAAGTGATCGGTCAGGTGTGGATCGCCAACAAGTCCTTTGGCAGCGTACCGGCCAAGATCGACCGCGCCATCACCAACGTGGTGATGATGGGCATGGGCGAACCGCTGCTGAACTTCGACAACGTCGTCGCCGCCATGCGCATCATGATGGACGACCTGGGCTACGGCATCTCCAAGCGCAAGGTCACTCTGTCCACCTCGGGCGTGGTGCCGATGATCGAAGAGCTGGCCAAGCACATCGACGTCTCCCTGGCGTTGTCGCTGCATGCACCCAACGACGAGTTGCGCAACGAGCTGGTCCCGATCAACCGCAAGTATCCCTTGGCCATGCTGCTCGATGCCTGCCAGAGATACATCCGGCAACTGGGCGAGAAGCGCGTCCTGACCATCGAGTACACCCTGCTCAAGGACGTCAACGACCTGCCCGAGCACGCCCTGCAGCTGATCGAGCTGCTGCGCAACGTGCCCTGCAAGATCAACCTGATCCCTTTCAATCCCTTCCCGCACTCCGGCTACGAGCGGCCGAGCAAGAACGCCACCCGCCGGTTCCAGGAGCTGCTGGTGCAGGCCGGTTTCAATGTCACGGTGCGGACCACCCGCGGTGACGACATCGATGCCGCCTGCGGCCAGCTGGTGGGGCAGGTCATGGACCGTACCCGTCGCAGCCAGCGTTACATCGCCGTTCGCCAGCTCGACGGTGCCGAAACCGTGACGCCGCTCCAGGGCTGAGGGCGCGATCATGGCGATCACGCGCTTTGCGGCTGTCGCGCTCGCCCTGGTGGTCGGTAGCCTGGCCGGCTGCGTGACCGAGGGTGACCGCAACCCCATGGATACCCGCCAGGGACGGATGCAGGCCCGTGATGCCTACATCCAGCTTGGCCTCGGCTATGTCCAGCAGGGCAACACCGAACAAGCCAAGGTGCCGTTGAAGAAGGCCTTGGAACTGGATTCCTCCAGCGCCGACGCCCATGCCGCCCTCGGGCTGGTGTTCCAGGCCCAGGGCGAGACCGAACTGGCCGATCAGGAGTATCGCCTGGCCCTGCGCGAGCGGCCCCGCGATGCCCGCATCCTCAACAACTATGGCAGCTTCCTCTATGAGCAGGGGCGCTACAAGGATGCCTACGAACGCTTCACCCAGGCCGCCGAAGACAGCCTCTACCCCGAGCGCGCGCGGGTGTTCGAGAATCTCGGCCTGACGGCCTTGCGACTCAATCAGGTCGACTTGGGCAAGGAAAATCTGGAAAAATCCCTGCGGCTGGATCGCAATCAGCCCAGGGCCCTGTTCGAATTGGCTCAATTGGCCTATCAGACGCGCGACTACGTGCCGTCTCGCAGCTATTACCAGGCCTTCAGCCAGCTCAGCCCCCAGGATGCCCGCAGCCTGTTGCTCGGGATCCGCCTCGCCGAGGTGTTCAACGATCGCAACACCGCCGCGAGCTATGCCCTGCAGCTGAAGCGCCTCTACCCGAACTCACCTGAATATCGTCAACTTCAGTCGGAGCAGAAATGACCGCAGTGCAATCCGAAGCGGTACACGCCGGACGGGGCAATCCCGGTGAGATCTTGCGTCAGAAGCGACTGGCGCTTGGCTGGAGCCAGGCCCAGGTCGCCCAGAATCTCAATCTCAGCGAGCGCATCATCGAGCAGCTCGAGTCCGGCAACTATCAGCAGATGCCGGGGCACACCTTCGCCCGTGGCTACACCAAGGCCTATGGCAAGCTGCTGGGCCTGGACCAGGTCGAACTGGTGCGTACCTTCGACAGCTACACCGGCACCGATGCCAAGGGCAGCACCGTGCACAGCCTGGGCCGCCTCGACGAGCCGGTGCGGTTGTCGCGCAATGTCCTCAGATTCGTCAGTTTCGTCCTGGTGGTGCTGATCATCGCCATGGGTCTGTTCTGGTGGCAGGAGCGCAGTCGTCAGACTTCCAGCAGCAGCGCCGTGAGCATGGAGCATGTCGAGGTCGAGGGTGCCGACGGCAAGACCGAGATCCATCCCATCGACGAGCCGGAAGAACAGCCCCCGGTCACTGCTCAGCAGCCCGCCGTCACCCTGCCGTCTCCGGTAGGCACGCCGACGCCGGATGCCAATGCCGTGGCCGCCATGACCACCCCGACCGCCGCGCCGACTCCGGCCCCGGCCAGCGGTTCGAGCACGTCTACCCCTCCGGCGCCGGCTGCAACGGCGCCTGCCGCCTCGGCCACCGCGCCTGCCGCAGCGCCTGTCGCCGGCAGCGACAGCCTCAACATCCGCTTCACCGCCAACTGCTGGACGCAGGTCAGCGACGGTACCGGCAAGATCCTTTTCAGCGGCGTGAAAAAGGGCGGCGAGAGCCTCGACTACGCCTCGATCAAGGCGCCGGTCAACATCCGTCTCGGCTTCGCTCGTGGTGCCCAGATCACCTACAACGGCCAGGTCGTCGACCTCGCGCCTTACACCAAGGGCGAGACCGCCCGCATCAAACTCGGTCAGGCCGGACAATGACGTCCGGCGACCCCATGGGAAACCAGCATGCATAGCGAATCGCCCATCAAACGTCGGTTGTCCCGCAAGATCTGGGTCGGCTCGGTGCCGGTCGGCGGCGATGCTCCCATCGCCGTGCAGAGCATGACCAACACCGAAACCTGCGACGTCGACGCCACCGTGGCCCAGGTTCAGCGCCTGCAGGACGCCGGTGCCGACATCGTGCGCATCTCCGTGCCCGACATGGACGCCGCCGAAGCCTTCGGCCGCATCAAGCAGCGGGTCAGCCTGCCGCTGGTGGCCGACATTCACTTCGATTACAAGATCGCCCTGCGCGTGGCCGAGCTGGGCGTGGACTGCCTGCGCATCAACCCTGGCAACATCGGTCGCGAAGACCGGGTCAAGGCGGTGGTCGACGCGGCCCGCGAGCGCGGCATCCCGATCCGCATCGGCGTCAACGCCGGTTCGCTGGAAAAGGACCTGCAGAAGAAGTATGGCGAGCCCACCCCGGAGGCCCTGGTGGAGTCGGCCATGCGCCACGTCGACCATCTGGAGAAGCTGGACTACCCGGACTTCAAGGTCAGCGTGAAGGCCAGTGACGTCTTCATGGCCGTGGCGGCCTACCGTCAGCTGGCCACCCGCATCGAGCAGCCGCTGCACCTGGGCATCACCGAAGCCGGCGGCCTGCGCTCGGGCACGGTGAAGTCCGCCGTGGGCCTGGGCATGCTGCTGGCCGAAGGCATCGGCGACACCATCCGCATCTCGCTCGCGGCCGATCCGGTCGAGGAGATCAAGGTCGGTTTCGACATCCTCAAGTCCCTGCGCCTGCGTTCGCGTGGCATCAACTTCATCGCCTGCCCGAGTTGCTCGCGGCAGAACTTCGATGTGGTCAAGACCATGAACGAACTGGAAGGGCGCCTGGAGGACCTGCTGGTGCCCCTGGACGTCGCGGTGATCGGTTGCGTGGTCAACGGTCCCGGCGAAGCCAAGGAAGCCCACGTCGGCCTGACCGGGGGTACGCCCAACAATCTGGTGTACATCGATGGCAAGCCGGCCTCCAAGCTGAACAACGACAATCTGGTGGACGAGCTGGAAGGGCTCATCCGCCGCAAGGCGGCCGAAAAGGCCGAAGCGGATGCCGCGCTCATCGCGCGCAGCTGAAAGATCAAGGAATAAGGCCCTTTCGTGAGCAAGTCCCTGCAAGCCATCCGTGGCATGAACGATATCCTGCCGGAGCAGACTCCGGCCTGGCGCTACCTGGAACGTACCTTCGCGACGCTGCTCGACGGCTATGGCTACCACGAGATCCGTCTGCCCATCATGGAGTTCACCGAACTCTTCGCCCGCGGCATCGGCGAGGGCACCGACGTGGTGGACAAGGAGATGTACACCTTCCTCGACCGCAACGAGGAGTCCCTGACCCTGAGGCCGGAAGGCACCGCGGGTTGCGTGCGGGCCGTGCTCGAACATGGCATGACCGGCGGTGGCCAGGTGCAGAAGCTCTGGTACGCCGGGCCTATGTTCCGTTACGAGAAGCCGCAGAAGGGTCGCTATCGCCAGTTCCACCAGATCGGCGTCGAGGTGTTCAACCTGCCCGGTCCGGACATCGATGCCGAACTGATCGTGCTCACTGCACGTCTCTGGCAGCGCCTGGGCCTGACCGACGCCGTGACCCTGCAGCTCAACAGCCTGGGTTCCAGCGCCGATCGCGGCCGCTATCGCGAGGCCCTGGTAGCCTATCTGCAGGAACGCTTCGAGCAACTCGACGAAGACAGCCAGCGTCGGCTGACCACCAATCCGCTGCGCATCCTCGACAGCAAGAACGCCCAGACCCAGGCGCTGCTGCAGGACGCCCCGACCCTGGCCGACTATCTGGACGACGAATCCCGCGCCCACTTCGACGGCCTCAAGGCCCGTCTGGACGCCGCCGGCATTCGCTACCAGATCAATCCCAAGCTGGTGCGTGGCCTGGACTACTACGGTCGTACCGTCTTCGAGTGGGTCACCGATAAGCTGGGTGCCCAGGGCACCGTCTGCGCCGGTGGCCGCTACGACGGCCTGATCACCCAGTTCGGCGGCAAGCCCACCCCGGGCGTCGGCTTCGCCATGGGCGTCGAGCGCCTGGTGCTGCTGCTGGAAACCCTGGCGTGCCTGCCGGGCGATCTGCAGCGTCCCGCCGATCTCTATCTCTGCGCCTTTGGCGAGGCGGCCGAACTGGCCGGCCTCAAGCTGGCCGAGCAGTTGCGCGATGCCCGTCCCGACCTGCGTCTGCTGGTCAATGCCGGTGCCGGCAGCTTCAAGAGCCAGTTCAAGAAGGCCGACAAGAGCGGCGCGCTCTGGGCCATGATCCTGGGTGAAGACGAACTGGCCGCGCAACAGGTGGCGCTCAAGCCGCTGCGTGGCGATGCGCCCCAGGAAAAGGTCGATTTCGCGGCCCTGGCCGCCCGTCTGGACGAGATTTTGCCCCCGGCCGGTTTCGGTCGCGGGAATTGAGGAGAACGGATTTGAGTTCCATCGACGACGACAATCTGGTGGTCGCCAAGGCCTGGTGGCAGCGTAACGGCAAGCCGCTGGTGGCTGGTGGCGTCATCGCCCTGGTGGCGGTACTGGGCTGGCAGGGCTGGCAGCGCTATCAGAACAACCAGGCGCAGGGCGCCTCGGTGCTCTATCAGCAACTGGTGGAAGCCGCCCTGGCGCCCGGTGGCAAGGTCGACACCGCCCGGGTGACGGACACCTACGGCAAGCTCAAGCAGGATTATTCCGGTACCGCCTACGCCCAGTACGGGAGCCTCTTCGTCGCCAAGGTGGCGGTAGAGAACAATCGCCTGGACGACGCCGCCGCCGAACTCAAGGCCGTGGTGGACAAGCCCCATGACGCCGAACTCGGCGAGTTGGCGCGTCAGCGCCTGGCCCGGGTGCTGGCGGCCCAGGGCAAGGCCGAAGAGGGTCTCAAGCTGCTGGATGGCGAGGCGCCCAAGGCCTATGTCGCCAATCGCGAAGAATTGCGTGGCGACCTGCTGGTGGCGCTGAAGAAGCCGGCCGAGGCCCGCGCCGCCTATGAAAAAGCCCGCGCCGCGCTGCCCAATGACGCAGCCGAAGGCGTGCTGCAGATGAAACTCGATGATCTCGCCAAAGGAGACGCCTGATGTTGCGCTGGAAGTCTATCGCGGTACTGGGTCTCGCCCTTGCGGTCGTCGGGTGCAGCAGCACCGGCAAGAAGGAATTGCCGCCGGCCGAGCTGAAGGACATCAAGGCTGAAGTTCGCCTGGATGAAGTCTGGAGTCGCTCGGTGGGCGACGGCCAGGGCAAGGAATACAACCGCCTGGTACCGGCCGTCGACGGCCAGACGATCTTTGCCGCTGATGCCGACGGCCGGGTCATGGCGATGAATCGCGAGACCGGCCAGGTGCTGTGGAAGAAGGACCTGGACCTGCCGGTGTCCGGCGGCGTCGGCGTGGGCTCCAGCCTGGTGCTGGTCGGCACCCTGCGTGGCCAGGTGATCGCCCTCGACAGTGCCAGTGGCGACGAGAAGTGGCGCGCCCAGGCGTCCAGCGAAGTGCTGTCCGCCCCGGTGGTCAACAACGACGTGGTGGTGGTGCAGTCCCAGGACGACAAGCTGCAGGCCTTCGAGCTGGGCAGTGGTACCCGTCGCTGGATCTACGAAGACACCCAGCCGGTGCTGAGTCTGAGAGGCACCGGTGCGCCCCTGGTCACCAACCAGGTGGTCATGGCCGGTTTCGCCAGCGGCAAGGTGGTCGCCCTGGACGTGCAGCGCGGCCTGCCGCTGTGGGAACAGCAGATCGCCGTGCCCAAGGGTCGTTCCGAACTGGAGCGGATCGTCGACGTGGACGGCGGCCTGTCGCTGTCCGGCGACACCCTCTATGTGGTCAGCTACAACGGCCGCGTGGTCGCGCTCAATCCGGCCAACGGCCAGATCCTCTGGCAGCGTGACGCCTCCAGCTACGACGGCGTGGCCGAAGGTTTCGGCAACGTCTACCTGAGCCTGGACAACGGCACCGTGGAAGCCGTCGAGGAATCCTCCACCTCTGCGCTCTGGACCAATGCCGATCTGGCCCGTCGCCAGCTCACCGGTCCGGTGGTGTGGTCGAGCAACGTGGTGGTGGGCGACTACGCCGGCTACATCCATCTGCTGAGCCAGGTCGACGGTCGTTTCGTCGGTCGGACCAAGGTCGACGGTGACGGCGTCCGGGTACGACCACTGGTCGTCGGCGACATGCTCTACGTTTACGGCAATGGCGGTAAACTCGTCGCCTATCGTCTGCGCTAGAACCCTTTATCCTCAACCGATGGCCGCTACCGTGAAGTTCGGTAGCGGCCATCGTGTTTTCTGCTCTGGGAGAGCCGCATGGTTCCCGTAATTGCCCTGGTGGGGCGGCCGAACGTCGGCAAATCCACGCTTTTCAACCGCCTGACCAAGACTCGGGACGCCATCGTCGCCGACTTCGCCGGCCTGACCCGCGATCGCAAGTACGGCGAAGCCAAGTGGCAGGGACGCACCTACATCGTGGTCGACACCGGCGGTATCTCCGGTGACGAGGAAGGCATCGACCTGAAGATGGCCGAGCAGTCGCTGCAGGCCATCGAAGAATCCGATGCGGTGCTGTTCCTGGTGGATTCCCGCGACGGCATGACCGTCGCCGATCAGATGATCGCCGAGCACCTGCGCAAGCGAAACAAGCGCACCTTCCTGGTGGCCAACAAGGTCGATACCGTCGACCCGGATATCGCCCGGGCGGAATTCAGCCCGCTGGCCATCGGCGACGCCTATCCCATCGCGGCGGCTCACGGGCGCGGCGTGAACAACCTGCTGGAAGACGCCCTGGGCGTCTTTCCGAAGGATGAGGTCGAGGTCGAGGAGCTCACCGAGGAGCAGGTGCGCGCGGCCGCGGAGGAGGGCGGTGACGTCTTCCGTCGCGTGCAGGGCATCGACGAGACCACCGGCATCAAGATCGCCGTGATCGGCCGGCCCAACGTCGGCAAGTCGACGCTGGTCAACCGCATGCTCGGCGAAGAGCGGGTGATCGTCTATGACCAGGCCGGCACCACGCGCGACAGCATCTATATCCCCTTCGAGCGCAACGAAGAACGCTACACCCTGATCGACACCGCCGGCGTGCGCCGCCGCGGCAAGGTCTTCGAGGCGGTCGAGAAGTTCTCGGTGGTCAAGACGCTGCAGGCGATCCAGGACGCCAACGTGGTGATCTTCGTCATGGACGCCCGCGAAGGCGTGGTCGAGCACGACCTCAACCTGCTCGGCTTCGTGCTGGAGACCGGGCGTGCCCTGGTGATCGCCCTCAACAAGTGGGACGGCATGGAGTCCGGCGAGCGCGACTACGTCAAGACCGAACTGGAACGCCGCCTGCTGTTCGTCGACTTCGCCGACATCCACTTCATCTCGGCGCTGCATGGCACCGGCGTGGGTCACCTGTACAAGTCGGTGCAGCAGTCCTTCGCCTCGGCCACCACCCGCTGGCCGACCAGTCGCCTGACCCAGATCCTCGAGGATGCGGTACAGGAGCACCAGCCGCCGATGGTCAGCGGCCGGCGCATCAAGCTGCGCTATGCCCACCTGGGCGGCGCCAACCCGCCGCTGATCGTCATCCACGGCAACCAGACGGAAGCGGTGCCCAAGTCCTATACCCGCTACCTGGAAAAGACCTATCGCCGGGTGCTCAAGCTGGTGGGTACGCCGATCCGCATCGAATACCGCGGTGGCGAGAACCCCTTCGAGGGCAAGAAGAACACCCTCACCGAGCGCCAGGTCAACAAGAAGCGCCGGCTGATGAGCCACCACAAGAAGGCCGAGAAGAAGCGCAAGGACAAGCGCCGGTAGGCTCTCTATCAACCAGGCGGTCCGGCATCTGCTCGCGGCCATAATCGCGGCCATGGGCCGCTCCTACCGAGTGCGAGCTTCTGTAGGAGCGGCCCATGGCCGCGATCAGCTTTGGGTCGAGCCTCTAGCTGGACGCGTGGACCGAACCGCTCCCTTTTCCAAACCCCTCCCTTGCCCTGGCGCGGAAAAAATCGCAGGCTGCTGGTCTTCTCAGCCAGACCCGTGCCCGCGCGATGATCCAGAGCAAGCTTCCCGACCTCGCCGTCACCATCTTTACCCGCATGTCCCAGCTCGCCGCCCAGACCGGTGCGCTGAATCTGTCCCAGGGCTTTCCCGACTTCGACGGCCCCGCCGAGTTGCTCGCGGCGGTCGGTCGCCATGTCGCGGCGGGCCACAACCAGTACGCGCCCATGACCGGATTGCCGGCGCTGCGCCAGCAGGTGGCGGCCAAGGTCGCCCATTTCTATGGCCGCGAGGTGGATGCCGAGGCCGAGGTCACCATCGTGCCGGGGGCCACCCAGGGCCTGTTCTGCGCCCTGCAGACCCTGGTGCGGCCAGGCGACGAGGTGATCGTCTTCGACCCCTGCTACGACAGCTACGAACCCTCGGTGCAACTGGCCGGCGGGCGCTGCGTGCACGTGCCTCTGGCGCTGCCGAGCTTCGGTATCGACTGGACGGCGCTGGAAGCGGCCCTGAGTCCGCGTACCCGCGCCATCGTGCTCAATACCCCGCACAACCCCAGTGGCGCTCTGGTCAGCGCCGCCGAGTTGGATCGCCTGGCCGCACTGATCCGCGGGCGCGATCTCTATCTGGTCAGCGACGAGGTCTATGAGCACCTGGTCTACGACGGCGAGCGCCATGCCAGCGTCATCGCCCACGACGAACTCTATGCCCGCGCCTTCGTGGTCAGTTCCTTCGGCAAGACCTATCACGTCACCGGCTGGAAGACCGGCTACGTGGTGGCGCCACCGGCGTTGACCGCCGAATTGCGCAAGGTGCACCAGTACGTGAGCTTCTGCGGGGTGACGCCGATCCAGGCCGCCCTGGCCGACTTCATGGCCGCCCATCCCGAGCACCTCAGCGAGCTGCCGGCCTTCTACCAGGCCAAGCGCGATCTCTTCTGCGACCTCCTGGGCAACTCGCGCTTCACCTTCCAGCGCGCCGCCGGCACCTATTTCCAGGTGGTGGACTATTCCGCCATCCGCCCGGAGCTGGACGACGTGGCCATGGCCGAATGGCTGACCCGCGAGCACGGCGTCGCCGCCATTCCGCTCTCGGTGTTCTACCAGACACCGCCCGCTGACCTGCGCCTGGTGCGCTTCTGCTTCGCCAAGCGCGAAGACACCCTGCGGCAGGCGGCGGAGCGGCTATGCGCGATCTGACTCCTACCGCAGACCTGCGCCTGGCGCTGGTGCAGAGCGAACTGGCCTGGCATGACCCGGCCGCCAATCGCGCCCATTTCGAGCGTCTGCTGACAGCCGTGGGCGAGACCGACCTGGTCATCCTGCCGGAGATGTTCACCACCGGCTTTTCCATGGAATCGGTGGCCCTCGCCGAACCCGCTGATGGGCCGACCGCCGTCTGGCTACGAGAACAGGCCCGACGTATCGGCGCCGTGGTGACGGGCAGCCTGATCGTGCAGGACGAAGCTGGACAGCATCGCAACCGGCTGCTGTGGGCGACGCCCGAAGGCGAGTTGCTGCACTACGACAAGCGTCATCTGTTTCGCATGGCCGGCGAGCACGAGCATTACGCGCCTGGCGAGCAGCGCCTGGTGGTGACGCTCAAGGGTTGGCGAATCCGCCCGCTGATCTGCTATGACCTGAGATTCCCGGTCTGGAGTCGCGCCCAGGACGATACCGATCTGCTGCTCTATGTCGCCAACTGGCCGGCGCCGCGCCGCGGCCACTGGAATCGCCTGCTGCCGGCGCGGGCCATCGAGAATCTCTGCTATGTCGCGGCGGTGAATCGTGTTGGCAGCGACGGCAACGGTCATCCCTACGCCGGTGACAGCCAGGTGCTGGACTTCCAGGGTGAGCCCCTGGTCGAGGCCGGCGCGGCGGCCGGCGTCTTCCACACGACCCTGTCGGCCGCGGAGCTGGTCAGCTATCGCGAGCGCTTCCCGGCGCAGCGCGATGCCGACGCCTTCCGCCTGGACTGATCAGGCCCAGAAGGGCGCGGGCTGGGCGGCATGCTGGTGGATCAGGGTGACGGCCCGGTCCACGTCCGCCGCGGTGGTGTAGCGGCCCAGGCTGAATCTGTAGCTGCGTGCGGCCTGTTCAGGGGTGAGGCCCAGACCCAGCAGTACATGGGAGGGCGCCGCCTTGGCCGAACTGCAGGCCGAGGTCGTCGAGAAGGCTAACTGACGCTGCAGCGCCACGGTGTCCAGTGGCGTGGCGAAGGTCAGGTTCAGGGTATGGGGAATGCGCTGCCGGGCGCAGCCATTGAGCTGCATGCCGTTCAACGTCTGCACCCCTGCCAGGAACCGCTCGCGCAATTGACCAAGACGCTCGTTTTCCCGCGTCATGGCCTGGCCGGCGAGGGCGAAGGCAGTGCCCATGCCGACGATCTGGTGAGTGGCCAGGGTGCCGGAGCGCAGCCCGCGCTCATGGCCGCCGCCGTGGATCTGCGCCTGCAGGGCGCCCTCCGCCCGCGGGCCGACGTAGAGGGCGCCGATGCCCTTGGGACCGTAGGTCTTGTGCGCGGAAAAGGACATCAGATCGACCTCCAGGCCGGTCAGGTCGATGGCGACCTTGCCGGTGGCCTGGGCGGCGTCCACATGGAAGAGGGCGCCACGGGCGCGGACCAGCCGGCCGATGGCGTCGATGTCGGTCAGGGTGCCCAGCTCGTTGTTCACCAGCATCAGCGAGACCAGGCAGGTGTCCTCCTGCCAGGCTTCGGCGACGGCATCGGGGGTGATGAGACCTGCCGCGTTCGGCGCCAGGTAGGTGACGGCGAAGCCTTCGGCTTCCAGCTGGGCCGCGGTATCGAGCACCGCCCGGTGTTCCAGACAACTGGTGATCAGGTGGCCGCGCCCGCGACGACGGGCCACGCCGAGCAGGGCGAGGTTGTTGGATTCGGTGGCGCCGGAGGTCCAGACCAGCTGCGCGGGCTGGGCGCCGACCAGGGCGGCTACCTGCTGGCGAGCGCTATCCACAGCCTGCTGGGCGTCGTTGCCGAAGGCATGGCCGCGCGAGGCGGGATTGCCGAAGACGCCCTGGCGCCCCAGGCAACCCAGCATGGCCTCGATGACGACATCGTCGACAGGGGTGGTGGCGGCGTAATCGAAATACAGGGGATAAGCGTCCATGGCGGCCTCGAGCGATCAGATGAGAATAGGCTAGCGTCTTCATCTCGAAAGGAATTTGCTTTTCGATCGCTAACTGTGGGGTCTATGCGAATAGAATTCCTCTGTAAAGCCTTTTTGGGGAAAAGCATTTCATGGATCGCTTCGATCGCGCCATTCTCGACATCCTCCAGCAGGACAGCACCCGACCGGTAGCCGATATCGCCGAGCGCATCGGCCTGGGCACCACCGCCTGTTGGCGGCGCATCCAGAAGCTGGAGGAGCAGGGGGTCATTCGCGCCCGGGTGGCGCTGCTCGATCCCCGCCAGCTCAACGTGGGGGTTACCGTCTTCGTCTCGGTGCGCACCAACCAGCACGCCATGGACTGGCTGCAGCGCTTCCACGCGGCGGTGGCGGCCATTCCGGAGGTGGTGGAGCTCTATCGCATGGCCGGCGACACGGATTACTTGATGCGCATCGTGGTACCGGACATCGCCGCCTATGATGGTGTGTACAAACGGCTGATCCAGGTACCGGGGTTGCTCGATGTCAGCTCCAGCTTCGCCATGGAGCAGATCAAGTACAGCACGGCCTTGCCGCTGGATTATGTGCGTTGAGGGGGCGGTCTATCGCGGCCATGGGCCGCTCCTACGGCTAAACCGGAGCGTGTAGGAGCGGCCCATGGCCGCGATTAAATCCTATGATCGCTACCCAACACTGGCGGCGCCTCGAGGCAAGGCCTGTTGGGCTTCGCTACGCTCAGCCCAACCTACGGCGGCCCGTCATGACCGCGATGAAGTGGGTTGGGTGGCGCCAAGTCTCAGCGATAGGCGCTGACCTGATTCAGCAGGGTGATGTCGTCGGCCGGTAGCTGCAGCCGGGTGGCGGCCACCAGGTCGTCGAGCTGGGCCTGGGAGGTGGCGCTGGCGATGGGGGCGGTGATGCTGGGGCGGGCGATCAGCCAGGCGAGGGCGACCTGGGCCGGGGTGGCGTCGTGCTTTTCGGCGATCTCGTCGAGGCCGGCCAGGATGGCCATGCCGCGTTCGTCCAGGTAGCCCTTGACCATGTCCGCGCGTGAACCCTGGAGATCGTCCTTGGTGCGGTACTTGCCGGTCAGGAAGCCGCTGGCCAGGGAGAAGTAGCTGATCACGCCCAGGCCGAGTTCCTCGACCACCGGTTCCAGGTCGGTCTCGTAATCCTGACGGGCATGCAGGTTGTAGTGAGGCTGCAGGCTCTGGTACGCCGGCACGCCCAGGCGTTCGGCGACCTGGGCCGCTTCGCGCAGGCGCTGGCCACCGTAGTTGGAGGCGCCGATCACCCGCACCTTGCCCTGTTCCACCAGCCGGGCGAAGGCGCCCAGGGTTTCCTCCAGCGGCGTGTCCTCGTCATCGCAATGCGCCTGATAGAGATCGATGCGATCGGTCTGCAGACGCTTGAGCGAGGCTTCCACCGCCTGCTGCACATAGCTGGCCTTGAGACCTTTGCGGCCCTCACCCATATCCATGCCCAGCTTGGTGGCCAGGATCACCTGATCACGCTTGCCACTGCGGGCGAACCACTTGCCCAGCAAGGTCTCGGATTCGCCCCCGCTGTTGCCCGGTGCCCAGCGCGAATAGACGTCGGCGGTGTCGATGAAATTCAGACCCGCTTCGAGCAGGGCGTCCAGCATGCGAAAGGACTGGGCCTCGTCCAGCGTCCAGCCGAAGACATTGCCACCAAAGCAGAGCGGCGGCACCTGGAGGTCTGAATGGCCAAGGGTACGTGTTTGCATGGGATCCTCATCGGGTTGGGGAAGTCATGCAGGTTACGACCGATGGCCTGGGCTCAAGGTTCGAGGCGCGACGGCCCCGGCCACTCGCGCAGAGGAAGGGGTTTGCCGAGGGCATAGCCCTGGGCGTAGTCCACGCCGATGGTGCCGAGCAACTCGAAGGTAGCCTGGGATTCGACGAATTCGGCGATGGTCTCGGCGCCCAAGTGGTGGGCGACCTGGTTGATGGACTCGACGATGGCGCGATCCAGCGGATCCTGATCGAGGGTGCGGATGAAGCTGCCGTCGATCTTCACGTAGTCGACGCGGAAATGCTTGAGGTAGGCGAAGGAGCTGAGGCCGGCGCCGAAGTCGTCCAGGGCGATGCGGCAGCCGCGTCCGCGGACCTGGCTGATGAGTTCGGAGGCCACCGAGAGCTTGTTGATCACCGCAGTCTCGGTCAGCTCGAAGAGCAGGCGCTGCGGATCCAGCGGCGAGGCGGCAATCAGCTCCAGCAATTCGGGCAGGAAGTCGGGATCGCTCAGGCTGTTGCCCGAGAGATTGATGCCCACGTGCAACTCGGGTCGCTCCTGCAGCCAGGGCACCAGTTCGACCAGCACCTGACGTACCACCCAGCGGTCGATGCTGCTCATCAGGCCGAAGCGTTCGGCGGCCGGGATGAAGGTGGCCGGCGAGATCAGTTGGCCCTGGACATCGCGCAGGCGCAGCAGCAACTCGACATGCTGTGCCGTGCTGCCGCGGCTACGGGTGGGGACGATGGTCTGGGCGTGCAATTCGAAGCGGTGCTGCTCCAGGGCCTCGCGCAGGCCGCTGGCCATGAGGATCTCGCGGTGTTGGCGCTCCACGTCTTCGCTGCCGGCGCGATAGAGCGCCGCACGATTGCGCCCGGCATGCTTGGCGGTGTAGCAGGCCACATCGGCCTGGCTCATCAATTCGGCCGGACTGCGGGTCTCGGCGGTGATGGCGACGATGCCGGCGCTGGCACCGACGTCGTAGATCCGGCTTTGCCAGTTGAAGCGCACGGCGCCAATGCTGGCGATGAGCTTTTCGGCGACGGCCTCGGCCTGCACCAGATCGCAATCACGCAGCAGCAAGGCGAATTCGTCACCCCCGATACGCGCCACGGCGTCGGAGCCGCGCAGGGAATCGCGCAGCAGGGTGCCCAGCTCGCGCAGCAGCAGATCGCCCGCGGCATGGCCGGCGGAATCGTTGACCACCTTGAAGCGATCCAGGTCGATGAAGCACAGCGCATGCTGGGTGGTGCCGGCCTGGGCCTGTTGCCAGGCGGCTTCCAGCTCCTGCTCGAACTTCAGGCGGTTGAAGAGGCCGGTCAGGGCGTCGTGGGAGGCGTTGTAGCTCAGTTCGCGCTGCAGGTTGCGGGCATGGGTGACGTTCTGGAACACCAGTACCGCGCCGATGATGTGGCCATCCACCGTGCGTACCGGTGCTGCGGAATCCTGTACCTCGTGTCGCTCACCGTGCCGGCTGAGCAGCACGGCGCCTTCGTCCAGCGAGGTGATGGTCTGGTCGCGCAGGCAACGGGCCACCGGGCTGGGCAGCACCTCATCGCTCTGGCTGTCGTGGATGAGGAACACCTCCTCGTGGGGGCGCCCCTGGGCATCCGCCAGCGACCAGCCGGTGAGCTGCTCGGCGACCGGATTGAGAAAGAGGATGCGACCGTCCACGTCGGTGGTCAGGACGGCGTCGGCGATGGAGGCCAGGGTGACTTGCAGCCGTTCCTTTTCCTCGTAGAGGGCCGTGGTCAGCTGATGGTGCTCGGTGACGTCGCTGTTGCTGCCGACCAGGCGGACGTGGCCATCGGCCTCGACCACCGAGATCAACTCGGAGCGGATGTGCCGCACCTCGCCCCCAGGGCCGCCGCGATTGATGCGGAAGTTGAAGGTGTAGGACATCGAGGCGCTGACGACCTTCTCGAACACCTCCAGCGAGAGTGCCTTGTCATCCGGATGGATGAAGGTGAGCCAGAAGTCCATGTCCCGGCTGAGATTGTCTGGGGCGATGCCATACAGGTCACGCAGGCGGGCATCGGCATTGAAGCCCGGACTGCGGGTATCCCACTCCCAGATGCCCACGTTGCTGGCGCGAATGGCCAGTTGCAGGCGCTCCCGGAGCCGGGCGTTGGTCGCCTCGGCACGGCGCTGGGCATCGATGTCGCGCGCCTGCAACAGGTAGCCGCTGAGCAGGTCGCCGTCGTCGTGGTCGGGCGACAGCGCCAGTTGCATCCACAAGCCCTGGCCATCACGGTGCAGCAGGCGCCGGGTCTGTTCACCTTCCTGGACCGTCAGCTGTTCTTCGGGATCGGCGATCAACTCCTTGAGCAGCCGGCCGTCGAGACTGTGGCGCGGATAGCCGAGCATGGCTTCCAGGGCCGCGTTCACCTGGCTCAGACGCCCATCCACCGACAGCAGCGCCATGCCATAGGGCGCGGTGCTCAGGGCATGACGGAAGCGTGCCTCGTTGCGCGCCAGGCGCTGGTTGTGATGACGGCTCTGCTCCACGGCGGCGGCCAGCAGCAGCGGTGGAATCTGCATCAGCGCCACCGGGATGTAGGTCAGGGCCTCCTGCATCAGTGAGACGGCAGGGGCGCCAAGCAGGTAGCCGTGAGCCACCAAGTAGGTGAAGATCAGGATGTTCAGGCCGCCCACCACCGCGGTACCCAGGGCGGTGAGCCTCAGGGTCATCAGCAGCAGCAGGGTGGAGACATAGACGAAGGGATAGGGCACATAGGCCAGCAGTCCGAGCACCAGCACAGGGCTGATCAGCAGCAGGGCGAGGAATTCGCGGGCACCCTGGCGGCTGAATTGCTGCCACTGCAAGGGGCGGCGAAGAAAGGCGAGGGGCATCACCACCAGCAGGCCAAGGGCGTCGCCCAGGTACCAGTGCATGGCCACCCTCAGCAGCTCGGGATTGCCCTGCTGCGCGGCGATCAGGGTCCCCAGGGCGGTACCCGCCAGCGGGGACATCAGCACCCCGTAGAACAGCAGTCGCCCCATGGCCGCGATGTTGCGTTCGGGGTGGAGGATGCGGCCATGCAGCAGCCAGGCGCCGAACAGGATCTCCGCCAGGTTGGGTAGGGAATAGAGCGCTCCAATGGCTGGGTCACCACTGAAGGGCAATTCGGCCAGGGCGCCAGCCACCCAGATCGCCAGCAGCTGCAGCGGCCAGCGACGCCGGGCCGAGTGCAGCAGCCAGGCGATCGCCAGCCCATTGGGCAGCCAGAGGGTGGCCACGGTGCTGGAGGCCTGGCGGGTGAAGAGAATGCACAGGACCGAACTGATCAGGAACAGTAGGGACAGCGCGGCGATGTCACGCCGCAGGCTGGTGTTTCGCGACAGAATGGAAGTCATTGCCTATCCAGACAAGCTGCTCGGCCGGCAGGTGCCAGGCAGACGAGACGATCCCTAGGAAGCGGGGAGTATCTCCGCTGGTTCGCCATAAAAAAAGGGAACGCCGACGGGCATTCCCTTAAGTTTGACGAATGTCAGTTTCAGGCAGCCTTGGCCTGGGCCTGGGTGACCGCGCGATTCAGGGCGCTGAGCAGGGCACGGAAGCTGGCGGTGGTGATGTTCTCGTCAATGCCGATGCCATGCAGCGGGCGCTGGCCCTCCAGGCGAACCTCGATGTAGGAGGCGGCCTTGGCGTTGGCGCCGGCGCCGATGGAGTGCTCGTGGTAGTCCATGATCTCCACCGCCTGGGGCAGGCAGGCGACCAGGGCTTCCAGCGGCCCCTTGGCGGTACCGTGCCAGTGCTCGGTACGACCTTCGACGGCGACCTTGATGTCGACGGTGGAGGTGCCGTCTTCCTCGCGCAGCTTATGGCTGACCAGCGCATAGGGGCTCTTGGCCTGCAGGTATTCCTGTTCGAGCAGGCCGTGGATCTGCGCCGCGGTCATCTCCAGGCCCAGGCGATCGGTCTCGCGCTGCACCACCTGGCTGAATTCGATCTGCATGCGGCGCGGCAGGCTGATGCCGTATTCCTGTTCCAGCAGGAAGGCGATGCCACCCTTGCCCGACTGGCTGTTGACGCGGATGACCGCCTCGTAGTCGCGCCCGATGTCGGCCGGGTCGATGGGCAGGTAGGGCACTTCCCAGAGCGCATCCGGCTTCTGCTGGGCGAAACCCTTGCGGATGGCGTCCTGGTGAGAGCCAGAGAAGGCGGTATGGACCAGGTCGCCGACATAGGGATGACGCGGGTGCACCGGCAGCTGGTTGCACTCCTCGACGGTCTTGCGCACGGCGTCGATGTCGGAGAAGTCCAGCTCGGGATCGACGCCCTGGGTGTAGAGGTTGAGCGCCAGGGTCACCAGGCAGACGTTGCCGGTGCGCTCGCCGTTGCCGAACAGGCAGCCTTCGACGCGATCGGCGCCGGCCATCACCGCCAGTTCCGAGGCGGCGACGCCGGTGCCGCGGTCGTTATGGGTGTGGACGCTGATCAGCACGCTGTCGCGGCGATCGATGTGGCGGCCGAACCACTCGATCTGGTCGGCGTAGTTGTTGGGCGTGGCGCACTCGATGGTGGCCGGCAGGTTGAGAATCAGCTTGTTGGCCGGGGTCGGCGCGAACACCGCGATCACCGCGTTGCACACCTCGACGGCGAAGTCGGTCTCGGTGGAGCTGAACACCTCGGGGGAATACTCGAAGCCCCACTGGGTCTCCGGGCGCTCGGCGGCCAGGCGCACGATGGTCTGGCCGGCGGCCACGGCGATGGCCTTGACGCCCGCCTGGTCCTGGTTGAAGACGATGCGGCGGAAGCTCGGTGCGCAGGCGTTGTAGTAGTGGACGATGGCGCGCTTGGCGCCCTTGAGCGACTCGAAGGTGCGCTCGATGAGGTCGTCGCGGGCCTGGGTCAGCACCTGGATGGTGACGTCATCGGGGATGTGCCCGCCCTCGATCAGCTCGCGGACGAAATCGAAGTCGGTCTGGGAGGCGGAGGGGAAGCCCACCTCGATCTCCTTCAGGCCCACGGCGACCAGGCACTTGAAGAAGGCCATCTTCTTCTCGGCATCCATCGGCTCGATCAGCGACTGGTTACCGTCGCGCAGGTCGGTGGACAGCCAGATCGGCGCCTTGTCGATGACCTTGTCCGGCCAGGTGCGGTCGGGCAGGGCGACGGGCGTGAAGGGACGGTACTTCTGCGAGGGATCTTTAAGCATGGTCATGGCGATTCTTTCCTTGGGCGTGGTCGGGACTTACGAAGCGAGCGCGGTCGAGCTTCGCAGTCGTGGACTGACCAGTCGCAGGCAGCGGTGCTGCCGGAGGAGGATGAGGGTATGGGCGTTGTGCATGGCGCTAACGGTAGTCCGCTCAGGGTAGGGCTCGCAATCTTCTTTTTAAAATTGGCAGGAATGGTCGTCTAGACTTTACAGCCGACGATTTATTGCTATGTAGGGCTCCCTATTGGTGATTTATGAACAGTGGGCCTGGCGGTTTTTGTGTAACCCGAAATCGCCAGGGCGATCCCTGACGCCGGACCGAGGTCAATGCTGGACGACTCTTGGCAACCGAACGGAAGGAAGGCGTCCATGAAGACCCTCGCACTGGTAGGCCTGGCGACCACCCTGATCGCCGGTCTGGCCTCGACGGCCCAGGCGGCCGACAACCCCCTGGAGGCGGAACGCTGGAAGACCCGACCGCTGATCCTGGTCGCGCCGACGGCGAACGATCCCCAGGTGGTGAAGCTGCGCGAGGAGCTGGCGCAACCGGCCAATCGCGAAGCCTTCGTCGAACGGGACATGGTGCTCTATACCGTGGTGGCCGGCGCCGCCAGCCGCAACGACCAGCCATTGCGTCCGGAGCAGACCCGGGCGCTGCTCAAGGCGCTGGACGCCCGCGCCGTGCAGCCGGCGACGCTTTATCTGGTAGGTAAGGATGGTGGGATCAAGGTGCGCGAAGAGCAGGGGTGGTCGCTCAAGGCCTTGTTCGGCACGGTCGACCGGATGCCGATGCGGCAGTGAGGGAGGGGGACCCTCACCCCAACCCTCGCCCAGGGGGAGAGGTGGCCTGTCGAGGCAGCCGGATGCAGCGTAGGTTGGGTTGAGCGTCAGCGAAGCCCAACACCCATGGCACCCTGCGCCTGTTGGGCTTCGGCGATGGAGCTGCCTCAGCCCAACCTACGGGGTGCCGGTATCGGCGTTCGAGTCTCAGGCGTAGACGTAGGGGCCGCCCTGTTCCAGCGCGCGCTGATAGGCCGGGCGGGCATGGATGCGCTTGAGGAAGTCCACCAGCCTGGGGCGCTTGCCGTTGTCGAGGCCGGCGCGGGCGGCGGCGGCTTCCAGGGGGAAGCTGAGCTGGATGTCGGCCGCGGTGAAGCTGTCGCCGACGAACCAGCCGCTGGCGCCCAGCTGGCTTTCCAGGTAGTCCAGGTGCAGGTCCAGTTGCGGCTGGATGAAGCTGGCCGTGGCCTTGGCGGCGATGCCCTTGGCGATGGGTCTCGCGAAGAAGGGCATGGGCGAGGTGGCGATACGGTCGAACACCAGCTTGAGCAGCAGCGGCGTCATGGCCGAGCCCTCGGCATAGTGCAGCCAGTAGGTGTAGCGCACGAACTCGGGACTGTCCTGGGCCGGCAGCAGTTGCGGCCCGTAGCGCCGTGCCAGGTAGTCGACGATGGCACCGGATTCGGCTAGGGTCAGGTCGCCGTCGACGATCACCGGCGACTTGCCCAGCGGGTGCACCTTGCGCAATTCCGGCGGCGCGAACAGCCCGCCGGCGGCCCGTTCGTAGCGCTGTACCCGATACTCGATGCCGAGTTCTTCGAGCAGCCAGAGCACCCGCTGGGAGCGGGAGTTGTTCAGGTGGTGGACGACGATCATGGTCTTTCCTTAGGCCTGGGGCGGGCGATCAGGGCGCCGGGGTGCCCGGTTCGCCCAGGGAGGTCATGGCCTCGCGTGGTTCCAGGCGTCCGCGAAAGTCGCGTCCGCTCGGGTGCTGGAATACATGGAGGCCGAATTCCGGGAGGATGGAGAGTAGGTGATCGAAGATGTCCCCCTGGATACCCTCATATTGCGCCCACACCGTGGTGTTGGTGAAGCAGTAGATCTCCACCGGCAGACCCTCGCTGGAGAGCGGCATCTGGCGCACCAGCAGGGTCATGCCTTGGTGGACCCCGGGATGGGCGCGCAGATAGCGTTCGACATAGGCGCGAAAGGTGCCCAGGTTGGTGACCCGGCGGGTGTTGACCGGTTCCTGGCCGCGCTTTTCCAGCTTGCGATTCCAGTCCGCCAGTTCCTGTTCCTTGGCGGTGAGGTAGTCGTCCAGCAGGTTGAAGCGGTGCAGGTGCTCGCGCTCGGCGTCGCTGAGGAAGTGCACGCTGTTCTGGTCGATGTTGAGCGCCCGCTTGATGCGCCGGCCACCGGCCTCCTGCATGCCGCGGTAGTTGCGGAAGGAATCGGTGATGAATCTCTTGGTGGGGATGGTGGTGATGGTCTTGTCGAAGTTCTGCACCTTGACCGTGTGCAGGGCGATGTCGATGACGTCGCCATCGGCGTTGAGCTGGGGCATCTCGATCCAGTCGCCGACGCGGATGATGTCGTTGCTGGAGATCTGCACGCTGGCCACCAGGGAGAGCAGGGTGTCCTGGAAGATCAACAGCAGCACCGCGGCCATGGCGCCGAGGCCGGAGAGCAGGATCAGCGGCGAGCGGTCGATCAGGGTGGCGATCATCAGGATGACCGCGATGGCGTAGATGACGATCTTGCTGACCTGGACGTAGCCCTTGATCGGCTTGAGCCGCGCCGAAGGGCGCCGCGAATAGAGCACGTTGACCATGTTCAGGGCGCTGCCCAGGGCCAGGGCGATGGTCAGCACGATGAAGGCGCTGCAGACGTTCTGCACCACGGTGACCAGGGCATCGGGGCGACCCGGCACCAGCTCGATGCCGATCGAGAGCACCAGGGCCGGGACGATGTTGGCCAGCCGGCCGATGACTCTGTGGTGATTGAGTTCGTGATCCTGGCCGAAGGAGGTGCTACGCAGCAGGCGATAGAAGCCGCGCACCAGGATGCGCTTGACGATCCAGTTGAGGACCCAGGCGGCCAGCAGGAGGCCGAGGCAGGCGACCAGGGTGAGCAGCTGGGGGTGTTTTTCGAGGTCGTCGATCAGTCGGGTCAGGGCCGTGGGCATAGGGGGTCTCTTGACGGGATACTACGGACGCCACGTTAGCAAAGCTGCGCCCTGCTTGCCGTATTCGTCATCTGCGGTCGGTCCTAGGTTCAGCCCTTTCAGGAAGATATCCATGCGTCCCTTAGCTGCTGTTCTTACCGTCGCCGCGACATTGCTGCTCGCCGGGTGCGTCGGGCGCCCCTTCGCTCCACCGCCCCTGGATGATCGCCTGGCCGATCTGGGCTATCGGCAGGGCGCTGCCGTGGACACCATCCTGGGCTTCGATCTCTCCGGCTGGCACTACCTGGACACCCGCCACTTGGCGCTGGGGACCGGGCTTGGCCGCGCCTATCTGGTGGACTTCGCCGTGCCCTGCCGCAACCTGGCTGCCGGCAATCGGCTGGGCTATCGCTCGCGGGCCGCCGGCCTGCGTCCGGGCGACTTCCTGGTCTCCACCGATGCCCGGGGCAACCGCCTGGAGTGCCCCATCGGCGGGCTGTATCGCCTCGACTCCCGGCGTTGAGCGGCCATGATCCTGACCCTCGGCCATTCCAATCATCCGCTGGCGCGCTATATCGAACTGCTGCAGGCGCACGGGGTGACCGCGGTGGCCGATGTGCGCTCGCAACCCTATAGCCGTCATGTGCCCCAGTATCGCCGGGAGGCCTTGCGCGAGGGGCTGGCCGTGGCCGGGATCGCCTATGTGTTCCTGGGGCGGGAGCTGGGTGCGCGCAGTCCGGATCCGGTGCACTACGAGGATGGGCAGGTACGTTATGACCGCCTGGCCGCCAGCGCGCTGTTTCAGCAGGGGCTGCTGCGCCTGGAACAAGGCCAGGCACGCTGGCGGATCGCCCTGCTGTGCGCCGAGCGCGATCCCCTGACCTGTCATCGTGGCCTGCTGGTGGCGCCCTGTCTGGTGCAGCGGGGCCTGGCGGTGACGCATATCCACCCGGACGGTCGGCTCGAAAGCCAGACCGAGCTGGAAGATCGGCTACTGGCCGCGAGCGGCCTGGCGGATGGCGATCTGTTCAGCTCGCGCGAGGAGCGGTTGAAACGGGCCTATGCCCGCCACGGTTGGCGGTAGCCCGCCTAGCGCTCCACCGGCTCGCGCTTCTTCCACCAGCCGGCGTAGAGGCCGATGGGATAGACGCTGACCAGCACGGCGTAGACCACCCAGGTGCGCCAGGACCAGGCCGACAGTACGAAGCCCTGGGAGAAGCCCACGAGCAGGTAGCAGGCGGCGGCGACCAGCAGAATGCTGCCGAGGGCGCTGCCGAAGCGGGGTCTTGGGGTCATGGCGGTTCCAGGTCTGGGCAGAGGAGGGCGTCTCTTTTAAGCCAGTGCCGGACGCCTGGCAATGCCCCTGACTGCAACCAATTGTTTGTTGTCGATCAGGGCTTGAAGGCCCCGATGAAGATGCTCGGGTCGACCCGCACGTCGTTGAGGCTGACGTTCCAGTGCAGATGCGGACCGGTGGCGCGCCCGGTGCTGCCGACGCGACCGACCACGCCACCGCGGGGCATCTCCTGGCCGACCTGGACGTCGACGCGGGACAGGTGGCAGAACATGCTGATCAGCCCCTGGCCGTGGTCGACGAACACCGTCTTGCCGTTGAAGAAGTAGTCGCCCACCAGCACCACCTTGCCGGCGGCCGGGGCCTTGACCGGGGTGCCGGCGGGTACCGCGAAGTCCAGCCCCGAATGCGGATTGCGCTCCTGGCCGTTGAAGAAGCGGCGCAGACCGAAGGGGCTAGAGAGCGGGCCGTCTACGGGTTTGTCCAGCAGCAGATTGCTGGGCTGGTTGGGGGAGAACAGTCGGTAGGCGGCCTGCTGCTCGGCCAGTTCGCGCTCGAAACGCTTCAAATCCTCGGGATTGGGCGTGACCTGGCGCTGGTTCTTCAGGGTGATGCGCTGCTCGGCGTAGTGACGGCTGCCAACCGTGAAGGCCTGGGGCGCGGCGCCGGCGACCTCCAATGGCTGGCGGCCTGTGGCCGTGCCCAGGGGGATACCGACGATGGCCACCCAGCCATTGCCGTCCTTGACCACCAGCACCGGCTTGCCCTGGTAGCGCACCCGCGGCGCGGCGTCACCGGGGATGGGGACCACGGCGACGCCGCCCGGCACCGGCTTGTCCAGCAGACGTTGCAGGTAGGTGCCGGCGTGGGCGGGCAGAGCGAGGAACAGGCAGCAGAGCAGCGGCAGCAGGCGGGGCATGGGGTTTTCCAACAGCGAAAACGCCCATGCTGGAGCAGGCGAGGGCCGCAGGGCAAGGCACCTGCGGCTCTGTTCGTCAGTTGGGGACGATCTTGTAGAGCACGGTTTCCAGCGCCGGCTCCTGCTTGGGATCGAAGAAATTCATCTCGGGGATGCGCGAGTCCGTGACATAGACGGTGCCATCCGGACCGCGACCAAAGGTGTCCGGCCAGATCAATTTCTTGTCCTGTAACAGGGTGGTGAGCTGGCCGTTCTCGCGGATCTTCACCGCATGTTCTTCCACAGCGCTGACATAGAGGCGCCCTTGCGGATCCATCAGCAGACCATCGGCCGGACCGTTCTCACCGACCTTTTCCACCTTGGCCGGCAGGCTGGCGAGGTCGTCGCTCTGCAGGCTGGCGGTGGCGATGCGATAGAGGGTGTTGCCCTTGACCGCTTGCCAGTAGAGGTAGTCACCGGCCGGGGAAAGGGCGATGCCGTCGGCGGAGAATTCCACGCCGCGGCCATCGGGGCGCATCAGCGGCTCGCCGTCGGCCTTGACCTTGACGCCCTTCTCGGCCTGGGTGCTGGGGTCGCCATCCAGGGCGCGGCGGGCCTTGCCGCTCTCCAGGTCCAGCACCACCAGGGCGCCACGGGCGCCGGAGTCGGTGATGTAGGCATGGCGACCGTCCGGGCTGAATCTCATGTCGTTGAGATAGCTGCCCTGGGGCGCCACGCTCTCGTCCAGCGCATAGACCTTGCTCACCTGGTTGCTGGCCAGATCGATCTTGACCAGCTTGGGTGCCCCTGGCACCACCAGAGCCTGGGCTGGGGCGCCCGGGTCGATGACCCAGAGATTGCCTCGGCCGTCGGCCACCACGGATTGCACGCAGACCCAGTGATTGCCTGGCGTCAGCTCATCGCGCTTGGCGTTGCGCCAGCCATTCCAGGCCGGGTCCGGATAGGGTACCAGGCTGCCGTCGGGCTTGAGTTCAGCTACCGAGACCTCGCTGTCTTCGGTCCAGCGCGGGAAGTTGACGAAGATCCGGCCGCTCTCGCTGACGGTGACGCCGGTGACCTGGTGATCGAAGCTGGCGACCTTTTCCAGCTTGGCGCTGGAGTCGGCGGCCAGGGCGACGGGGGCCAGAGGCAGGGCGGTCAGCAGGGTGGCCAGGGCGAGGCGGGAGAGGGCGGGTCTGGGCATGGCAGGGTCCTTGTAGGGGTGACCGGACGGTCCGGTGCTACAGGTACGACTGCCTTGGCCGTAGAGAAAGTCGCCGGGGCCGACGACCGGCTGGCCGTTGGCCAGCGTGGGAACGCACCGGGAAATCCCGAGGTCCTCCCTGAAACCCAGAGGAGAAGACCATGGTCCGTCCCATCGCCAGCAGCCTGGCCCTGCTTACCCTGAGTGCGCTACTCGCCGGTTGCGACAAGCCACCGGAAACCCCGCCGCCCCAGCGCAGCGAGGTGGTGCAGAAGAGCGCGCCTGGCAGCGATCCGGCCACTCAGTCGCCTGATCGCACCGTGGAGCATGGCAACCCAGGGACCAAGGCGCCCTGAGGCGCCGGCGTCAGTCCAGCAGCGACAGGGTGACCGGCGCCTGGTGATTGTCCAGCACCCGCACCTCCAGCTCGCCCTCGGCCAGGCGGGCCTGGAGCTTCTGACCCGGCTGTACCTGGCCGGCCGCACGCACGGCCTGGCCGCGTTCGTCGAGGAGGATGCTGTAGCCACGGCCCAGGGTGGCCAGGGGGCTGACGATCTGCAGGGTCTGGACGGTGCCAGCCAGGCGTTGCTGACGTTCCTTCAGCTGTCGTTGCATGACCCGGGGCAGTTGTTCGGCTAGCTGCTCCAGGCGCTGGCGCAGCAACGCCAAATGACGCCCTGGATGCTGGCCGGCCAGGCGGGTATCCAGGTGGGCCAGGCGATCGCGGCGGCGATTCTGGGCGATGACATAGGCGCGTCGCAGACGCAGATCCAGATCATCCAGGCGTTGGGCCTGCTGGCGCAGGCGCTCGCCAGGATGACGCAGGCGCCGGCTGCAGGCGTCCAGGCGCAGGCGCTCGCGTGCCAGGCGCTCGCGCATGCGCAGGAGCAACTGGCGGTGCAGACCGTCCAGGCGCTGGCGCAGGTCGGCGCTATGGGGGGCGAGCAATTCCGCCGCCGCCGAAGGGGTAGGGGCGCGGACATCGGCGACGAAGTCGGCGATGGAAACGTCCGTCTCGTGACCCACGGCGCTCACCACCGGGGTCTGGCAGGCCGCCAGGGCGCGGGCCACGGGTTCTTCGTTGAAGCACCAGAGGTCTTCCAGGGAGCCACCACCGCGGGCCAGGATCAGGGCGTCGAAGCCCTGGCGGTCGGCCAGTTGCAGGGCGCGGACGATCTGGCCGGTGGCCTCGCGGCCCTGCACCGCGGTGGGAATCAGCGTCAGCTCGACCTGGGGCGCGCGTCTCTTGAAGACGCTGACGATGTCGCGGATCACCGCGCCGGTGGGCGAGGAGACGATACCGATGCGCTGGGGATGAGCGGGCAGCGGGCGCTTGCGCTCGGCGGCGAACAGCCCTTCGGTGGCCAGGCGCTCCTTGAGGGCCTCGAAGGCCAGGCGCAGGGCGCCGTCGCCGGCCGGCTCGACGCTGTCGAGGATCAGCTGGTAGTCGCCGCGGCCCTCGAACAGCGAGACCTTGCCGCGTACCTTGACCGCCAGGCCGTCGCGCAGGGCTTGCCGTACCCGACCGGCGTGCTGGCGGAACAGCGCGCAACGCACCTGGGCCTGGCCGTCCTTGAGGGTGAAGTACAGATGGCCCGAGGCAGGCTTGGCCAGGTTGGAGATCTCGCCCTCGACCCAGACCTGGGCGAAGACATCTTCCAGCAGCACCCGGGCGCGGCTGTTGAGCTGGCTGACGCTGAGCACCTCGCGGTCTAGACCGAGGCGGGCGAAGGGATCCTTGAACATGGGGCGCTTTCTGTGGCTTTCGTCGGCCTCACCTTAGCAGCTCTGGGCGTGGGGCGAGCAGGGGATTAAGCTGCGCGCCCCCTTTGCCGAGACCCGCGTTCCATGACCCTGCGCCAGACCATCCTCGCTCCCCGCATTTCCAGCCATCCGCGAGTGGAGCGTACCGCCGTGGAGATCCTTGGCTGGCTCGCCGCCAGCGGTGTGGTCAGGGCCGAGGCCTCGCCCTGCCTGCCCAGCCGCGGACGGCGCGGCCATGCGCCGGGACCGCGACTGACCGAGGTATTGCACCTGACGCCGGGCATGGACGATCCGCGCGACTATCCCGATGGTGGCCTGGAGATCGTCACCGAGCGCTGCATCTTCACTCCGCTGGACGGCTTCGAGGGTCGCGCGCGCTGCCCTGCCTGCCGTCGCGAGATCGGCGAGGCGCTGTTCGAGCACCTGGAAGTCTGGATGCCGGCGGAAAGCGACAACTTCGCCTGCCCGGAATGCGACCACGAAGACGACATCAACGGATTCGACTTTCCCCAACCCTGCGCCTTTTCCGACCTGGGCTTCATCTTCAACCACTGGCCGGCGCGGGCCTTCGCCCCGGCCTTTCTAGAGGAATTCCGGCGGCGGCTGGGGCAGCCGTTGGCGGTGGTGGAGGTGTAGGGGGACGGGAAGCTTCATCGCGGCCATGGGCCGCTCCTACGGTTGCCCCGCGGCCGCATCGGCGGCCGCGCCTAGGCATCGGTACATGGCGGTGAATAGGGCTCAACCGTAGGTCGGGCTGAGACAGCTCTTTCGTCGAAGCCCAACAAGGGCGCGCGACTGGCGTTGCGAGGTGTTGGGCTTCGCTGTGCTCAGCCCAACCTACGGGTTCACGCCTGCAATTGGCGCAGCCACTCCAACCTCGCCGAGGTATCGGCACCGGGCACGGTGCCTGACGTAGGTTGGGTTGAGACGGCTCTTTCGTCGAAGCCCAACAAGGGCGCGCGACTGGCGTTGCGAGGTGTTGGGCTTCGCTGTGCTCAGCCCAACCTACGGGTTCACGCCTGCAACTGGCGCAGCCACTCCAGCCTCGCCGAGGTATCGGCACCGGGCACGGTGCCTGACGTAGGTTGGGTTGAGACGGCTCTTTCGTCGAAGCCCAACAAGGGCACGCGACTGGCGTTGCGAGGTGTTGGGCTTCGCTGTGCTCAGCCCAACCTACGGGTTTACGCCTGCAACTGGCGCAGCCACTCCAGCCTCGCCGGGCACGGTGCCTGATCGTAGGTTGGGCTGAGACGGCTCTTTCGTCGAAGCCCAACAAGGGCACGCGACCGGCGTTGCGAGGTGTTGGGCTTCGCTGTGCTCAGCCCAACCTACGGCTTTCAAGCCTTCAGTTTGCGCAGCCACTCCAGCCCGGCCGAGGTGTCGCCCCGCGGACGGTATTCGCAGCCGATCCAGCCGTCGTAGCCGAGGGCGTCGAAGCGCTCGAACAGGTAGGGATAGTGCAACTCGCCCAGGTCCGGTTCGTGGCGATCGGGCACGCCGGCGATCTGCACATGGCCGATGCCGGCGAAGTCGCGTTCGAAGGTCTTGCTGACGTCGCCCTCGACGATCTGGCAGTGGTAGCAGTCGAACTGCACCTTGAGATTGCTGGCGCCTATGGCCTGGCGGATGGCCTGGGCGTCGTCCTGGCGATTGAGGAAATAGCCGGGCATGTCGCGCGGGTTGATCGGCTCGATGAGGATCGTCACCCCGGCCTTGGCCGCCTGCTCGGCGGCATGGGCCAGGTTGCCCAGGTAGGTGTCGCGGGCGCGGGCGCCGTCGACCCCGGTGGGCAGCAGCCCGGCCATCACGTGTACCAGGCGATTGCCCAGCACGGCGGCGTATTCCAGGGCGCGGTCGATGCCGGCGCGGCATTCGGCCTCGCGACCGGGCAGGGCGGCCAGGCCGCGTTCGCCGGCGGCCCAGTCGCCGGGCGGGGCGTTGAACAGCACCTGGGTCAGGCCGGCGGCATCCAGCCGGGTCCTGATCTCGGCGGCGGAGTGCTCATAGGGAAAGAGGTATTCCACGGCCTGGAAGCCATCCGCCGCGGCGGCGGCGAAGCGGTCGAGGAAGGCATGCTCGGGGTAGAGCATGCTGAGGTTGGCGGCGAAGCGGGGCATGGCTTGTCTCCCAGATCAGACGAAGGGCCAGAGCAGCAGGGTAATGGCGAAGCCCAGACACCCCAGCAGGGTGGTCAGGACGGTCCAGGTACGCAAGCCGTCGGCGACGCTCAGGCCGACCAGCTTGGTGAAGATCCAGTAGCCGGCGTCGTTGATGTGCGACACGGCCAGACCACCGGCGCCCATGGCCAGGCAGAGCAGGGCCATGTGGTTGGCCGAGAGGTCCAGGGTAGCGATCAGCGGACCGAGGATGCCAGCGGTGGTGACCAGGGCCACGGTGGTGGAACCCTGGACCGCGCGCAGCAGCAGGGTCAGCACGAAGCCCAGCGCTAGCACCGGCAGGCCGGTGGCGCGCAGCAGCTCCGAGACCACCGCGCCGATGCCGGTGTCCACCAGCACCTTGCCGAAGACGCCGCCGGCGCCGGCGATGAGAATGACCATGGCCACGCCGGGCAGCGCCGAGCCGATGACGTCCGAGACCTGCTCGCGCGACCAGCCGCGGCGGAAGCCCAGCACATAGGCGCACAGCAGGGTGTCGATCAGCAGGGCCACCAGGGGCGCGCCGACCACGGTGAGGATGTCCCGCAGCAGGTTGCCGGCGGGCAGCCAACTGGTCGCCAGGGTGCCCAGCAGGATCAGCACGATGGGCAACAGGATCAGGGTCACCACCAGGCCGAAGCCGGGGGCTGGTGCGGGCGGCAGACCGGCGGCGAGGCCGGCCGGGGTCTCGTCGACCTTGACCGCGGCGGCGCCGAGGCTGGGCAGGCCAGGGGCCATGTCCTGGCCGCGGCCCCACTGCTGCAGATGGGTGTCGGTGATCTGCGGGCCATAGACGTCGCTGCGGATGTCATCGGTCATGGGGTAGTGACGGCGGGTCATGCGCCCGGCCACCCACCAGCCGATCAGGGCCAGCACGGCCGTGATCGGCAGGCCGAACAGCAGCACCCGACCCAGGTCGGCGCCCAGCTGGCCGGCGGCGGCCACGGCGCCCGGGTGGGGCGGCAGCATGGCGTGCACGGTGAGCATGGTGGCGCACATCGGCAGGGCGAAGACGATCAGCGGCTTGCGCGCGGTGCGGGCGATGCCATAGGCCAGCGGCATCAGCACGATCACGCCGACTTCGAAGAACACCGGGATGCCGACCAGGAAGCCGGCCAGGGTCAGGGCCAGCGGCGTGCGTCTGTTGCCGAAGCGCTCGATCAGCGTCTTGGCCAGGGCCTCGGCGCCGCCGGAGAGTTCGATGATGCGGCCGATCATGGCGCCCAGGGCGATGATGATGGCGATGTGGCCGAGGATCTTGCCCATGCCGCCTTCGATGGTGGCGACCAGCTTGGACGGTTCCACGCCAGCGGCCAGGGCCACCAGGATGCTCACCAGCATCAGCGCCACGAAGGGCTGGAATTTGTACTTGAGAACCAGGAACAGCAGCAGGGCGATGCCCGCCGCGGCGATGAGGACCAGCAGCAACGGACTCATGAGCGGGACTCCGGGCAGGTGAGGCTGACGACGTGGGACATGGCACTTTCCTCGCTATTGTTGTTTTTCCAGGGCAAGCCGGTCCCGCGACGGCCGGCGAGGGCCATCGTGGGGGTGTTGCGGTAGCGCGGGCTTCAGGTCACCAGACGGTGCCGAAGGTCTCCGCCAGTTCGGCCAGGGCGGCGGCATCGAGCGGCGCCGGGCGCGGCTCGCTGAGCAGCCACAGCCGCGCGGTTTCTTCCAACTCCTCCAGGGCGAAGCTGGCCTTGCTCACGCTGCTCTCCCAGACCACCGGGCCGAGGCGTTCGAGCATCACGCCGCGAACCCGGTTGGCCAGTTGCGCCACCTGCTCGGCGACGCTGGCGGCGCCGGGACGGGCATAGGGGATCAGCGGGATATGGCCGACCTTCATCACCTGGTAGGGGGTGATCGGCGGCAGGATGTCGTCCGGGCGCCAGACCCCGGCCAGGGTCAGGGCCACCAGGTGGGTGGAGTGGGTGTGCACCACGCCGCCCACGCCGGGATTGCGGTCGTAGACCTGGCGATGCAGGGCCAGGGTCTTGGATGGCTTGTCGCCGGAGACCCAGTCGCCATCCAGGCCGACCTTGGCGATGGCCGCCGGATCCAGGCGACCCAGGCAGGCGTCGGTGGGGGTGATCAGCCAGCCGTCTTCCAGGCGGGCGCTGATGTTGCCGGCGCTGCCCACGGTGTAGCCGCGGGCATAGAGGCTGGCGCCGACGGTGCAGATCTCTTCGCGCAGACGGGCTTCGACGCTCATGCCTGCTCTCCTGCCAGCTGGCGCAGGGCCTTGGCGAAGAAGTCGCGGCTGCCGAAGTTGCCGGACTTGAGCGCCAGGGCCAGGGGTTCGCCCGCGACCTGGCCGAGGGTGGCCGGCACGCCCGGATCGATCTGGGCGCCGATGCGCAGGCTTTGCACGCCCAGGGCCTGGACCACGGCGCCGGAGGTCTCGCCACCGGCCACCACCAGACGGCGTACGCCTTGGTCGAACAGGCCGCGGGCGATCAGGCCGAGGGCGCGTTCCACCAGTTCACCGGCGCGCGCCACGCCCAGCTCGCGCTGGAAGGCCTTGACCTCGTCGGCGGGACTGGTGGCATAGATGAGCACGGCCTGGCCCTGCTCACGCGCCCAGGCGAGGGCGGCGTCGATACTGTCGTCACCCTGGGCGAGGGCCAGCGGGTCCAGACGCAGGGCCGGGCGACCGGCTTCCAGCCAGGCGGCGACCTGGCCATTGGTGGCCTGGGAGGCGCTGCCGGCCAGCACCGCCTCGCCACCGGCGGGCAGCGCCAGGGCGGCGGCATCGTGCGCCTGGAGCAGGCCAGCGCGGCGGAAATTCTCCGGCAGGCCCTGGGCGATGCCCGAGCCGCCGGTGACCAGGGGCAACTCGGCACAGGCCGCGCCCAGGGTATGCAGGTCGGCGTCGGACAGGGCATCGGCGATGGCCAGGCGATGACCCGAAGTACGCAGTTCGGCGATGGCCGCGCGCACGGCCTCGGGGCCCTTGGCGACCTGATCGTAGCGCAGCAGCCCTACCTTGCCGCGGCTCTGCGCCTGCAGCACCCGCACCAGGTTGGCGTCGCCCATGGGCGTCAGCGGATGGTGCTGCATGCCGGACTCGCTGAGCAGCTGGTCCTGCACGAACAGGTGAGCGCGGAACAGGGTACGCCCGGTCTCCGGGAAGGCCGGGCAGGCCAGGGTGAAGTCGCAGTCCAGCGCCTCTTGCAGCGCCTCGGCCACCGGGCCGATGTTGCCTTCCGCGGTGGAGTCGAAGGTCGAGCAATACTTGAAGAAGAATTGCCGGCAGCCACGCTGGCGCAGCCAGGCAAGGGCGGCCAGGGATTCGCTCACCGCCTCGGCGGCCGGCGTGGTGCGGGATTTCAGCGCCACTACCACGGCGTCGGCGGCGTCCAGTTCGGCATCGGCCGCGGGCACGCCGATCACCTGCACGGTGCGCATGCCGCCACGCACCAGCATGTTGGCGAGATCGGTGGCGCCGGTGAAGTCGTCGGCGATGCAGCCCAGCAGCGGGCGGGTCTCGGTCTGGCTCATGGGTGTCACTCCGCGGCCTTGGGCAACTCGATGCCCGGGAAGATCTTGATTACCGCCGAGTCGTCTTCACGACCGAAGCCTGCGGTGGAGGCCTGCATGAACATCTGGTGGGCGGTGGCCGACAGCGGCAGCGGGAATTTCGAGGTGCGCGCGGTATCCAGCACCAGGCCCAGGTCCTTGACGAAGATGTCCACGGCGGACAGCGGGGTGTAGTCGGCCTTGAGGATGTGCGGCACGCGATTCTCGAACATCCAGGAATTGCCGGCGCTGTGGGTGATGACCTCGTAGAGGGCGTCCGGATCGACGCCTTCGCGCAGGCCCAGGGCCATGGCCTCGGCGGAGGCGGCGATGTGCACCCCGGCCAGCAGCTGGTTGATGATCTTGACCTTGGAGCCCTGGCCGGGCGCATCGCCCAGGCGATAGACCTTGCCGGCCATGGCGGCCAGGACCGCCTCGCCCTTGGCATAGGCCTCCGCGGTGCCGGAGGTCATCATGGTCATCTCGCCGCTGGCGGCCTTGGCCGCGCCACCGGAGAGCGGGGCGTCTAAGAACAGGATGCCGCGCTGGGCCAGGCGCTCGCCCAGCTCGACGGCGTAGGCCGGAGCCACGGTGGCGCAGGCGATCACCAGGCTGCCCGGCCGCAGGGCAGAGGCGGCGCCGCCTTCACCGAACAGCACCGCCTCGGTCTGCTCGGCATTGACCACCACGGTGATCAGGATGTCGCAGCTGTCGGCCAGGGCCGCAGGCGAGGTGCAGGCCACGCCGCCTTCACTGGCGAAGCTTTCCAGCACGCTGGCGCGCACGTCACAAGCATGCACGGCGAAACCCGCGCGCAGCAGCGAACGGGCGACGCCCAGACCCATGGCCCCGAGGCCGATGACACCGACGTTGTCTTGCATCTTGTTGTTCTCCGTAAAAAAGGTCAGGCGAAGCCGGCCTGCCGCAGGCGGCGGGCGGCGTTGTAGATGTGCTGGCGGGCGGCGTTGGCGGCGGCCAGGGGATCGCCGAGGCGGATGGCGGCGACGATGGCCTGGTGTTCTTCGTGCACCTGACGGGAGAAATCCTCGCGCCGCGCCTCGTTGGTGCGGGTGATGCGCGTGGCCGTCTCCAGGTACTGGCTGACGAATTCCAGGGTCTTGATGAAGTAGGGGTTGCCGGCGGCCTGGGCGATGGTGCGATGGAAGGCCACGTCGGCGCGTACTCCGTCATGGCCGTCGGCGACGTCTTCGTCGATGGCCGCGAGGGCCTCGTCGATGGCCACCAGATCGGCTTCGCTGCGGTTGATGGCGGCCTCGGAGGCGATTTCCGCCTCGACGGCGCGGCGCAGGGCCAGCAGGTGGAAGACGCTGCCGGGCAGGCTGGCTTCGTCGGCGTCGATGCGCAGCGGACGGATGCTGGCGTGGGTGGTGACGAAGATGCCGCGCCCTTGCTGGGGCTGCAGCACCCCTTCGTTCTTCAGCCGCGAAATGGCTTCGCGCACTACAGTACGGCTGACGCCGAAGGCTTCGGAGAGCAGGGCTTCGCTGGGGATCTTGCTGCCGGGGGCGAAGACACCGGCTTCGATCTTGTCCAGCAGTTGCTGAGCGACATTATCGCTCAGGACATTGGCGGGGACCTTGGCGAACATGGAGACCTGCTGTTGTGGTTGTAAGGTTGTCATACAGGTTGTGAAGCTACTTTCTCACAGGCTTTTGCCCTTGTGTAGTGGTTTTGGCTGAGGCACTACGGAATTTTTGTGATGGCGTCGTGAGGTACAAGGCCCAAGCTAGAGGGCTCTCTTAGTGTTATAATATAACGTTTGTGCTGAGGAGCGCTGTCGCATGACCCCTGAAGAACTCTTGGCCCAACCCGAATCGGCCTATATGAACGAGGCCCAGCGTGATTTCTTCCGCCAGTTGCTGCTCGGTCAGCGTGGCGAGCTGCAGCGGCTGATCGACGAGCAGGTGGAGGATCTGCGCAGCATGGACGCCCATGGCGATCCCGCCGATGTCGGTAACGCCGAGCAGCAGCGGCAATGGCAACTGCGCCAGCTGGAACGAGAGAAGAAGCTGCTGGACAAGATCGACGAGGCCCTGGAGCGTCTGGCCCGTGATGAGTATGGGTGGTGCGAGGAAACCGGCGAACCCATCGGCCTGGCGCGATTGCTGCTGAGACCCACCGCCACCCTCAGCGTGGAAGCCAAGGAACGCCAGGAGCAGCGCGAGCGGCATATGCAGTCGTCGTGAGGGCTTCGCGGGTGGGCATCCCTCACCCCAACCCTCTCCCAGGGGGAGAGGGGGCGGTATGGTGCAGGAAGGGGACACCCGTAGGTTGGCTGAGACGGCTCTTCCGTCGAAGCCCAACAGAGCAAGGTCGAGCCTGGCACCGTTGTGCTTCGCTGACGCTCAACCCAACCTACGCGAGCCGCTGTGCCTCGAACCCTGGCCCGTAGGTTGGGCTGAGACGGCTCCATCGTCGAAGCCCAACAGGCAGACTCGTAATAGGCACCGTTGGGCTTCGCTGATGCTCAACCCAACCTACGCAAACCGCTGCACCTTGAACCCTGGCCCGTAGGTTGGGCTGAGACGGCTCCATCGTCGAAGCCCAACAGGCAGGCTCGAACGTGACGCCCTTGGGCTTCGCTAACGCTCAGCCCAACCTACGAAAGCCGTTGCGCCTCGAACAGCTCGCCTGGTCGCACGATCTGCTCGCGGGCGGCGATCAGGGGCAGGTCACGGCTACCGGCGCCGGTGCGGGCGACCAGGGCGTAGAGGGCACTGACCGCGTGGGAGGCTGCCGCGGGGGTCGACTGGCCGTTCAGCAACTGGCCGAGCAGCACCGCCGAGAAGACATCGCCCATGCCATTGGGCAGCGGTTGCAGGTCCAGGTAGGGCGTCTGCACCAGCCAGGCATCCTGGCTTTCCACCACCAGGGTACTGAGGACGTCGGCGGGCAGGTCCGGGGTGCGTAGGCTGGTGATGACGATGGTCGCCGGCCCTGGTTGGCCCGGGCGCCCCAGCAGCAGGCGGGCGGCGCTCACGGCGTCGGCGGTATCCGCCAGCGGCTGCCCGTGCAGCAATTCGAATTCGTACTGGTTGGGGGTGATCAGGCTGGCCTGTTCGATGGCGCGGCGGCGCAGGAAGTCGGGGATGCCCGGACGCACGAAGATGCCGCGACCGACATCGCCCATCACCGGATCGCAGAGGTAGTGCAGATCGCTGCGCTGGCGACGGATCTCCTGGACCACGCCAAGGATCACCTCGCCGATGGCGGCGTCGCCCAGGTAGCCGGAGAGCACCGCCACGCAGCGCTCCAGCACGCCGCGGGCGCGCAGGCCGTCGAGCACGTCGTGGATGTGTTCGGGCGGAAAGACCTGGCCCTTGAATTCGCCGTAGCCGGTGTGATTGGAGAACTGCACCGTGTTGACCACCACCGGCTGCAGGCCGAGCAGTTGCAGCGGCAGGGTGGCGGCGGCGTTGCCGACGTGGCCATAGGCGACATGGGACTGGATGGACAGCACCAGCGGCGGCTGGGCGGGCAGGGTGGCGGGCATGGCGGTCACCTGGGCAGCGGGCTCGCGATCCGAGCCGAAAACGAAAGGTCTCTGCAGCTTACCCCAGCCCTTCCGGCGAACCCTAACCCGCCTGCGGCGGTCTGCATCGGCAGTGCGGATCGCTACCTGCGCCAGGTCGTTTGGCTGGCTACACTGGAGCGGCTGTCATCCATCTCTGGCCCCAAGGAGAAACGGGGAATGTCCGAGCTTCGCTTCGCACGTCTGGTGTTGGGTCTGCAGGCCCTGGTCTGGTTTGGACTCGCCCTGGCGCACTGGTTCTACCCCTACGAGATGGCCAATGCCCGCGGCATGGTGCTGATGGATTCGGCGTCGGTGGCCGAGGCGCGGGTCTGGTATGGCGGCATGCAGTTCGCCCTGGCGCTGTTCGCCGTGCTGGCCTTTCGCCGGGCGGAATGGCTGTCGGCCGGCCTGCTGCTGGTGGCCTTCGTGCAGCTGACGCTGTTCGTGGTACGGCTGATCAGCGGCGTGCTGGGCGAATCGGCCACCGCCGAGCTGGATCTCTATTCCCAGGGCTATCGCCTGATCATCGGCATCCTGGCCCTGTTGGCGCTGCGCGCCCACCGCCGCCACGAGCAGCGGGAGCTGGAGAATCGGCGGATCTACCAGGGCCAGTGATCAGTGGGATCGGGGCCGCGCGGTGTCGATCTGATCGCTGCGGCTCAGGCCCTGGGTGAGCTGGCGGCAGAGGTCGAGGAATTCGACCATGGCCCCGGTCTGGTACTTCTGCTTGTGCCAGATGAAGCAGAACTGGCGACGCAGATCCAGGGTCGGCGTCGCGATGGGCACCAGGGTGCCGCGGGCGAAGGCGTCTCTTAGCGCCAACCGCGACAGGCAACCGATACCCAGCCCCGACTCCACCGCCCGCAGGATGGCCTCGGTGTGCTCCAGCTCCAGGCGCACGTCCAGCGGCTGGGCGTGATGCCGCATGGCCTGGTCGAAGGTCAGGCGGGTGCCGGAGCCCTGTTCACGGAGGATCCAGGCCTGGGCTTCCAGCTCGGCCTGGGTGGCCTGCTTCCCGGCCAGGGCGTGTCCAGGCGCGCAGAACACCACCAATTCGTCTTCGATCCAGGGCTGCACCTCCAGATCCGGATGCTGGCAGTCGCCTTCGATCAGACCGAGGTCGATGTCATGGTTGGCGATGCGCTGCACCACGCTGGCGGTGTTGTGCACGTGCAGCCGCACCCGGCAATCGGGATGGCGCTGCATGAAGTCGCCCAGCAGCAGGGTGGCCAGGTAGTTGCCGATGGTGAGGGTCGCGCCGACCTCCAGGGAGCCGAAGCCGGTCTTGCCGCGCAGCAGGTTTTCCACCTCGGCGCTGCGGTCGAGCAGGGCCACCGCCTTGGGCAGCAGCTGACGGCCCAGGGCGTTGAGCGTCAAACGCTTGCCGGCGCGGTCGAACACCCGGCAGTCGAATTGCCGTTCCAGTTCGCCCAGGGCGGTACTGGTGGCCGACTGCGACAGACTGAGCGCCTCGGCCGCGCGGGAAACGCTTTCCTGGCGGGCCACGGCGACGAAGACCTCGAGTTGACGCAACGTGAATCTCATATCTGCCTTTTGGATAACCTATATTCGAATTATTCATTTCACGGATATTTTCCCCCTCTATAAACTGTCGCGCAATTTCTATCCAGCCCCGGGCTGTACCGATTTTTCCTGGAGTCATCGATGAGCAACCTGTACACCGAGCGCGTCCTGAGCGTTCATCACTGGAACGACACCCTGTTCAGCTTCAAGACCACCCGCAATGCGGGCCTGCGTTTCGAGAACGGTCAGTTCGTGATGATCGGTCTGGAAACCGAGGGCGGTCGTCCGCTGATGCGCGCCTACAGCATCGCCAGCCCCAACTACGAAGAGCACCTGGAGTTCTTCAGCATCAAGGTGCCGGACGGCCCCCTGACCTCGCGCCTGCAGCACCTCAAGGAAGGCGACAACCTGATGGTCAGCCGCAAGCCCACCGGCACCCTGATCCTCAGTGACTTGAAGCCCGCCAAGCACCTCTATCTGCTGAGCACCGGCACCGGCATGGCGCCCTTCCTGAGCACCATCCAGGATCCGGAGACCTACGAGCGCTTCGAGAAGGTGATCCTGGTCCACGGCGTGCGCTACGTGAACGAGCTGGCCTATGCCGACTTCATCACCAAGACCCTGCCGGAGCACGAGTTCATCGGCGATCTGGTCCGCGAGAAGCTGATCTACTACCCCCTGGTCACCCGCGAGGAATTCCGCAACCAGGGTCGTCAGACCGACCTGATGCGCAGCGGCAAGCTGTTCGCGGACATCGGCCTGCCGCCGATCAATCCGCAGGACGACCGCGCCATGATTTGCGGTAGCCCGAGCATGCTGGACGAGACCAGCGCCGTGCTGAACGAATTCGGTCTGACCATCTCGCCGCGCATGGGCGATCCGGGCGATTACCTGATCGAGCGTGCCTTCGTCGAGAAGTAACGCGATCCGGCTTCCCGAAAACCCGCCCTCCGGCGGGTTTTTCGTTTCCACGACCCGGCGGGCTGAACTCCCCCGGCGCCGGGCCGGTCGGTTGCTGCAAGGCGTGTCATGGCGACACGCCATTGCCGGGAGTCCCCATGAAGCCCTATGTGATCTGCCATATGATGTCGTCGGTCGACGGTCACGCCCTCACCGATGGCTGGGACCGCGCCGTCAAGAAGCAGGCCGATGCCACCTACGAGCGCCTGGCCGAGCGCTTTGAATTCGACGCCTGGGCCTGTGGCCGGGTGACGATGGAAGAGATCGCCCACGGCGAGGGTTATCCCACCGGCGTCGCCCAGGCGCCCATCCCGCGTACTCACCATTTCGCCAAGCGTGACGCCAGCAAGTACGCCATCGCCATCGATCCCCAGGGCAAGGTCGCCTGGAAAAAGAACGAGGCGCTGGATTCCCACGTGGTGGCGGTGCTGACCGAAGGCGTCAGCGACGACTACCTGACGCACCTGCAGAACATCGGCGCCTCCTATGTCTTTGGCGGCAAGGACGAACTGGATCTGGCGGCGGTGCTGGAATTGCTCAATGCCGAGCTGGGCATCGAGCGCCTGGTGGTGGAGGGCGGTCCCCACGTCAGCGGCTCCTTTGTCGCCGCCGGCCTGGTGGATGAGATCAGTGTGCTGATCATCCCGCTGGTGGATGGCCGCGGTGCCCATCCGGCCTCCTTCGAGATCGCCGAGCGGGTCTGGCAGCAGCCGCTGTACCTCAAACTGGACGCGGCCGAAGCCCAGAACGACGGCAGCGTCTGGCTGCGCTATCGGCGCGGCTAGCCGAGCGCCTTGGCCAGGGCCAGGGCGTCGGCGTCCGCTTCCGCCTGGGCCTGCAGCGGACAGACCCCGCTGGCATAGCGGGCGATCACCTCGGGCACCTGGGCCAGGGGGACCGGGCGGCTGATGTGGTAGCCCTGAATGAAGTCGCAGCCCAGGGCGCAGAGCAGGCGCAGCTGCTCCAGGTGCTCAACGCCCTCGGCGGTGACCTTGAGCTTCAGCGGCCGGGCCATGCCGATGATGGCCTGAACGATCTGGTGGTCGGCATTGCCCTCGGCCAACCCGGTGACGAAGGAGCGGTCGATCTTCACGGTGTCGATCGGCAGGCGCTTGAGATAGGCCAGCGACGAATAGCCGGTGCCGAAGTCGTCGATGGACACCGTCACGCCCAGGTCGCGGATGCGCTGCAGCAATTCGGCGGTAGGCTGCACGTTCTTGACCAGGGCGTTCTCGGTCACCTCCAGTTCCAGGCGCCGCGGCGACAGCCGATGGTCGTCCAGCCGCCAGGCGATCTGTCCGGGCAGGGCGTCATTGCTCAGGCTCAAGGCCGAGCAGTTGACCGCTAGGCGCAACTCCGTGAGACCGGCGGCGGTCAGCTCGGCGAGGTCCTGGCAGGCACGTCTGAGCACCCAGGCGTCCAGGTCCTCGATGAAGCCATTGGCCTCTGCCACGCCGAGAAAGCAGTTCGGCGCCAGCATGCCGAGGCGGGGGTGATCCCAGCGGATCAGGGCTTCGGCCTTGTCCAGCTGGCCGCTGGCGACATCCAGGATCGGCTGATAGTAGAGCTGCAGCCCGCGTTCCTCGACCAGGGCTTCGCGCAGTTCGGCTTCCAGCTCCAGTTGCAGCGAGATCTTCTCGCGCAGGGTCTCGTCGAAGAAGCTGTAAGTGTTGCGGCCATTACCCTTGGACAGATAGAGCGCGAGATCCGCGCTCTTGAGCAATTCCTCGCAGCAGCCGCCGTCGCGGGGATAGAGACTGATGCCGATGCTGGTGGTCATCACCAGGGTGCGGTTGCCGATGGTGACGGGGTTGCGCAGGCGTTCCAGGATGCGCTGGGCCAGCTGCCTGGCCTCTTCGGGCCCGGCGAGGCTGGCCAGGATGCAGAATTCGTCACCGCCGAAGCGCGCCACCAGATCGCCTTCGCGTACCGCGTCGCGAATGATCTTGGCCATGGCCACCAGCAGCTGGTCGCCGGCATCGTGGCCGAGGCTGTCGTTGATGCGCTTGAAGTGATCGATGTCGAGAAACATCACTCCCAGGTTGCGCCCCTGCTGGGCGTGGCGTTCGAGGATCTCGGCGAAGGCCTGGTTGAAGGCGCGGCGATTGTGCAGGTCGGTGAGGGGGTCGTAGTGCGCCGCCTGCTGCAGCGAGGCGCGGGCCTCGTCGAGCTGGCCAACCAGGGAGTTGACCCGCTCCAGGTCGTTTTCCTTGCGCTGCAGCTGGCGATCCGCCCAGGCCGCGCCCAGGCCGCCCACCCCCAGCAGCAGGGCGATGATGGCGATGCCCACCCCCAGCTGCCAGGAATTGCTGGCGCCTTGCAGGGTGCTTTCGGTCTGGGCCGGTGCGATCAGCACCATGGACCACATGCCGGTGAAGTGCATGGCGGCGATGGCCAGTCCCATCACCAAGGCGGTGGCCATGCGCAGCCAGCGATAGATGCCGGTGTAGTGGCGACGGAAGATCTGAATCAGTTGCAGCGCGGCGAAGCTGGCCCCTACGGCGATGCCGATCGACAGCAGGAAGGGCAGTGGTCGATAGAGCACCACGGCCTCGGTATGCACCGCCGCCATGCCGGTGTAGTGCATGAGCACGATGCCCACGCTCAGTACCGTACCGGCTTTGAGTCGCTGCCCCAGGGTGAGGTCGGGCTGGCTGAGGGCGGGCATGGCCATGAGTCCGGCCAGCACCACGATCAGCAGCGAGGCGATGGTGATGAAGAGGTCGTAGTGCACCCGGGTGGGCACGGTGAAGGCGAGCATGGCGATGAAGTGCATGCCCCAGACGCCGAAGCCGAAGCTAAGGGCGCCCATCAGACTCCAGGCCCGCCGCCGCGCCAGGGTGCGGGTCTGGCCGATGCGCTCGGCGAATACCAGGGTCACGTAGCAGGCACTGACCGCGACCAGATAGGCGAGGGCGACCAGCCAGCCGTCGTGCTGACCGTGAAGGTGGATCTGGGTGTGGTCGAGAGGAGCGACGAGAAAGTCGAGTCCCAGCCAGTTGTTCATTCCATGGCCTCGGCAGGAAGTCTGGCGCGACTGGGTGAAGACGGCCCGGCGGGATCTCCGGTCCGGGGGATTTCACAGCGGCAGCCTGCGCGTTGAGTTTAGCTTGCCTTGCCCTATCGGCGTGGTGAAGAGGGGCTTTAGCAGGCGCCTCGACAGTTAGTGCGCGAGATTTTTTCCTCAGACGAGCGCATCTGGAAACGCAGCGGAAAATCGCCAGAAGAAGCGCTCTAGATAGCTGGCTAGCGACTTATCGATAGCATATCGCCAGTAATGCGACCGTTCGTCGATAGGAGGAGGGATGAACGGTCCCATGAGAGGGAAGACCGGCCAGAACGGCCGGTCGAACGGATCAGCTCACCACGCGGTAGCAGGGCTCGTAGGCCGCGCCGCCGGGTAGCTTCATGCGGTGCTGCTCGACGAAGGCCTGTAGCAGCCGATCCAGTGGCCGCATGATGTCGGGATCGCCATGGATCTCGTAGGGCCCGCGTTCCTCGATCAGCTGAATGCCCTTGGCCTTGACGTTGCCAGCGACGATGCCGGAAAAGGCGCGGCGCAGGTTGGCGGCCAGTTCATGGGGCGGCACGGCATGGGTCAGCTGCAGCGCGGCCATGTTCTCGTGGGTGGGATCGAAGGGCCGCTGGAAGCCTTCTTCGATGCGCAGCAGCCAGTTGAAGTGGAAGGCATCGTGGCGGTCGCGGCGGAATTGCTTGACCGCCTTGAGGCCCTGGGCCATCTGCCGGGCCACCTCGACCGGATCGTTGACCACGATCTGGTAGTGGCGTTGTGCGGCTTCGCCCAGGGTCGCGCCGATGAAGGCGTGCAATTGCTCCAGATAGGGCGCGGCGCTCTGCGGTCCGGTGAGCACCACCGGGAAGGGAATGTCCCTGTTGTCCGGATGCATGAGAATGCCCAGCAGATAGAGGAATTCCTCTGCCGTGCCGGCGCCGCCCGGGAAGATGATGATACCGTGACCGACGCGGACGAAGGCTTCCAGGCGCTTCTCGATGTCGGGCAGGATCACCAGTTCGTTGACGATGGGATTGGGTGCCTCGGCGGCGATGATGCCCGGCTCGGTGAGGCCCAGGTAGCGACCGCCCTGGAGGCGCTGCTTGGCGTGGGCGATGGTGGCGCCCTTCATCGGGCCCTTCATCACGCCCGGACCGCAGCCGGTGCAGATGTCCAGGTTGCGCAGGCCGAGTTCGTGGCCGACCTTCTTGGTGTACTTGTATTCCTCGGTGCTGATGGAGTGACCGCCCCAGCAGACCACCATCTTCGGCTCCACGCCGGCGCGCAGGGTGCGGGCATTGCGCAGGAGGTGGAAGACGTAGTCGGTGATGCCCTCGGAGCTCTCCAGATCGATGCGCAGGCTGCTCTGCTCGCTCTCGGTGTAGACGATGTCGCGCAGGGCGCTGAACAGCATCTCGCGGGTGCTGGCGATCATCTCGCCGTCGACGAAGGCATCGGCCGGGGCGTTGACCAGTTCCAGGCGCACGCCGCGGTCCTGCTGATGGATGCGGATCTCGAAGTCCTGGTAGGCCTCGAGAATGGTCTTGGCGTTGTCGCTGTGGGCGCCGGTATTGAGGATGGCCAGGGCGCACTGGCGAAAGAGCTGGTAGAGGTTGCCCGAGCCGGCGGCGCTGAGTTGCTGGACCTCGCGCTGGGAAAGGGTCTCCAGGCTGCCCTTGGGGCTGACCTGAGCGTTGATGACCTGTCTGCTTGGAGCCATAGATGCTTCCCTATCGGTGATACGGCCGAACGGCGGCCGTAGCCGGGTGCGGACCACTTCATGCGATCCGGCACTGTCATTGTTGGGGGCGCGGGCGCCGGAATGCAAACGGGGCCGTGTCAGACCGCGGCGGTGACGTCCAGCACCTGGATGGAGGTCGCGGTTGGATAGTGCCAGTGCACCTCCACATCCCACAGCCGCACCCCGTAGCGCCGCTCGGGCGTCGGCGTCTGGTAGGCCGGGCGTGGATCCTGGGCCAGGCACTGCTCGATCAGTTCGGCCAGGGGCTCGCCCAGGCGCTGGCCATGGGCCTCGGCCTGGACCCGCGCCGCGTCCGCCCAACTGACCGCGAGGGCCGGCGGGGGCGCCTCGGCGATGGCGTTGTGGGCGCCCGGGGGGCTGTCGGCATAGGGCACATAGGGCTTGATGTCCAGTACCGGGGTGCCGTCGAGCAGATCGATCCCCGAGAGCAGCAGCCGTCCCGGTTCCAGGCCGTCGAGGCGCACCACCGACTGGCCGATGCCATTGGGTCTGTGGGTGGCGCGGGTGGCGAAGACGCCCAGGTAGCGATTGCCGCCCAGGCGGGGTGGCCGCACCCGCAGCCGCGGCTGGCTTTCCAGCGCCTGGTGGAACAGGAACAGCAGCCAGACATGGCTGACGCCTTCCAGGCCCGCGACCGCTTCGGGCCGGTCGAAGGGCGGCAGCAGCTCCAGCACGCCACGGGCGGCCGGGGCCAGCGCGGGTTGCCGGGGAATGGCGAATTTCTCCTTGAAGCAGGAGCGGACGTGGCCGATGGGGGTGACGCTGTACTGCATGGGCGGGGGCCGTCTGACGCAGGGCCGGGCATTATGCCCTGCCCGAGGCCTCCGCGACCGCAGCAGCCGGCGCTTCGCTGGCGTTGCGGCGCACCCCGCGCAGATTCATCGCCGCCAGGCCCAGCTGCAGCACGATCAGGGCATAGGCCTCGGCCTGCAGGCCCCAGGCGATCCACAGGCCGTTGCTGAGCAGGAACACCCAGAAGCCCAGGTTGCGCCGGCCCTGACGCTGAGAGGCTACCAGCCAGGCGGCGAGCAGGGTGATGGCCATGGCCGGCCATTGCAACAGATCGAGCGCTTCCATGGAGAACCTTCAACGGAGTGACTAATGAAGGTGAACCCTGGGAGCGGTTCCGAGTTCCAGGTGACGGCTTCAGGGCGCCGGATGGCGCGCCCGCGCGTAGGCGATGAAGCCCTCGATATCGGCACTGCACAGGTGTTCGCCGGCAGCCAGGATCTCCGCTTCGGGCCAGTCCCACCAGGCGATGTCGAGCAGCGCCTGGCAGGTGGCTTCGGGAAAGCGCCAGCGGATGAAGCGCGCCGGATTGCCGCCCACCACCGCATAGGGCGGTACGTCGCGGGTGACCACGGCGCCGGCGGCGACCACGGCGCCATGGCCGATGGTGACGCCGGAGAGGATCAGCGCATCGGTGCAGATCCAGCAGTCGCTGCCGATCACCACGTCGCCGCGCGTACCGCCGTAGTCGGTGATATGGGCCAGATCGTCGACGAAGGCAGGGAAGGGGTAGGTGGTCACCCAGTCCAGCCGGTGGAGGCCGCCGAGCAGGATGCGCACGCCCTCGGCGATGGAGGTGTAGCGTCCCAGGCGCAGGGTGGCGCCTTCCTTGAGATCGAACACCCTGGGCGCGCCGTAGGTGCCGGCACCGATCTCGTAGTCGGGCAGCTCGCGGCGCAGGCGCGCCGTGCGCTGGTGCAGGCGGGGCAGGGCGGCCAGCGCCTGGCGTTCACGTTTCTTGCGCAGCTTGTCGAGAAAACCCATGGCGATGCCCTGGCGAAAGGTATCCGGCAGGATACCGAAGCGCCCGGGCCGCGCTCAATCGCCGGGCTCGGGCTCCGCCGGATCTCGCTCGATGGCCGCCATGCCCAACTGGTCGGCGAGGTCCTGCAAGTCGCTCGCCTCTAGATCCCAGCCGCCGCTGGACACCTCGCCACCGGCTGGGCCCTTTTCCCATGGGCGCTGGATGAAGGCGGTGGCCAGGCCCAGCTCCTTGGCCGCCTGCAGGTCGCCGTTGTGGGCGGCGCAGAGCATCACCTGTTCCGGTTGCAGGTCGAGCAGGGCGCAGGCGCCCAGGTAGACCTCCGCGGCCGGTTTGTAGCGCTTGAAAAGATCGGCGCCGAACAGCATGTCCCAGGGCAGCCCGGCGTGGCGGGCCATGTCCAGCAGCAGGCTGACATTGCCATTGGACAGGGCGCAGACCGGATAACCCTGGCGCAGCCGCGTGAGACCCGGTACGGCATCGGGCCAGGGCGTCAGCTGGTGCCAGAGGCGATTGATCCAGGCCACCTCGGCGGTGGTCAGGCCGACCAGGCCGTGGCGTGGCAGCAATTCGTCCAACGCCAGACGATGGACCTCGTCGAGGGGCAACCAGGGCAGGCTGCGGGCGGCGATCTGCGGCAGGATGGCCTCATAGGCTTCGGCGCGCCAGGCATCGGCCAGCCGCTCCCAGTCGCCCTGGACGCCGTGCTTGGCGGACAGTCCCTGCAGACCGGTGACCAGACTGCCGCGCCAATCCACCACGGTGCCGAAGACATCGAAAAGTAGCGCCCGAACGGTCGTCGTCATGGGTAGACTCCTGCAGAAGGTTGTCTCCACCAGACGGATCACGGGTGACGGGGGTTCCCCCGGAGTGCCCGAAGGTCACCCTCGCCAAAGGATCTCTGCATGACGCTGCGCCACCTCAGCCACTGGGTGTTCGATATGGACGGCACCCTGACCCTGGCGGTACACGACTTCGCCGCCATTCGCCGGCACCTGGGCATTCCCGAGCAGGCCGACATCCTCCACCACCTGGCCGAGCTGCCCGCCACCGAGCGCGAGGCCAAGCACGCCTGGCTGTTCGAGCACGAGCGTGAACTGGCGGTGGCCGCCCGCCCGGCGCCGGGCGCGGTGGAGCTGGTGCGCGCGCTGCATGAGCGCGGCTGCCACCTGGGCATCCTGACCCGCAATGCTCGCGACCTGGCACTGCTGACCCTGGCCGCCATTGGCCTGGAGGACTGCTTCGATCCGCCTGCCGTACTGGGCCGCGACGAAGCGGCGCCCAAACCCGATCCGGGTGGTCTGCTGCGGCTGGCCGAACGCTGGCGGGTGGCGCCCGCCAGCCTGGTGATGGTCGGTGATCACCGCTACGACCTGGAGTGTGGGCGGGCGGTGGGGTGTCGCACCTTGCAGGTCAATCAGCCCGGCGATCCCTGGCCCGCGGCGCGTGACCAGCGCTTCGAGACCTGTGCGGAGATCCTGGCGGCGCTCTGACGCTGGAAATTTGTCCGTTAGGCGTAAATAGTCTGTTGTTTGCCTGGCCGCTGGCTAAGATGCCGGCTTCGGATTCAGGTCGGGCCAGCCGTATGAGCCTCCACACGCCTTCGAGCGATCAGCCAGCCTCCGGCGATCTGCGCCAGTACGAGCGTCAGACGCTGGAAAGCCTTGCCACCGGCCTGCCCCTGACCCAGGTGCTGCACACGCTGCTGCAACGGGTGGAGGTCCTGGCCCAGGTCCGCCTGCACGCCTGCATCCTGTTGCTCAGCGAGGATGGCCGTTATCTGCAGGACGGCATCGCGCCGAGTCTGCCGGGCGCCTACAGCCGCGATCTCGGGCGGCTGGAGATCGGCCCGCTGGCGGGTTCCTGTGGCACCGCCGCCTACCGCCGCGAAGCCGTCTATGTCGAGGACATCGCCGGCGATCCGCTGTGGGCCGGCGCGCGCGACCTGGCGCTGCGCTATGGCCTGCGGGCCTGCTGGTCGATGCCGCTGTTGGCCCTGGACGGTCGGTTGCTGGGCACCTTCGCCAACTATTTCCTCGAGCCGCGGCGCCCGCTGGCCGCCGAGCGCGACGCCTTCCGCCTGGTCACCGAGACCGCCGCCCTGGCCATCGAGCGCCAACAGGCGGATCTGCAGCTGCGCGAGAGCGAAGACCACTATCGGCACCTGGTGGAACTCAATCCCCAGTACACCTGGACCTGCGATCCCAGCGGTCAGCACATGGTCTTTTCGCCGCGCTGGCAGCAGCTGACCGGCCAGCCGATGCTGGAAGCCGATAGCTTTTGGACGGTGGTGCATCCGGACGATCGCCAGGCGACCCGGCAGGCCTGGGACGTGGCGTGCAGCGCCGGTCAGGCCTACGACCGCGAACACCGGGTGCGGGTGGCGGATGGCAGCCATTGCTGGCTGCGTACCCGTGCCTATCCGCGCCGCGATGCGGCGGGCGCCGTGATCCGCTGGTACGGCACCAGCGAAGACATCGATGACCGTCGCGAGGCCGAGGAGGCTTTGCGCCGCGAGCGCGCCACCCTGGAGGTCCAGGTGCAGGCGCGTACCGCCGAGCTGGAAGAGACCAATCGCCAGCTGCGCGAAGAGATGCAGAATCGCGCCCAGGCCGAGGAGCTACTGCGCCAGGCGCAGAAGATGGAAGCCGTGGGGCAGCTCACCGGCGGCATCGCCCATGACTTCAACAACTTACTGGCCGGCATCCAGGCCAGCCTGGATCTCCTGCGCCGCCGCCTGGCGCCGGAGGTCCTGGCCGGGGTCGGCAACCTGCTCGACACCGCCACCCAGTCGGTAGGGCGGGGTGCCAGTCTCACCCATCGGCTGCTGGCCTTTTCCCGGCGCCAGACGCTCAATCCCCAGGCGGTCGACGTTGCCCGGCTGATCGGCGACTTCCAGGAGTTGTTGCGGCACAGCCTGGGGCCGCAGATCCGCTGCCAGCTCGAGCTGGACGCCGGGCTCTGGCCGGTCGACGCCGATCCGCACCAGCTGGAAAACGCCCTGCTCAATCTGGCCATCAACAGCCGCGATGCCATGCCGGCGGGGGGCACCCTGACCATAGGTGCGCGCAACTGGGTGCAACCTGATGCCAACCCGGCGCTGCCAGCAGGCGACTATCTGCTGATCGAGGTCGACGACGATGGCGTGGGCATGGCGCCGGAGGTGCTGGAACGAGTCTTCGAGCCCTTCTTCACCACCAAGCCGGTGGGCCAGGGCTCGGGCCTGGGGCTGTCCATGATCTATGGCTTCGTCCGCCAGTCCCGGGGCCAGGTGAGCGTGACCAGTGCGCCAGGACAGGGCTGCCGGGTGAGCCTGCTGCTGCCGCGTCATCCGGCCCCGCCGATCCGCGCGCCGCTTGCGCTCTCCAGCGCCACGACCGACCGTGCGCTACCCAGCGTCCGGGTGCTGCTGGTGGAAGACGACGCGGTCATCCGCGCGTTGCTGGTGCAGCTGTTCGTCGAACTGGGCTGGCGGTATCGCGACGCCGTCGATGCCGAAGCGGCCCTGGCAGCGCTGCGCGAAGGCGAAGGCTTCGACCTATTGATCACCGATGTCGGGCTGCCGGGGCTTAACGGCCGCTTGCTGGCCAACGCGACCCGTACTCTCAGACCGCAGTTGCCGATCCTCTTCATCACCGGTTATGCGGCGGGCAACGCGCCACCCGTGCCCCTGGTCGGCGAGCGGATGGCCGTGCTGGGCAAGCCCTTCACCCTGGAGGTCCTGGTCGACCGGGTACAGGAGCTGCTGGGCAAGCCCGAAACCCTGGAAGGTTGAGCGCTAGCCGCCAGCGCCGAACAGCGCCCGACGACCCTCGGGCGAGGTGAAAAGGGCATCGCCGTTGTGACCGACGCCCGGCACCTCCACCAGCTGCTGGCGCAGCTCCGGATGACGGCCCTGCAGGTAACGGTAGTAGTTCAGTCCGCGGGCTAGACGATAGGGGCCCTGGGCCTCGGCGGCGCAACCCTTGTCCAGCGCCGGATGGTTGGGGTCGGTGTCCTCGGCGCCGAGCAGGTAGGTGATGTCCAGCCCTGCATAGTGCTGTTCCAGACGGGTGGCGGTCCGTCCCTCGGCATAGGCCGGTAGACCCTGCATGCCGTATTTCCAGGTGTCGAAATCCGGGCAACTGGCCGCGCCGGCGAAGGGCACGGGTTGGCCCTGGGCATCCGGACGGCGGGCATCGAAATAGGCATAGGACGAGGGATTGGCCACCACGTATCTCAGGCGGATGCCCATGGCGGCGAGGGCGCGCTCGCCCTGGCCGAGCACGGCGTAGCGCTGCACCACCTGGCCACCGCCGGAATGCCCGGCGATCACCACCTCCTGCAGATTGGGCAGGCGCTGGCGGTCCGCCAGGCGGGCGAGCAGGGCGTCGAACACCGCGAAACTGCTCAAGGGTTGCGGGCCCAGGGCGGGCTCGCCGCCCATCCAGGCATTGCCCTGCCAGCGCAGCAGGTCGTCCGGCAGCCGATGCCGCTGGACGTCCTTTTCGTTGAGGAACTGCGGAGCGATCACCAGGGTGTCCGCCGCGGCGCCGGCCGCCGCCGTGGCCGTCTCGCCGGAACGGAAATAGGTGGCGGCGTTGCGCAGGCGACCATGGACGATCACCAGCGCGCGGCGAATTTCCGGGTGCGGCTGATTCCAGTCGGCGGATAGCTGCAACGCGGCCTGCGCCTGACCGAGTGGCAAGCGGTCGCCGACGATGCGGGCGACCCCCTCAAGAGGCGCCGCCAGGGCGGAGCCCCAGGCCAAGGCCAGGCACAGCGCGAGCAGGCGACGCATGCGGATTCTCCCGGGGGATCAGAGCGCCTTGGCGGCGAAGGTGTCGCAGCTCTCCACCTTGCCACTGTCGAAGCCGGTGCGGAACCATTTGACCCGCTGCGCGGAGCTGCCGTGGGTGAAGGAATCCGGTACCACGCGACCCTGGGACTGGCGTTGCAGGCGGTCATCGCCAATGGCGTTGGCGGCGTTCAGCGCCTTCTCCAGGTCACCCGGCTCCAGCCAGTTCAAGCGCTTCTGGGCGTCGTTGGCCCAGACCCCGGCATAGCAGTCGGCCTGCAACTCCAACCGCACCGACAACCCGGTGGCGCCTTCGGTGGGGATACCGCGACGGCGCGCTGCTTCCATCTTGTTGGTGGTGCCGGTGAGGTTCTGCACGTGGTGGCCGACCTCGTGGGCGATGACGTAGGCGCGGGCGAAGTCGCCGTCGGCGCCGAAGCGCTGCTGCAGTTCCTGGAAGAAGGTCAGGTCCAGGTAGACCTTGCTGTCCACCGGGCAATAGAAGGGGCCGCTGGCCGCGGTGGCACCACCGCAACCGGATTGCACCTGGCCGTTGAACAGCACCAGCTTGGGCGGCTGGTACTGCTCGCCATGGGCCTGGAAGATGCGCGTCCAGGTGTTTTCGGTCTCGCCCAGCACCACGCGGACGAAGTCCACCTGGCGATTGTCGGCCGGGGCGGTGGTCTCCTGCTGGCTGGGCGCGCTCTGGCCGCTGAGGCTGATCAGGTTGCCGAGGATCTGCGTCGGACTCTGGCCGCTGAGCAGGCCGAACACCACCACCAGGGCCACGCCACCCAGGCCCAGGCCGCCGCCGATCTTCATGCCGCGTCCGCCGCTGGCCTGTTGCACGTTGTCGCTACGTTGTCCCTTGTCCCACTGCATGGCGCTTGCCTCCTGATCTTTGCTATCGCTAAGACCGCAGGTCACAGCAAAAATGCGTTACCGGAAATGACAACGCCCGCGACGGGCGCGGGCGTTGTCAGCGGAGCGGAGCGCGGGATCAGGCCGCGGTCTGGCCCTGCTTGAGGCTCTGCATGTCGATCACGAAGCGATACTTCACATCGCTCTTGAGCATGCGCTCGTAGGCGTCGTTGATGTTCTGGATGGCGATCTGCTCGATGTCCGAAACGATGCCGTGCTTGGCGCAGAAGTCCAGCATCTCCTGGGTCTCGCGGATGCCGCCGATGAGCGAGCCGGCCAGCTGGCGGCGCTTCATCACCAGGTTGAAGACGCTGGGCGCCGGGTGCGGCTCGGCGGGTACGCCGACCAGGGTCATGGTGCCGTCCCACTTGAGCAGGGTGAGGAAGGCGTCCAGGTTGTGCGGCGCGGCCACGGTGTTGAGGATGAAGTCGAAGCTGTTGGCGTGCGCGGCCATCTCGTCTTCGTTCTTCGACACCACCACCTCGTCGGCGCCCAGACGCAAGGCGTCGTCCTTCTTGTTGGCGCTGGTGGTGAAGAGCACCACGTGGGCACCCATGGCGTGGGCGATCTTCACGCCCATGTGGCCGAGGCCACCCAGACCGACGATGCCGACCTTCTTGCCCGGACCGACCTTCCAGTGGGCCAGCGGCGAGTAGGTGGTGATGCCGGCGCAGAGCAGCGGCGCCACGGCGGCCAGGTTCTCGGTGTGGCTCACCTTGAGCACGAACTTCTCGTTGACCACGATGTGGTCGGAGTAGCCGCCCTGGGTGTTTTCGCTGCCGCCGTAGAGGTTGCCGTTGTAGGTGCCGGTGAAGCCGTTCTCGCAATAGGACTCTTCGCCGGCATCACAGGGCGCGCAGTGCTGGCAGCTGTCGACCATGCAGCCGACGCCGACGCTGTCGCCGACCTTGAAGTTCTTCACGTGGGCACCGACCGCGGTGACGGTACCGACGATCTCGTGGCCGGGCACGGACGGATAGAGGGTGTTGTTCCACTCGTTGCGCGCGGTGTGCAGGTCGGAATGGCAGACGCCGCAGAAGAGGATGTCGATCTGCACGTCGTGGGCGCCGGGTTCGCGCCGCTCGAAGGAGAAGGGCGCCAGGGGCTGGTCGGCGGACTGGGCAGCGTAGCCTTGGGCTTGGCTCATGAGATACCTCATCTAGATGGTGGAACTGCAGGGTGGAGCGGGGCGGCCAGGCGGGCCTGGCCAGCTAGCAAACCGTCGATCCTGCGCAGCCAGGCACGGCGGCACCAATCGATCGTCTCGATATCGGTCATGCCGCCCATCGATGGAACTCATGGGCGGGCAGGGCACGAGGTCTTACGACCGGGGTGCCAGAGCAGATGTTCCCGCCCTTGCCACGGCCCGCCGTCGACCGGTCGTGCCTAGCGGGACAGCCTGGGCGCCACGGTGGGCAACAGCCGGGTGGCCAGGTGATCGAGCAGCAGCCGGACCCGTGGCAGGGTCTCGCGACTGCGTGGCCATACCAGGTTGATCGGCGAGCCCTCGACGCCATGTTCGGGCAGCACATCGACCAGGGCGCCACTGGCCAGGTGCGTGCCGATCAGCCAGGTCGGCAACTGGGCGATGCCATGGCCGGCCAGGGCGGCCAGCACCTCGCCTTCGCCATCGCCTACCACCAGGCGTGGCTGGAAGATCCAGCGTTCGCTGTCGCCCGGCTGCTCGCCGCGCAACTGCCAGGGGCTGATCAGGCCGTCGGCCTGGCGAAAGCCGATGCACTGGTGCTCGACCAGGTCGGCTGGGGTCTGGGGTCGGCCATGCTGGGCGAGATAGGCCGGGGCGGCGCAAAAGACCTGGCGCTGGGTGCCCAGGAAGCGATGCCCCAGGCTGGCTGGCCAGGCATCGGAGCCGCCGATGCGCACCAGGATGTCGATGCCCTCGTGGACCGGATCGACGAAGCGATCCGACAGCGACAGATCCGGTTGCAGCAGGGGGTAACGATGCAGCAGCTCCAGGATCAGCGGCAGTACGTGCAGGCGGCCATAGGAGGCGGGCAGGTCGATGCGCACCCGGCCATGGGGCTCGCCGTCCTGCGCGGTCAGCCCCAGCTCGGCCTGTTCCAGCTCGGCCAGCACCCCGGTGCAGGTGCGATAGAAACTGGCGCCGGCCTCGGTCAGGCGCAGACGGCGGGTGGTGCGCTGGAACAGCCGCACGCCCAGTCGGCTTTCCAGTCGCGCCACGCTCTTGCCGATGGCCGAACCGGTGAGGTTGAGGCGCTCGCCGGCCGCGGTGAAGCTGCCGAGATCGGCCACGGTGACGAAGACGTCGAGGCCCTTGAGGCGTTCAGAGGAATACAAGGCTGGCTTCCTATTATGGAATCTGATTCCTATTAAATAGGAATTTATACCCAGGATACGCCGTTAATTCTCCAATAGGCTGGAATCAACCCTGAGACAAGGCACTCCCTTATCTACAGCGCCTGCACTGCCGCAGGCCCCTTTTCTTCCCTATCTGGAGGTTTCATGCGCAAGGGCACCGCTCTTATCGTCGGCGTCACCGGCATTTCCGGCTACAACCTGGCTCATACCCTGGTGGCCTCGGGTTGGACCGTCTATGGTCTGGCCCGCAAACCCGTGGCCCAGGAAGGCGTCATCCCGGTGGCCGCCGACCTGCTCGACGCCGAGTCCACCCGCCAGGCCTTGGCCGGCCTGCCGATCAGCCACGTGTTCTTCTGCACCTGGACCCGCCGTGACACCGAGAAGGAAAACGTCGAGGCCAATGGCGCCATGATGAACAACCTCTGCCAGGCCCTGGACGGCGCGCCGCTGCAGCATCTGGCGCTGGTCACCGGTACCAAGCATTACTTGGGCTCCTTCGAGGAATACGGCAGCGGCAAGGCCGAGACGCCCTTCCGCGAAAGCGAGCCGCGCCAGCCCGGTGCCAACTTCTACTACACCCTGGAAGACATCCTCTTCGCCGCCGCCGAGCGGCACGGCTTCGGCTGGAGCGTGCACCGCTCCCACAGCATGATCGGCCAGGCCAAGGGCACCAACGCCATGAACATGGGCCTGACCCTGGCGGTCTACGCCTCGCTGTGCAAGGCCACCGGCCAACCCTTCGTCTTTCCCGGCTCCCGTACCCAGTGGGACAGCCTGACCGACGTTACCGACGCCGGCCTGCTCGCCGAGCAGCTGGAGTGGGCAGCCCTGGCGCCGGCGGCGCGCAACCAGGCCTTCAACACCGTCAATGGCGATGTCTTCCGCTGGCGCTGGCTGTGGAGCGAGATCGCTGCCTTCTTCGACTTGGAGCCGGCGCCCTATCCCGAGCAGCCCATGCCGCTGGAAGCGCGGATGAAGGACACGGCCCCGGCGCAGTGGCGCAAGCTGGCCGAGGAGCACGACCTGGTGGAGGCCGATGTCGACAAGCTCGCTTCCTGGTGGCACAGCGACGCCGACCTCGGTCGCGAGATTGAGTGCCTCAACGACATGACCAAGAGCCGCGACCTGGGCTTCTTCGGCTATCGCGACACCCGCGCGAGCTTTCTCGACCTCTTCACCCGCCTCAGAGCCCAGCGCCTGATTCCCTGAGTCGCTCTGGATCGCCGGTTCCCATGAACGCGGGCAGCCGGCGGTTTTCATAGGCCGTTCCCGGGGCGCAGAATGCGATTTCCTGTCGCAGGATGCGCTCCCATGCTCGAAACCCTCGCTGCCCTCGTTCCCGCCTTTAGCCCTCTCGACTGGCTGTTCATCGAAGCCATCATGGTCCTGGCCTATCTGATCTTCGGCGTGGCCGGTTTCGGCAGTGCCCTGGTCGCCGGTCCCTTGCTCACCAGCTGGATGCCGCTATCGCGCATCGTGCCCTTGCTGGTGATGCTGGATTTCCTCGCCTCCTTCCACAACTGGCTACCGGATCGCCGTGCCATCGCCGGGCGCGAGCTCAAGCGATTGCTGCCCATACTGCTGCTCGGCGCCGCTCTGGGCACCTATCTCTTGATGCGCACCGATGCCCGGTTGCTGATGCTCTGGCTGGGCCTCTTCGTGGTCGCCTATTCCACCTACAGCCTGCTCACGCCCAAGGGCTTTCGCCAACTGGCGCCGGCCTGGTCGATCCCCGCAGGTGGCGTCGGAGGCCTCTGCGGTGCCCTGTTCGGCAGCGGCGGTTTTCTCTATGCGCTCTATCTCAATGGCCGCCTGGAAGACAAGAACGCCATCCGCGGCACCCAGAGCTTTCTCATCGGCTGCAGCGCTTCCATTCGCATCGTCCTGCTGCTGATCGCCGGTGCATACAGCGACGGCAGCCTGCTGCTCTTGGCGGTCTGCCTGCTGCCCGCCATGCTGCTTGGTGGCTGGATCGGCCGCCACCTGCAGCGGCGCCTGTCCCGCGAACGCTTCACCCGCCTGGTGACCTGGCTGGTGCTGGTCTCCGGCGTGACCCTGATCGGACGGTATCTGGCGGGGTAGTCAAATCATCCTGGGCGGAAGACTCGTAGGTTGGGCTGAGACAGCTCTATCGTCGAAGCCCAACGTTAGACCAAACCCTGAGCTGTCGGGCTTCGCTGCGCTCAGCGCCAACCTACGTCGGCTTGCCAGGGTGCCGTAGGTTGGCGCTGAGACGGCTCCATCGTCGAAGCCCAACGTCAGACCGCACCATGGACTGTTGGGCTTCGCTGTGCTCAGCGCCAACCTACGTCGCTGATCGCGGCCATGGCTGCGATGCGCTTGAACGTCGTAGCGTGGAAAACCGCCGGCGTTTTCCACGCGATGCTTCAACGGCGGGAACTCCCCACCCCTCATGGTTCTCCGCTCTAGAACACCAACAGCGGAGAACCCTCCATGCTGACGTCCCTTCAGGCAGGCGTCTTGGACGTCGCCTATCAGGTCCAAGGACCGGAAAATGGCCCGCCGGTCCTGTTGCTGCACGGCTTTCCCTACGACATCCATGCCTACGACGAGGTGGCCGCCGCTCTGGCCGCTGAGGGCTGCCGGATCTATGTGCCCTATCTACGTGGCTATGGCGCGACACGCTATCTGAGCGCCGACACCCCGCGCTCCGGTCAGCAGGCGGCCCTGGCCCATGACGTCCTGGCGCTGCTCGATGCCCTGGGCCTGGAGCGGGCGACCCTGGCTGGCTATGACTGGGGCGGTCGCGCCGCTGGCATCGTCGCCGCGCTCTGGCCGGAACGGGTCGCGGGGCTGGTGCTGGGCGACGGCTATCCGATCCAGGACATCGCCGCCGCGGCGACCCAGCCGGCCGAGCCGGCGGCGGAGCTGCGCTATTGGTACCAGTACTATTTCCACGGTGAACGGGGGCGCGCCGGCCTGGCGGAACATCGCCGCGACTTCTGTCGACTGCTTTGGTCACTGTGGTCGCCCAGCTGGCGCTTCAGCGACGCCACCTACGCGCTTACCGCCGCGGCCTTCGACAATCCCGATTTCGTCGACACCGTGATCCACTCCTATCGCCACCGCTACGGCCTGGCACCGGACGATCCGGCCTATGCCGAGACCGAGCGCCGGCTCGCCGCGCAGCCACCCATCAGCGTGCCCACTACGGTCTTGGCCGGCGCCGACGACGGGGTGACCCCGGTGCAGGGCGAGGCTGCCGTGGCGCGGCATTTCCATGGACCTTTCCGCTACGAGATGCTGCCACGCTGCGGCCACAACATCCCCCAGGAAGCCCCGGCCGCCTTCGCCGCCGCGGTAAGGGAACGGCTGCCGTAGGTTGGTGCTGAGACGGCTCCATCGTCGAAACCTACCGGATACAACTAAGCCAAGGTGGTGAAAACGCTGCCGCCTTGGCGTGTGTATCGAAGCTACCGCCCCAATACCTCCGGGTTGGCGACACCCGTCGGTTCACCCGCGAAGAAGCCCACCAGGTTGGCGAAGGCCTCGCCGAAATAGAGCTCGTAACTGTGCTTTTCCACATAGCCCAGATGCGGCGTGCAGAGCACCTTGGGGTGGGCGAGCAAGGGGTCATCCGGTGCCACGGGTTCCTGCTCGAAGACATCCAGCGCCGCCTGGCCGGGATGCCCCCGTTCCAGCGCCGTGAGCAGGGCGCCGGGTTCGATCAGGCCGGCGCGGGCGGTGTTGACCAGCAGGGCGCTCTTCTTCATCCGCGCCAGGTCCTCGGCGCGCACGCAGCCGCGGCTGCGCTCGCTGTATCTGAGGTGCAGGCTGATGACATCGGCCTCGGCGAAGAAAGCCTCCTGGCTGGCGGCCGCGCGGTGGCCGTCGGCTTCGGCGCGGGCGCGCGAGGCCTCGCTGCCCCAGACCAGCACCGGCATGCCGAAGGCCTGGCCGTAGCGCGCCAGGCGCTGACCGATCTTGCCGTAGCCCCAAATGCCGAGGATCTGTCCATCCAGCCGTTCGCCCAGGTTGACCTGCCAGCGCCCGGCATAGAGGGCGTCGATGGCCGGCTTGAGCCGGCGGCGGGCCATGAGGATCAGGGTCCAGGTCAACTCGGCGGTGGAGACCGGCGAGCCGCTGCCTTCGCAGACCGCCACGCCCTGGTGAGTGCAGGCGGCCACGTCGAGATGGGCGGTGGCCTTGCCGGTCTGGCTGATCAGCTTGAGCCGCGGCAGGTGCGCCAGCAGCTCGGCGTCGATACGGGTGCGCTCGCGGGTCAGCACCAGGGCATCGGCATCGCGGAAGCGCTCCACCAGCACCTGGGGATCGCGCTCGGCGTCGTGATAGAGCGTCACCTGGTGCCCGGCGCGCTGGAGCAAGGGATAGCAATCCAGGGTTTCGACGACGTGCTGGTAGTCGTCGGGGATGACGATATGCATGGCGGGCTCCGTTGTTGTTCTGAACCGCCAGTGGAGCACCTGCAAGGTCGTCCGACAAGATCCGGCATCGCTCTCGTAGGTTGGGCTGATACGGCTTCACCGTCGAAGCCCAACGGCCAGGCCTAGTAAGGAATCACCAGCGGCGTGCCCGCCAGGGGATTCTCGATCACCGCGCATTTGAGGCCGTACAGCGCCTCGATCAGCTCGGGCGTGACGATTTCCGCCGGTGGCCCCTCGGCGAGGATGCGCCCGGCGCGCAGGGCGATGATGTGGTCGGCGTAGCGACAGGCCTGATTGAGGTCGTGCAGCACCGCCACCAGGGTGCGACCACCCTCGCGATTGAGCCGGCAGAGCAACTCCATCAGCTCCACCTGGTGAGCGATGTCCAGGTAGGTGGTGGGCTCGTCGAGCAGCAGCAACGGGGTCTCCTGGGCCAGTGCCAGGGCGATCCAGACGCGCTGGCGCTGGCCGCCGGACAGGCTGTCCACCGCCCGCTCGGCCAGTTCCAGGGTATTGGTGGCTTCCAGGGCGTGCTGCACCGCGCGCTCGTCGGCATCCGTCCAGCCGGCGAAGGCCTGGCGATGGGGATGGCGCCCACGCGCCACCAGATCGCTGACCAGGATGTCGTCCGGCGCCACGGCGCTCTGCGGCAGCAGGCCGATGCGACGGGCCACCTCGCGGGTCGGCAGGTCCTGGATCAGCCGGCCGTCCAGGCGTACCTCGCCGGCACTGGGGCGGATCAGCCGCGCCAGGCTGCGCAGCAGGGTCGACTTGCCGCAGCCATTGGGACCGATGATGACGGTGAAGCGGCCATCGGGCAGCCGCACATCGAGGTCGGCGCAGATCGGCTGGCCGCCGTAGCCCACGGTAAGGCCGTGAGCGGCGAGGCGGCTGGAGGGGGCGTCTTGGCTCATGAGGTCCGCCGCCATTCGCGGCTCAGCAGGAAGATCAGATAGAGGCCGCCCAGGGCGCCGGTGAGCAACCCGACCGGAATCTGGAAGGGCGCCAGCAACCGCTGGGCCAGCAGATCGGCCAGGGCGGTGAGGCAGGCGCCGAGCAGGGCGGGGGCGAGGATACCCAGATCGGCGCTGCGGGTTAGGCGACGGGCCAGTTGGGGCGCCGCCAGGGCGACGAAGCCGATGGGGCCGGCGGTGGCGATGGCCAGGGCGGCCAGGGCCACGGCGACGGCCAACAGCAGATTCTGGCTGGGCAGTACGGCCAGGCCTAGGGCGCGGGCCAGGTCGTCGCCCAGCTCCAGCAGGCGCAGCCGCCGCGCCAGCCAGGCGGCCAGCGGCAGGAGCAGCAGGCAGCCGGCGAGCAGGGTCAGGGTGCGACTCCAGGTCAGCATGTCGAGGCTGCCGAACAGCCAGAGCCGGGCCTCCTGGGCTTCGTCCAGGTCGGCGCGGGTCAGCAGGTATTCGTTGAGCGAGGCGAGCAGGGCGCTGACGGCGATGCCGAGCAGGATCATCCGCTCGCCACGGATACCCGCCAGAGCCGCCAGGCCGGCGACCAGTGCCGCGGCCAGCAGCCCGCCGCTGAGGGCGCCCAGCATCAGCGCCGCGCCGCCCAGTTGCAGCCAGAGCAGGGTGATCAGCGCACCGCTGGCCGAGCCGACGGTGAAGCCCACCAGATCCGGACTGGCCAGGGGATTGCGCGCCAGCCGCTGGAAGATGGCTCCGCTGGCACCCAGGGCCGCGCCGACGCCAAAGGCCGCCAGTAGTCGCGGCAGGCGCAGCTCCAGCAGGATCAGACTGGCCAGGGCGTCGCCCCGACCGAGCAGGGTGGCCGCCACCCGGTGCGGCGCCGGAGCGAAGGCGCCGCCGCTGAGGGTCAGGGCACAGATACCGATGGCCGCCAGCAGGAGCAGCAACAGGCAGGCCTTGAAGCGCGCCGAGCGGCGGGGGGCGAAGCGATGGCGACTCAAGGGCGCACCCGCCGGGCGGAACGGATGATCAGCGCGAGGAGCACCGGGGTGCCGAGCAGGGCGCAGACGATTCCCGCCTCCAGTTCGCCCGGCAGGGCCACGCGGCGGCCCAGGGTATCGGCCAGCAACAGCAGATTGGCTCCGGCCAGGGGCGCCAGCGCCAGGATCCAGCGCCAGTCGGCGCCCACCAGCAGGCGCAAGGCGTGGGGCACCATCAGGCCGAGAAAGCCGATGGGTCCGGCCACCGCAGTGGCGGCGCCGCACAGCAGCACGATGGCGACGAAGGCCAACAGCCGCAGTTGCCCGGGGCGGGCGCCGAGGGCACGACCCAGGTCGTCGCCCAGGGCCAGGGCATTGAGGCGGCTGCCCAGGGGCAGGCCCAGCGCCAGGCCGATCAGCAGCAGCGGCAGGATGCCGAGGACACCACCGGGAGTCTGGCCGCTCAGGGCGCCTACCGCCCAGAAGCGATAACTGTCGAACACCGCGCTGTCGAACAGGGTGATGATGCCGGTGCAGGCGTTGAGGCTGGCGCTGAGGGCGATACCGGCCAGGATCAGTCGCAGCGGCTGGCCACGGGCCGGGGCGCTGCCACCGAGCAGATAGACCAGGCCGGCGGCCAGGGCCGCCCCCAGCAGGGCACAGGCCAGGCGCGTCGGGGCATCGTCCAGCCCTGCCAGCGACAGCCCGGTCACCACGGCGAAGGCCGCCCCGGCATTGATCCCCAGCAGTCCGGGGTCGGCCAGCGGATTGCGCGTCAGCGCCTGCATCAGGGCACCGGCCAGGCCCAGGGCCGCACCCACCAGCAGCCCGAGCAGGGTGCGCGGCAGACGCAGCTGCCAGAGCACCACGGCCTCGGTGGAGTCATCGGGCGCAACCAGCAGGTGCAGGATCTGCGCCGCCGACAGCGACCGTGCGCCTATGCCCAGACTCGCCACCACCGCCAGTGCCAGGACGATCAGCAGCAGGACCAGCACCAGGCCACCGCGGGCGGCGGATGCCCGTTGTGCAAGAGGCGCGGGGCGGGCCGGCGGGGTCATGTCATCCCCAGGGCGCCGGCGACCGTGCCGATCACCTGGCGGGCGGCGAGGGGCCCGGCGTTGAGATAGAAGGCGTCGGTATCCACGCGAACGGCCCGGGACTGACGCACCGCAGTCAGCCGCGGCCACAGCGGTTGCCGCGCCAGGCTGGCCAGGGCGGTGCCCTGCTCGGCGTAGAACAGCCAGTCGGCGTCGGCCAGATCCAACAACTCGGCGCTGACATCCCGCGAGGTGCCCTTGAAGCGCTGCGCCGCCGTGCGGGTCACGCCCATGGCCTGCAGCAAGCCGCCGGCAAAGGAATCCACGCCCATCAGGCGCAGCCGGGCGCCGCTGGAAAACAGCAGGGAGGCGGAGGGCGGCTGAGTTCCCAGGCGCTGCGTCATGCCGGCGAGATCCCGATCCAGGTCCCCCAGGAGGCGCTCGGCCTGTTGGCGCCGCCCCAGGGCATCGGCCAGCACGAGGAAGTCCGGCCGCCAGTTGCCACCGGTGCCGCGCGCCACCACCGTGGGGGCGATGCGCGAAAACAGCTCCAGGCCTCCAGCCTTGAGCACGGTGCGGTTGAGCACGATCAGATCCGGCGCCAGGCGCGCCAGGGCTTCCAGATCCGGCGCCTGACGACTGCCCAGGTCGACCATGGCGTCCAGCTCGCTGGCGCGGCTGGCGAGGGCGGTGCGCAGATAGCCGGGCGCCAGGTCGCGATTGTCCACCCGGGTGGTGCCGGCCGGGATCACGCCCAGGCTCAGAGCGGCGTCCAGCTGACCGGTGGAGATCACGGCCACCCGCTGGGGTTGGCGTGGGATAAGGGTGCTGCCCACCACATGCGCCACCTGCCGCGGGAATTCACCATCCGCCGCCGACGCACGTGCGCATACCCGACCCGGCAGCCCGGCGAGCAGGGCGGTACCGGCGGCGAATTGCAGAAGGGCGCGGCGATCGAGCATGACGGGGACTGGCTGAAGACGGAAAGAGGCCCGCCAGGCGGGCCGAGGCCCCACGGCGGGGCGGCTAGGATAGAGCATCAACACGGGGCTGGCATTCTTTACCCCCTCTCCCCCTGGAAGAGGGCTGGGGTGAGGGCAGGCCGCTGGCTTAGAAGCTCACCGTGGCACTCAGCCGCGCCGTCCGCGGCTCGCCCACCGCCACCTGCAGCGGGCTGTTGGCGCTCGACGGGTAGTATTCCTTGTCGAACAGGTTGTCGACGTTCAGCTGCAGCCGGGTCTGGTAGCCGGTCACCGGCAGGTCCCAGCGCAAAAAGGCGTCGGCCACGGTGTAGCTGCTCATGTAGAAGCTGTTGGCCGCATCGCCGGCCCGCTCGCCGACGTAGCGCGCGCCGCCACCGAGGTGCCAGCCACCGAGGTTGGAGGGGACCAGCAGGTGGTGGGTCAGATAGAGACTGCCGCTGTGCTTGGGCGCCTGGGGCAGGCGCTTGCCCTCGTTGCTGGGATCATCGAGCACCTCGGTGTGATCGTAGGCATAGGTGGCAATCATGTCCCAGCGCTCGGCCAGATGGCCGGTGAGGTCCACTTCGAGGCCCCGCGAGCCGACTTTACCGGCGGCTTCGCTCACGCTCAAACCCGCCACGTTGCTGGTGGTCACCACATTCTTCTTCTGGATGTCGTACAGCGCCACGTTCAGATTCAGACCAGGCGTCAGGTCGTATTTGGCACCCACCTCGAAGCTGCGGCCTTCTTCGGGATCGAAGGTGTTGCCGCGGTCGTCGACGGTGGTGTTCGGCACGAAGGATCGACTGTAGTTACCATATAGCGACAGGGTATCGGTGGCCTGGAACACCACACCGGCCAGCGGCAGGGCCGCCTGATCGCGCTTGTCCAGATTGACGACATAATCCCGGCCCAGGCCTTGATCGCTGTACTGCTTGAAACTCTGGTAGCGGCCGCCCAGCACCAGGATCCAGCGATCGTTCAGGTGCCAGTTGTCCTTGAAGTACAGCGAAGTGGATTCCAGGCTGCTGTCCTGATCGCTCTGGGTCGTGCTCAGGAGGCTGGGTGCTGCCAGGCCGCCGTACACCGGCGCATTGATATTGATGTTGCGGCGCGAGGCATTGTTGTTGCGGTAGGTGTTGCCACGGTACTGGTCGTTATCCTCGTGATCGAGGCCCACCAGCAGATCATGGCGTTGGCCCAGCAGGTCCTGCCGGCCGATGAAGTCCCAACTGGCGTACGTCGTCTCGTAGTCGTAATGGGCGCCATTGGCCGTCCGCAGCAGATTGCCATTCGCGGCCAAGGAGACCGGCTGGGCGAAGTCCAGGCTGTACCTGTCATTGTTCCAGGCATAGATCAGCCGCGTCTTCCAGTCATCACTGAGCTGGTACTCGTAGCGAGCGCTAGCCGTCTCGGTGATGCCTTTGCTCTCGGACCATTTCTCGTCGAGGCGCTTGTCGTAGCTGGCGCTGCTGGGATGCCCATTGACGAACACGGTGCCGCGATCCACCGGGCCGCTGTAGTCGTTATAGGAATAGGCCAGGGTCAGGCTGGCGCGCTCGCCGGTCCAGGACAGCGACGGCGCCACCAGACTGTGCTGATCCACCCCGTAGTTGCGCCAGTAGTCCTCGCTCTGGCGCTCGGCGATCAGCCGATAGGCGAAGCCACTGTCACCCAGGGGGCCGGTGGTGTCGACGCCGAGATTGCCGCCGCCTTCGCTGTAGGCCGAGCCGCTCAGGGTGGTGCGCTGTTGATACTGCGGCTGCTTGCTGACCACGTTGATCAGGCCACCGGGCTCCAGGGCGCCATAGAGCAGAGAGGCGGGACCTTTCAAAACCTCCACACGCTCGGCGGTGGCATCGAAGTTGTGCGACAGATTCGAGCGCACCCCATCGCGAAAGATGGAGCCATCGGCGTTGCTGCCGAAGCCGCGTTTGACGAAGGCATCCTTGGTCCCGGCCAGGGTGTTGCTCTGGGTCACGCCGCTGACGAATTTAGCGGCGTCGTCCAGGGTCCGCACCTCGTAGTCCTGGATCAGTTGCGGAGTCACGGTCTGCACCGACTGCGCCTCTTCCTTGATTGGCACGTCGCTCTTGCTCGCGGTCGAGGCACGGGTCGCGCGATAGCCCTGGTCGGCCTCGCTGGCCGTGGTGGAGATGTCCATGGGGGCGAGGGTGGTGTTCTCCGCCGCCAGCAGGCCCGAACTGGTCGCCAGGGCCAGGGTGCTGAAGGCGAAGGGAGCGAAACGGCGAAGGGCTCTGGGCGGCGTGTTCAAGGGCGGTCTCGGGAGGGGCGGAAAAGGTGGCGGCGATTCTATGTTGATAGTCATTCTCACGTAAATCGAATCCTTATACCGTTGATGCTCGGGTGCGTTGCCGCCCATCCCCAAGCACAGGTATAATGTCGCGCTCCTAAATTTTCCCGCCCGGGAGCGCCCGCCATGCTGCGCATCAGCCAAGAAGCCCTGACGTTCGACGATGTTCTCCTCATCCCCGGCTATTCGGATGTCCTGCCGAAAGACGTCAGTCTCAAGACCCGCCTGACCCGTGGCATCGAGCTGAACATTCCCCTGGTGTCCGCCGCCATGGACACCGTGACCGAGTCCCGTCTGGCCATCGCCATGGCCCAGGAAGGCGGCATCGGCATCATCCACAAGAACATGACCGTCGAGCAGCAGGCCGCGGAAGTCCGCAAGGTCAAGCGCTTCGAGGCCGGTGTGGTGAAGGACCCCATCACCATCGACGCCGACGCCAGCGTGCGCGATCTGTTCGACCTGACCCGCCTGCACAACATCTCCGGCGTCCCGGTGATCTCCGGCCGTGACCTGGTCGGTATCGTCACCTCCCGCGACGTGCGCTTCGAGACCCGTCTCGACGTGCCGGTGCGCGAAGTCATGACCCCCAAGGATCGCCTGGTCACCGTGCGCGAAGGTGCCGACAAGCAGGAAGTCCGCGAGCTGCTGCACAAGCACCGCATCGAGAAGGTGCTGATCGTCGACGAAGCCTTCGCCCTCAAGGGCATGATGACCGTCAAGGACATCGAGAAGGCCAAGGCCTACCCCAACGCCAGCAAGGACGACGCCGGTAGCCTGCGCGTCGGCGCCGCCGTCGGTACCGGTGCCGAGACTCCCGAGCGCGTGGCCGCCCTGGTCGCCGCCGGCGTCGACGTCATCGTGGTCGACACCGCCCACGGTCACTCCAAGGGCGTGATCGAGCGCGTGCGCTGGGTCAAACAGACCTATCCGCAGGTGCAGGTGATCGGCGGCAACATCGCCACCGCCGAAGCCGCCAAGGCCCTGGCTGACGCCGGCGCTGACGCGGTCAAGGTCGGCATCGGCCCGGGCTCCATCTGCACCACCCGCATCGTCGCCGGTGTCGGCGTGCCGCAGATCTCCGCCATCGCCAACGTCGCCGCCGCCCTCGAAGGCACCGGCGTGCCGCTGATCGCCGACGGCGGCATCCGCTTCTCCGGTGACCTGTCCAAGGCCATCGTCGCCGGTGGCTACTGCGTGATGATGGGCTCCATGTTCGCCGGTACCGAAGAGGCTCCGGGCGAGGTCGAGCTGTTCCAGGGCCGCTCCTACAAGTCCTATCGCGGCATGGGCTCCCTGGGCGCCATGTCCCAGACCCAGGGCTCCAGCGACCGCTACTTCCAGGACTCCGCCTCCGGCGCCGAGAAGCTGGTACCCGAGGGCATCGAAGGCCGCGTCCCCTACAAGGGCCCGCTGGCGGCGATCATCCACCAGCTGATGGGCGGCCTGCGTGCCTCCATGGGCTACACCGGTTGCGCCACCGTCGAGCAGATGCGCACCAAGCCGCAGTTCGTGCGCATCACCGGCGCCGGCATGGCCGAATCCCACGTCCACGACGTGCAGATCACCAAGGAAGCGCCTAACTACCGCGTTAGCTGATTCCTGATCTGTCGTTCTTATCGTTGCGATTCGGGGCTGTCTAGACAGCCCCGAATCGTCTGAACCTAGCGCTATCGAGACCTGGCCATGTCCCAAGACATCCACGCCCACCGCATCCTCATCCTCGACTTCGGCTCCCAGTACACCCAGCTCATCGCCCGCCGCGTGCGCGAACTGGGCGTCTATTGCGAGCTGCATCCCTTCGACATGGACGACGCCGACATCCGCGCCTTCGCTCCGCGCGGCATCATCCTTGCCGGTGGTCCCGAGTCGGTCCATGAGGCCGGCAGCCCCCGCGCACCCAAGGCGGTGTTCGATCTGGGCGTACCGCTGTTCGGCATCTGCTACGGCATGCAGACCATGGCCGAGCAGCTCGGCGGCAAGGTCGAAGGCTCCAACATCCGTGAATTCGGCTATGCCAAGGTCGACGTGGTCGGTAAGAGCCGCCTGCTCGAAGGCATCCAGGACCACCTCGACGACGACGGCGTACTCGGCCTGGACGTCTGGATGAGCCATGGCGACAAGGTCGGCAAGCTGCCGGACGGCTTCCACATCGTCGCCAGCACCCCCAGCTGCGCCATCGCCGCCATGGGCGACGACGAGCGCGGCTGGTACGGCGTGCAGTTCCACCCCGAGGTGACCCACACCAAGCAGGGCGGGCGCATCCTCTCGCGCTTTTTGAAGGACATCTGCGGCTGCGAAGCCCTCTGGACCCCGGCCAACATCGTCGAGGACGCTATCGCCCAGGTGCGCGCCCAGGTCGGCAGCGCCAACGTGCTGCTGGGTCTCTCCGGCGGCGTCGACTCCTCCGTGGTCGCGGCGCTGCTGCACAAGGCCATCGGCGACCAGCTGACCTGCGTCTTCGTCGACAACGGCCTGCTGCGCCTGCACGAGGGTGACCAGGTGATGGCCATGTTCGCCGAGAACATGGGCGTCAAGGTGATCCGCTCCAACTCCGAGCAGCGTTTCCTGACCAACCTGGAAGGCGAAGCCGACCCGGAGAAGAAGCGCAAGATCATCGGCCGCACCTTCATCGACGTCTTCGACGCCGAAGCCAGCAAGCTCGACAACATCAAATTCCTGGCCCAGGGCACCATCTACCCCGACGTCATCGAATCGGCCGGCGCCAAGACCGGCAAGGCCCACGTCATCAAGTCCCACCACAACGTCGGCGGCCTGCCCGAGGAGATGAACCTCAAACTGGTCGAGCCGCTGCGCGAACTGTTCAAGGACGAGGTGCGCAAGATCGGCCTGGAGCTGGGCCTGCCCTACGACATGGTCTACCGCCATCCCTTCCCGGGCCCGGGCCTGGGCGTACGCATCCTCGGCGAAGTGAAGAAGGAATACGCCGACCTGCTGCGTCGCGCCGACGACATCTTCATCAGCGAACTGCGCAAGGCCGACTGGTACCACAAGGTCAGCCAGGCCTTCGTCGTCTTCCAACCGGTCAAATCCGTCGGCGTGGTCGGCGACGGCCGCCGCTACGCCTGGGTCGTCGCCCTGCGCGCGGTGGAAACCATCGACTTCATGACCGCCCGCTGGGCCCATCTGCCCTACGAGCTGCTGGAAAAGGTCTCCAACCGCATCATCAACGAAATCGACGGCATCTCCCGCGTCACCTACGACGTCTCGAGCAAGCCGCCGGCGACGATTGAGTGGGAGTGATCCCGCGACCGGCATAGACCGGTACGTCTAGCAGGAAAAACCAAAAGCCCGCGTAATTGCGGGCTTTTGGCTTTTTGATGAGGGTGAATCCTGGCGGTCATTCATGACCGACCGCTAGCGGTTAGTCAGCACCAAAAGGAAAGGACGATTATCCGTCGAGCGCGCCGCAGGAGTGCCTAGACGCTTACGTAGAAAGTTGCAGCTGACGTGGCCAGCCATTTGCCTCGGATGTGACTAGCGCACGGGTAGGTCTTGACCGGCAGGAATCGACCCAAAGCTGCCGTTGGCGTAGGACAGCTAACGAACCGAAGCCGCCGCTCATTGCTAAGGGTCCTCGTCGTTGCAGAGGAGTTCCAGGAACTGGTCGCACCTACAGTGCGCGTAGACATTCATTACGACTGTGCCTCGCTGGGTAACACCTTAGGCCGTTGTCACGTACGTTACTACGACCTTAGTTCGTGGCTCACCGCCTGATAATCGCTCGTGACCTGAAGGAACGCTGCCACGGCCAGCCAGCCCGGATAGGCGGGCTGATTGTCGGGACGCAGCGCGCAGGCGCCGTCAGCAACATGACCTTCGTGACGCTGGAGGACGAGTTTGGGATGGTGAACGTGGTGGTGTGGCGTACCTTGGCGGAGCGCCATCGGCGGGAGCTGGTGACATTACACTTGCTACGGGTGGATGGGACAGGGAAAACACGCGATGGCGTACCGCACATTGTGGCCGGCCACTTGGAGGACATCAGCGAGCTGATGCAGGGCAAGATACCCGGAGTCGAGATTTTCGTTGATTAAACTATTGACTGTCGGACGATTATTTTCGGAGCACTCCCTCTCTCTCACAATACCGATTCAAAAGCACCTACTTCCAGATGAGAAAAATAGGACATCGGCCTACGGAGTCAATGACTTCCCCATTTGCTCTGCCGACAGTATTTACGGACTCGCCTGTCCTTTTGTGATTGTGAAATTTCGTCACTTGAGCGGGAGATTTTATCGATTGCATCCCTAGCGGGCTATTTCCTAATCTCCAAAGCTCAGCCACCCAGGCGTTTAGAACAAGAGAAAAAATCAATGCAAGCCACCGATCAAAAAGTTGCCGTCGTCACAGGTGGGGCCATGGGTATCGGCGCTGCAGCTGCGCTGGCCCTTGCGAAAGACGGTCATCAGATCGTCATCTGTGATATCAAAATTGATGAGGCTGAGCGCTTCGCAGACCACCTCAAAGACCAGGGCTTTTCTGCCTTCGCCTGCCAGGTGGATGTCAGCTCACCGTCATCCATAACCGAGGGCTTCGACTGGATCGAGCGTGAACTAGGCCGATGCGACGTCTTGGTTAATTCTGCCGGGATCGCGAAGACAATGCCGTTTCTCGACTTCGATCTCGAGGTCTTCAACAAGACCTTGCTCATCAACGTCACCGGCACCTTCCTATGCTGCCAAATGGCCGCTCGCCTCATGCGCAAGCATAGCTTTGGCAGGATCATCAATATCGCTTCAGTAGCCGGCCTGCGTGCCGTCGGCAAAGGTCGTACGGCCTATGGCACATCCAAAGGCGCGGTGATCGCGCTGACTCGTCAAATGGCCGTCGAATTGATTGACTATGGCATCACTGCTAACGCGATCGCGCCTGGGCCAGTTGATACCCCCATGACTCGAGAGCTCCACAGCGACAGTTTCCGCAAGGCTTATAGCAACGCCATTCCGGCTAAGCGCTACGGCACCACTCAGGAGATGGCTGGAGCGGTCAGCTATTTAGCATCTGACGTAGCAGCTTATGTGAATGGCATCGTCCTGCCTGTGGACGGTGGCTTCCTGGCTTGGGGCGCAGGTGATATCTAATCCCTTAGTTCCGAGGCGCTATCACACTCAGATCGCGCCTCAACTGCTTGCCATTTCTTCTCGAAGCCATTGTGCGAGGTTCGCGGTATCAGGCCGCTGCATAGCGCTTGGAGATACCCAGAGAACCAAGTGGGCTGGACCCTCGGCAAAGCCAAAAGGCGCCACAAGTTCCCCTTTGTCGAGTTCGGACTGCACCAGCATTCTGGGAACGCAGGCCATTCCGAGTCCAACCTTCGCCGCCTGTATCAGCAGGTAAAAATGCTCGAAGTACTCCATACCGAGCGTTTCTATCGGTGGGCGCGCCACCGCCGCATACCAATCACTCCACGCGTGTGGCCGAGTCTTGGTGGCCAGCAAGCGTTCCCGGCCTAGCTGGCCGACGTCGTTCACTCCAGAGGCAGCCTGATACTCCGGCGAGCAGATCACTCCTATCCATTCACGTGTGAGCGGGATGGGAACGGTACCTGCGGGTGGCTGGATGCTATCTAGTCGAATCGCGACGCTGACGCCTTCCTGAATGAAGTCGATAGGACCATGTCCAGTTTTGAGCCCAAGCTCCATCGTGGGAAAGCGACTGTGCAACTTTGCCAGCCGAGGTAGTAGCCAGTGCATCATGATTGAGGCAGAGCAAGAAAGCTCCAGCGGTTGAGGCCGCACCTGCTCCACACTTTCCTGGATCAATGCGAATCCGCGCCTGAGGCCGGCTGCAAGCTTGGCGCCTTCTGAAGTGAGCGTGGTGCCATGCGCATTGCGCGTCAGCAACACCACGCCAAGTGAGTCCTCCAGGCTCCGAATATGCCGACTGATTGCGCCATGCGTCACCGACAGGGCTTCGGCCGCCTCGCTGAACGTGCCCTTTCGAGCAGTCATCTCGAAGGCTCTCAAAGCATTTAGGGATGGCCGTGGGGTAGAGGGCATCGCTTGGTACCTCGCTAGCCGACTGGGCGCGCCGCTTTTAACGGCAACCCGCGCTGAGTGTGAGTTTTTGTCGCACGCTTAGGAAATCATATCGATTGGCCAGGTGAGTGGTCAATGTATATTGAAAGTACATCTGCAGACGCTTTTTGCTGAAGATCGACAACAATAATTAGCTCAAGGAATACTTTATGTCCGGTTATCCATCAGGCAGGGAAGAGTTCAGCGCTCGCTTCTTTGTTGAAAGTAACTTTCCGATCGAGAAAGTCGGGGAGATTATCGCCGGCGAACAATCGAGTGGCACCTTCATCTCCGTTCCAGGTGAGTCTGCGGAGTTGAAAGAGCGCTCCCGTGCGCGGGTCGTATCCATCAAGACGCTGCCAGCTGTAGATACAGCCTCCTTGCACAGCGCTTATCTCACAAGGCACAACCCGTCAAATCACTTCCATCGTGGCGAGGTCACGATTGCATTCCCTATCGCCAACATTGGCACCAACATTCCCGCGCTGCTGACAACCATAGCGGGAAACCTCTTCGAGCTAGGCGAAGTGAGCGCTCTCAGGGTCTTGGATCTGGAACTGCCCGAGCGCTTCGCTTCTACGTTCCTCGGGCCTCAATTTGGCATCGAAGGTACGCGTGCCCTCTGTGGCGTACACGATCGGCCCATCATCGGCACGATCATCAAGCCCAGCATCGGCTTGACCCCTGAGCAGACTGCTGAGACGGTCGATGCCCTCTGCGCAGGTGGTATCGAGTTCTTCAAGGATGATGAGCTGTTAATTGACCCGACCTATGCGTCTTTCGATGCCCGGCTCAGCGCTGTCATGCAGGTGCTACACCGTCATGCTGATCGGCTAGGCAGGATGCCTATGTATGCCATCAATATCTCAGGCGGTGTGGACGAAATGCTGCGGCGGCACGATGCCGTGCGTGAGGCGGGTGGCACCTGCGTGATGCTGTGCCTGAACTGGGTTGGCCACTCTGCCGTCGAACACATCCGCAAGCATTCCCAATTGCCTATCCATGGCCATCGAAATGGGTGGGGCGCTTTCACGCGAAGCCCTAACCTGGGTTTTTCCTTCGACGTCTACCAAAAGGTATGGCGCCTAGCGGGCATCGACCATCTGCATGTCAACGGAGTCCAGAGCAAGTTCTGGGAGCCGGACGAGTCCGTTATTTCATCGGCACAGAGTTGTTTGCGCTCCTTCGCCGGCATACAGCCGTTGCTGCCCGTGTTTTCTTCCGGCCAGTGGGCTGCGCAGGCCCCGATTCTTTACAACGCACTCAAGTCGGTCGACCTCATGCATCTGGCGGGCGGAGGCATCATCGGTCACCCGCAAGGTATCGAGGCTGGCGTGCAGAGCATGCGCGAGGGCTGGGAGGCTGCAGTGCAGCATGTGCCTTTGCATGAGTACGCCGAAGGCCGTCCAGCCTTGAGTGCCGCGCTAAAGAAATTCGGGGGGGCCTGAAGATGGCTGAGGATGCCAATTCGAAACTTCCGCTTGTCTTCTATGGCGACGACTTCACTGGCTCGACGGATGCTCTGGAAGTGCTGACCGGGGCCGGACTCAAGTGCGCGCTGTTCCTCCAGCCACCGTCGCCACAACTGATCGCGGAGCTTGGCGGCTTTGATGCCATTGGCATCGCCGGTGATAGCCGTGCGATGTCCAACGCAGAAATGGACGACGCCCTACCCGCGGTGTTCCACGCGATCAAACAGCTGTCACCGTCAGTGGTGCACTACAAAGTGTGCTCGACGTTTGACAGCGCGCCAAGCGTTGGCAGCATCGGCCACGTGATCGGCCTGGCATCGGCGATCTTCGACGTCACCGGCATTCCCATCATTGCTGGCAATCCCAAGTTAGGTCGGTACTGTGCCTTCGGCAATCTGTTCGCCCTGTCCAAGACGGATCACCAGGTTCACCGGATCGACCGTCATCCGATCATGCGGGCTCATCCGATCACGCCGATGCAGGAAGCCGACCTCAGTGTGCACATCGGCCAGCAGGCGAACCTAGACATTGCCAAGGTAACCATCCGGCATATTGAAGAAACGGAGGATCTTGCCGCTCTGGCCCGTGAGGTGGGTCGTGAGCATGATGCAGTATTGTTCGACGGCGTCACTGACGAACACCTAACCGCAGCGGGTCGGGCCCTTACCGAACTCGCCATCGGCAGCACTTCCGTGTTCGTGGTGGGCTCGTCCGGTGTGGAGTACGGACTGACACAACACTGGCACGCAGGCGGCCGGACGTGTAACCACCAAGCCCAAGTCGCTCCGTTGCATCCTGTTGCACAGGTGCTCGTGGTGTCGGGTAGCGCCTCACCGCTGAGCCAGGCTCAGATCGATACAGCGCTCGCCGATGGCTTCGTCGAGTTGCCAGTAGACACTACAGGACTCATAAGCGACGCCCGGCGTGGCGCCATACTCCAGGAACTGGTGACAGCTGCACTCGCTTATCTCGCAGCGGGAAAATCTGTCGTCATGCATACCGCCAAGGGTACGGCCGATCCACGCATCGAGCAGATGATCGAAGCCATGGTCGCCGAAGGCCTCAATCGTGACAACGCAAGAACTTACGGCGGCAAACGACTGGCGTTCGAGTTGGGTCATGTGGTCTTGGCCATTCTCGAAGCCTATCCGCTGAAGCGGCTCGTGATTTCTGGAGGGGATACCTCCAGCCAAATAACCAAGGTCCTAAATCCAGATGCATTGGTTATCAAGTCCTATCTCTCGCCCGGCGCACCGTTGTGCCAGATGCATTCGGAAAAGCCCTATCTGAAGTCCTTGGAAATCGCTCTGAAAGGCGGGCAAATGGGAGACCGGGATTATTTCGTCAGGGCTTTAAGAGGCTAGTAATCGAGCAACGTCAAGTACAGCACTGGCACATCTACAATAACAACAGGTGAAACCATGCAGACCTCTATATCCAGCATAAGTGAAACCCCCCTTGAACACGTGGACGCGGAAAAGCAGAAGTCCATGAAGAATGTGGTCGCCGGCAGCCTTTTCGGTACGGCGCTCGAAACTTATGATCTTTACCTCTATGGAACTGCCGCGGCTCTGATCTTCGCTCCCCTGTTTTTTCCTGGGCATGATGAGGCTGTCTCGCGGCTGGCCTCCCTTGCGTCCTTTGCCATTTCTTTTATCGCCAGACCCCTAGGCTCCCTAGTGCTCGGGCATTTCGGCGATCGTATCGGTCGGAAGAAGTTGCTTTACCTCACGCTGATAGTCATGGGGTTGAGCACCGTAGGTATCGGCCTTTTGCCGACCTATGCAAGCGTCGGTATCTGGGCGCCGATCATGCTGTGTGTCCTGCGCTTCATCCAAGGCTTTGCTTTCGCAGGCGAATACAGTGGCGCCGTGCTCATGCTTCTCGAACATGCGCCCAGGCGAAAACGTGGACTCTACGCCGCGATTAACAACATTGGCCCAGTATTCGGCTTTATTGCCTCGGCTGGTTTACTCTTGATCGTCAGCAGCGTGTTGTCTAAAGAAGATTTCTACTCCTGGGGATGGCGCATTCCTTTTGTCGCCAGCCTCGTATTGCTGATCGTTGGGGTCTTCGTTCGCTCGAAGGTGCCCGAATCTCCAGTATTCTTGGAGACCGCCGCGAAACGTTCCGCTACCGCAGCGCCTAGCGAGTCTCCGGCCATACGCCTCTTCAAGCGCTATCCCAAGCAACTGCTACTAGTCGCCGGCGCCAACATTTGCCACTTCTCCACGTTCTACCTGTTCACCGTATTCGCGCTGAGTTATGGACAGCGGGAATTAGGGCTATCCAACGCCTTTGTGCTGTCGGTCGCTATGGTCGCTGTCTGCACCCACTTGGTGGTGGTGCCTTGCGCCGGTGCCTTGGCTGATCGAATAGGCAGACGTACCACAATGCTCATCGGCTTCGCGTTCACAGCACTGGTCGCGTTTCCCTTCTGGTACCTGTTCTCCATGGGCCAGTTTTTACCAATGGTCCTAGGCTCATGCCTGTTCATGACGGGATACGGGCTGGTCTACGGTGCCGTACCGTCATTTACCGGTGAGGCATTCGGCCCTAGTGCTCGGTTTACCGGCTTTGCAATGGCAACCAACGTTGGGGGCATTATCGGCGGCGGAACCGCGCCTATCCTCGGGGCGTACCTACTGAACCATTACGGCTCCCCCTACGCTATTTCGATACTGACCATAAGTCTCGCAGTGATCTCCGCAACCTGCGTCTACCTATCTGCCGAGACAAGGGATATCGATATCGTGAACGACTGATCGAGCTGAGTGCGGCATTAGCTCGAGGAAGGCGCCATGCCCAGCCGCCCCGGATTGCTGGCTGGGTCGTTGGCCGGCAGTAGTCAGGTACATCCAGTGACGCGACCCTAGAGGATGAGGACGGGATGATGATCGTGACCAAACGGAAGATTCTGGCGGCGTGCCAACGGCGGGAGCTGGTGACGTCATGGCTCTTATGGGGCTACGGGACCATGATGACCCTGCACGTTGTGGCCGACCGTCTGGAGGACATCAACGAGCTGCTGCAGGGTCTCGATACTCGAAGTCGGGAGTTTCATTAAGCGCAACTTCGAGTGGGCAAGTCTCGGATTTGCAATTGAGCGAGTGACGTATAGCCGCAAGAAATGCTTCAAGAGCGGAAGTAAACCTCCTCGGATATTTCCGCTATACCCGACTGGCGTAGGGTGGCCCCCATAGCAAGCAAACCTTGCTTACCATGGGGGCTATCAAGCGTGAAGCCTTGCTATTGAAGACCTATGGGGGCCCTCCCGAACACTACCATCGTGTGGGACGGCGTTCAGCCAGAAGCAGCCTGTCACCTGCATCAGCTTTAAAAGCCAATATAAGCCCTTCTAGAAAATGCATTGTGGTGTCTACGAAATCAGGGGCAATTTATTGGTTTAGGGCAGGTGGTGAATCAGAGCTCTGAGATAGAAGTGTTACTTCTCGATGACTATTCAGATCCGCTGATTGCAACTGTGGTAAGCGTGCATCCTGTCTCACAACAAGGGGCACCGCGGCTATGATTATCCGTTCGCGCGCCGCTCATGGGGATGAGGCTACTTTGGGCACTCACGGAATGCAGAGCTTTTTGCAAACACATCTGCCATGAAGTCCATGAATACAATGGCTCGCCTGGGCATCAGCCGATTCGCTAGATATATAACTTGGATCGGCACCTGTGGTGCTACGTAGTCTTTAAGCAGCAGTTCAAGGTTACCAGCTTTCAGCCCTTCCTCATAAAGCCACTGAGGCCCCTGTGCGATCCCCAGCCCTGCGTTTACATACTCACGTATCGCCTCGGGAGAGTTAACCCGCAGGCGCCCGGAGACCGGTACGTCAATGTCCTTAAACCGCCAGTTAGTCCCGGTAGATAGCAGGGTATAAATAAGGCAGTCGTGTTCCTTCAGATCTTCAGGCGAAGAGGGAGAGCCTCGTTTCGCCAAGTACTCGCGGCTAGCTACGCACACCCGCTCGAACCAAGCTAGTGGCCGTGCATGCATTGAACTGTCCTCCAGGTGGCCAATGCGAATCGCGAGCTCGGCTCCCTCGTCAACCAGATTGACGTAGCGATCGTTGATTTGAAGATCGAGCGACACTTCTGGATAGAGCTCAAGAAACCTAGCCACATGGGGCACGATAAAGGTGTGCGCCAATGCAGTCGGGCATGCGATACGCAGTAACCCAGACGGCGCCACGTTGCCTTTCAGTGAGGATTCGGACTGTTCCACCGAGTCTAAGATACGCCGCGCGTCTGCGTAGTAGCGCTCACCTTCAGGAGTGAGCGTCAGCTTTCGTGTCGACCGGTGAAGCAACCTGGTTTGCAGATGATCTTCGAGGGCGGCGACGTAACGGCTCACGCTAGGTTGCCCGAGCCCAAGATCACGTCCTGCAGCCGAGAGGCTGCCTGTCTCGACGGCGCGTACAAAACAGCTCATCAGTAACAACCGATCCATCACACATCCTCTTTCATGCGGATTTCGCATGAGAGCTACTTGCTGAGGCCATCTTATCAGCCTTGTAGTATAAATCCATCATTGCTCTCAGAGGGTCAGTCGTCCGACTGGCCGTCACAAATGAGAGGCAATTTACATGTCCCGTTTACAAGGCAAGCGCACGCTCATCACTGGCGGCACAAGTGGCATTGGTCTGGAGACCGCAACGCAGTTTCTCGCAGAAGGTGCGCGAGTGATCGTCACTGGTGTCAACCCTGAGTCAATTGCAAATGCCCAAGCTGTTTTAGGTAGCGAAGTTCTGGTGTTACGAGCTGACTCCGCCAGCATTACAGCTCAGAAGGAGCTGGCCCGAGCTGTTCAGTCTCATTACGGGCAACTCGATGTTGCCTTCCTTAACGCCGGCGTATCCGTCTGGATGCCAATCGAAGACTGGAGCGAGGAGATGTTTAACCGCTCCTTCGACATCAACGTCAAAGGGCCATACTTCCTCCTGCAAGCACTGCTGCCGGTCTTCTCCAACCCCGCATCGGTGGTTCTTAACACCTCGGTTAGTGCGCACCTGGGCGAAGCGCGTTCATCAGTTTACGCGGCAACGAAGGCTGCTTTTCTGAACATGTCGAAAACGCTCTCGAGCGAGCTTCTGCCACGTGGTGTTCGAGTAAATGCGGTCAGCCCAGGGCCGATCGATACGCCGCTATACGACAAGTTGGGTATTCCCGATGCCTACCGCGAGCAGATCAATAAGGATATTGCTGCGACCATCCCATTTGGACGTTTTGGCACGCCTAACGAAGTAGCTAAGGCGGTGCTGTACCTCGCGTCGGACGAGTCTCGTTGGACGATGGGAACAGAAATCATCGTCGATGGTGGTCGCTCGCTTTGACGAGCTAGGCACATCTTTGCGTCTGTACATCCCGCTTCCTGCCTGGAAGCGGAATCTGACGAAGTAATAGTGGATATACAAATGTCGCAATCTCAGCTCACGCTCGTTAGCCACGGGCTTTGCCCGTTTGTTCAGCGAGTAGCAATTATGCTCCTTGAAAAAGGGGTTCCATTTCAGCGCATCGAAGTCGATTTAAAGGTCAGGCCCGATTGGTTTATAACCCTCTCGCCAACAGGTAAAGTCCCACTCCTGAAGGTGCAAAAAGGCGACGAGAAAGCCAATGTGCTCTTCGAGAGCATGGCCATCCTGCAGCAAGCCAAGGCCATCCTGGTTAGCTAATGCGGGCATTTCGGTTTAGCCCAGGCCTCTGTCGCGGTGTTATCGAAAAGCCCTGCTCTCATTCCTTCTCTCTAAGCTCAGAGTCGTCTGATGGAATATCGGAGGTTGCTTAAATGGTCGAGGTGAATCCCTCAGTTTTCAGAAACCTTTAAGCCTCAAGATGGTACTCATCCGACTGTGAAATCTTCGCCAATTTTGACTACTGCAAAGGGCGGCTTCTGGCCGATTGTGGCTCGTTGCCACCGGTTGCAATCTGCCAGAAGGGGACGTCAACAAGCGACTGCTACCGATCCTTCACAGCCATTCAAATCCCAGTGCGAACGTTGGTAAGCAGCCTTTCATACGCAAGGGCCGAAAGGCCGGCATCATCCTTCCGGCGGTACTCCGCGACTGGCTTCGCACTTCAAGAAGGCCCAATCGATCAACGCCTCGATGGACGGCCCAAGCGCGAGCCCCAGCTCGCTTAGCGCATACTCCACCTTGGGTGGAACCTGCGGGTAGACCGTCCGCGTGATGATTCCGTTTTTCTCGAGCTCCTTAAGTTGCTGGATCAGCATCTTCTGGCTCACGCCCTCAACCCGCCTTTCCAGTTCTGAGAACCGCACCGGCGCCTTGGCTGCGAAGAGCTGGACGATGATGACCATTTTCCACTTGCCCTCAAGAACCCGTAGGGTCTCACTCGTCGCTGCCGCCCATACGAGCTGCTGCTGAGGGTCTTCGCATCGCCAATCTCGCCTCACTTAACTTACCTTTTGGTGGGTAACAAACCTATAGGTAGGTTCTTGCATGTACCTATAGCTACCGCTAATTTTGCCCCTAAATCAATCTTGCGGCTATAGCCCGAACGAGCTGATGCCCTTTTTTGCCCTCAGACCGAGGATGGCTAAGCCGAACCAGCGAGGACGATGACGATGAAAGTTGTTCGATGGACATCCGGCGACAAGCCGGGCCTGGAACTGCACGACGAGACCGTGCCGACGCCAGGACCTTATGATGTGCTGATTAAGGTTAAGGCGGCCTCCCTCAACTACCGCGACCAGGCCATCCTTGATGGCGAGTATGGCGGGCCGACCAAGTCGAACGGCACGCCCTTGTCGGATGGAGCGGGCGAGGTCGTCGCGATCGGTGAAGCCGTGACGCGCACGAAGGTGGGCGATCGCGTCAGTGCCTCATGCCACCCGCACTGGATCGGCGGACCCCCGCGTCCGGAGTATCAGCTCCACAGCCTCGGCATGACCAACGACGGTTGGCTGGCCGAGCAGATCTTGGTCCACGAGAACGCTATCGTTCACCTGCCGGACTACATGTCCTACGCCGAAGCAGCGTCTCTACCGTGCGCCGCTGTCACCGCCTGGACCGGGCTCAACCTGTCGTCGCCTCTACAAGCGGGTGAGACGGTGCTGATTCAAGGCACAGGGGGCGTTGCGCTCTTCTCGCTCCAAGTTGCCACGATGTTCGGCGCGAAAGTCCTCGCGATCACATCGTCCGATGAGAAGGCGGAACGTCTCAAGGCGCTAGGAGCCGCGGCCGTGGTCAACTACCGGACCCATCCCGACTGGGACAAGGAAATCCTCGCCCTCACCGACGGTCGAGGTGTCGACAAGACCATCGACATCGCAGGCGAGAAGACGATCGTGAAGTCGGCGGCGGCAACCCGCAAAGGCGGCGACATCTCACTGGTTGGCTTCACCAGCGGCTTCGGCGGTGGCCTTCCGCCGATCGATATTCTCGCGCGCGGGCTTCATGTGGCGGGAACGGCGATCGGGCCGAGGGCGAACTTCGAGGCACTGTTGCGGGCCATGGCACTGCACGAGGTGCATCCGGTCCTCGATCAGACCTTCCCGTTCGCGGACTACCAGGCAGCTTATCAGCGGCTAAAGAGCGGCAACCACGTCGGCAAGGTCGTGATCGGCGTGGCGAATTGAGTGATCGCCTTGTGAATAGATATGGGCCCGGGCGACGAACAATCCGGTTTAATCCACTTCAGATCCCGCGAAAACAATCCGCCGTGAATTTCTATTTACATCCACGAAAGCGTTTGATAGCCGTGTGATAACTTCATTCGGTAGCTCGCATAGCTACCTAGCAAATGCTCTTGCCCGCCCGTAGCTCCACGGTGCGGGCTTTTTTTGGCCTCAAACTCCGGTGATAAGCACACCTCTCGCACGTACTGCTGCAGCGCAGCTATCTGACTTCGGGCAGTGGTGGGCAGCTTACCAACGTACGTCGCTGGCATTTGGATGGATGTGAAGGATCGGTAGCAGTCACTTGTCTATCTCCGCTTTTGGCCGTTTCCGCCTCGGCGGCCGGATGATGGGTCGGATAGCTCCGTCCCATGGTCTGGCCCATGCTTGTACTCCCTCACTGAGGAGAACAAGCCATGAAAGCGATAGCAGTCGTTAGCTACGAGCCTTGGAACAAGGGAAAGCTCGTTGGTCAGAAAGCCCCGCTCCGGATTAGGGATATCTGGGCCATCCGCGTCAGACTCCAGCTTGCGGATAAAACCAGGGACTTGGCTCTTTTTGACCTGGCAATCGATAGCAAGCTGCGCGCCTGCGACCTCACCAGGCTGCGCGTGCGAGACATAGCCCACGGGGAGCACGTCTCACCGAGAGCTATCGTGATGCAGCTAAAAACTCATCGTCCGGTGCAGTTTGAGATCACAGAGCAGACACGCTCAGCGGTGGAGGCTTGGATACGCCATGCCAAGCTTCGAAGCGAGAACTTCCTGTTCCCAAGTAGACTTGCCCACTCCGAGCATATTTCCACCCGGCAGTACGCACGGATCGTCAAAGCCTGGGTGACAGCGATTGGTTTAGATCCAGCTTTGTACGGAACCCATACCCTGCGGCGGACCAAGGCGTCGCTGATCTACCGCAGGACAAAGAACCTCAGGGCCGTACAGCTCCTACTGGGCCATACGAAGCTGGAAAGCACTGTCAGGTACCTTGGCATCGAGGTAGACGACGCGCTGGAGATGGCCGAACAGACAGAGGTATAGCCGCATGACCTGGCGACGGCTGCGAGGCCGTCGCTATCCGGCCATTAGCTGCCTATCGGCTCGGCCTTAAAGCTGGGTTATTGCTCAGAAGCCGGGCCTACTTACGGAGCTATTCCACGTAGCCCTTACGACCGGCCAGGAACGCGAAAATCATTACGCCGGCGCTAGCGACGAGCATCAGGCTTAGCAGTCCTACCCAGCTATCACTTGCCATGTGGAGCATGCCCACTGCCAGTTGGCCAAGGCCTGCCACAGCGTAACCAACAAACTGTGCCATGCCGGAGAGGCGTGCAGCCTGGTCCGGCGTACGGGTGCGAAGCCCGAACAGAGAAATACTCATCACCATCGAGACGCCTGCCCCTAGGCCGAGTAGTACGATCCACACAAGGGGCCATTCTGGCTTCAGGATCAGACCAGTCGCACCTGCAACCATCACAAGCCCGCAGCCCAATCCCATCCAGGCCTGATCTGCCATCCGACGAAGCGCCGGCCCCGTAACAATGTTTGCGAAGGTCGAAACGGCTTGGTAAACCATCAGGAGCAGGCCAGCCATCGCAGGCGAGAAGTCGTTTGAGGCGGTAGCGGCTGTATACCAGTCAATGACGCAGTAGAAGACGACAGAGTGCAGCGCGAAGAAGGCTGCAACCTGCCAACCCTTGAAGCTTACCCATGGTGACTTCGCTGGCGAGCCGATGCTCGGTTTAGCTTGGCTGGACTGTTGGCGATTTCGCAACTGAGGCAGCCAGAGCAGCAAGGCGGCCAGAGCAGGCAGAGCCCAGCAGCCGATGGACCAACGCCAGTCCAGACCAGGGATGAGGGAGATCGGGACGGACACGCCGGTTGCTAGGCCAGCCAGAATCGCCATGGATGCGACGTACAACCCGATGACACTTGGCCCACTTTCTCCAAACCGCTGTTTCACATAGCCGGGCAGCAGTACGTTGCAGATGGCAATGCCAGAGCTGAGAAGCGCTGTACCAACCCAGATCGAGCCGTGAATGGGCAGCGATCGAAAAATTGTGCCTATGGAGATCAGCACGAGAGCAAACCCGATACCTCGCGCAATACCCAGCGTGCGTCCCAAGCCGGGCGCTACGAGCGATATCACAGCAAAGAAGATCAGGGGTAGAGCATGGAGTAGCCCGGCAGCACTGGCGTTGAGACTAAGTGCATGCTGCACGTCCAGTAGCACTGGTCCGAGGCTGGTGATAGGTGCTCTTAGCGTGGCAGCCAGAAGGAGAATGCTGGCTAAAAGTAATAGCCCGCCTCGCTTGGTAGATCTTGAAGCTTGAGTCGATGAGATAGACACAGGGACCTCTTTTCTTCATGCGAGCGCGACCGCTAGCACTACTAGGGATGTGCCAAACTCAGAGTTCACCTGCACGATTTAAGCGTTGGAGATCCAGCCTCAATGGGGGATCACAACGCAGGCCTTAACGGCAGTGGTAGCCAGCAACAAAATTGCTGCTTGGGGAAAACACCACTACGAGGGGAAACTTCGAATGAAGTCGATCTGAATTATATCTACCTCCCAAGGCCCGAGTAACTGCACGGCGCCATTGTGTGTAGCTATCACGCCAGCGTTGGACGTGCCAGAGCTTTAGCTTGCGACAACACTGAATAGCCAGTCGCGAAATGCCTTCAGCCTCGGGAGGCTCGAGCATTCCTCCCGATACACCACGTAATAGGCCAGGTCAGACTCAAAGCTGATATCGGGATACAACCGCACAAGCCGGCCTGCTGCCAGATCGTCACGAGCCATAACGCTGCGCGCAAGCGCTACACCTTGCCCATCGATTGCCGCCTGCAACACCGCCGCGGAGTTGTTGATCTTCATCCCTCGGGCAGTGGCCACATCGGCCAAGCCAGCTTTTTGAAGCCATGTATCCCATGTGGGGAATCCGGAGTGCCTATCCATCGACAGATCGTGGATGAGCGTTTCTGACCTCAAGCTCTCCAAGGTGGTTAAGCGAGAGGATCCACTCAAGAGGCTGGGTGAGCACACCGGGTATACCTCTTCCTCCATCAGCTTCTCGGCAAGCAAGCCGGGCCAGTTGCCGTTCCCATAGCGCACGCCGATATCGACCCGCTGGGTTACGAAGTCCACAGGCCGCAGGTTTGTATCCAGGCGAACGTCGGTGTCCGGCCATGCGCTGTGGAAGCTGTCGATCCTGGGCAGCAGCCATTTGGCGGCAAATGCCGGACTCACAGTGACGGTGAGCATTCCGTTAGCGGAGCTTTCTTTCAGCCGTTCTAGGCCGAGCGTAAGCCGGTCGAAACCAGCACGTATATCTGGTAGCGCCAGCTCTGCGGCTTCGGTTGGTACCAGGCGTATGCGACCGCTAGGGGCTCGATGGAACAGCGGCGTACCAAGCCAGTCTTCCAAGGTTCGAACTAGCTGTCCAACTGCCGCCGGAGTCACATTCAGCTCTTCCGCTGCAGCAGAAAAGCTTTGGTGCCTGGCGCTGGCTTCGAACGCTCGTAGTGCGTTCAAGTGAACTGGAGTAGTCATATCAGTAAAGATTTTCTTTAGATTATGAACACTTTATCTCGTTTGTCGACGGTGTCGGAAGAGCTGAACATTTGGCTCAAGGCAACGGTGGCAAGAACCGAACTCCGCCCTTGCTGCAATTCTTCCGCAACCGGCACTCGCCCAGGGCGAGTGCCCATAGGGGTCTTCAAATGAGCAATGAGTTCAAAGGCAAAAAGCTTCTCGTCGTCGGTGGTACCAGTGGTATGGGCTTGGAAACTGCTCGCCTGGTCCTTCAGCAAGGTGGAAGCGTAGTCATCGTTGGCAGCCGCCAGGAGAAAACTGAGGAAGCTCGCAAAGAGCTGTCCGCTATCGGGCAAGTTACTGCCCTGACCGCAGACCTGACTACCGATGCAGGCCTGACCGGACTGGTTGAGACCATTGCCAAACAGCACGCAGATATAGATCTGCTGGTTAACGCTGCCGGCGTCTTCTTCCCCAAACCGTTCCTGGAGCATCAGGACGCAGACTACGACCAGTACATGCAGTTGAACAAAGCAACCTTCTTCATCACTCAGAAGGTTGCTGCCAATCTGGTTGAGGCTGGCCGTGCCGGCGTCATCGTGAACATCGGCTCCATGTGGGCTAAGCAAGCAATTGCCGCCACTCCGTCCTCTGCGTACTCGATGGCGAAGGCCGCGCTGCATTCGCTGACTCAGCACCTTGCGATGGAGCTGGCATCGAAGAATATTCGCGTGAACGCGGTCTCTCCAGCGGTAGTGCAGACCCCGATCTATGAAGGCTTCATTCCCAAAGCAGAGGTCCATAGCGCCCTGCAGGGTTTCAACAGCTTCCACCCAATCGGGCGTGTGGGCACGCCGGTAGATGTCGCCGAGGTCGTTGCCTTCCTGCTTTCGGAGAAAGCTAGCTGGGTCACCGGTGCCATTTGGGATGTGGACGGCGGCGTGATGGCGGGCCGGAACTAAGTTTCGCACCAACCTCAACCTGAACATGGGGGCGTACTTCTCGCCCCCATCGTGGGTGTGCGCCATCCACCCCCCCCCCCCACACATGGAATCAAGATGATGATGAATGACTGGAATGCCTATCGCGAAGCGCTGCTGGGCAGAGTTGGTGACCTTGCCAAGCAAAGTCCTGACGTAGTCCGCGGTCTCACCACAATCGATGGTGCAGCTGCGAAGACTGGGCATCTCGAGCCTAAAATTCACGAGCTGATCGCGCTGGCGGTCGCCGTAACCACCCGCTGCGATGGGTGCATATCCGTCCATACGAAGAAGGCGGTCGAGCACGGAGCAACGCTGCCGGAGATCACCGAGGCTCTGGGGGTGGCGATTGCTCTCAACGCGGGCGCGGCTCTGACGTATTCGGCCCGAGTGATTGAAGCTCACGCTCAACTCGCTACTTCGTAATCCAAGATTGAAGGCCCACTCACAGCCGGCCTTTCTTCGTTTTCTCCAAGGGAATCAATCATGCTTATCAACGCTGACTTCTCCCGCAAAGTCACAGTCCTGCCCCAGGACTACCAGTGGGTAGCCTCACCGCAGCCAGGTGTAGAGCGTGTAATACTCGATAGGCTAGGTGGTGAGCGCGCTCGCGCGACAAGCATCGTGCGATACGCATCTGATTCCTACTTTCCCCAGCATGCACACCCCGGCGGAGAGGAAATTTTTGTTGTGTCCGGAACGTTCTCCGAAGGTGATGAGGACTGCCCGGCAGGCTACTACCTGCGCAATCCGCCAGGTTCCACTCACCAACCGTTCAGTCGCAATGGTGCCGTCATCTTCGTCAAGCTTTGGCAGATGGAGGCAGGTGAACAAACTCGGGGCCGCATTAATACGCGCGATCCAGCGACATGGGTGAAGCAAGCCGGCCGGGAGATTTGCCCACTACACAGAAGCAGAACCGAGCTGGTGTGTTTGCAGCGATTAGCCTCGGTAGAGCCATTGTTTTCTGAGGCAGTAGATGGGGCCGAGATTCTGGTACTCACCGGTTGCCTTACCGAGAGAAACAGCACCTACGAGCGCGGCAGCTGGATACGCTTGCCGGAAGGTTACTACCCCGAATTCAAGGCCGGTACTGTGGGGGCCGAGATCTATCTTAGAATTGGTCGCCCTGCGGGCCTGGATGAACCAGCATGACCCAGAAAACCGCACGCATAGCGATCGTTGGCGGGGGCTTGAGTGGGCTGTACGCCGCATATGCATTGGAAGCGCAAGGCATCAGCGATTATGTGGTACTCGAGGCACGGTCTGTTCTGGGGGGGCGAATCGTTTCCATACCGGCGGCCAAAACCAAGATTTCGGAGTCGCCCAGCTCCAATTCCGCTATGGACAAATTTGATCTTGGACCATCGTGGTTCTGGCCAGACCTTCAGCCTCAGCTGCATCGATTGGTCCAGGAGTTGCGGCTTCCTTACTACCAACAATACGAAAGCGGCAGCATGCTGCTTGAGCAGTATGCCGCTAAGCCATCCGTTGCAATGTCCGGCTACGAATCCTCGCCTGCATCGATGAGGCTGGAGGGAGGGATGGCAGCCTTAATCACAGCTCTACGGAGCTATGTAAACGCCCACAGAGTGCACAGTGGCCAGACGGTTAAACGCTTGAGTTTTGAGGGGGATCAGGTAGCGGTGACCTGCGAGGCCTCCTCAGGACAAACCACCATCTGGAACGTTGAGCATGTACTCCTTGCTTTGCCGCCTCGGCTAGCTATTTCCAGCATTACGTTCACCCCTGAGTTGCCGGAAGATATCTGTGCTTCATGGCGAGCGACCAGCACCTGGATGGCTCCCCATGCCAAATACTTTGCCGTCTACGACACACCGTTCTGGCGTGAACAGGGGTTATCAGGACAGGCGCGTAGTCGGGTCGGCCCAATGGGTGAGATCCATGACGCCTCAATACCTGATGGTAAGGGGGCGCTGTTTGGCTTCCTGGGAGTTCCAGCATCCACCCGAAGAAACCTCCCAGAAAGCCAATTGAGGGCGCTGTGTAGAGCGCAGCTCGGCCGTATGTTCGGCGAGACGGCAATCAAGCCGCAGGAGGAATTCTACAAGGACTGGGCACTAGAGGCCTATACAGCTACGGCTTTGGATATCAACGGGCCCGCCTTGCATGCAGATGCACCAATAGCAGTGCTGAAGTCAGGTCTCTGGGCCAACAAAATTACCGGTATCGCCAGTGAGTGGTCACGGCAATTCCCTGGGTACCTCGCAGGTGCTATCGAGGCGGCCGCTTTTGGAGTTAAAGCATTCCAGAAGCAAGGGGCCGGACCTCTAGTCATATGAGGCCAATACGGCTCGCGACGACTGCTTTGCCGCTGATCTGGTCGAAAGCAGACCAATCTCTGCGTACGCCTGAAATGCCGCTAATGCAAATTACTATCATATTGTCAGATTGGCGTTATTAGGCGGCATCGTAGCTGAATTTACATAGTTACTCAGCCGATAAAATGGCGGCGTGTAGTAGTTCTTTCAGCAAATAGCGGGAGATATCGTGAGCCATTCCACCCCACAAACCCATATTTCTACCCAGCCAGGCACGTTGGCGAATCAGGCAGCTCATCTGAGCGGCGGAAAGCGCGCTACCCGGCTGGCCTTCTTCATCGCCGGTTTTGGCCTGTCCTGCTGGGCGCCACTTGTCCCCTTTGCCCAACAGCGTATGAATGCTGACTCGGCGATGCTGGGAACAATCCTGCTTTGCCTAGGCCTTGGCGCTGTGATTGGTATGCCGCTGGCCGGCATGCTGTCCGGCCGGATCGGAACCAAGCCGGTTATCACTGCAGGGGCTATCGGCCTGGCCATTGCGCTGCCGCTGCTTGCCATCCTCTCCACCCCAATCACGCTTGGCCTTTGCCTCCTGCTGTTTGGTGCCTCCCTGGGTGCTATCGATGTGGCAGCCAACATCCATGGAATTGAGGTTCAGGACGTTGCTAAGGCGCCGCTCATGTCCGGCTTCCATGGCATGTACAGCATCGGAGGGCTTGTCGGTGCAGGAGGAATGGCGCTGATCATTGCGTCGGGTCTGAATGTGGCCACTTCAGCGCTTGTGGCCACGGCGGTCATCATCGCCTGTATCGCCACAGCATTTTCGGGCTTCTTCACCACTCGGTCGGCCAACAACCATGCAATGTTTGTCATCCCCAAAGGCAAGGTTCTGCTGATTGGATTGCTGACTCTGCTTATCTTCCTGGGCGAGGGCGCGATGCTCGACTGGTCTGCTCTGTTGCTGACGAAGGAAAAGCAGGTTGATGTGGCTCTGTCCGGATCGGCATACGCAGTGTTTGCGTTCGCCATGACCATCAGCCGACTGATCGGTGATCGCGTAGTGGCGCGCATCGGCGACCGTCTGATGTTGCTCGGTGGTTTTTTGCTGACCGGCCTGGGAATCGCGCTGGTGGCCTATTTCGATTCGCTTCCGATCATTCTGGCTAGCATCGCCCTAGCAGGTCTGGCGGCAGGCAACGTGGTACCTGTCCTGTTCACCATCGCAGGGCAGCAACGCAGCATGCCAGCCTCTCAAGCCATCGCCGCCACCAGCATCCTCGGCTACATGGGCGTGCTCCTTGGTCCAGCGTTGGTGGGCTATGTAGCCCACTTCATTGGACTGATTCTGGCGTTCCTCACACTGGCGGTACTGATGGTGCTTGCGATGGCTGTAGTTTCGGCCGTGCCTTTCCAGCGCTCCAGCGAACACAAATAAGAGAAACGAAAGATGCCAACATCTAGCCGACCTCAGCCAATGCCTGTCACTTTCAAACATGATGACCCGGATGAGGCTAAAGCTCAGATTGTTGGCATTACTGAGAACTGGCAACCTGGCAGCCTCGACCTGCATTGCCATACGCGCCATCAGCTGATGTATTCGATCAAGGGTGTAATGAACGTCGTTACGCCTTCAGGTCGGTGGGTACTTCCTCCATCCAGAGCAATCTGGATATCTGGAGGGGTACAGCACGCATTCATCGCTAAACGACCTGTCGATCTACACGCGCTCTACATCGACCCCGTCATGGCAGATCTGCCGAAGTGGGAGGATTGCGTCGTGGTGAATGTCACGCCCCTGGTGAGAGAGCTGGTCGCCAGTACCGTTGCTCTTCCTTGGGACTATCCGGCGAACTCTCCTGCAGGAAGGCTTACCAGGGTACTGCTTGAGCAATTGGTCGATCTGCCACAGGCACCTGTCAATTTGCCGGAGCCCGAAGATCCAAGGGCAAAGAGAGCGGTCGCAATGCTTCGGGCAGACCCTACAACCAGATACTCGTTGCAGGAGCTTGCTTCAGCATCAGCAGCCAGTGCACGTACGCTCGAACGTATCTTCCATGCCGATACGGGTATGTCGTTCAGTGAGTGGCGCCATCGCTTGCGCCTTCTGATGGCGCTTGAACTGCTGGCCGATGATGTTTCTGTCAACAGCGTGGCCAGCGCAGTCGGTTACAGCAATCCATCGAGCTTCATCGCCGCGTTCCGCTCCCTGTTTGGAATGACGCCTGGAAACTACTTCCGACACAACGGCAGATGAGTCCCATTCTCGAAATGACGGATCGCCATTATTCATTGGCGCTCTTTGGGTACTAGACCCAATCCCCACTGAGGATAATTGCCAGATCATTAGAGGGCAGCTTCGGCCAGGTGGGTGTAATGCGTCGTATTGCGATTTGTGGAGGTGTTTTGGCGGCTGTCTGTTTGGAGCCAGTAATGGCAGCGCAGACGCTGGAAAACCAGGAGCAAGCAGTAGCAGAAGCCCTAGAGCTCGATGCTCTGACGATATCTGGTGAGGCTTCAGCCTCTGTTGAAACGGAAGGCTCCGGCTCCTACACCACTGGCAAAACTAGCGCGGCTACAAAGCTTCCGCTATCGCTGAGAGACACACCCCAGTCCGTCACCGTGATGACCCGTCAGCACATGGATGACCAGAAACTCCGGTCAGTGAAAGACGTTCTGGAGAACACAACGGGGATGTCAGCGAACACTCTGGATTACCGCTCGACCTATTACGCACGCGGGTTCTCGGTGGACAGCTATCAGTTCGACGGCATTCCAACAACCTTCGTGAATGGCGCCAATTACCTAGACACGGCGTTCTATGATCGAGTGGAGGTTGTTCGTGGGAGCACGGGCCTGCTCACTGGTGCGGGGAACCCTTCTGCGTCGATCAACATGGTTCGCAAGCGTCCCACCTATGACTTCCAAGGGGAGGTATCCGTAGATGCAGGCTCTTGGGACAACTACCGCAGCACCGTAGACCTTTCGACACCTCTGACCGAAGACGGTCGCATACGAGCCCGGGTGGTTGGCGTTCGTCAGGACTCCCATTCCTACGTCGACGGTTTCACTGAGGACAAGAACGCCTTCTACGGGATTGTCGAAGCGGATCTCACCGACGACACCACGCTTGGAGTTGGCTACGACTACCAGGAGATCATGCCTCGTGGAATGCTCTGGGGTGGCCTGCCGATGTTCTACAGCGACGGTAGTCGCACCGACTGGTCCCGCTCAAAGAGCCTCGCTGCCGACTGGAGCAAGTGGGACAACACATTGAGCACCGCCTTTACCAGCCTTGAGCATCGCTTCGACAATGGCTGGAGTCTCCGTGGAGTGTTCAACCAGGGCCGCACACACAGTGAAAGCGAGTTGTTCGGGCCCGAGGGTTATCCCGACAAAGCGAGCGGCATACAGCAAGTAAACGCATTGGCTAGCCGCTCCCAGGCTCGTCAGAACAGCGTCGACGTCATGGCTTCGGGCCCATTTGCACTGTTTGGGCGTGATCACGAACTAGTCGTCGGCGCCATGGAGTCTCGCCGCGTTTCGGATGAGAAGAGCACTAGCCATCTTATCCGTAAGACAACGCTTGCCCCGATCGACGATGTGTACAACTACAACGGCAACTACCCGAAACCAGATTTCGACGCTGCTGGGTATGACAGCCTCACCAACAACACGATTAAGCAAAGCGGAGTATACGTAGCCAGCCGCTTCAGTCTGGCTGACCCCCTGACGATGGTTGTTGGTGGTCGACTCAACGACTACAGCTACGAGAGCGACACCTCGGTCGTTTCCATCAAGAAGAACGACAAATTCATCCCCTACGTCGGTCTGGTGTACGACCTCGATAAGGTCTACTCGGTTTATGCCAGCCACACGGGAATCTTCAATCCGCAAACCCAGCGGGATCTTAACGGTGACGTACTCCAACCTACCGAAGGAACCACCAACGAGGTAGGGATCAAGGCGGCGTACTTCGGCGGAAAGCTCAACTCTTCGCTGGCGTTCTTTGAAACCAAGCAGGACAACGTCGCGCAGCAGGATCCTGATAATCGGACGCCAGAGGGTGGAACGGCTTATGTAGCCGCAAGCGGTACAAAAAGTCGTGGTTTCGATCTCGATCTGCAGGGGGAAATTACCCCCAGCTGGAACATGTTCGCCGGCATCTCCCACTTCACCGCAACCGACGGAGAAGGAGCACGCCTTAGCACCGCAATTCCCAGAACCACAGCGAAGCTCTTCACCACCTACCAGCTATCCGGCGCTCTCTCTCGTCTGACTGTTGGTGGCGGTGTGAATTGGCAAAGCCAGTTCTATCAAGAAGGAAGCAGCCCCCTGGGCACGGTCAAGATGGCTCAGGAGTCGTATGCCTTGGCGTCATTGATGGCGCGCTACGACTTGACCGAGCAAACGACCTTGTCGATGAACGTGAACAACCTTTTCGACAAGGAGTACTACCAGATGGTCGGCTTCTACAGCCAGGCCGTGTACGGAGCTCCGCGCAACCTGCTGTTCTCGCTGAGCTACAAGCTGTGACCCTGGCAGGGTCTTGCTAAAAATCCTGACAGAGGCATTGAGATGATCCGCAAATGTGGCGTTAAAGCATTTGCCCAGATCGCTGTACTACTTGGAGCACGCTAAATAGCTGTCGCCCATGCGGTTGAGATCACGCACAAGCAGGGCAGTCTTGATGTGCCATTCGATCCGAAACCTACTTTGATATTTCATCCCGCCGCCCTGGACACGCTCGATACGCTTGGTATGGATGTACAGGGTGTCGGTGAGGACAACTTTCTGCTGCTTTTCCTGCTGCAGCTGATCTTGCGATTTTGGTCGGTAGCGGCCGTTGGTCGACGTCCGCTTCTGGACGATTGCTGCTCTCTAGCAACGTCCGCTATGGGTCGGTAGCGGTCGCTTGTCGACATGCGCTTCTTGCCGCCAGCGACCACGGAATGATCAAAATGAAGTGGCATGAGTGCCTACGTAAACCAAGGCGAAAAGGTGTTGCAGGATTACGGTTGTGAACGGACTTGGCTGAACCAAAGGTCGCTGCTTGGACAAGAGCTCGCGTCGCACCTGATACCCCCTACGAGTCAAACCGCCAACACCTCAGCCAAATGCTCCCCTTCCAACCAACCCCTAATATCACTCGCCCGCATCGGCTTGGCGAACAGATAACCCTGCGCCCTTGTACAGCCAAGATTCTTCAACGCACCCAGTTCTGCCGCGGTTTCCACCCCCTCCACGATGCATTCCAGCTGCATGTCTTGGCACAAGGCGATCAGGGATTTGACGATCTTGAAGCTAGCCGGGTCGAGGTGGAGGTTGGTGACGAAGGTGCGGTCCACCTTGAGTTTGGTCAGGGGTAGCGCGTGGATCTGGCTCAGGCTGGAATAGCCGGTGCCGAAGTCGTCGAGGGAGATGCCGCAGCCCAGTTCGCGAAAGCGGCTGATGACGCGTTGGGTCTGGGGCAGGTCCTGGATGGATGCGGTTTCGGTGATTTCCAGGTCGAGGCAGGCCGGGTCGAAAGGGCTGCGCTTGATCAGTTCGACGATCTGCTGGGCGGCGTCTTCCGAGCCGCAGTCGTGGGCGGAGAGGTTGAAGGCCAGGCGGATGCCCGTGGGCCAGTGCACGGCCGCGTTCAGGGCCTTGCTCAGCAGGGGCAGGGTGAGGCGATTGACCATGCCGACGCGCTCGGCGGTGGCGATGAAATCGCCCGGTGGCACGTTGCCCAGCTCCGGGCTTTCCCAGCGCGCCAGGGCCTCGAAGGCCACGGTCTGCTTGCTGTGGATGTCCACGATGGGCTGGAAGACCATGTAGAACTCGCGCTCCAGGTCAGCCCGGCGCAGGGCCTGTTCGGTCAGGCCTTCGCGATTGAGTTGCTGGCGATGGGCGGTGCTGAACAGGCAGGCTGTGCCGGGGCGGTGGCGCTTGCTCTGGTACAGGGCGTAGTCGGCATGCTCATAGACGTCCGTGGCGGAAAAGGCCTGGTCCGGAAAGGTCGCGATGCCCAGCGAGCCACTGATCTGGATGGGCATGTCCACCAGCAGGAACGGCTCGCGCAGGCTGGCGCAGACCTTTTCGCCAAAGGTCCGCAGCTGCTCGTCGTTCAAGACCCGGGTGATGATCAGGCTGAATTCGTCGCCGCCCAGGCGGGCCAGGTGGACGTCCTCGTCGAGCAGTCCGCTCAGGCGCTGGCCGACCTGATAGAGCAGCCGGTCGCCCACGCTATGGCCATAGATGTCGTTGACCGGCTTGAAGCCGTCCAGGTCGATCAGGCCCACGGCGAGACGGGTTCCCTGGGCGCGCGCATCGGCCAGCAGGCTATCGAGGCGGGTGAAGAACTGCCGCCGATTGGCCAGGCCGGTCAGGCTGTCCTGGTTGGCGAGCTTGAGGTTTTCCTCGCTGAGTTTCGCCGTCTGCGCCTGCATGTTCACCAGGCGGGTGAAGTCGCCGTACTGCGCCTTGAGGATGACCAGCATGGCGATGGACACCAGCAGGACGTCGATCGCCGTGGCCACGAAGGTGCTGATGGTGGTGGAGGCGAAGAACACCACGAAGGCGGTGTTGACCACGGCGGTGGTGGCCAGGGCCGCGGGCAGCAGGTGCATCATGCAGAAGATGCAGCCGATCACGGTGATCGCCATGTAGAAGCCCACATGCGCCTGGGTATAGCTGTCGCCATAGGGAAACAGCGCCAGCGACCAGGCGGTGAAGGCCGAGGCCACGATGGGCGCGAGCATGTTGGTGCGCTTCAAGGCCGTGAGCATCTGCGTCGGACTGCGCGGCCGATTGCGCGTGCGGACCCATTCGGCCGCCCGGATCACGCCGAAGAGGGTCATGATCAACGGGCAATACAGCGTCAGCCAGCGTGGCGCGACGGCATAGTGGGTGCCGGCCAGCATCAGGGTGTTGGTCAGCAGGATGAAGTACATCATCGGCAGCTGGCGCGACAGCGCAAGGTATTGCGCCTTGACCAGGCCAGGATTGTCCTTGGCCACGGACATCAGGGCGCGCACGCCGAGCAGGAGTCTCTTCATCGGGCAAGGCTCTGAAAATACGACCAGGTAATCGATTGCACGGAATATCCTTTCCAGCCTGGGCGGCGCAGGCTTAAGGCTGCGCTCATGAGAGGCTGTCGGCTGGCGCCTGCTTTTCTGCAGTCTTCGCGACTAATGGCACTTGGCCGGAGTTGCGGGCCTTTACCTTTCCAAGGCCGACACATTGCTGTGAAGCCTTTGGCGAAGGCTGGCTTTCCACGCCTGCGCGGTCTTCGCTTACCGTCAGGAAGCTGCACCTTCCTTGCGCGAACCCCTGGACGCAGCCAATTGCCCGGATGTTGGGGCGCCTGGTTCCACGGCACGTCTGCGTGGTACCCAGGCGACGACCGCATCGATGAAGGCACGCACCTGAGGCGGCAGGAAGGTACGGTCGGGATAGACCAGCGCGATATGCAGTTCAGTGCCGACGACGTCGGCGAGGACCTGCTGGAGCGCGCCACGCTCCAGGTCTCGCGCTACCAGGTCTTGGGGAAGAAGCGCGATGCCAAGCCCGGCTACGGCAGCCTCGCACAGCAGGGTGATGTCGTTCGAGAAGAAGGTGCCTTCCACATGAAGCTTGCTTCCGGAGGTCATGGGCCAGTGAGTGTCCGGGAGCTCGCCACGCGTGAAGCCGAGCAGGCAGTGGTGATGCTTGAGATCGTGATGCGTGCGCGGTACGCCGCGAGCGGCCAGGTAAGCAGGCGCCGCAATGGCGATCATTCGGTCGCGCAAGAGGGTACGGGCGATCAAGCCGGGCTCGAGCTGGCTGCTGGCCCTGAGCGCGACATCGTAGTCACCGCGAAGCAGGTCGACGTGATGGTTTGACGTGTGGATATGGACGCGTAGCTCGGGATAGCGCGCCGCGAATTCGCAGAGCATGGCATGGAAGCCAAGACCCGGGATGGGTGGCGTCGAGACGCGCAGATCACCACGCACTACGTCGTCTGTCCTGCGCACGCTCTGCTCGGCAAGACGCACCGCTTCGAGTGCGATGCAGGCCTCCCGATAGAACACCTCGCCCACCTCGGTAAGGACCAGACTGCGCGTGGTGCGAAGCAGCAGGCGAGCGCCAAGACGTTCCTCGAGGCGGGCGAGACGTCGGCTCACGGTGGCCCGCGGAATGCACAATTCGGCCGCGGCGCGCGAAAGGGATGTGGCCTCGACCGTCTTGGTGAAGGCGACGAGTTCGGCTGTTTCTATTGGCTCGCTCATATGGATCAAATCATAGCAAGTGATGCCATTTTTTGGAGAATTGATGCATCGGTCAGCCAAACGCAAGATGGCGTTCGAGTCACCCTGACAAGCGCGCTTGGCATCCGGCTAGGCGCCTGATCAAGATCGAACGAGGTAAATGATGTCTAGCGAAAAGCAGCTGATCGCCGTATTCGGTGCGAGCGGAAATCAAGGTGGAGGGGTCGTGCGGGCCTTGAGCCAAGGCGGGCGGTTCAGGGTGCGTTCGCTCTCGCGTGACCCGGCCAAGTACGAGGGACCCGCTGACGAAGTGGTCGCCGCGGATCTGGAGCGGCCCGAGACGCTTGCCGCGGCGCTCGAAGGGGCCTATGGCGTCTTTCTCGTCACCAACTTCTGGCAAGCCGGCACCGATGAAATCAAGCAGGCCGAGGCGGCGGTCCAGGCAGCGAAAGCCGCCGACGTGCAGCATCTGATTTGGTCCACCCTGCCGGACGTCGAGGCCATCAGCGGCGGCGAATTCAAGGTGCCTCAGTTCACCGGGAAGGCAAAGGTTGACTCGATCATCAGGCAGGCTGGGTTTTCGCGGCATACCTTCGTCATTCCACCGGCGTACTACCAGAACTTCGTAGGGCCGTACGGGCCGCAAGCTCAGCCGGACGGAAGCCTGGGTTGGACGCTGCCTATCGATCCAGCGGTGCGTTGCCTGCACATGGGTGACATAGGCGAGCTGGGCGACCTCGTGGCGGGCGCCTTCGCGCGTCCGGAAGAAACGGGGGACGGTGCCTATCTTCCGCTGGTGGGCGACTTCATGAGCTTCAACGACTTGGTCGACACCTTCAATGGCCTGGGGCTCAAGGTGACCTTCACCCAGGTTCCTCGCGAGGCCTATGCAGGCTTCTTTCCCGAAGCCGACGCCCTGGGCGAGACGCTGGCCTACTATCAGACCTACACCTACCTCGGGCCGGGCTCCCACGACGCCGGGATCGCGCTGGCGAACAGGGTGGCGGGTAAGACACCGACGCCCTTTGCCGTCTGGGCGCGGGACAGGCTCCGCCTCGCCGTCGTGCCCTCGGCCTGAATCCTCGCGTTTCTCGACTGAGGCAGGGGACGGCGATAGCTGGACGCGCGAACTGGTGCTGGCTATTGGCCCAGAGCGTACGACTCCGGGCGATAGGGTGCCTCGATGGTGCCAAGGCTTATGCCAGACGTTTGCCGATCAGGAGAACTGGCGTATCGCGGCGGTAGTGGCTGTCGTCCCTATCGCGAGTGGCGTCGTGCCCTCTCGACCGCACCAGAAGCGGCGCCTGCGTGTTGAGCGTCCGGAATCTTCTGGCCGGTTCGATACAGCTGATCGATCCTTGTGGAAGATTGATCAGGGGTACGAGCGATTCCCACGGAGCCTGGAGCCGCACCCGAAAAAGCCCGCCATTAGGCGGGCTTTTGCCTGTCCGGGCCGCTCAACCCAGCTTGGTCAGCAGGGCATCCGCCGCGGCTTCCGAGCTGGCCGGATTCTGGCCGGTGACCAGGTTGCCGTCCTCGACCACGAACTCGCCCCAGTCCGGGCCCTTCTCGTAGCGGGCGCCCAGCTTCTTGAGTTCGTCTTCCACCAGGAAGGGCACCACGTCGGTGAGTTGCACCCCGGCTTCTTCGCTGTTGGTGAAGCCGGTGACGGTGCGGCCCTTGACCAGGGGCGTGCCGTCTGCGGCCTTGACGTGGCGCAGCACGCCGGGAGCGTGGCAGACCAGGCCGAAGGGCTTGTTGGCGTGCGCGAAGGCTTCGAGCAGGGCGATGGAGTCACGGGATTCGGCGAGATCCCAGAGCGGGCCATGGCCGCCAGGATAGAAGACGCTGTCGTAGTCCTCGGCCTCTACCTCGGCAAGCTTGACGGTGTTGGCCAGGGCCTGCTGCGCTTCGGGATCGCTCTTGAAACGCTCGGTGGACTCGGTCTGGGCGTCGGGGGCGTCACTCTTGGGGTCCAGCGGCGGTTGGCCACCGGCAGGGGAGGCCAGGGTGATCTCGGCACCGGCATCCTTGAACACGTAGTAGGGGGCAGCGAATTCTTCCAGCCAGAAGCCGGTTTTCTTGCCGGTGTCGCCGAGCTGGTCGTGGGAGGTCAGGACCATCAGGATCTTCATCGCGCGTTCCTCGTGTTCGGAAGGGTATCGCTAGACAGACCCTGGGTCCTCGCTGTGAGTGCCCGGCTTCTTCGGTAAGCCACGAGTACCTCACAGAAGTGGCCAGCGAGCCGCCCGCTTAGGGCGGCCGTGCCACTCAGGGGCTATCAACCCCAGCCGAGGGTACCGCCCGGCTCATAGCGCTCACGAGCGGAAACGGTGCTGGCGACGTCATCGAGGTTATGAACGCCTACCAGTTTGATCAGCGAGTCCAGGTTGTCGACCTGGCCTTCGTAGCCTGCGTCACGGAAGACATAGGTGTCCTGGCCGTAGTGGAAGACGGCGGCATTAACCAGGCCGGTGGTGGACTGGGTCACGGTGTTGAGCGCGGCGAACAGGCTGGTCGCCTTCGCCAGGGCGGCGTCCTGGATGGTGACCACGGCTTTCTCGTCGTACACCGCGAAGCCGAAGATGATGTGGTCATCGTTCGCATTGTAGTCGGTGACCGTCACATGGTTGGCGGCCAGGGAACGGTTGGCGGCGGCGCTGCTACTGCCATCGAAGTTGACCAGACTGGGTTCGAGGCTCAGGTAATCGGGCCCTTCGCCCAGGGTAATGGTGGCCCCGTGACCGTAGCTGCCGCTCAGGTTTGCGTTGTGGGCGGCCACGCCTTTGGTGAACAGCAGGTCAACGTAATCGTTGCCAGCGCCGGCGTTGATGGTGACATCAGCCTGCTGGATATGGGCGCTGATCTGATCGCTACCGGCGCCGGTATCGACGGTGATGGCCTTGACCCGCGAGTGGGCGAGGGAGGCAACGCTATCCAGTTCCGCGGCGGCGATGGTGCTGACACTCACCGAGTCCTTGCCGCTGCCGGTGATCACGCTCTTCAGGAAGGCGCTCTGGCTGGCATAGGTGTAGTCAGGGCCTTCGGTGTAGCCATGCAGGAAGTCAATCGACAGGCCGGCAGTGGAAGTAGAGCCATCGAAGGTCTGCAGGCCATCGAAGTTGTCCAGGGTGATCAGATCGCTCTCGTGGAACTGATTGTCCGCGGTGTCGGTGAGGCTGACGGTCAGCTTGGCAATGGACGAATCGAGGGTGCTGTCGCTGGCGGTGGCACCGCGGGTATGGCCGTCGAGACGCGTCAGCTGGTCTTCCCAATGACCGGTCAGGGTCAGTTCGCTCAGGGTCGAGGCGGCCGCAAAGTGCGGGCCCTTGGCATCGAAGGTCTTGGCGAAGCCGACGTATTCGGGGGCGGCGTTGATATCGAGGGTGAGCCGCGGCTGGCTCTGGAAGGCGTAGTAGGTGACGCCATCAAAGGTGCCGGCTGGCTTGGCGGGCGCGGCGACCAGGGGCGCCTTGGCGAGGGCAGCGGTGAACAGCGGGGCGGTGGTGTCCAGGGGGTTCTTGTAGGTCATGGCGGTCATCCTTAATGCATGTCAGGCCGAGCGCTCGCTGGACACGTTCTCGCGCAGGGCAAGACGTTTCATACAGCTGAACGTCACGCCGACAGTGCCTAGCTTTCCACGGAGCTACAGCGAACCACGCCGCAATTTCATCGGGCCACTAGTGGCACGCCGCCAAACGGTAGTGCGCTAAAAGTTCAATAGACTGACGACTAGAACGACCAACAGCGCGATCAGCACTGGCGACCAGCGGGTCCGCAAGAGCAGCGCCAGGGCCAGCGCGGCGAGGGCGACATCCAGCGGACCGCGGATGGCCTCCGTCCAGACCGGATCGTAGAGCGCCGCCAGCAGCAGGCCGACCACGCCGGCGTTGAGCCCAGTGAGGGCGCGCTGCCAGCCGGGGTTCTGGCGCAGGGTCTGCCAGAAGGGCAGGGCGGCGAGCAGGACGAGGGCGCCGGGCAGAAAGATCAGCAGGGTCCAGAGCAGGCCGTTGAGCCAGGCGGGCAAGGCCGAGGGCACCAGGGCGCCGAGGTAGGAGGCAAAGGTGAACAGCGGGCCCGGTACCGCCTGGGCCAAGCCATAGCCAGCCATGACCTGGCCATCGCTGACCAGGCCGTTGGGCACCACCACCGCCTGCAGCAGTGGCAACACCACATGGCCACCACCGAAGACCAGGGCGCCGGCGCGATAGACACCCTCGGCCAAGTTGCTCCAGGCGGGCAATAGCAGCAGCGGCAACAGGAACAGCAGCAGGGCGACCACCCCCAGGCGCCGGGAGATTCCCGTTTGCAGGCCCAGGGCCGGCGGCGTGGCGGTCGGCGCCAGTACCAGGCGACCGACCAGGGCGGCCAGGCCCAGCCCCAGCAGTTGCCCCGCCGAACCGGGCAGCCAGAGCGCCAGGCCGGCGACGACCAGCGCGAGGAGGCGGCGCGGCGTATCCGGGCACAGGCTGCGGCCCATGCTCCAGACCGCCTGGGCCACCACCGCCACGGCAAAGACCTTGAGGCCATGCACCGCCGCCGAGTCGGCCAGCCCAGGATAGTGGGCCAGGCCCAGGGCGAAGAGGATCAGCAGCAGGGCCGAAGGCAGGGTGAAGCCGAGCCAAGCTGCCAGTAGGCCCCAGCCGCCGGCGCGCCCCAGTCCCAGGGCCATGCCGACCTGGCTGCTGGTCGGACCGGGCAGCAGCTGGCAGAGCGCGACCAGCTCGGCATAGGCGACTTCATCCAGCCATTGGCGGCGGGTGACGAAGGCCTGGCGGAAATAGCCCAGGTGGGCGATGGGGCCGCCAAAGCTGGTGCAGCCCAGGCGCAGAAAGATCAGGAAGACCTGCCAGGCGCTGTCCTTATCGCGGGCAATGTCGCGCATGGCGGCCCCGATCAGCCGCGCGGCGCGGCAGGCGGTACCACTACCTCGCCGTCTTCCTTGACGAAAGGCGCGCGTTGCGGCTCGGGCAGGATCTCCAGCACCTGCTCCGAGGGCCTGCAGAGCCGGGTGCCTAGCGGCGTCACGACGATGGGTCTGTTGATCAGGATGGGATGGCGCAGCATGGCGGCGATCAGCGCCGCGTCGTCCAGTTGCGGATCGTCCAGCCCCAGCTCGGCATAGGGCGTGCCTTTCTGGCGCAGCAGGTCGCGCACGGGCATGCGCAGGTCCGCGATCAGCCGTTCCAGCTGCGCCCGGTCGGGCGGTGTCTCCAGATAGTGGATCACCGTCGGCTCGACGCCGCTGTTGCGAATCAGGCCCAGCACGTTGCGCGAGGTGCCGCAGGCGGGATTGTGGTAGATCGTGATGTCGCTGTTCATGGACGGTCTCGACGAGAGGCAAGGGCACCGCGTTCGTACCAGCCGCGCGAGCCGTTCACCAGGCGCACGACCAGCAGCATCAGCGGTACCTCGATGAGGACTCCCACCACGGTAGCCAGGGCGGCGCCCGAGTGGAAGCCGAACAGGCTGATGGCGGCGGCCACCGCCAGTTCGAAGAAGTTGCTCGCGCCGATCAGCGCCGACGGACAGGCGACGCTGTGGCTCTCGCCCACCAGGCGATTCAGCCAATAGGCCAGGGCCGAATTGAACAGCACCTGGATCAGGATGGGCACGGCCAGCAGGGCGATCACCAGCGGCTGCGCCAGGATGGCCTCGCCCTGGAAGGCGAACAGCAGTACCAGGGTGGCCAGCAAGGCGCCCATCGAGAAGGGTCCCAGGCGGGCCAGGGTGCGCTCGAAGGCAGCCTGGCTCTGGCGCAGCAGCGCGCGTCGCCAGAGCTGGGCGAGGATCACCGGCAGCACTAGGTAGAGGATCACCGAAAGCAGCAGGGTGGCCCAGGGCACCGCGATCGACGACAGCCCCAGCAGCAGGCCGACGATGGGGGCGAAGGCGAAGACCATGAGGGTGTCGTTCAGCGCGACCTGGGACAGGGTGAACAGCGGATCGCCCTGGGTGAGGCGACTCCAGACGAAGACCATGGCGGTGCAGGGCGCCGCCGCCAGCAGGATGAGCCCGGCGATATAGCTGTCCAGCTGGTCGCTCGGCAGCCAGGGGGCGAAGACTTCCCGAATGAACAGCCAGGCGAGCAGCGCCATGGAGAAGGGCTTGACCGCCCAGTTGACGAACAGGGTGACGCCGATCCCGCGCCAGTGCTGGCGCACCTGGCCGAGGGCGCTGAAATCCACCTTGAGCAGCATCGGCACGATCATCACCCAGATCAGCAGGCCGACCGGCAGATTGACCTGGGCCACCTCGATCCGGCCGATAGAGCGGAACAGGCCCGGTGCCAGCTGGCCGAGGGCGATGCCGGCGAGGATGCAGAGCGCTACCCAGAGGCTGAGGTAACGCTCGAAGCTGTTCATTGGGGGTGCTGCCGGTGGGCAGGCGTGGGGACTGTGCATGGCGGGCCTGGTCTTGCGGTCGGTGGATGGGGGTTGGTCGAGGATCAGCAGGAACAGCGCAAGGGTTCGCTGACCACGCAGTCGCCGCCGGCGCAGCAGTGCTCGGTCAGGTAGCCGAGCAGGGCGTTCATCTGGTCGTAGGCCGCGCGATAGATGAGGTTGCGACCCTGCTGTTCCACCGACACCAGGCCGGCGGTGGCCAGCTCCTTGAGGTGGAAGGAGAGGTTGCTGCGGCTCACTTCGAGCTGGTCGGCCAACTGGCTGGGGGTGAGGCCACCCGTGCCCGCCACCACCAGGGCGCGAAAAACCCTCAGGCGTTGGGCGTGAGCGAGGGCGGCGAGGGCGGATACGGCGCTGTCTTCATGCATGATTCGATAATTCAATGATCGTTGAATCATTGAATGTTAAGGCGTGTTCGTTGCCAAGTCGAGCCTCTCGATCAGCGGCGCAACCGCCGCAGCGCTTCCAGTACCTGCTGCAGCGGACGGCTCAGGGGTTTGTCGCGGCGCAGCACCAGGGCCAGGGTGCGCGTCAGCGGCGGCGCCAGCGGCTGGACCCTCAGGCCCTGGCGATGGTGTTCGGTGGCCACGGCGATACCGGGCACCAGGCTGTAGCCGAGACCGGCGGCCACCAGTTCCTTGAGGGCTTCGATGCTGCCCAGCTCCATCACCGGTCGGCTGGGCTGGCCCGCGCGGCGAAACCAGTCGTCGATCAGCAGTCGGGTGCTGCTGCCGGTCTCGAAGGCCAGCAGCGGCGCTTCGACCAGCGCCGCCGGCGCCAGCGCGCCCCTGGGCAGCGGACTGGCAGGCGGGAGCAGGGCGACGAAGGCATCCTCCAGCAGCGGCTCCACCTGCAGGTTGCGGCCACTGGCGGGCAGGGTGATCAGCCCCAGGTCGAGGCGGTTGTCTTCCACCGCGCGCAAGACGTCCAGGGTGTTGCCGGTGCTGACGCGCACATCCAGCTGGGGAAAACGCTGGCGCAACTGGCCCAGCAGCGGCGGCAGGAGATGGATGCAGGCGGTGGCGCCGGTGCCGATGGCGACCCGTCCGCTGACCGTCTCGCCATGGCTGGCCAGGGCCTGCAGGGCCTGGTCCACCGCCGTCTGGATATGGTCGGCGTGTTCCAGCAGCAGACTGCCGGCGGCGGTGGGCTTGAGGCCGCGCCCCAGGCGCTCCAGCAACTTGAGCCCCAGGCGCCGCTCCAGCTGGCGAATCTGCAGGCTGACCGCCGGCTGGCTCAGCCCCAGGCGATCGGCCGCGGCGGAAAAGCTGCCGGTGGCGACCACCTGGACGAGGGTCTGCAGTTGGGTGAGGTTGAGGTCGGCCATGCCAAGGTTTCGCTTATACCGGAGATAATCGAGCATAGCTTTATCTTTGGCTGGGCGTCCCGGCATGATCGCCCCATCGACCCCTGGATGGATCAACCTCGTGAACACCGCCCTGCAATTGCGTGACGCCACCTCCGCCGATCTTCCCGCCATCCAGGCCATCTATGCCCAGCACGTATTGCACAGCTGCGCCAGTTTCGAGCTGGAGCCGCCGGACCTGGCCGAGCTGGAGCGTCGCCTGGCGGCGGTGCGACAGGCCGGGCTGCCCTATCGGGTGGCCGAGCGGGACGGCGAGGTGCTGGGCTATGCCTATGCGGTGCTCTATCGACCGCGCCCGGCCTACCGCCATACCGCGGAAGACTCGGTGTACGTGCGCGACGGCCTGGGTGGCCAGGGGATCGGCCGGCGGCTGCTGGAGGATATCGTCGCGGCCTGCACGGCGGCGGGCTTTCGCCAGTTGGTAGCGGTGATCGGTGACAGCGCCAACCAGGGCTCCATCGCCCTGCACCAGCGGCTGGGCTTTCGCACCGTCGGTACCTTCGAGGCGGTGGGCTTCAAGCATGGACGCTGGGTGGACACGGTCCTGATGCAACTCAGCCTGGGCGAGGGCGAGCGTACCCCGGGGACACGCTGATGACGCCGATGCCGAGTGATCGCGCCATCTGGCAGCTGGGGTTGATGCAGTTGCTGGCCTGGGGCCTGGCCTTCTATCTGCCGGGGGTCTATGGCCCGGCCATGGCCGCGGGACTGGGCTGGGATGCGCGCTGGGTCTATGGCGGCTTTTCCCTGGCGATGCTGACCATGGGGCTGATCTCGCCCTTCAGCGGCGCGGTGATCGAACGCCTGGGTGGCTGCCGTACCCTGCAACTCGGCCTGGTGCTCGACGCCCTTGGCTGCCTGGGCCTTGCTGCGTCCCAGTCGGCGCCGCTGTTCTACCTGGCCTGGGTGACCCTGGGGGTGGGCATGCGGCTGTCGCTGTACGACGCCGCCTTCGCCACCCTGGCGCGCCTGGCCGGCGAACGCTCGCGGGCGGTGATGGTGCGCATCACCCTGCTCGGCGGGCTGGCGTCGGCGGTGTTCTGGCCCCTGGGACACTGGCTGCTGGAGGCGCTGGGCTGGCGCCTGGGGCTGGTGGTCTATGCCGGCATCGCCCTGGCCGGCCTGCTGCTGCTCCTGCCGCTGCCCAATGTGCGCGGATGCCTGCCCAGTGCCGAGCTACCGCCCACGGCGGGGGGGGGCTCGCCACGCCTCGCCGGCGTGCTGTTCGCCACCGGGATGGCCTTGATCGGCTTTCTTTCGGCGGGGTTGTCGGCGCATCTGCCGGCGCTGCTGGCCGAGCGTGGGGTGCCGGTGGGGGTGGCGGCGCTGTGGGGCATCGGCCAGGTCTGCGCGCGGCTGGCGGAGCTGGCCTCCGGGCAGCGGCTGTCGGCGCGTCATCTCAATCTGCTGCTGGGCCTCGGCCTGCCGCTGAGTTTCGCCTTGGCGCTGGCGAGCGAAGGCCATCTCGGCCTCACCGCCGGCTTCGTCTTCCTCTATGGCGCCCTCAACGGCCTGGTGGCGGTGTTGCGGGCCAGCTTGCCGCTGGAATTGTTCGACCGGGCGCTCTACGCACGTCTGACCGGCAAGCTGCTGGCGCCGAGTTTTCTGCTTTCGGCGGCCGCGCCCTGGTGCTATGCCTTGGCGCGGGAGAGCTGGGGGGATCGGGGCCTGCTCGGGCTGTGCCTGCTGGTCAGCCTGGGCGTGACCCTGGCGGCGCTGGGGCTGCTCGGGCGGTGGCGTCCGGCGCCGGCCTGAGGCGGGAGCCGGCCCGCGAGCTAGTTCAGGCGCCGGGCGAACTGACCCACCGCGCCCACCACACGCTGGGCCCCGTCCTGGATCTCGGTGATGCGGGTACCCGCGGCGTTGGCCAGCTGCAGGCCCTGTTCCGCCTGGTGCTTGCTCGCGGCCATGTTGGCGACCGCGGTCTGCGCCAGTTGCTGGTTCTGCTGCACCACGCCGACGATCTCTTCGGTGGCCTTGCTGGTACGACCGGCCAACTGACGGACCTCGTCGGCCACCACGGCGAACCCGCGACCCTGTTCACCGGCCCGCGCCGCCTCGATGGCGGCGTTGAGCGCCAGCAGGTTGGTCTGCTCGGCGATGCCGCTGATGGTCTTGACGATGGTGCTGATCACCAGCGATTGCTCGCCCAGGGCCTCGATGCCGTTGGAGGCGACCTGCAGCTCCTCGGCGATCTTGCGCATCACCGAGACGGTGTCCTGCACCACCTCCGCCCCCTGACGGGCGCTCTCGTCGGTCTGCTGGGAGATGTCGAAGGCCACCTTGGCCGCCTCGGCCACCGCCTGTTCCTGCTCGACCTGTTCGGTGATGACGGTGGCGAATTTGACCACCTTGTACAGTTCGCCGCGGGTGTTGAGTACCGGGTTGTAGGAGGCTTCCAGCCAGACGGTACGCCCGTGGCTGTCGATGCGCTTGAAGCGGCTGGCGATGAATTCCCCGCGATTGAGCCGCGCCCAGAACGCCTGGTAGTCGGCGGAGTTGGCTTCTTCGCTGGTACAGAATTGCCGGTGATGCTTGCCCTGGATCTGCTTGAGCGAATAGCCCATGCCCTGCAGGAAGCGGTCGTTTGCGGTGAGCACCTCGCCGGCCAGATTGAATTCGATGACCGCGGTGGAGCGCAGCAGAGCGTTGATCAGGCCGGAATGCTCGGTGGCGGTTTCCACCTGTTCGGTACGGTCGTTGGCGTAGCAGATGGTCTTGTGGATGCGGCCAGCGGCGTCGCGCAGCGGCTGCCAGGTCGCATAGAGCCAGGCTTCCTGGCCGTTGGCCCGCAGCAGCCGGTACATGCCGCTGGTCTGGGTCCCCTGGCTGAGCGCGCTCTTGAGGTCGCGATAGCAGGGCAATTGTTTAACGTATTCTGGAATGAAGGCGTCCAGGGGACGCCCCACCACGTTCTCGGAGCGGTAGCCCATCTCGCGGCAGAAGCGCTCGTTGACGCGCTCGATATTGCCGCGGTCATCCACGGTAAGACTCAGCGCCTGGCTTTCGAAGCCGGCGTGCAGCTGACGCAGTTCGGCGACCTCGGCCCGCAGTTGGGCGAGTTCGGTCTTGAGAGGGCGATTGAACATGGCAGGGCACCAAGAGGAGTGAAAGTATGACTTCCACTACTTCGACGGTACCCGGATTTTCTGAAGGGGGAGCCGTGGCGACTTTCGACTAAAGCCGCAGCCTACGCCTGACGACTGGCGATGAAGCGCCGGAAGACGGCCAGGGTGGCCTCGCTGACATGGTGCTCCATGCCTTCGGCGTCGCGGCGCGCGGTATCGGCGTCCACGCCCAGGGTCAGCAGGAAGGTCTCCACCACATGGTGGCGCGCGCGACTGGCTTCGGCCAGGGCCTCGCCTTCAGGGGTGAGGAAGACGCCGCGATAGGGGCGCTGCACGATCAGGCCGGCGGCGGCCAGGCGCTTGAGCATCTTGGCCACGGTTGGCTGGGCCACGCCGATGCGCGCGGCGATGTCCACCTGGCGCGCTTCACCGCCGTCCCGGATGAGGTCGGAAATGAGCTCGACATAGTCTTCGATCAGCTCCTGACGATGCGCCTCGCGGACCTGTTGAAAACCTTCCATATGAATGGATGGATCGACCAACCGATTCAGCAGTTCGTCGTCCTTTGTCATGTTGCCCACCTGAATGACCTTCTCCGCAAAGACCTGAGGCGCGTCAAGAGGACGCGTTCGGGCGCCATTTTGACCGAGTTGCGGGCGAATACCAAAGATTCCTTCGCCAATGGGCGTTATCGACGGATGAGATAGAGATTTTTTATTGCTGAATGTGTGAATTTTAGCCTAGGCTAAATTCTCCAAAGGGTATTCCTATTTTGCCGCACGAGTCCGCCATGAAAGAATCCGCCAGCTATGTCGAGCCAGCCTGGCAGGAGTCCGCGCCTTCCGCCCGGCCCAGTCTGGGGCGGATGAATGCCAGCGTGCCGGTACCCGAGGGTGGCAGCTGGTTACGCCGGCTGCTGGCCTTTGTCGGCCCGGGCTACATGGTCTCGGTGGGCTACATGGATCCGGGCAACTGGGCCACGGACCTGGCCGGGGGCTCGCAATTCGGCTACCTGCTGTTGTCGGTGATCCTGCTCTCCAACCTCATGGCCATCCTGCTGCAGGCCCTGGCCGCGCGGCTGGGCATCGCCACCGGGCTGGACCTGGCCCAGGCCTGTCGCGCACGTTATTCGCGGCCGGTCAGTCTGCTGCTGTGGATCGCCTGCGAGATCGCCATCATCGCCTGCGACCTGGCCGAGGTGATCGGTACCGCCATTGCCCTCAATCTGTTGTTCGGCATCCCGTTGATGTGGGGCGCCATCCTCACGGCGCTGGACGTCTTTCTCATCCTGCTGCTGATGAATCGCGGGTTTCGCTGGCTGGAAGCCTTCGTCATCGCGCTGCTGACGCTGATCTTCGTCTGCTTTGGCGTGCAGATGGTGCTGGCCCAGCCGTCCATCGCCGCGATCGCCGACGGCTTCCTGCCCAAGGCGGAAATCATCACCAATCCGGCCGCGCTCTACCTGGCAATCGGCATCATCGGCGCTACCGTGATGCCCCATAACCTCTATCTGCATTCCTCCATCGTCCAGACCCGCGCCTATCCGCGCACCGAGGAGGGGCGGCGCATGGGCCTGCGCTGGGCGGTGGCCGACAGTACCCTGGCGCTGATGCTGGCGCTGTTCGTCAACGCCGCCATCCTGATCACCGCCGCGGCGGTGTTCCACAGTGCCGGGCGCACCGACGTGGCCGAGATCCAGGACGCCTATCACCTGCTGTCGCCGATGCTGGGCGTGGGTATCGCCTCGCTGCTGTTCGCGGTCGCCCTGTTGGCGTCGGGCATCAATTCCACGGTCACCGCGACCCTGGCTGGCCAGATCGTCATGGAAGGCTTTCTGTCGCTGCGCATCCCCGACTGGGCGCGGCGGCTGATCACCCGCGGTATCGCCGTCATCCCGGTGGTGGTGGTGACCGGTCTCTATGGCGAGAGCGGCACGGCCAAGCTGCTGGTGTTGAGCCAGGTGGTGCTGTCCATGCAGCTGCCCTTCGCGGTGATCCCGCTGGTGCGTTTCGTCTCGGATCGCCAGCTGATGGGTTCTTTCGTGATCGGTCGGGTCACGCAGGTGCTGGCCTGGGCGATCGCCGGACTGATCGTGGTGCTCAATGTGAAGCTGCTGGCCGATATCCTGTTGGGTTAGAGGATATCTGAGGTCTGATGACCTTCGGTGGCTCTGGCGTGCTGGTTTGGGAACTTGTGAAAGCGGAAGGGTATCCATCCGTTACCACAATAAGTTCTTCCCCTAACCATCCCGGAGCACTCGCCATGTCCTACGACGCCCGCCAAACCCCCGCCTATGCGGCCACCACGGCCACCGCCCCCTTGCTCAAGCGTATCTCCTGGAGCTCGATCATCGCCGGCGTGGTCATCGCCCTGACGGTTTCGCTGCTGCTGAGCCTGCTCGGCACCGCCATCGGCACCGCCTCCATCGATCCGCAGCAGGAAGCCAATCCGCTGGATGGCCTGGGCAAGGGCACCGGTATCTGGGTCGGCGTCAGCGCCGTGGTCTCGGTCTTCATCGGTGCCTGGATCGCCGGTCGCCTGGCCCAGCGCGAAGGCGCCCTGCACGGCATCCTGGTCTGGGCCAGTGTGACCCTGGTCAGCGTCTATCTGGTGTCCAGCGCAGTGAGCGGCGTGGTGCGTACCGGCCTCAACGTGGCGGGCAGCGGCCTGTCGATGATCGGCAGTGGTCTGTCCCAGGCCGCACCGGCGTTGACCAACCAGGTTCAGGATCAACTGCGCCAGCAGGGCATCCAGCTCGACCTGGGCGATCTGCAGAACGAACTGGAAACCGCCTTGCGCCAGACCGGCAAAGCCGAACTGCAGCCGGAAAATCTGCAGCAGCAGGCCCAGGGCGCCCAGCAGGATGCCAAGAACACCGCCCAGAACAGCGCCAACAACCCGCAGCAGACCGATGACCAGTTGACCGCCCTGCTGGACCGTCTCAAGGCCCGTGGCGACCAGGCTTGGAACGCCGCCGACCGTCAGGCCCTGGTCAACCTGATCAAGGCCCGTACCGGCAAGAGCGACGCCGAGGCCAATGCCATCGTCGACAAGGCCCAGCAGACCTACCAGCAGGCCTATGCCAAGTACCAGGAGCTCAAGGCCCAGGCCGAGCAGAAGGCTCGTGAAGCCGCTGACGTGGCCGCCCGCAAGGTCTCCCAGGCCAGCTGGGTGCTGCTGATCAGCCTGGTGATCGGCGGCATCGTCGGCGCCATCGGTGGTGCCCTGGGTCGTCGTACCCAACCGGCCAATAAGGTGGTCGCTGCCTAAGCGCCCCCTCTCGCGGATCCTTCGGCTTCCGCTGTAAGACTAGATGCCCGGACTGGCGACGGTCCGGGCATCGGCGTTTTTGGGTGATCGCTTTTTCCAGCTGTCTGGCCGCTCGGCACGAACAGGTGGCGATAGGTCAGCGGGGAGACCAGGATGGGCCTGAGCCTGGCCTGGCCGCGCACCGCACTACTGACGGCCTGCTAAATGTTGAGCGACCTGGCCTTCTACCGACCGGCCCTGGCGGTCAGCACTTGGGCGCTGCGCCTGGGGTTGGCGAATGCTGCCGAACTCTACCTGACCGGGCTCTCCTGCTGGGGCTGCGCAACAGCCTGTCACGCGCCTGCGGCCAACCCAGCTAGAGCAGGATGTCCCCCGGTCCCTGGATGGCCTGCTCCACCGCCTGGCCTGTGGCGCGCTCTTCGTTGGAAAAGCCGTCATGGTCGCGCAGCGGGCCGAAATCGATGCCGGTCAGTTGTTCGATGCGCACGACGCTGCACTGGTAGGTGCGCAGGCGGCCGAAGGCGATGGACAGCTCGTCCAGCTCCCGGCGCTGGTCGATGAGGTAGGCACTGGCAGAGGGTTTGCCGTCGTCACCGAGAAAGGCCACCACCTTCCAGAAGGCCTCGGGAATCCGGGCGTCGCGATAGACACGGTCGTCCGGGCGCAGCACCGGGCCGCTGAAGACGGTGATGCGTGCCTGCCAGCGCTGGGTGTTGTCGAGCAGATAGTCTTCCAGTTCCAGCCAGGTCCGCTGGTTGAAGGCGGCCATCTGCGGCGCGCAATTGGTGAAGTGAAAGGTGTCACGGTTGGCCTGGGCGGCGGCGGGGCCCCAGTTGGGATCCTGGCGCCGCACCAGGTGGCCGCGGTCGAGCAGGTTGTCGGCATAGAGCGCCTCACCGAGCTGGGCCTCCAGCGGCACTCGACCGTCATAGGCCCAGGCGTCGCGGCTACGCGGCACGTCCCGGTGCTGACCGCCATCGATATTGACCCCGACCCAGAGCGCCATCCGTCGGCTGCGCGAGAGGGTGACCGAGAAGTGGGTGTAGTCCAGGCGATCGCCCGAGGCGGGCAGGGGATGGACGTCTCCGGCCAGGGCGGCGCTCGGGCCTGGCCAGGGGACCTGGAAGTCGCCCAGGAAAGCGGCCTGGTAGCCCTGCCGATCTGCCAGGCTGGCGGCGGGCGTGATGCGGGGTTCGGCGCGCAGGCCGGCGGGTTGCGCTGGCAGCAGGGGACGCAGATCGGCGAGGCGCGGACGATAGGCGAGATCGACGGCAAGGGGCTGGCTGGGCATGTTGGACCACGAACGCAAGGGGCGGAGCACCAGCGCAGCACAGGGAGGTTACCGGGCGATGACGACGGTCAGCGAAGTGGTATGCACTGGCGCTAGCTGGCAAACTCGTTCGCGACCTAACGATTCCCAACCGAGATCCGTGAGTGAACCGCATATGAAGCTATCGCTGTTTTCCCCCCTTGCCCGTCAGAGCGTCTGGCTGCTCGGCGTGCCCGGCCTACTCCTTACTGGCGCGGCCCTGGCCAGTCAGCAGTCCGATGCCAAGGGCTTCGTCGAAGACGGTGACCTGACCCTGCTGCTGCGCAACTACTACTACCTGCGCCAGAACGAGGGCGACGGCCATGGCGCCGAGGCACGCAACAGCCGCGATCCGCGCAGCTGGACCCAGGCCTTTCTGCTCAACTACACCTCGGGCTTCACCCAGGGCACCGTGGGGGTCGGGGTGGATGCCTATGGCTATCTGGGCCTCAAGCTGGATGGTGGCGATGGCCACGCCAACACCCCGAACATGCCGGTGGACGGCGACGGCAGCCAGCGCAGCGAATTCAGCAAGGGCGGGGCAGCGGTCAAGCTGCGCGTTTCCAACACCGTGCTCAAGTACGGCGACCAGCAACCCACGGCGCCGGTACTGGCGGCGGGCGGTAACTGGCTGTTTCCCCAGACTGCCCGTGGCTGGAGCCTGGTGAGTCAGGAGGTCGATCACCTGATGCTGGAAGGCGGTCACTTCACCGCCGCCACGGCGCCGCGCACCACCGGCTCGGACGGCGGCATCTTCGCCGGCTACGCTGGCGTGGAAGCGGCCTCGGCCAGCTATGCCGGGGGCGTCTACAAGTTCAGCGATCATCTCAGTGCATCGCTCTACGCCGGGCACTTCGAAGACGTCTGGGACCAGTACTACGGCAACCTCAACTATGTGCTGCCGCTGGCCGCCGAGCAGAGTCTGACCTTCGACGCCAACCTCTACCGCACCCTGGACGCCGGCAGCGCCAAGGCCGGCAACATCGCCAACACCGCCGGCTCGCTGGCCGCCGCCTTCCAGACCGGCGCCCACACCTTCACTCTGATCCACCAGCGCATCCATGGCGACCAGCCCTTCGACTACGCGGTCTTTGGGGCGCCGGTGCCGGGTTCCTTCGGTGACTCCATCCTGCTCGGCAACTCGATGCAGTTCTCCGACTTCAACGGTCCGGGCGAGCGCAGCTGGCAGGCCCGCTACGACCTGGACATGGAAAGCTACGGCGTGCCGGGGCTGAGCCTGATGGTGCGCCATACCCGTGGCAGCGGCATCGACGGCAGCAAGGTAGCGGCGGATTCGGCCTATGCCGGGCTCTATGGCGACGGCGACAAGGAACACGAGACTGATCTGGAGGCCAAGTACGTCCTGCAGGACGGCCCGGCCAAGGACCTGAGCTTCCGCCTGCGCCAGGCCTGGCATTCCGGCAGCCAAAGCACCGGCGGCACCGTGGCCGAGACGCGGCTGATCACCGAGTATCCGTTGAATATTCTTTGATACCGCCGAGTGGTGGGCAAATCGCCGTAGGTTGGCGCTGAGCACAGCGAAGCCCAACGGTGCCGAGGTCACGCTCGGTTTGTTGGGCTTCGGCGATGGAGCTGCCTCAGCCCAACCTACGGTTCCAGACAAACCACCGTAGGTTGGCGCTAAGCGCAGCGAAGCCCAACGGTGCCGAGGTCAGCGCGGCTTGTTGGGCTTCGGCGATGGAGCTGCCTCAACCCAAGCTACGGCATCAGGCAAACCGCCGTAGGTTGGCGCTGAGCATCGCGAAGTCCAACGGTGCCGAGGTCGCGCCCGGCTTGTTGGGCTTCGGCGATGGAGCCGCCTCAACCCAACCTACGGCATCAGGCAAACCGCCGTAGGTTGGCGCTGAGCGCAGCTAAGCCCAACAGGCCTCACCCTCAGGCCTTCGCCCGCGATTCTTCCAGCAGCCGCTCGATCTCCCCATGCAACCGCTCGGTCGCCCCGGCGCGGTCGATCCACCATTCGGTGGACCAGACGCGCAGCAGCGTCCAGCCGAGACCCTGGAGGATGGCGCTGCGGGTCTTGTCGCGGTCGCGGGCGGTGGCGGCGCTGTGGTAAGTGGCGCCGTCGCATTCGATGCCCACCAGGTAATCGCCCGGCCGATCGGGATGGACGATGCCCAGGTCGATGCGGAAACGCGACACGCCGATCTGCGGCACCACCCGCCAGCCCTTGGCTTCCAGCGCCTGGGCCACGGCTTCCTCGAAGGGCGAGTCGTGCCCACCCAGCGAACCCTTGACAGCGGCCGCCAGGGCCTGGGGACCGCGCTGGGCGAATTCCAGGAACAGCTTGAGATCGCGCACCGCGCGGGCATTGGTGCGATTGAGGTCGATCAGCCCCGGATCGAAGGAGGAGAACACCAGCATCTCCCGGCGCGCCCGGGTTACGGCCACGTTGAGGCGCCGCCAGCCACCGTCCTTGTTCAGCGGACCGAAATTCATCGACATCGTATTGGCGCCCGGCTCGGTGGGACCGAAGCCGATGCCGAGCATGATCAGGTCGCGCTCGTCGCCCTGGACCGTTTCCAGGTTCTTGACCACCACCGGCTCGGCCAGGTCCTCGGCGAAGTGCGCCTCGATCTCCGGGTGCTGCTGGCGCGCGCGGTCGAGCAGGTCGGTGACCAGCCGCTGCTGTTCGCTGTTGAGGGTGATGATGCCCAGGCTCAGCCCGGCGAAGGCCGGATCCAGCAGGCGCTTGACCGCCTCGGCGACCATGGCCTGGGCCTCAATGGCATTGTGGCGGCCCTTGCCCTTGGCGTAGACGCCGTCGACCCGCCGCCATTCCACCGCGCTCGGACGGATCTCCGGGGCGGGAAAGGTGATGAGCTTGCCGTCGTAGTAGTGGTGGTTGGAAAAGGCGATCAGGCTCTCATGGCGACTGCGGTAGTGCCAGTTGAGGCTGTGGCTGTAGATGCCGGCGCCCAGGCATTCGTCAAGGATGCTTTCCAGGTCCTCCGCGGTGTCGTCCTCGCCGGCGGCGCGGTCGAAGAAGCGCGTTGGCGGCATCTGCCGGGGGTCGCCGGCGATCACCACCTGCACGCCGCGGGCAATGGCACCCACCGCATCCCAGGGGGCGATCTGCGAGGCTTCGTCGAAGATCACCAGGTCGAACAGGCCGCCGTCCGGGGGCAGGTACTGGGCGATGGACAGCGGACTCATCAGCATGCAGGGCGCCAGTCGCGCCAGGGCGTCGCCCATTTCCAGGGCCAGCTGACGCAGCGGTCGGTGCCGACGCTGCTTCTGCAACTCGTGCTTGAGCACGGCGAAGCCGCCACCCTGGCGCGCCGCATCGTTCTTCGGTGGCAGGCCGTGGCAGAGAAGGGCGCGGATATGGCGCACGGCGAGGGTCTGCAGACGGTCGTCCAACCGGCGATAGGCCTGGATGTCGCTCTCGTGCTCGGCCGGGACGAAATCGCGCAGCAGCGGCTCGGCGTCCAGGGCGGTGGCGGCGAACCAGCGGGCATAGGCGGTCTCGAACAGGGTCGGGAGATCGTCGGCCGCGGCGGTCGTGGCGCGGGCGATCAGCGCCGTCAGGCCCAGCGCCTCGGCTTCCTCGCGAACGCGTTGCCAATCGCACCAGGCCTTGAGTCGACCGGGCTGCCGCAGCAGCGCGGCGGCGGTGCGTACCAGCTCGGCGGCGGCGGTATCACCGGCCAGTCCTGCCTGGGCGGCGAATGCCTGGCGAGCGGCTTCGGCTGCATCCAGGGCCTCGGCGAAGGCACTGCTGGCCGGGGCCAGGGTGGTGTCCACCGGCTGATCCTCGGGATGCTGCAACCGCCGCGCTGCCGCCTGGCGTAGGGCCAGCAGCTGCTCGGGCGTTTCCGCCAGGGTTGGCAGCGCCGTGCTCAGCCTTTCCGCCAAGGCGCGTCGGGCGAGCAGGGCGTCGAGGTCGCTGGTGACGCCCTGCCAGCCGGCGATACCGGCAAGGGTGGGCGCCAGATCGTCCAGCTCGGTGAGCAGGGTGCGCTGGCGGCGTAGGCGCGGCAGGTCGGCGGCGACATCGGGTTGGCCCTGGGTTTCGCCCTGGCGGGCGAGGTCCTGGGTGACCTGTCGCTGGGCGCGGCTGGCGAAGATCCAGAAGCGTCGAGCGGCGGCATCCCAGGCGGTTTCCAGCTGGGTCAGGGCGACGCGGCGACAGGCTTCGGCGGCATAGGGCACCGACAGCTCGCGCTCCAGCGCCTGGTAGTCCCGCAGCAACTCCAGGGCGCGCCCCAGCTGGCGCTGACGCTCGGCAGCGCCAGGGCCGAAGGCGAAGGCCAGATCCTGGCCGGCGGCGCTCCGCAGCAGCTCGGCGAATTCCAGCAGGCGACGGGGCGCCACCTGGTCCGCCAGTGGCAGACCGAGGACATCGCGCAGGCGTTGCCGCGCCTGCTGCAAGGCGTGTTGGGTGTCGCGCAGCCGTTCGGCAGCGGTAACCAAGGCATCCTGCCAGGCGTTGGACCAGGGATGGGCCGGCAAGAGGGCGAAATCCGCCGCCAGGCTGCGCCCGGTCTCGGCATGTAGGGCCAGGCGCCGTACCGCGGTGCGTAGTTCGGCCAGGGCCTCGGCGTCGTGGGCATCGGCCTGGGACCATGCCAGGCGTGGAGTATCGGGAGCAGCGTCGCGCAGGACGCGGCCAATGCTCTGCTGCAGGGTCAGGCCATTGGGCCAGCGGCGGTGCAGGCGCTCCACCACGGCGTTGAGACGATCCCGCAGGCGCTCCACCTCGGCGGCCTCGGCCAGCCATTCCTCTTCGTCGAGGCCGTCGCGGGTATCCCAGGCGCGCTCCAGCTGCTTGAGCACCTCGGCCTTGGAGGCCTTGCTCGAATGCAGCTCCAGGCAGAATTCGCCAAGCCCCTGGGCCTCCAGGCGGCGATACACCACGTCCAGGGCCGCGCGCTTCTCGGCGACGAACAGCACCCGCCGGCCAAGCGCCAGGTTGTGGGCGATCATGTTGGCGATGGTCTGGGACTTGCCGGTGCCGGGCGGGCCGTCGAGGACGAAATCCTGGCCACCGGCCGAGGCCAGCACCGCCGCCAGTTGCGAGGAATCCGCCGGCAGCGGGGTGAAGAGTTCGGCCGGGGTTACCTGGCGATCCAGCTCGCGTTCGCGGGGAAAGCTGCCGCCGCTCAGGTAGGCGCCAGATTCGGTGGTGCGCTCCAGCAGGTGCCGCACCAGCGGGCTTTCCATCAGCTGGTCGCTGCGCTCGGTGAGGTCCTTCCACATCAGGTACTTGGCAAAGGAAAACTGGCCGAGCAGCAGCTCGCTGCTGACCTCGAAGCCGGGCAGGTCGCGTACCGCGCGGCGGACCTTGGTCCAGATCCCGTCCACGTCGATGCCGTTGCCATCGCCGGGCAGCGGGCCGTCGAGCCCGGGGATGTCCAGGTCGAAATCGTGGCGCAGCAGTTCCAGCAGGGTGAGGTTGAAGCGCGGCTCGTCCTCGAACAGGTGCAGGGTGATGCCGCTGGCGGCGCTCTGCCGTTCAAGGCGCACCGGCAGCAGGATCAGCGGCGCACGGTAGTGCTTGGGATCGTCGGCGGCCTTTTTCCAGCGCAGGAAGCCCAGCGCCAGGTAGAGGGTATTGGCGCCGCCCTCGTCGAGGTCGCTGCGGGCGCGCCGATAGAGTTCCACCAGCGCCGCGTCCAGCTTGGTCGCATCCAGGGGGGCGACCACCTCGCCACGGGCCAGGGCGCCGCGGGCGTATTCGTCTTCGAGATTCTCGTGTTCGCGGGCCTCGTGCAGCACCGCGTCGCGCCCGCTCACCGCCAGGTCCGGCAACGGCACCAGGCGCAACGCCCGGCCCTCGGCCAGGCGATCTTCCAGCGCCGCCGGCTCGGGGCAGAGCAGGGGCACGCTGCGGGCGTTTTCCGGCACGTGCAGCAGGCGATTGCGGGTGGTGAGGTCGAGCAGCTTGCGTTGCCAGAGCGCCAGGCGACCGACCGGGGTGGTGGGCGCGGCCTCGACGTCCACGTCGAAGGCTGGCAGCGGCGGGGCCTCTTCCAGGGCTTCGCCCGGCAGCAGCAGGCCGTCCAGGGGGGAGGCGAGCTGGCCGGGCACCGCCAGCGGGCGGATGCGTTGCAGGCGGGCACGGCGGACGTCCAGGGCCAGTACGAAGGTCTCGTCGTCCAGCTGCCGCTCGGCCAGTTGCACCGCCTGGCTGAAGGACGGCGGCGGGGAAGCGGTGGCCTGGGTGGTCTCGAACACCAGCAGGTCCTTGAGCGCCACCCGCTTGCGCACCGGCTCGGCGTCGTCAGTGAGCAGCTGAGCGAATTCCTGGGGCTGCAGCCAGACCCCGGCGAAGGCATGGCCGCGGGTAATGACCAGCAGCGGATTGAGGCCGGCCTGTTCCAGCGCCGCGCAGGCGAGCAGGGCGAGATCCAGGCAGGTGGCCAGGCCACCGTCGAGGATGGCGCCGGGCGTGCGGATCTTCTGGCCCTGGCGCTCGAAGCTGGCCGGCGGCACCGCGTAGGTCAGCTGCAGGCCGCACAGGGCCGACCAGAGCGCCGAACCGAGCTCCCAGACCCGGCGGCGCGACTCCCCCTCGTAACCATCCAGCGCCGTGGATTTGCCGGCGCGGCGCAGGACCTCGGCGGCTGCCCCCAGCAGGCGATCCACCGCCGGGTCGTTGGGCATGACGAAGGCCGCTGCCAGCTCGGGCATGCTGTCCACGCCTCCCCACTGGTTGCGGGCCAGCAGCTCGACCGGATAGCGCCGCGTCTGCAGGATCTCGTCACCCTGGCGCACCGTGAAAGTCAGCTGGGCGACCAGGCTTTCCTGGAGGCTGCCGAGCAGGGCGGCGTCGAATTCGAGGTCGCGATCATCGAGATAGAGGGTGCCCTGGGGATCAAGGCGCTCCAGGTGCCAGGTGCGCGGCACCACGAAAGCCGGCTCGGCGGTCACCGTGAGGCTGAGGTCGGCCAGGGATTCAGGGCCGCTGTGGGTAAGGCGCAATTCGCGCAGCACGGGCACCGCGTTCTGGTGCGCCGCGAAGCCGATCTTGCCGGCCAGCACCAGTTCGACATCCACGCTCATCGCCTACCACCCTTGCTTATTGCCTAAGGTAGATGAATGTACAGTAGTGGGCGGGTCGATGCAGCCCATAGCCCGCCTGGGCAAGCGGAAAAAGTCCTTTGGTGACGGGCGGTTGCGTGGTTTGAGCGATAGGTCGCGGTTTAGGCTGCCGGGGTCGGGAAGACCAGGCTGAAATGGATGCCCCGTTCATTCTGCTCGACCTCGGCACGACCGCCATGCAGACGCATGATCGCGGCGACGATGGCCAGGCCCAGGCCGTTGGAATCATGGGGCTGATGACGCGAGGGATCGGCGCGATAGAAGCGATCGAATAGCCGTCGCAGGTGTTCCGGCGCCAGGGCGGGACCGGCATTGCTGACGCGGATGCGCCCGCCGTCCGCCTGCAGCTGGATCTCGCCATCCGGGTCGGCATAGCGGATGGCATTGGCCACCAGGTTGCTCAGGGCGCGGCGGAGCAGGAGCGGATCGGCGATCACCTCACCGCCGCCTGCCACGACGAGGCGCAGGCCGCGCTCGTCGGCCGGCCCTTCGAAATAGTCGGCGATGCGTGCCAGCTCTTCGGCCAGTTGCAGCGGTTGCGGTGTCAGCACCGCCTGGGCGTCGTCGGCGCGGGCAAGGAAGAGGATGCTCTCCACCAGCCGCGAGATGCGCTCCAGCTCTTCCAGGTTGGAGGCCAGCAGCGTCTGGTATTCCTCGCTGCTGCGTACCTGGCGCAGAGCGACCTCGGTATGGCCCATGAGGGCATTGATCGGGGTGCGGATCTCGTGGGCGAGGTCGGCGGAAAACTGCACCAGCCGACCATAGCCGTCGGCCAGCCGCGCCAGCATGGCGTTGTAGTTTTCCACCAGCGGTTGCAGCTCGCGCGGAGCATCGGCCAGTTCCAGGGGGGCAGCCAGCCGGGTTGGAGTGATGCCACCGGCATGGCGGGCGATGCGCCGCAAGGGGGCCAGGCCCCGGCGCAGCAGCAGATAGCCGAGCCCGGCGGTAGCCAGGAAGGCCAGGGTCACGGCGCCGAGCAGCCCCAGCCGGAAATCGGCCAGGGTGGTGTCCTCGTTGCGCAGCACATGGGCGGCGGTCAGTTCCACCGGTCCCTCGGGGGTGTTCACCGCGACCCGCGCCGCACGCCAGCGAATACCGTCGGCCAGCCGCCCTTCGCGCAGATCGGCCCGGGTCGGCCGCCGGGTCTGGGGGATGACAGGAAGGTCGGGAAGGGCGATCTGCAGCGGGTTGGAGGCGATCACCGGCTTGGCGCCCGGCGTGCCGATGAGAAAGACATCCTGCTCGTTGCCCAGCATGTTGGCGAACAGCTGCGGACTGCGGCCCAGGGTCTCCAGGGACAGGTCGGCACTGAGCAGGCTGCGAAAATGCGCGAGCCGGCCGAGCAGGGCGTAGTCGGCGCGCTCCAGCACGGTACGTTCCAGGCTGTGGTAGAGAAAGGCCCCCGCGCCGCCCACGGCGAGCAGCGCCACCAGGGCGAAACCCAGGGTGGCGCGCAGGATCAGTGAAGGCGCACGTGCACTCAAGGCCGGACCTCGCAGACATAGCCGATGCCGCGCACGGTATGGATCAGCTTGACCGGGTAGGGGTTGTCGACCTTGGCGCGCAGCCGCTTGATGGCCACGTCCACCACGTTGGTGTCGCTGTCGAAATTCATGTCCCAGACCTCGGCGGCGATCAGGGTACGCGACAGCACCTCGCCTTCGCGGCGCAGCAGCAGGTGCAGCAGGGCGAATTCCTTGTTGGTCAGGACGATGAGGTCGTCGCCACGGGTTACCCGCCGCCGCAGGAGGTCCAGCTGCAGATCGGCCAGGTGGAAGTGCTCGGGCTCGCGCACCACGCCACGGCGCAGCAGGGTGCGGATGCGCAGCAACAGCTCGACGAAGGAGAAAGGCTTGACCAGGTAGTCGTCGGCGCCCAGCTCCAGGCCGCGGATGCGATCCTGCAGACCGTCGCGGGCGGTAAGGAAAAGCACCGGCACGTCGAGCTTCTTGCGCAGCACCTCCATGATCTGCCAGCCGTCGATGCCGGGCAGCATGACGTCGAGGATGACCAGATCATAACGGCCGTCCAGGGCCAGGTGCAGGCCATCGGCGCCGTGCTGGGTCCAATCGACCGCGTAGCCGGATTCGCCGAGGCCCTTCTTCAGGTACTCGCCGGTCTTCTGGTCGTCTTCGATGAGGAGAATGTGCATGGCGTAATGGTAGGGCCTCCGGTCGCTTCGCTGGGTGACATTTTTGTCATTCGCCGGTCATCTTGCTGACCCCCCACGCGTCGCACTGTGGCGGGGCGATTCCCTATCCCAGGAGGTTTCATGCGTACCCAGACTCTGCTCCGTGGTTCCCTTGCCCTGCTGCTCGCCAGCAGCGCCCTGCTGGCCCAGGCCGCGCCCATGCCCACCGTCAAGCCCATGCGTGGCACCGTGGACAGCGTCCAGGGCGACACCCTGGCCTTCACCACCCGCAATGGTGCCCACCAAACCCTGATGCTGGACGACAAGACCAGCTACCGCGCCGTGTCCAAGGCCAACCTGGATCGCATCGAAGCCAACAGCTTCATCGGCTCCGCCGCCACCCCCCAGCCCGATGGCACCCTCAAGGCGCTGGAGGTGACGGTGTTCGAGGCTAGCCTGCGCGGCTCCGGTGAAGGCCACTACGGCTGGGAAAACGCCGACGGCAGCACCGGCACCATGACCAACGGCACCGTGGGCGAACTCAAGAAGGCCAACGGCCGTACCCTGACCGTGCAGTACAAGGGCGGTGAAAAGCAGCTGGTGGTACCGGAAGACGTGCCCATCGCCTATGTCGAGAAGGGCGACCGCAGCCTGCTCAAGCCTGGCGTCAAGGTGGTGCTGTTCCCCGCCGAAGACGGCAAGCACGCCAAGGGCGTGGCTGTCGGCAAGGACGGTTTCACCCCGCCCATGTAAGACCCCCCGCGGTCGCCTGATTGGGATGGCGACCGCCTCCATCTCGCGGTGAAGAGGGAAATGCCATGACCACCTCGCGACGGCGTCTGGTGCACCGCTGGCCGGTGCGCCTCACCCATTGGCTCAACGCCCTGGCGATGCCCTGCATGTTCATGAGCGGCTGGGCGATCTACAACGCCTCGCCGCTGTTCCCCTTCACCTTTCCCGCCTGGGCGACCCTCGGTGGTTGGCTGGGCGGCGCCATCGCCTGGCACCTGGCGGTCTTCTGGCTACTGCTGGCGAACGGCCTGATCTATCTGCTCTATGGCCTGTTCAGCGGCCACTTCCGGCGGGATTTCCTGCCGCTGTCACCGCGCGCCATCGGCCGTGATTTCGCCGCGGCCGTGCGCCTGCGTCTGGGACATCACCTCGGCACCTACAACGCCGTGCAGCGCCTGCTCTACTGGGGCGTGCTGGTCCTCGGGGTGCTGGTGGTGCTCTCCGGCCTGGCGATCTGGAAACCGGTGCAATTGCAGGGGCTGGCGGCCCTGCTCGGCGGCTTCGACACTGCCCGCTACGTGCATTTCTTCGCCATGGCCGGCATCGGCGCCTTCGTCGTCGTGCACCTGGCCCTGGTCATCCTGGTCCCCCGCACCCTGCCGCCGATGATCACCGGTCGGGCGCACGAGGAGGTTAACGATGAGTCGGCGTGAACGTCTGCGCCTGGAACCGGCGCAACAGCGGCAGGTGGAGAATCTGCAACGACGCCTGCTGCTCAAGCAGGGCCTTACGGTGGGTGCCCTGGCCATGCTCAGCGGCTGCAACCTGCAGGACGGCGACAGCGTCGACAAGGTGCTCTGGTCCATGTCGCGCTTCAACGACCGGGTGCAGGCCTGGCTGTTCGGCCGCGAACGCCTGGCGCCGACCTATGCCGCCAGCCAGATCACCGATCCCTTTCCCTTCAACGCCTTCTATCCCGAATACAACGTTCCGGAAGTCGACCTGAGCGATTACCGCCTGGAGGTCTCCGGCCTGGTCGCCAACAAGCAGGCCTGGACCCTGGAAGACCTGCGCCGCCTGCCGCAGCGCGCCGACATCACCCGCTTCATCTGCATCGAAGGCTGGAGTGCCATCGGCCAGTGGGGTGGGGTGCCCCTGCGTACCTTCCTCGAACGCATCGGCGCCGACACCACGGCCAAGTACGTCGGCTTCAAGTGCGCCGATCGCTACTACTCCAGCATCGACATGGCCTCGGCGCTGCATCCCCAGACCCTGCTGGCGCTGGACTTCGGCCAGGTGGCTCTGCCGCCGGACTACGGCTATCCGCTGCGCCTGCGGGTGCCCACCAAGCTCGGCTTCAAGAATCCCAAGCACATCCAGGCGCTGTTCGTGACCAACGACTATCCTGGCGGGTACTGGGAGGACCAGGGCTACAACTGGTTCAGCGGGATCTAGGCGCAACGTCTGCTGCGCGTCGGCCGAACTGCGTTGAAAAGACCTTCGGAATGCTCATTTACCACTCGTAAACTGCGCTTCCTCAGGTCTTTTCGCCTTGTTTGGCTCTAGCTCGCGAGACTTTGCCTAAGCTTTTGATGGCGGAACCCCGGCCCGGAGGTAGAGTCGAGATACCACCATCCTCTACCGGGAGCTCCCCTCATGTCAGCGCATCCCTCGATCGGTTTCATCGGCTTTGGCGCCATGGCCCAGCGCATGGGCGCCAACCTGCGCGAGGCCGGCTATCCGGTCCGCGCTTACGCCGAGCACCAGCAGGACGGCGAGCGCCACGGCACGCCCATGGAACCGCTGGCGACGCTGCTGCCTCAGGCAGAAGTGGTGATCGTCTCCCTGCCCAACGACGCCGTTCTCGAACAGGTCCTGCTCGGCGCCGACGGCGTGCTTGCCCGTCTGGAAAGCGGTCGCCTGCTGATCAATACCAGCACCAATTCGCCCGCGCTGTCGCTGCGCCTGGAAGCGGCCGGTCGCGCCCGTGGCATCGCCGTGGTCGAGGCGCCGGTGTCCGGCAGCACCCCCGAGGCGGAACAGGCGCAACTGGTGGTCCTGGCCGGCGGCGAACCCGAGGCCGTGGAGCGTGCGCGGCCGATCCTCGAAACCCTGAGCAAGACCGTGCATCACGTCGGTCCGACCGGGCAAGGCGCGGCCATCAAGCTGGCCATCAACGGCCTGATGGGCGCGGGTCTCGCCGCCCTGGCCGAAGCCCTGGCCTATGCCACCCGCGCCGGTCTCGATGCCGAGGTGCTGTTCGAGGTGTTCGGTGACCTGGCGGTGCTCTCGCCCCACCACCAGCGCAAGCTGGCCGCCCTGCGCGAGGGCGACTTCGCCGCGCAATTCCCGGCGGCGCTGATGCACAAGGACATGGGCCTCCTGCTGGCCGAACTCAACGCCACCTACCAGGGCGCCCCGACGCTCGCCGCTGCAGCGCAGCAACTGGCCCTGGGCGCCGAGCTGCATCCGGACGCCGACTACGTCATCACCGCCGATATCCTGTTGGAAGAAGCCGAAGACGCCGCTACCCGGTAAGGAGGATGGCCGCATGCCCGTGCATGCGGCCAAGGAGGAGCCTCACACGTCGGCGATCCCCAAGACCTTGGCGGTCTCGGCACGACTCTGCCGGCAGGCTGCCGCGTCGGTCTTCAAGTCGAGGCCGTAGGTCGGCAGGATGCGCCGCAACGCCGGCAGCCAGGCGTCTTCGGTGAGACGCTCCGGGAAGCAGGTTTCCAGCACCTCCAGAGCGATGGCTGCGGCTGTCGAAGCACCCGGCGAGGCGCCGAGCAGCGCGGCGATGGAGCGATCCGCGGCGCTTACCAGTTCAGTGCCGAATTCCAGTTCGCCCTTCTTGCTCAGCAGGCCATGCTGGCCGGTGGGCTTGATGGTCTGCACCCGTTGCCCGGCCACCGCTTCCTGCCAGTCGCGCTTCTTCGCCAGGGGGAAGAACTGCTGCAGCATGGCGAATTGCTGGCTGGAGCTCTGGAAGATCTGCCCGATCAGGTATTCGGTCAGGTCCAGGTTGTCCTTGGCCACGTTCAGCAGCGGCAGGATGTTGTCATGACGCAGCGAGGTGAAGAGATCGGTCAGGGCGCCGTGTTTGAGGAAGCGCGAGGAAAAGCCCGCATAGGGTCCGAACAGCAGCGAGCGCTGGCCGCCGACGATGCGGGTGTCCAGGTGTGGGACCGACATGGGCGGCGAACCCGAGGGCGCCTTGCCATAGACCTTGGCCTGATGCCGTTCGGCCAGCGCCGGGACGTCGCAGCGCAGCCAGATGCCGGAGATGGGAAAACCGCCGAAACCGTGCCCTTCGGGGATGCCGGACTTCTGCAGTAACGGCAGCGAGCCGCCACCGGCACCGATGAAGACGAACTTGGCGGTGACCTCCGTGCGCCCACCGTGCTCGACGTCCTCCACCGTCACCCGCCAGTGACCACTGTCGGTACGCGCCAGGTCCACCACCCGTTGGTGATAGTGCACGGCGAAACCGGATTGCTGACTGAGCTGGCGCACCAGCAGGTGGGTGAGGGCGCCATAGTCGACGTCGGTGCCGGTCACCATGCGCGTGGCGGCAACCGGCTCGTCGGCACCGCGTCCTTCCATGATCAGCGGTGCCCACTGAGCGATCTGGGCTCCGTCCTCGCTGTATTCCATGCCGTGATAGCAGTGATGGGCGCTCATCGTCCGATAGCGTTCGCGGAGGAAGGCTACGTTGTCCGCACCCCAGACGAAGCTCATATGGGGGCAGGCGTGGATGAAAGCCTGCGGGTCCGGGATCGCACCCTTGCGGACCAGGGAGGCCCAGAGCTGGCGCGAGAGATCGAACTGGGTATTCACCTTGAGCGCCTTGGCGATGTCGACGCTGCCGTCATTGCGCTGCGGCGTGTAGTTCAGCTCGCAGTTGGCGGCATGGCCAGTACCGGCGTTGTTCCAGCCCTGGGAACTCTCCTGGGCGCAATCGTGCAGGCTCTCGAACAGCGTCACGCTGAGGCTGGGGTCGAGTTCCTTGAGCAGGGTACCCAGGGTAGCGCTCATGATGCCGGCGCCGATCAACACGACGTCGGGCGAATCCGTGGAAGACAATGACGACATGACAGTTTCCTCAGGCATTACGCCGGCTGGTTGGGAACGAAGCGCAGGTTCGCGTTGGGCTCGTAGATGACGTAGGCACGCCGCCAGGGCTCGTCGCCGAGCAGCTTCCAGCGGTGCCCGGAGCCAGTGTCGTCCTGGGCCAGCAGGACGTCGCCGGGCCGCAGCACGAAGGTCTTGCCCGACTTGACCTCGAACTCCAGGGTGCCGCTCAGGGTGATGACGAACTGGGGCTGCGGGTCTTGGTGCCATTCGAAGGCACCTCCCGCCGTGGTTTCCTGGAAGGACAGCTCGTTTACCGCGATGGGCAGGCCTGAGGCCTTGCCATGCAGGCCTTCGCCCAGTTCCAACTGCCCTTCCTCGAACAACGAATTACCGTCGTTGCCGGTCCAGAGCCGTACACATCGAATGGCCATTTCTGTCTCCTGAAACATCGGTAGGTTGCTTGCGGCGCGGGTTTCACCAAGGCAACGGGGCACCCGCCGGGCCCCGGTTCACGTGAGGGCCGGCCTCTTACAGGCTGGCCGCCAGTACGATGCCCAGGGCTATTCCGGGAATGGCGAGCAGGGTGCTGAACAACACGCTGCGCGCTGCTTCCTCGGCATAGACGCCCTGGGCCATGGCCAGGCTGGGCGCCGCGGTGGCCGATGGCAGCAGGCCGAGCAGGAACACCTGCTGGAGCAGCTCGCCGTGCAGGCCCAGCGCCAGACCCATACCCAGCAGCACTAGCGGCTGCAGCAGATTCTTCAGCAGCAGGTTGCCGAGGATGTCCCGGTCGAAGCTTGGGCGGATGCTGGCCAGGATCAGGCCCAGGGTGAACAGGGCGACGCCGCCTGCCGCCCGGCCGATTTCGTCCGTCGCCGCCACCAGCAATGCCGGGGGCCGCAGGCCGAGCAGGGCGCAGGCCAGTCCCAGCAAGGGCAGCAGCACCAGTGGCTGGCGCACGGCCTTGGCGAGCGCCTGGGCGGCCCCGCCACTGCTCAAGAGCACCAGCGACAAGGGAATGATCACCAGGGTGACGATCAGGTTGCCGACGATCACCGCCAACAGGGCGGACGGGCCGACCGCCGCGAGCAGGACCGGCGGCCCGCAGTAGGCCATGTTGGGAAAGGCCACGGTGATGCCACGCAGGGTCGCCTCGCGCCAGTTGTGTCCGCCGCGCACGCGACCCAGCGCCAGGCCCAGTAGCCAGATACCGATCAGGCCGGTTGCCAGGGTCGCCACATAGGGCAGGTTGAGGATCTGTTCGGGCCGGGTCTTGGCGGCAGCGAGAAAGAGGCTGATGGGCAGGGCGAAGGTGACTACGAAGGCGGCGAGGATCTTGCTCGCCTCCGCAGGCATGACTCGCCAGCGACCGGCACACCAGCCGAGGGCGGTGACGAAGACGATAGGCGCGAGGGCCTGAGCGATGATCTCGATCATGGCCGCGCCCTCCCAGGGATGACGAGGGCGCCAGGGGCAGCGGCTGAAGGTGGTTGGCAGGTGAGTCGCGCGGGGATGTCGGCGGTACGACGGTTCATCCGAAACTCCTGAGCTGGGATCGACAAGGTGTTGCTCCAGGCGTGCCCTACGGCGGAGGTGGTGGCCTCGCCTGAAGCGCTCTGGAAGGCGGCTTTGCTCTCCTGTTGACGGTGTTTAGAAACTTTTGTTTACAGATTGTGTGCGGCAAATTGTCGCATCTAGACCTTGGTCGGATTCCCGTGCTTGCCTTCTTGTGATTTCACCTCTCGCTCTTCGCGCGGCTGCGCTTCCGCGCGCAGCGCCGGTCGCATCCTGGATGCGGGAGCGTTGCCCTTCCTCTAAGCTACCGGCTGGATTCCCGGGGCTACCCGGGCACTGGCGGTCCTTGCGGGGAGAAGGATGATGACCACCACCCCGAGTTTCTGGCGCGATCCCGCGCTGCCCTTTCTCGAAGCCCGATCCATCCAGGACGGTCGCGCGCTCTGCTATGCGCCCCATTCCCACGAGAGCTTTTCCATCGGCACCGTGCTGGGCGGTCGTAGCCGCTATCGCAATGGCCCGACCCGCGAACTGGTGGGGGCGGGCACCCTGGTGCTGATGAATCCCGGCGACGTCCATGCCTGCAATCCCCAGGGCGAGGACGCCTGGCGCTATCGCATGCTGCACGTGGACGCCACCTGGCTGGCCGGGCTGCAGCGTCCGGGCGCCGACGACTTCCAGCCGCTGGCCGTGCAGCTGTCCGGGGATGTCACCCTCTACGCTGGCCTGGAGGCCCTGCATGCCTGCCTAGTCGCCCCCGACAGCACCACACTGCAGCGCCAGAGCCGGGCGCTGCTGTACTTCGAAGCCGTGCTGGCGCGCCTGGGTCGCACGCCCGTTGCGATGTCGCTAAGGCGCGAGGATCGCCGCCTGCGTCGCGCCGCCGAGTTTCTCGATGCCCACTGCAGCGAGGGCGTCAGTCTCGACCAGCTCAGCCAGGTGGCGGATCTCTCGCCCACTCAGCTGATTCGCAGCTTTCGCCGGCGCTATGGCCTGACGCCCCACGCTTATCTGATCGACCGCCGCATCCGGCTGGCGCGGCAACGACTGCGCCAGGGCGAGGAGTTGGCGGAGGTCGCCCTGGCCACCGGCTTCGCCGACCAGGCGCATCTGCAGCGCACCTTCAAGCGCCTGGTGGCAGCTACCCCTGGCCAGTACCGCGCCGCTTCAACCCTCCCACAGCAGTGAGGCGGCGCACAGCACCAGCAGCACCGCCAGGCCGCGATTGAGCAGGCGCAGGCGGGGCGCCGCCAGGGCGCGACCGCGCAGCCATTCGCCGGCCACCGCCCAGCAGGCGAGCGAGGCGAAGCAGATCACCAGATAGAGGACGGCGAATAGCGCCAGGCGCCCGCGATCCTCGCCGACGAACAGGGCCACCCCGGCCGCGGCGGCGAGCCAGGCCTTGGGATTGAGCCACTGCAACAAGGCACCATCACGAAAGCCCGGACAGTGCCGCAGCTGGCCGGTGCCCAGGTCCCCGGAGGCCCTCGCCAGTTTCCACGCCAGGTACAGCAGAAAGAGCGCGCCGGCCGCGCGCAAGACCCAGAGCAGCATCGGCCAGGCCGCCAGCACCCCATGCAGGCCAAGGCCGACCGCCACCAGCAACACCACGAAGCCAAGGGTGGCGCCCGCGACATGCCACAGGGCCGGGCGCCAGCCATGGGTCAGGCCGGTATTGAAACCCACCAGGTTGACCGGGCCGGGCGAAAGAGAAGCCACCAGGGCAAAGGTGGCCATGGACAGGATAAGGGTCAGGGTCATCGCTAGGTCTCGTCGATTGCGCAGACTTGACCCTAGCGAGCGTGATCGCCCGCCGTATTGAAGAAAATGACCCTTCGAGCCCGACGAAAGGCGGGAATTCGCGGCGTTTCGCTGACGTCCATTACAGCGAGCCGAGCGCTCCCCCGGTGGTTTCAACGTCGCTGTCGGCCACCGGGGCTTTCTTTCTTCGCGTTCTGGCGGCTAGGGCGCAATGGGCAGGGTGAAGGTGAAGGTACTGCCCTCGCCCAGGGCACTGGTGACGCTCAGCTCGCCACCATGGGCCTCGACGATGCCCTTGGCGATATACAGCCCCAGCCCATGGCCGGTGGGGTTGTCTTCCTGCACATGCCAGAAACGCTCGAAGACCCGCGCCTGCTGCGCCTGGCTCATGCCACGACCGTTGTCGCTCACACTGATCTGGGCCATGGGACCGACCCGCTGCATGCTCAGTTGGACCAGACCACCCGGCGCGGTGAATTTGATGGCATTGCCCAGCAGATTCATCAGCACCTGGAAGATGCGCTCGGCTTCCACCAGCACCTGAATATCCTGATCGGCCGCGTATTCCAGGCTGATGTTCTTGATCTCCGCCAGCGGTCGCGACAGCAGGATGGGTTGCGCACAGACGTCGGCCAGACGTGCCTGTTTCAGATCTAGCGCCAGGCGATCGGATTCGATCTTCGACAGGTCCAGCAGGTCACTGATCAGGGCATTCATGCGGTTGGCCGCGGTCTCTATCACCTCCAGCGAACTGGGCAGGCGGTCATCGCCCAGCGCCAGCTTTTCCAGCTGGCGCTGCAGCATCCCGACCTTCATCAGGATAATGGTGATGGGGCTGCGCAGGTCGTGGGAGACCGCCGCGACGATCTCGTCGCGCAGGCGTACCGCCTGGCGCTCACGCTCGACCTGACGCGCCAGGTCCAGCTCGATGGCCGAACGGCGCAGGTCCTTGGCGGCGAACAGGTCGGATGGGCGCCAGCGCTGGGAGCGCAGCTGTACCAGTTCTTTCCAGGCGTCGAAGGAGCGCCGTGGATGGGGATAGTTGAGGCCAGGACCCGATGCGGGCGCCGTGGGCTCCAGCTTGGCCGGATTACCGCTCCAGACCACGGTGGTCACGATCTCCGGGCGGAACCAGAGCACCAGGTTACGTACCGGTTTGGGGAGCGCCAGCGCCAGGACGCCACTGGCCCGGTCGCTGTAGCGACGGGCATCGGGCAGTTCGTCGGCCAGGCAGCGCGTCGCATAGATGCCCGAGGCGTCCATCTCGGCGGTGACCCAGGCGGCGAGGATACGGACGTCTTCCGCACTGGGGCATTCGCCCAGGCTGCAGAGCTCGTCCTCCACCAGCACCGCGACACCGGTGGCATCCACCAGCTCCAGCAGATCCGTTGCCCGCTCGCACAGGCCGCTGAGCACCTCGCCGCGGCTGTCGCACATCCCCTGGATCAGCGCGGCCAATTGCGCCTCGCGGGCATCGATCTCGCGCTGGACCTGGCGATTCTCCAGCGCGCGGATCATCAGGGACACCAGCACCCCGACCGAGCGGCAGGCCATCCGGGTGCGATAGGGCAGGTACAGCGGCTCGCGATGGCCACAGCTGATCAGCCCCCAGAGCTTGTCGTCGCTGATCAGCGAAACGCTCATGGAGGCACGCAGACCCTGGTTGCGCACGTACTGGCAATGGATGGGCGACACGCTGCGCAGCACGGCGTGGGTCAGGTCGATCGGATCCCGCTCACTGCCGTGTAGAAAGGCCGGCACCAGGGGCACTGCCTGGTACTGGGCGTCGGGAATGTTGCGGATCCAGTTCTCATGATAGAGCGCCCGCGCCTGGGCAGGAATGTCGGCTGCGGGGAAGTGCATGCCCAGATAGCTGTCGATATCCTCGACGCGGTCCTCGGCCACCACCTGACCATCGCCACCGTCGTCGAAACGATAGACCACCACTCGGTCGAAGCCGGTCAGCGCCCGCACTTCCCGTACCGCGCCTTCGCACAGCTCGGGCAGGGTACGCGCCTGTTGCAGACGCGCCAGGGCGCGGGCCAGGCCCGCCGGCTCGACACCGCCGTGGTCATCCGGCTCGAATTCCAGGAACACCAGCCCATGATTGCGATGCAGGATCACGTCCATGTCGCGAATCGGGCGCGTCCAGCTCAACGGATTGGCTTCTTCCAGATGTTCCAGCGTCAGCGCCTGTCGCACCTGTTCCAACAGGTCGACGGGCAGGACCTGCTGCAGCGGCCGACCCAGCAACTCCACCTGCGGCTTGCCCAGCAACTCGGGCAGGTTGTGACTGACATGCTTGACCAGCCCCTCCACCTCCTCGAAAGCGATGAGATAGCCATGTGCCTGGATAGCGCCTGGAATGCGGATCGGCTCGCTTTCGCAGCTTTGCAGCGACTGACCGGAGGGTGCAGCAATCATGCGACTGTCTCAAATGAACTCTTGAATAGGACCGCTCCAGGGCGATCCTGTTAAAGCTTTAGCACCGAATGGCTGTGAATGTGATGCCGGTCACACAGTTTCAGCATCCGTTGCACTAGTTTCGCATTCGCAGTAGCCGATAACGATTATTGCGCTTCTCTTTCGGACGAAGGGTTCTTGGACTGACCTGAGATGTCCTGGCTGGCCTCCGTGCCTGACGGCGGTATCATGGGCTTTTGCCCAGAGTCCCGACATGGCCCGCTTCCGTCCCTTGCCCATCATCGACCGCAGCCGGGATGACCTATTCATGCGTGAAGCCCTGGCCCTGGCGGAGCAGGGCGCGGGGCAGGGCGAGGTGCCAGTCGGCGCGGTGGTGGTGCTGGACGGAGAAGTCATAGGCCGGGGGTTCAATCGGCCCATCGGGGCCCATGATCCCAGCGCCCACGCCGAGATGCAGGCCATCCGCGATGCCGCCGCGCGCCTGGCCAACTACCGGCTGCCGGGGGCGACCCTCTATGTGACGCTCGAACCCTGCAGCATGTGCGCCGGCCTCATCGTCCACAGTCGCATCCAGCGGCTGGTCTATGGCGCCAGCGAGCCCCGCGCCGGCATGGCCCAGAGTCGCGGTCGCTTCTTCGAGCAGGACTTTCTCAACCATCGGGTGCTGGTGGAAGGCGGGGTGCTGGCCGAGGCCTGCGGCCAGGTGCTGACCGAGTTCTTTCGCGCGCGACGCCATCCGGTGGCTGGCGAGGGTTAGGCCGCCAGTTCGCGCATCCGCGTGAGCACCGCATTCAGGCCATTGCTGCGCGATTGCGATAGCTGCCGTTCCAGGCCCAGCTCGGTCAGCCAGCCATGGATATCGAGACGGCCCAACTCGTCGCGGGTCAGGCCATTGGCCCGCACCAGCACCACCGCGAGCAGCCCCTTGAGTACCCGGGATTCGCTGCTGGCGCGAAAGAAGTGGCGATCGCCCTGGGCTTCATGGGTCAGGCGTACCCGGCTCTCGCAGCCCTGTACCAGATCCTCGTCGCGTTCTTCGCGCACCGCCGGCAGGCGCTCGGCCCACTGCAGCAGCAGGCGCGAGCGCGCTTCCCAGCCCTTGGCGATGACGAAGGCGCGGCGGGCTTCCGCTGCATCGGGAAGCAGATTCATCGCAAGAGCTCCAGGGCGTTGTCGAGTGCCGTGAAAAAGCGCTGCAGGTCTTCGGCATCGTTGTACAGGCCCAGGGACACCCGCAATGCACCAGGTGTCTGCAGGGTCTGGAACAGCGGCATGGCGCAGTGCTGACCGGCACGCACCGCGATGCCCTGTTCACCCAGCAGGTGGGAAAGATCGCCGACATCGACGCCAGCTACCTGGAAACTGGCCAGGGCGATCTGCGGCTCGCCCAGTACCCGGACACCCTCGCGGGCGGCCAGCCCGGCCAGCAGCTTCAGACTCAGGGCCTGCTCGTGACCGCGGATCAGCGTCTCATCCTGGCCCTGAAGCCAGTCGACCGCCGCGCCCAGGGCGATGGCCGCCCCTATGGGCGGCGTCCCCGCCTCGAAGCCCATGGGGGCAGCGTGAAAGCGGGCGTCGGTGAAGGAGGTGTGCTGCACCATCTCGCCACCGAATTGCCAGGGCTTGAGCTGCGCCAGGCAGTCGGCCTTGCCCCAGAGCACGCCGATGGCCTCGGGCGCATAGAGCTTGTGGCCGGAAAAGACATAGAAATCGGCGTCGAAGTCGCCTGGGCGATGACGTCCGTGGACCGCGCCCTGGGCGCCGTCCACCACCAGCCAGGCCGGCGAGCATGCCCGTACCAGGGCGGCGAGCTCCGCCAGCGGCTGCCAGGTGCCAAGGACATTGGACAGCTGGCTGACCGCGACCACGCGCGTTCTCGGCCCCAGCAACCGCTCGGCGGCTTCCAGATCCAGATGACCGCTCGGGGTCAGGGGGATGACCCTGAGTTCAAGGTCTCGACGCCGGGCCAACTGCTGCCAGGGCAGCAGGTTGGCGTGGTGCTCCAAGGCGCTGATGAGAATCTCGTCACCCGTGGCGAAGCTGTCTTCCAGACCATAGGCCAGCAGGTTGAGCGCCTCGGTGGCACCGCGGGTCAGCACCACCTCGTGCGGCGAGGCGGCGCCCAGCCAGGCGGCGATCCGCCCCCGGGCGCCTTCGTAGGCAGCGGTGGTACGCTCGGCCGCCCAGTGCTGGGCCCGGTGCACATTGGCCGCGCCCAAGCGGTAGCTGGCCAGCAGGGCATCCAGCACCACCTGGGGCTTCTGCGCCGTGGCGGCGCTGTCGAGATAGGTGATGCCATCGGCGGCGAAGGCGGTAAAAGCCGGAAATTCGGCTCTCCAAGGGGAGGGTAGCGACATGGCGACAGCTCCGGGGTAGCCCGCATGGCGCGGGCTGCCCGGTTGTGGACTCAGTTGTGCGCGTGCAGCGCTTCGTTGAGTTCGATGGCGGTCTTGTTGGTCTTGCATTCGACCGCGCCGGTTTCCGAATTGCGGCGCAGCAGCAGATCGCTCTGACCGGCCAATTCGCGGGCCTTGACCACCCGCACCAGCTGGTTCTGGTCGTCCAGCACCGCCACCTTGGTCCCGGCGGTCACATAGAGACCGGATTCCACGGTGCAGCGATCGCCCAGCGGGATGCCGATGCCGGCGTTGGCGCCGATCAGGCAGCCTTCGCCGACGCTGATGATGATGTTGCCACCGCCCGACAGGGTGCCCATGGTGGAGCAGCCGCCGCCCAGGTCCGAGCCCTTGCCGACGAAGACGCCCGCGGAGACGCGGCCTTCGATCATGCCGGGGCCGGCGGTACCGGCGTTGAAGTTGACGAAGCCTTCGTGCATCACGGTGGTGCCTTCACCCACGTAGGCACCCAGGCGCACGCGGGCGGTATCGGCGATGCGCACGCCGGCCGGCACCACGTAGTCGGTCATCTTGGGGAATTTGTCCACCGAGAAGACTTCCAGCAACTTGCCGCGCAGACGGGCTTCCAACTGCTCGGCCGGCAGCTCGGCCAGGTCCACGGCGCCCTGGTTGGTCCAGGCCACGTTGGGCAGCAGGGCGAAGATGCCGCTGAGGTTCAGGCCATGGGGTTTGACCAGGCGATGGGACAGCAGATGCAGCTTCAGGTAGGCCTCGGGGGTGGAGGCGGGGGCGGCGTCTTCGGCCAGCAGGGTGGCCACCAGCGGCTTGGTGCTTTCCGCCAGGCGGGTCAGCAACGCCGATTGCACGGCATCAATGCCCTTGAGGGCTTCGGCCAGACCGCGTGCCTGGGCCGGCGCGAAGGCGATGGCCTGGTTGCCGCCCTGGTAGTCCAGCAGCGGTGCGACCGCGTCGACCATCGCCGCCGGCGGATTCAGCAGGGGCTGCGCATAGAAGACTTCCAGCCAGGCGTCCTGGCGATTCTGGGTGCCGACACCGAAGGCGATACTGAAGAGGGCATTCGACATATGACTGTTCCTGTGCAGAGGCACCGATCCGGTCGGTGCGAGATGTTCGGTAGTAGGGGCGGAGGCCGCGGGGTCAGTTCAGGGCCGCGGCATAGAGCTCGGGCTTGAAGCCCAGCAGGGTACGGTCGCCGAGATCGAGCACGGGGCGCTTGATCATCGAGGGTTGCGCCAGCATCAGGTCGATGGCCTTGGCGGTATCGAGGTCGGCCTTCTGGGCGTCGTCGAGTTTGCGGAAGGTGGTGCCGGCGCGATTGAGCACCTTGTCCCAGCCATGTTCCGCGCACCAGGCCGCCAACCGTTCGCGGTCGATGCCGCTCTGCTTGTAGTCATGGAAGTGATAGGCCTGGCCGTGCTCGTCGAGCCATAGGCGGGCCTTCTTCATGGTGTCACAGGCCTTGATGCCGTAGAGGCTCAGACTGTAGGTTTCACGCGGCATAGAGGACTTCTCCAAAACCTCTCCAAAATCTCTCCAAAACTATTATGCCACGCTGACCCACTCGGCGCCCCGGCTGTCCCGGTAGATCGCCGTGGTTTTCGACGACTTGTGGCCGAGCAATGCCTGGGCACTCCGGCCCTCGGCTTCATGCAGGCGCGCCGCCAGCGATCGCTGCTCGTGGAAGGTCGGCGGGGAGTCGCCGAACGTGATGCCGGCCTTGGCCGCCGCCCGGTCCCGCGCCTCCGCGAAGGCCTTCGACAGGGTGTCGAGCATCAGCGGATCACCGGGCTTGGCCGCGCTGACTCGCTTCGAGTGGTGGATCAGGGTCTTGGCCAGCACCCGGTCCCGGCACGAGCGGATGACCTCGCCCAGTTCCAGGCCCAGGCACTCCAGCCGGATCTCGGTGCTCAGCCTGAGCCTCATCCCTGTCTTCGACTGCTCCACCTGCAGCGCGCCGTCCACCACGTCTCGGAACTGCATGCGCGCCAGGTCATCCCGCCGCTGCCCCGTCAGCACCGCCAGCTCCATGGCTCTCTTCAGCCAGGGCTGCCTGGCCTCCTCATAGATCAGCCGCCAGGTCTCCAGCGTGAGCCGCTGGCGCTGAATCGTCACCCGGGCCGCCTTCGTCACGTCGACGGGGTTGTCCTTCCGCCAGCCGGCGGCGATCGCCTCATTGAAGACGTCCCGCAGCAGAGAGCGCATCGCCCTGGCCATCTGCGCCTTCCCGGCCTCGGCCATCTCCTTCAGGTAGGAGGCCACGGCGAAGGTCGAGATCTCACCGATGTCCTGATCCCCGAAGCGCTTCACCAGGTTGGCCAGCCGCATCCGCACGTTGCGCACGGACGACGGCGCCAAGCCCTTCTTCTCATAGTCCTTCTGGTACTGCTCGATCCACGATGCGAACGGTCGGCGCGGCGCCGAGGCTATCCGCTCCGCCAGACTGGGCAGCGCCCGGCCCATCAGGTCGAGGTTCTGGGTGTGGGCTTCCATGATGGCGGCCTGCTTGTCGGTGCCCAGGCCGAAGGTCCGGCCGGACACCGGGTCGCGATAGCTGTAGTAGGTGACCCCGTTGCGGGTGTCGAGCTTGCGGTAGAGGTTGGGCGGGAGGTCTTTCGATCCGGTCTTACGCGGCCTTGCTGCCATGGCGTTTCTCCGTCACTCGGGCCCGCAGCGATCCGGGCTTGATGTACTGGGCATCCGGGTCCACATAGTAGCTGCGGCCATGCTTCACCGGCGCCGGGAAGATCCGGCCCTCGCGTGCCCATTTGCGCAGAGTGTTCAGGGCGGGCTGTGGGTCGAAGTTCGTCTCGCCCCACTTCTCCAGGGTCATCTTGGGCATATCGCCTCCTAGTGGCCGTGGCCAATGCCGGGACGCTTGGGCCCCGGCTCGACATCAATGAAGCCGGAGCCCTTGAAGTCCCCGTCAGTCGCACGCGCCATGTCGATTTCAAGCTTCGCGGTCTGATTTACCTCGGCAGCCACCATGGCAACGGCCTTGGCCTGTTCGGTGCTCACCTTCCCGGAGAGGACCCCTTCCATCGTCCGCCCGAGGATATCTCGCAGGTCATTCAGATTTTTCACGGTCTTTCTCCAGTCGTTTGAGCTTGGCCAGGAATTGGCCCAGGGCCTTCGCAGCTCGTTGGTAGGGGAGCGGGTATCGGGCGATGGTGATGCGCGCCATGTGGTCGGTGCCGCTGATCAACTCCAGATTCTCCAGAGCGATGTTCAGCGGGTTGCGGTCCTTGAAGGTGACCAGGTGGCCTGGCGGGATCGGGCCGTGTGCTGCCTCCCAGACAACGCGCTGGGCGCGGATCCAGTCGACGTGCGGGTTGCCGGTGTCGGCCACCTTTGTGAATAGCTTGCCTCCCTGCGGGCGAGTCGTGCCGAGGGGCAGGAGGCTGCTGTTCCTGGCGCCGGCGGCAGCGCGCCTGCGCATATGCTCGCTATGGCGCCGATGCCGTTCCCTGATGTCCGGGCTCTCCTCTCGCTTCAGCCCCAGCTTTGAGGCCCGGACCCTGATGGCTATTGGCGTCCGATTGAGCGCCGCGCAGAGCTCGTGCATTGGAGCGGACGAGTAAAGCCGCCAGAGCACGCTGTCATCCTCATCCGTCCATGGTTGCTTGTTGCTCAAGCCCAGCACGCTGGCGCGCGTGAAAACGGCCTGCGGTGTGCGTCCCAGCATCAGGGCTATCTCTTGACCGGTGAGCTCGCCGTGGTGCCTGCGAAGCATCTCATCGTCTTCAGCAGTCCATCTTCGCGTCCGATCTGACTTAGCAGGTAAGTTGATTGCGGGTGCCATTTGGCTCATGGCTGCTCCTTGGTCATCGCCTGCTCGTGGCGCTCGACAATCCCCTTCGCGGCGTTCCAGATCGAACACCAGGCGCAGGGCTTTCCGGCCAGCTCGCCGTTGTCGCTGTCCCACACGCCCGGAACCCTGTGCCCATGTCCTGGGCCATTTCCGTCTGAGCCCTTGTGCCGATGAGGAAATTCACCTACTACGCCGCGCATCAAGCCGATCAGCTCCGCGTTCTCCGCCTTGAGCTGGTCGCGCTCAGCGCAGACGCTCTGCATGTGGGCGACGGCGTTCTCGTGGTTGGCGATGGCTGTGTCCAGCTCATCCAGCAGGGCCAGGACGGTGGCCGGGTCGGCTGCGACGATGAAGTCCAGATCCTCCTGGCGCGCGGCCAGGTCGGGGTGGTTGTCGCCGCGATGGGTGGTGGGTGCCAGGACATCTCCATCGGCGAACCGTCCCCCAGCCGTACCGATGCGCCGCCAGCTGTTGCTGGCCTGCAACTCCCAGGGGCCTGGAGTAGCTCGGCTGGCGCGCTCGCGCAGCTGCTGTACGAGGATGGTCATGGCTGCTCACCCTCCACCTTCGTGTTGATCTCAAAGAGTGGCAGGCGATCGCCCTCGGGGTCGCTGGCAGCGTGGACCTTGACGGAAATGGCGCCCAGGCCATCGTCCACCCAGGTGTGGTGATCGGGCATCTGAAAGCCCAGGGCTTCAGGACTGATTCCCAGCGCCTCTGCACCCGCCAGGAACAGCTCACGAGTGGCCTTCATCTGGGCCAGGCCGATGCCAAGCTCCCTGCAGCAGTCTTGGATGCGATCTGCCGGGACCTTCTCGAAGATGTCGTTGAGGGTGCGCAGCTCGTAGGTGATCGGTGCGTTTTCCGTAGACATGACAGTCCTCATCCCGCGCCAGGGCGCAGGTTCAATGGGGTAGGGGTAGGGTGGGTCAGGCGGACTTGCGGTTCCAGCGAGCTTCGTTGCGCGGGTCGACGACGAATTTCACGTGGACGTTGCGGGCAATTAGGGCCTTGCGCAGCGCCCGGCCATCGCCATAGCCGATCAGTGTCGCGACCTGGATCAGCGTGTGGGTATCAGCCAGCCGGCGGGCAGTCTGCGCCACCGTCTCGCCGGTCTTGTGCAGCCAGGTCTGGGCTATATCTCGAGAGTCCCAAGGATTTTTGGGCATGGCCGAGGCTAGAAGCCTGAGTTTCTCTCGGTTGATTCCCAGGACCTCAGCGGCCTGGCGCATGGAAAGACCTTGATCAGCCAGCGCCAGAATCTGCTCAGAAAGATCGGGCTGCTCCTGCTTTGGCTGAGTGCCGATCCATGCTAGATCAGGCATCTCGTCGACCAGTCTCTTGAATCGAACGTAGCCGAGACCTGTGAGTCGACGGACCTCGCGCTGTGACTTTCCCTGACCTGCCAATCGCTTGATCAGCCTAGAGGCGCCCAGGTCAGTTAGGGGCGTGATCCAGCGGATTACCTGCTTCCTTGCGGCCATGTCTTTGCGGTGCTTGATTTCCAACCCGACAAGCCTGGCGATGGCAGTTGGCCCAAGACCTTCTCGGTTCAGACGGCGAGCCATGACGGCCCGCTCTGAGATGACGCTGCCATCGCTCATACCTCACCTCCGTCGCCCTGGGCGCGCATGGCGGCGTCGATGGCAGCTTCGAACTGCTCACTGATGCTGCTCTCGAAGTCTTGGCCGAAGTCCACGACGATGTCCCAGGCGTTGAAGAGGGTTACGTCTCCCGCGCCTCGCTCCAGCTCTATCTGCAGGCTCCAACCTTCAGGAAGCTCTCTGCATGCGCGCTGGATAGCTGACTCTGTCGCATTTTTCCGCACCGCCTCATCCCCATGCGCGGCGGCAGGCGCGGCAGCGTAGAGGTAGTGCAGGCCTTCCGGCAGCTTGTAGGCTTCGCTGTACTCCTCGAAGGAGAAGCACTTCACGCCATCGCGAAGGGTAATGGTCATCTCACCGATTTCTTTCGGCTCCACCGGCTCGCCAGCGGCCACAGGAGCGGCGGCAGGCGGTGCTAGATATAGCGGCTCTTCGGAATACTCTTCGGGTGTTACCTGCCAGCGCTTGGCTGAAAACTGGGGCGCATATGGATATCCCTCTGATGTGCGCTCGACGTATCTCCACGCCACCGGCTCACCAGCGGCGGGCTGGGTGGCTTTCATGCGCTCCAGCTCAACCAGGGCGCCAGTCACGTTGGCATAGCCCATGTCGCGGGCCTTCTGCCATACCTCGTCGTACAGCTCAGCGCGGTACTTGTCGCTTGTGGTGCCAGCGGCGGGCTGGGTGGCGCGGCCCTCGACGCGGGCCCGGATGGCCGCCCAGGTCTGCTCGTACTCCGGCCAGTCGCTTTCGATGACCAGGTACTCACGTACTGGAAGGTGCGAGTGAAGGGTATCTAGCGCCTCGCTGAGGAGCAGGACCGCCTTGTGGGCTTCCAGGTCGCTCAGCTCCGCACTGTTCTCGATTTCCTCCAGATCCTTCCGCTTGATGACGATGTAGCGGTCTTCGCGCTGGAACTCCCCGGCCTGCGCGCCCTGGGCTTCCTGGTGCTCGATGACCGCCAGCTTCTCCATCGCGCCGCTGTAGCGATCCACGGTCAAGGCAAGAGCCTCGTCCAGGCTCACCCCATGCTCTGGCCTGGCCAGCACCTGCTCGCGGGCTTCCTGCTGCTCGGCCTGGGCGTGGCGGGCGAGGAAGGCTTCGAGTTGGCGCCTATGAAGCTTGGCGTCGCCAATGGTGTTGTAATCCAACACCTGCTCAATCAGCCCCACAGCCTCCGCCAGCTCCGACTGCACCCGCGCTAAGGCTTCGGTCAGGCTCGGCAGCGCGTGATCCAGGATTGCAGCAGCCTGTTCTTCCGTGCAGTGGCGGCCGTCTAGCTCGCCCTCAATGGCGCAGATCAGCGCCTTACAGCTCTGTTTCATGTTCATTGCTCAATACTCTGTCGGCACGCCAGACGGCGTGAGGGGAGGGTCAGGGCAGGAATTCCATTGCGGACTGGATGAATGCGGTGGCCGCACCTGCGTTCAGCGCATTGCCGTAGGCGTGCAGCTGGTCCATGCACTCGGCAAGCCCATGATCCACGCGGCGAACGAGGGGTTGAGGCCAACGACTTCCTGGCTGGAGCGGAGCATCGGCGATAGCGCGCAGATCCTCTTCGCCACGCCATCCCCACGATCCAGGCGGGCAAGGACTTCGCCGCGGCTGCTGTCCTTCCATTCCCGCGCCGAGATGCTTGGCAGCAAAGTAGAGGAGCTGCCTTTCGATCGGGGCGCCGACGTCACTAGCGCGGAAACGAGCCGGCCAGAAGGCGTAGTCGTCTGCTTCCAAGTCATCGGCGACGAGGTCCAGCCAGCCGTGCTTGATAGCGACAGGAACCTGCTCTCCGAGCAGCGCGACAGGTCTGCGCTCTCGGATGAGGTGATGCCAGGCCGGCCAGAGGTGCCGCTCATCAGCAAACCCAAGGCCTTTACCTGCCTTGCTGTAAGGCTGGCACGGGCAACTTCCTGTCCAGACTGGTCTCGAATCGTCCCATCCCGCGCAACGAAGAGCGAAGGGGAAAACGCCAATTCCAGCGAAGAAATGGCACTGGGTGAACTCGGCAAGCTCTGCAGGCACGACATCCTCAATGCTCCTTTCGTCCACGACGCCGTCGGCTATGTGCCCGGCCTTGATGAGGTTGCGCAGCCACGCGGCCGCATACGGGTCGATCTCGCTGTAGTAGGCGGCCATGGGGTGCTCGGCGTGGTCAGGCGGCTTTCGATCCGAAGGGCTGTAAGCCGACCTTCGGCGCACCGGTCTTCTTGTCCTTCAGTGGCTCGCCCTTGGCATCCAGCAGCACCGACTTGGCCTTTATCTGCAGGTCGCGGCAATCGAGCGTGCGCCGGGCGATCGCTATGAACTGCTCGGCGTACTGCGGGGCGTCGTATAGCGGAGACAGCTGCTTCACCCGCTTGCTGGCCATGATCTTGTCCGCACGCTCCTCACAGGCCTGCTGCCACTCCTGCGGGGTCAGCTGCAGGCGCTGGCCGGAATCGTCTCGGCGGGTGGTGGAAACCTTCTTGCGCGCCTCGGCCAGCGCAACGTCGCGAGTCATGCCGAACACTGCGAATGTGCTCATGGGGCCTCCAGCGTCTTCAGGAGATCGGCGAAGGTGGCAGCGTGCTGATCGGCTGCGCGCTTCTTGGATCGGGACTCAGCAGCAATACCCCGCACCCGGGGCGCGGTGCTGTTGAACTCGGCTGCCCGGGTCAGCTCCCGCGGTGCCAGGTAGGGAAGGGTGGCGATGCTGCCGCCGGCGGCCAGGTACTGCTCGACGGCCTGGCCCAGGCTGGCGCGCTGCGGCTCGCGAGCCCGGATGTCGTGCACGAAATCAGGGATCATGCGGTGAGCTCCCCTTCAGTGCGCAGCAGGTTGTCCGCTGTGCGGCGCGGCGGCACCTTCTGGTCGGCCTTACGGTAGTAGTGGACCCAGGTGCCGTTGGCGCGGCGCTCGGCGCGATAGGGCCAGCACTCGAAGCCCAGCATGCGGGCACGCGAAATCACTGCCGCCGGGCTACGCCCGATGATAGGTAGGGTGATCATGATGATGGTCTCGGGATGGCGCCGAGCGGCGCGGGGGAATGGGTGCCGGCTTCAGGGTTGAACCGTGGCCGGCGGTGATGCAGTGCCAGTGCCTGTTGTGTGCTAACCGGCGCGACTCCGTCTTCTGCATCGGAAAGGGGTGGCCGGTGCTTATCTCCAGCTCGCAGGCGATTCATGGTCGCCCCAGCAGGTCGCGCTACCCATGGGCCACGCATTCACCCCTTTCCGATACAGTCCCCGTGACGTGGGGAATACGGCCTGGCCCTCGGCGGAGGTAGAAGCTGGTGAACCGATGCCAGGCTGCCGGTGATGTGCGCTCCGCCGGCTGGCGCTCCTGGGTGTCCGCCGGGGCGGCCCGCCAGGTCGGGGCAGTGATCAGGTAGAGCGGGGCGGGGTGATCAATTCGTTGAAACGTGACATGTCACGCTGGGCGATTTGATCGGCAGAGTGGATCAGCAGGGTCAGCACCTCGGCACGCTGCTCGAAGCCGCCGGCGGCGCAGATCCGGTCCAGCGCCTCGGCAGTCCGCTGGTACATCTCGAACGGCATCACCTGGTGGCCCAGAGCGGCCAGGCGCTCGGCCTCGCGCTTTCGCTGGTCTGCCTTCCGCTCGGCGGCGGCCTTCGGTGTGGTCATGCGTAGATCTCCAGAGCTTCAGCGCGGCGCATCATCCGGACCTGGGCAGTACGGCGCTCAGGCACGCGGCGATCGCGGCGCATCGGGTCTTCATCGAGGGCGGCGTGGGCAACCACCAGCGCGGCCAGCATCATGCAGAGCGGGCTGATGATCTGGCGCTTCATCGCCTCGGCCACCAGCTGCGGGGCGCGCTGCACGCCCAGCTTGAACATCGCGCTGCTGATCCGCTTGGTGACGGTCATGGGTGCGATCGCCATGTCCCGGGCGATCTGCTTGTGGGTTAGGCCGCTAGCCAGGCCCATCACGCACTCCAGTTCTCGGGGAGCCAGGCCCATGCCTAGGCGTCCTTGCCATTGCCCAAACTCGATCACGGTGTGGATCCTTACGCCGCTGCGGCGTGGTACTGGTACTGGTTTAGGAGGTCTTCAAAGCCCGCCAGCGTGCGCTGGAAGTAGAGCTTCAGTCCGGGGGTGGAGGCCTGCTGCATCTCGCGCCGGTACATGGCGGCGAGGTCTTCAACGTGCGGCAGGATGTTCAGGTACAGGGTGGCCGGCGTGGCCGCTTCGATCTGAGCGCGAAGCCAGGCGACGTAGTGCTGGTTCATGACGAACTCCTCAGCAGCCTGATCCCCCGGGCCGTGTTGGGGGTGAGCTTCAGAAATCCCTTTTCTTCCAGCGCTTCCAGGTGCTCCTGGGCGCCGTTGGGCGATGCCATGCCCATCAGCTCGGCCAGCTCGGCGCGGGTGGGCGGGTAGTTGTGGGCCGACAGGAAGGCTTCCACTTCCTGCAGGGTCTGCAGCTGGCGCGGTGTCAGTGCGTTGGCCATGTGGCCTCCTGTTCGGTTGGCATCCCGTCTGGCCCTCGCGGGAAGGCCAGCCAGTGATGCTCAGGCTTCAGTGGGTGCTGCTGCTTCACGTTCAACGCGCTTGGCGTGGGCTTCGGTCAGCTTCGCCAGGACCTTCTGCTGCAGTGCAGCAGTGGGGATTGCCTGGAAAGTCTCGATTGCTACGCCGGCGATTGGGCCCTCGATGTCAGCCGTCATGGATTCCATCCAGATCTTCACCTTCGCGTAGTTGGTGCGTTTCGTTCTTGCCATCGCTGTGTCCTCGGTTGTCTTCCCGGCTGGCCCTGTCTCCAAGGCCAGCGAGGAAAACTGGCTTTCTCCCGCCGCCCGCCATCGATCACTGGCGGTACACGTACCCCGCTGCCAGTCCTCTACTGTCGGCAACGTCTCCCCTCGGAGTGAGGCGGTGGGCGCCGCACCGGGTATCGCTCCCAGTGCGTCGGCCTGCTATGCCGGCAGGCTCGGCGGTCTAATTTGTGAAAGAGCAGGGCGGCTTTCGCTGCCGGGCAGTTGTCGCTGCCTGTGATGTGAATTTAGAAAACTTAACAAGGGTCGTCAAGGGCTTTGTTTAGATAAATTAACTTAGCGGACGGCAGGCGATAAAAAGCCCGCTCGGTGGCGGGCTTCGGGGGAAGGAGATCAGAAGTCTTTCGGGACCTTCCAGAAGAGGTCGACGCTACCATCGTCGCGCTGGGCGATGGTCACGTTGTCGTTCTCCTCGATCTCGGAAAGGAGCAGCTCCCAGTCGGCCTCATAGGCCCCCAGGCGTTCGAGATGCACATGCCTATCCGTATCGCCGCGGGCTGAGTTGATCAGTCGCATGACGCGCTCAGCCAGCAGGCTGTAGGACGTGACGGGAGTAGACTCGATCTGAGCTTGGGGTTGGGCCTTGGCCATGGGGGTACCTCCTTTCTGTGATACTGTTCAAATATACAGTATGCGACAGGAGGCGGAGCGGCAAGGTTCCAGGCACAAAAAAGCCCGCGCTGGGCGGGCTTTTGGCTTATGCCTGATGTCAGGCGCGTTTCAGTTCTTGGAGGAACTCACGTACTGGGGCGGTGCTAGCTTCGACGACGGATTCTTCCTCTGCCTCGATCTGACTGATTCGATCCAGCATGATTTTCCGAATTTCAGACCGCGCAAAGCGGTTGAGCAGATCCCTGATCATCGGTTGATAGCCGACACCATTGATCTCTGCAATTTTCTTCAGGTCATTCACTAGCTGCTTTTGCAGTCTGATCGAGATCAGCTGCAGGCCCAGGGCGTCATCGACCTCCTGCTTGGAGCCAGCGGCAACACGCGCATGCTCGGCACTCTGGCCAAGCTCACCGGATTCCCACAGTTCTACGTTGCTCATAGCGGCCTCTGTTTTTGCTCTCATAACGAGTTTAGACGATCTCTACGCCTTGACTGCCAAGTGCGGTCGAACGGCTCAGCGTTCAGTAGGCGTTGTCGTTGTAGATCTCAATTGCTTTCTCATCGGCGAGGTAGGCGGACTTCAGATAAACCTTACCGTTGCGAAAGATGAACAGGATCTTGAGCTTACGACCTTGGTTGGTCTCAGCTACAAACCACCGAGTGATGGGGTTGGTTCGGTGGCGCTCGCGCCGATCCTCAAGGTGTTCGCCATCACAGTTGTCAAAGCATTGCTCGACCTCACGAGGTGTCACTCCGTGCTTTACCGCAAGCTTCTCTAGGACCTTGCGGGAGATGATGAGTCCTTTCATGCGTACTACCTAGCGCATTGTGTATATACAGATGATAGAGAGAATGAACGAATGGTTCAATCGAATACAGTGAAAATGGGCTGGCGTAGGCGTTTCCGAACCGCCACGCCGTATCCATCACGAGATATACAGCGGCTTGTGAGACAGAAAATTTAGGGCGAACCCTCGATTTTTCTACAACCGCTGGTCGCCCCAGCGAGCGAGGTCAGTCCCAGAAAGCTGACGACCAGAACACCTTGCCCAGGATCGAGATGTCCTTTTCGGCCATCTCCGTGGGGGTGTAATCCTCGTCGGCGTGCTCGGCCCGGTTGAAGCTGCGCAGCCGGATCCCTCCACCAGGTAGCCGGTAGACCTGCTTCACCCGCAGCTCGCCATCGTGCTTGATCACATAGACCTTGCCGTCCTTGATGGTGGTGATGTGCATGTTGACGCCCACGGTGCTGCCATCGGGCAGGGCGGGCTCCATGCTGTTGCCGCTGACGGTCACGCAGATGGCGTTGCTGAACTGGACGCCACGCTCGCGCAGGCTCGACTTGCCCATACGGACACACCGGCCAGAGTCGAGATCCTCGGCAACGATGCCGGGGCCGCCGGAAACCCGCACATCCTTCAGCAGGGGGATCTCCACCTCGTCGTCGTCAAGAGGGGTGTCGTCATCCCAGGCCGAGATCGGCCCGAGGATGGTGGCCTCGCTTTTAGGGCGATCCCTATCAGCGCTTCCTTCACCGTAGGCCAGCCAGTCAGGCGAGCAGTCGAGCGCCTTGGCTAGGGCCAGCAGGTTCTTTCCCTTCGCGCCGTTGGTGCCATTGACCCAAAAGCTCACGGTGGCTTTCGACACGCCAGTCAGGCGAGCCAGGTCGGTTGCGGCGAGGCCCTTCTCCGTCATGCGGCGGGCAAGTCTGTCTTTGAATTCCATATTAAGGATTCTAAACCTTCCGGTGTTTAGATAACTTGCCTTGCTCCGTTAAGAACTCTAAACTCTTGAGGCAAACGGAGACCTCTCATGACCTACGAAGAAGCCTTGAGTCATTACGGCAGCGGCAGAGCCATCGGTGAAGCGCTGGGCGTTACCGGCTCCCGCGTTTCCCAGTGCCGGGCTGCGGGTGGCTTTTCCTACCCCATGCAGTGCGTCCTGGAGAAGGACTCGGGCGGCGCCATCAAGGCGAAGCGCGAGGACGAGCCGGTCAAGCGCGCCAGCGATGCCGCCTGACCATGGAACCCATTATCCGCGTCATGGCCTTGCGCCAGCAGTCACGCGGGATAGCTGTGATTCCGTCCAGTACGCGAATCGCAGGCAAGAAAAAGCCCGGCGGCAACCGGGCTCAGTACGACACAACAGATCGAGGTGAATGATGCAACAGATCCTCAGTACCGGCAACACCCTGACCATGAGCAGCCGCGAAATCGCCGAGCTGGTCAGCTCTCGTCACGGCGACGTCTATCGCTCCATTGGGCGCCTTATCTCCCGTGGTGCCATCCAGGGGTATACGCCAACGCCGTACACCCACGAGCAGAACCAGGAGCAGTACCTGGAATATCAGGTGGGCAAGCGCGACAGCTACGTCATCGTGGCCCAACTCAGCCCTGAGTTCACCGCCAAGCTGGTTGACCGCTGGATGGAGCTGGAGCAGCAGGCCATGGCCGTCATCCCTGACTTCAGCAACCCGGCCGCCGCTGCGCGCGCCTGGGCTGAACAGTTCGAGCTGCAGCAGGCGGCCAACCAGGCCCTGGCCATCGCAGCCCCGAAAGCTGAGTTCGTCGACCGCTACGTCGAGGGCACTGGCCTGAAGGGCTTCCGCCAGGTCTGCAAGCTCCTCGGCGCCAACGAGAACGAATTCCGCCTGTTCCTAGCCGATGCTCACGTCTGGTACCGCCTGGGCGGTGAGTGGGTCCCCTACGCCGAGCACATCGCCGCTGGCCGCTTCCACGTGAAGACCGGCCAAGCCGGCAACGGCCACAACTTCAACGCCGCCAAGTTCACCCCCAAAGGCATCGAGTGGATCGCCGGGAAGTGGGCTGCCTACAAGCTTCAAGGTGCCGCATGAGCGTTCAAGCCATGTCCTGGGCCATGCAGATGCCCAAGTCCACCCTGGGCGACGCCTCCGCCCGCCACGTGCTGCTGTGCCTGGCCAACTATGCCGGCCAGGACGGTCGTGGTGCTTTCCCCTCTGCCGAGCAGCTGGCTGAAGACACTGGCCTGTCCGAGCGGACCGTTCGGTACAAGCTGGACCTGCTGGAAGAGATGGGCCTGATCACCCGTGGCAACCAGGCGATCGCCGCTGCCTACATCGGCCGGAAAGACCGCATCACCAACGTCTACGACCTCCAGCTGAAACGGGGTGCAGTGGCTGCACCCGGTGAAGGAACGGGGTGCAGTTCACAACAGAACGGGGTGCAAACCACGACAGAACGGGGTGCAGCCGTTGCACCCAATACGTCACTGAACCAAGAACAGAACCAAGAGCAAGGCCGCGAGGGCGCGGCGAGCGCATCCGGTGAGGGTGGCTCGAACGATCCCGAGACCGCCGCTGATCAACCCCGGAGCCGTGCCAAGGGTTTCAGCCTGGCCGACATGCAGGCCCTGACCGACACCGCCGGCATCGCCATCTCCGCCGACGTCGCCAAGGACTACCTGGCCTTCCGCCGCGAACTCAAGAAGCCGCTCAACGCCACGATCTGGAAAACCATCCTGACCGAACTGGCCAAGGTCGCCGTGCACGGCATCAGCGCCGACCAGGGCCTGGCCGAGGCCATGACCGCCGGCTGGCGTGGCCTGAAGTGCGAGTGGCTGGTGAACCGCCTGAAGCACCACCAAGGCCCCGGCGCCGGCCCGAACGACGACGACACCAGCTGGGCCAACAACCTGAACGAGGACAGCGTCTGATGCGCAACGCCACCGAGATCGTGAAGCACGTGGACTTCAGCCAGGCTCGCCCGGCGGTCCAGCAGCAGCCGGCCAGCATCGACGAGGGCACCGCCCAGGTCGTGAACTCGCTGTTCAACGAGCTGAAGTCCATCTTCCCCGCCTGGAAGCAGGCCTGGCCGGACGACGAAGCCCTGAAGCGCGCCAAGCGCTCCTGGATCAAGGGCCTGATGGCCGCCGGCATCCACTCGCTGGAGCAGATCCGCTTCGGCCTGATGACCTGCCGCGCCAGCGGCCAGGACTTCGCGCCCAGCGTCGGCAAGTTCGTGGAGTGGTGCCAACCCACCGCCGAGCAGCTGGGCCTGCCGCCGACCGAGAAGGCCTTCCAGGAAGCCGCCCGCAATTCGCACCCCGCCGTGGGGCAGGGCGCCCGCTGGAGCCACCCGGCCGTGCACCACGCCGCCACGGAGTCCGGGCTGAGCAACCTGTTCCGCCTGAACGAAGACGCCGGCCGAAAGCTGTTCGAGCGCAACTACTCGATCGCCTGCCGCATGGTCGCCGCCGGCCAGCCGCTGCGCGAGATCCCCAAGGCGCTGCCCTCCGAGGTGTCCACGCCGGCCAAGCCGGAAACCGTCCAGTCTGAGCTGGCCAAGATGCGCGCCGCGCTGGGCCGCCGCTCGTGAAGGCCTGCTGGATGGTCCTGCTCCCCAATCGCGCGCCGTTCGCCATGGTCGGCGCCCAAATCAACCGCGACGAGGCCCTGACCTGCGCTCGCATCATCTGGCCGGAGGCCGACGTAGCATGAAGACCCCTCACATCGTTTCGACCGCTATCAGCGTTGCGCTTTCGACCTGCCTCCTGATTGGGGAGCCCTGGCACTGGTTCGGCTTCTACACCCTTCTGGCATTCAACATCTTGGCTTGGATCGGCCTCTTGAGTGGCGGTGTCAAGGGCGAGACAGCCTCTAAGATCCGCGAAGGCATGTGGCTGAGTTGCGCAAGCACTGCGTTCCAGCTCTACGCGCTGATCGTCACTGGGCACCCGATCTTGGCGGCGGTCTCCTTCATCTGTTCGGCGCTGATCGTGACGGCCGCCTATCGCCAGGAGGTGCCGGCATGATGTTCACCCAAGAGGAATACGACGACGCCCGCCGCCTGGCCTATGACCAGGGCTTCAATCGCGGCTCTGGCATGGACCCCAAGGTCCAGCACACCGAGGCCTACATTCACTTCCGCGAGCAGGAGCTGGCCGGGCCGGTGAAGCGCGAGCGCACGGCGCCGGCAGCGCGCCGCCCGATCGGCGACTTCCTCGGCGATGGCGAGGGCCGCGGACTATGACCCCCTTCGTCATCACCGGCCTGCTACTGACCCTGGCCGCCGCCGGCCAGATCGCCATCAGCCACCGCCGCAGCGCCCATCGCCGCACCACCGCCCAGGCCTATCGGTCGGGAGCTGCCCAATGAGCCGCGCCCAGTCCAAGAAGCTCCGCGACAGCGCCCGTGGCCAGGAATGCACCCTGCGCATCCCGGGCGTCTGCAACTTCAACCCCGAGACTACGGTGCTGGCTCACCTGGCGTGCGGCCAGAAGGGCATGGGCCTGAAGAGCCCGGACAACATGGCCGTCTTCGCCTGCAGCTGCTGCCATGACCTGCTGGACGGCCGCCGCCAGGGTGAGCTTGATCAGCGCGACGTCATCCGGGCCTTGGGCGAGACCCAGGCCATCTGGATCAGCCAGGGCCTGATGACGATCAAGGGGGCCGCATGACCGCCGCCCTCAAGCCCTGGGCCGCACCGCGCGAGACCCGCACCCGCAAGAAGCCTACCGACTGGGAAGGCATCGAGCAGACACAGCTGTTCACCTGGCTGGAGCTGGCCTTCCCCAAGGAAGCGAAGTCGATCTACCACGTGCCCAACGGTGGCCACCGCCACAAGGCCACGGCCGGCAAGCTGAAAGGGCAGGGCGTGCGCGCCGGGATGCCGGACATCAACGTCGACATTGCCCGTGGCGGCTACTTCGGCATGCGGATCGAGTTCAAGGCCACCCCGCCGCACGACGCCGCGGTATCGCCGAGCCAGCTGGCCGCCCTCCAGCGCCTGACCGACCAGGGTTACCTCGCGATCGTCTGCCGGGGTGTGCACGACGCCCGCGAGCACCTGACCGCCTATCTCCGCCTGCCTGCTACCGAGGCCCTCCGATGAACCATCCAGCACAAGACCTGGCCGGCCTGGCCCGGCAAATCCTCGGCCAGTCGCTGGTCGTCTTCCTGAGCCACTACCAGGAAGCGCGCCAGGCGGCCCCGGAGAACGAGCGCGAGCTGATCGCCGAGATCAATGCCCTGGCCGCCCAGCGTCTGGCCGCCGCTACCGATGAGGACCTGCGCCGCCGGCGCATGGTGCTACAGGCCCTCTACACGAACGCCACCAGCACCGCGCTCGCCTGCCGCGGCTATCACTCGGCCCGGCGGCCGGGCTCGCGCCTCGGCGGCCGCATCTGGAAGGATCGTTCCAGCGTCAACAAGGCAGGCGAGCTGAAGGCTATGTGCGACGCGTCGCGCGCCCTGGGCGAGATGGAAGACATCCAGAAGGAGATCGACCGGAGGGCCAATGCGCAAGCAGCACGGGCCTGACCTCACCCGGAAGGTGAAGCCGATTTCGCGTTGCGTGACATGTCACGGGCGCGGCGTCACCCGGGGCGTCTTCTACGAGATGGAGTGCGGCACCTGCGCCGGCACCGGCTGGGTCGATCACGCCACCGGCCAGGCCATGCCCGCCGAGGATCTGGTTTTCACCCTGAGTCACCGCCTTCTGCACCTGGAACAGCAGCTGGCCACCCTGCAGCGGATGCAGCCCTACGAATCGAGCAACCGCCGCGGCCCGCACGGCTCGCACCGCACCGGAGACTGACCCATGCGCAACATCAGCAGCTGCTACCTCCTCCGGCAATGGGGTATCTGGAGCCGCATCCAGGCCAGCATCGCCACCTACATCTGCCCGACCTATGCGCTTATGCGTGACAACGTAGCCGTCGAGTCGCTGCCCACGCCGGACATCGATGACCTGGAGGCGCTCTGGGTCGACCGGATGCTGTCCATCCTGAAGGAGAGGGATCCGCAGTGCTTCCGCGCCGTGTGGCACTACTACCGCTTCGACGGCCTGACCTATCGAAAGCTCGGGATGCTGATGGGGATCACCCACGTGAAGGCGGCGGAGCTCGTGAAGTCGGGCGAGGCCTGGCTGGATGGTCGACTGTCAGCCTTTTGCGAAGCGGCCTGATTGATATGTTTCACGAATCATTGACAGTGGATTACAACGCCTATACGATTTATTCCATGCTGCGATAGCTGCCTGAGCAGAGCGCAACACACTAGAGACCCCGGCCACCGCGCCGGGGTTTTTCGTTTCTAGAGCGGGCGCCAGGTCACGTCCGACACACCCGCACCCTCCGCAAGGCTGCGATTGGTGCTCGGCGGATCACCTCGGTGTTTGTCAACGAGTGGTATGCCTAGCTTGCCTACTACGGCTCCCCAGGCTTCCTCGTCCGAGAAGAACTCCTGCTCGACGGTGAACGTGTCCTGTTTGCCGCCTTTGGTGTAACTGACCTCGAAACTGCGCATATCCATAAGTGCACTCCTGTGGTGGAAGACTCAGTCTTGTGCCGAGGAGGCGTTATGGCCATGCGCGGCGACAAGCGGGCGGATCTGTGAGATTCCCCTTTCCCGGGCTGGCTTTTGCCGGCCTACCTCCTTTGCCGTATCGGCGCAGTACCGAGAGAGACGAACGATGGAGCCATCCGCACTCGCAACGAGCGGGCTGGGTGTCGTCGGGCTTGGAGCCGGTGCGTTCATGGCGATCCTGCTCTGCTTCAACAAGTGGCTGGAGATGCGTAGAGCTGACCAGACCCAGGTAGGCATCCTCGAAACCGACCGCAAGTTCCAGCAGGAGCGAGCGGATAAGGCCGAGGCGAAGGCCGACGAAGCATGGAAGATCGTCATTCAGATCAGGGACGAGCTGACATCCGTCAAGATCCAGAACGCCACTCTGACCGAAGAGGTCCGCCACCTGCGCGAGGAGAACCAGTCTCTGAACGCCAAGGTTGAGGACCTGATGGGGAAACTCAAATGACGCATCGCGAGCGGGTACAGACCGCGTGGGACAAGAGCGGGGTGGCGGTGTACGCGACCCTGGCCGTGATGCTTGCTGCTGCCTGCGGCTTCTCCGCCGGCATGTGGTCGGCCAAGAGCGACATCCTGAGCCTGATCGCTGCTCACCGAATGGAGAGCGACAAGGACGATCAGGCCTGTCGTGCCGACATTGGGTACCTTCGGGAGCGTCTGGTGGAGTCCAAGCAGATCATCGCGCGCCAGTCCGACCAGTTGGCCGCTGCCGGCGTCAGTTCCAGCCAAGCCGCCATCAAGGCGAGCGATGCCGCGGTGAAGGCCTCCGAGGTTGCAGGCCAGGCACAAGAGCAGGTGAAGCAGTGAGTCGGTCGACAACCGTCACCTTCACCATCCACATGGCCTGGTGGGTGAAGCCCTACCTGTGCGGCGTGCTGCTCATGTCCAGACTGACCGGCCTGCAGCCTGATCCGGATCGCGTCGGCGCCTGGGTGCAGCGCGGCATGACCATGAAGATGACCGAGGTGAAGCGATGAGCCATCCCATCCCCCAGGAAGAGCGAGCGGTGGCAGAAGAGTGCCGCATCCTGCAGCACGACATCCGCCGGCTACAGGGTCAGCTGGACGTGCTCCACCAAGACCCTGCTGCACGCTTCGTGTCCAGCATGGGATCGCCGAAGCCTGGCACGTTCTTCGGACCAGGCAACTATGGCGGCGTCCCGATCAAGCGCGTGCTGGTCGACGGTTTCGAGGTCAAGGATGTCGAGTACGCCGATACCGAGCGTGGCTTCGTGATCTATGCGGTCAGCCCGCTGCAGGTCAGGCCCGGCACTGACGAGATCTGGCGCGACATCAAGGGCGGCAAGGTGACCATTGAGTACGAGGGCGACGAGCCTGGGCCTGAGCTGGCTGTAGATGGTCAGCTGATCGTCATGATGGTCAATGCCGGCACTGCTGGTCGCCCCGTCTCTGAGATCGCTGAAGCCTTCGGCGCTGACGAGTATGGGCACGCCCGCTGCAAAGCCAGCCTGGATGATGTCATCAGCGCTGCTGAGTGCATCCACTACTGCCGGCGCACCCAAGCCGTGGTGTCGTGACATGTCACGAAGGGAATGACTGATGGCCCTACGCCCCAACAAGCCTTGCAGGGCCAGAGGCTGCAACGCCCTGACCCGGAATGCCAACGGCTACTGCGATGACCACGCCGACCTGGCCAGGCCTTGGGCAACTCGCCAGGGCTCGGGTCGTGGCGGTCGACCCTGGCGCCGGCTGCGCGACCAGGTGCTGAAACGGGACAACTTCCTCTGCCAGTGCGAGGAGTGCAAGCGCCTGGCTCGGATCAGGCCCGCGCATGAGGTCGACCACGTTATCCCCCTGGCGCAGGGCGGCACAGACAGTCCGACCAACCTGGTGGCGATCAATCACGAATGCCACCGGGCGAAGACCCAGCGCGAGGCAGCCGCGGCCTACCGCCCATCGGTGTAGCACGGTAGAGGCCCTATTCATGCACCAGAAAAGTGCACGATAGGGTTTGCCAATGGGTGGGGGCGGTCTAAAAGCCTACAGCTATCCAATAGGACACCGTCCGCTCCGTCGTTTTTTCACACCCGCGAAATTAAAAATTCAGGAGTCGCGCCATGGGCGGCACAGCGGCGGTCGCTGGCCGAGGTCGCAAGCCGAAGCCCACGGCCAAGAAACAGCTCGCCGGTAACCCCGGCAAGCGAGCCTTGAACAAGGCCGAACCTCAGTTCTCCACGGTCACGAACGTCGACCCGCCCGAGTGGCTGAACGACCGCGCCGCCGACATGTGGCGGATGATCATTCCCGAGCTGCTGCGCGAGAACGTGCTGGCGCTGACCGACCTGCATAACGTCGAGGCCTTTTGCACGGCCTATGGCAACTGGCGCCTGGCTCAGGAATCGATCAATACCCACGGGATCGTGGTGGAGGGCGCCCAGGGCGGACCGATGAAGAACCCTGCCCTGACAGCGGCCAACGAAACGATGCGGCAGATGGTGACCTTCGGCTCACTCCTCGGCCTTGATCCGGCCAGCCGCACGCGGTTGATCGGCGGCAACAAGCAGAAATCCACCAACGAGTTCGCAGCGATCCTAGGTTCCTGATGGCCAAGCCCCTTACGCCCAACGTCGACAAGGCGATGGCGTGGGCTCGGTCTGTCCTGCGAGGCCGGGTGCCGGCGTGCCGGTTCATTCACCTGGCGATCCAGCGCCACTTCGACGACGTGGCCGATAGTCGCGGCAAGGCTTTTCCCTACAAATTCGATGCGGTCAAGGCGGAGAAGAAGCTGCGGCTGATCCAGCTGCTGCCACACACGAAAGGGGAGTGGGCGTTCAAGCGCCAGCTCATCACCCTGGAGCCATGGCAGCTGTTCGGTATGGCCTGCACCTTCGGCTGGGTCCGCAAGAAGGACGGCTTCCGCCGATTCCGCGAGAGCTACTGGGAGGTGCCGCGGAAAAACGGCAAGTCGGTGGTGGCCGCCGGCGTGGGCATCAGCATGTTCGTCGCCGACAGCGAGTTCGGTGCCGAGGTCTACAGCGGCGCCACCACCGAGAAGCAAGCCTGGGAGGTGTTTCGCCCGGCCCGGCTGATGGTGAAACGCTCGCCCATGCTGATCGAGGCTGCGGGGATCGAGGTGAACGCCTCGAACATGAACGTGCCCGCCGAGGGCAGCCGCTTCGAGCCGCTTATCGGCAACCCGGGTGACGGTGCTTCGCCCAGCTGCGCGATCATCGACGAATTCCACGAGCATGACAGCTCGGCCCAGTACGACACGATGATCACCGGCATGGGCGCACGCCGGCAGCCGCTGATGTTCATCATCACCACGGCAGGCGCGAACATCGAGGGGCCGTGCTACGACAAGCGCCGGCAGGCTATCGAGATGCTCGACGGCGCGGTGCCAGATCCCGAGCTGTTCGCCTGGATCTGGACACTCGACGACGACGACGACTGGACCGACCCGAAGAATCTGGCCAAGGCCAACCCGAACATAGGGGTTTCGGTGTTCCAGGAGTACCTGGAAAGCCAGCTCGCCCGGGCGCTGCGCTCGGCGCGCTTCACCAACACCTTCAAGACCAAGCACCTCAACCGGTGGGTGAGCGCCAAGACAGGCTTCTTCAACGTCGAGAAGTGGAAGGCCTGCGAGGACAAGACGCTGACCCTGGACCAGTTCGAGGGGCAGGAATGCATTCTTAGCTTCGACCTGGCGCGCAAGCTGGACATGAACTCCATGGCGCGGCTGTTCTGGCGCGTGATCGACGGCCGAACGCACTACTACAGCGTGGCCCCGGCCTTCTGGGTGCCGGAAGACACGGCCTTCGACGAAGACAACAAGCGCATGGCCGAACGCTTCCAGGCCTGGATCAACACTGGGCACCTGCAGGTAACGCCCGGCGCCGAGATCGACTATCGCGAGATCCTCGAAGACGCCAAGGAGGCCAACATGGTCTCGCCGGTGAGAGAGAGCCCAATCGACCCGCACGGTGCTACCAACCTGAGCCACCAGCTGGACGACGAGGGCCTGACGCCGGTCACCACGGTGCAGAACTTCACCAACATGTCCGACCCGATGAAGGAGCTGGAAGCGGCTATCCAGTCGGGGCGGTTCCACCACGACGGCAACCCGATCATGACCTGGTGTATCTCCAACGTGATCGGCAAGAACCTGCCCGGCAACGACGACATCGTACGGCCGATCAAGCAGGGCAACGACAACAAGATCGACGGCGCGGTGGCGCTGATCATGGCGGTGGGTCGCGCAATGCCAGCAGCGGCGGAGCACGGCAGCATCGATTCCTTCCTGAACAACACCCTGAGCATGTGATGGCAGATACCGACTACAGCATCGACCTGCGGACTCGCAGCCCCTTCTGGGCGCGCATGGCGAGTTTCTTCGTCGGTGGGCGCCTGGTTTCGCCTGAAAAAGGCTCGGTGACCGGCCCTGTCTCCGCCAGCGGAGTGGTCGGGGACTCGGTGGTGAGCGATGAGCGCACCCTGCAGATCAGCACCGTCTATGCCTGCGTGCGGCTGATCTCCAGCGTCACGGCTGGGCTCCCGCTGGATGTCTTCGAGAGCAACGGTGACGACCGCCGCAAGGCTGGGCTGGATAACCCCCTGGCTCGCCTGCTGCGCTACAGCCCCAACAGCTTCATGACCGCCGTTGAGTTCCGCGAGGCGATGACCATGCAGCTGTGCTTCTACGGCAACGCCTATGCCCTGGTGGAGCGAAATTCGACTGGCGATGTGGTTTCGATGATCCCCCTGCTGTCTGCCAACATGGACGTGCGGCTGGAGGGCAAGAAGGTCGTCTATCGCTACCGGCGCGATACCGAATACGCCGATTTCGGCCAGCGCGAGATCTTCCACCTGAAGGGTTTCGGCTTTAACGGCCTGGTCGGCCTTTCACCGATCGCCTTTGCCGCTCGCGCCGCAGGCGTCGCAGTGGCGATGGAAGACCAGCAGCGCGACTTCTACGGCAACGGCGCGAAGTCGCCTCAGCTGCTGATGACCGGCGACAAGCTCCTGAGCAAGCAGCAGCGCGAGCAGCTTGAGGAAAACTTCAAGGAGATCGCCGGCGGCCCGGTCAAGAAGCGGCTATGGATCCTTGAGGCCGACTTCACTACCCAGCCCATTGGCGTGACGCCGCAGGATGCTGAGACGATGGCCTCCCGGAAATTCCAGGTCAGCGAGCTGGCCAGATTCTTCGGCGTGCCGCCCCACCTGGTGGGCGATGTGGAGAAATCCACTAGCTGGGGCTCCGGCATCGAGCAGCAGAACCTTGGGTTCCTGCAGTACACCCTGTCGCCGTACCTGGTTCGCTGGGAGCAGGCGATCTGGCGCTGGCTGGTGAAGCCCGCCGACATCAGCCGCTATCACGCCGAGCACAACCTGGAAGGGCTGCTGCGGGGCGATTCGGCGGCGCGGGCGCAGTTCCTCACCGCTCTGGTCAACAGCGGCCTGCTCACCATCAACGAGGGCCGGCGCCTAGACAACCGTCCGCCACTGCCCGGAGGCGATGTCGCCACCCGGCAATCGCAGAACGTGCCGATCACCCAACTTGGCCAAACAAACCCCGCCCCGAGCGGGGTTTGATCTATCTGGAGGCTGCAATGCCCAACATCTGCAAGACCCTGGACTTCGAGCTGTCGGCGGTGAAGTTCACTGGCAACAGCACCCAAGGCATCTTCGAGGGTTACGCCAGCGTCTTCGGCGTGACCGACAGCGACGGTGACGTGATCGAGCCGGGCGCCTTCGCCAATGCGCTCAAGACCCAAACGCGCTCCGTGGCCATGTTCTTCAACCACCGGCGCCACGAGATCCCAGTAGGGAAGTGGCTGCACCTGGAAGAGGACAGTAAGGGCCTGCTGGCGCGCGGTGAGCTCACCCCGGGCAACCCGCAATCCGAGGCGCTGAAGGCAGCGATGCTGCATGGCACCGTGGCCGGCATGTCCATCGGCGCCCTGGCCACCAAGAGCGACTTTTCCCCGATCCCCACGGGGATGTCGTTCAAAAACTTCGCCCGGCTGAGCGAAATCAGCATCTGCACCATGCCCGCCAACGAGCACGCCACCGTGGCCTCGCTCAAGAGTATGGATGGCATCGAAAGCATTCGTGACGCGGAGCACTGGCTGCGAGATGCAGCTGGCCTCTCCAAGTCCGAGGCGCAGGCGTTCATCGCCCGCATCAAGTCCGCAGTTCGGAGTGAGTCCGAAGGCGGCGACGACATCGCCGCGCTCTTGCAGCGCATCAACTCCTTCCCCTCTCTCTGAACCGAGGAATACCCATGGATCTTGCACAAATCCAGAAGGCGATCGAAACCGCCCAGACCCGCATGACGGAGCTGTTCGACGCCCAGAAGAAAGAAATTCAGGACACTGGCGCTGTCAGCAAGCAGCTGCAGGGCGACCTGACCACCGTCCAGGAAGAGCTCAAGACCGCAGGCAGCCGCCTGTTCGATCTGGAGCAGAAGCTGGCGGGCGGCAAAATCGACGATCCGACCACCCACAAGTCTTTCGCCGAGCGCACCGCCGACGACATCATGAAGGGCTGGGACGGTCGTTCCAGCAAGGTCGAAGTCCAGTCCTTCAACAAGGCCCTGGGCAGCGGCACCGCTTCGGCTGGTGCGCTCGTCGAGCCGCAGCGTAACGCCGGTATCCTGATGCCTGGCCTGCGCCGCCTCACCATCCGCGATCTGCTGGCCCAGGGTCGCATCAGCTCCAACTCGCTGGACTACGTGCGCGAGAACGTCTTCACCAACTCGGCCGCGCCGGTGGTGGAAGGCGCCCTCAAGCCCGAGTCGCAGATCACCTTCACCAAAGAAACCGCCAACGTGCGCACCATCGCCCACTGGATCCAGGCTTCGCGCCAGATCATGGACGACGCGCCGCTGCTGGAATCGTACGTGAACAACCGCCTGCTGTTCGGCCTGGCGCTGGCTGAAGAGGCCCAGCTGCTGAACGGTGACGGCACCGGTGAGAACCTGGTCGGCATCAACAAGGTGGCCACCGCCTACGACACCGCTCTCAACGTCGCCCGCGACAACAAGGCCGACCAGATCGCGCACGCGGTCTTCCAGGTCACCGAGTCCGAGTTCGAGGCCTCCGGCATCATCCTGAACCCGCGCGACTGGCATGCCATCGCGCTGCTCAAGGACGACATGGGCCGCTACATCTTCGGCGGCCCGTCTGCCTTCGCGGCTCGCGTCATGTGGGGTCTGCCGGTCGTGGCCACCAAGGCCCAGGCACAGGGCACCTTCACCGTCGGCGGCTTCGATCTGGCATCCCAGGTCTGGGATCGTATGGACGCCACTGTCGAGGTGAGCCGCGAGGACCGCGACAACTTCGTCAAGAACATGCTGACGATCCTCTGCGAAGAGCGCCTGGCGCTGGCTCACTACCGGCCCACCGCGCTCATCAAGGGCACCTTCACCGTCGCTTCCGGCGCCTGATCAGACGAGGCGGGGCAGGAAACTGCCCCGACACCACGATGAAGACGATTCGCGCGCTGCGTCAGTTCTCCCACTACCACGCCGGCAACTTCGACCAGGGCGAGACCCGCCCCGTGATGGACGAGATCGCCGAGCAGCTGATCGGCCTGGAACTCGCCGAGGACGTTGACGCTGCTCCGGCGGTGGTCACCATCCCCGAGCCCATCCCCGAGCCCGAGCCCGAGCCCGAGCCGGTGGTGGTGGAAAAGCCCAGAACCCGCGGTAAGAAAGAGGCCTAGTGATGATCGAGCTATCCCGGGTGAAGCTCCACCTGCGCGTCGACCACGACGATGAGGATGACCTGATCCAGGGGTATCTCGCTGCCGCCTCGGCATACGTCGAGCAGCACTGTGACCGGACCCTGGTGGAGGCCAACCCCACCGGGCCGGAGCAGATGCTGCTCACCAAGGACGTCGAACAGGCCATGCTCCTGCTGGTCGGCCACTGGTACGCCAACCGCGAGGCCGTGGTAATAGGCGCCGCGCCTGCTGCAGTCCCGCTCGCCGTCGACCGGCTGCTCTGGTATAGGAAGCGCTTCTGATGAGAGTCGGACCCTTACGCCATCGGGTATCGCTGCAGAGCGAGATCCAGCAGAGCGACGGCATGGGCGGTGGTCGCAAGACTTGGGTCGAGTACGGCAAGGCCTGGGCGGGCATCGATAGCCCATCCGGCCGCACCTCGCCGGTCGCCCAGCAGTTGCAGGCCACGGTCACCGTCGAGATCACCATGCGCCCGCGCTCTGACCTGAAGGCAGGGCACCGCATCGTCCACGGCTCCACCACCTACATCGTCGAGGCCGTTCTGCCCGACAACCTGATCAGCATGTTTCGCGTGCTGTGTTCGACCCTCCCTGTACCTATGAGGAAGACCCCATGAGCTTGACGCCCATCGCTGGCGAGTTGATCACCGGCACCTTGCAGGCAACCGTCTCTTACGAACTGGAGTCGGCGATCGCCTCGACCGTGGAGCTCCTGAAGTCCGCCGAAGGCTATCTGGCTGATCGGCTTTCCCGCCACCTGGACGCCCTGCTGGAAGAGCAGTTGCGCCAGGTGTCCGTCCGCCCCACTGAGGAAATCGACCAATGAAAGTCCGTGCACTCGCAGAACTGTCGACCCCCAAAGGCCCGAAGGAGATCGGCGACGAGTTCGACCTTCCCGCCGATAAGGCTGCTGAGCTGAAAGAGCTTGGCTGGGTGGAAGAGGTCAAGGAGACCAAGTCCACCACCAAGGCCGACAAGGAAGCCGCCGCGGCTGACGCCAAGGCCTGACCATGGCCCGACGCAGCTCGATCCAGGGTGACTTCAAGCTCCGGAAGGTGCTGCGCGCCATCAGCCAGAACGTCGAGAGCAACGTGCGCGGCGGCATGGAGGAGGCCTCCAACCTGGTGCTGGAGTCCCAGCGGCAGTTCATACCGAAGGACACTGGCGACGCCGCCAACGCTCTGGAGGCCTTCGTCTCCAAGTCTGGGCTGGACGCGCAGATAGGCATCCGCGGCAAGAAGCATGCGCGCGAGTTTTTCTATGTGCGGTTTCTGGAGCGCGGCACGAAGGGCTACTCCGGGACCAAGCGATCGGGTGGGCGCAGTCGCCGCTCCACCATGAAGACCGACGGCAGTCACTTTTTCGGGCTGTACCCGGACATCCCGGCGCGGCCGGCTCATCCCTGGCTGCGCCCGTCCTACGACATCAACCGAGACGAGATCCTCGTCATCATCCGGGGCGCCATCCGGCAGACCCTGGAGCGCGCCGGACAAGGAGGCCGCAGTGGCTCAAGTAACTGACGTCTCCAGCGCGCTGCAGAAAGCGATCTATCAGCGGCTGTCAGGCCAGATCAGCGTCCCAGTCTTCGACTATGTCCCGCAGGAAACCCCATACCCCTACGTCACGATCGGCCGAGAGGTTGGCAGTGACCGCAGTCCCGTCCAGGGACGCCGGAGGCATCTGCGGATTCTGTACTTGAGTGTCTGGTCCGACTACCCCGGCCAGGCCGAGGTGAAGCGCATCAACAGCGAAGTGGATGCGGCGCTGCACGAGGTCTCCCTGACCCTGGAGGCGGGGCGGGCTGTTTCGCTGCGCGTGACAGCTACCGAAAGCACCCCAGACGCCGATGGCGTCACGTACATGGGCAGCGTGACCGTCCAGGTCATCACCCAGAACTAGCACCACCACCCCCGCCGCGCTGCGGCTTTATCCATGCCAATGGAGGCATACCCATGTCCATCAATACCGGCGCCGGCACTCGTTTTGCCATCGGCCCCATCCTCACCGCGGACCTTCCCAAGGACTCGGCCGCAGCCATCACCCAGCTGAAGGGCATCACCTACGTGCAAGTCGGTGAGCTCGAAAACATCGGCGACTACGGCGATGAGGCGGCTGACGTCTCGTTCACCGGTCTCTCCGACGGTCGCGTTCGCCACCTCAAGGGCGCATTCGACGCCGGCACCGTGGCGCTGCCCGTGGCCCTGGATGCAGGCGACGCCGGCCAGGTGGCCATGGTTGCCGCCCAGAAGAACCGCAGCCGCTACAACTACCCGTTCCAGGTCACCTACGTTGACGGCCAAGTCGACTACTTCGTCGGCAAGGTGATGTCGAGCCGCAAGACCAACATCCAGAACGGCGACGTGCTGCGCCGCAGCTTCAACGTCGGTATCAACAGCGAGATCTTCGAGACCACTGGCTCGGCCTGATCCGTTGCTTTCTCCAGGGCCCCGGGACGCTGGGGCTCTCTTTTTCCTGCATCCTTTCGGAGATTGACCCATGACCAACATCGACCACGGCAATACCTTCGTTGTAGTCCGCGAAGAAAAATTCGAACTGAAGTTCAACCTGAAGGCCGTCAAGCTCATCGACACCCATTTCAACGGCCTGGTGAATGCACTCCAGAGCGTGCAGCGCATGTCGCCTCAGGCCGTTTCTGCTGTGATCACCTTCGGCGCCGGTCTGTCCACCAAGCAAAAGGACGTCGAGGCTCTGGAGTGGGAGGTGATCCAGGCTGGCACCGCTAACATCGCCGCCGAAGTCACGCCCTACCTGCTAGCGCTGCTCAACCCCGCCGCCAAGTCTCCCGAAGAGATCGAGGCCGAGGCTGAGTCGGGAAACGAATAAAGCGGTCAGGCGACGGTAGCTACTGGGCGGATCTGTTCAAGATCGCGACCGGTGCGCTCGGATGGGTTCCGCGTGAAGCGTGGGACGCCCTGGTGCCCGAAATTCTGATGGCGTGGGAAGGAAAGATAGACTTCATTAGGACGACGAGCCCCTTCGGAGTTGCCCCGGAGGGAGAGCAGGCGCAGAAGGAAAGCGCCCATGACATCAAGATCGGGCTGCGCGCCGCGGCTGCTGCTCGGAAGGGGGCGTAGGTGCGCTGGGAATTGTCGGCTGGGCTGCTAGTATCAGATTTCCTAGCATGGAGCTGATAGTTATGAAAGCGCTGCTGATAATTCCAATGCTGTTTCTCGCCGGGTGTGCGGGAAACAGCTACAAACCGGTACCTGCCTATACGCCTCCGGTTGCGCCAGTAGCTGGCCCTAAGGCCTTACCTGATTACCCGGGGTGGCAGAGGGTCGGTGACTGGTACTTCAGGAAGCTGAGCGACGACATGGACGCCTCTACTCATGTCCGGATCTTCACAGCAATGCAGTACAAGCCTCGCGCCGGCTACATGGCACCGCTGAACGCCAACAATCTGGTGTTCGGGATTGAGGTGTTCGATGGAAAGATAGCCGCCCTGGCCCCCTCTTCGGATCTGGGCCGCGCCGCCTGGCCTGGCTGCGACTTCGACGGCAGCATGATTTCCGTGGACGGCGCGAAGCCGATCCAGCTTGATACCAAGATGCACCCTGGCATCTGCAACTCACTCGATATCGACGGCCAGGCGCTCTCAGCAATGCTGTCGGGTAATGAGGCCGTTGTCCGTCTCAACAGCAAGGACGGCAAGATTTCGCTGAAAGGTTTCTCCGAGGTATGGAGGAAGGTCCAGGCCTCATCAAAATAGATTCTGACTAATCCAAGACCCGCTCCGGCGGGTTTTTTTTCGCCTGGAGAAAGGTAAATGGCCGAACGTGACGATCTAGGGATGATGGTGCGCCTGGAGGCGACCGCTGCCCAGATGATCCAGGAGCTGAACCGCGGCGAAGCAGCTGTGGCGAAGACAAGCGGCAATATTGACCGCAACCTGGGTACCGTCGACCAGGCCTTCGATCGCGTGGGCAGGAATGCCCGGACTCTGCAGGAAGCCGTCACTGGTGCTTTCTCGTCGATCGGCGCTGGCAACCTGGCCGCAGCTGGGTCCATCGCTGGCCTGGTCGGGCTGACCAAGTCCACCATGGACTATGCCAAGGAGGTTCGGAACCTCTCGAACCTTTCTAACAGTTCGGTGGAGGAGTTCCAGCGCTACGCCTACGGCGCGAAGTCTGTCGGCATCGAGCAGGAGAAGCTGGCCGACATCTTCAAGGACACCACGGACCGTGTGGGCGAGTTCGTCAGTCGCGGCGGCGGCGAGCTGGCTGACTTCTTCAAGGAGATCGCTCCCAAGGTTGGCTTGACGGCTGACGCCTTCAAAAACCTATCTGGCCCGCAAGCGCTGCAGCTCTACTACACCTCCCTCGAAAAGGCGGGTGTCAGTCAGCAGCAGATCATCAGCTACATGGAGCAGGTGGCCGACGAGGCCTCCGCACTTGCGCCGCTGCTCAAGAACGCCGGCGCAGGTTTCAACGAGTTCGGGGACCGTGCGCAAAACACCGGCCTGATCATCAACGCGCTCAACATTGAGCGCCTGATCAAGGCAAGGCAGTCCTTCAGCGATCTTGAAGCCACGTTGTCCGGTGTCTCTCGCCAGGTGACGATCGGGCTGCTGCCTGGCATTGAGGCGGTGAACGAAAAGCTGGCCAACATGCGCGATAACGGCGCAGCCGAGAAGATCGGGCAGACCATCGGCTTCCTCGCTGAGAACGTCGACATCCTCGCCGCGGCTCTGGGCGGAAAGCTGGCAGCAGCGTTCGCCAAGTACGCACTGGAAGCCGTAGCGTCCGGCTATCAGGCCACCAAGGCCATGCTGGACAGCGTCACGGCCAGCAAGGCTGCGAGCCTGGCAAAGGTCGAGGAGGCGGCCGCTTCCGCACAGGCGGCCTCTGCACGCCTGCGAGAAGCCTCTGCCACTGTCACCGCTGCACAAGCACTGCAGGCGGAAACCGCGGCGCGTGTGGCCAGCCTCAGTGCCGGCCGGGATCAACTGGCCTACCAGACCCAGCTCGCAGCAGGTACTGCGGAAGCCGCGCGCTACTCGACGGCTCTGGCCGTTGTTGAAAAGGACCTGGAGAAGGCCAAGCGAGCATCGGCGAAAGCATCGGAATCCCTGGCCGTTGCGAGCAATGCTGCAGCTATGGCGATGGCGAAGGACACTGCGGCCACCGCCGCGAACATCGCTGTTCAGAAAGAAGCAGCCAGCGCGAAGGGTCTGCTCTCGCGTGCAGCAGGTGCTCTGGCAGGCATGCTTGGCGGGCCTGCTGGCATGCTGGCTCTGGCAGTCGGCGTGGGCGCCGCCTTCATCACCATGGGGTCGAGCGCCCACAAGGCTGAGACCGATCTGGGTGTGCTGGAGGGCCGGGTCAAGTCGCTGAGCGAGAAATTCAAGACCCTGACCAAGGACCAGCAGTCCGCGGGATTGGCGCAGCTGGCCATTGATCAGCGCGATGCTGCAAAGCAGGCAGGCCAGGCATTCGACGACCTGTCCTCCTCGGTTCAACGCACCTTGTCGAGCCGGTTTGGCGGGCGTGTCGCGGGCGAGTTCGAGACCATGCTGCGCGCGGCTAAGGACAACGGGCAGCCGCTGTCTACCGTCTTGGACAACCTGTCCACTCGCTTCCGGCTGCCTGCGGACGCCATGGATGGCTGGCGCGTACAGGCCGGCGTCTTCGACAACACCACGCGCGTCGCGACTACCCTTCAGAACCAGATCGGCACCTTGAGAACTGAGATGCAGCGGGGTAGTGCTGCTGCGGTTGTGGCCTCTGGCGAGATGAGCGAGGCGGGCAAGACCTACCTGGCCACCCTGGACAAGACCCTCGCTGGCTTGGAAGACAACGGCAATGCGGTGAAGGCCGCGAACCGCTTTATCTCCGAGCACAAGGAGCTCAACGACGCCGACAAGAAGGCGATCCTGGACCAAGCCGCCGCGATCGATAAGCAGAAGGCCGCGAACCAGGCCGCCACCCAAGCCACCAAGGACAGCAACAGCGCCACCAAGGAGGCCGAGACCCTGGTGAAGAACCAGGCCAAGGCCCTGGCGGATTTCCAGAGCCAGGCGGACATTGCCACCACCAAGGCCCAGGGTCTGGCGGATGCATATGCGGCCGGGAAGGACAGCCTCTATGACCTGACGCTTCAGCAGCGGGTCGAGGAAGAGCTGCTCAAAACCGGCGCTGGGGCCCGTGAGCAAGTCACGGCAGCGGTTAAGGCCCAGATGGATGCCGAGGCGCGCCGGGACATCAATAAAGCGACTCGAGACCTGCAGCTTGAGACGGCCGCACTCATCTCCCAGGGAGTGGCCACGCTCCAGGGCGTGACTTCGCTCGAGGCCTATAACCTTGAGCGGGCCAAGTCCGAGATCCTGGCCGGTCGCAACGCTGAGGCACTGGATAAGGAGACCGCGGCCTATCTCGAGGCTATGGGCAAGCGCAACCAAGCGCTGAAACTCAGCCAGCAGCTGTCGTCGGTTGAGGGGATCATGGATCGCCTCCAGCCGGAGGTGAAGCTGCTGCGCGATTACTCCAAGGAGCTGGACGCGCTCACCAAAGCAATGGAGCGCAACCCCGAAAAGGCTGATCAGTATCGCGAGACAATCCGCCTCCTGGGTTTGGAGTATGAGCAGAACAAGGCGAAGGCCACCGCCTGGGGGCAATTCACCGAAGGTGCGGTTGACCGCGTTGATGATGCTTTCGCCAATGCCTGGAAGAACATTGATAAGGGCTTCGATGGTTTTGCGGCCAACCTGAAGGACGGCTTCAAACAACTGCTGGCCGAACTGGCTCACATGGCCATCACCAAGCCGATCATCATGCAGATCGGTGCAGCCATGGGGGTAGGGGGGCTTTCTGCCTCGCAGAACAAGGGGATCTTTGGGATTGGCGGATCCGGATCGGGCGGGTTCAACCTCTCCGACCTCTACAACTACGGCACCGGAGCCTACAACTTCATCACTGGCACCGGCGCGAACTTGTGGAATGCCTACAGCACCGGCGGGTTCACCGGGCTCTACAACTACGGTGCGTCTGCGGTTGGCAATCTTGTCGGCAATGGTGCGGCCACCGTCGGCGCTAATACGATTGGAAATGCCGCGGGTACTGGCTTTGGCTATGGGCAGAGCCTTGTCCAAGGCGGAGTCGGCAGCGCGAGCTACGCGGGTACCGGGGCGGCTGCTGGTAGCACTGCGGCGAATGCTGGCTTGTCCGCCATCGGCGCCGTGGGTTATGGCATCGGCGGCGCGCTCATGGGTTACCAGCAGGCGGGCGTCAAAGGCGCAGTGACTGGCGCGGGCGGTGCCGTGGCAGGCGCCTACGCGGGCGCTGCCATTGGCTCGGTGATCCCGATTATCGGGACCGCCATCGGGGCCGCTATCGGCGCGTTCCTCGGCGGTACCGTGGGTGGATCGCTGTGGGGCGGTGACTGGCAGACCAAGGACACCGGTTTGGTGCTCGGGGTGTCTGGCGGAGAGCTGGATGCCCAGCAGTACGAATACCAGAAGAAGAAGGGCGGCCTGTTCGGCAAGAACAAGAAGCGCACCCGCTACAGTGATCTGGAGGACGACAACCAGAACGCGCTGGATGCCACGTACTACGCAGGTCTCCTGGGTATAGAAAACGTCTACAAGCAGTTCGGGATCGAGCTGACTGAAAGCGCGATCGACGGCCTGGAAGTAGCAACCACGACGTTCAGCACCAAAGACAAGACCTCGGAAGAGGTCCAGGGGCTGATCAACGACTGGTTCAACAACACCTTCGACAGCATCACCGACCAGCTCAACGTGGCCACCGGCAGCCAGTTCCGTGAGGGGCTGACCTTCAGCGGACTGACGTCGCTGCTGAACAACCTGGTGGCGGTGAATGCCGGCCTGGACCAGATTCATGTCACCTCACTGAAGCTGAGCCCGGCCAGCGCCTATGCAGCCGACGCCCTGCGCCAGTTCGCTGGTGGCATGGAGCAGTTCGGCGCCAACGTGAACAGCTACTACCAGGGCTTCTTCTCGCAGACTGAACGCGAGGACGATGCACTGGCCGCGCTGCGCAAGCAGTTCGAGGCGTTCAACCTGGTGCTGCCCGACACGCGCGAGCAGTATCGCAAGCTCGTCGAGTCCATGGATGTGAGCTATGACGCCGGCCAGAAAACACTGAGCTTCCTGCTCGGCCAATCGGGCGCTGCGGCATCGGTGTATGACGTGCTCGAACGCCGCGCCAAGGAGGCCGCGGATGCTCAGCAGGCCCTGGCCGATGCCCAGAGTCAGGCAGCCAAGGCAGCAGCAGACGCAGCGGCTCAGCAGCTCGAAGCAGCCCGGCAAGCAAAAATCAGCTACGCCGATGCGATGCAGCAGGCCTATGCGTCTGACGCGCAGCGGGCGATGTCTGCCATCACCAGCGCCATCAAGGGCGAGCAGGACGCGCTGACCGAAAGCTACAACGCCCAGGTCAATGCGCTGAACGCTCGGATCTCGGCGTCGGGCGACATCATCAGCAGCCTGACCTCGATGACCAGTGGCCTGGGCGGGGCGCTGAAGCAGCTGCTGGGCCAGAGTGACGCGGCGACTGCCATGCTGTATCAGCAGGGCCGTGCCACGCTGGAGACGGCGGCGGCCATCGCGAAGGCGGGCGGATCGCTGGCCAACTTCGAGGGTCTCGATCAGGCGCTGGACGCGGTCACCGGCAACTCGGCCGACCGTTACAGCAACTGGGAGGACTTCGCGCGGGACCAGGGCCGGGCTGCCAACCTCATCGACGAGCTCAACAAGGCCGCCGGCGGCCAGCTGTCGGTGGAGCAGCGCACGCTGGAGACGCTGAACAAGCAGCTGGACCAGGGCAAGTCGGCCTACGACGCGCAGATGAAGGCCTTCCAGGGCCAGATCGACCTGGCGCAGCAGCAGCTGGACACGCTCAACGGCATCAACAGCAGCGTGCTCAGCGTCAAGGATGCGCTGGCTCAGTTCGCCACCGCCCTGGGCGCCGCCTATGCCGGCCAGAAGAACCAGAACGAGGCAGGCAGTACCGCCTCCCTGGATAGCCAGATCGGCCGGATCTACAACCAGGTGCTCGGCCGCAACGTCGACGCGGGTGGACTGGACTTCTGGAAGCAGAAGGTCACCAGCGGCGCGCTTTCGGCCAGCGACCTGCAGAAGGCCATCGCGGCCGGAGCCCGGGACTACATCTCGGTCTACGGCATCGACGCCTATCGCCAGCAGTACGGCGACAAGGCGGCCGAGGCGGCGCTGAAGATCCCGGCCTTCGCCAATGGCGGGGACTACGCCGGCGGTCTGGCCATGGTGGGCGAGCGCGGCCCGGAGATCATCAACTTCCAGCGGCCTGGCTACGTGTACACCGCGTCGGAGACGTCCCGGATGCTCGGCGGCGGCAGCAGCGCGGAGGTAGTTCGCGAGCTGCAGGCGCTGCGCCAGGAGAACCGAGACATGCGCATGGCCTTGAGCGAAATCGCCAAGCACACCCGCGGTACCCGGGATGAGCTGCGGCAGCAGAACGACACCGGCGTCAAATTGGAGACAGCATGAAGCTCATCAAGCCCGCGCCAGTGACGGAGGCCTCGCTGACCAGCAACGTCGCCGAGGACGATGCCCCCGGGTGGAATCCCGCCAAGACCAACGGCTATGCGGTCGGCGACAAGGTCATGGATGCGCACCACATCTGGCAGTGGCAGGGCGAGGCAGGGAAGAACACTGCGGTTGCACCCTCGGCCGACACGACGCTTCCGGCGAGGTGGCTGGACCTGGGTGCCAACCGCCGGTGGCGCATGTTCGACAAGAAGGCCGGCAACACCTGGCGCATCGGTACCGCTACGACCAACGCCGAGACGATCGATGTGACGCTCAAGCCCGGGCAGGTGGTGAACTCCATTGCGCTGTTCGGGATGGAGGCTGCCACGGTTCAGATCATCATGACGGCTCCAGGTGGCAAGGAGGTCTACAACGAGACGTTCCGTCAGCAGCGCCGGGGCGTGAACAACTGGTACGAGTACTACTTCACGCCCATTGACCGGGCCGAGACGATGGTCAGGACCAACCTCCCGGCCTACGGCCAGGCCACGGTGCGCGTCATCGTGAGCAACCCCGGCGGGCAGGCGCGGGTAGGCCTCCTGGTGCTGGGCCGCCTGATCACCATCGGCGAGTCCATCTACGGCACCAGCGTGGGGATCCAGTCCTACAGCCGCACCGACATCGATGACTTTGGCAACGAGACGATCATCGCCAGGGGCTCGCGCCGCACGGTGGATTACGACGTCCGGATCCCAACCGAAGACCTATCCCGCGTCACCCGCATCCTCGACCAGCTGCGCGACACCGTCTGTCCGTACATCGGCACCGAGGACATGGAGGCCACGATCACCGTCGGCCGCTTCGAAAATCTCGGCATCAACATCGCCAACCCGGCGTATTGCGAAGCCACCGCTGAAGTTAGGAGCTTGAACTGATGGCGATCCCTAAACTCACCCCGCTACCCCCGGCACCGAGCCAGGATGACACCGAGGAGGTATTCGTCTCGCGCGCTGACGCTAGCCTGACAGCCCAGCAGGGCATGGTCGGCGAGATCAACCAGATGCTGGACGCGCTCAATCCGGTGCTTCCTGAGATCCAGAACGCTAGTGCCAACGCATCAGCAGCGGCCAAGTCGGCGAAGGCCGCGCAAGACGCCCAGGCAGCGGCAGAAGCCGCCGCAGGCAACCCTATCCGCCTCGGCCTACTGCACGCCGTCGCGCTCTGCTTCTGACAAGGAATCCACCTCATGTCCAAGACCTACACCTGCCCGTTCGCTCAGACTCCCCGCACCGGTACCGCCGTCGTGACTGCTGCAGCGGCGAACATCACCAGCGATGCGCCGACGAACCTAAGCCTGATTGCCACAGCCGGCCCTGACGGCGCAATTGTCACGCGGATCTGGGCGATTCCTCGCGGAACTGTCTCGGCCAGTAGCCTAATTCTCTTCCTTGCCGGTGCTGACGGTGCGGTCCGCGTGATTGACTCAGAGGCGATGCCGAGCTTTGCAGGCTCCACCAGCGCTGCACTGCCTGAAACACAGTTCGCGAACTACAGCGAAGCAGCGCCGATCCGCCTGGCTGCCGGCGACAAGCTTTATGTGGGTTCTCAGGTAGCAAACGCGCAGGGCATTTGCTTCCGTATTGAATGGACGGATTTCTGATGCCTAGCCCTAATCTCCCTCAGCTTTCTCCGCGCGCTGGGAACGGGCTTGGAGGAATTCCTAGAAAGTCAGATTCATCTCCGCCACCGACGGTCTTAGTTATCGTAATCTCTGCCACTGATACAGCAAGCAAGAGCTTTAAGATTCCCGACGGGTACAAAAAGGCCAGGGTTAGTTTTATTGGTAAAGGTGGGCTAGGATCTGTCTCCGGATCAACCTATTACGGAGGTAATGGAGCTGGTTGCTCAATCACAGATGTATTTAATCTGATTCCTGGTAAAACGCTTGATTTATTAGAGCAGTCTGGAAACCAGTATCTGTCTTATTCTTCCGCTTTTTCCATATATATGCCAAACTCAGGATATGGGTTCAATACCACTACAAGGCCCATCGGTGGTCTGAAAAACTATTCTGGAGGGCAGGGAAGCACCAGCACCTCTGCAACTGGCATTGCAGGTGGCGGGGCTGCAACCTTGTATGGTGACGGCCAGAATGCATTAGGATCTGATGGCGGCTTAAATGGGCCTTTTGGAATAGAGGGCAGAGGGCAGGGCTCATTTTACCCTGGAAAGGGATTCGGTTTCGGTGCGAAGGAAACCGGAGACCCTGCGGGCACACAATCCGGTAACCGTGGTGATAGTGCCATCTATCTTGAGCTTTGGCCTTGAGGAGTTGTCATGTACGAAAACCTACTGATGGTTAAAGACGGCGTTGCATCCAGAACTCCCGTTCCAGAGTCTATATATGGATTGCCACCCGAAATCCTGCTTGATCTGACATGGGTAGATCCGGCATTAGGTCTTTATGACACCCAATGGTGGCCATCGAAGTTTGTTGACGGTGAGCTAGGTCGAGACTTCAAGTGGGGCGATGAGTCCTATCACCTGGACTACGAAAACCACATCGTGGAAATCACTCGCGAGCAGATTCCGCTGACTCAGGAAGAGAAGGATGAGCGACGTGCCCGAGAGCTGGCCTACATGTCTCCTATTATCGATGCCGAGCGCGATCGCCGGACTGCCATGGGCTTCGTCTACGACGGCAAGGCCTACCAGACCGAGAACCAAAGCCAGATCGACGACATACTCGGCAAGATGACCGATTCCCTGGCAGCGATCACTATCGACCAGGCCCAGCCCGGTGATCTGCGCTGGGCCAGCCCAGAGTACGATTTCGCCTGGAGCACTGCGGATGGGACCCTGGTGCCGATGGATGCTCAGACATGCCTGGCCTTCACCCGCTCAGCCGTTCGACGGAAGACGCTGCTGGTCGGCGCCGGCCTGGCGCTGAAGGCCATGGACCCGATCCCGGCCGACTACATAGACGATAAATACTGGCCGCCGCTGGACAGCACGGCCAAGACCACCCGCAAATGACGCCCGCCGTCGGCAAGTTCGACCGCTACCCGCTGATGCGGCAGATCGGGCGCTGGGAGTGGGTAGTGGAGGAGGTGTTCTCCTTCCATGACCCGGTGGTGGGCGTGATCACCTGCCCGGCGCCGTCGCCCACCGACCTGGCCAGCATCCGCTTCCTCCGCGAGGTGTTCCGCTGGGGCGCCATTATCGCTGTGGCGTTCGGCATCTTCAGCGCCGCCTTCGGCCTGCCGGTGGTGCTGGCCATCGTCGCCGCGGTGATCGCCCTGGCTGCCGTCCTGCTGTACGCCTACATCGCCGGCTACGGGAACCGGATGGGCGCCATGCACGACTTCCTCTACCGCACCAAGCGCTTCCCCAAGGAGGTGTGCGACCAGATCCTCTGGCGCATGGCCCGGACCGGGGAGGGCATGGCGCGCCCGCGAGCCGCCGTCTTCTACCTGGGCCCGGTCCTCGGCGGCCGGCGCCGCTACGGTCGGCGCTGAATCCTCACGCTCGCGCGGAATCGCCCGCCAGAAAGCACCGTCATCCCCTGAATCCTCGCGCTTGTGAGGACGGCCAACCCGATCAGCCCGCCACTGCGCGGGATTTTTTTCGCCTGGAGTTTCTCATGCCCATCACCGAGCACCAGCTGGTCGCCATCCTGCCCGGCGCGGCCAAGGTGGCGGCCGTCTTCGTCCCGGCGCTGAACGCCGCCATGAATCGCTACGCCATCGACCAGAACCCGCTGCGCATTGCCGCCTTCGTCGCCCAGTGCGGCCACGAGTCCGGCGCGCTGACCCGCCTGGTCGAAAACCTGAACTACGGCGCCCAGGGCCTGGCCAACACCTGGCCGAGCCGCTACGCCATCGACCCGCGCGCCAAAGAGCTGAAGCCGAACGAGCTGGCCGCCAAGCTGGCCCGGCGCCCTGAGGCGATCGCCAACAACGCCTATGCCAACCGCAACGGCAACGGCCCGGAAGCCTCCGGTGACGGCTGGACCTATCGGGGCCGCGGCCTGCTGCAGGTCACCGGCCGGGCCAACTACGTCGCTGCCGGCACCGCGCTGGCGCTGGACCTGGTCCATCACCCCGAGCTGCTGGAGCTGCCCTGGAACGCCTGCATGTCCGCCGGCCACTTCTGGTCGGTCAACGGGCTGAACCAGCTGGCCGACCTGCAGGACACCGTGGCCATCACCAAGAAGATCAACGGCGGTACCAAGGGTCTGGCCGAGCGCACCGCGCTCACCGCCCGGGGTCTGGCCGTTCTCACCTGATCCACCCACCCGGCTGCACCCACCGACAACAAGGACACGGACCATGCCCTATCCCCGCCGCTTGCCGCGTATTCTCGACCCGCTGTACGACCAGATGGAGGAGCGTGACAAGCTCGCCGGCTTGGCCACCACCGGTACCAACGTCCTGACCCGGGGCCTGTTCGGGCGCCTGCGGCAGCAGACCCTGACCGCCGTCACCACCTTCAACCTGCAGATCGAGCTGGAAGGCGAGTTCATGTCCTTCCGCGTGGGCATCCCCAACGTGTCCGCGACTCCTGTTACCGGGGTGAAGGTGTGCGTCGGCGTCTCTGCGGCTGTACCGGCCGCCAACCACCTGGTTGCCATCGCGCCGGAGCAGGGCGAGTGGATCGACCTCACCTTCAACGGCGCGGCCACTGTGGATCTGGCGGCGCGCTCGGCTGAGGAAGTCTGGAGCGTCACCTGGTCCGATCCGGTGTTCCTGCCCAGCGTGGTGCGCACCGATGCCACCACCGGCCGACCCCTGGTGCTGGTGCGCATGGAGTACCCGGCCAACTCGGTCGCCTCGATGCCCTACAACAACCTCTACAACTGGCGAAGCACCGGCCCGCGCGTGTGCCGCTGCTCGAACCAGGAGGTGCAGGGCGTCACCAACAAGCCCGCCTTCACCCAGGCCAACGTCTACAGCAGCGGCGGCGATGAGAAGGCGGTGGTTCCGCTGATTCAGTACATCACCGTCGCGCGCGGCCACCAGGTGCTGATCGGCGGTGACAGCATTCCCGAGGGTCTGGGCGGTAGTGTCCGCGACATGGGCGCCGTCCAGCGTGCCGTGCTGGCGCTGTCGACGCCTGACCGCCCCATTGAGTACGTGAACGCCGGACTGCATGCCCAGGTGCCGGACGTCTACAGCCGCCTGGTGGTGTCCCTGCTGGCGGCGGTGCGGCCGACGATCCTGGCCTATGCGCCCTGGTCGATCAACGACGTGCCCAACGGTGGCATGACCGCGGCGGGCCTCCGCCGGCTGAAGGGCGCCTTCGGACGTGTCATGGAGGGGCTCCGCACCGCTGGCCTGCGCCCCATCGTTTTCCTGCCTGAGGCGACGCCGGCCAACAGCGACAAGCGCCCGCATGGCGCTGGCGATCAGGTTCGCCGGGACCACAACGCCTTCTGGCTGCCGCGCTGCACGGGCGCCATCGTGGTGAAGGGCACCGCCGCGGTGGTCACCGGCACCCGGGACGCCTCCGGCCAGGACCAGATCAAGGTCGGCATGACCGATCCGAATGACGGGGTGCACTTCCTCGATCCGGGCTACGACGCCCTGGCCGAGCTCTGGAAGCCCTACCTGTCCCTGGTACAGGAGCGCCTGCAGTAATGGTCGTGTTCGAGCAGTACAGGGCGGCCGTGATCGCGGTCGCCGTTGTCGTCCTGCTCGGCCTGGGCGGAGTGATCGGCGGCGGGGTGGCCTACTGGATAACCGCCGGCCACTACCGGCCCATCGTCGAAGGCCTGCGGGATGACGTGAAGACCTCGGCCAGCACCCTCGCGTCCTGCCGGACCACCAGCAGCACGCTGGAAGGGCAGGTCGGACAGCAGAACCAGGCGCTGGCGGATCTCCGCCTGGCCGCCGAGAAGCGCGCCAAGGAGGCCGAGCCAATCCAGCAGCAGGCCGCCAAGGCCGCCGGCGAGGACTATCAGGCAGCCAACCGCCTGCAGCAGGAGCGCACCGGGGGCGACCCGGCGGCAGCCGCCGCAGCCATCATCGACAAGGAGTTGGGCCTATGAGGTGGATCATCGTGGGAATGGTGGTCGCGCTGGCGGGGTGCGCTGGCCAGCCCGTTGCCGAGCCCGAGCCGCGCGTGGTGCGCGTAGAGGTGCCGGTCCAGGTTCCGTGCCGGGTGACGTCGCCGGCGGTGCCGGCCTGGGCGGCGGAGGGGCTGCGCAAGGAAGACAGTCTGGAGGTGAAGGTGAGGGCGTTGCTGGCGGAGCGCAGACAGCGGATCGGCTACGAGCGGGAGCTGGTGGCGGCGGTAGCAAGTTGCCAGTAACCACTGGCTTAAGCTCATCAAGCAAAGCCAGGATCTGTGAAAGTGCGTACACATATTCTGAAGCTGATATGCAAGATACCTGTCGGTTATCAGCTTCAGATTAGATCCTCATGCCTGAGCTATGTCGGGCTAGGAGCTACTGGATGTCCATCAGTTGTTGCTAGTGATGGCGCTGAGGGCAGGGCTGTTTCCTTTTCAGTCTTTCCCTTGGGTTGTGGAGAAAATATCCTTTTCAGCTCATTGTCGTCAGGATATCTTACCCCCAGAGCAGCGTTGTCCGGATTTGAGCGGTACCGTTCTACAACAGACTCTTTGTTCCAGGCTTTACAAAGCTCAATCAATCCTTCAAAGTTTCTAGGGTCCGTTTTCTGGGACTCGATAATGATATGAAAGCCTCGGCGCTCTATGCCCGCCAAAATAGATGAGAAGCACTCTCTGAGAAGGCAGTCATCTAAGTCTCGATATCTAATACCTTGCGCCAAAAACTCAAAATAGTTAAGGATGTAAATAGTTCCCGATATTGCTTCCTCTATCTCATCAGGTACGACTACTCCTTGATATTCCGGTTTGGACTTATTGAATTTCCACTCGGCCAGTTCAGGCGGTATGACCGAGGAGATATAAATTTTAGAGCTTGCTCTCGTTTGTTGCTGGTATTCGCTGCTGGTTCTGGATGCCATGATTATGTTAAGAGTATGGCTTCTCCTGGCATTTGCAGCGGTGGTGATTGCCTGTATCCACCAACCCATGCCGACGAAAGATCCGGTCACAAGAACAGATAGGGAAGCCTGATAAGTTGGCTGATACCTTAAAATAGTATAGCTGCTAACAATTATAATCCACACTATCCCGCTGAACACGGGTAGCATATCTCGAGTGTCTGGGTATTTTTCTAAAATAAAATTATACGCTGATAGGACAAATAGTGTTGCGGCAGAAAGCACTACCAGTGCATCAATTATATCGATGCTGAAAGGTATAATAATGTTGCCTAGGCTGATTATGGCTCTTGTTATTACGAGGCACGCTAATACACCAGCTGCGGCACCAATTTTACCATTGCTCATTACAATTCCCTTTTGAATAAAAAGGGCCCCGAAGGGCCCTTTCTGGTAATCTAAAAGTCAGCCTGCACCAACTCCGGTTTCAATTTTCATAATTAGCGCCCTCTCACTCCATTGGTTTATGAAATCTTACTCGGCAGCTGGATAAATAATGCATGTTATTCCAGCTACCGGTTGACCTCGCGAAGCTTCTGTGGTTCCAGAGGTCTGAATCGTGCTTGCGCGTAGGATCTGATAGGCGTATCGGCCAGTCAACCAGTTTCCTAAAAAATTTTGATAGCGCTTTGGTTGCGCACGTCGGGAATCCTTGTCTGGCTATATGGAATCGGCACGCCGACGCTGTCCACTACCGTTCGTCGCTCTCGGGCTTGATGCTACTAGGTCTCCTCAATACTGTATGGAAAACCAGTATTGGGCTTTGCCATGGAACAAGTCGACGAGTTCGGCAGCTTCGGGGGTGATGACTTCGACCCTGACTGCCTGGAGATGATCAGGAACCAGCGCGACCTCTACGTCGATGAGATCGCGATCATGCGCGGGATCATGGGGCGGCTGCGCCAGAACCTGCTGACAGTGCTGGCCGAGCGCGATCAGCTGTGGGCTGAGGTTCGCATTGTCCGAGGGTTTAAGCAGCTCAGCGTGCAGAAGTGGATGGCCGGGGGAGGTGATGGGGCCCCGGCGCCGTCGCTGGGAGAGATCGACGTGAAGTATCACGAGCTGCTGCTGGTGGTGAACGTCACCCAGAAGGAGAACGAGCGCCTTCGCCAGGAGCTGGCCGCGGCCAGGGCGATGGCCGTGGACGAGAAGATGGACGCCGATCGGCTGCGCAGCCAGGTCAGTTGGCTGCAGGGAAAACGGTAGGGGATTGGGTGTCGGCAGAACGCCGGAGGTGGGAAAAAGCCTTCCCCAAAACTGGCGCGTAAGTATGCGTCAGCAAAGGAAAGTATCGAGCAGTAAAACGACCTATCGGAATAGGCCGTTTTCGGTCTGCAGCCCTTGCGCTAGCTGGGTTTCGCCTGATTTACCATCGCATTCCAGGCCTTGATGTCGTAGAGGCTCAGGCCACTGGCCGCTGCGGGCATGGTGTTCTCCTGCGAAAGACTAAGAGCCTGCTCAAAGTCTGCTGCGCGTCGGCCAAACGGCGTTAAAAATGGCATTCGGAATGCTCATTTACCACTCGTAAACTCCGCTTCCTCAGCCATTTTTGCCTTGTTTGGCTCTAGCTCGCGAGCCTTTGAACAGGCTCTAACAACCGCGGATTATGCCATGACGGGCCGGAAAAGGGCCGGACGTCGCGTCCCGAGTGACGAGGGCGGGCGCCGGAAAGCAGAAGGCCGGGGAGTCCCCGGCCTTGGCGATCAACCGCGGCTTTTCACGCCGTAGGTTTCATCGAGGGTGCCGGGGGTGCCGTCACCCTTGGGCGCGTAGTCCCGCGGCGCTTCGGTCGGACCGTCGATGCGCTCGCGACTGGATGGGTAACGCTGCTCGGCGCTGTGCAGCGAGGCCAGCAGGTGCTGACGGGTCAGCTCGTCCTGGGCCAGACGCTCGGCGCCTTCAGACAGGTGCGACTGCATGTCCTGGTAGGTCTGGGTGAGCTTGCGCACCAGGCCGGCGGTGGTGCTGAAGTGGCTGGTGACCTCGTGCTGGTAGTCGTCGAACTTCTTCTGCAGGTCATCCAGCTGGCGCTGCACGCGGCTCGGCGCGGCACCCGGCACCAGGCGCGCCAGCAGAAAACCTATCCCGACCCCGATCAGCAGCGCGATCAGGGGCAACAACCAGGTAGTGAGCGACTGTTCCACGAAACTTCCTCTATGAGCGGCTTTGCTTTACGGTAACGGCAGACCAGCGAGCCTGTACACTGGGTTGCGTCATCTGCCATTCGCTGGGCGTCATCATACCCCGCACTCAGGCATCGCGCAGGATCGACCCTATCAAAATCAACTCCTTGGATGAGCACTGTTCGTCCGGGGGCACGGAGTCAAGCGTGTCAGCCCGTGAACAATCTCTGCTACTGGAGGGCCCCGCGGGCACTCTGGAAGCGCTGTACCAGAGCCCGGACGCCCCTGCCGGCGCTGTACTGCTCTGCCATCCCCATCCGCTCCATGGCGGCGCCATGCAGAACAAGGTGGTCGCCACCCTGCAGCGCATCGCCCGGGACGCCGGCCAGGCCACCCTCAGATTCAACTTCCGGGGCGTTGGTGCCAGCACCGGCGTGCATGCCGGCGGTGAAGGCGAGATCGACGATGCCGCGGCCGCCGTGGCCTGGTTGCGCGAGCACCATCCCGACCTGCCGCTGACCCTCTGCGGTTTCTCCTTCGGTTCCTGTGTCGCCGCCTGCCTGGGCGGCCGCCTGGAAGGCGAGGGCGTGGCGGTGGAACGGCTGTTCATGCTGGCGCCGCCGGTGGAGCGCTTCGCGGTCGACGGCCGCCTGCCACAGCGGGCGCGCCTCACGGTGATCCAGCCCGAAGCCGACGAGGTGGTGACCCCTGAGCGGGTCTATGCCTGGTCCGCCGCGCTCGAACAGCCGCACGAATTGCTCCGCGTCGCCGAGTGCAGCCATTTCTTCCATGGCAAACTCGTCGAACTCAAAGATCTGGTCCTGCCGCGCCTGCAGGCCTGACCCTCGTTAGTCTCTCGGATTCCCAGCGCCTCCATGACCACTCGTATTCTCACTGGCATCACCACCACCGGTACCCCGCACCTGGGCAACTACGCCGGGGCCATCCGTCCCGCCATCCGCGCCAGTCTGGCCGCCGATGCCGACTCCTTCTATTTCCTCGCCGACTACCATGCCCTGATCAAGTGCGACGATCCCGCGCGCATCCAGCGTTCGCGCCTGGAGATCGCCGCCACCTGGCTGGCCAGCGGCCTGGATCCGGAGCGCGTGACCTTCTATCGCCAGTCCGACATCCCCGAGATCCCCGAACTGACCTGGCTGCTCACCTGCGTCGCTGGTAAGGGCCTGCTCAATCGCGCCCATGCCTACAAGGCCGCGGTAGACCGCAACCTGGAGCAGGGCGAGGATCCCGACGCGGGCGTGACCATGGGCCTCTACAGCTACCCGGTGCTGATGGCCGCGGACATCCTCATGTTCAACGCCCGGCGCGTACCGGTCGGGCGCGACCAGATCCAGCACGTGGAAATGGCCCGCGACATCGGTCAGCGCTTCAACCACCTGTTCGGCAACGGGCGCGACTACTTCTCGCTGCCCGAGGCGGTCATCGAGGAAAGCGTGTCCACCTTGCCCGGCCTCGACGGTCGCAAGATGTCCAAGAGCTACGACAACACCATCCCGTTGTTCGGCAGCGCCAAGCAGCTCAAGGACGCCATCGCCCGGATCGTCACCGATTCGCGCCTGCCCGGCGAGCCCAAGGACCCGGACAGCGCCCATCTCTTTACTCTCTACCAAGCCTTCGCCACCCCCGAGCAGAGCGCGGCCTTCCGCGCGGCCCTGCAGGACGGTTTGGCCTGGGGCGAAGCCAAGGGTCAGCTGTTCGAGGTACTAGATGCCGAGCTGGGCGAGGCCCGCGAGCGCTATGCGGCGCTGATCGCCCGTCCCGACGATCTGGAAGACATCCTGCTGGCCGGCGCCGCCAAGGCCCGCCGCGATGCCACGCCCTTCCTCGGCGAACTGCGCGAAGCCGTGGGCCTGCGCTCGCTCAAGACCCAGGTCGCCGTCGGCAGCACCAAGAAGAAGACCAACAAGACCGCCCGCTTCGTCAGCTTCCGTGAAGGCGATAGCTTCCGTTTCCGCCTGCTCGACACCGACGGCACCGAACTGGCGCTGTCGATCCCCTTCGCCGAAGCCAAGACCGCCGGCATCACCAGCAAGCAGCTGGTCGCGACGCCGGCCAGTGTCGTGGCGGGAGACGGCAATGGCTTCCAGCTGCTGCTGGACGATCAGGTGGTGGCCGAAGGCGTCGCCAGCGATTCCCCCGCCACCCGTGACGCCCTTGTCGAGCGCACCCGCGCCGCCCTGGCGCAATTGGCCGAAGCCTAAAGGGCACCCGCGGTCCCCGGCGTTGTCAACGCCGGGGACCGCCATTACAGTGACCACCCTTTTTTCCCACCCGACCAGAAGCCGCCATGACCCCCCTCGAGCGTTACCAGGCCGACCTCAAGCGCCCGGAGTTTTTCTACGATGCTGCCCAGGAAGAGGCCGTCCGCCATCTGCAGCGCCTCTATGACGAATTGCTCGCCGAGCCCGCGGCCAAGGGCGGCCTGTTCGGCAAGCTGCTCGGGCGCAAGACGGTCACGCCGGTCAAGGGGCTGTATTTCTGGGGTGGGGTAGGGCGCGGCAAGACCTATCTGGTCGATACCTTCTATGACGCCCTGCCGTTCAAGCAGAAGATGCGCACCCACTTCCATCGCTTCATGAAGCGCGTGCATGAAGAGTTGCGCACCCTCAAGGGCGAGAAGAATCCCCTGACCATCATCGCCCGGCGCTTCGCCGACGAGGCGCGGGTGATCTGCTTCGACGAATTCTTCGTTTCCGACATCACCGACGCCATGATCCTGGCGACGCTGCTCGAAGAGCTGTTCAAGAACGGCGTGAGTCTGGTCGCCACCTCGAACATCGTGCCAGACGGCCTCTACAAGGACGGCCTGCAGCGCGCGCGCTTCCTGCCGGCCATCGCGCTGCTCAAGGAGCACACCGAGATCGTCAACGTCGACAGCGGCGTGGACTATCGCCTGCGCGCCCTGGAGCAGGCCCAGCTCTTTCACTATCCGCTGAGTGAGGAGGTCGAGGCCGCGATGGCCAAGAGCTTCCGTTCGCTCACCGTCGAGTGCAACGACCTCTGCGAAGACGTGCCGCTGATGATCGAGAATCGCGAGATTCGCGCCCGCCGCACCTGCGAAGACGTCGCCTGGTTCGATTTCCGCGCCCTCTGCGACGGTCCGCGCAGCCAGAACGACTACATCGAGCTGGGCAAGATCTTCCAGACGGTGCTGGTCAGCAACGTCGAGCAGATGGATGCGCTCAAGGACGACATGGCGCGGCGCTTCATCAACCTGGTCGACGAATTCTACGATCGCCAGGTCAAGCTGATCCTGTCCGCCGAGGTCGAACTCAAGGACCTCTATTCGGGTGGCCGCCTGGAGTTCGAATTCCAGCGCACCCTCAGCCGTCTGCTGGAAATGCAGTCCCACGAGTACCTCGCTCGACCGCACAAGCCCTGAACCCTGGCTGGGTTGAAGGATCAATCCTTTGACCCAGGTTTTCGGGAGGTACGTGTGAATTCTGACCCCTTCGCCGATTGGGATGGCTCGCCTACCCAGGCGCGCATCCTGCAAAAGCAACTGGCCAAGCAGGTCCTGTTGCACGACGACTTCGGCTCGCCGCGGCGTTATGCCGGCGTCGATGTAGGCTTCGAGGAGGGCGGCGAGATCACCCGCGCGGTCGCCGTCCTGCTGGATGCCGAGACCTTGCAGCCGCTGGCCCATGCCGTCGCCCGCATCCCCACCGTGATGCCCTATGTGCCAGGCTTGCTGTCCTTTCGCGAACTGCCGGCGTTGCTTCAGGCCTTGGCGGAATTGCCAGAGACCCCCGAGCTGGTGTTCTGCGATGGCCACGGCATCGCCCATCCACGCCGATTGGGTATCGCCGCTCATCTGGGCGTGGTCACCGGTCTGCCGACGATTGGCGTGGCTAAGAAGATTCTCACCGGTCACCACGCCGAACTCGCCGAGAGCCGTGGCAGTCAGGTCGAATTGCTGGATTGCGAAGGCGCGGTGATTGGGTCGGTGCTGCGCAGCAAGGATCGGGTCAAGCCGCTGATCGTCTCGCCCGGCCACCGGGTCAGTCTGGCCACCGCGCCCGCGCTGGTCATGGCCTGTGTCAGACGCCACCGCCTGCCGGAACCCACACGGCTGGCAGACCACCTGGCCTCACGCCGTCAGGGCTCGGCGGCTACCCAGGCGCTCTTTTCCTTCTGATTCTCTGCTTGCTTTTTTACCCTGAGCGGGTATCATGCCGCAGCTTTCTTGGCGGGGGATGCCTAAGCCTGCCGAGATCGCCGTAGCGGACGCCGACCCGAGCCCCCGAAGAGCGTCTGTTTCCGGCTGCCCCTGACTTGTCTGGGGTTGCACTGTTGTGTAGAATTTGCCGTCTTTTTACCAGGGCGGCCTCTGAGGCCATAGAGAATGAAAACTTTCACCGCAAAACCGGAAACCGTTAAGCGCGACTGGTACGTCGTCGACGCTGCTGGCCAGACTCTGGGTCGTCTGGCTACTGAAATCGCCACTCGCCTGCGTGGCAAGCACAAGCCCGAATACACCCCTCACGTTGACACCGGCGACTACATCGTCGTCATCAACGCCGAGCAGGTTCGTGTGACCGGTGCCAAGACTACCGACAAGATGTACTACCATCACTCCGGTTTCCCGGGTGGCATCAAGTCGATCAACTTCGAAAAGCTGATCGCCCGTGCTCCCGAGCGCGTCATCGAGACCGCCGTCAAGGGTATGCTGCCGAAGAACCCGCTGGGCCGCGACATGTATCGCAAGCTCAAGGTGTACAAGGGTGCGAACCATCCGCACACCGCTCAGCAGCCCCAAGAACTCAAGTTTTAATCGGGATAGTACAACATGTCGGCAACTCAAAATTACGGTACCGGCCGTCGTAAGACTGCCACCGCTCGTGTCTTCCTCCGTCCGGGCACTGGCAAGATCTCCATCAACGATCGTGCTCTGGACACCTTCTTCGGCCGCGAAACCGCGCGCATGGTCGTGCGTCAGCCCCTCGAGCTGACCGAGACCCTGGAGAAGTTCGACATCTACGTCACCGTCGCTGGCGGTGGTGTGAGCGGTCAAGCCGGTGCTATCCGTCACGGCATCACCCGCGCTCTGATCGAGTATGACGAAGGCTACCGCAGCTCCCTGCGCAAAGCCGGTTACGTCACTCGTGACGCCCGTGAAGTCGAGCGTAAGAAAGTCGGTCTGCGCAAAGCGCGTAAGCGTCCGCAGTACTCCAAGCGTTAATCCTTCGGGATACGCTCGAAAAACCCAGCCAAGCGGCTGGGTTTTTTTATGCCCGGCATTTTTCCAGCAGGGATGTCGTAGGTTGGGCTGAGGCAGCTCCACCGCCGAAGTCCGGCAGCGACCGTACCTTGAGGCGTTGGGCTTCGCTACGCTCAGCGCCAACCTACGGGGTTGTGCCTAGGCAACGTAGGTTGGGCTGAGACGGTTCTATCGTCGAAGCCCAACAAGCAAGCAATGCATCCCTGTTGGCGTTGGGCTTCGCTACGCTCAGCGCCAACCTACGGGGGTATGCCTGGGTAACGTAGGTTGGGCTGAGACGGCTCTGTCGTCGAAGCCCAACAGACAATGCATCCGTGTTGGCATTGGGCTTCGCTACGCTCAGCGCCAACCCGCGGGGATGTATCCGGGCGGCGTGGGTGGGGCTTACCAGCTACCGCAGGCCCTGGCACCTCCTTGAATTCCGGGCATGAAAAAGGGCGCCAAGGCGCCCTTTTTCATCTACCGCCAGAATCAGCGGGTGTGGTTTTCCCGCGACTCGTTACGCTTGCGGTCGAGCTCGGCCTGAGTGGCTTCGTCTTCTTGCACCGTGTCGGCCTTGGGGGCTTCTGCGGGGCTATCGTGCTCGCCGGTCAGGGCGATGTTGGCCGCTTCTTCCTGGGCAGGGCTGGGCACGACTTCGACGGGCTCTTCCACCACGATTGGCGCGGACTCGGCTTCAGCGGCGGGCAGCTCTTCGGCGGCCTGGACGGGCTGAGCCTCGGGTGCCTGCTGCGGCTCTACGGTCCCTACCGCTGCGGTAGCGAAGGTTTCCTCGGTTTCCGCGATGGCGCCCAGGGCAGGGGCTTGCGCATCCTGCTCGGCCTGCTTGGCACGGGCAGCCTCAGCTTCACGGGCCAGGCGCTCACGGCGACGACGCTCGCGCGGATCATTGGAGGCGCGACCTGCAGCCGATTCTGCCGCGTCGGTCTCGACCGGTGCTGTGGGGATGGGCGCGGTTGCGGTTACCGGAGCGACCTGCTCGGCGACCGGTGCGGCGATTTCCACTTCCTGGTGCGGTGCACGCTCGTCCTGCAGCTGGCTCACCTGGGGGGTGAGGATCTCCGGCTGGGCAGGGGCGTCTGCGGCAGGCTGCTCCAGCGCAGCTTCCTGAGTCGCTTCGGCGGCGGCAGGAGTGGTGTCGGCAGCGACTGTCGGTTCCTGCTGGCGAACGTCACGAACCTCTTCCTGGGTAGCAATGGCGGTCACGCTTTCGCTGACCACGACGGCGGTACCCAGGGCGACCGCGGCCGGCGCGACAGGGGCATCGGTGGCTGCAGTACTCTGCTCTTCGTCTTCGATGAAGTTGCCGTTGGCATCACGCTGACGCTCGCGACGGTTACTGCGACGACGCTGACCGCGGGAACGGCGACGCGGACGCTCTTCGCCTTCTTCCAGCTCCTCGTTGCCGTCTAGTACCTCTTCTTCGTTCAGCTCTTCGGCACTGGCCGCTTCCTGACGCTCTTCGCGCACCTTGCGTTCTTCGCGCGGTTGACGCTCTTCACGCGGCTTGCGCTCTTCGCGAGTCGGACGCTCTTCGGCACTCACGCGCTCTTCGCGCGGCTGACGCTCCTCACGAGGTTGGCGCTCTTCGCGGGGCTGACGCTCTTCACGCGGCTGGCGCTCTTCGCGATTGGCGCGCTCCTCACGCGGCTGACGCTCTTCGCGCGGCTGGCGTTCTTCACGCGGTTGACGCTCTTCGCGGTTGGCGCGCTCTTCACGGGGCTGACGCTCCTCGCGAGCCGGACGATCTTCGCGGGCCTGACGCTCTTCGCGGGGCTGACGCTCTTCGCGGGGCTGACGCTCTTCACGCGGCTTGCGCTCTTCGCGGGCCGGGCGCTCGCTACGCTCGCCACGGTCAGCGCGGGGCTGACGCTCTTCACGCGGCTTGCGCTCGTCGTCACGACGGCCTTCGCGGCGGCGATTCTGCTGGCGACCGTTGCGGCGCTCGTCCTGGCTGCGCTGCTCGTCGCTGCTCTTGGCGGCGACCGGCGCGGCAACGGCCTTATCGGCCATCGGCTGCTCTTCGGTCTTGCCGGCGAACAGGCTGACCAGGGACTTCACCAGGCCCTTGAACAGGTTCGGCTCGGCAGTGGCCTTGGCTGCGGGGGCGGCGGGCGCCACCACTTCGGCGGTGACCGGAGTAGGGGCCGGCGCGCGCTCGGGCGCGACCTTCACCGCCGCTTCCTGGCGCACCAGGGTGCGGGTGGAGCTGACCGGTTGCACCTCTTCGGCTTCGGTATTGGCCATCTCGTAGCTGGACTGGCTGTTCAGCAGCTCGGGATTGTCGTCACGCAGACGCTGCACTTCGAAGTGCGGGGTCTCGATGTGATCGTCCGGCAGGATGATGATGCGCACGCGGGTACGCAACTCGATCTTGGTGATGCTGTTGCGCTTCTCGTTGAGCAGGAAGGACGCGACCTGGATGGGTACGTGGGCACGGACCTCGGCGGTGCGGTCCTTGAGGGCTTCTTCCTCGATCAGGCGCAGGATGGCCAGCGACAGGGATTCCACATCGCGGATGATGCCCTGGCCGTTGCAACGGGGGCAGACGATGCCGCTGGTTTCCCGCAGGGAAGGGCGCAGGCGCTGACGGGACATTTCCAGCAGGCCGAAGCGCGAGATGCGACCGATCTGCACGCGAGCGCGGTCGGCTTCCAGGGCTTCGCGGACACGATCTTCCACGGCACGCTGGTTCTTGACCGGGGTCATGTCGATGAAGTCGATGACGATCAGGCCGCCGATGTCGCGCAGGCGCAGCTGGCGGGCGATTTCCTCAGCCGCTTCCAGGTTGGTCTGCAGGGCGGTTTCTTCGATGTCGCCACCCTTGGTGGCGCGCGCCGAGTTGATGTCGATGGACACCAGGGCTTCGGTGGGGTCGATGACGATGGAGCCACCCGACGGCAGCTTCACTTCGCGCTGGAAGGCGGTCTCGATCTGGCTTTCGATCTGGAAGCGATTGAACAGCGGGACGCTGTCCTGGTACAGCTTGATCTTGCTGGCGTACTGCGGCATCACCTGGCGGATGAAGCTCAGGGCCTCTTCCTGGGCTTCGACGCTGTCGACCAGGACCTCGCCGATGTCCTGGCGCAGGTAGTCGCGGATGGCGCGAATGATGACGTTGCTTTCCTGATAGATCAGGAAGGGACCCTTGCGCTCGCCCGAGGCTTCGTTGATGGCGGACCAGAGTTGCAGCAGGTAATCGAGGTCCCACTGCAGCTCTTCGGTGCTGCGGCCGAGGCCTGCGGTGCGCACGATCAGGCCCATGTCGCCCGGAGCGTTCAGGCCGTTCAGGGCTTCGCGCAGTTCGTTGCGCTCTTCACCCTCGATGCGACGGGAGATGCCGCCCGCGCGGGGATTGTTGGGCATCAGCACCAGGTAGCGACCGGCAAGGCTGATGAAGGTGGTCAGGGCGGCGCCCTTGTTGCCGCGCTCTTCCTTTTCGACCTGGACGACTACTTCCTGGCCTTCGGAGAGCACTTCCTTAATGTTGACGCGGCCTTCCGGGTTCTTCTTGAAGTATTCCCGGGAGATTTCCTTCAGCGGCAGGAAGCCGTGGCGATCGGCCCCGAAGTCGACGAAGGCGGCTTCCAGGCTGGGTTCGATGCGGGTGATGCGGCCTTTGTAGATGTTGGCCTTTTTCTGTTCGCGGGCTCCGGACTCGATGTCCAGATCGAACAGGCGTTGACCGTCGACCAAGGCAACCCGCAATTCCTCGGGCTGGGTCGCGTTGATGAGCATTCTCTTCATGTAATACCACTACGTTCCAGGCTCTCGGCCCGCGTGGTGGCAACAGGATTCAGGAGAAGGGTGCACGGGGTCGTATCGAAACCGGAGTAGCTCCGGTCTTCGTGTCCAGCAGCAGGCCCGGGGGCGTGCCGCGACTACGTCTCCTGCAGGCGCTTGAGCGACTGCCTTTGCAGCTCCGCAGAAGGAGGAATCAACCAGGCATGGTGCGGGCGTGACAGCCGAAAGGCTCGGGCAGCCGGGTCGTCGCGGGATTCGTGTCAGGTGTCGCGGTTGGAGCATCGGCCGTTGGCCTTGAGGCTTCCACCTGCGATCGTCACCTTGGCCGAAGCTGGGCGCGAAGCGGGCTGCAGGCGTACTGTCAGGCTACGCGATACGCTGGTTGTGCATCTCCATCCTGCACACAATCTTCAGGAATCTGGTGCCGCCCGCAAGGTCCGGAGCGGTTGTCGTTTTACAGCTGGCACCCTGGGTGCCGCTGCCTTGGTTACCAGGCGGATCGCAGCTCGCCACTCACCCCCTTGGGCAGAGTCGGCGGTCTGCTGGACGGCCAGACGTCCAGTGACTATTGCATTTGCAGCCTATTATTCGCGGGCGGAATCGACGGCCTCGCGAGCGGTGCCATCCAGACAGGACTGATAACCGCCTCCGGACTATAGCAGCAAGCTTTAAGTGCTTCAAATAAGGGAAAATTGCTATCATCTGCCGATGACTAAGCCTCCTTCTCCCAGCACCGGCGTTCAACTGCTCGATGTGCCCGCCGACTATGCCGGCCAGCGTATCGACAACTTCCTGCGTACCCAACTCAAGGGCGCGCCCAAGACCCTCATCTATCGCATCCTGCGCAAGGGCGAAGTGCGGGTGAACAAGGGGCGCATCAAGCCCGACTATCGTCTACAGGCCGGCGACCAGATTCGCGTACCGCCGCTGCGGCTGTCCGAGCCCGGCGAGCCGGCACCCCTGGCCAAGGGGCTGCTCGAGCGGCTGGAAGAGTCCATCGTCCACGAGGACAAGGCCCTCATCGTCATCAACAAGCCGGCCGGGATCGCCGTGCACGGCGGCAGTGGCCTGACCGGCGGGGTCATCGAGGTCTTTCGCCAGCTGCGTCCCGAGGCCCGCGACATCGAGCTGGTCCATCGCCTCGACCGGGATACCTCGGGCCTGCTGATGATCGCCAAGAAACGCAGCATGCTGCGTTTCCTGCACGAGGCCTTGCGTGGCGATGGCGTCGACAAGCGCTATCACGCCCTGGTGCGCGGCCATTGGCCGGCGGCCAAGAAGAAAATCAATGCGCCGCTGCTGAAGAACACCCTCAGATCCGGCGAGCGCATGGTCGAGGTCAACGACGAAGGCAAGGAAGCGCTCACCGAATTCCGCGTGCTGCGGCGCTATGGGGAATTCGCCACCCTGGTCGAGGCGCGGCCGGTGACCGGTCGTACCCATCAGATCCGCGTCCATGCCCGTCACGCCGGGCACGCCATCGCCGGTGATCCCAAATACGGTGATGAAGACTTCTCCCAGGAGATTCGCGAGCTGGGCGGCAAGCGGCTGTTCCTGCACTCGGCGAGTCTGGTGATCCCCTTGCCCGAAGGTGGTGAGCTGCGCCTGGAAGCGCCGGTCGACGGCACCTGGAGCCAGACGCTGGAGCGCCTGGATGCCTGACTACCAGCTGCTGATCTTCGACTGGGACGGCACCCTGGCGGATTCCATCGGCCGGATCGTCGAGGTGATGCACGTGGCGGCCGAACAGCTGGGGCTGCCGCCGCGTAGCGACGTGGCCATCAAGGGCATCATCGGCCTGGAGCTGGTCGCGGCCATCCAGACCCTCTATCCGCACCTGGTGACTCCGGCGCAGATCGAGGGCTTTCGCGATGCCTACAGCGCCGAGTTCGTCCGCCGCGAACAGGAGGCATCGCCGCTGTTTCCGGAGGTGATGAGTGGGCTGCAGCGTTTTCGCGCCCAGGGTTACCAACTGGCCGTGGCGACCGGAAAGAGCCGGCGTGGGCTGGCCCGTTCGCTGCAGCAGCATGGCCTGAGCGAGTTCTTCGATATCACCCGTTGCGCCGACGAGACGGCCGGCAAGCCCGATCCGCAGATGGTGCAGGAGATCCTCGCCCATTGCGGCGTGGGGCCTGAGCGTGCCCTGCTGGTGGGAGATGCGGTGTTCGACCTGGAGATGGCCCGGCGCGCCGGGGTCGCTGCGGTCGGGGTCGCCTATGGTGCCCAGCCGGCCGAGGTGCTGAGGGATTTCGGACCGCGCCTGGTGATCGAAGCTTTCGCGGACCTGGCGCTGTGGCTGGGTGACAACGTTGTGGGCAGGAGTGAGGTAGGGCATGGCTGACGAGTGGAAGGAAGACAATGGGCGTGCGCGTCCGGCGGACGACAAGACCTGGGCCCTGATCGAGAAGACCATGCTCGCCAGTGTGCGCGAGCAGCGGCGGGCGCGGCGCTGGGGCATCTTTTTCAAGCTGCTGACCTTCGCCTACCTGATCGTCATGCTGGTGCTGTTCACGCCGCTGCTGTCGTTGGGCAAGAAGGGTGGGGTGACCGAGTCCGGTGCCCATACCGCGCTCATCGAGCTCAAGGGCGTGATCGCCGACGACGAGAAGGCCAGTGCCGACAATGTAGTTACGGCCCTGCGCAAGGCCTTCGACGACAGCAACACCCGTGGCGTGGTACTGCGCATCAACAGCCCAGGCGGCAGTCCGGTGCAATCCGGCTACATCTATGACGAGATCAAGCGCCTGCGCGGCCTGCATCCGGACATCAAGCTGTACGCGGTGATCACCGACCTGGGTGCCTCGGGCGCCTACTATGTGGCCAGTGCGGCCGATGCCATCTATGCCGACAAGGCCAGCCTGGTCGGCTCCATTGGCGTGACCGCGGCTTCCTTCGGCTTCGTCGGCACCATGGAAAAGCTGGGTGTGGAGCGGCGCGTCTACACCTCTGGCGAGCACAAGGCTTTCCTCGATCCCTTCCAGCCGCAGAAGCCCGAGGAAACCCGCTTCTGGCAGCAGGTGCTGGATACCACCCATCAGCAGTTCATCGACAGCGTCAAGAAAGGGCGTGGCGACCGGCTCAAGGTCGAGGGTCATCCCGAGTTGTTCTCCGGATTGGTCTGGTCCGGCGAGCAAGCCCTGACCCTGGGACTGATCGATGGCCTGGGCAGTGCCAGCTACGTGGCGCGGGATGTGATCAAGCAAGAGCGGCTGGTGGACTATACCCAGGAAGATTCGCCCTTTGATCGCTTCGCCAAGCGCCTGGGCGCCAGCGTCGCCGAGCGTCTGGCCCTCTATATGGGCTGGCAGGGTCCGACGCTGCGCTAGGGCAGCGTCCAGCAGGTCTCAGGGGACCTGCAGTCCTGCCTCGCGCAGCAGCGCGGCGAGCCGAATGAGGGGGAGGCCGATCAGACTGGTCGGATCCTCTCCCTGCATGGCGTCGAAGAGCGCGATGCCGAGGCCCTCGGCCTTGAAGCTGCCGGCGCAGTCATAGGGCTGTTCCGCCAACAGGTAGCGGTCGATCGTCGCCGCGTCGAGCGGGCGAAAGCGCACCTGGAAATCCACCACCTCGCTACGGCACTCGCCGGTGCGACTGTCCAGCAGGGCGAGTCCGGTATGGAATACCAGCGTCTGGCCACTGGCGCGGGCCAGTTGCTGGTGGGCCCGTTCATGCGTCAAGGGCTTGCCGAGAATCTCGCCATCAATGGCGGTTGCCTGATCCGAGCCGATGATGAGCGTGGGCGCGGGCTGGTCGGCCAGGGCGGCAGCCTTGGCCCGCGCCAGTCGCTCCACCAGCGCCCGGGGGCTTTCGCCGGGTAGCGGCGTCTCGTCGATGTCCGGCGACTGGTGGGCGAAGGGCAGGTGCAACCTTTCCAGCAATTGGCGGCGGTAAGGTGAGCTGGAAGCGAGTAGAATGAGAGGCATCGGTTTGTTCTCGGGCGCGGTCGACCAGAGGTCGGTCGGAATCGCTTCGGGGTTAATTTCCTTTGACAGCCGTAAGGCCGTCCCTATAATGGCGCGCTTATGTTGAATGGGCCAATTCCACCTCAGGTCGATCCTCGCAAATTGGCGGATCGCGGCGTAACCCTCAAGGGTGAGCTGCCTCTCGCGAACATGCGGCGTGTCGGCGAGCAGCTCGTGAAGTCCGAAGGCGCGGTAGCCGTCGTCCTCGACTTCGGGCGTGATCAACAAAAGCAATTCGTCATCCATGGTGTCCTGGATACCGCGGTCGAGATGATTTGCCAGCGTTGTCTGGAGCCGGCAGTGCTTCCCATTAGCAGCGAATTCGATTTCGCCGTGCTCTGGGAAGGGAAGTCGGCCGATGCCTTGCCACAGGGTTACGATGCCCTGGAGGTTGGTGAAGAACCCCTGGATCTGCATAGCCTGATCGAAGAAGAGCTGTTGCTCGCTCTGCCGATCATTCCTGTGCATCCGGAAGGTGCTTGCCAACATCCGGAAGGTTTCGAGGCGCCCGAAGAGCCGGCGGACGAGGAAAAGCGACCCAACCCGTTCAGTGTACTTGCGCAGTTGAAGCGTGACCCAAACGTTTAGGAGTTAAATCATGGCTGTTCAGCAGAACAAAAAATCCCGTTCCGCTCGCGACATGCGTCGTTCGCACGACGCCCTCGAAGCGAACGCTCTGTCCGTGGAAAAGAGCACCGGTGAAGTTCACCTGCGCCACCACGTGTCGCCCGACGGTTTCTACCGCGGTCGCAAAGTGATCGACAAGGGTTCCGACGAGTAGTCCTCGATCGAAATCGTCATCGCGATCGATGCAATGGGCGGGGACTTCGGTCCCCGCTGCATTGTTCCTGCTTCATTCGACGCTCTCGAGCGTTTCCCCGCCTTACAGCTTCTCCTCTGTGGTCAGCGCGACGCCCTGTCGGCCTGGTCACCGCCTGCCTCCCTCGCCAACCGCCTGCAGTTCGAATACGTCGATGCCCTCGTCGGGCCCGATGAGCGACCCGCTGCTGTGGTGCGCAGTCGCACCCGGACCTCCATGCATGCCGCCCTCGAAGCGGTCCAGCAGGGGCGTGCCCAGGGCTGCCTGAGTGCCGGCAATACCGGGGCCTGGATGGCGCTCGCGCGACAGCTGCTCGGAACGCTGCCGGATATCGATCGACCCGCCATGGTATCGGCGCTGCCCGGACGGGACAGGCATCAGACGCTGCTGCTGGATCTCGGCGCCAACCTCGACACCTCGGCCGAACAGCTGGTGCAGTTCGCCTATCTGGGCGCGGGGGCGGCCCAGGCGCGGGGTCTGGTGCGGCCAAGGGTCGCGCTACTGAACGTCGGGCGCGAACCGGGCAAGGGCACGCCGGTGATTCAGGACGCCGCCCGGCGCCTCGCTCAGAGTCAGGCCTTCGATTTCATCGGCTTCGTCGAAGGCAGCGATCTCTATGCCGCCGCAGCCGACGTGGTGGTCTGCGATGGCTTCACCGGCAACGCCGTGCTCAAGTCCGGCGAGGCGCTGCTGCGCCTGCTGGTCGAGCGCAGCGGCACGGCCTCCTGGCTCGAACGTCGGTTGCTGCAACCCTGGCTGGCCCGCCGTTTCCGTCATTGGAATCCGGAGCTGCGCAATGGCGCGAGCTTTCTCGGCTTGAACGCGGTGGTGGTGAAGAGCCATGGCGCGGCAGGCGAAGTCGGTCTCGTTCAGGCCATCGAGCGCGCTCTGCGCGACGTGGAGACTGATCTGCCTGGCCGTATCCGGTTAAACTTGGCGGCTCTGAAAGCGGTGTGACCGACCGGTCAACACCGACATCTCAGTCTGTCAGTGGCGGAATCGCGGTTTCGCCAGCAATGGACCTACAAGAGACCTGCCTATGTCCGCCTCTCTCGCTTTCGTCTTTCCCGGTCAGGGTTCCCAGGCCCTGGGCATGCTGGGTGAGTTGGCCACGCACCATGCGCTGATCGGCGAAACCTTCGCCGAAGCCTCCGCCGTCCTCGGCTACGACCTCTGGGCGCTGACCCAGCAGGGCCCCCAGGAGTCGCTCAACCAGACCGACCGTACCCAGCCCGCCATCCTGACCGCCTCCATCGCGTTATGGCGTCTGTGGCTGGCCGAAGGCGGCACCAAGCCGGCCTATGTCGCCGGTCACAGCCTGGGCGAATATTCGGCGCTGGTCGCCGCGGGCAGCCTGCCGTTCGCCGAGGCGGTACGCCTGGTGGCGCGTCGCGGTGAGCTGATGCAGCAGGCCGTGCCGGCCGGGCAGGGTGGCATGGCCGCCATCCTGGGTCTGGAAGATGCCCAGGTGCTGGCCGCCTGTGCCGAAGCCGCCCAGGGCGAGGTCGTGAGCGCAGTCAATTTCAATGCCCCGGGTCAGGTGGTGATCGCCGGTGCCGCCGCCGCGGTAGCGCGCGCCATCGAGGCCTGCAAGGCGCTGGGTGCCAAGCGCGCCGTGGCCCTGCCGGTCAGCGTGCCGTCCCACTGCGAGCTGATGCGCCCGGCGGCCGAGCGGTTCGCCGAGGACGTACGCGGCTGCACCTGGAGCCAGCCGGAGATTCCGGTGGTGCAAAACGTCAATGCCGGCGTCAACACCGACCTGGACAGCCTCCAGCAGGATCTGCTGGCCCAGCTCTACAGTCCGGTGCGCTGGGTCGAATCCGTACAGTACCTGGCTGCCCAGGGCGTCACCCACCTGGTGGAGTGCGGCCCCGGCAAGGTGCTGGCCGGTCTGAACAAGAGATGCGTCAAGGGCGTGGAAACGCTGGCCCTGGACACCCCCGACGCCTTCGCCGCCGCGCGCGCGGCTTTTTGAATCGAGGAAACGAGATGAGTCTGCAAGGTAAGGTCGCCCTGGTCACGGGCGCCACCCGTGGTATCGGTCAAGCCATCGCCCTGGAACTGGGCCGCCTGGGCGCCACTGTGATCGGCACCGCGACCAGTGAGGCGGGCGCCCAGCGCATCGCCGAGTCGCTCAAGGCCAACGGTATCGAAGGCACCGGTCTGGTGCTCAACGTCTCCGACAACGCCTCCGTCGCGGCTGCCCTCGAGCAGGTCCAGGCACAATTCGGCGCCCCGTCGATCCTGGTCAACAACGCCGGCATCACCCGCGACAACCTGATGCTGCGGATGAAGGACGACGAGTGGTTCGACGTGATCGATACCAACCTCAACAGCCTGTTCCGCCTGTCCAAGGCTGTGCTCAAGGGCATGACCAAGGGGCGCTGGGGTCGCATCGTCAGCATCGGCTCGGTGGTGGGAGCCATGGGCAATGCCGGCCAAGCCAACTACGCCGCCGCCAAGGCCGGTCTCGAGGGCTTCACCCGGGCGCTGGCTCGCGAGGTGGGTTCGCGCAATATCACCGTCAACGCCGTTGCGCCTGGCTTCATCGATACCGACATGACCCGTGAACTGCCGGAAGCCCAGCGCACCGCGCTGCTGACCCAGATCCCGGCCGGCCGCCTCGGCCAGGCCGACGAGATCGCCAAGGTGGTCGGCTTCCTGGCCGGCGAGGGCGCGGCCTATGTGACCGGCGCCACGATCCCCGTGAACGGCGGAATGTACATGAGCTGACCGGCGTTACCCCCGCGCGGCTATTGCGCTAAGCTGGTAAACTGTCGGACCAGCAATGGCCGTGCATACGTCTTGATGTCGCGTCAGCTTGAAATACGGAAATCCCTTTCTATACACTTACGCGCAATCCGTTGTGCGGATTTTTCCTTTAGGAGTGAGAACACGGTATGAGCACCATCGAAGAACGCGTTAAGAAGATCGTCGCTGAGCAGCTCGGCGTGAAGGAAGAGGAAGTTACCAACAGCGCTTCCTTCGTCGAGGATCTGGGCGCCGACTCCCTTGACACCGTCGAACTGGTGATGGCTCTGGAAGAGGAATTCGAGACCGAAATCCCGGACGAGCAGGCTGAGAAGATCACCACCGTCCAGGAAGCTATCGACTACATCGTTGCTCACCAGCAATAAGTAGTCGCCAGTTTCGGACACAAGAAGCCGCACGTCCTGTAGGGCGTGCGGCTTTTCTTTAGGTCCAAGGTCAAGATCGCTGGAATCGGCTTTTTTTAAGAGGGGTGGCCGCCCCGGAAGGACAAGAGGAGTTGGGTGTGTCGCGTAGACGTGTCGTGATCACGGGTATGGGCATGGTATCGCCGCTTGGCGCCGATGTGGCGAGCAGCTGGGAAGGCATCCTGGCCGGTCGCAGCGGTATCGCGCCGATCGAGCATATGGACGTCTCTGCCTTCAGCACGCGGATCGGCGGATCGGTCAAGGGATTCGACGTGGAGCAGTACCTGTCCGCGAAGGAAGCCCGCAAGCTGGATCTGTTCATCCAATACGGTCTCGCTGCCAGCTTCCAGGCCATGCGTGACAGCGGTATCGAGGTCAACGATGGCAATCGCGAGCGCATGGGTGTCGCCATGGGTTCCGGCATCGGTGGACTGACCAATATCGAGGCGAATTGCCAGTCGCTGCTCGCCCAGGGTCCACGCCGTATTTCCCCCTTTTTCGTCCCGGGCTCCATCATCAACATGGTGTCCGGTTTCCTGTCGATCCATCTGGGTCTGCAGGGTCCCAACTATGCCATCGCCACCGCCTGCACCACGGCGACGCATTGCATCGGCATGGCGGCGCGCAACATCGCCTACGACGAGGCCGATGTCATGGTCGCCGGCGGTTCGGAGATGGCGACCTCGGGTTTGGGTCTGGGTGGCTTCGGCGCGGCGCGTGCCCTGTCGACCCGCAACGACGATCCGACCCGCGCCAGCCGGCCCTGGGATCGCGACCGTGATGGCTTCGTGCTGTCCGATGGCGCCGGCGCCCTGGTGCTGGAAGAGTACGAGCACGCCAAGGCGCGGGGCGCCCGCATCTATGCCGAGCTGATCGGTTTCGGCATGAGCGCGGACGCCTTCCACATGACCGCACCGCCGGAAGACGGCGCGGGTGCCGCTCGTTGCATGAGAGCGACCCTCAAGGACGCCGGCATCGCGCCGGAAGCGGTCGACTACGTCAACGCCCATGGCACCTCCACGCCAGCCGGCGACCTGGCTGAAGTAGCTGCCCTCAAGCAGGTGTTCGGCGAACAGGCCAAGCGTCTGAGCGTGAGCTCCACCAAGTCCATGACCGGTCACCTGCTGGGTGCCGCGGGTGCGGTGGAGGCCATCTTCACGGTACTCGCCCTGCGCGATCAGGTGGCGCCGCCCACCATCAACCTGGACCATCCCAGCGACGGCTGCGATCTGGATTTCGTGCCTCACGAGGCGCGGCAGCGGCCCATCGAAGTGGCCCTGTCCAATTCGTTCGGCTTTGGTGGTACCAACGGCAGTCTGGTGTTCCGGCGCTTCGACGCTTGATCCAGGACTGGCTCAACGGCCAACCGCTGGATCCCGGTCTGCAACGCGACCGGGGTCTGGCCTATGGCGATGGGCTGTTCGAGACCATCGCGGTACGCCGGGGCCAGCCACGTCTGTTGGACCGTCACCTGCAGCGGCTGGCCACGGGTTGCCAGCGGCTGCGTATTTCCGGCGACATCGCGCAGCTGGACGCCGAGATCCGCGCCTATGCGACGCTGCTGGGAGAGGGCGTCGCCAAGCTGCTGCTCACCCGTGGTGATGGCCTGCGCGGTTATGCTCCGCCGGCCGAGCCCGAGGTGCGACGGCTGTTGCTGGGCTCCCCGGCACCGGCCTATCCGGCAGTCCATGCCACCGAGGGCATCGCCCTCTATCCATGCACCACACGCCTGGCGCACCAGCCGCTGCTGGCCGGACTCAAGCACCTGAATCGACTCGAACAGGTGCTGGCGCGTGGGGAGTGGAGTAGCACCGAGTATGCCGAAGGCCTGATGCTGGCTCAGGACGGCAGGCCGATCGAAGGGGTATTCAGCAATCTGTTCCTGGTTCGCGCGGGGCGGCTGCTGACCCCCGCGCTCGATGATTGTGGCGTGGCCGGCGTGATGCGTGGCCTGCTGCTCGACATCGCCGCCGCGGAGGGCATCCCGACCGAGGTGCTATCGCTGTCGCTGGATGACCTGCTCGGTGCCGACGAAGTTTTCCTCTGCAACAGCCAATATGGTATCTGGCCCGTGCGCCGGTACGCAGCCGCGAACTGGTCCGTGGGACCGGTGACCCGTAAACTGCAAGGTTCGATAAACGAGATTCTGGAATAGCCGATGCGCAAGGCGAGAGCTCTGCTTACGGCGCTGCTGGCCACTGGCGGCCTGCTGCTGGTCCTGGCCGGTTGGCGCCAGCACCAAGCGCTGATTCAGCCGCTGAAGGTCGACGGCGAGCAACTGATCGAGATCCCCAAGGGGGCGACCCCAGGCGGCAGTCTGCTGCGCCTGGAAGAGCAGGGGGTGCTCGACGGCGCCTTCTGGCTACGCCTGTACTGGCGCTTCAATCTGGCCGGGCAGACGCTGCATAGCGGTGAATACCGCCTGACCCCAGGCATGACCGTGGAGCAGCTGTTCGGCCTCTGGCGCAAGGGCGAGGTGGTGCAGTACGGCCTCACCCTGGTGGAAGGCTGGAATTTCCGGCAGGTGCGCGCTGCCCTGGCGCGGCAGCCCAAGCTCGAACACGATACCGCCGAGCTGGACGATGCCGCCCTGATGAAACGCCTGGGGCTGGAGGGCCAGCATCCCGAGGGGCGCTTCTTTCCCGATACCTATCGCTATGTGAAGGGCCAGCGCGAGTCGGATCTGTTGCGCCAGGCCAATCAGCGCCTGCAGGCGGTGCTCGACCAGGAATGGCAGGCGCGCGATCCCGCAGTGCCCTACAAGGACGCCTACCAGGCCCTGATCATGGCGTCGCTGGTGGAGAAGGAGACCGGCGTGCCCGAGGAGCGCGACGAGATCGCCGGCGTCTTCGTCCGGCGCCTGGCGGCCGGCATGCTGCTGCAGACCGATCCCACGGTGATCTACGGCATGGGCGAGCGCTACAACGGCCGGATCACCCGCGCCGATCTGCGCGAGCCTTCGCCCTACAACACCTATCTCAACGCGGGATTGCCGCCGACGCCGATCGCCATGCCGGGACGCGAAGCCATCCATGCGGCGCTGCATCCCAAGGACGGCGACAGCCTGTATTTCGTCGCCCGCGGCGATGGTAGCCATGTCTTTTCCAAGGACCTGGAGGCGCACAATCAGGCGGTCCGCGACTTCCAGCTCAAGCGGCGCTCCGACTATCGCTCCAGTCCCGCTCCGCAGACGCCCGAAACCAAGGAAACCCCATGACGGCAAACGGCCTGTTCATCACCCTCGAAGGCCCCGAGGGCGCGGGCAAGAGCACCAACCGCGACTATCTCGCCGAACTCCTCGGCGCCAGTGGGCGTGAAGTGGTGCTGACCCGCGAGCCGGGTGGCACGCCGCTGGCCGAGCGGATCCGCGAGATCCTGCTGGCGCCGGCCGCCGAGCCCATGGCCGTGGATACCGAATTGCTGCTGATGTTCGCCGCCCGCGCCCAGCATCTGGCCCAGGTCGTCCGGCCCGCCCTGGCGCGGGGTGCCCTGGTGCTCTGTGATCGCTTCGTCGATGCGACCTATGCCTACCAGGGCGGCGGTCGCGGTGTCCCCGTGGAGCGCATCGCCACGCTGGAAGCCTTCGTGCTGGGCGATCTGCAACCCGACCTGACCCTGGTATTCGATCTGCCGGTGAAGATCGGCCTGGCCCGGGCGGCCCGCCGTGGTGTCCTGGACAGATTCGAGCAGGAGCAGTGCGCCTTTTTCGAAGCGGTGCGCCAGACCTATCTGGACCGCGCCCAGGCCGTGCCGGCGCGTTATCGTCTGATCGATGCCTCGCGCAGCCTGGCCGAGGTACAGGCGGAGCTGCGCGCCTTGGTCGCCACCCTGGAGCCGACGCTAGGTGGCTGACGTCTATCCCTGGCAGCAGGCGCTCTGGGCGCGGATCTCGTCCCGGCGGCAGCATGCTCATGCCTATCTGCTGCATGGTCCCCGCGGCATCGGCAAGCGCGACCTGGCCGAGCGCCTGGCCGCTTTGCTGCTCTGCCAGGCGCCCCAAGGCGATGCCGCCTGCGGCCAGTGCAAGGCGTGCTTGCTCCTGAGGGCAGGGACGCATCCCGATTATTGCGTGATCCAGCCGGAAGAGGCCGAGAAGCCTATCCGTGTCGATCAGATCCGCGGCCTGGTGGACTTCGTCTCCCAGACCGCCCAGCTGGGTGGGCGTAAGCTGATCCTGCTGGAGCCGGTCGAGGCGATGAACCTCAATGCCGCCAATGCCCTGCTCAAAAGTCTGGAAGAGCCCTCGGGTGCTACCGTGCTGCTGCTGGTGAGTCACCAGCCGAGTCGCCTGCTGCCCACCGTGCGCAGCCGCTGCGTGCAGCAGGCCTGTCCGGTGCCCTCGCGCGCTGAGAGTCTCGCCTGGCTGGGCGAGCGCCTGCCGGACCTTGAGGAAGAGATCCGCATCCAGTTGCTGGTGCTGGCCGGCGGCTCGCCGCTGGCGGCCCTGCGCCTGCACGGCGAGGACGTGCTCGCCCGCCGGGCCCTGGTGGTGGAAGGGGTGAAGCGCCTGCTCAAGCGCCAGGCAGCACCCAGTCAACTGGCCGAGAGCTGGAACGCCGTACCCCTGCCGCTGCTGCTCGACTGGTTCTGCGAATGGACCCATGGCGTGCTGCGTCAGCAGTGGGGTGGCGCCGATGCCGAAGCCGCGCCGGACATGGCCAAGGTGCTGGGTTACCTGGCTGAGAAGAGCGTGCCGCACGAGGTGCTGGCCCTGCAGGAATGGCTGCATGCCGAGCGGCAGAAGGTGCTGGGCAAAGCCAACCTCAACCGCGTATTGTTGCTGGAATCGCTGTTGATCCGCTGGGCCGGCCTGGTGCCCGGACGCTAGCGATCCGCGCGTTCGTCTTGCCTGTCTCGAGAGAATCTCATGAGTTTGCCGCAGAACCTGGGCCCCCGTAATGGCATCCTGTCCCTCACCATCAAGGACAAGTCGGTGCTCTATGCCGCCTACATGCCCTTCATCCGCAACGGTGGCCTGTTCATTCCCACGGGCAAGACCTACAAGCTGGGTGACGAGGTCTTCATGCTGCTCAACCTGATGGACGAGCCGGACAAGATTCCGGTTGCCGGCAAGGTGGTTTGGATCACCCCTAAGGGCGCCCAGGGCAATAAAGCCGCCGGAGTCGGCGTGCAGTTCAACGAAGGCGACAATACCGCGCGCAACAAGATCGAAACCTATCTGGCCGGCTCGCTGAAGTCGGACCGTCCCACCCATACCATGTGAGACTGTCGCCGTCCCGCTCGGGGCGGGGCCTCTCCTGATTCAAGGCTATTTCTCGTGCACTTCGTCGACTCCCACTGTCACCTGGATCGACTCGATCTTTCCCTTCATGACGGCTCCCTGGATGCAGCGCTGGATGCTGCGCGCGCTCGGGGCGTCAGCCAGTTCCTCTGCATCGGCGTCGATGCCGGCAACGCGCCCACGGTGCAGGCCCTGGCCGAACGCTATGCCGATGTCCACTGCGCGGTGGGCATTCACCCGCTGGATGCCGCCCAGGGCAGCGCCATCGATCTCGACTGGCTGCTGGAGCGGCTGGCCCATCCGCGCGTCGCCGCCATCGGCGAGACCGGCCTCGACTATCACTACCAGCCCGACACCGCCGAGATCCAGCAGCAGTCCTTCGCCCTGCACCTCGAAGCGGCCCGCCGCACGGCGCTGCCCCTGGTGATCCATACCCGGGAAGCGCGCGCCGACACCCTGGCGATGCTGGGCGCCGCCGACCTGCCGGGCGCCGGGGTGCTGCACTGCTTCACCGAGGACTGGGCAACGGCCAAGGCCGCTCTGGACCTGGGCTTCTACATCTCCTTTTCCGGCATCCTGACCTTTCGCAATGCCGCCGAGCTGCGCGACGTCGCTCGCCAGGTGCCGGCCGATCGCCTGCTGGTGGAAACCGATTCGCCCTATCTGGCCCCGGTACCCCACCGCGGCAAGGCCAATCTGCCGCAATTCGTGGTCGAGGTCGCCCAATGCCTGGCCGACGTGCGAGGGGTGAGCTTGGCAACCCTTGCCGAGCAGACCACCGCCAACTTCCGCCGGCTGTTTCCTCGCGCTGCCCTCTAGGCAAAAAAATGGCCCGGGTATCCTGGGATACCCGGGCCGGACCAGCGGATCGCCAAGACAGAGAACCGCCTCCCTGGCCCGCGCCGCGGGGGTCGACGCGGCCAGTCACTTGAGTATTGGCCAGCTCGGGGAAAGGTCCAGTCGGGATTGGACGTTTTTTAAACAGTTTTGGAATAGCGCTGCCCCAACACTGGCTATCCCGTGCCTTTCGACCATTAGAAGCGCGCCAGCGCCCCCACCAGATCCAGGGTCTGCTCCAGCACGTGCTCGCTGGTATAGAAGTGCGGCGATAGGCGAATGCCCGGACCTCGCTGGGCGCAGACCACGTCGGCGGTCTTGAGGCGTTCGAATAGTTGGCGGTTGTCCCAGCCTTCGAGCGAGAAGGTGAGGATGCCTGAGCGGCGCTCGGCATTGACCGGCGAATGCAGGATCGCGCCGGGCAGGCGACGGATATGGCTGTCGAGCAGCTCGATCCGCGCCAGCAAGTCCTTGCCGACCTGCTCCATGCCGGCATCTTCCAGCAGTGACAGACTCGCCTCCAGGGCTACGGCACCCAGCATGTTGGGGCTGCCGCACTCGAAGCGCATTGCCGTCTTGGCCGGTTGCCATTCGCGCTGGCTGTAGTCGCCGGCGTTGTCCAGCATGTGCCAGCCGTATTCGTGCAGTTTCAATTGCTCGCGCAGATCGGCGCGGCAGTAGAACACCCCCAGGCCTTCCGGGCCGAGCATCCACTTGTGGCCGTCGGCCATGGCGAAGGCGCAGTTGCAGGCCTGGGCATCGAAGGGCAGGGCGCCCAGTTGCTGGATGGCGTCGACGCACAGCAGCACGCCCTTGGCCTCGCAGCCCTGGCCCAGCTGGGGCAGGTCCAGGCGCAGGCCACTGGCGTACTGCACGGCGCTGATGGCCATGAGTCGGGTGCGCGGACCGCAGGCGGCCAGCAGATTGGCCTCGGGGGTGTCACCCAGGCTGACTTCCACCACCTCGACGCCAAAGCGTGCCAGGGCTTCCCAGACCACCCGATTGGAGGGGAACTCCTCGTCGCTGATCACCACCTGGTCGCCACTTTGCCAATCCAGGCCAAAGGCCACGAAGGAGAGGGCCTCGGAGGTGTTCTTCACCAGGGCGATGTCGCTGCTGGAAGGCGCATTGAGCAGGCGGGTCAGGCGATCGCGTAGGCGCTGCTCCAGGACCAGCCAGGTCGGATAGTTGCGCGCACCATACTGGCAGTTCTCGGCGGCGAATTCAGTGACGGCCTGCGCGGCGCGCTTGGGCCACGGGGCCACGGCCGCGTGGTTGAGGTATCTCATGGCGTAGGCCTGAGGGAATTCGTGCTTCCAGGAAGACATTGACTCGATCCGTACAATCTGGGTGTGATGGGGCATAATAAGGGGCGCGCCCGCGCGGTTCACCGATGCTTTCGGTGGAGCTCGCCCAAGGTGTGACGAAGTGCCGGTATGCCGAGGGGCAACTGGCGATTCGAAGGCCCTATCCCTTTTCAAAACAACAAGTGGGCTGCCATGCAGAAAGAATCCCGCAAAGTCCGCGAGTTCCGTCGCCGCGAACAGGAAATCCTCGATACCGCTCTGCAATTGTTTCTCTCCGAAGGAGAAGACAGCGTTACCGTCGAGATGATCGCCGAGGCGGTCGGTATCGGCAAAGGCACCATCTACAAGCACTTCAATTCCAAGGCCGAGATCTATCTGCGCCTGATGCTGGATTACGAGCGGGACCTGGCCGAGCTGTTCCAGTCGGACAACGTCGCCCGGGATCGCGAAGCGCTCTCCCGCGCCTATTTCGAATTCCGCATGAGCGATCCGCAGCGCTATCGCCTGTTCGATCGACTCGAGGAAAAGGTGGTCAAGACGCGTCAGGTGCCCGAACTGGTCGAGCAGCTGCACAGCATCCGCACCTCCAATTTCCAGCGGCTGACCAGCCTGATCGAAGGTCGGATCGACGAAGGCAAGCTCGAGGACGTCCCGCCCTATTTCCATTACTGCGCCGCCTGGGCGCTGGTGCACGGGGCCGTGGCCCTTTACCATTCGCCGTTCTGGCGCGACGTGCTGGAGGATCAGGAAGGTTTCTTCCAGTTCCTCATGGAGATCGGCGTGCGCATGGGCAACCGGCGCAAGCGAGACGTCGAAACGCCTGTCCGATCCTAGGGTCCGATAGAGGCAAGGGATGCCGCGTCATCCCTTTTCTCTTGTTCTAGTGGAGTACCCCCAAGATGATCGTCGACCGCCAGGGTAGGGCGTTTCGCAACTTGCGGATCAGCCTCACGGCGGCCTGCAACTATGCCTGTACGTACTGCGTGCCCAACGGCAAGCGGCTCGTAGCGGCGCAGGACGAACTCAGTGCCGAGACCATGGCCCGGGGCGTGGAATACCTCATCGATGCCGCCGGTATCGAACGGCTGCGCATCACCGGGGGCGAACCCCTGGTCACGCCGCGGCTGGAGCCCTTTCTCGCCCGTGTCTCCCAGCTCGGTCTCAAGGACATCAGCCTGACCACCAATGGTCAGCTGCTGCCACGAAAGCTGGATTTCCTCATCGATCACGGCATCCGGCGCCTCAACGTCTCGCTCGATACCCTCGACGCCGAGGCCTTTCCCCGTCTGGCGCGCGGTGGTGACCTGGCCACGGTGCTAGCCGGACTCGAAGCGGCGCGTGCTGCCGGACTCAAGATCAAGCTCAACATGGTGCCCCTGCGTGGCCAGAATCTCGACCAGGTGCTGCCGTTGCTGGACTACTGCCTGGAGCGCGGTTTCGAGCTCAGATTCATCGAGCTGATGCGCATGGGGCACCTGGCCAAGAATCCCGCGACCTTCAATAACCAGCTGGTGCCCCTGGCCGAATTGCTGGAGATCATCGGTTCGCGCCATGCCTATGTGCAGGCCGATGCGCCGGTGGATTCCACCGCGCTGCGCTATCGCGTCGAGTCGGGCGGTCACTTCGGCATCATTGCCAATGAAAGCGTGCCCTTCTGCCGGACCTGCTCGCGGCTGCGCCTATCGTCCACCGGCTGGCTGCATGGCTGCCTGTCGTCAAGCAACCGCCACTATGTCGGCGATCTGCTGGACAAGCCGCGTCATCTGGCCCTGCCGGCGTTGCAGCGGTTGCTGGTCAAGGCCTTGGGCGACAAGCAGGATGTGGCCTTCTCGGGCGGCGTGACCGTCATGAAGATCATCGGCGGCTGATTCACCCGTTGCGCCTGGAGCTGGCGCGAAAGCTGCTAAGGCCCCTGTATCGACGACAACTTGGCGCCGGACAGGGGTCTGCTTTTCATGGTCAAACTGCGTTTTCTCTTCATTTCCGTGCTGCTGGCCTGCCTGGGTGGCTGCATGAACGTCAGCGACATGGCGTCCGGTGTCGAGTACCACCTCCGCGACGCGGGGCTGCTCGACTACAGCAAGACCCAGCGGCTGAACAACTTTCGCTTGCAGGCCGACTCCTATATCTACATAGCCCAGGGCGCCTTCGTACCCATCGGCCATCCTTATGCTCGACCCAATGTGGTAGCCGAAGAGGCCTTCAAGGGCTTCGTGGAGTTTTTCCCGCGGGTAAGGCGCGCGGACAAGCCCGAGGGCTTCGATGAAGCCATGGCCAAGGCCCGGCAACTGGGCGCCCACTATGTGCTCTATACCCGCTTCGCCGGCGCAGACGATCGCATCGGCACCTGGGAGGAGTGGGAAGATCAGGACGATATCGGGCGGGTCGGTCGCGATCGCAGCGTCGTGCAGATGATGCTGGTGGAGACCGCTACCTTCCGCCTGGTGGACACCGCGCGGATCCGTAGTCGTGGCGGTTTCCTGACGTTCTATGACGAGCGCCCGGAAGACCTGCTCGGACCGGCGCTCAATCAATACGCCCAACGCCTGCTGGGGTTGGGCAGTCGCTAGTGGAGAGAGACGTGAGCCAGGCCGATGTGACGCGCAACCTGTTGGCGCAACTGCCAGCGGGCGAAGAGGGCAGTCTGCCGCCCGTGGACCTCTGGCATCCGCCCTTCTGCGGCGACATCGACATGCGCATCGCCCGGGACGGCACCTGGTATCACCAGGGCACGCCCATCACCCGCCCGGCCATGGTACGACTCTTCTCCACCATCCTGCGCCGCGATCCCGAGCGCTATGTGCTGGTGACGCCCGTGGAATGCGTGGGCATCCAGGTGGATGACGTGCCCTTCCTGGCCGTGGACGTCGAGTGGAGTGGCAGTGGCAAGGCGCAGGCCCTGGATCTGGTCACCAACGTGGGCGACAGGGTCGCCGTCGCTGCCGAGCATCCGCTGCGCTTCGAAGAACAGGATGACCAGCCGGCACCCTATGTACGGGTGCGTGGCGGGCTGGACGCGCGGCTCAATCGGGCGGTGTTCTACCGGTTGATGGAGAAGGTCGAGGAGGGCACCCACGAGGGCCGGGCCTGGCTCGGCCTCTGGAGTCGCGGCAGCTTCTTTCCTGTCGCGCCCGCTGAATAGAGAAAGGGCCCGAAGGGCCCTTTTTTACGCTTACATGTTGGGGTAGTTGGGACCGCCGCTGCCTTCCGGTGCCACCCAGGTGATGTTCTGCGCCGGATCTTTGATGTCGCAGGTCTTGCAGTGGACGCAGTTCTGGGCATTGATCTGGAAGCGCGGCTCGCCGCCATCGCGGACCACCTCGTAGACCCCGGCCGGGCAATAGCGCTGCGCCGGTTCGTCGTACAACGGCAGATTCTGCGCGATGGGAATCGACGGGTCCTTGAGCTTCAGGTGAACCGGCTGGTCTTCCTCGTGGTTGGTGTTGGAGAGGAACACCGAGGACAGCTTGTCGAAGCTCAGCTTGCCATCCGGCTTGGGATAGCTGATGCGTGGCGCCTCGTCGGCCTTCTTCAGGCAGGTGTGGTCCATGCGCCGGTCGTGCAGGGTGAAGGGCAGGGCGCCACCCAGCAGGTTGTGCTCGACGAAGGCGAAGGCCGGGCCCAGCAGCGGACCGAACTTGTGCATGGCCGGACCGAAGTTGCGGCTGGCATGGAGTTCTTCCTGCACCCAGCTGCCCTTGAAGCCATCCACGTAACCCTGGAGTTCGTCACCCTCGCGACCGGCCGCCAGGGCGGCGACGATGGCGTCGGCGGCGAGCATGCCGGACTTCATGGCGGTGTGGCTGCCCTTGATCTTGGCCGGGTTGAGGGTGCCCAGGTCGCAACCGATCAGGGCGCCACCGGGAAAGACCATCTTCGGCAGGGAATTCAGGCCACCCTTGACCAGGGCACGGGCGCCATAGGAGACGCGCTTGCCGCCTTCCAGGTACTGGGCCACCACCGGGTGGTGCTTGTAGCGCTGGAATTCGTCGTAGGGCGAGAGGTGCGGATTGCTGTAGGCCAAGTCGACGATCAAACCGACCACCACCTGGTTGTCTTCCAGGTGATAGAGGAAGGAACCACCCGGATTCTCCTTGTCCAGCGGCCAGCCAGAGGTATGGATCACCAGGCCCTGCTCGTGCTTGGCCGGATCGATCTCCCACAGCTCCTTGATGCCGATGCCGTAGTGCTGCGGATCGGCACCTTCGCCAAGCTTGAATCTCTGGCCGAGCTGCTTGCCCAGATGGCCACGGCAGCCTTCGGCGAACAGGGTGTACTTGCCGCGCAGCTCCATGCCGGGGGTGTAGACGCCATCCTTGGGCTGGCCTTCGCGATCCACGCCCAGGTCACCGGTGATGATGCCGCGCACCACGCCCTGGTCATCAATCAGCGGTTCCTGGGCAGCGAAGCCCGGATAAATCTCCACGCCCAGGGCCTCGGCCTGCTGACCCAGCCAGCGGCAGAGGTTGCCCAGCGAGATGATGTAGTTGCCTTCGTTGTGCATGGGCTTGGGCACGAAGAAATTCGGCACCTTGGTCGCCTGGCGATCGTCCTTGAGCAGGTAGATGTCGTCACGCTTGACCGGGGTGTTGAGCGGCGCGCCCAGCTCTTTCCAGTTGGGAAAGAGCTCGTCCAGGGCACGGGGTTCGAAGACGGCGCCGGAGAGAATGTGGGCACCGACCTCGGAGCCTTTCTCGACCACGCACACACTGATTTCCTGGCCGTTTTCGGCGGCCTGCTGCTTGAGGCGACAGGCCGCGGACAGGCCCGCGGGGCCGGCCCCGACGATCACCACGTCGAATTCCATGTATTCGCGTTCCACGGCTCACTCTCCTCAGGCAAAACTCACGATCTGGTTATTTATGTAGGGGTGCAACAAAAGACTTCATTATATCCGGCGTGCTCCCTGACACCCATTCAAACGTTTGTTTAAATTTTCTGCAAGCCTGTTAGACTCGGGAGTTACTGGCCCCTGACGGACTGTCGCGTTGACCCCTGCTGCCGTGGAGGTCAACATAGGAAAGATTTGCAACAAGGTTGGATCGGCAGGGGTCGTGTCCAACGCAAGGCCGCCTTGGCGTCCTGTTTATTCACCAGAATAAATCGAGGGATTCATGAAGGTTCTCGTAGCTGTCAAACGCGTGGTGGACTACAACGTCAAGGTCCGCGTCAAGGCCGACCAGAGCGGTGTCGATCTGGCCAACGTCAAGATGTCCATGAACCCCTTCTGCGAGATCGCCGTGGAAGAAGCGGTGCGCCTGAAGGAAAAGGGTATCGCCAGCGAGATCGTGGTCGTGACCGCGGGTCCGGCCCAGGCGCAGGAGCAACTGCGTACCGCCCTGGCACTGGGCGCCGATCGCGCCGTGCTGATCGATACCGGCACTGCCGAACTGTCGTCGCTGACCACCGCCAAGCTGCTCAAGGCGGTGGTGGACAAGGAACAGCCGCAGCTGGTGATCCTTGGCAAGCAGGCCATCGACAGCGACAACAACCAGACCGGCCAGATGCTGGCCGCCCTGACCGGCTTCGCCCAGGGTACCTTCGCCTCCAAGGTGGAGCAGGCGGGTGACGGCCTCAACGTGACCCGCGAGATCGATGGCGGTCTGCAGACGGTATCGCTCAAGCTGCCGGCGGTGGTCACCACCGACCTGCGCCTGAACGAGCCGCGCTACGCCTCGCTGCCCAACATCATGAAGGCAAAGAAGAAGCCGTTGGAAACCCTGACCCCGGACGCCCTGGGCGTGGCGGTGAACGCCTCCTACGAGGTGGTCAAGGTGGAAGCCCCGGCCGGTCGCCAGGCAGGCATCAAGGTCAAGTCCGTGGCCGAACTGGTCGAAAAACTCAAGAACGAAGCGAAGGTGATCTGATGGCCATTCTCGTCATTGCCGACCACGACAACGCCAGCCTCTTCGGCGCCACCCTGAATACCGTGGCCGCGGCCCAGGCCATCGGCGGCGATATCCATGTACTGGTCGCCGGCCAGAATGCCCAGCCGGTCGCCGAGGCCGCCGCCAAGATCGCTGGCGTCAGCAAGGTGCTGCTGGCCGACAACGCCGCCTATGCCCATCAGCTGCCGGAAAACGTCGCGCCGCTGGTGGTCGAGCTGGCCGCCAACTACAGCCACGTGCTGGCCGCCGCCAGCACCAATGGCAAGAACTTCCTGCCGCGCGTGGCCGCGCTGCTGGACGTCGACCAGATCTCCGAGATCATCGCTGTCGAATCCGCTGACACCTTCAAGCGGCCGATCTATGCCGGTAACGCCATCGCCACCGTGCGCTCCACGGCCCCGGTCAAGGTGATCACCGTGCGCGCCACCGGTTTCGACCCGGTCGCCGCCGAAGGTGGTTCCGCCGCCATCGAAGCCGTGAGCCTGGTCAAGGACGCTGGTGTTTCCAGCTTCGTCGGCGAAGAGCTGGCCAAGTCCGATCGTCCCGAGCTGGGCGCCGCCAAGGTGGTGGTCTCCGGTGGCCGCGGTCTGCAGAACGGCGACAACTTCAAGATCCTCTACGCCCTGGCTGACAAGCTGGGCGCGGCGGTAGGTGCCTCGCGCGCCGCGGTGGATGCCGGCTTCGTGCCCAACGACATGCAGGTCGGCCAGACCGGCAAGATCGTCGCGCCGCAGCTGTACATCGCCGTCGGCATCTCCGGTGCCATCCAGCACCTGGCAGGCATGAAGGATTCCAAGGTGATCGTCGCGATCAACAAGGACGAGGAGGCGCCGATCTTCCAGGTGGCCGACTATGGCCTGGTGGGCGATCTGTTCGAATTGATCCCGGAGCTGGAAAAGGCCATCTGAGGCCTTGCGTCAGCCAAGAGCCCGCCCTTTGGCGGGCTTTTTCATGGGCGCGGCAAGCCTCTCGGCAGAGTCTCAGGCGTCATGGAGGGGCGCGCCAGTTCCTTGTCGTTTTTGGACATTGCCGCCCCGGGAAGGGAAGCGGTAAGGTCGAGGCTAGCTGTACCGGTATACCTCCAGAATAGCCTGCTACTGTTCCGCTCTCGTCCAGGAAGACGCCATGACCAACCTGTTGCTCTATCAGCGCATCGCCCAGCAGTTGGCGAACGATATCCGCACGGGCGTCTACAAACCCGGCGAGCGGGTGCCGTCGGTGCGCAAGCTGAGCCAGCAGCTGGGCGTGAGCCACGCCAGCGTCCTGCAGGCCTATGCCACCCTGGAAGACCAGGGGCTGATCCGCGCTCGACCGCAGTCGGGCTTCTATGTGCACCAGACCCCGGCGCTGACCGCGCCGACGCCGGATATCGCCACGGTGGAGCGACCGAGCCTGGTGACCCGCGCCGGCATCATCAGCCAGGTCCTCGCCGAATCCCGGCGCGAAGGGGTGGTGCCCCTGGGCATGGCCGTGCCCCAGACCGATTACCTGCCGCTGCGGGCGCTGCACCAGCAACTGTCCAAGGTCACCCGCTTCCAGGCCCGTGCGGCTTTCTCCTATCTGCACAGTCCGGGCTTCGAGCCCCTGCGCCGTCAGGTGGCGATCCGTCTGCGCGATGCCGGGGTGGTGGTGGGGCCGGAGGAGGTGGTGATCACCCATGGCTGCGTGGATGCCCTGCAGATGTCGCTGCGGGTGCTGACCAAGCCGGGCGATCTGATCGCCACCGAGTCACCGTCCTACTATGGCCTGTTGCAACTGGCCGAGGTGCTCGGTCTCAAGGTGATCGAGATCCCCTGCGACCCCGAGACCGGGCTCAGCGTCGAGGCGCTGCAACTGGCGGCCAGCCAATGGCCGGTCAAGGCCCTGGTAGTCACCGCGCGCCTGAGCAATCCCCTGGGTGGCAGCATGCCCGAGGCACGGCAGAAGCAGCTGCTCAGGCTGGCGGCCGAGCGCAACATCGCCATCGTCGAGGACGACATCTACGGCGAACTGACCTATGAGAGCGGCTCCAAGGCGCTCAAGGCTCTCGACAAGCAGGGGCGCGTCATCTACTGCTCGAGCTTTTCCAAGACCCTCTCACCCGGGGTGCGCATCGGTTGGGTGGTGGCCGGACCCTATCAGGAAGACATCTGCCGGCTGCAGACCTTTACCACCCATTCCGCTTGCAGCGTGACCCAGATGGGCGTCTCGGCCTATCTGGAGAACGGTGGCTATGATCGCCACCTGCGCGCCATTCGCCAGGAATACCGGCGCAACATGACCGCCTTCCAGCTGGCGATCCAGGAGCACTTCCCGGAGGGTACCCAGATGAGTCGGCCCAAGGGTGGCTTCATCCTTTGGGTCAGCCTGCCGATGCGGGTGGATACCCGCCTGTTGCACCAGCGGGCCCTGGATCAGGGGGTGAGCATCGCCCCGGGCATGATCTTCAGCAACACCGACCAGTTCAACCACTGCATCCGCCTCAATTGCGGGCTGCCCTGGGGGCGTGATGCCCAGCGGGCGCTGATGACCCTCGGACTGCTCGCCCGTCAGCTCTGCCAGGAAACCCTGGCCGCCTAGCGGCGCCCTCGGAACCCGCCGCCGGGCAGGAAGGTCGGTTGTAGTGACTGACTCCTGTCGCGTCTGCCGCTCCGGTCCAGGCGCGATGCCTTGAGTGGTGGGCCCATGCGTGAATACCTGGCGATGATGGCGCTGGCAGTGCCCCTGCTGCTGGTGGGTTGCGACAATGATTCGCCGCCAACGACGGCCAAGACCTCTTCCGCACCAACGCCTGCGCCGATGGCCCAGTCGCCGGTGAGCAAAGCGCCACCCGCCACTGCCGCCGATCTGCGCGCGTATCGGCTGGATCCGCTCCCGGCCAAGGCCTTGGTGCTGCCTGCGCCGCCGCCGAAAAAGCGGGACCTGGCCAAGAACAGTCAACTCAAGAAACCTGCCGTGCCCAAGGCCACGCCGACGCCGGCCCATCCGCTCGACCTCAGCGTACCCAGTGAGGCCGATACGCCTCAGGCCTTGAGATCGCATCCCGGGGCTGCCAAACGGGTTGAAAACAGCGTGGCCGAAGCAGGTCTGCTGCCGCAGCTGTTTCGCAAGGAGGACGACCCTGGTCGTTTCGAACTGGGCGGTCGAGTGATCAGCCGGGATCGCAGTGACGATTTCGAAGGCGCGGAAGTCGAGTTGCGCTTTCGCCGTTAATCCGATGAGGGCGGCCTGCCGTTGTTGAACAGCGGTCCGGAACTTACTCGCCACGACGCTTGCCGACAGTTCAGGTGGCGGACACAACGTCCGCCTGGATTCGGGAGCGTTCCATGCCCAGTGCGACAGGCAAGATTCGTTATGCGGTAGTAGGCGGTGGCTGGATTTCCCAGGGCGCCTTCATGCCTGGGGTCGGCCAGACCGGCAATTCCGAGATGACCGCCCTGGTCACCGGCGATCCCATCAAGGCGCGGGACCTGGCCGCCAAGTACGGCCTCAAGAGCTACAGCTACGAAGAATTCCCGGCGCTGCTGTCATCCGGCGAGATCGATGCCATTTACTTGGCCACGCCCAATTTCCGCCATCTGGAATTCGCCGTACCGGCGCTGGACGCCGGCATTCACGTCCTGCTGGAAAAGCCCATGGCGATCAGCGAGGAAGAATGCCAGGCGATCAATGCCGCGGCAGAACGCTCCGGAGCCAAGCTGATGATCGCCTACCGCCTGCACTGTGAGCCGGGCACGGTGGAGATGATCGAGCGCGTGCGCAAGGGCGAGATCGGCGATCCGCGCCTGTTCACCGCGACCTTCGCCCAGCCGGTCGATACGGCCAACCACCGCGCGCAGAGCGGCTTCTGGGCCGGCCCGGTCACCGACATGGGGCCCTATCCGCTCAATGCCGTGCGAGCGCTCTTTGCCGACGAACCCATCGAAGTCAGTGCGGTGGGCGTGCAAACACCCGGGCGCGATGTCACGACCTGGGATGCCGTGGCCGTGACCCTGCGCTTCCCCGAAGAGCGGCTGGCGAGCTTTACCGTCAGCTTCAGCGGCCCTAATACCGAGCGTTTCCAGCTGGTGGGTCGCAAAGGCGAGATCGAGGCCTCGCCGTGCTTTGGCTTCGGTGAGGGCGTCGCCATCAGCTATCGCCTGACCGTGGACGGGGAGACCGAGGAATTCAAGGCGCAGGTGGTGGACCACTTCGGCGGCGAGACAGCCTATTTCTCCGATTGCATCCTGCAGGATCGGCAGCCGGAAATGGATGGGGAGGAGGGCTGGCGCGACGTGCGCGTGCTGGCGGCCATCGAGCGCGCCCTGGAAAGCGGTCAGCCGCAACGCCTGGACCCGCTACCCAAACGCCAGGGACCGACCCGTGAGCAGGTACGCAGCCTGCCGCTGGCGCAGGTGCCAGAGTACGTCAACACCAAGGCGCCGTTGGAGTCCTGACGAAGCAAGGCCCTGCGGCACGCTGGTGCGGCAGGGCCTTGTCTGGGAGCCAGGGTGCGCTTAGCGGTCCTGGGCCTCCTTGGCATCCATCTCGGCATTGCGCTGCCGGATCTTGGTTTTCTGTTCGTCGGTCAAGGGCACCTTGCGCGCCGTGTCCTTGAGCATGAGCAGGCTGCCGACCACCGAGCCGATGGCGATCAGCAGGATCAACCAGGCATACCAGGGCATCTTTCTTCTCCTTGAGTGGCTGTAAGGTTTCGACCACGGGAGAGCTTATCAGTGCGCCCGGCAAGTCGTGTTCGTACGCTTCAGCCAGGCGGCATAACCCAGGTCGTAGAGCCAGTTGAACGCCAAGGTATAGGGCAGGAAGAACAGGATCAGTCCGAGGTCCAGCAGGAGGGCCTGCCACAGGCTGATGGACAGCCACCAGGCGGCCAGGGGCACCAGCACCAGGATCAAGCCACCTTCGAAGCCGAGGGCGTGAAGCAGCCGTACACCCAGGCCACGGGTGAAGCCCAGGCGCTGTTGCAGCCGATCAAAGCCCAGATTGAACACCAGGTTCCAGAGCATGGCGATGGCGGAAAAGGCTGCGGTGAGCAGGCCCATGTGCCCTAGAGACCGATCCAGCAGCCAGGCAAGGGTTGGGGTGGCAAGCAGTACCGCGATTCCCTCGAACAGCAGGGCGTGCAGGATGCGGGCGCTGGCGGGACGCTGGGTGAGCGGGCTGGACATGAGACGACTCCACGATGGACAGGCCTTCAGTCTCATCGGTTAAGCTAGGGAGATCAAAATGGTATCCATAGGCTGAGCCGATATGTATCCCAATGCCGAAGCCCTGGAGGCCTTCGTCGAGGCCGCTGCGGCAGGCTCCTTCAGTGCGGCAGCGCGGGTGCTGGGCAAGCGCCAGTCCAGTATCAGCGAGAGCATTGCCCGGCTGGAAGACGAACTGGGTGTGCTGCTGTTCGATCGCCAGGGCCGCTATCCCCAGCTCACGGCGGCCGGCGAGCAACTGCTCGACCAGGCCCGCGCCGTGCTGTCGGCTCACGATCGCCTGGCCAATCGCGCCACCCAGCTGGCGGCCGGGGTGGAGCCACGCCTGACCCTGGTGATCTCCGATACCTATCAGCCCACCCGGTATGAGGCGCTGCTGACGGAGCTGGACCAGCGCTATCCGGATCTCGAATTCGAATGCCTGATCGCCGAGGACGCCGATGTGCTCAACCTGGTGCAGGGGCGGGCGGACCTGGGCCTGCTGGCGGGTCAGCCACCCTATCCGGCGGATATCGAAGCGGCGACCCTGGATGGCCTGGTGACCTTTGGCCTCTATGTCGCTGCCGATCATCCGCTGGCCGCGCTGGAGCGGGTCACACCGGCTGACCTGGCACCCTACCGGTTGCTCCGTCTGAGCACCGTGACCGAGGCCTCCCAGCAGGTCAGCCGCCTGCCGGATACCCGTGGCCGCTGCTGGTCGGCCCCGGACTATCTGCTGCTGCTGGACATGGCGGTGCAGGGCTTCGGCTGGGCCGAGCTGCCGCTGTGGCTGGTGACGACCTTCGGCCAGGGCCGCCTGGTGGAGCTGGCCGTGCCGGGCTGGCCGCAACGGGTGGCGGTGGACGTGGTCTGGTCGCGGCGGCGGCCGCTGGGTCCGGCGGGCAACTGGCTGCGCGAGCGATTGCTCAAGCCGAGTTGAAGGAGGGGGGCGCATGCAGACAGCGGCCAAGTGCCGGCGCGGCGCTTTTCTGCGAAAATGCCGGCCTTTGCCGTTTTGCCGAGAGCTCCCATGTCCGCCTGCCCGTCTCCCATCATCGTCGCCCTGGATTTCCCTTCGTCGTCCGCTGCCCTGGCGCTGGCCGACCGGCTCGACCCCGCCAGCTGCCGGGTCAAGGTCGGCAAGGAGCTGTTCACCGCCAGCGCCGCCGGGGTGGTGGAAGCCCTGCGCACGCGTGGCTTCGAAGTCTTCCTCGACCTGAAATTCCACGACATCCCCAATACCACCGCCATGGCGGTCAAGGCCGCGGCGGAAATGGGCGTCTGGATGGTCAATGTCCACTGCTCGGGTGGCCTGCGCATGATGACCGCCTGTCGCGAGACCCTGGAGGCCTTCCAGGGCCCCAAGCCGCTGCTGATCGGTGTCACCGTGCTGACCAGCATGGAGCGTGAGGACCTGGCCGACATCGGCCTGGACGTGGATCCCCAGGAGCAGGTCTTGCGCCTGGCCGGCCTCGCCGCCCGCGCGGGAATGGACGGCCTGGTGTGCTCGGCCCAGGAGGCCTCGGCGCTCAAGGCCGCGCAACCGGCGCTGCAACTGGTCACTCCCGGCATCCGCCCGGCCGGCAGCGCCCTGGACGACCAGCGCCGCATCCTGACTCCACGCGAGGCGCTGGACGCCGGCTCCGACTACCTGGTGATCGGTCGACCCATCGCCCGTGCCGCCGATCCGGCGCGCGCCGTGGAAGACATCCTCGCCACCCTGAAATAAGCGGTAAACCTCCAGGGCAGCGGTCGCCAGCAAAAGGTGCTGCTATTCTCGTTCTGCAGGCCGACGCCTTCTCGCGTCGGCGCAAGGCGAGAGACCTCAGGGTATGCACGATAGGTTGAACGCCTGTCTCAAGGCGGTAGACGGCGTTTTGTTGGGCAAGGAAACCCAGGTCAGGCTGGCGCTGGCCTGCCTGCTGGCACGGGGGCACCTGCTGATCGAAGACCTGCCCGGCATGGGCAAGACCACCCTCAGCCATGCCCTGGCCAAGGTGTTGGGGCTGTCCTTCCAGCGTATCCAGTTCACCTCGGATCTCTTGCCCGGCGATATCCTCGGCACCTCGGTGTTCGATCGCGACAGCGGCCAGTTCGTCTTCCATCCCGGGCCGGTGTTCGCCGAGTTGCTGCTGGCCGACGAGATCAATCGCGCCACGCCCAAGAGCCAGAGCGCGCTGCTGGAAGCCATGGAAGAGGGACAGGTGACCATTGAGGGCGCCACCCGGCCCTTGCCCGATCCCTTCTTCGTCATCGCCACCCAGAATCCGGTCTCCCAGGGCGGCACCTTCGCCCTGCCGGAATCCCAGCTCGATCGCTTCCTGATGCGGCTGTCGCTCGGCTATCCCGGCCGCGCCGCGGAACGGGCGCTGCTGCTCGGCGGCTCCGGACGCGACCAGCTGCCGCGGCTGGAGCCCCTGCTGGATCACGCCCAGCTGCGGCTGATCCAGGCCGAGGTGCCGCGCATCCATGCCAGTGAGGCGGTGGTGGACTACGTACTGCGCCTGGTGGAGGCCACCCGCACCCAGACCTCCTTCGCCCTCGGCCTGTCGCCCCGCGGCAGCCTGGCGCTGCTAGCCGCGGCGCGGGCTTGGGCGCTGCTGGCGGGCCGTGACCATGTGCTGCCCGAGGATGTCCAGACGGTGCTGCCAGCGGTGGCCGGGCATCGGCTGCGCGACATCGCCGATCCCGCCGGGCACGGTGGCGGCGCCCTGGTGCAATGGCTGCTGCGCGAAGTCCCGGCGCTGTGACCGGCGGCGCCTGGCAGCGCTATCGAGACGGCTGGCTGGCCCGACGGATTCCCCCGGCCACGCGCATCACCCTCGATCAGCGGCGCATCTTCATTCTGCCCACCCGCCAGGGCGGCGCCTTCGCCATCGCCCTGCTGCTGATGCTGCTGGCCGGCATCAACTACCAGAACAGCCTGGCCTATGGCCTGACCTTCCTGCTGTTTTCCCTGGCGCTGGTGGCCATGTTGCACACCTATCGCAACCTGGCCGGCCTGCAACTGGCCAGTGGCGGCGCCAGCCCGGTGTTCGCCGGAGAGGCCGCCGGCTTTCGCCTGCGCTTGGAGAGCGATCGCCGCGCGCACCAGGGGATCGCCCTGGGCTGGCGCAACGAGCCGCTGATGCTCAGCGACGTACCAGCGGGGGAGAGCGTCGCCCTGCAGGTCTTTCATCCGGCGCCGAGCCGTGGCTGGCTGAGGCCCGGGCGACTGCGGGTGGAGAGCCGTTTCCCCCTTGGCCTGTTCGTCGCCTGGAGCTGGCTGGACCTGGATGTACGCGCCCTGGTCTACCCGCAGCCACTGGCGACCACGACGCCGCTGCGCAGTGGCCAGGCTGCCGGAAGCGAAGAGGGCCAGCGCCAGACGGGGCAGGGCGCCGACGACTTTCAGGGGCTGCGGCCCTATCAGCCGGGCGATTCGCGCCGGCGGCTGGACTGGAAGGCCTTTTCCCGGGGCCAGGGCCTGCTGGTCAAGGACTTCACCGCCCTGGCCGGTAGCGAACTCTGGCTGGATTTCAGCGTGCTCGATGGCGACACCGAGACGCGGCTGTCCTGGCTGTGCCAGGCGGTGCTCGATTGCAGCGCCCGCCAACTGCGCTTCGGCCTGAGGGTGCCCGGGGTAGAGCTGCCGCCGGCTAGCGGCGAAAGCCATCGCGACGCGGCGCTGCAGGCTCTGGCCCTGTTCGGGCGGCCGGCATGAGTGGCGCCGTGCCGCAACCCATTCCGCGCATCGCCCTGATCTGGCTGCTAGTGGCCCAGGCCCTGGTGATCCTGCCGCACCTCACCCATCTGCCGCCCTGGGTCGGGCTGCTCTGGGCCTTTTGCGCCGGCTGGCGGGTGCTGCTGTTTCGCATGAGGGTGCGGGCGCCGACGCGGATCGAAAAGGGCGGCCTGCTGCTTTTGACCATGGGCGGCATCTGGCTGTCGCGCGGCTCCTTCATCGGCCTGGACGCCGGCGCCGTGCTGCTGCTGGTGACCTTCGCCCTCAAGCTGATCGAGATGCACAGTCGCCGCGATGCCCTGGTGGTGATCTACCTGGGTTTCTTTTCCGTGGTGATCGCCTACCTGTTCGAGGACGGCCTGCTCGCCGCGCTCTACAGCCTGCTGCCGGTGACCGCCCTGGTGGCGGCGTTGATCGGGCTGCAGCAGAGCACCCTGGCCAGCCGCCCGCTGGCGACTCTCAGGGTCGCCGGCACGCTGCTGCTGCAGGCGGTGCCCCTGATGCTGCTGCTGTTCCTGGTGTTTCCCCGTATCGGTCCGCTGTGGTCGCTGCCGCAACCGGGCGACCAGGCGCGCACCGGGCTGGGCGACAGCATGGCGCCCGGGGAGATCGCCCAGCTGTCGCAGTCCGCCGAGCGGGTGTTCAGGGTGAGCTTCGACGGCGAGCGGCCGGCGCAGCGCGACCTCTACTGGCGCGCCACCACCTACGAGCGCTTCGACGGCGCGCGCTGGTCGGTCGACCCCGACACGGCCTGGAGTCCGGAGCCGGCCTGGACGCCCGTTGGACCCCGGCTGGACTATCAGGTGGTGATGGAGCCGAGCGGTCGACCCTGGCTCTATGGCTTGGACGTGGCGCGCAGCGATCAGCATGACGTGCGCCTGGCCAGCGACTTCCATCTGCAGCGCCGCCGTCCGGTGGACCAGGCGCTGCTCTATCGGGTATCCAGTTGGCCACAGGCGACCCGCGAGGCGGAGCGGCTGTCCGCGTCCAGCCAGCGCCGAGCGCTGCAGCTGCCCAGCGGCGGCGAACCGCGCACCCGCGCCTGGGTGACCGGGCTCAAGGCGCGTGCTCCGACCCCTGAAGCCCTGGCCCAGGCGATCCTGGCCTACTTCCGCCAGCAGCCCTTCGTCTACACCCTGCAGCCGCCCACGGCCAGCGTCGATGCCATCGACGCCTTTCTCTTCGATAACCGTCGCGGTTTCTGCGCCCACTATGCCGGCGCCATGACCTTCGCCTTGCGGGTGGCAGGTATCCCGGCGCGGGTGGTGGCGGGCTACCAAGGTGGCGAATTCAATGCCGCGGGTGGCTATCTGCTGGTGCAGCAATTCGATGCCCATGCCTGGGTGGAGTACTGGCTGCCGGGGCGGGGCTGGATCAGCGTCGATCCTACTGCCCAGGTGGCGCCCGAGCGGGTCGAGCGCGGCTTGCAGGAGGCCCTGGCGGCCCAGGGCGCGGCCAATGAATTCCTCGCGGACAACCCCTTCGCCGCCAATCGCTATCGCAACCTGGCCTGGCTCAATGAGCTGCGTCTGGGCTGGGACCGGATCAACTACGGCTGGCAGCGGTGGGTGCTCAACTACCAGGAGGATACCCAGGGCGAATTGCTCAAGCGGTTGCTCGGCGAGGGCTCATTGCAACGGCTGGGGCTGCTCCTGGCGCTGCTGGTATTGGGCGTGCTCGGGGTGATGACGCTGCTGGTGCTCAAGCCCTGGCAGCGGACCCGGGATCCCTTGCTGGCACGCTTCGCCCAGTTCGAACGCCTGCTGGCGCGCCAGGGGGTGACGCGCGAAAGCGGCGAAACGGCCGGCCGCTTCGCCGGGCGCGCCATGGCGGAACTGCCAGCGGCACGCGCGGCTATCCTGGCCTTTGCCCAGGAATTCCAGGCGCAGCGCTATGCTGGTCGGCCGCAGGACACGGCGGCTCTGACCGGGGCGCTGAAGCGATTGAAACGCCAGCTGCGTGGCCGTCAGGCGCGCAGCGACTGAGGCACGGGAAGGGCGTCAGGCGCTTGCAGGGCGAAGGCCACCAGACAGACGACGGCCGCCAGGATCAGCGGTTGCGGATGGGGGTTGCCCAGGGCCTGGGCGATGCAGCCCAGGCCAAGCAAGAGCAGAACGGCAGAAGTGAGGGTAGTGACCGAGCGCATGACGGTTCTCCGAAAACGTGCGGGCATCTTGCCGCCTGTCGGGCAACCGTGCGAATGCGCTCTCGCTATGGAGGCTATAGGCGCAACTGGCGGATCGCCTGATTCAGGGTTCCTGCGAGGGCGGCTAGTTCGGTGCTGGTGCTGGCCGACTCCTGCGTCAGCAGCATGGTCCTTTCCGTGACATCGCGGATGCCTACAACCGACCTGCTCATCTCTTCCGCCACCTGGGCTTGCTGTTCCGCGGCCACGGCGATCTGGGTGTTGCTGTCGCGCATCAGGGTCACGGCGGCGGTGATGTCGGCCAGGGCCTGCCCGGCGGCGCCGGCCTGGACCACGCAGTCGTCGGCCTTGAGCGAACTCTCGCGCATGAATTCCACGGCATCGCGAGTGCCCGCCTGGAGACCGTCGATCATGCGGGTGATCTCGTCGGTGGAACCCTGGACGCGCTTGGCCAGGTTGCGCACCTCGTCGGCCACCACGGCGAAGCCACGGCCGGCCTCGCCAGCGCGGGCGGCTTCGATGGCGGCGTTGAGCGCCAGGAGGTTGGTCTGCTCGGCGATGCCGTGGATGACGTTGACCACGCTGGTGATGCGCTCGCTGTTCTCGGCCAGCTCCTGGATCATCACCGCGGTCTGCTGCACGCCCTGGGAGAGGTCGGCGATGGAATGGCTGACGCGCTCCACCGCCTGCTGGCCGGCGCCGGCCAGGCGGTCGGCTTCCTGGGACTGGTCGCGGGTGCCGGCGGCGTGCTCGGCGATCTGCTGCACGGTGGCGCTCATCTCGTTGATGGCGGTGGCGGCCTGATCGGTCTCGTGCTGTTGATCCTGCATGCCGCCGCGGACGCCCTGCATACCGCTGGCCAGGCGCCCGGCGCCTTCGTCCAGGCGCGAGGCGCTGGCAGCCACGGTACCGACGACGCGGGTGTAGCTGTCCTGCATGGCGTTGAAGGCCTGGGTCATCTGCCCGACCTCGTCACGCCCGCGCACCTCGACCCTGGCGGTGAGATCGCCGTCGCGCTCCACCCGCAGCATGGTGTCCTTGAGGCGTTGCAGATTGCCGAGGATGAAGCGGATCAGGAGCTGCGAGGCCACCAGCAGCACCAGCATCAGCACACCCACGGCCAGGGCGTATTCCGGCGCTCGGGCCAGGAAGATGTCGCCGAAGGTCGGGGCGCTCAGCTTGGCCGCCGCGTCGCCCACGGCGACCTTGACCGCCTTGAGCTGTTCGGCGCGACCGGAGACTTCCAGCTGCATGGCGAACAGCACCAGCAGCAGGCTGGTGACGAAGGCGACGGCATTGACCGCCCAGAACTTGTACTTGAGAGAGATATCGCGCAGCCAGGCAAACATAGGGGGCCTCCAGTCGGCGGGGCCGCACAGCCTGGCAGGCCGGCGCGCCCCGGATCTTGACTGGCGTCAACGTCCCGCGAACAGGGGCGCAACGCCGTGGAACAAGCCCTGAGTTTAACGGCCCGCGCGGCCTCGACTTTAGCGCAGCGGCGTCCTGCGCCTAGTCGAATTCCTCGACCCGCTCTGGCACGGCGATCTCCGGCAGCGCAAAGAAGGCACGAGCGGTGGCGGTGGTGTGCAGGGCGGTCTGCTCGGCCGTTTCGTCGCGCAGGCGCGCCACGGTACGCAGGATCTCGGGGAGGAAGGCCGGTTCGTTGTGGCCATGGCGCGGCTTGGGTCTGAGAGTGCGTGGCAGCAGGTAGGGGGCATCGGTTTCCAGCATCAGCCGCCCGACCGGGATCTGCCCGACCAGCTCGTGCAGGTGCAGGCCACGGCGCTCGTCGCAGATCCAGCCGGTGATGCCCAGGTGCAGGTCGAGATCCAGATAGCCATAGAGCGCCTTGCGCTCGCCGGTGAAGCAGTGCACCACCGCCGCCGGCAGATGGTCGCGATAGTCGCGCAGGATCGCCAGCATTCGCTCGCTGGCGTCGCGCTCATGGAGAAACACCGGGCGGCGTAATTCGGCGGCCAGGGCCAGCTGTTCCTCGAAGCAGCGCTCCTGCTGCGGTCGCGGGGTGAAGTCGCGATTGAAATCCAGGCCGCATTCGCCCAGGGCCCGCACCTTGGGCTGGCTGACCAGGTCACGCAGGGTCCTGGCAGCGGCCGCGTTCCAGGTCGAGGCTTCATGGGGATGGACGCCGGCGGTGCTGAACAGCGCTTCGCCTGCGTCCAGGCGCAGGCAGAGATTGAGGGCGTTCTCGCTGTCTTCCAGGGTGGTACCGGTCAGCACCAGTTGCATCACACCGGCGGCCTGGGCCCGCTCGATCACCGCGTCCACCTCCTTGAGCAGACTGGGGTGGGTGAGGTTGACGCCGATGTCGATCAATTGCATGGTGCGGACCTTCTACAGACTTTGTTCTCTCATTCTATCCGTAGTCCGGGTGCTATCGGCGCTGTCCCGGCCAGGTCAGGAGTCCTGGATGCCGTTTCGATTCACCCTTGCCATCCTCGGCTGCCTGCTCGCCGGTTCCGCCCAGGCGCGGCTCGGTGCCCTGCCACCCGAGGCGCCGCGCCATGTAGCGGCCCGCGACCTGGTCGCCATCGAGCGTGCCGGAGAATTGCGCGTCCTGGTCAACCAGAGTCGTCACAGCTCCGGCGAATGGAACGGTCAGGCCCTGGGCATCGAGTATCGGCGCCTGGAGGCCTTCGCCCGCTACCTGCGGCATCAACCGGGGGGCCGGACGTTGCGCCTGGTCCTTGTCCCCAAGGCCAAGGACGATCTGCTGGCGGCGCTGCAGAGAGGCGAGGGCGATCTGGTGGCGCCGGGCGAAACCCTGCTGCCACCGCCGCATTCGGCGCTGATCGCCGCGTCGGTGGCGGCGCCCACCAGCCTGGTGGTGGTGGGTGGGCGCGGCCAGCGCCTGCCGCGTCAGCTGGAACAACTGGCCGGGCGCCGGGTGGTGCTGCCCCAGGGCAGCGCCGCCGGCCCGGCCCTGGCACGGCTCAACGCCCAGCTGGAAAGGCGCCGGCTGCGGCCGGTACAGGTCGAGTGGGCCGATCCTACCCTGGCGGTGGAAGACGTCCTGGAACTGACCCAGGCCGGCATCTATCCGCTCACCGTCGTCGAGTCCGGGCTGGCCCACCGCTGGGCGCGGGTGCTGTCGCGTCTGCGGGTGGCCGATCGGGTGGTGGTGGCCCATGACCAGGCACAGCTCTGGTATCTGCGCACCCCGGCGCACCAGCTCGCCGAACGGATACGGGCCTTCGCCCGGCAACCCCAGGCGCATGATGACGACAAGGCCTTTCGTCAGGCTTCTGCGCGCCGCTACCAGGTGCGCGATCCGCTGCAAGCCCACGACCGCAAGCGCCTGGCCCGGGTGCGACCGCTGCTGCAACGCTACGCCAAGGCCTACGACTTCGACTGGCTGACCCTGGCCGCCATGGCCTACAAGGAATCCGGCCTGGATCCCCACGCCCGCGGCGCCGGACGGGCGGCGGGACTGCTGCAGATCACCCCCCGGGCGGCGCGCAGTGTCGGGGTGCGCAACCTGCATTCCGCCGAAGACAACGTCAAGGCCGCCACCCGTTATCTGGCTCGCCTGCGCCGGGAATTCTTTTCCAGTCCACGCCTGACCGAGCGCGAACGCCGTGCCTTTACCCTGGCGGCCTACAACCTGGGGCCGGAGCGCGTCCAGGCGCTCAGGGCCAAGGCCCGCAAACAGGGGTTGGACGGTGATCGCTGGTTCTTCCAGGTCGAACGCATCGCCGCCGAGGAGGTGGGCATCGGGGTGGTCAACTACGTGGCCAGCGTCAACAAGTATCGGGTGGCCTTCAGTCGCGAACGAGCACGTCTCGAGGCGCCGGCAGTGGCCACGACGAACGCCAAAGGTGCCAGGCACGAAGACGGTTGAGGGTCGCTTGACAGGGCGGTCGAGCCCTCCCTAGGATGATCCTGCGCCGATTTAAACAGCAACTTGCGGGGCGCTCCCAAATACCGCTAAAGCGCTGGACGGAACAGGCCTCGTACTACCGCCCAGCTGGATCCACGAGGCGGAATTTCGTCCATGCTACCGCTCCCGCTACGCCTTACTCCGCTCACCCAGGGCAAGCTCGCCTGTCATCCCACCATCCTGCTCGGCGGTCCCGACCAGCCTACCCTGCTGCGTTATCTCGAAGGCTGGCCCAAGCGCTGGCCCCACAGCCGTACCCTGCAGATCCGTTTCGCCGACCGCGCCGAGCAGTTGCGCGGCTTCGGCGACGACAGCTTCGACTTCGCCGTGGTGCAGTCGCCGGGCCAAGCCGGTCTCGCAGCCCTGGTGCGGGAATTGACTCGGGTGGCGCGTCAGGGCGTGATTACCCGACGGCGCTAGCACAGGTATCCGCCAGCCTGAAGCCGCCCTTGCCGGCCAGCTTGGTGGTGTAGAGCGCCTGGTCCGCCCGCGCCAGCAGGGTCGGGCTGTCCTCCATGGCCCGCTGCAGGGCGATGCCGATGCTCACGCTCGTGCCCTGTGACACCAGGCGTCCGAGGATACGCCGGGCCAGGTCCCGAGCCCCGTCTTCGGTGGCGTCCTGCATCACCAGCAGGAACTCGTCGCCGCCCAGGCGTCCGGCGAAATCGCTCTGCCGCACGCTCAGGGTCAACACCTCGCCGCAGGCTTGCAGCAGACGATCGCCGGCAGCATGGCCCTGGGAGTCGTTCACGCCCTTGAAGTCGTCCAGATCGATATAGAAGACCGCTACGCGCCCAGACTCCGAGCGAGGCCGGTACAGGGCGCCTTCGAGCAGCGCGAGAATGCCAGCGCGATTGTAGAGTCCGGTCAGGCTGTCGTGAGTGGCATGCCAACGGCTGTCGACTTCGGCCGTCAGGGCGCGCACCAGGGTGCGGTTGAGCCTGTCCAGCAGCATCCAGTTGGCCGTCAGATAGAGCGGTGCCTGCAGCAGGAACAGTCGCAGCATGGGCTCGGGCTGGAACAGGGTGGCCAGTTTCATCGGGATGTCGGTCAGCAGGATCTGCAAGAAGGCATAGCGCGGGATGCCCTGGTTGCGCATGGTGATGGCACCGTTCATGGCTACCGCCGAGGTACAGCCCAGCACCTGCAGCACCACATCGCCGCTGAGGACGCAGGCGGCCGTGCCCAGGCCCAGGGTGGCCGTCCACAGCAGCCCGAGTAGCAGGGAGACTTCGCTGAGCCGCGGCGGCGCGAGCCCTTCCATCAGCTGGATGCAGTGCAGCAGCAACAGGCGGGTGATCCAGATCAGGGTATCGAGAATCATCCAGCCGATGAAAAAGGGCGTGGGATGCAGGAGGGCGCAGGTCCAACTGATCAACAGACTGTTCAGGGCCCCGACGAACATAGAGCCCCGCGAGGAAAACGGGCCGGCCAGCAGCTGCCGCAGCAGATTTTCGTCGAGCGGGTCCCGGCTGGTCACGAGCCAGCGCAGTAGGCGTTGATTGGGCAAAGCGTAAAGCGTCGGCGCTCTCATGCAGCGAATCCTTGCTTGAGAAGGTGGCGGTCCTCCGCCGGTTGCGCCCTAGATGTTGCCCTATTTATGTGACTTGAATCACATTTTTTCAGACGGAAGCGCCTGCCGAAGCGATCAGTTATCGAGGTACTCGATCTCGACGATATACCAGCACTGTTCGCCGGCCGGCGTCTGCAGGCGGACTTCCGCGTCCAGTGCCTTGCCCACCAGGGCGCGCGCTAGGGGCGAGTCGATGCTGATGAGATTCTGCCTGAGGTCCAGTTCGTCCGGGCCGACGATGCGGTAGCGCTTTTCGACGCCCGCTTCGTCTTCCAAGGTGACCCAGGCGCCGAAGTAGACCTTGGTCGGATCGGCGGGCCGCGCGTCGATCACCTTGAGATTTTCCAGGCGTTTGCGCAGGAAGCGTACCCGGCTGTCGATCTCGCGCAGCATCTTCTTGCCGTAGATGTACTCGGCGTTCTCCGAACGATCACCCAGGGCGGCCGCCTCGCTCACCGCCTGGGTGACCTGGGGCCGGCGCACGTTCCACAGCTCATGGAGTTCGGCGCGCAGCCGGGCTTCGCCGGCGGCGGTGATCAGCGGCGTGCCGGCGGTGCGCGGCGGACGATAACGACTCATGGATCAGCTTTCTCTCAGGATGAGTAACGGACTGGCGGTAAGGGCCCGCCGCGTGCCCAGCAGACCGGCCGCGCCGACCAGCAGGGCGCCCAGCACCGGCAAGAGCAGCAGCCAGGGATGGGGTTGCCAGTCCAGGTCGAAGGCCAGCCGGTAGAGCAGGGCGCTGACGATCTCGCAACCGAGCGCCGCGAGCAAGCCGCTGGCGCCGCCGAGCAGGATGAATTCGGTCCGCCGCGCTCGTTGCAGCAACTCGCGCCGGGCGCCCAGCGCACGCAGGAGGGCACCCTGGCGAATGCGCTCGTCGAGGGTCGCCTGCAAGCCGGCCAGCAGCACGGCGATACCGGCGGCCAGCACGAACAGGAGCACGAATTCCACCGCCACGCTGACCTGGCGCAGGATGCTGCGCAGCTGATCGAGCAGGGCGTCGATGGGCAGCAGGGTCACCGCCGGGAATTGACGGGCCAGGGCCAGCAATTCGCGGTCGTGGCCGGGCGGCAGGTAGAAGCTGCCCAGGTAGGTGAAAGGCACGTCTTCCAGGGCGCCCGGGGCGAAGATGACAAAGAAGTTTGGCTGGAAGTTGTCCCAGCCGACCTGGCGCAGACTGCTGACTCGCGCCTCGATCTGGCGGTCGCCGATGACGAAGCCCAGGGTGTCGCCCAGCCCAACGCCGAGGCTGCGCGCCAGCTCGCTTTCCAGCGAGACGCCGGGCAGATCGCCGGCGGGCAGCGCATCCCACCATTGACCGGCTTCCAGGCGGTTGCCGTCCGGCAACCCAGCCGACCAGGTCAGGTTGAGGTCGCGTCGAGTGGCGCGACCGCCGCGGGAGTCGTCCTCCAGGCCTTCCTGCGCCGGATGCCCTTTCACGCTGACCAGACGGCCCTGGACGATGGGGTAGAGCGGACTGGCATGGGGCGAAAGGCCGGCCACCGCCGAGGCGAAGGCCTGGCGCTCGTCCGGCAGCACATTGAGGGCGAAGTGATTGGGCGCTTCGGCCGGCAGTTGCGCCTGCCAGCGTTCCAACAGCTCGCCCCGCAGCAGCACCACCAGGCTCATGGCCAGCAGGATCAGGCCGAAGGCCAGGGTCTGGCCCACCGCCGCCAGCGGATGACGCAGCAACTGGCCCAGACCCAGCCGCCAGGCCAGGGGCGCACCCTGCATGGCCCGACGCAGGCCGCGCAGGGCCAGGTACAGCAGGCTGCCGAACAGCAGGCCGGCGACCAGGCCGCCCACCAGCAGCGCCAGGGTCAGGCGCAGATCCAGCGACAGTCGCCACATGATCAGCCCCAGGGCGAGCAGGGCGCAGCCGTAGACCAGCCAGGTCCGCAGGGGCACGGGTTGCAGATCGCTGCGCAGCACCCGCAGCGGCGGTACTCGGCCCAGGGCGGCCAGGGGCGGTAGGGCGAAGCCGACCAGGGCCACCAGCCCGGTACCCATGCCGGCCAGCGCCGGACCGATTCCGGCCGCTGGCAGGCGCGCTGGCAGGAGTCCGTGCAGCAGTTCGAACAACACCAGCTGTGCCAGCCAGCCGAGCAGGGCGCCGAGCAGACTAGCCGCCAGCCCCAGCAGGCCCAGTTGCAGGCCATAGAGCAGCAGGGCATCACGGCGGGTCAGGCCCAGGCAACGCAGCAGGGCGCTGGCGTCGAAGCGCCGCGTGGCGAAGCGATTGGCTGACAGCGCCACCGCCACGCCCGCCAGCACCACCGCCACCAGACTGGCCAGGCCGAGATAGCGCTGGGCGCGCTCCAGGGCGTTACCCAGCTGCCGATTGCCGTCGCCCGGTCCCTCGAAGCGCTGGTTGGCGGCCAGAGCCGGCGTGAGCGCCTGGCGATAGGCGGCCAGGGCCTGGGCTTCGCCGCGCCAGAGTTCGCGATAGCGCACCCGGCTGCCGGGCTGGATGACCCCGGTGGCGGCCACGTCGTCGAGATTGATCAGCACCCGCGGCGTCAGGCTGTAGAGGTCACCGGCGCGATCCGGTTCATAGGTAAGCACCCGGGTGATGGTGAGGGCCTTGCGCCCGATGTCCAGACGATCCCCGACCTTGGCGTCCAAGGCCAGCAGCAGGCGCGGCTCGACCCAGGCCTCCCCGGGCGCCGGGGCGCTACCTGGCTGGTCGGGCGCCTCTAGCGCCACGGCGCTGCGCACCTCGCCGCGCAGCGGAAAGTTGGCCTGGACCGCCTTGACGCTGGCCAGCTGTAAGGCCTCGGCACCCGCCGCCATGGTGCTGAAGTTGAGCGAGCGGCTGTGGTCGAGGCCGAGCCGCAGACCGGCGTCCACCTGCTCCGGTCGCGCCGGTTCGCTGCCCAGCAGCACCAGGTCGGCCGCGAGGAATTCGCTGGCGCGATTTTCCATGCCCGCGCCGAGGCGGGCGGTGAAGTAGCCGATGGCGACGCTGGCGGCGACCGCCACCACCAGCGCCAGGCAGAGCATGCGGATCTCGCCGGCGCGGAGCTCGCGCAGACTCTGGCGCCAGGCCAGTCCGAACAGCCGCGTCAGCGGTAGACCGGTGCGCCTCATGCCGCGACCTGCCGGCCGCCTTCCAGGCGCAGTTGGCGGGCGCAACGCGCGGCCAGGCGTTCGTCATGGGTCACCAGCACCAGGGTCGTGCCCCGCTCGCGATTGAGCTCGAACAGCAGATCGCTGATGTGGGCGCCGGTGCGGCTGTCGAGATTGCCGGTGGGCTCGTCGGCGAAGAGGATGCTGGGGCGCGGGGCGAAGGCGCGGGCCAGGGCCACCCGCTGCTGCTCGCCCCCGGAGAGCTGGCGCGGGTAGTGCCGCAGTCGCTCGCCCAGGCCGACCCGTTCGAGCAGGGCCACCGCCTGCTCGCGGGCCTGGCGCGCACCCTCCAGCTCCAGCGGCAGCATGACGTTTTCCAGCGCGGTGAGGCTGTCCAGCAACTGGAAGGACTGGAAGACGAAGCCCACCCGTTCCGCACGCAGGCGGGCGCGGGCGTCTTCGTCGAGGGTGTCCAGGCGCTGGCCGGCGAGATGCACCTCGCCGCTGCTGGGCAGGTCGAGACCGGCCAGCAGCCCCAGCAGGGTGGACTTGCCGGAACCTGAGCTGCCGACGATGGCCAAACTGTCGCCGGCTTCCAGTTGCAGATCCAGCGCCTGGAGGATTGGCAGCGCGCCTTCCGCGCCCGTGACGACCTTGCTAAGGTCGCGTGCCAGCAAAATGACTTCGCTCATGAGGTATCCGATGCCGTATTCGAGGGGCCCGCACGCGGGCGGCTGTGGCGAGTTAGAGTCAAAAAGCCGGACGAAGTCCAGCGCACCTTTGCGCCAAGGCATTGCCTGGCTGCTGGCCCTGCTCTGTCTGACCCTGACACCGCTGGCCATGGCGCGCACCCTGCTGGTGGTGGGCGACAGCATCAGCGCTGGCTACGGCCTGGCCGAGGGTCAGGGCTGGGTGCGGCTGCTGGAGCGGCGCCTGCAGGAGCAACAGCTCGACTATCAGGTGGTGAATGCCTCCATCAGCGGCGACACCACCACCGGTGGCCTGGCGCGACTGCCCAGACTGCTGGCCGATCACCAGCCCGAGGTGGTGGCCATCGAACTGGGCGGCAACGACGGCCTGCGCGGCCAGCCCCTGGCCCAGATCGAACGCAACCTCACCGCCCTGGTGGCGCAGGCCAAGGCCCAGGGTGCCCGTGTCCTGCTGCTGGGCATGCGCCTGCCACCCAACTACGGGCCGCGCTATACCGACGGCTTCGCCCAGGTCTACACGGACGTGGCCAAGGCCCAGCAGGTGGCCCTGGTGCCCTTCCTGCTCGAAGGGGTAGGGGGCGATCCCGCCTTCATGCAGCCGGACGGCATTCATCCCCAAGCCAATGCCCAGCAGCGGCTGCTGGACAACGCCTGGCCGCAGCTGCAGCCGCTGCTGCGCGACTGAACGTCGGACTTTTCCCCGACGGGGCTTTCCGCTAAGGTTGCGCGCCCCGCCGGTCCGGCCAATCGACCGCCCGGCGGAACCGCCCCTGGAGTATCCCGATGTCCCGCCTTTCCCGGTCCATGCACGGTTATCAGCTGATCCAGCCCGATGCCCAGCTCGACCTGTTCGCCTGCCGCGAGGGTCGGGTCCATATCGTCGCCCGGCAGCTGGAGCTGGGCTCGCCTACCGACCGGACCCTGTGCGGCACCCTGCTGCCGGCGCGGCCGCGGCTGCACCCGCTGGATCGCCGCGGACTGGCGCTCAAGACCCTGTGCCCGGCCTGCCTGCAGCGGTTGCAAGGCGCCAAACGGGGGCTGCCCAATCCGTTACAGGCTTTTTGAGGCCCTGCCGGACGCGGATCGAGGCGTGTACAATTCGCGCCGTCACCTTTTTGCTCCTTGCAAGGATTCATCCCATGCCCGCGCGCGTTTCGACCCTGGTCGGTTCCCTCTCGCTGTTTGGTCTGTTGAGCGCGGGTACGGCGCAGGCACTGGAGTTGCCGCTGCCGCCGCCCGGTGAAGACGTGGTCGGCGAGGTTCAGGTCATCAAGGCCGCCTACGAAGACACCTTTGCCGACCTCGGCCAGAAGTACGACCTGGGCTACACCGAGATGGTGGCCTCCAACCCGGGCGTGGATGCCTGGCTGCCGGGCGCCGGTACCGAGATCGTGCTGCCGACGCGCTTCATCCTGCCGCCCGGCCCGCGCGAAGGTATCGTCATCAACATCGCCGAGTACCGTATGTACTACTACCCCAAGGGTGGTCACTCGGTGTTCACCTATCCGCTGGGCATCGGCCGCGAAGGCTGGGGCTCGCCCATCGGCGTGACCAAGGTGGTGGACAAGATCAAGGATCCGGCCTGGTATCCGCCGGAGTCGGTGCGTGCCGAGCACGCCGCCGAAGGCGATCCGCTGCCCAAGGTGGTGCCGCCCGGTCCGGACAACCCCCTGGGTCCCTACAAGATCCGCCTGACCCTGCCTGGCTATCTGATCCATGGCTCGGACAAGAAATTCGGCATCGGCATGCAGGTCAGCCATGGCTGCTTCCGCATGTACAACTTCAATGTGACCGAACTGGTCAGCATGCTGCCCGTGGGTACCCCGGTGCGCATCATCGATGAGCCCTACAAGTTCGGCGTGAGCCAGGGCAAGCTCTATCTGGAAGCTCATCAGCCGGTGACGGTGAAGGGCGATCCGACCGAGATCGACCGTCAGGCCGCGGTGGTCAATGCGTTGATCAAGCGTGACGACCTGCTGCAGGCCAACAGCGCGGTGAATTGGAACACGGTGCGTGACGTGGTCCAGGGCCAGGACGGCCTGCCGGTGGAAATCGCCGACCTGCCTGCCGGCATGGTTACCGGTACGGTAGCCAATGCGCCCGCCAAGTCGCTGTGAGCTGGACTGGCTGAGCGCGCTCAGCCGGCCAGGCAAACAAAAAGCCCGCCATCTGAGATGGCGGGCTTTTTGTTTGCTCCGGGAAAGGCGACTGTTGCCACTCGCCTTTCCAGCCGAGGCGCTTACTTGCGGCTGGCTTTTTCCAGCATACGCAGGGCGCGCTCGTTGGCTTCGTCAGCGGTCTGCTGAGCTTTCTGAGCGGCGGCCAGAGCCTCGTCAGCGTGACGGTAGGCTTCGTCAGCACGAGCCTGGGCGCGGGCAGCGGCGTCTTCGGTAGCGGTCAGGCGAGCTTCGCTTTCCTTGTTAGCGGTGCTGCAACCAGTGGCCAGAGCAGCGGCCAGAGCCAGGGCGGCGAATTTCAGAGCATTGTTCATCGTAAACCCCTTGAGGTAGACATCCTGTTTTAAGATCAATTTTCCAGGTGGAAAATTGCGGCTACATACTACTCATTACCGGTCGTAAGTAAACTGAGCTAAACCCGTTGAAGAAAGATTTTTTGCGGAAATCCTCCTTCGCTCCCCCGAGTTCGTCCCCGAATGCGTGCAGCCGGTATCAGCAACTGCTTGGATGGCTGAAAGCCACGAACGTTTCAAAACAAAACGTTAGAGGATGACCGGAAGTTGTCAAGTTCAAAGCCGCGCCTGCTCCCGCGCAGGCCGCCTGATATAGTGTGATTTCTCGGTGCGACGGCTGGTCAGAACCTGCTTCTTCCGGAGGGGTCTGACGCGCTGTGGCTCAGTCCCGCACAGGAAGGGTGCGTTCTCGTCTTCGGGTACACCGATAACAATGGATAAGGCGGAGCCAAACCGCCAAGGAGTAGTCATGAACGAGTCCCTGCACGTGGAACACGATGAAGCCAATCATCAGTTCCAGCTTTCCGTCGACGGCCAGCGCGCCTATCTCGCCTATATGGATCTGGGCAAGCAGACGATGGATTTTTATCGCACCTTCGTCCCCGATGCCCTGCGTGGGCGCGGCCTGGCAGCGCGGCTGACCGAGCATGCGCTGAACTACGCCGAGAGTCGCGGCTACAGCGTCATTCCCTCCTGCTCCTATGTGGAGCACTACCTGGAGCGGCGTGGCCAGGTGACGCCGCTGGCCTAAACGGCCGCGCCATGAAAAACGCCGGGCTGAGCCCGGCGTTTTCGTATCCGCTGCTGGATCAGCTGCGCGCGCGGCGCGGCAGCACATCCTTGAGCTTGCGGTGCATGTCGAGAATGCTCTTCTCGGTCATGGCCCAGTCGATGCAGGCATCGGTCACCGAGACGCCGTACTCCAGCTGCGACAGATCCGCCGGAATCGGCTGGCTGCCGAAGCCCAGGTGACTTTCCACCATCAGGCCGACGATGGAATTGTTGCCCTCGACGATCTGGTTGGCGACGTTGTCCATCACCAGCGGCTGCAGGGCCGCATCCTTATTGGAGTTGGCGTGGCTGCAGTCGACCATGATGTTCGGCTTGACCTTGGCCTTGACCAGCGCCTGCTCGCACAGGGTGACGCTGACCGAATCGTAGTTGGGCTTGCCGTTGCCGCCGCGCAGCACCACGTGGCCGTAGGGATTGCCCTTGGTCATCACCACCGAAACCTGGCCGCGCTGGTCGATACCCAGGAAGCGGTGCGGGCTGGAGACCGACTGCAGGGCATTGATGGCCACGGTCAGGCTGCCGTCGGTGCCGTTCTTGAAGCCGACCGCGGAGGAAAGGCCCGAGGCCATTTCCCGGTGGGTCTGGGATTCGGTGGTGCGGGCGCCGATCGCCGACCAGCTGATCAGGTCCTGCAGGTACTGGGGGGAGATGGGATCCAGGGCCTCGGTGGCGGTGGGCAGGCCCTTTTCCGCCAGGTCCAGCAGCAGCTGGCGGCCGATGTGCAGGCCGTCCTGGATCTTGAAGGAGTCGTCCAGATAGGGATCGTTGATCAGACCCTTCCAGCCCACCGTGGTCCGGGGTTTCTCGAAGTAGACGCGCATGACCAGATAGAGGCTGTCGCTGACCTGGGCGGCCAGGGTCTTGAGCCGCTCGGCGTATTCGTGGGCGGCCTTGATGTCATGGATCGAGCAGGGGCCGATCACCACGAACAGGCGATGGTCCTTGCCGTCGAGGATGTCGCGGATGACCTGGCGGCCCTGGGCGACGGTGTCGGCGGCGAGATCGCTCAGCGGGATCTCCTGTTTGAGCTGCTCGGGCGTGATGAGCGGCTCGTTGGCTTCGATGTTGAGGTCGTTAAGGCGGGGCTGTGCGGCCATGGTGCTACTCGTCGGTCACGGCGCTGCGACAGGACGGGGCCCGTGCAGGCAAAATACGGTGGAGAGGGTGGGGCACCTTAACGCGTGTCCCGCCTGCTCACAATGGTTACGACGCTATTGGCGCGCCCGAGGGCGGGCTTTGGCGATGATCGCGACGAGGAAGCGATGGAATTGGACGATGGCACGGCGGATGCCGTCCTGCTGGCGGCGTCTGGGCGCTCGCTGCTGATCTTTACCAGCGCTGGCTGCGCCACCTGCCGCCTGGCACGCCAGGTACTGCCTGTGGCGACGTTGCCGGTCGAGCGACTGTACTGGGTGGATGCCGAACGCAGCGGGGGACTGGTGCAGCGCTATGGCGTCTTTCATCTGCCGGCGTTGTTCCTGGTCCGGGATGGCGATTTTCTCGGTCCGGTGCAGGCGCCGCTACGGGAGCCGGCGCTGGTGGCGGCGATCCTGACCGCCGCGGAGCGCGAGCCCGAGGAGCTGCCCTGAAAGGGCTCTAACGTGCGGTTCGCAGCGCAAACCGCAATCCCCTGCTACGCTGGAAAGGGCTATCCCGCGTCGTACCGGCCTGATCGGCTGATCTGGCCAGGAGGAATCGTGATCCGCTCGCTGCTCTATGCCACGGACCTGGGCCTGTGTTCGTCCTACGTCTTTCAACACGCCTTGAATCTCGCTCGCATCCATCAGGCCCGGCTGTATGTCGTCCATGTGGTGGAGCCGCTCGGCCTCCTGGCCTCCACCCTGCTGCAGCAGTATCTGGATGGCGAATCTCTGGATCGCCTGCGCAATGGCGGTCTGGACCTCGTCCTGGAGACCATCGAACAGCAGGTGTTCGAGTCCCTGCGCGAGGACCTGCAGGAAACCCCCGCCACCGTGGGTCTGGTGAGGGCCGTACGGGTGGTGCAGGGCGATCCGCCAGTGGTCATCCTCAAGCAGGCTCAGGAGTTCGCCGCGGATTTGCTGGTGATCGGCAGTCGCAGCCAGGGCGATGCCCAGGTCGCGCCGTTGGGCCGTACTGCCAGCCGCCTGCTGCAGACCGCGCGCATCCCTGTGTACCTGGTGCCGCTGCGCCAGGGGTGATCCGCCAGCGTCAGCCCTTGTCCCCCAGCGACTTAATTCGATTTCGGTCTAGAAAAAGCTTGAGGCCTGCTTTACTGTTATATGCTTGCGCATGGGTCAGCGAGGAGCCGGCATGAAGCTGCAACAGTTGCGATATATCTGGGAAGTCGCCCACCACGATCTGAACGTCTCCGCCACGGCCCAGAGCCTCTATACCTCGCAGCCCGGCATCAGCAAGCAGATCCGCCTGCTCGAGGACGAGCTGGGGGTCGAGGTCTTCGCCCGCAGCGGCAAGCACCTGACCCGGGTGACGCCGGCTGGCGAACGCATCATCCAGACCGCGGGCGAGATCCTGCGCAAGTGCGAGAGCATCAAGCAGATCGCCCAGGAGTTCTCCAACGAGCGCAAGGGCACCCTGTCCATCGCCACTACCCACACCCAGGCGCGCTATGCGCTGCCGGACGTGATCAGCGAGTTCATCAAGCAGTATCCGGACGTGGCCCTGCACATGCATCAGGGCTCGCCGACCCAGATCGCCGAGATGGCCGCCGACGGCACCGTCGACTTCGCCATCGCTACCGAAGGCCTGGAGCGCTTCAATGATCTGGTGATGATGCCCTGCTATCGCTGGAACCGTTGCGTCATCGTTCCGCAGAACCATCCGTTGGCCAAGGTCGAGAATCTGACCCTGGAACAACTGGCGGAACAGCCGCTGGTGACCTACGTCTTCGGTTTCACCGGGCGCTCCAAGCTCGACGAGGCCTTTGCCCGCCAAGGCCTGGAGCCCAACGTGGTGCTGACCGCCGCGGACGCCGACGTGATCAAGACCTATGTGCGCCTGGGCCTGGGCGTGGGCATCGTCGCCGACATGGCGGTGGACCACAAAGCCGATGCCGACCTGGTCTGCCTGGACGCCAGCCACCTCTTCGAGGCCAGCGTGACCAAGATCGGCCTGCGCCGCGGCACCTTCCTGCGTGGCTTCATGTGCGACTTCATCGGCCGCTTCGCGCCGCACCTGACCCGCGATGTGTTGACCGAGGCCATGCAGACGCCGACCCGCCAGGAGCTGGAGACGCTGTTCCATGGGGTGACGCTGCCGACGTATTGAGGTTGGCTGCGGACCGTCGTAGGTTGGGTTGAACGCAGAGAAGCCCAACAGGCTTTGCCTGGGGACGCGGCAATGTTGGGCTTCGACGATGGAGCCGTCTCAGCCCAACCTACCATCTACCCCGCCAGTCGCCACTGCTCCAGCAGCAGCTGCGCTGCGGCCGACAACCCCGCGCCCTGGCGCACCAGGATCGAATAGGGTTCGTTGCGGGTGCGCTGGACGACCGGCAGGCGACGCAGCAGGCCGTGTCTTGCGCCGAACTGGGCGATGTCGCTGGGCAGCATGGCCACCTGGTTGGGGTCTTCCTGCAGCAAGCCGAGCAGGGTGAAGGTGGAGGCGGTTTCCACCGGATAGCGAGGAAACTCCAGCTCCGCCGCGCGGAATTCCCGTTCCAGGGTCAGGCGCATCGGCAGATTGGCCGGATAGACGATCCAGCGACTGTCGACCAGGTCGGCCAGGCTCAGCTCTGGCGCCTCGGCCAGCGGATGGCGGGGATGGCAGACGATCTCCAGCCGCTCTTCGCGCACCTCCAGGCAGTCATAGGCATCCGGACGACGGCTGACGCTGCTGCGGCAGATGGCCAGTTCGATGCGGCCGGCGTCGAGCAAATCGAGCAGGCGCACACTGGTGTCCTCGATGATCTCGATGCCGAGCTGCGGTTGCGCCGCGCCCAGGCGCGATACCGCGGCGATCAATCGCGGCACGGCGCCCATGATCACCCCCACCGCCAGACGGCCGCCTTCCCCCTGGAGGATGCCGAGCATCTCTTCGCGCAGATGGGCGAGGTCGCTCTCGATCAACCGCGCATAGCGGATGACGCAGCGGCCCAGGTCGTTGGGCTGCAGGCCCTGGTGGGTGCGCAGGAAGAGGGTGGCGCCCAGGGTGCTCTCGATTTCGTGCAGCGCCTTGGTGGCCCCGGGCTGGGAAATGGCGATGCGTTCGGCGGCCTTGTGCAGCGAGCCTTCTTCGTCGAGGGCGATCAGCAACCGTAGTTGACGCAGGCGTAGGCGAGAGGCGATGGAGCCCAGGGATGGCAGCATGGGAATAACCGTTGGTTATCACGGGATAGGGAGCTCTCATTAGGCAGGCCCCGTAGCGCCGAGTAAAGTCTTCCTCAGGCGATAACCAACAAGGAGAATGCCATGCACCTGATTCAGTTCGAAAACCAACAGGGCCAGCGTCGCGTCGGCGTTGTCGAGCGCGGCGAAGTCCAGCAGGTCCGCGGTGCCACCAGCACCCGGACCCTGGCGCTGCAGGCCATCCGTGCCGGCGTTTCGCTGGAGTTTCAGGTGCAGACCCTGGGCCTGGAGCCGGGACCGGCCTATGCCGAGCTGCTCGACGGCGGCCGTCTGCTGCCGCCGCTGGACCATGAAGATCCGGCGCACTGCCTGGTCACCGGAACCGGCCTGACCCACCTGGGCAGCGCCGCTACCCGCGACAAGATGCATCAGCAGAACAGCCAGGAAGAGGCCAAGCTGACCGACTCCATGCGCATGTTCAAATGGGGCGTGGAGGGCGGTCGGCCCGCGACCGGCACCGCCGGTGCCCAGCCGGAATGGTTCTACAAGGGCGACGGCGGCATCCTGGTGCGCCCAGGTGCCGACATCCCGCTGCCGGAATTCGCCGAGGACGCTGGTGAAGAGCCCGAGTTGACCGGTCTCTATGTGATCGGCGACGACGGCAAGCCCTATCGCCTGGGTTATGCGGTGGGCAACGAATTCTCCGACCACGTGCTGGAGCGCAAGAACTATCTCTATCTGGCCCATTCCAAACTACGCTATTGCAGCTTTGGTCCGGCGCTGCGTACTGGGGAATTGCCGCGCCATCTGGTGGGTACCAGCCGCATCCGTCGCGGCGAGCAGGTGGTCTGGGAGAAGGAGTTTCTTTCGGGCGAGGACAACATGTGCCACAGCCTGGAGAACCTGGAATATCACCACTTCAAGTATGCGCAGTTCCTACGGCCGGGCGATGTCCATGTGCATTTCTTCGGCACGGCGACCCTGTCCTTCGCCGACGGTGTGCGCGTCGAACCGGGCGACAGATTCGAGATCGCGGTGCCGGAATTCGGCGAGCCGCTGAGCAATGGCGTCAAGGCCGGCACGGCCGCCTTCCAGCCAGGGCAGGTCCGCCAACTCTGATAGTTGTATGATGACTGCTGACTATGCGAATGCTAGAGTGGGTATCGCACAGGCTGGTCCGGCCGCTCAGACGCTGAGCGTGCCACCCTTTCGAAGACCGCCCCGAGGCGGGTGGTCTTCCCTGAACCCCTAGGTATAAGGAGTCGAGAACAATGCAGATCCAAGGCAAGAACTACATCGGTGGCGCTCGCAGCGGCGAGGGCGAGGTGCGGGTCTATAGCATCGACGCCAGCACCGGCGAAAAGCTGCCCTACGAATTCTTCCAGGCGTCCGCGGCCGAGGTCGATGCCGCCGCCCGTGCCGCCGAGCAGGCCGCGCCCCTGTACCGCAAGCTGAGCGCCGAGAAGCGCGCGGCCTTCCTTGATGCCATCGCCGACGAACTGGATGCCCTGGGCGATGATTTCGTCCAGCTGGTTTGCCAGGAAACCGCGCTGCCGGCTGGCCGTATCCAGGGCGAGCGTGGCCGTACCAGCGGCCAGATGCGCCTGTTCGCCAAGGTGCTGCGCCGCGGTGACTTCCACGGTGCCCGTATCGACACCGCGCTGCCCGACCGCAAGCCGCTGCCGCGTCCTGACCTGCGTCAGTACCGCATCGGCCTGGGTCCGGTGGCCGTGTTCGGCGCCAGCAACTTCCCGCTGGCGTTTTCCACCGCCGGTGGCGATACCGCCGCGGCCCTGGCCGCTGGTTGCCCGGTGGTGTTCAAGGCCCACAGTGGCCACATGGTCACCGCCGAATACGTGGCCGACGCGGTGATCCGCGCCGCCGAGAAGACCGGCATGCCCAAGGGCGTGTTCAACATGATCTACGGCGGTGGCGTGGGCGAGCAGCTGGTCAAGCACCCGGCCATCCAGGCGGTGGGCTTCACTGGCTCCCTGCGTGGTGGTCGTGCCCTGTGCGACATGGCCGCGGCTCGTCCGCAACCCATCCCGGTCTTCGCCGAGATGTCCAGCATCAACCCGGTAGTCGTGCTGCCCGAGGCGCTCAAGGCCCGTGGCGACGCCATCAGCGGTGAACTCGCGGCCTCCGTGGTGCTGGGCTGTGGCCAGTTCTGCACCAATCCGGGCCTGGTCATCGGCTTGCGTTCGCCGGAATTCAGCAGCTTCCTGGAACGCCTGGCCGGTGCCATGAACGAGCAGGCGCCCCAGACCATGCTCAATCCGGGCACCCTTAAGAGCTACGAGAAGGGCGTCGCGGCGCTGCTGGCTCATTCGGGTGTACAACACCTGGCCGGCGCCAACCAGGAAGGCAACCAGGCGCGTCCGCAGCTGTTCAAGGCTGACGTGAGTCTGCTGCTGGAAAGCGACGAGCTGCTGCAGGAAGAAGTCTTCGGCCCCACCACCGTGGTGGTCGAGGTGGCTGATGAAGCCCAGCTACAGCAGGCGCTGCAAGGCCTGCATGGTCAGCTGACCGCCACCCTGCTGGCCGAACCGGCCGATCTGCAACGCTTCGAGGCCATTATCGGCCTGCTGGAGCAGAAGGCCGGTCGCCTGCTGCTCAACGGCTATCCCACCGGCGTGGAAGTCTGCGATGCCATGGTCCATGGCGGTCCCTATCCGGCGACCTCCGATGCCCGTGGCACTTCGGTCGGCACTCTGGCCATCGATCGCTTCCTGCGCCCGGTGTGCTACCAGAACTATCCGGATGCCTTCCTGCCGGAAGCCCTGCAAAACGCCAACCCGCTGGGTATCCAGCGCCTGGTGAACGGCGAGAACACCAAGGCCGCGATCTGATCGCGTTGTCTTGAGTGAGACAAGACCCGGTGTCGCGAGACGCCGGGTTTTTTATTGGATGGTGGAAAAGGCTCGCTGCTTTCCACGCTACCAGGCACCAGGCACCAGGCTACGGGCCGCGTTGGAGCAACCCTCTCTCCCTCTGGGAGAGGGTTGGGGTGAGGGAAGCGCCCAGCACGAGCCCAACAGAAAAGGCCGCTCCTGAGAGCGGCCTTTCTTGCATCAGGAGCAGCCTTACTTGCTGGCGAACTTGAAGATGGTCGTCTGGGTGTAGGTCTGGCCGGGATCCAGGCGGGTGGTAGGGAAGTTGGGCTGGTTGGGCGCATCCGGGTAGTGCTGGGTTTCCAGGGTGAAGGCACCCCAGTGGCCGTAGGTCTTGCCGGCCTTGCCCTTGATGTTCCCTTCCAGGAAGTTGCCGGTATAGAACTGCACGCCCGGTTCGGTGGTGTAGAGGGTCAGGGTGCGGCCGGAGCCCGGGTCGGTCACCACGGCAGCGGCTTTCTGCAGATCGCCAGCGGTGTTGAGCACCCAGTTGAAGTCATAGCCACCCTGCTTGGGTTCGGCGTACTTCAGTTGCTGGTTGTCGTCGGCGATGTGCTTGCCGATGGCGGTCGGCTTGCGGAAGTCCATGGGCGTGCCGGCCACGGGCGGCAATTCGCCGGTGGGGATCAGCTTAGCGGTCACCGGGGTGTAGGTGTCGGCATTGAGCATCGCCACCTGCTTGAGCACGGTGCCACTGCCGGCGCCCGCCAGGTTGAAGTAGCTGTGATTGGTCAGGTTGAGCACCGTCGGCTTGTCGGTGCTGGCGCGGTACTTGAGGGTCAGCTGGTTGTGCTCGTCCAGCTGGTAGGTCACCTGGGTGGTCAGGGTGCCGGGAAAGCCCATCTCGCCATCGGGGGAGACATAGCTCAGGGTCACGCCGACCCAGCCGTCGCCCTTGGCCGGCTCGGCCTTCCACACCTTGGTGTTGAAGCCCTGGGGGCCGCCGTGCAGGGCGTTGGTCTTGTCGTTCTGGGGGATCTGGTAGCTCTTGCCGTCGAGACTGAAACGGCCCTCGGCGATGCGGTTGCCGAAGCGGCCGATGGTGGCGCCAAAGAATACGGTGGGGTTGTCGAGATAACCCTGGACGTCATCGAAGCCCAGGACCACGTCTTCGCCATGGCCCTTGCGGTCGGGCACCTTGAGCGCCTGCAATACGCCGCCGTAGGTGATTACCGTGGCCTGCATGCCGTGGCTGTTGGTCAGGACGAACTTCTCGATGGGAGTGCCATCGGGCAGCTTGCCAAAGCTCGACTGCTGGCTGGTGAGGCCGGCCGCCTGGGCGGTAAGGGTGCTGATCATGAGTGACAGTCCAAGTCCGGTGAGGGCTAACGTGCGTTTCATCTCGACCACCTTTTCGGTTTGTTGTTGTACAGGGAACAGCGGGTGTTGTGGTTTGTTGGGCTTCGCGTTGCTCAACCCAACCTACGAGACCCCGTAGGTTGGGTTGAGCGTAGCGAAGCCCAACGGTAGAGCCGGTCAATGGGAGTGACGGGGCACTTCGGAACCGCGGCAACCGACCAGGAAGTCGAAGTCGCAGCCTTCGTCGGCCTGCAGCACATGGTTGACGTAGAGGCGGCGATAACCGCCGGCCAGCAGCTGGTCGGCCGGCGGTTGCCAGTCGGCCAGGCGCGCGGTCAGTTCTTCGTCGGGGATATCCAGGTGCAGGCGCCCGGAAGCGCAGTCCAGTTCGATCATGTCGCCTTCGCGAACCACCGCCAGCGGGCCGCCGGCCGAGGCCTCGGGTGCCACATGCAGGACCACGGTGCCGTAGGCGGTGCCGCTCATGCGGGCGTCGGAGATGCGCACCATGTCGGTGATGCCCTTGGCCAGCAGCTTGGCCGGCAGGCCCATGTTGCCCACCTCGGCCATGCCCGGATACCCCTTGGGTCCGCAGTTCTTCAGCACCATCACGCAGGTCTCGTCGATATCCAGGTCCGGGTCGACGATGCGCGCCTTGTAGTCTTCCAGGTTCTCGAACACCACGGCGCGACCACGGTGCTGCATCAGCGCGGGGGTCGCGGCCGATGGCTTGAGCACCGCGCCCTTGGGTGCCAGGTTGCCGCGCAGCACGCAGATGCCGCCGTCAGCGCGCAGGGGGTTGTCCAGGGCGCGGATGACCTCGTCGTCGCCGTAGATGGGTGCCTCGGCGCAGTTGGCCCAGAGGCTCTTGCCGTTGGCGGTCAGGGCCTCGGGGTGGGGCAGCAGGTTGGCTTCGCCCATGCGGCGGATCACCGCCGGCAGACCGCCGGAATAGTAGAACTCCTCCATCAGGAAGCGGCCGGAGGGCTGCAGGTCGACGATGGTGGGGGTGCCGCGGCCGACGCGGGTCCAGTCGTCCAGCTCCAGGTCCACGCCGATGCGGCCGGCGATGGCCTTGAGGTGGATCACCGCGTTGGTGGAACCGCCGATGGCGGCATTGACGCGGATGGCGTTCTCGAAGGCTTCCTTGGTGAGGATCTTCGACAGCCGCAGGTCTTCTTCCACCATCTCGACGATGCGCATGCCGGACAGGTGCGCCAGTACGTAGCGACGCGAATCCACCGCCGGGATGGCGGCGTTGTGCGGCAGCGAGGTACCCAGGGCTTCGGCCATGCAGGCCATGGTGGAGGCGGTGCCCATGGTGTTGCAGGTGCCGGCCGAGCGCGACATTCCGGCTTCGGCGGAGAGGAATTCGTTGAGGTCGATGGCACCCGCCTTGTAGGCCTCGTGCATCTGCCAGACGATGGTGCCGGCGCCGATGTCGCGACCGTGGTGCTTGCCGTTGAGCATGGGGCCACCGGTGACGACGATGGCCGGCACGTCACAGCTGGCGGCGCCCATCAGCAGCGCTGGCGTGGTCTTGTCGCAGCCGGTCAGCAGCACCACGGCGTCCACCGGATTGCCGCGGATGGCTTCTTCCACGTCCATGCTGGCCAGGTTGCGGGTCAGCATGGCGGTGGGTCTGAGGTTGGATTCGCCATTGGAGAACACCGGGAATTCCACCGGAAAGCCGCCGGCTTCGTAGATGCCGCGCTTGACGTGTTCGGCGATCTTGCGGAAGTGGGCGTTGCAGGGGGTCAGTTCGGACCAGGTGTTGCAGATGCCGATGACGGGCTTGCCCTGGAATTCATGGTCCGGGATGCCCTGATTCTTCATCCAGCTGCGGTACATGAAGCCGTTCTTGTCGTTGCTGCCGAACCACTGGGCGGAGCGGAGCGGGCGTTTGGGCGTGGTCATTGTCTTGTCCTCGGGCATTTCACGGGCAAAGCGGTCCCCGGCACGGCGCCCGTGGCGCCGCGGGGGAGGGCAGAGTCTGGGTTTAGCGCTGCTTGAAGCGGTCGATCACCACCGCCAGCAGCAGGATGGTTCCGCGGATGACGTACTGGTAGAAGGTGTCGATGTTCTTCAGGTTCATGGCGTTCTCGATGATCGCCAGGATCAGCACGCCGGCGATCACGTGGCGGATCATGCCGATGCCGCCGGCCAGGGAGACCCCGCCCAGCACGCAGGCGGAGATCACCGTGAGTTCGAAGCCCTGGCCGATCATCGGCTGGCCGGAGGTCATGCGCGAGGCCAGGACCACGCCGGCCAGGGCGCCGATCACTCCATGCATGGCGAAGATGATGATCTTGGTGCGGTCGACGTGGACGCCGGCCAGCAGCGCGGCCTCCTCGTTGCCACCGATGGCCATGGTGTTGCGGCCGAAGGTGGTGTAGTTGAGCAGCCAGCCAAAGAACAGGATGCACAGCAGGGTGATGACGATGGGCACCGGCAGGCCGAACAGCTGGCCGTTGCCGAACACGAAGAATTGCTCCTGGGAGACGCCCACGGCCTTGCCGTCGGAGAAGATGTAGCCCAGGCCGCGCACGATCTGCATGGTCGCCAAGGTCGTGATCAAGGCGTTGATCTTGAGCTTGGCGATCACCAGCCCGTTGATCAGGCCCACCACCAGGCCCATGGCCAGGGCGGCGGCGACGCCGAGAAAGACGCTGTCGAAGTCGCGCATCACCACCGCCGCGACCACGCCGGCACAGGCGATGACCGAGCCCACCGAGAGGTCGAAGTGGCCGGAGGCCAGGCAGAACAGCATGGTGCAGGCGGCGATGCCCACGGTGGAGATCGCCAGGCCCAGGCCACGCATGTTCAGCGGCGAGAGGAAGTTCTGCACGAACAGCGCGCAAAGGGCGAAGATGACCAGCGCGGCCAGCATCATGGCCCAGTCGTCGAGGAAGCGACGCATGTCGAAGCCGCGGCGCGGCGGGGTCAGGCTGTGGGGTTGGGCGGACATGGATAGGACCTCTTTATTGTTATCTCGACCAGCAAGGCGCGCCCTCAGGCACGGGTACGGGGCAGGGCGAGCTGCAGCAGCCGCTCGTCGTTGAACTCGGCGCGGGCCACCTCGCCGGTGATGGCGCCTTCGCTCATCACCAGGATGCGATCGGCCACGCCCATGACCTCCATCAGGTCGCTGGAGACCACCACCACGGCGATGCCGCGGGCGGCGAGGTCATGGATGATGGCGTAGATCTCCGACTTGGCACCCACGTCGATGCCGCGGGTGGGTTCGTCGAGCAGCAGCACCTGCATGGGCATCGACAGCCAGCGACCGAGAATGGCCTTCTGCTGGTTGCCGCCGGAGAGATTCTTGATCTTCTGCCCGGCGTGCGGGGTCTTCACGTTGAGGGCGCGAATCTGCTTTTCGGCGTTGGCCTTTTCCCAGCGACCCTGGATCAGGCAGCCGAGGCTGGCGTGATGGGCACGGGCGCTGATGTTGATGTTCTCGGCCACGCTGGCCAGGGGCACGATGCCTTCCTTCTTGCGATCTTCCGGGCACAGCAGGATGCCAGCGGCGATGGCGTCGCGTGGGGACCTGAGGCTGACCGGGGCGCCCTTGAGGCTCAGGCTGCCAGCCTTGTGCTTTTCCAGGCCCGCCAGCAGGCGCAGCAGCTCGGTGCGGCCGGCGCCGACCAGGCCGAAAAGGCCGAGGATCTCGCCCTGGCAGACCTCGAAGCCCACCGGCTGCTGCAGGCCCTGGCCGAGCAGGCCCTCGACCTTGAGGCAGCCGCCGCCGATCTCGCGCGGCCGGTAGTCGTAGATATCGGCGAGATCCCGGCCGACCATCAGGGTGATGAGCTGGTCGGGGGTGATGTCGGCCAAGCGCTCGATGGTGCGCACGTGGCGACCGTCCTTGAACACCGTCACCGCGTCGCAGATGCGGAAGACCTCTTCCATGCGGTGGGAGACATAGAGCACCACCCGGCCTTCGTCGCGCAGCCGGGCGATGATGGTCATCAGCCGATCGGTCTCGCGGGCGGACAGCGAGCTGGTGGGTTCGTCGAAGGCGATGACGCGGGCGCCGCGGGAGAGCGCCTTGGCGATCTCCACCAGCTGACGCTGACCGAGCGACAGGCGCCCGACCTTGGTATTGGGGTCGATCTCTTCGGCCAGGCCCTTGAGCAGGTCCAAGGCCTGGCGGCGCAGGTGGCCACGATTGACGATGCCGTAGCGCGCCGGCAGGTGACCGAGAAAGAGGTTCTCGGCGACGGTCATCTCCGGCACCAGCTGCAGTTCCTGCTGGATCACCGCGACGCCGGCGCGGATGGCTTCGGCGGTGCTCTTGAACACCAGCTCCTGGCCGTCGATGTTGAGGTGACCGGTGGTGGGAGCGTGGTAGCCGCTGAGGATCTTCAGCAGGGTCGACTTGCCGGCGCCGTTCTCGCCCATGAGGGCGTGCACCGAGCCGGGACGCACGCTGAAGGAGATGTCGGCGAGCGCCTTGACGCCGGGAAAGGTCTTGCCGATGCCAACGAAGCCGAGGCTGTCGGCGCTCTGGGCGGTGGTGTGTTCCAAGGCTGCCATGAGGCACTCCTGTCACAACCTTTTTACGATCTGCTGCGCGTCGGCCAAACTGTGTTGAAAAGCCTCTGGAGGGCCAGCCCCGTCGGAATGCTCATTTACTAATCGTAAACTGCGTTTCCTAAAGCCTTTTCGCCTTGTTTGTCGCTAGCTCGCTAAATCGTAATAAAGGCTCCAATATGAAAGGGGGCGGCGCCAGGACCGGCGCCGCCGGGGTCATCACTTCCAGAGGCCGATCTTTTCCAGCTCTTGCTGGAAATTGGCGCGGGTGATGAGGGTGACCTTGTCCATCGCGGTGTACTTGGGCGGCTCCTTACCGGTAGTCACCCACTCGTACATCATGCTGGCGGTCTGGTAGCCCTCTTCGTGGGGGCTGGGCAGCATGGAGCCGAAGAAGCCGCTGTTGGGTTTCTTCAGTTCGCCGATGGCGTCGGTGCCGTTGATGCCGATGCCGATCACCTGCTCGGCCTTGAAGCCGGCGCTTTCGGTAGCGCGGACGCCGCCCAGCACGGTGTTGTCGTTCATACCGCCGATGATCAGGTGCTTGGCGCCCGAGGGCAGCTTGACCAGGGCCGAGGTGGTGGAGTCCATGCTGCCAGGCACGTCGAGGGTCTTCTGCGGGGCGAAGATGATGTGGTCGGCGGGCAGGCCGGCCTTCTTCAGGGCTTCCACCGAACCGTCGGTGCGCTTCTTGCCGGTATCCAGCTCGTTGTAGGTGTTGATCACCGCATAGGTGTCATCCCACTTCCAGCCACGCTTCTCGGCTTCGGCGGCCATGGCCGCGCCCTGCTGCTGACCGACCTCGAAGGCGGCCATGCCCAGGTAGGGCACGTCTTCCATGAACTTGCCCTTGGCGTCGACGAAGCGGTCGTCCACCGCCATCACCTTGAGGTCGTTGAGCTTGGCCTTGGCCACGATGGCCGGGCCGAGGGAGACGTCGGGCGGGCAGATCACGAAGCCCTTGGCGCCGTTGGCAGCCAGGCTGTCGATGGCGGCGAGGGTCTTCTCGCCATCCGGCACGGCGATCTTGAGCAGGGTGAAACCCTTGTCCTTGGCGGCTTTCTCGGCGAAGGCCCACTCGGTCTGGAACCAGGGTTCCTCGGGTTGCTTGACCAGGAAGCCGATCTTGACCGGATCGGCAGCGAAGGCGGAGAGAGACAGGCTGACGGCACCGGCGGCGAGGGCGGCACGCAGCAGAGAACGAACTCCCGGAACACGGAACATAGCTGGAACTCCTTGTTTTTATTGGTGTGGCCAGGCAATGCAAGGCGGCGGGCTGCCGTCGTGGAGGTCAGACGACGCCGCTCTTTATTGATAGTATGATTGGATGAATGCGGGTGCAAGGAAAAGGTGACAGGATTTTTCGTCACCTCTGTCACCAGGCTGTTACATAGGGTCTGGCGCTGAAAGGCGCCGCAGAGGGCGCCAGGGTCGGTAGGATGAATCAGCCGGCGAAACGGTGGCAGGGCATGCCGGCTACCGGCGCGGTCGCCGTGAGCAGGGCGCCGTCGAGGACGCCATCGGCGGCGGCGCTGGTGACGTAGAGGGTGCGCAGATCCGGTCCGCCGAAGACGCAGCTGGTGGGGCGCTGGACCGGCAGCTCGACGATCTCCAGCAATTCGCCCTCGGGCGAGAAACGCAGCAGGCAGTTGCCGTCCCAGCGCGCGTTCCACACACAGCCTTCGCTGTCGATGGCCGAGCCATCCGGCGAGCCGCGCTCGTGGGGACCGGCCCAAACGGTGGGTTCGCCCAGGTTGCCGCTGGCATCCAGTGGATAGCGATAGAGGGTGTCCTTCAGGGTGTCGGCACTGATGACGTGGTTGTCGGCTGCGCTCCACACCAGGGTATTGGCGATGCCGAGATCGCTGGCGTGACGACTGACGCTGCCATCAGGGTCGATGCGGAACAGCCCGCCCGAATGGCGATCGATGGCCACATCGCCACCCTGGGCATCGAGATTGTTTTGCATGGTGCCGAGCCAGAGCCGGCCCTGGGCATCGCAGCGCGCTTCATTGCCGCGATTGCCTGGATCGGGATCGGCGACGCAGAACAGCTCCAGGGCGGGACGCTCTGGCGGGGAATCGAGATCCAGGCGGAAGACGCCATCCGGCAAAGTCACCAGGGCGTCGCCACGGGTTGTAGGCACGAAGGCGGAGCAGGGCCTATCCAATTGCCATTCCTGGTAGTGCTCGCCGCGCAGGCGGCAGGCCTTGAAGCCGGCGATGTCCACCCAGTAGAGCGCCTGGGTCTCCTGGTCCCAGAAGGGGCCCTCGGCCAGTTTGAAGCGCTGGGGAAGCAGCGGCTGCCAATCCATCGTTCACCTCTCTTGTTGTGGCAGGACGGAAAATCCAAGCATAGGAACCTGGAGAGACGCCGAGGTTGCCGACCGGGACGTCAGTCGGTATAGCGGGCGAGGGTCACCGCTGCGCTGTCGATCAGCATCATGCAGGCCCAGACGGCGCGCGCGGCATCGCGGGACGCGATGCCATCGGCAAGGGTCTTGTGCAGGGGGAGGGTGCGTCGCAGCTCGTCAGGGTCGGCCGACGACAGGGTGAAGGAGGCTGCCAGCAGCGCGCCCAGCGCGGGCACCATCTGCTCGATGAACTGATTGTGACTGGCCGCCAGGACACATTCGTGGAAGCGCTGGTCGGCGGTGTTGTAGTCGCCACCGTCGAGGGAGGCTTCCAGATGCTGGTAGGCGACCTGAATCGCCTGGACCTGCTCGGGGGTGGCTCTTTCGCAGGCCCAGCGCACCGCGGCCGGCTCGATGGCGTGGCGCAGGTCCAGCAGGTCTTTGACGAAATGCGCGGGCAGGCCGCCCGTGGCCAACCAGCCCACCACCTGGGTGTCGAACAGGTTCCAGCGGCTGAGCGGCAGGACCCGGGTACCGACCTTAGGACCGACTTCCAGCATGCCTTTGGCCGCCAGGGTCTTGATCGCCTCGCGCAGGATGGTACGGCTGACGCCGAGTTCCTGGCAGAGGTCCGCCTCTACCTTGAGCGAGCTACCGGGTGGGAATTGCCCAGCCGCCAGACGCTGGCCGAGCTGTTCGACGGTGGAAGCGTGGTAGCTGCTGGACATGAGGGCATACCGCGAGTGGGTTATTGCCCTTAATGATCATACGAAACTTCCTTGGCAGACAAGGGATCCGTCCGGAAGGTCTCGGTGACCAGGTCATCGACCCCGGCCAGCTGCGCGATGGCGGCATGGCGGGCGCAGATCGGATCGCGATGCTGAATGGCGGTCAGGATGGCCTTGTGTCGTGGTACCAGCAGACCGAGGCTTTCATCCTTGAACAGCGCCGCAGAGCGTTCCAGGTAGTCCCGTACCGGGATCAGCATGATGCTGTAGAGGTGAATGAGCAACTCGTTGTGCGTGGCATTGGCGATGGACAGATGAAAGGCCATGTCCGGCTCGGCCATGGCGGTCAGATCCTCGGCCTGCTCCATGCGCTCATAGGCTTCTTCGATCGCCGTCAGGTCTTCGGGCTGGGCATTGGCCGCCGCCATGGCAGCGACCTCCGGCTCGATGATGTTACGCACCTTGACCAGGGTTTCAAAAAAGGAGTGCCGGGAATCACTCTGCAACAGCCAATGCAGGACGTCGGGGTCGAGCAGATGCCACTCGTTGCGTGGCTTCACAACGGTTCCGACCTTGGGCTTGGATCTGACCAAGCCCTTGGCGACCAGCACTCTGGTGGCTTCCCGCAGGACGGGCCGGCTCACCTCGTAGTCTTCGCACAGTTGCGACTCGGGAGGCAGGCGTTGTTCTGGCAAAAACTGGCCAGACACGATCTGAGTACCGAGTTCGTGGACGATGCGAGCGTGTCTGCTTTTGCGCGGCAGCGGTGTCTTGTAATTCATCGAAAGGCATCCGAAGTCGTCGTGCCATCACTATAACACCATCAGCGCGATAACCGATGTTATCGCGGGCCAAGCGGCTCTGTAACGCGGATCAGCGGAAATCAAGAGGTAAGATTTCCTACTTCGTAACAATATTTTAGTATTATCAAAATTACCTTAAGAGTCGATTAATGGCTTAATTTTGGTGTTTAACGATTCAATGATAGTACGTTAGAATTTTGAGCAATCTGCGCTTCAACCGCACAACAACAACAAGTCGGAGAACGCCATGCACCCCGAATCCGTCCTCATCCGCCGGATCACGCGTAAGCTGATCCCCTTTCTCGTATTGCTCTATCTGGTCGCCTACATCGACCGCTCTGCCGTGGGCTTCGCCAAGCTGCACATGGGCGCCGACGTCGGCATCGGCGATGCCGCCTATGGCCTCGGTGCCGGCCTGTTCTTCATCGGTTATTTCCTCTTCGAGGTGCCCAGCAACCTCCTGCTGGAACGCTTCGGTGCGCGTCGTTGGTTCGCCCGCATCCTGATCACCTGGGGTGCCATCACCATGGGCATGGCCTTCGTCCAGGGGCCCAACAGCTTCTATGTCATGCGCTTTTTGCTGGGGGTCGCCGAGGCCGGCTTCTTTCCCGGGGTGCTCTACTACCTCACCCAGTGGTTCCCGGTGCGCCATCGCGGCAAGATCATGGGGCTGTTCATCCTCTCCCAGCCCATCGCCATGCTGGTGACGGGACCGCTGTCGGGCATGCTGTTGCAGCTGGATGGCGCCCTTGGTCTGCACGGTTGGCAGTGGCTGTTCCTCTGCATCGGCGCCCCGGCGGTGCTGCTGGCCTGGCCGACCCTGACCCGGCTGCCGGACGGCCCGCAGCAGGTCACCTGGCTGGACGCCGAGGAAAAGCGCTGGCTGGCCACGGAGCTGGAAAAGGACCTGCACCTCTTCGACCAGACCCGCCATGGCAATCCCCTGCATGCGCTCAAGGATCGTCGGGTACTGCTGCTAGCGCTGTATTACCTGCCGGTGACCCTAAGCATCTACGGTCTCGGATTGTGGCTGCCGACGCTGATCCACCAGTTCGGTGGCAGCGATCTCACCACCGGCTTCATCTCCGCCATCCCCTATGCCTTCGGCATCCTCGGCCTGCTCATCGTGCCGCGCAGTTCCGATCGTCTGGGCGATCGCTATGGGCACCTGGCGGTGCTCTATGCCGTGGGCGCCCTGGCCATGGCCGGCAGTGCCTGGTTCGGTACCGCGGTGCTGCAGCTGGCGGCGCTGTCGGTGGTGGCCTTCTGTCTGTTTTCCCTCACCGCGCTGTTCTGGACCCTGCCGGGTCGCTTCTTCGCCGGGGCCAGCGCCGCCGCCGGTATCGCCCTGATCAATTCGGTGGGCAACCTCGGCGGCTATCTCGGCCCCTATGGCATCGGCGCGCTCAAGGCCGCGACCGGTACCCTGGCTTCGGGGCTCTATCTGCTGGCCGCGGTGCTGGTATTCGGCCTGCTGCTGACCGGCATCGTCTATACCCGCCTGGAGCGCAAGAACCGTCGGGAAGAGGGTTATGCCGCGGAGCGCTCCGCCGGCTGACGCCCCGGGCAGGTCTCGGCGGCGAACCAGGCGGCGCCGAGACAGACCAGATTGGCCAGCAGCAGATAGGCGGCCGGCGCCATGCGATCCCCCGTGGCGCCGATCAGCCAGGTCACCACGATCTGGGCCGTGCCGCCGAAGGCCGCCACGCCTACCGCGTACACCAGGGAGAAACCGGTGGCCCGCACCCGTTGGGGAAAGCTTTCCACGAGCAGCACGATCAGCGCCGCGCCGCTCATGCCATGCAGGCCAGAGAGCACCGCCAGGGTCAGCAGGAAGGTACCGGAGCCAGGCGCCTGGGTGATGAGTTCCAGGGCCGGATAGAGCAGCACCAGCAGTAGTAATCGCGGCAGGATCAGCACGATGCGCCGGCCATAGCGATCGCTGAGCACGCCGCCCAGGATCGAGCACACCGCCATGGCCGCGCCCATCACCAGGGTGGCGAGCATGGCGATCCCGGCCGGCAGCTTCAGTTCCACCAGGGCGAAGGTGGTCATGTAATTGAGGAAATACTGGGTGATGGTGCTGCCGGAGAGGATCAGCAGCCCCAGCAGCAGTGGCCGCCGCTGGGTGGCCAGCACCTCGCCCAGCACCGCGCCGGTGCCCCGGGCTTCGCCGACGTGGGTATCCACCAGGCCGCGACGGATATAGAGGCCGATGGGCAGGATCGCCAAGCCCAGCAGGAAGGGCAGCCGCCAGCCCCAGGCCAGCAGTTGCTCCGGCGTCAGCCAGAGGGTCAGGCCATAGCCGATCAGCCCGGCCGCCACCGCGGCCAGGCCCTGGGCCACTACCTGCCAGCAGGCGTAGGTGCCCCTCTTGTGCAGCGGCGCCGCTTCCAGGATGTAGGTGGTGGCCGGGCCGGCTTCGCCACCCCAGGCCAGGCCCTGCAACAGGCGCGTCAGCACCAGCAGGATGGGCGCGGCGATACCGATCTGCTCGTAGCCTGGCAGCACGGCGATGCCACCGGTGCCCAGGGCCATGAGCACCATGGTCAGCAGCATCGCCGGTTTGCGCCCGACGCGGTCGGCCCAGGCGCCGATAAGAATGGCGCCCAGCGGGCGGACGACGAAGCCGACGCCAAAGGTGATGACGCTGGCCATCAGACTGGCGAAGGGATTGTCAGAAGGAAAGAACACCTGGCCGATCAGCACGGCGAAGGTGGCGTAGACGCCGAAGTCGAAGAACTCCACGGCGTTGCCGAGCACCACGGCAAAGACGCCCTTGCGGGAGTGGATAGGGCGGGAAGCGGTCATGGGCGAGGTTTCAGCAGGAGCAGGGCGCGCCCGGGAGGGGGCGCGCGGGAGGCATCGACTCAGTGGGCGAGGTGCAGGCCGCACTCGCGGTTTTCGTCACCCTTGGTGGGGTCGAAGTAGTCGAATTCGTTGGGCAGGTCGTGGGCGGTGAGGTACTGGTAGAGGTCCTTGGAGGTCCAGTGCAGCAGCGGCGCGACCTTGATCAGGCCGTCCGGATTGACGCTGACCGGATCCATCTGGGCACGCACCGCGGTGTCGGTGGCACGCAGGGCGGTGAACCAGACCTCGGGGGCGGTCTCGCGCAGGGCGCGGGCGAAGGGCTCCAGCTTGACCTCTTCGGTGAAGGCGGCGTGGCGCGGATCGTCCAGCCCCGGCACCGGGCCGTCGATGGCCTCGCGGTGGGCGCGGGAGCGCTTGGGCAGGTAGGTCACCAGGTTGAGGTTCAGCTTGCGCACGATCTCGTCGGCGCAACGGTAGGTGGCAGGGGTGTTGTAGCCGCTGTCCATCCAGACCACCGGGATGTCCGGCTTGACCTGGCTGACCATATGCAGGATCACCGCCTCGAAGGGGCGGAAGTTGGTGGTGACGATGGCGCTCTTACCCAGGCCCAGGGCCCAGGCGACGAGCTTTTCGGGATCGCGGCCGAGGTCGGCGTTGAGGCGGGCGAGATCGAGGGACATGGCGGGCTCCAGCCGGGGAAGAGATGACGTCATGGTAGCAAAGCCGGATCAGCTGTGGGCTTCCAGCGTCTCCAGCAGCACCCGCACCTTGGCCAGGGATTCGGCGTATTCGTCTTCCCAGTGGGAGTCCATGACGATGCCGCCGCCGCCCCAGCAGCTGAGCACCCCGTCTTCGGCCTGCAGGCTGCGGATCAGGATGGAGCTGTCGCTCTCACCGCGCACGTCCAGATAGAGCAGCGAACCGCAGTAGGGGCCGCGGCGGGTCTCTTCCAGCTCGTCGATGATCTGCATGGCGCGGATCTTCGGCGCGCCGGTGATGGAGCCACCAGGGAAACTGCCAGCTAAGAGGTCTAGGGCGTCCAGCCCTGCGGCCAGTTCACCGGTGACGGCGCTGACCAGGTGATGGACGTTGGGATAGCTCTCCAGGGCGAACAGCTCGGGCACCCGTACCGAGCCGATCCGGCAACTGCGCCCCAGGTCGTTGCGCAGCAGGTCGACGATCATCAGATTCTCGGCGCGATCCTTGGGGCTGGCCAGCAGGGCACGGGCTTCGGCGGCGTCAGCCTGGGCGTCGGGCCGACGCGGCCGGGTGCCCTTGATCGGCCGGGTTTCCACCTGACTACGGCTCACCCGTAGGAAGCGCTCCGGCGAATGGCTGAGCAGGGCGCCGCGCTCCAGCGCCAGATAGCCGGAGAAGGGCGTCGGGCAGGCCGCACGCAGGGTCCGGTAGGCGCGCCAGGGCGAACCCTGGAAGGGCGCACGAAAGCGCTGGGCGAAGTTGACCTGGTAGCAGTCGCCAGCGGCGATATAGGCCTGGATGGCCTCGATGCGCTGGCGATAGGTGGCGCGGTCGATGTCGGCGGCGAAGGGCGCGGTCAGGCGGAAGCCGTCGGCCTCGGGGCGTGCATCGGTAGCGAACAGCGCGATCAGGCGTTGCCTTTCCGTCTCGTCCAGCCTGGGATGAAAGACCAGTTGGCTGGTCCGCGCCTGATGATCGCTGATCAGCGCCCAGGCATAGAGGCCCAGGCGGGCATCGGGCAGCTGCAGGTCAGCGCGGGCGCCGTCCGGTAGGCGCTCCAGGCGGCGACCGAAGTCATAGCCGAGATAACCCAGCAGGCCACCGGCGAAGGGCAGGTCCACGTCCTCCGGCAGGTCCGCGTGGCCCAGGCTGGCCAGGGCGGTGCGTGTCCGGGCGAAAAAGGCTCGCCCCGACTCGCCGAAGTCGGGTTGCAGCACTTCGCGCGGCCAGGCCGCCATCAGGTCGTAGCGACCGCGCTCGGCTACCGGCCGCCCGGAGTCCAGCAGCACCGCGCCGGGCTCGCCCTGCAACAGGGCGAACCGCACCGTGGGATCGGCGTGGTAGGGCAGGGGATGCAACTGGCAGAGGGGCATGGCGAGGTCGGCTGGGGTGGGCAGCGCGCTAGTGTAGCGAACCGCCTGGGGCGAGAGCGAGATACAGGCTGTCACAGCTGGATTGTCGACAAAGATTGACTGTAATGGCGTTCAGGCGTAGTTATCTGACTCATAAACACAAAAGGTGTCGACAATGATCGATAGCCCCCTCCAGGTCGAAGCGCCCGAGACCGACAGTGGGACCCTCTCCGAGCAGGTCTTCCGCCGGATCCGCGAGGCCATCGTCCGTGGCGACGTGGCGCCGGGCAGCAAGATTTCCGAGCCCGAGTTGGCGCGCACCTACGGCATCAGCCGCGGGCCGCTGCGCGAGGCCATCCACCGGCTGGAAGGCCAGCGCCTGGTGGTGCGGGTGCCCCATGCCGGCGCGCGGGTCGCCGCCCTGAGTCTGGCCGAGCTGGTCGAACTCTACGAGATCCGCGAATCCCTCGAAGGCATGGCCTGCTGCCTGGCGGCCGAACGCCTCACGCCCCAGGGCATCGACGAACTGCGCCAGCTGCTGGATACCCACGAGCGCGATCCGGCGTTCCAGGCCGGCACCGGTTACTACCTGCAGGAAGGCGACCACGACTTCCACTACCGCATCATCCAGGCCAGCGGCAACGGCATGCTGGTGCGACTGCTCTGCGGCGAGCTCTATCACCTGGTGCGCATGTACCGGCTCAAGGTCTCCGCCACCCCCAATCGGCCGCGCCAGGCCTTCGCCGAGCACCATCGCATCCTCGATGCCCTGGCCGAAGGCGATGGCGAACTGGCCGAACTGCTGATGCGCCGCCACATCGCCGCCTCCAAGCGCAACCTGCAGCACCATCCCCTAGTCACCGATCAGTCGAGGTAACGCCATGCCTGCCGTCAGTCCCGGCCAGAAATTCCGCGCCGCCGTCGCCGCCGAACGCCCGCTGCAGGTGGTCGGCACCCTCAACGCCAATCATGCGCTGCTGGCCAAGCGCGCCGGCTTCCAGGCCGTCTACCTCTCCGGCGGCGGGGTCGCGGCCGGCTCCCTGGGGTTGCCGGACCTGGGCATCAGCGGCCTGGAAGACGTGCTGATCGACGTCCGCCGGATCACCGATGTCTGCGATCTGCCGCTGCTGGTGGACGTCGACACCGGCTTCGGTGCCTCGGCCTTCAACGTGGCGCGCACCACCCGTGCGCTGATCAAGGCCGGCGCCGCGGCCATGCACATCGAGGATCAGGTCGGCGCCAAGCGCTGTGGTCATCGGCCGGGCAAGGAGATCGTCAGCCAGCAGGAGATGGTCGATCGGATCAAGGCCGCGGTGGATGCCCGCACCGATCCGGACTTCGTCATCATGGCGCGCACCGACGCCCTGGCGGTGGAAGGCCTGCAGGCCGCCATCGACCGCGCCTGCGCCTGCGTCGAGGCCGGCGCCGACATGATCTTTCCCGAGGCCATCACCGAGCTGTCCATGTACCGCCAGTTCGCCCAGGCGGTGGGGGTGCCGATCCTGGCCAACATCACCGAATTCGGCGCCACGCCGCTGTTCACCACCGAGGAACTGGCCGGGGCCGAGGTCGGCCTGGTGCTCTATCCGCTGTCGGCCTTCCGCGCCGCCAATCGCGCCGCCGAAAACGTCTACACGGCGATCCGCCGCGATGGCAGCCAGCAGGCGGTGGTCGACACCATGCAGACCCGCGCCGAGCTCTATGACCGCATCGACTATCACCGCTACGAGGACCAGCTGGATCGCCTGTTCCAGCAGCAGAAGCACTGACGCTCCACCCTGAACGCCCGCTTTTTCGCACAACAACTCCAAGAGGAGCGAGACGATGGCAGACAGCAAAACCCTCGGCGGCGCCGGCCTGCGTGGCCAGGTCGCCGGCCGTACCGCGCTATGCACCGTCGGCAAGACCGGCGCCGGGCTCACCTACCGGGGCTACGACATCCGCGAACTGGCCGCCGGGGCCGACTTCGAGGAGGTGGCTCACCTGTTGCTCTATGGCGAGTTGCCTACCCAGGCGCAACTGGACGCCTATCGCCAGCGCCTGGCTGCCCTGCGCGACCTGCCGCAGCCACTCAAGGAAGGCCTGGAGCGCATTCCCGCCAGTGCCCACCCCATGGACGTGATGCGCACCGGCGCCTCCTTGCTGGGCACCCTGGAGCCGGAGCACAGCTTCGCCGACCAGCAGCAGGTCGCCGACCGCCTGCTCGGCGCCTTCCCGGCGATCCTGCTCTACTGGCATCACTTCAGCCAGAGCGGCACTCGTATCGACTGCAGCAGTGACGCCCCGGACATCGCCAGCCACTTCCTCACCCTGTTGCACGGCAAGGCACCCAGCGACCTGCACGCCCGGGTGATGAACGTCTCGCTGATCCTCTATGCCGAGCACGAATTCAACGCCTCCACCTTTACCGCCCGGGTCTGCGCCTCGACGCTGTCGGATCTCTATTCCTGCGTCACCGGCGCCATCGGCTCCCTGCGCGGCCCGCTGCATGGCGGCGCCAACGAGGCGGCCATGGCGCTGATCGAGCGCTTCGCCTCGCCCGAGGAGGCGGTCACCGGCCTCAAGCAGATGCTCGAACGCAAGGAAAAGGTGATGGGCTTCGGCCACGCCATCTACCGCGACAGCGATCCGCGCAACGAGGTGATCAAGGACTACGCCCGGCAACTGGCGGCGGAAGTGGGCGACAGGGTGCTGTTCCCCGTCTCAGAAGCCATCGATCGCACCATGAAGGAAGAGAAGGGGTTGTTTCCCAACGCCGACTTCTATCACGCCTCGGCCTATCACTTCCTCGGCATCCCGACGCCGCTGTTCACCCCGATCTTCGTCTGTTCGCGCACGGCCGGCTGGTGTGCCCATGTCTTCGAGCAGCGCGCCGACAACCGCATCATCCGCCCCAGCGCGGACTACATCGGTGTCGAGCAGCGGGCCTTCACGCCCATCGCCAATCGCTGAATATCTCTGATCGCGGCCATGGGCCGCTCCTACGGGAGCGATCCATGACCAAACTTGTAGGAGCGGCCCAAGGCCGCGATAAGGAACCAAAACCCATGAGCGCCAACGTCGATCTCAACAACCGGCCCGACTACGACCAGGTCATCCAGGACCTGGCCGACTACGTGCTGAACTACCAGGTGGAATCCCGGGAAGCCCTGGACACCGCCCGCAACTGCCTGATGGACACCCTCGGCTGCGGCCTGCTGTCCCTGCGCTTCCCCGAGTGCACCAAGCTGCTCGGCCCCCAGGTGGAAGGCACCGTGGTACCCCAGGGCGCGCGGGTGCCCGGCACCAGCTATCGCCTGGATCCGGTCAAGGCGGCCTGGGACATCGGCTGCATCATTCGCTGGCTGGACTACAACGACACCTGGCTGGCGGCCGAATGGGGCCACCCTTCCGATAACCTCGGCGCCATCCTGGCGGTGGCCGACCACCTCTCCCAGCGCCGCGTCGCCCAGGGCGAAGCACCCCTGACCATGCGCCAGGTGCTGGAGGCCATGATCATGGCCCACGAGATCCAGGGGGTGTTCGCCCTGGAGAACTCTTTCAACCGCGTCGGCCTGGACCACGTCTTCCTGGTCAAGCTGGCGTCCACCGCGGTCAGCGCCAAGCTGATGGGCGCCAACCGCGAGCAACTGCTGTCAGCCCTGTCCCATGCGTTCGTCGATGGCCAGGCGCTGCGCACCTATCGCCATGCGCCCAATGCCGGCAGCCGCAAGTCCTGGGCCGCCGGCGACGCCTCCAGCCGCGGCGTGCGCCTGGCCGACATCGCCCTGCGTGGCGAGATGGGCATCCCTGGCGTACTCAGCGCGCCCCAGTGGGGCTTCTACGACGTGCTGTTCAGCCACACCAACAAGGACCTGGCCACCAAGCCGGCTGACCAGCGCCAATTCAGCTTTCCCCAGGCCTTTGGCAGCTACGTGATGGAACACGTGCTGTTCAAGATCAGCTTCCCGGCGGAATTCCATGCCCAGACCGCCGCCGAAGCCGCGGTGATCCTGCATCCCCAGGTGCGCGATCGTGTCGATCAGATCGAGAAGATCGTGGTGACCACCCACGAATCGGCCATCCGTATCATCTCCAAGCAAGGCCCCATGGCCAATGCCGCCGATCGCGACCACTGCCTGCAGTACATGATCGCCGTACCGCTGCTATTCGGCGACCTGGTCGCCGAGCATTACGAGGATGCCTTCCACCAGGCCCATCCGCGCATCGACCAACTGCGCGAGAAGATGGAGATCGTCGAGGACGAGCGCTACAGCCGCGAGTACCTGGAAGCCGACAAGCGTTCCATCGCCAACGCCCTGCAGGTGTTCTTCACCGATGGCAGCAGCACCGAGAAGATCGCCATCGAGTACCCGGTAGGTCATCGCCGTCGTCGTGAAGAGGGCATTCCGCTGCTGGAGCGCAAATTCCAGAACAACCTGGCGACGCGCTTCCCGGCCGGTCGCTGCGCCCAGATCTTCGACCTGTGCAAGAACCAGGCAGGGCTGGAAGCGACTCCGGTGCACCGCTTCGTGGATCTGTTCGTGCTGTAGAGAAAGAGAAGAGGCGACTCGCTCAACCTCGCAGGGCCATGCGGGGTCAGGCGAGTCGCCTCGAAAGTGGGGCAGGGCGTGGCGGGTGGTCAACTACCCGTCGCGCCCTTTTTCATTGCTAGTAATAGCGGTCCACATAGGCCGGGCGTTGCTGCCGACCGGCCAGGCGCCAGTGTTCCTGCAGGGCGGCGTGGACGCTCTTGATGAAGTTGTCGTCCGCCGCCGCCGACTTGCCGACGTAGCCGCCACCCCTGTTGTAGGTCTTGAAGCGGATGCGCAGGCTGGGATGGCGCTCTTCGAACTGCTCGGGCGTCTCGCCGCCAGGCAGGCGGTCAACGTGCACCGCGCCGCTCTCGCAGACCCAGAGAATGTGGTTGTGATTCTTGTCCTTGAGCCCGGCGAAGAGTTGCTTGAGATCGTCCAGGCTGGGGTTGTCGTTCAGGTTCATGAGCGTGTCCTCCACAGTGGCCGTGATCAATGGAACTGGTTCATGGTGTTGTCCTTGCCCGCCGCCTTGAGCGCGGCCTCGCCGGCAAAGTATTCCTTGTGGTCGTCGCCCATGTCCGAGCCGGCCATGTTCTGGTGCTTGACGCAGGCGATGCCCTGGCGGATCTCCTGGCGCTGCACGCCCTTGACGTAGGCCAGCATGCCTTCTTCGGCGAAGTAGCCCTTGGCCAGGTTGTCGGTGGACAGGGCCGCGGTGTGGTAGGTGGGCAGGGTGATCAGGTGGTGGAAGATGCCCGCTTCCCGCGCGGCGTCGCGCTGGAAGCTCTGGATGCGCGCATCGGCCAGGCGACCCAGCTCGGTGTCGTCGTAGTCCACGCTCATCAGCTTGGCGCGGTCGTAGGCGGACACGTCCTTGCCCTCGGCCTGCAGGGCGTCGAACACCTGCTGGCGGAAGCTCAGCGTCCAGTTGAACGACGGGCTGTTGTTGTAGACCAGCTTGGCGTTGGGCACGACCTCGCGGATGCGATCGACCATGGCCTTGATCTGCCCGACGTGGGGCTTCTCGGTCTCGATCCACAGCAGGTCGGCACCGTTCTGCAGCGAGGTGATGCAATCCAGCACCACCCGGTCCACGCCGCTGCCGGCGCGGAACTGGAACAGGCCGCTGGCCAGGCGCTTGGGCTTGAGCAGCTTGCCGCCGCGGCTGATCAGGACGTCGCCGTTGCCCAGCTGGCTGGCATCCACCTCATCGCAGTCGAGGAAGCCGTTGTACTGGTCGCCCAGGTCGCCCGGCTGCTTGCTCACGGCGATCTGCTTGGTCAGGCCGGCGCCCAGGGAGTCGGTGCGGGCGACGATGACGCCCTCGTCCACGCCCAGTTCGAGGAAGGCGTAGCGCACCGCGTTGATCTTGGCCAGGAAGTCCTCGTGGGGCACCGTGACCTTGCCGTCCTGGTGGCCGCACTGCTTCTCGTCGGAGACCTGGTTTTCCAGCTGGATGCAGCAGGCCCCGGCTTCGATCATCTTCTTGGCCAGCAGGTAGGTGGCCTCGGCGTTGCCGAAACCGGCGTCGATGTCGGCGATGATCGGCACCACGTGGGTCTCGTAGTTGTCGATCTTGGCCTGGATGGCGGCGGCCTTGGCGTTCTCGTCGGCGGCGCGGGCGGCATCCAGCTCGCGGAACAGCATGGCCAGCTCGCGGGCGTCGGCCTGGCGCAGGAAGGTGTAGAGCTCTTCGATCAGCGCCGGCACGCTGGTCTTCTCGTGCATAGACTGATCGGGCAACGGGCCGAATTCCGAGCGCAGCGCGGCGATCATCCAGCCGGAGAGGTAGAGGTAACGACCTTTCGTGCTGCCCAGGTGCTTCTTGATGGCGATCAGCTTCTGCTGCCCGATGAAGCCGTGCCAGCAGCCCAGCGACTGGGTGTAGGCGCTGCTGTCGGCGTCGTAGGCGGCCATGTCCCGGCGCATGATGGCCGCGCAGTGGCGGGCGATGTCGAGACCGGTCTTGAAGCGATTCTGCAAGCGCATCCGCGCGGCGTATTCCGGGTTGATGGCGCTCCAGTGATTGCCGGCAGTGGTCTTGAGGGCGGCGATGGCCTGAACGTCGTTCTCGTAAGCGGACATGAGTCGATCCTTCTCGATGAGGTTGGCTTGGGTACCAGTCTTTTCCCAACGTCCGGCAGCGGGATGGCGGTTGCCACCCGGATGCCGGTCGCGAAGGCGAAAGGTCAGCCCAGCTGTCGAGTCATGTCGCCGTACGTTCCTGCATGGATCCGGACGTCACCTCTGGCGACGCTGCCTCGAGCAGCGCGGCATTTCAGTCGTCTTCTCTTGTAGTGCCTCTTGAGCATCACTACGCAAGACGGCCCGAGGGTCACCCGGAGCCCAGGCGCGACCCGCATGGATAGGGGGTTCGCGTCCGGTGCAGCTAGAGATTTGCAGGAGATAAGGGCGTCGTCAACTAGGTTTTGTAGTGCTTTCGTATAGTCACTACAAAAGTCGTAGAGGCGGCTGGGAGCGGGTTTGGGGCGTCTATTGCTGACTGATGGGTCGCTGATGAGGGCAAAACGGGGCCGCAAGCCACGGGTTTGGCCGTGACCATGCGGTCACTCGAGAGGTGAGCCGGCGGCCTCCGGTCGCCCCTCTGGGTGAGGGGCGAAGGCGCGAGAAGAGAGCGGGACTTGCCGGTCAGTGCCGACGAACGGTAAGTCGCCGTGGGCTAGGACGAGGTAGCGGCGGTGAGGCCGGTCAGGGTGTCGGCGATGTCCTTGGTGCGGTGGGAGGTCTGGGCGGTGAGGCGACCGGATTCGCGCAGGACGGCGAGCAGCTCCTGCAGCGAACCCACGTCCTGGGCCTGGCCGGCGATATGGGCACCGACCTCGCTGATGGCGCGGGACAGCTGGTCGATGTCGGCGCCGATCTCGGCGGCGTTCTTGTGGGTGATGGCCGCCAGGTTGCGCACCTCGTCGGCCACTACCGCAAAGCCGCGACCGCTCTCGCCGGCGCGCGCCGCCTCGATGGCCGCGTTGAGCGCCAGCAGGTTGGTCTGGCCGGCGATCTGCTGGATCACCTGGACGATGGACTGGATGCGCAGACTCGACTGACTCAGCTCGTTGGCGCTGCGCACCACGTCCTCGGCCTGTTCGGTGAGGTGCTGCACGGTGCTGTCGGCCTGGCGGGTGACCTCGCCCTGCTGCAGGATGTTGCCCGCCAGATCGTCCATGCTGCTGTGCAATTCGCCGGAGTAGTGCCGCAACTGCTCGCCGATCTCCTGGCGACTCTGGTGTGCCTGGCGCAGCACCTGGCCGAGATCCGCGAGGCCGCCGAACACCGCCTGGATGGAGTCGTCGAGGCCCTGGGCATCCACCACTCCGGTGAAGTTCTGCCGCTTGAATTCGTTGATCTGGTTGACCACCACCTGGCTCAGCCCGGCCAGCTTCTTGATCTGCCGGCGCAGGAAGAAGGCCTTGAACTCGCCGTAGTGGGCGGCGAAGTTGTCGACGTAGTCGTCGCGGAAGGGCGCGCCCTCCGGGGTGCGGAAAAAGAATACCGCGGTGAGCGTCTGGTTGAGGTTCAGGCCGAGGATCTCGCCAAAGGTGGAAAAGCCCACCACCGGCGTCTGGCCGAACACCTCGCCCATGCGCGGCAACTCGGCGCCGTTGTTGGCGCGGCGCAGGATGCAGTCGTTGAGCACGCCCACCAGCGGGGTGCCGCTCTTGCCCTGCAGGAAGCGCGCGAAATCCTCGCGGGTGGCGTCCACCAGCGAGGTGCGCTTGACCATCACCAACTCTTCGCCGGGCGCCACGTCGCAGAACAGGTGGATGCGCTCGCGCTCGTAGTCGATGCGGGCGATGGAGCGAACGAACAGCTCCTCGCCGACGCGGATGGCGAAGGAGTAGTCCGCCAGGCGCTGTTCCAGCTGGTCCGCGCGGCAACTCAGGGCCTCGCAGAGGGCGGCCACCATACTCTTGATCTGGCCGCGGCTGTCGACCACCTGGCTGATGTAGCGTTCTTCCAGGGAGGCGGTGAGGACACTGAGGCTGAGCGGCGTGGCGCTGAAATTCTGGCTCTTGAACACCCCGAAGCGGGTGTTCCTGGCCATCTTCAGAAAGACCAGCTGGGCATGATTTTCATAGGCTTTGCGGCCATCGTGCAGCAGCGTCTGGCGGAAATCGCCCTTGCCGCCGGCGGAGCCGCCGACGAACAAGCAGGGGAAGCGGCCGGACTCGTACAGCGCCTCCATGAAAAAGGATTCCGAGGCGGACAGGCCATCGAACAGCACGAAGGCCAGGGTATCGCGGTGATCGATGGGCGTGCGCACCTGCAGGCGCTTGAGCGACTCGGTCAGGCGGGCCAGGCGTTCCTTCATGCTGCGCCGCGGTCCGCCACGGCGGATGTCCTCACTGTCGAGCGGCACGTGCACCACCTCGGCCGAGGCGATCACCGAGGCGTCGAAGAATTGCAGCACCAGCCGGTCCCAGGCGCCATCGGCGGCGCAGTACAGGCGCTGTTCGCTGCCGCAGAGTTCGCCGGAGGTGGTACACAGGCTGATGGAGGCTTCGGGAAAGCGGGCCACCAGTTGCCGGGCGATGACGTCCAGATCCAGGTGCGGCGAGACGAAGCCGGTGATGAAGGTGGGCTGGAGGGCGACGCCGCCAAGGCGGTCGCCTAGTTCGCGGGCGGAGCAGGTCAGGCTGAACACGCCACTACCGCCCAGGCGGGCGCGCGCGCCGAAGCGTTGCAGAAACCCCATGATTGTTCCTCTTGTGGGCAGGCTGGGAAAGGGAGCTCACCCAGGCATCGGCGCCGTTGGCGGCGGCTTGATAGGGGTGTGCGCCCAGGCCGCAGGCAAGCGGGCAACGGCATCAGAGGGCGAAAGGAGGCCGAGGCTCTGGCACGAGCCTTGGCGCGATAAGGATCGCGGCGGACGCCTTGAGGACAGTCTGACCCAGGCGACCGGCGGTCATGACGGACGCGGAGAACGGAGCGCGGCTGGACTAGTCCTGTTCGCCGTGCTCGGCGAAGGCCTCGGCGAAGGCCTCGGCGCCGGTCAGCCGACGACGCGAGTGCCCGAAGCAGTACCAGGCTGGCTGTTCCTCGATGAAGATCTCGCTGTCCAGCACCCAGTCCTCGCCCTCGAGCAGGCCTACCGGAATGGCGTAGTGCGGCTCGGCCTTGAGGCGATAGAACAGATGGGTGCCACAGTGGCTACAAAAGCCACGCTCCGCCCAGTCGGACGAGGCATGCACCATCAGGGCGTCGCTACCGCCGATCACGGGAGGCTGGGTGCATTCCACCGCCAGCAGCGGGCCACCGCTCCAGCGACGACAGGTCCGGCAATGGCAGGCGGATACGTGGGCGTTGTCGAGACGGCAATCCAGCTGGACGGCGCCGCACAGGCATTGGCCGTGACGTTCGAGGGGAAGGGACATGGCGCTATCCTCGGGAGGCAGGAAGTCTGCAGGATAGCTGGTTGGGCGCAGGGAAGGGAGGTGCCCCCGCCGCGAGCGGGAGCACCGGCGAGATCAATCCTCGCGGCTGGTGACTTCCACCAGGTGATAGCCGAACTGGGTCTTTACCGGACCCTGGACCTGGTGCAGCGGGGCGCTGAACACCACGGTGTCGAATTCCTTGACCATCTGGCCCGGGCGGAAGGTGCCCAGATCGCCGCCCTGACGGCTGGAGGGGCAGCTGGAGTTGTCCTTGGCCACCTGGGCGAAGTCGGCGCCCCCTTCGATGGCGGCTTTGAGTTCGTTGCACTTGTCTTCGCTGGAAACCAGGATGTGGCGGGCAGAGGCTTTGGCCATGGGAGAGACTCCTGTTGAATGAGCGGGCGAGCCTACTCCAATCACCCCTGCAAGCAAACTGCCATCCGTTCCTCGGCTGGCGAGCCGTTTGGGTTGCGCCCCAGGTGCAGGGCGGGTAAATAGCGCTTCCCTGTTTTCCGGATCGGCCCGCCCATGCCTCGTCTTCTTGCCTTTTCCCTGCTGCTGACCACAGGCCTGCTGGCCGATGTCGCCCTGGCGGCGACGCCCGAGGAGGCACGGCTGGTCAGTCTGATCAACGCCTATCGCGCCACACCCCAGGGCTGCCCCGGCGTGCGCGCCGCCGCGCCCCTTGCCACCGACAGTCGCCTGGCCGCCGTCCGGTTGACCGGACGGGATCGCCTGCAGAGCGATCTGCGCGCCGCGGGCTACCAGGCGTCGGCGGTGCAGGTGATCATGCTGGCGGGCGCACCTACCGCCCAGGCGGCCATGGCCGGGCTGCGCCAGCAGTATTGCCGGCCGCTGGCCAGCCACGACTATGCCCAGATCGGAGTGAGTCAGCAGGGATCGCGCTGGCAGCTGGTGCTGGCGCGCCCGGTGGTGAGCGCGGGACTGGGTGACTGGCAGAGCGCCGGTAAGGCCGTCCTGGCCGAGGTCAATCGCGCCCGGGCCCAGGCCCGCACCTGCGGCACCCGGCGCTTCGCCGCCACCACGCCGCTGCGCTGGAATCCGGCCCTGGCCAATGCCGCCCTGGCCCACAGCCAGGACATGGCCGGCCGCGACTACTTCTCCCACACGGCGCCCGGCGGCGGCACCGTGGCCGAGCGGGTGGCCAAGCAGGGCTACGGCTGGACCCGGATCGGTGAGAACATCGCCGCCGGTGCCGGTTCGGTCACCCAGGCCATGCAGGGCTGGTTGGCCAGCCCGGGGCACTGCGCCAACCTGATGAATCCGGAGTTCACCGAGATGGGGGCGGCCTACGCCTTGAATCCGCGCAGCACCCATAGTCTCTACTGGACCCAGGTGTTCGGCCGGCCGCGCTAGGTCGGGTACTCGGCGATCTCGATCAGGTTGAGATCGGGATCGCGGACATAGACCGAGCGGATCGGTCCGGTGGCGCCGGTGCGTGCCACTGGGCCTTCCAGGATCGGCCAGCCTTCGCGCTGGAGATGGGCGATCACCAGGTCCAGCGGCTCACGGGCGATAAAGCAGAGGTCGAGCGCGCCCGGCGCCGGCAAGTGGGCCTTGGGTTCGAATTCGTGCCCACGCTCATGCAGGTTGATCTTCTGGTTGCCATAGCGCAGCGCCTTGCGCCCCGCACCGAATACCTCCAGGCGCATGCCCAGCACCCGGGTGTAGAAATCCTCGCAGGCGGCGAGGTCCGTGGTGGTCAGGACCAGATGATCCAGATGATCGATCAGCATGGCGGTCTCGGCGACCGGACTGGTCTTTCACTGTGCCAGTCCCGGGCGCGGCGCACCATCACTTGGCGTGGGCCTTGATCCAGCGATTGAGCTGATCGATCTCCTTCTGCTGGGCCTGGATGATGTCCTCGGCCAGCGTGCGCATCTCCGGGTCCTTGCCGTGCTGGAGCTGGTAGCGGGCCATGTCGACGGCGCCCTCGTGGTGGGCCAGCATGCCCTTGGCGAAGGCCAGATCCGGATCCTTGGCCTTGAGGCCTTCTTCCATGCCCTGGTGCATGGCCTCCATGCTCTTCTGCATGTCCTGGTGGTTCTGGTGCTGGGTTTCGGCGGCCTGGGCGACGCCGCCCGCCAGCAGGGTGAGGGCGAGCAGGGTGGAGGAAAGGACGATACGCATGTTCGGACTCCTGACTGGGCTGATGACGCCGAGGCTAGAGCTTGCCCCTGGGGTAAGGTCAAATCATCCGGCGCGTTTCGCTCGGAGCCGGCGCCGGGTAAAAGGTTTCGCGATGTTTTGTCGCAGCGCCAGGCGGTCGGCGCGCTGAACCCTGGGCGAAAAAGCGACGCCGATCAGGCAGTTGGCTGCTTCGACCAGGCGATCGCCATCACTGGGCGCAACTGCGAGAGGTTGTGATGGTCCGACGCAGCAGCGTAGAATTTTTACTACATCCAATTCCAATCCCTACCTACAGCAGACTTCTCGCTCGCGACCCGGCGTCGCAGGCGGGCCAAGCCTTTGCTCGTGGGTTTTCGTCGTCGGCTTTCTGACCGGAAGTCGCTATCCACCCCTTCGCTCTGGAGTAGAAGACCCCCCATGGATGCTACCGCCGAAGCCCGGAAGCCCAGCTGGTCCGGTGTCATCGCCCTGGCCCTGGCCGCCTTCATCTTCAACACCACGGAATTCGTCCCGGTGGCGCTGCTCAGCGACATCGGTCGCAGCTTCGACATGCGTCCCTCGCAGGTCGGGCTGATGCTGACCATCTACGCCTGGGTGGTCGCCCTGATGTCGCTACCGATGATGCTCGCCACGCGCTCCATCGAGCGGCGGCGGCTACTGATGTTCGTCTTCGCGGTGTTCGTCGCCTGCCACGGCCTGTCCGGGGTGGCCTGGAGCTTCGAGGTGCTGGTGGCCAGTCGCATCGGCATCGCCTTCTCCCATGCGGTGTTCTGGTCGATCACCGCCTCGCTGGCGGTGCGCATTGCCCCGGCCGGCAAGCAGACCCAGGCGCTCGGCCTGCTGGCTACCGGTACCTGCCTGGCCATGGTGCTGGGCATCCCATTGGGCCGGGTGCTGGGCGAATTGCTGGGCTGGCGCTACACCTTCGTCGCCATCGCGGCGCTGGCGGTGGGCACGGTGCTCTGGCTGGCGCGCAACCTGCCGCTGCTGCCCAGCGAGAATTCCGGTTCCCTGGCCAGCCTGCCGGTATTGTTCAAGCGCCCCGCGCTGCTGTGCATCTACCTGCTCACCACCCTGGTGGTGACCGCCCATTTCACCGGCTACAGCTATATCGAGCCCTTCGCCGTGGAAGTGGCGGGCATGGGCGGCATGCAGATCACCGCCTTGCTGCTGCTGTTCGGCGGTTCCGGGGTCATAGGTTCGCTGCTGTTCAGCCGCTACAGCCTGAGATTCCCCAATGGCTTTCTGGTCGCGGCCATCGCCGGCATCGCCTTGTCGCTGCTGTTGCTGCTGCCCTTCGCCTGGAAGAGCTTCATGCTGGAAGGCCTGAGCGTGGTCTGGGGCATCGCCATCATGAGTTTCGGCCTGGCGCTGCAAGCCAAGGTACTGGCCCTGGCCAAGGACGCCACGGACGTCGCCATGGCGCTGTTCTCCGGCATTTACAACGTCGGCATCGGCGGCGGCGCCCTGTTGGGCAGCGTGGTGGGGACCCATGTCGGCATGCCCTACGTCGGCCTGGTCGGCGGCAGCCTGGCGGTGGCCGGCCTGCTGTTCGCGGTGTTCATGACCCGCCGCTACGCCGAGCAACTCAACGCCAATCCGCTGTAAGGCTTGCGGGCGCCTCCTCGACGAGACGCCCCGGCTACGCGACCCAGGGGTCGCGAACTGTCTACCGGGCCGCGTCCGCCAGTCGTGGAGCGGCCCGGGACGAAGCGCTAAGCTACGGGCTCCTGGCGCCTTGGCCAGGCTGCCGGATGCGCTCGCCATGAATCGACTGCTGTTCAATCTCTTCGTCTGGACCAAGGTGCCCATCGCCAAGATCGCCGGCCTGCGCCTGCGCCAGCTGGACGATGCCGGCTGCCAGATACAGGTCACCCATGGCTGGCTGAACCAGAATCCCTTCAAGAGCATGTTCTGGGCTGTGGAGGGCATGGCGGCGGAATTTTCCACTGGCATCCTCGCCGACCGGCACATCCGCCGTTCCGGCAGTCGCTACGCCATGCTGGTGGTGGCCATGAGCGCCCGCTTCACCAAGAAGGCCGTGGGCACCCTCGTCTTTCGCTGCGACCAGGGCGAGGCCATCGCCGAGGTGCTGCGGCTGGCCCGGGACACGGGCGAGCCCCAGGTGCTGCAACTGCGCAGCGTCGGCACCGACGAGAGTGGCGAGCAGGTGGCGGAATTCTTCTTCACCTGGAGCTTCAAGGCGCGGCTGCCGGTGGCGACGTCTCGGTAAGAGCGGCCGGCCGGTAGCGTGAAAATCGCGTAGCGTTTTCCACGGGCAAGCCCAACGCAAGACGGTGGAAGGCCGCGCCGTTATCCACCCTCCGCGGCCAACCGCCCCCTCTCCCGGCGGGAAAGGGGGAGAGGCGATCGCGGGTAGGGGTGTCCACGTTGTTGGGCTTCGCTGCGCTCAGCGCCAACCTACGAAACTAACGCCCGAAGCGCCCACTCCGGCGCTCCCCACGCCCCTGGCGCCGGCCGCCCTTGCCCTGACCCTTCTCCTGGCCCCGCGGCCGACGGCGGCGCGACAACTCGCGGGTGATGGCGTCGTTGAGCAGGTCGCGATGCTCCTGGCCGCGTTCCAGGGCGGGAAACAGTTCGGGCAGGCTGCGCGCCAGGTGCAGATAGGTTTCCACCACGTGCAGAGCGCTTTCCAGGCCGGCGAGATCGGTTCCCAGGGGGATGCGCGGCAGGTCCACCGGCTCGCCCCGGGTCACCAGGCGCAGCCAGCGCTGGGCCTGGCCGCTGGCCGGGCCTTCCAGGCCGCCGCGGATCGGCGTGCAGGCGAAGATCCAGCGCAGCTGGAAATCGATGCCGGGCAGGTCGATCAGCTTGATCCACTCGGCCAGTTCCTCGGGCAGCACCGAGACGAAGGCATCGCCATAGTTGATGTTGCGGTTGAAGGTCAGCCAGGTGCGCAGCAGGCTGGGCTCTTCCATGAAGTCGGACAGGGCGCGCAGGTGTTCCAGACTCGGTCGCACCTGGAACTGGTGCAGGTCCACCGGATCGTCCGGGCTGTGGAACAGCCGCTTGATGTTGCGCAGCACATGGGGTTCCAGCGCGGTGATCTCGCCTTCGGCATGATGGCCGAAGCGCCCGGCGCGGCCGCCGATCTGCTTGACCTCCTGCACCCGTAGCGGGCGATTCTGCACCCCGTCGAACTTCTCGTCGGTGTAGAAGCACAGGGTATGGGCCGGCAGGTTGAGGCCCATGCCCACCGCATCGGTAGCCACCATGATCTCGGTCTCGCCGTCACGGAAGCGCCGCGCCTGTTCCCGCCGCACCTCCGGCGAGAGGGCGCCATAGACCACCGACACCCGGCGCCCGGCCATCTCCAGCAGGCCCTTGAGTTCCAGCACCACCCGGCGGCTGAAGGCCACCAGCAGCGAACCCGGCTCCAGGCGTTCCAGGGTGGTGGCGTGGCGCGCCACCGTGACCGGCGACAGGCGCTTGGTGGGCTTGATCTCCAGGCGGTCCTCGCACAGCTCGCAGAGGGTGCGCAGCGAGGGTTCGATCAGCGCCGGACCGGTCATCAGCAGGCGTTTGGTATGAGCGCTGACCAGGGCATCGACCCAGGCCCAGCCGCGCTGCGGATCGGCCAGCATCTGCACCTCGTCGACCACCACCACCTCCCACTGCTGGCGGCGGAAGCGGGCGAATTCCTCCACGGTGCAGCAGAAATGGGTGGCGCCCGGGCGGATGATCTCTTCCTCCCCGGTGACCAGCGAGCAGGGCACGCCGAGGGATTCCAGGCGCTCCTGGTTCTCCAGCGCCATCAGCCGCAGCGGTGACAGGTAGATGGCGTGGGTCACCGCCGCCATGGCTTCGATGGACCTGTGGGTCTTGCCGCTGTTGGTGGGGCCGAGCAGCGCGGTCCAGGTGCGGGTCAGGCGCCGGGCCGGATAGTTCTGGTGGTACTGGCCGAAGCGCGGATTGTTTTCCAGCAGCACGGCGAAGGCCATCTTCTCGCGCTGCTGGGCCACGGCGTGGCGCAGGGCGCGACGCAGCTTGTCGCTCTCCAGGCGCATCAGCTCCTGCAGGCGCGGGGTGCCGAGCTGGTGCAGGTCGAAGTCCAGGGCATCGGCTTCGCCCACCAGCACGGCGAAACGCTCGCGCAATTCCCGCTCGGCCTCCGCCTTGAGCGCGGCCACATCGGCGTCGCCAAGCAGACGCCCCTGGTTGGCCGCCAGCCGTCGGGGGATCTCCAGGCGGATGTCCTCGTGGGTCAGCACCACATTGAATCTCAACTCGTGGCGCGTCTCGTTGAGCACCTCCACCGCGCGCGGCAGGAAGTCGTCCAGGCGGATCAGCGCCTGGGGCACCCGCTCCAGCACGCGCTGACGATCTTCCTCGGCCATCTCGGCGAAGGGGGCCGCCAGGATGCTCAGCCGCTCGCGCACGGCATCGCCCAGGCGCTGGCCGACCGCCGCGGCAAAGGTCTCGGCCGAGTCACTGTCGGCCAGGTTCAGTGCCCAGTGGGGTTCGAGCAGCTCGCTCGCCGCGCCGCCGGTGAAGAGCTTTTCGCTGCCGAAGACGTCCACCGGATAGCCGAAGGTCTTGCTCGCACTGAGCAGTGCCTGGCCCAGCAGACGGTCGGGATCGGGCGCACTGCCGGCGGCCACCGCCGCGGCCTCGTCCAGACCCAGCCAGAAGGCCTTGGCGATACGGCCCAGGTGCGGCAGGGGATAACCCGAGTAGGGTTTGAACCAGAGTTCCTGATGCTGTTGCCTGGCGACGAAGTCGGGATGGGTGCGGCCGGCCCAGTCGAGGAAGCGTTGCAGACGTTCGAGGCGGCGTTGCTTGCGGAGGCGGTGATCGCTCATGCGAGAAGAGGCTTTCCAGGGGACTATTAAGACATGGGACCCTGGCCGGAGCCACGGGGTCACCGCGTGGTGCGCCATTCGGCAGATAGGGGGCACCGCCAAGGCCTTGGCGCAGTCTCCATCAGGAGGGTGGCGTCCGTCACCCACTCTTCCTCTCCTGTTCTGGATCACGCCACCCACATGACTTTTCTCGTCTGGGTCGGGGTATTGGGATCGTTGTTGATGATCCTCGCCCTGACCTCCGCCTATTTGCGCTGGCTACCGGTCACCACCTCGGTGGTCTGTCTGGCCTTCGGCATGCTCATCAGTCCCATCGGCCTGGGGCTGGCCGAGGTCAACTTCCAGCAATCGGCGACCTGGATCGGCCACCTGACCGAGGTGGCGGTGCTCTTTTCGCTGTTCGTCAGCGGCCTCAAGCTGCGGCTGTCCTTCCATCGTTCCTCCTGGCACGGCGCCTATCTGCTGGCCGGGCCGGTGATGATTCTCAGCATCGCCGGCGTCTGCCTGGTCGCTCACTACCTGCTCGGCCTGCCCTGGGGCGTGGCCTTGCTGATCGGCGCCATCCTCGCGCCCACCGATCCGGTGCTGGCCGGGCTGGTGCAGGTCAACCACGCCCAGGATTTCGACCGGGTCCGCTTCGGTCTCTCCGGCGAGGCAGGCCTCAACGACGGCACCGCCTTTCCCTTCGTCCTGCTCGGCCTGTTGTTACTGCAACATGGTCAGTTGCAATGGGACTGGACCCTGGAGTGGTTTCTCAAGAGCGTGGTCTGGGGCGTACCGGCTGGGCTGCTGCTGGGCTACTTCATGGGCAAGGGCGTGGGTCGGCTGATGATCTATCTACGCACCCGGCATGGCGACAGCACCATCTCGCCCAACGACTTCCTCGCCCTGGCACTGATCGCCCTGTCCTATGTGCTGGCCGACGAGATCGGCGCCTTCGGCTTTCTCGCGGTGTTCGCCGCCGGCCTGGGCTTGCGCCAGGCGGAAGTCCAGACGTCGGGGCATGCGGAAACGCCTTCCGAGCACCTGGCGCAGCCGGTGATCGGGCATCTCACCGGCGCACCGGAGCACGCCACGGTCGCCAAGGCGGAGGACATCGAGGAGCCGCGCATGGCCGCCGGCGTGATGATGGGCGACATGCTGGCCTTCGGCAGCCTGGTGGAACGCTCCTTCGAGGTGCTCCTGGTGACCCTGCTCGGCGTGGTGCTCATCACCCACTGGGACAGCCGCGCGCTGCTGCTGGGCGCCTTGCTGTTCGTGGTGATTCGCCCGCTGGGGGTGGCGACCATGCTGCCCTTCACCCGCATTGATCGCCAGCAGGGGGCGCTGATCGGCTGGTTCGGCATCCGCGGCATCGGTAGCCTGTATTATCTGTGCTACGCGCTCACGCATCACGTCACGGCCGACTGGGCCGGGACCATCGTCGACCTGACCCTGTCGGTGGTGGCCCTGAGCATCGCGGTGCATGGGATTTCCATCCAGCCGCTGCTCGACCGCTACGAGCGCCTCACTGCCCGTCGCGAGGGCTCGGCGAGACCCTGAGCCTGCTTGCGACCTACCCTGGAGGACGCATGTATCACGGTGAACGTCTCAATGCCTGGACCCATCTGATCGGAGCTCTGCTGGCCCTGGCCGGCGCCATCACCCTGGTGGTGCTGGCCAGCCTGCAGGGGGATCCCTGGCGCATCGTCAGCGTGGCCATCTATGGGGTGGCGCTGGTGATTCTCTACAGCGTCTCGACCCTCTACCACAGCGTGAAGGGGCGGGCGAAACGCCTGCTGCAAAAGCTCGATCACCTGTCGATCTATCTGCTCATCGCCGGCAGCTACACGCCGTTCTGCCTGGTGACCCTGCGCGGGCCCTGGGGCTGGACGCTGTTCGGCATCGTCTGGGGCCTGGCGCTGATCGGCATGGCGCAGGAACTCAAGCCGCGTTCGGAAGCACGCATTCTGTCGCTGGTGATCTACGCCGTCATGGGCTGGATCGTGCTGGTGGCGGTGGGGCCGCTGCTGGATCGCCTGGGCGGTGAAGGCTTCGCCTGGCTGGTGGCCGGTGGGGTGCTCTACACCGTCGGCATTCTGTTCTTCGTCTTCGACGATCGCTTCCGTCATTGGCATGGCATCTGGCACGGCTTCGTCATGGCCGGCAGCGCCCTGCACTTCGTCACCATCCTCAGGTACGTCCTGCCGGTGCCCTAGGGCGGTCTTGAGGAGTTCGTCACAGATATGGCGGCCTATGGCCATACTTTGCGAACCCTTGGGTCGCGGATCGGTTCAGAGATAGCTGAATCCACTCCCCAGTGCGTTGCTTTCCCAAAACGAAGAAGAAGAGGAAGGTGAAACGTGTTCAGCCGTCCCAGATCCCTCGTACTGCTCCTGATGCTTGCCTGCACCGCCTGCCAGGAAAAGGACGCCAAGACCGTCGCGGCGCCGATCAAGAGGGACGCCAGCTTCGAACAGCGCGGCAAGGCGTCCTTCTATGCGCGCAAGTTCCACGGCAGGGAAACCGCCAGTGGCGAGACCTTCAACAACAACGAGCTGGTCGCCGCCCACAAGACCCTGCCGCTCGGCACCCGGGTCAAGGTGACCAACCTGGAAAACGATCGCGCCGTGGTGGTACGCATCAATGACCGCGGACCCTATATCCGGGGTCGCATCATCGACCTCTCACGGGCCGCTGCGCGGCGGGTGGACATGGTCGACGACGGCACCACCGCGGTAAAGGTGGAAAAGCTGGATTAACGCCACTCAGTGTGGCCAGACCATCTGGTCTTTGCCTTGGCGTTTGGCCTGATAGAGACCTTCGTCCGCCCACCGCAGCAGCTCGTTGAGAGAAACTTCCGGGTCGAGCCGAAGCGCCCCGGCACTGAAGCTGATGCCCAGAGGGGCGGCGGCGGCCAGGCGGTTACGCAGGACTTCCAGCAGGTGGCTCACCCGCGCATCGTCCAGGCCGCGGATCAGCAGGCCGAATTCCTCGCCACCCAGGCGACCGACCTGCAGCCTCGGATCGAGCTGATCGATTTCCCGCGCCGTGGCGACCAGTACCTGATCGCCGACCTGATGACCGTGCCGGTCGTTGATCTCCTTGAAGTTGTCGATATCGAGCATGACGAAATGCGCAGGCGTCTGCCCGCTCTCGCCGCGAGCCTCGTCCAGCTGCTGCAGGAGCTTGCGGCGATTGGCGATCCCGGTCAGTTCGTCGGTTTCCGCCAGGATCCGATAGCGCTCCTTGAGAATGAAGGTCCGTCGCATCCATTGGCTGTTGGCGTGGTTGTAGGCGATGCCGATGGCCAGGGTGGCACTGGCCAGCAACCAGACCAGGTGTATTGGCATGGCGGTGGGAACCAGCTGGGTCTGACCGATGAACAGGATGAAGGCGGCGCCGGCGAGCGTGATCAGGTAGTGGGAGAGACGATAGGTCATGCCGCAGGTGCCCAGGACGATGATCACGGCGATGGGCAGATTCCAGTAGTGGCCCACGGCGCCGCCATCCTGGATCTGGATGCGAAAGGCGAGGGCGAGCGCCCAGATGTTGCCGGTAAAGGTAAGACTCATCATGCGCGCGCTGCGTGCAACGCTGAGCAGGGCGCTGATCGCCAGCAACAGCAGCATCACGGCGAAGTAGCGCGGCTTGTAGGGGCTGCCGATCAGCGGATTGCTCCACAGACTCAGCGGCCATAGCGCCAGCATCAGAGGCTGCAATACCTGCAGGGGGGTGCGCAGCACCCGCCGGACATGCTGTTCATAACGAATATCGTCGTCCATCGACATCTCGGAACGGGGTAAGGCCGATGGGCGATGGCAAATCGGCAGGCGTTTCGGCCAAGGGGTGCGCCACTGTAATGGCTAAGTGCTAGCTCTTCCAGTGGCTCGGCGGTGCTATGGCGCGGTTTAGAAGGGTTTCCGGCGAATGGCCTGACTGTATGGCTGGCCTGGCGCGGCACTGTATCTGGCCAACTCGCCTGGATGAGACCGAGACTCTCGGCTCACCCCCGCGCACCTGGTAGCCCCATGCACCTCGCCATCCTGACCTTCGACGGCTTCAACGAACTGGACTCCCTGATCGCCCTGGGCATCCTCAATCGCATCAAGCGTTCGGACTGGCGGGTGTCGCTGCTGGCGCCCACGCCCTGGGTGACCTCCATGAATGGCGTCCGTCTGGAGCGGCAGGCCGGCCTCGACGAACTGGCCGACTGCACCGCCGTACTGGTGGGCAGCGGCAGCCGGACGCGTGAACTCGCCCGGGATGCTGACCTGCTGGAGCAGCTTGCCGTGCTCGATCCCGCGCGCCAGCTGATCGGCGCCCAGTGCTCCGGCACCCTGTTGCTGGCGCGTCTCGGCCTGCTCGACGGCGTACCCGGCTGCACCGATCTCACCACCAAGCCCTGGGTACAGGAGGCCGGCATCGAGGTACTGGCACAGCCCTTCTTCGCCCGCGGCAATCTGGCCACCGCCGGTGGCTGCCTGGCCTCCAGCTACCTGGCGGCCTGGGTCATCGCCCGGCTGCTGGGCCGCGAGGCAGCTGCCGAGGCGCTGCACTATGTAGCCCCGGTGGGTGAGAAGGAGGACTATGTGGCGCGTGCGCTCGGCAACATCGAGCCCTATCTCGACCATAAACCCCTGGAGGTCGCCTGCGCATGCTGAAGGTCCTTGGCCGCGTCTCTTCGATCAACGTGCGCAAGGTGCTCTGGTGCCTCGACGAACTGGGCCTGGGCTATGAGCGTGAAGACTGGGGGGCCGGTTTTCGCTCGGCGCAGTCCGCCGACTACCTGCAGTGGAATCCCAATGGCCAGATCCCGGTCTTGCTGGACGGCGACTTCGTGCTCTGGGAATCCAACAGCATCCTGCGCTACCTGGCCAACGCCCGGGGCGGCGAGGCGTTGTATCCCGCCGCACCGCGGGCACGGGCACGGGTCGATCAGTGGCTGGACTGGCAGGCCAGCGAACTCAATCCGGCCTGGAGCTACGCCTATCTGGCCCTGGTGAAGCAACAGCCGCCGCAGCCCGATCCGCAGCGCCTGGCGCAGGGCATCGCCACCTGGAACGGGCGTATCGCCATTCTGGAAGCGCACCTGGCGCAGCACGGCCCCTATGTGGCCGGCGAGCGCTTCAGCCTGGCCGACATCGCCCTGGGGCTGTCGCTGCACCGCTGGCGCAGCACTCCCATGGAGCGGATCGCGGCACCAGCCATCGAGGCCTATCTCGCGCGCCTGGCCACGCGACCGGCCTGGGCCTGCTATGCGAGCGATGCCACGCCCTGAGCAGCCCGCCGGGCAGCGCCGGCAGGCGCCGCTCGCACGGTTAGGCGAAGACGAAATACTTGCGCACCGTCTCGACCACTTCCCAGGTGCCCTTCATGCCGGGTTCGACGACAAAGATGTCGCCGGCTTTCAGGTGGATGGGTTCCTGGCCATCGGGGGTGATGATGCAGTAGCCCTCCTGGAAGTGGCAGTACTCCCACTTCACGTAGTCGACGCGCCACTTGCCGGGGGTGCAGATCCAGGTGCCCATGATCTTGCTACCGTCATCGGAGGTGTAGGCATTGAGGTTGACGGTATGGGGGTCGCCTTCGATGCGCTCCCATTTGCAGGCATCGACCACTGGCAGGGGTTGGGTGTCGCGCAGAACGGTGATGGGCGGGTTGGCCATGGCGGCTCTCCTGGTGATGGAAGCCGCCAAGGGTGAGGGGTCGCCCCGAACCGGAGTTGTCCAGGGTCGACATCCAACGGTGCGTTTGCGCTATCCGGCCGACTAACGCTCCACCTGCCGGTTCCAGCGCGCATTCCACTGCGGCCTTACCTTGTTGACCTCGTCCCAGTCGATGGTCACGGCGGTCTTCAGGTAGTTCTGCATGGCCTCCACCTGGCCGCGGGTCTTGTCGGTGGTGGGGGTGTTGGGGTTGGACGGGATCTGGTCGCCCAGTTCCAGCGCCGGCGCCTGGGCTTCGGGCGTCAGCAGGTATTCCGCCAGCTGCTGGGCCAGCTCCGGCTGGTCGTTGTTGGCGGTCACGCATTCGGCGACGTTGAGCACCACGGCGCCTTCCTTGGGCGGCGCGTATTCCACCGGGATGCCCTTGAGCTTGAGCGCGGTGACCTGGGTGGGCGTGAGCGGGAACAGCGCCGCCTCGTCGGTCTGCACCATCTCCGAGAGCTTGGCCGAGCTGGGGATGTACTCCAGCACATTGGGGCCGACGGTGGTGGGCCAGGCCTTGAAGCCGGGGTCGACGTCCTGCTCGGTGCCGCCCTTGAGGCGGTTGAACATCAGGAAGCCGTGCAGCCCGAAGGTGGACGACGACAGTGACTGGAACACCACCTTGCCCTTGTACTTGGGATCGGCGAGGTCTGCCCAGGAGGTCGGCGCCGCCCAGCCTTTTTCCTTGAACAGCCGGCTGTTGTAGGCAAGCCCTGTCACGCCCAGGCTGACGGCGGCCGCCTGGTCCTTGATCTTGGCCTTGTCGGGGATCTGCGCCAGGCTCGCGCTGGGCTTGAGCGGGCTGCACAGATTCATGCCGATGGCGCGGTACATGATGCCGTCGTCGAGAAACATCACGTGGATCGGCGGCTTCTGCGGACTGGCCTGGACCTTGGCGAGGATGTCCGCCGAGGTGCCGGGCACGATCACCACCTTGACGTTGTGCGCCTTCTCGAAGGCGGGCAGCACGCTGTCGGCATAGAGGCGCTCCATGGTGCCGCCGTTCATGCCGAGGTAGAGCGTCGGTTCGGCCACGGCGGCCAGGGGCAGGCCGGCGAGGGCCACGAGCAGGGCAGGGGTCAGGCGCATGATTGGGAACTCCTGGGCTGGGAAGGGAAGCGGGCGATGGAAAAGGCCTGCAGGCTGTGCCGGGGCGCGCCCTGCAGGATGCACTCGGCCAGGGCTTCGCCAGCCGCCGGCCCGATCTGGAAGCCCGCGCCGGCAAAGCCGAAGCCGTGCAGCAGGCCGGGGGTGGTGAGGCTGGGGCCGAGCACCGGCTGGTGATCGGGCAGATAGCCCTCGACGCCGCTCCAGGTGCGGATGGCCTGGGCGCCGGTGAGCGCCGGATAGAGTTCGGCGGCGTTTCTGAGGATGTCGAGGATGGCCAGCTGGCCCGGGCGGGCGCGATCGGCGTCGAGGGCGAAACCGCGTCCACCGCCCAGCACGCAATTGCCACGGGCCACCTGGCGGGCATAGATGCCGCCGCCTTCCACGCCGGTGCTGGCGGTCATGAACAGGGGCAGTGGTTCGGTCACCAGCATGGCCGGGTGGGCCGCGGTGAGGGGGACCGGCTCGCCGAAGCGGGCGGCCAGCTCCGCGGCCCAGGCGCCGGCGCAATTCAGCAGCCAGGGCGCGCTCAAGGTCAGGCCGCTGTCGGTGCGAAGCTGGAAGCGCTGGCCGTCGTGCTCGACGACGGTCACGGCGGTCCGTTCGAGGAGTCGGGCGCCCGCCCGGGCAGCCGCCTGGGCGAAGGCCGGCGAGACCAGGCGTGGATTGGCGTGGCCGTCCTCCGGGCAGAAGGAGGCGCCCACGGCGATGTCGCCGACCCAGGGAAAGCGGCGACGCAATTCGCCGCGGTCGAGCAGTTGCAGATCGAGGTCGAAGCCCTGGCTGGCCTGGGCATAGGCCTGCAGGGAGGCGAAGTCGGTCTCGCTACGGGCCAGCTTGAGATGGCCGGATTTGAGGTATTCGCCATCGGTACCCAGCAGGTCCTGCAGACCGCCCCAGATCTCATGGGCGCGACTGGACAGCGGCAACTGCACCAGCGGCCGGCCCTGGCGGCGCACCCCGCCGTAGTTGACGCCACTGGCCTGGGCGCCGCAGAAGTTGCGCTCCAGCAGGGCGACGCGCTGGCCACCCTGGGCCAGGAACAGCGCCGCGCTGCTGCCGACGATGCCGCCGCCGATGATCAGCACATCCACGTCCTGCCGGCTCATGGCGCCAACTCCACGCCGAAGGGCAGCGGCTTGATCGGCGCCTGGGCGCGCAACCGGCCGATCTGGTCCAGCGGGCGACCACTGGCGCAGGCGATCAATTCGGCCGCCGCCGCGCCGCAGAGGCGGCCCTGGCAGCGGCCCATGCCGACCCGGCAGGTGGCCTTGACCCTGTTGATCTCCCAGTGCCCCTGATCCACCGCGGCGCGGATCTCGCCGGCGCTGACCTGCTCGCAGCGGCACACCATCAAGTCATCTGGCGCCTTGGCGGCCCAATCCGCGGGGAAGGGGAAGGCGCGCTCCAGGCCCTGGCGAAAGACCTCGAAGCGGGTCAGGCGTGCTTGCAAGGCGTCGACCCGCGTCGCGTCCACCGCCAGGCCGCGATCGGCCAGCAGGCTCAGGGCGGCCAGTTCGCCGGCCAGTTCGGCGGCATCGGCGCCTTGGATACCGGCGCCGTCGCCGGCCAGGTAGACCCCGGCCTGGCTACTGCGGCCGCCGTTGTCCCGCACCGGTAGCCAGGCGCGATTGAGCGGATTCCAGGCGAATTCGCAGCCCAGCAGATCGGCCAGTTGGGTCTCGCTGCGCAGCGTCTGGCCGAAACCTAGGGCGTCGCACGCCAGTCGGTGCGCTTCGCCATCGGCAGCGCGCCAGCGAACGGCTTCCACGCGGCGTTCGCCTTCGACGGCAAGGAGTTCAGCGCCCTGGTGCACGGGCACGCCGTGCAGCGCCAGCCAGCTGCGGTAATAGAGGCCCTTGGCGAAGGTGGCCGGCTGGCCGAGCAGCGCCGGGGTGGCCGCGGCCTGGTCGCGAAAGGGGGCGCTGTCCAGCACGGCCAGCGGCTTGGCCCCGGCCTTGGCGTATTGATAGGCGACCAGATAGAGCAACGGGCCGGTACCGGCCAGCACCGGTCGGCTGCCGATGGCGCAGCCCTGGAACTTGAGCGCCACCTGGGATGCGCCCAGGCTGTAGACGCCCGGCAGGGTCCAACCCGGCACCGGCAGGATGCGGTCGGTGGCACCGGTGGCGACGATCACCTGGTCGAAGGCCAGACGATCGACGTAGCGGCCCTGGCTCAGGGTATCCAGAGCGCTTTGCTCGGCATTCCACACCAGGGTGTCGGGTCGATAGTCCAGCGTCGTCTGCATCTCGGTCAAAGCACCGTGCAGCGCCTGGGCCTTGCCCGCTTCGAAGCCGTACAGCGCCTTGCTCGGACGCTGGAAATTGCCCGGTTGCTGGCGATAGATCTGGCCGCCGCCGCGGGCGCTTTCGTCCAGCAGCACTGGCTCTAGGCCATGGGCGACCAGGGTCTGGGCCGCGCGAATGCCCGCCGGCCCGGCGCCCACCACCACGACGGCGCTCACAGCGGCCGCCCTGGATCGCGGCTGACCTGCTGGCCCGCTTCGAGAAAGGTGGCGCAGGCACGCACCCGGCGGCCGTCGGCCAGGCGCACCCAGCAGTCCTGGCAGGCGCCCATCAGGCAGAAGCCGGCGCGGGGTTCGCCGCCGAAGTCGCTACCGCGCAGGTGATCGCTCTGGGTCAGGATGGCGGTGAGCAGGGTATCGCCCTGCAGGCCCTCGGCCGGCTGGCCGTCGAGGGTGAAGGCCAGGGTTGGGCGGTCGCGTTCGGCCACCCGCTTGAGCAGTGCCATGGACGGGTCTCGGCTATTCATTGTTTGCCCACCAGCACGCGATCCAGGCCATAGATGCGGTCGAGCAGGATCATGGTGGCCGCGGTCAGGGCGATCACCAGCGCCGACACCGCCGCCATCATCGGATCGATGGATTCGGTGGCGTAGACGTACATCCGCACCGGCAGGGTCTGGGTCGCCGGAGAGGTGACGAAGATCGACAGGGTCACCTCGTCGAAGCTGTTGATGAAGGCCAGCAGCCAGCCGCCGGCCACCCCGGGCAGGATCATCGGCAGGGTGATGCGGCAGAACAGCGTGGTGCGACTGGCGCCCAGGCTCTCGGCCGCCTGCTCGGCGCTGCGGTCGATGCCGATGGCGGCGGCGATCACCAGGCGCAGCACATAGGGAGTGATCACCACCACATGGGCCAGCACCAGCCAGCTGAAACTGCCGTTCACCCCCAGCAGGGCGAACAGCCGCAACATGGCCACGCCCAGCACCAGGTGCGGGATGATGATCGGCGAGAGGAACAGGCCGTTGAGAAAGCCCTGGCCAGGAAAGCGATAGCGGGTGATGGCCAGCCCCGCCGGCACCGCGATCAGCGTCGCCAGGGTGGCCGACAGCGCCGCCAGCTGCAGGCTGTTGTAGAAGGCGGTGAGGAAGTCCGCCCGCTCGAACACGGCGGCGAACCAGCGCAGCGAGAAGCCGGCGGTGGGCAGGCTGAGGGTGTTCTCCGGGGTGAAGGCCACCAGGCAGACCACCACCAGCGGCGCCAGCATGAAGACCATCACCAGGGTATGGAAGGCGAGCCCGAGCGGGCCGTTGCGGGTCATGCGGTCAGACTCCCAGGGCACGTTTGTAGCGGCGTTCCACCAGGCGATTCCAGCCCAGCATCACCAGCAGGTTGAGCAGCAGCAGGGCCACCGCCAGGGTGGCGCCCATCGGCCAGTTCAGCTCGGCCAGGTACTGGTCGTAGATCAGGGTGGCGACCATCTTCAGCCGGCGTCCGCCCAACAGACCGGGGATGGCGAAGGAACTGGCGGCCAGGCCGAAGACGATCAGCGTTCCGGAGAGCACCCCGGGCATCACCTGGGGCAGCACGATGCGCCGCAGCACCGTCAGGTGACTGGCACCCAGCGACAGCGCGGCCTGTTCGGCGGCGGGATCGAGCTTCTGCAGCGAGGTCCACACCGGGATGATCATGAACGGCAGCATCACGTGGACCAGGCCGACGATCACCGCGAAGGGGGTGTAGAGCAGCTTCAGCGGCCGCCCGCCCAGGGCCACGATGGCCTGGTTGACCAGGCCATCGGCGCCCAGCAGCAGACTCCAGCCGAAGGCGCGCACCACCACCGAGATCAACAGCGGTGTCAGCACCAGGATCAGGAAGATCGAGCGCCAGGGCGCGCCCATGCGACTGAGGACGAGGGCCTCCGGTACCCCGATCAGCACGCAGAGCAGGGTGACCAGGGCGCTGATCCAGAAGGTGCGCAGAAAGATCTCGTAGAAATAGGGATCGCCCAGCAGGCTCAGGTAGTGGGCCAGGGTGTAGCTGCCTTCCTTGATCCCGGTCTCGTAGTCGAAGACGTTGAAGGACAGCGCCAGGGTCAGGGCCAGGGGCGCCAGCAGCAGCCCGGCGAACAGCACCAGGGCCGGGGCGCTGAGCAGATAGGCGCGACCGGTGCCGCGCAGCAGGGTGCTCATGCCGCGGCCTCCGCGGCTTCCAGGCGGCGCAGCAGACCGTCGTCCCAGTGCAGCCCGACGCGCTGGCCCTCGTCCAGCGGCGGCAGTCCGTCGTTGCTGCGCAGCACCGACACCTCGCCCAGCGCCGTCTCCAGGCGGTACAGCCACTGGCTGCCAAGGAAGAAGCGGGTCAGCACCCGCCCTTGCAGACGTCCCTCACCGGCGGGCCGCAACTCGATCTTTTCCGGCCGCAGCGAGATCGCCAGGGCGCCGCCGGCGGCGATCTGCGGCCGACCCTGGGCATCCAGGCTGCCGGGCAGCAGGTTGGCCTTGCCGACGAAATCGGAGATGAATCTGTTGCGCGGGTGTTCGTAGAGCCGATAGGGCGCATCCACCTGGGTGATGCGGCCAGCTTCCATCACCACCACCCGGTCGCTGATGGACAGCGCCTCGGACTGGTCGTGGGTCACCATCAGGGTGGTGATGCCCACCTCGCGCTGGATGCGGCGGATCTCGAACTGCATCTCCTCGCGCAGATGGGCGTCCAGGTTGGACAGCGGTTCGTCCAGCAGCAGCACCGGTGGTGCTATCACCAGCGCTCGGGCCAGGGCCACCCGCTGGCGCTGACCGCCGGAGAGTTCGCGGGGATAGCGCTCGGCATGCTGACCCAGATGCACCAGGCCCAGGGCCTCCTCGACGCGCCGCGCCAGTTCGGCGCCCGCCACCTTGCGCATGCGCAGGCCGAAGGCAACGTTGTCGCGCACCGTCATGTGGGGAAACAGCGCATAGCTCTGGAAGACCACCCCGAGGCCGCGACTGGCCGGCTTGGCGTGGGTGATGTCCTGGCCGTCGAGCAGGATGCGCCCGCTGCTGACGTCGACGAAGCCGGCGATCATCTGCAGGGTGGTGGTCTTGCCGCAGCCGGAGGGGCCGAGCAGGGAGACGAATTCGCCGCGCTCGATGGCCAGGGTCGAACCGGCCACCGCGTAGCTGTCGCCGTAGCGCTTGCTGAGGTTGTCGAGAGTCAGGAAAGCCATGGCCGCAATGCTCCTCCGGTCGCGCCCACGGGAGGGGTGGGCAAGGTGTGGGCAGGGCGAAAGACAGCCTGGATCTGGGACGTTGGCGCTCGCTCGACTGGCGGCGTCCGGTGATTGTGAGTATCGCCCTATGGACCTGAAGGTAAGGGCGACCTAGGATGCCGGACAAGCAGGTTTTTCACTGGATGAACTCTTTTTTCAGATTTATTCACTCAGTGAAATATTTCGGAGCGCTGCAGATGGAAGATTCCAGTGAAAGAAAGGCGACGGCAGGCGAGGTAGGCGTTGGCGCCATCAGCCGGGTGTTCGCCGTGGTGCGCGCCTTGGGCGAGGGAGATCTCGAAGGCGAAAAGGTCACCCGTCTGGCCGAGCGCGTAGGCCTGTCGCAACCCACCACCCACCGGCTGCTGCGCGGCCTGGTGGAGGAGGGCATGGTCGAGCAGTGCGCCCGTAGCAAGAGATACCGGCTGAGCCTGGACTTCTTCGCCCTGGCGGCTAGCGCTGGCCAGGTTGGCAACCTGCGCGACCTGGCGCGGCCGAGTCTGCTGCGGCTGTCGGCGTCCCTGGGCGATTCCCTGTTCCTGCTGGCGCGTAGCGGCTTCGACGCCATGTGCCTGGACCGCAGCGAGGGGCCCTATCCGATCCGCACCTTCACTGGCGACATCGGCGGTCGCGTGCCCCTGGGCGGCGGCCAGGGCGCCCTGGCGATCCTGGCCTTCCTGCCCGAGGAAGAACGCGAAGAGGTGATCCGCTACAACCTGCCCCGGCTGCGCGATGCCCATCATTACGACGAGGTGCTGCTGCGCGCCGAGATCGACAACGTCCGCCAGCAGGGCTACGCCGCGCGCAACACCGGGGTGCTGGCCGGCATGGCGGGCCTCGCCGTGCCCATCCTCGACCGCAACGGCCGGGCGGTGGCGGCCCTGAGCGTGGGCACCCTGAGCGAACGCCTCAACCCCCAGCGCCTGCCCACGGTGATCGAACTGCTCCGCCGCGAAGCCGGGGTGATCGCCGCGCGCATCAACCCCTTCGATCCGGTCTTGCGCCGGCCGACCCAGGGGTTTGGTTGAAGACGTTGGGACTTGTCTGAAAAGTCGCCGAGCGAAGGTGAGGCAAGGCAAAAATCAGCGAGGAAGCGGAGTTTACGAGTGGTAAATGAGCATTCCGAGCTGATTTTTAACGCAGCATCACCGATGCGCAGGCAGTTTTCAGGCAAGGCCTAGAACAGCGGACCGGAGCGGGTGTTGTTGCCCTTCGCCAGCCGGTCATAGAGCACCACGTTGACCGTGGCCGCCAGATTCATGCAGCCCTGGGTGGGGATGTACACCACGTCCTCGCACCAGTCGCGCAGCTCCTGGCTCAACGAACCGTCCTCGGCGCCGAACAGGTAGAGCGCGCGATCGGGATGGGTGTATTCGGGCAGCGGCCGGGCGCCGTCGACCAGCTCCACCGCCACCGGCACGCATCCCAGCGGCAGGATGCGGCGCAGGTCATCGATGTTGATCAGCGGGATGTCCTGGTGGACCTTTTTGGTATCGGTGACGAAGTCCTTGGCGCGGTCGTAGCGGGTGCCGGTATAGAACACCGAGGCCACTCCGTAGCAACCCGCCGCTCTCATGATGGACCCGACGTTGGACGGCGACTTGGGGTTGCTCAGGCCGATGCAGGCGTATCTCTTGTTGCTCACGTCAGGGGACTCTCGGGAAAACCGCCAGTATAAGGCGTCGAAGGTTGCAGAAACCGACTAAGATGCGCGCCCGCGTCTCCAGCCCCGAGCCCCTGCGATGTCCGCCACCGCCCTCTATACCGACCTGTCGGCCTACTACGACCTGCTCTGCGCCGACATCGACTACCGGGCCCAGAGCCAGGCGGTGCTGCGCCTGCAGCGGCTGTTCGGCAACGGCGGCACTCGTCACCTGGATCTCGCCTGCGGCACCGGGCCCCATGTCAGGCATTTCCTCGATGCCGGCTATCGGAGCAGCGGGCTGGACCTCAATCCGCCGATGCTGGCCCAGGCCGCGCTGCGTTGCCCCGAGGCGGACTTCTCCTGCCAGGACATGTGCGCCTTCGAGCTGGAGCAGCCGGTCGATCTGATCACCTGCTTTCTCTACTCCCTGCACTACAGCGGCAGCCTCGCACGGCTCCAGGCGTGCCTGGAGCGTGTTCATGCCGCTCTGACCCCCGGCGGCCTGTTCTGCTTCAACGCCGTGGACAAGCGCCGCATCGACAATGCCTCCAGCGTCGGCCACAGCGTCGCGCGGGCCGATGGCCACTTCAACTTCGCCTCCGCCTGGCACTACCCGGGCGAGGGCGAACACCAGCAGCTCCGCCTGCGCATCGAACGCCGCCACGCCGGCCAGCAGCAGACCTGGCAGGACGAACACCCCATGGTGGCGGTGGACTTCCCCGAACTGCTGGCCCTGCTGGAGCCGCACTTCGAGGTGCAGATGCTGGAGCACGACTACCAGCGCATCGAACCCTGGGCCGGCGAGGCGGGCAATGCGCTGTTCGTCTGCGTCAGGCGCTAGAGTCTGTTCAAAGTCTCGCGAGCTAGAGCCAAACAAGGCGAAAATGCCTGAGGAAGCGGAGTTTACGAGTGGTAAATGAGCATTCCGAAGGCTTTTTCAACGCAGTTTGGCCGACGCGCAGCAGACTTTGTACAGAGTTTTAGTGGGCATGGGCGTGCATCCCGCCATCCACCGCAATCACATCGCCGGTGAGGTAGCGCGCCAGCGGTGAGACGAGAAAGGCCACCACCTGGCCTACGTCCTCCGGCTCGCCGAAATAGCCGATGGGAATGTGCCGGGCGATAAAGGCCTGGCGCGCCTCGGGCGTCGGATGCAGCCGCTGCAGGATCTGCTCGGAATTGATCCGCCCCGGCGCGATGGTGTTGACCGTGATGCCCTCGGCCGCCAGCTGACTCGCCAGCCCCTTGGACCAGAACTGGATCGCCGCCTTGGCCGTCCCGGCGCCGTTCACGTCCCGTGGCTCCATGCTGCCGCTGAAATTGACGATGCGTCCCCAACGCCTTTCGCGCATTCCACCCAGCAGCGCCTGGGTCAGGCGGCGGGTCGCGGTGAAGTTGAGATTCCAGGCTTCGTCCCAGGCCGCATCGTCCGCCGTCACTGAAAGCGGTCGTGTGCCGCCGGCGTTATTGATCAGGATGTCCACCCGGCCCAGCCCTTCCTCCGCTTCCCGCGCCAGACGCTGGACGTCTTCGGCGTCGGTGATATCCGCCACGATCACCAGCGGCCGGGCATGACCCGCCGCCACGATCTCCTCGGCCAGGGCCTCCAGGGCGTCCCGCCGCCGTGCGGTGATCGCCAGCCGAACGCCTTCGGCCGCCAGGACGCGGGCTATGCCCGTGCCTATGCCCATGCTGGCACCAGTAACCAAGGCAGTCCGGTCGTGCAGTTGCAGATCCATGATCGATTCTCCAGGGGTGAGGATTTTCGTAGGTTGGGCTGAGCGCAGCGAAGCCCAACACTTCGCGACCTCACCCACACCACTAGCCTCACCCATCACCCAAATGAGATAAACGCCACCTAGGTGTAGGGATTCCTTAACAGGAGTGTGGAATGGATCTGCTCGACAGCATGCAGGTGTTCGTTGCCGTGGTGGAGCGCGGCAGCCTGGCCGCTGCGGCCCAGGCCCAGGGCATCTCGCCGACCATGGCCGGCAATCACCTGCGCGGTCTGGAGAAGCGCCTGGGCCTGCAATTGCTGGTACGCACCACCCGGCGCCAGCGCCTGACCGCCTTCGGCGAGGGCTACTACGCCCGCTGCCGTGAAATCCTCGCCCTGGTCGCCGACACCGACCGCCAGGCCGAAACCCAGCGCCTGGCGCCCGCCGGCATCCTGCGCGTCTCGGCGCCGGTGTCCTTTGGCACTTACGGCCTTACGCCACGGCTGGGTGACTATCTGGCGCAGCATCCCCAAGTCACCCTCGATCTGGTGCTGAGCGATCGGGTCCAGGATCTGGTGGAGGAGGGCATCGACATCGCCATCCGCATCGGCGAACTGGCCGATTCCTCCCTGGTGGCGCGACCCCTGGCGCCCTATGTGATGTGGTGCTGCGCCGCGCCCGGCTATCTCGCCCAGCGCGGCATGCCCAAGCATCTGGCCGATCTGGAAGCCCATGACTGCCTCGGCATCGACCCTCGCGCCCTGCACCAATGGCGCGCCCAGACCGGCACCCCCTTCGGCCCGCTGCCACCCGGCCGCCTGCACCTCAACAACGGCCCCGCCCTGCGCCTGGCTGCCTTGCAGGGCCTCGGCGTCATCCTCCAGCCGGCCTTCCTGCTGCAGGACGACGTCGCCGCCGGCCGCCTGATCCGCCTCTTCCAAGGCCAGGAACTCACCCGCCCCCTGACCGCGCTCTATCCCCAGACGAGATGGCGCTCGGTGACGGTGAGGAGCTTCGTGGAATTCCTGTTAGCGGAGTTCACCCCGTAGCGTGGAAAACGGCGCAGCCTTTTTCACGCCCGTCGGCCCACTACCGGTTCGCGGTTTGCGCAGCTTCTCCCCTTGGAAGAGCACCGAGGTAAGGGACGTAGGTTGGGCTGAGACAGCTCCATCGTCGAAGCCCAACAATCCAGAGCCAGCGTTGGGCTTCGCTACGCTCAACCCAACCTACCCCGCAAGGCATCGCGCGGACCACCGAGGCCTTGCCCACTAAATCCCCATAGAGGCAGGTCGGGATATGGGACGTAGGTTGGGTTGAGACAGCTCCAGCGTCGAAGCCCAACAAGCTGGGACCAACGTTGGGCTTCGCTGCGCTCAACCCAACCTACCTCGTGAGCTATCGCTGCCAATCGATGCCTTGGCCGCTATCGCCCAGCCGCTTCTCCATGAACACACTCAACGGATCCTCTCGATACGTCCCAAAAGGACCACGCCGCTGATACCCCGCTGCCCCATAGAGCCCCAAGGCTTCCGGCTGATAGGGGCCTGTTTCGAGCCGTGCCAGTGCATATCCGCGGGTTGCCGCCTCACGCTCCAGCTCCGCCAATAGGCGCCCACCTAGGCCTCGTCCACGACCGGCAGGGTTCACATACATCCGTTTGATCTCACCATAACCCTCATGCAACACCATGGCGCCACAGCCCAGCGCGTGACCGCCGTCATCGCGGGCGACCAGGAACAGCACGTTCGGCTGCATGAGCGATGCGAGATCCAGTGCATGGCGGCTTTCAGGTGGATAGAGGCCGTCCTGATAGGCATCCAGTTCGGCGATCAGGGCGATCACCTCGGGTTGGTCGGGTGATTCGAGGGTGATGGGCATGGCGGCTCCGGTCAGACAGTCGCTCAAGCCTAAGCGATTATCTCAAAGGCGCCAGGCCTCAACCCAAACTCACTCGCAGCCCATCCCGTCCGCCGCGCTTGGCTTCGTAGAGGGCCAGATCGCCGCGCTCCAGGAGGGTTGCCAGGCTCGCCTGGGCGTCATTGAAGAGTACCGCCCCTATGCTCAGGGTGACGGGCTCTGGCGTGTTCAAGCGGCGTACCGCCAGGGCATTGAATTGCTCGCGCAGCCGCTCACCCAGACGCAGCGCTTCGCTGTTCGAAGTCGCGCCCAGCAGCACCACGAACTCATCACCGCCCAGCCGTGCGGCCAGGGCTTGCTTAGGCAAGGCCGTCCGCATCAGATCGCTCAGGGCCACCAGCAATCCATCGCCTGCGGCGTGGCCGTGCAGGTCGTTGGCTTGCTTGAAGTTGTCCAGATCGATCAGCAGCAGGGCACCCGGGCGGTCCTGATTTACCTGTTCCAGAAGCGCGGGCGCCTGAGCCAGCAGTGCCCGCCGATTGTAGAGACCGGTCAAGGGGTCGCTCCCGGCGAGGCGCTCGATATGCTGTTCGCGGCGGTAGCGAACGGTGCCAGTCATGGACAGGGCGATCAGCATGATGGCGATCACACCCTCCACCAGGGAAATCTGGATGATCTGACCGTGAAAGGCTGTGAGATCCAAAGGTGTACCCGGGGTCAGGACGGTCGCCCCTTTAGCCAGGTAGAACAATCCATGGCCGAGCAGTACCCAGCGCAGCTGCCGCTCGCCCACGCGATTACGCCGCAGCAGCAGGGCACTTTGTACCGACAGCAGACCTACCAGCCAGGAGTTCACCAGCAGCATTATCCGCGACCACCAAGATGCCTCTGGCAGCAGCAGGAGGGCGCCCCAGACGGCTGCCAGCAACAGCCAGGCGAGTGACAGTGGCCGTTGGGTAAATCGCGATACCCCTAGGAGAAACAGCCCATGAGTACAGACCAGCAGCCCATTGGCGAACCAGATACCCAGGACGGGATAACCATGCAGGCGCAGTAGCGACAGTGTGGTACCAATGCTGACCGTGGCAAAACCGGCGCTCCAGAACAGCAGGGAGCGCTCCCGTACCGAATGCCACTCGGCTACCAGATAGCACGCCGAGGCCGTCGCCAGGGCGATGGTCAGGGTAAGGAGCGTTATGGGGTCGAGGGCCATCTGATCTTCCACTCAGCCGAAAAAGGCGCGTCCCCGCCAAAACGGCAGTGAGCAGGGAAGCAAGACATCTGCGAAGTATATCGGCAGCGACAAGCGAAGCCGCAGACCTATTCCGGACAAAAGGCATCTGGAGCAGACAAGCGTAGCGGAACGCGTTGAACTCGGGGCTAAGCGGCCTGCATTCGAGCTGGCAATGAAGGGCCTGGCTCAGGGTTCGTCAGCTACCTTTACACCGGCAGCAGGCAACTACGGCGTGCTGTCGTCCGCTAGCCACAGCACGAACGCCTCACCCGACCACCGGCACAGCATGCAGCACGTCTTGGTCGTTGGCAGCCAGCACCCTTGCTTGCTCCTAAGCGCAGCCCCGTAGCGCGGACAACGGTGCTAGCCATTGAGCTCTTCCTGAGCAGTGGACAAAGAGCGCTTGAACGCCGTCGGTTTCTAGCCAACTAGCAGCGACTGTCGCAGTCTTTCTCAGAAATAGCGGTACCAATTTCGAGATGGAAGGAGGATAAATTCCCTCGCACGTCTTAAGCGACGGCGAGTCAGCGAACTGCTGTCGTTGGCGTCCAGGACAGGGTTGATCCGGACACTACGCCTTTTACCCCACGCTTATCCGCAAGCCATCCCGCCCGCCACGCTTGGCCTCGTAGAGGGCACCGTCCCCGCGCTCTAGCAAGGCCGCCAGGCTTTTCGGCGGTTGATCGAACAGCACGGCGCCGATGCTCAGGGTGACCGGCTCGGGCGTCCGCAAGCGCTGCGCCGCCAGCTGGTTGAAGCGCAGGCGCAGGGTGTCCGCCAGGCGCACGACATCCGTATCGGCCGCCTCACCCAGGAGCACCACGAATTCATCACCCCCCAGCCGCGCAGCCAGCGCCTGGCGGGGCAGGGTGGTGCGCAACAGGTCGCTCAGGGCGATCAGCAAGCCGTCGCCGGCGGCGTGACCGTGCAGGTCGTTGGCCTGCTTGAAGTTGTCCAGATCAATCAGCAACAGGGCGCCCGGACGCTCCCGGCTCGCCTGGCCGAACAGCCGCGGCGCTTCCGTTTCCAAGGCGCGACGGTTATGCAACCCGGTCAGGGGATCGCTCCCGGCCAGTCGTTCGATGCGCTGCTCGCGGCGATAGCGCACCGTGCCGGTCATCGACAGGGCAATCAGCATCACCGCCATCACCCCCTCCACCAGGGAAATCTGGATGATCACGCCACGATAGACCGCCAGATCGATCAGCGCGCCAGGGGTGAGCGGTGGGATCATCTTGGCGAGATAGAACAGCCCATGCGCCAGCAGCACCATCCGCAGCTGCCGTTCTCCAGCGTTGCGCCGTCGCAGCAGCAGGCTCGCCCGTATTGCCAGGACGCCGATCAGGAAGGACTGCACCACCAGCATCACCTTGGACCACCAGGGCTCGTTGGGTAGCAGCAACAACCCCAGCCAGACCGCGGCGATGGCCCACCAACCCAGACTCAGACGGCCCCCGGTGAAGCGCGCCACGCCGATCAGGAAGAGGCCATGCACTAAGATCAGCAGCCCATTGGCGAACCAGATGCCCACCAGCAGCAGCCCCTGGCTGCGTAACAGTGCCAGGGTGCTACCCACGCAAATGAGGGCGAAACCCGCGCTCCAGTACAGCAGTGCCGCCTCGCGCACCGACCGCCACTCGATGGCCAGATAGCCCGCCGCGGCAGCCGCCAGGGCGATGGTAAGGGTCAGCATGGTGGGGGCATCGAGTACCATGGCGGAGTGAGCCTTTACTGCGGGCGATGGAAACCCCTGGCTATCGGAGCATCGCCAGGCGATGGTCGAGCACGGAGTCACTGGGTGGGTAAGTCCGGTTTACCCTGCGCGATAGGTCCATCCGACGTCTGATATGCTGCAACAGCGGGGAAGGACCGCGAAGGATCTCCCGCTCGATACCCGGGATTCAGCCGTTATCGGCCCGTTTGGCCGGGTCTTGAGAGGGCGGGTAGGCAGACGGGGAGGCAGGTCGATGAGGATGATCGCTCGGGCCATGCCGGGAGGCTGTCCGCTGGCGCTCGGCGCCTTGGCTTCAGCGGGCTGGAAGAGTCAGGCGCGGTCCCAGTGCCTCGGCCACGTCCGAGACCTTGACCCAGTATTGCTCACGCCAGAAAAGGCGCGCTAGCGGTCGAGCGTCGACCTTGAGCTGCCCCTCATGGGGCAACATCAGACGGCAAAAGAAACGATTCAGGCAACCATGGCGCAGCCATTCTTCGAAGAGTTCGGCTTTTCTACTGGGGCTGCTCACCACCAGCCGCATGGTATTGGGCAGATCGATCAGCAGTACCGGTGGCTCACCCGTCCCCCGCTGGATGCCGGTCCGGGTGCAATGGCTACGAACGGCGTCGAGCGCGTCCGGGTAATCCAGCACCCGGGCGATGTCTCGGCAATCGAACCACAGCTGGCCGTCGAAGAACTGATAGACCCGCAGGGGATGACCCGCGAAATGCATGTGATGGGTCGTGGGCATTCCCTTACCTCCCTACCTGGGGTGCAGCGGCGAGGGATCCGCCGTCTGGCGGAGGGCTGCTACACAGAGACCTTCATGGTCATGTCCCGTCTGAAGGATGAAATCATAAATTTCATTTTCTACGCAATCGAATGTTCAGTCGGCCAGAAAGCGGACTTTAACGTCCGCCTCCATGAACGATAAAGCCGATTTCGCCCAGCGCCTGCGCAACGCCATGCTCGCGGCCGGTTATCCGGATCGCCCTGCAGTTCTGGAGCGGGAATTCAACTCGCGCTACTGGGGCCGCTCCGTGACCTTCCAGGCGGTGTCCCGCTGGCTGGGCGGCAAGTCCATTCCGGCCCAGGACAAGCTGCAGGTCCTGGCCCAGTGGCTGCGGATCGAGCCTCAGGTTCTCCGTTATGGCGAACAAGCCCAGTCGGTAATCCGCGAGTCCCGCGGCAACTGGGAAACTCCCGAGCTCTATCCCGAGCGCGAGGCCATCGAGGCCTTCCTCCAGCTCCCGGACGAACAGCGCAAGGTGGTGCGCGACGTCATCCTCGCCTTCGTCAAGGCCGGCCCCGGTCAGTCGACCGCGAAGGGTGGCAAAGGCAGCGAGTGATCCGGCGCCATCGTTCAGCGCCGCCTTCGATGACAGGCGTCCGCGACAACCCGCCCGCGCCCTGACGGCACCGGCTGGAGCGGGATGCGTCTAGGGCTTCACCAACGCCCGAATCGCCGTGGCCGGCAACCGCGCCGTGCTGCCATCCGCCAGGCGCAATACGAACGCCTCACCCAGCGACCAGACCACCTGCACATCCTGTAGCACGCAGTGCTCGGTCGTGGGCAGCACATTTGGCTGTTCCTTTGCGCAATAGGCGGCATCGAGCACGATGGCCTTGGCCTGGTAATTCCCCAGGCCCAGCGTCTTGACCATGGTCTCGGGCAGGGTGGTGAGCACCCCGCTATAGCCGGCGAGAAAGAGGGCGAAGAACAATGAAAACAACATTGCTGCTTTCCAGCCGGCGATGAAGATCATAGAGGTCATCGTCACGACGAAGGCAATGGCGAGAGGCGCAGCGCAAAGCGTCGCCCATTTGGTGAGGAGAGGCCACTCGTTCACCAGTGGATAGGCCTTGCCCAGCATCCAGACGATGAAGTAGCCGATGACCATTACCGGAACATACGCCTGCCAGACGAACTTCAAGAAACTGAAAGAATGCAGCTCGAACAGCCACTGAACGACGACACCTGCCAGTAGCGTGATAAGTACGGGAGCCAGCAGCGAAACGCCTAGGAATAGCTCTGGATCAATGAAGAACAGAATAACTGCATCGCTCAGCCCTATTAGTAGATAAGGCAAGAAGAATACAAGTGCCATCAATAACATGAATTTGCGAAAGCGCCCTTCGCCGCGATAGGGCAGGGCATAGGTGATGTCTTCCTTGATCGCCGGCGTATTGATGAAGCCGTAATAGACCCAAGCTCCTGGTAGGAATAGCGCGGCAACGAAGGCGCCTATGGTCAGAAAGCCCATGCAGGCGGCCGCCAGCAACAGTGACGAAAACTGAAAGAGATCGAAGCTGGGATAGAAATGGTTACGGGCGAAATAGACCAGGAACATCCCGAAGCCGAAGGTCGGCGGCAGCACCTTGGCCAGCAGCGGAGCATGACGCCGCAGGACAGTGCCGGAAAATTTGAGGATGAAATCGAAAACGGCATCCGTATCGGTGACGGGTTGGTCGGTCCAGCGGGGCATATGTCGTCCTTGAATATAGGGGCGCTGTTTTCCGCTGAGTAAGGCCTCCATAAGTGGAAAAGGAGATGGGCTTTTTTAGATTTGAGCTGAAAACATAAAGCTATTGAAGATTAGGTGTGGATTAAAAACAAATAGATCTTGTTGCTGAAAAGCTTAGCATTGCGGCCGCACGTATACTTGAGATAATTGCCAGCTCTAGGGCCAGCAGATTAGAAGGCTGCTGGCCTCGTCTCTTGTGGATTTTTACTTCATAAGATCATTAGAAAATTCCAAGAGCATTTGAGCTCTTGATGTTGAAAAGCTCAAAAAATCGTCATCAAATCTTGCTTCTTCGCAAAAGGCTGATTTCAGGACAAGACTCCTGGTTGGAGATTCTGCGACTATATTTATATAGTCTGAAGGCCTTTTTTTACCGATTAGTTTATTTTCTGCTGAACTTAGGAAGCAGAAGTTGACAAGAGAATTTATTTGGTTGTCCGGAGTTCCGTTGTCTCTAAGGAATGCTTTTGGATAGATATGATGAAACTCTGATCTATTATATCTTTGTAGAACTTTTTCGAGGTCTATATTTTTGCCAGAAACAAGGCTTTTTGGAGTGTTGTTGGCTAGAACAAGCACAAAGGTCTTGGTGTTTGCTGTGGTTACTCGGAATACATTTTCCGTAAAAAAGCTTATGCCTAGGTTGTAATCTATTTCATCAAGTCTATTGTCTTTTCCATGCTTTAGCTTTTCTATTTCTTGGATGTCTCTTATAACGGCGCGACGCGTTTGACTGCCATATCTCGCTGAAAAGCAAGTGCGCCAAAACCAGCGTTTTATTTTGGCGTAAGTATCCGAGTTATAGGACACTTCTTTTCCGTCGGGCTCGGCAAAAAATACTGATAGCGGAACAAGAAGCATGGGGTACGGTAGGTTTTTCAGGGTAGATATCTTAAACTGAGTTCTGAGGAAATCTATAGCTCCCTTAATTCCATTTTGTACTCTGGAGAATTCGGATCTTACCTCGTTTCCATTTAGCTCTAGGAGTTTTTCAGCTCCTGGCTCTCCTTTTAAAACTGCTGCAGCACAGTCTAAAATCAGATCAGAATCATCACCAACGCCTTCAAAACCAAACTCGGCGAGATCGTCCTTTAACTCTCTGAATTTTTCCAGTAAATCAAAGTCTTCGTTCCATGTCCAAGCCGCTAACAGTTGAAGGGTGTCAAGTTCCAGTCCTAATCTGTTGATACGCTCAAAAACGATAGCAACTATAGAGCGGTTTTCAGTTTTCAGAACCTGTACAGGAATAGTTATTTCTTTGAATTTCTCTTGCAGCTTATCTATGGTGGATATTTTTTCTACAGAAAGTCCTTCTGTAGCCTCTCTATACTTAACGGAGTCAAATAATACAGAGAGGGGGAAGAATCTGTTTCTGTCATAGCTTTGCTCGTCGAGCGCTATAAATTGACAGTCTTGTGCATTGTCTTCCGCGTCCATGTCAAAAAAGACATCGGACCAATTTGGGTCTTCTTTTGGGATTAATTCGTTTTGGAAGACGGTAAATATTGATGTGAGTCTTTGCTGACCGTCAAGTACATAGTCTATGGGGTATTCTTCTTCTGGTTTCGGTAATTCGAATCTTCCCAGGTTTCTTTCTACGGCGAGTTGATTCTTCGTCCTCCAGAATAGCAGGGAGCCAAATGGGTAGCCTTTGTATATGCTGTCCATAAGATAAGAAACCCTATCCATGTCCCACACAAATCCTCTTTGGAATGCAGGGATGCGGATGGCTCCGTTTTTTACAGAGTCTAGGAGTTTTCTAATTGAATATGGCTGATATTCCATTTGTTTGTCCTTTTAAAAGGCCCTGTAGGGCTGGCAATTTCCTAGCCTAAATGCTGCTCGCCTGCTAATTGGAAAGTATCGCTACATCAATCCCAGCTCAACGCCCCACCCGTCTGATACTCGATCACCCGCGTCTCGAAGAAGTTCTTCTCTTTCTTGAGATCCATGATCTCGCTCATCCAGGGGAAGGGGTTGGTAGCGCCCGGGTATTCTTCCTTGAGGCCGATCTGGGTCAGGCGGCGGTTGGCGATGAACTTGAGGTAGTCCTCCATCATCGCCGCGTTCATGCCCAGCACGCCGCGGGGCATGGTGTCGCGGGCGTATTCGATCTCCAGTTGGGTGCCCTGGAGAATCATCTGCGTGGCTTCGTCCTTCATCTGGGCATCCCAGAGGCTCGGGTTCTCGATCTTGATCTGGTTGATCATGTCGATGCCGAAGTTCAGGTGCATGGACTCGTCACGCAGGATGTACTGGAACTGCTCGGCGGTGCCGGTCATCTTGTTGCGGCGACCCATGGAGAGGATCTGGGTGAAACCGCAATAGAAGAAGATGCCTTCCAGTACGCAGTAGTAGGCGATCAGGTTCTTGAGGAACTGGCGATCGGTCTCCGGGGTGCCGGTCTTGAACTCGGGGTCGGAGATGGAACGGGTGTACTTCAGGCCCCAGCTCGCCTTCTTCGCGACGCTCGGGATCTCGTGGTACATGTTGAAGATCTCGCCTTCATCCATGCCCAGCGACTCGATGCAGTACTGGTAGGCGTGGGTGTGGATCGCCTCTTCGAAGGCCTGGCGCAGGATGTACTGGCGGCATTCGGGGTTGGTGATCAAACGGTAGACGGCCAGCACCAGGTTGTTGGCGACCAGGGAGTCGGCGGTGGAGAAGAAGCCGAGGTTGCGCTTGACGATGCGGCGCTCGTCCTCGGTGAGGCCGTCCGCGCTCTTCCAGGTCGCGATGTCGGCGTTCATGTTCACTTCCTGGGGCATCCAGTGGTTGGCGCAACCATCCAGATACTTCTGCCAGGCCCAGTCGTACTTGAAGGGCACGAGCTGGTTGAGGTCGGCGCGGGCGTTGATCATCTGCTTGTCGCCGACGTGCACGCGGGCGGAGGAACCTTCCAGGTCGTCCAGGCCTTCCTGGATGTCCAGCTCGTTCAGCGCGGCCTTGGCGCGGGCCACGGCGTCGGAGTCGTCGGCGGACAGGGCGCGGGCGTCATGGACCAGGGCGTCGCCCTCGGAATCCAGGCGCTCGGTCTGGGCGGGCGCCTGCTGGCCAGCGGCCTGTGCGGGCTTGGCGGTGGCGGTGTCGTCGTCTTTGTCGAATTCTTCCCAGTTCAGCATGGGGTGTCTCCTGGGTGGCTGTGCGGTGGGGGCGGGGCGGCGGGCCCTCACCCTAACCCTCTCCCGGAGGGAGAGGGGATAAGAGCGGTGCGCGGGTGGGGGATTCGACCCTCACCCTGGCCCTCTCCCGGGGGAGAGGGGATAAAGAGCAGCCCTCTACTGGGAGAGGGCTTGGGGTGTTACTGGCAGGCTTCGCACTCGGGATCGTCGAGGCTGCAGGCCTTGGGCACCGGAGCCGGTGCGGGGGCGGGAGCAGCTTCGGCTTTCTGGGCCGGGGCGGGGGCCGCGCTGGCCTGGACGCCGGTGATGGGATCGGCGCTCACGGCGTTCAGCTTGCCGGTGTTGATGGTGGACTTCTCGGTGCTGGTGGCGGCCAGGGCACGGAGGTAGTAGGTGGTCTTCAGACCGCGGAACCAGGCCATGCGGTAGGTCACGTCGAGCTTCTTGCCCGAGGCGCCGGCGATGTACAGGTTCAGCGACTGCGCCTGGTCGATCCACTTCTGGCGACGGCTGGCGGCTTCGACGATCCACTTGGTCTCCACTTCGAAGGCGGTGGCGTACAGGTCCTTCAGATCCTGCGGGATGCGCTCGATCTGCTGTACGGAGCCGTCGTAGTACTTGAGGTCGTTGACCATCACCGAGTCCCACAGGCCGCGGGCCTTGAGGTCGCGTACCAGGTAGGGGTTGATGACGGTGAATTCGCCCGAGAGGTTCGATTTCACATAGAGGTTCTGGTAGGTCGGCTCGATCGACTGGGACACGCCGGTGATGTTGGCGATGGTCGCGGTCGGCGCGATGGCCATGATGTTGGAGTTGCGGATGCCTTTCTTGGCACGCTCGCGCAGCGGGGCCCAGTCCAGGGTCTCGGACAGGTCGACCTCGATGTACTTGGCGCCGCGCTCTTCGATCAGGCGCTTCTCGGAATCGATCGGCAGGATGCCCTGGGACCACAGCGAACCCTGGAAGCTGGAGTAGCTGCCACGCTCTTCGGCCAGGTCACAGGAGGCCTGGATGGCGTAGTAGCTGATCACTTCCATGGAGGTGTCGGCGAACTGCACGGCGGCATCCGAGCCGTAGGCGATGTGCTGCAGGTACAGCGCATCCTGGAAGCCCATGATGCCCATGCCGACCGGACGGTGCTTGAGGTTGGAGTTCTCCGCCTGGGGCACCGAGTAGTAGTTGATGTCGATGACGTTGTCGAGCATGCGCACGGCGGTCTTGACAGTGCGGGCGACCTTGGCCACGTCCAGCTTGCCGTCGACGATGTGGTTCACCAGGTTCACCGAACCCAGGTTGCACACGGCGATCTCGTCCTTGTTGGTGTTCAGGGTGATCTCGGTGCAGAGGTTGGAGCTGTGCACCACGCCCACGTGCTGCTGCGGGCTGCGCAGGTTGCACGGGTCCTTGAAGGTCAGCCACGGGTGGCCGGTCTCGAACAGCATGGAGAGCATCTTGCGCCAGAGGTCCTTGGCCTTGATGGTCTTGTGCAGCTTGAGCTTGCCGTACTCGGTCAGGGCTTCGTAGTACTCGTAGCGCTCTTCGAAGGCCTTGCCGTAGAGGTCGTGCAGGTCGGGCACGTCGGCGGGGGAGAACAGGGTCCAGTTGCCGTCCTCGAAGACGCGCTTCATGAACAGGTCGGGGATCCAGTTGGCGGTGTTCATGTCGTGGGTACGCCGACGGTCATCACCGGTGTTCTTGCGCAGTTCGAGGAATTCCTCGATGTCCAGGTGCCAGGTTTCCAGGTAGGCGCAGACCGCACCCTTGCGCTTGCCGCCCTGGTTGACCGCCACGGCGGTGTCGTTGACCACCTTGAGGAAGGGCACGACGCCCTGGCTCTTGCCGTTGGTGCCCTTGATGTAGGAGCCCAGGGCGCGTACCGGGGTCCAGTCATTGCCCAGGCCGCCAGCGAACTTCGACAGCATGGCGTTATCGTGGATGGCGCCATAGATGCCGGACAGGTCGTCGGGCACGGTGGTCAGGTAGCAGCTGGACAGCTGCGGACGCAGGGTGCCGGCGTTGAACAGGGTCGGGGTGGACGCCATGTAGTCGAAGCTGGCCAGCAGGTTGTAGAACTCGATGGCGCGGGCTTCTTTATCTTTTTCCATGTGCGCCAGGCCCATGGCCACGCGCATGAAGAACAGCTGCGGCAGCTCGAAGCGGGTGCCGTGGCTGTGCAGGAAGTAGCGGTCGTACAGGGTCTGCAGACCCAGGTAGGTGAACTGCTGGTCGCGCTCGTGATCGATGGCGGCGCCCAGGCGTTCCAGATCGAAGCTGGCCAGTTTCGGGTCCAGCAGCTCCAGCTCCACGCCCTTGGCGACGTAGGCGGGCAGGGCCTTGGCGTAGAGGTCGGCCATCTCGTGGTGGGTGGCGGACTCGGCGACGCCGAGGAAGCTCAGGCCTTCGGCGCGCAGGCTGTCCAGCAGCAGGCGAGCGGTGACGTAGGAGTAGTTGGGCTCACGCTCGACCAGGGTACGGGAGGTCATCACCAGGGCGGTGTTGACGTCCTTCTCGGCCACGCCGTCGTACAGGTTCTTCAGGGTTTCCTTCTGGATCAGCTCGCCGTTCACCTCTTCGAGGCCTTCGCAGGCTTCGCTGATGATGGTGTTCAGGCGGCCCATGTCGAGCGGCTGGGTGGTGCCGTCGGCCTTGGTCACGCGGATGCTCGGGTGCGGCTCGGCGATGTCGCTGGCGGCGCCCTGCTTGCGCTCCTGGCTGCGGGCCTCACGGTAGATCACGTAGCTGCGGGCGACCTTCTGCTCGCCGGCGCGCATCAGAGCCAGTTCGACCTGGTCCTGGATCTCTTCGATGTGGATGGTGCCACCGGAGGGCATGCGGCGCTTGAAGGTGCTGCTGACCTGGTCGGTGAGCTGCTTGACGGTGGTGTGGATGCGCGAGGAGGCCGCGGCGGTACCGCCTTCCACGGCGAGGAAAGCCTTGCTGATGGCCACGGTGATCTTGTCGTCGGTATAGGGGACGACGGTACCGTTGCGCTTGATGACGCGCAGTTGACCGGGGGCGGTGGCGCCCAGGTCCTGGCTGTCATCTTGCGCCGGGCGGCCCTGCTGGGCTTGCTCGCGGGTCAGGTCGGTGTGCATGCGGAACTCCCTTGATCGGAAAGAAGAGATCGCCGGAAAGCCGACGATCCTAAAGACTGTTTAGCTGACGCTCACGCGACGACATCAGGTCGCGCTTTACCAAAGATTCCTGCGAAAAGCCGTACTGACGCCGATTCCCAAGGGAAACAGCGGGCGGGGGTCCAGTGACCCTGGAATTCGCGACTAGTGCGACAGGATAAGCCCTCCACGCTAGGGAAAGACAGTCTTGACAGAGGGGTGTTTCGCCGTCCCATGCCATACCGACGAACTGCTATATATGGTGGTGCGGGGGTGCAAAGGCCACTAGATGTCGCGTTTGTCACGTTTCCGGCTGTGGATAAGACGTGGATAAGCTGTTCGGGACTGGGGGGTATCCTGGGGGTGGTACCCGGTCAGTGCGCGTGAAGGCTGGGATCAGAGCGAGGTGGTCAAATAACGTACAACGTGGCGGAACCGGTATGACAAAAGCGTCAAGGGATATACCGGTTCGCTATGAGCACTTTCTCCACCATAAGAAAACGTTCGATGGCCGCTGCGACGTTCTGCCCCGGCCCACCTCCGCGGACCTCATCGACCAGAGAACCCTTCCTCTATAGGCATCCCTCAGTGCCGAGGCGCGACCAGCGTCAGCAACCGCTGTTGCTCGTCCAGGCGGAAGTGACCGCGCAGAGATGTCCCGGCGAACCAGCGCGGTGAGAGATCGAGCAGCAGACGGATGTCGAAGGTACCGCCGGGATCGGTGCCAAGGATCTCGGCATCCTGGAAGAAGAACATCTGCCCGACCTGGGGGTGCAGCGCCTTGAACAGACTTTCCTTGGCGGAAAACGCCAGGGTGATGGCAAAGGCCTGCCGATCTTCGTCCAACGCCTGCACGCTTTCCCGTTCGGCCGGGGTGAGGATCTGCTCGGCCAGACGTAGGGCCTTGGCCGGTTCGAGCAGATTCTCCACATCCAGGCCGAGACCCAGGTAGTCCCGGGCGCTGCCCACCACCGCGGCTGCCCAGCCATGGCTATGGGTGATGGCGCCGACCCAGCCGGTTGGCCAGGCGGGTCCGCGGTCCGTGGTGCGATGACCGGGCACCGCAGCAGTACCGCTCAGCTGGCGCAGCGCCTCGCGAGCGCAGAGACGACCGGCCAGATACTCGGCCTGGCGCTTGGCCACGGCGCGGCGGATGTTGTCCGGAGGCAGGGCGCCCAGGCGCAGGGCGTCGCGCTCGAAGCTCACCTGGGCGGGATCGAAACGGCAGTGCAGCAGGCTCAGGGAGGCAAGTTCCGCCGCCAGGGGCGGTAGCGGCTCGGGCGCTGTGCAGCAGCCGGGCAGGTCGGCGGGGGGCAAGACAGGCATCTCAGCCGACTACTCGTGGAGGGTAGCTACGGATCACAACAGGCTCCGAGGGAAGGGCGCGCAAAGGATAGCCGACTACCGGCTCTGGCTGGCGGAAAACCGCCTCGGATGGTGGGGGATTTCCGCCCCTTTTCGTCGGGTGGCGAGGTTCCGCCCGCCGCGGGCTACTAGACTTTTGGCTGAAAGGTGCATGAAAGCTGGCCTTTTGATTGCGCAGCCAAAAGTGGAACGACGATTGCTTAGGTTTAGCCAGATACTGGCGTCACCGTCGCGCGGCCGCCAGATCCACAACAAAAAGCTCTCAGGATGAGAGAGCCAACATCAGTCAGGTGCCCACTCAGACAGGACGTCAGGCAGTGGCCACAAGGGAAAGAGCCATGACAGCAACCGTCGACACAACAACTACTACAGCTCCCGCGCCCAAGCGACCCGTCAAGCAGCCGATCTACAAGAGCCTGTACTTCCAGGTAATCGTGGCGATTGTCCTGGGTATCCTGCTCGGCCACTTCTATCCCCAGACCGGCGCGGCCATGAAGCCGCTGGGCGACGGTTTCATCAAGCTGATCAAGATGGTCATCGCGCCCATCATCTTCTGCACCGTGGTGACCGGCATCGCCGGCATGCAGAACATGAAGGCCGTGGGCAAGACCGGCGGCATGGCGCTGCTGTACTTCGAGATCTTCTCTACCATCGCACTGCTGATCGGCCTGATCGTGGTCAACGTCGTCCAGCCGGGCGCCGGCATGAACGTCGACGTCAGCACCCTGGACACCAAGGGCATCGCGGCCTACGCGGCAGCTGGCGAGAAGCAGAGCACCATCGACTTCCTGATGAACATCATCCCGTCGACGGTCGTCAACGCCTTCGCCACCGGCGAGATCCTGCAGGTCCTGTTCTTCGCCGTGCTGTTCGGCTACGCCCTGCATCGCCTGGGCGAGACCGGTCAACTGGTGTTCAACTTTATCGACCGCATCTCCCACGTCTTCTTCAACATCATCAACGTCATCATGAAGCTCGCCCCCATCGGCGCCTTCGGTGCCATGGCGTTCACCATCGGCAAATACGGCGTCGGCACCCTGGTGCAGCTGGGCTACCTGATGGCCTGCTTCTACATCACCTGCCTGCTGTTCGTGCTGGTGGTGCTGGGCGCCGTGGCGCGCATGCACGGCTTCAGCATCCTCAAGTTCATCAAGTACATCCGTGAAGAACTGCTGATCGTGCTGGGTACCTCGTCCTCCGAGTCCGCCCTGCCGCGCATGCTGACCAAGATGCAGAAGCTGGGCGCCGAGAAGTCGGTGGTTGGCCTGGTGATCCCCACCGGCTACTCCTTCAACCTCGACGGTACCTCCATCTACCTGACCATGGCCGCGGTGTTCATCGCCCAGGCCACCAACACCCAGATGGACATCACCCACCAGATCACCCTGCTGCTGGTGCTGCTGATCTCCTCCAAGGGCGCCGCAGGCGTCACCGGTAGCGGCTTCATCGTGCTGGCCGCCACCCTGTCCGCCGTCGGTCACGTACCGGTCGCTGGCCTGGCGCTGATCCTGGGTATCGACCGCTTCATGTCCGAAGCCCGCGCCCTGACCAACCTGGTCGGTAACGGCGTGGCCTCCATCGTGGTCGCCAAGTGGTGCGGCCAGCTGGACGAGCAGACCCTGAAGACCGAACTCGCTCGCGGCCCGAACGCCGTCGAAGTCGAGGAAGCTCGCCAGACTGCCTGAGCCTAGCGCGAGGACCGCTCCTGGAGCGGTCCCGCCGGCACTCGCGAAACGCCCGTATCGAAAGATGCGGGCGTTTTCTTTTGCGCTGGATTTGCTGGAGGCGGAGGACATCGACGCTGTGCCCTGGCGAAGATGCCGAGCGATCGATTGGCTCGGGTTGCCTCAACGCGCCAGCCAGGGTGCCTGGGCTGTGGCTCCATCACGCTCTTGGGTGGCAGCCAGGATGCAGTGGAAAGCAGGGGGGGGCGCTGTATGCGGGCCTTGCGAGCGTCGTCTTGCCGGAGGACGAGCAGGCGCAGGGAAGGTGACCAGGCGGTGTCGGGCGGGTGCGTATGACACGCCAGGCTGCGTGGTCGCAGGCAGGTTGCCGAAGCAGAGGGGGAGGGGGCGGGTAATAGCAGGAGGAGGGGTGAAGCGCTGGCAGACCGCCAGCGCTTCGGGGGTGCATCAGCGACGCAGGGTCGGGCGATAGCCCATCACGCCGTAGAACAGGATGTAGAGGTAGCAGACCAGGGGGATAAGGAAGGAGGGCAGCAGGCCGATGGTATCGGCGAAGTAGCCCTGGATGGCCGGCACCAGGGCGCCGCCGACGATACCCATGCACAGCAGACCCGAACCCTTGGAGGTGAACTTGCCCAGGCCCTTGAGCGCCAGGGAGAAGATGGTCGGGAACATGATGGAGTTGAAGAAGCCGATGGCCAGCAGGGCCCACATGGCGACCTTGCCGCCCTGCAGCACGGCCACGGCCAGCAGCACGCCGATGGCGATGGCGTTGAAGCTCAGCACCAGGTTCGGCCGCACCTTGGTCATGATCACGCCGCCGATGAAGCGACCGACCATGGCGCCGCCCCAGTACAGCGACAGGTACTTGGCGGCGGTAGCGGCGTTCAGACCGGCCACGTCCGGGCTTTCCATCAGGCTCACCAGGTAGCTGCCGATGGACACTTCGGCACCCACGTACATGAAGATGCCGACCACGCCGAGCAGCAGGTGGCGATAGGCCCAGACGCTGTTGGCGGCCAGGGCGTTCTCGTCGGTGGCGTTATCCTGCTCGGTGTCCTTGATCTGCGGCAGGCGGAAGAGGCCGATGATCACCGCCAGGGCGACCAGCATGCCGGCCAGGATCAGGTAGGGCAGCTGCACCGAATGGGCGGCGGAGTCTTCACCGACCAGCGCCAGGATGGTCACCGCGCCCACCAGTGGGCCGACGGTGGTGCCCAGGGAGTTGAAGGCCTGGGTCAGGTTGAGGCGCGAGGCCGCGGTTTCCGGCTTGCCGAGGATGGTGACATAGGGATTCGCCGCCACCTGCAACACGGTGATGCCGGCCGCCAGCACGAACAGGGCGGTCAGGAAGAAGCCGTAGGAGTGGGCTCCGGCCGCCGGGTAGAAGAGCACGCAACCGACGCCGGCAGTGAGCAGGCCGACGATGATGCCCTTCTTGTAGCCCAGACTTTCCACCAGGCGACCCGCCGGGAAGGAGACGATGAAGTAGGCGGTGAAGAAGCAGAACTGGATCAGCGAGGCCTGCAGGTAGCTGAGGGTGAAGACCGCCTTGAGGTGGGGGATGAGGATGTCGTTCAGCGAGGTGATCAGGCCCCACATGAAGAACAGCATGGTGAGGACGATCAAGGGTCCGCGGTAGCTCTGGTTTTGATTGTGCATTGGGGCTCCATGGGTACAACAGTTTCTTGTTTCTGCCCGCGATTCTCGGACAGCGCTGTCTAGGGCGGCTGCGCAGACACAGCGAAGCGGCGCGAGATTAAGCTATTCGCGCTGCTGAATCCATTCTTCCTGGAGGTTCGCAGGCGAAGTGCCGGCGCCTTCGACCGCGGGGCCGGTGGCCGGTTCAGCGGGGCACGGCGCAGAAATGAAAAACGGCGCCAGAGGCGCCGTTTGGGTCACACAAGTGAGGGCTATCAGCCCTGCCAGCGCTTGAGTACCAGGGTGGCGTTGGTGCCGCCGAAGCCGAAGCTGTTGCTCATGACGAGGTCAAGCTTGGCGTCTTCCTTGGTCTCGCGCAGGATCGGCAGGTCAGCGACTTCCGGATCCAGTTCGTCGATGTTGGCCGAGCCGGCGATGAAGTTGCCTTCCATCATCAGCATGCAGTAGATGGCCTCATGGACACCGGCGGCGCCCAGGGAGTGGCCGGACAGGCTCTTGGTGGAGCTGATGGCCGGCGCCTTGTCACCGAACACGGCGCGTACGCCCTTGATCTCGGCCACGTCGCCCACCGGGGTGGAGGTGCCGTGGGTGTTCAGGTAGTCGATCTCGCCGTCGACGGTGGACAGCGCCTGCTGCATGCAGCGGATGGCGCCTTCGCCGCTCGGGGCGACCATGTCGTAGCCGTCGGAGGTCGCGCCGTAGCCGACGATCTCGGCATAGATCTTGGCGCCACGGGCCAGGGCGTGTTCGAGTTCTTCGACCACCACCATGCCGCCGCCGCCAGCGATGACGAAACCGTCACGCTTGCTGTCGTAGGCACGGGAAGCCTTTTCCGGCGTCTCGTTGTAGTCGCTGGAGAGCGCGCCCATGGCATCGAACAGCATGCTCTGGGTCCAGTGCTCTTCCTCGCCGCCGCCGGCGAAGACTACGTCCTGCTTGCCGAGCTGGATCTGCTCCATGGCCAGGCCGATGCAGTGAGCGCTGGTGGCGCAGGCCGAGGCTACGGAGTAGTTCAGGCCCTTGATCTTGAAGGGAGTGGCCAGGCAGGCGGAGACCGTGCTGCTCATGGTCCGGGTCACGCGGTAGGGACCGACGCGCTTGACGCCCTTCTCGCGCAGGATGTCCAGGGCTTCCATCTGGTTGAAGGTGGAAGCGCCACCCGAGCCGGCGATCAGGCCGGTGCGAGGGTTGGAGACCTGGTCTTCGGCCAGACCGGAGTCCTTGATCGCCTGCTCCATCGCCAGATAGGCGTAGGCGGCGGCATCGCCGACGAAGCGCTTGACCTTGCGGTCGATCAGTTCTTCGAGGTTCAGGTCGATGGAACCGGAAACCTGGCTGCGCAGACCCATTTCGGCATATTCCGGATTGTGACGGATGCCGGCACGGCCTGCGCGCAGGTTGGCGGAAACGGTGTCTTTATCATTGCCCAGGCACGAAACGATACCCAGACCGGTAATGACGACGCGACGCATGCGAAAAGCCCTTAGAAGCTATCGGTGGAAGTGAACAGGCCGACGCGCAGACCTTCGGCGGAGTAGATCTCGCGGCCGTCCACGCTAACGGTGCCATCGGCGATGGCCAGAATCAGCGACCTGTTGATGGTGCGTTTGATATGGATATTGTAGGTGACCTTCTTGGCGGTCGGCAGTACCTGACCGAAGAACTTCACTTCGCCAGAGCCCAGGGCGCGACCGCGACCCGGATTGCCCTGCCAGCCAAGGTAGAAACCGACCAGCTGCCACATGGCATCCAGGCCCAGGCAGCCCGGCATCACTGGATCACCTTCGAAATGGCAACCGAAGAACCAGAGGTCGGGACGGATATCGAGTTCCGCCACCAGTTCGCCCTTGCCGTATTTCCCGCCTACCTCACTGATATGCGTGATCCGATCGATCATCAGCATGTTCGGTGCGGGCAATTGGGCATTGCCCGGACCGAAGAGCTCGCCACGGCTGCAGCGCAGCAAGTCTTCGTAGGTAAAGGCGTGTTGTTTGGTCATGCAAGCTCCTGTAGCTGGCCTAGGTCCAGGCTCTGGCGACTCCGAAGGTCGCTCTGGGTATGGCTTCGTGTAGCAGTAGACTGCCGGGGCATCGGGAAAGTCACAGGCCAGCGCCCCGCTCGTTAACGGACCATTGTGCACTTTCCGCAGTCAATTCTCCATCCTGGGCGCCCGCTCGGGGTCGCGCGCGCCCTGGGGCGACGTGGTGGGCAGCACCGGGAAAGGGGTGTTTGCCCACCCTAGATAAGTATTCCTCGGGCGTTTTCAATACCGTTCGGCCGATACGCGGCAGACCGTGAACGGGCCCTGAGGCCGGCGCGCGGCTACCGTATACTGGACGACGAGGCCGCGTGATTGCGGTGAAGCCGAGAGTTTCGATGACAGTCCAATCCCCCATCGCCGTCCTGGGCGGCGGCAGCTTCGGTACCGCCCTGGCCAATTTGGTCGCCGAGAACGGGCTGCCGGTGCGCCTGTGGATGCGCGATCCGCAACAGGCCGAGACCATCCGCCGCGAGCGCGAGAATCCGCGCTATCTGAAGGGTATCAAGGTGCACGCCGCGGTCGAGGCCACCAGTGACCTGCAGGGCGCCATCCAGGGCTGCGAGCTGATCCTGGTGGCGCTGCCGTCGAGTGCGCTGCGCCAGGCCCTGGCGCCCATCGCCCGGCAGCTGGAAGGGCGTTTCCTCGTCAGCACCACCAAGGGCATCGAGGCGCATTCCTTCATGCTGATGAGCGAGATCCTCGCGGAAATCGTGCCGCGGGCGCGCATCGGCATCATCTCCGGGCCCAACCTCGCCCGCGAGATCGCCGAGCACCAGCTCACCGCCACCGTAGTGGCCAGCGAGGACGAGGAGGTGTGCCGGCGGGTCCAGGCGGCGCTGCACGGCCGCACCTTCCGCGTCTATGCCAGTGCCGACCGTCTCGGCGTGGAACTGGCCGGCGCCCTGAAGAACGTCTACGCCATCATCGCCGGCATGGCCGCGGCCCTGTCAATGGGCGAGAACACCCGCAGCATGCTGATCACCCGGGCCCTGGCCGAGATGACCCGCTTCGCCGTGCAGCGCGGCGCCAATCCTATCACCTACCTGGGCCTGGCCGGGGTAGGGGACCTGATCGTGACCTGCTCGTCGGAGAAGAGCCGCAACTACCGGGTGGGCCATGCCCTCGGGCGAGGATTGACCCTGGACGAGGCGGTGGCGCAGATCGGCGAGACCGCGGAAGGCGTCAACACCCTGCGCGTGCTCAAGGAAAAAGCGGATGAGCTGGGCGTCTACATGCCCCTGGTCAACGGCCTCTATGCGATCCTGTTCGAGGGTCGCAGTTTGGGGCAGGTGATCGAGGCCCTGATGGGCGGTGAGCCCAAGACCGATGTCGATGTGGCGGACGCCGCCGAGATCCTGAACAGGCTCTGAGCCGCTACACTGTCTGAAAAGAGGAATTCCCATGTCCCAACCCGAGCATTCCCGCGAGCTGCTAGGCCTGCGCCTGATCTGGATGCTGCTGTTCCTGTTCGTCTGGCTGGGTGCGCAGTACGTGCTGGCGGTGGTGGTGCTGGTGCAACTGGTGGTGCGCCTGATCAAGGGCGAGGCCAACCCCGGGCTGATCGCCTTTGGCGCAGCCCTGGGCGCCTATCTGGCGCAGATCGTCCGCTTCGGCACCTTCGCCAGCGAAGTGAAGCCCTGGCCCTTCGCCGACTGGCCGGCCACCGAGCCCGCCGACGATCGCTCCGCCACCGCGCCATGAAGCTCTGGCTGCTGCGGCATGGCGAAGCCGAGGCGCGGGCGTCCAGCGACGAGCTGCGCGAGCTGACCATGGCCGGGCGCGCCGAGGTGTTGCGCAGCGCCCTGCAACTGCAGGGTGCCCAACTGCAGCTCATCCTCGCCAGTCCCTACGTACGGGCGCAGCAGACGGCGGCTCTGGTTCAGCAGCAACTGGGCTGGCCAGGCGAGGTGCGCAGTGCCTCCTGGGCCACGCCCGACGGCGAGCCGGAACGCGCCCTGGACGAGCTGGAGCGCCTGGGCGTGGAGGAGCTGCTGCTGGTGACCCACAATCCCTTCGTCGCTGAACTGGCCGGCTGGTTGCTGCACGGTCATCGGCAGGCACCGGTAGCCATGGGCACCGCGTCCCTGCTGTGCCTGGAGGCGCCGCTGTCCCTGGCCGGCGGTTTCGAGCTGGTCAGTCACTTCCATGGCTGACGCCCTTGCAAGGAAAGTACATGAGCATCTGGCAGACCCTTCCGGATCCTGAGGACCTCGGGCGTGCGCTCGAAAATACCCTCGCCGAACACCTGGACATGCGCATCGAAGCCTGGGACGACAGCAGCCTGACCGCCAGCATGGTGGTCGACCGGCGTACTCACCAGCCCATGGGGTTGCTGCATGGCGGCGCCTCGGTGGCCCTGGCCGAAACCGTGGGCTCGATCGCCAGCATGCTCTGCGTGGATCGTTCGCGCTTCTATTGCGTGGGTCAGGAAATCAACGCCAACCACGTGCGCGGCGTGCGTTCCGGGCGGGTGACCGCGGTCGCGCGGCCCCTGCACCTGGGGCGCAGCAGTCATGTATGGGACATCCGCCTGAGCGATGAGGAAGGACGCCTGACCTGCGTATCGCGGCTGACCGTGGCGGTGGTCCCGCTGCAACGGGACGCCTCCTAGACATGGCCAGCGTCTGGCTGGCAGAGGAGGCAAGCACATGACGGCCCAGGTGCAGGAGCTGCGCCTGGAGCTGCCTCATATCGAGCTGAGCGCCCGGGTGTTCGGCCCGGAAGACGGCTATCCGGTGCTGGCGCTGCATGGCTGGCTGGACAATGCCATGACTTTCGCCCAGCTCGCCCCCCGCCTGCAGGGTCTGCGCATCGTCGCGCTGGACCTGCCCGGGCACGGGCTGTCGGCACATCGTCCCGCTGGTGTCGGATATGCCATCCAGGACTATGGACTGGATGTGCTCGCTGCCGCGCGGCAACTGGGCTGGGACCGCTTCGGCCTGCTCGGGCACTCCATGGGCGCCATCGTCGGCGTCATCGCCGCCGCGGCCCTGCCGGAGCAGATCGAGCGCCTGGCGCTGATCGATGGCCTGCTGCCCTATACCACGCCAGCGGCGGAGGTGCCTGAGAAACTCGGCAAGGCGCTGCTCGCCGAGCTGGAACTGCCCAATCGACGCAAGCCGGTCTATACCACGGTGGAAGACGCCGTGGCGGCGCGGCTGAAGGGGGCGCTGACGGTCAGTCGCGAAGCCGCCGAGTTGCTCGCCGAGCGCGGCTTGATGGCGGTGCCGGGTGGCTATACCTGGCGCTCCGATCCGCGCCTGCGGCTGCCCAGTCGGATGCGTTTCACGCCGGAGCAGGCGGCTGCCTGCCTGGGCGCCGTGCGCTGCCCGACGGCGCTGGTGGTGGCCGCGGGCGGCCTCGTGGCGCCCCATGCCGAGGCCATGCGCCTGGCACGGCAGCAGCCACACTTCAGCCTCCATGAGCTGCCGGGCGGGCACCATCTGCACCTGGACGATGCCGCGGGCGCCCAGGCCGTCGCAGATTGTTTCAATGCCTTCTTTGCCGCCAGCACCGGGCGCAACGAATAATGCGGCATGCCTAGCCGTCCGTTCTGCCTCAGCACCACTCTCGTCCGCCGATCCCTACTGATCGGCCTGCTGTTTTCCACCTGTGGTGTGCAGGCAGCCGTGCTGCCCGAAATCGCGCCCATGGATCATGCCCAGCTCGTTCGCGAAACCGGACCGGCAACCGCCGAGCGCCTCTATCCGCTGGGGCCGGCCAGTCGCATCGGCGGTCGCCTGCGCCTGGAGGATTCCTTGCAGGTGGAAGGCGAACTCCAGACCCAGACCTTCGAGCTGGCCCCTGGGCATCCGCCACTGGCACGGCTGGACAGCGAACGCCAGCGCCTGCAGCAGCAGGGCGCGACGCTGCTCTATTGGTGCGAGGGGCGTGACTGCGGCGCCAGCAGCGTCATCGCCAACAGCCTGCTGGGCGAGGCCATGCTGTTCGGGCCCGACGACCAGCAGGGTCTGCTGGTATTGCAGCTGGCGGAGCCACAGACGGTGCTGACGCTCTATGGCATCACCCGGGGCAACCGCCGCGGCTACCTGCATGCCGAGCGGCTGCAGGCCGGCCAACCCCTGCCCGAGTTGTTGCCGAGCGCTGCCACCCTGCTCAAGGAATTGCAGCGCGACGGTCAGCTGCTGCTGCCCGCCCTGGAGCGGACGCCGGAGCAACCCTGGATCGCCCGCCTGGCGGCGGCCCTGGCGCTCAATGGCGATGTCGCCGTGACCCTGGGCGGCGACCAGGCCATGGCCTGGCAGAGCGTCCTGCGCGAGGCGGGAATCCGCGCGCCGCGACTGCAGACCGAGGCCAGCCGCGCTGCCGGGCTCTATCGCCGCTAGACGTCGTTGACGTAGCGGGTCCGCCCCGCGCCCAGACCAAAGAGCGTGGCCAGCACGGCGATCAGGGTGAAGAGCACGCCCATGGGTGCCCAGTCGTGGGTGGCGTCATGGAGGATGCCCACCAGCAGCGGGCCGAGCGAAGCCAGGCTGTAGCCCGCGCCCTGGGCCATGCCCGACAGCCGCCCGGCGGTTTCCGCATCCCGCGAGCGCAGCACCAGCAGGGCGAGCGCCAGGCTGAAGGTGCCGCCCTGGCCCAGGCCGAGCACGACGGCCCACAGCCAGAGACTACCCAGCGGCGCATAGAGGCAGCCCAGCAAGCCGGCGAGGGTCAGGCTCATGGCCACCACGATGGCCAGGCGCTGGTCTCGGCCGCGGGTCGCCAGCCAGGGGGCGGTGAGGGCGCTGACCAGCTGGGTCATCACCGAACCCGACAGCATCAGACCCGCCTGCACCATGCCCAGGCCGCGATCCATCAGCAGGGTCGGCAGCCAGCCAAAGACGATATAGGCCAGCGACGACTGCAAGCCCATGTACAGGGTGATCTGCCAGGCCAGTCGGTTGCGCCACAGCGAACCGCCGGCACCCCGGCGCGGTGCGATGGTGGGCGGCTGGCGCAATTGCGGCAGCCAGACCAGCAGGGCCACCACGGCGACCAGGGACCAGGTGGCGAGAGCAGGTTGCCAGCGGCCGTCGAAGGCCGTGGCGAGGGGCGCGGTGGCGCCTGCGGCCACGGCGGCGCCAATGCACAGCATCATGGTGTAGAGCCCCATCAACTGGCCGGCCTGGGCGGGAAAGTCGCGCTTGACCAGGGCTGGCAGCAGCACGCCGAGGATGCCGATGCAGGCGCCGGCGATCAGGCTGCCAAGAAACAGCCCCAGGGGTGGCAGCAGACTGCGCAGGACGATGCCGCCGGCGAGCAGCGCCAGGATGGCGCCCAGGGTACGTTCGCTGCCCCAGCGGCGCGCTAGGCGCGGGGCCAAGGGCGCGAATAGCCCCAGGCAGAGTACCGGCAGGGTGGTGAGCAGGCCGATGGCGCTGCTGGAAAGGCCCGTGCTGGCTTCGATCTGCCGCAGCAGGGGCGCCAGGCTGGAGAGGGCCGGGCGCAGGTTGAGGGCGATGAGCATGAGGCTGGCGAGCAGCAGGCCGCGTTGCCAGGGCGTTAGGTGGGACGTCGCTGAAGAAGACATGAGCACTGCTATGACCGGGGAAACCGGCAATGCTAGCGCACCCTGGCCATAACGCACGGCGCTTCCGTTCGCTACCCTTCAGCGGGAAAAAATAGTTGGCGGACCGGCTAAAAAATCGCCAGTTCGTCCATCGCCGCACCGCCGCTCGCTTGTCCGGGGTCGGCTGGAGGTTTTCCACGTGGTTATCCACAGCAACTGTGGATTACCGCCAGAAAACAGTCCTTTTGCTTTGGCTGGCGATCTGTTAGGCGCGGTCGTTCCCCGCCGCCTGACAGGCATTTGCTACTATTACGCCCCTTCGCGCTGGCTGTCGAACCAGCGCCACCGCTGAACCGGAGTAACGATGACCGATCCCATTCGCCTCACCCAATACAGCCACGGTGCCGGTTGTGGTTGCAAGATCGCCCCCAAGACCCTGGAGACCATCCTGGCCGGCAGCGGGGCCCAGCATCTGGATCCGCGGCTGTGGGTGGGCAATGCGTCGCGCGACGATGCGGCGGTCTATGGCCTGGATGACGAGCGCGGGGTGGTCTCCACCACCGACTTCTTCATGCCCATCGTCGATGACCCCTTCGATTTCGGTCGCATCGCCGCCACCAATGCCATCAGCGACATCTATGCCATGGGTGGTGACCCCTTGCTAGCCATCGCCATCCTCGGTTGGCCGGTCAATGTGCTGCCGCCGGAAGTGGCGCGCGAGGTCATCGCCGGCGGTCGGCGGGTCTGCGACGAAGCCGGCATTCCCCTGGCCGGCGGCCATTCCATCGACGCGCCCGAGCCGATCTTCGGCCTGGCCGTGACCGGGATCGTGGAGAAGCGCCACCTCAAGCGTAACGACACCGCAACCCTGGGCAGTCGTCTCTATCTGACCAAGCCGCTGGGCATCGGCATCCTTACCACCGCCGAGAAGCGCGCCCTGTTGCGGCCGGAGGATCGCCATCTGGCGCGTGACACCATGTGCCAGCTCAATCGTCCCGGCAGTCGTTTCGGCCGCCTGGCCGGGGTGACGGCGATGACCGACGTCACCGGCTTCGGGCTGCTCGGCCACCTGGTGGAGATGGCCGACGGCAGTGGTCTGACCGCCGAACTCGACTTCGCCGCCATTCCCCGTCTCGACGGGGTGGATTTCTATCTGCAGCAGGGCTGCGTGCCCGGCGGCACCGAGCGCAACTTCGACAGCTACGGCAGCCGCATCGCCCCGCTGGACGAGGCCCGCCGCCAGCTGCTGTGCGATCCCCAGACCAGTGGCGGCCTGTTGGTGGCCGTGGCCCCCGAGGGGGAGGCGGAATTCCTTGGCGTGGCCGCGGAGCTGGGTCTGGCCCTGCAACCCATAGGGCAACTGGTGTCTCGGCGCGCCCATGCGGTCGAGGTGGCTTGATGAACCAGCGTGAGGATGCCCGCGACTTGCGAGCGCTGTTCCTGAGCGATGTACCCCTGATCGATGTCCGTGCCCCGGTGGAGTTCGGCAAGGGGGCCTTTCCCCAGGCGACCAACCTGCCATTGATGAACGACCTGGAGCGCCAGCGCGTGGGCACCCGCTATAAGCAGCAGGGCCAGCAGGCGGCGTTGCAACTGGGTCATCAACTGGTGTCCGGTGCGGTCAAGGAGACGCGCATCCAGGCCTGGGCCGATTTCGCCCGGGCCCATCCGGAGGGCTATCTCTATTGCTTCCGCGGCGGCTTGCGCTCGCAGATCAGTCAGGAATGGCTGCGCAGCGAGGCCGGCATCGCCTATCCGCGGGTGGTGGGTGGCTACAAGGCCATGCGCACCTTCCTTATCGACACGCTGCAGCAGGCCCTGGCCGAGTGCCGCTTCGTGGTGGTGGGCGGCATGACCGGTACCGGCAAGACCGAGGTGGTGGCCCAACTCGACAACGCCGTCGACCTCGAAGGCCATGCCAACCACCGCGGTTCCAGTTTCGGCAAGCGCGCCACGCCGCAGCCGGGCCAGATCGATTTCGAGAATCGCCTAGCCGTCGATCTGTTGCGCCGCCGCCAGGCGGGGCAGGGGCAGTTCGTGCTGGAAGACGAGTCACGGCTGGTCGGCCGCTGCTCCTTGCCGTTGGAATTGCACCAGGGCATGCAGCAGTACCCGCTGGTCTGGCTGGAAGACAGCCGGGAAAATCGCATTGAGCGCATCCTGCGCGACTACGTCATCGACCTGGCGGCGGAATTCCTTGCCCTGCACGGGCCGGAGCAGGGCTTCGCGCTGTTCGCCGAGCAGCTGCGCAAGAGTCTCTCCGGCATCGCCAAGCGCCTGGGTGGCGAACGCTTCCAGAGACTGTCGACCATTCTCGAAGACGCCCTGGCCGAGCAGGAGCGCTCGGGCGACGTTGCCGCGCATCGTGGCTGGATCGAGGGCCTGCTGGCCGAATACTACGATCCCATGTATGCCTATCAACGCGAGAGCAAGGCGTCGCGGGTGATCTTCAGCGGCGACCAGGCCGCGGTGGTCGAGTTTCTACGCAATCGAGGCTGAACAGCGGCCACGGTTAGCGGTCTACGCTGCGGTTATCCGGCCGTTCCGGCCGGTCGCAGGTCGCAAGGAGAAAAAGAGATGAAAGCGAAACTGGTTCCCGTCCTGGTCGCTACGTTGGCTACCGTGGTGCTCGCGGGATGCTCGGGCAAGGTGGTCAATCGCGACAGCTGCGCCAGCCAGACCCGCTCCGCCTGGCAGGAACTCGACCTGGCCAAGGCCGAAGGTTTTTCCGGCACCGTGAGCTATTCCAAGGCGCTGGCGCTGCTGTCCACCGCCAAGACCCAGCAGCAGGTCGAGGCCTACACCGGTTGCGTGAAGAATGCGGAAAAGGCGCGCTTCTATATTCGCGAGTCTCGCGCCGGTCGTTGATCGTTCGTGCAGCTGGCAAACGACCGCCATCCAAAGCGACGTCGGCATAACCGCGTGCGACGGATAGCGGCTCGTTAGCCCCCAGCCCCTCAAGAATCGGCTTCTGCGGACGACAGCGTCGGTAGAACTCATTCCGTTGGGGTGCCGTATGAAAGGGATTGCCCGCTATCGCCTGGCCAATTGGCGAACCGCGACCAAGCTGGCGGTGGGCTTTGCTCTGGTGCTGCTGCTGACACTGGTGGTGGCCCTCCAGGGCGGTCTTGCGCTCAAGGATGTCGAGCATCGCTTCGGTTCCCTGCGCGACATGGCGGCGATCAACCGGCAGGTGATGCAGGTGCGCGCCCTGGAGCAGGGCTTTCGTCTGAGTGGCGAGGCCGCCCAGGCCGAGCACCTGCGGCAGGCCCTGCCGGTGGTACTCGAGCGGTTGGGGCAGTTGCAGGCGGAGGTGGGCAATGCCAACGCTGCCGATATCGATGCCGCCCGCGAGGCCACCAAGGCCTATGGTGCCGCCTTCGCCGACTTCGAGCGCCTCAATACCTCGCGCCGTCTGGCCATGGAAGGGGCGGCCTTCCTGGTGGAGGGCGCGGCCAACAGCCTGGATATCCTCCAGTCCGGTCTGCTGGATGACGGCGCCTATGCGCTCAAGGATTCCGCTGGCAAGCAGGGCGCCGAACTCCTGACCCTGTCGCAGCAGGTCGGCGAACTCTATCGCCTGATGCTCAAGAGCCTCGACGAAGCTCAGGCACGGGCAGGCAAGAACACGGTGGACGACCAGCCCTTGCCCTCGGCCAGTGCCGCCCTCGAGCTACTGGCCAAGGTGGAGCCGCAGCTGAGCGATCCGGCCTATTCCTCGGTCATCCAGGACGTCTCCACCAATATCAAGGAATTCATCCGCCGCCTGGGCGACTATGCCGCCGCCCTGGCCCAGGAGCAGACCGCCGGTGCGCGGATGACCAGCCTGGCCGAGGCCGCCGTGGAGCGGGTCGATGCCCTTTATGGGCAACAGGAAGCCGAGTTGCAGGCGATGATGACCAAGCGCCTGCTGACCATCGGCGGCGTCGCGCTGCTGGCGCTGATCGTCGGCGCCCTGGCCGCGCTGATCATCACCCTGGCCATTGTCCGCCCGCTGCGCAAGGTGATCGCTGCCGCCGAACGCATTGCCCAGGGCCAGCTGGATGTCGAGTTGACCGTGGATCGCGGTGACGAGATCGGCCAGCTGCAACGTTCCAGCGCCAGCATGGTGGCGGCGCTACGCGGCATGGTTCTGCAACTGCAGAATGGCATCGGCCGGCTCGGCCAGTCCGCCGCGGCCCTCGCCGAGCAGGCCCGGGAGGCGCAACTGGGCGTGACCCGCCAGCGCGAGGAAACCGATCAGGTGGCGGCGGCCATGGCTGAATTGGCCGCCACCGCCCAGGGCGTCGCCGCGGACGCCGAGGCCGCCGCCGGTGCCGGCGACCAAGCCGAGCGCCAGGTCAGCGACGGCCAGGCGGTGATCGGCCGCAGTCTGGCCGGTATCGAGACCCTGGGGGTGGACGTCCGGGCAGCTGCCGAGCGCCTCGAAGGCGTGTCCCACGACAGCCAGGCGATCAGCAGTGTGCTGGACGTGATCAAGGCGGTGGCCGAACAGACCAACCTGCTGGCGCTCAACGCGGCCATCGAAGCGGCCCGCGCCGGTGAGCAGGGGCGAGGGTTTGCTGTGGTCGCCGACGAAGTCCGCGCCCTGGCGCGCCGTACCCAGCAATCGAGTGTCGAGATCGAGCAGCTCATCGTGGTGTTGCAGAAGGGCAGTGGCGAAGCGGTCGCGCGAATGCAGCAGAGCGAGACCCTGCTGGCCGGGACCCTGGGCAGTGCCGGTGACACGCGGCGCGCCTTCGCCGGTATCGCCACGGCGGTGGCCAGCATCCAGCAGAAGAACCAGCAGATCGCCGCGGCGGCCGTGCAGCAACGGGGCGTGGCCGAAGAGGTGGCGGTCAATGTCACCCGGATTCGCGACGGCGCCGATCAGTCCAGCCAGGCGATGGCGGCGACGGCGTCAGCCAGTCGGGAGCTGGCCGAGCTGGGCGACGAGCTCTCGCGACTGGTGCAGCGCTTCCACGTCTGACCGAACCCGCTACTGGGCGTTGAGCGCCTGCCCGGTGGTGCCTCGACTGTCGGGGCCGAGCAAGTAGAGATAGACCGGCAGGATGGCCTCCGGCGCGGGCACCCGGGCAGGATCTTCCTCGGGATAGGCCGCCGCACGCATGGCGGTGCGGGTGCCGCCCGGGTTGACGCTGTTGACCCGGATGCCGGCTTCTCCAAGCTCCTCGGCCCACACCTGCATCAGGCCTTCGGTGGCGAACTTGGACACCGAATAGGCGCCCCAGCTGGCCCGTCCCTTGCGACCGACGCTGCTGGAGGTGAAGATCACCGAGGCCATGTCGGCGGCCCTGAGCAGCGGCAACAACGCCTGGGTCAGGGCGAAGCCCGCCTGGACGTTCACCTGCAGCACCTGCGCCAGGGCCGCGGCGGAGGTTTCTTCCAACGGCACCCGCGGTCCCAGCAGGCCGGCGTTGTGAACCAGGCCGTCCAGGCGGCCATGACTTCGCTGCAGGCGCTCCGCCACGACGGCATAGGCCGCCGCGTCAGCCTGTTCCAGATCCAGTACCAAAGCCTCGACCCGGCCACCGCTGGCCTGGATATCCTGGCACACCGCATCCAGCGCCGCGGCATCGCGACCCTGGAGGATGACCTTGGCACCCAGGGCCGCACAGCCCTTGGCCAGGGCGGCGCCGATGCCGCGGTTGGCGCCGGTGACGAGGATGACGCGGTCTTTCAATAGCTCGGCGGGAGCCTGGTAGTCGAACATCTGAACCTCTAGCAGCCGCACAGCGCGCGATCGAGCAGGGCGCGCAATTCCAGCGGGTGGTCGATGATGGCGTCGGCACCCCAGTGCTCGGGGTGGTCGTCCGGATGGATGTAGCCGTAGCGTGCCGCCACCGTCTTGCTGCCGGCGGCGCGGCCCGACTCGATGTCGCGCAGGTCGTCGCCGATGAACAGGGCGGTCTGGGGATCGACATCCAGTTGCCGACAGGCCAGCACCACCATCTCCGGGTCCGGCTTGCTGTGCGTGACGTGATCCGGGCAGACCAGGCAGGCCGAGCGTTCGGCCAGGCCTAGGCGCTGCATGATCGGCTCGGCGAAGCGCACCGGCTTGTTGGTCACCACGCCCCAGCGCAGCCGGGCGGCGTCGAGATCGCGCAGGATCTCGTCCATGCCCTCGAACAGCCGGGTATGGACCGCGCAGTGCGTCTGGTAGCGTTCGAGAAACTCCAGGCGCAGGGGCTCGAGTTCGGTGCCCAGGGGGTCGACCTCGAAGCCGGCCAGGATCATGGCCTTGGCGCCACCGGAAATGACGCCGCGCAGGCGGGCTTCATCGGCGAGCGCGAGGCCCCTGTCCTGGCGCATGCCCTGGATGATGGCGATGAAGTCCGGCGCCGTGTCCAACAGGGTGCCATCCATGTCGAAGAGGACCGCTTGCAGACGCATGGCCTAGTCCTCGCGCTGGGTGCGCACCATGTAGTTCACCGTCACGTCGCCTTCCAGCTTGTATCTCTTGGTCAGCGGGTTGTAGGTGAGGCCGATGACGTCGCGCAGGTTGAGGCCGGCGGCACGGGCCCAGGCACCCAGTTCCGAAGGGCGGATGAACTTGCGGAAATCGTGGGTGCCGCGGGGCAGCAGGCGCAGCACGTATTCCGCGCCGACGATGGCGAACAGATAGGCCTTGGGATTGCGGTTGATGGTGGAGAAGAACACCTGGCCGCCCGGCTTGACCAGGTCGTGGCAGGCCTTGATCACCGAGGAGGGATCCGGCACGTGTTCGAGCATTTCCAGGCAGGTCACGATGTCATAGGTGCCGGCGTGCTTGCGCGCGTGGTCCTCGGTGGTCTCCTGGATGTATTCCACCGGCACGCCGGACTCCAGCTGGTGCAGGCGGGCGACGGCCAGGGGCGCCTCGGCCATGTCGATGCCGGTCACCTGGGCACCACGTTGGGCCATGGCCTCACTGAGGATGCCGCCACCGCAGCCGACGTCCAGCACCTTCTTGCCGGCCAGGCCGGCGTGCTGATCGATCCAGTTGACGCGCAGCGGATTGATGTCGTGCAGCGGCTTGAATTCGCTCTCGCGATCCCACCAGCGGTAGGCGAGGGCCTCGAACTTGGCGATCTCGGCATTATCGACGTTGGACATGGGGTTCTCCAGAGGCAAGGGAGCGGGGCGCGTCAGGCGCCCTGCTGGATACGGGTGGCCCACTGCTGCGCATTGGCTATGAGTTCGGCCTCGTCCAGGCGCACGAGTTCGCTCTGGCGCAGCAGCGGCACGCCGCCGACCCAGACGTCGCTGACGCGGTCGCGGCCGGTGGCATAGATGAGTTGCGAAACGGGGTCGTAGAGCGGCTGCTGGGCGAGCCCGCTGAGGTCGACGGCGGTCAGGTCGGCGGCCTTGCCCATTTCCAGCGAACCCAGGCAGCGCTCCAGGCCCAGGGCACGGGCGCCGTTCAGGGTCGCCATACGCAGGGCGCGATGGGCGTCCAGGGCAGTGGCCGAGCCGGCGACGGCCTTGGCCAGCAGGGCGGCGGTACGGGTCTCGCCGAGCAGATCGAGATCGTTGTTGCTGGCCGCGCCGTCGGTGCCGATGGCGACGTTGACGCCGGCCTGCCAGAGTCGCTCCACCGGGCAGAAGCCGCTGGCCAGCTTGAGGTTGGATTCCGGACTGTGGATGACATGGCTGTTGGTCTCGACTAGGTTTTCCAGGTCCTCGTCGTCCACCTGGGTCATGTGCACGGCCTGGAAGCGCGGTCCGAGCAGACCCAGGCGCCGCAGCCGACTGAGCGGCCGCTCGCCGGTCTGCTGCAGCGCCTGCTCCACCTCGAAGGCGGTCTCGTGCACGTGCATCTGGATCGGCGCCTGCAGTTGCTCGGCCAGGACCAGGATCTGTTCGAGCTTGGCGTCGGCCACGGTGTAGGGCGCATGGGGCCCGAAGGCCACGCTGATGCGCTCGTGCAGCTTCATGTCGTCGAACAGTTCCAGGCCACGGCGGATCATGTCGTCCGCGGTGCGAGCGCCGGGAATGGGAAAGTCGAGGATCGGCAGGCAGACCTGGGCGCGCACGCCAGTGCGATGGATCGCCTCGCAGGCCACCTGGGGATAGAAGTACATGTCCGAGAAGCAGGTGATGCCGCCCCGGATCTGCTCGGCGATGGCCAGGGTGGTGCCGTCGCGGACGAAATCCTCGTCGACCCAGCGGCCTTCGGCCGGCCAGATGTGATCCTGCAGCCAGGTCTGTAGCGGCAGGTCGTCGGCCATGCCGCGAAACAGCGTCATGGCGGCGTGACCATGGGCATTGATCAGTCCGGGGATCAGCACCTTGCCCGGCAGCTCCAGGGTTTCCTTCGCCGGCTGGCGCAGGGCCTCGGCGCGCGGGGCGAGCAGGGCGATGCAGCCATCGCGCACCCCCAGGGCGTAATCGCGCAGGACCACCCCGGCAGGCTCCACCGGCACGATCCAGCTGGGGAGCAACAAGAGGTCCAGGGGCGCGGGGGTGGGCATCGGCGACGATTCCAAGAGGGGCGAGCCGGCAGTATAGCGGTCCTTGTGGCGCTACCGCTAAATCCGCGCGCCGATGCCGGTATACTGGCGGGCTACAGATTCAGGTCGAGGAGAGATCATGCGAGAGCGTCTGCTGGCGGCGGAAAAGATCAAGGCGATCGACTGGCGGGACGGTGCCCTGCACCTGCTCGACCAGCGCCTGTTGCCGCTGCGCGAACACTGGGTCGCCTGTCACAGCGCCGCCGAGGTGGCCCAGGCCATCCGCGACATGCTGGTGCGTGGTGCGCCCGCCATCGGCATCAGCGCCGCCTACGGCGTGGTGCTCGGCGCCCGGCAGCGCGCCGCGGCGGGTGAGGACTGGGAGGAGACCGTCAGCGCCGACTTCGAGCTGCTGGCGGCGTCGCGGCCCACCGCGGTCAACCTGTTCTGGGCGCTCAACCGGATGCGCGAGCGTCTGACGCGCGCGACCGGGGAAGGCGCCCTGGCGGCGCTGGAAGCCGAGGCGGTGGCCATCCACCTGAGCGATCGCGAAGCCAACCTGACCATGGCCCAGCTGGGCGTCGAACTGATCCGCAAGCACGACGCCAGCAAGCAGACCTTCCTCACCCACTGCAATACCGGCGCCCTGGCCACCGGCGGCTTCGGCACCGCTCTGGGCGTGTTGCGCGCGGCGCACCTGGACGGCCTGGTGGAATGCGTCCACGCCGACGAGACTCGCCCCTGGCTGCAGGGCTCGCGCCTGACCGCCTGGGAGCTGGCCGGGGAGGGTATTCCGGTCAGCCTCAACGCCGATGCCGCGGCGGCGCACCTGATGAAGACGCGCAACGTCGCCTGGGTGATCGTCGGCGCCGATCGCATCACCGCCAATGGCGACGTGGCCAACAAGATCGGCACCTACAACCTGGCGGTCATCGCCATGCACCACGGAGTGCGCTTCATGGTGGTGGCGCCCAGTTCGACCATCGACATGAATCTGGCGTCCGGTGACGACATCCCCATCGAGGAACGCGCCGGTCATGAATTGCTCGAAGCCGGCGGCCAGCGCATCGCCGCGGATGTGGACGCCTTCAATCCGGTGTTCGACGTCACCCCGGCCGATCTCATCGACGCCATCGTCACCGAGCGCGGCGTGGTGGAGCGTCCGGACGCCAAGAAGATGGCCGAGTTGATGAATCGCCGACGCCTGCATTGAGGTGATCGCCAGGGGCGGATACCTCCCTGAATGTGTTAGAATTTCGCTCTTTGCACAGGCTTTGTTCGAAAGCCCTCGGCAGGCGGTGATGCAGTGCTGAAAACCGGTCGGGGCGCCTTTTGCGCCGCCGGTGACAGCCGCCGCCAGACGGGCTTCCGCCTCTCCTATATCAGGCTCGGCCGACGTGCGGACGAGCCCTAGCGCTTTTCAGATCAGAAGGAACCAGGCTTCTCATGGGTGAACTGGCCAAAGAAATCCTCCCGGTCAATATCGAAGACGAGTTGCGGCAGTCGTATCTCGACTACGCGATGAGCGTCATCGTTGGCCGGGCCTTGCCGGATGTGCGTGACGGCCTCAAGCCGGTGCACCGGCGCGTGCTCTACGCCATGAGCGAGCTGGGCAACGACTGGAACAAGCCGTACAAGAAATCCGCCCGTGTGGTGGGTGACGTCATCGGTAAGTACCACCCCCACGGCGACACCGCCGTCTACGACACCATCGTGCGGATGGCCCAGCCCTTCTCGCTGCGCTACATGCTGGTGGACGGCCAGGGCAACTTCGGTTCGGTGGACGGCGACAACGCCGCGGCCATGCGTTACACCGAAGTGCGGATGTCCAAGCTCGCCCACGAACTCTTGGCCGACCTGGACAAGGAAACCGTCGACTGGGTGCCCAACTACGACGGCACCGAGCAGATCCCGGCGGTGATGCCCACGCGCATCCCCAACCTGCTGGTCAACGGTTCCAGCGGCATCGCGGTCGGCATGGCCACCAACATTCCGCCGCACAACCTCGGCGAAGTGATCGATGGCTGCCTGGCGCTGATCGAAAACAGCGAGCTGACCGTCGACGACCTGATGCAGTACATCCCCGGTCCGGACTTCCCGACCGCGGGCATCATCAACGGTCGCGCCGGCATCATCGAGGCCTATCGTACCGGTCGTGGCCGCATCTACGTACGGGCCCGCGCCGAAGTCGAGGACATCGACAAGAGCGCCAATCGCCAGCAGATCGTCATCACCGAGCTGCCCTACCAGCTCAACAAGGCACGGCTGATCGAGAAGATCGCCGAGCTGGTGAAAGAGAAGAAGATCGAAGGCATCACCGAGCTGCGCGACGAGTCCGACAAGGATGGCATGCGCGTGGTCATTGAGCTGCGCCGTGGCGAAACCCCCGAGGTCGTGCTCAACAACCTCTACGCCCAGACCCAGCTGCAGACGGTGTTCGGCATCAACGTGGTGGCCCTGCTCGACGGCCAGCCGCGCACCCTGAACCTCAAGGAACTGCTGGAAGCCTTCATTCGCCACCGTCGCGAAGTCGTCACCCGACGGACCGTCTACGAACTGCGCAAGGCGCGCGAGCGTGGCCACATCCTCGAAGGCCAGGCGGTCGCCCTGTCCAACATCGATCCGGTCATCGAGCTGATCAAGAGCTCGCCGACCCCGGCCGAAGCCAAGGAACGCCTGATCGCCACGCCTTGGGAATCCAGCGCGGTACGCGAGATGGTCGAGCGCGCCGGCGCCGATTCCTGCCGTCCGGACGAACTGCCCGAGCAGTATGGTCTGCACGAGGGCAAATACCACCTCTCGCCGGAACAGGCCCAGGCCATTCTGGATCTGCGTCTGCACCGCCTGACCGGTCTGGAGCACGAGAAGCTCATCGCCGAGTACCAGGAGATCCTGCTGCAGATCGGCGAGCTGATCCGCATCCTGACCAACCCCGAGCGGCTGATGGAAGTCATCCGCGAGGAGCTGGAAAAGGTCAAGGCCGAGTTCGGCGACAAGCGTCGCACCGAGATCATCGCCTCCCAGGTGGACCTGACCATCGCCGACCTCATCACCGAGGAAGACCGCGTCGTCACCATCTCCCACGGCGGCTATGCCAAGTCCCAGCCGCTGCACGCCTACCAGGCCCAGCGCCGGGGCGGTCGCGGTCGCTCGGCCTCGGCGGTCAAGGAAGAGGACTACATCGAACACCTGCTGGTCGCCAACAGCCATACCACCCTGTTGCTGTTCTCCAGCCTGGGCAAGGTCTACTGGAAGCGTACCTACGAGATCCCCGAGGCCTCCCGCGCCGCCCGTGGCCGGCCGCTGGTCAACCTGCTGCCGCTGGCCGAAGGCGAGCGCATCACTGCCATGCTGCCGGTCGATCTGGAAGCCGTGCGCCAGCAGGCGCCCATCGGTGAAGAGGACCTGGGCGAGCAGGACGACAACCTGGACATCGAAGACGCCGTGCTGGTGGAAGACGAGGTCGAGGTCGAGGTCGAAGGCGAAGAGGGCGAGCTCCTCGACGCCGAGCAGGACGAGCCCACCGGTGCCTACATCTTCATGGCCACCCGCAACGGCACCGTGAAGAAGACCCCGCTGGTGCAGTTCAGCCGTCCGCGCAGCAACGGCCTGATCGCGCTGAAGCTAGAGGAGGGCGACAGCCTGATCGCTGCCGCCATCACCGACGGTGCCCGCGAAGTCATGCTGTTCTCCGACGGTGGCAAGGTCATCCGCTTCAAGGAGCGCCATGTGCGCACCATGGGCCGTACCGCCCGCGGCGTGCGCGGCATGCGTCTGGCCGAGAACCAGCGGTTGATTTCCATGCTGATCCCCGAACCGGGCGCCGAGATCCTGACCGCCAGCCTCAATGGCTTCGGCAAGCGCACCGCCATGGCCGAATACCCGCAGCGTGGTCGCGGTGGCCAGGGCGTGATCGCCATGGTCATCAACGAACGCAACGGTCCCCTGATCGGTGCCATCCAGGTACTGGACGGCGAAGAGATCATGCTGATCTCCGACCAGGGCACCCTGGTGCGTACCCCGGTCGAGGGCATCTCCCGTACCGGCCGTAACACCCAGGGCGTGACCCTGATCAAGCTCGGCAAGGGCGAGAAACTGGTGGGCCTGGAGCGGGTGCAGGAGCCTTCGGTGGACGAAGAGCTGCTGGACCACGAAGCCGAGCTAGACGACGAACTGCTCGACAAGGAATTGCCGGTCGACAGCCACGAGCCGGACCAGGACGATGTGCTGCCCGGTGCCAGCGACGTGCCGAGCGATGACCTGCCCAACGAGGATGACGAGCGATGAGCAAGCGTGCTTACAACTTCTGCGCCGGCCCGGCGGCCCTGCCCGAAGCTGTGCTGCGCCAGGCCCAGGCCGATCTGCTGGATTGGCAGGGCCGTGGCCTGTCGGTAATGGAGATGAGCCACCGCGGTGAAGACTTCACCGCCATTTCGAGCCAAGCCGAGGCCGATCTGCGCGAGTTGCTGGCCATCCCCAGCAACTACAGGGTGCTGTTCCTGCAGGGTGGCGCCAGCCTGCAGTTCGCCCAGCTGGCGATGAACCTGCTGCCCGAGGGCGGCAGCGCCGACTACATCGACACCGGCATCTGGTCGCGCAAGGCCATCGAGCAGGCGCGGCACTATGGCACCGTCAACGTCGCCGCCAGTTCCAAGGGCTACGACTACTTCGCCATTCCGGCGCAGAGCGAATGGCAGCTGTCCAAGGACGCCGCCTACGTCCACTACACCCCCAACGAAACCATCGGCGGCCTGGAGTTCGACTGGATTCCGGACGTGGGTGACGTGCCCCTGGTGGCGGATGCCTCTTCCGACATCCTCTCGCGCCCGCTGGACGTCTCGCGTTTCGGGCTGATCTACGCCGGCGCCCAGAAGAACATCGGGCCTAGCGGCCTGGTGGTGGTGATCGTCCGCGAAGACCTGCTGGGTCGCGCCCGCGCCGCCTGCCCGACGCTGCTGGACTACAAGGTCGAGGCCGACAACGGCTCCATGTACAACACCCCGGCCACCTTCTCCTGGTACCTGTCGGGGCTGGTGTTCAAGTGGCTCAAGGAGCAGGGCGGCCTGCCCGCCATGGAGCGCCTGAATCGCCAGAAGAAGGAGCTGCTGTACGGCTTCATCGACGCCAGCGACTTCTACAGCAACCCCATCGCCAAGAATGACCGTTCCTGGATGAACGTGCCCTTCCGCCTGGCCGACGAGCGCCTGGACAAGGCCTTCCTGGCAGGCGCCGAGGAACGTGGCCTGCTGTATCTGCAGGGCCACCGTTCGGTGGGCGGTATGCGCGCCTCCATCTACAACGCCGTCACCCTGGAAGCCGTCCAGGCGCTGGTGACCTATCTGGCCGAATTCGAGAAGGAGCACGGCTGATCATGTCGGAACACGAGCTCAAGGCTCTGCGCCTGCGAATCGACAGTCTGGACGAACGCATCCAGGAGCTGATCAGCGAACGTGCCCGCTGCGCCCAGGACGTGGCACGGGTCAAGATGGGGACGCTGGCGGAGGGCGAAAAGCCCGTGTTCTACCGACCCGAGCGCGAGGCCCAGGTGCTCAAGCGGGTGATGGAGCGCAACGGCGGTCCGGTCCGCGACGAAGACATGGCGCGGCTATTCCGCGAGATCATGTCCTGCTGCCTGGCCCTGGAAGAGCCGCTGCACGTGGCCTACCTCGGCCCGGAAGGCACCTTCTCCCAGGCCGCGGCGCTCAAGCACTTCGGCAAGGCCGTGGTGACGCGGCCCATGGCGGCCATCGACGAGGTCTTTCGCGAGGTCGCCGCCGGCGCCTCCAACTTCGGCGTGGTGCCGGTGGAGAACTCCACCGAAGGGGCGGTCAACCACACTTTGGACAGCTTCCTCGAGCACAACCTGTCGATCTGCGGCGAGGTGGAGCTGCGCATCCACCACCACCTGTTGATCGGCGAGAACACCAAGGCCGACAGCATCACCCGCATCTATTCCCATGCCCAGTCGCTGGCCCAGTGCCGCAAGTGGCTGGACTCCTACTACCCGAGCGTCGAGCGGGTGGCGGTGGCCAGCAACGCCGAGGCAGCGCGGCGGGTGAAGGGGGAGTGGAACAGCGCGGCCATCGCCGGCGACATGGCGGCCTCGCTCTATGGCCTGACCCCGGTGCAGCAGAAGATCGAGGATCGCCCGGACAACTCCACGCGCTTCCTCATCATCGGCAACCAGGACGTGCCTCCCAGTGGCGATGACAAAACCTCCATCATCGTCTCCATGCAGAACAAGCCGGGTGCCCTGCACGAGTTGCTGCTGCCGTTCCACACCAACAACATCGACCTCAGCCGGATCGAGACGCGGCCTTCGCGCAGCGGCAAGTGGACCTACGTCTTCTTTATCGATTTCCTCGGCCACCAGGCCGATCCGCTGATCCGCGACGTGCTGGAACGCCTGTCCACCGGCGCCGTGGCGCTCAAGGTCCTTGGCTCCTATCCCCGCGCCGTGCTCTGAGAACCTGTCCAAAGTCTGCTGCGCGTCGGCCAGACGGCGTTGAAAATGGCCTGGAGCGCCAGCCCGGTCGGAATGCTCATTTACTACGTGTAAACTGCGCTCCCTCAGCTATTTTCGCGGGGCCGCCTAGGCCTTGTTTGTCTCTAGCTCGCGAGACTTTGAACAGGCTCTAATTAGGATCTACGTGCGTCAGCGTCGACGCACGCAGCCGTGCTCGTCGAAGGTCACCAGGCGCGAGCGTTCCTTGCGCTGGCGTCCGTCGTAGTGATAGCGGGTCAGGGTATCCAGCTGGGAAATCCGCCGCGGTTGTCCTAGGGCGTTCTCCACGTCCGCTCGGCTCATGCCGACCCTGACCTGTCCGCGGATGATCGCCTGCCGCTTCTCGCTGGCGCTGAGCCGATCACCGCACCCATCCGTCTTGGCGGCTACCACGGTTGGCGCACGCGAGACCTCCTTGCGGGGTGCGGCTTTGGGTTTCGCCATCAGGGTGGGCCTGGCGCCACCCGGACGGGGGTTGTCCGCGCGTTGCAGGCTGCTGTCGCTGTCCGAAGCGCAGCCGCTGGCGGAAAAGGTGAGGTGGCCGCTGGCATCTTCGCAGCGATAGACCGTGGCCGAGTGGGCCGGGTCGCAGCCCAGCAACAGGCCGAGCACGAGCAGCTTCTTCATGGGACGTCCTCCTTGACGTAGGCCTCCAGCTTAGCGAAGTAAAGGTCGCTGCACGAGAACCAAAATCGCCGTCTCGATACCCTGCCAAAGCCCTTGCAAATAGCTGTTTTGAAACCCTTTTGCCTTCGCACCGGCAACCGGTCCGGTGTATCATCCCCGCCGTCAGCCCCGCCGGGGCAGTGGTCATCCCCCCTTATGGACTTACCCAGTCAACACTCAATCGCCTTTTTCGTCCCGTTGTTGAGATAGGGTTCGTCGGTGCGCTCCGCCGGCGGGCCGGAGTGCGCTATGACCGTAGTGAAAGAAGCAGACATCAGAAAGCCCCACGAGACGCTGCAGGAGCGGCTCGCCCAGGTCGTCGAGTTGCTGGAGCGCTACGACCTCGCTGTCGAGGCGCGTGAAGACCAGGACCGCGCCCCCGTAGCCCCCGCCGATATTCCCGAAGAAGGACTCGAAGAGCTGCGTGCCCGCCTGGACGAGCTGCACCCGGCCGACGTCGCCTTCATTCTCGAAGCCCTGCCGCAAGAAGATCGTCTGACCGTCTGGGGACTGGTCAAGACCGAGCGTGATGGCGAGATCCTGCTGGAAGTCTCAGACGCCGTCCGCGAGACGTTGATCGCCGACATGGACGATCAGGAAATCCTCGCGGTGGCCGGCCAGCTCGACGCCGACGAACTCGCCGATCTGGCCGCGGACCTGCCGCGCGATGTCGTCCATGAGCTCATGGACGCCCTGGACGCCCAGCAGCGCGAGCGGGTGCGCTCCGCGCTGTCCTACGAAGAGGATCAGGTCGGTGCCCTGATGGACTTCGAGATGGTCACCATCCGCGACGACGTCGCTCTGGAAGTGGTGCTGCGCTACCTGCGCCGGCTCAAGGAGCTGCCCGACCACACCGACAAGCTGTTCGTGGTCGATAACGACAGCATCCTCAAGGGTGTGCTGCCGATCAAGCGATTGCTGGTCAACGATCCGGACAAGCTGGTGGTCGAGGTCATGGCCAAGGAGGCGGTGGCCTTCCATCCGGATGGCGACGCCTATGACGCGGCCCAGGCCTTCGAACGTTATGACCTGGTCTCGGCCCCGGTAGTGGACAAGAACGGCAAGCTGATCGGTCGTCTCACCATCGACGAGATGGTCGACCTGATCCGCGAGGAAAGCGAAAGCGAAGTCCTCAATATGGCCGGTCTGCGCGAAGACGAAGACGTCTTCGCCTCGGTGTGGAAATCGGTGGGCAATCGCTGGACCTGGCTGGCCACCAACCTCATCACCGCCTTCATCGCTTCGCGCGTCATCGGGCTCTTCGAGGGTTCGATCGAGAAGCTGGTGGCCCTTGCCGCGCTCATGCCCATCGTGGCCGGTATCGGCGGCAACTCGGGCAATCAGGCCATCACCATGATCGTCCGCGCCATGGCGCTGGGGCAGATCAGCGTCACCAGCACCACGCGGCTGCTGCGCAAGGAAATGGGCGTCGCCCTGTGCAATGGGGTCATCTGGGGTGGGGTGATAGGGCTGGTGGCCTTCTATCTCTACAGCAGCTGGTCACTGGGCCTGGTGATGATGGGCGCCATGACTCTCAATCTGCTGTTGGCGGCCTTCATGGGGGTGCTGATTCCCATGACCCTGCAGCGCTTCGGTCGCGACCCGGCCATGGGCTCGAGCGTACTGATCACCGCCGTGACCGACAGCGGCGGCTTCTTCATCTTCTTGGGACTCGCCACCCTGTTCCTGATGTAGGGCAGGGCGGACCACAACGGGCTGCTTAGGTGCGGGGCAGCCCGGACGCCGTCAGGAGGCGGCGTCGATGTCGTGGGCGATCAGCGAGATCAGGGCATTCTGCTGTCGACCCGAGAGTTGCCGAAAGCGCTGCAGCAGTTCCCGCTCACTGGCGGTGATCTCCGGACTGTCCAGGCGAAGCCCGGGTTCGTCGCCTAGGGCGCCCTCTTGCTGCAAGCTCTGCTCGAGGCGCGCGATGATCTCGGAGTTCATGCTGCGATGATGGTTGCGGGCCACATCCGCGATGCGCTCTCGCATGCCCTCGGGCAGACGCACGACGAATTTGTCAGCGGTACGGCTTGAGTAGGATCTAATGGCCTGGGTCATTGAGGTACTTCATCTGGAGTCAAAAATCAGTGAAGGCGTAAGCCCTCGTCTCGTTCCGCTAGCACTCACGGCACCTTGGACTCTGTAACGACCTGTCCCTAGGCGTCTGTTTTTATTGACGTCAATTTACCGACGTACTGGGCAAATTGCAAAGCTAACGAAGAACTTCCTTCCTCTGCCAGCCTTGCATGCCCGCCTGGTTCAGCCGAGCTGGAACATGACAAACGGTTCGCTGCTCGTTAACATGAGTGCCCTTTCCTGTCCCAGTAGCTCAATTGGATAGAGCATCCCCCTCCTAAGGGGAAGGTTGGTGGTTCGACCCCACTCTGGGACACCAGATTCCTTTCCAGTACCTCTCCTCGCGGCCCGACGCCGTCAAGCACCCTTGCCGAACCGTTACAGCAGTTCGGAGGATAGGGCAAAAACAGCGACCTTGTCCGACTTCCAGGCTCTTCCAGCAGCGATTTGTGGTTGTGATCACAGCGTAGAGCAGCAGAAGAAAACCTGTCGAATTTATCTGTACTCTCCGTTGGCTAACCGTCTGCATTGCATGAATCTGGAGCGCCTCTGGAGGTTTGCGTCATGGCCTTTTATCCCGTCCTACTTTCAGTCGTCTTCGTCGTTCGTAATCAGGCAACCGAGTTGCAAAACGTGCTTGAGCGCGCCGCAACTGTCATCGGTCCCTTGGTAAGTGACTACGAACTTATCATCGTCGACAACGCCTCCTCTGATGACAGCGTAGCTCGATTAAAGCAACTCACCAGTATCAATGGCCTGCCCAATCTGCAGGTATATGCCCTGACCAAGGAAGTGGATTCGGATACCGCCGCCTGGGTGGGACTGGAAAATGCTCTGGGCGACTTCGCAGTCGTCATAGATCCGGAAACCGATGACATCGCCTTCCTGCCCGACATGTTGCAACAGGCAGCCGGTGGGGTAGACGTGGTCTTTGCCAACAATCAGCAGAAAGTTCGGCAGACGCTGTCTTACAGCCTTTGCTCCAATGGCTTCAACAGTCTCTACAAGAGATTCAACGGGGTGGATCTGGCCAAGGACGCGCCCCAATTCCGAATGCTCAGCAAGAAGGTCATCAACTACATCCTGCGCCATCCCGCGCCGGCGTTGACCTACCGGCATCTACCCGCCACCGCAGGGTTCTCGCGCATCAACCTCGAATACAGCATGCCGCCGCGCAGCACCAAGCCCAAGCGGCTGTCCGGCAGTTTCGATCGGGGTGCTCGACTGCTGGTGTCCTCCACCCGCAAGCCCATGCGCATGGTCAGTTTCCTGTCCATCGTGGGGGCCCTGTCCAATCTGCTCTATTCCATCTACGTCATCGCCATCGGCGTGTTCAAGGATGACGTGGCACCCGGTTGGGTGACGATTTCATTACAGCAGTCCGGCATGTTCTTTCTCATTTCGCTGGTCCTGCTGGTGCTTGGCGAATATGTCCTGCAGTTGACCCACAGAGTCAACGAAGGGCCGCTCTATCATGTCGCCCAGGAGTTCACCAGTGCGGTCATGACGCGGCGCGACAAGCTCAATGTCGAAGTGGTGCAGGGCGGTAATGCCGCAAGGCCGGCTACTCAATCCGGCATGGCCTGACGATCATGAGAGATGCGATCGTCATAGGTGGCGGATTCTATGGGGCCATGACGGCCCTGTATCTCATGCGGGTGAGAGGCTTTGCGAAAGTCACGCTGATCGAAAGGGAAGAGGGGCTGTTGAAGCGCGCCTCTTATCATAATCAGGCTCGGGTTCATAACGGCTATCACTATCCCCGCAGTTTCGTCACGGCCTTTCGCAGTCGGGTCAACTTGCCGCGCTTCCTGCGCGACTATCCCGATGTGGTGGTGCGGGACTTCACCAAGTTGTATGCCATCGCCCGCAACAACTCCAAGGTGACGGCCAAACAGTTCGAGCGTTTCTGCCAGGGTATCGAGGCGTCGCTGCAACCGGCGTCCGAGGAATTAAGTCGATTGTTCGACGATCGACTGATCGAGGCGGTTTATCTCACCGAGGAATATGCCTTCAACTCCGCCGTTCTCGCCGCTGAAGTCAGTCGCGAACTGGATACCGTCGGCGTCGAGTTGCGCTTCAAGAGTCGCGTGACGGCGATCCGCGGTGAAACCGGTGGCCTCGGGGTCGACGTGGTGGATGAAGCCGGCGGGCAGGAGGAGATGCATTGCCGCTATCTCTTCAACTGCACCTACAGCGGTCTCAACCAGTACGGCGGTGATTTCCCCGGTACCACCACGCGTCTGCGTCACGAGATCACCGAGATGGCCCTGGTGGAGATGCCTCCGGAGCTGCGCAATCTCGGCGTGACGGTCATGGATGGTCCGTTCTTTTCCATGATGCCCTTCCCGGCGCGCGGTCTGCACACCCTGTCCCATGTGCGCTACACCCCGCACCTCAACTGGGAAGACGCCAATGGCACCGATCCCTATGCGCTGCTCGACGACTACGACCGTGCCTCGCGGGCGGACTGGATGGTGCGGGACGTGGCCCGCTACATGTCGGCGGCGGCACGGGTGGAATACCGGGATTCGCTGTTCGAGGTGAAGACCATCCTGATGAAGAACGAAGGGGACGACGGCCGTCCCATCCTCTTCGAACAACACCCCCAGTTGCCCGGCTGCTATTCGATGCTGGGCGGCAAGATCGACAACATTTTCGATGCCTTGGAGCGCCTCGATGCCGAACCCTTCCACTGAAGCGACACCCAGGGGGGTGTCCGGCGTCGCCGGTTTCATCAGCGTTCTGGCCTTTTCCATCATCAACTTCTTTTTGTTCGGCAAGGGCGTCATTCTCGACCCCTTCCACCAGGGGGAATATTTCGCCACGCTGCCGACGCTGCTGCACAGTCAGCCGGGCGCCCATGCCTTCACCATCCATGGCGGGCTGGATTTCATCCCAGTATGGCTAGCGCAGACCTGGTTCGGCGCCCAGCACACCTTTCTGGTGACCCAGATCCTCTATGGCCTGTGCAACACCAGCGCGGCCTTGCTGCTGTGGGGCACGGCGGTATTGCTGTGCCCCGTGCCCAAGGGCCGCGCGCGCCTGATCCTACTGGTCGCCGTGGGTGCCCTGGCGACCCAGGTGGTGGGCTATCGCGATCTCTTCCTGCTGTTGTCGCTGTTCCTGTTCTGTCTGCATCGCAAGGTGGAGACCACGCCGCGACGCCTGGTGTGCGAGGTGTCGCTGGGGCTGGCGGCGGGCTTCAATCTGTTCTGGTCCTATGACCGCGGCATCGCCGGGGTGCTGGCCATCGGCTCGGCGGTAGTACTCGCCTTATTGCTGCAACGACGGCATCTGCTATCGATCCTGAGTTTCGCGGCGACCATTGCCTGGCTTGGCTTTGGTACCGATTTCTTCGCCCTGACCGACTACGTCAAGAACCTGACCTTCCTGCTGGAAACCTCTTCCCAGTGGGGCTATGGCCTGAGCGCCCGTCCTCTGGCGCTGAGCTTGCTCCTGGTAGTGCCCACGGCCCTGGCAGGTTTCGCCCTGATCCGCTGCCTGCCCTGGCCGTGGCGTTGGAGCGAAGACCTGCCGCTGATTGGCGCTCTGGCGGTGCTGCTCGCGATCTTCTTCAAGATCGGGGTCAATCGCGCGGACTTTCAGCATATCCAGATGGGTTTCTGGGTGCCCTTGCTGAGCCTGCTCTATGCCGCCCGCCGGCAGCGCCTCGCGCGCAATGGCGGCTGGGATCTCTCGGCCCATCCACGGGCGGCAGCAGTCGCCATTGTGGCTGCCGTGCTGCTCGGGCTGGTCGGGCTTAATCCCTCACCGTTCTTCGCGGTGTTGCTGGCGGGTGCCCTGCTGGCCTTCAGCCGGCGGCTGCTGGTGCCGGCATTGGCGGCGCTGCTGGTGCTGCTCGCTGCCTTCAATCTGTACAAGTCGCCGGTGGAGCGGGTGTGGGCCCAGGGGCTCGCCTGGGTGCCAGCGCTGACCGCCTTGCCGGATGACGCGGCGCTGGCCACACCCGGGGTGCAATGGGCCTCGCGCCGTCTACAGGAAAGTGGCGCCCAGTGCGTGTTCGACCTGGCCAACAACGGGGTCATCAACGGGGTGACCGACCTGCCGGCCTGCACCAAGTACATCTATCCGGTCTATGCCACGCCGCCCTACGAAGCGGACCTGCTCAGCGATCTGCAGCACGCCGATCCGCCGGCGGTGGTGTATTCGACGACCTTCTGGTCGTTCAACCTGAACAACATTTCCATGCACGACAAGTTTCCACGACTCAAGGCCTACCTGGACGCGCGATATCCCGTCGAGGAGTGCCAAGTGGACTATTGCCTGAGATTCAAGACCAAGGGGTGAGCAACATGAAGACCGACGCATTGATAGGGTACAGCGGCTTCGTAGGGTCGACGCTGCTCAAGCAGAAGGCCTTCGGCGCGCTGTTTCGCTCCACCAATATCGACCAGATCGGCGACCAGCCCTATGGCCAGGTCATCTGCGCCGGTGCCCCCGCGCAGAAATGGATCGCCAACCGCGATCCTGAGGCCGATCGCCAGAAGATCGATGGCCTGATCGATCATCTCTCGCGGATCCAGTGCGATTCCTTCGTGCTGATCAGCACCGTGGATGTCTTCAAGCAGCCACTCGGCGTGGATGAAACCACCGCGGTGGACGAAGAGGGGCTGCACGCCTATGGCGCCAATCGCTATCGACTGGAACAGTTCGTCCGTGAGCATTTCGCCAAGGCGCTGATCGTTCGCCTGCCGGGCCTGGTCGGGCCGGGGCTGCGCAAGAACGTGATCTACGACCTGCTCAACGACAACAACCTGCACGCGGTGGAAAGCCGCGGCGTCTTCCAGTTCTATCCGATGGTCAACCTGGGCTATGACATCCAGACCGCCCAGGCGGCCGGGCTGGAGCTGGTGCACCTGACGGCCGCGCCCATCAGCGTGGCGGACATCGCCCGTCAGGGCTTTGGACGCGAATTCGGCAACACCCTGGACGGTACGCCCGCGCGCTACGATTTCCGCAGCGTGCATGCCGAGGTCTTTGGCGGCCGTGATGGCTACCAGTACAGCGCGCGCGACACCCTGCTCGCGGTACGGGCTTACGCCCAGTCGGAACCCCCGGTCATCAAGGCGGAGGGTCAGTGATGCGCATCGCCATTTCCAATATCGCCTGGGACGTGGCCGACGACGCCATGGTCGCCGAGATCCTGCAACAGCATCGAGTGGATGCCATCGACATCGCCCCCGGCAAGTATTTCGCCGATCCCAAGACGGCCACCGCCCAGGAGATCCAGGCAGTGCGGCAGCAGTGGCAGGCCCGGGGTATCGAGATCACCGGCATGCAGGCGCTGCTGTTCGGTACCACGGGACTCAACGTCTTCGGTAGCGACGACATCCAGCGCGCGTTGCTGGCGCAGCTGGAAGGCGTCTGCCGGGTGGCCGAGGGCCTGGGGGCGACGCGCCTGGTATTCGGCTCGCCGCGCAATCGCGATCGCGCCGGGCTGAGCGACGAAGAAGCCCTGGTGCAGGCACGCGACTTCTTCCGCCGTCTGGGCGATGTGGCCACGGCCCATGGCGTGCAGATCTGCCTGGAGCCGAATCCGCCGCGCTATGGCGCCAACTTCATGATCGACAGCGATTCCACCGCCGCTGTGGTGCGCGCCGTGGAGCATCCGGCGATCCGCATGCAACTCGACACCGGCGCCCTGACCATCAACGAGGAAGATGCCGCACGGGTGCTCGAAGAGCATGCCGAACTGATCGGCCATGTCCATGCCAGCGAGCCGGATCTGGTGACCCTGGGGGAGGGTGGTACCAACCACGACGGCATCGCCTTCGCCCTGACCCGGCGGCTGCCGGAGCAGGTGGTCAGCATCGAGATGCTGCCGGCCAAGCAGGGCTCCAACCTGGCCGCGCTGGAGCGTGGCGTTCAGGTCGCGGTCAAGGCCTATCGTGAGCTGCCGGAGGCCGCGGCATGAAGTGGCTGATCCTGATCCTGGGCATCGCCTCCAACGCCTCGGCGAGCGTACTGGTGAAGCTGGCCATGCTGCCGCCGCGGCGCTTCCCGAGTCTGAGCGATCCCATGGGCGCCCTGGCCAACTGGCCGTTCTGGCTGGGCCTGTTCATGTATGGCCTGGCCTTTCTGCTATATGCCGCCGCCCTCGCCAAGCTGCCGCTGAACGTGGCGCATCCGGTGCTGACGGCCGGGGCCATCGCCAGCGTCGCGCTGCTGTCGGTGGTGATCTTTCGCGAAGCCTTTCCCTGGACCACGGCGGCGGGCATCGTCCTGATCATCGCCGGCGTCGCCCTCATCACGGCCCGTGTCGGTTGAACCTGGAGGACCTATGACTACTGCAATTCCCGCCACCGAGCGCGCCCTCTGGCAGGTGCCCAGCTATTCGACGACCTTCTGGAACGGTCGCAGCCGTCCGCACTGCGTGGTGATTCCGGTCATCAACGAAGGCGAGCGGATCCTCAACCTCCTGCGGCGCATGGCGGCGGTCAAGATCGCCGACATCGCCGATGTCATCATCGTCGACGGTGGCAGCACCGATGGCTCGCTGGAGCCGCAGCGGCTGCAGGAACTGGGCGTCCGCGGGCTGCTGGTCAAGACCGCGCCGGGCAAGCTCAGCGCCCAGTTGCGCTGCGCCTATGCCTTCGTGCTCGACGAGGGTTATACCGGCATCGTGACCATCGATGGCAACGACAAGGACGATCCGGACGCCATCCCGCGCTTCATCGACGCCATCGAGCAGGGCTACGATTTCGTTCAGGCCTCGCGCTTTCTGGCCGGCGGTGTGGCGGAGAACACGCCCAAGTCCCGCGACTTCGCCATTCGCTTCATCCATGCGCCCATGCTGAGCCTGGCCTCGGGTTTCCACTGGACCGACACCACCCAGGGTTTCCGCGCCTACAGCCGGGCCATGTTGCTGGATCCACGGGTGGCGCCGTTCCGCGACGAGTTCACCACCTACGAGTTGTTGGCCTATCTTTCCTATCGGGTACCGAAATTGGGCTATCGCTGCGTGGAACTCCCCACCGTGCGGCGCTATCCGAAGGGCGAGGTACCCACCAAGATCAGCAGCGTCAGAGGTAATCTGTCGGTGCTGCAGGTACTGATGAAGGCCTGTGCAGGCCACTACAACCCACGCCTGGGCGCGGATGCCCAGCTGGCGGCGCAACGACGAAGCTGATCCCGTCGCGCTTGCCGGGTGCGCAAGAGACGATGGAGTAGGCAATGGTGCGTGTGCTGTCGGCGTTTCGCGGGCTCTATTTCGCGACGCTGTTGATGTTGATCGGGACCGGTCTGCTGAGTACCTATCTGGGGCTGCGACTGGCCGCCGATCAGGTGCAGGGACTCTGGGTCGGTGCCCTGACCGCCGCCTATTACGCGGGACTGGTGATAGGCGGGAAGCTCGGGCATCGGCTGATCGCCAAGGTCGGCCATATCCGTGCCTATGTGACCTGCGCCGGCGTCGTCGGCGCCGCGGTGCTGGGCATCGGCTTGTTGCCATGGCTACCGATGTGGCTGGCGCTCAGGGTGCTCATCGGCATGGGCATGATGTGCCAGTACATGGTGCTGGAAAGCTGGCTCAACGAGCAGGCCGGTCCTGGCGAGCGCGGCAAGGTCTTTTCCGGCTACATGACCGCCTCCTACCTTGGCTTGGCGCTGGGACAGGTGGTCTTGGTGGTCTCGCCCGATCTGGGCGTCGACAAGCTGATGCTGGTCGCCATCTGCTACGCCCTGTGCCTGGTGCCGGTAGCGGTCACCGGCAAGATCCACCCGGCGCCGCTCAAGCCTGCGCCGCTGGAACCCACGTTCTTCATCCAGCGGATTCCGCAGTCGCTGACCACCACCCTGGTGGCGGGACTGGTGATCGGCTCCTTCTATGGTCTGGCGCCGCTCTATGCCAGCGCCCAGGGCCTGCCCACCGAGCGCATCGGTCTGTTCATGGCCTGTTGCATCTTTGCCGGCCTGATCGCCCAGTGGCCGATCGGCTGGCTCTCGGATCGCCATGATCGCAGCTGGCTGATCCGGGTGGTGGCCATCGCCCTGACCCTGGCTGCGCTGCCGCTGGCCGTGCTGCCCCATGTGCCGCCGGTGGTACTGCTACCCCTCGGCCTTATCGCCAGCCTGCTGCAATTCGTGCTCTATCCGCTGGCGGTGGCGCTGTCCAATGACCATATCGAGGGGGAGCGTCGGGTATCCCTGAGTGCCATGCTGCTGGTGACCTTTGGCATCGGTGCCTGTATCGGTCCGCTGGTGGTGGGAGCTCTGATGAATCTGGTCGGACCCAACATGCTCTATGCCTTCGTCGTGCTCTGCGGCGCGATCCTGATCTGGCGCATCCGTCCGGATGCGGTCACCGGCAAGCACCTGGTCGACGAAGCGCCGCTGAGCCATGTGCAGATGCCCGAAGGATCGACCAGTTCACCGCTGGCGGCGGCCCTGGATCCCCGCGTCGACAGCCAGGTGGTGCAGGAGCAGATGCACAGCGAGCCGGTGGTGGAGGAAGAACCTGCCGAGGAGGGGGCACCTCTGCAGGAGGAGATCGAGTTCCCGCAGAACCCAGCTGAGCCCAAGGCGACTTGAGAGGTGGAGGAGGGCGCCCAGTAGTCGTGGGCGTCCGGTCGGTCACTCGAAGCGACGATTTTCTCGCTGCAACTGATAGATGAAACGCTCGATCTGACGCTGCGCAGCGCCCGTCAGGCTGTTGAAGCAGACACCGACGTCGCTGAATTCCATACGCTCCGTGCAGGCCACGTGGCGGATGGTCACCGGGGTACTGATGGCCCCGATGGGCAACTCGGCGGTAAAGCTCTGCACCTGCTGACCCGGCTGCAGCAGATGGGTGACATTGCCGGGAAAGCGCAGCTTGCAGCCCGTGGCTGACAGGTCGATCAACTGGCCACGCAACTGGATCTGGCTGCTGCCCTGGCTCAGTTCTGCGGTGGCGGGCTGGGTCAACAGCAACTTGACCCGATAGGCATTGCGCCGCTGGTGATAGGTGAGCTCCGCGGGCAGGCCGATCCAGTAGCAGCGCGTGCCGTCCAGTTCGCTGAACTCGACCGGACGGTCGATCTGCCAGGTGACCTTGATGCCTTCGTGAAAGCTGTCCACCCGAAAGGACTGACCCTGCTCGAGCAGGCGTTCGGCCTCACGGGGAATGAATTCGTCCAGCGCGATCAGGCCCTTGGCTTCGTCGATCTCGACGACGAAGCTCTGGAATTGCTGCCCTTGGCGATTGAAGGTGATCCGCAGCGGGATGTGCTGCTGTTGCGCCGGCCGCAGACACGCCAGGATCTCGCCCTTGGAGCGATAGACCTGGGGGGGTTGGGGGGCATTGTCGCTAGCGGAAGAGCCTTGCACCTGGAAACTCCTGTAAACAGCGGTCAGCAAGGATAATGGCTAACGGCCAGCTGTACAGCGAAAAACGCGCTGTGAGAAAAATCCACTGCTCACGCCGAGCTCAGCGGGCGCTGATAGCCACCGCCGGTCTGGTTACCGCGACGGTTGTACAGCGTGGGCGCCGAGGTACCCTGCAGCACATTCAGCAACTTGCCCACCACGAAACGATTGGCGTGGATGATCTGGCCATTGCGGACGTTGTGGGCTTTGCATTGCTCCATGAGCTGCGCGAGCTGGCTGGAGAGAGCCAGCAGTTCCTCACCATCGGGCTGTCGGGCGGCATAGGCCTGCAAGCCCGGCAGATCCGCCCGCAAACCCTGAGCCTGAAGCAGGACGGTGCGCTGCTGGGCATGCTGGTCGAGCTGCTTGAGCAGGATCTGCTTGGGGCCCAGCAGCGCTTCCAGCCGATCGAGCTGGCGCTCGCTCAAGGCCTGGAATTCCTGCTCGATCAGGGCCAGCAGTTGCTCGCTCAGGTCGATGTCGTGGCGAGTGATGTCGAGCAAGGTAGCATTGGTCATGGCGCGGTTTCCGTTCGAACCTTAGTTACGATCGTCAGGAAGGCCGTGCCGAACCGGGCGTCAGGACTCGAACGCCATCAGCTTGTCGGCCACCTTCTGGCTGTCGACCTTGTAGGAGCCATCGGCGATGGCCTGTTTCAGGCGGCTGACCTTGTCGCTGTCGACCACCGGCAGATCCTTGAGCCCTGCGGTCAGGGAACTCAGTTGCTTGGCTTCAGCGCTCAAGCTCACCGACTCGCCGGAGGCGGTGCCTTGGGTGGCCTTGACGTCGCTGGTCTGAGCCGTGGATACGTCCTTGGTAGAGGCGGCCTTGGTGTTGCCTATGCCTGCAGTAGAGGACGAATTCAGGCGATTGATATCTAGAGCCATGAGTGGAGATCCTCGTGTCGTCTCGTTCGCATATCCGGCTTATCGGCGTGCTGAGCCGAAACTTTAGCCGTAGACCTGTGCGCCGTGTCACATCCTTCGACAGGATGGCACGCAGAGGTTCAGGATGCGGACGTTCAAGGTACTCCTTTTGCCGCTCTCGCTAAAGCGCTACCTCCACCTGCCCCTGATCGACCACCCGACCGCGGATCACCCGGTTCGAACTCAGGTTGCGTACGCGGATTTCCTCGTCCTTGGCGCCCGCGCTGAGGGCTTCGCCCTGCATGCGAATGCTGAAGGAGGCGCTACGGGCATTGATGACCACCTGCTCACCCTTGCGAATGAGTTCGGCTTGCTCGATAAAGGAAGGCGCCATGACCTGCCCGCTGACCACCTGGCGTTTCAGCTGGGTCCCCAGCACCTGTTCCAGGCTGGTCAGATAACCCTGGGTCAGGGTGCCGACGTCCCGCTCCACCAGGGCCACGTTCTGGTCATCCAGCACCGCACCGCGCAGCAGAGGCTGCAGGGTAACCACCACGGGCCGATACAGCTTGACCTGGACCGGCACGAACACCGTCCAGGGACTGCTGCCTTCGCAGCGGACCTTGATGTTGATCCGGCCCACCGGCGTGGGGTTGCCTTGCTGTGAAAGCGTCAGGGGTTTGTCGCAGGCCGCCAGGCGTAACCGGGGATCCAACGAGTTGATCTGATTTTCGTGGCGTGCGTTGGAACTGGTCTCCAGCAAATATTCCTGCACGCGCTCCTCAAGAAAACTTTCGACAGCGCCGATAAGTTCGTCAGATGAGGTGTAGTCGCCTTCTGCATAGGCCTTTCCGCCCAGGCATGTCAGGATCAACACAAGATTCGCAGCCCAGCGGCAAGAGGTTTTCATAGGTCGGAAACACGTCGCTTCGATCTTCATGAGTCACATCTAAGCAAGCCCTGTGCCGAGTTTTTCAACCGGTCTGTGGCAACGAGAGGAGTCGCCAAATGGCTGGTGTATTGGACGCAGTCAACCAACGTACCCAACTGGTGGGCCAGAACCGTCTGGAACTGCTGCTGTTCCGCCTGGACGGCTCGCAGCTCTACGGCATCAACGTCTTCAAGGTGAAGGAGGTGCTGCAGTGCCCCAAGCTCACCGTGATGCCGAAATCGAGTCCGGTGGTACGGGGCGTGGCCAGCATTCGTGGCGGCACCTTTCCCATCATCGACCTGGCCATGGCCACCGGTCGCCGCGGGTTGCCGGACATCAACAATTGCTTCGTGATCATTACCGAGTACAACACCAAGGTGCAGGGCTTTCTGGTGCGTTCGGTGGAGCGCATCGTCAACATGAACTGGGAAGGCATCAACCCGCCGCCCAAGGGCACCGGGCGTGATCACTACCTTACCGCCGTCACCCGCGTCGACAACCAACTCGTCGAGATCATCGACGTGGAGAAGATCCTGTCCGAAGTGGCGCCGTCCGTCGAAACGGTGTCGGCCGGCGTCATCAGCGAAATGGTACAGGCCAAGGCCGTCACCAAGCGCGTCCTGATCGTTGATGACTCCTCGGTGGCGCGCAAGCAGGTGAGCCGCTGCCTGGAAACCGTCGGGGTAGAGGTCATTTCCCTCAACGACGGTCGTCAGGCGCTGAACTACCTGCAGGCCATGGTGGCTGAAGGCAAGCGCCCGGAAGAGGAATTGCTGATGATCATTTCCGACATCGAGATGCCGGAAATGGACGGCTACACCCTGACGGCGGAAATCCGTCATGATCCGCGGATGCAGAAAGTGCATATACTGCTGCATACCTCCTTGTCCGGCGTCTTCAACCAGGCGATGGTCAAGAAGGTCGGTGCGGACGACTTCCTGGCCAAGTTCCGTCCCGATGATCTTGCCTCCCGGGTAGCCGAGCGCATCAACGCGGTCGACAGTCACTAGGTGAAGGCGTCTCTATCCCGGTATCCAGAAGGCGGAGCGGCAGTGTCAGCAGTCAACGCGGATTTTGTGCTTTTTCGTGATTTCCTCGAGAAATCCAGCGGGATCCTGCTCGGTGACAACAAGCAGTACCTCGTCTCCAGTCGGCTCAACAAGCTGATGGAGACCGAGGGGATCAAGACGTTGTCGGAGTTGGTGCAGCGCATCCAGATGCAGCCCCGCGGCGGTTTGCGGGAAAAGGTCATCGATGCGATGACGACCAACGAAACCCTCTGGTTTCGCGACACCTATCCCTTCGAGGTGCTCAAGAACCGCCTCCTGCCGGAATTGACCAAGAACACCTTCGGCCAGCGCCTGCGGGTCTGGTCGGCGGCCTGCTCGTCGGGGCAGGAGCCTTATTCGCTGTCCATGACCATGGACGAATTCGAGCGCAGCGCGGCAGGGCAGGGGCGTGGCGGCATGCAGATCGTGGCGACCGATCTGTCCGGTGCCATTCTCACGGCGGCGAAATCCGGTGAATACGATTCTCTGGCCATCGGTCGCGGTCTGTCCCAGGAACGCCTGCAGCGCTACTTCGACGTGCTCCAGCCAAATCGCTGGGCGGTCAAGCCGGCGATTCGCAGTCGGATCGAATTCCGCGCCCTGAATCTATTGGACAGCTATGCCAGCCTCGGCAAGTTCGACATGGTGTTCTGCCGCAACGTGCTCATCTACTTCTCCGCTGACGTGAAGAAGGACATCCTCACCCGCATCCATGCCACTCTCAAGCCGGGCGGCTATCTGTTCCTGGGTGCGTCCGAAGCCCTCAACGGCTTGCCGGATCTCTATCAGATGGTGCAGTGCAATCCGGGCATCATCTACAAGGCCAAATAGGCCGGTCGATGGACACCCAAAGGGCAGACCCAGGTCTGCCCTTTCTTTTGCGCCAAAGTTTTGCCGCACCTGCCTCGGGGGCCGGCAAAGGTGGCGGAAAAACCTTGCCGCTTGCCGTCGTTCTGACTGCCGCGTCGCGCTAAGCCCTTGATTTAGATGGATGTTGGATACTGGCACGGGCCTTGCTAAATCGCTTGCAAGCCACGTCAAAGGTCTCTCGACATGAGCATCAGTTTCGACAAAGCACTCGGGTTGCACGAGCAGGCGCTCAACTTCCGTTCGCAGCGCGCCGAAGTATTGGGCAACAACATCGCCAATGCCGATACCCCGGGCTACAAGGCGCGGGATCTGGATTTCAGCGCCGTCATGGCAGAGCAGGCGGCCAAGAGCGCGCCAGGGGCTTCCGGCCACTATCAGCTGGAAACCACCAACAGCCGCCATATCGCTGCCGAAGGCTTCGACATGGGCATGGGCGACTCGGCCTTGAAGTATCGCATTCCCACGCAGCCCTCGGTGGACCAGAACACCGTGGATGCGCAGGTCGAGCAGGCCAACTACGCCGAGAACGCGATGAATTTCCAGGCCAGCTTCACCCTGCTCAATAGCAAGTTCAAGGGGCTGATGTCGGCCCTGCGCGGAGAATAGCCATGTCCCTGAGTTCGCTGTTCAACATCGCCGGTAGCGGCATGAGCGCCCAGAACGTGCGCCTCAATACCGTGGCCAGCAACATGGCCAACGCCGACTCCGTCTCCTCCAGCGTCGATCAGACCTACAAGGCGCGGCATCCGGTGTTCGCTGCCCAGTTCAACGCGGCCCAGGGCGGTGCTTCGCTGTTCGACGACCAGGGCCAGGCCGGGGTCGGGGTGGAGGTCAAGGGTATCGTCGAGGATCCGAGCGAGGTGCAGAAGCGCTACGAGCCCAATCATCCCATGGCGGACAAGGAAGGCTACGTCTATTACCCCAACGTGAACGTGGTGGAGGAGATGGCCGACATGATTTCGGCCAGTCGCGCCTTCCAGACCAACGCGGAAATGATGAATACCGCCAAACAGATGATGCAGAAGGTACTGACCCTCGGTCAGTAAGGAACCGGCGCCATGGCCATCAGCACGACCAACTCCACCGCTCAATCGGTACTCGACAAGTACTCCGTCAACAAGACCGGCACGTCCGCCGAAACCACCGCCAGCGATGGCAAGAAGGGTGGCAAGCTCGGCAAGGACGAGTTCCTCAAGCTGATGGTTGCTCAGATGAACAACCAGAATCCGCTGGAGCCGCAGGGCAACGGCGAATTCATCGCCCAGCTGGCGCAGTTCAGTACCGTCGAGGGCATCACCAACCTGAATACCAGCGTCGGCTCGATTCTCTCTGGTAGTCAGTCTTCCCAGGCACTGCAGGCTTCCACTCTGGTTGGTCGCAAGGTGATCGTCGATACCGACAAGGTCAAGGTGGACACCAGTGCGGACTTCAAGGGGGCGCTCAACCTGACCGCTTCCAGTCCGAACGTCTGGGTCAACGTCTACAACGATGCGGGCAGTCAGGTGAATCGTCTGAACCTGGGGCAGCAGTCCAGTGGCCTGGTGAACTTCACCTGGGACGGCACCGATGCCAGCGGCAAGAAGCTGGCTGCCGGCACCTACCGCTTCGAGGCCCAGGCGAACGTGAACGACACCACCACGGCCATGAAGACCAGTCTGCCAGCCAACGTCGATAGTGTGACGCTCGGGCAGAACGGCGGCGAAATGACACTCAACCTTGCCGGCGTCGGCAGCATCGGCATCTCCAAAGTCCAGGCGGTCGGCCAGTAAGGCGCGGCACACGAGGAATCCAGCATGTCTTTCAATATCGGTTTGAGCGGCATCAAGGCCGCGTCCAGTGACCTCAACATCACCGGCAACAACATCGCCAACGCCAGCACCGTCGGCTTCAAGCAGTCGCGGGCGGAGTTCCAGGACCTCTATGCCGCCTCGGTACTGGGCACTGGCAAGAATGCCCAGGGCAGCGGCGTGCTGCTCGGCAACGTCGGCCAGCTGTTCAACCAGGGCACCATCGATTCCACGCAGAACGCGCTGGACATGGGCATCAACGGCAACGGCTTCTTCGTCACCAGCAACAATGGCGCTATCCAGTACACCCGTGCCGGTTACTTCGGCACCGACAAGCAAGGCTTCATCGTCGACAACAACGGCTACAAGCTGCAGGGCTATACCACCAATGACCAAGGCCTGCTGCAGCCGGGCGTGCGCAGCGACCTGCGTATCGAGACCGCCAGCCAAGCGCCCAAGGCGTCCAGCTCGATCAAGCAGACGGTCAACCTGAACTCGACCCAGACGACGCCGACCACCACCCCGTTCAATCCGTCCGATCCGACCAGCTACAACTCCTCGACCTCGGTGAACATCTACGACAGCCAGGGCAACGCCCACGTCCTGTCGCAGTATTTCGTCAAGGGCGCGAACAACTCCTGGACCATGAACGTGCTGATCGACGGCCGCAATCCGGGCGATCCCACCAAGGAAGACGCGACCACCAAGGTTGCTACGCCCTACACCGTGACCTTGCCGTTCACCAGCAGCGGCGCGCTCGATGGCGGCAAGGTGGCCTCGACCGATCTCAAGCAGGTCAATAACGCCACCACCAACACCTTCGAGGGCGTGCTCAAGCTGGACAACTGGGTCCCGGCCATCTCCAACGGCGGTACCCCGGCGACCTGGGCCTCCAATGGCGCTGTCGCCAACCCGGCCGGCATAACCTTGGACATGCGCGGCTCGACCCAATACAGCAGTGCCTTCGCCGTGACCAGCGTCAACCAGGACGGCTACACCACGGGCCAGCTGTCCGGTCTGGAAATCGACGATACCGGCCAGATCTTCGCACGTTACACCAATGGTCAGTCCAAGGTGCAGGGTCAGGTCGTGCTGGCCAACTTCGCCAACGTCCAGGGCCTGACCCCCATGGGCAAGACCTCCTGGACCGAGTCGTCGGAATCGGGTCAGCCAGTAGTCGGCACACCGCGCTCCGGCACCCTGGGTGCCCTGCAGTCCGGTGCTCTGGAGGCATCCAACGTGGACATCTCCACCGAGCTGGTCGACATGATCGTGGCGCAGCGCAACTACCAGGCCAACGCCAAGACCATCGAGACCGAGAACGCCATTACCCAGACCATCATCAACCTGCGTTGATGTCGTTTCTCTGACGGCTTGCCGCTTCGGCGTCAGGAAAAGCCTCCCTCGGGAGGCTTTTCTATTTTCAGGCTACTGATTTTAAAAGGTTTTCAGTTTTTGGAACGGCGCTTGCTAAAGAACCTCCGAACGCAAGCTTGGCGGCAATCTGCCGCCGTCGGAGGATCAGATGGACAAGCTGCTGTACGTCGCCATGACCGGCGCCAGCCAGAACGAGATGGCCCAGCGCGCCCATGCCAACAACCTGGCCAACGTCTCGACCTCGGGATTCCGCAAGGATCTCGAGCAGGCGCGCTCGATGCAGGTGTTCGGCGAGACCATGCCGTCGCGCGTCTATTCCATGAGCGAACGGCCGGCGACGGACTTCACCCCCGGTGCGCTGCAGGAAACCGGGCGCGACCTGGACGTGGCCATTCAGGGCCCCGGCTTCGTCGCGGTCCAGGATCCCTCCGGCAAAGAGGCCTATGTGCGCACCTCCAGCCTGCAGATCGACCCCCTTGGCATGCTGCGGACCGGCAGCGGTTTGCCGGTGCTCGGCAATGGCGGTCCCATTGCCGTGCCGCCTGCTTCCAAAGTGGAAATCGGTCAGGACGGCAGCATCACCGTGCGCGGATCCGGCCAGGCGGCCAATGCCCTGGCCCAGGTCGACCGCATCAAGCTGGTCAATCCCGACACCAAGCAGATGGAAAAGGGGCTCGACGGCCTGCTGCACATGAAGCAGGGCCAGGCAGCGCCGCCCATGGATGCCGACGTCTCCCTGGTTTCCGGCTTCGTCGAGTCGAGCAACGTCAATGCGGCGGAGGAAATGACCTCGATCCTGTCGCTGTCCCGCCAGTTCGAGCTGCAGGTAAAGATGATGCGCAGCGCGGAAGACAACGACGCGGCGATGGCAAAGGTTTTGCAATTCTCCTGATAACGGCTAGCGCCGACGTAAAACCGGCACTTCGAGGAATACCAGCATGATGTCGTCACTGTGGGTCGCCAAGACCGGTCTGTCCGCCCAGGACATGAACCTCACCACCATCTCCAACAACCTGGCCAACGTGTCCACCACGGGCTTCAAGCGCGATCGCGCCGAATTCCAGGACCTGCTGTACCAGATCCGCCGCCAGCCCGGTGCCCAGTCCACCCAGGACAACCAGCTCCCCTCCGGCCTGCAGCTGGGTACCGGTGTGCGCATCGTCGGCACCCAGAAGAACTTCACCGAGGGTTCGCTGCAGACCACCGACCAGCCGCTGGACATGGCTGTCAACGGCGATGGCTTCTTCCAGGTGACCATGCCCGACGGGACCATCAACTACACCCGTGACGGCACCTTTCACCTCAATGCCGATGGCCAGCTGGTCACCGCCAATGGCTTCGCACTGCAGCCTGCCATCGTGCTGCCTGCCGACACCAAGACCTTTACCGTCGGCGAAGACGGCACCGTGTCGGTCACCACCGCCGGTCAGGCCGCGCCCCAGGTCATCGGCAACCTGCAGATCGCCCAGTTCGTCAACCCGGGCGGCCTCCAGGCCGTGGGCCAGAACCTGTTCAGCGAGACCGCGTCCAGCGGCGCGCCTCAGGTCGGTACCCCGGGCTTGAACGGCCTTGGCACCGTGCTGCAGAGCACCCTGGAAAACTCCAACGTGAGCACGGTCGAGGAGCTGGTGAACATGATCACCACCCAGCGCGCCTACGAGATGAACTCCAAGGTCATTTCCACCGCCGATCAGATGCTCGGCTTCGTTACCCAGCAGCTCTAATCCCCTGTGAGGACGCGCTCCATGAAACCTCTATTCGCCGTCGCCCCGCTCCTGGGAGCGCTCGTACTCGCAGGATGCGTAGCCCCGGCCGCCAAGCCGGACGATCCCTACTACGCCCCGGTGCTGCCGCGTACCCCGGTGCCAGCCGCACAGAACAACGGCGCCATCTTCCAGTCGGGGTTCGAGCAGAATCTCTATACCGACCGTAAGGCTTTCCGCATCGGCGACATCATCACCATCACCCTGCAGGAGCGGACCCAGGCCAGCAAGAACGCCAGTTCCGACATCGCCAAGAACACCAAGGCGACTCTGGGGCTGACCTCGCTGTTCGGCGCCAAGCCCTCGATTCCCAATCCGCTGGCCGATGGCGACTTGAGTCTGGACGCCGGTTTCTCCGGTAACCGCTCCAACACCGGCAAGTCCACGGCGGCCCAGGGCAACAGCCTGTCCGGCTCGCTGACCGTGACCATCGCCGAAGTGCTGCCCAATGGCATCCTGGTAGTGCGTGGCGAGAAGTGGTTGACCCTCAACACCGGTAACGAACTGATGCGCATACAGGGCATGGTCCGCGCCGATGACATCGCCACCGACAACACCGTGTCCTCTACCCGCGTAGCCGATGCACGTATCACCTATTCGGGTACCGGCGCCTTCGCCGATGCCAGTCAGCCGGGCTGGCTGAGCCAGCTCTTCGGCAGCCCCTTGATGCCCTTCTGAGGATGAGCGCCATGTTCAAGAGCCTCATCGTCGCTGCCGCCCTGGCCCTGGTCATGCCCCTGGCCCAGGCGGATCGTCTGAAGGACATCGCCAGCATCCAGGGCGTGCGTACCAACCAGCTGATCGGCTACGGCCTGGTGGTGGGTCTGCCCGGTACCGGCGACCAGACCACCCAAACGCCCTTCACCGTGCAGACCTTCAACAACATGCTGGCCCAGTTCGGCATCAAGGTGCCACCGGGCACCACGGCGCAGCTGAAGAACGTCGCGGCGGTATCCATCCATGCCGATCTGCCGGCCTTCGCCAAACCCGGTCAGACCATCGACATCACGGTGTCCTCCATCGGCAACTCCAAGAGCCTGAGAGGCGGCAGCCTGCTGCTCTCGCCGCTCAAGGGTATCGATGGTCAGATCTACGCCATCGCCCAGGGCAACCTGGTGGTCGGGGGGTTTGACGCCGAAGGCCGTGACGGTTCGAAGATCACCGTCAACGTTCCGTCGTCCGGGCGCATTCCCAATGGGGCCACTGTCGAGCGACCGGTGCCGAGTGGCTTCGATCAGGGCAACAGCATCACGCTGGACCTGAATCGCAGCGACTTCACCACCGCCAAACGTATCGTCGACAAGATCAACGAGACACTTGGCGCGGGTGTTGCATCAGCTGTTGATGCCGGATCGATTCGCGTCACGGCGCCGGTGGATCCCAGCCAGCGCGTCGACTACATCTCGATCCTGGAGAACATGGAGGTCGATCCGGGGCAGGCGGTGGCCAAGGTCATCGTCAACTCCCGCACCGGGACCATCGTCATCGGCCAGAACGTCAAGGTCTCGCCGGCGGCGGTGACCCAGGGCAGCCTGACCGTGACCATCAGCGAGGACCCGCAGGTGAGTCAGCCCAATCCCTTGTCGGGTGGGCAGACGGTGGTGACGCCCCAGTCGACCGTCAAGGCCAAGCAGGAGGCCAAGCCGATGTTCAAGTTCGGTCCGGGCACCACGTTGGACGAAATCGTGAGAGCGGTGAATCAGGTGGGCGCGGCGCCCAGCGACCTGGTGGCCATTCTCGAAGCGTTGAAACAGGCCGGCGCCTTGCAGGCCGATCTGATCGTAATTTAAGGAGAACGGGCGATGGAATCTCGTCTGGGTGGCAACTACGGCAACGTCAAGGATTCGGGGGCCTTTACCGACCTGAATCGGTTGGCCCAGATGAAGGGTAAGGATCGCGACAGCGCGGAAAACGTCAAGAAGGTCGCCGGCGAATTCGAGTCGCTGTTCCTGAGCCAGATGCTCAAGTCCATGCGCAGCGCCAACCAGGCGCTGGCGGATAAGGACAGCCCCTTTTCCAGCGAGACCACCAAGCAGTACCAGGACATGTACGACCAGCAGCTGGCCGTCTCCCTGTCCCGGGATGGCGGTGGTATCGGCCTGGCCAACGTGCTCGAGCGTCAGCTGAGCAAGACCGCCCAGCCGTCGAGCCGCCCCAATCCCTTCGCCCAGGTCGGCCAGGCTGCGCCTACCGAAGGCCAGCTGGCCGCCGGTCGCAATGCCAAGCTCACCGACGTGGCGAGCCACGGCCTCAAGCCGGCCACTACCGTAGCGGCCGGGCGTGACGATTCCAGCGCGCTGAATTCGCGCCGGCTGGCCCTGCCCGGGCGACTGGCCGAGCGTACCGCCGCCAATATTTCCGGCGCGGCGGAGCAGGGCGCCACCCTCAAGCAGAGCTTCCAGGACGTCGCGGCCGCCCAGAGCGCCTGGCGCCAGCAGGCCACGCAACCCGGCAGCAAGCCGGCCGCCGCGACCGAGGCCGTCGCCAGCGTGGACGGCGCCGCTGCCACCGGCAAGACCCGTTTCCGCACCCGTCAGGAATTCGTCGACACCATGATGCCCATGGCCGAAGCCGCGGCGAAGCGCCTGGGCGTGGACCCCAAGTACCTGGTCGCCCAGGCGGCGCTGGAAACCGGCTGGGGCAAGCACATGGTCAAGCAGGCCGACGGCAGCAACAGCAACAACCTGTTCGGCATCAAATCCCATGGTTGGGATGGCGGCAGTGCCGCGGCAGTGACCCAGGAATTCGTCAACGGCAAGGCGGTGACCGAGACCGCGAAGTTCCGCACCTACGATTCCTTCGCCGACAGCTTCCACGACTACGTGAACTTCCTGCAGAGCAATGATCGCTACGACAAGGCGCTGTCCACCAACGGCAACTCCGAGCGCTTCATGCAGGGGCTGCAGCAGGCCGGCTACGCCACCGATCCGCAATACGCACGCAAGGTGATCCAGATCGCCCGCAACATGAACACCTATCAGACGGTCGCCTCCCTGGGCACCAGTCCGTCCCGCGGTTGAGGTGAGCCATGGCTGATCTACTTTCCATTGGTCTTTCGGGCCTGAGGTCCACGCAAAACGCCCTGACCACCACCGGCCACAACATCGCCAACGTCAACACGCCTGGCTATTCGCGGCAGGAGACCATCCAGCAGACCAACATCGCCCAGTACAACGGCTCGGGTTATGTCGGTTCCGGCTCCCAGACGGTGGATGTGCGTCGCCTCGCCAGTGATTTCCTCACCAGCCAGGTACGCTCGGCCAACAGCCAGAACAGCGAACTGCAGACCTTCAAGAGCCAGATCTCCCAGCTCGACGGCCTGCTGTCCGACAGCACCACGGGTATCACCCCGGCCATGCAGAAGTTCTTTGCCACCCTGCAGACCGCCTCCCAGAATCCCTCGTCGATTCCGGCGCGTGAGGCCGTGCTCGCCCAGGCCCAGGGCATGGCCAAGTCGTTCAATACCCTGTACGACCAGATCGACAAGCAGAATGGCCAGATCAACGACCAGCTGTCGGCCCTGACCAATCAGGTCAATGCCCTGGCCAAGAGCGTTGGCAGCCTGAACGATGCCATTGCCCGCTCCAAGGCTGCCGGTGGCGCGCCTAACGATCTCATCGACTCCCGTGAACAGGCGATCAAGCAGCTGTCCGGCATGGTCGGGCTGCAGGTGGTAGAGCAGGACGACGGCGCGCTGAACCTGTTCGTCGGTACCGGCCAGCCGCTGGTGGTGGGCAATACCGTGTCCAGCATGACGGCCAAGCCGGGTACCGACGATCCTTCACGCTTCCAGATCGTACTGACCTCGGGCTCGACCGAGCAGAACGTCACCAGCCAGCTCAGCGGCGGCGAGATGGGCGGCCTGCTGTCCTATCGCGACACGGCGCTGGACCATGCCTACAACAGCCTGGGACAGTTGTCGCTGACGCTGGCGGACACCGTCAACCGGCAACTGGGGCAGGGCCTGGACCTGTCCGGCAACGCCGGCTCGGCGTTGTTCGGCGACATCAACGATACCCAGAGCATCGGCCTGCGGGTGATGGGGCGGGCCACCAACACCGGCTCGGCCAACGCGACCCTGAGCATCACCGATACCAGCAAGCTCTCACCGAGCGACTACCGCCTCGATTACAACGGTATCGGCTTCACGGCGCGGCGGGCGAGCGACAATGCAGAGGTCAAGGTCACAGTAACTCCTGGTGTGGCCGATCTGGTAACGGGTAAAACGAGCCCGACCACCTTGACCTTTGCGGATGCCAATGGCGTTGATCAAGGCTTCAAGGTGCAATTCAGTGCCGATGAGCTCGCCAAGGCGAAGGCTGGCGATGTATTCAGCCTGCAGCCGACGCGCCGTGGGGCTTCCCAGATAAAGGTAGACTTGGCCCAAGCTGATCAGCTGGGCTTCGCGGGTACGGCCAAGGCCGGTATCACGATTAATAACCGCGGAACGGGCGCCATCACTCAGCCAGCCCTGACCACCATGGTATCGCCGGTCAATACCGCTGATTTCGGCCGTCTGTTTGGTGATTCGGGCCGGAAGCTGACCATCAATGCTGCCGGAACTGGCTTTGATGTGAGTGAGCTACCCGCCGGAGCGACCTTGACGATCAAATCGCCGTCGACCAGCAACGTTCTCACGCCAGGTCAGACCAATGTCGTGAGTCTGGAATACGTCGATCCAGCAACCAAGAACAGCTACACCTACGAGTTCAACATCAGCGGCGTCCCCCAAGCCGGAGACAGCTTCACGCTGGGGACCAACAAGGGTGGCATATCGGACAACCGCAATGCCCTGAACTTGGTGGCTTTGCAGACCAAACCTACCATGGGCGGCTATGGCAATACCGGCACCACCTACAACAACGCCTACGGCGGTCTGGTAGAGCGGGTCGGTACCTTGACCGCCCAGGTGCGAGTGGACTCGGCGGCCAGCGAAACGGTACTCAAGCAAACCCAGGACAATCGTGACTCCCTATCGGCCGTCAACCTCGACGAGGAAGCCGCCAAACTCGTTCAGTTCCAGCAGTACTACGGTGCCTCGGCGCAGGTCATCAAGATCGCCCAGTCGCTGTTCGACACCCTGCTCGGCGCCTTCAGATAAGGAAACCGGCCATGCGCATTTCTACCGCTCAGGCGTTCAACAACGGTATCAGTGGCCTGCAGAACAACTACGGCAACATCACCCGTACTCAGGAAGAGATCAGTACCGGTAAGAAGATCCTGACACCGGCGGACGATCCGGTAGCGTCGATCAAGCTGTTGCAGATCAGCCAGGAAGAGGCACTAAACAGCCAGTACAACACCGGCATGACCGCTGCCAAGAACAGCCTCAACTCCGAGGAAGCCATGCTGTCTTCGGTGGAAACCGTGCTGTCGCGCATCCGTGAGATCGCCGTCCAGGCCGGTAATGGCGCTTTGGACGCAACTGATCGGGCATCCTTGGCCAAGGAAGTCGGCCAGCGCGAAGACGAATTGATGAACCTGATGAACAGCAAGGACGCCAGCGGCAAGTACCTGTTCTCCGGCTCCATGGGCGACACCCAGCCCTATGTGCGCAATGCCGACGGCACTTACAGCTATAACGGCGACGAAGGGCAGCGCAGCGTGCAGATAGCCAGCTCCACCTTTCTGCCACTCAGCGACAGCGGCAAAGATGCGTTCGAGAATAATTTCAATGCCAATCGGGTCACCACAGCGAAGGTAGATACCAATACCGGTACCGGTCGCATTTCCTTGGGGCTGGTGGAGGACAAGGCAGCCTATGACTCTGCCTTTCCGCAAGACATCGCGGCGAACCCAACCGCGACGCCCCCGGTACCTGCTTCGAAGGGCTCGGTAGGTATCCATTTCCTCGACGATAAGAGTTACGTGATCTATGACCCGCGCGAGGCTGCGATAGATTGGACTACCTATGACGCGGCGAATCCGCCTGCTGGCCAGCTCGGCGCCGGAACGCTCGATAACAATCCGGCGACCAGCGATTTCATCCGCTTTGGTGGGATTAAGGTTCAGCTCGATGGCGTACCGGCCAAGGGTGACGAATTCACCATAAGGCGTAACAACGACCAGGAAAAGCGCAGCCTGCTCAACGTCGTGAGCGACCTGCGCAAAGCGTTGGAGAGTGGCGATAACACCACTGAAGGTGCCTACAGGGTACGAGACAGTGGTGCCGTGGCCTTGAGCAATCTGGATACGGCTTACAGCCAGGTAGATAGCGTACGCGGCAAGATTGGTGCTCGGCTCAACACCATCGAATCCACCAGCAGCTTCATCGCCGATGTCAGCCTGGTGAACAAAAGCGTGCAGTCCGATCTGCAGGACCTCGATTACGCCGAAGCGCTGAGTCGCTATTCACTGCAGAACACCGTCTTGCAAGCTACTCAGCAGAGCTTCGTCAAGGTGGCTCAGTTGAGTCTGTTCAATTATCTATGACAAGGCGAAAGAGCATCTTTCGTTTTTCGTACCCTTACGTCCGATCATGACGTAAGGGTAGCGACTCACCTCTTGTTTGGCTTGAAACGCCTCTGGATCTCTGCATCGGGGGCGTTTCCTTTCGGCTTTCGAAACGCTCCTTGTCAGGCGATTGGCCCAGCGCGGAAACGCGTCGATCACCCGAGTAGCTGACCAAGCCGCTCGCGGATCGAAGGCACTCCCAACCAGGAGATTGCAAAAAAATCCGCTCTTCACCCTAAAGCCTTTTGTCAAGGCGCCGATATAAATCTCGAATGCGAACTTCATGGGTGCCTGGGCCTTGTCCCTCCCCGAGGTCGCACGCTCAGGCAAACATCATCGTCCTACGGAGGACATCATCATGGCCTTGACCGTCAATACCAACGTCGCCTCGCTGAACACTCAGCGTAACCTGACTGGCACTTCCAACGCACTGACGACCTCCATGGAGCGGTTGTCTACCGGTTCGCGCATCAACAGCGCCAAGGACGATGCTGCCGGTCTGCAGATCTCCAACCGTCTGGGCAACCAGATCAGCGGCCTGAACGTTGCCGTGCGCAACGCCAACGACGGCATCTCGCTGTCGCAAACCGCTGAAGGCGCTCTGCAACAATCCACCAACCTGTTGTCGCGGATGCGGGACCTTTCCATCCAGTCCGCCAACGGCTCCAACAGCGACTCGGATCGTGCCTCGCTGCAGAAGGAAGTGTCCGCCCTACAAGGTGAACTGACCCGTATTGCCGATACCACTACTTTCGGTGGCCGCAAGCTGCTGGACGGCAACTTCGGTACCTCCAGCTTCCAGATCGGTGCGAATGCCTATGAAACCATTGATGTTAGCCTGAAGGGTGCTTCGGCTGCTTCGATTGGTTCTTATCAAACCGGTAGTAAGACAAATGATGTACAGGCGCTAGGCAAAGTACCTACCGCTGATAATCTCAGCACTAGAACCGCTAGTGTGGTTTCCAGTGCATCGGCTGCTTTTGATGCTACTACTGTTAAAGTAGTTGGCGGAGGTAAGGAGGCTTCTATAAGTGTTGCCGCCAATGACAGCGCCAAGTCGCTGGCTGCGAAATTTGACGCTTCGATCCCTGGTCTTTCAGCCACCGCAAGAACGGTCTTCAAAGCTCAGGTCAATGCGGCCTCCGGGGAATCCGCGTCTATGGACCTTACCGTAGGTAGCGGTGCAGACGCAAAAACGGTAAAGCTGGTTGGAGTAACGTCTACCAAAGATCTGGCCGACCAAATCAATACGAATGCTTCCAAGCTGGGCCTTAAAGCCAACATTGATAAAGATGGTGCGCTTACGGTCGAATCGGCAAGCGGTGAGAATGTAAGTTTTGGACAAAAAACTGGTAATGCTAGTGTTTCTGTTCAAGTTCAAGACGCTGCTGGTAAGTTTTCCGCCAGCCAATCCGTTGGATCGGGCGCCGGTGGTCAAACGGTAGTTGGTTATCTTCAGCTAAACTCTTCGTCTAGCTATGCTGTGACCTCTACTCCAGTAGCTAACAAGACTGTCAACTTTAACGATGTGAAGCTGACCGTTTCTACTCCCCCTGCGACGGGAAATAGCCTGTCTTTCAATAAAATCACTGTTGGTGGTGAGGATATTGATCTTTCTAGTATGAAGTTTAAAGACAAAGACACCCTGATGGCAGGTTTGGCGAATAATTCGGAAGCTAAAGCCCTTCTTGATATCGATACCGCATCTGGCGCCATTCGCGCTAAAGATGGAAGCTCTATAACTTTTGGTACTCTTTCTGAAACTGTAGATGCTACTGGGGCGGCCGCCGGTTCAGTAACAGGCGTAGTTCAACAAGCTCAGCTTGGTACAGATGGACTTTATGGTACTGCGGCGGCGGCAAGCGGTGCTACGGTCACAGCAAAGGCTCAGACCCTGACAGGAACTGTAGAGGGTAGTAATCAGATCTTCGGAACCGGAAAATCCAATCTTGGCTCCGTAGCACAGATTGACATCTCCACCGCCGATGGTGCGCAGCGTGCTCTGGCTGTGCTGGACAATGCCCTGGCCGGTATCGATTCTCAGCGTGCCGATCTTGGTGCGGTGCAGAACCGGTTCGACAACACCATCAACAACCTGCAGAACATCTCCGAGAACGCCTCGGCTGCCAAGAGCCGGATCAAGGACACCGACTACGCGGCAGAAACCGCCAACCTGTCGAAGAATCAGGTGCTGCAACAGGCCGGTACCGCCATCCTGGCCCAGGCCAAGCAGCTGCCCCAGGCAGTGCTGTCCCTGCTCCAGTAAGGCGACAGAAACGAAGGCTTGAGGAGGAAGGGGCGACCCTTCCTCCTTTTTCTCGTTGCGAGGTGAAAAATGGAAACCGGTAAAATCAGTTCAGGTAGTGCGCCTCTTGCTACAGGCTTTGGTCCATCGAAACCTATCGATATCTCGAATACGCCCAACGTCAGTGCAAGCGAGTCGCGCCAGGAAGGTCCTGTCCAGAAAGAGACGCTTGCTTCCGCCGTATCCGGCTTGAAAGAGCAGATGCAGCGTGTGCAGCGTAATCTGGACTTCAGCGTGGATGACTCCTCTGGCCAAGTGGTGGTCAAGGTGACGGATGTGGAGTCGGGCAAGGTGATCCGACAGATACCGTCGGAAGAGGTGCTCAAACTATCCGAGCGACTTGAAGACATGCGCAGCCTGACATTTGGTACCAAGGTCTGATGGCGTGCTTCTTGCTCCATCGTTGATGAGCAGCGGCTACGACAAAAAATCGGCGAGGTGAAGGTATGGCAGGTATCACAGGGCTCGGCGGTTCGGGCATGGATATCGATAATGTCGTCAAGACGATGGTGACGGCAGAGCAGACTCCGAAAAAGAATCAGCTGGATACCGTGGAGAAAAAGGCCACGACCCAGCTGACGTCGCTTGGCCAGTTGAAAGGTGCCATCAGCACCTTTCAAACGGCGTTGACCACACTTAATAGCTCCTCTCAGTTCCTGGCCCGTACGGCAACCGCCAGTGATGGGAAGGTCCTGTCGGCCACTGCCAGTCAAAGCGCTACGGCTGGTAGCTATGAGCTCAACGTCACCCAACTCGCCAAAAGCAGCAAGGTGGCCTTGGGCGCGGTGTCCAGCGACCAGGCGAAGGCTTTCAACGAAGGCACCCTGTCCATATCCATCGGCGATACCAAACTGTCCGATGTCACGGTTACCTCCAGCAACAACACCCTGGCAGGTGTCAGAGATGCCATCAATGCCGCCGGCAAGGATCAGGGCCTGAGCGCCACCATCGTTTCCGATGCACAGGGCTCGCGGCTGGTCTTGGCTAGTACCAAAACGGGTAGCACTGCGAATATCTCCGTAGCCGTAACGGAGGCCAAGGATACAGATGGCAAGCCTACTGGCAGCAACACCTCGCTGGCTGCCTTTGCCTTCGATGCCGCCTCGGCCAGTGATCTTTCCAGTCTTAGCGATGCAGACAAGGTCAAGGGTACCGGCGGTTTCATTAATAAGGCGCAGGGCGCCATTCTGACCATTGATGGACTTCAGGTTAAGAGTGATACCAATACGGTTTCGTCCGCCATCGACGGATTGAGCATCGAGTTGAAATCGGTGGGTTCGAGCTCTTTGACCGTTGCCGAAGATCGCGCGGGAGTAAAAAGCAACGTTCAGAAGTTCGCGGATGCCTACAACTCCTTGATCACCTATGTGAACTCGGCAACCAAGGTCACGACGGTCAACGACAACACGGCTCCGGTTACAGGCGCCCTTACCGGTGACAGCAGCGTCCGCTCGTTGGTGAACACCTTGCGCAGTGAGCTAATCGCCCCAGGTGCTTCAGGCTCTTTCAAGGCGCTGGCGGACCTCGGCGTGACCACTCAATCGGATGGCACTCTCAAGGTCGACTCGGACAAGCTCGACAAAGCGGTCAGCGGTGATTTCGCAGGAGTGGCGGCCTATTTCACCGGAGACACAGGACTTGCTGCACGAGTGGGGGACAGGCTCAAACCTTATACCGATACCACCGGTATTCTAGAGACCCGTACGAACGCCTTGCAGGATACTTTGAAAAAGGTAGACAGCAGTCGTAAGGATCTGGCGACACGCATGTCCGCGCTCAGTGATCGACTCTACAAGCAGTTCAATACCATGGACACGCTGTTCAGCCAGATGAGTGCGACCAGCACTAGCCTGAAGTCCCTCTTCGATAACATGCCTGGGTTCGTGAGCAAGGATTGATTTCGTGGCTCTTTTATAGCTAGGCGCGGAAATTCAGGGTCAAGCATTCACGCAGGCTGCCGATACAAGAGTAGGTACAGAAATCGAGGCTACTGCTGTGAACATGATGCGTGCGATGCAACAGTATCAACGGGTTGGGGTGCAGAGCGAGGTATTCGAAGCCAGCCCTCACCGGTTGATCCAGATGCTAATGCAAGGTGGTTTGGAGCGAATCGCTCAGGCCAAGGGTGCCATAGAGCGTGGGCTGCTCTCCGAGCGTGGCGAGCTTATCGGCAAGGCCGTCTCTATCGTAGGAGGGCTGCGTGAGCCGTTGGACCATCAGGTAGGCGGAGAACTCTCGAAGAATCTTGATAGCCTGTACGAGTACATGATGCGTAGACTTGTCGAGGCCAATCGCGAAAACGATGCAACCAAACTGGATGAAGTCGCGACTCTCCTGCGCGAGATCAAATCCGGCTGGGATGCCATTGCCCCCTGATCTGGAGTCGACCGATGAACGTCGCCATGCAAAAGACCCCGGTGGAACGCGTCGAGCTCGTCTATGAGCAGATGGCCGCTGCGCTCAAGGCCGGAGACTGGACGCGGATCGCCGAGCTGGATCTGGATTGCCGCCTGTTCGTCGACGAAGCCATGTATGCCACGGGCGACGAAGCCGTAGCCCTACGTGCCAGCCTCGAGCGCCTGCTGGCGCTCTATGCCTCCCTGCTGCAGAGCTGCAAGGCAGAGCGGGACGCCACCGCCCAGGAGCTGACCAAGCTCAACAAGTCGAACCAGGCTGCCAAGGTCTATCAACTGTTCGGTTGACTGTCATCTGTTGGACAGTAATTCAAAGTTTAGATATTTCGCCGCCATAAAATTGACCCCGCATCACAATTTGTCTTAACTTGCGCAAGATGCCGACCAGTTGGCACTTGGATGCAGGCGACACCTGCGCGTAGCGAACCGACAAGCCGAATTGGGGCAGGGACATGTGGCGTGAAACCAAGATCCTTCTGATCGACGATGAAGCCGAGCGGCGCAAGGCGGTATCGGTCATTCTCGATTTTCTCGGCGAGGCGCATCTCGCCTGCACCAGTTCCGATTGGCAGTCCTCCCTCGAAGCGCTCGACAGCAGTCGGCAAGTTAGCTGCGTGCTGGTTGGGCGCGTCGACAGTCGCGGCAACAGTGTCGAGCTGCTCAAGCAGATCGTCGCCTGGGACGAGATGGTCCCATTGCTGCTACTCGGTGAATCAGCGCAACCGGAGTGGCCGGACGACGTTCGCCGTCGTGTGCTGGTCTCCCTCGAATATCCGCTAGCCTACAACAAGCTGCTGGATTCCCTGCACCGCGCTCAGGTCTATCGCGAGATGTACGACCAAGCCCGGGATCGCGGGCGTCAGCGCGAGCCCGAACTGTTCCGCAGCTTGGTAGGCACCAGTCGCGCCATCCAGGGTGTGCGCAAGATGATGCAGCAGGTGGCCGATACCGAGGCCACGGTGCTTATCCTCGGCGAGTCCGGCACCGGCAAAGAGGTGGTGGCGCGCAACCTGCACTTCCACTCCAAGCGCCGCGAGGCGCCCTTCGTGCCGGTCAACTGCGGCGCGATTCCCGCGGAGTTGCTGGAAAGCGAGCTGTTCGGCCATGAGAAGGGCGCCTTCACCGGCGCCATCACCAGCCGCGCCGGCCGCTTCGAGCTGGCCAACACCGGCACCCTGTTTCTCGATGAGATCGGCGACATGCCCTTGCCCATGCAGGTCAAGCTCTTGCGTGTGCTGCAGGAACGGACCTACGAACGGGTGGGCAGCAACAAGACCCAGAGCGTGGACGTGCGCATCATCGCGGCGACCCACAAGAATCTGGAGCAGATGATCGCCGCGGGCACCTTCCGCGAAGACCTCTACTATCGCCTCAATGTCTTCCCCATCGACATGGCGCCTTTGCGCGAGCGGGGTGAAGACATCCCACTGCTGATCAACGAACTGATCGCCCGGATGGAGCACGAGAAGCGTGGCTCCATCCGCTTCAACTCGGCGGCCATCATGTCGCTGTGCCGCCACGAGTGGCCGGGCAACGTCCGTGAGCTGGCCAACCTGGTGGAGCGCATGGCGATCATGCATCCCTATGGCGTTATCGGCGTGGCCGAATTGCCACTCAAGTTCCGCTACGTGGAGGACGAAGCCGATCCCATGGTGGAGTCCCTGCGCGAGGAGTTGCAGGAGCGCGAGGCCATGGCTGGGATCGGCACCGTCGAGGTGTCGTCCTCTGCGTTGCTGCCCAGCGAAGGCTTGGATCTAAAGGACTACCTGGCCAATCTGGAAAAGAGTTTCATCCAGCAGGCGTTGGACGATGCCGGTGGCGTCGTGGCCCGTGCCGCCGAGCGGCTGCGCATCCGCCGGACCACCCTGGTCGAGAAGATGCGCAAGTACGGCATGGGCCGTCGCGACGACGAGTTCGACGAAGAGATCTAGCACGCTCTTTGTAGGTTGGGCTGAGCGCAGCGAAGCCCAACGGTGCTCAAATCGGCCACGCGGTTGGGCTTCGACGATGAAGCCGCCTCCACCCGACCTACGGCTCGTTTCTCTCCTAATAGGCGTCACTACTAAGCGGCATGGGTCTTGCTCCAGCCTGGACAATGTCAATTGTTCGTCGCGAGCCTAGCCTATGCCTGCGCAAGCCCTTTCTGCCGCTGTCCCCAACGATGCTGCCGTGGAGGCCTCCGCTTCGGCGCAGGCCCGTGAAGCCCTGGGGCAGATGTCGCGTCAGCTGAGCGAATCTTTCCAGTTGCTCGAAGCCCGGATGAATTCGCTGCAGGGTGAACTGGAGTGGGTGTCCGCCCAGCGCTTGCAGGAGTTGGCGGAAAAGGAGCGCTTGGCCAGCCGGCTGCAGAATCTGCTCGACGTCCTGCCTGCCGGCATTGTAGTGGTGGACGGCGCCGGTCGTGTGCGCGACGCCAATCCAGTCGCCACCGCTCTGCTCGGCGAGCCCCTGGCAGGCGAACTATGGCGCACGGTGATTGCCCGGGCCTTCGCCCCACGTCATGACGATGGCCACGAGGTATCTCTGCGCGATGGCCGTCGGGTCTCTATCGCCACCCGCTCGCTCGACGGCGAGCCGGGTCAACTGGTGCTGCTCAACGACCTCACCGAAACCCGCCATCTGCAGGGCGAGCTGGCGCGGCATGAACGGCTTTCGGCGCTGGGGCGGACCATGGCCTCGCTGGCCCATCAGATCCGTACGCCGCTGACCGCGGCGCTGCTTTATGCCAGCCACCTGGAGGAGGGCGGTCTGGCGCTGGCGCAGCAGCAGCGCTTCGCCGGTCGGCTTAAGGAGCGACTGCACGAACTGGAGAACCAGGTCCGCGACATGCTGGTGTTCGCCCGCGGCGAATTGCCCCTGGCGGATCGACTGACGCCCAGCGCGCTGTTCAATGCCCTGCGCGAGGCCGCCATCCCTCACCTGGGCGACTGTCCCGTGCGTTGGCAACTCGACACCCAGGGCGGGCTGCTCGCCTGCAATCGCGACATGCTGGTAGGTGCTGCCTTGAACCTCATCCATAACGCCCTGCAGGCCATGGCCGGCGGCGGTCGCCCGGCGCGCCTCAAGATACATCTTCATCGCCGTGGCGGAGAATTGCGCCTGGCGATCAGCGACAGCGGCCCTGGCATCCCGCAGGCGGTCCAGCAACGGCTGGGCGAACCCTTTCTCAGCACCAAGACCACCGGCACCGGTCTCGGCCTGCCCGTCGCCCTCGCAATGGCCAAGGCCCATGGCGGCCGTCTGACCGTGCGCTCGCGTTTGGGGCGCGGCACGCTGGTGACCTTCATCCTGCCGCTGCTGGCGGGCGAGGAGACCTCGGCATGACCCTGCCCATCCTGCTGGTGGAAGACGACCGCGCCCTGCGCGAAGCCCTGGCCGATACCCTGGAGCTCGGCGGCTACCCTTATCGCGCCGTGGACAGCGGCGAGGCGGCCTTGCTGGCGCTGGCCGAGGAACCCTTCGGCCTGGTGATCAGCGACGTCAACATGCCGGGCATCGATGGGCATCAGTTGCTGGCCAGTATCCGGCTGCGCGATCCGGCGCTGCCGGTACTGCTGATGACCGCCTTCGGCAGCATCGAACGCGCCGTCGAGGCCATGCGTGGCGGGGCGGCGGACTACCTGGTCAAGCCCTTCGAGCCGCGGCTGCTGCTGGATACCCTGGCGCGCTGCTGCCCCCAAGGACGGCGCGTGCCCGGTGCTCGCCAGCCGGTGGCGGCCGATCCCCAGAGTCGACAACTGCTGGAGTTGGCCAGCCGGGTGGCCCAGAGCGAGGCCACGGTGCTGATCACCGGCGAATCCGGTACCGGCAAGGAAGTGTTGGCGCGCTTCATCCACGATCAATCGGCACGGGCGGATGGTCCCTTCGTGGCGGTCAATTGCGCGGCCATTCCCGATCACCTGCTCGAAGCCATCCTCTTTGGTCACGAGAAGGGCGCCTTCACCGGGGCGATCGCCACCCAGCCCGGCAAGTTCGAACTGGCCCAGGGCGGCACCCTGTTGCTGGACGAGATTTCCGAAATGCCCTTGGGCCTGCAAGCCAAGTTGCTGCGCGTCCTGCAGGAGCGCGAGGTGGAGCGGGTCGGGGCGCGCAAGCCGCTGGCCCTGGACATCCGCGTGGTGGCCACCAGCAACCGCAAGCTGGCGGAGGAGGTGGCTGCCGGGCGCTTTCGCGAAGACCTCTTCTATCGGCTGTCGGTCTTTCCGCTGGCCTGGCTACCGCTGCGCGAGCGGCCGGCCGACATCGTACCCCTGGCCGAACGGCTGCTGGCGGTCCAGGCCGCGCGGATGAATCGGCCGGTACCGACCCTGAGCGCTGGTGCGCGCCAGGCCCTGGCCGAGCACCCCTGGCCGGGCAATGTGCGCGAACTGGACAACGCCGTGCAACGGGCGCTGATACTGCAACCAGGCCAGCAGATCCAGGCCGAGGATTTCGGGCTGCATTGGTTGGCCACGGGTGTATCCCTGGCGCCTCGGGCGGCGCCCGTACCCGAGGCACACCCTGACGAGGCCATGCGCCCGCTGGACGCCGATCTGCGCGACCGGGAATTCCAGGTGATTCTCGATACCCTCAGGGCCGAGCGCGGTCGGCGCAAGGAGACCGCTGAACGCCTGGGCATCAGTGCCCGCACCTTGAGGTACAAGCTGGCGCAGATGCGTGACGCCGGCCTGGACGTCGAGCAGTCGCTTGCCGCCGGACACTGAGCGCGCAAGTCGATAGCCGGCTATCTACCGCCATGGAACCAACCCTCCGGCGTGCTGTTCTAGAGAAAGGATCGCGACTGCGGCGTGGGGTCGCAGAGGATGCCTGCCCCCGCCGTCCCGGACCTCGTCCGGCCGCTTTGCTTTTTCTCTTAGGCGCTGCCTTTGTTGAAAACGGTTTCAGGGACCGTAAAGACCGTTTTCGCCGCGGGTGGCGTGTCTGCCAGCACGAGGACGCTTGCCATGGGTTCCACCGCACCTTCCAGCCCCAACGCCGACCAACTGACCATCAATACCATCCGTACCCTGTCCATGGACGCGGTACAGAAGGCCAACTCCGGCCACCCCGGTACGCCGATGGCCCTGGCCCCGGTCGGCCACACGCTGTGGAGCCGCTTCCTCCGCTATCACCCCGAGCATCCGGACTGGCCCAACCGAGACCGCTTCGTGCTGTCGGTCGGCCATGCCTCCATGCTGCTCTATTCGCTGCTGCACCTGGCCGGGGTCAAGGAAATCGACGAGCACGGCACCGCCACCGGCAAGGAGGCGGTCAGCCTCGACGACATCAAGCAATTCCGCCAGCTGGATTCCAAGACCCCGGGTCATCCCGAGTACCGCATGACCACCGGCATCGAGACCACCACCGGTCCGCTGGGGCAGGGCTGCGGCAACAGCGTCGGCATGGCGCTGGCGCAGAAGTGGCTGGCCGCCCGTTTCAACCAGCCGGGCGTGACGCTGTTCGACTATGACGTCTACGTCCTCTGCGGCGACGGCGACATGATGGAAGGCGTCACCGGCGAGGCGGCCTCCATGGCCGGCCACCTGGGCCTGGACAACCTTTGCTGGATCTACGACAACAACACCATCAGTATCGAAGGCCACACCGAACTGGCCTTCAGCGAGGACGTGGCCGAACGCTTCCGCGGCTATGGCTGGCACACCCTGCACGTCAAGGATGCCAACGACGCCGAAGCCCTGGCCGCCGCCCTGCATCGCTTCAAGGGCAATACCGGCAAGCCGACCTTGATCGTGGTCGACAGCCTCATCGGCTACGGCGCGCCCAACAAGCAGAACACCGCGGCGGCCCACGGCGAGCCCCTGGGCGCGGACGAGATCAAGCTGGCCAAGAAGGCCTATGGCTGGCCGGAGGACGCCGACTTCCTGGTGCCCGACGAAGCCCGTCACCACCTGCGCGACGCCCTGCTGGAACGTGCCAGCGGCCTTTACGAAGACTGGAACCGTGCCTTCGATCGCCTGCGTCAGGACGATCCGACCCGCGCCGATGAACTCCAGCGCATGCGCGCCGGTGAAATGCCGGAAGGGTGGGACGCCAAGCTGCCCAGCTTCGACACCGACGCCAAGGGCGTGGCCTCCCGCGAATCCGGTGGCAAGGCGCTCAATGCCTTCGCCCAAAACATTCCCTGGCTGGTCGGCGGCGCGGCGGACCTGGCGCCCTCGACCAAGACCAATCTCAAGTTTGACGGCGCGGGCAGCTTCTCCGCTCGTGAGCCGTCCGGGCGCAACATGCACTTCGGCATCCGCGAGCACGCCATGGGCTCCATCGCCAATGGCATGGCGCTCTGCTACCTGCGCAGCTTCACCGCCACCTTCCTGGTGTTCAGCGACTACATGAAGCCGCCGATCCGCCTGGCCTCCATCATGGAGCTGCCGGTGGTGTTCGTCTTCACCCACGACTCCATCGGCGTCGGCGAAGATGGCCCGACCCACCAGCCCATCGAGCACCTGGCGCAGCTGCGTGCCACGCCCGGTCTGCTGACCTTGCGTCCGGGCGATGCCAACGAAGCGGTGCAGGCCTGGAAGATCGCCCTGCAGCAGACCAATCGGCCCTCCTGCATGGTGCTGTCGCGCCAGCCGCTGCCGACCTTGGATCGCAGCAAATACGCCAGTGCCGAAGGCGTGGCCCAGGGGGCCTACGTGGTAGCCGATGCCGAGGGCGGTACGCCCCAGGTGATCCTCATGGCCACTGGCAGCGAACTGGGTCTGGCGATGCAGGCCTACGAGCAGCTCAAGGGCGAAGGCGTGAAGGCGCGGGTCGTCTCCATGCCCTGCTGGGAGCTGTTCGAAGAGCAGGACGAGGCCTACAAGCAGTCCGTGTTGCCCGACGAGGTCTTGGGCCGCGTCGCCATCGAACAGGCCGGTCCCCTGGGTTGGGAGCGCTATGTTGGGCGCAAAGGCGCCTCGGTCACCATGAGCACCTTCGGTGCCTCCGCGCCCATCGGCAAGCTGCAGGCGAAATATGGCTACACCGTGGAAAACGTGGTCAAGCTGGCCAAGGAACAGGCGCAACGTAAAGGGAGCGCCACATGAGCAATCCACTCAAACAGCTGACGGAGCAGGGCCAGGCGGTCTGGCTCGACTTCGTCAGCCGCGAGTTCCTCGCCAAGGGTGAGCTGCAGAAGCTGATCGAGCGTGACGGCCTGACGGGCGTCACCTCCAACCCCTCGATCTTCGAGAAAGCCATGGGCCACGGCAGCGACTACGATGCAAGCCTCGAGGCCTTCCTGGAACGTGCCGATGCCGAGCCGGTGGATGTCTACGAGCATCTGGCCATCGAGGACATCCAGCAGGCGGCCGACATCCTGCGGCCGGTCTATGACCGGCTTGAAGGACGCGATGGTTATGTGAGCCTGGAAGTTTCGCCCTATCTGGCGCTGGATACCCGTGCCACCCTGGACGAGGCGCGCCGCCTCTGGCAGGCGGTGAATCGGCCCAACCTCATGGTCAAGGTGCCCGGTACGCCCGAAGGGGCGGTGGCCATCCGCAAATTGGTCGAGGAGGGGATCAACGTCAACGTGACCCTGCTGTTCGATCGCAACGCCTATATGGCCGTGGCGGAGGCCTATATCGCGGGCCTGGAAGCACGGCTGCACCAGGGCAAGGACATCAGTCGGCTCGCCAGCGTTGCCAGCTTCTTCATCAGCCGGGTCGACGGTGTACTGGACAAACTGATCGACGAGCGCAAGGGCGAGGAGGCCGAACTGGGCGAGTTGCGTGGCAAGGTCGCCATCGCCAATGCCAAGCTGGCCTACCAGGACTACCAGCGGCTGATCCAGTCGCCACGCTGGAAGGTGCTGGAAGCCAAGGGCGCCCATCCGCAGCGACTACTGTGGGCCTCCACCGGCTCCAAGGATCCGGCCTATCCCGATACCCTCTATGTGGATCAGCTGATCGGTCCGGATACCGTCAACACCATGCCGCCCAAGACCATGGACGCCTTCCGCGACCATGGTACGGCAGCACCCATGTTGAGCACTGACATCGAAGCCGCACAGCGGGTGGTGGATGCCACTGCCCGTTTCGGGCTGGATCTCGATGGCGTGGCCAAGCGGTTGGTCAAGGACGGCGCCCGCCAATTCGAGGACGCCGCCGATGCCCTGTTGGGCGCGGTCGGCCAGAAGCGCCTCGATTTTCTCGGCGAGCGCCTGAATGCGGCGGACTATCGGCTGCCGCAGGATTTGAATGAAGCCGTCGAGGCTCGCCTCGACGAGGCACGACGTGAAGGCTGGTCGCGCCGGCTGTGGCAGGGTGATGCCTCGCTCTGGACCGGTCGCGACGAAGACCAGTGGGTCGGCTGGCTAGCCGCCGCCCAGGGGCGTCAAGCCGATCCCGTGGCCCTGAAGGCCTTGGCCGACGCCGTGCGAAAGGAAGGCCTGGATACCGTGGTGCTACTGGGCATGGGTGGTTCGAGCCTGGGCCCGGAAGTGCTGGCCAATACCCTGGGTACCGCTACGGGCGGACTCACCCTCAAGGTGCTGGATTCCACCGATCCGGCGCAGATCACCGCGCTGGAAGAGCAGTTGGACCTGCGCAAGACGCTGTTCCTGGTATCGAGCAAATCCGGCTCGACCCTGGAGCCGGAAATCCTGCGTGCCTATTTTCACCAGGCTGTCGAGCGCACGCTGGGCGCGGGTGAGGTGCAACAGCGCTTCGTCGCCATTACCGATCCCGGCTCCAAACTCGAAGCCAGCGCCACGGCCGAAGGCTACCGGGCCATTTTCCAGGGCGATCCCCACATCGGTGGGCGCTATTCGGTGCTGTCGGTGTTCGGCATGGTGCCTCTGGCGCTGCTCGGGCACTCGGTGGCCGATTTCTTTCAGGTGACCCAGCCCATGGTGCTGGCCTGCGGTCCCAGTGCGCCGCCTGCCATCAACCCCGGTATCCGTCTCGGCGTGGTCCTGGGCGAGGCGGTGCGTGCCGGACGCGACAAGGTCACCCTGATCGCCTCGCCGGGTGTCGCCAGTCTGGGGGCCTGGCTGGAGCAGTTGCTGGCCGAAAGCACCGGCAAACAGGGCAAGGGCATCATCCCGGTGGACCTGGAGCCCCTCGGAGAGCCAGGCGTTTACGGTAGGGACCGGGTGTTCGTCAGCCTGGTGCTGGCCGGGGAAGAAGACGCCGAGCGCGACAGTCGCCTGCAGGCCCTGGCCGCCGCGGGGCATCCGGTAGTGGACATCCGTCTGGCCCGTGCCGAGCTGATCGGTCAGGAATTCTTCCGTTGGGAGGTGGCTACCGAAGTAGCGGGTGCCGTCATCGGCATCAATCCCTTCGATCAGCCCGACGTGGAAGCCAGCAAGATCAAGACCCGTGCGCTAACCGATGGCTATGAGCGCGACGGTCGCCTGGCCGGTGATGAGCCGCTGCTGGAGGAGGGTGCCCTGACGCTGTTCGGCGATGCCGACCTGCAGGGGCAGGACACCGCCCGCGCGGCGATCAAGGCGCACCTGGCGCGTCTGCAGCCCGGCGACTACCTGGCGGTGCTGGCCTATCTGGAGCGCAATGCCGTGCACGAGGAGGCCTTGAGCGCCATGCGTGATAGCATTCGCGACAGCAAGCGCGTAGCGACCGTCGGCGGCTTCGGCCCCCGCTTTCTGCACTCCACGGGACAGGCCTACAAGGGCGGTCCCAACTCGGGTGTATTCATCCAGATTACCGCCGATGCCCAGAACGACCTGGAGATTCCAGGGCGGAGTCTGAGCTTTGGTATCGTCGAGGCCGCCCAGGCCAAGGGCGACCTCGAGGTGCTGGCCGAACGGGGACGGCGCTATCTGCGCGTGCATATCAAGGGCGGCGACATCGACGCCGGCCTGCAACAAATCGTCGAACTGGTCGAGGCGGCGGTCGCCTGACCTCAAGGAGTCATCAGCATGCAATTGGGAATCATCGGACTGGGCCGCATGGGCGGCAATATCGCACGGCGTTTGATGAAGCATGGGCATGAAGTCGCGGTCTATGACCGCAGTGCCGAAACCGTGGCCGGCCTCGGCCAGGAAGGCGCCATCACCGCCGACAGCCTGGACGGTGTCATCGCCGCCCTGGCACAGCCGCGGGCCATCTGGGTCATGCTGCCGGCCGGCGAGCCGACCGAGCAGACCATCGCCGAGCTGGCCGACCGCCTGGCTCCCGGTGACGTCATCATCGATGGCGGCAACACCTACTACAAGGACGATATCCGTCGCGCCAAGACCCTGGCCGAGAAAGGCATCGACTATGTCGACGTCGGCACCTCCGGTGGCGTCTGGGGCCTGGAGCGTGGCTATTGCATGATGATCGGCGGCAAGTCCGAAGCCGTCGAGCGCCTGGAGCCCATCTTCGAAGCCCTTGCCCCTGGCTATGGCAGCATCGAGCGTACCCGTGGCCGCAACGCCCCGGATGAGCGGGCCGAGCGCGGCTTCATCTTTACCGGTCCGGCCGGTTCCGGTCACTTCGTCAAGATGGTGCACAACGGCATCGAATACGGCCTGATGCAGGCCTATGCCGAGGGCTTCGACATCCTCAAGATGAAGAACAGCAGCAAGCTGCCGGAAGACGAGCGCTTCGACCTGGACCTGGCCGACATCGCCGAGGTCTGGCGTCGTGGCAGCGTGGTGTCCTCCTGGCTGCTGGACCTGACCGCCCAGGCCCTGGCCGGTGACGTCGAACTGGAGAAATTCTCCGGCTCGGTGGCCGACAGCGGTGAAGGCCGCTGGACCATCGAAGCGGCCATCGAGGAAGCGGTACCGGTCAACGTCCTGTCCGCCGCCCTCTATGCGCGTTTCCGCTCCCGCCAGCAAGCCACCTACGCCGACAAGCTGCTGTCGGCCATGCGTTTCGGCTTCGGCGGCCACGTCGAAATCCCGCAATAAAACCCCGGCCGTTCCCCTGTGGAGCGGCCACGGGCCGCGTCCCGGGGGACGGCACCAGCCGCCCTCGTGGATAAGGCCCCGTCATGACCGATTCTCCTGCCGTCAAACCCAGCACCGCCGCCCAGGCGCGCCGCTCCTGCACCAAGGCACCCACCGCACCGCCAGCCACGCTCTTTCTGTTCGGCGCCAATGGCGATCTGGTCAAGCGACTGCTGATCCCCTCGCTGTACAACCTGCTGCGTGACGGTCTGCTCGACGACCGCACCCAGATCATCGGCGTCGATCACAATCCCAACACCGACGAAGGTTTTGCCGACCGGCTGGAAGCCTTCATCCGCGACCAGGCCGAAGCCAAGGGCAAGTCCCGGGACGAGGCGCTGGATGCCGATCTCTGGGGCCAGCTGCGTGGGCGCATCCGCTATCTGCAGGGCGATTTCCTCGAAGACGCCACCTACCAGGCGGTAGGCGAGCGCATTGCCCAGGCCGACACCGACAACGCCGTCTTCTACCTGGCCACCGCCGCGCGCTTCTTTGGCGATGTGGCCGAGCGCCTGGGCAAGGCCGGGCTGCTGGAAGAACGCGAAGACGCCTACCGCCGACTGGTGGTGGAAAAGCCCTTTGGCGCCGACTTGGCCAGCGCCCAGGCGCTCAACCAGCGCCTGCTGGCGAACATGGAAGAAAAGCAGATCTATCGGATCGACCACTACCTGGGCAAGGAGACGGTGCAGAACATCCTGGTCAGCCGTTTCTCCAACGCCCTGTTCGAATCGTTCTGGAACAACCACTACATCGACCATGTGCAGATCACCGCAGCGGAAACCGTGGGCGTGGAGTCGCGTGGCGATTTCTACGAGAAGACTGGCACCCTGAGGGACATGGTGCCCAATCATCTGTTCCAGCTGCTGGCCATGGTCGCCATGGAGCCGCCGGCGTCCTTCAACGCCACCTCGGTGCGCGATGAGAAGGCCAAGGTGGTGGGTGCCATCCGGCCCCAGACCACCGAAGAGGCCCTGGTCAATTCGGTGCGCGGTCAGTACGCCGCCGGGACCATGAATGACAAGCCGGTGAAAGGCTATCGCGAGGAAGAGCGGGTCGATCCGCAAAGCCAGACCGAGACCTATGTGGCGCTCAAGCTGTTCGTCGATAACTGGCGTTGGGCCGGGGTGCCCTTCTACCTACGTACCGGCAAACGCCTGACCGCGCGCGACACCGAGATCGCCATCTGCTTCAAGCACGCGCCCTATGCGCAATTCCGCGATACCAAGATTGACCGGATGAAGCCCAACTACCTGATCATCCAGATCCAGCCCGATGAAGGCATGTGGTTCGATTTCCATGCCAAGCGCCCGGGGCCCCTGGTGGAGCTGGAAAACATCCGCATGGGCTTCGCCTATACCGACTTCTTCGAGATGCAGCCGTCCACCGGCTACGAAACTCTGATCTACGATTCCCTGATCGGTGACCAGACGCTGTTCCAGCGCGCCGACAACATCGAGAACGGTTGGCGCGCCGTGCAGCCGTTCCTCGACGCCTGGCAGCAGGGCGGTGAGGTGGAAAGCTATGCCGCGGGCAGCGCCGGTCCCGCCGGTGCCGACGAACTTCTGCAAAAGGACGGCCGCTCATGGCATCCCCTGACCTGATCCCCATCGACCTGCTGGTGTCGGATATCGATGGCACCCTGGTGCGTGACGACAAGAGCCTGAGCGAGGCGGTGATCGCTGCCGTCAAGCGGCTCCAGGCGTCTGGTAAAGCCATCACCCTGGTCAGCAGCCGCCCTCCGCGGGCGCTGCTGCCGCTGGTGCGGCAGCTGGGCATCGACCAGGCGGTGGCCGGGTTCAATGGCGGCAATCTGGTGGAAGCGGATGGCACCCTGATCCGCGCCCATCGGTTGGCGGAGCAGGTTACCCGCGAGGTGCTGGAGCGCCTTGAGCGCGAGGCCTTCGAAGTCTGGCTGTTCGCCGACGACCTCTGGCTGACCCGCGACGGGGAGGGGCCCTACGTCCTCCGCGAGACCCGGGCACTGGGCTATGGCCCCACCGTCGTGGACTCCTTCGAACCCTACTTGGATCGCGTCGACAAGATCGTCGCGGCCGGTAGCGATCACGCCGGCCTGGAAGCCCTGGAGGGCGAACTGGGTGAGCGGCTGGGGGAGGGCGCCACGGTATTGCGCTCCCAGCTCTATTACCTCGACATCACCCACCCCAAGGCCAACAAGGGCGATGCCCTCATCGAGCTGGCCCAAGCCGCGGGCGTGCCCGTGGCGCGCACTGCGGCCATTGGCGATGGCAGCAACGACGTGCCCATGTTCCGCCAGGCGGGCCTGGCCATCGCCATGGGCCAGGCCGGCGCAGGAGTGCGGGAAGCGGCCGACCGGGTCACCGCCAGCAATCAGGAAGACGGCCTGGCCCAGGCCATCGATCGGTGGATCCTGGGGAGCTGATGGCTGGTTGGTGATGTTGGGCTTCGCTGCGCTCAACCCAACCTACAGGACTACCGACACGTAGGTTGGGTTGAGCGCCGCGAAGCCCAACAAGGCTCACCCTCGACCATGTGGAAAAGGCTGCGCCATTTACCTCCTTGCTACAGGGCCCGCCTGTGCGCCTCCTCTCTCCTTGGGAAAGGGCCGGGGTGAGGGCCGCCCAAACCCCGCGCTATCCCTCGTTCTCCTCCCGATACCCCCGCACATGCTCCACCAGCGCCCGCAGCTTGGGCGCCAGGTTGTGGCGATTCGGATAGTAGAGATAGAAGCCGGGAAAGGGCGGCAGGTAATCTTCCAGCACCCGCTCCAGTTCGCCACGGTCCAGATAGGGCCTGAAGGTGTCCTCCATGCCAAAGGTGATGCCGCCGCCGGCCAGGGCGGTGCGTACCATCAGCAGCATGTCGTTGGTGGTGATCCGGGGTGCAACCGCCACATCGAAGGCGCGACCGTTCTCGCTGAATTCCCAGCGCCAGGGCGCCACCTCCGGTGCCGGGCGCCAGCCGATGCAGCGGTGGTCCGCCAGGTCACGCGGATGCCGAGGTCGGCCATGACGGGCGAAATAGCCTGGGGTCGCCACCGCCACTTCGCGCTGCGGTCCGGTCACTGGAATGGCGATCATATCCTGCTCGATCACCTCGCCCAGCCGTACGCCGGCATCGAAACCACGGGCGACGATATCGAATTCCTCGTCGGTAACGGTGATGTCCAGGGTCACCTCCGGATAGGCCTCGACGAAGCCGGCCAGCAGCGGGCCATCGAGAAAGCGCTCGGCGATGGAGGTGACCGCGACCCGCAACAGGCCCCGCGGTGGTCCGGCGTGGCTAGCGTCTTCCAGGGCGCCCAGCAGACCGGCCAGGGGGCCTGCGACCTGCCGTTGCAAGCGTTCACCGGCCTCGGTCAGGCGCACGCTACGGGTGGTGCGCTGCACCAGCGAACTGCCCAGTTCGTCTTCCAGACGGCGGATGGCCTGGCTGACCGCGGAGCGACTGACGCCCAGGCGATCAGCTGCCACCCGGAAATTCTCGGCCGTGGCCACCACGACGAAGACCTTGAGCAGATTCAGATCAGTGTGCATTGGTGAGTCTGGCTAACCATGGCAGTCAGGAGCGGGGGAATTATCACGACAATGAGCCTTCGCTAAGGTGGTGGCAAGCCTGGAAGGGCGCAGTGCTGGAAGGGCACGCAGCCGACCAGCAGGTCGTCCAGGCAATCCACCCCAATTCGAAAGGAACACCTCATGACTATCGATAAGGTCGTACTCATCACCGGCGCCTCCAGTGGCATAGGCGCGGGCATCGCGCGTGAACTGGGCGCGGCCGGCTGCAAGCTGCTGCTTGGCGCTCGCCGTATCGACAGGTTGGAGGCCCTGGCAGCCGAGATCAACGCCGCGGGTGGCGAAGCCACCTGCCGCCGGCTGGATGTCACCGACAGCGCCGACGTGGCCGCCTTCGCCGAGGCGGCTCGCGAGCGCTGGGGTCGGGTGGACGTCATCGTCAACAACGCCGGCATCATGCCGCTGTCGCCCCTGGCCTCGCTCAAGACCGAAGAGTGGATGCAGATGGTCGACGTCAACATCAAGGGCGTGCTCAACGGCATCGCCGCGGTGCTGCCGGAATTCACCGCGCGCGGCGCTGGCCACGTCATCAACCTGGGCTCCATCGGTGCCCTGTCGGTGGTGCCCACGGCAGCGGTCTACTGCGCCACCAAGCATGCGGTACGGGCGATCTCCGAAGGACTGCGGCAGGAGCGTGACGATCTGCGGGTCACCTGCATCCATCCGGGCGTGGTGGAAAGCGAGCTGGCCTCGACCATTACCGATCCGGCGGCGCGAGCGATGATGGATGGCTACCGCGCCATCGCTCTGCAACCCGACGCCATCGGCCGGGCTGTGCGCTACGCCATCGAGCAGCCGGAAGACGTGGACGTCAACGAGATCGTCGTCCGCCCGACCCGCAGCGCCAACTAGACCGTTTCGGCCAGGGCTTCGAGAAAGCGCTCCAACACCAGATTCGGTCGCCGACCCTTGCGGGTGACGGCGGCCAGGGTGGTGTCGAAGTGGAAGCGTTCGGGATTGAGGGCGCGCAACTGGCCCTGGGCCACCCAGGGCTGGGCGACGTGGTCGGGCAGGTAGCCGATGTAGCAGCCGGTGAGGATGAGAAAGGCCACGCCTTCGCGATCCGAGGCCCGCGCCGTGCAATTCAGCGCGGCATGGCGCTCGTGGCCGTCCTGGTTGAGCAGATGGTTGGGGCCTACCGCATCCTGGGCGGCCAGGGTGCTCTTGTCCAGCGCCGCGTCGGTCACCGCGAACAGCGGATGACTGCGGCTGCAATAGAGCAGCGCGCGCTCTTCGTAGAGCGGCAGGTAGTCCAGACCGGCCAGGGCATTGATTAGCGGCAGCACGCCCAGGTGCAGGTGGCCGTCGAGCACGCCGGTCTCGATCTCGCCGGGCAGGGTCATGCCAATGTTGACCACCACCCCCGGCGCAGTACGCTTGAGCGCCGCCAGGGCATGGGTGATGCGCATGTGCGGCTGGGTCACCAGGTTGTTGATGATGCCTAGGTTCAGCTCGCCACGCAGGTGCTGGTGCAGCTGGTTGACCTCGCTGCGAAAGCCTTCCAGGGCGGCGAACAGCGACTGGCTGGCCTTGAGCACTTCGCGGCCTTCGTCGGTCAGCGAGAAACCGGCGCGACCGCGCTGGCAGAGGCGCATGCCCAGGCGCTTTTCCAGGTCGTTCATGTGCAGGCTGATGGCCGAGCGGGTGATGCCCAGGCGACCTTCGGCGGCGGTGAAGCTGCCGCATTCCACCACCGTCTTGAACAGCCGCAGCAGGCGGATCTCGAAATCGCCGACTTGGGCGAGCAGGGCCTTGCGCGTCGTCTTCATGGCTGCCACCGCAAATGCGGGACAGCATAAGGCGCCGCTTGGCACGGCGCCAGCGACTGGCTTCAGGCGCCGATCAACACCCGGCTGCGCTGCTGGCTGACCTGCTTGACCAGCCAGACCGCGGCGATGCAGCAGAGCAAGGTGATCAATGTCAGGCACAGGCGAGTGCCCAGGTACTGGGCGAAGTTCTGCTCACCCAGCAGGCGACCCAGCACCCGGTAGGCACCAGCCAGATAGCCGTGCAGAAAATAGATGGCGAAGCTGTAGGCACCGAGCAGGGCCATGCCCTTGGCCAGACGGCCGTCCGTACGTCCCGTGGTCTTGACCTGCTGGCTGAAGACGGCGAAGAGCAACAGGCACAGCGCCAGTTTCTGCAGGCCATAGAAGGCACTGTCGAGTACCGCCGCACCGCTCAGCAGCACCAGGGCCGCCAGCAGCCAGTAGCGCGCCTGAGGGCGCTGCAGGCGTTCGCGCTGTTCGCAGGCCAGCATGCCGCAGAGGTAGATCGGCAGGAAATGCAGGGCGGCCAGCAGCGGATCGGCATCATTGGCCGGGCGGTCGGACACCAGGAAATAGAGCAGGCCGACCATGGTCGCCGCCGGCAACAGGCCACGCTGGACGATCCACTCCAGGACCGGCGCGAGCAGGAAGATCAGCGTCAGTGCCGGGATGAACCACAGCGGGCCCAGGTGGGCGCCAGTGGCCAGCAGCAGGGCGGTCTGGGCGAAGGGCGGCCAGTCATGGAAGGCGTTCATGTCGATCCACTCGTGCTCCTGCTTGAGCCCGGAAACATAGAGCAGCACGGCAGGAATCGAGATCAGCAGGTAGGGCAGGATGACGTTCTGCAGCTTCTTGCCCAGATAGACCTGGTAGCTGTATTTGCCGAGGTTGTAGCGAAAGAAGAAACCGGAGAGGGCGACGAAGATGCAGGTGGTTTCCAGCGATAGCAGATTCAATGCGATCTGCTGGTGCTCGGTGGTCTGGTAGCTGCCCACGGTCATATGGTGGAAAACGATGAGGACGGCCGCCAGGCCGCGGATCCAGTTGAGCTGAATCAGCATGGAGAGGTTTCCTTGAGGAATAGGTAAACCACGCGCTCTGCCTCGGGGGAGGGGCACGGGTTAGCGAAAGCGGACAGTGGGGTACGCGGCAGAGACGGCGGACAGGCTACCGCGCCCGGCAGGACTACGCGCCGGGAAAAGAGGTGAGGCGAGGAGGCCTCGGCGCCACGGGACTACGGTGGCAGGCGGCCAGCTTAAAGTGTTTCAGGCAAATTACTGATCACTAATCAAATTTGTTGTTTTCAAGATGTTTCTGTCGATGCAGTTGGCACGCCCATGACCTCTGGCCAGGGGTTTCTCAGTCATGGATCGAAGCTGACGTTGGGTCTGGCAGACACACCAAGCAGGGCTCACTGTCAGCCGACTGCCATACCGCGCAACAGATCCTGTTCGAGAAAGCTGAGAAAGCGCTGGCGGAACAGCATGGTGTGTTCATGGGCCGCGGCTTCGGCCTCGTCGCCGTCCTGGTGTTCGATGGCGGCGACGATACGATCATGGTCGCGACCGAGCTGGGTGGAGCCAGCACTGTTCATGATGTAGTCGAAGTGCAGGTGCAGCAGTCGCTGTCCCTCGCCCAGCAATCGGTCGTAGCTGGCCGTGAGATAGGCATTCTTGCCGGCACGGGCGATCTCCAGGTGGAAAGCCTTGTTCAGTTCCGACATGGCCTGGAAGTCACCGCTGGCGACCGCGTCCAGGTAGCGCGCGTCCGCCTGTTTGATCAGGTCCAGCTCGCGCGGTGTCCGCCGGATGGCGGCCAGGCGGGTTACGGCGCGCTGCAACAGATCCAGCGCGGACACGTAGTTGGGGAATTCCTCGATCTCGAAGGGCGTTACCAGCAGGGTGCGATTGGGCAGGATGGTGACCAGGCCCTCGCTTGCCAGGCGCGCCAGGGCGTCACGGACCGGCGAGCGTGACAGCCCGAACTGGGTGGCCAGCGATGTTTCGTCCAGGGGCATCCCTGGTTTGAGCTGCAGGGTGAGAATCTGCCGGCGCAGCTCTTCATAGATGTAACGCCCACCGTGACGGCGGGCGGCAACGGTGGGATCAGCGTCTTTGGGAGCCATCGAGGAGTTCTTCACGCTCGGAGGTTGGAGGGCCAGTCTAGCATCGCGTTTGCAGCGCTAACCGAACCCGGCGCCCCAGGTATCGCTGAGCATGAAGCCGGCGGCGAGCGGATCATCCGGATCAATGCCGAGTTGCTGTAGCCCATAGAGCCAGGCACGCCCGGTGACCCTGGGCAGGACCGCTGGCCGACCCGCCACTTCGGTCAGTCCGCGCAAGCCAAGCGTGAATTCGCCGCCAATGGTCGAGCGTGAGGTGAGCTGATCGCCTACCGCGACCAGTCCGCGCGCGGCGAGGGTGGCCAGATTCGCCGAGCTGCCGGTGCCGCAGGGCGAGCGATCCACCCGGCCTGGCGGCAGGGTGGTGCAGGTCTGGTAGGTGCGGGCGTCCAGGCGCTTGCGGAACATCACGTAGGCGATTTCGTTCACGCTGGACAGCAGGGGATGCTGAACGCGGACCTGCCGCCCGATCTCGTGCTTTAGTTCTACGCCGAGTTCGGCCAGCTCTCGGGCATGCTCCGGTGCGATGCTCAGCCCGACCTGATCGACATCGATCAGCGCGTAGTAGACCCCACCGAAGGCCACGTCTACCGTCAGGGTGCCATGCTGGGCGGTAGGGACCTGCAGATCCAGCGCCTCGACGAAGGCCGGCACCATGTCCAGGGAGACATTCAGGCAGCGGCCGTCACGGCACTCGGCCTGGGCCACCACCAGACCGGCCGGTGTATCCAGCGTCACGGTGGTCAGCGGCTCCTGCATCGGCAGGATACCCAGCTCCAGCAGCGCCGTGACCACGCAGATGCAGTTGCTGCCCGACATGGGATGGGCCTTGTCCGCCTGCAGCACGATGAACCCCGCCTGGGCCTCCGGGCGGGTCGGCGGCAGCAGCAGATTGACCGACATCTGCAGGCAGCCCCGCGGCTCCAAGGTCACCAGGCGCCGCAGGCTGTCATCCACCTCGTTGATATGGTTCATCTTGTCGAGCATGGTCCGCCCGGGCACGTCCAGCACGCCCCCGGTGATGACCTTGCCGATCTCGCCTTCGCAGTGGACTTCCGCCAGCTGCAGGGTCTTCTTCCAGCGCATGATGGGCGTCCTATTTGATGTACCAGCCCCAGGGCTGGTCGCTGTCGTAACGGGTGATCTGCTTGGTTTCCAGGTAGTTCTGCAGACCCCATTCACCCAGTTCGCGACCGATGCCGCTCTGCTTGTAGCCGCCCCAGGGCGCCTCGGTAAAGGTCGGCTGCGAGCAGTTGATCCAGACGATGCCGGCACGCAGTGCGCGGGCCACCCGCTCGCAACGGTCCAGGTCGCGAGACATCACCGCGGCGGCCAGTCCGAAGCGGGAATCGTTGGCGCTGCGCACCGCCTCGGCTTCGCTGTCGAAGGGCCGCACGCAGACCACCGGGCCGAAGATTTCCTCGCGCCAGATCCAGCTGTCCTCGGCCATATCGGCGAAGACCGTGGGTTGCACGTAGTACCCGGTGGGCAGCTGCGTGGGACGCCTACCGCCGGTGACCAGGCGGGCGCCTTCCTCTTCCCCCCGGGCGATGGCGGCCAGTACCTTCTCGTGCTGGCCACGGCTCACCAGGGGGCCCAGCAGCACGCCGGATTCGAGCCCCGGACCGATGGTGATGCGCTGGGCTTCCTGGGCCAGACGCTGCAGCAGCGGTTCATAGAGATCTCGCTGCACCAGGACGCGCGAGGTAGCCGAACAGACCTCGCCCTGGTTCCAGAAGATGCCGAACAGGATCCATTCGACCGCTGCTTCCAGGTCGGCGTCGGCGAAGATGACGAAGGGCGATTTACCGCCCAGCTCCAGGCTGATGTTTTTGATGTCGCGGGCCGCGGCCTGCATGATCCGGCTGCCGGTGGGCACGCTGCCGGTAAAGGCCAGCTTGTCGACGTCTGGATGCTCGGCCAGCGGAGCGCCCGCTTCGGCCCCCAGGCCGGTGACCACGTTGAGCACGCCGGCAGGCAGCCCGGCCTGGTGGCAGATGTCGGCCAGTTCCAGGGCGGTCAGCGGGGTCAGTTCCGAGGGCTTGAGCACCAGGGTGCAGCCGGCGGCCAGGGCCGGGGCGACCTTCCAGGCGGCCATCAGCAGCGGAAAGTTCCAGGGAATGATGGCCCCGGCCACGCCGATGGGTTCCTGGCGTGCGACGGCGCTGAAGCGCGCATCGCTCAGGGTGATGGCGCGCTCGCGGTCGCGGTCCAGGCGTTCGGCCTGGTCGGCGTAGAAGTCGAAGCAGCCAGCCGCGTCGCCGATGTCCCATAGCGCTTCGGGAAGCGGTTTGCCGTTGTCGCGCACCTCCAGTTCGGCGAGTTGCTGCTGGCGCTCACGGATCGTCGCCGCGATGCGGCGCAGCACCGTCGCCCGTTCGGCACCGCTCTGTCGCGGCCAGGGGCCTTCGTCGAAGGCACGGCGGGCCGCGCGCACGGCCAGGTCGATGTCCTCGGCGGTCGCCGCGGCGACCTGGGCAAGGAGTGTCTCGAGGGCCGGGTCGAAGGTCTCGAAGGTGCCGCCGCGCAGGGGGCGCACCCATTGGCCGTCGATGTACAGGTGGTCATAGGAAGCCATCGGCGAAGTCCTGTCAGAAGCGCGAGGCGCGGAAAGGGTGGAGGTCGAGGGAGGTGGCACGACCGCTGGCGAGATCGGCGATGAGTCGCCCGGTGGTGGCGCCCAGGGTCAGGCCGAGTTGGCCATGGCCGAAGGCGAGCAGTACGTTGGGCAGGCGCTGGCTGCGGTCGATGATCGGTTTGGTGTCGGGCAGGAAGGGGCGATAGCCGACGCCGTATTCGAAGTCGGTCGTACGCAGCTGCGGCAGCACGCGCCGTGCCTTTTCCAGGATGATGTCGGCCCGGGCGAAGTTGGGTTTAGCGCCTTCACCGGCGAATTCGATGGTGCCGCCGATCTGCAGCCCGCGCGTCATGGGCGCGAAGCAGAAACCGCCATCGGCATAGATGGTGGAGTGGTGGATTTCGACCTCGGGCTCTGGCAGGACCACCTGGTAGCCGGCGATTCCCGCCAGGGGGATGGAGAGTCCGAGTTGGCCGAAGAAGGCCCGTGAGCCATTGCCTGCGGCGATGACCACTCGCTCGGCCGGCAGTCGTCTTCCGTCGGCCAGGGTCACCCCGGTGGCCTGACCCTGATGTTCGTCGAGGCGCGCGACTCGTTCGCGGATCCGACGTCCGCCAGCCTGCTCGAAGCTGGCGGTGAGGGCGGCGATGAAGCCTTCGGTGTCGCTGACCGCGCGCCAGTCGGGAAACAACAGACCGTGCTTGAAGCGGCCGGCCAGGGACGGTTCCAGATCGGCGATGGCGGCGGCGTCCAGTTCTTCCACCTGAAAGCCCAGCCGCTCGCGCAGCTCGAAATGATGGCGCTCCTGGGCCAGTCCCTGGGGCGTATCGAAGACCTCGAGAATGGGGCGCTCGCCAAGCAGGCGCTTGTCAGGACAGGCCTCCAGCAGCACGGCGTAGTCGTGGTAGACCTCCCGGGTCAGGGTCGCCAGCTCCGCGGCGATCGCCTGGATGCGCGTGGGCCGGGCGCAGGCCAGGAAGCGCAGGAACCACGGCAGGATGCCGGGTAAGGCACTGGGCCGCAGGGCCAGCGGACCCTGTTGATCCAGCAGCCAGCCGGGGATCTTCTTCAGGATGCCCGGCTTGGAAAGGGGGACCACCTCGCTGACGGCCATCTGGCCGCAGCTCCACTTGGCCGTGCTGTCGCCCGGTGCGGCGGGATCGATCAGCGTGACCGCCAGGCCATCGCGTTGCAGCCAGAGGGCGCAGCACACCCCGACGATACCGCCCCCGACGACGATCGCGGTCCTGGGAACGCATGACTCCTGATTCATAGTGCTCTCTCGCTGGATGACTGCCTGACGCGCGGACCGGATGGCCAACCCTGCCAGGCCGGCACAGAGTCGTCCACGCTAGGGGCGCAAGACGCCGCTCGCGTTCTCCACACCTGGCCTTGGGCGCCGTTGAAGCTTGGGCTCATGGAAATCCTCCGCCTACCCCATGGCAGCGGGGTAGGCTCTGGGTCAGCGCTGAGAGGCTTCGAAGACGGCGCGGAATTCGGCTTTCTCGGCGTCGCTCAGCGGCAGCAGCGGCAGCCGGGCATTGCCAGAATTGAAGCCAGCCAGCTCGCAGCCGTATTTCACCTTCTGGATGAATTTGCCCTGTTCCATGCTCGCCATCACCGGGAACAGCGAGCGCATCACCGCCTGGGCACCCTGGATGTCACCGGCGGTGAAGGCCTTGTGGAAGGCGACGATCTGATCCGGGAAGCAGTTGGCCGGGCCGCAGATCCAGCTGGTGGCGCCCCACAGAAAGAAGTCCAGTGCCTGGTCATCCGAGCCGCAGGACAACTGGTAGCCGCCCTTGAAGGTCTCGGTGACCTCGATGGCGCGTAGCAGGTTGCCGGAGCTTTCCTTGATGCCGATGACACGCGGATGGTCGCGGAAGGCCGCCAGTACCGAGGTGCCGACCTCGACGTTGGTGCGGATCGGGTAGTTGTAGAGGATGACGTTGATGTCGGCGAAGGTATCCAGCACGACCTGATAATGGTTGATCAGCTCTTCCTGAGTCGGCAGCGCATAGAAGGGCGGGGCGAGCAGGATGTTGCTGAAGCCGCACTCGATGGCCTGGCGAATCTGCTCGATCACCTCACGGGTGCTGGCGCCGTTGCAGTTGGCGATCAGGGTGCCCTTGCCGTCGGCCACTTCCCTGACCGTCTGCAGCACCAGGCGTCGCTCGGGGTTGTCGAGGGCGTAGTACTCGCCGGTGGAACCCAGGGCGACGAAGCCGGATACCCCGGCTTTGAGCTGATACTCGACGATGGAGGCGAGCGTCGCGCAATCGACGTGGCCGGCCTGGTCGAAGGGGGTGACGAGAGCGGGAAGGATGCCGTGCATGTTCATGGAATTACCTCTTCGGGATGGGCGATCAGTAGGCGAAGCGTCGCAACAGCCGGGCCTCGACGAGGCCGACCAGACGGGTCAGGGGAAAGGCGATGCAGAAGTAGATGACGGCCACCGCCGAGAGGAACTCGACCGGACGCGCCGTGCTGTTGGAAAGGTTCTGGCCGACGAACATCAGGTCCGCCACCCCGACCGAGGAGATCAGGGCGCTTTCCTTGAACAGGCTGATGACGTTGGAGAGTAACGGCGGGATGGCGCGAAGCAGCGCCTGGGGAAAGATGACGTAGAGGACCTTCACCCCGGGCGACAGGCCGAGGGCCACGCAGGCATCGTGCTGTTCGCCGGCGATGGACTTGAGGGCGCCGCGAAAGGTCTCGCTGGTGATCGCCGCCATGAACAGCGTGAGGGAGATCACCACCGAGACATAGGGTGAGATCGACAGGCCGAACACCACCGGAAAGCAGAAGAACACCCAGAACAGCTGGATCAGCAGGGGCGTGCCGCGAAAGAATTCCACATAGAGCCGCACTGGCGCCCGCAGCAGCCGACTGGGCGCCAGCTGGACCAGGCTCAGGCCGAAGCCCAGCAGGCTGCCCACCAGGGCGCAGCCGAGGGTGATGGTCAGCGTCAGTCCCAGCCCCTTGAGCAGCACCTGCCAGTAGCCGAGGACGATGGAGAAGTCGAGTTGCATATCCATCTCAGCGCTCCAGGGCCGCGTCTTGGCGGCGTTCGACGAGGCGCACCAGCTGGGCGATTGGCAAGGACAGGGCGAAGTAGATCAGGGCGATCAGCGAGTAGGTTTCCAGCGGGCGATAGGCTTCGGTGGCGATGGACTTGCCGATGTACATCAGATCGGCCACGGCCACGATGGCGACCAGGGCGCTCTGCTGGAGGATGCCGATGCCATTGGTCATCAGTACCGGCAGGGCACTGCGCAACGCCTGCGGCAGCACCACATAGAGGGTGCGGTTCAGCGGTCCCAGGCCGAGAGCGACGCTGGCATCCAGATGCTCACGCGGCACGGCCTGTACGCCGGCGCGGTAGGCCTCGGCATTGAAGGCGGTGAGGTTAAGGCCCAGCGCCAGCACGCCCATGGTGATGGGGTCGACGAAGACGTTGAACAGCATGGGCACGCAATAGAAGAACCAGACGATCTGCAGCAGGACCGGGGTGCAGCGGAAGAACTCGATGAACAGCTGGGCGGGCAGCCGTACCAGGCGCCAGCGATTCAGGGTCAGCAGGCACAGCAGGAAACCCAGCACCAGGCCCATGAGATTGGCAGCCAGGGCGAGTTGCAGGGTCACCTTGAGGCCCTGCCAGAGCGGGCCCAGGGTACCGTTGAGAAAATGAAAGTCGAATTGGTAGTTCATGGCGCTGTCCTCAATCCAGGTGCAGGACCTTTTCCAGGAATTCCCGGGTGCGGGGCTCGCGCGGACGTCTGAACAGTTCCTCGGGCGGGCCTTCCTCGACCGGTCGGCCGTTGGCGCAGAACACCACGCGGGTCGCGATGTGCTTGGCGAAGTGCATGTCGTGGGTGACGATGATCATCGCCATGCGCTGCTCGGCCAGCTGCAGCATCACGTTCTGCACCTCGATCACCATTTCCGGGTCGAGGGCGGAGGTGACCTCGTCGAAGAGCATCAGCGCCGGTTCCAGCATCAGCGCGCGGGCGATGGCGACGCGCTGCTTCTGGCCACCCGACAGCTGGCTGGGATAAGCGTGCAGCTTGCTTTCCAGGCCCAGTCGGGCGAGGTACAGCCGAGCCTTTTCGGTGGCTTCGGCGCGCGACAATCCGCGTACCTTCATGGGCGCCAGGACCAGATTGCCCAGCACCGACAGGTGGGGAAACAGGGTGTAGTGCTGGAAGACCATGCCGATCTGCCGGTGCAGTTCTCGATCCAGCACCTGACTACGTCCGTTGCGACCTTCTATATAGGGCTGGCCCTGGAAGTGGATGCGGCCGTCCTGGATGCTTTCCAGCCCCATCATCACGCGCAGCAGCGAACTCTTGCCGCTGCCACTCGGGCCGATGATCACCAGACGGTCGTCGGCACGCATGTCCAGGCAGAAGTCGTCCATGACCTTGAGCTCCGGACCATAGCTCTTGCACACGTGCTGGAACTGGACGAAGCCATCGGGACCCGGGCGGGTCTCCGGTGCGGCGGTGGCAAGGGGCGTCGGCATGATGGAAACGGCTTTCATAGGGGCGAACTCCGGTAAGGACTCGTCAGGACGAGTCCTTTGTCTCAGCGGCGGGTTACGGGGCTTTCTGGGCGTTGACCTGCTCGGAGGCCTTGTCCACGAGGGCGGCGATCTCACCCGTCTCGCGACGCTGGGTGAGATAGATGTTCAACACCTGCATGTCGACCCAGGAGATGTCGCGGCGCACGCCGAAGGCCACGCCCTGCTTGGCCAGCGCCGGCTTGGGCATTACTTCTTTGGCCCAGGTGGGGTTGGCGATGGCGAAGAGGTGATTGGTGTCGCTGGCATCGACCAGCACGTCGGCGCGGCGGGACATCACCGCCAGACGTGTCTCGTCCATACCGGGGAGACGCATCACGGTCCCTTGCTTGATGACGGCCGAGATCGCCTTGTCCGCGGCCGTACCGGACATCACTGCGAAGGTCACGCCAGGTTTGTCGTAGTCCGTCAAGGTCTCGCCGGCCTGGGCCAGCTTGGGGTTGTCCTTGTTCAGCAACAGCGAGATCTGATAGTCGGTGGCGGCCGTGCTGAAGGCCACGGCCAGGGCCCGCTCGGGTGTCTGGTTGAGTGCCATGGCCAGATCCCACTTGCCGCCCTGCAGGCCGGCGACCAGGTTGTCCCAGTTGGTGTCGACGAACTCCACCTTGACCTTGAGCACTCGCTCGCCGAAGTCACGGCACAGATCGACGAAGTAGCCGCTGTATTTCGCCGAGGCGGCATCGCGCATCACATAGGGCGCGGCGACTGCGGCCCCGCATTTCAAGACGCCGGCTTTCTGGACCTGCTGCCACACGCCGGCCTGCTCGGCCTGAGCGGCCGGCTGCCAGAGCAGGGCGCCGGCGATTGCCAGACTACCCAGGACTGCACGAAGGGATTGCGAACGCGATAGACGCCGAGCCATAGCTGCTACTCCATTTGGACGATTGTTATAGGCAGGAGGCAAAAAAGCTTTTTTGTGTGTGTAGTTGTATTCAGCGCTGCATGCAGATTAGGAGTGGCGAATTGGGACTGTCAACGGGCTTCCTCAGCAGCGCTGCCGTAAAAGTGCTGCAGCTCCAGTTGAGCTCGGCTGGTAAATCCTTGATATGCCGAGATAAAAGGCTACCCACCGCTGCAGGAAAAAAATTTCCCGAAAACGGAACCAGAGACTTAACGTGATTTTTGTTGAATCCAAGTGTGAGAAAAAAACCATTTAACTCACGCAAGGCTGAACGTACTCTGCAGGCTCAACGTCACCGCCCCGAGGCCCTGTCATGAACCAGCCGCTGACCGTTTCCCCACCCGTCGCCGCGCAGCTCAATCTGCGCGCCCACTGGATGCCCTTCACCGCCAATCGCGCCTTCCAGAAGGATCCGCGCATCGTAATAGCCGCCGAGGGCAGCTGGCTGACGGATGACCAGGGTCGGCGCATCTACGACAGCCTCTCCGGACTCTGGACCTGCGGCGCCGGTCACTCGCGCAAGGAGATCCAGGAGGCCGTGGCACGTCAGCTGGGTACCCTCGACTATTCGCCGGGCTTCCAGTACGGCCATCCGCTGTCCTTCCAGCTGGCCGAAAAGATGGCCGAACTGACTCCGGCCGGTCTGGATCATGTCTTCTTCACCGGCTCGGGTTCCGAGAGCGCCGACACCTCGGTCAAGCTGGCGCGGGCCTACTGGCGCATCAAGGGTCAACCGGCCAAGACCAAGCTGATCGGCCGGGCCCGCGGCTACCACGGCGTCAACATTGCCGGCACCAGCCTGGGCGGCATCGGCGGCAACCGGAAGATGTATGGCTCCTTCATGGACGTCGACCATCTGCCCCATACCCTGCAACCGGGCATGGCCTTCACCAAGGGCATGGCCGAGACCGGCGGCGTCGAGCTGGCCAACGAGCTGCTCAAGCTGATCGAGCTGCACGATGCGTCCAATATCGCGGCCGTCATCGTCGAGCCCATGTCCGGCTCGGCCGGGGTGATCGTGCCGCCGGTGGGCTATCTGCAGCGCCTGCGCGAGATCTGCACCCAGCACGACATCCTGCTGATCTTCGACGAGGTCATCACCGCCTTTGGCCGCATGGGCCGTCATACCGGCGCCGAATACTTCGGCGTGACGCCAGACCTAATGAACGTCGCCAAGCAAGTCACCAATGGCGCCGTACCCCTGGGCGCGGTGATCGCCAGCAGCGCCATCTACGACACCTTCATGAACCAGGCCACCCCTGAGCACATGGTCGAGTTTCCCCACGGCTACACCTATTCGGCCCATCCGGTGGCCTGTGCCGCGGGTCTGGCGGCGCTGGAGCTCATGGAGCGTGAAAATCTGGTGCAGCAGGCCGCCGAGCTGGCGCCCAAGTTCGAAGCCTCGCTGCATGGCCTCAAGGGCGCCAAGCACGTGGTGGACATCCGCAACTGCGGCCTGGCCGGTGCCCTGCAGCTCGCCCCGCGTGACGGCGATGCGGTGATCCGTCCCTATGAGGCCGGCATCGCCCTGTGGAAGGCCGGCTTCTATGTGCGTTTTGGTGGCGACACCCTGCAATTCGGGCCCACCTTCAACGCCAGGATCGAAGATCTGGATCGCGTCTTCGCCGCGGTCGGTGATGTCCTCAATCGCCTCGACTGACCCCCTTTCCGGCGCTCCCCGGCGGGAGCGCCTATCCCTCGTACAAGGAGTCCTTTCATGAGCCTCAAGCATCTCATCGGCGGCCAGCTGGTCGACGGTGGCAGCCGCCGCGCACCGGTCTACAACCCCTCCACCGGCGCGGTCATCCGCGAAGTGCCCTTGGCCGATGCGGCCACTCTGCAGCAGGCCGTCGACGCCGCCCAGGCCGCCTTTCCCGCCTGGCGCAACACCCCACCGGCCAAGCGCGCCCAGGTGCTGTTCCGCTTCAAGCAGCTGCTGGAAAGCAACGAAGAGCGCCTGGTGCAGCTGATCAGCGAAGAGCACGGCAAGACCCTGGAAGACGCCGCCGGCGAATTGCGCCGTGGCATCGAGAACGTCGAATACGCCACTGCCGCACCCGAGCTGCTCAAGGGCGAATACAACCGCAACGCCGGTCCGAGCATCGACACCTGGTCCGACTTCCAGCCCCTGGGCGTGGTGGCCGGCATCACCCCCTTCAACTTCCCGGCCATGGTGCCGCTGTGGATGTACCCGCTGGCCATCGCCTGCGGCAACACCTTCATCCTCAAGCCCAGCGAGCGCGATCCCAGTTCCACCCTGGCCATCGCCCAGCTGTTCGAAGAAGCCGGCCTGCCCAAGGGCGTGTTGAACGTGGTGCATGGCGACAAGGAAGCCGTGGACGGGCTGATCGACGCCCCCGAGGTCAAGGCGCTGAGCTTTGTCGGCTCCACCCCCATCGCCGAATACATCTATGCCCGCGGCACCGCCAAGGGCAAGCGCGTCCAGGCCCTGGGCGGCGCCAAGAACCATGCGGTGGTCATGCCCGACGCCGACCTCGGCAATACCGTCAATGCCCTGATGGGCGCCGCCTATGGCTCCTGCGGCGAACGCTGCATGGCCATTTCGGTAGCGGTCTGCGTCGGTGACCAGGTCGCCGATGCCCTGATCGCCCGCCTGGTGCCGGAGATCGAGAAGCTCAAGGTTGGCCCCGGCACCCAGTGCGGCCTGGACATGGGCCCGCTGGTAACCGGCGCGCACCTGGACAAGGTCACCGGCTACGTCGCCGATGGCGTCGCCGCAGGCGCCAAGCTGGTGGTGGACGGCCGCAGCCTCAAGGTCGCCGATCACGAAGAAGGCTTCTTCCTCGGTGGCTGCCTGTTCGATCAGGTCACCCCGGAGATGCGCATCTACAAGGAAGAGATCTTCGGACCGGTACTCTGCGTGGTGCGGGTCAAGAGCCTGGAAGAGGGCATCGCCCTGATCAATGCCCACGAATACGGCAATGGCACCTGCATCTTCACCCGCGACGGCGAAGCGGCGCGGCTGTTCGGCGATCAGATCGAAGTGGGCATGGTCGGCATCAACGTGCCGCTGCCGGTGCCGGTGGCCTACCACAGCTTCGGCGGCTGGAAGAGATCGCTGTTCGGCGACCTTCACGCCTATGGCCCCGACGGTGTGCGCTTCTACACCCGTCGCAAGACCATCACCCAGCGTTGGCCGCAACGTGAGACCCAGGAGGCTTCGCAGTTCGCCTTCCCCAGCAACGGCTGAGTCAAGCAGGTGGTGGCAAAGCTGGCGTCACAGGCGCCAGCTTTGCTGCGTCAGCACTATCCAACGTCCTGCTGGCAGTTGATTTGAGGCGAATTGAAGCTTTTCTCTCGCGCATGGACTTCATCGACGGCTGTGGCTCCAGCCAAGGCTGGACGCTCCCTGTCTTGGCTGGTGGAGCGGCATGCCACCCAGTGCATGCTTTCTGTTCAGACGCTTATTGCCTGAGAAAAAGATGAACAAACCCTTGCTTGGTCAGACGGTATTGGTCACTGGCGCATCTGGCGACATTGGAGGGGCCATCGTTCGGCAGCTAGCTGGCCAAGGGGCCGAGGTCATCATCCATTACAGTAGAAACAGAGGACGTGCCGAGCATCTGCTCGCCAGTATCGGTGGCGCCGGGCATCTCGTTTGTGGCGACCTAGGAACCGAGGGTGGGCCTCTCGAGTTGTGGCACCAATCTATGGCGATCACGCGTCATATAGATGCCTTGGTGAACAATGCAGGTGTCCGCAACGAGGTTTCGGTGGAGGCTGCCCCTGCGGAATGGCAGAGGACTTGGCGGAGAGAGTTTCAGATCAATTTCTTTGCCGCTGCGGACCTATGCAAGGAGGCCATAATCCATTTCAGGTCGAATGGAGGTGGCCGTATTGTAAATATGGCAAGCCGGGCCGGGCAGCGGGGCTATTCCGCTGACGCCATGCAGTATGGGGCGTCGAAAGCGGCACTTATCAATCTGACCAAATCCATTGCTACCTCATTCGGCGCTGACGGGATCACTGCTGTAGCTATAGCGCCTGGCTGGGTGGGTACCGAAATGGCAGAAAGCTTCATGGCTATTCATGGTCAACAAGCTGTGACGCGGGATATTCCGATAGGCCGGGCTGTTGCCCTAGAAGAACTTGCCGAGTTGGTAGCCTTTGTTCTACGGACTTCGCAGCGCTCATTAAACGGCGCAACTCTTGATATCAATGGTGGGAGCTACATCCGATAACAATGCCTGCATCTTCACCCGTGGCAGTGAGGCGGCACGGCTATTCGTTTTCCGCAGCAACGACTGAGCGTTAGAAAAACCCATTCCTTGGCCTGCCGCACAGCAGGCCGGCCAGGGAAGGCTTTACCCTTCGGCTGCCCTCCATTGCCGAAGCTTCCATGCCTGCCCCTACCTTCACAGCCGTCGCCCGTCTCGGGTGTGTGATTGGCCTCCTGCTCGCGAGTCTGACCGGCTGTAGCAGCCAGTCCGCTCAGGACATCGCCCGGCAATTCGGCAAGACCCGCCCCAGCGAATTCCTGCAGACCAGTTCCGACCGCATGGCCACCCTCGCCATGCAGGCTAATCTGCAGAGTCTCTATCGGCTGATGAACAAGCTCTACCTGCGCAATCCGGCCGAATGGAAGAAGACCGGGCTGCCCGATGCCGCCAGCGCCGAGCGGGAGATTCGCACGGCCATCGAGCAGCGACGCAGCCTGCCGGCACTGGGCGGACGCAAGGAAGTGGCGGCCCTGAGCTACGTGCTGGGTGAAGATTATCAGGGTGACCGCGTCGGTGCCTTCATCTATGCCATCGGCAGCATGATCATCGCCGCCCACGGCAATCGCACCGAGTTCTACATCACCGATGTGGTGAATGCGCGCTTCGTCAACAATGCCGCCCGTAACATCGAGAAGGCCACCTGGCTGCTCGGCCAGCGCAAGAACGCCGAGGGCGAGCCCCTGCTGTTCGCCAACGAGATCTCGGAGGAGGGCAGCAACCTCAGCTTCGCCACCGAGTTCGGCAAGATCGTCGCTCGCCTGGACCTGCTCGCCCAGTTGCTGGACGAGCGCTACCGGCGCATCGGCGTCAACTACGCCCAGAGCCTGCTGTTCATCAACTTCCTGCCGGTGCAGTAGCGATCACAGCGGCTTGGTCAGTTCCTTGGCGCGGTCATAGGCCTTGGAGAAGCCCTTGAGCGACAGGCTTTCGCTGGCGGTCTCGCCGTTGGCGACCGGGGTGGTCACGGTCAGGCGCCCACCGCGCTGCAGCTGCTTGAAGACGTCACCGACGAATTCCACCGGCACCACGCAGCCCTGGGGGATGCAGGTATGGAAGGGCCGATTCTCCAGGCTGCGCTTGTCGATCTGCAGCGAGATCGGCTTGGTCACCGCCACGCCGAAGGGCAGCACCAGGATGCCGTCCACGCCTTCGCGATTGGGGCGCAGCTCGGTGACCAGCATGCGCTGGCCCTTGGCGCTGTCCTTCTGCTGGGTGATGGCGCACAGCTGTACGGAACGGTCCGCATTACGGGCGATGCGGCAGATCACCTGCCAGTCGCCATATTTCTCCGTGACCGACGGCTGGGGTTCCTGGGCGTTGGCAGGCGCCGACTGGGCGAAGGCCTGGCCGGCGAGCAGCAGGGGCGCGAGGAACAGGGCCGGGCGGAGAAAGCGATAAGACATGGAGAGTCCTTGGCAGGAGGAAAAGAGCCTCAAGGGTAGGCCATCGCTCCGCCAGGGAACACCCCGGCACGACGATCAGACCTTTTTGACGAACTCGGATTTGAGCTTCATCGCACCTATGCCCTCGATCTTGCAGTCGATGTCGTGATCGCCATCGACCAGGCGGATGTTCTTGACCTTGGTGCCGACCTTGACCACCAGGGACGAGCCCTTGACCTTGAGATCCTTGATCACGCTGACGGTGTCGCCGTCCTGCAGGGTATTGCCGACCGCATCGCGGATCACCTTGGCTTCATCCGTGGCACCGGTGTCACCGGGCGTCCATTCGTGGGCGCACTCCGGACAGATCAGCTGAGCGCCGTCGGCGTAGGTGTATTCGGAAGCACAGAGGGGGCAGGGCGGCAGAGCGGTCATGGCGAAGGACACCTGGCTGGAAAAGCCGCGCATTGTATAGGGTTTTAGCCGCACCCGGGTGTCTGAGGCCGTTGCACTAGGCGGCCAGCTGCACCTCGACCACGGTGCCATTGTCGTTGCGATAGCGGGCTTCGCCGCCGAGCTGTTCGGCCAGGCTGTTGATGATCTTGAAGCCCAGGCGCTGGCTGGTGCGCGGATTGAACTGCTGCGGCATGCCCCGACCATTGTCGGCGATGCGCAACAGCAGTCGCTGATCGTCGTCGCGTTGCAGGCTGATGCTGATCAGCCCACGCTGGCTGGCGTCAAAGGCGTGCTTGAGGGAGTTGGTCACCACCTCGGCCACCAGCATCGACAGGGTGGTCAGGCGGGGAAGGTCGAAATTCAGCGGCTCGGCAGTGATGGCGCAGGAGACGTTGGCCTGTCCCGCGGCGGCCAGCAGGTCATTGGTCAGCAGCTGCAGGTGATGGGCCACTGGCTGCGCGGCGTCGGCCGGATCGTGCAGTCGCCGGTGGATGCGCGAAATGCTCTCCAGTCGCGAACGCGCCTCTTCCAGGGCTTGGGACGCCTGGCTGTCGCCGGGCAACTTGAGTTGCTGCAGCATGAGCAACGAGGCGATGAACTGGATGTTGTTGGCTACCCGGTGCTGCAACTCCTGGAACATCGTCGTCTGGACGTCGTAGAGGTCGTGGATCACCTGCTGCTCCGCGCGCAGTCGGGCGCTTGCTCTATGCATGTAGTGGATCAGGGCGATGTCCACACCGACGATGACCACGTAGAAGGCCAGGGCCAGAAAGCCCTGGGCGCCGACATCGAAGGTCCAGCCCGGAGGAATGAAGAAGTACCAGGCGGCCAACCCGGACAGCACGGCGCACAGGGTGCCGGCGCGGCTGCCGCAGAAGAAGGTGGTCAGGATGACGGCGGGAAAGAAGGTGAGGTAGGGAAAGCCCTGCAGCAGGACGTCCACCAGGGCGAAGCGTGCCGCCAGGGCCAGGGCGAACGCCAGCAGCGCGAGGCCGTAGGCCAGTACCGGGCGAGCGCGGATCCTGCTGCTGAGATCGCTGATCCAATGACGACGAGACGAAGGATCCAAGGCTCTAACCTGTGGGGTAGACAACGGCGGCGCAAGCTTAACGCATAGCGGTCTCGCTTAGGGGGATGAGCGCACCAAAGGTGGCTTTGCCCGGTCCGACGGCGGCAGCCTGTACAAGAGTTGGACTGCCTCGGCCGTTTCCCCCGCTCGCTAATCGGTAAAGTATGTTTCTTGTACAACAGTGCCCTTGGTCGTACAGCTCAGGACGCTAGTGGATTGCTATGGTCAAACGATTGCAATCTTTCAATCACAGGATCCGCTCATGAATCGCCAGCGTGTGCTAGTCGCCGAGGATGAGCCTGTTCTGCGCGAGCTGTTGCAGGAGCTCTTCGAAGGCTGGGGTTATCAGGTGTATGCCTTTGGCAGCGCGGATGCCGCCTGTGCCTTCTTGCAGGAAGCGCAGCCCAAGCTGGATCTGCTCTTTACCGATGTGCGGATGCCAGGCCTTCTAAGTGGTGTGGATCTGGCACTCCAGGCGCGTGGCCGTCAGGCCCACCTGCCCATCGTCATCACCTCGGGCTATTGCGACGACAACCCTGCTCGCGCGGCGCGGGCGACCTTTCTGCCCAAACCCTGGGATCTGGAGGCGTTGCACCGCAGTTGCCCAGCGCCCGGTGCTCAAATGAATCCTGTCTAAGCACTCGACAGCTGTGGCGCTGACCAAATCGCGCCCATGAAAAAGCCCGTAGCGGTCGCCCGCTACGGGCTTTTTCAGATTTTGGCTCCGCGACCTGGACTCGAACCAGGGACCCAATGATTAACAGTCATTTGCTCTACCGACTGAGCTATCGCGGAACAACGGGGCGTATCTTACTGATAGATAACGGGAAGTCAAGCATCGGTGGCATCAGAAAAACGGGCCGCCGAAAGCTCGTCGTCAGCCCTGCAATACCGCGGCGATGGCCTGGATGGTGGGCGGCAGATTGCGCTCGTTCAACGCGGCCACACAGATGCGTCCGGTACTGACCGCATAGATGCCGAATTCGCTCTTCAGCCGCTCGACCTGCTCGGCGGTGAGGCCGGAGTAGGAGAACATGCCGCGCTGGGCGTTGACGAAGGCGAAGTCGCGGGTAGCGCCAGCCGCGGCCAGGCCTTCCACCAGGGCGTTGCGCATGGTGCGGATGCGCTGGCGCATCTCGCTCAGTTCGGCTTCCCAGAGGGCGCGCAGCTCGGGATTGCTCAGCACACTGGCGACGATGGTGGCGCCATGGGTCGGCGGGTTGGAGTAGTTGGTGCGGATCACCCGCTTGACCTGGGACAGCACCCGGGCGCTTTCCTCGCGGCTCTCGCTGACCAGGGTCAGGGCGCCGACCCGCTCGCCATACAGCGAGAAGGACTTGGAGAAGGAGCTGGAGACCAGGAAGGTCAGGCCGGAGTCGGCGAACAGGCGTACCGCCTGGGCGTCTTCCTCAATGCCGTCGCCAAAGCCCTGGTAGGCGATGTCGAGGAAGGGCACCAGGTTGCGCGCCTTGACCACGTCCAGCACCGCCTGCCAGTCGGCCGGCTGCAGATCGACGCCGGTGGGGTTGTGGCAGCAGGCATGCAGCACCACCACCGAGCGCTCCGGCAATGCCTGGAGATCGGCCAGGAAACCTGCGCGGTTCAGGCCATTGCTGGCGGCGTCGTAGTAGCGATAGTTCTGCACGGGAAAGCCGGCGCCCTCGAACAGCGCGCGGTGGTTTTCCCAGCTCGGGTCACTGATGGCGACCACGGCATCCGGCAGCAGCCGCTTGAGGAAGTCGGCGCCGATCTTCAGTGCACCGGTGCCGCCAACGGCCTGCACGGTGATGGCGCGGCCTTCGCGCACCAGGCTCGACTCGGCGCCGAACAGCAGGTGCTGGACGGCCTGGTCATAGGCGGCGATGCCCTCGATGGGCAGGTAGCCACGCGGTGCCTGGGCGGCCACGCGCTGCTGCTCGGCCTCGGCCACGGCGCGCAACAGCGGAATGCGGCCCTGCTCGTCGTAGTAGACCCCCACGCCCAGATTGACCTTGTGCGGACGGGCGTCGGCGTTATAGGCCTCGTTCAGGCCAAGGATGGGGTCGCGGGGTGCCATTTCGACGGCGGAGAACAAACTCATGGGGCAGGGGCTCGAATGAGGGGTGAAAGGAAGGGCGGAACGCTTAGGAACCAGGAGTATAGCCCCCTGCAGGCACCATCGCGACCCGACCTCGGCAGGAGATTTCCTGACGTGCGGCGCTGCGGGCGGATTGCAAAGGGGCGCATGCGACCTCATTTAGGGGCTTCCAGCTTTTTCCTCGCCCACACCGCCCTGGCCTTGCGTCAGTGCGGTGGTGTCCGTGCATTTTCGCGCTACTGAGGCAGCCATGTCCGCATTCCAGCTCTCCACCCGCTACACCCCGGCCGGCGACCAGCCCGAAGCCATTCGCCAGATGGTGGAAGGCCTGGAGGCAGGCCTGTCGCACCAGACCCTGCTCGGCGTGACCGGCTCGGGCAAGACCTTCAGCATCGCCAATGTCATCGCCCAGGTGCAGCGCCCGACCATGGTGCTGGCGCCGAACAAGACCCTGGCCGCGCAGCTCTATGGCGAATTCAAGGCCTTCTTCCCGAACAACTCGGTGGAGTACTTCGTCTCCTACTACGACTACTACCAGCCGGAAGCCTATGTGCCCTCGTCGGACACCTTCATCGAGAAGGACTCGTCCATCAACGACCACATCGAGCAGATGCGCCTGTCCGCCACCAAGGCCTTGCTGGAGCGCAAGGACGCCATCATCGTCGCCTCGGTATCCTCCATCTACGGCCTGGGCAGTCCCGAGGCCTACCTGAAGATGGTCCTGCACCTGGATCGCGGCGACCGCATCGACCAGCGCACCATCCTGCGTCGGCTGGCCGAGTTGCAATACAGCCGCAACGACATGGAATTCGCCCGTGCCACCTTCCGGGTACGTGGCGACGTCATCGACATCTTCCCGGCGGAATCCGATCTGGAAGCGGTGCGTATCGAGCTGTTCGACGACGAGGTGGAGAGTCTGTCGGCCTTCGATCCGCTGACCGGCGAGGTGATCCGCAAACTGCCGCGCTTCACCTTCTATCCCAAGACCCACTACGCCACGCCGCGCGAGACCCTGCTGGGCGCCATCGAGAACATTAAGCTGGAGCTCGCCGACCGCCTCGAATGGCTGCGCAGCCAGAATCGTCTGCTCGAAGCGCAGCGGCTGGAGCAGCGCACTCGCTTCGACCTGGAGATGATCCTCGAACTGGGCTATTGCAACGGCATCGAGAACTACAGCCGCTACCTGTCCGGGCGTGGTCCGGGCGAGCCGCCCCCCACTCTCTACGACTACCTGCCGAGCAATGCCCTGCTGGTAATCGACGAATCCCACGTCACCGTTCCGCAGATCGGCGCCATGTTCAAGGGTGACCGCTCGCGCAAGGAAACCCTGGTGGAATACGGCTTCCGCCTGCCCTCGGCGCTGGACAACCGGCCGCTCAAGTTCGAGGAGTGGGAAGCCGGTGCGCCCCAGACCATCTTTGTCTCGGCGACCCCCGGTCCCTATGAGGAAGAACACGCCGGCCGCGTGGTCGAGCAGGTGGTGCGCCCCACCGGCCTGGTCGACCCCATCATCGAGATCCGTCCGGCCACCACCCAGGTGGACGATCTGCTCTCCGAGATCCGCCTGCGCGTGGCCCAGGAAGAGCGGGTGCTCTGCACCACCCTGACCAAGCGCATGGCCGAGGACCTCACCGACTACCTGGCCGACCACGACGTACGGGTGCGCTACCTGCACTCGGACATCGACACCGTGGAGCGGGTGGAGATCATCCGCGACCTGCGCCTGGGCACCTTCGACGTCCTGGTGGGCATCAACCTCTTGCGCGAAGGCCTGGACATGCCCGAGGTCTCCCTGGTGGCGGTGCTCGACGCCGACAAGGAAGGCTTCCTGCGTTCCGAGCGCTCGCTGATCCAGACCATCGGCCGGGCGGCACGTAACCTCAACGGCAAGGCCATCCTCTATGCCGACAACATGACCGGCTCCATGCAGCGGGCCATCGACGAGACCGAACGCCGGCGCAACAAGCAGCTGGCCTTCAACGAAGAGCACGGCATCGTGCCCCAGGGCATCAAGAAGGACATTCGCGACATCATGGAAGGCGCTGCGGCCCCGGGTGCCAAGGGCAAGCGTCGCGTGGCCAAGGCCGCCGAGGATCAGGGTGAGTACGCCGCCGAACTGCGCTCGCCGAGCGAGATCGGCAAGCGCATCCGTCAGCTCGAAGAAAAGATGCTGCAACTGGCGCGCGACCTGCAGTTCGAGTCCGCTGCCCAGCTGCGTGACGAGATCCAGGCGCTGCGCGAGCGCCTGGTCCAGGTGTAAGCCTGCTCCAACTGGCAGCGCCGACCCCGGCGCTGCTACCATTCCGCCTTTGCCCCTTCGCGTTTTTCGAGAAAGCCGATGACCACCGTTCGCACGCGCATCGCGCCGTCGCCCACCGGCGACCCGCATGTCGGTACCGCCTATATCGCCCTGTTCAACCTCTGCTTCGCCCGTCAGCACGGGGGGCAGTTCATTCTGCGCATCGAGGATACCGACCAGGTCCGTTCGACCCGCGAATCCGAACAGCAGATCTACGATGCCCTGCGCTGGCTGGGCATCGAGTGGGACGAGGGCCCGGACGTCGGTGGCCCCCATGGCCCCTATCGGCAGAGCGAACGCAGCGAGATCTACTGGAAGTACGCTCGTGAGCTGTTGGAGAAGGGCCATGCCTTCTACTGCTTCGCCACGCCCGAAGAACTCGACCAGATGCGTGCCGAGCAGCAGGCGCGCGGCGAGACCCCGCGCTACGACGGTCGAGGCCTGCGCCTGAGCCAGGACGAGGTGCAACAGCGCCTGGATGCCGGCCAGCCCTATGTGATCCGCATGAAGGTGCCGGAGGAGGGCGTCTGCGTCGTTCCCGACCTGCTACGTGGTGATGTCGAGATCCCCTGGGATCGCATGGACATGCAGGTGCTGATGAAGGCCGACGGCCTGCCCACCTATTTCCTGGCCAACGTGGTCGACGACCACCTGATGGGCATCACCCACGTCCTGCGTGGCGAGGAGTGGCTGCCCTCGGCGCCCAAGCTGATCAAGCTCTACGAGTACTTCGGCTGGGAACAGCCCCAACTCTGCTACATGCCGCTGCTGCGCAATCCGGACAAGAGCAAGCTTTCCAAGCGCAAGAATCCCACCTCGGTGACCTTCTACCAGCGCATGGGCTACCTGCCCGAGGCCATGCTCAACTACCTCGGCCGCATGGGCTGGTCCATGCCCGACGAGCGCGAGAAATTCACCCTGGACGAGATGGTCGAGCATTTCGACCTCCAGCGCGTGTCCCTCGGCGGTCCGATCTTCGACGTCGAGAAGCTCTCCTGGCTCAACGGCCAGTGGCTGCGCGAGCTGAGCCCCGAGCGCTTCGCCGCCGAGGTGCAGCAATGGGCGCTCAATCCCGAGTACCTGCTCAAGATCGCCCCCCTGGTGCAGCAGCGCGTCGAGACCTTCAGCCAGATCGCCCCACTGGCCGGCTTCTTCTTCAGTGGCGCCCTGAATCTGGATCCGGCGCTGTTCCAGCACAAGAAGCTGGCCGCCGACCAGGTCCGCCTGGTCATGCAGCTGCTGCTGTGGAAGCTCGAAGCCCTGCGCCAGTGGGACAAGGAGCGCATCACCGCGGTGATCCAGACCGTCGCCGAGCACCAGCAGCTCAAGCTGCGCGACGTCATGCCGCTGCTGTTCGCCGCCATCACCGGCCAGGCCAGTTCGGTCTCGGTGCTGGATGCCATGGAAATCCTCGGGCCGGACCTCACCCGCTTCCGCCTGCGCCAGGCGGTCGAGTTGCTAGGTGCGCCTTCCAAGAAGGAAACCAAGGAGTGGGAGAAGCTGCTGGCCGAACTCGGCTAACCGGCTCCCGGCCGACCCGCCCTGGGGTCGGCCTCTCGCTTGCGCCAGGACGGGCCCATGACCTCCCAGCGGCACACTATGCCGGAAGACGTGCTGGCCTTGCTCAACGCAACGCTGATGATCGCCCTGGCGGTCAATCTCCATCGCCAGGCCGGATTGTCGACCGGCGCGCGATCCTCGATCTGACCCTGACGATCAACCCGTGACCGGGTCGTTACAGCGCCATCAGCGAGGGGCTTTCCGTCGCGCAGGCACAACTTCGATTGGTCCGCGACCCGCCTTGGCTTTAAGATGGCGCCCATTTTCGGCGGCCCGACCGTCGTCATCGCAAGTTGAAGAGGTCTCCATGAGCTGCGATTTCCTGGCACAAGCCCTTCCCGGCGTACAGAAACTTTCGCCCTACGTGCCCGGCAAGCCCGTCGATGAACTGGCCCGCGAGCTGGGTATGGCGCCGGCCAGCATCGTCAAGCTCGCCAGCAACGAGAACCCCCTCGGGCCCAGCGCCAAGGCCCTCGACGCCATCCGCGCCGAACTGGCCGAGCTGACCCGCTATCCCGATGGCAACGCCTTCGACCTCAAGCAGGCCCTGAGCGAGCGTTTCGGCGTGGCCGCCACTGGCATCACCCTGGGCAACGGCTCCAACGACATCCTCGAACTGGTCGCCCGCGCCTACCTGGCACCCGGCTACAACGCCGTGTTCAGCGAGCATGCCTTCGCCGTCTATCCCCTGGTGACCCTGGCCATCGGTGCGGAAGGCCGCAGCGTCCCAGCCAAGGACTACGGGCATGATCTCGAGGCCATGCTCGCCGCCATCGATGCCGACACCCGGGTGGTCTTTGTCGCCAACCCCAACAATCCCACCGGCACCTGGTTCGACAGCGAGGCCCTGGCGCGCTTCCTCGCCCGTGTGCCCGAGCACGTCCTGGTGGTACTGGACGAGGCCTACATCGAATACGCCGAAGGTGATAAACTGCCAGACGGCCTGGCGTTCCTGGCCCAGTACCCCAACCTCATCGTCTCGCGGACCTTTTCCAAAGCCTATGGCCTGGCTGCCCTGCGCGTCGGCTATGCCTTCTCCTCGCCGACCGTGGCCGATGTCCTCAACCGGGTGCGCCAGCCGTTCAACGTCAACAGCCTGGCCCAGGCGGCGGCCTGTGCGGCTTTGGCCGACAGCGATTACCTGGCCCGCAGCCGCGCCCTCAACGATGCCGGCATGGCCCAGCTGGAAGCCGGTTTCCGCGATCTCGACCTCAAGTGGATTCCCTCCCGTGGCAATTTCATTGCCGTGGACCTGGGGCGCGAGGCCGCGCCGATCAACCAGGGGCTGCTGCAGGAGGGCGTCATCGTGCGGCCCGTCGCCGGCTATGGCATGCCCACCTTCCTGCGCGTCTCCATCGGCACCGAAGCGGAAAATGCCCGTTTCCTGGCGGCGCTGAGCAAGGTCCTGGGTCGTGGCTGAAGTGGCCACCCCCCTGATCGAACGTCTCGTCGTTGTCGGCCTGGGCCTGATCGGCGGCTCCTTCGCCAAGGGCGCCCGCGCCAGCGGCCTCTGCCGTGAGGTGGTCGGGGTCGACCGGGATCCGGAGACTCGCCGGCTGGCGGTCGAACTGGGCGTCGTCGACCGCTGCGTCGCCGAGCTGGCCGAGGCCTGCCCGGGTGCCGACGTCATCCAGCTCGCCGTACCGATTCTCGCCATGGAGCGGGTGCTGGCCGATCTTGCGGCCCTGCCACTGCAGGGCGCCATCCTCACCGACGTCGGCAGCGCCAAGGGCAATGTGGTACGCGCTGCGCGGCGGGCCTTCGCCGGTCAGTCGCTGCGCTTCGTGCCGGGTCATCCCATCGCCGGCTCCGAGCGCAGTGGCGTCACGGCGGCCAATGCGGCGCTGTTCAATCGCCACAAGGTCATCCTGACGCCGCTGGAAGAAACCCTGCCGACCGATCTGGACAAGGTCGATCGGCTCTGGCGCGCCATAGGGGCCGATGTCGAGCACATGACCGTAGAGCACCACGACCAGGTTCTCGCCGCCACCAGCCATCTGCCCCATCTGCTGGCCTTCAATCTGGTGGACTCCCTGGCCAAGCGCAGCGAGAACCGCGAAATCTTCCACTACGCCGCTGGTGGCTTTCGCGATTTCACCCGCATCGCCGGCAGCGATCCGACCATGTGGCACGACATCTTCATCGCCAACCGCGAAGCCGTGCTGCAGGCGCTGGACACCTATCGCACCGATCTCGATGAACTGCGCGGCGCCATCCAGGCCGGCGATGGTCAGTTCCTCATGGAGGTGCTGACCCATGCGCGCGGCGCGCGCGAATACTTCGGGCGCATCCTCGCCAGTCGTACCCAGGCTGGCGCCCAGGTCGCCGCCCATCATTCTCTTACGGAGGGGCACTCATGAGCAGTACCGCACCCGTCATCACCCTCGATGGTCCCGGCGGTTCGGGGAAAGGCACCCTCGCGGCGCTGGTCGCCCGGCAGCTCGGCTGGAATCTGCTGGATTCCGGCGCGCTCTATCGCCTGCTGGCCTTCGCTGCGCGCAACCATGGCGTGGACTACACCAACGAGGAGTCGCTCAAGCTGCTGGCGGCCCATCTGGACGTCCAGTTCCTCGCCGGCCATGAACACGGCCAGCGCATCATTCTCGAAGGCGAGGACGTCACCGACGTCATCCGGACCGAGGAAGTCGGCGCAGGCGCCTCCCAGGTCGCTACCCTGCCGGCCGTGCGCGATGCCCTGCTGCAGCGCCAGCAAGCCTTCCGCGAAGCGCCCGGTCTGGTCGCCGACGGTCGCGACATGGGCACCGTGGTGTTCCCGGACGCCGAGCTGAAGATCTTTCTGACCGCCGGTGCCGAGGAACGGGCACAGAGGCGTTATCTTCAGTTGAAGCAGAAGGGCGAAAATGTTAGCTTGCCTGCCCTCCTGGAAGAGATCCGTGAGCGGGACGCCCGCGATAGTCAGCGTAGCGTTGCTCCGCTCAAGCCGGCCGACGATGCCGTCGAGCTGGATTCCACGCATCTCTCCATACAACAGGTATTGGAACGCATCCTGACCCTGGCCGCCGAACGCGACCTGGCGGGATGAAGGCCGAGACTCATCCGAGTCGTCGGTGAAAGCTGCCGGGAACCAGTCGCATCCCGGCAGCCGGATGGTAACCACTCACCCCGCATGGGCTGGTCATGCGGTAGCCGGATACATCGGGTATCCATACAACAGGTATGAACATGAGCGAAAGCTTCGCAGAACTCTTTGAAGAAAGTCTGAAATCCCTCGACATGCAGCCGGGCGCCATCATCGTCGGCACCGTGGTGTCGATCGATGGCGACTGGGTTGTGGTCGATACCGGCCTGAAATCCGAAGGCCTGGTTCCGCTCGAGCAGTTCTACAACGAACAAGGCGAGCTGACCATCAACGTGGGTGACGAAGTCCACGTAGCCCTGGATGCCGTCGAAGACGGTTTCGGCGAAACCAAAGTGTCTCGCGAAAAGGCCAAGCGCGCCGAGTCCTGGCTGGTCCTGGAAGCCGCGTTCAGCGCCGACGAAGTGGTCAAGGGTGTCATCAACGGCAAGGTCAAGGGCGGTTTCACCGTCGACGTCAGCGGCATCCGCGCGTTCCTGCCGGGCTCCCTGGTCGATGTCCGTCCGGTGCGTGACACCACTCACCTGGAAGGCAAGGAACTCGAGTTCAAGGTCATCAAGCTGGACCAGAAGCGCAACAACGTTGTCGTTTCCCGTCGTAGCGTCCTGGAAGCCGAGAACAGCGCCGAGCGTGAAGCTCTGCTGGAATCCCTGCAGGAAGGCCAGCAAGTCAAGGGTATCGTCAAGAACCTCACCGACTACGGTGCGTTCGTCGACCTGGGCGGCGTAGACGGCCTGCTGCACATCACCGACATGGCCTGGAAGCGCATCAAGCATCCGTCGGAAATTGTCAACGTCGGCGACGAGATCGACGTCAAGGTGCTGAAGTTCGACCGCGAGCGCAACCGCGTCTCCCTGGGTCTGAAGCAGCTGGGCGAAGATCCGTGGGTCGCCATCAAGGCCCGTTACCCGGAAGGCACCCGCGTTCAGGCGCGCGTCACCAACCTCACCGACTACGGCTGCTTCGCCGAGCTGGAAGAGGGCGTGGAAGGCCTGGTGCACGTGTCCGAAATGGATTGGACCAACAAGAACATCCACCCGTCCAAGGTCGTTCAGGTCGGCGACGAAGTGGAAGTCATGGTTCTGGATATCGACGAAGAGCGTCGTCGTATCTCCCTGGGCATCAAGCAATGCCGCGCTAACCCGTGGGAAGAGTTCTCGGGTCAGTTCAACAAGGGCGACCGCATCTCCGGCACCATCAAGTCGATCACCGATTTCGGTATCTTCATTGGTCTGGAAGGCGGCATCGATGGCCTGGTACACCTGTCCGACATCTCCTGGAACGAAACCGGCGAAGAAGCCGTGCGTCGCTTCAAGAAGGGTGACGAGCTGGACACTGTGATCCTGTCCGTTGATCCGGAGCGCGAGCGCATCTCCCTGGGCATCAAGCAGCTGGAGGACGATCCGTTCTCCAACTACGCTTCCCTGAACGAGAAAGGCACCATCGTGCGCGGTACCGTCAAGGAAGTCGATGCCAAGGGCGCTGTCATTACCCTGGGCAACGAGATCGAAGGCGTCCTGAAGGCGTCCGAAATCAGCCGTGATCGCGTCGAAGACGCCCGTAACGTGCTGAAGGAAGGCGACGAAGTCGAAGCCAAGATCATCAGCATCGATCGCAAGAGCCGCGTGATCAGCCTCTCCGTCAAGTCCAAGGACGTCGACGACGAGAAGGAAGCCATGAGCTCCCTGCGTAGCAAGCAAGAGCCTGCTGCTGGCCCCACCACCATCGGCGACCTGATCAAGGCGCAGATGGAAAGCCAGAACTAAGTTCGAGCTTGAGTAAAAGGCGACCCTTCGGGGTCGCTTTTTTTTGTCTGGAAGAAAGCGGGTAGGGTGGTCACGACCCGTAAAAAGTTGTGGAGGCCAAAGCCGCCAGCTTGACTTTTCAAAAATCGGCCAGCGTGCTAAAAGTCCTTGAAGGTGATCTAGCCGCTTGATAACGAAGGAAAAATCCATGACCAAGTCGGAGTTGATCGAGCGCATCGTTTCCTATCAGGGGCAGCTTTCGTCCAGGGACGTCGAGCTGGCGATCAAGACCATGCTGGAGCAGATGGCCCAGGCGCTTTCCACTGGGGACCGTATCGAGATCCGAGGTTTCGGCAGCTTCTCTCTGCACTATCGGGCTCCGCGTACCGGGCGCAATCCCAAGACTGGCGAGTCGGTCTTGCTGGACGGCAAGTTCGTTCCGCACTTCAAGCCGGGTAAGGAGTTGAGGGACAGGGTCAACGAGCTGGAGCCATAAAGCCGTCGCTGGTTTCCCGCCTTTTCGTCGTCTCTCGCCAATGTGTTGATTTTCCTGTCTTTTTTGCTTTCCTCAAAGCTGTCAAAAAAGCGTTATCGATAAGGTCTTTATCGGTATTTTGACGTTTACAAAAAAAGTCAAGGCGTTTTGATATTTTTGTAGACGGGTTCCGATTTTTGTATGAGACTTCCTTCACATAAGGTCTTGGGTGACCTCGTAGTCCACGCCGAGTGAGGAAGTTGTCATGCGCCACTATCTTTTCATCTGGATCGGTATCGCCGCCTGCTTCACCAGCATGCACTTCGGTCACCCTTTCGTGGCAGTAGCCGCTCTGGCCGGTAGCTGGATGGTTGCGCTGTTCCTGCAGCCCGCTCAGCGCGTCGAGAGTTTCTCGCGCCACTACGTCGCCCAGCCGGCCGCGCGCTTCCAGGCCGTTGAAGTCCAGACTTCCGCCAAGACCTTCTAAGGTTCTTAAGTTTTTTCGGCCCGCCGCGCTCAGGTTCGGTGGGCTTTTTTATGCCTGTGTTTTGCGTCGCTAGGCCCCTGCGGGGCAATGTCTTACCATAAGCGCCCTTTCCTGGCTGACTGCACGGCGCAACACCTTGATGGAACGCAAGATTCTGGTGACAGGGGCGGGGGGCTTCGTCGGCGCGGCCCTGGTCCGGCAACTACAGGCCAAGGGCTATTCGGTAGTCGCGGCGCAACGTCAGGTGGCAGCTGCCTCCGACGACGGCAAGGTCACTCCGGTGATTCGCGAGTTGTCCGCCGCTACCGATTGGTCCGCGCCTCTGACAGGGGTGGATACCGTCATCCACCTCGCCGCCCGCGTCCACCAATTGGGCGAGCAGCCCGGTGCAGCCAGCGAGGCGCGCTACGACGAGGTGAATCGGGCGGCAACTCTCAAGTTGGCCCGGGATGCCCAGGCTGCCGGCGTCCGTCGCTTCATCTTTGTCAGCAGCATCAAGGTCAACGGCGACTGGACCCTTCCCGGCAAGCCCTTTCGCGCTGACGATCTTCCCGCACCCACCGATGCCTACTCGCGTTCCAAGGCCGCTGCCGAACAGCAGCTGTTGGCGCTGATGGCCGAGACCGGGCTGGAAGTGGTCATCGTGCGTCCACCGTTGATCTACGGGCCTGGGGTAAAGGCCAATGTGGCCCGTCTGCTGGACACCCTGGCGCAGGGCGTACCGCTGCCCCTGGGGGGCGTTCGGCACAACAGGCGCAGTCTGCTCGCGCTGGAGAATCTGCTCGATCTGTTGATCCTGTGCATTGCGGAGCCCAAGGCAGCAGGTGCCATCCTGCTGGTCAGCGACGATGACGATCTTTCCACCGCCGAGTTGCTCGAAGCCCTCGGTGAAGGCCTGGGCCGGAAACCCCGGCTGATCGCCATTCCGCCCGCCTGGCTCGAATGGGGCGCCCGGTTGCTGGGGCGGGGTGAGGTGGCGCAGCGTCTCTGTGGGTCGCTGCAGGTCGACATCCAGCCCACCAAGACCTTGCTGGGCTGGCGGCCCCCGCTGTCGGCACGCGCCGCCTTGCGTGCGCTGGGCGCGCAACGGGCCGGTGCGGAGGGCCGGAAATGATGCTGCTCCTGTTGCTCCTGGCCGGCGGCTGCAGCTGGCTCGGCACGGCGGTGCTGCGCCGCTATGCCTTGTCCGGAGGCCTGCTCGACGAACCCAACGCGCGCAGTTCGCACCAGGTGGCGACACCTCGAGGCGGCGGCCTGGCGATCGTCGTGGTGTTCGTGCTCGGCTGTGTGGTGCTGCGGCTGCTGGGGCAGCTTGATCCGGCTTCCTGTGGCGTCCTGATAGGAGCGGGGCTGCTGGTGGCGGTGCTTGGCTTCGTCGACGATCATCGGCACGTGGGCGCCGGCTGGCGTCTGCTGGGTCACTTCCTGGCGGCGGTCGCTGTCCTGCTGTGGCTGGGCGGCTATGGCGCGCTTCCTGCGCAGCTGTCTGCTGTTCTGGGGCTGCCCGGCTGGCTGGTGATGACCCTTGGCGTCCTCTATCTGGTCTGGATGCTGAATCTCTACAACTTCATGGACGGCATCGATGGTATCGCCGGCGTCGAGGCGCTCGTCGTCTGTCTGGGCATGGCGCTGATCTATGCCGTGACCGGCCATGGCGCCTTGCTGGGCGCACCGCTGCTGCTGGCGGCGGCCGTGGGTGGCTTCCTATGCTGGAATTTTCCGCCCGCGCGCATCTTCATGGGCGATGTCGGCAGTGGTTTTCTCGGTCTGATCCTCGGCATGCTGTCGTTGCAGGCGGCACTGGCCGACCTGGCGCTGTTCTGGGCTTGGCTGATCCTGCTCGGCGTCTTCGTGGTGGATGCGACCTGGACCCTGTTGCGGCGGCTGAGCCGGGGCAAGAAGCCCTACGAAGCCCACCGCACCCACGCCTACCAGTGGGCGTCGCGCCGGCACGGGGCCCATCGCCCGGTGACCCTGGCGGTGCTCGCCATCAACCTGTTCTGGTTGCTGCCTATCGCTTTGCTGGTGGGGCTGGGGCTTTTAAGTGCCATACTGGGGCTCTTGCTTGCCTATGGGCCTTTGCTTTGCCTGGCCCTTCGATACCATGCTGGGACCGATGAGGTAGCCATGGCTGCGCAGTCCACCGGATTCAGGGATTAGGGACACTGACATGTTGCGTGACCATCTGGTCAAGCTGAACCGGCGTACAAAACGAGTCATTCAGGTCGCGGTCGACCTGTTGCTGATCTGGCTCTCGCTCTGGTTGGCCTTCTATCTGCGCCTGGGTTCCGTGCAGATGATCGAGCCCTTCAGCGGGCATGCCTGGCTGTTCATCACTGCGCCGGCCATCGCCATTCCCCTGTTCATCCGCTTCGGCATGTACCGCGCGGTCATGCGCTACCTAGGCAACGACGCTCTGATCGCCATCGCCAAGGCGGTGACGTTGTCGACGCTGCTGCTATCGGTAGTCATTTACTGGTATCGCGATCTACCCGAGATCGTCCCGCGTTCGATGATCTTCAACTACTGGATCGTCAGCCTGATCCTGATCGGCGGCCTGCGTCTCGCGCTGCGCCAGTATTTCCTAGGCGACTGGTATCGCGCTATCACTGTGCCCTTCATCAAGCAGCCGGACGAGTTGCCCCGTGTCGCCATCTACGGCGCCGGCTCGGCGGGCAACCAACTGGTCGCGGCGCTGCGCATGGGCCGGGCCATGCGTCCGGTAGCTTTCATCGACGATGACAAGAGCATCGCCAATCGCATCATCGCCGGGCTCAAGGTCTACACTCCCAAACACATCCAGCAGATGATCGACGAGACGGGCGCCGAGGAGATCCTCTTGGCGATACCGTCCGCTACGCGTGCACGCCGGCGCGAAGTGCTTGGGCTGCTGGAACCCTATCCGCTGCACGTCAGAACCGTGCCGCGGATCAGCGACCTGGCCTGCGGCAAGGTGCAGGTAGACGATCTCCAGGAGGTCGACATCGCCGATTTGCTGGGTCGGGATCCCGTTACCCCCCGGCCCGAACTCTTCGCGCGCTGCATCACCGGTCAGGTGGTCATGGTGACAGGAGCAGGGGGCTCCATCGGCTCCGAGCTGTGCCGGCAGATCATCGGCCAGAAGCCGCGCACCCTGATCCTGCTCGACCATGCCGAATTTAATCTCTACAGCATCCACCGCGAGCTGGAGGCCTATATCCAGCGCGAAGCCCTGCCGGTCACCCTGGTGCCGGTGCTGGGTTCCATCCGCAACGCGCCGCTGCTCCTGCAGGTGATGCGACACTGGAAGGTCGCCACGCTTTACCACGCGGCCGCCTACAAGCACGTGCCCATGGTCGAGCACAACATCGCCGAGGGTTTCGGCAACAACGTGCTGGGTACCCTCAATGCCGCCCAGGCGGCCATCCAGGCCGGTGTGACCAGCTTCGTGCTGATCTCCACCGACAAGGCGGTACGGCCTACTAACATCATGGGCAGTACCAAGCGCTTGGCCGAGATGATCCTGCAGGCGCTCAGCCGTGAAGCGGCGCCTGTGCTGCATGGTCAGGCCGACGGCATCCACCAGGTCAATCGCACCCGCTTCACCATGGTGAGATTCGGCAACGTGCTAGGTTCGTCCGGTTCGGTCATCCCGCTGTTCCGGACCCAGATCCGCAAGGGCGGGCCGGTCACTGTCACCCATCCCAAGATCACGCGCTTCTTCATGACCATCACCGAGGCCGCCCAACTGGTCATCCAGGCGGGCGCCATGGGCGAGGGGGGAGATGTCTTCGTGCTCGACATGGGCGAGCCGGTGCGCATCGTCGAGCTGGCCGAGCAGATGATCAAGCTGTCGGGCCTGAGCGTACGCTCGCCCACCAATCCCCATGGTGATGTCGCCATCGAGTTCACCGGGCTGCGACCCGGTGAAAAGCTCTATGAAGAGTTGCTCATCGGTGACGATGTCAGTCCGACCTCCCATCCGAAGATCATGCGCGCCAGTGAAGATTTCCTGGCCTGGGATGCCTTCCGCACCGCCCTCGTCGAGCTCAATCGCGCGATCGAGGCGGGTGATTACCTTCGCGTCCGGCAGCTGCTGCGCGACACCGTTGCCGGCTATTCGCCAGAGGGCGACATCGTCGACTGGCTGCACGGTAAGAGATCCATCGAGTGATCCCGTCCACGCTTTCCCTTGGCCTGGATTTGAAGCCGAGCACAGAAGCGGCAGCCTCCCACCGCTAGGCTGAACTTTCTTTTCCTGCCACTGTTTAACTCAGGTCTTTGGGTGCATGGCTGTGGCTGTGACCCGAGCCAGGGATGGCTGCGCCGTCCTCCGATGTCTCGTCCGCAGCGACGGGCGCGATGATGTACAAATCGATATAGGCAGGATTCAGGATGAAGGTACTGGTAACAGGTGGCGCGGGTTTCATTGGTTCCGCCGTGGTACGTTTTCTTATCAACGAAACCCAATGCAAGGTTGCCAACGTCGACAAGCTGACGTACGCCGGTAACGTGGACTCCCTGGCCGAAGTCGCCGACTCCGACCGCTACGAGTTCCACCAGGTGGACATCTGCGACTTCGCCGCCCTGCAGCAGGTCTTCGCGTCCTTCCAGCCCGATGTCGTCATGCACCTGGCTGCCGAGTCCCATGTGGACCGCTCCATCGAGGGCCCTGCCGCCTTCATCCAGACCAACGTGGTCGGCACCGGTGTCATCCTGGAAGTGACCCGCGCCTACTGGAACGAGTTGGCGCCGGAAGCCAAGGCTGCCTTCCGTTTCCACCACATCTCCACCGACGAGGTCTACGGCGACCTGCACGGTACCGATGACCTCTTCACCGAGACCACCCCCTATGCGCCGAGTTCGCCCTATTCGGCCAGCAAGGCCGGCAGCGACCACTTGGTGCGTGCCTGGGGCCGGACCTACGGTCTGCCGGTGCTGGTGACCAACTGCTCGAACAACTACGGCCCCTATCACTTCCCCGAGAAGCTGATTCCCCACGTCATCCTCAATGCCATCCACGGCAAGCCGCTGCCGGTCTATGGCGACGGCTCCCAGGTGCGTGACTGGCTGTTCGTCGAAGACCATGCTCGCGCCCTTTACACCGTGGTGACTCAGGGCGAGATCGGCGAGACCTACAACATTGGCGGTCACAACGAGAAGCGCAACCTGCAGGTCGTCGAGACCATCTGCGACCTGCTCGAAGAGCTGGCTCCGCAGAAGCCCGAAGGCGTCGAGCGCTATCGCGACCTGATCACCTTCGTCAAGGACCGTCCCGGTCACGACATGAGATACGCCATCGACGCCAGCAAGATCGGTCGCGAATTGGGCTGGACGCCGGAAGAGACCTTCGAGACCGGCATGCGCAAGACCGTAACCTGGTACCTGAACAATCGTGAGTGGTGGCAGCGGGTACTGTCCGGCGCCTATCGCCTCGAACGTCTCGGCGACGCCGTTTAACGATCCTATCGCGGGCACGCCTGCAGGCGTGCCCGACCGACAGCAACAGTCAATTTTCAGAGGACGATTGCCATGAGCAAATACAAGGGAATTCTGCTGGCCGGTGGCTCCGGTACCCGTTTGCACCCCATTACCCTGGGCGTGTCCAAGCAGTCGCTGCCGATCTACGACAAGCCCATGATCTACTATCCGCTGTCCGTGCTGATGCTGGCCGGTATTCAGGAAGTCCTGATCATCTCGACGCCGGCCGACCTGCCCGGCTTCCAGCGCATGCTCGGTGACGGCAGCCACTTTGGCATGCAGCTGAGCTATGCCGAGCAGCCCAGTCCGGACGGCCTGGCTCAGGCCTTCATCATCGGTCGCGAATTCGTCGGCGATGACAACGTCTGTCTGGTCCTGGGCGACAACATCTTCTACGGCCAGCGTTTCAGCGAGACGCTGCTCAAGGCGGCGAGCGTGGAGAAGGGCGCCACCGTCTTCGGCTACTACGTGGCCGACCCCGAGCGCTTCGGTGTGGTCGAGTTCGACGAGCAGGGCAAGGCCCTGAGCATCGAAGAGAAGCCCAAGAAGCCGAAATCCAACTACGCCGTCACCGGTCTGTATTTCTACGACAACGACGTGCTGGACATCGCTGCCAACATCAAGCCGTCGCCCCGCGGCGAGCTGGAAATCACCGACGTCAACAACGAGTACCTGCGCCGTGGCTCGCTGAACGTTTCCCTGCTGGGTCGTGGTTTCGCCTGGCTGGATACCGGTACCCACGATGCCCTGCTGGAAGCCGGCCACTTCGTTCAGACCATCGAGAAACGCCAGGGCCTGAAGGTCGCCTGCCTCGAAGAGATCGCCTTCCAGAAAGGCTGGATCACCTGCGAGCAGATGGCATTGCAGGCCGAAGCCCTGAGCAAGACCGGCTACGGCCAGTACCTGGCCCGTTTGTGCAAGGAGCAGGACTGATGCAGGTCTTCGACACCGCGATCCCGGACGTCAAGCTGATCGAACCCAAGGTCTTCGGTGACGACCGCGGCTTCTTCCTGGAGTCCTTCCAGGCGGAGCGCTATGCCCAGCAGGCGGGGATCACCCTGGCCTTCGTCCAGGACAACCATTCGCGTTCCGCCCGGAACGTGCTGCGTGGTCTGCATTTCCAGCGCAGCAAGCCGCAAGGCAAGCTGGTACGCGTCGTGCGCGGCGAGGTGCTGGACGTGGCCGTCGACATCCGTCGCGGTTCGCCGACCTTCGGCAACGTGGTCGCCGAGATCCTCTCGGAAGACAACAAGCGCCAGCTGTGGATACCGCCGGGCCTCGCCCACGGCTTCGTGGTGCTGTCAGAAACCGCTGATTTTGAATACAAGTGCACAGATTATTACGATCCCTCTGATGAAGGGTCTTTGATCTGGAATGATCCGGATCTGAATATCGACTGGCGGGTAACGGATCCCATCCTGTCCGCCAAAGATGCACAAGGTCTTCGATTGGCGGAGCTGTATAGATGAAGATACTGGTTACCGGCGCGAACGGTCAGGTCGGACGTTGTCTGACCGACCGGCTTCAGCGTTCAGAACTGGCATGGGAGGCCCATGGACGTGCCACTCTGGATATCGCTGACGAAGGCTCGGTAACCAGCCATCTCGAGCGATTCGCGCCGGACGTCGTGATCAATGCGGCCGCCTACACGGCGGTCGACAAGGCCGAGCAGGAGCCGGAGATCGCCGCCCGTGGCAATATCGAAGGTCCCGCAGTTCTGGCCCAGGCCTGCGGCGCTGCCGGTATCGCGCTGCTGCATCTGTCCACCGACTATGTCTTCGACGGTACGGCGACCGAGCCCTACCAGGTCGAGGATCCAGTCAGCCCCTCCGGGGTCTACGGCATGACCAAGCTGGAAGGGGAGAATCGGGTGTTCTCCGCTTGCCCGCGCTCGGTGGTGCTGAGAACAGCCTGGGTATTCAGCGAACACTGCAATAACTTTCTCAAGACCATGCTGCGACTTGCCGCCGATCGCGACGAATTGCGCGTGGTCAGCGATCAGGTGGGTTGCCCGACCTATGCTGGCCATATCGCCGACGCCCTGTTGCAGATCGCCGTCCAGGCTAAGGCTCAGCCCGAGCAGGTGGCCTACGGGCTCTATCACTTCGGTGGCGACAGCGGCCTGAGCTGGTGCGACTTCGCGCGCTACATCATCGATGCCGGCCAGGAGCTGGGCATGCTGGAGCGCGCGCCGCTGATCACTGGCATCGCCACCTCCGAGTTTCCCACCCTGGCCAAGCGCCCAGCCTATTCCATGCTGGATTCCAGCGCCCTGGAGCAGCATTTCGCTATCCCGCCCAGCGACTGGCGCCAGGGTGTGCGCCAGACCCTGCTGGCGCTCAGGACCGAGCGCGCCCAGGCAGGGTCGCTGGTGAGTTGACCGCCTGATCCTTTGCGTTAAGCTCCTCGAATCAAACAGCGGAACAAGGAGGTTCCTCTATGAGATTCATCTGGATAGTGACGTTGCTGGCCCTGCTCAGTCCCTGGGCGGGTGCTTGCGAGCCCAGCGCGATTGCCGCGACCAAACCTGCCGACCCGGCGCCGCTGAACATCAATGTCGCCGACGCCACCGCGCTGCAACGGCTGCGGGGTATCGGGGCGGTCAAGGCACAGGCCATCGTCGACCATCGCCAAGCCCATGGCGCCTTTGCCTCGGTGGACGAGCTGCTCGAGGTCAAGGGCATCGGCAAGGCCCTGCTGCAGCGTAACCGCGAACTCCTCAGCGTCGACTGATTTTCGGCAAACTTTAACCGGTTCTCGGCACCTTTTTACCAAGCCATTGTTTTAGCTGGATTTTTAGGATCTGGCACAGGCATTGCTCTATCTCTGACACGAGTGGGTACGGCGTCAATTTCCCGTGCCAGAGGAGCAGAGCAAAATGGTTCAAGGTGTCGAGTTCAATCGGTTGATGCTGGAAATGCGCTCCATGCAGACCGAAGCCATGGCCCGGTCGAAAGCCGTCGCAGCGCCTGCTGCCGGCGCAGAGCAGGTCCAGGGTCCGAGCTTCGCCGACATGCTCAGCAAGGCCGTGGGCTCCGTCAACGAGACCCAGCAGACCGCCGGCGAGATGGCCAAGGCCTTCGAGCTGGGTCAGGGTGGCGTCGACCTCACTCAAGTCATGATCGCTTCGCAGAAGGCCAGCGTTTCCGTGCAGGCCTTGACCCAGGTACGCAACAAGTTCGTGCAGGCGTACCAAGACATCATGCAAATGTCGATTTAAGGACGGTCTAGAAAATGGCTGACGCTCTTACCAACGCCCCCGTCCCCACGACCAAGCCCGAGGCTGAAGACAAGCCCAAGAAGTCGCTGCTGGGTCTCAGCTTTCTCGACAACCTGTCCGACATGCCGCTGCTGCGGCAGATGGGGCTGCTGATCGGCCTGGCCGCCAGCGTTGCCCTGGGTTTCGCCGTGGTGCTCTGGACCCAGCAGCCGGATTATCGGCCGCTGTACACCAGCATGAATGGTCTCGACGCCAATCAGGTGCTGCAGGCCCTGGGCGCGGCCGACATCGGCTACAAGGTCGATCCGAATTCCGGCGCCCTGCTGGTCAAGTCCGATGACATTGGCCGCGCGCGCATGAAGATGGCCGCAGCCGGCATCACCCCCTCCGATGGCAATGTCGGCTTCGAGCTACTGGACAAGGAGCAGCCGCTGGGCACCAGCCAGTTCATGGAGGCGGCCAACTATCGTCGCAGCCTGGAAGGCGAACTGGCCCGGACCATCTCCAGTCTCAACGGCATCAAGGGCGCCCGGGTACACCTGGCGATCCCGAAGAGTTCGGTGTTCGTTCGCGACGAGCGCAAGCCGAGCGCTTCTGTGCTGGTCGAGATGTATCCCGGCCGTACCCTGGATGCCGGTCAGGTCATGGCCATCATAAATCTGGTCGCCACCAGCGTGCCGGAACTGGACAAGTCCCAGGTCACCATCGTCGACCAGAAGGGGCAATTGCTGTCCGATCAGCAGAATCTTTCCGAGCTGTCGATCGCCGGCAAGCAGCTGGACTACACCCGCAAGATGGAAGGCTCCCTGACCCAGCGCGTGCAGAACATCATGCAGCCGGTGGTGGGCAACGGTCGCTTCAAGGCCGAAGTGGCTGCCGATGTGGACTTCAATGCCGTGGAGTCGACCTCCGAGCAGTTCAACCCGGATCAGCCGGCGCTGCGTAGCGAGCAGCAGAACAGCGAGCAGCGTCAGACTTCCGGCGGCGGCGCTCAGGGCGTGCCCGGTGCCCTGTCCAACCAGCCACCCGGTCCGTCCTCGACCCCGGAAAAGGCCGGTGCCCAGGGTGGCGGCGCCAACTACATCGCGCCGGGTCAGCCGCTGCGCGACGCCAATGACCAGTACATCTACGACAGCAAGACCAGCCTGCCGGCGACCCTGCCGTACCCGACCGACAAGCGTGAGCAGAACACCCGTAACTACGAGCTTGACCGCAGCATCAGCTATACCCGCCAGCAGCAGGGTCGTCTGCGTCGGCTTTCCGTCGCGGTGGTGCTGGACGATCAGGTCAAGGTCGATGCGGCCGGCAAGGTCAGCCATCAGCCCTGGACCCCCGAAGACCTGGCTCGCTTCACCCGCCTGGTGCAGGATGCCGTGGGCTTCGACGCCAGCCGTGGCGACAGCGTGAGCGTGATCAATGCGCCCTTCGCCCCGGTTCAGCAGGAAGAGATCGAGAGCATTCCCTTCTACCAGCAGCCCTGGTTCTGGGGGGTGATCAAGCAGGCCCTCGGCGTCCTCTTCATCCTGGTGCTAGTCTTTGGGGTGCTGCGTCCGGTGCTGAAGAATCTGTCCGGCGGCAACACCAAGGACGCCGCCGCCCTGGCCGCTGCCGGTGGTGCCGGTGCCCTGGGTGCCGGTGGTCTGGATGGCCTGTCGGACGATCTGGCCGACGACAAGGTGAGCCTGGCCGGTCCGGCACCGCTGTTGCTGCCGAGCCCGAGCGAGGGCTATGACGCTCAACTGACCGCCATCAAGCAGCTGGTCAACGATGATCCGGGCCGTGTCGCCCAGGTAGTGAAGGATTGGATCAATGGCGACGAATGAAGCGCAACTTTCCAAGGTAGAGAAGGCCGCCATCTTCCTCCTGTCGCTGGGCGAAGCCGATGCCGCGCAGATCCTGCGCCACATGGGGCCCAAGGAGGTGCAGAAGGTCGGCACCGCCATGGCCCAGATGCGCAACGTCAACCGCGAGCAGGTCGAGCGGGTGCTGGGCGACTTCATCGAGGTGGTGGGCGATCAGACCAGTCTGGGCGTGGGCGCCGACGGCTACATCCGCAAGATGCTCACCCAGGCCCTGGGCGAAGACAAGGCCAGTGGCTTGATCGACCGTATCCTGCTGGGCGGTAACACCAGCGGCCTGGACAGCCTGAAGTGGATGGAGCCGCGGGCGGTGGCGGACGTGATTCGCTATGAGCACCCGCAGATCCAGGCCATCGTGGTGGCCTACCTGGATCCCGACCAGGCCGCCGAGGTGCTCGGGCACTTCGATCACAAGGTGCGCCTGGACATCGTCCTGCGCGTCTCCTCGCTGAACACCGTGCAACCGGCGGCGCTCAAGGAACTCAACCTGATCCTGGAGAAGCAGTTCTCCGGCAGCGCCAGCACCACCCGTACCGCGCTGGGCGGCGTGAAACGCGCCGCCGACATCATGAACTACCTGGACAGCTCGGTCGAAGGCCCGCTGATGGAGGCGATCCGCGACGCGGACCAGGATCTGTCGGGGCAGATTGAGGACCTGATGTTCGTCTTCGACAATCTGGCCGACGTCGACGATCGTGGCATCCAGGCGCTCTTGCGGGAGGTGTCTTCCGATGTGCTGGTGCTGGCGCTCAAGGGCGCCGACGACGGCATCAAGGAGAAGTTCTTCCGCAACATGTCCAAGCGCGCGGCGGAACTGCTGCGCGACGATCTGGAGGCCAAGGGCCCTGTGCGGCTCTCCGAGGTGGAGGGGGCGCAGAAGGAGGTGCTCGCCGTGGCCCGCCGCATGGCCGACGCCGGCGAGATCGTCCTCGGTGGCAAGGGTGGCGAGGAAATGGTCTGACGGCTTGCAAGGATTGGCCTGTGCTTTGCTAAGGTCTGGTCAGTAGCGGTTTTCTGACGGACAGGTAATGAGCAAAGAAGCGGCAAGCGAACTGATCAGAGCGCGGGACCTGGAAGCCTTCGATGTCTGGCGCCTGCCAGCCTTCGACAGCTTCGACGAGCCCGAGGTGATCCCAGCGCCCACCGCTGCCGAGCCCGAGGCCCAGCCGGAACCCCAGATCGAAGAGGTACCGGCCGAAGAGGTCCAGCCGATCACCCTCGAAGAGCTGGAGGCGATCCGTCAGGAGGCCTACAACGAGGGCTTCGCCACCGGCGAGCGTGACGGCTACCACGCTGGCCAGCTCAGGGCGCGCCAGGAAGCCGAGGCGGTGCTGGCTGCCCGGCTGGCCAGCCTGGAAACCCTGATGAGTCATCTGCTCGATCCCATCGGCGAGCAGGACCAGGCCCTGGAAGCCGGCATGGTGCAGCTGGTCCGGCACATCACCCGCGAGGTCATCCAGCGCGAACTCACGCTAGACTCCAGTCAATTGGTTCAGGTGGTGCGCACGGCGCTGAAGCTGCTGCCCATGGGGGCCGAGAACATCCGTATCCAGGTCAGCCCCCAGGACTTTGAATTGATGAAGGCCCTGCGCGATCGCCACGAGGAAAAATGGCGCATCCTCGAAGACGAGACCCTGATGCCCGGCGGCTGCCGGATCGAGACCGAGAGCAGCGTCATCGATGCCAGCATCGAGACCCGTCTGACCCAGGCCCTGACCCAGCTGGCCGAACAGCAGCGCCATCAGGCGACCCAGCCCCAGGAAGCCGATCTGCACATCGACATCGAGGATGCCTCCCATGCGTCTTGAGCGTCTGAGTTTCGAACGCCGCCTCAGCGGTTACGATGAAGCCATCCGGGTCGAGCAGCAGCCGGTGATCGAAGGCCGCCTGTTGCGCATGGTCGGTCTCACCCTGGAGGCCGAAGGCCTGCGCGCCGCCGTTGGCAGTCGTTGCCGGTTGATCAATGGCGGTGGCTACCAGCCCGTGGAAGTCGAGGCCGAGGTGATGGGCTTCAACGGCAACAAGACCTTTCTCATGCCGGTGGGCAGCCTGGCCGGCATCGCCCCCGGCGCCCGGGTGGTGCCCGTGCCGGATACCGGCCGCCTGCCCATGGGGATGTCCATGCTCGGCCGCGTACTGGATGGCCTGGGCAATGCCCTGGACGGCAAGGGCCGCATGCGTGCCGAAGACTGGGTGCCCATGGACGGTCCCACCATCAACCCGCTCAAGCGCGAACCCATCAGCGAGCCCCTGGACGTTGGCATCCGCAGCATCAACGGTTTGTTGACGGTAGGTCGCGGCCAGCGTCTCGGCCTGTTCGCCGGTACCGGCGTGGGCAAGAGCGTGCTGCTCGGCATGATGACCCGGCTGACCAAGGCCGAGATCATCGTGGTCGGGCTGATCGGCGAACGGGGTCGCGAAGTGAAGGAATTCATCGAGCACATCCTTGGCGAGGAGGGCATCAAGCGGGCCGTGGTCGTGGCTTCGCCGGCGGACGATGCGCCCCTGCTGCGCCTGCGCGCGGCCATGTACTGCACCCGCATCGCCGAATACTTCCGCGACAAGGGCAAGAACGTGCTCCTGCTGATGGATTCCCTGACCCGCTATGCCCAGGCGCAGCGGGAGATCGCCCTGGCCATCGGCGAGCCGCCGGCGACCAAGGGCTACCCTCCGTCGGTTTTCGCCAAGCTGCCGCGCCTGGTGGAGCGGGCCGGCAACGCAGAAAAAGGTGGGGGTTCGATCACGGCGTTTTATACTGTGCTCTCGGAAGGCGACGACCAGCAGGATCCCATCGCCGACTCGGCGCGGGGCGTGCTGGATGGTCACTTCGTGCTGTCGCGGCGCCTGGCCGAGGAAGGCCACTATCCGGCGATCGACATCGAGGCGTCCATCAGCCGGGTCATGCCTCAGGTGGTGAGTCCGGAGCATCTGCGCAACGCCCAGCGCGTCAAGCAGCTCTGGTCGCTCTATCAGCAGGCCAAGGACCTGCTCAGCGTCGGTGCCTATGTACCCGGCGGGAATGCCGAAACCGATCTGGCGATCGCCCGCTATGCGTCCATGCAGCAGTTCCTGCGTCAGGGCCTGCGCGAGAGCGAATCGCTGGAGCAGAGTTCCGCCAATCTCCAAGCCGTATTGGGAGGCTGATAGATCATGAAAGGCAGAGCCGAACGTCTGGGGCCGGTGGTGGAGATGAGCGAGCGCGACGAGCGCGACGCCGCTCAGCGCCTGGGGCAATGCCAGCAGCAACTGGCCCAGGCCGAGTTCAAGCTGGGGGAATTGCAGCGCTATCGCGAGGATTACCAGCAACGGCTGGTGGTCAATGGCAGCCGTGGTGTCACCGGGCAGTGGCTGATCGGCTATCAGCGCTTTCTCAGCCAGCTGGAAGAGGCGATCGGCCAGCAGGAGCGAAACGCCCAATGGCACCGCGACGTGGTGGCCAAGGCGCGCACCCAGTGGCAGGAGCGTTATGCTCGTCTCGAAGGCCTGCGCAAGCTGGTCGAGCGCTATCGCCAGGAGCAGCGCCTGGTCGAGGACAAGCGCGAGCAGAAACAGATGGACGAGTACGCCCAGCGGGCCCGTTCGACCTATATCTAGCCCCGACCTCGACGCTCGTTCCTTGTCTCCCCGTCAGTGAGAATGCCGATGTTTTCCTCCCACCTCGATCCGGAAACGCTCGCCACCCTGCGCGACTGCATGGAGGAGGAATACGTCGACCTCATCGAAACCTTTCTGCTCGACTGCGAAGAGCGTATCGCCGAGCTCAAGCGTAGCGTGATCGGTGCTGATGCCGAGCAGGTTCGTCAGCTGGCGCACAGCTTCAAGGGCAGTGCCGGCAACATGGGCGCAGCGCCTCTGGCGCAGCTGTGTCGGGAGGTGGAGGAGGGCGCTCGGCGGCGGGCCTCCACCGCCGAGCTGGCCATGGGTATCTCCGCCATGGAGCGCGAATTCGCCATTGTCCGCATCCTGTTCAAGGTCGAGCGGCAACGCTACGCCGGCTGAATCGTCAAAGCGCTGGCGTTTGCGGCTGGCGCGTAACTTGCTAGGTATCCGAAAACCCGTCGTTCGGAGCTTTCCATGGCAGTCGTGCCCGATTTCCTTCTGAATACCGCCACCTCTCCAGCCGCTACCGGCAGAGCTGCGGCCAAGACCCCTTCCCAGGATCGCCCGGCGGCGCAGGAGCGGTTCGCCGACGTCTTTGCCCAGGAGCAGCCGCGGGAGCCGGCGCGCAGCGAAAAGCCGCGCGATACCAGCGATAGCAAGGCGCCCAGCCAGGCGCGCAAGAACGAATCCGGGCGTGCCCGGGATGCCGATGACCGGACGCCACGCGCTGCTGATGACGACCGCACGGCGGACGCCAAGCCCCAGGCCGACAGCACCGCCAAGAGCGGCGAGCAATCGGCAGCCGCCACCGACGACAGCGGCAAGGCCTTGCCGGTGGCCAAGGACGAAGACGCCAAGGCGCCGATCGATGCGGTACTGGATCCGCTGTTCATGTTCGGTATGACCGGTCAGCTCCCGCAGCCGGTAGCCGTGCCGGTGGCGACCGCCCAGGCCCCGACCGGGACGACTGCCGAAGCGACCACCACCGCCACCGCTACCGAGACCCCTGATCCGACAGCGGTGCTGGGCGGCGCCTTGGCCTCTGCCATTCCGGGAACCGCCACGGGAGTGGCGGCTGGCGCAACGGCCACCGCGACCAAGACCGGCGAGCAGCAGGCGCCGGACGCCGGCTTGGCGCAACTGCTGGGTCAGCTGCCTCAGGCTCAGGGTGATGCCAACAAGGCCGCCACCAACGCCAACAACTTGGCAGCAACGCAGCTGCAGGGGCTGTTGCCAGGGGATGGTACGCCCGTCCCCGCAGCGGATCAGGCGGCCAGCGCTGCGCTGGTCGCGGTCTTGGATCAGGGGGATGGCCAGGACGCGGCGGTACCGAGCAAGGCCGAGGCCTTTGCCGATAAACTCACCTCCCTGTCGCAAGCGCTCAGTACGCCCGCGGCGACGGCTCGCCCGGTCACCGCCACTGTGCCTGGCCAGCCGCTCAGTCCGCAGGCCGGCAACTTCAGCGAGGCGGTGGTCGACAAGGTCATGTGGATGTCCAGCCAGAATCTCAAGACCGCCGACATCCAGATGGAACCGGCGCAACTGGGCAAGCTGGAGGTGCGCATCGACATGACCCAGGACCAGACCCAGGTCACCTTCGCCAGCCCCCACGCCGACGTGCGCGAGGCCCTGGACAATGGCAGCCAGCGGCTGCGCGAACTCTTCGCTCAGCAAGGCATGAACCTGGCTAACGTCAACGTCTCCGACCAGTCGTCCGGTCAGGCCTGGCAGCAGTCGCAGCAGGGTGGCCGGGACGACGGCTCGCGTCGGGGTCGAGGCGGTGTGGCAGGTGGTGGCGAGGAAGAAGCGGTGGCGAACGTCGCCGAAACGCGCGGCTCGGCCACGCTCGCGGCGCGCAGTCTGGTCGACTACTACGCGTGACAGGCCGCCGGCTGCCAGGTGACAGCCTCGGCCGCACCTGCTATATCCCCTTCGTATCAATAGGTTAGCTGCGTCACTCGGCAAGGGTGATGGGCAGCACAGGATTCGGTCGAGTACTTATGGCGAAGAAGCAGGCCCCTGCGGCAGAGGGTGCAGCCGCAGAAGGCAAGGGCAAGGGCAAGCTCAAACTCATCATCATCATCGTCGTGGCCCTGCTGCTGGTCATCGGGGCCTCGGTGGGCGCGACCTGGTTCCTGCTCGGCAAGAAGAGCGCCGAACCCGAGCACGCGGCGCCGGCCGCGCCGGCGGCACCGGTGCATCTCGCCGCGGTCTACCAGGCGCTGGTGCCAGCCTTCGTGGTCAACTACAACGCTGAGGGTCGTCAGCGCTACATGCAGGTCACGGTCACCCTGATGGGACGCGACCAGGGGCAGATGGATGCGCTCAAGGCGCAATTGCCGCAGGTCCGCAACCAGCTGGTGATGCTGTTTTCCGGCCAGGACTTCAACAGCCTCCTTACCCCGGTGGGCAAGGAGATGCTGCGCCAGCAGGCCACCAGCAAGGTTCAGGAGCTGGCGAAGAAACTGACCGGCCAGACTGCCATCGAACAGGTATTGTTCACCAATCTCGTCCTGCAATAGGTAACACCATGGCCGTGCAAGATCTGCTCTCTCAGGATGAAATCGATGCCCTGCTGCACGGGGTCGACGATGGCATCGTCGAGACCGAGACCGATGCCGAGCCGGGCACCATTAAGGGCTATGACCTCACCAGCCAGGATCGCATCGTCCGCGGACGCATGCCGACGCTGGAGATGATCAACGAACGCTTCGCCCGCTATACCCGGGTCAGCATGTTCAACCTGCTGCGGCGTTCGGCGGACGTCTCCGTGGGCGGGGTTCAGGTTACCAAGTTTGGCGAGTACATCCATTCGCTATACGTCCCCACCAGCCTCAACATGGTCAAGATGAAGCCACTGCGCGGCACCGCGCTGTTCATCCTCGATGCCCGGCTGGTGTTCAAGCTGGTGGACAACTTCTTTGGTGGTGACGGCCGCCACGCCAAGATCGAAGGCCGGGAATTCACCCCCACCGAACTGCGCGTGGTGCGCATGGTGCTCGACCAGTGCTTCGTCGACCTCAAGGAAGCCTGGGGCGCCATGCTCGACTGCCAGTTCGAATACATGAACTCCGAGGTCAACCCGGCGCTGGCCAACATCGTCAGCCCCAGCGAAGTGGTGGTGGTGAGCACCTTCAACATCGAACTGGATGGCGGTGGCGGCGAACTGCACGTGACCATGCCCTATTCGATGATCGAGCCGATCCGCGAAATGCTCGACGCCGGTTTCCAGTCGGACGTGGACGACCAGGACGAACGCTGGGTCAAGGCCCTGCGCGAGGACCTGCTCGATGTGCGCGTGCCGCTGGAGGCGACGGTTGTCCGGCGCCAACTCAAACTCCGCGATATCCTCAACATGCAGCCCGGCGACGTGATTCCGGTAGAAATGCCGGAGGAAATGCTCATGCGAGCCAACGGCATGCCCACCTTCAAAGTCAAGATGGGCGCACGCAAGGGCAACCTGGCCCTGCAGATTCTCGAACCGGTCAGCCGCGGCCGCTGAGCGACAACCGTTTTCTTGTCCGGGCCGAGGCCCGGCGTAGCACGAGACCCAGACGATGGCAGACAACCCCGAAGAACAAGCCCTGGCGGATGAGTGGGCTGCGGCCCTGGTCGAGGCCGGCGACGCCAGCCAGGACGACATCGATGCCCTGATGGCCCAGGGTACCCAGGTCGAAACCCCCAAGCCGCCCAAGGCGCCGGTGGAAGAATTTGGTCAGAGCAGTGGGGGGTTGGCGGTGAGCGGCATGGAAGGTCCCAACCTGGATGTGATCCTGGACATCCCGGTGACCATCTCCATGGAGGTCGGCCACACCGATATCTCCATCCGCAACCTGCTGCAACTCAATCAGGGCTCGGTCATCGAGCTCGACCGTCTGGCTGGCGAACCGCTGGACGTGCTGGTGAATGGTACGCTGATCGCCCATGGTGAGGTGGTGGTGGTGAACGAGAAATTCGGGATCCGCCTGACCGACGTCATCAGCCCCACGGAACGTATCAAGAAGCTGCGGTGATCCATGAAGAGTCTGCTCCTGCCGCTGGGTCTCCTGCCCCTGACCGCGCGTGCTGCCGAAGCCAGTTCACCGGGGCTGGATGTGGGGGCCCAGCTCGGCCAGCTGCTGCTCGGCCTGCTGCTGGTGATCGCGCTGATTCTCGGTCTGGCCTGGCTGGTGCGCCGGGTACAGCAGCAGGGGCCACGCGGCCAGCAGCTGATCAAGGTGATCTCCACCCAGCACCTGGGGCCGCGCGAGCGGCTGGTACTGGTGCAGGTCGGTCAGGAGCAGTTGCTGATCGGCGTCGCCGGGGGGCGCATCACGCCGTTGCACAGTCTGCGCGAGCCGGTGCGGCTCGGCGAGACGGAAGCGCCGGCCCCGGAATTCGCCCAGCGCCTGCTGGAACTCATCAGCCGCGATCCCAAGGCGAAACCATGACCCCTTTGCGTCTACCGGCCGGCTTGGGACGTACCCTGGGCTGGTTGCTGGGACTGGCCGTGCTGCTGTTCGCGCCCCTGGCGCTGGCGCAGCAGGCCGGGCAGGCCAATCCGCTGTCGATTCCCGCCATCACCCTGAGTACCAATGGCGAGGGGCAGCAGGAGTATTCGGTCAGCCTGCAGATCCTGCTGATCATGACGGCGCTGAGCTTTATCCCGGCGTTCGTCATGCTGATGACCAGCTTTACCCGCATCGTCATCGTCTTCGCCATCCTGCGCCAGGCGCTGGGGCTGCAGACCACGCCGTCCAACCAGGTGCTGGTGGGCATGGCGCTGTTTCTCTCGCTGTTCATCATGGCGCCGGTGTTCGACCGTATCAACACCACCGCCGTGCAGCCCTATCTCAACGAGCAGCTCAGTGCCCAGGACGCCATCGCCCGGGCCCAGGTGCCGATGAAGGACTTCATGCTGGGACAGACCCGGCAATCGGACCTGGAGCTGTTCATGCGGCTGTCCAAGCGCACCGACATCCCCAGCGCCGATCAGGCACCGCTGTCGATCCTGGTGCCGGCCTTCGTCACCTCCGAACTCAAGACCGCCTTCCAGATCGGCTTCATGATCTTCATTCCCTTCCTGGTCATCGATCTGGTGATCGCCAGCGTGCTGATGGCCATGGGCATGATGATGCTGTCGCCGATGATCATCTCCCTGCCGTTCAAGCTGATGCTGTTCGTGCTGGTGGATGGCTGGGCATTGATCATGGGCACCCTGGCCAGCAGCTTCGGCACCGTCTAGCGGTGCCCCCTTTGCGTGGAGAAGCGAAATGACCCCCGAAGTCGCCGTCGACCTGTTCCGCCAGGGTCTCTGGCTCACCGCGCTGCTGGTAACGGTGCTGGTGGTGCCGAGTCTGATCGTCGGTCTGATCGTGGCGGTCTTCCAGGCGGCGACCCAGATTAACGAGCAGACCCTGAGCTTTCTGCCACGGCTGATCGTCACCCTGTTGACGCTGATCGTCCTGGGGCCCTGGATGATCAGGCAGTTGATGGAATTCATCCAGACCTCGGTCGCCAACATCCCGCGGCTGATCGGCTAGGCCATGCTGGCCCTCAGCGACGCGCAGATCGGCGGCTGGGTCGGCAGCTTCCTGTTTCCGCTGTTCCGCATCGCCGCGCTATTGATGACCATGCCGATCATCGGCACCACCCTGGTCCCGGTGCGGGTGCGGATGTACCTGGCTCTGGCCTTGAGCCTGGTGCTGGTACCGACCCTGCCACCGATGCCTCAGGTGGACGCCATCAGTCCCCAGGCGCTGCCATTGATCGTCGAGCAGATCCTCATCGGCGCGGTGATGGGGTTCAGCCTGCAGCTGTTCTTCCATGTCTTCGTGGTGGCGGGGCAGATCATTTCCACTCAGGCGGGCCTGAGCTTCGCGTCCATGATCGATCCGGTCAACGGCGCCTCGGCCCCGGTCATGGGGCAGTTCTTCACCATGCTGGTGACGCTGCTGTTCCTGGCCATGAACGGTCATCTGGTGGTGTTCGAGATCCTCGCGGAAAGCTTCGTCACCCTGCCGGTGGGCGATACCCTGAGTGTCGAGCACTTCTGGCAGGTCGCCGGACGACTGGGCTGGGTCCTAGGCGCCGGCGTCCTGCTGGTGCTGCCGGCCATCACCGCGTTGCTGGTGGTCAATATCGCCTTCGGCATCATGACCCGCGCCGCACCGCAGCTGAACATCTTTTCCGTCGGCATGCCGCTGATCGTGGTGCTGGGCATGGTCATTGTCTGGCTCGGTACCGCCGATATCCTCTCTCATTATGAAAGTCTCGCCAGCGAGGCGCTGCGATGGCTGCGCGAACTCGCCCGAGCCCGCTAGGAGATACGCCACATGGCTGAATCCGATGGCGAAGACCGCACAGAAGACCCCACGGAGAAACGCAAGCGTGATTCCCGGGAGGAGGGTCAGCTCCCGCGATCACGCGAACTCGGTACGGTGGCGGTCATGCTCTCGGGAGTCGGCGGCCTGCTGATGTATGGCGCCTTTCTGGGCGGCAAGCTGCTGGAGGTGATGCGCAGCAACTTCTCACTGCGGCGCGAAGAGGTCATGGACGAGCGCTTCATGGGCACCTTCCTGCTGGCCTCGGGCAAGGCGGCGATGATCGGGATGCTGCCGATGATCGTCCTGGTGGTGATCGCCGCCATCATCGGTCATATCGCCCTGGGCGGCTTCCTGTTTTCCGGCAAGATGCTCGCGCCCAAGCCGAGCCGGATGAATCCCATGTCCGGCATCGCCCGGATGTTTTCCAAGAATTCCCTGGTGGAATTGCTCAAGGCCCTGGGCAAGTTCTTCATCATCCTCGGCGTGTCGGTACTGGTGCTGATGAGCGAGCGCACGGCGCTGTTGCAGATCGCCAAGCTGCCGACCGAGCAGGCGCTGCTGCACAGCATGCAGGTGGTGGGGCATGCCACCCTGCTGCTGGCCCTGGGATTGCTGATCATCGCCGCCGTGGACGTACCCTTTCAGATCTTCAGCAATCGCAAGAAGCTGATGATGACCAAGCAGGAGATCAAGGACGAGTACAAGGACAGCGAGGGCAAGCCGGAGGTCAAGGGCAAGATCCGCCAGATGCAGCGGGAGATGGCGCAGCGGCGGATGATGGCCGAGGTACCCAATGCCGATGTGGTCATCACCAACCCGACCCACTTCGCCGTGGCGCTCAAGTACGACGCGGCCAAGGGCGGGGCGCCCGTACTGGTGGCCAAGGGCAGCGACTTCACCGCGCTGAAGATCCGCGAGATCGCCCAGGAGCACCAGGTCTCGCTGCTGGAGTCGCCGGGACTGGCGCGGGCGGTGTATTTCTCAACCGAGGTGGATCAGGAGATCCCGGCCGGTCTCTACGTCGCCGTGGCTCAGGTCCTGGCCTATGTCTATCAGCTCCGGCAGTTCCGTGCGGGGCGCGGGCGCAAGCCCAAGCTGTCCGATCTGCCCATCCCGCCAGATTTGCGGCGGGATGAGGAGGGGAAGGCGCCTACTTGATGACGCCGCAGGCGACACGGGCGCCGCCACCGCCCAGGGGTTTGGGCTGGTCGGAGTAGTTGTCGCCACCGGCATGCACCATCAACGCATGCCCCTTGATCTCTTCCAGACGTTTCAGCCGCGGCGCCAGTACCGGCTGGGTGGCCTGGCCGTCGGCGGTCACATAGAGCGCCGGCAATTCGCCCAGGTGACCGTCGTCCGACCAGGGCGCGCTGTGCTTGCCGGTATTGCGTGGATCCAGGTGGCCGCCCGCGGCGCCCCCGGCGGTCAGGGTGCCGTTCACCTCGGCCGCGCCGCAGTTGGGCTTGGTATGGACATGGAAGCCGTGGATGCCGGGCTCCAGGCCCTTGAGGTCGGGGGTAAAGACCAGACCGTACTTGGAACGGGTCACCTGCACGCTGCCGACGCTTTCGCCTACACCGTCGGTGGTGACCTTGTTCACCGGGATCGTCAGGGATTCGGCCGCCTGGGCGGTACCGACCAGGCAGGTGGCCAACAGCGTCGCGGTCCAGATTTTCATGGTGATGTTCCTCGGATAGGCGCGCTAGCGCGGGTCCCTAGACAGACTCATGGCCTGTGCCCGCGGTTCAGCCAGCGGCTCAGGCGATCCGTAACCAGTCCTGTATCACCCCCGGGAAAACCTCGCTGATTCAAGGTCTTGAGCAGTTGGCCCGGAGCTTGCTCAAGCCCCTGCGAACAGTGCGCTGCGTCAACTTTCCGTGACGCCGGCACCGGCAAGCGAGGAATGGGTGTGAAAGTCGACAAATCCCTGATGATGGGCAACATGCGTGGTCTGGCGCGCGGCAACCTGGGCGTGCCGCTGGCCGTCTTGGCGATGCTCGCCATGATGACCCTGCCGATGCCGCCGTTCCTGCTGGACGTGCTGTTCACCTTCAACATCGCCCTGTCGATCGTGGTCCTGCTCGTCAGCGTCTATGCCCTACGGCCGCTGGATTTCGCGGTCTTCCCGACCATTCTGCTGGTTTCGACCCTGCTGCGCCTGGCGCTGAACGTGGCCTCGAGCCGCGTGGTGCTGCTGCATGGCCAGGACGGCCACGACGCCGCGGGCAAGGTCATCCAGGCCTTCGGCGAGGTGGTGGTCGGCGGTAACTACGTGGTCGGTGCGGTGGTGTTCGCCATCCTCATGATCATCAACTTCGTGGTGGTGACCAAGGGTGCCGGCCGCATCTCCGAGGTGTCGGCGCGCTTCACCCTCGACGCCATGCCCGGCAAGCAGATGGCCATCGACGCCGACCTCAACGCCGGCATCATCGACCAGGCCGAAGCCAAGAAGCGCCGGACCGAAGTGGGCCAGGAAGCCGACTTCTACGGCTCCATGGACGGTGCCAGCAAGTTCGTCCGCGGTGACGCCGTCGCCGGCCTGCTGATCCTCTTCATCAACCTCATCGGCGGCATGGCCATCGGCATGGCCCAGCACGGTCTGCCGTTCGGCGAAGCGGCGCGCATCTACGCCCTGCTGACCATCGGTGACGGTCTGGTCGCCCAGGTTCCCTCGCTGCTGCTGTCGGTCGCTGCCGCCATCATGGTGACCCGGGTGTCCTCGTCGGAAGACATGGGCCAGCAGGTCAATCGTCAGATGTTCGCCTCGCCCAAGGCGCTGGCGGTCTCAGCCTTCATCATCATCGCCATGGGCCTGGTTCCGGGCATGCCGCACCTGCCGTTCCTCGGCCTGGGCGGCGCCGCCGCCGCCGGTGCCTGGCTGATCCACAAGCGCCAGCGTCAGGCCAAGCAGACCGCCGAGGTCGAAGCCAAGAAGCAACAGGACCTGGCCCCCGTGCAGCGCCCGGCCGAGGCCAAGGAGCTGGGCTGGGACGACGTGACCCCGGTGGACATGGTCGGTCTGGAAGTCGGCTACCGCCTGATCCCCATGGTCGATCGCAACCAGGGTGGCCAGCTGCTGGCGCGGATCAAGGGCGTGCGCAAGAAGCTGTCCCAGGACCTCGGTTTCCTCATGCCTTCGGTGCACATCCGCGACAACCTGGACCTGCTGCCCAACGCCTATCGTCTGACTCTTATGGGGGTGAGCGTGGCCGAAGCCGAGATCTATCCCGATCGCGAGCTGGCCATCAACCCCGGCCAGGTCTATGGCACCCTCAATGGCGTCGCCGCCAAGGATCCGGCATTCGGTCTGGAGGCCGTCTGGATCGACGTCACCCAGCGCGACCAGGCCCAGTCCCTCGGTTACACCGTGGTCGACGCCAGTACCGTGGTCGCCACCCACCTCAACCAGGTGCTCTTCAAGCACGCCCACGAGCTGATCGGCCACGAGGAAGTCCAGCAATTGCTGCAGGTGCTGGCCAAGAGCTCGCCCAAGCTGGCCGAAGAACTGGTGCCCGGCATCGTCTCCCTGTCGACCCTGCTCAAGATCCTCCAGCAGCTGTTGCAGGAGCAGGTACCGGTCCGTGACATCCGTACCATCGCCGAAGCCATCGCCAATGTCGGGCCGCGGAGTCAAGATCCCGCCGCCATCGCCGGTGCCGTGCGCGTCGCGCTGTCCCGCGCAATCGTCCAGAACATCGTAGGAATGGAGCCTGAGCTGCCTGTTATCACCCTTGAGCCAAGGTTGGAACAGATGTTGCTAAGTAGTATGCAGAAGGCCGGTCAAGGCGCCGAGGACGGCATGTTCCTCGAACCTGGCATGGCCGAAAAACTGCAGCGTTCCCTCGTCGAGGCGGCGCAGCGTCAGGAAATGATGGGTAAGCCAGTGGTGCTGCTGGTAGCCGGTGCGATCCGCGGGATGATGTCCCGCTTCGCCCGGATGGCGGCACCGAACATGAGTGTGCTGGCCTACCAGGAAATTCCGGACAACAAGCAGGTCACCATCGTCGCTACCGTTGGCCAGAATGGCTGAGGTCTAGATCATGCAAGTCAAACGTTTCTTCGCCGCCGATATGCGTCAAGCCATGAAGCTGGTACGCGACGAGCTGGGCCCGGACGCTGCCATCCTCAGCAACCGCCGGGTCGCCGGCGGGGTCGAGCTGACCGCGGCGCTGGACTACCAGGCTCCGGCACCGGCCGCGCCCAACGCGGAGCTGCAGGCGGAGTTGCGCAAGACCCATGCGAAGATCGCCCAGGCCCATGCCGACCTCAGTATCCGTGCGCCGGGCGTCCCCTCGGCCGCGCCGAAGGACAAGCAGTTGCTCGGCGCCATCAGCGCCGCCGACAGCCGTCGCGAGCCGGTGATCGCGCCGCCGCGCGCCCCCCAGCCGGCCGCCGCCGCGCCTGCCGCCAGTGCCGCGCCGGAAGACCGGCGTGCCCTGGAAGCCATGCGCAGCGAGCTCAGCGGCCTGCGTGAACTGCTGGAAGTCCAGCTCGGCTCCATGGCCTGGACCCAGGTGCAGTCCACCCGTCCGCAGCAAGCTGGCCTCTGGCGTCGCCTGCAGCGCATGGGCCTGCCGGCCGATCTGGCCCGGCACCTGCTCGACAGCGTGGCCAAGATCCAGGATCCGCGCCATGCCTGGCGCATGCTGCTGGCCAACTTCGCCCAGCTGGCCAAGACCACCGACGCCAAGATCCTGGAGGAGGGCGGTGTCGTCGCCTTCGTCGGTCCGGCCGGCATGGGCAAGACCACCACCCTGGCCAAGCTCGCCGCCAATTACGTGCTCAAGTACGGCCCCCAGAGCCTGGCGCTGGTCAGCATGGACAGCTTCCGCATCGGTGCCCAGGAGCAGATCAAGACCCTGGGCCGCATCCTCGACGTACCGGTAACCCTGGTCGATCCGGGCCAGTCCCTGGCACAGGCCCTGGCCCCCCTGGCGCGCAAGCGCCTGGTGCTGATCGACACCGCGGGCATGCCCGCCAACGATCCGGCGCTCAAGGCGCAGCTCGAAGCCCTGGCCAACCGCCAGCTGAAGATTCGCAACTACCTGGTGCTGGGCGTCACCAGCCAGAGCCAGGTGCTCAAGGCGGCCTACCACAGCTATCGGCGCTGCGGCCTGAGCGGCTGCGTGCTGACCAAGCTGGACGAAGCCGCCAGCCTCGGCGAAGCCCTGGGCCTGGCCATCAGCCAGCGCCTGCCGGTGGCCTACATCGCCGACGGCCCGCGCATCCCGGACGACCTGCATCCGGCGCGCAGCCACCAGTTGGTAAGCCGCGCCGTGAGCCTGCAGGCACCCGAGGAGCCGAGCGAAGAAACCATGGCTGGCATGCTGGCCGGCCTGTATCAGAGCAATGCCCGCCGCGCCGGTTAGCGCAGACGAACGGTAGTGGTGCATCGCATGCCTGGGCACGCCAAATGCACTTGGTCTAAAGTGTGACGGATTTCAATCAAAGGTATCAGGCAATGGGTAGCATGCATCCCGTCCAAGTCATAGCGGTCACGGGCGGTAAAGGCGGTGTCGGCAAGACCAACGTGTCGGTCAACCTGGCCTTGGCCCTGGCCGATATCGGGCGGCGCGTCATGCTGCTCGACGCCGACCTGGGCCTTGCCAACATCGACGTTCTGCTCGGCCTGTCGCCCAAGCGCACCCTGGCCGACGTCATCTCCGGCGAGTGCGAGCTGCGCGACGTGCTGCTGCACGGCCCGGGCGGCATCCGCATCGTCCCGGCGGCCTCGGGCACCCAGGCGATGGTCAATCTGACGCCGGCCCAGCACGCGGGCCTGATCCAGGCCTTCAGCGACATTAGCGAGAACCTCGACGTGCTCATCGTCGATACCGCTGCCGGCATCGGCGATCAGGTGGTCAGCTTCGTTCGCGCCGCCCAGGAAGTCCTGGTGGTGGTGTGCGACGAACCCACCTCCATCACCGACGCCTACGCCCTGATCAAGCTGCTCAATCGCGACCATGGCGTCACCCGGTTCCGGGTTCTGGCGAACATGGCGCTGACGCCCCAGGAAGGTCGCAATCTCTTTGCTAAGCTGACCAAGGTGACCGACAGATTCCTGGATGTCGCCCTGCAATACGTGGGCGCCATTCCGTTCGATGAGGCGGTGCGCAAAGCCGTGCAGAAGCAGCGCCCCGTGTTTGAAGCCTTTCCGCGTGCCAAGGCCTCGCTGGCCTTTCGTGCGGTGGCCCAGAAAGTCGATGGCTGGCCGCTGCCTGCCAATCCGCGCGGCCATCTCGAGTTCTTTGTCGAGCGCCTTGTGCAACCAGCCATCGGTACCCACGCATGACAGCATCCAGCGGGCTTCGCATGTACAGCAAAACCTCGGAACGTACCCAGCAGGAGCAACTCATCAACCGCTATGCGCCGTTGGTGAAACGCATCGCCTACCACCTCCTGGCGCGTCTGCCGGCCAGCGTGCAGGTCGAAGACCTGATGCAGGCTGGCATGATTGGGCTGCTGGAGGCCTCACGCAAATATGACGCCGGCAAGGGCGCCAGCTTCGAGACCTACGCCGGCATCCGCATCCGCGGCGCCATGCTCGACGAGGTGCGCAAGGGTGACTGGGCGCCGCGCTCGGTGCATCGCAACACGCGCATGGTCACCGACGCCATTCGTGCAGTGGAAGCGCGGACGGGTCGCGACGCTAAAGATTCCGAGGTCGCGGCCGAACTTAAATTGAGTCTGGATGAGTACTACGGCATCCTTGGCGACACCATGGGGAGTCGCCTGTTCAGTTTCGACGACCTCATGGAGGGTGGTGAGCATGGGCTCGAGGAGAGCGGTTCGCATGAACTCGAACCCGGTCGCGGTCTGGAAGATCAGCGCTTCCGCAAGGCCCTGGCCGACGCCATCGCCAATCTTCCGGAGCGTGAACGTCTGGTGCTCTCGCTGTATTACGACGAGGAACTCAACCTCAAGGAAATCGGCGAGGTGCTGGGCGTGAGCGAGTCACGCGTCTGCCAGCTTCACAGTCAATGCGCGGCACGCCTGCGGGCGCGGCTGGCGGAATGGCGTTCGCGTTAACCGGCTGGTACTCAGGCTACTACGATTGCTTAGACGCGCCTCATGGCGTGTGTGCGGATTAGGACGGAGGTCGACTTGGACAAGAACATGAAAATCCTCATCGTGGACGATTTTTCCACGATGAGACGCATCATCAAGAATTTGCTGCGCGATCTGGGATTCACCAATACCGCCGAAGCAGACGACGGCAACACCGCACTGCCGATGTTGCAGAGCGGCAACTTCGATTTTCTCGTCACCGACTGGAACATGCCTGGCATGACCGGCATTGACCTGCTGCGTCAGGTCCGCGCCGACGCGCGGCTGAAAACCCTGCCGGTGCTGATGGTGACCGCCGAAGCCAAGCGCGAGCAGATCATCGAGGCCGCTCAGGCCGGCGTGAACGGCTATGTGGTCAAGCCTTTCACCGCCCAGGTGCTGAAAGAAAAGATCGACAAGATCTTCGAGCGGGTGAACGGCTGAAGAAAGCCGCGGGGACGTTATGGATCAGCTTGGCTCCAACAGCTTCAGCGACTTCGAGTCGAATCTCAAACAGCACGCCCAAGAGTTGGTGAAATGCCTGGAAAGCGGCGATTTCACCCAGGCCGTGCATGTCATCAACGAGCTCAATCAACTGCGTGACCGGGGGCTCTACCAGGAAGTCGGCAAGCTGACCCGCGAATTGCACAACGCCATCGTCAACTTCGAGATCGATCCGCGCGGCATGGCCGGCGAAGAGGTCTCCCAGATCAGCGATGCCACCGATCGTCTCTCCTACGTGGTGAAGATGACCGAGAACGCCGCCAACCGGACCATGGATCTGGTGGAGGAGAGTGCCCCGCTGGTAGGCAACTTCGGTGACGAAGCCCGTGCCGTGCATGCCGACTGGAAGAAGTTCATGCGCCGGGAAATGGGCGCGGACGAATTCCGCGAGTTGGCCAAGCGCGTCGATGCCTTCCTCAGCCACAGCGAGAGCAGCGCCGAACAACTGTCGTCCAAGCTCAACGACATCCTCCTGGCGCAGGATTACCAGGACCTCACCGGTCAGGTGATCAAACGCGTGGTCAACCTCGTCGGGCAGATCGAGAAAGACCTCGTCAAGCTGGTGATGATGGCCAGCCAGGTCGATCGCTATACCGGCTTCAGTCACGATCACACCGCGCTGATCGAACAGAATCGAAAAGAAAAGACGATGAAGGGTGAAGGTCCGCAGATTCATGCCGATAAGCGTGAAGACGTCGTGGCCGCTCAGGTCGACGTCGACGATCTTCTATCCAGTCTGGGCTTCTGACCCAGACCCTCTTGGGGAGTGCAGGAATGAGCTTCGACGCCGATGAAGAAATCCTCCAGGATTTCCTGGTAGAGGCCGGCGAGATTCTCGAACAGTTGTCCGAACAATTGGTCGAGCTGGAAAGCCGCCCGGATGACATGGATCTGCTGAACGCCATTTTCCGTGGCTTCCATACCGTAAAGGGCGGTGCCGGTTTCCTGCAGCTCCATACCCTGGTCGAGTGCTGCCATATCGCGGAAAACGTATTCGACATCCTGCGCAAGGGCGAACGCCGCGTGGATGCCGAGCTGATGGATGTGGTGCTGCAGGCACTGGATTCCGTCAACGAGATGTTCGGTCAAGTCCGTGAACGCGAAGAGCCGACCCCGGCCTCGCCTGAATTGCTGGCGGCCCTGGCCCGCCTGGCCGAGCCCGCTGGCAGCGAGCCGGCGCCGGTCCCGGCTGCGCCCGTGACTGCCACCCCGGTCGTGGCCGCAGCGCCCGCGCCGACCGCCCCGGCGGCCGCCGAGCCGGAGCTGAGCGATGCCGATTTCCAGAATCTGCTCGATGCCCTGGGCAGCGAGCCGAGCGCGGCAGCGGCAACGCCTGCGGCCGCCAGTGGCGACGACATCACCGATGACGAATTCGAGGCCCTGCTCGATCAGTTGCATGGCAAGGGCAAGTTCAACGAGGCACCGGCCACCGCGCCGGTTGTCGCTGCGGCTCCTGCCGTGGCTGCGGCTGGTGGCGACGACATCACCGACGACGAATTCGAGGCCCTGCTCGACGAATTGCACGGCAAGGGCAAGTTCGTCGCGGACGAGGCCGCGGCACCGGTTGTAGCAGCGCCTGCTGCGGCGGCTCCAGCCGCCGCGACGGGTGGTGACGAGATCACCGACGACGAATTCGAATCCCTGCTCGACGAATTGCACGGCAAGGGCAAGTTCAGTGGTCCTGCTGTAGCCGCTGAGTCCGTGGCTGCGCCCGTTGCGGCAGCGCCGGCGCCCGTCGCCGCGCCTCAGCCCGCGCCGGCACCCGCACCGAAGCCGACGCCGGTCGCCGAGGCCGCGGCGCCCAAGCCTGCGGTGGCGGCAGCGCCTGCCGAGCGTCCCACCAGCGAGGCGGAGACCACCGTGCGGGTCGATACCGCGCGCCTGGACGAGATCATGAACATGGTCGGTGAACTGGTGCTGGTGCGTAACCGCCTGGTCCGCCTGGGCCTGAACAGCGGCGATGAGGCTATGGCCAAGGCCGTGTCCAACCTCGACGTGGTCACCGCCGACCTGCAGACCTCGGTCATGAAGACCCGGATGCAGCCGATCAAGAAGGTCTTCGGCCGTTTCCCGCGCCTGGTCCGCGATCTGGCGCGCAGTCTGAAGAAAGAGATCAACCTGGAACTGGTGGGCGAAGAAACCGATCTGGACAAGAACCTGGTCGAGGCCCTGGCCGATCCGCTGGTGCACCTGGTGCGCAACGCGGTCGACCACGGCATCGAAGGCCCTGCCGAGCGCGAAGAGAACGGCAAGTCCCGCGCCGGACGGGTGGTGCTCTCCGCCGAGCAGGAAGGCGACCACATCCTCCTGTCGATCTCCGACGACGGCAAGGGCATGGACGCGGATCTGCTGCGCAACAAGGCAGTGGAGAAGGGCCTGCTCGACCGCGACGCGGCCGATCGTCTGACCGAGACCGAGTGCTTCAACTTGATCTTCGCTCCAGGTTTCTCCACCAAGGCTGAGATCTCCGACATCTCCGGCCGCGGCGTGGGCATGGACGTGGTCAAGACCAAGATCAGCCAGCTCAACGGTACCCTGAACGTCTACTCGACCAAGGGCCAGGGCTCCAAGATCGTCATCAAGGTGCCCCTGACCCTGGCGATCATGCCGACGCTGATGGTGATGCTGGGCAACCAGGCCTTCGCCTTCCCGCTGGTCAACGTCAACGAGATCTTCCACCTCGACCTGTCCCGCACCAACGTGGTGGACGGCCAGGAAGTGGTGGTGGTACGCGACAAGGCGCTGCCGCTGTTCTACCTCAAGCGCTGGCTGGTGCCCAATGCGGCCCATGTCGAGCAGGGGGAAGGGCATGTGGTGATCCTCTCGGTAGGCACCCAGCGCATCGGCTTCGTGGTCGATCAGCTGGTGGGCCAGGAAGAGGTGGTCATCAAGCCCCTCGGCAAGATGCTGCAGGGCACGCCCGGCATGTCCGGGGCGACCATCACCGGCGACGGGCGCATCGCGCTCATCCTCGATGTGCCCAGCATGCTCAAGCGCTACGCCCGTCGCGGGCTCTGAGTCGGCCAGGTACGAGCGGCGTCGGGCCCGTGCTCGGCGCCATCGGGTGGCCTGCGCCGCCCCAGGTTAGGAGTTTCAACGTATGCCGGTAAAAGTACTGGTGGTGGACGATTCCGGCTTCTTCCGGCGTCGGCTCAAGGAAATCCTGGCGGCCGATCCCAACATCTCGGTGGTGGGCACGGCCAGCAACGGGCGCGAAGGGGTCGATCAGGCCCTGGCGCTGCGACCCGATGTCATCACCATGGACTACGAGATGCCGATGATGGACGGCATCACCGCGGTCCGCCACATCATGCAGAAGTGCCCGACCCCGGTGCTGATGTTCTCCTCGCTCACCCATGAAGGCGCCCGGGTCACCCTGGATGCCCTGGATGCCGGCGCGGTGGACTACCTGCCGAAGAATTTCGAGGACATCTCGCGCAATCCGGCCAGCGTGCAAAAGCTGCTGTGCGAGAAGATCCACCATATCGCCCGTTCCAACCGGCGCTTCGCCGTGGCCCCCAGCGTCGCGCCGGCGGTGCCCACTGGTGCCTCGGCCGCGCCTGCTGCTGCCCGCCCGGCACCACGTCCGGCGGCGCCCAGCGGCGCCCAGTCCGCGCATGCGCCCGTGGCTCCGGCTTCGCCGCCGCCCAAGCGCAAGCACTATCGCCTGGTGGCGATCGGCACTTCCACCGGTGGCCCGGTGGCCCTGCAGCGGGTGCTCACCCAGCTGCCAGCCAATTTCCCGGCGCCGCTGGTGCTGATCCAACACATGCCCGCGGCCTTCACCAAGGCCTTCGCCGAGCGTCTGGACAAGCTCTGCCGCATCAGCGTCAAGGAAGCCGAGGATGGCGACCAGTTGCGTCCGGGGCTGGCCTTGCTGGCACCCGGCGGCAAGCAGATGATGGTGGACGGTCGCGGGATGGTGAAGATCCTGCCCGGCGACGAGCGCCTCAACTACAAGCCTTGCGTCGACGTGACCTTTGGCTCCGCGGCCAAGGCCTATGCCGACAAGGTGCTGGCAGTGGTCCTGACCGGCATGGGCGCCGACGGTCGCGAAGGCGCGCGGATGCTCAAGCAGGTCGGCAGCCAGGTATGGGCCCAGGACGAAGCCAGTTGCGTCATCTACGGCATGCCCATGGCCATCGCCAAGGCCAATCTGGCCGATGCCATCTATGGCCTGGACGACATCGGCAGACACCTGACCGAGGCCTGTTCGTGACGCCAGACGTTCACCGGCCGGAAGGGCATTGAGCGTGGACGTGCTCAGTCTCATCGGCATCCTGCTGGCCTTTACCGCCATCATGGGTGGCAACCTGCTGGAGGGCGGTTCCTTTACCGCCCTGGCCAATGGACCGGCCGCGCTGATCGTGGTCGGCGGCACCCTGGGCGCCGTCCTGCTGCAGACCCGCCTGCCGGTACTGCGCCGCGCCCTGACCATGCTGGCCTGGGTGTTCGTGCCGCCACGGCTAGACCTCGTCGGCGGCATCCGCAAGGTGGTCAACTGGAGCAACGTGGCGCGCAAGGAAGGCCTGCTGGGCCTCGAACCCCTGGTCGCCCGCGAAGCCGATCCCTATGCCGCCAAGGGCCTGCAGTTGCTGGTGGACGGCACCGAACCGGAAGCCCTGCGCAGCATTCTCGAAGTGGACCTCTACGGCCAGGAAGACCGTGACATCGCCGCCGCCAAGGTCTACGAGGCCATGGGGGGCTATGCGCCCACGGTGGGCATCATCGGCGCAGTAATGGGCCTGATCCACGTCATGCAGAATCTGGCCGATCCCTCGCAACTGGGCAGCGGCATCGCCGTGGCCTTCGTCGCCACCATCTATGGCGTCGGCTTCGCCAACCTGCTGTTGCTGCCCGTCGGCAACAAACTCAAGGCGCTGGCTCAGCAACAGTCCCGCTATCGGGAAATGCTGCTGGAAGGTTTGATGTCCATTGGCGAGGGCGAGAATCCCCGCTCCATCGAAATGAAGTTGCAAGGTTTTCTGGACTAGGAGGACGCCGCATGCCTCGTCGTCGTCGCCGTCCCGAAGAACACGAGAACCACGAACGCTGGCTGGTCTCCTACGCCGACTTCATCACCCTGCTGTTCGCTTTCTTCGTGGTCATGTATTCCATCTCCTCGCTGAACGAGAGCAAGTACAAGGTGCTCTCGGACAGCCTCTCGGGCATCTTCAGCCAGCCAGAGCGCTCGCTCAAACCCATCCCCCTCGGCGACCAGCGTCCGGCGGGCGTGACGCCGACGGTGATGGATGCGAGCGCCGCTCAACCGGCCAAGGGCACCCCCAGCGATCCGCTGCAGCAGATCGCCGACAGCGTGCGAGCCACCTTCGGCGATCTCATCGCCGGCGACCAGCTGAACATCAAGGCCAGTGAAATGTGGCTGGAAATCGAGCTTAGCTCCAATCTGCTCTTCGCCAGTGGCGATTCCCTGCCGAGCAATCCCGCCTTCGGTCTCATGGAGAAGGTGGCCAAGATTCTGGCGCCGTTCAAGAATCCGATCCAGGTACAGGGCTACACGGACGACCGCCCCATCAGCACGGCGCTGTACCCCACCAATTGGGAACTGTCAGCAGCCCGAGCCGCCAGTATCGTGCGGCTGCTGATCGGCAATGGCATCGCCCCGCAGCGCTTGGCCGTGGTGGGCTATGGCGCCTATCAGCCGGTGGTCGACAACACCAGTGACGTCAATCGAGCCCGCAATCGGCGGGTCGTCCTGCTGATCTCGCGCAATCTCGACCTGTTCCGGCCGCAGAGCACCTTGCAAAATTCGTCGACTGGCACACAATCTGCAGCATCGCCTGGAGAACCGGCGCCCAGGGTGGCGCCTGTCAAATCTTCGTCGCCGGCCGCTACGCCGGCACCTTGACCCGGCTGGTCGTGTCGTCGGGAGGAAGTCTGCACATGAGAGTCTGGGCTGTCGCCAATCAGAAGGGTGGGGTGGGCAAGACCACCACCACCGTTGCCCTCGCCGGGTTGCTCGGCGATGAGGGCAAGCGCGTCCTGTTGGTGGATCTCGATCCCCACGGTTCCCTGACCAGTTATTTCGGTCAGGATCCGGACAGTCTCGAACACAGCGCGTTCGACCTGTTCCAGCACGGTGGCCAGGTGCCGGAAGGCCTGCCGAAGCGGCTACTGCTGCCCACCAGCCATCCACAGCTGTCGATGCTGCCGTCCAGCACCGCGCTGGCTACCCTGGAACGTCAGTCGCCGGGTCAGAGCGGCCTGGGCCTGGTGATCTCCAAGAGCCTGGCGCAGCTGTGGAACGACTTCGATCATGTGTTGATCGACAGTCCGCCGCTGCTCGGCGTACTCATGGTCAATGCCCTGGCGGCCAGCCAGCATCTGGTGATTCCTACCCAGACCGAATTCCTCGCGCTCAAGGGGCTCGAACGCATGGTCAACACCCTGACCATGATCAACCGCTCGCGCAAGCAGGCATTGCCCTACACCATAGTGCCGACCCTGTTCGACCGCCGGACCCAGGCTTCCATCGGTACCCTCAAGGTCTTGCGCAACACCTATCCGGCCCAGCTGTGGCAGGCCTTCATTCCCATCGATACCCGGTTGCGCGATGCCAGTCGCTCCGGCCAGGTTCCATCGCGCTACGAGGCCAACAGCCGCGGCGTCATCGCCTACCGGGCGTTGCTGCGGCATCTGCTCGAAGGCGCGCCCAGCAGCCAGGTGGCCTGATTCAAGTTTTCCACCCCGCCGGCCGATAGGCTGGACAACTCACCCACGTAGAACGCCATGAGCCAACCGACGTCCCTCGACAATCGTCCTCAGCGTGTCCTCCAGGGCTATCTCGATGCCCTGTTGCTGGATGCGTTCCTGGAATTGCCCACCGCCGAGGCCACCCCAGTGGAGGCTCCCGTGGTGGCTGCGGCCGCGCCGATCGTCAGCGTGAGCGAAGACGAATTCGCCGCTGCGGTGCGTGAGGAGCTCGAACGGGATGCCGCGCGGCAGCCCCGAGTCGTGCCGCTGGCCACCCGCCGTGCCGGGATCGCCCCGCCCGAGGTGCTGCTGCCTGAGCCCCAGGCGCTGCTGGCGCCGGAAACCGACATCGAGCTGGACTGGCGCGTCCCTGAATTGACGCCAGTCGCCGAGCCGGTGCGTCCGGTGGTGGAGGGCATTGCCGTGGGGACTCCGGCGGTGCAGCCGGTAGTGGCGGCTGGCGTACCGCCCAGCGCCGTATATCTGGAAGGTCGACCCGAGTGGGGTGAAGAGCCCTTCGAATGCCTGCTGTTCGACGTCGCCGGCCTGACCTTGGCCGCTCCCCTGGTCTGCCTGGGCTCCATCTATCCGCTCGCCGCCGAAGAGTTGACGCCGCTGTTCGGTCAGCCAGACTGGTTTCTGGGCCTGCTACCCTGCCAGGCTGGTAACCTGCGCGTGCTCGACGCCGCACGTTGGGTAATGCCCGAACGCTATCGTGACGACTATCGCGAAGGGCTGAAATTCGTGATATCGCTGCAAGGCCTGGATTGGGGGCTGGCCGTGCATGGCGTCAGCCATTCGGTACGGCTGGATCCTGCCGAGGTCAAATGGCGGAATCAGCGGGCCACTCGCCCGTGGCTGGCCGGTACGGTGATCGATCAGATGTGTGCGCTGCTGGATGTGGCGGCGCTCGCTGAACAGGTGGTGGGTGGCCGTCGCTAGGGCTGCTCGCTGCAACTAACCAGCGGGTTCGCCCGCTTCGCCGCACGTGCGGTATTTGACGAGGCTAGGGAACATGAAAAAAACGTCCGCACAGGGTTCCGAAGATCCGGTCCTGCAATGGGTCACCTTCCGCCTGGATAACGAGACCTATGGCATCAACGTGATGCAGGTCCAGGAAGTCCTGCGCTACACCGAAATCGCTCCGGTCCCCGGTGCGCCGAGCTACGTGCTGGGCATCATCAACCTGCGCGGCAACGTGGTGACGGTGATCGACACCCGTCAGCGCTTCGGTCTGTTGCCCACCGAAGTGACCGACAACACCCGTATCGTCATTATCGAGGCCGACAAGCAGGTCGTCGGTATCCTGGTCGACAGCGTGGCCGAGGTGGTCTACCTGCGGCAGTCGGAGATCGAGACCGCGCCCAACGTTGGCAATGACGAATCCGCCAAGTTCATCCAGGGCGTGTGCAACAAGAACGGCGAGCTGCTGATCCTGGTCGAGCTCGACAAGCTGATGACCGAAGAAGAGTGGTCGGAGCTGGAAAGCATCTGATGCTCGTCGGGCTGATCCTGCTCAGCGTCGCCTTGGGGCTGGCCTGTGCCGGCCTCGGTGGCTGCTGCTGGCTGCTCTGGCAACGCCAGCAGCAGCAGGCGGCCAAGCTGGCCGAGCGGGAGGCCCTGGTCGACAAGCGCATGCAGATCCTGCTCAAGCGTCTGGAAACCTACCAGGCCGGGCAGGTGCGCATGGGTGAGCAGGTGCAGGGGCTGGCCAAGGTGGTGGCACCCTTGCCCGATCGTTTGACCCAGATCGAGCAGAGCGACCCCACCAGTCTGTCGTTTTCCCAGGCCGCGCGTCTGGTTGGACTGGGCGCCAGCGCTGATGATCTCACCCAGGCCTGCGGCCTGTCCCAGGCCGAAGCCGAGCTGGTGGCCCGTCTGCATCGGCAGCGCCAGCAGCGTTCCGGCTGACCGCCGCCGCCGCAGGATCGCCGCCTCAGCTGACGATCCAGTAATAGAGCGCGATCACCACCAGCACCGCCAGCACCGGCTTGGCGACGCGATAGGCCTTGGGGTGGCGCCGCTTGAATTTCTTCACACCGCCACCGATACGATCCCCGAATCTCTTGCTGAAGGCATAGGCCTGGTTGATGCCGCCGACGCGTTCGCCTTCGACATTCTGCGGCGCCGTGGCGCTACCCAGGAAGCGGCTGACCGCCTGGTTGACGCGCGTCAGCAGACGATTGCGCAGGGGACGCTCCACGTCGCAGAAGAGGATGACCCGGGTCTGGTCGGTCTCGTTCTTCACCCAGTGCACATAGGTCTCGTCGAACATCACGTCCTCGCCGTCACGCCAGGCATAGGGCTCGCCGTCGACATAGATGCGGCAGGCGTCCGAGTTGGGCGTGGCCAGACCCAGGTGGTAGCGCAGCGAGCCGCCGAAGGGATCGCGATGGGGATTCAGATGGCTGCCGCCCGGCAGCAGGGCGAACATGGCGCCCTTGACGTTGGGAATCTGCCGCACCAGTTCGACGGTGCGCGGGCAAAGGGTCTGGGCGGAGGGCAGCGGTTCGCCGTACCAGGTCAGGTAGAAGCGCTTCCAGCCCTTCTTGAAGAAGGAACCGAAGCCGGCGTCATTGTCCTTTTCCGCGGCGCGGATATAGCCCTCGTCGAACAGCCGCAGGGCTTCGACGCGAATCTCCTGCCAGTTGTCCTTGAGCACGTCCAGCTCGGGAAAGCGGCTGCGATCCAGGTAGGGTTTGGACGGCACGCTGGAGAACAGGTACATCAAGGCGTTGTAGGGCGCGAACACCGCGGAGTGGTTGACCAGCTGGCGCAGGAAGGGCAGGCGAGCGCGTCCGCGAAGATGGACGAAGAGCACGCTGGCGACGAAGAGCAGGACGATCGCGAAGGTAATCATGGGCGAATGGTGATCGGCAGCGCCCGAACCAGGGGCGGATAGGTAATGACTGCATTATTTCACCCCAGAGAAAGGCTTGCACTCGCTTCGTCGGCTGCGCAGGATGGACACCCTGGCGCGCGGCCGCTTCCGAGCCGCGCCCCCTTGGATGATCTAGACGAGTCGTATCGATGAGCATGTCCCTACGCGACCAACTGCTGAAAGCCGGCTTGGTCAATGAAAAGCAGGCCAAGCAGGCCGTCAAGCAAAAGCAGAAGCAGACCCGCATGGAGCATCGTGGGCAGACGGAAAAGGACCGCTCCCAAGAGCTGGCCGTCCAGCAGGCCCAGGCGGAAAAACTGGCCAAGGACCAGGAACTCAACCGTGCCCAGGAAGAGAAGAAGAAGCGCAAGGCCGAGCAGGCGCAGATCAAGCAGCTGATCGAGACCAGCCGCCTGCCCAAGCTGAGCACCGAGGACTACTACAACTTCGTCGACGACAAGAAGGTCAAGCGCCTGTCGGTCAACGTCATGATGAGGGACAAGCTCAGCAAGGGCAGCCTGGCCATCGTGCGCTACGAAGGCCGCTACGAGGTGGTGCCGCGGGCTACCGCCGAACGCATCCAGGAACGCGATCCCAAGCGCGTGGTGCTGCTCAACGTGCAGAGCGGCGAGCCGGATCCGGACGATCCCTACGCGGCCTATCAGGTGCCGGACGACCTGATGTGGTAAGGCGGCGGGTCAGGCGTTCTGTCTGACCAGCATATAGATGCGATAGACGGCGATGCTGGGGATCAGCTGCAGAAAGCCCGACAGGGTTTGCAGCATGATCTCCGGCACCGCGGCCTCGGCGAACTGCCGGGTGATCCAGGCGTCGAGCAGCCAGGCCGGCAGCACCGTAGCCAGGATGCAGGCCAGTAGGGTGAAGAAGTGCCCGCGGCTCAGACGCAGACTGCCGCGCAGGGCGTCCAGCGGTGCCCGTCCTTCAAGGACCAGCAGATTCTCGGCAAAGGCCAGCTTGGCCATGATCAGGAAGCCCGGCACGATCAACAGCGAAAAGCCCAGCATCACCAGCCCCGAGGTCAGGGCCGCGAGGAGGGCGAAGCGTGGCCAGAGCAGCAGGGCGGCGCCCCAGGCGCCGCTCAGACGCGGTGTGGTGCCCTGGGTGCGTGCTTCCAGAAAGATCAGCAGCGCGGCGGTGTACAGCGGATAGCAGAGCAGGCTGACCAGCATGTCCCACAGCCCGCCCTCGACGCCGAAGCGTTCCAGCACCTGATAGCGCAACAGGGCTTCGAGCAGTAGCCAGGGCAGGGTGAGGACAGCCAGGGGCCGCAGATTGCGGGCAAAGAAAGACAGCGAGTCGCGCAGGATATCGACAGGGTTCATGCAGCTCTTCCAGACGGGCAGGAGGGCAGTCTAGCAGGGCGACCCGGTCGTCCGCAGGCGTTCGAGCATGGCCGCGCTGGAGGTGACGGTGGCGTACTCGCCGTGCAGATTGGCCATGGCCATCGCATGGACTTCTTCGGCACTGCGCGGCTGCCCGGCGAAGTCGCGCTTGGCGAAGGTGTAGCAGGCATCTTCGGCGACCCAGGTGGTGAAATCCAGATTGCCGGCGCTGCGCGCCGTGGCTTCCACCGAATTCTCGCTGGCTACGCCACAGATCAGCAGCGACGCAATGCCGCGCTGGTGCAGCCAGCGCTCCAGACCGCTGTTGGCGAAGGCGTCGGGGACCTGCTTGTCGAACACCGGCTCGCCGGGCAGGGGCGCCAGAGCTGGCTGGAATTCCACCCCGGTCTGGCCCGGCCAGAAGACCGAACTCGGACTGCGCGACAGGTGCCGGACATGCAGCAGGGGCGCCCGGGCCTGACGCCAGGCCGCCAGCAGATCGGCCATGCGCCGTTCGGCATCGGGATGGTTGCGCGGCCCTAGGTGCGGGGCGCGGATCCCCTGTTGCTGGTCGATCAGGATGAGCAGGGGCGGCATGGGGAGGCCTCGCTGGCAAAGGCTCAGGCTCCCGCAGTCCTGGCCGGTTGTCCAGTCATGGATGCCCACCCGGAACTACCTATTAGGGCGGCTCTTCAGATGGAAAGGGCATCCGCGGGTCACTGGCTGAACCCCTGCTGAATGCCGTGTGGACTCAACTTGAAAAGCGACCACTGCGCCTTTATCTGGCATAACGGCGCACAACCTTGCGCCTTTCGACATCCAGGCCGTTCCCAGGGGAAGGCCACCAGTAGACCGTCTGCGGGAGGGTCATCATGCAACGCGAAGAAAGCCAGCTGATCGAAGGTCTGTTCGACCGTCTCAAGACCACGGAAGCCCAGACGGCGCCCCGTGACCGGGAAGCCGAGGCATTGATCCAGCAGCGCCTGCGCGAGCAGCCCGCAGCGCCCTATTACATGGCCCAGGCGATGCTGATCCAGGAGGCCGCCATCAAGCGCCTGGACCAGCGCGTCAAGGAACTGGAAAGCCAGATGGCCCAGGTCCAGCAGAATCGTCCAAGCAGCGGCGGCTTTCTCTCCAGCCTGTTCGGCGGCGGTAGCAATCAGCCCACGGGTGGTCAGGCACCGGTCAATGCCGCGCCGTCGCGGGGCTGGAACGATCCTGGTCCGGCGGCCTCACGTCCTGGCACTCCAGGTTATGCCCAGCCCAATCCCGGCTATGGCCAGCCTGCCCCGGGCTATGGCGCGCCCCAGGCGGCGCCCTCGCGCATGGGCGGCTTCATGGGCGGCGCGCTGCAGACGGCGGCCGGGGTCGCCGGTGGCGTGCTGGCGGCCCAGGCCATCTCGGGGCTGTTCCATCATTCGCAACCCGAGGAGATCGTCAACGTCATCAACGAGACCCCAGCCGCCGATCAGGGCCTGGCCGATGCCGGCGCCCAGGGTGGCTGGGCGGACAACGCCAGCTACGACAACGGTGGTGGTTTCCAGGATGCCGGCTACCAGGATAACGGCGGCTTCCAGGATGCGGCCGACTATGGCGATACCGGCGGCGGTTTCCTCGACGACAGTGGCGACGACGACTCCTTCATCTAGCCTGTCGTGTCGAGCCAGCCCTGGTGCCGTGAGGCCCCAGGGCTTCTTTGTCGGCGCTTTCAGCTGGAGGCAAGCGGCAGCGGGCGTTCGAAGGGTGTCGACAGCACCACCACGGTACGGCTCATGCCGAATTGGGTGAGGGTATCGATGAGGGTCTCCAGTTCGCTCATGTCGCGCACGGCGGCGCGCAGCATCAGACAGTCCTCGCCGGTGACCCGGTGGCAGGCGAGAAGCTGGGGCAGGGCTTCCAGTTTCTTCAACAACGGTCCCTGGCTGGTGCTGTGCAGACGCAGGGAGATGAGGCATTCGGTGCCGTAGCCCAGGGCACGGCGATCGATGCGGGCGCCATAGCCGGTGATGATGCCGGCGTCCTCGAGTTTGGCGATGCGCTCGGCGATGGCCGGCGCGGAAAGACCCAGCCGGCGACCCAGGTCGGCGTAGCTGGCGCGCCCCTCTACCAGCAGCAGGTCGATGAGGCGGCGATCGATATGGTCCATTTCCGTTTCCTGCCTTCGAATCGAAGGTCACTGTCCTTAAAGTCTGCTGAATCAAAGGCTGGTTAGGCCCTTTCTATCTCGACTGTATCTTAGCCGTCCGGTCGCGCGCTCCTACAATGTCAGCCTGACCTCTCCGGAATCTCTCGCGCATGGACACCTCCCCCTCGCCCTGCCTCGTGCCGCGCCTGCCCACTTGGCTGCCCTTGCTGGCGGCCTTTTTCGCGCTCTATGTGGTCTGGGGTTCCACCTATCTGGTGATCCGCATCGGCGTGGCCCACTGGCCGCCGCTGCTGATGGCGGGGCTGAGGTTCCTGATCGCGGGGAGTCTGCTGTTGGGCTGGCTGCGCCTGCGTGGGGCGCCCTGGCCTACAGCGCACGAGACCGCGGCGGCCGCGGTGATCGGCATCCTGCTGCTGGGCGTGGGCAACGGCGGCGTGACCCTGGCCGAGCACTGGGGCGTGACCTCCGGTATCGCCGCGCTGTCGATCGCCACGGTCCCACTGTTCACCCTGCTGTTCGGCCTGCTCTGGGGGCAGCGCAATACCCTGCTGGAGTGGGCCGGTATTGCTCTGGGCCTGGTGGGGATCGCCTTGCTCAACCTGGGCGATACCATGAGCGCCACGCCGCTGGGGGCCGCAGTGATCCTGCTCGCGGCGGCGGCCTGGGCCTTCGGCTCCATCTGGAGTCGCTATCTGCCGTTGCCACGCGGGGCCATGGCCAGCGCGGTGGAGATGCTGGTGGCCGGTGCGGTGCTGCTCGGCGCCAGCTACCTTAGCGGCGAGCGCCTGCAGCACTGGCCGGCCCTGGGCGGCTGGCTGGCGCTGGGCTATCTGGTGGTGTTCGGTTCGCTGATCGCCTTCAGCGCCTATCTCTATCTGCTGGGGCGGGTACGTCCGGCCGCCGCCACCAGCTACGCCTACGTCAATCCGGTGGTAGCGGTGCTGCTGGGCACCCTGTTCGCCGGTGAGCGGATCGGTCCGGCGGAAATGCTGGCCATGCTGGTCATCGTCGGCGCGGTGGTGCTGATCGGGCTGCCGCAGTGGCGACGGCGCTGAGAGCCTGATCAAAGTCTGCTGCGCGTCGGCCAAACTGCGTTGAAAAGGCCTGGAAGGCCAGCCCCGTCGGAATGCTCATTTACCGCTCGTAAACTCCGCTTCCTCAGCCATTTTCGCCTTGCTTGGCTCTAACTCGCGAGACGTTGAACAGGCTCAGAGGGCAGGCTAGGCTGGCGCGTCATCCCAGCGGAGTCCGCCATGAGCCAAGCAGTCACCCCCGCCTTTGCCGAAGAGCCGCTCGAAGCCAGCGAGATCCGCGTCCTCGGCAGCCTCATCGAAAAGCAGCTGACCACGCCGGAAAGCTATCCCCTGACCCTCAATGCCCTGGTGCTGGCCTGCAACCAGAAGACCAGCCGCGAGCCGGTGCTCAACCTCACCCCGGGCGAAGTGGGGCAGGGACTGCGACGTCTGGAAGAACGCGGCCTGGCGCGCCTGGTCATGGGCAGCCGGGCGGATCGCTGGGAGCAGCGGTTGGACAAGGCCCTGGAGCTACCGCCGCCCCAGTGGGTGCTCTGCGCGCTGCTGTTCCTGCGGGGCCCCCAGACCCTGGGCGAGCTCCTTGCCCGCAGCGGTCGGATGCATGCCTTCGACGATACCGAGCAGGTGCGCCACCACCTGGAGCGCCTGATCGCTCGCGGTCTGGCCACCGGCCTGGGTCGGCAACCCGGTCAGCGTGAAGAGCGCTATCTGCATCTGTTCGGCAATGCGGCGGACCGCGATGCCCAGGTCGCCCAGCTCGGCAGCGCCGCCGAAGGCAGTCCGTCCGCAAGCGGACGCGAAGGCCGACTGGAGGCATTGGAAGCCCGGGTCGTCGCCCTGGAAGAGCGCCTGGCGCGGCTGGAGGAGGCCGCTCAGCGCGGATAGAGCGGCGGCAGGGTATCGTGCACGGCCGCGGGCGTCAGCGGCGGCAGGGCATTGATCGCCTGCCACAGCGTCTCGCCCTGCCAGCGCTGACCGGCTTCGCTGTAGAGCGCCCCATTGAGATCGTCGAGGGCAGCGGCCAGGGGCTCGAATCGCGCGCCCATGGCCGCCAGGGTTTCCGGCTGCTGCCGCGCCCAGGCGTCCAGGGCGTGGCGGGTCACATGGGGATCGTTGCTTTGGCAGGCACGGCGCAGCTCTTCGCGCTGCAGGCGACTGTCGAGATCGGGGACCGTCGGCAATACCGCTGGCTGGCGGCGGGCGCGCCACCAGAGGCCGAAGCCGAGCAGCGTGGTCAAGGCGAAGAAGGCCGTCGCCAACTGCCAGCGCCAGAGTCCCTTGGCACTAACGCTGATCTGGGTGGCGGCCGGAGCCGCTACGGGCTGCAGAGTCGGATCTTCGGCGACCACCAGCGGCTGGGCGGGCAGGGTGGCGCGTTCGAGGGTATCGGTCTCGGTGTTCCACCAGACCACCTCCACCGGCGGTAGGACCTTGTCCCCCGTGGACGTTGGTATCAGGGCGACTCGTTCCTCGCGCTGTCCGACCAGGCCGCGCGCCTGGGTCTGCAGGGACAGCCGCGGCTGCTCGGCATAGCGCTTCACGCCCTCGATATCGGGCAATACCAGCGGGGGCAGCTGACCGGGCGCCAGGCCTTCGGCACGCAGCTGCAGGGTGCGGGTCAGGGCGCTGCCTTCGCGGGCGTCTGCCGGCGCGGGATTCCATTGCTGCGTCAGGGTCAGGCTGCGCGCCGGCACCCAGGGGGTCTGCGGCGGATAGCTGGCCGGCTGCGGCAGGACTTCCAGGGTCAGCGCGGGGGTGCGTAACTGGATCGGCTGACCGGCACGGGAGCTGTCGTCGAGACCGCCGGCCAGGGTGGCGCTGAAGGTCTGGGGCGGCAGCACCAGGGTGCCGCTCTGCAGCGGATGGATGGCGTAGCGCCATTCGATCACGCCATGCCGTACCCCCTCGACGTCGCGCTCGTAGACCTGCGGGGTGCCCAGCAGATCCACGCGCGCCTCGCTGGGGTTGGGCGGGGTGAGCACATGGTCGTCATAGAGCGCCACGGCGTGGTAGAGGCGGATGGTCAGGATGGTTTCCGCCTGCACATAGAGCCGGGTGCGCTCCACTGCGGCTTCCAGATAGACCGGTTCGCGGGCTTGGCGCTTGGCGGCAGTGGCCTCCACGGTGACGGTCAGCGGCTGGCTGCGGGCGCCGCCCAGGGTCAGGGCGGGAATGGTCAGGGCGCCGCTGGCCTTGGGTTGCAGGGTCACGTTCCAGCGGGTGGTCACCCGCTCGCCGGGCGGCAGGCTGTTCTGTCGCACCCCGAGTACCCGGAAGTCCTGGTCCAGTGGGCCGAGATCGGGCTTGCCGAACTGGGCGGGATCGGTGGTCTCGAGAATGAGTTCCAGGGTCTCATTCTGACTGAGCTGACTACGCTCCAGGCGCGCACTGAGATCCGCCGCCTGGACCAGGGGCGCGAGCAGCATGAGGGGCAGCAGCAACGGATGGGACTTCATTGCAGCGCGTTCTCCTCGCGTTGTTGTTGCTGGTACCAGAACTTGCGGCGCAGCAACTCGGCCGGGTTGTCGGGAATCTCTCGCAGCCATTGCTCGGCGGCCTGACGCTGTTCTTCCGCCAGGGGATCTTCGGCATAGGCCGGCGCGACGAGCCAGTCCGCGCCGGCCTGGGCCTGCTGCTGCGGACTGGCCGCAGCGGTCGCCGTGGACGGCGAGGTACTGCTGCTGGCCGGCTCGTCCGCCTGGGCGCTGCTCTGGCTGGCGTTCTGCGCCTTGCGACTGCGGGCGGCGGCCTCGGCCTGGGCCGCGGCGCGCTGGGCGAGCAGGCGTTCGAGACGGTTGCGATTACGCAGGGCAGCGGTCAGATCGGGGCGCAACACCAGCGCCGCCCGGTAGGCGCGCAGAGCCTCTTCCAGGCGTCCGGCCATGGCCAGGGCATTGCCGCGATTGTAGTGGCCGTCCGCCGACGGATCCCGGGCGAAGGCCGCGGCGGCGCCGCTGAAGTCGCCCGCGCGATAGCGTGCCACGCCGCGCCAGCGCTCGTCGGTGAAGAGGTCGGCGGCCGCCGCGGGCTGGTCGTCGGCCAGCAGCTGCAGGGCCTGTTGATCGCGGCGCAACCAGAGGTCGTCCCAGCTGCCGGCTTGGGCGGGAGGCGGCGTCAGCAACAGGCAGAAGGGCAGGCACAGCAACCAGCCGCGGCGTGCACCGCAGGCGACCAGAAGCAGTAGGGGCAGGAGCAGCAGGTAGCCCTGGTCGCGCCAGTCCGAGGGGCCCTGGCCATCGCCGGCCCGCACAGCGTCGGGGCGTTCCAGCAGACCGAGGCGACGCAGGTCGCTGTCGTCGCGCTGCAGACGTTGATAGCGCCCGCCCAGCTCGCGGGCGACGCCCTGCAGGTGGCCTTCGTCCAGTCGGGCGATGCGGATGCCGCCGGCGGCATCGCTCAGGTAGTTGCCGGTCTCGGCGGCCACCGGGGCGCCCTGAGGCGTACCCGGACCGAGGATCGCCAGCTGGCGCAGCCGACCCTGCAACTGACGCTCGATCCCCTGCCGTTCGCGGTCATCCAGGTCGCTGGCGATGAGCAGCAGTCGGGCGCTGGCACTGGGGGCCGGGCCGAGCAACTCCAGGGCCTGGGCGATGCCCAGGTCGGCGCGCTGGCCTGGCACCGGCATGATCGACGGCCGCAGCGCCTTGAGCAGATTGTCCATGGTCGGCAGATCGTCGGTCAGGGGCACCAGGGTGTGAGCGCTGCCGGCATAGACGACGAAGGCGGTCTCGCCGTCCTGGCGCGCCCTGAGCAGGTCCTGCAACTTGCGCTGCACCGCCAGCAGGCGATTGGGGGTGACGTCGGTGGCGAGCAGGTCGGGCGTCAGCGCCAGCACCACCACCAGCGGATCGTTGCGGCGAAAGTTCTGCTGTTCGCCCTGCTGCCAGCTGGGGCCGGCCAGGGCCAGGCAGGCCAGCAGGCCGGCCAGACCCAGCAGCACCAGGCCGAGGGGCGAGCGCTGGCGCTCGCTGTCGCTGAGCAGCCAGGGTTGCAGCGCCGGCGGCAGCAGCGCCTGCCAGCGCCCGTGGCGATGGCGGCGCTGGCGAAGTGACCAGATCACCAGAGCGACCGGCAGCAGCGCCAGCAGCCACCAGGGACGCAGGAACAGCGGCAGCCAGTCGTTCATGTGGCCTTGCCTCCGCGCCGCCAGCGCCGTGGCCACGGCAGGCGGCCAAGGGCCAGGGCCAGGCCGAGCAGCAACGCCCCGGCCAGCGGCCAGGCATAGAGCTCGCGGGTGGGACGGGCCTGGTCCGGCTGCTGGCGGATGGGTTCGAGACGGTCGAGCTGGTGCGACACGGCGGCCAGTTCGGCGCTGGATCTCACCCGGAAGTAGGCGCCGTTGGTGACCTCGGCGAGGTGCCGCAGCATGGGTTCGTCAAGGTCGCTGGGCGTCGTGCCGGCACCCAGGGTATCCGGGTCGGCGCCGATGCCCAGGGTATAGACGCGCACCCGCTCGCTGGCCGCCAGGCTGGCTGCCACCGCGGGCGTCAGCACGCCGCCGTTGCTGGCCCCGTCGGTGACCAGGATCAGGGTGCGGCTGTTGTCCGGGCGCTTGCGCAGGTGCTTGACCGCCAGGCCCACGGCGTCGCCCACCGCCGTGTTGCGCCCCGCGAGTCCGATCTGGGCTTCTTCGAGGAGGGCATGCACCGTGCGCCGGTCGGCGGTCAGGGGCGCCTGCAGATAGGCCTGGGAACCGAACAGGATCAGCCCGACGCGATCGCCCTGGCGGCTGTCGATGAAGCGGCCAAGCAATTGCTTGACCAGGCTCAGGCGGCTGACGCTCTCGTCGCCCAGCTGCATGTCCGGGGTGTCCATCGAGCCGGAGACATCCACCGCCAGCAGCAGGTCGCGACCGCTCACGTCCAGCGGCTGGGGCGGTCCCACCCATTGCGGCCGGGCCGCCGCGCCCAGGATCAGCAGCCAGCCCAGCAGAAAGGGCAGCAGACGGCGGGCGCCGCCCAGGCCGCCGGTATGGCGGGTGCGCCCGCCGAGGTGTTCGAGTTCACCGAGGAATTCCACACGCAGGGCCGCCTGGCCGCTGTCGGCCGCCGGCAGCAGTGCGCGCAGCAGCCAGGGCAGCGGCAGCAGCAGCCACAACCAGGGCCAGGCGAATTCAAACATGCTTGCGGATCCAGGTGGCGACGGCGTCCTGCAGGCCGTCGATGGCGCGGTCGTCCAGCCGGCAATCCGGGCGATAGCCGCCATCGACCAGGATCATGTAGCGCGTCAGACCGGCCGCCGGACAGCGCGAATCGAGAAAGGCCAGCCAGTCGCGCCCGCTCAGGGTCTGGCTCAGCTGATCCGGATAGCTGGCCCGGCAAAGGCGCTTGAGTAGGGCGTTCAGGGCCTGCAACCAGGGCCCGGCCGGCGCGCCATAGGGGCGCGGCAGCCGCGCCAGCTCGGCCAGGGCGGTGGTGCGCAGGTCCTCTTCGGTAGTCGGCTCGACGAGGGGCGCGCTGACCAGGGGCCGCCGACCATGGCGGTGACGCAGAAAGAAGCCCAGCGCCACCACGACCAATACCAGCAGCCACCAGCCCGGCGCCGGTGGCCAGAAGGCCGGCTCCGGCGGCAGCCGCAGCGGCTCCAGACTTGGCGGCCCGGGCGTCACGAGGTGTACCCCGGACGGTGCTGGCGCAAGAGATGCCGCAACTGCTCGATCAGGTCGTCCGCGGTGGACAGCGGCAGCAGCGGAATGCCCAGCCGCAGACTGAGTTCCGTCCAGCGCTCGCGGCGCTGGGCGGCCTGCTCGGCATAGCCCTGGCGGACGTCGGCACGGTCGGTATCCAATTCCACTTCTGCCTGGCCGCTGGCGAAGCGCAGCAGACCGGCCTGGGGTAGTTCGTGATCCAGAGGATCGGAAAGCGGCAGCAGGACCAGGTCACTGTGCCGCGAGAGCAGGGTGAGATGCTGCTCGGTGGCCACGTCTAGGCTGCGCTCGTCGCAGATCACCAGTGCCAGGCTGCCGGGGCGCAGCACCTCACGGGCGCGGCGTAGCACCTGGTTGAAGGTAATGCGCGGCACCTGGGCCAGGGCCGGATCCTGCAGCGCCCGATTGGCGTTGATCAGGTGATCGAAGAAGCGCAGCAGATTCTGCTTGCTGCGCCGTGGGCGGACCTCGTGCAGGCGTTCGCCGCCAAAGATCATGCCGCCGATGCGGTCGTTGTGCTCCAGCACCGCCCAGCCGATCAGCGCGGCCAGGCGTCCGGCCAGCACCGACTTGAATTGCCGGCGGGTGCCGAAGAAGGTGCGCGGACTCTGCTCCAGCAGCAGATAGACCGGCCGCTCGCGCTCTTCGTGGAACAGCTTGGTATGGGGTTCCCGGGTGCGGGCGGTGACGCGCCAGTCGATGGCCCGTACGTCGTCACCGGGCTGATAGGCGCGCACCTGATCGAAATCCACGCCGCGACCGCGCAGGCGTGAATGGTGCAGGCCGATCAGCGGGCTGCGCCGTCCGGCGGCGGAAAACAGCTGCACCTCGACCACCCGGTGGCGCATCTCGATGAGCTCGGCCAGGCCCAGGGTCACGCCGTCGCGCTCGGGCATCTCAGGCCACGGCCACCAGATCGAGGATGCGTTGCACCACCCGGTCATGGTCGATGCCGGCGGCCTCCGCCTCGAAGGACAGGATGACGCGATGACGGAGGACGTCGAACACTACCGCCTGGATGTCCTCCGGGCTGACGAAGTCCCGCCCGGCCAGCCAGGCATGGGCGCGGGCGCAGCGATCCAGGGCGATGGAGCCGCGCGGACTGGCGCCATAGGTGATCCAGTGCGCCAAGTCCTGGTCGAAACGGCCCGGGGTACGAGTCGCCATGATCAGCTGGACCAGGTACTCCTCCACGGCGTCGGCCATGTACAGACCGAGCACCTCGCGGCGCGCGGCGTTGATGGCCGCCTGGGTGACGCGCTCGGTCGGCAGGGTCTCGCCGTCCAGGGCTTCGCCACGGGCCTGGGCCAGGATGCGGCGCTCCACCGAGGCGTCGGGATAGCCGATCTTGACGTGCATCAGGAAGCGATCGAGCTGGGCCTCGGGCAGCGGATAGGTGCCTTCCTGCTCGATAGGGTTCTGGGTGGCCATCACCAGGAACAGGTCGGGCAGGGGATAGGAGGTGCGGCCGATGCTCACCTGGCGCTCGGCCATGGCTTCCAGCAGCGCCGATTGCACCTTGGCCGGCGCCCGGTTGATCTCGTCGGCCAGGACCAGGTTGTGAAAGATCGGGCCCTGCTGGAAGGAGAAGCTCGCCGTGTCGGGACGATAGATCTCGGTGCCGGTGATGTCGGCCGGCAGCAGGTCGGGGGTGAACTGGATGCGGTGGAAGTCCGCTTCCAGGCCTTCCGCCAGGTCCTTGATGGCCTTGGTCTTGGCCAGCCCCGGGGCGCCTTCCACCAGCAGGTGACCATCCGCCAGGACCGCGATGAGCAGGCGCTCCACCAGGGTTTCCTGGCCGAGGATCTGGCTGGTCAGGTAGGTGCGAAGCACCTGCAGAGCGTCACGGTGAGCCATGGGGCATCCTGAATACGGCGCTGGAGCGGTCAAGGGTGCTGGATTTTACTGCAAGCGGCGGCTGCCGCCCATGCCTGCGCTGACGTCGCGTCCAGAGCAGCCCTTGACGAAATTTTGACGTGCTCCTGATCAGGCTGGGCGACTGTCGACGCGGCAGAGGTCTCGCTTCGGCATGGCGCGATGCGGCAAGACTGGCGTGCTACCGCTGGATGGTTAAACTCCCACGCCTACCGACCGCGCCCGAGGCCTCTGCGTGGCCGATCCCGAGCCGCTGGCCACCCGCCGCGAATCCCTGCTGCTTTTGACAAGGTGTTTTCATGTCGCAAACGGAAGTCCCCCAAACCCCGCGCGCCGCGGGCGCTCGCCCGCTGCCGACGCTGGGCAGCCACCTGAGCTTCGTCCTGGGCTGCGGCCTCGCGCTGCTGGTCATGTTCACTCTGCTGCGCCTGGCGCTGCTGGGCTACAACACCGACCTGATCGGCGCATCGCCCTTCGCCACCTTCGCCGAGGCCTTCTTCAATGGCGCGCGCTTCGACCTGCGCCTGGTGGTCTATATCTGCGCCCCCTCGCTGTTCTGCCTGTTCAGCCTGAGGGCCATGGCCGCGCGCCGGCTGCAGGCCGGCTGGTTCACCCTGGCCGCCAGCCTCTGTTTGTTGCTGGGCGTCGCCGAGCTGAACTTCTATCGGGAATTCCACCAGCGGCTGAACAGCCTGGTGTTCCAGTACCTGCAGGAAGACCTGCACACCGTCACCAGCATGATCTGGAACGGTTTCCCGGTGGTGCGCCTGCTGCTGGCCTGGGCGGTGGCGACCCTGCTGCTGGGCCTGGTGTTCTTTGGCATCGAACGAGCCACCCGGCGCCATGCCGCGCTGCGACCGGCCGCCTGGTACCGCCGGGGTGCGGTGTTCATGCTCTGCCTGGTGGTGGCCGTCATCGCCGCCCGCGGCACCCTGAGATCCGGGCCGCCGCTGCGCTGGGGCGACGCCTATACCACCGATTCGATGTTCGCCAACCACCTCGGCCTGAACGGTACCCTGACGCTGATCGACGCCGCCGAGAACAGTTTTTCCGATCACCGCGACAACAGCTGGAAGGCCACCATGCCGGCCGCCGAGGCCCTGGCCACCACCCGGCAGCTGCTGCTGACTCCGCGCGACGAGCTGATCGACGCCGACAAGGCCGCCGTCCGCCGGATCTATACCCCGCCCGCCGACGGCCAGCTGCCCAGGGTGCGCAATGTGGTAGTGATCCTCATGGAAAGCATGGCCGGTCGCTACATCGGCGCCCTGGGCAACGAAGACGGCATCACGCCGAACTTCGACGCCCTGGCCAAGCAGGGCACCCTGTTCACCCGCTTCTTCTCCAACGGCACCCATACCCACCAGGGCATGTTCGCCACCATGGCCTGCTTCCCCAATCTGCCGGCCTTCGAGTATCTGATGCGCATGCCCGAGGGCGCGCACCAGTTCTCCGGCCTGCCGCAGCTGCTCAGTACCCGTGGCTTCGACGACGTCTACGTCTACAACGGCAACTTCCAGTGGGACAACCAGTCCGGCTTCTTCAGCAACCAGGGCATGACCCGGTTCGTCGGGCGCGAGGACTTCGTCAATCCGGTGTTCATGGATCCGACCTGGGGTGTCTCCGACCAGGACATGTTCGATCGCTCGGTGCAGGAACTGGACAAGCTGGCCAAGGCGCCGGACGGCAAGCCCTTCTATGCGCTCTTGCAGACCCTGTCCAACCACACCCCCTATGCGCTGCCCAAGGACCTGCCGGTCGCGCCGGTCACTGGCCACGGCTCGCTCGACGAGCACCTGACCGCCATGCGCTACGCCGACTGGTCGTTAGGTCAGTTCTTCGCCAAGGTCCAGCACGAGCCCTGGTACCAGGACACCCTGTTCGTCATCCTCGGCGACCATGGCTTCGGCAACAACGAGCAGATCACCGAGATGGACCTGTCGCGCTTCAACGTGCCACTGCTGCTGATCGGTCCGGGCGTGCAGGACACCTTTGGCGCCCGTCGAGACACCGTGGGCAGTCAGATCGACGTGGTGCCCACCGTGCTGGCGCGCTTCGGCAAGCCGACTCAGCACCAGTGCTGGGGCCGTGACCTGCTGGGCTTGCCCCAGGGCGATCAGGGCGTGGCGGTGATCAAGCCCTCGGGCAGCGACCAGACCGTGGCCCTGGTCACCGGCGATCGCATCCTGGTCAAGCCACGCGATCGTGACGCCGTGCTCTATCGTTACCACCTGGGCACCCAGGCCGGTGGCGAGGTGCTCAAGGGCGATGCCAGCGCGCCCGAGCTGCAGAAGCGCCTGGAGGCCTTTATCCAGACCGCCACCGCCAGCCTGCTCGGCAACACCACCGGCATGAACGACAGCAAGGCCGCCGCCGCCCAGCGGCAGTAACCCTTGCCCATGAAAAAGGCCGCCCGCGGGCGGCCTTTTCTTTGGTCGGCAGAAGTCAGGCGGCGATGACCACGTCTTCGGCCTGCAGGCCCTTGTCCCGCTGGATCACCGAGAACTCCACGCGCTGGCCTTCCATCAGCACCCGATGACCTTCGCCGCGGATCGCGCGGAAGTGCACGAAGATGTCGTCGCCGGTGTCGCGGGAGATGAAGCCGAAGCCCTTGGAGGTGTTGAACCACTTCACCGTGCCGCGCTCGCGGTCATCGGCCAGCGGCCGTGCCGGGATCGCTGCGGCCGCTACGGGGCGCGCCGCCGGGCGAGGACGAGCCTCCGCATCGAGCGCGGGCGCATTGCCGGCCGGGGTGCGAAACTTTTCCGGCAGACTGGCCAGGGCGGCGACCAGGGTCAGACCCAGGGGCAGCAGCTCGGCCGGCAGCCCGCCGATCTGCTCCAAGGGCGCCAGCAGGATAAAGGTTTGGGCCACGACGGCGATCACCAGCAGGGCGCTGGCGAGTTTCTGGGCGCCACTGCTGCGGCTGCGGGAGAAGGGTGTGAAGAGGAGGGTGGCAAGACCCAGCAGGGCCAGGTGGATGGACTCGGGTTGATCGAAGGACGAGGTGTCGGACTGCAGTCCGGGAATCGCCGATAACAGGAGCGCAGCAGCGCCCACCACGACATGGACAGTAGATAACGTGTTCAATGTGAAATCACCTTGGGATAGAGAACACGGGTCTGCCGAAACTGCCGAAACAGTGCTCGACAGCGGCGTGACCCGGCGCTAGGTGCGCGTCCTTATTAAACCCAAAAGGTGAAGGCCACTCAATCGTGGCACCGTCGCAGGTCCGCGCCCGCGACGGTGCCCGGACTCAGGCGGCGAGCAGGCTGCGCAGCATCCAGGCGGTCTTCTCATGGGTCTGCATGCGCTGGGTCAGCAGATCGGCGGTGGGCTCGTCGTTGACCTTGTCCAGCAGCGGGAAGATGCCCCGCGCGGTGCGCACCACGGCTTCCTGACCCTGCACCAGCAGGCGGATCATCGCCTCGGCGTCCGGTACGCCTTCCTCTTCCTTGATGCTCGACAGGCGCGCATAGGCGGCGTAGGTGCCCGGTGCCGGGAAGCCCAGGGCGCGGATGCGCTCGGCGATGTCGTCCACCGCCACGGCCAGTTCGGTGTACTGCGTCTCGAACATGAGGTGCAGGGTGTTGAACATCGGCCCGGTCACGTTCCAGTGGAAGTTATGGGTCTTCAGATAGAGGGTGTAGGTGTCGGCCAGCAGGCGCGACAGGCCCTCGGCGATCTGGGCGCGATCCTGTTCGGCGATGCCGATGTTGATTTCCATGCTGATGGCTCCTGTGCGGCGGTTACGAAAGGCTCCGAGGCTATCACAGAACCGCTGGCCGTTTAGCCAGTGTTGGCATGTCGAGCTGCGTGCCCGGCTACGGTAAAATCGTGGCGGATGATATAGAATCTCCCGTTAAGTCGAGCGCCCGGTCTTGCTGGCCCGGCGCCTCCACGCATTCAGCCTGTTCTAGAGAAGCGAAACCACGACCATGATGCGCAGCCACTATTGCGGCCAGTTGAACGAGAGCCTGGACGGCCAGGAAATCACCCTCTGCGGTTGGGTCCACCGCCGCCGTGACCACGGCGGGGTCATCTTCCTCGACATCCGCGATCGCGAAGGCCTGGCCCAGGTGGTGTTCGATCCGGATCGCGCCGAAACCTTCGCCAAGGCCGACCGCGTGCGCAGCGAATACGTGGTCAAGCTCACCGGCAAGGTACGTCTGCGTCCCGAGGGCGCGCGCAATGCCAACATGGCCTCCGGCGCCATCGAGGTGCTGGGCTATGAGCTGGAAGTGCTCAACGAAGCGGAGACCCCGCCGTTCCCGCTCAACGAATACACCGACGTCGGTGAAGAGACCCGCCTGCGCTATCGCTTCATCGACCTGCGTCGTCCGGAGATGGCCGAGAAGCTCAAGCTGCGTTCGCGCATCACCTCCAGCATCCGCCGCTACCTGGACGAAAACGGTTTCCTCGACGTGGAAACCCCGATCCTGACCCGTGCCACCCCCGAGGGTGCCCGCGACTACCTGGTGCCCAGCCGCACCCATCCCGGCAGCTTCTTCGCCCTGCCGCAGTCGCCCCAGCTGTTCAAGCAGCTGCTGATGGTCGCCGGCTTCGACCGCTACTATCAGATCGCCAAGTGCTTCCGTGACGAAGACCTGCGCGCCGACCGCCAGCCGGAATTCACCCAGATCGACATCGAGACCAGCTTCCTCGATGAAAAAGACATCATGGACATCACCGAGACCATGGTGCGCAACCTGTTCAAGGAAGTGCTGGACGTCGAGTTCGGTACGCTTCCGCACATGACCCTGGCCGAAGCCATGCGTCGCTTCGGTTCGGACAAGCCGGACCTGCGCATTCCGCTGGAACTGGTGGACGTGGAAGACCAGCTCAAGGCCGTCGACTTCAAGGTCTTCGCCGGCCCGGCCAACGATCCCAAGTGCCGCGTCACTGCCCTGCGCGTACCGGGCGGGGCGAGCATGCCGCGCAAGCAGATCGATGACTACACCAAGTTCGTTGGCATCTACGGCGCCAAGGGCCTGGCCTACATCAAGGTCAACGAGCGCGCCGCTGGCGTCGAGGGGCTGCAGTCGCCCATCGTCAAGAACATCCCGCTGGACAACATCAACGTCATCCTCGACCGCGTCGGCGCGGTGGATGGCGACATCGTGTTCTTTGGCGCGGACAAGACCAAGATCGTCTCCGAAGCCCTGGGCGCGCTGCGCATCAAGCTCGGTCACGACCTGAACCTGCTGACCTGCCAGTGGGCGCCGCTGTGGGTGGTCGACTTCCCGATGTTCGAGGAAAACGACGATGGCAGCCTGACCGCCATGCACCACCCCTTCACCTCGCCCAAGTGCAGCCCGCAAGAGCTCAAGACCAACCCCGGTGCCGCGCTGTCGCGCGCCTACGACATGGTGCTCAACGGCACCGAACTGGGCGGCGGTTCCATTCGTATCCACGACAAGAAGATGCAGCAAGCCGTCTTCGAGGTGCTGGGGATCAGCGAAGCGGAACAGGAAGAGAAGTTCGGCTTCCTGCTGGACGCCCTGAAGTTCGGCGCACCGCCCCATGGCGGGCTGGCCTTCGGCCTGGATCGTCTGGTGATGCTGATGACCGGCGCCTCGTCGATTCGTGAAGTCATCGCCTTCCCGAAGACCCAGAGCGCGGCCGACGTCATGACCCAGGCGCCCGGCGCCGTCGACGCCAAGGCCCTGCGCGAGCTGCACATCCGCCTGCGCGAGCAGCTCAAGGCGGAATAAGCCTTACCGGAGGAGGGCGCCCAAGTCGGCGCCCTCCGTTTCCTTTTTCATTGCGTCGCGGCCCTCGCGGCTGGCGCAGTCTTCGTCAAGACATTGGAGTAGCTTATGGCCGGTCATTCCAAATGGGCCAACATCAAGCATCGCAAAGAACGCCAGGATGCCAAGAAAGGCAAGATCTTCACCAAGATCATCCGTGAGCTGACCGTGGCCGCGCGCCAGGGCGGCGGCGTTCCAGCCGACAACCCCCGTCTGCGCCTGGCGGTGGACAAGGCGCTCACCGCCAACATGACCCGCGACACCATCGACCGGGCCATCGCCCGTGGCGTGGGCGCCGGCGAAGGCGAGAACGTCGAGGAACTGACCTATGAAGGCTACGCCCCGAGCGGGGTCGCCATCATCGTCGAAGCCATGACCGACAACCGCAACCGCACCGCGGCCGAAGTCCGCCACGCCTTCAACAAGTGCGGTGGCAACCTGGGTACCGACGGCTCGGTCGCCTATCTGTTCGAGCGCAAGGGCCAGATCAGCTACGCCCCTGGCCTGGACGAAGACGCCCTGATGGAAGCCGCGCTGGAAGCGGGTGCCGATGACGTGGTGGCCAACGACGATGGCTCCATCGACGTCTTTACCAGCTTCGCCGACTTCATTGCCGTCAATGAAGCCCTGACCGCCGCCGGCTACAAGGCCGACGAAGCCGAGGTGACCATGATCCCCTCGACCTCCGCGACTCTGGATCTGGATACCGCGCAGAAGGTGCTCAAGCTGATCGACATGCTCGAAGACCTGGACGACGTGCAGAACGTCTATTCCAATTCCGACATCCCCGACGACGTCATGGCGCAGCTCGGCTGATGTCCCTCTACGAGCGCCTGCCGCCCGATGCGCCCGGCACCCTGGTGCTGGGCATCGACCCGGGCTCGCGGCTGACCGGCTTCGGCGTGGTGCGCGACACTGGGCGGGGCTGCGAGTACGTGGCCTCCGGCTGCATCCGTACCGGTAACGGTCCGTTGCCTGAGCGGTTGCAGATCGTCTATCGCGGTGTGCGCGACGTCATCGCCCAATACGGGCCGGTCACCATGGGCATCGAGCAGGTGTTCATGGCGCGCAACGCCGACTCGGCGCTCAAGCTGGGTCAGGCCCGGGGTGCGGCCATCGTCGCTGGCGCCGAGGGTGGCCTGGAGATCTCCGAATACACCGCGAGCCAGGTCAAGCAGGCCGTGGTCGGCAACGGCGGGGCGGACAAGCAGCAGGTGATGCTGATGGTCATGCACCTGCTGCGGCTGACCGAAAAGCCCCAGATTGACGCCTCCGACGCCCTGGCCATCGCCCTGTGCCATGCCCATACCCGGCAGAGCCTGGTCCCCCATGGCCTGCTGGCGACTCGCCGCCGCGGCGGTCGTCTGCGGCTCTAGTCCTATTCGCTCAACCCTCTCGCTCCAACGTTAGGAAGGTAACCCTGTGATCGGTCGTCTACGTGGCACCCTGGCGGAAAAGCAGCCGCCCCATCTCCTGCTCGACGTGGGCGGAGTCGGCTACGAGGTAGAAGTGCCCATGACTACCCTTTATCGGCTGCCGGCCCAGGGCGAGGTCGTCACATTGCATACCCACCTCGTGGTACGGGAAGATGCGCACTTGCTGTACGGGTTTGGCGAAAAACGCGAGCGAGAGCTGTTTCGCGAGCTGATCCGACTCAATGGTGTCGGCCCCAAGCTGGCCCTGGCGTTGATGTCCAGTCTCGAGGTGGATGAATTGGTTCGCTGTGTTCAGGCCCAGGACACCTCTGTCCTGGTCAAGGTGCCGGGAGTGGGCAAGAAGACCGCCGAACGCCTGCTGGTCGAGCTCAAGGACCGTTTCAAGGCCTGGGAAAATCTGCCGACCATCGCGCCCCTGGTTCTGCCGAACCAGGCCGCCGGCGCCGCCAGCGCCGAGGCCGATGCGGTCAGCGCCCTGGTCGCCCTGGGGTTCAAGCCCCAGGAAGCCAGTCGCGCCGTCGCTGCCGTGGAAGGGGAAGACCTTTCCAGCGAGGAACTCATCCGTCGCGCCCTGAAGGGCATGGTCTGATCCCATGATAGAAACCGATCGCCTGATCTCGGCCGGTGGCCGCGACCGAGAGGAATTCCAGGATCGCGCCATCCGTCCGGTGCGCCTGGCCGACTACATCGGCCAGCCGGTGGTGCGCGACCAGATGGGCCTGTTCATCCAGGCGGCCAAGGGCCGAGGCGAGGCCCTTGACCACACGCTGATCTTCGGCCCACCCGGCCTGGGCAAGACCACCCTGGCCAACATCATCGCCCAGGAAATGCAGGTTTCCCTCAAGAGTACCTCAGGCCCCGTGCTGGAGCGCCCGGGCGATCTCGCGGCGCTGCTGACCAACCTGGAAGCGGGCGATGTGCTCTTCATCGACGAGATCCATCGGCTCTCGCCCATCGTCGAGGAGGTGCTCTATCCGGCGATGGAGGACTACCAGCTCGACATCATGATCGGCGAGGGTCCGGCGGCGCGCTCCATCAAGCTGGATCTGCCGCCCTTCACCCTGGTCGGGGCGACCACCCGCGCCGGCATGCTGACCAATCCGCTGCGTGACCGCTTCGGGATCGTTCAGCGCCTGGAGTTCTACGGCACCGCGGACCTGGCCACCATCGTCACGCGTTCGGCCGGCATTCTGGGCCTTGCCATCGAAGCCGAAGGGGCGATGGAAATCGCCCGCCGGGCACGGGGCACGCCGCGGATCGCCAACCGCCTGCTGCGGCGGGTGCGGGACTTCGCCGAGGTCCGCGGGCAGGGCCATATCAGCCACGACATCGCCAGTCGTGCCCTCGACCTGCTGGACGTCGACGCCCAGGGCTTCGATCACCAGGATCGCCGTCTGCTGCTGACCATGATCGACAAGTTCGACGGCGGCCCGGTAGGGGTGGACAGCCTGGCGGCAGCCATCAGCGAAGAGCGTCACACCATCGAAGACGTGCTGGAACCCTATTTGATCCAGCAAGGCTATATCATGCGCACGCCGCGCGGGCGGGTGGTGACCCGGCATGCCTATCTGCACTTCGGACTCAACCTGCCGACGCGTCTGGCCCAGGGCGGTACGCCCGATCTGTTCGAGGTCAATGGTAACTAAATGCAGTTGCGAACATTTCTGATTGGCAACGGCGAGGCTAGGTTCTAGAGTATGCACGCGCAATCGCGGAGCCCGTCGCCGTCCGTCCTCAGGTGTCGTGTCTACTACGAAGATACCGATGCCGGCGGCATCGTCTACTACGTCAACTACCTCAAGTTCATGGAACGCGCCCGCACCGAGCGACTGCGCGCGCTGGGCTATGCCCAGTCCGAACTCGCCCGGGACGGTCTGCTCTTTGTCGTCCACAGCAGCGAAGCGCGCTACCATGCGCCCGCGCGCCTGGATGACGAACTGCTGATCGGCGCCGAGGTGGTCGAGGCGAAGCGCGCCAGCCTCAGGTTTTACCAAGAGGTGCGGCGGGCAGAAGACGAGGTCCTGCTCTGTGAAGGGTGGGTGACGGTCGCCTGCGTGCGTGCTGACAGCTTCAGGCCCCGGGCGATCCCGACGGCCATGCGAACGGTTCTTGCCGGAAATCCGGCGTCAATTCAATCAGGAGATTAAGCGTGCAACCCAACGTCGACCATATGTCCATGTGGAGCCTCGTCGCCAATGCCAGTCTGGTGGTGCAACTGGTGATGCTCATCCTGGTCGCAGCCTCTGTCACGTCCTGGATCATGATCATCCAGCGCGGCAATGCCATGCGTGCCGCCAAGCGTTCCCTGGATGCCTTCGAAGAAAAATTCTGGTCGGGCATCGATCTGTCCAAGCTGTATCGCCAGGCCGGCAGCAACCCCGACCCGGACTCCGGCGTCGAGCAGATCTTCCGCGCCGGCTTCAAGGAGTTCTCCCGCCTGCGTCAGCAGCCCGGCGTGGATCCCGATGCGGTGATGGAAGGCGTCTCGCGCGCCATGCGTGTCGCCATCTCCCGTGAGGAAGAGAAGCTCGAGCAGGCCCTGCCGTTCCTGGCCACCGTCGGTTCCACCAGCCCCTATGTGGGTCTGTTCGGTACCGTCTGGGGCATCATGAACTCCTTCCGTGGCCTGTCCACGGCGCAGCAGGCGACTCTCGCCACCGTGGCGCCCGGCATCGCCGAGGCCCTGATCGCCACCGCCATCGGTCTGTTCGCCGCCATTCCCGCCGTCGTGGCCTACAACCGCTTCGCCGCCCGTTCGGAAATGCTGATCAACCGCTACTACACCTTTGCGGACGAGTTCCAGGCCATCCTGCACCGCAAAGTCCACGCCAGCGACGAATAAAGAGGTATCCCATGGTTCCTCGCCGCCAGAAACGCAAGCCCGTCGCCGAGATGAACGTGGTGCCCTACATCGACGTGATGTTGGTGCTCCTCGTCATCTTCATGGTGACGGCGCCCATGCTCAATCAGGGCGTCAAGGTCGACCTGCCCAAGGTCGACAGTCAGGCCCTGCCGCAAGACAACGACAAGCAGATCCTCACCGTCTCGGTGAAGTCCGACGGTACCTACTACTGGAACGTCGGGTCCGAGGTGGATACCGATCAGAAGGCCAAGTCCGAGACCGCCGTGTCGCTGCCGCAACTGAGTCAGCAGGTCGGTGCCATCATGCGTCAGCGTGCTGACACCCAGGTGTTCATCCGCGGTGACAAGGCCGCCAACTATGGTGTCGTCGCCGGTGCCATGGGTGCCTTGCAACAGGCCGGCGTGCCCAACGTCGGGTTGATTACCGAGGCGCCTTGATGCGACACCGCGAGCGTTCGTCGTCCGAAAGTTATTTCTGGCCGGTCATCTGGGCAGTCGCCCTGCATGTGCTGATTTTCGGCCTGCTGTTTGTCAGCTTCGCCTTTACCCCTGAATTGCCCCAGTCGCGCCCGGTGGTTCAAGCGACCCTGGTCCAGCTCAAGTCGAAGAGCTCGGCGCAGGTCCAGACCGAGCAAAAGTTGGCAGGGGAGGCGAAGAAGACCGCGGCCAAACAGTACGAGCAGGAGCAGCTGGAGCAGCGTCGCGAGCAGCAGGAAGCCCAGCGTGAAGCGGCGGCGGCCAAGGCGGCTCAGCAACAGAAGGAAGCCCAGCACCAGGCCGCGGAACAAAAGAAAGCCGACGACGCTCGAAAGGCGCAGCAAGCGGAAGCGGCAGCCAAGGCCGCCGAGGCCAAGGCTGAGGCCGAGAAACAGTCCGAGGCCGCCAAGGCGGCTGCGGAAGCCAAGCAGGCTGCCGAGCAGAAGAAGCAGGCGGACATCGCCAAGAAGAAAGCCGACGAAGCCGCCAAGCAGAAGGCGGCCGACGAAGCGGCCAAGAAAGCGGCGGCAGAAGCGGCCAAGCAGAAATCGGCGGAAGAAGCCAAGCAGAAGGCCGCGGCCGAGGCTGCCAAGAAGGAAGCGGCAGCGGAAGCGGCGAAGAAGAAAGCGGCTGACGACGCCAAGAAGAAGGCTGCCCAGGCAGCTGCACGCAAGGCGGCCGAAGACAAGAAGGCCCAGGCGCTGGCGGAGCTGTTGTCCGATGATACCCAGCGGCAGCAGGCCCTGGCCGAAGAGCAGGGCGACGAGGTGGCATCGAGCTTCGATGACCTGATCGTGCGTCTGGTCAGCGAGCAGTGGACGCGTCCGCAATCGGCGCGCAACGGCATGAGCGTCGAAGTGCAGATCAACATGCTGCCGGATGGGACCATCACCAGCGCGACGGTGACCCGTTCCAGTGGCAACAAGGAATTCGATAATTCAGCGGTATCGGCCGTGCGTAACGTCGGTCGTATCCGTGAGCTGCAACAGCTGGATCGCAAGACCTTCGATCAGCTGTACCGTCAGCGCCGCATGATCTTCAAACCGGAGGACCTGAGTCTGTGAACACCCTGATCCGTTACATTCTGCTGGGCCTGGTCCTGGTGGTGGGCTCCGCCCAGGCGGCCGATCCGCTGGTGATTTCCAGCGGTAGTGATCGCGCCATCCCGATCGCCGTCGTGCCCTTCGGGTGGCAGGGTGGTCAGCCGCTGCCGGAAGATCTGGCCAACATCGTCAGCGACGACATGCGCAATTCCGGGGTGTTCTCGCCGATTCCGCGCCAGAACATGCTGAGCCAGCCGAGCCAGGCCAGCGAAGTGATCTTCCGCGACTGGAAGGCCCTGGGCGCCAACTATGTGCTGGTGGGCAACGTCGTGCCCAACGGTGGTCGACTGCAGATCAGCTACGCCCTGTTCAACGTGTCCACCGAACAGCAGGTCCTGACCGGCAATGTCGGCGGCAGCACCGATCAGCTGCGCGACATGGCGCACTTCATCTCCGACCAGGCCTATGAAAAGCTGACCGGGGTGAAAGGTGCCTTCTCCACGCGCATCCTCTATGTGACCGCCGAGCGCTTCTCCGCGACCAACACCCGCTATACCCTGCAGCGCGCCGACTATGACGGTGCCCGCTCGGTAACCCTGCTGCAATCGCGAGAACCCATCCTGTCGCCGCGTTTCGCGCCGGACGGCAAGCGCATCGCCTACGTCTCCTTCGAGCAACAGCGTCCGCGCATCTTCCTGCAGTACATCGATACCGGTCGTCGCGAGCAGCTGACCAACTTCGAAGGTCTGAATGGCGCTCCGGCGTTTTCGCCCGATGGCAATCGTCTGGCCTTCGTGCTGTCCAAGGACGGCAACCCCGAGATCTATGTGATGGACCTGGGCTCCCGTGCCATTCGTCGTGTGACGAATGACTCCTCCATCGATACCGAGCCGTTCTGGGGCAAGGATGGTCAGACCATTTACTTCACCTCCGATCGCTCCGGCAAGCCGCAGATCTACAAGGCCAGCGTCAGTGGCGGGGGTGCTGAGCGCGTGACTTTCGTTGGCAACTACAACGCCAACCCGAAACTTTCGGCGGATGAAAAGACGCTGGTCATGGTGCATCGCCAGGAAGGTTTCACCAACTTCCAGATCGCTGCGCAAGACCTCCAGCGCGGCTCTGTGCGGGTACTTTCCAACACCAGCCTCAACGATTCGCCCACTGTTGCGCCCAATGGCACCATGCTAATCTACGCCACCCGCCAGCAGGACCGAGGCGTACTGATGCTTGTCTCCATCAATGGTCGCGTCCGGATTCCTCTTCCCACCGCCCAGGGTGACGTGCGCGAGCCTTCCTGGTCTCCTTACCTGAACTGACGGCTAATTAGAAAAGTCCTTAGAAACACCAACATTGCGGTTCTTTTAGGAGTTACATGATGGAAATGCTGAAATTCGGCAAGTTCGCTGCACTGGCTCTGGCCATGGCTGTCGCCGTGGGCTGTTCCTCCAAGGGCGGCGACGCCTCCGGTGAAGGCGCTGGTGCTGGCGCTGGCGCCGGTGCTGTCGACCCGAACGCTGGCTACGGCGCCAACGCCGGTGCCGTTGACGGCAGCATGGGCGATGAAGCCGCTCTGCGCGCCATCACCACCTTCTACTTCGAGTACGACAGCTCCGACCTGAAGCCGGAAGCCATGCGTGCTCTGGACGTTCACGCTCGCGACCTGAAGGCCAGCGGCCAGCGCGTCGTTCTGGAAGGTCACACTGACGAACGCGGTACCCGCGAGTACAACCTGGCGCTGGGCGAGCGTCGTGCCAAGGCCGTTCAGCGCTACCTGGTGCTGCAGGGCGTATCCCCGGCTCAGCTGGAGCTGGTGTCCTACGGTAAAGAGCGTCCGGTTGCCGTCGGTCACGACGAGTCTTCCTGGGCTCAGAACCGTCGCGTCGAGCTGAAGAAGTAATAAACGATGTCCAAGCGCCTGCAGTTCTTGATCGCCCTGACCCTTGGTGTACCGGTTGTCGCCGCGGCTCAGGTTCCCGTACAGGATGGTAGTTATGGTGTTGCCCAGTCCGCTGGGCAAGGCTATGGCAACGCAGGCGCGGCCAGTGCCGGAAACGGGGCTCCCGTTTCCGGCATGGGTCAACTGTTCATGCAGTTGCAGCAGATGCAGGACGATATCGCGCGCCTGCGTGGCCAGGTCGAGGTTCAGGAAAACGAGATTCGCCAGCTCAAGCAGGAAGGATTGGATCGTTACCAGGATCTGGATGGCCGTATTTCTCAGCTTTCTTCCGCTCCTGCCAATGCAGGTGCCGGAGCCGCTGCGGGTGCCGCCCAGGGTGGTGCCATCGCGGCCAACAATACGCCGACCCCGCCTGCTTCCGCAGGGGCACCGGCCGCCAGTAGCGAACCGGGCGATCCAGCGAAGGAAAAGCTGTACTACGACGCTGCCTTCGATCTGATCAAAGCCAAGGATTTCGACAAGGCCAGTCAGGCGTTCAACGCCTTTCTGCGCAAGTATCCCAATAGTCAGTATGCGGGCAACGCCCAGTACTGGCTGGGTGAAGTGAATCTGGCCAAGGGCGATCTGCAGGCCGCAGGCCAGGCTTTCGCCAAGGTCAGTCAGGCCTATCCCACCAGCAACAAGGTGCCGGATTCGCTCTACAAACTGGGTGGGGTCGAGCAGAAGCTCGGCCGCACCGATCGGGCCAAGGGCATGTACCAGCAGGTCATCAGCCAGTATCCCGGAACCTCCGCTGCGCAACTGGCGCAGCGGGATCTGAAAAGCCTGCCCTAGCGCAGGCTTTTTTCTTCTATCTACCGCAACGGAGGCGGATGGCCTGTGTAGCCGTCACGCCCGTGGCTTTCATGCAAAAAGATACCCTACGTCTTACCGAAATCTTCTATTCGCTCCAGGGTGAAGCCCGTACCGCCGGTCTTCCCACCGTCTTTGTCCGCCTCACCGGCTGTCCCCTGCGCTGCCACTATTGCGACACGGCCTATGCCTTCACCGGCGGCGAGATCCATCACCTGGATGCCATCCTGGAGCAGGTCGCGAGCTACCGGCCGCGGCACATCTGCGTGACCGGTGGCGAGCCACTGGCCCAGCCCAATTGCCTCAAGCTGCTCGAACAACTGTGCGATGCCGGCTACCAGGTGTCCCTGGAAACCAGTGGCGCCCTGGATGTCAGTGGCGTGGATGTGCGCGTGAGCAAGGTCGTCGACCTCAAGACCCCGGGATCCGGGGAAATGGGGCGCAACCTCTACGCCAACATCGCTCATCTCACACCGAACGATCAGGTCAAGTTCGTCATCTGCTCGCGTGAAGACTACGACTGGGCGGTTTCCAAGCTGATCGAGTATCGCTTGGATCAGCGGGCGGGGGAGGTATGGTTCTCGCCCAGCCATGGCCAGGTGGTGCCGCGTGAGCTGGCGGAATGGATCGTGGCCGACAACCTGCCGGTGCGTTTCCAGTTGCAGCTGCACAAGATTCTCTGGAACGACGAGCCAGGACATTGAGCATGAGTCAGCCTAAAGCGGTCATCCTTCTTTCCGGCGGCCTGGATTCCGCCACCATCGTTGCCATGGCCAAGGCCCAGGGCTTCGCCTGCTACACCATGAGTTTCGACTACGGCCAGCGCCATCGCGCCGAGCTGCAGGCCGCCGAGCGCGTAGCGCGTCAGCTGGGTGTCGTCGAGCATAAGGTGATCGGCCTGGATCTCAACGGGATCGGTGGCTCGGCCCTCACCGACCCGGACATCGCCGTGCCGGAGACGCCGGGCGACGGCATCCCCGTTACCTATGTGCCGGCGCGCAACACCGTGTTCCTGTCGCTAGCCCTGGGTTGGGCCGAGGTGATCGGCGCTCGCCATCTCTTCATCGGGGTGAACGCGGTGGATTACTCCGGCTATCCGGATTGCCGGCCGGAGTTCGTCGAGGCCTTCGAGCGCCTGGCCAATCTCGCTACCAAGGCGGGTGTGGAAGGGGATACCTTCAGGATCGAAGCCCCGCTGCAGTATCTGTCCAAGGCGCAGATCGTCGAGACCGGTACCCGGCTGGGCGTGGACTACGGTCTGACCGTGTCCTGCTATCAGGCCAACGGCGAAGGCGAGGCCTGCGGCCGTTGCGACAGCTGCCGCCTGCGCGCCGAAGGCTTCAAGGCGGCCAAGATTCCCGACCCCACCCGCTACCAGTAAAAAAATTTCATCTAGGGTGTTGATTCTCCTGAGAAAATCGCTAGAATGGCGGCCACTAACGGGTCGTTAGCTCAGTCGGTAGAGCAGTTGGCTTTTAACCAATTGGTCGTAGGTTCGAATCCCACACGACCCACCATCTTCACCAGAAACCCTCCGCAATGGAGGGTTTTTGCGTCCTCGCAGCTAAAAACAAGCAGCCGTCTGGAGCGGAATCTAGCCTCACAGTTTGATGATGTCAAACTGAACCAGCTAGCGCCCTGAGCCTGGCGCCGCATGGCCTGGGCGCAATTTTGTACGTCAGCTCCGCTGTGTAGCTATCCACGCCTTCCTACCGCTGTAAGCGGTCTCACCCCATTGCTGATCCATTCTGCGAGCTGATCGAACGCTTCTGGCGTGGAGGGTCCGGAGATGCTCCCCGGTTGTTGAAAGGGTAGGGAAGGGAGTGGCTTAGGTGGATCCAGTCGCTGTTCCTGGTGTTGCCGCGCGCTGTAATCCACTCGAGCGATCAGGCTTCTCGGTACCTTATCGGCACGTTCTTCGAGGACATGACGCATCTGGTGTGGATCCGTCTCGATGTATTCCATCGTGGTAGCGATGCTCGAGTGGTTCAGCAGGGCCTTGGCTACGTGAATGTTGCGATCCGCTTGTCGCATTAGGTCGGACGCCAGGGTGTGCCTGAACCGATGGGGAGTCATCCGTGTCCCTACTATCGCCGTCAGCTTTCTATACATCGCCTCAATCTGATTTATATCCATAGTTTCTCGTCTGTAATGCGAGGAGAACCTATTGACGTTAAATAGCTGGTCCGTGGCTTTGAAATGCAGGGAGTCTGCCCACGCTACAACGCGGTCTATGTGCTCGTAAAGAGGTCCGGGAATGGGTAGGAGAAACTCTTTGTGAGTCTTGTCCCCTTCGCTTCGAATATTAATAGTTCTGCGTCTTAGGCAGATGTCTCGTCTCTGTATACTTAATAAAGAATTCAGGCGAATTCCGGTGTAGTGAAAGGTTTCGTAAACAGATAGCCAGAACCAAGCTGGGGTTATGCTGCTGCGTTCGCCTGATACCCGTTCGATCTCTTGTAGCCTCATAAGCTGGTTGCGACCCTGGGTGATGGCCTCGTGAGGCACAGTTTTCTTCCGCTTTCTAGGTGGAACTACAGAGGTGTCAGTGAAGGGGTTTTTGCGAAGGGTCAGTAAGTCATGAGAAATGGCGTACCTGAAAAGAGTTTTCAGATGGCTCGCGTAAGTATTCCAGCTGCGTTTGGCTAGTCCGGAATCCAGGGCTTCTTTGCGCCAGATCAGAATGTCTCGATGGTGTAATCTCTCAAGATCGATGTCATCGCCGAATCTTCGGCTTAATGCTCGGGCCGCTGCTAGGTATATAACTCTAGTTGCTGGCCTGAGGTCGTGAGTGTCATTGTATTCGCTAGCAATATCGATGATATTCAATTTTCGCTAGCTCCCATATCTTGCAGTCGCAGGCTAATATTATCGAATAGGGGACGCGTGAAGAGTGCAGCAGGGTCCTTCAAAAGATAGCCTTTTAGCAGTTTGGATTTCCGCGGGCCGATGACCTCGCATGTCCATATATTGAGATTGTCCGGTGTCTTGCGGTTAGTTTTGAGTTTTTCAAATCCGCGTTGAACCAGCTGCCAGGTTTCAATCCCTCTCGCCTTGGCTTCCCTCTGTAGGTGAGGATGCTCCAAGGCATAGCGCTTGAATAATCCGGGGCTGACGAGAAACGCAGTGCTATCCACTGTGTGAATCAGTGCTTTGGCATCGTTGATCACCAGCGTGTGTGAAAGCACGCCCTGCCGCGCCCAAGCTATGAAAGCTTGGCCGAGATCAGCTGTGTCCTTGGCCGAAATTGCCTCTTCTGCTGAGTGCTCGGCGATGCAATCAGTGAAGTTGTTTCGGGTGGCGTCAGGGAGCAGCTGAGAAGTCGGAATTTCTGAAGATGGAGCCGCTTCACCAAAGAGCTCATCTGCTAGTGCAAGGGTCTCGTCCATGGGGTCCAAACCGGTCTGGAATGCGGGCGGCGGCAGTGTTTCGGATGAAGGCATCTCTTGTGAAGATGTGACATGCGTCACGCGTTGTGGTATCGGGAATGATGGCGTAGTGATATCGCTCACGGTTGCAGGCCGCTGCTGATCTAGCTCGGGGTCTTCCGGCTGCTCAAGTGTGAAAGTGCCGGTAAATGGAGCTGGTCGATCCGCTGGATCTGGCCAAATCAACGCGGGGGAGACCTTGAGTAAGGTGAAGGTGTTCTTCCAGCCGTGGCCGGTGTCGATCGTTGCCTTCCAGATAGCCTTGTCCTGAGCGTTGACCTGGATGATTGCCTGGTCTTGGATCAGGTTGAAGAACGGTGCATTCGAGGTGGGGATACCTTCCACGCCTTGGGAGAGCATCAGTGCCCGCAGCTGATCTGAGGCAGGCTTGCTGACGAGCCATAGCGCATCTTGGGTCAGCCACCCGTCCGAGGGCCCATCTGGCTGGTTCAGCTTGAACTTCTCAATGACTAGGGTGCGCAACCCATCAGCCAGTTGACGCTGGATCGTGTTCCTGGGGGCCTCCATCGCACGTTGCGGGTTGGCGCCGAGCTCCTGGGCGACACTCGCCTGGTCGGCCTGGACGATCATCTCGCCCAGTACGCCAGCGTGCTGGTATTGCCCGGCCAACACGAAGATCAGCGATGACCATAGCTCACGGTAGCCACTGAGCCAGTCCAGCACGTGGGGCGGCAGCACCTGGAAATAGACGAGTGCTGAGGCAGCGCCATGAAGCTGGTAGTCGCGACCTTTGACGTATCTGAAGCGGTAGGGCTTCTCAATGCGACCGTGCCAGGGGTGCCATGGCTTGCCATCCTCGAGGACGACTTCGATGTCGACGGCGATCTTGCCCAAGTCGTGGAGGAGGGCGCCGTAGGCTACCGCTGCTGACCAAGCTTCGGCCTGGGCTGCTTGTGACTCAGGCGGAGCGCCAATGGGGAGGAGGTAGTTCTGCCGGATCTTCAGTGCGTAGGCGACGATCTCCAACCCGTGGTCGAGCAGGCCCCCGGGATAGGCATGGTGGTGGTTTTCCGAAGCTGGAAGCTGCTGGACCAGGTCAGCGTAGCGCCCGAGAGGATCCCGATAGAGTGAGGCGAACTGCTCGCGGGACAGCGACGTCCGCTGCCAGATGTTCTCGATGAGCTTCTGCCGGCGAGGGAGCGCCAGGAGATCCTGGCTTGCAGACGGCTTGGTGAAGCCCTGTTTGCTGGGGCCTGCAGTTGCGGAGGATGGGGCTTTCTTCCTGAAAAAGAGATCGAACATGGCATGCCCTTGGTAGTTCTTGGGCCTGCGTTGTCGATCAGCAGCGGTGAGCGAACAATGGTAAACCGCTATCACTGCTCGGAAGGTTGGGAAGGCGAATGGCTACTATGGTCAGGAGCCTGGGCTCCCTTTGCTATTCGAAGCCGTGAAATGACCCCCGAAAGTTGGACGCTGCCTTGAAGGCGTACCATGCCCAAGTACTCTCTAGCGTTCAAATTGAAGATCGTCGCTCAGTACCAAAAGGGCGATTGCAGCTACGGCCACCTCGCTAGGGTGCATGACGTCAGCGTGGTGCAGGTAAAAGGATGGATTGGCGCCTATGCCAATCACGGAAAAGCGGCTCTACAAAAGCGTTATCGTTATCACAGCATCGATTTCAAGATCGAGGTGGTGCGACAGATCGTCGAAGGCCTATCAATCCGACGGGCTAGTGAGCGATTTAGTCTCAATCGCTCCCAAATGCAGCGCTGGGTCGATGCGTGGCAGAGGTATGGTATCGAGGGGTTGGCCAGCAAACGCAGAGGTGACTCCTTGCCCCTTCTTCCCGTTCCAGATCCATCCGCTTTCAAGCCCCACATCGCAAACCCAGTCCGAGAGCTGGAAAAGCAGGTTGCCTATCTGCAGGTCAAAAACGCCTTTCTGCGCAAAGCCATGAGCTTGGGTCTCAAGGACAGTGACCTGGACAATCAGCAGAAAGCACTTATCGTGCAGGAGTTGCGGTCACGATATCCACTTGATGCGCTTCTTCAGGGAGCATGTCTTCCTCGAAGCAGCTTCTACTACCACCTCAAGGTCACTCGCCAACCAGACAAACAAGGTGCCCGCAAAGAGAGCATCCGGACGATGTTCGCGCATCATCGGGGTCGCTATGGCTATCGCCGCATCACGCAGGCGCTACGCAATCAGGGGCAGCAGATCAATCACAAGGCAGTACAGCGGCTGATGGGCGAAATGTCGTTAAAGTGCACGCTGCGACGCCGTCGCTATCGTCCATTCACAGGGCCGGAGTCCTGCGTGGCGCCTAACCTGCTGGAACGCCGCTTTACCGCACCGCAGCCCAATCAGCGGTGGGCGACTGACATAACGGAGTTTCGTGTCAATCAAAACCGGCTATACCTGTCACCGATTCTTGACCTCTTCAATAAGGAAATTGTGGCTTTCGAGATAAGTGAGCGCCCATCGTTCGAGATGGTCTTACGTATGTTGAAAGACGGATTGAAGACCCTTCGGCCTCATGAGAAACCGCTCATCCATTCCGATCAAGGCTGGCACTATCAATACCCTGCCTACCAACAGCTGATCCGTCAGCATGGACTGACTCAGAGTATGTCAAGGCGAGCCAATTGCCTCGACAATGCGGCAATGGAAAGCTTTTTTGCAGTACTAAAATCTGAGCTTTTCCACTGCAACAGGTTCTCAAGCGTAGAGGAGCTGGCAGTAGCAATTCGGGCCTATATCGACTACTACAATAAGGAGCGAATCAAATTGGCACTGGGTGGGCGCAGTCCAGCTGAATATCGTCTGGCAATAGCGAAAGCTGTGAATACCTGTGACGAATAGGACGTTTGCCTCATAGCTACCGCAGAGTCGATCGGTTTCTAGACCCTCGGCGTTTGAGGAGTGCAGGCATGCTCCGGGTCTCAATAAGCAGTGGCAGGCATGTCGGCTTCAAGAACGAGCCATCTTCAAAGTCATCTGCTGCGCTGCTATGATCCGCTAAGGAGATGGCATTCCTCCTCAAACCGCCTCGTGCTGATGATGCCTACGTAACCCCTTGGCAGGGTGCGTAGGTGCGCCCTGTCTTTTTCGAGGACAGCGCTATGCACCGACCATATCCCTCCCCGGCCCCTAGTCTTCCATTCCCCTTGGGAGACGTTCCATGCTGAAGCCGCTCATAGCCATCGCACTCGGTGCGACCTTGGGTGCCTGGCTCCGTTGGATACTGGGCTTGAAGCTAAATGCCTGGTTCCCGTCGCTCCCGCCTGGGACGGTCGTTGCGAATCTTGTAGGTGGCTACATCATCGGAATGGCCGTAGCCATCTTCGCTGCTTGGCCCGGGATTGCGCCTGAATGGCGGCTGTTTCTGATCACCGGATTTTGCGGCGGCTTAACCACCTTCTCGACGTTTTCTGCTGAGACACTGATGCTAATCCAGCAAGGAAGGCTGCTCATGGCGCTGACTGCAATCAGCGTTCATGTCGTGGGGTCCCTGTGCATGACAGCCCTGGGTATCTTGACCATCAACCTGCTGCACCCACGCTAAAGGCAATAGCATGAACGACTATCTCGTTACGTTCTATACCGAACAAAATCGTCGCCATGAACATCAGCAGATTGGAGATTGGCTTCTGGATCTTGCTAAAGAGCTTCACCTAAGTGGCGCAACGTTGTCAGTGGCGGCTGAAGGCTTTGGCCAAGATGGAAAACGCCACTCCGCTCATTTTTTTGAGCTTGCCGATCAGCCCATCCAGGTAACGATGGCGCTGACTCAAATTCAACACGACATGCTGTTTCAACGCCTCGAATCGGAAGACTTGGCACTGTTCTACATCAAGACGCCTGCCGAGATTGGCACGGTAGGACGCCACCGCCCTTCCCAAGAGACAGAGTCATCCTCGTCCTGAGCTGACGCACCTTTGAATCGGTTAAGGCGGCCGCGGTAACCAACGGCATCAAGGGATGGCTTTCACTGAGCCCCATTTGCGGACTCATCAGCTCACTCGTCGTAGAGAGTGGGCTGATGGTCCTAGCTTGGTAGCGTTGCTCAGCGAGGCGCCACCTAATCGACCTCATTTGCGTGGTTGCAGATGAGCAATGCAAGGCGAGACGAACAGCGTCCCGCGGTAGGCACCGGCTAGGGTGCGTCCCGCGACCACCGCCCACAGAGCAGTCAAGGCGACGACCAAAAAGGCACCGAAGACGGTAAGGAAACCTGACCCAAGCGTGCTTCCCAAACGTAGCGTCGTGACGGCATAGACGCCCAGTGGAAAAGTAAAACCCCACCATCCCAGGTTGAAAGGGATGCCGTGGCGCGCGTACTTCAGCGTGATCAGTATGGCAAGGCTCATCCACCACAAGCCGAGTCCCCATAGTAGGATCCCGCCAATTACGCCTAGCCCCTGCGCGACGGCGCCAATTCCGGCCATACCGTGAGCAGCGAAGATGACCGGCGCGTCGCTGCCCATCACGAGCAGACCCAACGCACCTGTACCAATGGGGCCAAGCGATAACCAGCTCGATGCAGCCATGTTCTCGTGAGGCAGCTTGTGCAGTGCCATCCGCAATAGCAGGATCACGAGGACACTTAGGGCGACAGGTACCGAATAGGCCCAAAGCACATAGCTGGTCACCAGCACGGTGAATTGGTGCCCGCCGTCGGCTAGGTGCGGTGCCAACAGCCCGCCACTGGCAGCGGCCACTTCGGCGGCTACCACAGGTAGCAACCATACCGCCGTCATTTGATCGATGCTGTGCTGCTGACGAGTAAACATCAGGTACGGAATCGCTACTCCGCAAACCAGTGCCATGGCCGCATCGACCCACCAAAGTCCGGTGGCAATCGTGACAGCCACCTCACCCCATCGTGGCAGCCCAAAGATCAGCATCCCGTTGATGATTGTTGCCAACCCCATCGGAATGGTGCCGAAGAACATCGATACGGTGGAGTGGGCAAAAATTTGCTTGGCTTCGTTGTAGAACAAGATCCAGCGAGCGGCATACAAGCCGCTGAATAGAACGAAAAGCAAGATGTTGAACAGCCACAGTCCTTCGGCGATCAGACGCAAGCCGGGTACCGACGCGGGAAAACTCGCTAAGGCGATTGCCAAAATACCGGTGCCCATCGTTGCCGCAAACCAGTTGGGGGTGAACTGGCGAACGACTTCGAGCGGCTGCTTGAGCTGGCTGAGCGGCTTGCCGCCGGTGCGCAGGGCTATAGCATCCTTTAATGTCATGAGGTGAGCTCCGCTGAGGAATGCAAACAGTCTAGCCCGGCTCGATTATCTGAAAAATTGAATATGATATAAAAAGTAATCTACTAAATAGATAAGCAGTCCCCGCTGTCCGCAGGGACTGCTCCACGATCAAGGCTTCGCGACGTGCCAGACTTGATTGACACCTTCACCGGTCGTTTCACCGGGCTTGCTGTCCTTTACCCAGGTATAGAGTGGCTGCCCCTTATAGGCCCATTGCTGGCTACCATCCTCACGCTGTACTACGGTATAGCCGTCACCGCTCTTGGCCCCTGCCGGTGCCATCAGCGGCGGCCAGTTCTTGGCGCACGGGCCGTTGCAGGCGGACTTACCCTCGCTGTCCTTGGTGAAGGTGTAAAGCGTCATACCCTTTTCATCCACAAGCACCTTACCCAAGGTGGTGTCGCCAACCTTGGCGGGCGTGGCCGCCACGGCCAGCCCTGTCATGGAGAAAATGGCAGTGGCAATCAACACTTGTCTGAGCATGCTGGACCTCGATGGTTATTGGTTATTAGTATTTCGATTGGAGCACTTGCACTTGCACGGGAGCACCTGGCGCATCGGCTGCACCAGGTGCGATGACGAGGTAGCGCTGTTCATCCGCCTGGGATTGCTGAACCAGTTGGCGTATCGGTCCTACCGCATTCACGATAGCTGCGCCGGCGGGATTGGTTTGAAAAGCGGCGAGAGACTCAAGAGCGCCGCTACCGTCTGCATGACGAGCCAACGCTAGTACATAGGGCTGCTTGGCCACCAGGCCCGTAACCGAGGCCTGCAGGACCTGAGTCAAGCCCTGGTCGAAAAGTGTCACCTGAGTGGTATGACGTTCGTGTTGACCCGGCGGAGCCAGGGCGATCTGAATACTCTTGGCGGCGCTCCCTAACGGCTTAAGATTTGCCAGCCCAGCGCCCTGGGTAGCGGCGCGGGGAACGTAGACCAAAGCCTGGGGCGCCTGCCCCACGGGTACAGTGGTTTCAACGCTATTGGTCAGCGTATTGATGACGGCCACACTGTCAGCATTCTCTAGTCCCACGTACAACCGCGTGCCATCTCCTGACGGCCAGAGACCGTGGGGCAAAGCGCCAACAGGAATGCTGGCGACTTGGCTGAAATCATCGGTTCGGAAGACCTTGACTCGATTTTCTCCGCCTACCGTTACATAGGCGAAGCTTCCGCGGGCATTGCGAACCAAGTTGACGTGATTAGTGATCGCGCCAGTATCAAGCGTCTTAATCAAGCTGAACGGCGGTTTGGCTGCGAACACCTGGGTCTTACCGACATCTTTTAGGGTGAGCCAGACCTGTTGGCCATCTGCAGACGCAGCGATGTTGGGGCAGAAGGGACTCGCCTGAGCGACGCGGCCAACAATTCGATGCTCGGCAACCGAAACCACTACGGTTTCCGGAGTGAACGAGGAGCAGACGTAGCCATAGCGGCCATCAGGGGAGAAGATCTGCATGCCAGGGCCTGGCGGTACGCCAATTCGCGTCTTCTCTTTGAAAGTCACCGGGTCGATCACGGCGATATAGTCCTCGCCCCGTACCGTGACCCAGAGCTCTTTGCCGTCAGGGGTGAAAAAGGCTTCATGAGGCGCGCGACCCAGATAGGTTTTACCCTTCACCTGGTTGTTGGCGGTGTCGATGAAGGACACGGAGTTCGAGCCTATCGCTACGACGGCCAAGGTTCGCCCATCTGGCGAAAATCCCAAGCCATGCACCAGTAGCTCGCCCTTGTACAAAGGACTCAAGTTCTTGGGTTGGCTGTCGCCTAGGGTGATGACGCCGAGCAATTTTTCCGTGCTGGGATCAATCACCGATACCGTGTTGGAGAACTGCTCCGCCGTATACACACGGTCTTGGGAACTAATCGTGATGTCCGGTTGTGCAGCAGCACGCGGAACTTGACCGGCTGAAGCGGTGCAGGAGATTACTAACAACACAGCGGCGAGCGGGGTGAGCGACAATCGAGGCATGAGGATTACCGAGTTGGAGAGGCGGGCAATTCAGAAAGCGCCTGCTGCATGACGGCGATTTCCTGTTGTTGGGTGACAATGATCTCTTGGGCCAGACGGCGTAGGCGTTCGTTATGGCCATACCGCAATTGGATCCGTGCCATTTCGATCGCACCCTGGTGATGTGCCGTCATCTGGGTCACAAAGTCGCGGTCTACGTTGCCACTGCTGGGCTTGTGCATCGCGGCCATCATCTGATCCATGGCCTGGCGGTTGTCGGCCTGCGCCGTGGCGGCGCTGCTATCAGGTTCGGCCCAGGCAATGGGAAGCACGAGCACCAGAAGGGTGACTGCCAACAACGGGTGTTTGACTGAAAACACGTGGCGCTCCAGCAGACTGGTGAGTTTCCAATGCAGACGTTTGTACGGTCTGGGTTATTCCATACCTACAAAAATAAAAATTGTGGGGAATAAAAGGTCAGCTCAAGCGTCTGTCAGCGATACCAGGGGAATGTCCATGCTTGATGACGCCATGCTTTCTCAGCTACTACCGTCTCTGCGTCGCTTCGCAAGATCGCTTACTCGTCACGAAGCCAGCGCCGATGACTTGGTCCAGAGTTGTCTAGAACGGGCGCTTACGCATGGGAACACGCGCTGTCCCGCCGGTGATGTGCGAGCCTGGCTGTTCACCATCCTGTACCGCCAATTCGTTGATGGCCGACGTCGTGAGCGCCGCTATGGTCGTCTGTTGGAGTGGCTGGGATTCCAAGAGGTCCCGGTTGAGCCTTCGGCTGAGACGATCTATCTGGATCAAGAAGCGTTGACGAATCTTGAGAGACTCAATGACGAACAGCGTGCCCTGCTGCTGTTGGTCGCGGTGGAAGGCATGAGCTATCGCGATGTATCACAGGCGCTTGGCATTCCACTGGGAACCGTCATGTCTCGTTTGGCGCGGGCACGCGCGGCCTTGAGACAGATCCACGAAAGTCCTTTGGCTACCGCCGCTTTGCGAGTATTGAAATGATGTATCGACCTCCTACTCCTGAAGAGTTGATGGCTTATGCCGACAATCAGTTGGATGCGCTGCGGCACGAGGAGGTGATGCGCTATCTTGCAACCCATCCGGAAGATGCCGCACGGGTAGCTGATATCCGCGAGCAGAATCGTCGGCTACGGCTGATTTTTTCTCCCGTGCTTGAGCCTTTACCGACACACCTTATGCCAGCAGTCGTGCGACACCGGATAGTCGCCAGACGTAAAAGACGTATGACTTATCTCGCTTCGCTAGTGCTGACGTTAGGCCTGGGTAGCGGCTTAGGGTGGCAGGCACGGGAATCGATGCTGCGGCGGGCGCACGTTCCAATGGCGGATGCCGTGGAGGCTTATCGACTATTTGCGAGCGCCGAGGGGCGGCCGCCAGTCGATGTAACCGGCCAGGACGGTGCGATTCAGCATTGGCTTGAAAGGACATTTGTGCAGGCGCCCGCCCTCCCTAACCTGGAGCGCTTCGGCTTGATCCCAGTGGGTGGTCGTCTCATGGCCACGGACACCGGCGCCGCCGCGATGGTGCTCTACCGGGATACGAAAGGGCGCCAAGTGATCTTCTATGTGCGGCATCCCAACAGCCAGCGCGACGTTGGCCACGGATCTCGTAGGGAAAGCGATGTTACGGCTGACTATTGGTCAGGACAGGGCTACAACTTTGCGTTGGTGAGTCCTAGCGAAGCATCGTTTGATACCTTGCGTGAGGCGATCTCGCAGAGGCCACCTCTCTAGTTCCCGTTCAGACCAGTGCTCGTTGCTTGAAACCAACCCTGTCCAACATTTGGGGGTCATTTCACCGAAGGCGGAGCCCTTTCTGGTAGGGCTTTTACCCTTGGAGCTCCCTTCCATTCCCACCTTTGCTCCAGCCCATTTTCGCCTCTAACCCCTTGATTGATGTCACAGAGAACCCAATTTGCGATTGGTTTTAGAACGATGAAGCTGTTGCGGGCTAGTGAGCTGGGGCGTATAAGTGATGTCATAACGACATCCCTTTTGAAGAATTACTGGGTATCCAAATGAGCATCAACTCTCCTTCGACCGCATCTCGGCTTGGCCAAGGCCTAGGTCGTGCCGTTTCCGTCGTATTGAGAATCGAGGCCCGATTCTGGAATGCTCTAGGTAGAGTGGGGATCCCGAAAGCGATCTTCAGGCTGCTCATGTGGCTGGTTCGCCTAGCTGCAGTTGTCGTTTTACTTGCTTGGTCGGCTGGAGTTGTCGTCCCAGTCATTGGCTTGTTGGCTATCGCCTATTACCTCTCGCGCTCCACTTCTGGGGAGGCCTCTCTTGAGGGTTCGGGAAGTAGTGCTATTGGTAGCCAGTTTGAGACTGAAGAGGGTTATCAAACCGGTCTCCAAGGCTTCGGATACTACGACGCCAATGGCCTGAAGCAACACGACTGAAAACAGGGCGTACGGTAATACCGCACCGCCCTGATAATCTTCAGCCTTTCTTGCTACCGCTAGCGTCAATTCCTGCTTTTAACGGCCCCATCATCACATCCGCACCTCCTCTTCCCGCCGTCTTGGCATCTTGTGTTCCAACACTTAAGCCATTTGCAAGGCCTCCTACCTGATAGCCAGCCCAAGTCATTGCTGTCATCCAAAATACTGGCAGTATCAAGAACATCGCGCCCATGACGTAATTCAGCAGCATGTCTCCCTGCATGTTGCTCAGGCCGATGATGGGGTCGAAGTTCGCGTGCGGTGCGGTGTTGTTGACCTTGTAGATCCCGGTGCCATACAGCGCATCCATGATGGTGCTGTCGACCCACCTCGCCAGTTGCAGCCAGAAATCCACGAAGATCAGCGCGAACTGGGCGAATGTGAGGGTCATGGCCACCTTGAGGTCATAGGTTCCCAGCACCAGTACGATCGGGATGCAGATGATCAAAGCCATCTTGAGGAAGGCCATCACCATCGGCGCGGCCTGCCGGACGCTGTCCATGGCCGGGAAGTAAGCGAGCGAGCCTACTGCCTGTCCCAGGCCAGCTGTGACCCTGGCGGCGTCGTTGTACAACGAGCTGCCAATCTGGCCGCCGTAGTCCCCGTATACTTGCCCCTGCGTCAGCGTCTGCTTCTTCGGCGACACTAGGTCCCGAATCACTGAGTCATTCACCTCGTCCTGAGACATGAAGCTCGCCCACTTGGCCAGCTTGGTCAGGATGTCCGGTTCAACCTGTGCCAGCAGTCTTGCCCTGAGGCCCTTGGAGCCATCCGACCACCATTGGGTGCAGGTGGGATAGCCACCGCCGCCCGTGGTCTGTGCCAGTCCCGCGTCCCGGGTGGCGTCGTAGGGCCATGCCGTACGCGGGGTATGGGAGCGGAAGCCCGAGCTGCCGTCGCTGTAGTAGCCGCTGGTGCTTAGGAAGTACTTCGAACCGATCCAGCTGACGTCCAGGTACTGCTTGTCGCTCAGGGTGGGCTGGGTCATGAACAGCTTGGCGCGGGCCCGGGCGTAGCAGTCGTTGGTGAAGTCGGCGACCTCCTGGGCGAGGAGGGGATTGTCGATCCGCTCGGCGTTAACCTCCATGCGCAGCTGCTGCAGATCCTGACCACAGGGAATGCTGGCCACGGCGCCCGCCGCCATGCCCTTCGAAAGCGCGTGGACCACCATCCACCACAGTGGCACCTGGGCGCTCTTGCCGTTGAGGGTGCTGAACGATGTCTCCCAGCCCGTTCCGTCCGGCTTGGGCACATCGACCTGGCATTGCTTGGAGCGAGTCTGGTCGTACTGGATGGTGGAGAAGCTGACGTTCGCATTCGGGAGCGGCATCAGGCCGAGCATGATGACGATTAACGCCACGAAGAATCGGTTCTCGATACGCGCCAGGCTCAAGGCCCCCTTGTTGCCTTCGTCCTGGCCTTCGCCCCGGGCGCGCAGCCACTCCTGGATGATGATGGCGGCGAACGGCGCGGCAAACAGACCGGTCCCGCCGATCATCTCCCAGATGCCACTGTTGATGATCCAGCCCACGAGGGTCAGGTAGTACTCGAGGTAGTCGTTGGTATAGAGCTGCATGGCGATCTCCTACAGCACGCCGGCGTTGCGCAGTTCGAAAAGACCGATGACCACCAGGGCGAGCGCCTCACAGCGGTAGATACGTCCGCGCTCGTCGGTCACGGCTATCAGACGACGCCTGACCGGCCACCAGCAGCAGATCAAGCCGGTGTATAGGCACAGCCGCCACACCAAGAAGTGGCCATGGTGATCGGCCTGCCACTGGCGGTAGCTCTGCAGGTCGCCGAAGCCCCAGGCCGTCACAAGCACGAAGCCCAGGGCGATAGCTACCGCCAGCAGGAAGGGCCACAGCAGTGACCAGGTCAGGCCTAAACCGCGCCGACTGAAGCTGAGCACCGCTAGGGCGCGGCGAGACCAGGAGGAAGTCGTCATGGTCATTCACCCTTCTTCGCCGGGTTCTCGGTGCGATCCAGCCGGTTTGGCAGTGGATCGCCCTGGAAGATGCCCTTGGAAGCGTCCTTGCGGATCGAGGCGCGCTGCAGAATGGTGGTCGGCGAATTGCCGGCCAGCTCCCGGCGCATGTCCAGCTCGGTCTTGAGGTTCTGGATCTCGGCCTGCAGGTTGGCAGCGTTCTGGTCGACCTGCGTCTGGGCGACCTGGTTGGCGGCGACGTTGGGCTCCTCACGGCCAGCGGCCAAGGTACGAACCAGCGACAGCGCCTTCTCGATGACATCGGCCAGGGAGACCTCGGAGACGAGCCGCTTGGCTAGCACGTCCTGGTCCTGTTCGGTGCGTAGCGATTCGATGATGCCGCGGGTGATCGGAATGGAATTGCTACCGGCCGCGGCCAGGTTCTCGGCTGTCATCGGCTGGGTGCCGGCGATCAGCGCATTTACCGCCTTGAGCTTGGTGTCGTAGGTTTCCTGTATCAGCGGAGTGAGGCCGACCCCAGCCTGGGTCACGGTCTTCTGGCAGTTGTCGCAGGTCTGCTGCTGTTGCTCGCCCAGGACGCGGGTGGCGAAAGTCGCAGCCTCCTGCGGCGACGACCAGGTGCTGCAGACGAGACCGCCGTTGCAACTGCTGGCCGGGATCGAGCCGGTAGCGGTGGGTGAGCGGCCACTGAGCATGTTGTAGCCGGCCTTGGTGACGTCGCCGACCACCTTGATAGGCTGCTGGCCGCTGCCCCCAGCTTTGCTCCCACCGACCCAGGTCACCCCCTCATTCCCGCTCTTCTGCTCGACTTGGTTGATTGCGGCCACCGCATCAGTGGTGCCGGCAGCGGCCGACTTCATCGCCTCACCTTCGGCGAGCTTGTTCCAGCCGACCTGGCCGCCGGCGACATCGAGCATCTTGTCGGCGATCGCGCGGCAGGTGCCCTTCGAGCGGTCGAAGTCCAGGCGCGCCTGGCCAATGCCGTTGGTGATGAGGTTGTACAGGCCCGGGTTGGCGCGCTGCAGGATCAGGCCGGGCAGGGAAGCAACGGCGCCGGTGGCGTTCTGCAGCACCGAGCTCATAATGGTCTGGAAGCCCTGGGTGGCCCCGTTGAGCTGGTTCTGCAGGGTGTTGGTGAGGCTCATGTTTCCGCAGATCAGGTTGGTGTTCCAGCCACCGCCAATCTGGATGCTGTCCATGTTGCCGACGCTGCCCATCGACACGGCATTGCCGCCGCCGATGCTGTAGAGCACGTCGTCACCGATGACGCTGCCTTGGGACTGCACACGGTAGGGCTCGGTCGCCTGGACAGCACTGCCGAGGAGAAGGCCGGCTAGGCAGGTGCTGGCCAGCAGGGTGAGGCGAGTGGTACTCATGATCGACGGCTCCCTGATCATTGAAAGTCGGTGCTGCCCAGGAAGACCTGGCCTTCACGCTTGCAGCAGCTGTAGGGGCGCCATAGCGCCCAGGCATAGGCGCCCACGGCGTCCTGGACGTGTGGGCCCGGGTTAGGGAAGGCTGCGCAGCTCTGGCTCAGCGTGGGTGTGAGCTCCTGCCACTTGCCGGTGGTGGCGTCGCCCTCAACCAGCTCGCCTGCAGGCCAGTAGCCGTCCTCGGCCTGGGCCAGCAGCGACTGGTAGACGTGGATCTGGCCAGGGCGCGTGACCACATCGCCGGCGCGCTGGGCCATGACCGCCGCGGCCTTGTAGTCATCGGGCTGATGCAGGAAACCGCTGCGTGGATAGACGTTGCCCCATAGGTCGCCGGACAGGGTGCCGCCCACTTCGCGCTTGCCCGGGATGAGAGCTTCCGGATAGACGGCCTCGGGGATGCCGTACCGCCAAGCAAGGTAGTCGTAGTCGCTCAGCAGATACGGCATGTAGGCGGTACCGGCGCCCTTGCAGACATAGCCAGAGCCGCTGGCGAACTGGCTGAAGGCGTAGCCGCCCGGGTGGCCAATGACATCCGTGTTCTTGAAGCGAGCGCTGATGGTGGTGTTGGCCTGGGTCGCGCTGTCGCCTGGGTCATTGCCGCCGGCGGCGACACTGCTGACGGTGCTGAAAGAGGCCATCTCCGTCCACGGGCTCTCGCCGGTATTGGCGTAGCTGGACACCACGGCATCGGGCACGAAGTGCCGCACCTTGGCCGAGGTCTTCACCTTGCAGCCGTAGGGGGTGCAGAACAGCCAGTAGCAGATGCCGACCACCTTGTATTCCAGGCAGTCAGGCGAGAGCGAAGACGACACGATGGTTGCGGTGGTGACGGCTGCAACTGCCTGCAGGCTGGTCGCCATAGGGATGGCCAGCGCAAGGCGCCGTAGACGCTGCATGGGCCGACTCATCGTCCACTGCTCCGGTAGCGCTCGATGCTGGCTACGGCGGCCGCCACGTCGGGCTGGCCATAGACCACATACCGACGATCCACCACGACGGCCGGCAGCTTGGCCACGCCTAGGCTCCACGCATCAGCCACGTCCTGGTGCGCCTTGGCGAGGTCACGGCCCAGCTGCTGGGCTGAGGCAGAGCGCCTCCGCTGCTGCATGATGGCTACAGCCTGTCGCGGTTCCGCCGGCAGGCCTTCGGAGAGCTGCTGCTCAAGGCGCTCCGGGGCATCCAAGAGCACCACTCGGGCGCCGACGCTATTGGTGAGGGGGTGAGCAGCGTCGGAGATGGCCAGCACATCCGCTATGGCGAAGGGGGTGCAGCAGGTGGCCAAGACAAAGCCCAGCAGGCGTGCTGGCATGGCTGCTGGGGCGGTAGGAGAGAAGATGGGCATGAGCAGTACCAGGCAAAGAAGTGGCTGGTACAGGAAACGCGATCAGGAGGGCTGGGTCAGCGGGAAACCATATCTACGTCGCTGGAGGTTGAAATACCCACACCCGGACGTATGGAGTCTGCTGTGGGTTTCCAAAGCAAATGCGTCTTCTCGACAGCGAGTGCCTCAGTCGGCTACCGACCCATTGCAGACCTTCGCGGGGGGCGGCAGTCGACTAAAAGCTGCCTTTTAACGAACGCCTGAATATTCCGCAGACAGATCATTGCTCCAGAAACAGCCATTCGGCGGTAGCCGTATCCGAGCCTAGCCTGTCCGTAGAAATGAGGTGGAACCCGTTCGAGTCCGAAGCGCTTCTGCATGTCCCAAGTGAAACAAGGGAACAGCATGTTGATCAAGGGCCGTCCTAGCTGTGACTCGATTGAAAGGGGTGCGAGGCTCAGCACTAAGCAGTTAGCTGGCAAACCGCTTCCAGATTCACTCCCTCAGGACCTAGCACATACGCCGCGTAGTAACTGGGGTGGTAATGGCGCCTGATGCCGGGCGCTCCGTTATCTTGTCCGCCAGCGGCAATGGCGGCCGCATAGAACGCATCGACCGCGTCACGACTCTCTGCGATCAGAGCTATGTGCGTCCCGTGACTGGGGGGAAGCGCAGCATGCAACCATAAAAACGGCTTTCCTTCAGAGCCGAACCCCAGTCGTCGAGGTGTTGAAGCTGGCGGATCGGCCTTGATGCTCATCAGCAACTCAATCCCAAGCGGCCTGAGCGCAGGTTCGTAGAAGGCTTGAGCATGCGAAATGTCCGAAACCCCGAGGCCTACATGATCGATTGCTGACCCAGCAAATTTGCTCATCAAGTATCTCCATAAACGCTCATGAATCGGCAGGTTGGTAGAGCGCGTCGTTGACAGCGCGGGGCCGCTCCGTGTGAGTATCAAACCTGAGATGCACCACCATCGGCGAACAGCTCAGCTCCATTGACATAGCTCGATGCATCGCTCGCCAGGAAGAGCGCGGCCTGACCTATCTCATATGCCTGGCCGATCCGACCGAGCGTGCTCTTCTCGCTAAGGGCATCGATCACCTCCTGCGCGTTCTCACCCAGAACGTTGCGCAGGGACGGGGTGTCCACGGGGCCAGGGCTGAGCAGGTTGATGCGTACACCGGATCCTTTGATATCCAGAACCCAGCTGCGCACCAGCGAACGGAGCGCGGCCTTGGTGGCTCCGTAGACACTCAGGCCGGGGCCGGGGTTGATCGAGGCGGTCGAGCCGATGACGACGACGCTGCTCCCCTTACCCATCAACGGCAGCGCGCCTTGCACAGTGAAGGTCGTGCCTTTGACATTGGTCGTGAAGAGCCGATCGAAACCTGCTTCGGTGATTGCGCCCAAGGGCTCGATTTCACCCGTCCCGGCATTGGCGATCAATACGTCGATATGGCCATGCACCCCGCTGATGTGGCTGAACAGCTGGGTCAGGTCACCAAGGTTCGAAATGTCCGCGCATACGGCAGAGGCGTTCTCGCCGAGGCTCTTAACGGCTTCGTCGAGCTGAGGCTGGCGGCGCCCGGTGATGACCAGCTTAGCGCCCTGGCTGGCGAAGGCTTCAGCGATGGCGAAACCCAGGCCCGAAGAGCCACCAGTGACCAGAACAACCTTGTTTTCAAACAACATGGGAAATACCTGCGCGGGTGAATATATAGTGAACACTACATACACAGACACCTGGGCGCAACATATTTAGTGACTGCTATATAAGCCTGACCATCGATCTGTGATTGAAATCTCTTGTAGTGATCGCTAAATTAATCAAACCGACAGGAACGAGATCGCCATGAACGAGAAAAACCGGCAGCGCCGCCCTCCCTTCGACCGTGAGCAAGGGATAGCCATCGCACAGGCGCTATTTCATCAGCGCGGCTTCGACGCGGTCAGCCTGACCGACCTGACCGAGGCCATGAACATCAAGCCGCCGAGCTTTTACGCCGCATATGGCAGCAAAGCCGAGCTGTTCGAGCGCGCGATGCATCGCTACGCCAGTGAAAGCGCGCTGCCTATGGACAGGCTGCTGGGACCGGATCGACCGCCCGCAGAAGCACTGACCGCACTGCTGATTACCGCTGCGAAGCAGTACGGGCGAGACCGGGCTTTGCGTGGCTGTCTGATTACCGAGGGTATGCGCGCGGACGATCCGACCGCCCGCGATATGGCCGAGAAACTGGGCAACGCCGGGAACCAGGCGATACGCCGTTACCTTGATCAGGTCCGCCCGGAAGCCGGTCAGGTTCTGACTGACTACGTGCTTATCACCCTGCGGGGCCTATCGGCGGCGGCATGCAGTGGCATGTCTCGCAAGCGCCTGGCGGAAGTGGCGCAGCTTGCCGGCAAATTGATTTCCCTCGAGTTCGAAACTCGCGACGGCGCTACGAATTTCTGAGCAACCCGCATAGACGCTACCTACGGAAGTCAGCGATCAGTGATGGTCGTTCCGGCAATGCTCTCCGCAAATTCACCACCGAAAATGCGAGCTGGCGTTTCAAAACCAGGCTTGCGATCGTCGCTTAACACCCGGCGCGCAGCTTCAATGGCGGCCAGCGGCGTGTAGGAATATCCGTTCACCGTTTCGATCATGGATCTTGCAACGCTGCCATCCGCCGCGGTGACCTCTGCAACCGCGCAAGCCCGATGGGTGTCCCGCTCATGGACGCTGGGACCATCAGGCAGTTGTGATAAGTCGCCCTTGGGAAAAGCCTCGCCCGAGATATGCACGAACATCGCGATGTTGGGGATGCCTGTCGAATGCCACCCCGTCACCAGATCACCGAAAGACAACGGCTGGCACGTCACCGGCCCGTCGCCAAAATCAAACTGGCGTGACTGCGCATCAGGCGTTGCCACGAGTTCACCGTCGATCCTTGCGAGCAACCCTGCGCCGATGATTTCGCTGACGCTCATCGCCGAACCCCGAGACATCGACCCGGGAACCTGCAGCGCAATGCTCAGCGCATGAGGGTCCGCAACCCGCTGGGCCACATGCATGGCCAGGCAGTCCGTGGGGACAACGTCCCAGCCGACGCCAGGCAGAAGCATCACGCCCGCCTCGCCAGCTTGAGCACCCAGCCGCTCCGCGAGCCGGTAGATATTAATCTCGGCCGTGATGTCTAGGTAGTCAACACCAGCCTGCATGCACGCGCGCATCAACGCCTCAGCTGTTTGCGCGAAAGGCCCTGCGAAGTTCAATAGGACGTCTATACCATCCAGCGCCTCTGCCGCCTGAGCATCTGCTCCGAACACGCGGTAAGGAACATCCAGTTGCGCGGCAAGATCTTCAAGTCGATCAACCGTACGTCCCGCTATTTCGAAAGTTAGACCTAGTGCTTTCGCTCGCTCAGCGGCCATGCGCCCGGTGTAACCCGTCGCGCCGTAAATCAGTAGTGTCTTCATTGCGCGTGCTGCCAGTTTTTGTAGACGAATTCCACACTGTAACCATCCGGGTCTAGCACGTTCGCGGCGTAATAATTCGGGTCGTAATGCAGCCGGGCACCAGGCGCGCCATTGTCAACGGCTCCCTGGCTCATAGCGGCGGCATAGGCAGCCTTGACCTCAGCCTTGCTGCTCGCGACAAACCCGACGTGAGCAGCCCGTCCCTCGACCACACCCTCGCGCAGCCAGAAGAACACTCGGCCATTGGCGCCGAAGCCTTTGAGATCCGGATGACCTGGCGGGCCGTTCTTGCCGTCATAGTCCAGACGTGCGTTGATGCCAAGCGGCGACAGTGCCGCTTCGTAAAAACGAATGGAGCGCTCGATGTCGCTAACGGATAGAAAAACATGATCCAGCACGTCATAGTCCTCGCTTTTTCAGATGTTGTAGCCGCCTGCCACTTCGATGGTCTGGGCATTGATCCAGGCGCCGTCTTCGGACAACAGCATGGTAATGACCTGCGCTACATCTTCAGGCTCACCCACCCTGCCCAGAGCGGTTTGCCCAGCCAGCATCGCCTCGAACTCGTCGTTGAGCCCGCCTCCCAACTCAGTTCGAATCGCTCCAGGTGAAACCGCATTGGCCCGTATGCGCCGATCACCGAACTCCTTGGCCATATAGCGTGTGAGCACCTCCAACCCACCTTTAAACGCCGCATAAGGCGCCACCCCGGCCGTGGCGACGCGGGTGGTGGCGCTGGTCAGGTTGACGATGCTGGCGTTCTCTTCCAGCAATGGAAGAAGTGCCTTGGTCAGGAAGAACGGACCTTTCAAATGAACGTTGAACAGGCCGTCGAACTGCGCTTCGCTGACCGTCTGCAACGGGTTGAATAGGCCATACCCCGCATTGTTGACCAAGCCAGTGAGCGTGCTGATGTTCCAGACGTCTCTCAAGGTCATCACGACCGCTTCTCGAAAGGCTTCGAAACTGCCCACGTTGCCAACATCGAGTTTGAGCGCAACGGCTTTACCGCCGGCCTGCTCGATACCCCCCACGACCTCCGCCGCTGCTTGGGGATTGTTGTTGTAAGTCAGGATGACACCCGTGCCACGCTGGGCAAGGTGCCGTGCCGTACTGGCACCGATACCACGGCTGCCGCCGGTGATGACAATCACGCTCATGTGGTGCTCCGCTGTCGATGAAATGAGTCACCACAGTAGCGACGCACCGCCTCGCCGACGCAGCCGTTCCTACTCCAAACTTGCCTGTTTCTGCTTTTTGCTTGTACGGCGCGTCGATCTCCGGTCAACATCCCTTCCATGAAAGATCAACTGAATGAGCTACGCATCTTGGCCGCCAAGGCCGAAAATCGCCGCACCGAAACGGGTATTCCGCGAGTTGCCATGGTTCAGGGCGATATCCCCGAGCACATGCTCGCTGCCGTCTACGACCCGATGATCAACCTGATCCTGCAAGGCAGCAAAACGATGACGGTGGGCGACCGCACCCTTCGGTATGACCCTGCGACGTATTTTGTGATGTCCATCGACCTGCCCGCGGTAGGGGCTGTCCACGCCGCGGAGACAGGCGAGCCCTACCTAGCCGTTAGCCTGACCCTCGACCCGACAGTGCTCGCTACATTGCTGGCTGACCTTCCGAAACCTATGGGGCGGTACGAAAACGACCCCGGCTTTTCGGTTGCTGCCATCACGCCAGAGTTGATGGACGCCTGGGTGCGCATGCTTCGACTCATGGGCAACCCGGATGCGATTGCCGCGCTCGCCCCAGCGTACGAGCGCGAGATATTGTTTCGCGTTCTACAAGGCCCGCATGGCTGGATGTTGCGAGAGATCGCCGCACCAGACACTGCCATGGCCCGCGTGAGCCTGGCCATTCAGTGGATTCGGCGAGACTTTGCTGAACCGATCAGAGTAGAAAGCCTGGCGCAAAAGGCGGCCATGAGCGTCTCGGCGTTTCACCGGCACTTCAAAGCCGTCACTACGCTGAGCCCATTGCAGTACCAGAAACGGGTTCGCCTGCTACAGGCCCGAACCCTCATGGTCGCAAGCGCCAAAAGCGTCACGGCCGCCGCGTTCGAGGTGGGCTATGAAAGCGCCACGCAATTCACGCGGGATTATGCACGGGTGTTCGGCCTGCCTCCTGCGCGGGATGCGGCGAGAATCTTGAGCGAAACGAGAGCCGATTTGTGACCTTGGCGAGATCAGATACCGATCAGCGTGCTGCGGACAGCGGCGGTCATTGTCGGAATCGCACATCCTCCATGAGCCCGGTTTAACTTATTTGCGAGTGACTGCTATTGGCCGTTAGCTGCCCTCCGCCAATGACAGCTTTGGGTCGATTCCTGTCATCGGCTGATTTAGGTTTCGGTGTTTCTAGGATTTCGCAAAAGACTCGGATGCCGACCTCTATCTGGGTGTCGTCATCTGCTTCAGCTGAGGTATCTCAACGCAGCGAATGCACTGCCAACGGCAGCCTGATGCAGCTGCTTTTCGTCCTGTCGGCCCTGCCAGTACCCACGGCGTTCAGCGAATCGAAAGGCCAGGGCAGTATCACCACGGCGAAGGGCTGCCTGCTGCTGGGCATCGGCGATGTCACTGAAAAGTGTGAACAGCAGGCGTTCCGCTGACTGCATCGCCTCCCGCTCGCTGTCATAGGCCTCCTGATGCTCATAGACGCCTATGCGGAACAGCCAGTGGACCTGGAACAGATGTGTCACCTGTGCCAGCTTGATCGGAGCAAGTGCGTCTCTGGATTCGAAGACGATCCGGGCTTTCACAGTCGAGGCGCCTACTGCCGACGGGGTGGGTGACTTAGCGGGATGACTCATCGGAGGTGCCTGCTGAAAGTGAAGTGCAGCGCTGGGCTTCTCGACGTTGTCTTTCAACATCGATCATTCGCAGCAGATGGGTGAGGCGGCTGTTGAGCCGCTGCAAGGTTTTATCGGAGAGGCTGGCCAGCCATAGCGGGATTTCATTGGCTCTGCTGCGCATCCGCTCCCTCCTGGCTTGCCAGCCAGTCCATGGCGGACAGCATGCCAGCGTCATCGAGCAGCGACGGCAGGCGGATGACCCGGCCTGAACTGTTATCCCTCAGCTCAAAGGTCGGCGTGGCATCGATGCGCTTCCTCGCCGCAGCAGCAGTCTGCTCCGCGACTACTCGGCGTACCGTGGCGTTGTCTTGGATACAGTCCTGTAGGTGCTGCGACGATAGGGCGGACTGCAAGCCCAGATGATCAATCGGCACCGCAAGGCCATCGCCATTACCGCGGCTATGCCGGTAGACGGCCCCAACGGCTTGCCAGAACATGGCATTGCCGCCCAGCCAGCCCGCGCATGTGACCAAGCGTGCCTCGTGCACAGCAGCTTCGCCGTGCATGGCCAGAGGCAGGTGATGCCACTGCCAATTGAGCGAATCCTGCCGCCCAACTAGCTGCTTCAGCTGGGGGAAAGCGTCCTTGCAGTAGGGGCACTCCAGGTCCGCATATTCGATAAGGGTGAAGCGCGCCTTTGCATTCCCGTAGACGAATATGGGCGGTTCTGGAGTAGCGGGAGTTCCTGTAGCTGCGAGCCATCCGAACAGGTGCCAGAAACAGAACAACGCCGCGGCAATCATTGCCAGCGCTAGGGCCGCGGGCCTTCCAGAGAGCGTCCTCCTGATCATGCCGACGCTTCTTTAAGGGCGATTTCATCAGGCTCACGCCCCAGCACATCCCTATGCAGCGCCTCGAGCAAGGCCTGCTGTGCCTCGTCCGGCTGCGGATGCTTGGCCAACCAATCCTTGAGCGCTGTATCGAGCTGAGCCTCGACCTCCCGGCGATCCACTGCGCGCGCCTTCACCGCCTGCAGGTTGGTAATCAACACCGGTGCGCAGATCTGCAGCGCCGTCAGGGTATCTTGCCCGGGCTGGCTGAGTAGCTTAGTCAGGCTGTCGATGAGGTCCTGGGTAAAGCGGTCCATTGCCCTCATGCGCGTGCTCCCGAAGCGGGTGGCAGATCGAAGTGATAGGGCTCGATGCCGCGTAGCCGGTCCAGCCGCGCCGCCACGGCCACGGCCGCACCCAGCTCATCGGTGCCGAGCTCCTCCATCAGTTGCGCGCGTTCAGCTTTCTCCTCAGGCTCAGTCATTGCCAGGGCCAGGAATAGACTGGGCGGTACCGCGCGGAAAAGGATCTCCATCGATTTGGACAGCACCACGCCTTCGGTGTAGGCGCCGCTTTGTTTGCGCGCCGACAGCATCAGCTCCTTCTGCGCGGGGGTGAGGGAGCGGAATTTGGAGATCTTCTCGACCTCATCCGGCGGCATGTTGAGGCAGATCCACCACTCGATCATGTTAAGCATCGGTGCGCCGGAGAGCGGGATGTCATCGATGTTCTGGGTGGCCAGCCAGAACCAGGCACCGAGTTTTCGCCACATCTTGGTGATTTTCATGGCATAGGGCAGCAGCAGTGGATGCTTGGTGATGATGTGGCCTTCGTCGGTCAGCTTGATCAGCGGGCGCCCCTTGAATTGGTCGCGTTCGGCGATGTTGTTGATCGAGTTGAGCAGCGAGATGTAGGCGATGCCGAGCTGCGCCTGGTAGCCCTCTCGGGCGTAGGTAGCAAAGTCCACTACGGTCAGGTCCGCTTCCGGCCAGGGCGTGCCAGGACGGTTGAACATCTCTCCGTCGGCACCCATGCAGAACATGTCCATGGACTCGGCCATCTCCTGCAGACGCTCTCGGCGCGCTGCGGGAAGACCTTCATCCCGGGCAGCCTCGCCGAGGGCGTCGCGTACGTCTTGAGTCAGCACGGTCTTCTCTGCCTTGGAGCAGGTCTTGGCCGCATTGATGATGGCGTGGCGGATAGCCGCGCGGTCGGCACGGGTGAGGCGAGCGTCCTCCTTCTCCTCGCCGCCGGTGATCATGAGGCGCGCGACGATCTCCATCTCACCGAGCACGTCGCGCTGATCGTCCTCGAGGTTGGCCTGAGGGGTACTGTTGCGGTCCGACGCCTCCAGGTCCTCGGCATCAAGGACGGCAACCCGAGCCGGGTCGTCTGCCAGACGGATAGCGTCAGCAAAGGGCGCCAGGCTGACGCCGGATCCTGGGGAAAGGCGCACGCGATGCACGGTCAGGCCCAGACGCTGTGCGAAGTCCGCCAGCAGACCAAAGCTGTTGCCGGCCTCGGCGACGAACATGCGCGGCCGGTAGCAGGCCAGCCACTGGATCATCAGATTGTTGAGCGTGGCCGATTTGCCAGCACCGGTGGGTCCGAAGACGAACCCGTGGGCGTTCATCTGACGATCTTCCTTGTTGAAGGGGTCGAAGGTCAGAGGCGCGCCACCGCGGTTGAAGAGGGTAGTCCCGGGGTGGCCGGTACCGGTGTGCCTACCCCAGACCGGGGCAAGGTTGGCCACGTGCTGGACGAGTAGCATCTGGACATACCATTGCAGGGCCCTGGGCTGATTCGGGTCGAAGTTGGCCGGGAGCCATCTGAGATAGCTGGAAAGACCGGCGACCTCATCATCCGGCTGCACTGGCTCCATGCTGGCGCCCAACAGGATGTTGGTCAGGTCCATACAGCGCTGCGTCAGCTCGGCCTCGTGCTTGCCGCGAACGTAGAAAGCAACGCTGCCCTTGTAGAGCTTGTGCTTGCGGCCAATAAGGTAGCGGGCGTCCTGGATGGCTTCGCGGGTCAGCGCTGAGGCTTGATTATCGCCTACGGCCTTCTTATGCAGGTTGTTGAGGTGGGCTTCCAACGTATCCTGAGGTGTGATTACCAGGGTGATGGCTAGCACCGTGTCCTCGGGAAGCTTATCCATCAGCGCATTGAGCGAATCACCGCCCTTGCGGGTTTCACCGGTCAGGTGCCCCGTCCTCGGCGCCTCGCGTAGACGATCAAGCATGATCACGCGGGTAGGCTGGCCATCGAAAAACCAGATGCCCTTGCCTGCGTCCGAGCGAGGCTCGCGGTACAGCAGGCACTGTGAGAAGTCCGTGCCACTGGCCAGTACGGGGATGGTGCCGTCCTCGACCTCGGTTGGCGTATTCACCAGTTCGAAGAAGCGATCGTGGTCCTTGCGGGTGGTCCCCAGGTGATCGGGCCAGGGATTGAACCACTGCAGGAGCCAGTGTCGGATCGCACGCTCTTCCATGCGGATGGCTTTGACGCCGGCGTTGGCCAACGAACCGACCAGGCGCTCACAGGTGTTGCGCAGGTAAAGTGCGGGATCCTGGCCACGCATCATGCCGTCACCAACGCTGCGCCGCGACACAACCATCCGGACACGACGCTGTTGGCCACGCCAGGGCAGCTTCGAGACGACCTTGTCCTCGAACAGGCCGCCAGGCTTGGAGATGGCTGAGAGGTGGTGCTTCATCAGCCCTTGGTAGAGCTCGGTGAAGGCCGAGCCTTGGGCACGTGGCTTCACGTAGCTGCGGAAGCCCTCAAGGAAGCTGTCGAACTGGATCTCGTCATAGGCGTACATCTGGATGACCCAAGGGCTGACCTCGAGCTCATCGAAGCTATCCTGCAGGGCATTCTCCAGGGCATCCCGCGCTTGGCGGAGCCAGTCCGGGGACCGACCCTCGGTGCCGATCGGCACGATGTCGAAAAAGGCTGCCAGCGACTTGCCGTCCTCGAGCAGCATGGCCTGGTGCTCAGGTAGGTATTCGATCCAGGGCAGCAGGTTGGTGAAGCTGGGATTGACGTCGTAAAGCTTGGCCACGTCAGCCACGGTCGCGGGCTTCTCCTTGCCGGTCATCCAAGAGCTGGGCTCAGGGATACCGTGCGCCTTGAGGCGGTCCAGATGGCGCTGATAGGCAGCTTCCTCGTCGACTTCAAGCGCGCGAGTGGCCCGGATAGACTCTGGAGCAGGAACAGCCGTTATTTCCGTCGCGGAAATACCTGCTTCGGGATGTGGATCGGCGGCCAAGCTCTCGACTACCTGTACGTCGGTATCTGTGATCGCCGCTGGCTCAGTGACTGTAGCTTTGCGATTGCGAAGGCGTTCGAAGATGCCCATCAATAGTTCTCCACCCGCTCACCCGGCATTGCGTACTGCACACGCTGGTAGAGCGGGAAAACGGTGGTGTAGCCGGGAATAGGGGCAGGATCCGAGCCAGCCAGGTGTGGGAAGACGTACATGACCAGGTCCGGATTGGGCAGGCGCTTGAACTGGCTGTAGATCTCGTTCTGCGCGGTGCGCGAATAGCCGACGTTGTCCGCCAACGGCCGTGCCTGGGTCGTGTCGACAGGACGGCGCAATTCAGCGCGTGCATCGACGAGCTGACGGCCTTGGCTGCTGCCGGCGTTCCAGACGTCCATCATGGTCTGGTCGCCGTGGGGGAGCATCTTCTCCTTGTCCACCGAGCAGCCGGCAGCCAGTAGGACCATGGCCAGCACAGCCGCCATCTGTAGTCGTGCGTGATTAGTCGAGGTCAGCCGAGGCATGGCGAGCTCCCTTGCGATAGTCGACCTTGCGGCCCTTGAGTTCGTAGTCGATGGCCAACTCCTGGTCGAGGTGGATGGCCACCTTCGCCCCAGGCTGGACGTAAATGGCGGCGAAGGCCTGGCCGTAGAGCTTGTTTACCCAGGTGGAGATGTCGCTGACGCCCTGGTTGAGGATCTTGCCCATGGCCTCGTTGCCGGAGATTCCGGTCGTGCCGATGGTGCCGCTGGAGGTCTGCACGTAGCTCGACCTGCTGCCGTCGCTCTTGATGAGTGAGGCAGCGCCGGCGCCGGCGGCCGTGATCAGCGCCTGGGAGCCGATGTACTGGGCAGCGTTGCTGCGGCGATCGCCGGCGATGCAGGGGATACCGTAGGGATCGCTGATCCAGCCCATACCGCCCTGGACAGCGGCCGGCTGGCCATTGGTAGAGGCGTTCTGGTTGTTCTGGCCGTTGTTCTGCTGACCGCCGTTCTCTTGCGGTGCCGGCAGGGTACGCACGGTGCCGTCGGTGAAGACGAAGGTCATGCTGCGGATCTGGCCACGCACGCAGGACAGGGTCCAATCGCCTGAGGCGGTACCGCTCACGACAGCGCCAGCGACGTCGGGCAAGTCGATGCCGTTGGCGGTCAGGTTGTCCGGACCGATCAGCACCTTGAAGGGGTAGGGGTCATTGACCGTGCCGTCGACCGGTACGCGGCCCACCAGGGCGGTCATGGATACCGAGCCCATCAGCGTCGAGTTCTGCGGCAGGGTGTAGACCTTGCGGACTTTCTTGCGCGTCTGCTCATCGCCGCCCATGCCATCAGCCACGCGCTGCGCACCGCCGGACGCCGCGTCCAGGGTCTTCTGGCCAGCGGTGCCGAATGACGTTGGGAAGGCGAAGCCACTGGCCGCCTGGCCACTGCCGGCAGCGAGAGGCTTGCCGTTGGCATCGACCGCCGTACCGTCCTGCGGCTCAATCCACACCAGGTCCGAGCTACCGCTGCCTTTCTTGAACTGGTTGCCTTCGCCCGGGTTGATGCCGAGCCCGATAGGCATATCGCCGCCAGAACCTGCAGCGCCGCCCAACTGACTCCCCATCTGCGACAGGGTGTTGAGCTGCTTCTGCAAATTATCGACGAGTCCTTGGGTCTGCTTCTGCTGATTCTCCATGCCCTGGTTGATCCCCGCCTGGACGCGGTTGTCGACCGTGCTGTTGATGTTGCTCAGTTGAGCCTTGAGACCTTCGTTCTCCCGCTTGGCCTCTTCGTTGTCTTTCAAGACCTTGCTCATTTGATCTTTCAGCTGTCGACTCTCGGCGACGATGGTGCGCAGGGTGTCGTTCGCCGTATCACCTTCAATCCCGAGCGCCTTGGCCTGTTCGGGGGTGAGCTGGGCGGATTGCGGCTGCTCAGGCTCTGCAGGCTTGCCGCGGCCGAGCATTTTCACCCCGACGAAGACCACCAGGACGAGCAGGGGCAGTAGGGCGTACTTGAGGAGCGGGTTACTTCTGAGCTGCATGGCGTGCCTCCGGGCTCACCCGAGGATCAGCTGCGCTCAGGCTGGGCAGCAGCGACTGGCCAAGGCCATGGTCCTTGGTGACCAAGTAGAGCACCGTGGTGTCACTGGCATCGCCGCGAGCGCCGAGGTAGGGGTGCTGGAAGGTGGCAGTCGCGAAGTCGCCCATCAGCTCGCGTGGATCCAGGGCTAGGCGCTGGCCGGTCTGGTTGCGAAGTTTCACCGCAGTCACCCAGTGGTCGTCTAACCGCCAGGCGCCCAACTGGCTGGCTTCGACGGGCAGGGCCGGCAGCAGCGTCGACAGGTCAAGGCGCTTGTCGACCTTGACCTGGGCGACGCCGTCGACCGGCTCCAACGTACGGAGCGGGGCATAGAGCATCTGGGCGGCATACCGCGTGAGCACGACGGGGATCGGCGTTTCGCGTTTGGGCGGGGCCGGCTCGTCGTCATCTTCATCAGCCTGTCTGCTGGCTTTGGCTGCGGCCTTCGGGGCACTGCTTCCGCTCCTCGAAGCTGCCTGGCCATATCGGATCGGGGTCGTATCGCCGGGCACGATCTTGATCGCTTCCAGCGGCGCGTGACCTTCCTGTGCGGGGGTCGCAGCGATGTCGGCCAGCATGATTTCGCCGGTGGCCGCATTCTGCAGCTGCAGGCGGCTGGGTTCGATAGCGTCCTTGGCCAGCAGGTAGATGGCACCGCCGGTGCTTTGCACCCGGATCTTGTCGGCGATGGCTGGAGGTACGCCGACGCGGACGTTGGCGTCGACGAAAAGGATCCGCTCTTGGCCCACTACCAAAGGGATAGCCATGGGGACGCGCTCCCATTTGCGGATCTCGGTGGCCTGGGCAAGGCTGCTCAGCAAGAGGCCGCCCAGCACCAGGGCGAGGGAGTGACTGGACCTCATGGTGTACCTCGAGCTTTAACTTCGACGCCGGCCTCGATCCGCTGCGGCTGGCCGCTGTAGCAGTCCCACTTCATGCCCCAAGGGTTTTTTTCAGGATCGACGTCGGCTCTGACGACATGCAGTGGGTAGCGCGTGAGCGCCGTCTTGACCTTCTCGCCGCCGAGGTGCTCGTTCGCCACGACGTCGAGCATCACGGTCCACTCGCTATTACCCAGCACCTGGACGCGCCGGGTGGGATCATCGCCGTAGCCTGAACCAGGGATCTCCGCCACGTTGCGCACGCGTTTGCGCAGCTCACCGCTGTTACGTTTGAGCGCTTCATCCCCCTCCAGATACGCCTTACAAGAAGGGGTGATGAAAGGGGTCAAGCGAGTGATGTTGTCGCTGTAGTTCTTTTCGCCATCGGAGGGCCAGCTGTTCATCTGCTGGAAGATGTAGAAGGCGTAGGCATAGACCGACTCGGGAGGGATCTCCCACCAGGGTCGTGTGCTCCCGGAGCGCAGGTCCGGCGGCACATGCACGGTCAGATCCTTGGGCGCGCTGTACCAGCCGTAGCCATTCCAAATCGCGATGCCGCTGACCAGGCCCAGGGCAAGGCGCAGGGTGGTGATATGGGCACGCTGCGAATCGGACAGCTTCCACGCGCGGCTCATAGCCCCACCATCCGCTTACAGGTCCAGCTGCCGCTACGGATCACCAGGCGACGTCCGGCAATCCCCCAATGGGCCAGACGGCATTCCACCTGCCGCCACAGCCACGTTTCAGGGCGTCCGCGTTTCCAGCGGCGCAGCAAGCGCCCGGCAAGCACAAGCCCCAAGGAACCGCAGGCCAGTGCGGCAAAAATTGGCATGGCCGGGGTGGTAAAAAATGCTAAAGGGATGCCAACCACAAAGCCGAAGGAGGCGCAGACGATGATGGTGGCGAACATCTCGTCGGTGGTCAGGCCGCCCACAACGACGGGTTGGGTATTGAGGCGATTCGGCAAGAAGCGAAGCGTGCCGTCCTCGTGCAGGTCCTGGGTGATGTCCATCTGCGCCGTCCTGCCTTACATGATGCCGCTGGCTTTGGTGACGATGAAGATCACCAGGCCGATGAGAATCACGCCGACGACAACGGTGGCACCTAGGTCTTTCCAGGTTTTCTTGCCCGTATGGATCTCGTGATAGACACCGATACCGTGGGATGCCACGACAATCAGGCAGAAGGCGCACAGGGCCAGTGCGATCAGCATGAAGCCGTCGTAGCCGTAGTTCTTGAGCGTTTCGAGCCAGGTGGAACCTTCGCCGCGCGAGGGCGCTTGAGCGCTGGGCAGGGCGGCCTGGCTGATTGCCGGAATTAGAGCGGCGATCGTCAGGACGGCTTGGGTTTTAGCGCGAAGGCCGAGGGTGAACAGACGTTTGAGGGACAGCATGGATTTCTCCTCGAGGGGTTAATGCAAAATCAGCCAGGACAGAACGAAGTAAAGGATCAGCCCCTTGATCAGGGCGCCCTTGGCAGTGGCGGGTTTGAGGTTCTGATTGGCCCAGCCCTTGTAGAGGCTGATAGCGAGCCAGGCGAACCAGAGGGTGGTCACGGCCATGGCCGCGGAGAGCCAGAACAGATTGCTGGCGGAGGGCGGAATACCACTCGCTGCCTGAAACGCAGAGGTCTGCGCAGCGGTCATGCTCATGGCTGCGTGCCTTCGCGCTGGTACTGGCCGGAGAGCTCGGCCGCATCGCGCGGTTGGGCGCGGCTCGGTGCCAGGTAGTCCTGCAGGCCCTGACGGATCCGCGCGATGTCAGCGGCCAGACGGTTGTAGTCGAGGCGATAGCGGGTACTGCCGTCGCTGGGCAACTCGGCGCTGCGCCTGGCAACAGCCTCGACGGCATTGAGCTGGCGGATCATGACGTCGACGTTGGCCTGCTCGGAGGCCGTACCAGCGGCATGGGCCTGGCTCGTCAGGATCCCGAGCGCGATGGCCAGGCTGCCGGCAAGGGCGAAGCGGTGGTTTGTCGTGCGAGGGTAGGAGGACAGTTTCACAGCATGGCCCTGGGCTAGCGGGTGGATGCCGCACAGGATGCCGAGGGCCGTAGGCAAGGTCAGCGGGAAACCATTACTGCACCCAAATAGGTTGCAAACCCGCTTGGTTACTGACTTTGCGTCGGGGCAATAAGCCGCTTGAAAAACATTAGAAAGCCGGTCGCCACCGCGTAGCCCACGCCCCAGCCCTGGTTGCCCTGGGCGGTCTGCTGACCGATCTGAGCGCGGCCTTCCAGCACCGGCTGCACGCTGACCAGTTCCCAGCCGTTAGCGCCTAGTGCCTGCAGGCGAGCCTGCCGTTCTGGATCGGCCAGGAAAGCAGCGACGTCAGGGGTACCGGTCTGCTGTTCGTGCTTGAACATCAGCCAGCCGCGCTCTTGGACGCGGTAGGTGAGGGGGTAGAATTCAGTGTGGTATTCGAAGCGGGCAAGGGACATGGACGGCTCCAGTTCGATGGAGCGGCCATCGTCCTGTGACCCATTGCAGCCTCACCAGGCGAAACCGTATCTGGGTCTCATGAGGTTACGATCAGGGTGTCGAACGATCGGCTTGGCTATGCTGTCATCAGAAAAACCACGGGAGGTCGTATGACTGAGATCGGATTTCTCCCCGAAGAAGCCAAAGAACGCTGGCGGGACTTGACTCATGCGATGGCCATCATGGGCCTAGGGCATCTAGCCAAGCTATATGGTCAACTCGAGGGCTACATTTTGGCCATGCTCGACTTCGGCCGGATCACTGCACCGCAGGGAAGGCAGCTCCTCACGGTGGCGGCCGATCTGTTTGATCAATGTCGCTCAGAGTATCTCAAGCACAAGCAAAAGCCGCGGCGGCGCATTGCGCACTCGGTAGCTGTTCAAATGAGGCAGAGCCAGTGCGACAACTGAGTGCGAGACTTCTTGCACCGGCAGACGAGCGTGTCGGTCAATAACAAGGATTGCCGCTTGGCTCCCAGCTTCAATGTCTCAAGCCTATGATTGAGAACGTGCAATACGTCATCTAAGAGATTTGTCGACATGAACCGGGTGGTGATAGCTGAAGACGAGGGGCTCTTGGTCGAAATGCTTACCGAGCTATTTGCTGAAGAAGGATTTGTCGTAACTGCTTTCGGGACTGCCGATGAGGCTTGGCGACACTTGAAGGCCCAGCAATCGCCACCGGACCTTCTGTTCACAGACGTCAAAATGCCTGGGAGGATGGATGGCCTTGAGCTGGCTGATGCGTTCTCGGCACTCTGGCCTGCGATACCAGTCGTCATATCCTCTGGTCATGTTCATTCGGCTGAGCATTCACATCGCCAGACGAGTTTCTTGGCCAAGCCCTGGTCGCTTGATGCCCTGAGTAAGGTTTGTCGTAACGTTCGAGCCAGCGCTAGCTAGCGTTTCTCGCGCTTAAAGATCATGGGTGGAGAATGCGCATCTCGCCCAGTAGCAGTTTCACGGATTGGCCAGGGGTTCGGCAGATGTTGACGGCTGAGCGCCATTGTTCTGGAGCGATGTCTAACGCTGCGCAAGCCTTCCACGACCACGCTTGCTGGTCCAAATCGTTCAGGCTGCTCCATGGCCACGCAGGCTTATGATCGTTTGACTGCAGGTATTGTCGCTCTGCCTCGCGAGAGACTTTTGCCAGCAACTGCGCTTGATATTTCTTAGAGTGAGCCACCGCGTTTCGCTCCTTCCCGACAGGGTTATGTACGGTATATCCATACAGTGTCGCACGGGATCGGAATTCGTGAAAACACGTCTACCGAATGGTAACCAGTGACCTACAAGCTTTGGGCTGGGAACCGCTGGAAGCCTCGAGTGCTCGAACTGCGATCATTCCTTGAGGCAAGACCATGGATGCACTGAGCAACCAGCTATCCGCTCTAGATCCACCCTTGAAGCATGAATTGGAATCTCAGGGAAATAATCTGGTAATCACCCTGATCGATCCGGCAAGGCCTGCGAAGGTTACGCGCACACTGAACCGGTGCCTCATCGACAATACGCCTCTGCTGTATGAGGTGATCCGAGATGCCGTCAACGAACTGAGAGCCACCGGCTGTCATCCGCCAATCAGCGAACGCGAGATTTTCCCTGACAACTAGCAGCGTGCATGCTCTTCTTTCAGTGCTCCCTGATTTACGTTTAAGGCCCGCTTGCGCTTGATCGAAGCGACGGCCTGTCTGGCACCCTATGCGCCGAACCGTATTCGAAGGACGGTAGGGATCAGCAATGCTGCCGAAGTACCATTCTCGCTTCTTACGCTACATTTCTGGCTTCTTTCCAGAGAGCCTCCTTGTAGAGGTGACACTCACCATCGACGATAACGAGGTCATGGCTATCAATATCGCAACCTCCGCAGGGGATTTAGCTCATTGTGAAACGACAGAGACACAAGCCCTCGACATCGTAGCAATGGGTGAAATTGCTCAGGTACTTAAGGCGCGCGTTGGCATGGCCAGCGAGACGGCTTAGGGAGGGGCGGATCAGTTGACCATTGCTTGCAGCAGTGCCGTCTCACTTTCCTCGATATCCAGCAGCGCAGTACGTGCATCTTCGGTCAACCCACTCTGCTTCAGATGAGCAAGTTGCACCAAAGTCGATAGCGCTATGTGGTTTTCTTCGAAAGCCTCGGCATCCTCGGCGGTGACGCTTCTCTGTTGACGTTTGGCACTGTAGCCCAGCACATCGGCCAGACAGTTGGTGGCGATGTCGATCAGCGTTTGCTCCAGCTGGGTGATGGTGCTCATAGATCAATTTCCTTGTCGCCAGATACGTCGGCGAGTGAAGAAAGGGAAATTGAAGCCTAGTCCAATACTTCTACAGACAACGCTTAAGCCTTGTCCTTATGTCGGACCACAGCGGGTAGGCGGCTTTATGACATTCCTGCTGATCCTCTTCTACCAAGTCAGAGCCTACTCAGCGGGACGACGTTAAGCTTCCATTCAGCTCCTTGTATCGCTGCATGATGTCGATCACCAGCGAGTTCACCGCCAGGATCTGCATGGCCCGGGTCGCTGAGACGTACAGCAGGTTCAGCTCATCGTCGCGGCTGGCCCGGTCAGTCTCCGGCACGAGCGGATCCGCGCTGAAATCGTCGTACAGCCCCACGAAGTCCCACTCCAGGCCCTTGGCCTTGTGCGCGGTCGTCAAGGTGACCGTGGCATCCAGCTCGCTGGCCACCGCGCAGCGCCGCAGCTGCTCGATGCGCTTGGGCAGGTCGAAGTAGGCCTCGATGATCCGCACCGAGCGCTGCATCTCCGGATCCTGGGTGGCCTTGGCGATCTCCTGGTACTGCTCGAAGTCCCGGTAGTCGCGCAAGAGCTTTTTCTGCTGCACCAGGTCGTTGCGACCACGGCTGAACTGGAACAGGTCCTCGAGCTCGCGCAGCGAGTAGCTGTCGATCCCGCCGATCCAGAACATGCGGTGGCCACCCTGCTTTTCCAGGCGCAGGGCGTTCTCGATCACGCCGCTGACCGTGCGATGCAGCCAGGTCCGATGGGCGAGGTCCTCCGGCAGCGAGCGTTTGACCAGGGTGCGCTGGCCGAGCCCCTGCAGCTTCACCGTCTCACCTTTGAACGACAGGATCACGTTGGCCACGTGGGCGACGGCCGGACCGAATCGGAATGACTGGGTCAGGTAGTGCTTCTCGGCATCGGCCATCCACGCCGCGCTCAGGGCGTCCTGGGCTCCGCGGAAACGATAGAGTTGCTGGTGGCGATCGCCGACCATGACCTGGATGGTGCGCTGCCGCTGCACCAGGTCGGCGATTACCGGATTCACGTCCTGGCCCTCATCGAGCAGGATGGCGCCGAAGCGGTTGGACAGGTCCGGGCGGCTCATTTGGTAGAGCTTGAGGTAGCCGTCGTGGGTGATCTGCACGCCGGCGTCCTGCAGGTCGATCATGCGCTTCCAGACGCTGATGGCCAGCCCCACTACCTGGGTGATGCGCCGCTCCTGCAGCGGCGTCAGGCCGCGGCCTTCGTAGCGTACGAAGTGGCGACCGTCCAGGGCCATGTCGGCGCTGGCCATGAAGGTGTTGAGGGTGTTGACCACGTCGCGAGCCAGCTCCCAATCCTGGGTATCCAGCACCCGGGCGACCTCGGTGATGCGCAGGTTGCCGGCCTGCTTGTGCTGGTACTGGGTCCCGTAGACCGCATAGGCTAGACCGTGGGCGGTTTTGCAGGTGACGTTGCGTGGAAAGCGGTTCTTCGCCGCCATCTCCACCGACTTGTTATAGCAGAGGTAGAGCATCTTCACGTCCGCATGGGCGCTGGCGTAGCCCACGAGGGTAGTGGTCTTGCCGGTGCCGGCGAAGGCCTGGATCAGCAGCTTGCGGGCATTTGACGCGATGGCGGGGGCTTGCTCAGGGGTCCACTGCATGGGGTAACTCCAGATCGGCTGGGACAGGGGTTCAATACCACCCCTGCATTTTGATGTTGGATCAAAGCGCTCTGTGGCCGAGCTGGGGCCACTGAGCACGCCGGCGGCTACAGGTATTTCTTGAAGGATGCGGTCGTAAGGTTCACCGACAGGGCCAGCAGCGCTGCACACGGCAGCAGCACCAGGAGCGGGCTCACGCTGATCGGCAAGGCGAGGTACAGCGACCAGGGCAGCAGGGCCAGCGGCAGCATGGTGCTGCGGGCCTTGTGGTAGAAGTAGCTCGATTCACGACCTGCGCTGAATTTGCGGATGTCCCGCCGCACCAGGCCGTCGATGAAGCCGACCAGGGCGGCCATGGCGAAGAGCGGTACCGCCAGGGTCAGGATCACCAGGCGCACGCAGAACACCAACACAGTGAAGAGGGCAGACAGGCCGTAGGTCTGCACCGTCGTGACACTCTGCGCGGCTAGGTAGCGCACATCGAGCTCGCTCCGCGGGCCGGCAGCGGCCAGCTGCTGCATCCCGGTCAGCCAGTGGATCAGCCCCGTCTTCACGAACAGCCAGTCATAGAGCAGCCCCACCAACCAGGTCGCAGTGTGCCCGGGCTCCTGGACCACAACACTGGACAGGAAGCCCTGAGACAGCCAGGCCAGCTCGTGATCGAGCATGCCCTTGGCGTGGTGCCAGCCGGCCTCTGGCCAGAGGAAGTAGAGGCAGAGCCAGTCCACCAGGATGGCGCCGCCCAGGGAGAGGAACATCACGCCGATGAAGTGGAAGGGGAAGCTGAGCACCGACCCGATGAAGGTCTGCTCCTTGACCTGTTGCTGCTGGGCGCGCTGGGCGACGTCGGCCATTATCGGCGTCCTCTGGGAGCGGCACTGGCGCGCCGGGCGATAGAGAAGAGCGCCTGGCGCTCGGCGGCAAGATCCGGCTGGTGCTGGAAGGCTTCCCACTCGGTTCCGCCGGCTCGGCCGGTTGGTGGCCAGAGGTTGCCGCGCGGCCGTACGACCTCGGTCACCTGGCGTCCGGTGGCCACCAGTAGGCCCCAGCCCGAGGGGAGATCCGCCGCCTGCAGCAGCCCCTCGGGACAGAGGTAGAAGCGATAGAGCCCCAGGCCGCCGACGGCACGCTCGGGCTTGTTGCGATCGGCCAGGAAGTCAGCGCGGCTGGTCTTCACTTCGATCAACGTCGAGCAGTTGCTGCGAAAGCCCAGCACATCCGGCTGCTCGCGTGAGCCAAAGCAGCGAAGCTCGGTGGCGACGAGGGGAAAGCACTGCCGGCGCAACCAGGCGGCGCCCAGGGCGGCGAGGCGGGCATGATCGAGGTCGCGGGTCATGCCGCGTCTCCTGCGTCAGCGGCGCCTTGGGCCATCTGCCGGAAGTCGTCCTGCAGGTCCAGGGGTAGGTCATCTGCGACCCGGCGCTGGCCAGGAGCCTCCCACCACTCGCTGCCGGTGGCCTGACCCACCTGGTAGGCCTTGCGCATCTTCTCTGCGAGCTCCTGCAGGTCCTTAGGCATCGCCTCGTCCGGATCTACCGCCGGCAGCGGCATCCGCACCTTCCACAGGTTGCCGCCCTCGATCAGCGCGTAGCACTGACCCTTGGGTAGCCCAACCACATGGGCGGGCTCCAGCATAGGCACACTAGTGGCGCTGAGCTGATCATGGGTGTTCGAGGTGAAGGCGGTCTTGCCGTTGACGGCGTCGCTTGCGCTGCTCGCCGGCGTGGCGGTGAAGACCTGCACCTTGGGCAGTTGGTTGGTGAGGAGCTCGGCGGTCGCCGTCTCCCTCACCCGTAGCATGAAGAGGTTGTTGAAGTTGCCGATGATCTGCCCGGCCTTGGCGCGGTTGCCGATCTTGGCCTCGATATCGGACAGGGTCTGGGTGTATGCCGTCACCTGCAGACCGGCGCCACCGCCCTTGTTGATCATGGGGATGAACTCATCGCCGATCAGCTCGTTGAATTCGTCCGCGTGCAGGTTGATGGCCACTTTGCTGCTGGCCTCCCCGGGCAAGCCGTCATCGATGCCGTACTTGTAGATGTGGCCGGCAACCGAGACCAGGTCGGAGAACATGGAGTTGCCGACCGCCGCGGCGACCTCGGTGTCGGAGAGGGCGTCCAGGCCGACGTAGACCACGGCGCGTTTGCGCACCACCTGCATCCAGTCGAAGATCGGCCGCGGGTCGTTGACGTCGTGGTAGTCCGGCGCGATCAGCTCGGCCATGCGGCCGGTGGTGAGTTTCTCCAGCAGCGGCAGCAGCGAGGCGACGATCTTGTCGAAGTAGGTCTTGTCGTAGCGCACCGCGCTGCGCAGACCGTCCATGACTGGATCCAGCACGCGCGTCTGGTTCAGGTACTGGTCGATGGCGATGACCCGCAGCGGTCGGCCCTTCATGTTGAACGGGACGTTCTTATCGTTGAGCTTGCTCTCGATGAAGATGATCTTCTCCCAGGCCTTGGGGTCGTGCTCATCGAAGTATTTCTGGGCGTACTCCAGGAACAGTCCTTCGATGTTGATCACGTGCTGCTGGATCTGCAGGTAGTCCGGCCGCCGGCCGAGGGCGACTAGGGCCCGGGCGATGATGTTGACGAACCGCCAGGCGAATTCCTTGAACGCCGCCGAGTTACCCTCGCTGGACAGCTGGCCGGCGACGCGGGTGGCCACCTCCGAGATCCGGCCAAAGCGGCCCACCGCGTTGTAGCGCGCGGACTGGTCCGGCCAACCCAGGTGGAAGACGTAGAACTCGTTGGCCCGCCCGGCGCGTTCGCACTCGACGTACATGCGCTTGAGCAGGTCGGCATCGCCCTTGGGATCGAAGACAATCACCACCTCGTGCTGGCCGCGCCGCTTGCGGCGGATGTCCTGGGTGATGAAGAGCTCGGCCAGACGCGTCTTGCCGACCCGAGTGGTGCCCAGGACGATGGAGTGACCCACTCGCTCGCCCAGCGGCAGGGTAACGTCGTGCTCCTCGGGCTCAATGCCGTGTAGCCGCGGCAGACCGCCCACCGGAGGCAGCGGCCGGAACGGGTTCGCGGCGTTGTCCCAGGCGGTGGCCTTGGCCAACAGGGTGAGCGGGAAGGGCGCGAACTCCAGGCGCGCCTCGAGGCGCCGCGCCTTGTTGGTCCACTCCGAAGGCTCGACATAGGGCGCGTACTGCGGCAGGTAGGTGTCGACCAGGCGCTGGGTGTGCTTCTGCTCCCAGCGAAAGCCCTTGCCCACGAACAGCCGCTCATTGCTGACCGGGATCTCTTTGCTGGTCATGCTGTAGAACGACAGGCGCCGGATGTTGCGCCGGTAGCGCAGCACGCGCAGCGCCTGTCGCAAGCGATAGATGGCGAAGCCAAGAAAGGCGACGGCCGTGACCAGGCCGAACAACGGCGTCAGGGCGACGGCCCAGGGTGCGAACACGCACAGGAAGGCCATCGCCAGGCACACCTGCACCGTGTAGAGCTCAACGGCAGGGCGCAACAGCGTGTCCAGGGCATGATTGCGGGCCATGGTCAGTGCTCCAGCTCGCCAGCGCCTGGCAGCGGCAGGCCCGCGGCGTGCTCTTTGCGGATAGCCTCGGCTTCGCCACGCGGCAGCGCCGCTTCGAAGCGCTCACAGAGGGTCAGCTCATCATCCATCGAGCGCCCCGCAATCTCCCCGCCATGGAGGTCGATCAAGACGCCGAGGTCGCCGGCGAGCGCTTCACGAGCGGCGGCGCCGGCGGGCATGCGGATCACCAGCGTCAAATACGGGGATAGGGGGCTAGGCATGGGAGGCTCCTATTGCTCCAGAACGGTGGGGGTGATGAGCACGGGGTAGTGGTTGAGCCCGAGGCGGGCAGCCAGGTCATCGCCGACCACGGGGCTGATGACCAGCCTGGGGGCCCAGCTGCGGATCGCGGCCAGGCGCTCGGCGCTGGCCACATTGACCGCCAGGCCAGCGGCGCCGAGGCGCTGCAGAGTCTCGCCACGGCTGGCCAGCCACTGGCGAGACAGATCGTCATCGCCGATCAGGAAAAAGGGCTGCAGACCCGGTGCGTTCAACGCGCGCCCCTGGACTGTGCCGGGGGTTAGCCGTTGCGATCGCACGGGGAAGCCCAGGGCTTGGGCCGGCTGAGGCAGCGATGCTTGCCGCTGTGCCTGTACCGGCTCTGGGTTCAAGCTCTGGTAGTAGGGCAGGGCAGAGACGCCGCCGCGGTCTTCGACCACGGTAAGACTGGCGGCCTGGGCGGTCAGCGGCAGGGTCACAGTCAGGATGAGGAGCGGGAGGATCTGCTTCATGGGTTCGAGGCCAGCAAGGTGACGCCGGTGACCCGGCTCAGGTGTTTGGCGAAGAGCTCGCGGTACTTGGCAGCGGGGGCGCCGCCGGCGGGACGGTGATAGCGGCCAGCGACGTTGATCCAATCGCCGCCCTGGGCGCGCAGCTCGGCGAGCATCTGCGCGGCGACTTCCAAGTTCTTATAGGGGTTGAGCGCTTCACAGGGCGAAACGCTGCGGCCGAACCGATGGCCGTTCCAGCCCATGTTGACCTGGGCGATGCCGACGTCGACGCGCTTGGCGCCGGCGGTGCTCAGCGCGACCAATAGCGCAGTGCAGGCATCAGCGCGGGTGGCGAAGCGATAGCCGGCGCCGGCGACATTGAGCGTCCAGGGCCAGGGGACCAACTGCGCGCCCCTGCCGCGGAGCCGGGTGCCGCTCTCCTGCAGAGCCACCGAGTACAGCACCTCGGAGGGGATGCCTGCCTGATGGGCGGCCAGTTGATAGGCGGGCGGCGGTGTCTCGGAGGCCTGGGCGCCGATCGCAAGTGCCTGCAGGATCACACTGGCGCCGAGCGCCTTGATCATTGCCGTAGCCATTGCCCATTCACCTCGCGGACTACAGCCGGCAGCTCGCCGCCAAGGCCCAGCTGGACCCAGCGGCCGGCGTCGTGGTTGAGGGTGATCTGCCGTCCGCGCACCTTGGCCGGATCGACGCCGGCGAGCACGGCCCAGCGGCGGATCCGGGCATCGTCGTTCTGACTGCCGATCAGGTAGAGGTCGAACGCCTGGCCAGCGCTCTGCAGCGCCTGAACCCGCTCGGTGCAGGCGGCGCAGCTATCGGTCACGAACACGGCGAGCCGTCCGTTACCGCGCACGGCTGGACTTGCCTGGGGCGCTGCCTGGCCGCCGGCCTGCACCGGCTGTAGGTTCGGGTAGAGGCGATTCCAGGCGTCGCGGTAGGCCTGGTCATAGGCCAGCTCCTTCTGCACCCGCTGCGCCTCGGCGCGAACCTGCAGCTCGGCATAGCGGCGTCGCTCCGCATCGGACTGGGCTTCGATGCCCAGGGCGGTGAGCGGATCCAGGCCAGGTGAGTAGACGCCACGGCTGCCCTGCATCAGGGTCCGGTAGCGCTGGAATTCCTGACTGCTCAGGCCCCATTCCTGGGCGATGGCGCTGTCGTTACGCTGGACCGCGCTTTGACGCTCAGCGCTACCTGTTTCGCCGGAGAAGACTTGGGGGGCGACAAGGTCTGCGGTGAGTGCCGGCGCGGATGGTGAGAGCAGGATGAGGGCGATCGCAAGGCTCGCCGGGAAGAGAGGGGACTGGGGGCGCATGAGTTGCCTCTACTACTTGACGGAAAGGGTGCGGGTCGCGCCGTCGACGCTGAACTGCGCCTGGCGGTCGTCGAGGTTGGCCAGCCGCCAGCGGGTGCCGCCGACGTTGTCTCCTGGGCGCACCAGGTAGAGCTCGCTGAGCTGGGTGCTGCCGGGAGGGGCGACCGAAAGGAAGCGCTCACCGCCGCGGTACTCGATGCCGACGACGGTGAAGGGGGGAGGGGTGTCGATCGGCTTGGGTGGCTCGGGCTTGCGCGCGGTTGATGGAGCGCTGCGCTGCTTAGGGACGATCAGCGGGGGCGGTGCCTTGGCCGGCTCTACTGCTTTTTTGCGGAGGTCGCCGAGATCGTTTTGTAGGCCTTCGATCTTCGCCTCGAGCACCACCAGGTCGCCGGACTGGGCCATGCCTTGCAGCGCAGTCTGATTGGCGCGTTGGATCTCCACTAGCATCGCCTGGGCGGTATCGATCCGTTGGGACAGCGCCTGCTGGCTTGCCCGGAAGTCCGCATCCTGGACCGGCTTGCCACCGGCGAAGCCATCCATCTGGTCCTGCATCTTGTCCAGACGCTGGGTGATGGCGTGGACCGTGCTCTGGTCAGCCGCAGCGTTGAGGTCGCCAGTGACATGGGACAGCTCAACGTAGAGATACAGGCAGGCAGTAGACAAGGCTGCAAAGCCGATGGCGACGAACGTTTGGGGTAGGGAAGGGCGCTTCATAGGGGACCTCGCACAGGATGCTGTGGACGGTCGCAGAAGCGATCAAAGGGGGCAGCAGGAAACCTTATCTGGCTCTCAGGAGGTTAGGTTTTAGGCTTGATTTGGCCATAGATAGAACTTCAACCAGCTTGTTCACCGTAGGGAGTTATGGTGCTTGGTTTCGGGAAATCGTTAACAAGATGCTGGTGATCAGTTGGGAAAGGGGAGTGATCCTCGGCAAGGGTTCCGCGCCCAGGCTAGGCCGAGCAGCGACAAATTTTTAGGGTATTCAGCATCTGGTCGGCGATGACGAAACCGCCCGGGTGCTGGGAGAGATACCAGGGGAACCCGATCAGCTTGCGGGTGAGCACCAGGATCCAGTGGAGCAGGGGGCTATCTGGATCGAACACCGACACCCGCAAGCGCGCCGGTGGCGGAAAGTTGTCCCTCCAACGATCACAGCAGTCCGCCAGTGCGGTGATTTGATCCGGTGGGTGGTCCAGGGCCTTGGCCACGTCCGGCACAGCGCCCGCGGCGTGATAGGTGGACACTAACGCAGAGAGCGCAGCGCGCTACCGGCCGTAGCGGAGGAAGATGTACTGGATGACCGCATCCCGGCGGTCATGCTCAGTTTGTTTCGGTACGGGATCAACACAATCAGCGTAAGAAGACGGATTGTTCTACTTGCTGGAACTAGATGCGATCAGATCAGCAATCAGTTCTGCGACTTGATCGGTCGCCTCGATTTGCGGCAGATGGCCTACGTTGTCCAGAGTTCGGCTGGTTGCGTGCGGAACAGCCCGCAACACATGGTCCACAAGCGCCTGCGTGACAACGTTCTCGTGGCTTCCACAGACAAAAACCACCGGCATGTCGAGCTTCGTGAAAACATCCACGTTGCTGACCGGCCGGCGGGCAAATGCACCGGCCAGCATGGACGGACTGGAGATGGCTCCCTGTGCAATCAGCGCATCGTGAAGGTCGCTTGGAAGCGGGTCTCGAGAAATTGCCTGAACGAAACCACGAATCCCACCCACACGCTCCGACAGGTCTTGGCTGAGGGACGCTTGCAATGTGGGCAGAGTGTCCGGCTGGACATAGTCTTGAGAAACCCCAGGTGGTTCCGCAGCGGCTCCAAGGAGGAGCAGACCTTTCACAGCCGAGCTTCCCTCGTGGCGTAGGTAGTCAAACGCCACTACGCCACCGTAGGAATGTGCCACAAGGATGAATTGCTTGAGACCGAGGGCCGACACGACCGCCGCGATATCGTCCGCCCACACCTTGCTGTCAGCATAGGCTGATGGCTCTTCTGGCTTGTCGGCGGCTCCGTGACCTCGCAGTTCCACAGTAACGAGGTTTGCTTTGCTGGCTAGAGGCCCGTTAACAAGAGGTGCCCAAGAAAATCTACCGCCGAGAAAGCCGTGGATCAGCAGCACCGCTGGGGCATCGGCGGGCCCCCAGGCTTGCGCGGCGATGGAGACGCCATTGGAGCCAGCGACGCGAACGTTCTGCCGGGGAAATGGCATGACAGGTTGGATAGCAGCTTGTGAGGTCATAACGAGTCCTTCAAAGGCGTGCGAGGTACGAGTAGCTGAATAGAGAGGCGTGGTAGAGTTTTAGAAATGGTTCTTTGCTGATGTCCGAGCAGGCAGTTTCCCGTCCGTGGACCGAATGATCTTCTGTCGCTGTTAACTTTAGAATCACCTCAGACTGCAATTCACTCTTCTCAGACTTTCAGTAAATGCGTTTGGGCTCTGGCATCATTAGTCGTCTCGAAGATCACAGGACGTTCATTGATGGATCGAATACAGGCTATGGCGACATTCCTCGCGGTCGTAGAGACCGGTGGCTTTGCGTCCGCCGCACGCCGACTCAACATGTCGCCTTCGGTTGTTACGCGCGCCGTCAGCGAGCTGGAGGAACGTCTCGGTGCAAGACTGCTGACTCGAACGACCCGCTCTATCAGGGTCACTGAGGCAGGAACGAGATACGCAGAAAGCTGCCGGAAAATCCTCGTGGATTTTGAGGAGGCTGAAAGCGCGGTCGCTGGTGCACACGCATTACCGCGAGGCCAGCTCACCGTTACGTCATCAGTGAATTTTGGATGCCTGTATGTCTCCCCGATTGCACGCAACTACCTAACTTTATTTCCTGAGGTGGAAATCAACTGCTTGTTCTTGGACAGGATGGTCAACTTGGTGGACGAGGGAGTCGACGTTGCGATACGCATTGGCGAGCTACCAGACTCCTCCTTGCAAGCCATAAAGGTTGGCAAAGTACGCGAAATTCTTTGTGCATCGCCAAGTTATCTGCAGCAACGTGGAACGCCGAAACGTCCCGAAGAGCTGTCGCAGCATGTCGTCATAGCCGCAACGGGAGTCACCCCAACGTCCGAGTGGAGATTCCGAAATGGCAGCAAGTCTGCAACGATACGGCTGCAGCCGCGATTTACGACCACGATGAATGAGGCTGCGGCTGAGTGCGCTGTAGCAGGATTCGGCATAACTCGCCTACCGCTCTTTCAGATCGCAAAAGAGGTGAACGAAGGAGCTCTTGCACTGGTGCTCGAGGACTTCGAACGCCCGGCGGTGCCAATCCACGTTGTGCACCGTGAAGGCAGGCACGTTACCCGAAAGGTACGCGACTTCGTCGACATGGCGGTCGAGGCAATACGGAACGACACAGACCTGCAGTAGCTAGAAAAACGAAGCGGACCGCTGACAAGAGTTTGTTACATACCTCTAAAAAGAGACGGCCTAAGGCCAGTAAAGGATGGCTCTACCTAGTGGTAGTGCTGGCTCTGTTTCCTTGGTAAGTAATTGGTTGGTCAATGAACCTGAGGATGTGCAGCAATCTGGCTATCGACACGATATCGATGCAAGCCACGGCAGCAAGGGATGATTCACTCAGATCAAAGGATTCAAATTAGAAACCCAAGCAGTGTTCTTTTTCGTCGTTTTAGGATCCACGTATTTAGCGCTTAACTCACATCCTCCTATCGTAAAGCTCACTGCCAGTTCCAGTACTCACGGAAAACTCTACAGAGAGTGTAGTAAGGTCAGTCACAACAGAAAGAGTGGCGCTAGTGGGTAGAGGGAGCAGGTGGTGCTCATGGAGCCGGTGGCTCTGCTGGGGCGGGTGGCGGAGGTTGAAGCGGGGCTGTGACTGAAAAAGGAGGTGTCGGCGGAAAAGGAGGCGTACAAGGTACGAACGGCACGCCTAGCGCCGATGGCACCCGGATCTTACCGAAGACGCGCTCCAGTTCCGGCGGGTGGTTGATCTCCTCCTGGCCAATCCAACGCCGCAGGTACGGGTCAACCATTCCCCCTTGGAAGAAGCTCGGCCGGACGATGGCCACCTTGATCCCCAGGTCGTAGAAGGTTTGCGACCCCAGCCGCGGCAGCATGGCCATCTGGGCGCGCGATTCGATCTAAAACACGCCAAGTGTGTCAGCCCCCCTGATCATCGCGTATGTCGGCCTGTCCTCCTTGGGGACGGTGGCCAGGGTCAGTTCTTCGCCCCGGTAGCCCTTGATCAGGTCGAAACACCGGCGCAAGGCGCTGAGCATGCCCTGGGCGAGGATGTCGACCTTGAGCAGGCCCATCGCATCCAGGTCATCCTTGTCCCACTGGATCACTGTCCTGCCTTCCATGGCCGCGTTCTCCACCGGCACTAGGGTATCCAGCGTCTGGTCGTCGATGACGATACCGCTTGGGTGTTGGGAGCGGTGTCGCAAGAAGGCGATTAGCTCGCCGGTGAAGACCAGGATCCGGTGGAGCAGGGGCTATCAGGATCGAAGCCCGATTCGCGCAGGCGCTCTGGCGACGGCAGGTTGTCTGTCCAGCGGCCGCAGCAGTCCGCCAGCGCCGTTATTTGATCCGGGGACAGGCCCAGGGTCTTGGCCACGTATCGGACGGCGCAGGCAGCGTGGTAGGTGGATACCACCGCACGAGCGCAGCGCTGCCTGCCGTGTTCCTCTGCATCGCTGGCGATTACCAGGTTGCGTTCACTCACGCCCGATACCGACTCGGCGATGGTTTCCAATGCCGCGCTAACCGCCTAAGCCTGCTCACTGGTCTGGTGGGCTTGGTCGGCGCTGGTCAGTAGCGCATCCATTGCCTGGCCGGTGCCATGCTGGATGCTGGCGATCATCTTCGACTTCCCATGTGCCGTTCCCGGTACGCTGGGCGAGGCCTCATACTCATCTGCCACAAGCACAAAGCCGTTCCCGATCGCCGCCCCGGGAGGCCCCCAATCGACACTTCTGGAGAAGCAGATTAGATTCCGGTGGGCGCTATTTCACTCTTGGGCGGACACGTGCTCGTGGTCTCTACCATGCGCGTGTCAGGCCAGCTACCGCTCGGCGGATTTCCGGCGCTATCTAGATGATTCAGCCAGGACTGGGGTCGTTTTTGTGATACGGTTCACACGTGTAGTGGCTTAATGATAGCAATCGTAAGGTTTCTCGAGAGAGCATCCTCGAAGAGGCCAGAAAGGGTTTTGGTGCCGTACAAGGACGGGCAATGGGCACACGGGCGCAGACGTACATTTCTTTATCGGCGTTATTCGTAGCTATTGCCCTGAGTTCCGGGACGGTAATTGCAGCTGAGACAGACAGCTTTCTTAAGGGACCGAGACAGGCCGACTGGCTCGTGCGCGGATCAGCCTTAAGTGTCCGCTCTCTTACCCAAACAACTGATATCCCTATCGTAGGCGGACAAATCAAATCGCCAGACAAGACCTATCCAGGATTAGATATCAGTTATTTCTTCACCGACCATTGGGCTATCGAGTTCCAAGGCGGCCACGTCAAGCGCAGTTACGCAGTGTCGGGCTCTAGTCTAGGAAACTTTTCAGTAGGAAGTATAGATAGCAACGTTCTATCCCTAGCACTGCAGTATCATTTCAGGCCAACAGAGTCTATAAAGCCCTATGTAGGAGTAGGCGCTAATTACGCGTGGACACGTAGCGTTGACCCCGCGCAAAACATTCCAAGTTTTGACGTGAAGCCGATCGCAAGCACTTTGTTTGCTGCGGGGATAGACGTCGCCATTGCGCCAGGGTGGCTGGTCAACGCTAGTGCCCGCTACCTGCTGAGCCCCGAGTATGACTTCAAGGGTGAAGGTTTTAGCGCTACTGTTAAGATCAATACACTTGTGTTAGGAATGGGTGTCGGCTTTTATTTTTAATATTTCGACCGCATACCTGAGTTGCCTGGAATATTTGATGCTGCTGACGATCTCTCCCGACCTAAAAACGCTATTTTTGAGCAGCGCCCTGAGCCGAGGCACCTTTTTGCTGGTTTTCTTGGTATTGCTTACTAGCCAGCCTAAGGCGCGCTACCTACGTCATTGGACATCAGCACTAATCGCATCCACGATAGGACTGTACATTACCGTAGAATTTGCCGATCACGCTTTACTGCCGCTCCCAGTTGCCTTTTTCTCCTACAGTGCGCTGTTGGGCAGCCTTGTCATGTCTTGGACCGGCCTTAGATTATTTTATGGCCGAGCTGTAAACCTGTGTGTAATCCCACTTCTCACCATTTTTCCAAGCGTACTGTATGTGCTGGGCGTCTGCCTAGATTTCAGGGAGCAACTACTACTCCCGATGATCTATGCCATTGCTGCTCTGGCGGCAGGTCTAGCGCTTTTTGAAATTATTAGAACTTCTGGTCAAAGGCTGCTGACGCCTTATCTAGTTGCTGCCGCCTTTGCTTTGTACTTCCTGGCGCTGGCCGTGCCTGGAATATTGATCTTAGTCGGCCTATTACCTGCTGCAATAAATATTAGCACTCTTCCGGCCATCGTGTTCGATCAAGCCAGCAGTATTTTGGTGTACTTCGGCTATATTGCCATGAGCAGCGAGCGAGCTACTAGGGATTTACGGCAACAGGCGACAATTGATCCTTTAACGGGAGTTGCCAATCGACGAGGCGGTCACTCAACACTTGAACAGATGTACCGCCGTCGATTACGAAGTCAGCACTGTAGTGTGATTTTGGCTGACGTCGACCACTTCAAGTTGGTCAATGACACCTGGGGGCATGAGATAGGTGACGTTGTTCTGAAGGGGGTTGCAGCACGGTTGGTCTCCAGTCTGCGGTATGGAGATTCTTTAGTGCGCTGGGGCGGAGAAGAGTTTCTAATTATTCTTCCCGATACCTGTGTAGGGGAAGCGAAGGTTTCTGCTGAGCGCTTGCGGGAAGTTATCGCTCATTCGCCGTTTTCTACAGGTGCGACTGAACTATCTATTACCTTGAGTCTGGGCTGCGCTAGTATGGATGCCAAGGATCTGAACTATGAAGAAAGTGTCCGGCGTGCCGACAAGGCTTTGTATCGCGCGAAAGGAGCAGGGCGTAACCAGGTCTGTTAGATCTTAGAAAATAAGGGTGATTTTCTGATGAATATCTTAAATAATCGCGTCCGGCGGCGTTTTGAGACAAGAGCCAAGAGTGCGTAATAAGGCAGTACTCAACGATCATAAAGGCTACTGCTTCGGATCGTTGAGTACTGAATAGAGATCACGCTATAAACTCAATAGCGTCTTCGCAGCGTGATACGTTTCTCCGCAGCTACCTTCTTGATCAATGCCCCACCCAGTTCCGCGCGCCCTTGGGAATCGCCTCGGATTCGTCCAGCTTGCTGGCGAACATGCTCACGGCTTCCACGGCGTCGCTGGCGCCATCGCGGATCTGCACGATCACCGCGCCGGCCTGGTCCGCCAGCTCGACGCCCTTGGCCGCCCGACCCTGGGTGCTTTCCATGCTGGCGACCGCCTGCTGGGTTTCGCTGAGGATCCGCCCGATCATCTCGGCGATCTCCGCCGTGGCGCTGCTGGTGCGTCCTGCCAGCTGACGAACCTCATCGGCGACCACGGCGAAGCCGCGGCCCTGGTCACCGGCGCGCGCGGCCTCGATGGCGGCGTTGAGCGCCAGCAGGTTGGTCTGGTCGGCGATGCCGCGGATGGTGTTGACGATGGCGGTGATCTGCTCGGAACGCTGGCCCAGCTGGCCGATCACCTCGGCGGAGGCGCTGACGTTGTGCGCGATCTCGCGCATCTCGCTGGCCGCCGCCTGGATGATCCGGGTGCCGTGCTCGGCGACCTTCTCGGTCTCGGCGGAGATGTGATAGGCCCGCGAGGCGCTGCGGCCGTCGCTTTCGTGCTTTTCCACCCGCTCGCTGATGTCGCTTGCGTACTTCACCACCTTGTACAGCCGGCCGGTGGCGTCGTACACCGGGTTGTAGCTCGCTTCCAGCCAGATCACCCGGCCGTGCTTGCCCAGGCGCTTGAACTGGCCGCGAAAGAATTCGCCGGCATTGAGGCGGCGCCAGAAGTCGGCGTATTCGCTGCTGTTGACCAGAGCCGGCTCGCAGAACAGTCGATGCGGCTGGCCTTGAATCTCCTTCAGGCTGTAGCCGAGGGTGGCCAGGAAGTTGTCGTTAGCGTCCAGGGTGCGCCCATCCAGATCGAATTCGATCCGCGCCAAGGCACGATCCAGCGCCTTGAGCTTGCTCTGGGCTTCGCTGTCGCGCTCGACCTGGGCGGTGACGTCGAGGGCATACTTCACCACCTTGGCGATCTTGCCGGTGCTATCAGGTACCGGGTTGTAGCTGGCTTCCAGCCAGAGCGTACGGCCTTGGGCGTCCAGGCGCTGGAAGGTGCCGGAAACGAAGTCGCCGCGCTTGAGGCGCGTCCAGAAATCGCCATAGTCGCGACCCTGGACCACGCTGGCGGGGCAGAGGCTGCGATGGTGCTGGCCGACCAGGGCGTCGGCGCGATAGCCGGTCAGGCGGAGGAAGTTGTCGTTGGCGCGCAGGATGGTGCCGTCGGGATCGAACTCGATCACCGCCATGGAACGCTCCAGCGCCTGGGTCAGGCCCTGGTTGGCGTGCAACTCAGCGTCCAGCCGAGCGATCGTCTTCTTATAATGTGAATTAAACATAGTGAGCTCGCCAGTTGATGGTGTGAGCCTATCGGCGAGATTTCAGCCTTCTTAATGCCTCTCGTCTGATGTCACAATTGAAGCGGTCAACCGCTCTGGGCTAGGGCTTGCCGCAATTTTTTGAGGTAATTAGTATTACTAACTATGCTTCTCGAGCTATATGCATAACTATGCTTCTCGAGCTATATGCATAACTCTGTCGCTAGAAGTAGCTTCGTCGTTTTGGCGGCGTGATTCGCATAGACGATGGCCCGCAACGCGCGATCGCTGAGGAGCGAGAGCATCATGCTTTTCAGAGATCAGATGTCGTCCAGGCGCTGGGCGTCCTTCTGACGGCCACGCTCGGCAAGGTCGTCCGGCACCTTCCAGAACCCGTCGGCCACACGGTCCAGGATGCCGGCCCGGCGCAGGGCGTCCAGCCGCTGGACATGGGCAGCGACGACTTCCCGTGCGCTGCGTCCGGGCCGTGGCCCCGCCCTGCACGGTCGCAGAGGTGCTGGAGGGTGCCAGCAGGCAACCCTATCCAGGTCTCCGGAGGTTAGATTTCGGGGTTGAACAGGCCATAGGTCGCCCTTTGGCCGGCGGCTGAAAGCAGGCGGGGTATGATGCTCGCTTTGGCTGAGAGGGCTACCAGGATGCTAGTGATTCGGCTGGAAAAAGGTGGGGTGATAAACCTTGAGCGCCAATTGAGTACCTCGAACGGGTACGGCATCTGGGAATACCACCGGAGCCAGAGCTCGACGATGTTTAGGCCCGACTTCACCGTCTATCGTCACGTGGCGATCAAGCCGGCCGATCCACAGGCTGGGCAACAAGTGAGCGTGGCGATCTGCTTGCCCGGTACTCCTGAAAATGAGTGGAAGCCGTTCCGTACTGGGATCGCTAGCTTAGATGGAGTGTGATTGGGAAGGCCTGAGCTAGGCGCTCTGGAGGCCCAAAAGGCTTCCAATTTCAATCAGCCCCGGACGTCGTTACGGCAGTCAATGTCAGCTGATTCTGGTTGACATTAGGCCCAAGCCTAGGCAGGATGACACCCAATAGCGCCAGATCCTATGTTGCCGGCTTGACCGGCATTACGGTCTGGCCTTCTCGTTTCTGGGATCCGGAAGTTGCAGCAGCTCATCCCTCCGAAACCGTTCCTGTCATACTCAGATCTGGTTGCCCTGCTAGCTTCGAGGGGCATGCGAATGGCTGATCCCCTCGCAACTGAGCGTGAGTTGGCTCGGCTGGGGTATTACCGCTTGAGCGGCTTTTGGTACCCGGCTCGGATGTTTGCCCGAAACGCCGCTGGGCAGAAGATCCCATGCCCCCACACTGGCAAACCCCTCCGCCTTGACCAGTTCCAACCAGAAACGACCTTTGAGGCAGCCGTTGAACTGTATAGGTTCGATAAGGCTTTGCGCCTATTAATGCTTGATGCTATCGAGACTCTCGAGGTGCATCTAAAGACGGTGGTCGCTCACGAACTTGGTCGTAACGATCAGATGGCCTACACGTCGACAGCGTTCATCGAGCCCAAGTGGTTACAGGTAAAGCCGGGATTCCAAAACAGCAAATGGGTTAACTGGCTATCCAGGCAGCAGAACAAACTCAACGATTCCGATGAAGATTGCATTGTTGCCCATAGGGCGAAGAACCAAGCTATGCCCATTTGGGTAGCAGTAGAGGCTTGGGATTTCGGTACCCTATCTATCTACTACCAGATGCTTCGCAGGAAGCCCCAGGTGTGGATTGCAGCGCGCCTTGGATTATCGGACGTGAGGGCGCTAATCAGCTGGTTGCGGGAGCTGAACACCCTGCGGAACCGGTGTGCTCACCACACCCGGATTTGGAATCAGTCTTCTAGCAATTTAATTGTACTCCCTAACGCTGATCCTTTTTTCCAAAACATTGCATTGAGTGATGACGCCCGTAGTCGCTTGTATGGACTTATTTCTGTTCAATGGCGTTTGTTGAAACACATTGATCCGGCGTCAAACTGGATTGAGCGTATTGCAAGTCTCATAGACTCGAAGCCTCGCTTGCCTGGCTGTAGTTTTAGCGCTATGGGCTTCCCAAGTGAACAGGGATTTCCTCGTCTCTCTTTTGGGATCTAATGCTAGCGAAAATCTCGGCTCCTTATGTCCAACCCCTGTAGCAGCTCGCTAATGTCCACCAGGCGCCCGGCGACTATGTGCATGACGCCTTCTCGATTCTCCAGCGTTCCATCGACCCGCAGCAGCTGTGACGTCACCAGTTCCCGCCGCTGGCGCTCCGCCAGGGTGCGCCACACAACCACGTTCACCATCCCGTACTCGTCTTCCAGCGTCACGAATGTCACACCACTGGCGGTACCTGGCCGCTGCCGGCCGACCACTAGGCCAGCAACCCGGGCCGGCTGGCCATGGCGCCGCTCCTTCAGCTCTTTCGAGCTCATCAGCCGGCGGGCCGACAGCTCAGGCCGCAGCAGGGTGAGTGGGTGCGGCCCCAGGGTGGTACCCAAGGAGGCGTAGTCCGAGTAGAGGTCCTCACCCACGGTCGGGGCGACCAGCTCCTGGATCTCCTCCTCAACCACCGCGCCCTCAGCAAAGAGCGGCAGCTGCGGCTCGATCGCAGCCATTGCCCAACGTGCTTGGAACCGGTGCCCAGCCAAGCCCTTCAAGGCTCCCGCATCCGCTAGGCACTCCCGAGCCTTGGCGTCGAGGCCCGCGCGCAAGCACAGATCTGTGACGTCGCTGAATGGCCGCTGTCGGCGGGCCTGCTCAACAGCGCGTCCTGCTTTCTCGGCCAGACCTCGCACCATACGCAGCCCTATCCGGATGGCTGGCTGCGTGCTATCAGCGACGGGCTCGAGGCTGCAATCCCAATCGCTGCAGGTCACATCCAACGGTAGGATCTGTAACCGGTGGCGCCGGGCGTCCTGCAGGATCTGGTCGGGGCTGTAGAAGCCCATGGGGTAGGAGTTGATGAGCGCCGCCGCGAAGGCCGCCGGCTCGTGGCATTTGAGCCAGCAGCTGGCGTATGTGAGCAGGGCGAAGCTTGCCGCGTGGGATTCGGGAAAGCCGTAGCTGCCGAACCCTTCGATCTGCCGGAAGATATCCGCGGCGTACTCGGCGGTGTAGCCATTGGCGAGCATACGCGAGGTGAGCCGCTCCCGGTGCGGCTCCAGCCCACCATGACGCTTCCAGGCCGCCATGCTGCGCCGCAGCTGATCGGCTTCCCCCGGCGTGTAGTCGGCGGCAAGTATGGCGAGCTCCATCACCTGCTCCTGGAACAGGGGCACACCCAGGGTCCGGCCGAAGACGCGTTCCAGCGCCGGCGGGTAGCTGATCTCTTCCTGTCCGGTCCGCCGGCGCAGGTACGGGTGAACCATCCCTCCCTGAATGGGGCCCGGCCGGACGATGGCCACCTCGATCACCAGGTCATAGAAGGTCTGCGGCTTCAGCCGTGGCAGCATGGCCATCTGGGCGCGCGATTCGATCTGGAACACACCCAGGGTATCGGCCCGGCTGATCATCGCGTAGGTGGGCTTGTCCTCCTGCGGCACCGTCGCTAGCGTCAGCTCCTCGCCCCGGTAGCCTTTGACCAGGTCGAAGCACCGGCGCAGGGCGCTGAGCATGCCCAGGGCGAGGATGTCGATCTTGAGCAGGCCCATCGCATCCAGGTCGTCCTTGTCCCATTGGATGACAGTGCGTCCTTCCATGGCGGCATTCTCCACCGGCACCAGGGTATCCAGCGTCTGGTCGGCAATGACGAATCCGCCTGGATGCTGGGAGAGGTGGCGCGGGAATCCGATCAGCTCGCCGGTGAGCACCAGGATCCGGTGGAGCAGGGGGCTATCGGGGTCGAACCCCGACTCTCGCAGGCGCTCCGGGGGCGGTAGGTTGTCGGTCCAACGGCCGCAGCAGTCCGCCAGCGCGGTGATCTGATCTGGGGGTAGGCCTAGGGCCTTGGCCACGTCCCGCACAGCGCCCGCAGCGTGATAGGTGGATACCACCGCGGTGAGCGCAGCACGCTGCCGGCCGTAGCGGCGGAAGATGTACTGGATGACCTCTTCACGGCGGTCATGCTCGAAGTCCACATCGATGTCCGGGGGCTCATCGCGCTCGTGGCTGATGAAGCGTTCGAACAACAAATTGATGCGGGTCGGATCCAGCTCAGTGATGCCCAGGGCGAAACAGACGGCTGAGTTCGCGGCCGAGCCGCGCCCTTGGCAGAGGATTCCCTGCTGCCGTGCGAAGCGGACAATGTCGTGGACCGTCAGGAAGTAGTTCTCGTATGCCTTGTCGGCGATCAGCTGCAGCTCTTTCTCGATCTGGGCGCACAGTCGGTCCGACAGGCCTTCGGGCCAGCGCCAGGCGCAGCCCTCTTCTGTCAGCACACGCAGCCAGCTGGTCGCGGTGTGTCCCTCCGGCACGACTTCGCTGGGGTACTGATAGCGCAGCTCCGCCAGGCTGAACCTACAGCGCTCCGCGATGCGTAGGGTTTCCGCCAGCAGCTCGGGCGGATAGCAGCGGGCCAACGACTCTCGGGTACGCAGATGGCGCTCGCCGTTCGGAAAGAGCAACTGGCCGGCTTCGGCCACCGGGACGTGATGGCGGATCGCGGTGATGGTGTCCTGTAGGGCCCGCCGCCCGCGGCAATGCATGTGCACGTCGCCGGCGGCAACGAGAGGCAATGAAAGAGCCGCCCCCAGCTCCTGAAGCCGCTGCAGCCGCACCTGGTCGTCCTGATCGAAGTGCAGTCCGGTAGCGATCCACAGCCGGCCGGGAAACACGTCCAAGAGCCAGCGCGCTGCCTCCGCTTCCGCTTCCCGATCCGGTACCCAGAGCGCGATGAGGCCGGCGACCTGGTCGAGGTCCTCGCGCAGCAGCCGATAGCTGCCTTTATCCGCCCGCCGGCGGGCGAGGGTGATCAGCCGGCACAGCTGCTGGTAGCCCTGCAGGTCTTCCACCAGCAGCACGAGCTTGGGGCCCTGGGCGACCTGAAGTTCCGCGCCGACGATCAGCCGGACGTCATGCTTCTCCGATGCCTGCCAGGCCCGCACGATGCCGGCGAGGGTGCACTCGTCAGTGATGGCCAGCGCCTCATAGCCCTTGGCCTTGGCCCGCTCGAAAAGCTGATCGACGCTTGAGGCACCGCGCTGGAAGCTGAAGTTCGACAGGCAGTGCAGCTCCGCATAGCCGGGTGTCACGCGAACCACCCCTGCACCCACCAGCCAGCCCCCTCCGCCTGCGACTGGAAAGCCCAGGCCGTACGCCCGTCTGCGAGTTCGAGCACGTAGTAGTCCCGACAGGCATCCTCACCGTCCCACCACCCGCTCTCGATCCGCTCCGGTCCGCTTAGGACCCGTGACTGATCGACATCCAGCGGCTCCGGCGCCGGCAGCAGCCAACCCGGCCGTCGATTCGGTCCCAATGCCTGGAGTGCCAGAGACGGCGTATCGCGCCGCCAGGCCCGCTCCGGTCGGTGATCGCCCTGGGCGCCCACCGCATAGACCGCGTCGTCGCCCAGGCGCGACCGCAGCCGCTCACGCAGTTGCTCCCAGCTCACCGTCTGTTGCGGGCGCTCATCAAAAAGGCCGCGGTGCTGAGGGACGAACGAGGGCAACTCGTCAGCGACCAGGCCGATCGCGAGTACCGGCTCTACCACCTGGGTGGGCTCCAGGCGGCCCCGGGCAAATTCGAACAGCAGCGCAGGGTCCCGCTCGGGTGCAAGCAGACCTACCACGATCTCGGTTGTCGGCGCCTCACGGTGTTCGAGACGCAGGGTGAAGCGTTGGGCACCCATGTCTCGGCCGGCGAGGCAGGTGGCCAGGTCCGAGGTCAGTCGGCGCAGCGGGAACAACAGGGCCTGCGTCGACTCGACTTCGAAGTTGAGCTCGATCCGCAGCCTGAAGGTGGTCGGGGGCAGGAAAAACTCCAGGGGCAGGACCTTGCTGCCCAGCATTTGATCGAGGTGATTGAGCAGGCTCAGGGGGAAGCGCCGTGCGAGCTGCGCCCGGGGCAGCGCTAGCACCTGGTTCAGCTGGCGCAGTCCCATGCGGCCCAGGGCCTGGACGATCTCAGGCTCGAAGCCCAGAAGCGCCACCGGCAGCGTGCGCAACGCGCTGGCCAGGCCGGCATCGTCCCGAACCGCCAGGCTGTCGCCGGCGTTGGCCAACACTCGGGCGGCGACCGGGTTCGGTGCCAGGGTGATCCGATGGCCGAACCCCAGAGCTGTGAGCTCCTGACGTAGGCGCGCCTCGAATCGGGGCCACGGGCCGAAGAGTGGCAGGCTCGACTGCACCTCGAGCACCAAGGCGTCAGCGAAGTGCAGGCTCACCTGGGAGCTGAACCCATAGGCCCAGGCGGCGAGGAGCTCGTGCTGGCGCCTTAGTGCCGCCTCGTCGTACTCCACTGTCGCAAACTGCGGGCAGATCGCCTGGGCAGCGGTGTACGTCATCTCTGGCCGTAGCCCAAGCGCCAGCGCCGCAGCATTTGCCGCCTTTATGATCCGTCGCTGGATAGGCCCGTGGAGCAGTACCAGAGCCTCGTCCGGGTCAGGACAGTTGCGCAGCACACCGTCCAGCGCGAACTGCGGGAAAAAAATGCAGGCCCATTTCATGGCAGTCGTCCCTCAATGCCAGACCCGATGCGCAAGCGCCGTTGCCGGTGGGTTGCCGCCGCGGCACTTGAGCACCCGCAATTGCTGAGGTGAACCCTCGAGGACCAGGCGTAGCGCTGCAGGTGACGCGTTGACCGCCTCGCGCTGGTGGCGGAACGCAAAGGCCAGGGTTTGCCCAGTCTCTGCAGCCACCTGCAGCCGGCGCAGCGCGCGATCGTCCGCACGGCTTGGCCAGCAGAGCACCGCACCACAGCTACCGGAGCGCAGGCACTGCTCTGCCGCCCACAGCACGTCTTTGCCCTGCACCTGGATGATGCTCAGCCGGCCAAGATCGACGCCGGCCTGTAGCCAGGCGTGCGGATAGAGCAAGTAGGGAGGGGCAATCAGCACCACTCGTTCGCCGGCGGCGGTGAGGCGCGCCAGCGTTGGCCATACGAGCATCAGCTCACCCAGGCCCGGTCGGGCGCTTAATATTTCGGTGAGCGCTGCATAAGGCCAACCGCCGAGGGGTAGCTGGGCGTCGAGCGCCGAGTGCCCGGTTGGCTGGGTGCTGGCGTCGTCGACATGAGGACTCTGCCCGCGCCATACGCGGCGACTATCGAGCAGGGAGTCGAGCGCTACGACATTGGTGGCCGCGTTATCCATGCTGCACCCCCGTCGCCGCCGACGGCGTGCTGCCGCGCTCGGTGAGCAGCACCTGCAGCTGCGCGCGTACCTTGAAGAGGTCAGCGTGCAGGACGGAGTTCATCGACTCCAGCCGCAGGATATGGCGCTGAGCGCGTGAGAGGGGATCGTCGCGGTCGTCCGGAATGAGTCGGTCACCGCGGGGTACGTGGCGCTGGTTCTCTTCCTGGACGAACTGGATGTAGCGCAGTCGGTGGCGCTGTACCTCCGCCGTCAGGACATCCCGCTCAGCAACCAAAATACGATTGGCGCGCTGGGCTTGCCCCAAGCACTGACGCACCTGGTCTAGTTCTTCAGTCAGCAGATCAACGAGGTTGCGGCAGTACATCAGCTCCGTAGGACGGAAGAGGGACTGCTGCTGTTCGAAGCTGTCCTGCTCATCACCAAGCATGTCCATGGCGGCCCACCTGCTCAGTCCCTGAAGCCATGACCTTCTGATACTCGACAGAACGACCGGGACAACCGTGGCAGGGACGAGGGATGGGGCGCGAAATGGACATGGGATAGACCTCCTTTCAGGGTACTGTATGGATAGACAGTAATCAGCGAAAGGGTTCCCAGCAAGCTTGACACCGACGAACGGTAGAGGCGAAGCGGCAAGTGTTGATAGCGCAAGGAGGTAGGCTACTCTCCGCCCAGCAAACCTTGCACCATTTAAGTAAATAAGGATTGAACGACCCACCGTTCGGGCAACGGAGTGTGTATTTAGGATGTTCCCAAGAAACAAGCCCTGTGCGAGTTGCGTCTGGTAGTCTCTTATGTATAAATTTCAACGATAGTCTTGTATGATATTTACTAATTCTGCAGATGGTTATTAAATATGTCTGATGATAAGGCGAAAATGAATCATAAAGTATCGGTGTCTGGTGCGCGTATCATACCGCTGCCCCAGCTACCACTTCGCGATCAAATCGATCATCTTTCAGGGGTCGTATACTCTCAAGTTACGGATGTTCGGTCAGTGCGCAAGCTCGAAATGTCCCTCCTAATCCCGCGGAATGACAGACCCAAACCTGCAATAATATTTTTTCCTGGTGGTGGCTTTATTTCCAGTCATCACGATAGGTTCATCGAGTTGCGATACGCTTTAGCACAAAGAGGATTTGTGGTTGCCGCCGCGCAGTATCGCGTCCTTCCAGAACGCTACCCGGCTCCGATAGAGGACGCCAAGACCGCCGTTAGGTATCTACGCGCTCACGCGCAAGAGTTTGGCATCGATTCCGCTCGAATTGGCGCTTTGGGAAATTCTGCAGGTGGATATCTTGTCCAAATGCTTGGCCTGACAAACGATGAGTCTAAATTTGATAAGGGACCTTGTCCTGATCAATCGTCTGCTGTGCAGGCGGTAGCTAGTTTATATGGGATTTCCTCTTTGCTAGATGTTGCAGGTACCGAGCGCGCTCATGTGAAACAAGCTTCTCCAGCTTCGCCCGAGGCGCTACTTTTACACGGCTTTACGGTTGGTGATCATGTTGGAAAAAGCATCCAGGATGATCCCGAGTTGGCTATTTCATGCAGCCCTGTGGGTTACTTGGAAGGAAAAAAGCCTCCATTCCTTATTATGCATGGTACAGCAGACAAGCTCGTATCACCCATGCAGTCGGAGCGGCTTCACGCTGAACTGGTCGCACGCGGAAATCGCGCCGATTTTTACCTGCTCGAAGGTGCCGGTCACGGGGATATCTACTGGTTTCAACCTTCAGTAGTTGACCTGATTACCGAATGGTTTAGAGGCGCTTTTTAGAGGTGGTCTTCATAACGCCGGGCTTCCGCTTAGCGCTTAGGTCAGCCTGGCCGCTCTGTAACAGCGCTTTCGTGACAAAGTTATTTTTCAACTGCCGCTCAACAAAATCCTGGATATAGGCAGCCGCCAGCGTTCTACCGCGTGGCACCGCGATGGCCTGCTGAATCGAAGTGAATGAATCCTTCAGTACCCGCAGACCTGCATTGGCCTTCGCGAATGCATCAAGGGGCTGACGTACTCCAGCAGCCGCATCAAGGCGTTGCTCGCAAAAAAGCTCGACAGCAGCTACAGAGGTGTCAGCCCGCTCAAGCCGTGCCGCGGTGAGCGTTCTACTCAGAAAGAGGTCGTACGCCGCCCCTCGGCCAACGGCGATAACAGCCTCCGCATGATCGAGATCTGCAGCCGTCTGATAGCGGGAACCGCTCGCCACAAGGTAGGTGCCCTCAATGATAACGTAGGGAGTACTGAAATGAAGTTGGGCCTCGCGCACCGGCTCGATAGCTAGGAAAGCAATGTTCCAAGCGTTTTCTGCTAAGGCCCCGAACACCTTGCCTGCGGCATCAAACGTAATGAACTCGACGTCGAGATTGACTTCTTGTGCCAGGCATTCGGCAAGGGCAACAGATACGCCCTTAGGCGCGCCTTGGGGCCCCGGTTGCGCAAGCACTGGATTGCCGAAGTTGATGGCCACCCTCAAGACCCCAGTAGGAGCCAATTCGCTCTTTACCTGTGCTAGATCATGCACATCAGTACTCCTTGATTATCTGACGTCTCACCGTATGGCGCGCGTGAGGGTCGGCAGGTGACTAGGCGGTTTTAAAAATCATGCACACCGGGCTGCCCGTATTGATCGCGATTTTTGGGGTGTCCAGACGCCCCTCAGGTATCACGCTAAGCCGTTGGATGTTGTCGCTGTCTTCGTTAGCCGCGAATACGAAACGACCATCCGGCGATATCGTCACGAAGCGTGGTTTACGCCCGCCGCTCGCCTGGTATCCAACGGCCTGGAGCCAACCAGATTTCGAATCCAGTGAGAAAATCGCGATCGAGTCGTGTCCCCGGTTGGAGACGTAGAGAGTTTCGCCATTAGGTGCCATGACAATGGCTGCTGCACGACTGGATCCGGTGAAGTCATCGGGGAGGGTGGGGAGTACTTGTATGGCCGCCAATGCTCCACTTTCGCCATCGTAGCGATAGGCCGTGACGGTACTGTCGAGCTCGTTGACCACATAGGCGAAGGGGCGGCCCTTGGGTGCGAACACTACGTGCCGTGGCCCAGCTGACTCGCGGGTTTTCACCACGCTCGTTTGGACGAGGCTCGGTTTGTCCGTGATGGTTTCGACCCGGTAGACGAACACCGCATCCAAGCCCTTGTCCGGCACTACGACATGGCGACCGAACGGATCGAAAGGGATCATGTGAGGGTGCGAACTGGCTTGCTCGATCCGGTGCGGCCCTGGCTCGCCTGGAAGCTTCTGCAGGTCGGCCACTGCAGCGAGCTTACCGTCCGCACCAAATGGAATCAGCGCAATGGCGCCGGTGGCATAGTTGGCAATGGCGAGAAAATGATTGGTTGGATCTACCGACAGATGTACCGGATTGCGACCTTCGCAACTGACGGTGTTGATCTTCGACAATTGGCCCGTATTGCCGTCGATCGCGAAGGCACTGACTTCCTGCTGATCGCCATGCACACAGAAGAGGAATGTCTGTTCGCGGTCAAAGCACAGGAAGGACGGGTTAACCACGTCCTCGACCGTTTGAATCAACTTCGCCTGACCCGTCTCGGCATCGTATTGGTAGACCGTGATGCCAGCTCCCCGCGCGTTTCGCTCACGCGTGGTACGCGATCCGACATAGACGAACTTGGCGGCTTGCGCAGTGGTTGTCATAGAAGAAGCGCTCGGTGTGGTGGCTGCGAGCAGGCGGCTGGAAGCCAGACTAGTCGTGGACAGGACGGCTGCAGCGCTGGCCAGGCGAATGAAATGACGACGATTGAAAGGCGTCTGCGACATGCTTCAGGTACTCATCGGCTATTGTTTTTGTGATGAGCAGCGCCGGGCAAACAGGTGCCCGGCTGCTGGTGTGATCAGTACTGTTCGGGAAGGAGTACCCAGCCTTCCATCAGGCGACGAGCGCTGCGGCTCATCACGGCTTTTTCCACTACCCAAGCGCCGTTGATCTGCTGGGTCTGGGCGCCGACAGCGACCGTTCCTGCGGTATGCCCCATCTGCACCTGACGATTACCGATGTCGCCCGCGATGCGATTGACGAGCGTCCCTTCCAGGGCCGCGGCGACTGCAACCGCGACGGCACCCGTGCCCGTGATGGCGTGGTGGAGTTTGCCCATCGAGACGATGCGGGCAATGACGTCTATCTCGGCGGCCTCTACTTGTTTTCCGCCGGCTGCCACATAGCTGGCCGGTTTTGCCACGAGGCAGAGCTTGGGCGTGTGTGGCCGCAGGGATGTGGCTTCCTCCGGCGTAGCGGCCAAGCCCATGGCCACCGTACAGTGGGCACGGATGGTTTCCAGCTGGGCAAGCAGCTCAGTGTTTCCGTTGACCTGCTCCTGAGTCTCGGTGCCTACGAGCCCGACCCGGTCGGCCTCCACAAAAATTGTGGGATTGCCCGCATTGAGGAGGGTGGCCGGCAACGCTGGAAACCCAGGAATGTCGAGCTCATCGATGGTGTTGCCGGTAGGCAGGATGTTGCCACCAGAGCCGCCAGGGTGCATGAACTCGACGACAACTTCGGCCGCAGGGAAGGCGACGCCGTCCAGTACGAAGTCCCCTTCCTCGACGACCTCCCCATCGCGCATCGGCACGTGTGCAATGATGTGCTTCTGGATGTTGACCTGCCAGATCCGTACGGTGGCGATGCCGTCACGAGGCGCGTCAACCAAGCCCTGGGCGATGGCGAAGGGGCCTACCGCGGAACTGAGGTTGCCGCAGTTGCCTGACCAGTCCACGACCGGATTTTCGATCGAGGGCGCACCGAACAGATAGTCGACGTCAGCGTCATCACGGGCGGACTTGCCAATGATCACTACCTTGCTGGTACTCGACGTAGCGGCACCCATCCCATCGATCTGCTTGCCGTAGGGGTCGGGGCTGCCGATGACCCGGAGCATGAAGGCGTCACGCTGCGGCCCGGCCGGCGGCACGTCCTTATCCAAGAAGAAAACGCCTTTGCTGGTACCGCCACGCATGTAGACGGCAGGGATACGTTGTTGAGTCATTTTGCAGTTCCTTCAAGAGCAACGGTTTTGCCAGCCTTTTCCAGACGCTCCACCAACAGCTGAGGCAGCAGGCCACCCCGTCGGAAGTAACGAACGTCCTCGAAGGTGTCCAGGCGGCTGGTGACGGTGACACGTTCCACTTCGCCGTCTTCTCGCTCGACGACCAAGGTGAGCTTCGCGCCGGGTACGAATTGCTCATCGATGCCTTCCACGCTGAACAGCTCTCGCCCGGTAAGGCCCAGGGTTTGCCGCGAGACGCCTGTCTCGAATTGCAGCGGAAGAATGCCCAGTCCTGCGAGGTTGGTACGATGGATGCGCTCGAAGCTCTCGGCGACGACGACCCTTACGCCCAGCAGCCGTGGACCTTTCGCTGCCCAGTCGCGAGAGGAGCCGCTGCCGTATTCCTTGCCCGCGATGACGATCAGCGGCTGTTTACGCGCCGCGTACGTTTGAGCGGCCTCGAAAACCGAAGTGATCTGATTTTCCGGCAGCACTACGGCCCAGGGGCCTTCACGACCGTCGGCAAGCATCTCGTTCTTCAGCCGTGGGCTGGCGAAGGTCGCTCGTTGCGCTGCTTCATGGTTGCCCCGACGCGTGCCATAGGAGTTGAATTCCGGAACGTCAATGCCGTGACTCTTGAGGTAGGTGCCGGCATCGCTGTCGGGGAGAATGGCACCGGAAGGCGAGATGTGATCAGTCGTGATGTTGTCAGACAGCATCACCAGCGCGCGCATCTTTTGCAGGTCTTTCTCCGGGACGGACGCGGTGAGCGCTTCGCTCCAGTAGGGGGGCTTGCGAATGTAGGTGCTGTCGGCTTGCCAGGCATACTGGTCACTGACGCCAGCACGAAGATCCGATGCGATCAGGCCAGCCTCGCGTGGGATATTTTCGTAAGCCTTATCGAAGAGATCTGCTGAAAGCGAGGCTTCTTCGATCCGGGCGAGCTCGTCATCAGCTGGCCAGAGCTCGTGCAGATACACTGGCTTGCCTTCGCTATCGGTACCGAGGGGATCCTTTTCTGGGTCAATCAGATAGGTACCGGACAGGGCGTAGGCTACGATGAGCGGCGGCGACATGATGAAGACTTCACGCGCCAGCGGATGTACACGCCCCTCGAAGTTCCGATTGCCCGAAGTGGCCGCCACCGTTTCCAGCTTGCGCGTCCGGATCTCGTTCTCGATCTCTTCGTTGATCAGCGGGCCTGACATGCCGTTGCACGTCGTACAGCCGTAACCGACGACGTTGAAACCGAGCTGATCCAGATCCTTGTTTAGACCCGCGCGCTCAAGGTAATCGGCGACTACTTTAGAGCCGGGGGCAAAGGACGTCTTGACCCAAGGTGCGCGTTTCAGGCCGCGGCGCAGCGCGTTGCGGGCTACCAGTGCGGCGGCAATCACACCCCGAGGATTCGAGGTATTGGTACAGCTGGTGATGGCGGCAATGACTACCGAACCATTATCTAGACCCGACGGCAGCGAGGTAGCAGGATCCTTTTTGCCTAGCAGAATGCGCTGGTGGGGCTGCTTGGGGCCGGCGATAGCCCGACCGACCGTAGACAGATCCAGGGTGACGACACGGTCGTATTCCACCTCGGTCAAGGTGTCGTGCCACAGGCCCTGTTGCTTGGCATAAGCCTCAGTCAAGACGGAAATCTCTCCACCACGGCCGCTCAAGCGCAGGTAGTGAAGGGTGCGCTCGTCGATTGCGAACATCGCTGCGGTGGCGCCGAATTCCGGAGCCATGTTCGATAGGGTGCCGCGATCAGACAGCGACAGGGTGCTCACCCCGGGGCCGAAGAATTCGAGCACGCTACCGATGACCCCTGCCTTGCGCAGCAGCTCAGTCAGGGCCAGAGAAATATCCGTCGCGACGTAGCCACTGGGCGGCGCCCCCTCCAATCGTACGCCGACGATTTCTGGCACACGCATCATCAGGGCCTTCCCCAGCATCGCAGCTTCAGCCTCGATACCGCCAACGCCCCAGCCCAAAACGCCGATGGCGTTGATCATCGTGGTGTGGCTATCAGTACCTACTAGGGTGTCGGGAAACGCCCACAGCTCGCCGTCGATCTCCTTGGTGCCCACGACAGTCGTCAGGCGCTCTAGGTTGATCTGATGAAGGATGCCATTGCCTGACGGCACGATGGACAGGTTGTTGAACGCCTTATTGCACCAGTCCAAGAAGGCAAACCGCTCGGCATTTCGCTCGCGCTCAATTGCCTCGTTTTCCGCTAACGCCTTGGCATTGCCCCAGCGCTCGACATTCAGAGAATGATCGACAACCAGGTGCGTAGGGGTAACGGGGTTGACCTGCCTGGGGTCACCGCCACGTTCTGCTACGGCATCGCGCAGACCTGCCAGGTCTACGAGTGCGGGTGTACCTAGCAGATCCTGCAGTACGACGCGCGCAGGGCGGAACGGAATGTCCTGATCCTTCGCGCGCTGACTTACCACGCTCAATGCAGCAATCGGCTCAGCCTCGGTACGCAGGATGTTTTCCGCAAGGATGCGCAGGGAGAGAGGCATCTTGGCGAAGTGTCCGCCAACTGACGCCACTGCCTCCCGAATGTTCGCAACACGATAGTCGCGGCCATTGGCAGCTAGGTGTTGACTCCGAATCTCACTCATCACAGCGACCTCACAGGCATGTTTTTGTGAGGCCATATTGCACTCGATAGCTATCTAGGTCAATCTGAATGCAGTCGAGGCGAATGAGCTGGCTTGCCGTACGAACGATGCAATCTGTCGTAATCGGTAAAAAGTCCCGCTATTTCATGCCTTTGCAACCTAAAACAATGATAAAAATTGAGGCGCATGATGATGAAATACAATCTGTATGCGGTGGCCCGCTATGAGTGTGAATTGAGTTTTGTGGCCAGAGAAAGCAAGCGCATTGCTTTCCCTACCGTCCGAATCTGACATCCATTCGCAAAAATAGGGGCTAGCCATGCTTACTGTGCTCGGCTTTTCGATGGTCATCTGTTTCATGTACCTGATCATGACGAAGCGCTTGTCAGCGCTTGTCGCCTTGATCGTGGTACCCATCATTTTCGCGCTCATCGGTGGGTTCTACGCCGGGCTTGGCAAGATGATGCTAGATGGCATCAAGACGCTGGCGCCCACCGGCGTCATGCTGACGTTCTCCATCCTTTACTTCGGCATCATGATCGATGCGGGCCTGTTCGACGGCCTGGTGCGGACGATCCTCAAACTCGTGAAGGGCGATCCGCTCAAGGTGCTCGTGGGCACTGCTGTATTGACACTTTTAGTGTCCTTGGACGGCGATAGCTCCACTACCTACATGATTGCGGTTGCAGCCTTCCTGCCGCTCTATCAGAAGCTCGGCATGAATGTGCTCGGCCTGACCTGCGTGGTGAACATTGCCAGCGGCATCATGAACATCACGCCCTGGGGCGGCCCGACTGCGCGTGCTGCTGCCGCACTCCACGTGGACGCCATGGATATTTTCCTGCCGATGGTGCCTGGGATGCTGATCGGCTGCGCGTGCCTGATTTTTACCGCAGTCGTGCTAGGTAAACGTGAGCGGAATAGGCTTGGAATCGTCACGCTGGATACGTCCAGTGCTGGCATAGCACTGGGTAATGGCTCTGCCGAAGAGTGCGATCAGCACCGCCGTCCCCGCATGTTCTGGCCGAACCTAATCCTCACGCTTGTTCTGGTGGGGCTGTTGATGGCAGGGGTCATGCCGATCCAGGTGCTGTTCATGGTCAGCTTTGCTATCGCTCTCATGATCAATTACCCGCGAATTGAAGAGCAGAAGGAGCGCATCGCAAGCCACGCAGGTAATGTGCTCGCGGTGACTTCGGTGATCTTCGCCGCCGGTATCTTCACCGGAATTCTGTCAGGCACCGGGATGGTGGACGCCATGGCGAAAGGACTGCTGGCTGTCATTCCTCACAGCTTCGGCCCCTTCCTGGCGGTGTTCACCGCGCTAGTCAGCCTGCCGTTCACGTTCTTCATGTCGAACGACGCCTTCTATTTCGGGATCCTGCCGGTCATTGCGCAGACCGCCGCCAATTACGGCATTAGTTCTGTCGAAATCGCCCGCGCTTCAGTCGTCGGTCAGCCGGTTCATTTATTAAGTCCGCTCGTGCCGTCGCTGTACCTGCTGGTGGGCTTGGCCAAGGTCGATCTTGGCGATCACCAACGCTTCGCCTTGAAGTGGGCGATCTTCGCAAGCTTCGGCCTATTGGCAGGTGGGCTGTTGTTCGGTGCGTTTCCTTTCTACCACGGCACCTGAACGTCCGAACCGGCCAGGGCCCAGCGGCCTGGCCGGTCACTCTCGCCAGTCTCAGGCGTAGGAACTCATTCAAACAAGAGGGTCACTCCCCATGCGTTACCGTAGAGCCTGGATTGGCGTCTTTCTCTTCATCCTGGCCATGATCAACTACATGGACAGGATCGCTTTATCCATCGCAGCCAAGCCTATCGCCGAAGAGTTTCATCTGTCGTCGGTGGGCATGGGCTATCTCTTCTCATCGTTCATCTGGAGCTATGCGCTCTTCCTGATTCCTGTGGGTCTGCTCATTGATCGCTACGGAGCGAAACGTATTGGTGGCCTGGGCATCTTGGTGTGGTCGACGGCAACCGCACTGACCGGCGCGGCCTCCAGCTTCGTGACACTCATGGCTGCACGCCTGGTGATGGGGGCGGGTGAGGCAGTCAGCAATCCAGTTGGCGGCAAAGTGATCCGCGAGTGGATTCCCGCTACTGAGCGCGGTACCACGACCGCTGTGTTCAATAGCGGCTCCTATGCTGGCCCGGCCATATGCTCGATCGTGTTGGCGGCATTGGTTGCCAGTCTCGGTTGGCGATGGTCGTTCGTGATCGCGGGTGGCATTGGGGCTGTTTGGTTGCTTGCCTGGTATTGCTTCTATGGCAAGCCCGAAGACGTCAGGTGGCTGAGTGAGCAGGAGCGTGCCCACATTCTTCAGCATCGCGACGGCGAGAAAGGTGCCGCGACCGGTAAAGGCTACGGCCTGAAGAAATTACTGAAAACGCCCACGCTGTGGGGGCTCGCCCTGACCCAGGGGTGCAACGTCTACACCCAGTACCTGTTCTTGACCTGGCTTCCCAGCTACCTGCAGGAGGCTCGCCACTTAACCTTGGCCAAGAGCGGCGTCGTGACGGCCATTCCCTATGCCATGGCCGTGGTGCTATGCATCGGTTTAGGCAAGCTCAGCGACCTGTACCTTAAGAAGGGTGGTGGCGTAAGTTCGGGCAAACGCCGTAACGTCATTGCGCTGTCTATGCTGATCGCCAGCTGCATCCTGCTGATTCCCTTCGCTGACTCGACATTCGGGCTGGTGGCAATTTCCTCGCTTACGCTCGCGGGTATCGCCTCTACGACCTCGCTTAATTTCTCGCTGCTCAATGACATGCTGCCCAGTGCGGGTGACGTGGGTCGCGCTGTAGCATTCGTAGTGATGGGCGGCAACCTTTTTGGGATGCTCGCACCCGTTGTGACGGGCTATGTGATCCAGGCTTCGGGCGGCTATAACGCGGCCTTCATCATTGCCGGCAGCCTGTTGCTTGTGGGAGCGGTGATCGCGCTGACGATGACGCGCAAGCCGATGCTGCCGGTTGCGAACGAAACCAAGGTTCCAGCGCCGATTCTCTTGACCAAATAAGCGGCGGTGTTAGAGCCCCTTCGATTGCCGCCTGCTCAGACATGCCAGTGGCTGAGTGGGTGGTAGACTGCGGGCTATCCTGCCTGTCCTGTCAGATGGGCGATCGGCTTAAGGTGCTTTACCGTTCTATGAATCTCTCGGCCCTACAAACTCGGGTAGCACGTGACATCGTTGCCTATGTTCGGCAGGAACAATTTGAAGAAGGGCATCACCTGACGGAGTTAGGGCTGGCCAAAGTCCTCAACACCTCGCGAAGCCCGGTCAAGATCGCCATGCAGTTCCTGGCAGAGCAGGGCATGCTTACCTACGACCGTAACCGAGGCTTCTTCCTAGCGCTGAGTGCCAAGGACATGGCCGGCTTTGCTCAATCCTTGTTCGAGGAAGCTGAGGATCCGCTGTATCTACAGATCGCGTCCATGCGGCTCCAGCGCAAGCTGCCCGAGCAGTTCGCGGAAACTGATCTGATGCGGCTGTTCGATGTGACACGGGCAACGTTGCGGGTGGTGCTGATGCGTATCCAGCAGGAAGGTTGGATCGAGCAGCGGGCGGGGCAGGGCTGGCAGTTCCTGCCCATAATTGATTCGGTACAGGCCTACGAAGAAAGCTACACCTTCAGGGCAATCATCGAGCCTGCAGCCTTGCTCGCACCTACCTTCATGGTCGATGCCGAAGCATTGAGCAGATGCCGCCGGCAGCAGGAGTACATTGCCCGGGGTGGCTACTTAACCATGACCCCGCGTGAGTTGTTCGAGGCCAACGCCCAATTCCATGAGACGCTGGCGACGTTTTCAGGCAACAGGTTTCATCTGCAGACGGTGCGTCGGCTCGATGGTCTGCGTCGTTTGGTTGAGTACCAGCAGGCCAGTCAGCGTACGCCGCGAAAAGAGCACGCGGAGGAGCATCTGGAAATTCTGGCGCTACTCGAGGCAGGAGATCGCTTGGCTGCCGCTGATCGGATGCGCCGGCATCTCGAGCATGCCCGACAGCATAAAGTTCTTTCTGGGCTCTTCATCACCGGAATGGCAACGGACACGGAGCTTACTTGACCGAAGCTTCCTAAGCGCCGAGGGAAGATAGAGCATGGTCATGGTTTGACATGGCTAAACGTGAAGTTGCCGCTTCCAGCCATGGACGCTGTAATAGGCGATTGAGGCGTATTAATAATATGAGTGAAAGCTGTCGCTAACAGCCAGCCTCTAGGGTCATTCCTATTTCAATCGCCCGGTATGGGCTTTGGATCCTGCCATGCAGGTCTTTTACTCCCTCTGTCGTCGAAGGCGTGGCGTGCTGTCCGGAACTCTTCAACGTTCTCGACCACCCAGGTCCAGATGGGCGTCATCCGAACCAATAGGCTCATGCCAAGAGCTGTCAGTTCATATTCGACCCTGGGCGGTAACTCATCGTAGTCGTGTCTGACAAGAAGGCCGTCACGTTCGAGCGAGCGGAGGGTCTTTGTCAGCATCCTCTGGGTGATCCCTGACAATTGTCGTGCGAGTTCTGCGTGACGCATGACGCCGTAGACGCCTAGTGCATGGAGGATACCCAAGGACCATCGACTGCCTGCATGAGCCAGCACCTCACGGCGTACTCCATCGACGTCCCGCCTGAGTGTCTGGCAGATGGCTTCCGACTGTCTAAGAATCTCCAGTTCGGTCAATTTTTCCTCCGGTATCACGCGTGTGCCTTCTACTAAGCGCCGCTGTTGTCTGCCAGCATTGGCCATACTACACCTGACTACAGGACTGATCATGACTTCCAATTTCCCTACCGCTACTCAATCCATTCTCGTACTGGGCGCCGGTGAACTTGGCTTACCAGTGTTGCGTAACCTCGCGCGGATTTCCAAGCAAAAACCAGGCTCCAAGGTAAGCGTTCTCCTGCGCGAGTCCACGATTAACAGCCAGACGCCTGGTAAGAAAAAAGAGATAGATGAGCTGCGCAGTTTGGGCGTCAATATGGTGGCTGCCGACTTGGTCAATGACTCTATCGACCAACTGGCCGCGGTCTTCTCGCAGTACGACACTGTCATTGGGTGCGCAGGCATGGTGGCTGGCCGTGAAACGCCGATGAAGCTTGCTCGTGCTGCTCTCCAGTCCGGCGTCAAGCGATACTTTCCTTGGCAATTCGGCGTGGATTTCGAGGTAATTGGTCGTGGCAGCCCTCAGGACCTTTTCGATGCACAGCTCGATGTGCGTGAGTTGCTGCGCGCGCAAAGTCAAACCGAATGGGTGATCATCTCCACCGGGATGTTCACCAGCTTCCTGTTCGAGCCCGTGTTTGGCGTGGTTGATTTCGACACAGATACGGTCAATGCGCTGGGCAGTCTGGATACCGAGGTCACTCTTACCACCCCGGACGACATCGGCAAGCTGACAGCGGACATCGTGTTCTTCGAGCCGCGCTTCCGTAATGAAATCGTCTATCTCGCGGGGGATACCCTGGCCTATGGTGAAGTGCCTGCCCTGCTCGAGCGAGTACTGAAGCGCCCCTTCAAGTCCAACGTCTGGCCGGTTTCCTTCCTGATGGACGAGATGGAAAAGGAGAGTGACGAAGGACTCAAACACATTAAGAAGTATCGTGCAGTCTTCGCTCAGGGTCGGGGTGTTGCATGGCCCAAGGACACAACCTTCAATGATAGGCACGCAATTGCAACGACCACTGCAGAGCAGTGGGCGGTAGCGCACCTTGGCGATGCCCACAAAGGCTGATAATCATTTAGCGCTGGTCTAGGTCTGCCCGATTTCAGGGACTACCTGCAGCCAGCGTATCTTGCGATCGCCCTTATGGCTGGGCCAGCAGAGCACTGCGCCGCTGATACCGAAGCGCAGGCACTGTTCTGCTGCACACAGCGCGTCCTTGCCATGGACCTGGATGATAATCAACCGACCAAGATCGACGCCGGCCTGCAGCCACCCATGTGGGTAGTTCAGATAGGGGCGATGAGTGCAACCCGCTCGCCGACTGCGGTGGGACGCGCAAGTGTCGGCCAGACGAGGGCCAGCTCACCAAGGCCTGGCCGGGCGCTGAAGATTTCGGTCAGGGCCGCATCAGGCCAACCGTCGAGGGCAGTTAGCATCGAGCGCGGCGTGGCCGATTGGCTGGGTGCTGGCGTCGTCGACATGGGGACTTTGCCCGCGCCACACGCGGCGGCTATCGAGCGGGAGTCGAGCGCAACGACATTGGTGGCCACCTTATCCATGCTGCATGCGCGTCGGGGCCGACGGCGTGCTGCCGTGTTCGGTGAGCAGGACCTGCAGTTGCGCGCGCACCTTGAAGAGATCTGCATGCAGGACAGAGTTCATCGACTCCAGCCGGAGGATATGACGCCGGGCCCGTGAGAGAGGGGCGTCGCGGTCGTCTGGGAGGAGTCGTACCCTGCGGGGCACGTGACGCTGATTCTCTTCCTATACGAACTGGACGTAGCGCAGCCGATGACGCTGCACCTTCTTCTTGAGGGTAGCGCCTTCTGCAATTAGTTGTCGTACTAAACTACAAACAGGCGATTGGCGTCTCGGGCTTGCCCTAGGCACTGACGCACTTAGTCGAGCTCTTCGGCTAGCAAATCGACTAGGTTACGGCAGTACATCAGCTCCGTAGGGCGGAAGAGAGACTGCTGCTGTTCGAAGCTGTCCTGCTCATCACCGAGCATGTCCATAGCAGCCAGCCTGCTCAATCCCTGAAGCCTCGATCTTCTGATAGTCGACAGAACGACCGAGACAACCGTGGCAGAGACGAGGGATGGGGCGCGAAATGGAGATGGGAGTGGACCTCCTTTCAGGATGCTGTATGGATAGACAAAAAGTAGCGAAAGGGGTCCCGGCAAACTTGGCGGCAACGAATAGTGGAGGCGAAACAAGGCATCACTGATGCAGTGGGGCCTCACCTAACTAGAAGCGCAGCGACTCAACACTATTATGGATCGCTGCTTTGCGCGGCATGCGGACGATTAATTGCCCTGAAGCCAGCCCTCAACCACGTCGGCACCGTGCTTAGCTTTCCAGGCTTTCAGTATCTTGTGGTTACCGCCCTTAGTTTCAATGACCTCACCGGTTTCGGGGTGCTCATAGCGTTTCAACGAGCGGGGCCGGCGCTGTTGTGCCGCCGGCGCGGAATTGCTCTTACGGGTGACGCTCTTTGTGGCAGTGGCGTTCGTGTCCAGAATAGCGATGACGTCACGGAGCGACTTGTTGTGTTCGCTCAGCAAAGCACGCAGATGCTTTTCGAACTCAAGCTCTTTCTGCAGGCGCCCGTCGCTGTTTAGCTGTTCCAAGCGCTGCTTCAGTTCTTCAATAGTCGCTTCAGTCTGACGGTATTCTTGAATTAGAGACATCATGATTTCCTCTGGATTAAGCGGTGGTTGCCTTTATAGCCTTTCTACTTGCAAGATGCTATATCCCATGTGATGATACGTTGAGTGCTGATTCAGTACGGTTAAATCGGCAACGAAAAAAGTCCGCCCACTTCGGGAGGTAATTCGTGCTGTACAAGCACAGCTACCCCTCCATCCTCACCAAAAAGCTGGTACATGGCACAACTACTATCTGGGCATTGCCAGCCACTCAGAGGCGAAGACGATTAGCGTTTGCTAGAGAGGCTCCGCGATAGTTGCGCGTAGAAATTCCCTTTCCCCTTCACTGGTTAAGCAGCTGTCTCATTCCTATTTTTGGGCGGCGATAGTCTGCGATCGGCACCGGTTCACGGTGCTGGTGGAGCACTCTAGTACCCGCGCCGTCCCCCGCACCGACATCCCCCTGGCCTGGCATTCGCGGATTCGCGCATGCAGCTGCTCACCCTGGGCCGCCCTTTGTAGACTCGTGCCGCCTTCACCTTGGCGATGCCCTGGGCCGCGCGGGCACGTCGCGTTTCGGAGTCCTTCCGAGCAAACGCCCCCTTGAATTCTAAGAACATCTGGGATAGCGCCCGCGTCATCCACTCTTGGAGACCGTCGTCGCCGACCGTAGCCGGCCGGATCAATGAATGGGTCAGTGGTAGATCGAGAGAAACCACCTGCAGGCCCGCCTGGGCGATCCGGTCGCGCAACTGGTCGCAGGGTCGCACGGTCGAGCCGGGACAGTCGGTCGATCGCTTCCACCAGCAATACATCTCCACGCTCGGCATCGGCCAACAGTCGCAGCAGTTCACGACGGTCCAGCAGCGTGCCCGACGCTTTCTCAACATAGGTCGCCGCGATCCGAGTGCCATGCTTGCTGGCGAAAATGCGTAGTGTCTCCCGCGCACGGGTGGCGTCCTGATCATCCGTCGAGGCTCGAGAGTAGGTGCGACGCACATGACAGGCTCCGGTGTAGTCGTTTGGCGTCTCGAAATGTAGCCGTAGTCGTTTGGGTCCGCTGGACTACTTTTCGCCACGCCTTTAGCCGTGCTGATAGGTGTAGCGCATGAGGTACAGGTAAAAGCATACGGCTAAATCGTTTGCAAATTGGAAATACGTGAAACGTCTTTCGGCCAGAAGAGGACGGTCGGCTTCCGACAGTACCTGCGTCCCGTTGACCTTCGTTGGGGGACTGTCTCCGCGACAAGGTGTAGTCAGCTTTGAGAACTATCGGCGAGGCGCGACTACGATGCCGGGTAGTGGCACACTGAACGCCCGATGCGGAATTCAGGTAGGACAGGTATGAGAGACTTTTCGCATATGGAAGGGCAGATTCGCGAATGCTTAGGTCGGGTCGTATACACCCACAAGACTCATGAAAAAATGGCAGATCGTTGTGCAGCTCGCCTGCAATGCCTGAAGGTTTTGCAGATAGTGATCTCCGCACTGACAGCCTCAGGGGCTCTAACTGTAGCGATTTTAGGCCCCGACTGGGCGAAAATTGCCACCGCTGTTCTTTCTCTACTTGCTTTACTGCTGTCTGGGTACATGAAGGGTTTTGATCCCGGCGGGACTGCACAAAAGCACCGTGATGCAGCTGCCCGGATCTGGCCAATTCGAGAGTCTTACCTATCATTACTTACTGATTTGAAGGCCGGAGCGATTAACTACGACCAAGCGGCGGAGCGTCGTGATGAACTACAAGAACAGCTTTCTATCATCTATAAGGGGGCACCGCAGACGAATGCGAAGGCCTATGCAGATGCTCAGAAAGCGCTAAAGCTGAACGAAGAGTTCACGTTTTCTGACGAAGAAATCGACTGCTTCCTGCCGGCATCGCTGCGTAGTGGGAAAATTTCATGACGAAGGTCACTTCCTCTGCCGATCGGTTCATTAATCAGCTTGCCTCCACACTCGACATTCCTGACGAACGCTACGCGTCCGCCGACCGAAGCTATCGTTCGATTTGCGACTGGTTGGAACGGCCAGAATCCCGTTTTTCGCGGGTTTATATAAACGCCTACACCCAAGGATCTTTCCGACTTGGCACGGTGATTCGCCCCTTGAATGGCGAGGAGCATTACGATCTAGATGTCGTCTGCGAGTTCGGGGCCAGCAAGGTTTCGCGCACTCAGAAGCAACTTTTCGATGATTTGGGTCATGAGCTTAAGTTGTACGCGGCACGATATTCGATGGAATCTCCATCTGGTTGGGATCGTTGCTGGACGTTGAACTACGCTGATGCTGCTCAATTTCATATTGATCTTCTGCCATCTATTCCAGACGGTCAGCGGCAACGCACACTGCGAGAAGAGAGAAATTTGTCTCTTGAATATGTGGAAAAGTCCATTTCAATTACTGATAGAAATCACCCTAAATATCAGCAGTATACCGACGACTGGCCGTCTAGTAATCCCAACGGATACGCTGATTGGTTCATGGATCGGATGGAGGTCGCATTTAATAAACGGCGCCGCGCCATGGCGCTCTACGAAGCGAAAGCCGACGTCGCAGACATTCCCGCATTTCGGGTCAAAACCCCCTTGCAGTCGGCAATACAGATTCTGAAGCGGCATCGAGATGTGTGCTTTTCTGAGCGGCCGGATGGTCGACCTTCATCCATAATCATATCGACACTTGCCGCTCATGCGTATCAGCAAGAGGCTACAGTCACCGGGGCGCTCTTCAGTATTCTCGCTTCGATGGACCAGCATATTAAAATTATTGGGCAAACATATTGGATCGCCAATCCTTCTGATCCCAGAGAGAATTTTGCTGACGCGTGGGAAGCAGAGCCGGAGCGAAAGCTGGCATTTGATGACTGGCTCGATACAGCGCGCAAGGACTTTGAGCGAGCCGGAGAGACTGAAGATCTTGCTCAAATGATCGATTTGCTTTCTCCTCGACTCGGTCGCGAGCTGTTGGAGAAGGCTGCCACTCAGCATAGCCCTGCCGCTGTCGCTAAGTCAGTTGCTACACGTCGACTTTATGGGGCGATACAACGCGTGTTCGATGCTCCGCATCGCAAACCTGTCGCATGGCCGACGGTACCTCAGGGAAGTGTGAGCCTCTCCAGCGTGATGAGCAGGGCTGGTTTCCGACCAACTGCTGTAGCTAACAATGGGGCAGCAGTACCGATCGGGAGTTCGCTACGCTTCGAGGCGAAAACCAATCTTGTTTGGCCATATAAGGTTTTTTGGCAGGTTGTGAATACTGGACCCGCAGCCATGAGGGCGAATAATTTAAGAGGTGGCTTCTTAGAGGGGACAGCCTCGGGCGGTAACTTATTCAGAATCGAAGGAGCTTATTACAAAGGCTCACATACGATTGAGTGCTTTATCGTAAAAGACGGGTATTGCGCAGCTCGAAGTGGCCCCTTTGTCGTGAATATTGACTAAGCCTGTTAAATGTAGGTGATATTGGTTGCTTACGCAGCTTTTATGTGGGCGGCCAGCGCAGAGGCTAGCTCTACATAAGATCTTGCATCATTTTTGCTTAAGTTTAGCTCTTCGGCATGCGCTGCTTTGTTGCGGAGCTCTTTAAGTCTATTGAAAATTTCTAATTGCTTTGTGTCGATAACTTTACATTGAAGTAGATAATCTCCAAGTTTTGCATAATTTCTGAAGGTGTCCATCCGAGGCTTATTCCAAAATGAGCTTGCGACTGCTGCTGCGGCAGTTTCAACCTCTAGCCAGGCTTCCAAGATTGCAGCCCGTGTTGACAAGTTAACGAGCTGCAATAATCTGTTTTGAGGCTGGGTCTCGGGCGTAGTTGGGGTCCCTGCATCTAGTATTGACGTGCTTGCCTCTGCCTTTAATTCGGCTACTGCATCGGAAAACTCAATTTCTAGTTCTTTGTACTTGAGCTTCCGAAGTAGGGGGACTATCTCTGTGATCGGCTTCTTAAGCATTAGCACAAGGAATATTACTACTGTAGGCCAAGCTAGTGACTTGATTGTTGTAGATGTGAAGGTAAGGACATCCATGTTTAATTTTTATTCCTTTCAAATGAATATATGGCTAGCGAGTGGCCCCTTACGGACGTCCTGAATGAGCAAAGAGGTTTATGCCCATCTCCAGGTATAAGATATCGGCGGGATCGCCACTTATATCTGATAACGTTCCTTATCCATGGGTAACTCTTTCAACAGTACGCAGGGCGTGGTGGGGACGCAACAGGTGGCGAGAAGAAAAGGCGACACCGTGTGCAGAGAGATTACAAAGTCGGTAGCAGCGTGTCCATGGGCTTTTTTTACTGGCCATCCGAGTCCTTGACTAGGAATTGACGGCAATTTTTAGCCGCTCACAGCCGTTTAGTATTACAGGAAACGCGTAGTCGTTGAGCTATAGACAAAAGAAACCCCGCCGAAGCGGGGGATCTCGTCAGACTCTTCTATTGGCAGCCTCGTAAACCTCGTCATCACGTCTGGCCCCTACGCAAAGGACCAGTATGATTTCCGTGCCTTCAATCCTGTAAACGATGCGTACATCGCCGGTCCTGATCCTGCGATGCCCTGCGAGGGCGCCGCGGAGTGGCTTGCCAATTTTTTCAGGTTCACCTTCAGCGATCCGCTCCCGGATCACCTTCAGTACCCTTTTCGCCTCAGCTTTGCCTAGCTGGACGAGATCGTGTTCGACATCAGGGTGAAACCGAACGCTCCATTTCATCGGCCTTCGCCTATTCGAAGCGAGCCTCCATGTCCTCGAGGCTCACTGTGTTCTGTTTGTCCAAGGTGGAAAGGCGCTCGATGGCGAGGCGCTCAGCACGGAGGTCTTCGAGTTCATCCTGCAGAGCTTGGTAGGCCTCTACGCCTACCAGCACTGCAGCCGGCTCGTTGTCCTTGAAAATCACCAGGTGAGTGACCTCACCACTGGTGACCTCTTTCAATTTCGCGCTAAAGCCTCGAACCATTGCTGTAGCGGACACTGCCTGTTCAGCCCGGTCTAAGAGTGCACTCATGCGCTGTGGCCTCAATTCATCAATTAGCGTTAGGTAAGTGTGATCGTCTGAGTCAATTCGGTAGTCGTGTCGGTGCGATCAAAGTAGTTAGCTTGGTCATAGGTATGGCACGCGCAAGCTCATGATACACAAAATTATGCGTAAGAAAATACGGAAAAGTAGGCGTCGGTCTGAGGTGTATGAGAGAGCATTTGAGTGCTCGGCTAGGCCAGCGGAAGAGGGGCTCCTCCGAAGAGGAGCCAAATTTCATCCGCTTACCAGCTGTCTTGCCAGCGCCATCTCGACCGAATCGCCATCCTGGTTCAACGCATCGAGCCCTGACTCTGGAACGTCTCCCGACGTACTCTGAGCCACCGCGATCTTCTTGGCCATCAGCTGCAGGCAGGTGATCTGCGAGCTGCCGGCATAGGCGAAGAACAGTACCCGTACCGCCTGCTTCTGACCGATCCGCCACGACCGGCGCGCTGCCTGCTGCAGGGTGTAGACGTTGTAGCCCGTCTGCAGGAAGACGATGGTGGGGAAGTCCAACAGATCCAGACCGGTCTTCACCAGCTCCGGGTTGGTGATCAGCACGTCGACGCCGCGGTCGACCTGGTCGAGGATCCAATCTTCGCGTCGGGCCGTATCCACCGAAGAACGCAGTACCGCCACCTTCAGACCGGCCTGCTCGAGCAAGCGCTTGAGCCGACTGGTCGTGTCCCGGGTGCCGCTGTAGACGGTGTAGGCCAGCACCTTGCGTCCCAGCGCCTTCTCCTGACGGCACAGCTCGATCAGCGCCTCCTCCTTGGGGCTGGCCTGGTCTTCGTCGAAGATCGCGTCGACCCTGGCCAAGGTGTCCCGGGTCCGGGGGTGTTTCACCACCTCCGGCCGGAAACAGCAGTCCGGCCAGGCCAGCAGCACATTGAGCACTACCCCAAGTAGCGTGGTGTCTCGCCGTGCCAGAGCCTGGCGGAGCTCCGCGGTCAGTTTGCTGGCCAGCTGCCGATAGGCCGCGTCTTGGTGCGCCTCCATCGGGATGTCGACGAACTCCTCTTGGTACGCCGGCAGCACATTGCCGCCGATGTCCTTGAGCTTTAGGAACACGGTGAAGGGCAGCACGAAGCGATGGATGCCTTTGGGACCGAAGCCTGGGGCCTTCACTGTCCGTACCGAGAGCTTCTTGCCCCGGGCCGTCTTGTGCGATTGGCTGTCGCGCTCGGTGTAGATGTCCTTGAGCACGCCGTGGTCGCGCATGAACGACATGGCCGCAGGGGCCATGCTGCCGCGCGCGTTCGGTCGGTAGCCGTCCTCGATCATGCGCCGGGAGAGGATCCGGAACAGGAGGTAGAACAGGTCGTCGGCGTAGCCGCCCATGAGCGTGCCCGTCAGCAGCAGCGTCTTGCGCGCCTTCGCTGCCAGCACTCCCATGGCCTGGCCCTGGGCCGAACCGCTGTTCTTGTACTCGTGTCCCTCGTCCACCACCAGTAGGTCGAAGTAGCCGTCCGGCAGGTAGCGCTTGATGAACTCGGTCGGTTGGTACCCGCCCTCGCCGAAGCCGAATTCCAGGTTGGCCATCGCCCGCTCCATGCGCTTGGCCTGACGGTCGCTGAAGACGAAGTTGCCCTTGGCGTCCATCAGATTGATGAACTCGTGGACGTTGTCAGCCAGCATCGTGGCGAGAAACTCTTCGCCGAAATCCGCCACCAACTTCTCGGCCCGGATGGGGCCAATGGTCGGTATGCGGCACATTGACTTGAGGATCACGCTGCGCCTGTCACCGCCTGCGGCCTTGCCCGGACGCATCAGCGTCCAGAGGGGCGCCTTGCACTTCGGGCACTGCCGGCGTCGCTCATCGCGCTGGAAGTCCTCCAGGGTGAGGTAGTTGCCTTCCTCGTCCTCGAGCACGCGGCCACAGTCCGTGCAGCAGGCCAGTCGCCGTCCACCGGCGGCGCGGCGCGCACCGCACGCCAGCCGCCAGTGAAAGCCCATCCGCATCCGCACACGGCCCAGGATGAAGAACTCCTGACGACCATCGTACGGCTCGCCTAGGGCCTGGCGGAGCTTGAGCAACTTCACCAGGGTGTCCGGCCCGTTGAGCACCCAGACGCGCGCGCCTGGGACGGTTTCGAGGATCTCGCGCCGCCACTTGTAGACCAGGTGGGGCGGCGAGACGACCAGGGTGCGGCGGTAGCCTTCGGCGTGTAGTACCGCTGCCACGGCAATGGCCATCATGGTTTTCCCGGTCCCCATCTCGGCGTTGATGATGCCGGCCTGTTCGCCGCGGTCGAGCAGCAGCGCGGCGATCGCCTGGACGACATCGGCTTGCGCCGGGAAGGGTGTGCGGTTGAGACCCGCCATCACGGCCTGGCGCCCGGTGTGAGCAGCGCCGGCATAGACCGGTGGGTTGGAGCGGTTGAGGGAGTCGAGCAGACCCTCGCCGAACTCGGCGATGAAGTCGGTCAGGCTGACGGTGGTGAGCAGGACCGGTTGGCCAGCGTTGAGGTCGGTCATGAGGCTCTCCTGAGATGAGAAACGGGCACGGCCGACCCCGGATGGGTATCGGCGTACCCAGGGGGTTGAGGTAATGCAGCAGTACCGCCGTAGGCGGGGTAGGTCAGTAGTCCGAGGGCAACAGCAGCGTGGTCACGCTGCGATCGGCTTCGGTGATGATCCAGAGCCGGGGCTCATCGGACATCGGGGTCTCGTAGTTGGAGAACAGCCGATTGCCCAGGCGCAGGGCCTGGTCGTTGCTGCGCTTGTCCTCTTGGTCAAGCTCGCCCCAATCCGCCTGCAGGTGACGCCGCAGGTAGGTCACGGGGTTGAGCTCACCGCGCTCCACCAGCTCGCTCACCGCTGCCGTCATGACGATCCGACCAGGGTCGAAGCGTCCAGCCGGTAGCCGGAGCGGTTCAGGTGCTGCAGGGGGTGGTGGCTCGGCCGCTGCCGGCGCCGAGGTGATGGTCAGGACCTGTCCCAGCGTCTGAGATCCCGGTGTCATGTCCCATGCCCGGATGACGGGCACGAAACGGTCGGTCAGGATCCGCGACTCCAGGACGTTGCCGTCCTCATCCTCGGTGAACTCGGTGCGGCTGACCTTTTCCTTGTAGGTGTCGCCCTTGAGTACCAGGACGCGCCCATTGGGAGAGGTGACAACGCCCGAGATGGCCCCGGCTGCGAGAGCCAGGGCCAGGTGCCATTGCGATAGTGCCTTGACCGGTGGTCGTGGTACTTGGCCAGCCTGGCCAAAGTGCAGGGTGAAGTCGCTCCAGAGTCCGCCCAGCCGACCTGTTTCCAGGGCGAGCTGCTCAGGCTCCAGGGTGACGCGGTAGAAGTGGTCCAGCTCCGTGACGGCGGCTGGCACCCCATAGGGCTCCCCGAGCCATACCTCCGGTAGCGGTTCGGCCGAGGCCTCGCTGCTGCCGATCGCACGGAAACGCTCCCTGGTTGCCTTGACGTCGGCAGGTCTTGCCAGATCCTGCCGGCGAATGCGGATGCCGAAGATCACCACCTGTTTGAAGGTCGGATCCGCAGCCGCATGGACCCGCAGGCCGGTGAAGTGATTGCAGAGCCAGCCACACAGCTCATCGTCCAGGACGTAGTGCGGCACGATCAGCACCAAGGTCCCGCCGTATTGCAGCAGCGGTAGCGAGCGTTGATAGAACAACTTTTCCAGTCGCCGGCGGCCGCTGCCCTGATACTGGGTGGCGCCGCTGTGGTCGGCGACCAGGTCGCCATAGGGTGGGTTGAGCCACAGCAGCCCAAAGGCCTGCCGCGTGACGATGGTGTCCATCAGGTCGCCCTGCAGGACGCGATCGAGCAGGCCACGGGCGTGCTCGGCACGCTCCCGGTCGTACTCCACGGCGCAGGCTTGGACGCGCTCACGCCCGAGCGTATGAGCAGCTTCCGCCAGAGCCACACCTTCGCCGGCGCACGGATCGAGGATCCGCATGGAGCCAGTGGAGGCAGGGGTCAGGGCCTGCAAGGTACGTTCGAGCGTGACCTCGTCGGTGGGGTAATAGCCGTTCTTGGCAAAGTTGCGCGCCAGGCGCGGAAACATCAGGGCCATGGTCGGAGCTCCAGTGTTGGGAAAGTGAAGGAGAGGGGCCGCAGGCGGCCCGATCAGGAGGTGGTGAGCTGACCGGCGCGGATACGCTGGCCAAGGTGGTACTGCAGCTCGTCGAGCTTGAGTCGGAGTCGCCAGCCGGCCAGGTCGCCCAAGGCGCCAGGTAGGCGCTCGAGCATCTGCTCCTGCAGGAGCAGCTCCATGACCAGTTCCTGCCAGTGCGGTAGGAGCGGGAGTGGGCAGGTGTCGACTACCAGCGGCCAGAGGCTGGCCAGGGGGTCGATGTTGTCGCGCACCAGGGCGTAGGCGAGGTGATTGGCGCGATCCGGTACCGCGCAGCGCCCGTCGAACAGCCAGACGTGAAGCAGGCTGCCAAACAGGGTGCCGCGCAGCTGGCGGGTCGTTCGTTTCTCCATTCGCTCAGCGTCCGGAAAGACCGGCAGGCTGCGACCGCTCTGGACCAGGTGGAATTGCTCGAGGCCGCCTTCGCTGCGTCCCAAGGTGAGCCTGGCCAGGAATTCCTGGACAGCGGTGTCGCGGCCCCAGGCCGAGAGAAAGATCAGCCGCCTTTCTTCATCGCAGACGCAGGCGTCCACCAGCAGATCGGGGCACTCATCGATAGGGTAGAGGGGCATCGTCAGCTCCTTGTGGAGGCAACGCACCCAGGGGCGGTTGCCCCGAGGTGGGTGAGGGAAGACGCTCAGCGCGCCGCGTGGTATCGCCGGACGCCTTCGCGCCATTCGAGGTTGATGCCGTGCGTGGCCCTGGGCAGGAAGTGCAGCGGGCAACTCCAGTAGAAGGGGCCCGAGCTTTCATCCAGTGACTTGTGGCCCCAGCGGCCTCCGTGAACATCCAGCAGGTCGCAACCGATCAAGGTGCAGGTTTCGCCGGCGGCGACGCCACGAACGACGCCATCGCGTTTGGGTACCAGCATCACGATCTGCCACAGCACGTTGTCGACCAGGTGATGATCGATGACCGTGCGGGTGCAGTTGTCGGTTTCGCCGTTGGCGGTCAGTTCAGAGATCAGCGCATCGCGCGTGGGGTGAGAAAACAGCCAGCCCATGGGGAAGGTCCTTTAGGTGATGACCAGGCCTTCCCGCTAGGAGAGGTCCCAGCCGGGTGTGGTTGTGAAGGTGAGGTCAGGCCGCGCGGTTCCAGGCCTGCGACTTGAAGTCCATGGCGTAGCCCAGCTCGCTCAGCCGTTGGCATTGCTGCCTGAGGCGTTGCCGGTCGACCGTGGAGTCCAGTCGCACTGTCTCGCCGAGTGGCCAGACGGTACCGAAGAGCTCCTGGTCAGCCTCATCGACGTCAGGCGCAGGCGTTACCGGAGCAGCTGCTGGTGATACCGGCATCCCGAATGGTGCGTTGTCGTCTGCAGGCGATGCTGGGGAACTAGCAGGCCTGGCGGGACGAACAGGTTGTGGTCGAGCCTTTCGCGGCGGTGTCGGGACAGGTTGCTCTTCATCGAGCGGATCCGGCGACTGCGTATCGATCTGCGCGTTGTCGTAGGCCGTCAGGGCGTCGAGGTCCTCCAGTACCATGCTGTCCAGGCGCGCGCGAATCTCGATGACCAGGCGGCCACCAGTGCTGTAGGACGATGCACGGATCTCGGTGATGACGAATTCGCCGCGGTACTTGCCCTCGACGTGTTGCTCGAGCACAGCGTCCTTGATGACGAATTCGCCGATAGAGGTAGAGAGCCGACCGACGTTGAAAGCGCCGTTGCGTCCCTGGATGGTGCGGATGGCCAGATGGCCGGAGATCTTGATCATGGCGGTCCTCGTGAATAGGGGCACGCCATGCCCAGCAGGGGATGGGTACCCTGTGGGAGAAAACGGTGAGAGGTGCATCCATCGGCGGAGCCGACCGCTTGCGCTACCGGATGCTCGGCAAGCTTGGGGTTGGATCAGCGCAGGGCGCCGTGGTCTTGAGATCCTGACCACCTGGGCAAGGCTGACAACGTCAGCTGCATGTAGAGGCGATTTTGAAAGCACACCGGCTGGGGGTCAATAGCCGGCGCACTCCCGTTTAACACCAAGACGTAGATCTACAGGCCTTGGTGCAGCTTGGCTTGCAGATACTGCCCAAGAGCCCTGTGTTGCATTTCGTTCCAGTCGGCGAAAGACGTTTCTTGTCTTACGAACTCATCCCACGGTTCATCTGGGATGGCCAGTAAATCTTCCTGAGTGGAAACCTCATACCCTGCTGCTCGAGCAAACGAATCAAAGTTATCAAACCGGCTATGAGCTGAAATAAAGCTAGGGCTCATTAGGTCGAGAAAAGGTACCTGCGTGGTTGAAGCGATTTCGGAGAGGTTTTGCTGGAGTTGCTTGATTCCAGAAAAGTCAGTTTTGATGGGCATTGTTCAGACTCCAATCTTACTTCGGTCAAGAGCGGGATTATCTGAGCCTCCAACTTTAACGCTGAATTCAAGCTCATCGATTACAAATCTATCTCCATCGATGTGAGTGAGCAATTTATCGGGCTGTTTTACGGAAAAAGGCGCCGTAAGGCGCCTTTTGGTAAGAGTTTAGAACAGTGGCAACCCTTCGAGGAGGCAGCCATTGGGATCAAGGATCAGGATCCTGACGTCGGCCTGGCCTGCCAGGCTGAGCACCCGTATGGTTTCCGGCATGAAGCCTTCTTCGTGGTGCTTGGCCTGCAGGACCGACAGCCCAAACCCTTCCAGATCGTTCAGGTGCTCGTCCGTCCAGGGCGTACCGTGCAGCTTGAAGCCGACGGCGTCGCTGTCTGGCAGGGTGAAGCACTCGAACATCAGTTGCTGGGTGTCAGCGTGCTGCACCAGGTCCTGCAGGTCATCCCATTCGTCATCGGGCAGATGGGACGAGGTGATCTCGAACGCTCGACTGTAGAAGCCGGTTTCGAACTGGATCCGCTTGAGCAGGCCTTGGGCCCTAGCCAGCGTCTCAGTGTCACCGAGGTGAATCTCCTCGCCATTCTCAATGGCACGAAGCGCATAGACCACCGCCCGTACCTGTCCAGTGGACGGGTAGAGCGTGTGCTGGTCAGCAGTGACTTCCTCCGGCTCGATAGCCAGGGCATGAGTTTCGTTGAAGACGCTGTAGTGGCCTACCAGTTGGTCGTCGGCTGCATTCTGCTGCTCGGCCGTTATCTGTCGGTAGCAAGGCTCGAAGTGCTCGTCGTACGTAATCAGCAGCTCGCGGCGGATAAACAGGTCCTGGTAGCCGCGAATGAAAGGGTTGGGGGTGGTCATGGGGCTCTCCTCAGGAAGAGGAGCCACCCGGAGGGTCGGCCCCTCTGGGTGGTGTGGTGGTTGATGGAGCTCAGCAGAGCTAGGGTTAGGGTTGTTCCAGGTCCTTCGCGAAGAACAACGAGAGATCCTGGTGTTGGCAGGCGTTGCAGGTCATCTCGCAGGTGTCGTCCCAGTCGGACTCAGCATCTTCGGGCGCATCGATGTCGGGTCGAGGTGGTGTCACTCCCCCCTCGGCTGAGACGTCAGCAGAGCCGCACTGCGGGCAGGTCCAGCACATGGCTATTCCTCCTCCGGGTAGTTCGGCCAAACGCTTCGCTGGGCCAGTTCGACGGCCTCACTGAAGCCGTTCGCCATGGTGATGTCGGCGATCAGCTCGATAGGGCTATTGCCCCATACCAGCAGCATCACACCTTCGTGGCCGGCGGGGCTTTCCGATAGGAAGCGCAGCTTGGCTAAGTCCGTTTCTGCCGCGTGCTTAGCGATCTCATCAGCGGACCAGCTTGCGTGGATAGGCCCCCACGCCTCGCCATCCCACAGTTCAGAGGCGCGCCACCCTTGGCGTTGTAGATCGGTCAGGACAGCTACCAGGCCGCTGTGTTCGGTTACTGACTGGGCGGTGGAGGTGGACGAATTGTTCATTGATGACTCCTCGGGCGAGGAGCTGCCCAGAGGGTCAGCCCCTCTGGGTAGGTGAATGGAAGGTGTAGTACCAGGGGCTGTATCAGCTCGAGGTGGCGAAGGTGAAACGTCCGGCTTCCGCCATCGAGAGAGGTTGGCCTTTGCCCACGATGAAGTGATCCAGCAGCTGGATATCCAGCAGCGCTAGCGCGTCTCGCAGACGTTCAGTGAGGCTGTAATCGTCCTCGCTAGGCTCGGGACTACCGGAGGGGTGATTGTGCGCCACGATGACCGCAGCCGCGTTGTGATGCAGGCAGCGTTGGGCAACGTGTCGAGGACTGATCAAGGCCTTGTCGATGGTGCCGTACTGCAGGATCTCGAACGTGATCACACGAAAAGGGGTATCCATGAAAATGACGGCGAAGACTTCGTTGGGCTCAGGAGCGAGCTTGAGCTTCAGGTAGCTGCGGACATCATCCGGGCTATTGAGGCCCCTTCCGCGGGTGAAGAGCCGCTGGTCCAAGATGGCCTTGGCCTCGGCGATGATGGCTTCTTCGCGAGCGCGTATGGCCGAGGTGCTGTCGAGCGTATGGACGTTGGTCATGGTTGTCTCCAAAGCGTTGGCGGACAACCGCCCCCAGGGGACGGTGTCCCCTGATGGGTGTGGGTGAGATCAGGCGCTCAGCAGGGCACGAACGTGCGGCCGCCAGGCTTTGTGAATGAGCCGGCCCTTGAGTAGGTCAGCGTCGGTGTCTAGCAGTCGTGAGGTGCTGAAGTTGTCCCAGCCGTGTTGGAACGCGGAGCGCGAACGCAACAGCTGGATCTGGGCCAGCACCGCCTTCTCTTCCTCGGCTGTACGGCAGGGGTCAATCCAGTCGATGCGGCGGCTCTCACGATCCACCTTGCCCACCATGACCAGGTGGCCATGGCGATCGGAAACGGAGATCCGTTTCGGGTAGAAGTCGAGCGCTGCTGCAGGTGTCGGATAGCGGTCTTGTCGGACTGCCTCCAAGGCAATGGGCAGGATGTCATCGAGCAGGCCGCACTGGCCAAGCTGGACGTAGCCATCGATGTGGAAGGTGCCACGACCGGAGTCTTCAAAGCGCTCCATCGACCCGTGCAGGGTGATGGTGAACTGCCGCTCGAAGAGGTCTTGGCGAAGGGACGTACCAGGAACGTACGGGTTGCTGACAAAGGCCTGGCCTTCGAAGTGTTGAATAATCAAATCCATGATGCCTCCAACGTCCTGAGATTCATCATGCCCTCAAGGCATGATGAATCCCTTAAGGGTAGACGAAGCGGGTTAGAAGCCAAGCAAGGCAGGAACAAGCGACGACAAACCGTGCTGGGTCCAGGTGCCTTCTGCCAGGGCTTGGTCAGCCTCGGCCTGCTTGCGGAAGTACTCCTTCGACTCGCGACTCAGCGGAAAGCCAACCTCATCGACAGTGCCGATGTAATAGCCCGCGTTGCTGCGCAGTACTTGAAGGGGAAAGTGTTTGCCTCCGGATTCGAAGGCGAGCCGGCCGAAGCCTGCAAGGGTATCGGTAGCCATGGGGCCTCCAAAAGACAAAGGCGCCCGAGGGCGCCTATAGGGTGTGGTCAGTCAGGCCTGGACGCGGTCAGTGCTGGTGTCGTTCATCTCGAACAGAAACCAGGCGTTGTCGCAGAACAGGTCGCTGCTCAGCAGCTCTTCGGTGACGTCGTCATAGGAGACTTCGGCAACGATGGGCAGGGCGGGCAGCTCGGACTTGATGGTGGCGATGACTTGCATGATGGGCTCCAAAATTCAGCTAATGGAGATCACCATGCCCCGGTCCGGGGATGGTGCCCCCGGATGGGTGTGCGAAGAGAAAGGTGGCAAAGCCTGGGTAGAGCAGGGACGCCCGGTGGGCGCCTGGAAGAGCAGGGTGACTCAAGCGGCCGATTGGTCGCCTTCGTTCCCTTGATCCGTACCTTGCTGCTCAGCCGAGGCTGCGTCGCGCGGTTTGGCTTCGTAGACGAACTCACCTTCCACTTTGATCCAGCCGATGTACAGGAGACGACCTTTCAGGCTTGCGCCGTGTTGTCCCTGCTTCGGTCCGGAAGAGTAGGTGAAGGGATCAGCCCAGCAATCGCCGATGCGGAAGGACACGAGAACCTTCTTCTCAGCGTTGACGGCGTCAATGCAACGGCGAACCAGCTTTTCAGCTTCGGCGCCGACGACATTACAGTCGATGTAGCGGTATTCCACCGCTTCTTTGCTGCCGCACAGGGCTGCTACGGTGACAGCCAAAAACGGCTTGACGCCTCTGCCTTTGGGTTTCACTTCGCGGATGCGGTTGAGGTAACCGATACCGGTGGTGTGCAGGTCGAAGTATTGGCTTTCGTTGGCTTGGTTGCTCATGGTGACTCTCCAGTTTCAATAGGTGAAAACGGAGAACACCTTGCCCGGGAGGGGAAGAGTATTCCCCGCGTGGGTGGGTGTAGCCAGAAAGGGTAGTGCCAGGTCAGTGCATGAATTTCATCGCGGCCAGCAGAACGCCGACAGCAGTAGAAATCATGACGCCCATGCGGATAGTGAGCTTGAGTTCGAGCTGTGCGAGATCAGCCTTGGTAGCAAGGTGAGTTTGCATATCGGACTCCAGAGCATCGACAACAGCAGTTGCTTTGTCATCAGGGACATCGATGGAGCGCAATGCCTGGTACAACGCAAGACCGCTTTTCATGGAAGGTCTCCAGGGTTTGACGGAGACCGGCCCTGACGGGTAGTCCCGTCGAGGGTGGGTGGAAGGTGCATTCATCAACCGGGGGTGCCGGTCAATCGTTCGCGCTACCGAATGCTTAGCGAACTTGGGTTTGGATCGATGCGCTTGGGACGCATTGCAGTCGTGAGATCCGAGACTGCCTGGGGCATGTTGCTGACAACGTCAGCGCCATACATCCTCAGAATGTTCAGGGCCGTATCGCTTGTCAATACCCCAGAAATGAAAAAGCCCTCCGAAGAGGGCTTTAGGGGTGTGGATCATTCAGTGAGATCGCAGCAGCTTCTGCGCTTTCAGTTTGAAGTTGGGCCAGGTGACCCAAATCGCCATGCCAGAGCAGACGAGCAAAAGAAAGGTCAGCATGAGGATGCCGAAGGCGGTCTGACTCATGTCATTCCTCCACGGTAAGGACGATACCTATGAACCAGATTAGAACACCTACTGCGAGGGCACAAGCCGTCAACAGTCGGTGATCGCTGAGGAAGACACCTACGATGCCGGCGGCCACCGAGGTGGTACCAACCTTTCGCAGATCCTCTGCCACAGCGGTTTGTTTTTTGATAGCCATCAGCTCTCCTTCGTTCAGATGACGTCAGGAAAACCGCCCTGACGGGAGGTTTCCCGACAGGGGTGGGTAAGGTGTGAATCAGCTAGCCAGCGCGACCTCAGGGTCGAACGGGGCGATCAACTGATCCAAGGAGCCCGGACGCAGCACGCGGGGCGCTGGCGCCTGGACGGGCTCAGTGACAGAGGCGGCAGCCTTGGGTTTGCGCGGCTTGCGCTCGCGCTTGGGCTTTTCAGGCTGGGCTTCCTGGGTGTTTTGCTTGAACCAGGTGTTGAGGTCGATCGCGTTGCGGCGAACGAACGCCGGCACGTGATCCATCTCCTCGAGCACAGCAGCCGATACGATCGGTTGCGGAAACTCGACTACACGGCGTTCAGCCGGTGCTATGGACGGACGCGCAGCACGTGCCTGCGCTTGAGCATTACGCACGGAGCGAATGATTTCACGCAGGGCAGTACCGACGGATTCGCCAAAGCGATAGCTCAGGGTAGGGGTGGTCATGGTGTTTCTCCTGCAGGTGAGTAATGCGGAGAAACACTGATCCCGGGCGGGGGAGTGTGTCCCCGCTGGGTAGGTAGAGCAGATGTATGAGGTGCCTCCATCAACCGGTAGAACCGGTCAACCGTTCGCGCCTCCGGAAGCTTGGCGAACTATGGGTTCGGATCGACGTGGGTGACCACTTTGCAGTCTTGAGATCCAGAGCTGCCTGGGCATGTTGCTGACGACGTCAGCGGAACATGGGGCAAGAATGTTCAGCTGCACCGTAGTTGTCAATTGGGCCTGTGAAGAGATTCGAGCGGACGAAGCGGTCTCGCGTAGCGACACAGGAGAAAAACACTGAGCACTGCCTGGCCGAGAAGCCCTCGCCCAAACCCCTAACGTAGAACTATTGATGGTCGCGCAACAAGGGACGCCACGCCCCTGGCCGAGTTGGTGGGTAATGGCACCAGCTCCGATGCCTACCATCTCACCGCCGGCCCGGAAGATGGCAGCGGCGCCCGCCGCGCCATGACGCAGGCGCTGCGCCAGGCCGGTATCGACGCGACCCAGGTCCAGCACATCAACGCCCACGCCACCTCCACCCAGGTGGGCGACAAGGGCGAGCTGGCGGCCATCCGTGCGGTGTTTGGCGACGCGTCCCCGGTGGCCATCACCTCGACCAAGTCGAGCACCGGGCATCTGTTGGGCGCCGCGGGCGGCATCGAGGCCATCTTTACCGTGCTCGCCCTGCGGGATCAGTTCGTGCCGCCGACACTGAACCTGCACCACCCGGATCCGGCTGCCGAAGGCTTGAACCTCGTTGCCCTGCAGGCACGGCAGCTACCCATCGAATACGCGCTGTCGAATGGATTCGGCTTCGGTGGGGTCAACGCCAGCGTGGTGTTCAAGCGCTGGGCCGGGGCATAGGCCCTCGCGCAGTCTCGGGCTCGACGCAGCGGTAGGAACGGCGTTTCCCTGCGCCTGTTTCGGATACGGATTGAGCCCACTGGGAAGAGCCCTTTCTCTTCCCTTTTTTTATCCCAAAGCGGGTGGCCGGACACGGATGAGCAGGAGCCCGTGGCGGCCTTAGGCGGGTCATCCTCTGCTACGTCGCCCGCTCGACGCCTGTCCGGCATCCTCATCCACCCGGGCGGCCGTTCAGGGGCACCGAAAGCCCCTAGAACGAGTAGTAGCGCATGCCGCCGTCCACGGTGGTCACCGAGCCGGTCACGTAGCGCGCCCGCGGGGATACCAAGAAGGCCGCCATGTTGGCCACGTCCTGGGGTTCGCCGAAGTCACCAAGCGAGATATGCGCCTGGGCGTACTCCTTGCGAGCGTCACCGGGGAACAGGCGACGGATTTGCGCGGTATCGAGTAGGCCCGGTTGGAGGGCATTCACGGTGACGCCGTACCTCCCCAATTGGTTGGACAGACCCTTGGACCAGACGGCCATGGCCGCCTTCGCGACCGATCCGGCGTTGACGACGGGGGCTTCATAGGTGCCGGTGATATTCAAGATCGCGCCTTGCTTGCGCTCGACGAATTGTGGGATCAGGTGCTGGGTCAGTTGGCGGTGGCGATCGAAGTTGAGCGTCATCGTTTCTTCCCACACCGAATCCTCGCCGATCATGTCGATCGGCCGACTGCCACCGGCATTGTTGATGAGGATGTCGACGTGTCCCCTTTCTTCGAGCGCCTGAGCGGCGATGTTCCTGGCGGCATCGACATCCAGGAAATCCTGGATGAAGGTGACGATCGGTGCCAAACCTTCGGCTGCAGCGTCCCGGACCAGGTTGGCCAGCCGCTCTTCACTGCGCGCAGTGGCAAACACCCTGACGCCTTCCCGGGCGAGCTCCAAGGCGATTGCGCGGCCCAGACCTTGGCTCGCTCCGGTGACAACGGCGGTCTTGCCTTTCAATTGCAGATCCATAAGTACTCCTGTTAGGTCGAAAGATGATCGTCAGCGAGGCGAGCGGGTCGGCCGCCTGCTTTCCACAAGCGGGGTTGCGATCGCACAGGCTCCGATCAGAACGCCCGCTCCCAGGCACGCCAGGGTGATGCCGCCGTGGCCGATAGCCCAGCCACCCAGAAGCGCACCCAGGCCAATACCGGCATTGGCTGCCGAAATGTTGAGCGTTCCGGCCAGCGCCTTGCCGGTAGTTGCCGCGTTCATGACGCGAATCTGCGACAGCGGGAACAGCGCCGTATGGGCGATGCCCCAGACGGCCAGGGCCGCGACGAAGGGGAGCGACTGCTCCGCGACAAAGGATGCCGACACCACACCGACTGCCAGCAGCGTGCAAAACAGCACGCTCGCTTTCTGTTCGTGCTTGTCCACCAGGCGACCGGCGAGGTAGTTGCCGACCAGGCCGACGGTACCGAAGCCCATCAACCACCAGCCGACGTGGGCGGCCGGAACGCCTCCGGAACGCTCGAGCAGGTCGGCGAGATAGGTGTAGGCCGCGAACATGGCCGTGAAGATCGCCAGCGACAGGCCCAGATTGGCCAGGAAGAAGGCGCTTTTGAACAGGGATACCTGGGAGCCCAGGTTCTGACGCGCACCCGCCGGGATCCGCGGCAGGGCGAGGAGGAGCAGGGGAATCATGCCCAGGGACAGTGCTGCCAGGACCCAGAAGGCGCCACGCCAGCCGATGGCATTCCCCAGGACCGTGCCCAGGGGAATGCCGAAGAGCAACGCTGCGGTCACACCGAAGTAGACGTGGGCCACGGCCTTGCCGGCAGTTTCCCGGGATGAGAGCTGTCCGGCGGCTTCGCTGCCGATGCCCCAGAAGACTGGCACGAGCGCTGCCGGGATCACCCGTGCCACCACGAGGGCCCAGTAGCTAGGTGCCATAGCGGCGGCGGCGTTGCACAGGGCGAAGGCCATCGCCATGACGACGAACAGCCGGCGGCGCTCGTAGCGTGACAACCAAGCGGTCATGAACGGGCCGGCGAGGGCAATCGTGAAGGCGAAAAGCGTGACCAACTGGCCAGCCATGGCCACCGAGATACCGAGGTCCCTCGACAGCGCGGGCAGCAGGCCCACGATGATGAACTCGGTAGTGACGATCACGAAGGCGGCCAGTGTCAGCGCGAAGATCGCCCAGCGGGCAGGCTGCCTGGTGTCTGAGTGCGAGATAGATACGTTGGACATGGTGGCTGATCCAGTAATAACGAATCGAATGGTAAATCCGCTGGATTGCGGGCACTATCGGACCTGAATGACTGGCTGTATAACGAATTTCGTTAGAATGAATCTCAAAGACCTGGATGTGTTCGTCAGCGTTGTCGCGGTAGGCAGCCTGGCCGGGGCTGGGCGGCGCCTGGGCGTCAGCGCCATGGCGATTTCACGATCCCTGGCCGCTCTGGAAACCGAATTGGGCGTTCGCCTGATGCACCGCACGACGCGTTCGATTTCACTGACGCCGGAAGGGGAGGCCTTTCTCGGCCATGCCCGTGCCTTGCTGGATCTAGGCGAGGCCGCCCGGAGCAGCGTCACCAGCGACCCGGAGATCGCCTCTGGAACCCTGAAGGTGACCTGTCCCCATCTCCTCGGTCGTGCCGTGCTGGTGCCGCTGCTCGGCGAATTGCAGCGCCGACAGCCGTCTTTGCAGGTGGAACTCATCCTCAGCGACGATCTAATCGACATCGTCGAGCAGGGAATCGACGTCGCGATTCGCCTGGCGCATCCCAAGGATTCGCGCCTGGTGGGGCGAAAGCTTTCGGACAATCCCCGCGCTCTGTACGCGGCACCCGTCTACCTGGAGCGGCACGGGGCACCCGGCGCGCTTGGCGACCTCTCCCAGCACCAGGGCCTGCGCTCTCTGGCCATGACGTCCTGGCCCTTTATGGTCGGGGACGATCTACGCCTGTTCCCCATACCTGGACGCTTCGCCTGTAGCAGCGCGGAAGGAGTGAAGGAGGCCTGTCTGCACGGGATGGGGCTGGCGATGTTGAGTTACTGGGACGTCGAGGCGGAAGTGGCAACGGGGCGCTTGCTACCTCTATCCCTTGCGGATGCCGAAGCCCAGAACCTACCGATCTGGGCACTCATGCCTTCGTCCAGAAACGTGCCCACGCGCGTGCGCCTGCTCATCGACGAACTGCGGCAGCGCTTGCAAACCGCCCCGAGCGCAGGCTGAAGTCGCTGGCGCGAGGAGGGGAGGTCAGGGCGCGCGGCATTGCCAATCCCACTTTGGGTACCTGCCAGCGAAGCGCAAATCGCCTGCCGAATGGTCACCCCTGCAGTCGGCGCCGATCCTGGCCAAGCTGGCGGCTCCGTTGGGCCAGTCAGCCAAGATTCAGGCAGCGAGGGGGTCGCGATCTATTTGAAGCGTGCCGCGTAGCCCGCCAGATTATCCGCTGTGATCAGCTCGTACGGCACCCAGACATCCGCCTGGACCGGTTCCTTGCGGATCATCCTGAGCGCGGATTGCACCGCCTGCACGGCCTGGCCGCGTGGGTCCTGGAACACCGAGGCGGCCAGCAGTCCGCGCTTGATCGCCGCCTGGCCGTCGGGTAGGCCATCCACCCCCACTACCGGAACCTGACCCTTGCCCATTCCGGCCTGTTGCAGCGCCATGGCGGCGCCTATGGCCATTTCGTCGTTGTTGGCAACGATGGCATCGAAGTGGGTCCCGGCGGTTAACCAGTTGCTGGTCAGGTCCATCCCTTTGCTGCGGTCCCAGTCGGCGTTCTGCTGGACGACCACCTTGATGTCTGGATAAGCCTTGAGCGCTTCCTTGACGCCCTCGGACCGGCCGCGGGTGGCGTTCTGGGTGAGCTCGCCCATGATTAGGGCGATGCTGCCCTTGCCGTTCAGTTGCTTGGCGATGAACTGCCCCTGCAACTGCCCGGCCTGCAGGTCGTCTGATGCCACGGCGACCACCTCGGCGGGCAGCTTGGGATCGTCTGGGCGCCGGTTGACGTACACCAGTGGAATTTTGGCCGTTGTGGCGGCGCGGGTGATGTTGACAGTGGCGGCGGTATCCACCGGTAGGACGATCACCGCATCCACGTTCTGCGCCAGAAAGGTCTGCACTTGGTTCAACTGACGCACGACGTCTCCCTGGGCGTCCTCGAATTGCATGCTGATCTTTTCGGCCTTACCGGCCTCTTCCAGATTACGACGCACATAGGTCATGAAGTTATCGTCGACCTTGGCGATGCTGACGCCAATGCGGTAATCGGCCAGGGCGAAAGGCATCAGAGCGAAGGCAAAGGTAGCGCAGAGTAATTTGCGAAGCATCATGGCGGTTTCCTCTTGTTGTTATTGATGTTGCAGTGGTGAGCCGGGACTACAGCGAGAAGGCCGTTCGGAAACGTTCCAAGGCGCGCTCGGTATCACCTTCCGAGGCCCAGCCTTCGAGGCCGACCACACCGCGATAGCCGAGGGTGGCGAGTGCTCGGGCGATCGCCGGGTAGTGGATTTCGCCGGTCCCTGGTTCGCAGCGCCCGGGGACATCGGCTACCTGAATCTCGCCTATGGCCGGCCCTGCACGACGAATCAGCTCGATCAAATTTCCTTCGCCGATCTGGGCATGGTAGAGATCCAGATTCAGGCGCAGGTGAGGGCTGGCAACGGCCTCGATCAGGGCAAGGGTTTCTTCGGCACGGGCGAAGGGAACGCCCGGGTGATCCACGGCCGTGTTGAGGTTTTCCAGCAGGAAGACCTTGCCGGCGCTCGCGCCCAGACGTGCGATGTCCGCCAGGGTGGTAGCGGCTGCCAGCCATTGGCCGCCGCTGACCGATGTCAGGGGATTGGCCGGCAGGCCGCGATTGTCCAGGCCGGTGCCGTGCAGGTTGAGCGAGGGACAGCCGAGGCGCTCGGCCACGGCCAGGGACTCCCGAGCGCTGGCGAGCAGAGCAGCGCGGCCCTCGGTGCTGACCAGATCGCCGGAGACGTAGCCGGTCATGGAGGTGAAGCGCGCGCCGGTAGCTGCCAGGGCGTCGATGTCATGGCGGGTCCAATCCCAGATCTCGACGGCGAAGCCCAAGGCATGCAGGCGGCGGACGCGCTCGACGAAGGGCAGGTCGAGAAAAACCATTTCGGCGCTGACAGCGAGGATGAAGGGTGACGAGCTCATGGCATCACTCCGCGACGGCGACCGGTTGGCCGGTTTTCACCGATTCAATGGCGGCCAGGGCAATAGCCAGCGCTGCCCGGGCATCGGCGCCACCTACTGGTACCGGCGTGCCCTGGCGCACGGCGTCGACGAAAGCTCGCAATTCGGCCAGATAGGCGTCGCGCAGCAATTCCGCGTCGGAGCGCTGGGTGGTCTGGCTGATACCTTCGGCTCCGTAGCAGACCAGCTCGCTGGTACGTGCGTCTCCTGCCGTCAGCATGCCTGCACTGCCGAAAACCTCGCCGCGGACGTCGTAGCCATATACCGCCTGAAAATTGGCCTCGGCGGTGGCAATGGCGCCGTTATCATAGCGGACGGTGACGACGGCGGTATCCAGCAGCCCCTGGTCGCGGAAGTCCGGACGCACCAGGGCGTCAGCTACCGCGTACACCTGTTTCGCCCGGGCACCTGGGTTGAAGAAGTTGAGGGTGTCGAAATCGTGAATCAGGGTTTCCAGGAAAATGGTCCAGGGCTTCACCGCCGCCGGGTTATGCAGCGCCGGATCTCGGGTGAGCGAGCGCAGCAGCTGGGGGGGCCCGATGCGTCCCTGGGTGATCAGCTCACGTGCGGTTCGGAAGCTAGTGGCGAATCGCCGATTGAAGCCCACCTGCAGGGCGACACCTGCTTCAGCGCAAGCGGCGATGGCCTTGTCGGCCTCCTCGAGGGTCACGGCCATGGGCTTTTCGCAGAACACCGGCTTGCCGGCGCGGGCGGCGGCCACCACCAGCTCGGCATGGCTGCGGGCGGGGGCGACGATTACCACAGCCTCAACGACGGGGTCCTCGATCAACGCTTGGGGATCGGTGTGGATATGGGCGACATCCAGGGTCTCACCAAGCCGGGCAGCGGCGCCGGGCGCCGGATCGGCCAGGGCGACTAGCCGCGCGCCATGGAGGTGCCGAGCGAGGGCGGTGGCATGGAAGGTGCCCATGCGGCCGGTACCGATGAGGCCGAGGGAGAGGGGAGTCTTCGTCTTGGGCATGAGGCGTTCTCTTGTGGTTGTTATAGGCGTGGGCGATGCGCCCGACAGTGAGAGAGCAACCGCCATGCCAGGGCAGGAAAGACAGCCAGGTACCGGGCTGCAGGCCTTGCCAGTAGGCGTTTATGTCTATAAAAAAGACATGTCCAGCTGGACATGTCCAAAGACTGGACGAGGAGCCGAAGATGCAGGAGCAGGTCCCCCCGAGCGAGCTGACGCAGGAATTGCGATTCGTCAGCGAGCTGCAGTGGCCGTCGGCCGCCGAAGGTGTCCAGCGCGAGCTGGATGCCGCCTGGATGGACTGCCTTGCGGGGGCCACTGAACTGGTCCGGGTGCGGCCGGTGATCCGGGCGTCCTGGCTGCGCAGCCGCGCGGCGGGCATCGTCGCGGAGGAATTCCACTACGAGTTTGTCGAGTCGCAGGAGCTGACCCGCCGGCTGCAGCGGCAGCGCGAGCTCCTGGACATCGCCGCGCCGGTCATGGCCGAGCTGTTGCGCTACAACCCGGACGGGCACCTCAACCTGGCAGATGCCGAGGGCGTGACCCTGGCCGCCTGCGGGCTGGATCTCACACCGCTGGGCAGTCGTCTGCTTGAGTCGGTGCAGGGCACCAACTGCACCGGCCTGGCCCTGCGCGAGCAGCGGCTGGTATTCGTCCTGGCGGGCGAGAATTTCAAGCGCGAGCTGCGCGAGCGGCGGATGCACTGCGCTTCGGCGCCGGTGCGCGATACCCAGGGACGGCTGCTTGGCGCCCTGACCCTCACCGCGGCGGTGGGCAACTTCCACTGCCATACCTTGGGCACGGTCCAGGCCGCGGCCGATGCGATCTCCCGCCAGTTGGCGCTCACCGCGCTGCTGGACGAGCAGCAGCGAGTGCTTGAGGTCCTCAACGAAGGCGTCATCCTGCTCGACGAAGACCGCTGCATCCGTAGCCTGAACGGCTATGCGCGACGCCTGCTGCAGCTCGACGACCGACAGCGGGGGCGCCCCTTTGCCAACCTCATCACCCAGGACACCGACCTCGACCTCTGGCTGGATCGTCGCTGGGAACGCCAGGACCGCGACCTCACCTTGTTGCTACCAGACGGCAGCGGTTTGCCGTGCCTGGCCTCCGTCGCGCCCATCGCCCAGGGTGGCTGGGTACTGTCGCTACGGGAGAATCGCCGCATCCGCGAGATCACTCGTCAGCTGCTGGGCACCCGAGCGCGCTACAGTTTTAACGATATCCAGGGGCGTTCGCTGGCCTTGCAGGATAGCCTGCGTCTTGCGCAGGCGGCCAGCCGCAGCGAAGCCACCGTGCTAGTGCTGGGGGAGAGTGGGGTCGGCAAGGAGCTTTTCGCCCAGGCGATCCACAACGCTAGCGTCCGGCGGCATGGGCCCTTCGTCGCGGTGAATTGCGGCGCCATCCCACGCGACCTGGTGCAGAGCGAGCTGTTCGGCCATGTCGAGGGCGCCTTCACTGGAGCTGCTCGTGGCGGTGCGGCAGGGAAGTTCGAGCTGGCTGATGGCGGCACGCTGTTTCTCGACGAGATCGGCGACATGCCCCTGGAGGCCCAAGTGAGCCTGCTGCGGGTGCTCCAGGAGGGCGAAGTGACCCGGGTCGGTGCCAAGAAGGCCCAGGCGGTGGACGTCCGGATTATCGCCGCGACTCATCGAGACCTGGCTCAGGCGGTGGCGGGTGGCAGCTTTCGCGAAGACGTCTTCTATCGCCTTAATGTCCTTACCCTGCGGGTTCCACCGCTGCGTGAGCGCCGCGAAGATATCCCGATGCTGGTGGCGACGCTCCTTCAGAGCTTGGGCCGGACCTTGGAGCGGCCGCCGCTGGCCGTCGCCGACGATGCTCTGGCAATACTGATTGCGCACGGCTGGCCCGGCAACGTGAGGGAACTTGAGAATGTCATCGAGCGTGCGATGAATCTAGCCCAAGGCGCGCTCATCCAGCCGATGGACTTACCGTTTAGCCTGCCGGGTCGAACTGCGTCCGAGGGCGTGATAGGTGACGCCCTGACGCCAATAGAGCTGAGCCAGCGCGACCTGATCTGCGCGACTCTCAAACAAACCGGCGGTAATTTACGGCAAACCGCTAAGCGTCTAGGAATTTCCCGCGCTGGGCTCTATGTGAAATTGCGCCGCTATAGTCTGGATGCGGCTGACTTTAGGTCAGAGCAATAAGCGTGCTCCGCGTGAGTTCTTTGAGTTCAGATCCGGCGAAAGCATTAGATAGGCGAGCAGGGATTTCCATCGAGAGGGATGGTGCCGTTTTATCTTTGAAATTTGTAGGCCGGCGTTTTTTATCGCAATGGAGAAGCGCGCCAGGCGCAGCGCTGGGTCTAGCAGCAAGGCGCCTCGGCGAGGGTGAGGCTTAGTGGAGCTAAAGAGAAAGATGCCACCTGTGAGCGTGAGCACCGGCACTGGTGGTCCCTGGGCATTGACCTACCGTCCTGATGATCGTCGCATTCACCCGACCCGTTATCGTGGCTAGGGCCAGTAATCGCAAGGCACGCATCCGCGCACAAAGGGATCCCATTTTTGCGCCGGCGGGCACCGGCAGAGAGGAAGGCTACCCGAGGGGTAGCCTCGTCCACCAGGCGATGCCGAGAGGACCAGGCTACCCTTCGAACGCAGCTGAAGGGGAGGAACAGTGTGGGCCAACACACCAGGTTGGCCCGAAGTACAGTGTGCACCGAACCTTCTGTGAGCCCTATGTGCCTGTAAACCCGCTTATCACGAAGTTAGACGGCTGCGTGTCAGCTGCGGAGCAGGGAGACACAGGGAGAGCATCACGCAAAGATCTACACGCCCTACCCGATGCTTAGCGTGCTCTTGGGGGTGGAGCTTCAAGACCAGGTCGAGAAACTCCGGGGTTGCCACTGATGACCGCCAGTGCGCGAGCGGGGTGGAGCGCTTGCATTATGGGGCTCTGACCGTGACAAAGGCAAGAAAGCTCCCGAGGGCCCCGATCCTACGCGGAAGCGCCGCTTCGCCTGGCTTTCCCTGGGCCGCCCTTGCCTTTCACTTTTGACGTTTCAATGTTCACCAGGCCCTTGCAGTCGGGGTAGCGTAGGCACGACCAGAAGTCGCCGCTCTTGCCCTTTCGCTGAGCCATTTTGCCCTGGCAGAGCGGGCACGACGGACCCTCCGGGACCTTGATGCTGAGCGTGGTCTGGCGGTACTGGGCGACCAGCTTGCCGATCCAGGCGCCTTGCTTGGCGATGAAATCATCCAACTGCATGGTGCCAGCCTCGATCATGTCCAGGGCCTGCTCCCAGATGGCGGTAGTGCCCGGGTCGGCCACGGCCGGCGGCACCGCGGCGATCAGCGAGACGCCGGCGTCGGATGCCCGCACCGCTTTTCCCTTTTTGAGCAGGAACCCACGATCGATCAGGCCCTGGATGATGCTGGCCCGAGTGGCCTCGGTGCCGATGCCGGTGGTTTCCTTCAGCTTGGCGGCCAGCCGCGGGTCGGTCACCAGCTTGGCCACGGTCTTCATCGCCTTGATGAGATCGCCTTCGGTGTAGGGCTTGGGAGGTTGTGTCTGCTGCGCCTTGAGCTGGGCCTGTTGCACCTGGGCACGGGAGGCGTTCTGCAGCGGCGGCAGGATCTGCGAGCGGTCCTTCTCCTTGCTGTCCTCATCATCCTCAGCAGCAGGCGCGGCCAGGAACAGTGTCTTCCAGCCAGGCACGACGATGCGCTTGCCCACCGCCCGCAACGCCACCTGGTTGCAGTCGAAAGCAGCCACCGTCCGGTCGAACTCGTGGTGGGGCATGAACTGGGCGAGGTAGTGCGCGCGGATCAGGCTGTAGACCGCCCGTTCCTTGTCGCTCATGGCCGCCAGGCTGGCGGGCTCCAGGGTTGGGATGATGCCGTGGTGCGCGGTGATCTTGGCGTCGTTCCAGGCCCGCGAGCGCTGCGCCGGATCGAGGCTGGCCAGCACCGGGGCAATGGACGGATCCATGCGACGGATCGCCTCGAGCACGGCCGGCACCTCCGGCAGCATGCTGGTGGGCAGGTAGCCGCAGTCGGTCCGAGGGTAGGTCGTCGCCTTGTGCGTCTCATACAGCGCCTGGGCGACGTTCAGGGTCTCCTGGGCCCCGAGGCCGAGCTTCTTCGAGCAGATCTCCTGCAGCGTGCCCAGGTCGAAGGGCAGAGGCGCTACCTCCTTGACCCGCTCGGTCTCGACCGACACCGCAATGGCGGTAGATCCCGCAGTGACGCGCGCTTGCGCAGCCTGGGCATGGCGCTGGTCAAGGCAGCGCCCCTCGTCATCGGTGATGTCGCGAGCAGGTCGCCACTGGGCAGTGAAGGTCTGGCCGTTGGCGGCCAGCAGCACGTCCAAGCTCCAGAACGGCACCGGGACGAAGTGGGCGATCTCCCGATCGCGGTCGACCACCAGGCGCAAGGTAGGCGTCTGCACCCGTCCTACCGACAGCACCCCGCTGTAGCCAGCCTGGCGGCCGAGGAGGGTGAACAGCCGTGTGAAGTTCATGCCGATCAGCCAGTCTGCCCGGGAGCGAGCCAGCGCCGAGTGATACATGGAAAAGGTCTCCGCCCCCGGTTTGAGGCTGGCCAGGGCCTGGCGGATCGAGGCGTCGTTGAGCGCTGAGAGCCATAGCCGCTGGATGGGCCCGCGGTAGCTGCAGTGCTCCAGCAGTTCGCGGGCGATCATCTCGCCCTCGCGATCGGAGTCTGTCGCGATGACCAATTCGGTCGCCTCCCTGAGCAGCGCCTTGACCACCTTGAACTGGCTGCTGGTCTTGGCCTTGACCTCGACCTTCCAGCTTGCCGGGAGGATCGGCAATGCATCCAACGACCACGACTTCAGCTGCGGATCGTAGGCCTCGGGTGGGGCCTGCTCGAGGAGATGGCCGATCCCCCAGGTGACGACCACGCCCTGGCCGCGAATGCAGCCCTCACCGCGCCCAGTGGCGCCGAGCACCCGGGCAATGTCCTTACCCTGGCTGGGCTTCTCGCACAAAAACACACGCATGGGATTCCCCTGTCGATGGCCATCTGGCCTACAAGGCGAACGGTGGCAGGTGTGTCATACAAGGGCAGCGCTTAACCGAATCTGCTCCCGATATGGTTGCCCTGGGACACAGCTGTCCCGCAAACGGCTGGAGCCTTTCCGTTCTGTGGCGCTGTCCTATTGGCTGAAAAAAGGTGCTTAGCGGTAGGCCACAGCCGCGCCGGCGGGTATCGCTGCAGGAAGGACTACCCCAGTCGCCCCTGAGCTAGGGCTGACCAACTGGCCACCGTTGGCGTAGCCCACCGCGGCCGATTCTGTGAGCTCCGCCAGTGTCGTGACCAAGCCATTGGGCGGGGCCGCGTAGTAGGCATAGCTGGATCCCCCCTGCACATAGCCGCTCACTCCTGCGGAGTGGGCCCACCAGGTCGGCAGGGCCAGCGCGGAGTCTGCCGGTGCACCAGCGACCCCCGGGTTGTTGTAGGCGTACTCCGCTAGCGCGTTTCGGTAGATCAGCAGGTTGTAGGCTAAGGCTTCGACATCCACAGCCGCTGTCCTATTGCTAGACAGTCGTTCACCGTCTGCAAGCAGTCCGGTGGTGGCGATCATTACTGTCAGGATTACCCAAAGAATTGGCATAGAGAGAAGCTCCTAAGCATGAGCGCCTATCAGGCTTCAAGTCTCTCCCAACACGCCAGCAGCAACCGTAATCAAACCTCTGAGGGTTGCTCCAGAGCTGACGATCCTAGTATTCCCCTCTAGACTCGCGCGCCTGTTTGACGGCAGCAGAGGCAAGGGAGTGGAGATGACCCTGGATGAAGCGCTTGAGCGCTATCGCAGTCAGGTCTCGATCTTGAAGAAGGGGTATGTGCAGGAGAGCTATCGGATCGAGCAACTGCGTCGTGTCCCGATGGCGAAGACGGCACTTCGAGAGATCACATCGGTTGATATTGCCACCTACCGCGATGCTCGTCTTCTGCACCGAAATCCGGTGACCGGTCAGGTGCTATCCACTTCAACCGTTCGGCTCGAATTGGCCTTGCTATCCAACCTGTTCGACATTGCGAGGATCGAGTGGGGCGCCTGCGAGCAGAACCCGGTCGTCCAGGTGCGCAAACCTAAACCCCCGGCTGGGCGAGACCGTCGGCTCCTGCCGCGGGAAGAACGGCTGATCATGCGATACGCCCATGCCCATCCCAATAAGGATCTGGCCGCACTGGTCAGCCTCGCCTTGGAGACCGCCATGCGGCAAGGCGAGTTGCTGGGGTTGCGATGGGAGCGCGTCAATTTGCGTAGTCGGATCATCCACCTAGATGACACGAAGAATGGGACGAAGCGCGACGTACCTTTGAGCGTCAAGGCTCGGAATGTGTTGATGCGTCTGGAGCCCCAAACCTCGGGAGCGGTATTTGGGTACACCGCCAACGGTCTCAAGAGCACATGGCGCTTCATGCTACAAAAGCTTGGTATCGCCGATCTGCATTTTCATGACCTGCGGCATGAGTCGATTTCGCGACTATTCGAGCTGGGCACTCTCGATCTCATGGAGGTGGCGGCCATCAGCGGGCACAAGTCACTCAGCATGCTCAAGCGTTACACCCATCTGCGGGCGACGCGGCTGGTCCGAAAGCTGGAAGGGCATCGCAATCGGGGCCGGCAAGCCGTGTTGGACCTGCTCGTCCCCTATCCGGCGGCCTGGATACCGGTTCTCCATGGGTACCGCGTAGTCGTGCCTGACTTTGAGGGCATGTGTGCCGAAGCCCCAACACTCGATCAGGCGCTTGAGGCAGCGCAAGCGCTGTTACTGAAGCACCTTCTTCACCTGTTCGTGCAGGGCCTCGTCATTCCACAGCCCGACGAATACCTAACGGCTCTGCCTGTAACGGCCAAGGTGGTGATGCTGCCAAGCTTTGATGTCGAGTCGTTGCAAGCCAACCCTCCGGCTGCCTGACACCTTTTTACGCAGAGATATCAGGCAGGCTAGCTCCACGAGAGGTAGATGCTGCTTTGCCAATCCGGTGTGTGGAAGCGGCAGGCGGCGGATACCCACTGGGGCGGCACTTTCTTCGCCGCGTCTTGGGCCCCGGGCGGATGCGGTACCGCCAACCCTTACACCGGTGCCTGCAGCTGTCCGGCTGGATATCAGACCTACAATCAGTTCTCCATCGCGGTCGGTGGATGCCAGCCCTGCATCTCTTATGGTTGCTACAAACCCTGAGGCAGTGTCCCTGCCGTAACCCTAGAACTTGCAGCAGAACACCGTGGCATAGTCGTTCTGACCGACCACAAGACCTGCGGTAGAAGCCGAACGCTGCTTCTGTCCACCGGTATCCCAGCCTGTTTTGGTGTAGCCAGCAGGACACGACCAGGTTGTCGCGTCATTGGAGTCGTAACCATTGATGGTGTACGCCGTGCAGGTCGGTGCGCCGCCCCCATTGCGACGCCACACACCGGATTGGCAAGAAAGTAGCAAGCCATCTCCCGTGCGACTGACCATCCCATTTGGGCTACAGCCTGCGTTCTCGCTTGCGGTGCCGTTGAGCTGTAGATACTCCCCGACGTAGGTGCGACCTTCCGAGAACAGGCTGTTGCCCCGCATTTGCCCTGGCGTGTAGACATTCTTGCCTGCGTAGGCCCGGATCCAGTCGCTGTCGATCATGTGCCAGCCGCCGCCCCATTTCTCGCTGTACCAGCCCGTGTCCCCTCGGGTCCTGAACCAGCCCGTGGTGTAGGTCTCCCCAGACATGCTGGCGGTGACGCCCTGGACGTTGCCACGCGCATACATCGAGCCGGTAGTTGTGTCTCCGGTGACAGCGACATTCCCCCCGACCGTGGCACTACCGTTCATGGTCGCATTGCCTTGCAGGTACATCGACCCAGCCCGAAGGTCTCCGCCAGCCGTGACCGTGCCGTTGAGGTTCACGTTGCCCGTGGCGTTGACGTTGCGGCCAGCGTTCACATCCCCGCTGATGCTGGCCGTGCCGGAGGCGGTGACGTTGGCCGCATTGTTCAGGTCGTTGCCGCCCATGTTGAGCGCAGTGTTCATCCGGTTCAGCTCAGGCTTGCCGGCGATGGCGTTGCGGTAGAGATAGTCGTTGGCCAGGGTGCCGTCCTGGAGGAACAGGGCACTGGCGGTATGGCCCGCGCCCGGGTTCACACCGTAGTTGCTGAGCGTCAGCGACCAGCCTCCGCGTACACCCTGGATGATGCCGGTGTTGGCCACCGGCACGAAGCCACCCGGGGCGCCGAGATTTTCGGCGATTTCTCGGGTACCCATCTCGTCGATGGCCTGGCCGCCGGTGGTGAGCACGATAGACTCGAGTTGGTTGTTCGCTACCCGTCTGGCCAGCACGACGAAGGTCTGACCGAAGGCATTGGCATCGGCGAAGCCCGTCGGCAGGTAGTTGGTGTTGCGCAGCATTGCCGGCGTGATCTGCGCCGGTGTTGTGGTGCCGGCCGCGGCGTAGACCGTGGCGAAGTTGTCCTTGAGGTACTTGGCGGCGGCGTCTGCGACCTGCTTTTGCTGGTTTGCGGCGATCTGGTAGTTCTGAGAGTCCATCTGGTTGGCGATCATGACCGCAGCTCCGGTCATGACAGCTGCGAGGACGATCAGCCCAAAAAGCATGTCCAGGGCGATGAAGCCCTGCTGTGAGGCGTAGCGGCGTGAGGTATTCATCCCCAGAGGTCTCGTTTGAGTTGGTTGTCGATGTCCTGGTCCAGTTGCGCGATTTGTCCGGCGCGGATCTTCTCGCGGATGCTGGGCCCGTCTTCTGCGGTAACCAGCAGACTGCGCACCTTGAGGATGCGGCGGTCATTACGGGTTTCCAGCGTTTGAGCTACCACCGCTACCAGACCCTGAGCCAGGATTTCGCGGGCGTTCTTGATCTCATTGCTGGCCAGGGCCAGGACCCGCTCAAGCGCCTGGGTAGGGTTGCCGGCGTGGAAGGTGGTGGCCACGAAGACACCATTGATGGCGGCGCGTACCGCTTGAACAGCAGTTGGGATATCGCGGATCTCACCGATGAGGATCATGTCAGCACCGGTGCGCAGGGCGCGCAGCAGCGCTTCCTCGTAACCTCCCGTGCGCCGGGATACCTGCATCTGGATGCAGCGCCCCTCGCCGTGTAGACCATTGAGGTTGGTCTCGGCCGGATCCTCGATGGCCAGCGCCGTGCCGCCGCAAGCCTGCAGGCGGGCGGCGATCAGCGAGGCGGCGCTGCTGGTCTTGCCGGTGCCCATCTCGCCGCAAAAGATCACCAGGCCGCGCACCTGGTCACTGAGCATGGCCGTGGCCAGCGATTCGGGAAACCCAAGCAAGTGGAAGGGGCGGATCTGGGCATTGGATTTGCGGATGATGAAGACGTCTTCCGAAAAGGCGTCTTTGATTTGCGTTACCCGCAGGACGATGCCGTCCTGGACGAGCGAGAACTCCGGATCTCCAAACTCCGTCGACTTTGCCTGGCATTGCTCGCGCAGCGCCTGCAGCTCAGTGCTCCAGGCAGCCGGCGCGGACTCCCGCCGGCTACCGGAGCCGTCGAGGCCCTTCACGTCCGAAAAGTCCGGGCCGAGGAAGAGGTCGACGAAGTTGGCTTGCGTGATCAGGCTCATGCGAACTCAGTAAACCGTCCAGGCCACGACATTGCTGTCCTTGCTGCAGCCGCTGGTGGCGGTACCGGGATCTACTTCACCGGTGACGGCGGTGCCGCCGTTGATAGCGGTGGTGACCTTGGTGCCACGGCTGATCTTGGTGGCCAGGGTGACGCAGGCATCCTGAGGCAGGGCGTTTTCGGTGATGGTGAAGGTCATACCGCTCGACACCACGGTGACCGAACCGCCCCACGCGTTGTACAGGTTGCTGCCGTTGACGCTCATGTTGGGCAGGCCCTTGCTGGCCACCAGTTGGGAAACCAGGCTGGTACCGGACGTCCCGTAGCCGCTACTGGCCTTGAGCTTGCGGGTATTGGCGATGAGGGTGCCGATGTTGGACTGCTCGTTGGTCACATCCTGGGAGCCCATGAGGCTACCGCCGTTGTAGATGATGTAGCCCAGGGCGACCACGGCGATGATCAGGACGAACATCATTTCCAGGCTGAAAACGCCACGCTGCCGGTGACGCGGCGGCAGGCGAAATGGCTTGGACTCGATCGTGTTGTGCGACGTTCCGACGTCCGCGGGAGTGAGGCTGGTGCAGGCTTGGCTCATGGTGATTCCTTGGGTGGTGGGTCTAGTGATGGAGGCTGGCAACGTTGCTCTGCAGGCTGAAGGCGCCGCTGACGACCAGGAGCATCAAGAGCCCCATGGCGACGGTCGAAAAGGTGAGAAAGGCCTTGGTGTAGCGCTCCACCTGCTTGAGCGTCTGCTCGATCCAGCGATTGCTGAAGCGGTGGATGGCTTCGGAAAAGCCCTTGCGGGTCGCCAGCACGCAGAGGAACTGGACGGCGGTCTTATCGGGAAACTCGTGCCCAGCCAGACGCAGGGCCTCGCCGAAGTTCTTGCCCTGATTGACGCCGTAGACGGCCGCGATCAACCGCTCGCGCAACCAGGGGTTAGCGCCGCGTTGCAGCGACTGCAAGGCCTCGATTTGATTGATGTTGGCCTTGAGCATCACCGAGATGTTGAGCAGGAAGGTGGAGCCGTGCAGGGCCTTGTAGATCGACCAGGGCGGCAGACGGTCAAGCCTGACGCGCAGCGGTCCGGTCAGGTAGGGCAGCGATCCCATGGCCAGGACAATGGCGCTCAGCACCACGATCAGGGTCAGCAAGCCCCAGTTGTTGACGTAGCTGGAGACCTGGTAGAGCAGGTAGGGAATGCCGGTCCAGCCCTCGGGGTTGGAGACCCGGGTCATGGCCGGGACCATGCGCGAGGCGATGACGTGGAGCAGATAGGCCATCATTGCCCACAGCATGATGGGGTAGACGGTCACGGACAGGATCAGAGACAAGATCCGACCGCGGGCCTCGATCATCTGCACGCAGTCCAGGAAGGCCTGAACCAGGGCGCCCGAACGCTCGCCGGCGGCGATGATTGCGGTCTCTTGGTAGGGCATCCAGCGCTGACAGGCATCGCCCAGGGACTTGCCGTTTCGCACGGCCTGGCTGATGCCTGCGGTGGCCAAGGCGGTCGGGTCCCGGCGCTTTTTTCCGCCATCGCTGAAGATTGCGCGTAGCTCTTCCAGGGCATCGTCGATGCCGACACCGTTCTCCAGGAGCGCGCAGAGGCTCTCGTAGAACTGGATGCGCTCCTTGCTACCGAACTGCTTGGCGTACCAGGCATCGGCAAAGGTCGTCCAACTGTCCAGAACCCGGCTAAGCATTGGGCTGCTCCAGGACGAAAAGCTCGAGGTCCAGCGGCCCGATGATGGTCTCGGCCATCCGGGGGTCGATCAGGCCAGCAGCGACCTTGCCAATGGTGTGCTGGATCTTGGTGATCCCGCCCATTTCCCTGACCCAGTAGGTTTTCGCCGCACTGGCACCCTGGTCGCGGAAGATCTGCATGAAGCGATGGTTGGGGATCAGAACCTCGGCGACGACCGTCCGCGAGGAGACACCCATGTTGCGGCAATGCGCACAGCCAGGCCCCTGCAGCCTGACCTTCGCGGTATCCATGACCCGCTCCAGTCGCTCGATGAGGGCCGGGTTCAGCTGGTCGCGGTGAGAGGCCAGTGGCTGGGCGCAATGCGCGCACAGCACCGGCAACAGCGACTGGTTGATGAGGCCTGACATGAGTGCAGGGTCTGTCACCAGGCTCGGGTCGGCGCCCATGTCGATGAGCCGCTGCAGGCTCGCTACCGCGTTGTTGGTGTGCAGGGTCGAGAAGACCAGGTGACCGGTCATGCCGCCGCGAAACGCCGCCTGGGCGGTGGCGAGATCACGCACTTCCCCATACATGAGGATGTCCGGATCCAGACGCATGGTGTTGGTGATGGCGCCGTCCCAGGTTTCAGCATGACCCAGCGGCGATTGGTTGGCCTTGATCGGGTACTCGGGCGGGTCTTCGACGGAGAGAATGTGGCGGGTGCCGTCGGTCTCGCTGTGCAGCTGATTGAGGGTGACCTGCAGGGTCTTCGATTTGCCGGACCCGGTTGGACCGGTAATGAGGATGACGCCGTACGGAAGTCCGCGCAGTCGGTCGAGCAGGGCGATCTGCTCGGCCAGAAAGCCCAGCTCGTCCAGGGACTGCTTGGCTTTCTCGTCATAGAGCAGTCGCAGGACCATGAGCGGCCCCTCCACCAACGGCCGAGAGGCGACCCGCGCGCCGAAGAGGCCCAGCTGAGCCACGAAGGCGTGCTTGACCCGGGCGTCTTGGCTGATCTCGGGCTGGTAGTGCTCCTCAGCCACGTCGCACATGGAGTTGTACAAGGCTGAGCAGAGCTCGCGGCCCATATGACTCTGGATTTGACCGTACTCGGTCAGCAGGCCATGGATGCGAAAGAGGATGTGGGTGATTTCACGACCGACCACGAAATGGACGTCCGACGCCCCACGGCTGTGGGCTTCGCCAAGTAGACGGATGACCTCTTGCTGGCGGGAGGTACTGTCGAGACCGGTGGTGCCGCCGCCGCGGGTCGTAGCGACCTGATACAGCGCTTGGATGTCGCTCAGGGTGCTGGGAACGACGCGATAGTCCAGGTCCGCACGATCCAGCTCACCCATGAACGCCATGACGAAGGGATCGCGCAGGTGCTGTCCTGATACCAGCAGCTGTGCATGGTCACCAGGTCGTGCGCCATCAACCAGTGCCACCAGCTGACGCAACTCCGGCTTCACCGAGCCCCACAGGGCACCTTCGGCGGTGAGAACACGGCGTGGCTGGAGCGGGAGTAGCTCGCTGACCAGCTCATTCGCCAATCGCTGACCGATAACCCTGGCTTCGCCTTCCGGCTCAGCCGCCGCGGACACAACGTGATTTCTTGAACCCATCAAGGTCACCTCAGGGTTGAATGGCGGTAGGCGCGGAGCCTGGAAGAGCAATGGGGGCCGGAGGGAGCACCGGCACTGGCGCGACCGGATTCATCGGCGCGGCGGTCACTGGCAACCCAGGGAGTTGACCCGTCGCAACGGTGGCTACCGGATAGCTGGGCGCGCGGTTGGAGAAGCCCAGTGGATAGCGTTTGCCGCCGCGGCTGAGCACCACGCTGTCCAAGCTCAAGTTGGCCACGCGGTAGCCGCCGGGCAGGTCGGTCGACGCTAGGGAGGCATCGATCTCGAATCCGCCGGGGTAAAGCAGCGTCGCGCGCAGGGTCTTACCGGTCCCGTAGATCAGCTTGACCACGGGCAACTGTTCGGCCGTGCCTCTATGTTCAAGAGTGCTGCTCGCTGCGCTGCTGGACGGCACGATGGGCTGTGGCAGAAAGCTGGGTTGAAGCGCCGTCTTGGCTTGAGTGCCGCCATCGTTGAGCTCGCGCAATGCCTTGGCACGCTCGCCCTGGGCCTTGTAGAGGATGGTTTCGCTCTGGACCCGCGAGAGTTCGCCGACGGTGATGCCGTCGGGGTCAGCTGATTTGGTGGTCGTCTCGGCCCAGGCCGGGATGGCCAGGGTCAACATAAGGGCGCCGGCTACGGCGAGGGAGAGGTCATTTGACATAGAGGTCACCAGTCACCGACCAGGCCAGCTGATCGCTCTGCAGAAGGGTCTTGATCTCGCGTAGCCGCAGGCCTTGGCTGGGCACGTCCCTGAGGACGATGTCCGGCGGTAGCGCGGTATTGAAGGTCAGCTCGAAATGCTTGAAGTCCGGCGGTGGCGGCGCGGGTGGCGCCGGCTGGCCAGGCATGGCCTGAGGCGTCGGGATGACCACCGGGACTTCCTTGATGATCGGTGCCAGGCCTTGCCCATGCAGCCAGGAGGTCAGGTCAGCCAGTGCTGCTGCGGCCTGCAGCAGCTCATCATCGCCCGCCAACGGGGGCTCGAACGTCAGCTTGAGCGCGGCGCCATTGCCTTCGTCGAAGAAGGCCGGCTCATCAGCGAAGTGACCACGCGTGGCCGCGACAAACGCCGAAGCCGTACTGTTGCCGTCGCGCTTGTAGTTGGTGGACAGCAGCACGCCGTCGCATTGGGCCGAGGTAAACAGCCAGCCGGCGATGGACAGCGGAAGCCTGTCGATGGCGCCGTTGCAGGTCAGGAGAAAGTCCGGCACGCCCGGGCGCTTCGCCCACGGGTGCTCTAGGGCATGAATGGTCTGTTGCTGCTTGGAGCGCTCGTTGATCGCTTGCAGTTCTGCCTGGCGCGCAGCCTCGGCCGCGACGGCGGCGAATCGCCTTTGCTCACGCTTATGGGCCTCCCACTGGCTGTAGCCGATAACCCCGGCCACCACGATGAGTCCGAGGACCCCTACGCGGATCCACTCGCCCTTGCTCAACCCGAAGGCAAGCGGCCTGAGGGCGTAGTCACGTTTCAGATTGCCCGGCTGTAACAGCTCGTCGATGTCGAGCGGCTTGCCGCCCAGGCCGAACTCAGGCGGCAGGTAGGTCTCATCAAAGGTCAGCGCGCGGCTTTCAAGCTGGGCGACCTTGCGCTGAATCTCGGTGGCCGAGCCCACCAGGTCGTAACCGGGGATGACGGCGCCGTCGATCACAGCTACCAGTGCGTAGCGAGGCTCATCATCCGGCACCTGCCAGGCGGCCAGCCAGGATTGACCCAGCTGCCCGGCGAGCGCTGCGGCCAACGAGTACATCCCTTTCATGGCCCCGGCGCTTCGCGCGACAAAGCCAGCCTGGATGACATTGGGCGTGCGACGGATAGCGACGATGTCCATCTTGTGCAGGCGTCCGTATTCCCGGGCTTCCTTCATGTAGCCGGTCAGGCTGCCCAACGGATGCCACTGCAGGCCCGAAACAAAGCTCTTGCCGTGATAGGTCAGGATCTGGGCAGTCTGCGCCGGGGCGACCGGTGATGTGCTGGCGATGGCCATAGGGTCAACCCGTCACGATCGGCGTGATCAGCACTACCAGGACGCTATGACCCGAAGTCCGGGTGCGGCTGCCGCCTAGGCCGAAGAAGCCGGGATCACCGACCCCTGTCTTCGTCGCGTTCTCGTTGAGCTCTTCGAAACCAGACAGGATCAGCGTCTGGCCGCTGCGCAGCTTGACCTTTGGGGACAACGACTTGGCGTCGTAGTCAGGCAACTGGACACTGGAGCCGTTGCTGGTGAAGGTCTGGAAGGTGGGCTTGCTGCTCATGTTGATCGATACCATGAGCAGCATCTCGTCGTGATCGAGCACGCGCGGCAGCAGCGTCATGTTGAAGCCGCTGGTGATGGTGCCGGGTGTCAGCGAAGTGCTGGATCCCACCGATGCGGTGGTCGTCGTCGAGCTGGAGGCCAGGTAGCCCTGGACGTTGCCGATCTGCAGCGGTGCCGGCTGCAGGTTCAAGGTGGTGACCGAAGGCGACCGAACGTTGGAGACGCGGCCTTGCTCAGCCAGCGCCTGGACGATTGCGTTGGAGCCCGCCCAGGCGGAGTTGGCGGTGTCGACAATGCCGACAGAAGCCGAGGTGGCGCTGGTGCTGATGCCGGAGACGGTATTGGAAAGCGATAAGCCCCACTTGGTGTTGAGCGACTTGTAGACCGCCGCCCAGTTGAGGCCGAGCTGGTCCGTGTCGGTCAGCGTGACTTCGAACACCTTTACGTTGAACAGCACCTGCTGGGTGATGCTGCGGTTGGTGCTGTTGAGATAGGCCTCAACCCGGGAGATGACCTCGGGGCGATCCGTGACGGTCAGGGTTCCGGTGGAGGGGGCCAGATACATCCGCCCGGCTGGGGCGACGCTGAGCATCGCCTTCACGTTGTTCTGGATGTCCTGGAGGATCGAGGACTCCAGCGTTACCGTGGTGCTTTGGTTACTGCCCGCGTCGCCGGACACGCCAGAGCTGGTACTGGATCCACCGGAGTTGCTGCCGCTGGTACCGGCGGCGGTGGCCATCCCGGATTTCACGGTGCTGGCGATGACCTGCTTGTCGCCAAAGGACCAGACGTCGAAGACCCGCGTCTCGAAGTAGCTGATCCGCACGGCGCGCTCGACGGGCGAATATCGCCAGCCCAGGCCCAGGCGCGCCGTCACTTCATCGAGCAGGCCGGAGGCCTTGCCGCTGTACTTGAGGCCGCTGACCTGGCTCCCGCCGCCCAGGCTGGTGAAGTCTGACGCGCGATACCCTGAGCCAGTGGAGCTCGCCGCGGCGCCCATCGTCGCCGGGTTGGTGATCACACCTGCAGGCAGCAGGCCTGCCAGGCTATCTGGGCTGGGATTGCCGATCGGCGCCGGTGCGGTGCTGGCTGGTTGTGCGCTGGGCGCTGCGGCATTGGGATTGAGTGCATCGGGCGAGACCAACACGGCGATACCGCACTGGCTGGTGATGTACTGGGCAATCTCGGTGATGCCGACGCTACCGGACGGCCGATAGCTCAGCTCGCAGTCCAGCGCCGACGGCATGCCACGTTTGGCCACCACCGGTTGCGTGGAGACCCAGGGCTTGTCGCTGAACACGACGGTCTCGCGCTTGGGCTGTTGCTGCTGGTTACGCAGCAGCGCCGCGTATTGGCTGGCCATGGCGGCGTCGTTCTCGGCGCGCTGGGCCGATTCGTCCACCCGTTGTACCGAGCAACTGGCGAGCAGGAGCGCCGCCGCCAGGGCGCTCAGGCGAAGGGGGTGGGTCATGACTTCTTCCTCTCGGAAACATGCACGATGCGCTGGCTGGAATTGCCATCCACGATGAAGGAACGGCGAGCGCCGTCGTAGAGCGGGAAGACCTGTGCGACGGCTTCGGCAAAGGTGCCGCGGAAGTGCAGGGCGGCCTCGATGGGGTAGTCCAGGTCATCGGGTTCCCAGACCACCTGCCAGCCTGCACGCTTGGCCCAGGCCTCGACGGACTGCCGGAGGGTGCTGCCAATGGGCGCATCCCAGGTCTGGGTCATGGCCGAGGCCGGTTCGGTCAGGCGGACCGAGGGCAGGGCATACGCGCTGGAAGGGGTGGAGACAGCAGCGGCTGAAGGCTTGGCTGCAGAGGTGACGACGGTAGCGGCGCGGGTAGCAGTCGGCTTGGCAGTCGATAGCGCAGCGACAGCGGGTTTGGCAGGAGCGCCCTTCGCCGAGGAGGCATTCGGAGATTGCCTGACAGGCAAGGCCTCCCCAGGCGCATTGACCGGCGCGGATGTCAGCGCCGCGCCGGCGGGCATAGGTTTGACTGTCTGTGTGGACGTAGCGTTCGGTACCGGCTTAGCCAACTTGGTGTGCGTCTCCAACGGCTTAGCGGCTGGTACGGTGGCGACGGTGACCGGCGAGCTGGACGGGGTCGGCGCCGGCATCACGGTGGTCGTAGACGGAGCCGTTGCTGGCGCAGCAGCGAAGCGCTGGCCCTCCGGCAGCTGGTATCCCGGGCGCAGTACAAAGCACACCGACCGCACAACCTCGTCGACCTTGACCTGCCAGGCCGGGCCGGCCAGCACCTGCAGGGTATTGCGCAGGCTCATTGGACCGAGCTTGTACTGGGCGGCCGGCAGTGGCCGGGTGAAGAGGATGTTTACGTGCCCTTGTTCGGGGCCGCACAGGCTATAACCGGAGCGATTGACCACGTACTGCATCGCGTCGCGAACGGTCGGCTTCATGTTGGCCGGGATGTTTACGTCGATGATCTGGGCCATCAGGTCCCGCTGCTCGGTCTCCGGCGCGGTGTTGACCAAGGTGTAGCGGCCGTACCGGACCTGGGGCTCTGACACAGCGCCCTTCGGATAGAGATCAGGCTGTAGCAGCTCTGGATTGCGCGAGCTGTCGGGGCCGGGTGCGCTGGGCGCAGGCTCCTGCTGGGCACAGCCTGCCAATGCGACGGCGAAGGCGAGCGGCGAGAGGGTCGTGAGCTTCCAGATCATGTGCGGTGAGGCCCCAGTTTGTAGTGGGGCTCACGGTGCCAGCACAGCTCGAGAGAAGCAGGGGATAACCGTATCTAGGCCGAAAGAGGTTAGATTTAAGTCAGCCGTACTGCCTCTAGGAATACCTTAATGAACGTTTTCAGCGTGCTGAGCGATCCAGATAACCCCATCAGTCTGAGTGAGTCGAGCTACCACAAGGCGACCCAACGAGCCCATCCCTATGTGCAGATCCGCGATGGGGAAACCAAGTGCTATGCGCTGTGCCCCAGTTGTAAGAATCCTGTCCATCTGCGCAATAGGATCGTGAAAAACACGGTGGCCAAGACGTTGTATGCGGCCCATGTAGCTTTCAGCGTTGCTGGCTTGGCTGAGTACAGTCAGGAGCGCTACCAGATCTGTCCGCTCGCCAATCCTCAAAGGCTTGATAGAGCAGGTGGGAAAAAGCACCCGGGGGCCGTAGCAGCCGATCTGAAGCGCTTCTTTTTGGAGAACGCGGATCTGGTGATCGATTTCCTTGAAAAGCGGATTGGGCTCGCCCTTCCGGATTACGCGCGGGAAAACATGCTGAAGGATTTTGGCGCCAATAGGGCCTTTGAGTATGCGGGTGTGACCAAATACAACCTGCCACTAGCCTTCGCCTACTTGACTGAAGCCCAAGCCATGACCGGTTTCGAGATCATGAAGAATCAACAGGGGTTAGCTGCTGCGATCACAGGGAAGTGTCAGGACTTTGAGGTGACGTCCAGGGGAGTGCGCCAGTACATCTCAAGGAAAAAGACTGGCGAAGTACCAACCAGTCGCTCCTCCAAACTGTACCTGTCGTTTCACGACCATGAGATATCCAAGGAGCAGCCCGAAAAGCAAACGGTGACTATGGTAGTCAACGAAACCCCCGATCCTAAAATGCCTGATGTCTATCGGGAGATTTACCGTCAGTCCATATCGCTCGATGGAGTCCTATTCCTCAGAACCTGTCTGCGGCGTGCTCGCCTGTTGAGCATGGCGAAGGCGCACATAGGCTAAGGACGTTGCGCTGAGCGGAGCGCTGAGCACAGCATCGATTTCATCCAGCGTGATGGGATTCATTTCAAGCTCATCCAGTACGGCATCTTGGATGAGCTTGGGCACTACGATGCCTTCCTCAATCGCGCTATGAGCAAAATCATTGATCAAGTCGACCAGGTGCTCCTCAAGCATTTGTGGCTTGAGGATGTCCTTTAGGGTGAGCGAAGCAGTTAACAGCTGCCGGAGGTCCTCAAGCTGCATCAGTGCTTTCAGAATGAGGCTGTGGCGGTGTGTACAGATCATTTCTTGATGCTCATCCCGGAACTGCATGACCCTCTCCTGTAATGGGGCCATGCACTTTCGCTCCACGATCGGTAGAAGGTCCTACCAATCTCAAGCTGGATGCAGTGAAGCCCGGATTCTGATGGGCTTAGGGTGCCGGGACGTTGCCCGCAGAGCAGTAGGAAACCGTATCTGGAGCTGGGGAGGTTAGCGAGCGGCACCAGCTGATTAGCCTCGGACGAGGAGAGCGTCCGCGATTCCAGCACCGGCTGTCTGGACCGGTGGCTGGTGGTGCGGATTCGTGCGCAACGCCGCCCGCCAAAGCGGCGGCGAGTGTCAGCGGAGAGAGGGTGGAGAGCTTCCAGGTCATGTGCGGCGTGGCCCCAATTCATGATGGGGTTCAAGGCGCCAGCATGCCTAGCTGAAAGCAGGAGATAACCGTATCTAGAGCGAAAGAGGTTAGCAGCAGGCAAAAAAAAGCCTTCGCACGGGGCGGAGGCGAACTCAGTTCGAAGCCTTCAGATTTGCCAACCTGAAGAGACAAGTTGGAGCACTCCCGGCACTAGACCTGGGAAGGCGACGTAGCGTTCATTACCTAACGGTGAGTTTTGTCGTCATCATCGGGGTGTTTGGGGTCTGGCAATTTGATGTTGAGCTCCTTCTCAAGTGATGCATAAAACTCGGTACGAGAAAAGCCATTACGCAAGCGGCAGGTTTTCTCGATCGCCGCTATTGCCTGTGCCTTCTTACCCACGCCTACCTCAGGCAGGAGCCGGTGTTCGAGGATGTACGCGAGTTCGTTATAGTTTCCGTGCTGACCACAGGACACCTTATCCCAATCACCGGCTCCCCCCTTGTGGGTGTCCTGGTAGTGGTATTTGCTGTTGATAGCGTCGATCTCGGGAAACTTGCTTATACGCATTGCTCCTGGATGCCACGGTGGTGGCGACACACTTACGCTAGCACTCAGTAGCTAGACGGTCATGGAGTTCTTGGGTCAAAGTTTTACGGATGCTTAGGCTGCTACGACCCTAGCAAGCTGCTGCTGTGCTTGCCTGACGGCGTCGGCGTCGGCGTCGGCGTCGGCGTCGGCGTCGGGGTCGGTCAGGTCCTGAGCAATTCGCCGCTTGTCCTGCAGCATCTGCCACAGCTGCAGATCGATGCTGTTCTCCACCAGCGGGATCTTGACCACCACCAGGCGCCGCTGCCCATTACGGTAGGCCCGGTCCTCGGCCTGGTCCTGCAGCCCCGGCGTCCAGGGCAGTCCCAAGAAGAACACGTAGTTGGCTGCGGTCAGGTTGTTGCCAGTACCGGCCGCTGACGTCGTGCCGACGAAGACCCGGCAATCGGCGTCCTGCTGGAAGCGATCTATCGCCTTCTGCCGCTTCATGAGGCTGTCAGTGCCCACCAGGGTGACGCATCCCGAGCCTGCGGCCTCACACAGCTGCTTCAGCGTCATGACCGTCTCCTTGTACTCGCAGAAGAGGATCACCTTGTCCTCGGGATCCAGCTCGCCTAGCAGCTCCATCACCACCGGCACCTTCACGCGCTCCAAGAGCTGGCGAAGCCGGCCCAGCCTCGCGAACACCGGCTGGTCGGCATTGCGGATAGCGTTGTACTCAACCTGCTGCGCCTCATTGAGTACCACCGGCACAGTCTGCCGCTGCTTGCCCTTGAGGTCGGGTAGCACGTCCTTGCGCCGGCGCAGCATCCAGTCGCCGATTTCGGCGCGCAGCCCCTGGCGAAATTCGGAGCTGCCAGCGAAACGCTCGCAGAAGTCCTTGAGCGGCAACTGCCCGATAGGGTGACCGGACAAGCGCAGCAACGTGTGGAGCTCGGACTCGCGATTGAGCACCGGCGTGCCGGTCAGCAGGTAGCGATTGGGCACCTTGGCGGCGATGTCGAAGCCGTTGCGCGTCCAGGCGGCTGTGGGCTCCTTCAGCCGGTGGGCCTCGTCGATGATCATCACGGCGAACTGATCGGCGAGCGCGACGAAGTCGCCCAGTCGCTCGTAATTGACGATTACCCATTGGGCATCAGCCTGATACCGCTGCCGGGCGATTCGCGCGTCCGGATAGACCGCTTGGATCTCCCGCTCCCAGTTGATCACCAGGCTGGCCAGGACCACCACCAGGATCTGGCGGCCAGCAGACTGGATACCGGCGGCGATCACCGCCTGCCGGCTCTTGCCCAGGCCCATGTCATCGGCAAGCAGCGCGCTGGTCCGCTGCAACAGGTGTCTGATCCCCGCGGGCTGGTGGGACATCAGCGAATACGGCTTGAGCTCGGCCTCGATGGCCTGCAGTGTCCAGCTGGTCTTGGCGATGTCGGGCACTGCGGCCAGGTATATGTCCGCCGCGCAGTCCTCGTCGGCGGACGCCGCGCTTCGCTCTTGTGGCGGTCCACCAATCGACATCGCCGTGACGTCACGGGCGGCGCTGACCGAGCCATCCGACAGCAGCTCCTGGAGCACGTCGAGCATTTCGAACTGCTCCTCGAGCAGCCCCAGCTCCAGGATGAGGTTACTGCGTAGCAGCTCTGCCGAAGCTGGCACCCGCCAGGCGCGACTGGTGGAGAGGAAGAGGCCCTGCATGCGCTTGGCCACGGCCACACACCCCGGGTGATAGTCCCCGGACAGCACCACGCCGCCACTGGACAGCGGCGCGATCCGCAGTCGCATCCCCCAAATGAAGAGGTCTCGTCGGACATCGGCCTGGGCGTCGGCGATCTTGCGGCTGAAGCCCGACCAGTCCTGCACAAAGCGACCATCGGCCAGCTCCCCCAGCTGGTGAAAGAGCACGTCCAAGTCCTCCAGCAGCCGCCGCTGAGGCAGCCGCCAATACCCGGAAAGGGGATGCTCACCGCGGCGAATGAAGGTGCCGCCGCGGCTCGTCAGCAGACGGTTGGCTCCCTCGAGATAGGGCATCTTCAAACCGAAGTCGTAGCCGTCAAAAACGGCACGTTGGAGCAATTGGATGGTGCCTGGAGCGTTACGGAGCGTCGGCTGACTCATGAGAGCTCTATTGGCAGTAGCGATATGCCGATAGTTTGCTCAGGCTCCGCGGGCGGCCAGTCGAAACCCTTATCTGAGGACGGAGGGTTTCATCACTATTGCTGAGCAATCGCTCGAAGTAAGGCGACGGGCATGTAAGACCGGCCAGGCCTGGAAGCCTGTACCGTTACAGGAAGTCTTTTGCTCCCAGTAAGTGGGGCAGCGCTCCGCTGCCTCTTCCGTCGTGGACTACCTAAACCTTGAAGCGGGTGGTCATCTCCTGCAGCCGAACACCTATGCGTGCAAGCTCCATGCTTGAGGAGGCTGTTTCCTCGCTGGCCGCTGCGGTCTGATCTGAGATGTCGCGGACGTTGGTGACGCTTCGGCTGATTTCTTCACCCGCAGCGCTCTGCTGCTCGGCTGCACAGGCAATCTGATCGTTCATTGATTCGATGTTCTTCACCGATTGCGTAATGCGTCTGAGCATCTCACCCGCTTCGCGTGAAAGGACGACGCTGCTATCAGTCAGTTGCATGTTCTGCTCGAGCACGACTGCCATATGGTCAGTACTCTGATTCAACACGATGATGAGCTGAGCGATCTCTTCAGTCGAGGAGCGCGTGCGCTGCGCGAGTCCGCGCACTTCATCGGCGACAACAGCAAATCCACGCCCAGCCTCACCAGCGCGAGCGGCTTCGATAGCAGCGTTGAGCGCGAGCAGATTCGTCTGGTCGGAAACGGCTTTGATGACATCCAGGACACCGCCGATGCTCTCGGCGTTGGCTCGCAGCGCAGTCATGGCCGCTTTAGTAGCGCCCATTTCGCTAGCAAGCTGTTCGATTTGTGCGACCGCTTTTTTGACCGCTCCATCCCCTTGAATGGCCTGCTGGCTGGCGTCTTGTGCAGATTTAGCAGCCTCACCGGCGTTGCGCGCAACTTCGTGCGTGGTTGCCGTCATTTCCTGCATGGCAGTGGCGATTTGGTCGGTCTCAATCTTTTGAGAGTGCACGCCAGCACTGGTTTGCTCCGTGACCGCCGACAGTTCCTCGGCAGCGCTAGCGACCTGTACGACACCATCCCTCATCTCGCCAATTAGGCCGCGAAGGTTGGTCGTCATACGTTGCATGCTGTTCTGCAGATCACCCAGTTCATCCTTGCGCGTCACCTTTAGTTGAGGTGTGAAGTCGCCGCTGGCGACGGTTTCTGCCAACGCAACGGTCTCCTTCAGCGGGACCACGATGGATCGGGTGATCAACCAGGCGCCCAGCAGTGCTAGAGCGATCGCAACGGCGAGCCATATCACCAATTTCTGACGCGCATCGGCGACGTCGGACGCTTGGAGCTCCGTTTGGATGTCGGTCAGCTTATCTGTGATGGAAAGAATCGCTGTGATCGAGGTTGTAATACCCCCTTGGGCTTCATCAACCCTCGCTTGCAGGTCAATCAGATCCTGCAAGCGCTTCTGGTATTCAGAGACCGCGTTGATCAAGTTCTGGACGTTGTCACGCGGTAGGCTGCTAGCCATAAGACCCTGGCTTAGGGCTAATGCGCTGCCAATTGCTGTTTGTGCAGTATCTGCGGCGTCCTTGTTCGGCTGCATTGCATAGCCGCGGAAGGCAAGGCGCATCTTTTGGATACCAATGAAGAGAGCTGTGACCTTCTTACGATCTTCGCCACCCTCGGCTTCAGCGTTTGCAGCCTCTGAAAGCGCTACTAACTGAGCATTAGCCGCCTCAGCGGATGTGGTAGCCACCTTGCGTGCCGCCTCGCGATCACGAGTGGCAGCAACTGTACTGTTCAGGAATTCTCGGTAGCGCTTGAGCGTGATATTGGCTTCATTGAGCAACGCTCTATTAACCGGCGAGCGGAAGTGTGGGTCGATCGTCTGTAACTGTTTTTCAGTTTTTTCAAGAGCGGCAAGCCACTTGCCGGCCTGGTCATCATCGCCCTTAAGGAGGTACACCAAACGTTCGATGCGCATGTCCCGGGCAACTTTGCTGAATCCGGAAATATCGCTGATTCGCTCGCTGCGATCGCGTAGGGTATCGGTGGCCTGCCAGCCTGTGTAGGCGACCAGCAAAATCATGCCGATGAGCAAAGAGAAGCCGAGGGTAAGCTTGGCGCGCACGCTTATATTGCTAAAGGAATTGCTGAGGGACATGAGAGCTACCTGGATAGAGAGCTTCAACAGGCAAGGCAAGGCGTTAGCCGGCGCAGGCAGTTGTCAATTATCGCAATACGTATTTAGTCATACGTTTTATTCAGTCGCCTCTGACACCCGAAAGTCATGCCATAAGGGCCAAGCTATGGGTATTCGAGCTAGCGCAGCAGGAAAAGGACTGCTACGAAGCGGGGACGGAAATGCGGACCGTGGAGCGTTTTTACGTTTCGCTTCACCCTGACAACGCAAACGTGAAAATTTCATCAACGTTGCAATTTCAAGCGACGTGCAGTGTTGAACCACGGATCAAAGGTCTGACAAGCAAGGCTACATACACATCTGTCAGCGACTGACTGGTAGCACGGAGCCGACGTTCTAACGCGTTCGTCCCACGCGCGGATTACCATGGCTTCGCGTTTTTCACTGAACGACGGCGGTCGCGGTTGATAGCACGGGAGTCCCACGCCGTGTTGCAGTCCTGACTACCATGAGGGTGAGCTGGTGGCTGGGAGACACGAGGGGTGCGGTAGATCTCCCGGCAGCTTCACGTAGTGGCGCGACTTTTCTGCCGCTGCCCGTCCCGGGCGACAGGCCCACGCTGAGTGAGCCCTGTCTTCCGGCAGCTTCACGCTGAGGGCGCCGAATTTTTCGAGGGGGCCCTAATAGGGGATTTCGTCGTCGAAGTCGTCACCGGTCGAGGCCGGCGCGCGAGCAGGTGCCGAGGCGTTCGTGACCGGTCGCGCCTGACTCTGCCCTGTGCCCTGGCCCAAGGTGATGGATTCGATCCGCTGCGGCAGGAACGCAATCCGGTTGGCCTGGACCTTCATTGCCGCTTGCTCTACGCCGTTGCCATCCTTCCAGGTATCCAAGACCGCCCGGCCGTCGATCAACACGCGCATTCCTTTCTGGTACAGCCGGCTATAGCTTTCCGCGTCGCGGTGCCAGAGCTCGACGTTGGCCCAGAAGCCGCCGCGATCCTCGTAGGAGCCGTCCTGCAGGCGGATGCTGTTATCGAAATAGACGTTCAGCCGGAGCAGGTGCCGCGGATCCTGATTGTCCTTCTGGAACCGCTTGTACTCGGGTGCGGAGCCAATGTTGCCTTCCCATACTACTGCTGTGCCCATGTCAGGCCTCCTGTTGGGATGCGGCGTCTTCGCCGCGGGATTGGATGATCTGTTGCAGCCGTTCGGTGTAAACGGCCGTGGCCTGGGCCATCTTCTCGGCGCACTCATTGGCCTGCCGCTCGATGGCATGGACCAGGCTGATTTGCATATTCAAAGCAATGCGCTGCAGCTCCATGGCGTGCAGGTCCTGGAGCAGTGTTTCGGTGACCAGGTCGTGGCGGCACAGGTCCGCCCAGAGCCCCACGCCCATCTTCCGTGTCCCACTCTGCTGCCAGCGCAGAAAGACTGGGCCAGCCGAGGTGTGCTGGTGGGTCATCCGGATCGGCAAGAGCGTGAAGGGGAAGCGCTGGGCCTGAGCGAGGATCCGCTCCTGGGCCAGGGTGTTCAGATTGGCCTCAAGGGAACGGCACTGCTCGGCCAACTGGTCCAGCTCCCCCTTACCTTTAAAGGGTTTTAAAAGCCCTTTGTAGAAGGGAGCGTGTTGCAGGTTCGCGAAGACTTCCTGTTGTAGGGGCTGGAAGGCAGCCTGTTGCAGGCCTGCTGTTCTCGCACCCTGAGTGGACTGTTGCAGTGCCATGGCAATCAGGCCTCACTCATCTCGGTAGCGGCGTGGGAGCTGGTCATACCGCCCAAATGCTCATCCTCGTCGGCGGAGTCGCCATCGAAGCCGTCATCGCCGCTGCTGGAGCTGGCCGGAGCATCGCCTGGACGTTGGATGGCCGGGGCGAACTTGCTACGACGGGTGCCCTCAAGCACGTCCTGGGGCATTTCCAGGAAGCCGTACATCTCCTTGGCATTGGTCGCTCGGGCGTTGTTGGCAGCGATGTCGTCGCGCGACGCACCGCTGTAGCCCTTGTAGCGCTGGCCCACGCCGTACAGGCGGCGCAGCACGGCGGCGCCTTCGTCCAGCCAGCCTTCCTTGGAGCCGTTGTCGATCAGGCCGATGTGCGCGGCCAGGAGGATCCGGCGCACCAGCTCGTCATAGCGGGTGAGCAGGTACACGCCCTTGAACGCCAGCGGCGAGTTCAGGTACAGCGGCAACTTGAGGGGCTGGATCGACAGGTTGGTCCCCACGTCCAGCTGCTTGGGCAGCATGGCCATGACCTGGTCCAGTCGCTCATCTATAGCGGTCAGCTGCTGCTCCGACTCCTCAATCTTGTCCTCGATGATGATGAGGAAAAGATCGGAGTAGGGATCGTCCTTGGCGGCGCCGGCGGAGATGCGGTTGATGATGTTGGAGAAGCCGGACAAGCCGATCATGCCGGGCTTGTTGTCGGAGCGCTGCCGACCGAACCAGAGGCGGGAAGCGTGATGGGTATGCAGGGTGAGATTGACGCTCGATCTGAGCGAGCCCAGGTTGAGCTGGAAGGTATCAGCCATGAGAAGGATTCCTTGGGTTGTGAGATGACGCTCGGGCAGGGTGCCGAGACTGGCGCTGGAGGGCAGCGGAAAACCGTATTTGGGTGCGAGGAGGTTGTGTGCCGGCGGCAATAGCGAGGTTGATGCCACTGGCATCACCAAGAGCATCCAGGACGCAAGTGATGCCAGTGGCATCAGCCCGGCCATCCAGTGTGCGAGTGATGCCAGTGGCATCACTCCGGCCATCCAGGGCGCAAGTGATGCCAGTGGCATCAGCCCGGCCATCCAGGGCGCAAGTGATGCCAGTGGCATCAGCCCGGCCATCCAGTGCGCAAGTGATGCCAGTGGCATCACTCTGGCCTTCCAGTGTGCAAGTGATGCCAGTGGCATCACTCTGGCCTTCCAGTGTGCAAGTGATGCCAGTGGCATCACTCCGATCGTCCAGGGCCCACGTGATGCCAGTGGCATCACCCCGAGCGTCCTGGATCCATGTGATGCCACTGGCATCATCTTGAGTAGACGTTGTTTGTAAGAGGGAGATCATTGATTGCCCCCCTGACCCATGAGCTTCCGGATGTCTTTCAATGCATCACGGCCGGTCTGAGCGTCACCTACGGCTCTGGGTTGAATCGGCGCTGGCTCAAACCGCGGAACTGCCGGCAACGAAGGAGGTTGGGTTGGCGTGGCTGGAGCGGCGGTTTTAACTGCGGCTGGGTGCCAATCGGCGTTGAAGTCACCGGTCTGGGCCTTCTGGATGAGTTTCATCAGGTAGGCCAGAGGCTTCGCTACCCCGCCCGAGGCGCAGCGAACGCCCCATTGCTTGACCAGGGCAGCTCGAATGTCAGCGGAAACGGCCAGGATCGCGAGCTGGGCCCGCTGCTGCTGCTCCAACGTCATCCGTTGATAGGCGCTCGGCCACACAAGGTCCGCGTCTGCCTGCTCGCGCAGTACAGAGCTTTTAGATACATCAGTATTTGTATTCGTATACGTACTAGATGAGTTCGGATTCCGAACTAAGGGCGAAACCCCCTGATTTGCACTGATTTCGGAATCCGAACTGAGGCTCAGGACCTGATCAACAGGGCTTTTTTGACTGAGTTCGGAATCCGAACTCAGGTGATTCATAGCTGCCAAGACCGGAGTTCGGAATCCGAACTCAGCGGGCGCCGCCGCCGTACGCGCCGGATCTTCAAGCCCCTGGGCGCGGAAGCGCTCTCTGAACACTTCCACGCGGGTGGGCAGGTCCTGGGTCTCGCTGACCAGCATCTCGTCAAAGGTCAGGCCGGCGATCTCGCGGACTGAGGTGTTGGTGTGCTCCAGGCCGTTAGCCACGAGTGGCAGGAAGTCGTGATCGAGTTGTATGGCCTCGGAGTAGGCCACCGGCTCGTCGTGCAGGATGTAGATGTTGCCTTGGACCTGGCCGGTAATCGCGTCGCGAACACGGCGGCCGAGGCTCAGCCAGCGAGTCAGGCGCAGTACGGTCAGAGCCTTGGCCACGGTCTCACGCGAAGCAGGACGGCCTGGGTTATTGCCTAGGTGGGGACGCAGCTGATCGTAGGTTGGGAATGCAGTGACCCCATCACCATTCATGAGCAGGCGAAACACCTGCCAGGCATTGCGCTCAAGGGGCGAGAGGCGATCATCGAGCAGCAGTCGGCGAGGAACGGTCTCGTGAGGGTTACCGCTGAAAACGATGCCGGCGAATTCCTTGGGTAGGTCTTCGCCGGTTTTCTGCTTGTAGTCGCGCTGTGCTTGGACATGGACGTTCAGGTGTGACGCTGCAACGTCTAGGGCGCGACCGAGTAGATGGGAGCCGCGTGGAGCAGTGGTTTTCACCTATTGTCGCCTTCTGCCGAATCCAGCTCGATCAAGCTCATCTGCCCCAGGGCAGCGGACTGATCCTCTTCTTGTACCTGGGGCAGGGCATCGCCAGCGGCTTGCTCATCACCAAGCTGCCGATCACGCCGCTTCCGAGCATCTGAAATCAGCAAGAGCGGTGCCCGGGCAATCTTGGGCGGGTATAGGCCTTCGTTGAGCCAGGTCTGTACAAGATTCCAGATGAGGCCGAGGGTGATCTGATCGTGCTTGTCCTTGATGGACTCGAAGGGGCCGTTGAGCTCTTCGGTGATCATCATGCAGATGTCGAGCAGAGCGATTGCGTCCTTGTGATCCACCTCATGAGCGCTCATCAGGTCCAGAAAGCGATACCAGACCTGATCGGTATCGTTGAGCCCTGCCACCCGGCCGGAGCGACCGGGAACGTTCAGAAGCTGGCGCACCACGCTGATCTCGCTGGGGGCCATGCCGAAGAACTCGCGGATCATGCCGTTGGTGGCACCCAGCTGGATGGCGCGATGCACGAGGCGGGTCTCGCGCTCATCGCGTTCGCAGTTCTCCAAGAGCTTCTTGACCATGTCGAGATCGATCTGGATCTTGCACCAGCGCGCTGGGGCATTTTTCAGGATGCTGTGCGCCTGGGGCTGACGCAGCAGGTTCAAGACTTCAACGTCCAGGCCAATGTCCAGGCAGCGCTGGACCTGGCCGTTGCGCAAGTGATGGAGGATCAAATCCATCAGCGCCTGGTTCATGGGGTTGTACTTCGTGGACATATGCGACTTCCTAATGCAGGTCCAGAAGGTGACCGGGCTACTGCCCGGCCTCGAGTTCGATCAGCCGGCGGGCGAGACGGATCACCCGGAACAACTTCACGACGGCGGCATCGGTCATGCGGCCTTCGGTGCTGGCTGGCTTGCTATCGAAAAGGGGATCGCCAAGGAGCAATTGGCCCAGGTTCATGGCAAAGGTCGCGTTCTCTTCCGCGATGCTTGCCTTGAGCTCCTCGGCAGTGTCTGGATCACGCGACACCACGTAGCTGTACATGCCGGTCAACGACTGCAGGAATTGCCAAGACGTTGTTCCGCGTGCGGTCAGCTCTGACTGAGGGGTAGAAAGCGTGAAGCCGAGTGCGAAATCGGTGGGCTTGAGCAGCTCACCAGGAACGTCGCACAGCTGGGCAATTTCGAAGACCAGCGTTCGCAGGACCTTGCGCAACTCCTCAGGAGTGTCGGTGTTACGCTCGATGTACCAGACATCCGAGATGGCATGCAGGCCGCCGGCTTGGACCGGGATCGCACGCAGGGCATCACTGTTGAAGTCAGGCAGGGTCTCGCCGTGCTCGGCTGCGATGCGGCGCTGAACGTCCCTTACCTTCTGACCAATGCCATCGGGCGTGACGATGTGGCCGTTCAGGCGAGCGGCGCGCTCTTCTTCAGAGAGCTGCTCAGGATCCGGCGGGGTGTGCTGCGGCGGAGTGGTGTCGACTGCGCCGGAGCCACCGGTACGCTCCGGTAGTGGCGGTGGTGTGGAAGGGGAGACATCTCCCTGCTTCTGCTTGCTGGGCGTTCCAGAAGACTTTTCCAGCGTAAGGCTGTTGCCAGGCGCGGGAGGTAGAGCACCGGTAGCAGGAACCTGAGGAATCTGGCCATCGGGTACCTGCACCCCGACGAGCTGCGAGCGGCGGCTACTGTCCTGATGATCGAGGATCGCCTTGAGGACTTCTTCGTAGCTGACATTCAGCGCTCTACGGATCTGGCCGATTAGCTCGTCTTGGATAGTCTCGAAGACGAAGTTGTCGGTGTGACCATCGAAGCCGTTGAGTACTTCCTGGTACAGCAACTCGAAGTCTGTCTCCTGAGCGTTAAAGCCTACCCAGGCCTTGAGCGCTGCGCTGCGCAGGTTTAGTAGCTTTTCGATCTGAGGCTTGCCCAAGCCTGAGTAAAGCAATGCTGGAATAGCGGGTACCAAAGTGCGCAAGGTCTCCTGCATCCTGCTGATATGGGACTGGGATATGCGATAGCCATCCTCAGCCAGCTTCCTTACAAGCTCCCGCTGAGAGATCTCTCGGCCGGCTTCCTGGGCATAGAGCTCACGGGCAGCATCGATACTGACCGCACGCTCGACGAACATGAGGTTGCCCCGCAGATCATTCTCTGCGAGGTGGCCGGTCAGCGAGACGATCTCGCCGCGGTCAGACCACGGGCGGAATAGGCAATTGATCCGAAAGTAGCGCTCGTCCCGCGTTTCCTTCCACAGCTCATTGAGGATGGCCAGGCGGGTGTTGCCGCCGGTACGAATGATGAAGTGCTCTTCACCAGGCCGTCTGGTGACTGGCGGAGGCGTGTCCAACCCCCGGGCCTGGATGGATGCTTTGATCTCATCGTGCAGCGGGTTTCGGGTGGTTCGGGGGTTGCGGTTGTAAGGGGCCAACTCATCCAGCGTGAGGACCATGGGCGTTTCCTTGATCGGATCCGCCAGGCGTGCCACAGGAGCGCTCGATCCAGGGAAGCCACCGGCCAACAGACGTTGAGTGACCGCTTCGTTGCTGGGCTTGCTCATGCGTGGATCTCCTGAGCAGCACGAGCTGCCGGCCGGCTGGGCTCATCATTGGCGGCCAGCAGTTGGTCGATCACGCGCTGCAGACGAAAGACCTCATCCTCGAGCTCGAGCGTGCGGCCCATGTGGCTGATGATCTCGGCGTTCATCGAGCGATGGGCCTGCTTGGCCGCCTCAGCGATTTGAGGACGCAGTCCTTTGGGAAAGCGGACGACGAACTTCTCATCCTCTGTTGCAGATTTCCGTACGGATGGCTTGCGCTTGGTTGCGGTAGTCATAGGGTCTGGTCCAATTCGTTCATAGGCTGGGCACGGCGCAGCTGGGCGCGGGCATTGAGGCCGGCGCGGCGATCGCTGGGCGTGAAAGACGTGAAAATGGGGCAGTAGCCAACCTTCAAGAACTTGACGTGGCCGCCCTTGGTACGGGCGACGATCCAGCCCTCGTCCAGGGCGAACGCGACCAGGTCCTGCAGGTTCTTGTTGGCACCACGTAGCGCATGGGCGGGGGTCGTCATGCAGGCACCCCCCATTCCAGCGGAAGGCGTAGTTGCGTGAGGTTGTGGCTACAGGCGGGGTTCAGCCAGAGACACTCTTCACGCTCCCCATTACCGCTTTGGCCGGAGGCCAGAGCTTTCGTTAAAATCAGCGTCCAATCAGCCAAGCTGCTTTGGTAGAGCTCGCTCCGATAGCCGGATAGCACGACCATGCCTTTCAGGCTTTTGAGGCCACAGAGCAGCTCCATGTGCTGCTCATCGCTCATTTCATGGGCGTAGTAGCGATCAGGCTGTTGGCCTCGGACGCGCGTCTGATGGAGATAAGGCGGGTCGACGTAGTGCAGCGTGGTAGGCATATCGTGAGCGGCCATCACGTCCAGCCCAGGACGATTCTCGACCAGAACACCTGCGAGCCTTTCTCCAACCGCTCTAAGGCTATTGGGGAAGCGCGTCCAAAGGTGTTGCGCAGTGCCGTAGCTGCGACGTGTGTCAGTGCGAAAACCTGTTAGGCCACAGGTGGCTCCCGCACTAGAAAAGCCCATCTGCGCCCGTACGATTAAGCGCGCGGCCATCTCAATAGGGTCATCGCAGGGCTCCCACGCCAACTCAAACTCAGCACGGGCGTAGGGCGTAAACGAGAGTCTGCTGATAAGAGCTTCCAGCTGGCTGTCGTTCCTGATCACCCGGAACAGGTTAACTACCTGTCCATCAATGTCGTTGTAGACCTCCGCGTAGCTCCGAGGCTTTCGCATGAGGACACCCGCGGCTCCGCCGAACGGCTCCACATAGCAGGTATGGGCTGGAAAGTGCTTGATGATCCAGGTCGCCAGTCTGAATTTGCCGCCGTGATAGCGGATAACGGGAGAGGAAATGTCGATTGCTTTCATGCTCGACTACCTCCCTTGACGTACCCCACTTTGAAAGGCAAGCGATGCGCCCGGGCAAGGGCATGGCAGCGCTCTAGGGGCTGCTGCAGGCGCTTGGATGCGGTGCGCAGGGTGTCCCCGAGCAAGGCGCGGGCTCGAAGGAGCCGCACCAGGTCCTCATCAGAAACTTCGGTTGCCGGCTTCGACTCGGCCAGCAGACGCAGCTCCTCGCGCTGTGCGCTGATGACAAAGCTCGGGCCGCTGGCGGCGCGCTCGGTCGGCTTCACTTCGACGACTTGGCCACCCTGGGCTAGGAATTCGTTCAGCGCTGCACTCAGCCTTTGCCGGTCACGTTCGCGACCGTTATGAGAGGGGAGATCCTGCTCAGGGGTGTGATAGGGGAGCATGTCATTGGCCTCCCGCCCGTTGCTGGAGCTGGTTGCCCGACTCAATGGCAACGATCTCGGCCAGACCATCGTCCTTGAACAGCAGGTCCAGGGTTTTGATCAGTCCTGCCGCGTCATTCCGGGAGCCGGCGACGCGGAAGACAACGGTGGTGTCGTGGAAGGGACCAGGTGCGGGCTGCTCGACGAGCTGCAGGGGCTCCACGTCGAGCGAATGGCAGACGCTGCAGGCTATGAACTCATCAGCGGTAAGGGGGCGGCGGCAGAGGTGATGGCCGCAATTGCGGCACTGGTGGGTAACCCCAGACAACATGGCTTGCGGGCTCATCGAGCAGCTCCTTGCCGGCTCCCGCCGGCGACAGATAGGAGGGGAGGGCAGGGAAGAAGCACCGGCCTGGTGGCGGTGGCCACCGAGCGCGAAAGGGTGCCGGACGCATCCGGTGGTAAGGTCGGCGGTGCGACCCAAACCCACCCAGACCACAGGAGGTCCGGCATGAAACTTAAAGAGGTACAGACGTACAGCGAATTGGCCGAAGCGATATGGGCAGAGGCCGAGGCACGCTTTGGCCAGGATGAGCACATCGCCGCGCGTGAGTGGTACGAGCAGACCTTCTGCCTTTGCGCATTGGGTGATGCGTTAGCTCTAGCCCAAGGTTGGACGTTGGCAGGTCTGGAAGCCATCGAGTACGCGCTCATTCGTCGTCACTCCTGGCTGCCCGATCAGATCCGGCAACTATCGCCGCGTGATAAGTGGCTATCACTGCATGAGGAACTGGCAGGACTGAAGACGGCCGACGATACGAATCAAGCGTGGCGGGATCGGGAAGCAGCAGACCTAAACGCCAGAGGCTCGTCAGAGGACGTGTGGCATGCGTATCCCCGGGGATTCCCCATTCCATGAATGGATGGTCCTGAATCTCGTAGAGATGCCATGGGTAGGCCGCCTCGATGACGTTGATGGAAAGCACGTCCTGGGTGACCCGCACGAGATGACGCCAGCGCGCGCGACCTCCGAACTTCGAGTCGTAGTGGAGTACATAGCGTTGCGGCCGCGATACCAGCCCCTGCGTGACCAGCAGGTTTGCCCAGTCGTTGGGTTTCAACTGCTGAGGTAGGTGATTCAGCTCGATGTTCAGGCCCGCGGCAAGCCAGGCGTCCTCGATCCACAAGCTGTCTTCCATCCACCACGCAGAGGGGCAGGGTGATTTTTCCAAACCCTCAATGGCGAGCTTTTGCAGCAGCGGGATCAGCGACTCGGTGGTGAAATCGATCAGCGGGATCATGCGCTCATCTCCTGCCAGGCCTGCGCGCTCAGGTTCTCGAAGCGCGTCTGCTTGGCGATGAAGGCGGCGCGGACCGTGCCGACTTCGCCGTTGCGGTGTTTGCCAACGATCAGCTCAGCAATGCCCTTGAACTCGGTTTCCGGGTCGTAGTACTCGTCGCGGTACAGGAACATGATCACGTCCGCGTCCTGCTCGATGGCGCCGGACTCACGCAGATCGGCAAGGCCAGGCCGCTTGTTCGGTCGAGACTCCAGTCCCCGGTTGAGCTGGGAGAGCGCGATGACCGGGCACTTCATCTCTTTGGCGAGTGCCTTGAGCGAGCGGGAGATCTCGGCGATCTCGTTGGCGCGGTTCTCCTGACCTTCGCATCGCATCATCTGCAGGTAGTCGACCAGGATCAGGGCAGGCGGGCCGAAACGTCGCGCCGCCCGACGAGCACGGGCCCGTAGCATCGTGGGGGACAGACCGGCCTGGTCGTCGATGACTAGGCGATCGCCAAAGCTGTTGATGGTGTTGACGGCCATGGTCAACTTCGGCCAGTCCTCATCCTCGAGTTGCCCGCTCTTGAGCTTCGTGGCATCGATACGACCTATGATCGCCACTAGCCTGAGCATCAGCTGCTCCGCCGGCATCTCCAGGCTGTAGACCTGTACCGATTTGTTCTGCGCATGCTGGAGCGCACTGGTAATGCAGTTGAGCAAGAAGGCGGTTTTGCCCATGGCTGGGCGGGCACCGACGATGATTAGGTCGGTGTCCTGCCATCCCGAAGTGAGGGTGTCCAGGTCGTTTAGGCCCGAGGGAACACCCGTCACCGGCATCGGGTTGTTGAAGCGCTCGTCGATGGTGTCTATCAGCTTGCTCAACGTTGCCGTGACGTTGCAGAACTCGGCGCCCTTACGATCTTGCCCGAGCGCGAACAGTCGTTGCTCGGTCTGCTCCTGCACTTCGGCGGCATTGGCACCCGGAGCTGACGCCTCGCGGCTGCTGGCAAAGCCCAGCAGGATCAGGCGGCGCAGGTGCGCTCGCTGGGCGACGATCTCCGCGTACGCGACGATGTTGGCCACCGAGGGGGTGTCCTTGGCCAAGGTCCCCAGATAGGCCAGGCCGCCCACCTCATCGACGTCGGGCATCACCTCCGCGAGGGTCACGACATCGAAGGGCCGCGACTGCGAGGCGAGCGTGGCGATTCGCCGAAAGATGAGCTGGTGGTGGCGGAAGAAGAAGTCTTCCTCCAGTAGCACGTCAGCGATAAGGTCCCAGGTGCTGTTGTCGAGCATCAGTCCGCCTAGGACGGACTGTTCGGCCTCTTGGGAGTGAGGCGGGACCAAGCCGGCTGCTACGCGTTCTGCGTCTGAGACATAGGTGGAGTGATCGTTGGCGGGGGCTTCCAGGAGCTGAATGACGCTCATGGCTGACCTCCCGGTGTAACTCGGTCATGCCGCTCGCCTACGCAACGGTGAAGCTGTGCGTGAGCTCCAAGCTGAAAGCCTTGGTAGCGCGCGCGCACGTCGTGGCCTTTGGCCTCAAGGTGCTCGAGCTCTACGGTGGTCAGGTCAGGATGGTGAACGGCCAGGTAGGCATCGATGACGCGCTGGGTCTCGTCTGGTTTGCCCTTGGCGAACTGGTGGACCTTGACGCTAACTGCTTCGATCCAGCCTTCGGCGAAGACCTGGCCACGGCGGCGTTTGGTGGCCAGCTTGCAGCGAGTTTGACTGCGGACGAACACCTTGCGAGCGGCCAGGAGTTGCTGGTGGAGTGCGGAATAGGCGTAGCTGGCCATCTCAGGCCCGATACCGATGCCGACGAACTTGAAGGCCCACCCCAGGCGCTGATCGCGAAAGGCCAGGGGATCGCAATCGAATGCCTGGGCGCACGCCAATGCGAGCTGGTGAAGCCAATGGGCGGGCGCTTTGCGTGTGCCGGTGGCAACGACTGCTTCGCTGGCCAGCACTGCCTGGACGTCAGCATCCATGAGGTTGTGCTGCTGCATGAGCTTGCGTGCTTGACGCAGCGCGATCTCAGCTTCGTTCGGCGCGGCGCCGGCGTCCTTGGCCAGAGCGAAGCACTTGGCGACGCGCTCCAGGATCTTCTGCTTGTTGGCGTCCATCTCACTTGCCCTCTCTCACCAGGGCATGCACGGCCGATTCGTTCAAGGCCATGAAGCGCTCAGTCCACTCTGGGAAGAGTTCGATGGCGAGGTCACGTATGACCTGCAGGGCCGCTGGGGCCTTCCGGTCAGAAGGCTGTCGGTATTCAAGGCGATGAGCTGGGATGCCACGGGTCGCGGATTCTCGGTAGACGACCGCTTTGGGCATGATGGTGCTTGTAACTTGGATGTCAGCATGACCGCTGAAGGTCTCGCGGATCGTCGCGTCCAGCTGGCGAGCGTCCGAGGTGAGATCCAGACCATTCACTACAGCCTTGATGGGCGGAACCGGCAGCCCAAGGCGGGCATAGGGTCTGAGTCCGTCCAGCATCTGCAATGTGCCGCGGTTAAATTCGCGGGCGGACAGCATTTCAGGGGGGAGGGGGGAAACGGCGAGATCCGAAGCGAGCATCACCATCTCTAGGAGCACGGTACGGGCGCCCTGCGTGTCGATCAGCACCAGGTCGAAGTCGTTCTGAAAGATGTCCTTGAGATGAGCCAGGCGAAGCCGGCCATCGGGCGCCTGCAGGAGGAGGTTGATCAGGTGATTGTGCGGGTCGTTGGAATAGATCAGCGACAAGTTCTGGATGTTGGTCTTGGAGACGATGCGATCGAGGCGGGTCTCGTTGCTGGCGATCAGCTCGAAGACGCCGCAGGGGGCGGGCTCGACGAGATCGTAGTAGGACGAGAGGGAAGGCTGGACAGGATCCAGATCAATCAGCAGGGTTCGTAGCCCTGCATCGGCACAGAAAGCGCCTAGGTTGGCGGTCTTGGTGGTTTTACCTGTACCGCCCTTGGTCGAAATCGCAGATGTGGTTTTCAAATTCGCAGCCTCTAATGGGTTCATTAGAGGCCGCTTGTTTTCGTACCAGGACGCCTTGCGTCTAGGGGCAGCGGCGGATCAAAAGCAATTGGCTTTTAACCAATTGGTCGTAGGTTCGAATCCCACACGACCCACCATCTTCACCAGAAACCCTCCGCAAGGAGGGTTTTTGCGTTTCAGGGTGTTTGAAAGGCCGCGATCGGTACGTTTGATCCCTGGTTACACTGTCGCTTGCCCACTGAATGATGTGGCAGAGGCGTGACGATCCTTGCCGTGTCAGGCCATGAGTCGAGAAGAAGGCTTGCATACCGCAAGATCTTACGATCTGGGTGCGTTCTACTTAACCGACCCGCCACCTCAGGGTGCACTTTCTTCACACCATCACGGAGCACGGCAATGAGCCCAGATAGCAGCGAAGTGACAGAGGGTTTCCTCCTGCTAGGGTACGCAGATGCCCGGTTGTTGAAGCTTTACCGAACTGGTGAAGTGGACACCCTTGAACTGGTGCGTGATATGGCTTCGCTGACCCTCAACGCCGAGGGCAGTGGGGAAGCGGTACCTGTTTATGAGCAGACCCTTGCCTACGACTCCTTGCCCCAGGCGTGCATGAACAAGACCATTTGCCTTGCCGGAGCGAATGAGGAAGGCGCTATGGATACGCTGATTCGGCATCTTGAAGAGGGTCGCGCCGAAGGCCTTGAATTGCATCCGTTCGATGAGCATGAGCAGCGACTGGATCTGCCGGAGGAGGAGTTCGCGGATTACTCCGAAGAAGATCTGATTGAAGCCACGCGCCTGGCCATGGCGGAGCTCGCAGCTGATGAGGAGGCTAGCGGAGCGAGTTACCAGGGGCTGCCTCCCAGGTCCAAGCGCTAAGGGTTCTCGTAAAGCTGCCTTGATCAGCCTTTAGCCAAGATGGTAGGTCCTCACACCCTGCGGAGGATTGGCAACGGAGCCAGGAGCGCCTGACTGTCCGGCAGGCATTGAGCGAATGGCGTACCCAACGAAGTCCCGCTGCAAAAAAGGACGTAGTGGCAATTGGCTACTCCGACAGGTAAGGTTAATAACCTTAACATCGACCTGTGTCATCCTTAGTACCTTCTCAGCCTTTTCTCGTACGTATGACTGCCTCACGAAGACCTCCCCGCGGCGCGGGCCGCACCGCCAAGCCCGATTCGCTCCGCGCTGCCCACGAGCAGATCACCCGCAACAGCGGCACGCTCGCCGATATCGCCGATCTTATCGAGATGGAGGGCAAGGCCAGGCCTGGGCGGCAGCAACCTGACCCTTCCAAGCGCTCCCGTTCCGCAGCCGACAGCCCGACCGGTACGCCCCAGGCGAAGACGGTGGAGCAGGGCAGTCATGGCTCTTTCCTCGCGCAGCCAGTGTTCGGAATCCCATTGCTGGCGCTGCTGGTTTGCACACTGATCCTGGGCGCTGCCGTCGGGGTGCCTCTCGGTGTGGTGACCTACGGAACCGCGCTCTACACGGCGGTGCTGGACGGAATGGCGATCTTCTAGGTTCTGTAAGAAAAATCGCCGAGCGAAGGTCAGGCGAGGCGAAAAAGGCTGAGGAAGCGGAGTTTACGAGCGGTAAATGAGCATTCCGAAGCCTGTTTCAACGAAGCGTCACCGAGCGTAGGCATTTTTCGTACAAAACCTAGGCAGTCTGTGGTGGGGCGTCGTCGTCGCCGCTCGGAACGAGGCGAGGGCAGTGGCTGGTTCTTGCGCGTCAGGCTTCCAGAGACGCCGTAAGCTGCCGCTCCTGGCCATCCGGATCTGCCTCGGGTCTGCCCAGCAGATAGCCCTGGGCGAGCCGCACGCCCAGGTGTCGCAGCTGCGCCAACTGATCAGCAGTTTCCACGCCCTCGCAGAGCACTTCCAGTTTCATGGCCTCGCCGAGCAACAGCAGGGAAGTCAGGACCTGGCCGCGCTGTTCTTCATCCTTGATCGCCAGAATCCGGCGATCAAGTTTGATCAGCTGAAAGGGCAGCTCCAGGATGGGGCCCAATCCAGCATAGCCACTGCCGAAATCATCCAGGGCCATGCGGATGCCCAGCAACTGGAGGAGGGCGAAGGACTGACGGGTCTTGGTATCTATGACCAGTTCCACGCCTTCGGTGACTTCCAGGACCAGCCGACTGGGGGCGAGACGGGAGAGCCTGAGCGCCGCGGATACCCGTTCGTGCAGCATGGGGTCGGCGAACTGCAGCGGTGAAAGATTGATGGAAACGCTCAGGTGAGGCGGCCACTGGCTGGCTGCCAGGCAGGCCTCCTTCACTACCCATTCGCCCAAGGCGATGATGAAGTTGCCCTGTTCGGCCAGCGGAATGAAGATGTCCGGCGATACCATGCCGAGGGTGGGGTGGTTCCAGCGCAGCAGCGCCTCGTAGCCGATCACCTGCTGCGGCTGAACGCGATAGATGGGTTGGTAGTGCAGCAGGAATTCATTACTGGCGAGTCCCTTGCGGACATCGTCAGGCGTGAGCAATGCCGCATGCTCCAGAGGCGCACCCAGGACCGCCTCGACACCACCTTCGAACACCCGATCACGGCCATCGCGTTTGGCGCGGTAGAGGGCTCGATCCGCACAATCCAGCAGATCGTACGCAGTACTCAAGCCGACAATGCCGCTACGCGCGATGCCTATGCTGACGGTGACATAGGTCTTGTCGTCTTGACGCCCCTGATGCGGAATCTGCAGGTCACGAATGCGTTGCAGGATGGTTTCCGCCGCAGCGAGTGCCTGAGCCGGACCGACGTGCCTGAGGATGACGACAAACTCTTCGCCCCCGTAACGGCCAACCAGGTCGCCAGCGCCCAGGCCGACTGCCAGGGTGGTAGCCACGGTGCGTAGGCATTCGTCGCCGGCGAGGTGGCCATAGTGATCGTTGTAGCGCTTGAAATGATCCACGTCGATCAGGAGCACGGCGCCTTGCTCACCTGCCAGGCGCGATTGCCAGAAGGCTTCTAGCAGCGGACGCAACTGACGGCGATTGGCGAGGCCGGTGAGCGAATCCGTTTCCGAGAGGATCTGCAGGTCCTGGTTGGCCGAATTCAAGGACGCCAGACGGACTTCTTCGCGCAACTTGTACAGATAGGTGCGACGACCCTCGACATTGAGCCAGTAACTGGCCAGGAGGGAAAAGAACGCCATCACGACGGCATTGGTGATCATCAAGCCGCCCACGATGGCCGATACGGGGGCTTCGTGAACGGCGATGCAGATGACGGTTAGCGCGAAGCCGTTGAACGCAAGGGCAGGCGGCAGAGCGCTCTTCATGCAGGTGTTGACGAAGGTGAGCATCAGCGGCCAGGTGAAAATGAACAGCGTCTGGTTCACTTCCTTGCCGGCCGGGCCATTGATCACCAAGTTGTAGACCACCAGCAGACCGACGTAGAACGGTAGCAAGGCCAGAGCTTCACGCCAACGAACGGGGACTACCCGCAGCAGGCAGATGACTAGCAGTGTGAAGGGGGTGGCTATTCCCAGCATCTGGCCGGCTGCCCACGGCAGGGCATCTTCCATCAGCAGCCACCACCAGAGCAGGAAGCTGTTGTAGCTCAGGGTCCCGATGAGGAGGCAGCGCGTGAGATGGCGGCTACGCTGTTCATGGATGTCCTGATGAAACAAGCGCTCCAGCACCGGCGCGAAGGAAAAGGGCCCCACGGGCACGGCAAGCGTCTGATCGACAAGCCGACCAAGCTCTGGAGAGGTTTTCATAGGGGGTCCGGCTGACAGGGTGAATAGCAAGGTCCGAAGGCTGACGTTTGGTGGCAATATGATGGCACTTTGTGACCGGCCTCTCGGTTAGAGATTCAGCCCACATGACCGGCGGTTGAGTTGGAGAACCTGACGGCTTGCCCCCTCCGCACCGCGGAGGAGGCTAGGGTCTTTTCAGACCTTGAAGCGCGCGGTTGTCTCCTGCAGCCGTACCCCGATACGTGCCAGTTCCAGGCTCGACGAAGCCGTCTCTTCACTGGCCGCAGCGGTCTGTTCGGAGATGTCGCGGACAGTGGTCACGCTGCGGCTGATCTCTTCGCCCGCCGCACCCTGCTGTTCCGCGGCGCAGGCGATCTGGCCGTTCTTCGACTCGATGTCCTTGACCGACTGGGTGATCCGCTTGAGCATCTCGCCCGCCTCGCGGGACAGGCCGACGCTGCTGTCGGTCAACTGCACGTTATGGTCGAGCACCGTCGCCATGCGGTCGGTGCTCTGGTGCAGACCGGTGATGAGCTGGGCGATCTCGTCGGTCGAGGAGCGGGTACGCTGGGCCAGACCGCGGACCTCGTCGGCGACCACGGCGAAGCCGCGTCCCGCCTCGCCTGCGCGGGCGGCTTCGATGGCGGCATTGAGCGCCAGCAGATTGGTCTGTTCGGCCACGGCCTTGATCACGTCGAGCACGCCGCCAATGCTGTCGGCGTGGCCGCGCAAGGTGGTCATGGCGATCTTGGTCGACGCCATCTCGCTAGCCAGCAGCTCGATCTGGGCGACGGCCTTGCTGACGGCCTGGTCGCCCTGCTGAGCCTGCTGACTGGCTTCCAGCGCCGAGCGAGCGGCTGCCCCGGCATTGCGCGCCACCTCGTGGGTAGTCGCCGTCATTTCCTGCATCGCGGTGGCGATCTGATCGGTTTCGCTCTTCTGGGATTGCACGCCGGCGCTGGTCTGTTCGGTAACCGCCGAGAGCTGTTCGGCGGCACTGGCAACCTGGACGACGCCGTCCTTCATCTCGCCGATCAGCCCACGCAGGTTGGTGGTCATCTGCTGCATGCTGATCTGTAGCGCGCCCAGTTCGTCCTTGCGGGTCACTTCCAACTGACGGGTGAAATCGCCGTTGGCGACCGTTTGCGCCAGGAGGACGGTGTCCTTCAGAGGGTGGACGATGGACCGGGTGATCAGCCAGGCGCCGATGAGGCCCAGGGCGATCGCGATGGCCAGCCATACCAGCAACAGCTGACGTGCACCGCTTACATCCGTCAGCTGCAATTCCTTCTGGATCGCGGTGAGCTTGTCGGCAATCGACAGCAGCGACGTGATGGTCGTGGTGATACCGGCCTGGCCCTGATCCACCTGTACCTGGGTGGTGATCAGTTGCTGCAGGCGCTGCTGGTAGCCCGCGATTTCATTGCCAAGTGTCTGCAAGGCCTCGGTCGGCAGGCCGCTGGTCGTGCCGAGCAGCTTGACCTTTGCCTGAATCTCATCCAAGGCGCGGTGGGCAGCGCTCTCGTTTTCCTTGCTGGGCGTGGTGGCATAGCTACGCAGGGCAATGCGCATCTGCTGCAAATCGATGAAGAGGGCCGCCACCTGCTGGCGGTCTTCGAAACGCCCCTCCTGGGCATTGGCTGCTGTGGCCAGGGCCAGCAGATAGGTGTTGGCCGCTTCCGCCGTGGCGGTGGCAGCCTGCTGGACGGCCGCGCGTTCGCGGGTTGCCGTCACCACCTGGTTGTAGAAGTCCCGATAGCGCTTGAGGGCGGCCTTGGCTTCGCTCAGCAGGGCTTCGTTGGCCTTCGAATTGAAGTTGGGCGTGACGTTCTGCAACTGAACCTCGATCTTGTCGAGCGCGGCCAGCCATTTGGCCGCCTGGGTATCGTCGGCCTTGACGATATAGACGAGCCGCTCGATGCGCATGTCGCGCGCCAGGGTACTGAATCCGGAGATATCGCTGATCCTTTCACTGCGGTCGCGCAGGGCGTCCGTGGCCTGCCATCCGGTATAGGCCACCAGCAGGATCATGCCAATGAGTAGGGAGAAACCAAGCGTCAGCTTGGCCCGAACGCTGATGTTGCTGAGGAGATTCCAGCCATTGTGCTGCATGGTGACTACCTGGATAGGGGGCGGGGTTGAGTGAACCTCAGCCAGACATACATTTTTTTGTTATCGCAATACCCATCGGTGTAAGAGGGCACCTGGAATAGCTAGCGCGATGGAGTGTGATCTTTTGCTACCAGCCGCTCACCAGATCTGTGGCGGCGGTCAGCCCGGCGGCGGACGTCTTTACGGACAGCCTGAATGTTGCGAGTTAGTCTGACCTTAGAAGTTAAAAAGTGATCCAGGTCACATCTTTTGGGGGGATGGCTGGCGGTTATCCCTGGATAGACGGCTTATTGCCATCATGGGTGATGGCTCGGGGCTGATCAGCCGAACGCAGGCGGAGTTGGAGCCATGACCTTGACTCTGGGCCACCAGCGAATCGAGGCGCTTGGCTTAGAGCGTTCGTCTGGCGTCAGGGTAGGGGTGCTTGCTAGGCGATAGCCGTTCGGCGCTGGGCACCTCTGCTCGCACCACCGGTTCTGCTGGTGTCCGGAAACTTGCCAGTCGCCTGGATCGAGGGCTACTGTGTAAATAGACAGTTATGGAGCCTGTGCCCATGGCTCATATGCCCATGGCTCATAGCCAGCCGCCCCAGCCGACCTCCTATGAGCGCCTGACGATGCGAGTGTCGCGGCTGGTCAACAATGCGCGCGGGGTCCTCGACAAGCACGTGCACGTGGAGCGTCTGGCGGCGAGCAGTGAGGACTGGGCACTGTTGCTGGAAGCCTTTGGCGAGACCGAAGGCCTGATCGTGGCCCATCGCGATGACGGTAGCATCGACCTGTTCTGGAGGGTCAGCTACGACGACTACTGAGCGACGGCGCGGCCGACAGCGCCGGACAGGCGTCGCACGACGTGCCGGATCGTGACCTTGTCGCAGGTCGAGAGCTGGCAACGTCACGGCCGTGCAGTAGGGCTGGCTTAGATGCCATTTCAGGGATCGTCGCTTGGAAGGAGATCAGGATGGACATCCAGCGCTTGGGAACGGCCTGGGCTCCTGCCTATCGGCAGCTGATGTTGGAGGCTTACACCGCACATCCGGAGGCCTTCACTTCGAGCCCGCAGGAGCGGGAAAGTCTGCCGCTCAGTTGGTGGGAGGGTCGTCTGCAGGAAGGCGCCCAGGCGCGCGAGCGGGTCTGGGGTGCGACCCAGGGCGCGGATCTGCTGGGCGTTGTCGGCCTTGGCCTCGAGACGCGGGAAAAGGGCCGGCACAAGGCGACCCTGTTCGGGATGTACGTGCCCATCCGGTACCGGCGCCTGGGCATAGCGAAGGCTTTGCTGGACGAGCTGCTGGCCCATGCGCAGGAGCTATCCAGGCTCAGGGTCATTCAGCTCACGGTCACCGAAGGCAACCATGCCGCTCAGGCGCTCTATGAACAGGCGGGCTTCACGGTCTTTGGCCGCGAGCCGCTGGCAGTCGCTGTGGGCAATACCTTTGTTACCAAGCTGCACCTCTGGTGTGATCTGGACACCCTGAGGCGCCGCTAGCGCTCAGGCGCTGGACCGCGTGACCGGGACCGGGACCGGGACCGGGACCGGGACCGGGACCGGGTCAGGCTCAGGGCTTTCAGCCAGCGGCACTATCGGCAGCGACCCGGGGCATGCCTTTCCTGCCTCGACCCTGGGTCGCCGTTCTGTACTCTATAAGATGTCGTAAAACCGCCTCGAAAGAATCGTCATAGCGTCACATCTGCCCTCTAGGCTCGCCGCCCCAGACAACTTGTAACAAGTTGTATCAAAGAGGCTAAGGGGAAGAGTCGGTGAAACGTTCAGGCAATAAACCCGCGGTAATCACGGCCGTGTTCACGGCATCACTGCTGGCGGTGTCGGTGCAGGCCGCTAGCCGCTCGGGTAGCAATGCCACCAATGGGGTCGATCTGCTGTCGGGATACAGTAAGCTCTGGACGCCGGGCGCCACCTGGAATACTGGATCCCCGATCGCCCTGGGCGCGCCCATCCTGCAGCGTAACGTGCAGTATGTGATCGATCTGTCCCACACCCGTACCCACGACCAGGAAGTGGCCGCCTATTACGACGACCGTCGTGACCAGAGCTACAGCCTGATCAGTGGCCTGGGTCCCTTGGCCGAGGCCTATCGAGTCGGCGCGGGAGCCTTCACCACCATTCCCCAATTCGACGCCTCGACCCAGACGGTCAAGTACGAAGACCAGGGCAATGGCTCGGGCGACATCCATTCGCGCCTGGGCAAGGTCGCCCAACTGGTCAAGGCGATTCGCGACGACGCCTCCACCAGTTCGGCGAAGAACTTCTATCAGTATCCTCGGCCCTGGAGGCAAACCAGCGAAGACATCGTGGCGCCGTCCCTGCGTCCGGCGCGCAGCCAAACGCCCGCGAGCGATGGCGGCTTTCCCAGCGGCCATACCAATGCGGCCTATCTGGCCGGCATCGGCTACGGCTACGCCGTGCCTCAGCGCCTGGGAGAGGAACTCTTCCGCGCCTCTGAGCTGGGCAACAATCGCATCGTCGCCGGCATGCACTCGCCGCTGGACGTGATCGGTGGGCGCATCACCGCTACCTATTTCGCCATCGACAACCTGGTCAACAACGCCCAGTTGCGCAGCGATGCCTTCGCCCAGGCCCAGGCCTACTTCGCTCAGCAGTGTGGCGGCGACATCAACAACTGCGTGGCTCAAGTCGATCCGGCTACCGACCAGCAGTCGCAGCACGCGCGGGACCGGGCGCTGTACACCGCCCGCATGACCTACGGCTTCGCCCCCGTTGGCCCGACCAATCTGGCGCCGGTGGTACCGGTCAATGCCGAGGTGTTGCTGGAAACGCGCTTCCCTTATCTCAGCGCCAGCCAGCGCCGCGACATCCTGGCTAGCACCGAGTTGTCCTCGGGCTATGTGGTCATCGACGAATCCAACGGCTACGGTCGGCTCAACCTGATGGCTGCGGCCGATGGCTACGGCGCCTTTAACGGCAACGTCAGCGTCAACATGGATGCGAGCCAGGGTGGCTTCAACGTCCTCGATGCCTGGCGCAACAACATCGGTGGCAGCGGCAGCCTGACCAAGAATGGCAGTGGCGAACTCACCCTCACTGGTCTCAACACCTACAGCGGTGGCACGCTGATCAATGGCGGTACCCTGCGTGGCCACGCCCAGGCCTTCGGCAGCGGCGACATCACCGACAACGCCACCCTGATACTGGAGCAGTCGGTCAACGACAGCCTAGCCAACAGACTGCATGGCACTGGCAGCCTGGTGAAGACCGGGGTCGGCTCCCTGAGCTTGACCGGCAATAGCGATTTCGCCGGTACCACCCGCATCGATCAGGGTCGCCTGGCCATCAATGGCAACCTCGGCAACTCGGCGGTCACCGTCAATACCGGCGCCACCCTGGGCGGTAACGGCAGTCTGGCCAGTCTTCACGTGGCCCAGGGCGGCATTCTCGCCCCCGGCAACTCGGTAGGGCAGCTCGACGTCAACGGCAACGCCACCCTCGACCAAGGCTCGATCTATCAGGTCGAGACCGATGCCAGCAACCGCGCCGATCGCCTGGTCGCCACGGGCAGCATCGCCGTCAACGGCGCCACCCTGGCACTGGTTTCCAGCCCCTACTGGCAGCCCCTGGACAGCTATCAGCTACTTAGCGCCGGTAACCGCCTGAGCGGTCGCTTCGGGCAGATCCAATCCGATTTCGCCTTCCTCACCCCGACGCTGAGCTATAGCGCCAACCAGGCGATCCTAAGCCTGCCACGCAATGGCGTGGGCTTCGCCGACCTGGCCGATGGCCGCAATGCCCGGTCCGCTGCAGAGGGGCTGGATAAGGCCGGCGCCGGCAATGCGCTGTGGAGTCAGGTCGTCGCGACCAACGCCACTGGTGCTCGCTCGACCTTCCAGAGCCTGGGCAACGAACTGCATGCCTCGACTAAGACGGTGTTGGTGGAGGACAGCCGTCTGGTACGCAACGCCATGGCCGAGCGTCTGCACGACGCCCAGGACGACGCTCCGTCCGGTTCCGGCATCCAGGGCCTGGCCGGCAGCCCCGAGCGCGGCTTGGTCTGGACCCAGGCGCTCGGTGCCTGGGGCCGCAACGACGGCAGTCGCGACGCCAGCAGCCTGGACAGCCACAGCCATGGCTTGCTGATTGGCGGTGACATCCCGCTGGACAACGGCTGGCGCGTCGGGGGGCTGGTGGGCTTGGGTCATACCGATCTGGATCTGCGCGACGAATCCGGCTCGCTCGACAGCACCAACTACCACCTGGGGCTCTATGCCGGCCAGCATTGGGATGCCTTCAGTCTCAAGCTGGGCCTGGCCCACAGCTGGCATTCGGTGGCGGCGCAGCGCGACCTGGCGGTCCTCGGCAGCAATCAGCACCTGGCGCCGGACTATGACGCCGACACCACCCAGGCCTTTGGCGAACTGGCCTATCGGATCGACGCGGGCAGCCTGAACCTCTCGCCCTTCGCCAACCTGGCCCAGGTGCACCTGCGGACCGACGGCTTCCACGAGCGCAGTGGTGCCTTGGCGCTGGACAATCCGCGGCAGAACACCGACGTGACCTTCAGCACCCTCGGTCTGCGCCTGGCGAGCAAACCGCTAGGTGACTGGAAGGTGGTGCCGAGCGCCACCCTGGGCTGGCGCCATGCCTTTGGTGATACCACGCCCGAGCACGAGGCGGCCTTCGCCGGTGGGCCGGATTTCAAACTGATGGGGGCGCCCATCGCGCGTGAGTCCGCCGTGATGCAGGGCGCGCTGGACATGGCGCTGAGCGAGACGGTGTCGCTAGGCCTGGGCTATGACGGGCAACTAAGTGGCCGGACCAAGGACCAGGACCTCAAGGCTCGACTCAGCTGGCGATTCTGAACGGGGCGTGCCAAGTGCCGGAACGGGCAGGGCGCGCAGTTAAGCGCGAGGCGAGGCCGCCGAAGAAGGACGGCCCCGCTGCGGCCAGGGGCTAGAAAGACGCCAGGTTGTCCGGGGTGATCAGCTGAAAGGGCACCTGGGTGAGCGTGTTGCTGGTGGGGCCATTGGCCAGGCGCAGCGCCATGTCCACCGCGCCTTCGCCCTGGCCCTTGGCATCCTGCAGGACGCTGACCGCCAGCTTGCCCGCGCGCATTTCCTGCAACCCGTCGGGGGTGCCGTCGATGCCGCCCACCAGGTATTGCGCCAGCGGCTTGCCGGCCTTTTCCAGCCCCCGGATCGCACCGATGGCCATCTCGTCGTTGTTGGCGGCGACGATGTCGAAGGCCACGCCCTTGTTGACCCACTGCATGACGAGATCGGTAGCCTCGCTGCGCTGCCAGTTGGCCGAGGCCTTAACCACGACCTGCATGTCCGGGTACTTGGCCACCACCTTCTCGACGCTTTCGGTACGCAGCTTGGTCGCCGGGTGGTGCGATTCGCCCATCAGGATCGCCACCTTGCCCTTGTAGCCGGCGCGGCGGGCCAGCTCCTCCATCTGCATCGTCGCGGCTTCCACCTCGTCCGAACCGACGAAGCCCGCATAGGCCGGCAACGGCGAGACATTGGGGCGATAGTTGATGAACACCAGCGGCACCTTGCTGCTCATCGCCAGGGACAGCATCTCCTGGGTGTTGCTGTCATCGATGAGATTGACGATGACCGCATCGACCCGGGCGGCGATCAGGTTGCGGTACTGGCGTAGCTGCAAGGCGCTGTCGCTACTGGCGTTTTCCAGGAACAGATCGGCGTCCAGGGTACGGGCGCGTTCCTCGACATTATTGATCAGCGCGGTACGGAAGTTGTCGCGCTTGGAGGTCAAAACGCCGATTAGCGGGGCACTGGCCTGGGCCACGTTGACGCAGGTGGCGGCCAGCATGAAACCGGCGAGGAGACGAAGCGTTGGCTTGAACATGAGTCGATCCCCGATCAGACACTGAAACGTTGCAGCAGCTCGCGCTGCCGGCTGGCCATGAGCGAAAGGTCCTCGCTGCTGTGCGCGGCGCGCTCGGCGCCTTCTGCAGCCCGGAGCGCGGCGTCGTTGATCTGCACCATCATGCGGCTGGTTTGCTGCACGGTGGCGCTCTGCTCTTCGGTCGCGGCGGCAATCTGGGTGTTCATCTCGCGGATGGTGCCGACCGCCTGGCTCATGTTCTGCAGGGCTTCGCGGGTGGAGGAGGCCAGTTGCACGCACTCCCCGGACTGGGCGCGACTCACCCCCATGATGTCCACCACCGAGTGGATCTTCTGCTGCATCTGTTCGATCTGCTGCTGGATCTCGCTGGTGGAGCTCTGGGTGCGACTGGCGAGGGAGCGTACCTCGTCGGCGACCACGGCGAAGCCGCGCCCCTGTTCACCGGCGCGGGCGGCTTCGATGGCGGCATTGAGCGCCAGCAGGTTGGTCTGCTCGGCGATATTGCGGATGGCATCGACGATGCCGTCGATGCTCTGGCCATAGCCCTGCAGTTCATCGGTGGCCTGGGCGGCGACCTGGATCTGCTGGGCCTGACGCTGGATGCTGTCGATGGTCTCGGCGACGGTGGTGCCGGTCGCGGTGCTCAGCTCGAAGGTGTGGTCCACGGCATCCTTGGTGTCGAGCGCGCGCTGGGCCACCTCGGCCACGGTGCTTTCCATCTGGGTCATCGCCGAGGCGGCGGACCCGAGGCGTTCGGTCTGCTCCTCCACGGCGCGGGTGGTGCTGGCGCTGATGTCGGCATTGGCCTGGGCGGTACGACGGAGGTCGTCGGCCGACTGGGTAAGGGTTGTCACCGTGGTTTGCAGCGAGCGGATCAGTTCGTTGAGATAGCCGCCCAGCTCGCTGAATTCGTCTTTGCGACTCACATCGAACTGGACCCGCAGATCGCCAGCCGTGACCTGGCGCAGCGATTCGCGGAACGCCTGCAGCGGACGCCGCAGGCCGCGCGCGACCCACAGGCCGATGAGCACGGCGGCGCAGATCGCCAGCAGGGCGACGATGAAGAGTACCTGGCGACTGGTGGCCACGCTGGCATCGGTATCGTTCTTGGCTTGCTGCGCCACGGCGACGGCCCCGCCGCTGAGGGTGCGCAGGGCATCCAGGGTCGCCTGCAGCGCCGTGCTGGTACGCTGGCGTTGGTCGTCGAACTGGGCTTCGGCCGCGGCCTGCCGCTCGTAGGCCTGGCGCAGCCCATCGGGCGCGGTCATCTCGTGCAGCAGGCGCGTGACCATCACGCCCACGATACGCGCGTTGCGCTCGTCGAGGGCGGCCAGATCGCGCAGCCGGTCGGTGATGACATCCTGCTGCTGGTTGAGCGCCACGGCCAGGCTCGGCAGATCCACGCGTGCCGCCTGGGCGGCGAAGGCGGCGTAGGTCTTGTCCGTTTCGATCAGCAGCAACTGGGCGGCGCGGACCGCCAAAGTGGCGCCTTCCGCCTTCCGTTGTGCGCTGTAGGCCTGCAGGTAGCTGGACAGTCGATTGGCCTCGGGCGTGGCATAGCCCTGCAGGGTCCGGGTTTCACGGCGCACGGTGACCAGCTGGCGGTAGCTGTCGATGAGGATTTTCGCCTGCTGGCCGTAGGCATTGCCCAGTTTCTGCTCTTGATCGAGTGCCTGGACCAGTTGCTCGTGGTCGCGCAACAGCGCCGGCAGGCGCTGGTGCAGCTGCAGGTAGTTGGCGAATTGCTGGTGGAATTGTTGTTCGCGCGTGGCGATCTGGGCGGTATCGGACTCGGCCAGCAGACCGAGCAGGGCCTGGTTGGCGCTCAGCAGCTGCACGTTGATTTCGCCGACCGCCTGGCCGAGCGGGGCGGACTGCTCGGTGATGACCGTCAGCCGTTCATGGATGGACTGGGTACTGTTGAAGCTCACGGCGACAATGCCCAGCAGCAGAAACACCAGGAGAGCGATGCCGCCGACTACCCGTTGAAGAAGCGTCATGGTTGTTCCCTGCTTTATTGGCGATGTTGAGGCAGGAGGCCAACGGCGGCAGACGTCATGGCGCGTCTCGATGCCTGTCCATGGCCAACAGCTCCGCAGCCTAGTCGTATCACCCGACCTTTCCGCATCGTCTGCGGACGTGCGGCCTTCGCGGGGCGACCAGCTGTTGTCGATAATGATCAGATACGCGCGCTAGAGCCTGGCGGTGCGGTTCAGGCGCTCGACGACTATCAGCTCGCTGGGCAGGCATGCGGGTTCCGCCACGCCCACCGTGCGACGGACACCTCAGGTCGCAAAGCCGGTGCGGCGGGTCAGAAACCAACCCGTGCTTTTCCAGGTCTCTCAAAGGTCTCTTTTCACAGGAATACCCGATGTCGAAAGTTCTGCTGTGCTCCCTCGTACTGGCTACTGCCGCAACCCTGGCGGCGTGCGACAAGACTTCCGAAGACCATGCCCGGGAGGCTCAGGTCCATAGCCAGAAGGCCGAGGAAAAGGCTGCCGAAGGCAAGGTCGACCGGGCTGCCCAGGAGCAGACCAAGGCCCAGGAAGACCGTGCCCAGGCCAATGACGCCGCAGCCAGCGAAGGGCGCCACTCGCCTCCCGATTCCGCCGTGCCCGGCTACATCAAGACGCCCAGCAAGGAAAATCCCTGAGTCTCGTCCTCGGTCCGCTGTCGGTTTCGGACCGGTAGCAGAGGAGGGGAGGTGAGCGCGATACGGGCGGGCACAGCGGCTGCTGTCACTGATCGCGGGGGCCGCTCCTGGCGCCTCGCGAGTCGGAGTGCCCAGGGGATGAGGTAAGAAGGCCATGGCAAGGCCTTGCCCGGGCGCAGGACAACACCCCTGGGCGAGCAGATGACCGCTATCGCCCAGGCGAGCAACGGCTGTTTACATCCGGGCCAGGAGGATTAGAGTAGGAAGCCACTTCGCCATCACTTGCCTCTCCCTGGAGCCGCCATGAGCCCTTCGCGACCGATCCACTGGTATCGTGCCCGCAGCACGCTCGAACTTGTCGTCCTGGGGCTGGGCGTCATCGCTCTGGTGGTTGCGCTCGATCAGGGGCTGCGCAACTCGCCTTCCGAACACCTTGCCGACTATCACGCCTGCAAGGGCGATGGTGGTCTGGCACGCATGAATGCCATCGGTGAGATCGTTTGCCGGCTGCCCAGCCCGGTGATCGGTCAGGTGGCGGCCAAGACCCCCGCGGTGTCCGGTCTCTAACGACTTCGCCGGCTTCTCTGGGGCCTGCTCAAGCCAGGCCTGATTCCCCTCCGGTCGGACCGTGCACGTCCGACCGCGGCTTTCTCCCTCCTTTCTTCTCCATTGCGCCCGCAGTACCAGGCGTGGATCACGGCTGCCTGTTCGCCGCAATGCAAACAGCTATTACTTAACGTAACATTTGATAATGAGAGTTTTTATCATTTAAAGTGCTGGCCCTCGCGCGATGCCGCGAAGAGCAGCCTTCAAGTGCACGGCGTCGGCTGCAACGCCACGGTCACAAGGATCACCATGAACACCCAAGGAACCCTCTGCCAGCCCATCCGCCTTCCTCGCGCGGCCCTTCGTCAGTTGCTCCTGATCGGCGCGCTGATTCCCTTTCCGCTGACGGCCCTGGCCGCCACGGTGGCCGAGCAGAACGCCACGGAACTGGACACCCTGACCATCGAAGGCAATCGCCTCTACGATATGGCACCCTCGGAACAGACCGGCGGCTATACCGTGGATTCGGCGACCGTGGGCACCAAGACGCCGGCCGCCCTGCGCGACATTCCCCAGTCGATCACCTCCTATACCAGCGAGTACATCAAGGATCGCAACTTCAACACCCTGGACGAGCTGGCCAAGTCCACGGCCGGATTGCGGGTGCTGACCAACGACAGCGGGCGTTCCTCCATCTATTCGCGTGGCTACGAGTACGACGAATACAACATCGACGGCCTGCCGGCGCCCATGACCAGCATCTTCGGCACCGTGCCCATCCTCTCGCCCTTCGACCGGGTCGAGATCATGCGCGGCCCCTCCGGGCTGTTCAACAGCACCAGCGAACTGGGCGGCATCGTCAACATGGTGCGCAAGCGCGGCACCGACGAGTTCCAGGGGCATATCACCGGGCGCTACGGCTCCTGGGACACCAACTACCAGGAGATCGACCTGGCCGGTCCGCTCAGCGAAAGCAAGAATGTCCGCGGTCGCTTCGTCGCCTCCCGCGCCGACACCAATGGCGAAGTGGACTACAACGCCAACACCGACCAGAGCTACTACGGCGACCTGGACATCGACCTGTCCGATGCCACCCAGATCTCCTTCGGCCTGATCCATCAGGTCAAGAACCTCACCCCGCACAACGGCTATCCCACCGATACCCAGGGCAATCTGCTGGATTTCAGCCAGTCGCGCTTCCTGGGAGCGGACTGGAACTACTTCGACGGCAAGACCACCGACGGCATCTTCGAGCTGACCCACAGGTTCGATAACGGCGGCTATGGGCGCATCGCCGCGCGGGCGTCGCACCGGGAGGCGGATTACCTCTATGCCTTCACCGGCGGGGCGGTGCAGGCCAATGGCAACACCAGCATCCGCGCCAGCACCCGGGACTTCGAGCAGGACGCCTATTCCCTCGATGCCAGCTACAGCCAGCCGTTCGAGGCGCTGGGGCAGGTCAGCGAATTCGTCGTGGGTACCGACTACAAGCACTACGACACCGATTACCAGAATGGCAACAGCGTCCTGGGTACGGTCAATGTGAACAGCTATTCGCCGACCCGCTTCGCCAAGCCGGCGCGCGCCTACCAGACCGACTTCAATAGTGAGGATCGCGAGTTCGGCCTCTATTCCAAGGTGACCTTCCGGCCCATCGAGCGCCTGGCGCTGATCGGCGGCGCCCGCGTTTCCTGGTACCGGGGCGAGGCCTACACTACCACCCTGGCCAGCGGCGCCGAGGCGGGGGAAAGCCAGAAGCACAGTGGCTTCGTCACCCCCTATCTGGGCACCGTCTACGACCTGGACGACTACCATTCCCTCTACGCCAGCTACTCCAAGGTCTACAAGCCGCAGAGCGAGCTGGATGGCCAGGGCAAGGCGCTGGATCCGCGCGAGGGTGACCAGTACGAGGTCGGGATCAAGGGCAGCTATTTCAACGGCGATATGAATGCACGGCTGTCGATCTTCCAGCTGACCGACGAGAACCGGGCGGCCCGGCCCTTCGACGCCAACGGCGTGGCCATCACCACCTATTCCGACAGCTCCGGCAAGACCCGGGTGAAGGGCGCCGAGATCGAGGTCAGCGGCAAGCTCACCGAGCAGTGGGAGATGCTCGCCGGCTACACCTACATGGATACCCAGAACCTCAGCGGCGATGGCAATACCCTGTTCGAAGCCATGCCCAAGCACATGGCCTCGCTGTGGACCAAGTACACCCTGGCGGGCGGTCCGCTGACCGGTCTGAGCATCGGCGGCGGGGTGACCGCGATGAGCGATTTCTCCCAGACCAACCAGACCTCCGGGGTCACCGTGTCCGCCCCCGGCTATGCCACCGTGGATGCCAAGTTCTCCTATCCGGTCACCAAGCAACTCACCGCGACCCTGGACGTGAACAACCTTCTCGACAAGGAATACTGGTCGCGCGTAGGTTCGGTCTCCACCTTCAACTTCCAGGGCCCCTCGCGTAGCGTGATGGTCGGCGCGCGTTACGACTTCTGAGGTCCAGGCCGACCCGGGCCAGGCTCGGGTCGGTCGGCGCGATACAGGCCATGACGATCTCTTCCACGATGCACTGAGATGCGATGAAAGATTCACTCTTCCAGCGGGACGATGTGGGCAGCGAGTCCTGGTGGCAGGCCGTCGCCTGCCGCGGCACGCCGCTGATCGAACCCACTGTGGCCGGGCGCTATCGCCTGACCTTTGTCTGGCGCGATCCCGAGGGTTTGGCCGAGAGCTCCAGTACCCAGCGGGTCTGGCTCAATATCACCGGGGTCACCGACCACCACCAACCGGGCCTGCCGCAGAGCCTGCGGCGTCTGCCAGGCACCGATGTCTGGACCTGGGAGACCGAGCTGGAGGGTCGCTGGCGGGGCAGCTACTGCCTGATCCCCAGCGGGGAGCCGGCGCCCTTCGAAGGCGAAGCCCAGCCTGATCTGCAGGGCATCCGCCTCTGGTGGCGCAGCGTCTTTCCCCTGGCCCAGGCCGACCGGCTCAATCCCCGCCGCGCCTGGCAGGGTGGCCGCGGGTTGGCGGTGTCGGGCGTGCATCTGCCGGATGCGCCTGCGCAACCGGCCTGGGCGGCCTTCGACACCGATCGCACCCTGTCTTCCGCGGCATGGCCGAGCCTGCAGCAGTTCCAGTGGGACAGCGCCAGACTGGGCAACAGCCGCCCGGTGTGGCTCTTCGCTACCGGTAATACCACCCGTATGGAACGGCCGTTGGCCATTCTGCTGGATGGGCAATTCTGGGCCCAGACGATGCCCATCGGCGTGCCGTTGCAAGAGCTCACGGATGCCGGCCAGTTGCCGGAAGCGGTCTATCTGCTGATCGACCACAGCGATCGCGCCCTGCGTGGCAGCGAGTTGCCCTGCAATCCCGAGTTCTGGCTGGCGCTGCAGGAAGAGCTGCTACCCCAGGTGCGCGACTGGGCGCCCCATGCCCAGTCGGCCACCTCGACCGTGGTCGCCGGGCAGAGCTTTGGCGGGTTGGCGGCGCTCTATGCCGCCTTGCACTGGCCGGAGCGCTTCGGCTGCGCGCTGAGCCAGTCCGGTTCCTTCTGGTGGCCGCAACGCGGCAAACCAGGTCGACTGTTCGAGGCGCTGGAAAGCGGGCAGGGGAGGGGGCATCCCTTGCGGCTGTTCATCGAGGCGGGGCTGCGCGAGCCGGCCATCCTCGAAGCCTCCCGGGCCTTGGTCCCGCGCCTGCGCGAGCAGGGCCACGCGCTCGACTATCGCGAGATCGATGGGGGCCATGATGCCCTCTGGTGGCGCGGGGGCCTGCTCGACGGCCTGGTCTGGCTCTGGCAACCCCTGGTCGCCGCCGACGCCCACCGCTAATCCCTACTGCCAGGAGGTCCGATGGACGCTCTCAATCCCTTCGACGATCCCGCGCAGGTGCTGCTGATCCTGCGCAATGCCCGGGGCCAGTGCAGCCTCTGGCCGGAGACCATGGCCGTTCCCGCCGGCTGGGCGCCGGTGTTCGGGCCCGCACCGCGCGCGGCCTGCGACGACTGGCTGGCCAGCCACTGGCGCGATATCCGCCCGGCCGCCTCTCTGCTTTCCTGACTGGAGTTCCTGTGTCCTCTACGCCCTCTTGCGTCTTTCCCGAGCTGCCCCTGGTCGCCGCCCAGCCCGGTATCTGGATGGCCGATCAGCTGTCGCCCCATGCCAATGCCTTCGCCGTGGCCCATCTGGTCGAGTTGCGCGGGCCGCTCGACGCCCAGGCGCTGCTGGTGGCCATCGTCCAGGGCCTCGGCGAACTGGACAGCCTCCAGCTCAGGTTCGCCGAGCGTGAGGGCGAACTAATGCAGTGGATCGACAGCGATGCGGTGATCACTGGGCCCGAGTGGCTGGATCTGCGCGATGCGGCGGATCCCGAGCATGCGGCGCGAACGGCCATCCGCGCCGATCTCGACGGCGACCTGCGGGCCACCAGTGGCGGTCCGCTGTGGCTCAACCGGATCTACCAGCTGGGCGACAATCACCTGTTCTGGTACCAGCGTTATCACCACCTGCTGATCGACGGCTATGGCTTCGCCGCCCTGGCCAAGCGGGTGGCCGCCCTGTACAGCGCCGCGGTGCGGGGCGAGACGGCCGAGGCCTCGCCCTTCGTCTCCTTCGCCGAGGTGGTGCGCGAGTATCAGGACTATCAGCAGTCGGCCGTCCGCGAGCGCGACGAAGCCTTCTGGCGCGAACGCGGCGCGGCCTTGCCGCCGGCGGCCTCCCTGGCGCCGGGTGGCCTGTCGGGACAGGTGCCCACGCCGCGGGTGGTGGAGGCGCGCGCCCGGGTACCTGCCGAGGTCTTCGCCAGGCTGGCCGAGCAGGGCAAGGCCCAAGGGGTGACGCCAGCGGATCTGGCCGTGGCCCTGGCCGCCACCTGGTTCGCCCGTCTCAGCGGGCAACCGGCCTTCAGCGCCGGCTTCATCTTCATGAGACGCATGGGTTCGGTGGCGCTCAAATCCGGTGGCGCGACCCTCAACGTCCTACCGCTGGGCGTGCGTACCGACTCGACCCAGAGGCTGCCGGAGCTGGCTGCCGGGTTGGCCGCCGAGCTCAAGAAGGTGCGTCGCCACCAGCGTTACGACGCCGAGCAGATCGCCCGCGATCTCGGCCGGCCGGGCGATGCCGAGCCGCTGACCGGACCGGTCATCAACCTCAAGCTGTTCGATTTCGCCCTGGATTTCGCCGGGGTGCCGGGCATCACCCACGAACTGGCCTCGGGGCCGGTGCGCGACCTGGAGATCGCCCTCTACCTGGAGGCGAGCGGTGCCCTGGACATCAAGCTGCTGGGCAATGCCGAGCGCTATGCCGCCGAGCTGCTGCAGGGACACGCCGCGCGCTTCGGGCTGCTGGCGGAGCAATTCGCCGATCACCCTGGCCTTACCCTGGGTGAGGCAGACCTGTTGGCCCCGGCAGACCGGAACTGGCTGGCCGCGATCAACGCCACTAAGCGCGCGCTACCGGCGACCACCCTGGCGACCCTGTTGGCCGACCAGGCGGCGCGCACCCCCGAGGCTCCGGCGCTGGCCGATCTGCAACACGCCTTCAGCTATCGGGAAACGCGCCAGCAGGTGCTGGCCCTGGCCCAACGGCTGAGCGTGGCCGGGGTAGGGCGGGGCGATATCGTTGCCGTGGCCCTGCCGCGTTCGGTGTTACTGTCCCTGGCGCTGCTGGCCACGATCGAACTGGGCGCCGCCTACCTGCCGCTGGACAGCGGCTATCCCAACGAGCGCCTGCAACTGATGCTCGACGACGCCCGGCCACGGGTGCTGGTGACCGATGCCAGCCAGCGCGGGCGTTTCCCGGGGTTGGACGATAGCCAGGTGCTGATCCTGGATGCGCCCCTGGAGGGGGTGGACCAGGATCCGGTGTTCGAAGGGCCGCGCCCCGGCGATCCGGCCTATCTGCTCTATACCTCCGGCTCCACCGGTCGCCCCAAGGGCGTGGTGGTCGGCCATGCCGCCATCGTCAATCGCCTGCTGTGGATGCAGGACAGCTATCCCATCGGCGCCGGCGACACTGTCCTGCAGAAGACACCGAGCAGTTTCGATGTCTCGGTCTGGGAGTTCTTCTGGCCGCTGCTGGTGGGCGCCCGGCTGTACCTGGCGCCGCCCGAGGCCCATCGCGATCCCGCGGCGCTGCAGGAGCTGTTCGCTCGCGAGCGGGTGACCACGGTGCACTTCGTGCCGTCGATGCTGGCGGCCTTCGTCGCCAGCCTGGACGAGCCGGCCGCGGTGGCCCGCTGCGCCAGCCTGCGTCAGGTGTTCTGCAGCGGCGAAGCCCTGCCCACCGAGCTGGCCCGTACCTGGGAGCGCCGGGTCGGCGCGCCCCTGCACAATCTCTATGGCCCCACCGAGGCCGCGGTGGACGTCTCCTACCATCCGGCCCATGGCGCCGCCCTGGCGGCCGTCACCGGCAGCAGCGTGCCCGTCGGCAAGCCGGTGTGGAACACCGGGCTGCACATCCTCGATGAACGCCTGCGGCCAGTGCCGCCGGGTGTGGCGGGGGAGCTCTATCTGAGCGGGGTGCAACTCGCCGATGGCTACCTGGGCCGACCGGAGCTGACCGCCGCACGCTTCATCGCCGCGCCGGACGGGCAGGGCGAGCGGCTGTATCGCACCGGCGACGTGGCGCGCTGGCTGCCGGAGGGCGTCGTCGAGTACCTCGGACGCAGCGACGACCAGGTCAAGCTGCGCGGGCAGCGCATCGAACTGGCGGAAATCGACCATGCCCTGCTGGCGCTGCCAGGCGTGGCCCAGGCGGTCACCCATGCCCGGGTGCTGGGCGAGGCGGCCAACAGCGCAGGTGGCGATGCCCGCCAACTGGTGGGTTATCTGATCGCCCAGCCGGGCGCCGCACTGGACCTGGAGCGCCTGCGCACGCGCCTGGGCGAAAGCCTGCCGCCGCATCTGGTGCCAGTGGCCCTGGTGGAGCTGGACACCCTGCCTCTGGGGGCCACCGGCAAGCTGGATCGCAAGGCTCTGCCGGCGCCCCAGGGCGTGGCCAAGGCCGCGAGCCGACCCCTGGCGCCGGGGCTGGAGAGTGAATTGGCGGCGGCCTTTTCCGAGGTGCTCGGCTGCGCCATCGGTGGCGCGGACGATGAATTCTTCGCCCTGGGCGGTCATTCGTTGCTGGCCATGACCCTGGCGGCCAATCTGCGGCGGCGGCTGGGGCAGCCGGTGTCCATTGGCCAGATCATGGTGGCCTCCAGTGTCGCCCGCCTGGCGCGCCAGCTGGAGCAGGACGCGGCCCGCGAGACCCGTGCCGGCTTCGAGACCCTGCTGCCGCTGCGCCCGGGCGACGGTCCCACGCTGTTCTGTTTCCATCCGGCCTCGGGCTTCGCCTGGCAATTCAGCGTGCTGGCTCGGCACCTGGATCCGCGCTGGTCGTTGCTCGGTATCCAGTCGCCGCGTCCGGACGGCCCCCTGGCCCAGGGCGCCGATCTGGAAGCCGTCATTCAGCGCCATCTGCGCACCCTGCGCGAGGTGCAGCCGCAGGGCCCCTATCATCTGCTCGGCTATTCCCTGGGCGGTACCCTGGCCCAGGGCCTGGCGGCGCGACTGCAGGCGGCAGGAGAAGAGGTCGCCTTCCTCGGCCTGCTCGATACCTATCCGCCGGAAACCCAGAACTGGCAGGAGCGCGGGGGCCAGCGCGAGCTGGATCCGGAGGTGCTGGCCGAGGTGAATCGCGAACGCGAGGCCTTTCTCGCCGCCCAGCAGGGGCTGGCCGATCCGGCGCTGGGGGAGGGGGCGCAGCTGTTCGCCACCATCGAGGGCAACTACGCCGATTCGGTGCGGCTGCTGGCCACGGCGCGCAGCGCTCGCTTCGACGGCGAGGCGCTGATGTTCGTCGCCCGCCGCACCCTGCCGGCGGGAATGGACGTCAAGGCCACCTGGGCGCCCTGGATCACCCGCCTGCAGGCCCATGAGGTGGATTGCGCCCATGTCGACATCATCGCCCCGGCCCAGCTGGCGCAGATCGGTCCGGTGCTGAATCGGGCGCTGAAAGGACTCTAGCCAGCCGAGCGCCGTGCCAGGGGCACCACCATGGGTGTCCCGGCCACCGGGTCGTCGATGATCAGGCAGTCCAGGTCGTAGACCGCCTTGATCAATTCGGGGGTGACCACGTCGCGCGGGCGGCCGGTGGCCAGTACCTTGCCGCCGCGCATGGCCACCAGGTGGGTGGCATAGCGGCAGGCGTGGTTGAGGTCGTGCAGCACCATCACCAAGGTATGGCCCTGCTGGCGATTGAGGTCTTCCAGCAATTCCAGCAGGTCGATCTGGTGGGTGATATCGAGCCAGGTCGTGGGTTCGTCCAGCAGCAGCAGGGGTGTTTCCTGGGCCAGGGCCATGGCGATCCATACCCGCTGGCGTTGGCCGCCGGAGAGGGTGTCCACCGCCCGGTCGGCCAGTTCGAAGACGCCGGTGGCCTGCATGGCGTGGGTCACCGCGCGCTCGTCGTCGGAGCGCACGCCGCCGAACAGGGTCTGGTGCGGATAGCGTCCGCGGGCCACCAGATCGCGCACCGAGATATCGCCCGGGGCCTGAGAGCTCTGCGGCAGCAGGCCCAGACGGCGGGCCACCTCCTTGGTGCGATAGCTCTGGATCGCCTGGCCGTCGAGCCAGACCTGGCCCTGGCTGGGCGCCAGCAGCCGGCTCAGGGTGCGCAGCAGGGTCGACTTGCCGCAGCCGTTGGGGCCGATGATGACCGTCAGTTCGCCATCGGGAATGGTCAGCGAGAGGTCCTCGGCGATCAGCTTGCGGCCGTAGCCCAGGGTCAGGCGCTCGGCGTGCAGGCGCGAGGAAGGGGCGTCGTTCATGAGCGGCGGGACTCCCAGATGAGCAGGCCGATCAGGTAGAGCCCGCCCAGGCTCACCGTGACCAGGCCCACCGGCAGGACATAGGGCAGGAACAGGCGCTGGGCGATGAGATCCGCGCCCAGCAGCAGGACCGCGCCGGTGAGGGCGGCGGCGGGCAGCGCCAGACGCTGAGTGCCGGTCAGGCGGCGGGCGATCTGCGGTGCGGCCAGGGCGATGAAGGAGATCGGCCCGGCCACCGCGGTGCCGGCGGCGGTGAGCACCACGCCCAGGCCCAGCAGCGACAGCCGGGTGCGTTCCACCGGCACACCCAGGGCGCAGGCGGTGTCGTCACCCATCTCCAGCAGGAACAGTCGGCGACTCAGCGCCAGGCTGGCCGCACCCGCCAGCAGGATGAAGACCACCGCCGGCCAGGCCTTGGTCCAGGTGATACCGTTGAGCGAGCCGGCACTCCACAGGCCGGCGCTGAAGGCGGCTTCCAGAGAGGCATGCACGATCAGCCAGGTGTTGAGCGCCATCAGCAGGGCGCGCACGCCGATGCCGACGATGATGAGTCTCAGGGTATCCACGCCACTGCCGCGCCAGGTGAGGGCATAGACCAGGGCGGCGCTGGCCAGGCCACCGATCAGGGCGGCGGTGGTGCTCCAGAGGATGCTGGCCTGGAACAGCACCAGCGCGACCAGCACCCCGCTGTAGGCGCCGGTGTTGAAGCCCATGATGTCCGGGCTGCCCAGGGGATTGCGCAGCAGCGACTGGAACAGCGCGCCGCTCAGGCCCAGGGCGGCGCCGATCAGCAGTGCCAGGGCCACCCGCGGCAGCCGCCACTGGGTGACCACCAGTTCGATACCGCGCGGCGCCTCGCCGAGCAGGGCGGCCACTACCTGGGCAGGGCTCAGGGCCAGGCTGCCGCTACCCAGGGCGAACACCGCCAGCAGCAGCGCGCCGCCGAGCAGGGCCAGCAGCACGGCGGGTAGGCGCAGGCGACCGGGACGGTTCATGCTCGACCTCCCTGGCGCTGACGGCGCGCCAGCCAGATCAGCAGGGGTGCGCCAAGGAAGGCGGTCACCACCGAGACGCGCAGCTCGTTGGTGACCAGCAGGCGGCCGACGATGTCGGCGGTGAGGAGCAGGCTGGGGGTGAACAGCAGCACGAAGGGCAGCAGCCAGCGATGGTCCTCGCCGATGGCCCAGCGGCCCAGGTGCGGCACCATCAGACCGACGAAGGCGATGGGTCCGACCGCCGCGGCAGCGGCGCCACAGAGCAGGGTGATGGCCAGCAGGCCGAGCAACTGGGTCTGACGGACCCGGGTGCCGAGGGCCACGGCCAGGTCGGCGCCCAGGCTCAGGGCATTCAGTGCCGGAGCCAGCAGCAGGGCGATAGCCACCCCGCCCAGTACCGGCGGGCTGGCGCTGCGCAGCAGCTCCAGCTGACGCACGTCCAGCGAGCCGAATTGCCAGAATCGCAGCTGATCGTAGACCTGGGGATCGAGCAGGGCGATGCCCGAGCTGACACCTTCGAGCATGGCCCCCAGGGCCACCCCCACCAGCACCAGACGCATGGGATTGAAGCCGCCGCCACCGGCGATACCGGCCAGCAGCACCACCAGGCTGGCGAGCAGGGCGCCAGCGAAGGCATAGCCCAGGTAGTGCTCGGGACCGCTGGCGCCGAACAGGGCGATGCCCAGCACCACGGCGAAGCTGGCACCGGCGTTGACGCCGAGAATGCCCGGATCGGCGAGGGGATTGCGCGTCAGCGCCTGCATCAGGGTGCCGGCCACGCCCAGGGCCGCGCCGGCGAGCAGACCGGCGAGGGTCCGTGGCAGCCGTGCCTCGCGCACGATCAGACAGGCCGGATCGCTGCAACCGTGGCCCAGCGCCTGCCAGACGTCGGCCAGCGGTATGGCGGTGGAGCCGAGCGCCAGGCTGGCAGCCATCACCAGCAGCAGCAGGAGGGCGGCGCAGCCGAGGATGAAGAGGCGGCGCCTGGTCATCCGGGACGACCGACAGGAAGGGGAGTGGATGAGAACAAGGCGTATTAACACATGATAGTCTGTATTACATGCTAACAGCCTTGCCGCGGCGGCTCGATAGCGTCCCCTGTGTTTTTCCGGTGATTCATGTCCAAGACGTCCTTTCTGCTCGACTTCGGCCTGCTCAGGTCCCACGCCGCCTTTCGTACCCTGTTCATCGCCCGTCTGGTGTCCGTGCTGTCCCTTGGCCTCTTGGCGGTGGCGATACCTATCCAGGTCCAGGCCCTGACCGACTCGCCGCTCAAGGTGGGCCTGGCGCTGAGCATGGCCGGCATCGGCATGTTCGTCGGCCTGCTCACCGGCGGGGTGCTGGCCGATCGCCTGGAGCGGCGCCGGCTGATCCTCGCCGCCCGCTCCATCTGCGGCCTGGGCTTCATCGGCCTGGCGGTCAACGCCAGCCTGCCCGAGCCATCGCTGACGGCCATCTACCTGCTGGCGCTGTGGGATGGCTTCTTCGGTGCCCTGGGCGTCACCGCGTTGCTGGCGGTGACGCCGATCCTGGTCGGTCGGGAGTCCATGGTGCAGGCCGGCGCGCTGAATATGCTCAGCGTGCGGGTGGCGGCCATCGTCGCGCCGCCGTTGGGCACCTTGCTGATCGCCCAGAGCGGCGTGGCCTGGAACTACATGCTGACCGCCGGCGGCACCCTCATCACCCTACTGGTGCTGCTGCGCCTGCCGCCGCTGCCCCCGCCGGAACAGCCGCGCGAAACGCCCTGGCAGGCCCTGGGAGGCGGCATCGCCTTCCTCTTCGAGAATCGCCTGCTGGGCGCGGTCGCCCTGGTCGGCGCTCTGGTGACCATGGCCAATGCGGTGCGGGTGCTCTATCCGTCGCTGGGTGAACACTGGGGGCTGGATACCGGCCACCTGGGCTGGCTCTATGCCGCCGCGCCCCTGGGCGCGGCCATCGGCGCCCTCACCAGTGGCCGCCTGAACCAGGCGCCACGCCCCGGACGTACCCTGCTGATGAGTGCGGTGGCCACCTTTCTGGCCGTGGCGGTCTTCGCGCTGCTGCCCGGCTTCTGGCTATCAGCGCTGTGCCTGGTGCTGTTCGGCTATCTGGGTGCGCTCAATTCCCTGGTGCAGTACGCGTTGATCCAGCGCCTGACGCCGGATCGCCTGCTGGGGCGCATCAATGCGCTGTGGACGGCGCAGAACATCGGCGGCGAGGCCATCGGCGCGGCGCTGTTCGGCGGCTTGGCCAGCCTGATGTTGCCAGCGCAGGCAGCGTTCGTCTTTGGTCTGGTCGCCATGCTGGTGGCTGCCCTGTGCTGGGCGCTGGCCAGCGGGCTACGGCGGGCGGAAAGCCTGGGTGCCTGATCCGCTCTGGTTCACTCGGCGTAGCGTGGAAAACCGCGCAGCGTTTTTCGCTGAGGCTTACGGCGATCAGCGATGGGCAAGACTGATCGCGGCCATGGGCCGCTCCTACAGGCGCCAATGTAAGCGTAGGAGCGGCCCATGGCCGCGATCAACAAAATACCGGAGTTCCGAAGGAGCAGTTGCATCGGCGGACCGCCATGGCCACGACTGCCGGGCTCAGGGCTTGGCGTAGCGCTGTTCCAGGCGATCCAGCAGCAGGTTGGCGCTGTAGGGATCGAGGCGGAAGGTCTCGGCGCCCAGGGCTTCCACGCGGTTGTCCTTGACCGCCGGCAGGTGCGCCAGCAGCGGATTGCCGCGTACCGCTTCGGCTTCCTTGGCCTCCGCGGCGAACAGCAGAAAGGTCTGGCCGGTGAGGCCGGTGGCGACGTTTTCGCCGGCCAGCTGCAGGATGTCGTGGCGCTGGCCCTGGCTGTGTCCCGTGGTCAGCCCGGCCGGCAGCGTCGCCAGGGTGAAGCCCAGGCTTTCCAGCAACTGGCCCTGGGACGAGGCCGCGGTCCAGAGATTGGCCTGGCGCGTCGCCGGGTTGTAGACGAAGGCGGACACCGGTTGCGGCGGTAGCTGCAGGCGCGCCTTGAGGTCGGAGACCCGCCGGTCGAAATCGGCGACTACCTTGGCAGCAGCGTCCTCGCGACCGGTGGCCTGGCCGAGCAGCTCCACCACCTGTTGCCAGCTGCGATTGTCGTAGCCCACCACCAGCACCGGGGCGATGGCCTTGAGCTGATCGACCAGGCGCAGCGCCGAGTCGTTACCGGCGGCACTGACCAGGATCAGGTCCGGCGCCTCGGCGGCCACCGCCTCGGCATTGGCCTCGCCGATGTACAGCCGCTTCACCTCGTGTTGCTTGGCGACCTGCCCCCACTGGCGCAGGAACCCCTGGTCATCGGCGAATCTGTTGTTGGGCGAGGTGGCGCCGCTGGCCACCACCGGCGCGCCGATGGCGAGCAGGGAGCCGGTGAGGGTGACGCTGGTGGAAACGATGCGTTGCGGCTTGGCCGGCAGGGTCACCTGATTGCCGTCGGCGCTGATCTGTCGGGGCCAGTCCGCCGCGCGGGCGGTACCACCCAGCGCCAGAATGGCGAGGATCAGCGGGGTGAGAATGCGAAACACTGACGACGAGCTGAACATGGACGCCTTCCGGTTGTAAGATAATCACTCTCATTTTCAAAGATGCACCTCGCTACAGCAAGGGCTGTCGATGGCGGCCAGGGGCGAGCGCGCGCAAAGCGGAAGGCCAGAGCGGTCCGACAGGCTTGCCGATGTTCTGCCCAGTGGCGATTTGCCGAACAGATCAGAGGGGTGCGTGCTGTAGAGGGAAACCGTTTGGCAGCTAACGAATTGACTTCCGCTGATACAAAAGTTAATTTCTGCTTATTGATAAGCATTATCATTTGTGTAGAGGTCCGTAGCAATGTCGAGTAAAAGGGCTGACGTGGTCGGGCAGATCGCCACCGAGCAGCAGGAACAGGCCGCCTTCCTGTTCCAGTCGGGTGACCGTGTCCTGCGCGGACGCGGCATCTGTGCCCGGGTCGAGACGCCAGCCAGCGGCGGCGCGCACCGGGACAGTCTGTTTTTGCATGCCGTGGAAGAGGCCTTCGCTCGTGCCCGTCAGGCCGGCATCGCCGAGCCGGTGATCATGGGCGCCATTCCCTTCGATACCACCAAGCCCTCCTGCCTCTATGTGCCCCGCGAGCATGCCTGGATGGCGCGCCCGGCACCGGTCAGCAGCGCACCGGTGACCCCGGCGCAGGTGCGCGAGGTGCGCAACCTGCCCAGCGCGGACGGCTTCTGCCTGGCGGTGGAGGAGGCCATCGAGGCCTTCCGCCGCGGCGAGCTGAGCAAGGCGGTGCTGTCGCGCATCCAGGAAATCCAGCTGGCCGAGCCCGCCGACGTGGAGGCCATCCTCGCCAATCTGGCGCGGCAGAATCCCACCGGCTATCAATTCCGCATCCCTACCGCCGAGGGCGGCGAGCTGGTCGGGGTCAGCCCCGAGTTGCTGGTGCGCAAGCAGGGCGCGCTCGTCCATACCAATCCCCTGGCCGGTTCGGCCAAGCGTCACGCCGACCCCCGGGAAGATCAGCGCGTCGCCCGCGAACTGCTGGAGTCCAGCAAGGACCATTACGAGCACCGCCTGGTGATCGAGGACATCCGCCAGCAGCTGGCGCCGCTGTGCAGCCGCCTGGACGTGCCCGAGACGCCGTCGCTACTCAGCACCAACGCCATGTGGCACCTGTCCACCGCCATCGACGGCGAACTGGCCGACAGCCGCACCTCGGCGCTGCAACTGGCCTGCCGGCTGCACCCGACCCCGGCGGTCTGCGGCTTTCCGACGGTGGCCGCGCGCCAGCTGATCGAGCGCATCGAGCCCTTCGACCGTGGCCTGTTCACCGGCATGGTCGGCTGGTGCGATGCCCAGGGCAACGGCGAGTGGGTGGTCACCATCCGCTGTGGCACGGTGCAGGGCGACTGGCTGCGGCTGTTCGCCGGCGCCGGCATCGTCGAAGCCTCCGACCCCGCGGCGGAATGGGCCGAGGTCACCGCCAAACTGGGCACCATGCGCGCCGCCTGTGGCTTGCTCGACGAGGAGAACCCCACGTGAGTCTGGAATTCACCCCCTGGCCGGAAGACCTGGCCGCCCGCTATCGCGCCCTCGGCTACTGGTCCGACCTGCCGATGACCGAGATCCTGGCCCGCAGTCGTGCGGCCCTGCCGGACGCCCCGGCGATCCTCTGTGGCGAGCGCCAGCTGAGCTATGCCGAGCTGGACGAGCGCTCCAGCCGCCTGGCCGCCCACCTGCAGGCCGCCGGTCTGCGCCGCCACGACACGGCGCTGGTGCAGCTGCCCAACGTGGCCGAGTTCTATGTGGTGTTCTTTGCCCTGCTCAAGGCCGGCATCGCCCCGGTCAATGCGCTGTTCAGTCACCAGAAGCTGGAGCTGCTGGCCTATGCGCAGCAGATCCAGCCGCGGCTGTTGATCGCTTCCACCGAGCACAACCTGTTCCGTGACGATACCTTTGTCGCCGAGTTGCGTGACGTGGCGCCCGGGCTGAGCGAGGTGCTGCTGGACGGCGCGCAGGATGCACGCAGCCTGCAGCAGCGCCTGGATACCCCCCTGGAGGGTTATCAACTGACGCCCACCGCAGGTGGCGAGGTGGCCTTCTTCCAGCTTTCCGGTGGCAGCACCGGTACGCCCAAGCTGATCCCGCGCACCCACAACGACTACTACTACAGCCTCAGGCGCAGCGTCGAGATCTGTCAGCTGACCCCGGCGACGCGCTTTCTCTGCGCCCTGCCGGCAGGGCACAACTACACCCTCAGCTCGCCCGGCGCCCTGGGCGTCTTCATCGCCGGCGGCTGCGTGGTTATGGCCCGCGATCCCGAGCCGCTGCGCTGCTTCGCGCTGATCGAGCGCCATCAGGTGGACTGGGTGGCCCTGGTGCCGCCGGCGGTGGCGCTCTGGTTGCAGGCCGCGGCGGCGCCTGAGCAACGCGCGCGACTGGCCAGCCTGCGCATGGTGCAGGTGGGCGGCGCCAGCTTCGCCGAGGCCCAGGCCCGGCGGGTGCCCACCGAACTGGGTTGCCAGCTGCAGCAGGTGTTCGGCATGGCCGAGGGCCTGGTCAACTACACCCGCCTGGACGACGAACCCGAGCGTCTCTTCACCACCCAGGGCCGGCCCATGAGTCCGGATGACGAGGTGCGCATCACCGACGAAGACGGCCAGCCGGTGCCCGATGGCCAACCTGGTCTGCTGTCCACCCGGGGCCCCTACACCTTCCGCGGCTACTACCGCAGCCCCGAGCACAATGCCCAGGTGTTCGATGCCGAGGGTTTCTACTTCTCCGGCGACGTGGTCCAGCGCGATGCCGCCGGTTACCTCAAGGTGGTCGGCCGGGTGAAGGACCAGATCAACCGCGGGGGCGAGAAGATCGCCGCGGCCGAGATCGAGGGCCTGCTGCTGCGCCATCCTGGTATCACTCACGCGGCCCTGGTGGCCATCGCCGACGAGCTGATGGGCGAGAAGAGCTGTGCCTGCCTGGTGGTTAGCGATCCGGCGCTCAAGCCGGTGGCCCTGCGCCGCTATCTGCGCGAGCAGGGCGTGGCCGAATACAAGTTGCCCGACCGTTTCCAGTTCCTCGACCAGCTGCCGCTCACCGCCGTCGGCAAGATCGACAAGCGCCGCCTGCGCGAGCAGCTGCAGACCCCTTCCACCGAGCGTCTCTAAGGTTTCCCATGGCTATTCCCCGTCTTGCCTCCTATCCCTTGCCCCAGCCCGATGGCTTTCCCGCCAACAAGGTCGCCTGGACGCCCGTGGCCGACCGCGCCGTGCTGCTGATCCACGACATGCAGCGCTATTTCGTCGAGTTCTATGGCGACAGCAGCCCGCTGATCGACCAGGTGGTGGCCAACATCGCCGCCCTGCGCGCCTGGGCCGACGCCCAGGGCGTGCCGGTGGTCTATACCGCCCAGCCCACCGACCAGCCGCCGGCCGATCGCGCTCTGCTCAACGACATGTGGGGTCCGGGTCTGACCCAGGCCGATCCCGCACTGCAGCAGGTGGTGGACGAACTGGCACCCAAGGACGGTGACGTGGTGCTGACCAAGTGGCGTTACAGCGCCTTCCACCGCTCCAACCTGCAGGACCTGATGACCGAGTGGCGGCGCGACCAGCTGATCGTCTGCGGCGTCTATGCCCACATCGGCTGCCTGACCACCTGTACCGACGCCTTCATGAGAGACATCCAGGCCTTCCTGATCGGCGACGCCGTGGCCGACTTCAGCGAAGAAGAGCACCGCATGGCGCTGCGCTACGTGGCCACTCGCTGTGGCAGCACCCTCAGCACCGCCCAGGTCACCGGCGCAGGCGCGGTCGTGCTCGACGAAGCCTGGCTGCGCGCCCAGGTCCAGCCGCTGCTGGATGCCGACGATGAGGAGCCGGCGCTGGACGACAATCTGACCGATTTCGGTCTGGATTCGGTGCAGGTCATGACCCTGGTGGGGGAATGGCAGAAGCGCGGCCTGCCGGTCACCTTCGCCGATCTCGCCGCCCAGCCGACCCTGCAGGGCTGGCTGGATCTGCTGCGCGCGCGCGCCTAGGGAGCCTCTGATGACGCAACTGGATTTCACCGGCAAGCGCGTCTGGGTGACCGGCGCCGGGCAGGGCATCGGCTTGCAGGTGGCGCGGCGCTTCCAGGCAGCGGGCGCCGAGGTGGTCGGCCTCGACCGGCACTTCGCCGAGAGCAGCTATCCTTTTCGCATTCAGCTGCTGGATGTCGCCGACGCGGCCCAGGTGGAGGAAGTCTGCCAGGCGCTGCTGGCGGAAGAACGCCGGCTGGACGTGCTGGTCAATGGCGCCGGCGTGCTGCGCCTGGGCACCAGCGACAGTCTGAGCCTGGACGACTGGCAGGCACTGCTGGACGTCAACGTCTCCGGGCCCTTCTATCTGTTCCGCCAGCTGGTGCCGCTGTTCAAGGCCCAGGGCCAGGGCGCCATCGTCAACATCGCTTCCAACGCCGCCCATGTGCCGCGCCTGCAGATGGCCGGCTACTGCACCTCCAAGGCGGCGCTGGTGTCCCTGAGCCACTGCGTGGCCCTGGAACTGGCGGGCTCGGGCGTGCGCTGCAACGTGGTCTCACCGGGTTCCACGGCGACCCCCATGCTGGCCGGCATGCTTGGCTCGCCCGAGGGCTATCAGCGCCTGGTGGACGGCCTGCCGGAAAACTTCAAGCTGGGCATCCCGCTGCGCAAGATCGCCCAGCCCGACGAGATCGCCAACACCGTGCTGTTCCTTGCCTCGGACCTGGCCAGCCATATCACCATGCAGGATATCGTGGTGGACGGCGGCGCGACCCTGGCAGCGTGAGGGCTTTTCGTAGGTTGGGTTGGGCGCTAGCGAAGCCCAACAGGCGTTGTCCGGCGACCGCCTGTGTTGGGCTTCTACGGCAGAGCTGTCTCAGCCCAATCTACGGGATGACGCCGAACCGGTAGGCCCGTAGGTTGGGTTGAGCGTGAGCGAAGCCCAACATCCCTATCAAACGAATCGCGGCCATGGGCCGCTCCTACGGTTCTGTAGGAGCGGCCCATGGCCGCGATAGGTATCGCTAAAGGCTTCGTTAACGAAGCCCTTCCACTCAACCCGCCACCAGCACCCGAATGGCTTCCAGCCGCAGCGAGGCCTTGTCCAGGTAGGTCAGGCCTTCTTCGCGCTGCTGGCGCAGGCGGTCGATCTCGTCCTGGCGGACACTGGAGTTGACCGCGCGCAGGGCTTCCAAGCGGGCGATTTCCTCGTCCATGCCCGAGAGGTACGCCTGGCGTGCCTTGGCCACGCGTTCCTCGTGGCGCGGCAGGGCCTTGCCTTCGCCGCCGCCGATCAGCTTGGCCAGGGAGTCGCGCTGGGCCTGGACGAACTTGTTGGCGCTGGTGCGTGGCACGCTTTCCAACTGATCGTTGAGGGTCTCGAAGGCCACCCGGGCGGCCAGGTCGTTACCATTGGCGTCCAGCAGGCAGCGGATCGCCAGCGGCGGCAGGTAGCGACCCAGTTGCAGGGCGCGCGGCGCCACCGCTTCGCTGATGTAGATCAGTTCCAGCAGCACGGTGCCCGGCTTGAGCGCCTTGTTCTTGATCAGCGCCACGGCGGTGTTGCCCATGGAGCCGGACATCACCAGGTCCATGCCGCCCTGGGCCATGGGGTGTTCCCAGGTCAGGAATTGCATGTCCTCGCGAACCAGGGCCACATTGCGATCGTAGGTGATGGTCACGCCTTCGTCGTCGCCCAGGGGGAAGCCGGCGTCAAGCATCTTCTCGCTGGGTTTGAGGATCAGGGCGTTATCGGAGTGGTCCTCGCTGTCGATGCCGAAGGCGTTGAACAGCTCTTCCATGTACATGGGCAGGGCGAACTGATCGTCCTGCTCGAGGATGTCCTCGACCAGCTGCTCGCCGGCACCGGCGCCGGAGGAATTGAGCTCCAGCAGGCGGTCACGACCATTGTGCAGCTCGGTTTCCAGCGCCGCGCGCGCCTGGGCGCCCTGTTCCAGCAGCGCCTGCCAGGTGGCGTCATCGCCGCCGGCCAATTGCTCTTCCAGTTCGCTGGCGAAGCGCGCCTGCAGGGCGCTGCCGGTGGGCGAGGTGGCCAGGAAGGCGTTCAGTGCCTGGTGGTACCACTGGAACTGGCGTTCCTGGCGGCTGCCTTCGAGGTAGGGCACGTGCAGCTGGATGGTTTGGCGCTGGCCGATCCGGTCCAGTCGGCCGATGCGCTGCTCCAACAGGTCCGGGTGGGCCGGCAGGTCGAACAGCACCAGGTGATGGGCGAACTGGAAGTTGCGGCCTTCACTGCCGATCTCGGAGCAGATCAGCACCTGGGCACCGAATTCCTCGTCGGCGAAGTAGGCGGCGGCGCGGTCGCGTTCGAGGATGCTCATGCCCTCGTGGAACACCGTGGTCGGGATGCCGGACTTGAGGCGCAGGGCATCTTCCAGATCCAGGGCGGTTTCCATGCGCGCGCAGATGACCAGCACCTTGTGCGGCTTGAGCGCCTTGAGGGTATCGATCAGCCACTCGACGCGGCCGTCGTGGCGCCACCAGCGATCGTTATCGTCCTCCGGGGCGAATTCGGTTTCCGGTTGCAGCGACTGGCCGGGCATGACGCCCTCGTCCAGGTAGGCATCCGGGAAGGGCAGGGCATGGGCGTGCAGCTCGCGCTCGGGGAAGCCCTTGACCGCGGCGCGGGTGTTGCGGAACAGCACGCGACCGGTGCCGTGGCGATCCAGCAGTTCGCGCACCAGGCGGGCGCGGGCCTCGGCATCGCCGGCGGCGGCCGCCCCCAGCAGGGTCTCGCCTTCCTGGCCGAGGAAGCCACCGATGGCGTCCTGGGCCGCCGGGCTCAGGGCGCCGGCATCGAGCAGTTCCTGTACCGCTTCGGCCACCGGGCGGTAGTGCTGGGACTCCTGCTGGAAGGCGGCGAAGTCATGGAAGCGGCTGGGGTCGAGCAGGCGTAGACGGGCGAAGTGGCTGTCCTGGCCCAGTTGTTCGGGGGTCGCGGTCAGCAGCAGCACGCCGGGAATGACCTCGCCCAGTTGTTCGACCAGGCTGTATTCGCGGCTGGCGCCCTCGGGGTGCCAGACCAGGTGATGAGCTTCGTCGACCACCAGCAGGTCCCAGCCGGCGGCGAAGGCGGCATCCTGGGCCTTTTCGTCGCGCACCAGCCAGTCCAGGGAGACCAGGGCGAGCTGGGCATCCTCGAACGGATTGCCGTCTTCGCTGGCCATGAAGCGCTCGGCGTCGAACAGCGCGACTTCCAGGTTGAAGCGGCGGCGCATCTCCACCAGCCACTGGTGCTGGAGATTTTCCGGAACCAGGATCAGCACGCGGCTGGCGCGACCGCTGAGCAGCTGGCGATGGATCACCAGGCCGGCTTCGATGGTCTTGCCCAGGCCCACCTCGTCGGCCAGCAGGACGCGCGGCGCGACGCGGTCGGCCACGCTGCGGGCGATGTGCAGCTGGTGCGGGATCGGCTGGGCGCGGGTGCCGCCGAGGCCCCAGAGGCTGGACTGCAACAGACGGTTGCGGTGCTCGTGGGTGTGGTAGCGCAGGCCGAACCAGGGCAGGGGATCGATCTGCCCGGCGAACAGGCGGTCGCTGGCCAGACGGAACTGGATGAAGTTCGACAGCTGTGCCTCGGGCACGCTGCGTGCCTCGCGCTCCGCGGTGAAGCCGTGGTAGGTCAGCAGGCCGTCCGCTTCGGAGACCTCGCGCACGGTGAGCTTCCAGCCCTCGAAATGGGTCACCTCGTCGCCCGGGGCGAAGCGCACCCGGGTCAAGGGCGCATTGCGCTGAGCATACTGGCGCGTCTCACCGGTGGCTGGATAGAGCACCGTGAGCAGGCGGCCGTCCAGGGCCAGGATGGTTCCCAGGCCCAGTTCGGCCTCGCTGTCACTGATCCAGCGTTGTCCCGGTTGATGTGACGCCATGTAGAAGCCTCTCCCCTGCTATCAAAAAGCCGGCTATTTTAGCCAAAGCGGAGTCATAAGCCCAACCTGCTGTTTTGACGCAGAGCCTGTTCAAAATCTCGCGAGCTAGAGCCAAACAAGGCGAAAAGGCCTGAGGAAGCGGAGTTTACGAGTGGTAAATGAGCATTCCGAAGGCATTTTCAACGCGGTTTGGCCGACGCGCAGCAGATTTTGAACAGGCTCTCAGTTCGCTAAATTCGAGGTGCTTGTCATGATCCCCATCATTCCACCCCTTGGCGTGACCCCGCCGAACCAATTGGACCCGGCCCCGGTACGCCCACCCGTGGCCCCGGTGGCGCCCGTGGAACCGGCGGCCGAGACGGCCCATGCGCCCCTGGAGGACGAAGCCACCCTGGATCGCGAGGCGCGTCGTCGTCGCCGGCAGCGCGAGGCCCTACGCCAGGGCCTCGGCGCCGAACGTGCCCAGGCCCTGGAAGAGCCGGAGCAGGTGGGCGTCCAGGTGGATCTGCGGATCTAACCCATGGTCGAGCACCTGGAGCTGGAAGACGCCGAGCTGGCCTTCTACCCGCAGTGGCTACCTCTGGAACAAGCCGACGCCTGGTTGCAGCAGCTGGAGGACGAAACCTCCTGGAGCCAGCCGCAGGTGCGGGTCTTCGGGCGCTGGCACCCGGTGCCGCGGCAGGTGGCCTGGTACGCCGATCCCGGCGTGGTCTACGGCTATGCGGGCCTGGATCATGCCGCTTTGCCCTGGACGCCGCTGTTGCAGCGGATTCGCGACGCCGTCGCGGCGGCCTGTGGTCAGGCCTTCAACGGCGTGCTGCTCAATCGCTATCGCGACGGCCAGGATTCCATGGGCTGGCACAGCGACGACGAAGCCAGTCTCGGCGCCAATCCGCTGATCGCCTCGCTCAATCTAGGGGCCGCGCGGCGCTTCGATTTCCGTCGCAAGGGCACCAGCCGCATCGGCCATTCCCTGGAACTCGGTCACGGCAGCCTGCTGGTCATGGGCGGCGCGACCCAGCATCATTGGCAGCACCAGATCGCCAAGACCCGCAAAGCCAGTGGGGTGCGGCTGAATCTCACCTTTCGCCGGATAGCCCCATGAGCGACGACAGCAATCTCATCGACTTTACCACCGAGCGCGGCAAGCGCATCCACGACCTCAAGGAGCGTCGCCTGCAGGAGGTGCGCTCGGCCTTCGAGCAGGCCCTGCCGCTGGCCGCCGCAAAGAAGAAAAAGCGCAAGCCGAAGAAGAAATAGCGGCACTACCGTTCGTCGGGATTGGCCCTTGAAGTTTTTTGGGGAATTCCTATCTAGGTTCGTGCGGGATGCCGAAGTCGGGTCCCGCAGGCAACAACGAAACTTGCTGAACCTATCAGGAGATTCACCATGAGCAATGTACTGTCCCTGGCCCCGCTGTTCCGTCATTCCGTTGGCTTCGACCGGTTCAACGACCTGTTCGAATCCGCTCTGCGCAACGACGCTGGCAGCTCCTATCCGCCCTACAACGTCGAGAAGCACGGTGACGACCAGTATCGCATCGTGATCGCCGCCGCCGGTCTCCAGGAAGATGACCTGGACATCGAAGTCGAGCGTGGCGTGCTCACCGTCAAGGGTGGCCGGCGCGAAAACAGCGCCGAGAGCGTGACCTTCCTGCATCAGGGCATCGCCCAGCGCGCCTTCAAGCTTTCCTTCCGCCTCGCCGACCATATCGAGGTGAAGGGTGCCGATCTCAAGCACGGCCTGCTGAGCATCGAGCTGGTGCGGGTGATCCCGGAAGAAGCCAAGCCCAAGCGCATCGCCATCTCCGGCCAGCGCCCGGCCCTGGACAACTGATCGTCCAGGCGTCCTGCCCTAAAGCCCCAGCCCTGAGCTGGGGCTTTTTCGTTTCTGGCCGCTGCGCTAGCGGCTGTGACCGAAGAGCTCCAGCAGCACCCCACGCAACCAGCGATTGCCGGCCTCCTGGTGATAGCGCGCATGCCAGTGCTGCCTGACCGCGAAACCCTCGATCGGCACCGGGCACTCATGGACCTTGAGACCGTAGGTGGCCGCCAGAGTGGTGCCGATATGCCGGGGCAGGGTGACGATGAGGTCGGAGCTACCCACCACCGCGCCAACCCCCAGAAAGCCCGGTAGCTCCAGCACGATGCGGCGCTGCACTCCGGCTTTGACCAGGCCTGCTTCCAGCAGCTTCTGCCCGGTGCCGGCACTGACCAGCACATGGCCCTCCTCGGCGTAGGCCGTGGCCGTCAAGCGCTCGCCGAGGCGTGAATGGCGGGCGCTGACCAGACAGACCCAGTCCTGGGGAAACAGCAGTTGCTGATAGAGGCTGCCGCCCAGCCAGGGAATGAAGCCGATCGCCAGGTCGGCTTCGCCGATCTCCAGCGCCTGTTCGGTATTGCCATCGATCCGCGCGACCTCCAGGCGTACGCCGGGCGCCACCTCGCGCAGGTGCGCCAGTATCCGTGGCAGCAGGGTGATGTGGCTGGCATCGCTCAGGCAGAGGCGAAACAGCCGCTGGGCGGTGGCGGGCTCGAAGGCGACCTCCCAAGCCACCAGCCGGCGCAGGGATTCGAGCACTTCCCGACAGGGCGTGATCAGGGCCTCGGCTTGCGGCGTGGGCTTCATGCCGCCCGGTGTGCGCACGAACAGCGGATCACGCAATTGCTGCCGCAGCTTGCCGAGCCAAAGGCTGATGGTGGGCTGGCTCTGGCCCAGTTGCTCGGCGGCCCGGGTCACGCTGCCGGTGCGATAGAGCACCTCGAACAGCATCAACAGCTTGGGTTCGGGCAGGCCGTCCGTAGGCAGCATTATCAGAATTCCTGATGGGTGGATTAAGGTCTTTGTATAGCTCAATAGGGGCCGTGGGCCTAGGGTTAGGGCGAAAACAAGGAGTCCTCTCCCATGAAGATCTGCATCCTCGGGGCCGGCGCGCTGGGCAGCACCTTTGGTGCCTGGTTGAGCGAGGCGGGGCATGAGACCTGGCTGCTCAACCGCCCCAATGCCCATATCGAGACGGTCATCCGCGACGGCCTGGACATCGAGACCGCCGCTGGCAGGCGCCGGGTTCAGGTTCGGGCAGCGGTCAGTGCCGAGGCGGTCGGGGTAGTGGATCTGGTGGTGGTGCTGGTCAAGTCCTTCGCCACCACCGCGGCCATGAGCCAGGCCCAGGCGCTGGTCGGTCCCCACACCCTGGTGCTGTCGCTGCAGAACGGCCTCGGCCATGAAGAATTGTTGGCCGAGATCGTCGGCCAGGAGCGGGTGATCGCCGGCAAGACCTATGTCGGCGGCGTGCTGCTCGGCCCCGGGCGGATCCGTAGCGGGGTGGCGGGCAAGCGCACGCTCATCGGCGAACTCGACGGTCAGCTCTCGGCACGCGTCCAGGACGTTGCCGCCGTCTTCGAGGACGCCGGGCTGGCCACCACGGTCAGCAGCAACATCCGCGGCACCCTCTGGGACAAGTTGCTGGTCAACGTCGCCACCGGTGCCCTCACCGGCATCACCCAACTCACCTATGGCCAGCTCTACAGCGAGCCGCAGCTGCGCGACACCGCCTTGCAGGCGGTCGCCGAGGCCATCGCGGTGGCGCGCGCGGCCGGCGTCGAGCTCGGCCTGCGGGAGCCGCAGGCTGCCTGGGAGCTGGCACGCGAAGGGTTGCCGCCGTCGTTCAAGACCTCCCTGCTGCAGAGCTTGCAGAAGGGCTCCATCACCGAAATCGACTTCATCAACGGCGCGGTGGTGCGGCTCGGCCAGCAGTACCGCGTGCCCACACCGGTCAACGCCACCCTGGTCGCCTGCATCAAGGGCATCGAGCGCGCCCTGGCCGACCGACAACGAGAGGACGCGACAGCATGAGCATTCCCAAGGCCTATCTGGAACACGTGGCCATCTGGGTCAAGGACATCCACTGGCACATCCGCTTCTTCCACGAGGTGTTCGGCATGACCCTGCGCGAGGTGCAGGGCACGGTCGAGGAGCCCAGCCAGTACTGGACGCTGGGTGGCATGCAGTTCATGAGCAAGCCGGACTTCGAAGGCCCGGAAGGGCGCCTGGGCCACCTGGGGCTGATGTGCGAGGACCTCGACGCCGCCCTGGCCGCCGCCCGGCGCTTCGAGGGGGTGGAGCAGTTGCCCCAGGGCCCCAACTGGTTGCGCCTGCCCGATGGCCTGGCGCTGGAATTCATCCAGGCCGTGCCGGCCCGCGCCGTGCACGACGCCCTGGCCGTCAACGCCCGTCAAGCCGAGTGACAGCGACCATGACCGTACAAGAAAAATACTTCGAGGATGCCTGCGAAGGTGACGAGGCGATCACGCCGACTTACCAGGTCACCAAGGAGCGCATCCTGGCCTATGCCGACCTCACCGGCGACCACACCCCGGTCCACGTCGACGAGGCCTATGCCAATGCCAGTCACTTCGGCGGCCTGGTTGCCCACGGGCTGATGGGATTGTCCATCGCCGACGGCCTCAAGACCCAGTGCGACTACCGCTTCCTGCCAGGGATGTCGCTGGGCTGGACCTGGGACTTCCTGCTGCCGATCCGCGTCGGCGACGAATTGCACGTCAGGTTACGCGTGGGGTCCATGCGCCCGAGCAAGAGCAAGCCGGGCTGGGGCATCGTGGTGCTGCCCTCGGAGCTGATCAACCAGAAGGGCGAGGTGGTCCAGCGCGGCGAGCACCGGCTGATGGTGCCGCGGCGGGAGGGGGTGCTATGAACCAGCCACTGCCGCTGCAAGGCCTGAGGGTCATCGATTACAGCCACTTCCTCGCCGGCCCCTATGTGGGGCGCTGCCTGGCGGCCTTGGGCGCCGAGGTGATCAAGGTGGAGCGGCCCGGCAGCGGCGATGCCGGTCGCCAGCACGCCTTCGTCCTGGATGACCAGCAGAGCGGCTACTTCCTGCAACTCAACATGGGCAAGCAGGGCGTCAGCGTCAATATGAAGGACCCGCGCGGCAAGGCCTTCATGCAGCAGCTGTGCGACAGCGCCGACGTCTTCATCGAGAACTACCGGCCCGGCGCCCTGGACAGGCTCGGCCTGGGCTATGCGGAGTTGTCTGCGCGCAATCCGCGACTGGTGTATTGCTCGATTTCCGCCTATGGCCACACCGGTCCCGACGCCCATCGCGCCGGCTTCGGCCTGATCGCCGAGGCCAAGAGTGGCATCATGCAGATGGTCGGCACGCCGGGCGAGGCGCCGCCGCTGCTGCGCATCTCCCTGGGCGACATGTACACCGGCGCCCATGCGGTGGCCGCCATCAACGCGGCGCTGCTGGGACGGGTCACCAGCGGGCGCGGCCAGCACATCGACATGGCGCTGTACGACACCCTGGTATCGATGCACGAATACGCGGTGCAGTGCTACACCCTGTCCGGCGGCGAGATCCTGCCGCAGCAGACAGGTCATGACATGCCCACCTCGACCCTCTATGGCGTGTTTCGCGCCCAGGACGGCGACCTGGTCATCGCCGCCCAGGTGGACGAATCCTGGAAGCGCTTCGCCGCCCTGGTCGAGCAGGACGCGGGCCAGCCCGGTTTCGGCAGCGACCTGCGCTTCCACACCTCCACCGGCCGCAATGCTCATCGCGAAGCCATCCTGCCCATCGTCAAGGCCTGGGTGGCGGCCAATCCGGTGGCGCGACTGCTGGCCCTGCTCGACGAGATCGACGTGCCCTGTGCCAAGGTGCAGCGCATCGACGAGGTGATCGAGGATCCCCAGATCAAGGCGCGCGGCATGATCCAGGAACAGCAGCACCCGCGCTTCGGCACCCTGCGCATGCCCAATCTGCCATTCCGCTTTTCCGACTGTGACACCACCATCCAGCAGGTCGCGCCGGATCTCGGCGAGCACAACGCTGCCGTCGCCCAGAGCCTGGGCTACAGCGCGGAAGAGATCGCCCGGCTGCAGGCCGATGGCGTGCTGTTCAGCCAGGAGCCCTGCGCATGACCGACCACTACGCGGTGATCGGCCGCCCGATCAACCACACCAAGTCGCCGCTGATCCATGGCCTGTTCGCCGCCACCACCGGGCAAGACCTGGAATACGGCGCCATCGAGGGCTCGCCGGAGGACTTCGCCGGCGACGTGCAGCGCTTTCGCGCCCAGGGCGGGCAGGGCCTGAACGTGACCGCGCCGTTCAAGCTGCAGGCCTTCCAGCTGGCCACCGAGTCCAGCGAGAGGGCACGTCTGGCCCGGGCGGCCAATGCGCTGAAGTTCGAGGGCGAGCAGGTGGTGGCGGAGAACTTCGATGGCATCGGCCTGCTGCGCGACATCGAGGTCAACCTCGGCCAGCCCCTGGCTGGCAAGCGGGTGCTGTTGCTGGGCGCCGGTGGTGCGGTGCGTGGCGCCCTGTTGCCCTTTCTCGCCGCCGGACCGACCGAATTGGTGATGGCCAATCGCGATGGGCGGAAGGCGGCTGAGCTAGCCCAGGAGATCGGGCACCCGCTGCTGAGCGTGCGGAGCTACGCGGCTTTGGAAGGGGAGACCTTCGATCTGGTGATCAATGCCACCTCGGCCAGTCTGGTCGGCGAACTGCCGCCGGTGCCGGCCGGCGTCTTCGCCCAGGCCGCGCTGGCCTACGAGCTGGCCTATGGCAAGGGGCTGACGCCTTTCCTGCGTCTCGCCCGCGAGCAAGGCGTGGCGCAGCTGGCGGACGGCGTGGGCATGCTGGTGGAACAGGCTGCCGAAGCCTTCGCCTGGTGGCGCGGCGTGCGCCCCGAGACCCGGCCGGTCATCGACCAGCTGACCCTTCCCCTGACCTGAGCGGACCCATGAAGATCCTGATGCTGCACGGTATCAACCACAACATGTTCGGCAAGCGCGATCCGCTGCAGTACGGCACCGTGACCCTGACGGAGATCGACGCCAGGCTAACGGCCCTGGGTGCTGAACTGGGCGTCGAGGTGGAAAGCTTCCAGAGCAACCACGAAGGGGCGATGGTGGAGCGCATCCATCGGGGCTATGAGGAGGGCGTCGACGCGGTACTGATCAACGCCGGCGCCTGGACCCACTACAGCTACGGCATCCGCGACGCCCTGGCGATCCTCACCGTGCCGGTGGTGGAGCTGCACATGTCCAACATCCATGCGCGGGAAGGCTTCCGGCATCACTCGGTATTCGCCGAGATCGTCCTGGGGCAGATTGCCGGCTTCGGCGTGGACAGCTACCTGCTGGCGCTACGCGCGGCGGTGAGCGCGGCCCAGGCCAGGCGGTAGTGAACCCCTGGCCCTCTTCCTCGAGTAGAGGGGAGCTCCCGTAGATTGGGCTGAGGCGGTTCTATCGCCGAAGCCCAACAGGCGTGGATAACCATCGACACCCAGGTGTTTGGGAGCAGGCCGTGTTGGGCTTCGCTGCGCTCAGCCCAACCTACGAAAACAGGCCGCCAACGGGTGCCGCTATTCATCGGACGCCTGCGCCCTACCCAAATGCGGCCCCAGCTCCCGCTCAGGGCAGTCCCGCCACTGCTTATCCCCAAGACTCGCGGTGAATTCCGGATGCAGCGGATAATGCAGCCGATTGTCCGCCCGGCTGGTATCACCCACCACCAGCAACTCCACCGGCTCCGCGGTCTCGTTGATGAAGGTATGGGCGACGCCGTCGCCGGCCTTGAAGCCCACGCCGTCCCCCGGCTTGAGCCGGTGGGCGTGACCGTCGATCCAGGCGGTGGGGTGGCCGGCGATCACATAGATGAATTCGTCCTCGGTGGCCTCGGCATGGGGCCTCGAGGTGCGGCGGCCGGGTGGCAGCCATTCATGGTGGATGCCCAGGCGGGCGAAGCCGAAGTGGCGGCCGAAGGCGGCGCCCAGGGAAAAGCGCTCGTCACTGTCGGGATAGCCCGGGCCGTCGGGGGCCTGGAGCTGGGACCAGTGGACGATCTTGTCGAAATCTTTCCGGGATTGCATGGGGTGCTGCGCCTCGCGGGAAAATAGCTCAAGCTTGGTCGTTTAGGCGGACATCACCGCCCAGATCTCTTTCGGTAGCGGAACGCGATGCCCAGACTGTCCAGACACCTTCTCGCGCTGTCGACCCTCGTGCTGCTTGGGGGTTGCTCACCCGCTGATACGCCGATCAACAGCCCCTATCGCGCCGGTGCGGAGGGCCAGAATACCCTCTATACCGCCTTTACCACCCGCTCGCCGAAATACTTGGATCCGGCCAGCTCCTATTCCGGCGACGAGACCAATTTCACCTACAACATCTATGAGCCGCTCTATGGCTATCACTATTTCAAGCGGCCCTATGAGTTGATCCCCCGCGGCGCGGAGCGGGTGGTCGCACCCTATTACCTGGACGCCCAGGGCCGACGCCTGCCGGACGATGCGCCGCCGGCGCAGATCGCTCAGAGCGTCTATGACATCCCCATCCGCCGCGACGCCCGCTATGCGCCCCATCCGGCCTTTGCCCGCGATGCCCAGGGCCACTACCGCTATTTCCCGATCACGCCCGAGGACCTGGCCGACCGCTACCAGATTCCCGACTTTCCCGAGACCGGCAGCCGCGCCGTCACCGCCGCCGACTACGCCTATGGCCTGCGCCGCCTGGCCAGTCCGCGGCTGGTGTCACCCAGCTACGCCATCTTCGCCGAGCACCTGGTAGGGATGCAGGCCTTTGGCGATGGCCTGCGCGCCGCCGACAAGGCCCTGCGCGCCAGCCTGCCCAAGGGCGCACCGCTACCCTGGCTCGACCTGCGTCAGGGCGAGCTGCCCGGCGTGGAGGTGCTGGACGACCACACCCTGCGCCTACGGGTGATCGGCAAGTACCCCCAGTTCAACTACTGGCTGGCCATGACCTTCGCCGCGCCGGTGCCCTGGGAGGCGGAGCGCTTCTACAGCCAGTCGGGTATGGCCGAACACAATCTCAGCCTGAACAGTTGGCCGGTGGGCAGCGGGCCCTATCGCCTCGCCGAATCCATCCCCAATCGCCGCCATGTGCTGGAGCGCAATCCCAACTACCGCGCCGATCCCTATCCCTGCGAGGGCGAGGCCGAGGATCGCGAGCAGGGCCGGCTGGACGACTGCGGCAAGCCCATGCCACTGATCGATCGGGCGGTGTTCAGCCTGGAAAAGGAAGGGGTGCCGCTGATGGGCAAGTTCATCCAGGGCTATTACGACGCGCCGCAGATCGAGCGCGGCGAATACGGCGTGGCCTTGCGCACCCGCGCCGGCGACTCGCTCGACTCCGCCGAGCTCTATCGCGAACGTGGCCTAAAGTTGCCCACCGCGGTGGAGGCCTCCAACTGGTACCTGGGTTTCAACTGGCTGGATCCGGTGGTGGGGCAGGGCGCCACGCCCGAGCAGCAGGCGCGCAATCGCAAGTTGCGCCAGGCGCTGTCCATCGCCTTCGACTGGGAGAGCTACATCACCGTCTTTCTCAACGGTAACGGCCTGGTCGCTAACGGCCCGCTGCCGCCGGGCGTGCTGGGCTATGAGCCGCCGCCGGCCGGCACCAACCCCGTGGTCTATCGGTTGGTGGACGGCAAGTCCGAGCGGCGTCCCATCGAGGAAGCCAAGCGGTTGCTCGCCGAAGCCGGCTACCCCGACGGTCGCGACGTCCAGAGCGGGCGACCGCTGATCCTGCAATACGATGCCCAGACCAGTGGCGACAGCGCCATGTTCGACTGGATGCGCCAGCAGACCGCCAAGCTGGGCATCCAGCTGGAGCTACGCGGCTCGGACTACAACAGATTCCAGGACAAGATGCGCAAGGGTGCGGCGCAGATCTTCTTCTGGGGCTGGAACGCCGACTATCCCGACGCCGAGAACTTCCTCTTTCTCTTCTACGGCCCCCAGGGCAAGGCCAAGCATGGGGGCGAGAATGCCGGCAACTACAGCAATCCCGAATTCGACCGGCTGTTCGAGCAGATGAAGAGTCTCGACGACGGCCCGGAAAAGGTGGCGTTGATCCGGCGCATGGTCGCCATCGTGCAACAGGACGCGCCCTGGCTGTTCGGCTGGAATCCCCTGTCTGGTGGCGCCTACCACCAGTGGGTCTACAACGCCAAGCCGACCCAGATGGTGCGTGACCAGCTGCGCTACCTGCGCCTGGACCCGGCCCTGCGCGAGCGCAAGGTGCTGGAGTGGAACCAGCCGGTGCTCTGGCCGCTGTGGTTGCTGCTGGGCATGGCCCTGCTGCTGGTCTGGCCGGCCTGGCGCATCCTCAAGCGCCGCGAGCGGCAGACCGCCTTTGGCGACTCGGCAGGGGAGGAGCGGCCATGATCGGCTATCTGCTGCGCCGCCTGGCCTATGGCGTGCTGATCCTCATCGGGGTGAATCTGCTGACCTTCGTGCTGTTCTTCACCGTCAATACTCCGGACGACATGGCGCGCCTGGCCATCGGCGGCAAGTACGTCACCGCCGATGCCATCGAGGACTGGAAGGCGGAGCACGGCTACGACAAGCCACTGCTGATTAATACCACCCGTGAAGGCGTCGAGCGATTCACCGATACGCTCTTCTTCAAACGGTCGGTCAGTCTGCTGGTGTTCGATTTCGGCACCGCCGACAACGGACGCGACATCGGCCGGGAGATCGCCGAGCGCGCCGGACCGAGTCTGGCGCTGGCGCTGCCGACCTTTGTCCTCGGTCTGCTGGCCAGCGTCGGTTTCGCCCTGCTGCTGGTGTTCTTTCGCGCCACCCGGCTGGACTTCTGGGGCGTGGTGCTCTGTGTGGTGCTGCTGTCGATCTCCTCGCTGTTCTACATCATCGCTGGCCAGTGGCTGTTCGCGAAGATCCTGCGGTTGGTGCCCTATTCGGGCTACGAAGAAGGCTGGAATCTGTTGCGCTTCCTGGCGCTGCCGGTGGTGGTGGCGGTGATTTCCGGCCTGGGCAGCCAGGCGCGCTTCTATCGCGCGCTGTTTCTCGAAGAGATCGGCAAGGACTATGTGCGCACCGCCCGCGCCAAGGGCCTGGCCGAGCGCCAGGTGCTCCTGCGCCATGTGCTGCGCAATGCGGCGCTGCCGATCCTTACCGGGGTGGTCTCGGCCATTCCGCTGCTGATCATGGGCAGCCTGATCGCCGAATCCTTCTTTGGCATCCCAGGCCTGGGCAGCTACACCATCGACGCCATCAACGGCCAGGATTTCGCCGTGGTCCGCACCATGGTGTTCCTGGGGTCGGTGCTCTACATCGTCGGCCTGATCCTGGCGGACCTGTCCTACACCCTCGCCGATCCGCGCGTTCGCTTCAGGTAGCCGCCATGCCGAAATTCGTCTTGCTCTGGACCGACCTCGCCCTTTACCTGCTGGTGGCCGGCAGCCTGTTCTATGCCTGGCGTGCGCGTTGCCAGCCGGCGCTGCGCGCCAGTTGGCGACGGGTGCTGCAGGATGCCCCGGCGATGAGCGCGGCCGTGGTGGTGGCCAGCTTCGTCGCCATTGCCCTGCTGGATTCGGTGCACTACCGGCCGCAGTTGCCGGCCGCGCCCGGTGCCACGGCGCCGATCTATTCGCCCACGGTGCTCTCCGCCCTCGATGGCCTGCTGGCCGACACCAGCCTGACCCAGCGCGAAAAGACCTATTCCGCGCCCCTGGCCACCCACCAGTTCACCAAGGAAACCCTGGGCACCAGCGCCGATGGCCAGCCGCTGCGCGACTTCCCGCGTCTCAAGCACGCCGGCACCACCCTGGGCGATCCCGCCCGCGAATGGCGTGGCGACGTGCTCCGGCGCCTGGGGCTGGGCCTGCTCGGTGGTCTGGTGTTGGCCCTGGCTACCGCGGCCCTGGTGACGGCGCGGCTGCGCGAAGGGGGCAGTTTCGCCGCGCGTACCGGACTCATCCTGCGCGGCCATACCGCCACGCCCTGGTGCGCCATCCTGCTGACCTGGCTGGGCGTCTGCCTGGTGGCCGGCAGCGTGATCGCCCTGGCCAGCGGCTATCACGTGCTGGGGACCGACAGTACCGGTAACGACGTCCTCTACCAGTCGCTCAAGAGCATCCGCACCGCCTTCGTCATCGGCAGCCTGACCACCCTGGCCATGCTGCCGCCGGCGATCGTTTTCGGCCTGGCCGCCGGCTACTTCAAGGGCCGGGTGGACGACGTCATCACCTATCTCTATACCACGCTGACCTCCATTCCCGGGGTGCTGCTGGTGGCGGCCTGTGTGCTGATGATGCAGGTGTTCATCGACCGCCACCCGGAGCTGTTCGACACCGGTGCGGCGCGCGCCGACCTCCGGTTGTTCATGCTCTGCCTGATCCTCGGCCTCACCGGTTGGGCCGGGCTCTGTCGGCTGCTGCGCGCCGAGGCGCTCAAGCTACGCGAGCTGGAATACGTCCAGGCGGCGCGCGCCTTCGGCGTCTCCCATTTCACCATCCTGCGTCGGCACCTGCTGCCCAATGTCTTCTACCTGGTGCTCATCACCCTGACCCTGGAATTCTCCAGCCTGGTGCTCTACGAAGCGGTGCTGTCCTACCTGGGGATCGGCGTGGACCCGACCATGAATTCCTTTGGCTCCATGATCAACGACGCCCGCACCGAGATGTCCCGTACCCCCATGATCTGGTGGAATCTGCTCAGCGCCTTCGCCTTCATGCTGGCCCTGGTGCTGGCCGCCAATCTGTTCGCCGATGCCGTGCGCGACGCCTTCGATCCACGCAGTCGCCGGCTGAGGTCCGCCTGGCGCAGACGCCGACCCGGCCAGGGCGAGGTGCAGCCATGACGCCGGTGCTGGAAATCCGCGACCTGGAGATCCTGGTCGAAGGCGAGGAGGGCACGCGCCAGGCGGTCAGCCGGCTGGGATTGGCCATCGCCCGCGGCGAGACCTTCGCCCTGGTCGGAGAATCGGGCAGCGGCAAGAGCGTCACCGCGCTGTCCCTGCTGCGCCTGTTGCCACCCTCGCTGGGCATCACCCGCGGCGTGGCGCTGCTGGCCGGCACCGATCTGCATCGGCTGCCGGAGCGGCGCCTGCGCGAATTGCGCGGGGGGCGCGTCGGCACCATCTTCCAGGAACCCGCCACCAGCTTGAATCCGGTCATGCGCATCGGCGAGCAGATCGAAGAGACCCTGCGCGCCCATACCCCGCTGCGCGGTGCCGCCGCGAGAGCCCGGGTGGTGGATTGGCTGCGCCGGGTCGGCATTCCCGAGCCGGAGCGGCGTATCGACGACTATCCCTTCCAGTTCTCCGGTGGCCAGAAGCAGCGCATCATGATCGCCCTGGCGCTGGCCGCCGAGCCGGACCTGCTGATCGCCGACGAGCCCACCACGGCGCTGGACGTCACCGTCCAGGCGCAGATCCTGACCCTGCTGGCCGACATCCAGCGCGAGCTGGGCATGGCCATCCTGCTGATCACCCATGACCTGGCGGTGGTACGCCAGGTGGCCGATCATGTGGCCCTGATGCGCCATGGCGCGATCGTCGAGAGCGCCCCGGCGGCGGAATTCTTCCAGGCGCCCCGGCATCCCTATGCCCGCGAGCTGTTCGCCGCCATTCCCACCTTCGCCAAACGCGGCCAGACCCTGGCCGGTAGCCCACGCACCCTGCCCGAGCGCCAGCCGGGCGACCGCTTGCTGGAGGTGCGCGACCTGGCCGTGCACTATCCGCTCCGCCGCGGCGCCTGGGGCCGGACCCGCGACTGGGTCAAGGCGGTGGACGGCGTGAGCTTCGACCTGCACGCCGGCGAGACCTTGGCGCTGCTGGGCGAATCCGGCTGCGGCAAGACCACCACCGGCAAGGCCCTGCTGCGGCTGCTGGATGGCCCGCACATCGGCGGCAGCGCGCGCCTCGGCGGCGAGGAACTGCTCACGGCCGACCGCCGTACCCTGCAGCGCCTGCGCCGGCGGATCCAGATCGTCTTCCAGGATCCCTTCGCCTCCCTGGATCCGCGCATGCGCATCGGCGCCACCCTGGAGCAGGGCTTGCTGGCGTTGCGCTCCGAGCTGGACGCCGCCGAGCGCCAGCGCCGCGCCGCGGCCCTGGTGGAGCGCGTCGGCCTGCCCGGCGATACCCTGCAGCGCTTTCCCCATGAATTTTCCGGTGGCCAGCGCCAGCGCATCGCCATCGCCCGGGCGCTGATCGTCGAGCCGCAGGTGCTGGTCTGCGACGAACCCACCTCGGCACTGGATGTCTCGGTACAGGCGCAGATCCTCGACCTGCTGCGCGAACTCCAGGCGGAGAGAGGGCTGGCCTATCTGTTCATCACCCATAACTTCGGCGTGGTCGAATACCTGGCCGATCGCATCGCAGTCATGGACGGCGGACGTATCGTCGAACAAGGCAGTGCCGAGCAGGTGCTGCGCGCCCCGGCTCACGCCATGACCCAGCGCCTGCTGGCCGCCGTGCCCCGCCTGGATTTCGGGACCTCGCCATGAATTTTCCACCGCGCATCGCCCTGGCCGACTTCGCGCTGGTCTGGCCGCAACCGCGCCTGGCCGCGGCCTTCGCCGAGGCGCTGAACTGGAGCTATGCCGAGCATCGCCGCTTTCTCGGCTGGGCCCGGGAGCACACCACGGTCGCCCAGGCCCGCGACAGCCTGCTCGCCGCCCGCGGCGCCTTCACCCTGGCCCAGGGCGAGAAGCGCTACTTCCTGGTGCGCGGTGACGAGCTGCTCGGTTGCCTGGGACTTACCCCGCTGGACGGCGGGCGGCGCTATGAAGTCGGCTACTGGCTGCACACTCTGCATACCGGCCAGGGCCTGATGACCACCGCGCTGCGCCACTTCGTCGAAGGGCGCGGCGCCGCGGGGCTCTATCTCACCACCTCGGCCGCCAACGACTCCAGCCAACGCCTCGCCGAACGGGTGGGTTTCCGGCGCGTCCGGGTGCTGGAAAATGATCGGGAAGGCCCGGACGGGCAGCGCTGCGCCACCTGGGTCTACGAATTGCCGCCGGAGACGAAGCGATGACCGCTCTGAGCATTCCGCTGCAGTATCCACCCCGCTTCACCGTGACCGAGGCGGTGGAGCTGATCGACCTGACCCTCGCCGATCCCGCCGCGGTAGCCGACTACTATCGGCGCAATCGCCAGCACCTGGCGCTGTCTATGCCACGGCGCTCCGATGGCTTCTATACCCTGGCCCAGTGGCAGGGCCAGGCGGCCGCCTATCGTGCCGGTGGACCGGGCCTGAGCGATTTGCGCCTGGTCCTGCGGGCAGGGCCGCTGGTCATCGGTACGGTTAATTTCAGTCAGATATTCCGGGGTGGTTTCCAGGCCTGCTACCTGGGCTACGGCCTGGATGAAGCCTGGCAGGGACGCGGGCTGATGCGCAATGCCGTCCGCCTGGGCCGCGATTTCGTCATCGCCGAGCTGGGCCTGAATCGCATCATGGCCAACCATCTGCCGGACAACCTGCGCAGCGCTCATCTGCTCCAGAGCCTTGGCTTCGAGCGCGAAGGCCTGGCGCGGCGCTACCTGGAGATCGACGGGGTCTGGCGGGATCACGTGCTGACCAGCTATGTGCGTCCCGCCCCCTGAACGACGAAACCCGGCGGATCGATCCGCCGGGTCCTGGTTCAGACGCGTGCCGCGGTGACCGCCGCCGAGCCCCAGGTGGTGCGCCAGCGGCGCTTGACGCTGAGCAGGCCGAACCAGGCGAGTACGCCGAGGGCGGCGAACAGCCAGAGGCCCAGCTGATAGTCGCCGGTGGCCTGCTTGACCGCGCCCAGGCCGGCGGTGAGGGCGAAGCCACCGATGCCGCCAGCCATGCCGATCAGCCCGGTCATGACGCCGATTTCCTTGCGGAAGCGCTGGGGCACCAGTTGGAATACCGCGCCGTTGCCGGCGCCCAGGCTGAGCATGGCCACCACGAACAGGGCCAGGGCGGCCATGGCGCTGGGCAGGTGGAAGCCCACCGCGGCGATGCAGATGGCCGCCACGGTGTACATGCCGAGCAGGGCGCGGATACCGCCGATACGGTCGGCCAGGGCGCCGCCCAGGGGCCGCATCAGGCTGCCACCGAAGACGCAGGCGGCGGTGTAGTAGCCAGCCATCAGCGGATCCAGACTGTACTGGTCATGGAAATAGCCGGGCAGGGTGCTGGCGAGGCCGAGGAAGCCACCAAAGGTCACGCTGTAGAAGAACATGAACCACCAGCTGTCCCGGTCGTTCAGAGCGCGACCGTAGTCCGCCAGCTTCTTCGGCGCCGGACGTTCCGGTGCGTTGCGGGCGCAGAGCACGAAGACCACCAGGGTCAGGATCAACGGGATCAGCGCGAAGCCGAACACGTTGGTCCAGCCAAAGGCCTTGGCCAGCGCCGGGGCGAAAAGGGCGGCGAACACCGTGCCGGAGTTGCCGGCACCGGCGATGCCCAGCGCCTTGCCCTGATGCTGCGGCGGATACCACTGCGACGCCAGCGGCAGGGCCACGGCGAAGGAGGCCCCGGCGAAACCGAGGAACAGCCCCAGCAGCAGGGTCTGCTCATAACTGTGCACGCCGTGCAGCCAGGCCACCAGCAGGGCGAGAATCACCACCACCTGGCCGATGATGCCGGCGGTCTTGGGCGACAGCCGATCGGCGACGAAGCCCAGGATCAGCCGCAGGACCGCGCCCGCGAGGATGGGGGTGGCAACCATCATGCTGCGCTGCTGGGTGGTCAGTTGCAGATCGGTGGCGATCTGCACGGCCATGGGGCCGAGCACGTACCAGACCATGAAGCTCAGGTCGAAGTAGAGGAAGGCGGCGAACAGGGTCGGCGCATGGCCGGCTTTCCAGAAACTGGGACTCATGGAGGCACCTCGGGCACGTCACGGGCATGAAAAAGGCGCCAGTCCCCCTTGCCCGTTGCCGGGAGGTGAACTGACGCCTTTGTCGGTAAGGTGACCGCCGTTGGCCACCGCTATCCGGGTCTTTGCAAGAGCGAAGCCAAGTCGTCCGAGCCCTGGCCAGATCGCGCCTGGGAGGATCGGGGGTGGGTATCAGGGGTAGGTTGCCGCCCAAAGATTGGGCGTTGCTCCAGACCTTCGCCCTTTATTGGCGCTCTACACGCCGTGCCATGGTCGCGACCGTCGATGTAGGTTGGGTTGAGCGGCGCGAAGCTCAACAGTGCCGCTGGCTCATGGCACTGTTGGGCTTCGACGATAGCGTCGTCTCAACCCAACCTACGATCCGCCGCTGTTACTTCGCGTACTTGGTCTGCAGCGCCTTGGCTTCCTGGAGGTGGTGCTCCAGCTTCGGCAGGGTCTTCTCGGCGAAGGCCTTGAGCGCGGCGTCATCGCCGGTCTTGGCTTCGTTACGGAAGATCTCGATGGTCTGCTCGTGGGCCACGACCTGATTGTTGGCGTAGGAGCGATCGAAGGAGTCGTCACGCACCTGCAGGATCATGGCCTTGGCCTTGTCCATCAGCTCGGCGTCGGTGGAGACCTTCAGCTTCTTCTCCTGGGCCAGACTCTTGAGTTGCTCGTTGGCCTTGGTGTGGTCGTCGATCATGCTCTGGGCGAAGGTCTTGATGTCCTGGGACTTGCTCTTTTCCAGGGCCAGCTTGCCTGCTTCGATCTCGGCGATGCCCTTGGCCGAGGCGTCGTCGACGAATTCGGCCGGAGACAGCTTGTCAGCGGCCTGGGCCAGACCGGCACCGGCAGCCAGCAGGATGGCGAGGGACAGGCTGGAGGCTTTCTTCAGCATGGGCGTCATGGACGTGCTCCTGATTTTCTTGGGCAGTTAGGGAAGGGCATCACCGCAGGGCAGTGAAGGCGCCTGCAAAATGGGACCTGCCTAAAAAGTCATACGTTCCCTGGAAAACGCTGCGAAGCCACATCAGGTGCGGCTTACGCTTGAGCGAAACGCTTCGTAGGCGTCGAAATCGAAGCGCGTCGCCGAGACGATCTGGCTCTGTTTCAAGGTCAGGTAGATGTCCTTACCCTTGTCCGCATAGTGGGTGGTGAAGGTCACCCAGAGTTTGTCCTTGTCGCGGTAGCCGCTCATGATCGGCTTGATGCAGACATCCTGGTCGGCCCCTTGCGTTTCGCTCGGTTCGCCCAGGGTGGTGATGCGGCCGACGTACACCTTGCGCTCTTCCAGGGTCAGCATCAGCGTCTCCCGATTGATCGAGGCGGTCATCAGCAGATCGTCCAGCGGACTGTCCTTGAGGATGCCGGCCAGGATGAAGGTGCGGTAGTTATCCTCGGTGAGGCCGTACTTGCGCTTGATGGTCCAGCGCGCCAGTGCGGCCCAGGCCGTGGGGATGAGCAGGGCCGTCACCGTTACCAGCAGGATCCAGGCGGCCTGCAGCGGATCATCCAGGGTACCGGTGCGGCGCAACAGCTCGGCGAGACCGGTGAAGTAGTCGAGGGAGAAGGTCCACCTGCCCAGCGACCAGCTACGTCCCTGCAGCAATTGGGCGATGCCCAGGTGCAGGACCACGGCGAGCAGGGTGCAGAACAGACCGAAGCGGGCGCTCTGCAGATAGAGGTACTGGCCCTCGTAGCGGTGCAGGCGATAGAAGTACAACGGATGCTTGTGACAGACGAGAAATCCGCTGACCAGGATCGGCAGGAGCAGCAGCAGGAACATCAGCGGGTGATGAGCCGCCGGGCGCGGTCCAGGTCTTCCTTGAATTCGGGGGAGTCGAAGACCTCCGCCGGATCGATGCGCAGGGTGCCGCGGCCGACCACGCGCATGGACTTGTAGGAGTTGTTGATGCTCGCGGCCAGCTTGAGATCGTCCGCGGAGGGCGATTTGAGCAGGTTGAACAGGCCTTTCAGCATGACGATATCCCGAGGGTGCACTAGGCGCTTATAGCTTGGAACACCAGAACCGGCAAGGATTCGCCGCGCCGCCGGTCGACGGCGCGGCGCGGGCTCAGGCCGGTTCGACCCCGGTACTACGCGCGGCTGCCTTGGGCAGCAGGCCGTCGGCGCGGAACATCTGCTTGATGCCGCGCACCGCCTGGCGGATGCGGTCCTGGTTCTCGATCAGGGCGAAGCGCACATGGTCGTCGCCATAGTCGCCAAAGCCCAGGCCCGGCGAGACGCAGACCTTGGCCTCGGCGAGGAGCTTCTTGGCGAACTCCAGCGAACCCAGCTGGGCGTAGGGCTCGGGAATCTTGGCCCAGACATACATGGAGGCCTTGGGATTCTCCACCATCCAACCGGCCTCGTGCAGGCCGCGCACCAGGACATCGCGGCGCTGCTGGTATTGCTGAGCGATGTCGCGCACGCACTGCTGGTCGCCTTCCAGGGCGGCGATGGCCGCCACCTGCAGCGGGGTGAAGGTGCCGTAGTCGTGATAGCTCTTGATGCGCGCCAGGGCGGCGACCAGCTCGGGGTTGCCGACCATGAAGCCGATCCGCCAGCCGGCCATGTTGTAGCTCTTGGACAGGGTGAAGAACTCCACCGCGATGTCCTTGGCCCCGGGCACCTGCATGATGGAAGGCGCCTGCCAGCCGTCGAAGACGATGTCGGCATAGGCCAGGTCGTGCACCACCAGCACGTTGTAGCGCTTGGCCAGTTCCACCACACGCTCGAAGAAGTCCAGCTCCACGCACTGGGCGGTGGGGTTGGAAGGAAAGCCGAGGATCATCATCTTCGGCTTGGGAATGCTCTCGCGAATGGCCCGCTCCAGCTCGGCGAAGAAATCCATGCCCTGCACCAGGGGCACCGAGCGCACCTGGGCGCCGGCGATCACCGCGCCATAGATGTGGATCGGGTAGCTGGGGTTGGGTACCAGCACGGTGTCGCCGGCATCCAGTGTGGCCAGCATCAGGTGCGCCAGGCCTTCCTTGGAGCCAATGGTGACGATGGCTTCGCTGTCGGCATCGATTTCCACCTGGTAACGGTCGCGATACCAGTGGGAGATGGCGCGACGCAGGCGGGGAATGCCCTTGGAGCTGGAATAGCCGTGGGTGTCTTCGCGCTGGGCGACCTGGCAGAGCTTCTCGACGATGTGCGGTGGGGTAGGGCCGTCGGGATTGCCCATGGACAGGTCGATGATGTCCTCGCCCCGACGGCGCGCGGCCATCTTGAGTTCGGCGGTGATGTTGAAGACGTAGGGGGGCAGGCGATCGATGCGCGCAAAGCGGCGCACGGGACTGGAATCAGTCATGCGTTCCTCGAAGTACGTAAGCGCCCGGAACCGTCCGAGCGACGTGGGTCACAGGAGGTGACCTGCAGCGGACATTAGCCGCAGGCCGCTGCGCTTGTCGAGGACTTTGTCCGCTCCAGACGCACCAGGGGCCGCAGCGCCTCCAGCCGGGCGTCGATCAGGGGTGTGAGCAGGGCATAGCAGCCTTCCGGGCTGAGCCTGACCTGGGGCGTGTCCAGCACCTCCTTGTTCAGGCGCTCCAGGGCCTGGGCCAGCGCGGGTTCCAGCGGGCCGTCGAGTAATTGCTCGCAGAGGTATTGCAGGCGTACCCGCAACTCCAGGGGGCAGCGCGAATGCCCGGCCGCTCTTACGCCGATGCCGCGGATCAGCCCCAGATTCTCGATGGCCTGGCAGTGCTCGACCAGTGACGGCCGCTGGGGATGCAGCGCTCTCAGGCGCAGTTCCAGCAGCCGCCAGCGCTGCAGCAGGTTTTCGATCAGTTGGCAGTGGGCCTCCAGATCGGTCGGTGCCTGACGCACCTCCTGCCAGCGCCGGTACTGACCGTCGTCGTCCCATAGCTGCCACAGCGGCTCCAGGCGCTGGTGCAGGGCCGTGCGGCGCTGCTGCGCCTCACGGCTGGTCTGGCCCCCAAGTCCGCGGTGTTGCTGGATGCCCTGCAGCAGATCAAGGCCTACCTGCAGACCCAGAATCAATTCCTGGCTGGCGTCCTGGTCTCGCCAGCGTTCGAGCAGGTTCCAGCCGACCACCCATCCGGCGGACAGAGTGGCAGCGGTGAGCAGCGTACCCAGCATCGTCATGGCTGCACTCGCCTGGTCAGCTTGCGCAGATAGGCGGTGAGGCCATGCAGGGCTTCGCGCTGTTCGGCGTAGGCCTGGGCGCCGAGATGCAGCTGGTGCAATTGTTCGCTCAGCGCATGGTTGGCCTGGCCATGTTCGGCCAGCGCCTGGCGCATCTGGCCCAGTTGTTCGAGATTACGGTGACTGCGCTGGGCAATGGCATCCAGCTCCTTGGCCAGACCTGCGCAGCGGTGCTGCTGTTGGCCCAGCAGACCCTCGTGCTCGTCGACCTGGCTGGCGACCTGGCGAATGGCGGCGACGATGGTGCCGGTGACGTCGGTGATGCTGCGGGTCGCCTGATCGGTGGCCTGGGCGAGATGCCGCACCTCCTCGGCGACCACCGCGAAGCCGCGGCCCTGCTCGCCCGCCCGTGCCGCCTCGATGGAGGCATTGAGCGCCAGCAACTGGGTTTGCCGGGCCAGTTGCTGGATGGCCACCACGGCCTGTTCCACGTGCTGGGTGCCGCTGAGCAGGGTGCCTACGGTGGTCGCGGTGGCGTCCAGGCTGTGGCGGATGGAGGCCATGCCCTCACCCAACTGGCCGGCACTGGCATGGCCGGCGAGGCTTTGTCCGTGGCTGTCAGCGAAGGCCTCGCCGGCGGCCTCGGCGAGGCCGCGGATGCTGGCCAGGGTACGTTCGATTTCCTCGGCCGCGGCGGCGATCATGGCGATGCCGCGCGCCTGCTCGTCGCCCTGGCGGCGGGACTCTTCGCTCAGCTGGCCCAGGGCCTGACCGGCGTAGTCCGTCTCGCTGCGGATGCGCTCGCTACGTTCCAGCCGTTCGGCCGCGGCGACCAGCAGGGCGGCAGGATCGATGTCGGCCGGTGCCTCGAGCAGCCGGGCAAGTTCGGCGTGCCAGAAGCACTGTTGACGGTGATGCTGGTGCAGCGCCAGGTGGAAGCGCCAAGCCAGCAGCAGCAACAGCCCGAGGCTGCCGACCGCGGCGCTGGTCTGCGCGTTGCCTGCCAGCAGGGTCGCCAGGATCGCCAACAGCATGCCACCCCCCAGGCCCATGGCGAGCCTTGAAGGCAGGGCGGTAACGGAGGGTGGACGCCGATCGAGGGCGGTGGACGAGGCGCTGGCGAAGGAGGGTGCGGTCATGACGACTCCAGTAGGGGCAGCATCCAGGGGCGACCGCGCTAGAGCGGTTGAGCGGGTTCCTCGACCAAGCAATACCTTTGCCAGAGGGCCAGGAACGCGGCCAGTCCGTCTCTCTCGTGATCGCCGCCGCCGCGCGCTGCACCAGCTTCGATCGAGGTGCTCCACGGCGGGGCGCTGTACCGCACCGCGATCCGCCAGGTGGCGGCTGCATCCAACTGTGCCGCTGGCGCCAGCGCCGGTATTGGCTGGCACCCACCATGGACCGTTGCCGACCCGGAGTGCCAGCAGGGATGGCCGCGCCGGTACGATCCGGGTGGCCACTGCTTCCCGCGCCATCCCAGGGCGAACCGGCGTCCCAGCCGGCGGGTTGCCGCGCCGCGTTCAGGTCACTCAGGGCTGACGGATGGCATCCAGCAGATCCAGGCGTTGCCACTGCTCATGGGCGGGGTCCAGGCCCAGTTCGGCGACGCCATGGGACTTGGCCAGACGGGTCTGGGCCGTCGCAAGGGATAGCGTGGGGGCCATGGCCTGGAGCAGCGCTGGCGCCCCTTCCGGGACCTGGACCGGCCGCCCGGCGGAACCCGCGACAGCAGGTAGGCCATAACTCAGGGTGTAGTGCTGGAAGGCCACCGCCGCCTGACTGTTCCAGGGGTCCTGGTCAGCGGCGCTACCTGCCGCGCACTGGGCCAGCGCCATCCCACAGACCTTGGTCAGCGCCGTGCGCAACTGCTCGCGCGCCTCGTCGAACAGGCGGCGATAGGCCGGATCGGCCAGGTAGTGGGCGACGTTGTACTGGGCGATCATCCGGCCGCCGATGACGTCCAGCGGGTAGTGCACCCCCAGTACCTGGCGCGAGTAGCCATAGCCGGCACCGCGCGCCAGGATCGCCGTGGCGCGCTCGGGCAGCATGGCGGCGAGCAGCAGGGTGTCGGTGTAACCCACGGTGCTATGGCCGCTGGGGAAGGCGCCCGCCGAGGCCAGGTAGGGCTGGTGGTTGCCGAGCACGACCCGGTCCTGGACCAGGGTCACCGGGTGCTCGGGGCGCAGGAAGGGCCGGGGATAGTCGAAGTGTTTCTTCGCCGGTGCCGTGCTGACTTCCGAGGCCTTGATCAGGGCGGCCGCCTTGCCCAATTCACCTCTTTCGTAGGCGTCGAGAAACGCTTGGCCCAGGCGCGGGCCCAGGGCATCGGCGGTGAAATACAGGAAGGCGATCCCCTCGGCATCGAGCAGCGCGCGATCCTGCAAGGCCGGTGAGGCGTCGTGGTTGATCCGGGCGACGGTGGCGGTACTCGCGGTCAGCAGGCTGGCGGGCAATTGGCGGAAGCCTTCGAGGACCTGGATATCGGCCTGCTGCAAGCCTTCCTTGGTGAAGTCGTAGTGCTGGGCGGTCAGCCAGGCCTGGTCGGCCAGGGGCGTACCCTGCTTGACCCGTTCGATACCCGGCTGATCGAAGGGCTGGGCGGACTGGCGCAGGCGCTGCACCAGCAATTCCCGCTGGCGTTGTTCCAGTTGGGCGAAGGCACCTTGCTCGCCCGCCTGTTCCAGGTTGGCGAGAAAGGCCTGTGGCTGAGTGCTGGCCGCCTGGGCCAGGGGGGTGAGCAGGAGTCCACAAACGAGGGGTAGTAGGGTAAGGCGCATGCTAGAGCTCTCGGAAAGGTTGAGCTCCAGTTTCGGCTGTCCCAATTGCAAGAATGTTACAAGGTGTGTCAGCCCAGCAATTCGCTCATGGCGATGATCTGGTCGGCTACCTGGATCAGCTTCTGTTGCTTGCTCATGGCCTGGCGGCGCATCAGGGTGTAGGCCTCGTCTTCGCTGCAGCCACGCATCTTCATCAGCAGACCCTTGGCCTGGTCGACCTTCTTGCGCTCCAGCAACTGCTGCTCACGGGCCTGGAGTTCGGCGCGTAGCGCCTGGTCGGTCTCGAAGCGGGCGCGGGCGACGTCGATGATGGCCTGCAGGCGACTGGTCTGGATGCCCTCGACGATGTAGGCGCTGACCCCCGACTGGATGGCCCGGCGCATCACCGCCGGGTCGTGCTCGTCGGTGAACATGACGATGGGGCGCGGCAGATCGCGGGTCACCAGGCAGACCTGCTCCATGACGTCGCGTCCGGGTGATTGGGTGTCGAACAGGATGACGTCCGGGCGCAGCGCCTCGATGCGTGCGGGCAGGTCGATGGTCAGGCCGGATTCCTCGATGACTTCGAAACCGGCCTCGATCAGCGCGGCCTTGAGGCGGCCGACCTGCTTGGGGGTGTCGTCGATGAGCAGAATGCGCAAGGTCGTTCTCCCTAGTGATCGCTGAGCGCGTGGATGGCGAAGCTGCGGACATAGCCGGCTGGGTCGCTGCCGTCCCAGGTGCGCCCGTCGAACAGGGTGCTGCTGCGCCGGGTGGGCGGAATCGCCAGGCCGGCGTCGATGGCCGCCTGCCGGTACAGCTCGGTGCACTGCACCGCCTCGGCGATGTCCAGGTAATCCGGATCCTCGCGCAGCAAGCCCCAACGACGGAACTGGGTGAGAAACCAGAGGCCGTCGGACAGATAGGGCGGATTGACCTCACCCTGGCGATGGAAGGCCAGCGGGTGCTGGTCTTCCCAGCGGCCATCGCGGCCGTCTTCGTAGTGACCGAGAAAGCGCTGGGCGAGCAGCGCCGGGTCGGTGTTCACATAGTCGGCGCCGCTGATCAGTTGCGCGGTGCCCAGACGATTCTCGCGACTCTCCTCGATGAAACGACTGGCGTCGAGCAGGGTGCGGATCAGCGCCCGGGCGGTGTTGGGATAGCGCTCGGCGAAGCGACCGGTGCAGGCCAGCACCTTTTCCGGGTGGTCCGGCCAGATGGCCTGGGTGGTGGTCAGGGTGAAGCCCTGGCCGCGGGCCACGGCAGCAGCGCCCCAGGGTTCGCCGACACAGAAACCGTCAACCCGGCCGGCGGCCAGGTGCTCGGGCATCTGCGGGGGCGGCACCAGGGCGGTGCGCACATCGCGCAGGGGATGGATGCCCTGGGCGGCCAGCCAGTAGTAGAGCCAGAAGATATGGGTGCCGGTAGGAAAGGTGTGCGCCAATGTCAAGGGCCTGGCGTCCGGTTGGCGGATCCGCTCGACCAGGGAGGCGGTATCCTGCACGCCTTCCCGGGCCAGGCTGCGCGCCAGATTGAGGCTCTGGCCGTTTTGCGCCAGCCCCATGAGCACCGCCATCGGCGTAGCGGCGGTGCCGCCCAGGCCCAGATGCGCGCCATAGACCAGGCCATAGAGACAATGGGCGGCATCGAGCTGGCCATTGAGCAGGTTGTCGCGCAGGGCCGACCAGGAGGGCTGGCGATGCAGATTCAGCGTCAGGCCATGGGGTTCGCCGAAACCCTGAGTCGCCGCCACGATCAGCGAGGCGGCGTCGCTCAGGGGCAGGAAGCCCAGATTGAGTTCGGGCTTTTCCGGGGCATCCGAACCCGCGACCCAAAGATTCGCGGCATGAGGGGAAGACAGGGCAGGCATGGAGTCTCCGGCAACTAACGGACGCCAGGGCACCTCTCTGTGCACCGCCATGGACGTCTCGACTGGGGCCTGCACCATTATGGTGACAGACACGGCACCATCACCGGGCGCCTTCGTGGTCAGGGCGCCTGCGGGAAAGCGCTTCTGCAGCGGTCCGCAACACGGCCTAAAGAGGCAGCCCGGCTAAGGTTTGCCAGGAGACCGGCAAAACCCGCGCCAAGTCGCGGGCTGCCAGCGGAGAAGGCTACCGTTGCGGAATCAGCAGCAGGCGGTCGCGCCCATAGACGCGCTCCAGATTCTGCGGCTGCAGCGGCAGACTCTGGTACTGCCCCTTCGCCCGGCCCTTGCCCGGAGTGCCGGCCTGACTCGCCTGCAGGGGCTCGGCCAGGCCGAAGTCCACCACCAGGTGCAGCGCCGGCGCCAGCCAGACCTGATCGTTGCCGCCCCAGTGGCTGGCGGTCAGGTCCAGGGTCGAGCCGTCGCCACCGCTCGCCTGGCCGTCCAGGCGATGCAAGCGGCCCCACTGCCAGGCGGCGCGATTGCTGCCCAGGTTGGCCTCGCAGGTTTCGACGGCTCCGGCCAGCGTGCGGGCGAAGATCGCCGGCTTGTCTTCACGGGTAGGCGTGCTGACGTCATCCCAATAGGGGCTGTCGTCACGGGCCAGGAGATGATCGACGATGGCGTTGTAGCCGGTATCGCTGAGGGTGGTGAAGGCCTGCCAGGCCGGGCTCCGGGTGCCTCCCAATTCATCGGCGAAGGTCTTTTCGGCCAGGGCCTGCAGGAAGGCCTCGTAGAGCGCCGCATCCGCGGAGTCGGCGGCCAGGCGACCGTCGAAGCCCTGCAGGCGGCGCAGGGCTTCTTCCGCCTGCTGGCGCTGGGTGGCCGGCAGGGCGGCGATGGCCTGGCGCAGTGGCGCGGCGAAGCCGGGGGCGTCGAGCTGCGTCTTGAGCTTGGCCGCCAGGGTGGTGGTCTGGTCCTGCTGCAGGGCCATGGCATCGCGGGTATCGAGGCGCGTGGAGCGCCCGACCAGTTGCGCCAGGCGCTCCTGGCGCTCGGGGCCCGACCAGTTGCTGGACAGCTGCATGCCGTAGCCGCGCGGTACCACGCGCTGGTTGGCGGCGCCCAGCCAGCCCTGGGCCGGATCCTGGTCGTAAGGGTGCAGCATGGGATCGGCGTAGCCATCCCAGGCGTAGCGCTCGTCCCAACCGGGCGAGGGCAGCAGCCCCAGACCGCTGCGGCGATTGGGATAGCGCCCGGTCACCTGCCAGCCGACGTGCTCGGCATCGGCGAACACCAGATTCCAGTCACTGGCGCGCAGCTCGCGGGCCAGTTCGAAGGCGCGCTCCACGTCCTTGGCGCGGGTGAGGTCGAAGAGGGCGTCCAGGCTCTTGTCGGCTTCCAGGCGGCTGCTGCGCAGGGCCAGGCCATAGCCGTTGGCGCCCGGCGCCAGGGCCAGGTTCAGCAGAGGGCCGCGCGGGCTGGTGTAAAGGGTCTCGCGGCGCGGTTTTTCACCGCGGACGAAAAAGGTTTCCACCCGCTCGCCGGCGGGTTGCCACTGATCGCCGCTCTGCACCTGGAGACGACCGCCCTGGCGTTGCAGACGCTCGAGGTAGAGGTCCTGGCTGTCGCCCATCAGGGTCGCGGCGCCCCAAGCCAGTTTGCCGTTGTAGCCGTCGAGCAGCAGCGGCAGGCCGGGCAGGGTGGTACCCACGGCCTCGAAGCGCGGCGCCCTCAGGGTCACCAGGGTAAAGGGCGACTGGCCGACGGCACTGACCTTGTCCACCGCGAGCAGGCTGCGGCCGCTGCGGGTATGACCCGGTGTCGCCGCCCAGGCGGTGCCGGTGGGGCCGCCGAAGGGGGCGAGCTGAGCCAGCTGGCGCTGGACGTCCAGCAGGGCGTCGAGGCCGGGCAACTGGCCACGCAGATTCAGGCCGCGCAGCTTGGCGGTCTCCTCTTCCGGCAGGGGTTCGTCCGGGTAGGTGGGCAAGAGCCAGGCCAGGCGCTCGGGGCCGACTTGAGCGGCCAGGGCCAGCGCCGCGGTCTCCTTGCGCAGGTCCACCGCCTGGGCGAAGTTCAGCAGCTCGAAGAGCAGGGCGCTGTCTTCGGCTTTCCAGTATTCGGCGCGGTAGTCGTGGCCATCCAGCTCGACTCGCTCGCCGGCGCGATAGAGATAGGCGTTGACGCCCCGGGCATAGACTTCGAAGAAGGTCTTCAGGCGCGGCGAGGCATTGCCGTAGGCAACCTGGGCAGCCTTGCGCAGATCCACGGCGCGCATGAAACGGTCGCTGTCCAGGCGGCTGTCACCGTAGGCCTCGGCCAATCGACCCTGGGCCAGCAGGCGCAGCTCGACCATCTGCGCCAGGCGCTCGCTGGCGTGGACATAGCCGAGGGCGAAGAGGGCATCGTGGAAGGTGGTGGTCTCGATCAGCGGCTGGCCGTCGGCATTACGGCGCACCGAAGCGGTCTGCGCCAAACCACGCAGCGGCAGGCTGCCCTTGAGTTGCGGCTGATTGCGAGTCGGCTGCTCTTCGCCGAAATACTGGCAGCCGGCAAGGGCGGTCAGCAGGCCGAGGGTAGCGAGGCGCAGGGGCGCACGCGGGCGAAACAGCAGAGGCGAGACCATGAACAGCGGACACTCCGGGCGGATGGATGCGAACGGGTGGCTACGTTAGCAGGGTCCGCCAGGGGAGCAAGCCTCGGGCGAGGGGTGGCGCCTGGGCGCTGCCGACAGGTCGTCTGCAGTGACGTCTAGCGCAGCGCCATCCAGATCAGCAGGGCGGCCTGGAACAGGCAGAACACCGCCAGGCAGCCGATGGCGAAACGCAGCGAGATGTCGTCACGACGATAGAGGGCGATGCGGTCCTCCAGCTGGCGCAGACTGGCATCGCGCTCGTCGATCACCCGGTCGCACTGCTCCAGCAGGGTGGCGCCGTCCAGCAGCGACAGCAGCTGGACCTTGTCGGCGTTCCAGTCCTCGCGCAGCTGGCTGACCCGCGCTGCCCGGCAGAGCTGCTGACGTTCGTCGTCCGTTGCGGTTTCGATGGTGAAACCCTGGGCGCCGAGCACGTGGTCGCGGCGTTTGCGGCTGTCTTCGTCGAGGGCGTCGCGGCGCGCCAGGGGCAGGTCCTGCACCCCGTAGTGGCTCCAGCGCAGGCGCGCCCAGGCGGCGGCCCGGGCCAGCAGGAAGCGTCCCAGGCCACGTTCTTCCGGCTCGATCTGCAAGCCGCGTTCGGGCCCCAGGCGGATCTGGCCCTGGCGATGGTCGACCCAGACCTCCAGCACGTTCACCTCGCGGTGCAGCAGCTGGCCGGGTATCTGCACCGTCAGTCGCAGCAGACTTTCCTCGTCGCCATGGCGCTCGACCAGGCCGAGTTGCACGAAGCGCAGGGGGCGCGCCCCGACCCGTCGATCCGCGGGCTGGGGCATCAGTCGCAGCAGCTGAAAGCGCTCGGGCGGCAGGCTGGCCCAGGGATGGGGTTCATGGGGCGCGGCTTCGACGGCCGGCGATGCTTGGTCAGGGGTTTCCACGGGCAGGCTCCAGCTGTGCGCCTCCTGGGCGCCTTTGCCGGCTTATCGGCCAGTGGACGGGGAACCTGAGCGCGCGACGAAGGCCGCCACCCGCTCGATCAGCTCACGGGCCAGGGGCAGGTTAGGGTTGTCGTAGGTGGGCAGTTGCGCCTGGAAGTCCGCCGGGGCGATGCGTAGCACATGGTTCATGCCGGCAATGATGGCCAGTTCCGCATCCGGCTTAGCGCGCTGCAGGGCGCGGGCATCGTCCACCTCCACCTGGACGTCATGGGTGCCCTGGATGATCAGCGCCGGGGCGTGGATGCCGGCGAAGGCCCTGGCCGGATCCTGGCGGAACAGCGAGATGAGATAGGGCTGGACGCTGGGGCGGAACAGCACCAGCAACTCCTTCGGCACCTCGGGCACCGGCGTGCCGCGCAGCAACTGGTCGATGATCCACTGGGCGCTGGCCAGACCGGCGGGCGACAGCTTGCCGGCCAGTTGCTCGCGCAGCACCACGTCGATGGGACGGCCGCTGCCGGCCAGGGTCACCACGCCGGCGACCGGCACCCGGTCGGCGGCCAGGCTGGCGATCAGGGCGCCTTCGCTGTGACCGAGCAGGATCACCTTGGAAAAGCGTGGATCGGCGCGCAGCAGCCGGATCCAGCCGACCAGGTCGTCGACATAGCGCTCCACGCTGAGGTGGCTCTCGTCCGGTTCGGCGCTACGGCTCTCGGCCACGCCGCGCTTGTCGAAACGCACGCTGGCGATCCGCTGCCGGCCCAGGGCCTCGGCCAGTCGCTGCAAGGCCGCGTTGCGCGCGCCGGGTCCGTTGCCGTTGCGGTCAAGGGGCCCGGAGCCGGAGACGAAGAGCACCACGGGTTGCGGCCGCTCGCTGCGCGGCAGGATCAGGCTGCCCTTGAGCACGCCGCTGCCGGTGTCGAGCTGGACGGGGCGATAGAGCACGGGGTCGGCCGCGGTGGCGAGGGCGGGCAGGGCGAGGCACAGCAGCAGGGAGAACAGCAGACGCATAACGAAGAGGGCACCGGAGGGCTGGGGTGTGGGGGCCTATCCCGCACACAATCCGTGTAAAAGACCACGGCGCGTGTAAAATCGCCCATTCCCATTTTGCATCCATACCTTTCACCCGTAGCGCGGAGCCCTCGCATGTCCGGCAATACCCTCGGCACGCTGTTCACCGTCACCACCGCCGGCGAAAGCCATGGCCCGGCGCTGGTCGCCATCGTCGACGGTTGCCCGCCCGGACTGCCCCTGGACATCGCCGACCTGCAGCGCGACCTGGATCGGCGCAAGCCCGGCACCAGCCGCCATACCACCCAGCGCCAGGAAGCGGACGAGGTCGAGATCCTCTCCGGGGTCTTCGAAGGCGTCACCACCGGTACCCCCATCGGCCTGCTGATCCGCAACACCGACCAGAAGTCCAAGGACTACTCGGCGATCAAGGACCTGTTCCGCCCGGCCCATGCCGACTACGCCTATCACCACAAGTACGGCCTGCGGGACTACCGCGGCGGCGGTCGCAGCTCGGCGCGGGAAACCGCCATGCGCGTGGCGGCCGGTGCCATCGCCAAGAAGTACCTGGCGACCCAGGGCATCCGGGTGCGCGGCTACATGAGTCAGCTGGGCCCCATCGAGATCCCCTTCAAGACCTGGGACAGCGTGGAGGAGAACGCCTTCTTCAGCCCCGATCCGGACCGGGTGCCGGAGCTGGAGGCCTACATGGATCAGCTGCGCCGCGATCAGGATTCGGTGGGCGCGCGTATCACCGTGGTGGCTGACGGCGTACCGCCGGGGCTGGGCGAGCCCATCTTCGACCGCCTCGACGCCGAACTGGCCTATGCGCTGATGAGCGTCAATGCGGTCAAGGGCGTCGAGATCGGCGCCGGCTTCGCCAGCGTCGCTCAGCGCGGCACCGAGCACCGCGACGAGCTGACCCCGGAGGGCTTTCTGTCCAACAACGCCGGTGGTGTGCTGGGCGGCATCTCCTCTGGCCAGCCCATCGTCGCCCACCTGGCACTGAAAGCTACCTCCAGCATCACCACTCCGGGTCGCTCCATCGACGTCCACGGTAATCCGGTGGATATCATCACCAAGGGTCGCCACGATCCCTGCGTGGGCATCCGCGCCACCCCCATCGCCGAAGCCATGATGGCTCTGGTGCTGATGGATCACCTCCTGCGCCACCGCGCGCAGAACGCCGAGGTGAAAGTGCACACGCCCGTCCTGCCCCAGCTCTGATCCGCGGACGGACGATGCCGGTTCCCTATTGGCGCCTGTCGGGCTTCTATTTCGCCTACTTCGCGCTGCTGGGGGCCACGGCGCCCTACCTGGGGCTGTACTTCCACCACCTGGGCTTTTCTGGTACAGCCATCGGTCAGCTGGTGGCCATCCCCATGCTGATGAGGGTGCTGGCACCCAACCTCTGGGGCTGGCTGGCCGATCGCACCGGCCGCCGGCTGAGCATCGTCCGCCTCGGCGCCGCCTGCACCCTGCTGTGCTTCTCCGGCATCTACCTCGGCCAGGGCTTCGCCTGGCTGGCGCTGATCATGGCCGGTCATGCCTTCTTCTGGCACGCGGTGCTGCCCCAGTTCGAAGCCATCACCCTGGCTCATCTGCGCGATCAGCCGCAGCGCTATGCGCGCATCCGCCTCTGGGGCTCGATCGGCTTCATCGCCGCGGTGGCGGGGCTGGGCTGGGCCTTCGAGTACGTCAGCCTGGATCTCTATCCGGCCTATCTGCTGCTGGTGATGGCGATCATCCTGCTGGCCTCGCTGGCGGTGCCAGGGGTCAAGGTCGATCCAGGCCAGCGGCCCGAGGCGCCGGCCGAGCCCTTCCTGACGACCCTGCGCCAGCCGCGGGTGCTGGCCTTCTTCGCTGCCGCGGCGCTGATGCAGCTGTCCCACGGCCCTTACTACACGGTCTTCACCCTGCATCTGGAAGCACTGGGTTATGGCCGCGGCGTCATCGGTCAGCTCTGGTCGCTGGGGGTGGTCGCCGAGGTATTGATCTTCCTGGTGATGCCACAACTGCTGGCGCGGCTGTCGCTCAACACCCTGCTGGTCGCCGCCTTTCTCATCGCCGCCGGGCGCTGGTGGCTGCTGGGCGCCCTGGCCGATCACCTCGCGGTGCTGCTGTTCGCCCAATTGCTGCACGCCGCCACCTTCGGCTGCTTCCATGCCGCCGCCATCCAGTTCGTCCAATCCCATTTCGACCGCCGCCGCCAGGGCCAGGCCCAATCGCTCTACGCGGCACTTTCCGGGGCTGGCGGGGCGCTGGGCGCGCTGTATGCTGGCTATGCCTGGCAGGTGTCCGGTGCCCTTGCCGCCTTTGCCGGCGCCTCCCTGGCGGCGCTGGCGGGGGCCTTCCTAATCCTCTTGTCCGTTAGGTCCAGTACGAAAAGTGCCTGCGCTCGGTGAGGCTTCGTTGAAAAACACCTGGATCGCCAGCCCGGTCGCAATGCTCATTTACCTCTCGTAAACTCCGCTTCCTCAGCGTTTTGATTCGCTGGCGCTCACCCTCTGGGCCAGCCGTTGGCTGTTACTCCCGTTGGTCGTTGCGCCTCGCCTGACCGTCGCTCGGCGACTTTTCGTACAGAACCAAGGAGAACCCTCCATGATCCAGCAGCGTGAGCAACTGGCCCGGGAAATCATCGACGCCGGTCGCTTCCTCTATGGCCGCGGCTGGTCGCCGGCCACCAGCAGCAACTATTCGGTACGGCTGTCCGACAGTCGCTTGCTGCTGACCGTCTCCGGCAAGCACAAAGGTCAGCTGGAGCTGGACGACATCCTCGCCACCGACCTCGACGGCACCCCGCTGGAGGCCAAGAAGCCTTCCGCGGAGACCGCGCTGCACACCCAGCTCTATCGCTGGCAGCCGGAGATCGGCGCCGTGCTGCACACCCACTCGGTGAACTCGACGGTGCTCTCGCGCCAGCTCGAAGGCGATCGCCTGGTGCTGGACGGCTACGAGTTGCAGAAGGCCCTGCATGGCGTCACCACCCACGACGTGCGGGTGGAGATCCCGGTGTTCGACAACGACCAGGACATCCCGCGCCTGGCCGACAAGGTGCAGACCTGGCTGAACGTGCATCCCGACTGCGTGGGGTACCTGATCCGCGGGCACGGCCTCTATACTTGGGGCCCGCGCATGGCCGATGCCTTGCGCCACGTGGAAGCCTTCGAATTCCTCTTCGAATGCGAACTCAAGACCCGGAGCCTGCGTCCATGAGCCGACTGACCGTCTACCACGATGCCGAACCCCGCCAGCCGCTGAAGGTGATCAGCGATGGCGAGCACATCGCCGCCACCCTGGCCGAGGTCGGGGTGCGTTTCGAGCGCTGGCAGGCCACCGCCCCGGTGGCGCCCGGCGCCAGCCAGGAGGAGGTGATCGCCGCCTACCGACCGGAGATCGATCGCCTCATCCAGGAGCGCGGCTACCAGACCGTCGACGTCATCAGCATGCATCCCGAGCATCCGCAGAAGGAGGCGCTGCGCGCCAAGTTCCTCGAAGAGCATCGCCACAATGAAGACGAGGTGCGCTTCTTCGTCGCCGGCCAGGGCCTCTTCACCCTGCACATCGACGACCAGGTCTATGCCGTGCTCTGCGAGAAGGACGACCTCATCTCGGTGCCGGCCGGTACGCCGCACTGGTTCGACATGAGCGAGTCGCCGTCCTTCGTCGCCATCCGCCTGTTCGACAATCCCGACGGCTGGGTGGCCCACTTCACCGGCGTGGACATCGCCCAGCGCTTTCCACGCCTGGAGGTCGAGGCGTGACGATCAAGGCCATCCTCACCGATATCGAAGGCACCACCAGCGCCGTCAGCTTCGTCTTCGACGTGCTCTTCCCCTATGCCCGCGCGCACCTGCCGGCCCATGTGCGCGCCCATGCCGGAGAGCCGGCGGTGGCCGAGCAACTCGATGCCGTGCGTGCCGAAGCCGGCGAGCTGGACGCCGACGTGGAGCGGGTGATCGCCATCCTGCTGGAGTGGATCGCCACCGACCGCAAGGCCACGCCGCTCAAGGCGCTGCAGGGACAGGTGTGGGAGCAGGGCTATCGCGCCGGCACCCTCCGGGGGCACGTCTATCCCGACGCCGTCCAGGCCCTGCGCCAGTGGCATGCCGCCGGACTGCCGCTGTACGTCTATTCCTCGGGCTCGGTGCAGGCGCAGAAGCTGATCTTCGGCTGCTCCGAGCATGGCGATCTCACGCCTTTGTTTTCCGGGTATTTCGATACCCTGACCGGCGGCAAGCGCGAGGCCGCCTCCTATGCCCGCATCGCTTCGGCGACCACCCACGCGCCGGCGGAACTGCTGTTCCTTTCCGATGTGGTGGAAGAGCTGGATGCCGCGCGCCAGGCCGGTCTGCCGACCTGCGGCCTGGTGCGTGCCGGTGGCCAGCTTGGCGACCATCCGTGCGTGGCGTCCTTTGCTGACATCGATCTCACCGCCTTCGGTTGAGGCCCATGGCCGGCGGCGCTGCCAAGCGAGCCGGCCGAACTCCACGCCCTCATCGCCAGTCCCAAGTGACGAGACCTGTGTCCTCGCAACGGGAGTCGCGACATGATCAATTCCACCATCGGCGGTGTACTGGGCTTCATCGTCTTCCTGCTCGACATCTGGGCCATCGTCAACGTCATCCGCAGTGACAGCACCAGCAATGCCAAGATCGGCTGGACCGTGCTCATCATCGTGCTGCCGGTGATCGGTCTGATCGCCTGGGCCGCCGCCGGTCCGCGCGGCAATCGCTCGGCCACCGCGCCTACCCATAAAGGCTAACCAGCACAACGCTGGAGCCTGTCACATCCAGCTCTTACAATGCCCGGCTTTTGGCCGGGCATTGTCTGTCTCGGCCCGCCACCTGCGGAGATCGACATGAGCGACTACCTGGAAACCCTCTACGACGGCTATGGCCAGAGATTCATCGTCGAGCGCCTGCTCCACGAGGTGCGTACCGAGCATCAGCACCTGGTGATCTTCCAGAACGCCGTGCTGGGCAAGGTAATGGCCCTGGATGGCGTCATCCAGACCACCGAGGCCGACGAATTCATCTATCACGAGATGCTCACCCAGGTGCCGCTGCTCGCCCATCCGGCGCCGAAGCGGGTGCTCATCATCGGCGGTGGCGACGGCGGTATCCTGCGGGAAGTGGCCAAGCACCGGGGTGTCGAGCACATCACCATGGTCGAGATCGACGGTTCGGTGGTGGAGATGTGCAAGGAGCACTTTCCCGGTCATTCGGCTGGCGCCTTCGAGGATCCGCGGCTGAATCTGGTGATCGACGACGGCATGAATTTCGTCGCCAACACCACCGAGCGCTATGACGTCATCATCTCCGACTCCACCGATCCCATCGGTCCGGCCGAGGTGCTGTTCTCGGAGAACTTCTACCAGGCCTGCCATCGTTGCCTGAACGACGGCGGCGTGATGGTGGCCCAGAATGGCACCCCCTTCCTGCAGCTGGACGAGGTCAAGACCACCGCCAGCCGGATGTCCGGGCTGTTCGCCGACTGGCACTTTTATCTGTCAGCGGTGCCTACCTACATAGGGGGCGTGATGACCCTGGCCTGGGGCAGCAAGGACGTGACCTTGCGTCGGCAAGGTGCCGAAACCCTGGCGCAACGCTACAGTGATACCGGCATCCAGACCCGTTACTACACCCCGGAGCTGCATGCCGCCGCCTTTGCTCTACCTCGATACGTGCTGGAGGCCATCGGCAAGGCGTAAGCCCTGACGGTCGCGGCACCGTTCGAGTGCTCAGCCGCAACTCGCCGGGCGTCGGTAGCGACGGCTCGGCGAGAAGATCATCCGAACCAGAGGAGGGTTGTCCTATGTCCTTGTCGTTTGCCGATGATGTGAGCTTGAACCTGCTGCAGCGGATGAAGGAGGGCGGCTTCGACTTCGCCCGCTTCCATCCCATCGACTTCTTCGCCATCTTCGCCGACGAAGGCAAGGCCCGCATCGCTGCGGACCAGTTTCACGGCGAGTCCCTCAACACCCAGGTGATGCCCCACGAAGAGGGGGGCTGGCATCTGCAGGTCAGCAAGGTGATGTTCGCCACCCACGCCACCATCGACGATTTCGAAAGCGATCTCGAGGCGGTGGTGGTGCCTCTGGGCGGCCAACTCGATGGCTGGGGCGTCACCCAGGAAGTCAGCCGCAGCTCCGCCTGATCCCTGGCCTGTCGAGGCGGCATCCCGAAGGGGATGCCTGTCTCATTCTCTGTAATCACTCCGCCGCTCAATCATCGCACTTTCCGCCAGGCGCACCGTCTTAGGCTCATGACGGAAACGTTGCGGTGCATGCGCACGCTTACGTGCCTGGCTTTGGTGCACCGCGCGACCCGCCGCCTCGCAAGAGCTTGATCCACAAGGCTCTGGCACTGGCACGCGGCTTGCGAAGCTGCACCGTGGGTGACAAGGAGATCGGCATGAGCCGCCAACTGTATAACGAGATGTATGACGCCCAGGCGCACTGTCGACCGCACTACGGTCGCTATGCGCAATGGCTGAGCGAGACACCCCCGGAACTCCTGGCACAGCGTCGTCGCGAAGCCGACCTGCTGTTCCATCGCGCCGGTATCACCTTCACCCTCTATGGCGACGAGCAGGGCACGGAGCGCCTGATTCCCTTCGACGCCCTGCCGCGAGCCATCCCCGCCAGCGAATGGCAGATCATCGAGCGCGGCTGCATTCAGCGCGTCCAGGCGCTGAATCTCTTTCTGCACGACCTCTATCACGACCAGCGTATCATCAAGGCCGGGGTCATACCCGCCGAGCAGGTGCTGGCCAATGACCAGTACCAGCTGGCCATGCAGGGGCTGGACCTGCCCAATGGCATCTATGCGCACATCGCCGGGGTCGACCTGGTGCGCGATGGCGACGGCGCCTACTACGTACTGGAAGACAACCTGCGCACTCCCAGCGGGGTGTCCTACATGCTCGAGAACCGCAAGATGATGATGCGGTTGTTTCCCGAGCTGTTCACCCTGGAGCGCATCGCGCCCATCGACCACTACCCGAACATCCTGCTCGATACCCTGCGCAGCTCCACCCCGGTCAACAACCCCACGGTGGTGGTGCTCACCCCAGGGCGGTTCAACAGCGCCTACTTCGAGCACGCCTTCCTGGCGCGGGAAATGGGCGTGGAACTGGTGGAGGGGGCCGACCTGCTGGTGCGCGACGAACAGGTGTTCATGCGCACCACCTCGGGCTTCCGCAAGGTCGATGTCATCTACCGCCGTCTCGACGACGCCTTCCTCGATCCCCTGGCCTTCAATCCGGACTCCCTGCTGGGCGTGCCCGGCCTGCTGGCCGCCTATCGCGCCGGTAACATCATCCTGGCCAACGCCATCGGCACCGGGGTGGCCGACGACAAGTCGATCTATCCCTATGTGCCGGAGATGATCCGCTTCTACCTCAGCGAAGAACCCATCCTCTACAACGTACCCACCTGGCAGTGCCGCAAGCCGGACGAGCTGTCCCATGTGCTGGCCAATCTGCCCGAGCTGGTGGTCAAGGAGGTCCATGGCTCCGGCGGCTACGGCATGCTGGTCGGCCCCACTGCCAGTAGCCTGGAGATCGAAGCCTTCCGCGCGCGGCTCAAGGCCAATCCCAGCGCCTACATCGCCCAGCCGACCCTGTCGCTGTCCACCTGCCCGACCTTCGTCGAGAGCGGTATCGCGCCGCGGCACATCGATCTGCGGCCCTTCGTGCTGTCCGGGCGCAAGACGCGTCTGGTGCCCGGTGGCCTGACCCGGGTCGCCCTGCGCGAAGGCTCGCTGGTGGTGAATTCCTCCCAGGGCGGCGGCACCAAGGACACCTGGGTGGTCCAGGACTAGATCGCCAAGAAACAGTGGCCGCCACGGCGGCCTCGCAAGGACCTTTGAAAGGCGACCCCACCATGCTGAGTCGTACCGCTGCCGATCTGTACTGGATGTCCCGCAACCTGGAGCGCGCCGAGAATCTCGCGCGGATGCTGGACGTCAGCTATTCGCTGTCGATGATGCCGCAGAGCGGGCAGGGCGGAGGCCTGGACGAGCTGGCCATGCCATTGCTCATCACCGGCACCCTGGATGACTACCGGGAAAAGCACGGCGCCCTGCACCCCGAGCGCCTGCTGCACTTCTTCGCCCTGGACGAGCGCAACCCCGGCAGCATCTATTGCTGCCTGCAAGCCGCGCGCAGCAATGCCCATGCGGTGCGTGGGCGCATCACCGCCGACATGTGGGAGAACGTCAACGCCACCTGGCTGGAGATGCGCGAGATCGCCGTCACCGGCCTGATCCGCTTCGGCATCAGTCGCTTCTGCGAATGGGTCAAGGAGCGTTCCCACCTGTTCCGCGGTGCCACCGTCGGCACCATCATGAGAAACGACGCCTATCGCTTCATCCGCCTGGGTACCTTCGTCGAACGCGCCGACAACACCCTGCGCATGCTCGACGCCCGCTATCAGGTGCTGGGGGAAGAGGAGGCGGAAGCCATCAGTGACGCCTCCGCCCGCGGCTTCTATCAGTGGAGTGCCCTGCTGCGCGCCCTGAGTGCCTTCGAGGCCTACACCGAGCTCTACCGGGATGCCCTCAACGTGCGCAACGGCGCCGAGTTGCTGCTGTTGCAGGAAGACCTGCCACGCTCGCTGCTGGCCTGCGTGATCGAGCTGCACCGGGTGCTGGCCAGTCTGCCCGGGGAGAACGGCCGCGAGGCCAAGCGTCTGGCCGCGGGTCTCGAGGCGCGGCTGCGCTACACCAGCATCGACGAGGTGCTGGACGAAGGCCTGCACGCCTGGATCGGTGATTTCATCGTCCATGTCCGCCAGCTCGCCAGCGCCATCAACACCGCTTACCTGGAGGCCGTATGAGGCTCGCGATCCATCACGAAACGCTCTATCGCTATGCCGATCAGGTCCGCGCCAGCATCCAGTACCTGCGCCTCACGCCCCAGGACGATGCACGCCAGAAGATCCTTGGCTGGGAGCTGGCCTTGCCACGGCCGGCGCGGGCGCAACGCGATCCCTTCGGCAACATCCTCCATGTGCTGACCCTGGACACCCCGCATGACGCCATCACCATCACCGCCAGTGGTCAGGTGGAAATCGACGAGGGCTTCGAATCCGAGCCCTGCCAGGCCTCACCCTTTCCCTTCCTGCGTCAGACCCGCCTGACCGAGGCCGACGAGGCGTTGACCGCCTTCGCCCGCGAGGTCTGCGACGGGCGCCAGGATCGCGACAGCCTGATCCAGCTGATGGAGCGCCTGCACGAGCGCATGATCTATGTACCCGGCTCCACCGAGGTGGACGGCAATGCCGCCCAGGCCTTCGCCAAGGGCGCCGGGGTCTGCCAGGATCATGCCCATGCCTTCCTGGCCTGCGCCCGCAGCCTGGGCATCCCGGCGCGCTACGTGTCCGGCTATCTGTGCACCGACGACAGCGCGCACCTCTCCAGCCATGCCTGGGCGGAAGCCTGGCATGACGGCGCCTGGTACAGCTACGACGTAACCAATCGCCTGACCCGACCGGAGCGCCACCTGCGGCTGGCCATCGGCCTGGACTACCTGGATGCCTGCCCGGTACGCGGCATGCGCCGCGGTGGTGGGGTGGAGCACATGGAGGCCAAGGTGCTGGTCGAGCCGTTGCAGCAGGTGCAGCAACAGCAATAATCAGCGCTGCCGGCAGCGCACGAAGAGACGGCCAGGGGCCGTCTTTTCTTTTCCTCGCCGCTGCGGCAAAAAGCCGTCTCGATACCCGAGGTTCGCATGACCTATTGCGTCGCCATGAAACTGCACGACGGCCTGGTGTTCGTCGCCGATTCCCGCACCAATGCCGGAGTCGACAACATCGCCACCTTTCGCAAACTGCATCTGTTCCGGATTCCGGGCGAGCGCCTGATCGCCATCCAGTCGGCGGGCAACCTGGCTACCTCCCAGGCAGTCATCAGCCTGTTGCGGCAGCGCCTGGACAGCGAGCAGGACAACTTGCACGGAGTGCCCACTCTGTATGAGGCCGCCCGCTTGCTAGGGCAGACCTTGCGCGAGGTCCTGCAGCGCGATGCCGAGGATGCCCCCAGCGGTCATGGCCTGGATCTGAGCTGTTCCTTTCTCCTGGGCGGGCAGATCCGCGGCGCGGAGCCGGAGTTGTTCAACCTCTATCCCCACGGCAATTTCATCGGTGCCACCGAGGACACGCCCTATTTCCAGATCGGCGAGAGCAAGTACGGCAAGCCCATCCTGGATCGGGCGCTGACCTTCGCGACGCCGCTGGAAGAAGCCCTGCGCTGCGCGCTGCTGTCCTACGACGCCACCATTCGCAGCAATCTATCGGTGGGGCTGCCGCTGGATCTGGTGGTCTATCCGCGCGATGCGCTGGCGCAGGTCAGCAGCCATCGGATCGACGAGCACGATCCCTACTTCCAGGCCTTGCGTAAAGGCTGGGGAGAGGGGCTGCGTGACCTGCTGGCAGCCTTGCCGGCAGCACCAGCGGATTATTGGCGCTAGGGATCAGCCAAAGAACCGGGAAAGATTGGGGATGACCAGTACGACGGTGGTGACGATGAGCACGAAACTCGCCTGACGCCACTTGGGGACGGGATTCTTGAACATGACTCGGGGCCTTTATTGTTAGCTGTTTGAAGCCTTTACGTCTTCAGCGGGAAGCGCTTGCGCGACAGCGGCATGCAGTTACTGATACCCACAGGCTTGAGCACTATCCAGTAGCTATAGAACATAAATTTCAGTTTTGTGGTGATGACCGGCCAGCCGGTTATCAAAAATGTCGCACTAGACGATTTCTTCTTTGCTTTCAGGCAATTGGAAAAATGCTTGCGACGCTACCGTTGGTCGGAGGTATAGAAGGTAACGCAGGGCAGAGAGGCGACTGACCGGTCATCCCGTGAACGGCGCAGAGCAGCGGACTTTCCCAGCCCTGCGTGCAAATGTATGAATCGATTGAAGAAAAAGCTTGCCATCGAAATCGCCTTTGCCTATAGTTGCGCGCCTCGGTGATGCAGATGCAGCCGCCGAGCAAATCTGGTGAGGTGTCCGAGCGGTTGAAGGAGCACGCCTGGAAAGTGTGTATAGGAGAAATCTTATCGAGGGTTCGAATCCCTCCCTCACCGCCAGATCTGAGAGAACCCCTGAGAGCCCAGCTCCAGGGGTTTTTTCTTGCCTGCGATTCGGCCAGCCCATCCAGGAATCAGGCGGCCTGGGCGAAGGTCGCGGCGGTGTCCCGCGCGTTGGGCAGCACGGCCGTCAGCTGTTCCAGGTCGATGCTGGCGAACAGCGGACCGCTCAGGTCCTGCACCTTGCTGTCACCGACATTCTCCTGCAGCACCTCGGCCACGGCGACCGCCTGGGCCACGATCAGCGCATAGCCGTTGCCTTCCGGTGCCTGCAGCGGGCGGGCCTGGTAGCCAATGGCGTCGCGCAGGACCTGGGGCAGCTGCCAGCGGCGGGCCAGTTCGGCACCCACTTCCGGATAGCCGAAGCCCAGTTGCAGGGTCTCGTCGGCGGCGCGATGGCTGCTGGCGGTGGCGCGACCGGCCAGGCTCGGCGCCAGTTCGGGGGCGCCGCTCTGGATCAGCAATTCGCCGATGTCGTGGAGCATGCCGCAGGTAAAGGCGGTTTCCTGGTCCAGGCCGGCCTGCTTGGCCAGTGGCTTGCACAGGCTGGCGACCAGAAAGCTGTTGTACCAGAAGGCCTGCAGATCGAAGCCGGGCGCGGCCTTGAAGCCGCTGGCGAAGGCCGAGGCCAGTACCAGGGTGCGCAGGGTGTTGAAGCCCAGGCGCAGGGCGGCGTCTTCGATGCTGGTGGATTCACGGGCGCCGCGGAAGCGCGCCGAGTTGGCCAGGCGCAATACCTTGGCGGCGATGACCGGATCGCGCGCCACGGTGCGCGACAGGGTTTCGATGCTGGTGTTGGGGTCGTCGAACTGCTGGATCAGGACCTGCGCCACTTCGGGGACGTTGGGCAGGTTGTGCAGCTGGGCAAAGAGGGTGTCGAGTTGCATGGGCGTCTCCGCGGAAAAGGGTTACATCTCCTTACACCCTCGTCATCGGTCGCCTGCGCGGATTTCTGTAGCGGTCATGTGACGATCGGTCGCAGCCGGAGTGGTCGCGACCGGGTAGCCAAGCAAAATTGCTTTGCTGATCAGGTAATTGCTGCAAGAAAGCCAGGCATGCCTGGCCGCGCTATTACCGTTCGTCGAGAGCGAAATCGATTTGGGTCAGGCCCGCTTCGCTGGCTTCCAACACCCAGCCACGGCGGTCCCAGTCCCCCAAAACGATACGCTCGACCGGCTGGCCATCGAGCAGCAGCTCATGGTGGGCGGGTCTGTGGGTATGACCGTGGATCAGCGTCGTCACCCGGGCGGCGCGCAGTTCGCGCTCGACTTCGGCCTCAGTGACATCGGTGATGTCCATGGCCTTGGCGCGGGTCTGCTGGCGACTCTCGCTGCGCAGCTTGCGCGCCAGCTTCTGGCGGCTGGCCAGCGGCAGGTGGCGCAGGACGAAGAGGGTGAGGGGATGGCGCAGGATGCGACGCAGCTTCTGGTAGCCCTCGTCGCGGGTGCAGAGGGTATCGCCATGCATGAGCAGCACGCGGCGATCCGGGAAGTCGGCGATATGGCGATCCGGCAGCAAGCGGCAACCCGCCTGGCGGCAGAAGGCCTTGCCGATGAGGAAGTCGCGATTGCCATGCATCAGATAGACGGCCGTGCCGCTGTCGGCCAGCTGGCGCAGGGCGGTGGCAATCTCCTGCTCGAAGGGCCCCATGGCGTCATCGCCGATCCAGGCTTCGAACAGATCCCCAAGGATGTACAGCGCCTCGGCACCGCGGGCACGGGTTTCGAGGAAATGCAAAAACGCCCGGACCAGGTCCGGGCGTTGCGGTTCGAGATGCAGGTCGGAGACCAGTAGAATCACTCGACGATCTCGGCCTTCTCGATGATCACGTCTTCGCTCGGCACGTCCTGATGACCGGCCTTGCTGGTAGTGGCGACGCCTTTGATGGCGTTGACCACGTCCATGCCCTCGACCACCTTGCCGAACACCGCATAGCCCCAGCCCTGGCTGGTGGGCGCGGTGTGGTTGAGGAAGGTGTTGTCGGAGACGTTGATGAAGAACTGCGCCGAGGCGGAGTGCGGATCCATGGTGCGGGCCATGGCGACGGTGCCGATCGCGTTGGAGACGCCGTTATTGGCTTCGTTCTTGATCGGGGCGCGGGTCGGCTTCTGCTTCATGCCCGGCTCGAAACCACCGCCCTGGACCATGAAGTTGCTGATCACGCGGTGGAAGATGGTGCCGTCGTAGTGACCGCTCTTGACGTATTCCTTGAAGTTGGCCGCGGTTTCCGGCGCCTTGTCCTCGAAGAGTTCCAGGGTGATGACGCCGTGGTTGGTGTGCAGCTTGATCATGGCAGCGAATCCGTAGCTAAGGGGGACAGCATCCAGACCCGGCGAGGGCCTCAAGGGTTTCGCCGGGACTTGACGGGTTGGGCTATGATACGGGTTTACCTTTGCCCGGCCTACCCTGGCCGTGCGTCTGCCCAGTTAAGGATCCCATGAGCAAGCCGACTTCCGACTCGTCCACCGCCGCCAAAGCCGCCCCCGCGCATTTCCTGCGGCAGATCGTCCAGGCTGACCTGGACGCCGGCAAGCAGGCCAAGATCGTCACCCGTTTTCCCCCGGAGCCCAATGGCTACCTGCACATCGGCCACGCCAAGTCGATCTGCGTGAACTTCGGCCTGGCCAAGGAATTCGGCGGCGACTGCCATCTGCGCTTCGACGACACCAACCCGGCCAAGGAAGACCAGGAATACATCGACGCCATCAAGAGCGACGTGCACTGGCTGGGCTTCGACTGGGCCGGCGAGGTGCGCTACGCCTCCAGCTATTTCGACCAGCTCTATGCCTGGGCGGTGAACCTGATCGAGCAGGGCCTGGCCTACGTCTGCGACCTGACGCCCGAGCAGGCTCGCGAATACCGCGGCAGCCTCACCGAACCGGGTCGCAACAGCCCCTTCCGCGACCGTTCGGTGGCCGAGAACCTGGACCTCTTCGCCCGCATGAAGGCCGGCGAATTCAAGGATGGCGAAAAGGTGCTGCGCGCCAAGATCGACATGGCCTCGCCCAACATGAACCTGCGCGATCCCATCCTCTATCGCATCCGTCACGCCCATCACCATCAGACCGGCGATGCCTGGTGCATCTATCCGAGCTATGACTTCACCCATGGCCAGTCCGATGCCCTGGAAGGCGTGACCCACTCCATCTGCACCCTGGAGTTCGAGGACCATCGTCCGCTGTACGAGTGGTTCCTGGCCAAGCTGCCGGTGCCGGCCCAGCCACGCCAGTACGAATTCGCCCGCCTCAACCTGAACTACACCGTCACCAGCAAGCGCAAGCTCAAGCAACTGGTGGACGAGGCTCATGTGCACGGCTGGGACGACCCGCGCATGTCGACCCTGTCGGGCTATCGCCGCCGTGGCTACACCCCGGCCGCCATCCGCAACTTCTGCGAGATGATCGGCGTGACCCGTTCCAATGGCGTGGTCGACGTGGCCATGCTGGAATTCGCCATCCGCGAGGACCTGGACCAGAACGCTCCGCGCGCCATGTGCGTGCTGAGGCCCCTCAAGGTGGTGATCACCAACTACCCCGAGGGCCAGGTAGAGAACCTGGAGCTGGCACGGCATCCCAAGCAGGATCTGGGCGTGCGCCAGCTGCCCTTCACCCGCGAGCTGTACATCGACCAGGGCGACTACGAAGAGAATCCGCCCAAGGGCTACAAGCGCCTGGAGCCGGGTGGCGAGGTGCGCCTGCGCGGCAGCTACGTGATCCGTGCCGATGAGGCCATCAAGGATGCCGACGGCAATGTGGTCGAACTGCGTTGCAGCTACGACCCGGACACCCTGGGCAAGAATCCCGAGGGTCGCAAGGTCAAGGGCGTGATCCACTGGGTGCCGGCCGCAGGCAGCGTGGAGTGCGAGGTGCGCCTCTACGATCGCCTGTTCCGTTCGGCGCAGCCGGAGAAGAGCGAGGAGGGTGGCAGCTTCCTCGACAACATCAATCCCGAATCCCTGGTGGTGCTCAAGGGCTGCCGTGCCGAGCCGTCGCTGGCCCAGGCTCAGGCGGAAGACCGCTTCCAGTTCGAGCGCGAAGGTTACTTCTGCGTCGATCTGAAGGATTCGGCACCCGGCAAGCCGGTGTTCAATCGTACCGTGACCCTGCGCGATTCCTGGGGGCAATGATGGCGCTGCACCTCTACAACACCCTGACCAAGACCAAGGAAGCCTTCACGCCGCTGGTGCCGGGCCAGGTGCGTATGTACGTCTGCGGCATGACCGTCTACGACTACTGCCACCTGGGGCATGGTCGCAGCATGGTGGCCTTCGACGTCATCACCCGCTGGCTGCGCCATAGCGGCTACGACCTGACCTACGTGCGCAACATCACCGACATCGACGATAAGATCATCAACCGCGCCAACGCCAACGATGAGCCCTTCACCGACCTGGTGGCGCGGATGATCGAGGCGATGCACGAGGACGAGGCACGGCTGAATATCAAGAAGCCGGACCAGGAGCCGCGCGCCACCGATCACATCGATGGCATGCACGCCATGATCCAGACCCTGATCGACAAGGGCTATGCCTATGCCCCGGGCAATGGCGATGTCTACTACCGGGTCAACCGCTTCGCCGGCTACGGCAAGCTGTCGCGGCGGCGCGTCGAGGACCTGCGCATCGGCGCCCGCATCGAGCCGGGCGAGGCCAAGGAAGATCCCCTGGACTTCGTCCTGTGGAAGGCTGCCAAGCCGGGTGAACCGAGCTGGCCGTCGCCCTGGGGCACCGGGCGTCCGGGCTGGCACATCGAGTGCTCGGTGATGTCCACCTGCTGCCTGGGCGACACCTTCGACATCCACGGTGGCGGCAACGACCTGGAATTCCCGCACCACGAGAACGAGATCGCCCAGAGCGAGGCGGCCACTGGCAAGCCCTACGCCAACGCCTGGCTGCACTGCGGGATGATCACCATCAATGGCGAGAAGATGTCCAAGTCCCTGGGCAACTTCTTCACCCTGCGCGAGGTGCTGGAGAAGTATCACCCGGAAGTGGTGCGCTACCTGCTGATCGCCAGCCACTACCGCAGCCCGATCAATTACTCGGAAGACAACCTGCGCGAAGCCAAGGGCGCCCTGGAGCGCTTCTACCACTCGCTCAAGGGCTTGCCCCAGGCACCGGCGCAAGGCGGCGAAAGCTACGCCGAGCGCTTCGCCCAGTGCATGGACGACGACTTCAACACCGCCGGTGCCTGCGGCGTGCTGTTCGAGCTGGCCCGCGAGATCAACCGCCTGCGCGAGAGCGATCCTGCCGCGGCGGCTGGACTGGCCGGGCGTCTGCGCGAACTGGGTGAGGTGCTGGGCGTGCTGCAGCTGGAGCCGGAAGCCTTCCTGCGCGCCGATGCTGCGGGGCGGGTGGATGCCGCCGAGGTCGAGGCGCTGATCCAGGCCCGGCTCACCGCGCGCGCCGAAAAGAACTGGGCGGAATCCGACCGCATCCGCGACCAGCTCACCGCCCTGGGCGTGGTGCTGGAAGACGGCAAGGGCGGCACCACCTGGCGCCTGGCGGAGTAAACGACGCCCAGCATAGCGCGGCCATGGCGGTCCGCCGATGCGGCCGCTCCTACGGGGACGTAGGTTGGATTGAGACGGCTCCATCGTCGAGGCCCAACAGTGCGAGCTCTGGGCAAGACCCGTTTGGCTTCGCTGCGCACAACCCAACCTACGGCCGTTCCTACGGGCTGGCGCTGTTTTCGTAGGTTGGGTTGAGACGGCTCCATCGTCGAAGCCCAACAGTGCGAGCTCTGGGCAAGACCCGTTGGCTTCGCTGCGCGCAACCCAACCTACGGCCGTTCCTACGGGCTGGCGCTGTTTTCGTAGGTGGGTTGAGACGGCTTTAATGTCGAAGCCCAACAACCAGCTCCGAGCAAGACCTGTTGGGCTTCGCTACGCTCAGCCCAACCTAGGGTCTATTACGGTCATGGCCGCGATCACCCGTCTACCGCCATGCCACCGCTCTAAGCCTTACGGTTACTTGCGTGGCTTGCCGAAGCCGGGCGACTTGCGCACCGACTTGACCTTGGGTTTGCCGTCTTCCACCCAGCGACCCAGGGGCTTGTCGGATACCAGTCCACCCGCCTTGGGTTTCTTCGGCTTCTTGGGCTTCTTCATGACCAGTCCGCCCGGACCGGTCTGGGGAACGCGGTGGTCGGGGATGAAATCCGGCTCGTCGCGGCGCATGAGGATCTGGCCGATCAGCGTCTCGATGGCCGCTAGTTGCTCGACTTCATCGGCGCAGACCAGTGAAACCGCCTGGCCCTGGTTGCCCGCGCGCCCGGTGCGGCCGATGCGGTGCACGTAATCTTCGGCGACGATGGGCAGGTCCAGGTTGACCACCAGCGGCAGGTCCTGGATGTCCAGGCCGCGGGCAGCCACATCGGTAGCGACCAGGATGTCCGCCTCGCCGGCCTTGAAGCGGGCGAGGGCGCGCAGCCGCGCCGGCTGGGGCTTGTCGCCATGGATGGATTCCGCCGCCAGATCCTCGGCCTGCAAGGCTTCCACCAGTTGCTCCACACCCTTGCGCGTCTTGGCGAACACCAGCACCTGGCCGTGGCGACCGCTGCGATAGAGGTGCAGGAAGAGTTCGGTCTTGCGCTTCTTGTCAACCGGCACGACCCACTGCTTGACGGTGACGGCGGCCGTGTTGCGCGGGCTGACGTCGAGGGTCTGGGGATCGCGCAGCACCGGGGCGGCCAGTTGGCGCACGGCGTCGGAGAAGGTCGCCGAGAACAGCAGGGTCTGGCGCTTGCGCGGCAGCATGACGAACAGCTCGCCCAGTTGCCGGGAAAAGCCCAGGTCGAGCATGCGATCGGCTTCGTCCAGCACCAGCAGCTGCACCTGGTCGAAGCGCACGGCGTTCTGGCTGAACAGATCGAGGAGGCGACCTGGGGTCGCCACCAGCACATCCACACCTTTACGCAGTTTCATCATCTGCGGATTGATGCTCACGCCACCATAGGCCACCGCGGTGCGCAGGGGCAGGTGCTGGGCATAGTCGCGCAGGCTGGCATGGACCTGTTCGGCCAGCTCGCGGGTGGGCGTGAGGATCAGCGCGCGGATATGGTTGGGCGCCACCGCCGGGCCTTCCTGCACCAGTCGCTGCAGCAGCGGCAGGCCGAAGGCGCCGGTCTTGCCGGTGCCGGTCTGGGCGGCGGCCAGCAGGTCGCGACCCGCCAGCACCGCGGGGATAGCCTGACGCTGGATGGGGGTAGGGGAGCTGTGCTCCAGGGCGGCGAGCGCCTGCAGCAGCGGATCGATGAGGCCGAGGTCGGCAAAGGTCATGACAGGCCCGGATGGCGACGAAAAGGGAGCGAATTCTAGGCCGACTGTGATGCGCGCTCAAACTTTGTAGCCAGGCGGCGGCTGCGGGCTGAATCCCGACGCGGCATAGTGGTCAGTTCTGCGTCTACAGGAGAGCCCATGAGCGATACCTCTACCTTGCCCCCGGTACTGGCCGGTCCGCTGTTGCGCCGGGTCGAGTCTTCGCGGTTGCTGCTCTGGCTGGTGACCACCACCGCCGAGGCGCCTGTGCCGCGACTCTGGCAGGGTGAAGCCGAGTGGGAGGCTCAGAGCGAGGTCCAGTGCCTGCGCCTGGGCGCACAAGCCTACCTGCAGCTGCTGGAGGTCAGGCCTAAGGTCGAGTTGCCGACCGATACCTTCATCCACTACGACCTGCAGCTGACCGCGGGCGGCATCCGCGATTGGGCCCCACACCTGCTCTCGGCCGACGGGGACCTGCCATGCCTGGTGCTGCGCGCACGCTTCGATCATCTGCTCCATGGCTCCTGTCGCAAGCCCCATCATGCCTCGGCCGATGGCCTGATCGCGGTGGATCGCCTGCTGCAGGCCAGTGCGACCCCCGAGGAGCGGCCCGCGGCCCTGTTGCTTACCGGTGATCAGGTCTATGCCGACGACGTCGCGGGGCCCATGCTGCTGGCGGTGCAGGCGCTGATCCGTCGCCTCGGACTCCATGGCGAGTTTCTCGAAGGCGCGGTGGTGGCGGACAGCGACGCGCTGATGGCCCATGCCGCCAACCTCTATCACCGCGAAGACCTGCTGCCGGCCTTCAAGTCCAATCGGGCGCTGCGCGAGAAATTCTTTGGCGGGGTGGAAAAGCCGATCTTCACCTCCACCAATGCCCACAATCACCTGGTGACCCTGAGCGAGGTGCTGGCGCTCTATCTGCTCTGCTGGTCCCCCACGCCCTGGAGCCTGATCGAGGTCGTGCCACCGGCGCTCGACGATAAGGACCGTGAGCGTTACGCCGCCGAGTCGCGCTGCATCGAAGGCTTCGTGGCGACCCTGCCCCAGGCTGCGCGGGCCCTGGCCTGGGTACCCACGTTGATGATCTTCGACGACCATGACGTCACCGACGACTGGAATCTATCCGCCCGCTGGGAGGAGACGGCCTATGGGCATCCCTTCTCCCGGCGCATCCTCGGCAATGCCCTGCTGGCCTATCTGCTCTGCCAGGCCTGGGGCAACGCGCCGGAATCGGTCGCCGAGCCGTTGGCCGCCACCGCCTGCCTGTTGGCCACCGCGGGAGACGACGGCAAGCTGGACTGTGCGGCGCAAAATCAGTGCATCGACGATCTGCTGCGGTTCCAGGGTTGGCACTATGTGCTCAAGACCAGCCCGCCGCTGATCGTGCTGGACACCCGTACGCGCCGTTGGCGCAGCGAACGCCGCCTGGAGCACCCGTCGGGCCTGATGGACTGGGAGGCCCTTTGCGAGTTGCAGCAGGACCTGCTGGATCATCCGTCGGCGGTGATCGTTTCGGCCGCGCCCATGTTCGGCGTCAAGCTGATCGAGGCGGTGCAGCGCATCTTCACCTGGTTCGGCCAGCCGCTGATGGTGGATGCCGAGAACTGGATGGCCCACCCCGGCGCGGCCAAGACCATGCTCAACATCTTTCGCCACCGGCGCACCCCGGGCAATTACGTGGTGCTCTCCGGCGACGTGCACTATTCCTTCGTCTACGACATCCGCATCCGCGACAAGCGCGGCGAGCCGCGGCTCTGGCAGATCACCAGCAGCGGCATCAAGAACGAATTTCCCCCGCGCCTGCTGGCGACCCTGGATCGACTCAATCGCTGGCTCTATGCGCCCTGGTCGCCGCTCAACGGCTTCACCAAGCGCCGCCGCTGGGAGCTGCAGCCGCGGCTGCCGGATCGCCGCGAGGCCGGCGAGCGTCTATGGAACGGTGCCGGCATCGGCCAGGTCCTGCTTGATGAGGAAGGGCGCCCAGCGGTGATTCGCCAGCACAATGCCGATGGCTCGCCGGCCACCGAGTTCGTCGAACGCCCGGCCTGAGGTCAGCGCGGCCGCTTGCTAGGTTCTCGAGGGGGACAGGCGCCTGATCAGCCAGGTCGAGATCCAGTACACCGGCTCCAGCACCAAAAAACCCAGCAGGATACCGCCCAGCCGCGCCATGCCTGCCACCGGGTCGATATGGTCATAGTGGTCAGGCACCATCACCACCAGAAACGCCAGCGCGAACTGCATGCCGAGATAGCCGATACCGAGCGGGCCGTTCTCGAGGTGTCTGCCGATCAGTACGCCGAGCGCGACGCCCGCCAGCGTCAGCCAGAGACTTTCCTGGCTGACCAGCAGCAGAATGGCCGCCAGGCCGCCGCCGAGCAGGCAACCGAGCATTCGATGCAGCAGCCTTCTGGAGACTGCCTTGCCGGCGCTGCTCAGGCCGTTGAAGGGAACGACCATGACCGCCAGGATGGTGATGGCGGCCTGGCTGATATCCACCTCGATCTTCCCCGTCGCGCCCAACGCCAGCAGGGCCAGGGCTAGACCCCCCTGCAGCGCATGGCGCAATGCCAAGGGTTGCCAAACACCCAGGGTTCGCGGCGCTGAGGCTACCGTGGTCGGTACCCTGGGCCATAGGCGGGCACGGACGCCGTAGGTGGAAAGCGCGCTCACCAGTACGCAAGCCGAGGTGCCGAGCGCCACCTCCAACAGGCGCGACAGGGCGTATTGCTCAAGCTGATCGGGCGCCTGGAGGCTCGCCAGGACCACCATGGCGTAGGTGAGGCCGCCCAGCAACCAGGCGTAGCCATAGCGGCCCACCAGGGTCAGATAGAGGGTGATGCTGCCCACGGTGCCCAGCAGTCCAGCCTGCTCGTAGGGGTTCAGCTGCAGGTGGCGCAAGACGAGCAGGGCACCTGCGGCGCCGATACAGGTACCCAGCACTCGCAGGCAGCCGCGTGCGCAGCTGTCGCGGACATCTGACCTCATCACGATATAGCCGCTGAAAGCCGCCCAACCGACATGCTGAACCCCGGCCAAATGGCCGAGCAGGATCGCCAGCAAGACCGAGGTCAGGGTTTCCAGTTCGTCGACCAGGCGGCGACGGTCGCGGCCGAACTGGCGGAGATCTCCCGCCAGATCGCGCAACAACCGCCTGAATTCCGACAACGCCTGGGAAAGGGGCATGGATCCATGATGATCGCCGTGGTCGCTGCCTATGCTACCGCGCCCGGTCGCTGTCTGGCATCACCGGGGCCGGCCGCGAGCGGTAGAGCGGCATCGCGCCGGGACTGCTCAGGCCGATCTGCCGCCAGCGGCCAGCCAGCGCAGCACGCCCTGGCCCGCCGCACGCCCGCTGGCGAAGCAGGCGGTGAGCAAATAGCCGCCGGTGGGAGCTTCCCAGTCGAGCATCTCACCCGCGCAGAAGACGCCAGGCAATTGCCGGAGCATCAGGCCATCGTCCAACGCCTCCAGAGGCACGCCGCCGGCGCTGCTGATGGCTTCCGCCAGGGGGCGCGGCCGGACCACGGTGAGCGGCACGGCCTTGCAGGCCTGGGCCAGCCGGGCCATGTCCTGAAAGGCCTCGGGTGGCGCCAGTTCTCGGAGCAGGGCGGCGCGGGCGCCGTCGATCCCGGCGTGGCGCCGCAGGTGATTGGCGAGGGACTGGCTGCCGCGCGACTTGGCCAGGGCGCGCCCCAGTTCGGCCAGGTCGCGCTGGGGCGCCAGATCCAGGCTCAGGATCGCCTGGCCATCGCGTTCGATGGCCGTGCGGATCTCAGCGGAGAGCGCATAGACCAGGCTCCCCTCGATCCCAGTGTCGGTAAGGACGAATTCGCCCTGGCGCGGCGGTTGGCCGGGCAGGGCGAGAGCGGCCGGCTTGATCGGCGCGCCGACATGGCGGGTCTTGAGAAAGTCGCTCCAGCCAGTGACCTCGAAGCCGCAGTTGGCCGGTTCCAGCGGTCGCAGTGTGACGCCACGTTCGGCCAGCAAGGCCTGCCAGGCGCCATCCGAACCCAGGCGCGGCCAACTGCCGCCGCCCAACGACAATACACAGGCCTGGGACTGCAGGAGTCGCTCGCCGTCCGGAGTCGCCAGCCGCAGCCGACCCTCGGCGTCCCAGCCCAACCAACGACTGCGGGTGTGGATGCGCACGCCTTGGTCGCGTAGGCGATGCAGCCAGGCACGCAGTAGCGGCGCGGCCTTCATGTCGGCGGGAAACACTCGTCCCGAGGTGCCGACAAAGGTCTCTATGCCCAGCTCATGAATCCAGGCGCGCAGGGCATCGCTGTCGAAGGCATCGAGCCAGGAGCTGACGTCGCCCTCGCGCTCGCGATAGCGCTGGCGGAAGGTGGCCTGCTCTTCGGCATGGGTGATGTTCATGCCGCCCACGCCGGCCAGTAGGAACTTGCGACCCACGGAAGGCATGGCATCGAAGAGATCCACCGGGATGCCGGCGGCGGCCAGGGTCTCGGCCGCCATCAGCCCGGCGGGGCCGCCCCCGATGACAGCGACGGCAGGGGCGGCGGGGGAGAGAGACATGGCGGCATCCAGGAGCTATGGAAAACCGCCATTGTACGCGAGGTGCTAGGTTCTTAGACCACGCCAGCCTGACCCAGGGGCGCCGCCAGGGGTTCTTCCAGCCGCTCGGGAATCAGCGGTTCGGTGCGCCCCGGCGTCAGGATGACCTTGCGGCAGTCCTCCTGCTTCTTGTCGAAGATCTTGTAGCCTTCGACCGCCTGCTCCAGGGACATCCGGTGGGTGATGATGGCCTCCGGCGCCAGGTCGCCACGCTCGATGTGTTCCAGCAGTTCCGGCAGATAGCGCTGCACGTGGGTTTGGCCCATCTTGAAGGTCAGGCCCTTGTCGAAGGCATCACCGAACAGGAAGCCGTGGATGAAACCGGCATAGACCCCGGGCACGCTCACGGTGCCACCGCGCCGCACGGCCGCGATGCACTGGCGCAGAGCCTTGCCGCTGCTGCCTTCCAGCTTGAGGTTGGCGAGGATGGTCTCGGTGGTGCTGCCCTTGGCCTCGAAGCCCACGGCATCCACGACTCCATCCACGCCCCGCTTGCCGGGCGTCTGCTCGATGATGGTGGCCGCCGGATCGTCGTCCTCGTCGAAGTTGATCGGGATGACGCCATAGGTCTGCTGGGCATAGGCCAGGCGATAGGGGTGGTGATCGACCATGAAGATACGCTCGGCACCCAGCATCCGCGCGCAGGCGGCCGACAGCAGGCCAACCGGTCCGGCGCCATAAATGGCGATGCTCGAACCCTGGCCGATGCCGGTGTTGAGCACGGCCTGCCAGGCGGTGGGCAGGATGTCGGAAAGGAACAGCACCTTTTCGTCAGCCAGGGTGCCGGGCACCTTGAAGGGGCCGGTATTGGCCTTGGGTACGCGCACGTATTCGGCTTGGCCGCCCGGTACGCCACCGTAGAGATGGCTGAAGCCGAACAAGGCCGCGCCCGGCGGGATCTGCTTCTTGTTGAGGATGGCGCCGCGGCCGGTGTTGGTGGTCTCACAGGCCGCGTAGAGATCCTGGTTGCAGAAGAAGCAGCTGCCGCAGGCGATGACGAAGGGAATCACCACCCGGTCGCCCTTCTGTACGGCGGTGACCGCTGGGCCGGTCTCTTCGACGACGCCCATGAATTCGTGGCCGAAGATATCCCCGTGCTCGACGGTGGGGATCTTGCCGCGGTAGAGGTGCAGGTCCGAGCCGCAGATGGCCGTGGCGGTCACCCGCAGGACGATGTCGTCGGCGTCCTGGATGGTCGGATCGGGAACGGTATCGACGCGGACATCGTGGGCACCGTGGTAGGTCAAGGCTCGCATGGCGGTCTCCGTAGGGCGGTAAGCACCTAGGGTGGAGGCCGCCGCAAGCCGAGCGGTTCCGCGAGGTCGGACCGATGGTATGGCGATCTGATAGCGACAGTTCGCGACTTTTCGCCGCTATTGCCCGGGCCAGAGCCGGGCAGGCGCAGCGGTGTCAGCGGTTGCGGATGTACACGGCCTTACCCGCGCTGCCATCAGCAGGATCGCGTTCCTGCACCTCGAACCTGTCGCCATGGGCCTTCACCAGGCCACTGAATTTGCGATGCCCATAGAGGCGGGCATCGAAGTCCGGACGCACCTTGCCCAGGTTGGCCCCGACCATGCCCAGGTTGGCCCAGCCGCCTTCGTCGGAGGCGTCTTCCACGGCCTGTTCGATGAGCTTGAGAATGGTGTTCAACTTGGGCTTGCCACGGTTGGTGGTCGCGGGCTTGTCGGTGGCGCTGGTGGTTTCGCGAGCCTCTTCGCGTGGCTTCGACCTGAGGATCTCGGTGTAGATGAATCTGTCGCAGGCCGAGACGAAGGGATCCGGCGTCTTCTCCTCGCCGAAGCCGTAGACCGTCAGGCCTTCCTCGCGCAGCCGCGCCGCCAGGCGGGTGAAGTCGCTGTCGCTGGAGACCAGGCAGAAGCCGTCGAAGCGGCGGGTGTAGAGCAGGTCCATGGCGTCGATGATCAGAGCGCTGTCGGTGGCGTTCTTGCCCTTGGTGTAGCCGAATTGCTGCACCGGCTGGATGGAGTGGTCGAGCAGCACCTTCTTCCAGCTGTTCAGTTGCGGCTGGGTCCAGTCGCCATAGATGCGCTTGACGCTGGCCACGCCGAAGCGGGCGATCTCGGCCATGAGGCCGTCGACGATGGCGGCCGGTGCGTTGTCCGCATCGATCAGCACCGCCAGGCGCGCCTGGCTGGATTCGGAGGTCTTGGCGGTCTTGCTCATTGAAGCTCCCGTTCAGTTCAGACCCAGCTCCTGCCAGACCTGGGTCGCGGTGTGATGGAGGATGCCGTGCCGGCGGGCCAGCGCCAGGCGATCGGCCGAATAGCCGCCACCGATCACCCCTACGACCGGTATATCCGCCGCCAGGCAACGCCGCAAGACCAAGCCGTCGCGGGCGGCGAGACCGGCATCGGTAAGGTCCAGATAGCCCAGTGCGTCATCGCGATGGACGTCCACTCCGGCATCGTAGAGCACCACGTCGGGCTGATAGAGGGGTAGCAGATAGCCCAGGGCGTCGTCGAGCACCCGCAGGTAGCCGGCGTCGTCCAGACCGCGGGGCAAGGGGATGTCCCAGTCGCTTTGCGCCTTGCGCGCTGGATAGTTGGTGGCGCAGTGCAGGGAGACGGTGATGGCGTCAGGGACCTCGGCGAGGATGCGCGCCGTGCCGTCGCCCTGGTGCACATCGCAATCCAGGATCAGCACCCGCCCGGCGCGACCGCTTTCCAGCAGCGACAGCGCCAGGATCGCCAGGTCGTTGAAGATGCAGAAGCCGGCCGGATAGTCATGGTGGGCGTGGTGGGTCCCTCCGGCGAGGTGACAGGCCAGACCATGGCGCAGCGCCAGCTCCAGGGTGAGCAAGGAGCCGCCCACCGCGCGGATGGTCCGGCGCACCAGGGCTTCGCTCCAGGGCAGGCCCAGCTGGCGCTGCAGCGGCGGTGCCAGTTCACCGGCCTGGAAGGCGCGGATGTAGTCCGGCGCATGGGCCAGCGCCAGCAACTCGTCCGGACAGAGATCGGGGCGCTGCCAGTTGTCGGCGCCCAGGACGCCACTGGCGCTGAGGTGCTCGTGCAGCAGGCGGAATTTTTCCATCGGAAAGCGATGGCCGGCAGGGAAGGGCGGACTGTAGTCCTCGTGGTAGACCAGCGGCAGGCGGGCGCTCAAAACACCAGGAGCTCCAGGATGAACCAGAGGATACCGGTGCAGAAACCCAGCGCCAGGAGGAACAGCAGACCGTCGCGGGCGATCAGCGACAGGGCGAAAGAGGTCAGCGCCAGGCCCGCCGTGGTGTTGGCGAAGGGCACCAGATCCAGCACCGGCATGGTCGCGGCGATGAGAATGCAGAGCAGGGCGGTGACGAAGTGCGCGGGCCGCGAGGTGAGTACCCGCAGGCGCGACTTGACCACCTTGTCCACCCAGCGCGCCGGCCGCTGCAGCAGGCGCAGCGACTTGCGCAATTTGCCGCGCGAGACCGAGCGCTGCAGCACCCAGCGCGGCAGCCAGAAGTGGTCACGCCCCATCAGCAACTGGCCGCTCACCAGCATGACGAAGACGGCGATGGCGGTAGCGATGCCGGGAATGCCGGTCAGCGGCGAGATCGCCAGTATCCCTGGCAAGAGGATCATGGGACCAAAGGAGCGACTGCCGATGGCATCGATCAGGTGCTGCACCGAGACCTGGCTGGGGCTGTTGCCAACCCGCTCCAGACAGGCCAGAAAGCTCTGGAGGTCCACCGGGCCATCCTGCCCGGTGTCGCAGCTGGCGGGCTCGCGCTCCAGGGCTTCGTCCTTCATGGCTGGGCGCTATCCAACATGCGGCGGATCCAGCGGGTCAAATCCTGGCGGCCATAGGGCTTGTTGAGAATGGGGAAGCGCTCGCCATTGCCTTCCTCCAGTTCCAAGGCGTTGTTGGCATAGCCCGTGGTGAGCAGGATGCGCAGCTCGGGTTGGCGCCGCTGCGCCTCCTTGGCCAACATCACGCCATTCATGCCGCCGGGCATGATCAGGTCGCTAAACAGTAGGTCGATGGCGGGTTCGCGGGCGAGGATGTCCAGCGCCTGCTGGCCATTGTGGGCGACCAGCACCTGGTAGCCGGTCTCTTCCAGAATGGCTTGGGCCAGGGCCGCCACGTCCGGGCGATCGTCCACCACCAGGATGGTCTCGGAACCGCCGCCGTCCTCGTGGGGGGTTGGCAGGGGCGCCGGATGGTCGCGCGCCTCCTCTTCGGAGACCGGGAAGTAGAGACGCACCGAGGTGCCTATGCCGACTTCCGAATAGAGCCTCACCAGGCCGCCCGACTGCTTGAGAAAGCCATAGACCATGGACAGGCCCAAGCCGCTGCCCTGACCTTCGTCACGGGTAGTGAAGAAAGGATCCAGGGCCCGACCGAGTACGTCGGTGGACATGCCGCAGCCGGTGTCGGTCAGGGCGATGCAGACATAGTGCCCCTGGGCCAGGCCGCCGTGGGCCAGATCCTGGCCATTGACCTCGACGTTGAGGGTCTCCAGGGTCAGGGTGCCGGTACCTCGCTCCTGCATGGCCAGGCGGGCGTTATCGACGATATTGAGCAGCGCCGTCTCCAGCTGGATCGGATCGAGCCGGCAATTCCACAAGGCCGGTGCCGGCCGGAAGATGAAGCGGAAGGGCCCGCCCAGCGCCTGGGACAGGCGCCCCTGACGGGCCTCGATGAGTTTGTTCAGGTCCACCGCGCGCCCGGTCAGGCGCTGCTTGCGGGCAAAGGCCAGCAGCTGCTGGGTCAGGGTGGCTGCCCGATTCACCGCATCGCGGGTGTTGTCGACATGGCGCTTGGCCTTGTCCTTGTCCAGTTCCGGACGATCCAGATTGATCCTCAGGATGTCCAGGTAGCCGACCATCACCTGCAGCAGGTTGTTGAAGTCGTGGGCGATGCCCCCGGTGAGCTGGCCGAGGGCTTCCATCTTCTGCGCCTGCCGCAGGGCGTCCTCGGCGTCGCGGCGGCGGGAGACGTCCAGCTGCGAGGCGAAGTAGTAGAGCAGCTGGCCCTGGGGATCGAGCACCGGGGAGATGAACAGCGCATTCCAGAAGGTCGAACCATCCTTGCGGTAGTTCAGCAATTCAATGTCGCAATCCCGTTGCTCGCGTAGCGCGCTGCGGATTTCAGCGATGTGTTCCGGGCGCGTGTCCGGCCCCTGCAGGAAGCGGCAGTTACGGCCCATGACCTCGTCCAGCGCGTAGCCCGTGGTGCGCAGGAAGGACTCGTTGGCGAAGATGATCGGATTATCCGGCTGGTGCGGATCCGTCACGATCATCGGCATCCGGGTCTTTTTCACGGCGGCAAAGAAGATGTCGTCGTGCCCGAGACCCTTGCCCAGCTCCGCGATCTTGGCCGCGGACGGATGGGGAGACGAGGCGTTGGCGGTTTCGGTCATGGGGAGGAAGCCTGCGAGCGGACAGCGGTACCCTCATTGTGACCGCTTATGGGGCCACAAGCTCCACCAGTTATCGTCATACGATGAGTAATGTGTCTGGAAGGACGGCGAACGTACAGGATTTGACCGGTTTGCGTATGATGATCGCTCTCTGTCAAGGAACCCTTCCCATGAGCAAGGTGCTGGACAACCTGGTCGAACTGCTGACCCTCGAATCCCTGGCCCCCGATCTGTATCGCGGCGGCAGCCAGGATCTCGGCTTTCCCCAGCTCTTTGGTGGGCAGGTGCTGGGGCAGGCGCTGTCAGCGGCCAGCCAGACCGTGCCCGAGGCGCGCCAGGTGCACTCCCTGCATGGCTATTTCCTGCGCGCCGGTTCGGCCGTGGAGGCGGTGACCTACCAGGTGGATCGCATCCGCGACGGGGGTAGCTTTTCCACCCGCCGGGTCACTGCCTTCCAGGGTGAACAGCCGATCTTTTTCTGCAGCGCTTCCTTCCATATCGAAGAGCCGGGCTTCGAGCACCAGACCACCATGCCGGACGTGCCCGCGCCCGAGACGCTGCAATCGGAGATCGCCCACGCGCAGAAGTACGCCGAGCTGATTCCTGCGCCCTTGCGCGACAAGCTGCTCGGGCCGCGGCCGATCGAGATGCGCCCGGTGGTCTTTACCGACCCCTTCAAGCCGGAGCCCACCGAGCCGGTTCGCCACGTCTGGTTCCGCGCCACCGGCGATCTGCCGGACCAGCCGGCGCTGCATCGCTATCTGCTGGCCTATGCCTCGGATTTCAACCTGCTGCCCAGCTCGCTGCTGCCCCACGGCACCAGTTTCTGGGATCGCTCGCTGCAGATCGCCAGCCTCGACCATGCGGTCTGGTTCCACCGCGATTTCCGCCTGGACGACTGGTTGCTCTACGCCATCGACAGTCCCTGGGCCGGCGGGGCTCGCGGTTTGTGCCGTGGCAGCATCTACAACCGCGCGGGGCAGCTGGTGGCCTCGGTGGCCCAGGAAGGACTGATTCGCAAACGCGGCTGAGACCAAGCCCTCTAGCTGGCTATTTCGGTAGCACCCTTATAGGCTCTTGCCTGCGAAGCACCGGGCGCCTAGTTAGGCGTCCCAGACACATCATTAGTTTGAGGCATCGTTCTTGAATCGACTCGAGCGCGTCGTAACCGGTATCCAGGGGCTGGATGAGATCTTGAAGGGAGGCCTGGTTGCAGGCGCGTCCTATGTCATCCAGGGCCGTCCGGGCTCCGGCAAATCGATCATGGCCAATCAGATCGCCTTCAACCATGTGCGCGGCGGTGGCCGGGTGCTGTTCGCAACCATGCTGTCGGAAACCCATGAGCGGATGTTCCAGTTCTTTTCCACGCTGGATTTCTTCGACCGCTCCTGCATCGGGGATCAGGTCCAGTACCTGAGCGCCTTCGATACCATGGAAGGCGAGGGGCTGGATGAGGTCGTGCGTCTCCTGCGGCGGGAAATCAGCCGGCAAAAGGCCAGTCTGCTGGTGGTGGATGGTCTGCTGAACGCTCGGTCGCGTGCGGAAACGCCCATTGACACCAAGAAGTTCATCGCCGAGTTGCAGGGGCATGCGGCCTTTGCCGGTTGCACGGTGATCTTTCTCACCAGCGCGCGTCTCGAAGACGGTAGCCCGGAGCACACCATGGTCGATGGCGTGCTGGATCTGCACGAGGAAGAGATCGGCAGTCGCACCATCCGCCGTCTGGCACTGCGCAAGACTCGCGGTAGCGGCGCGTTGCCGGGCTTCCACGAATTCACCATCTCCGATGCCGGCATCACCGTGTTTCCACGGTTGGAAACTCTCTATCGCGATCCCTCGGTGGGCGCGACCTACCGCTTTGGGCACCAGCGCGTAACCAGCGGCGTGGCTTCGCTGGATGCGATGATCGAGAACGGGCTACCGGAAAGCTCGACCACCTTGCTCATGGGGCCTTCGGGTGTCGGCAAGACGTCCATCTCGCTGAATTTCCTGGCCGCCTGCACGTCCGAGGCCCCCGGTCTGATGTTCAGCTTCTATGAACCGCCGGAGCGGCTGCAGCTCAAGGCCGGCGCCCTAGGGCTCGATCTGGCCGGCCGTATCGATCAGGGCGCGCTGCACATGCACTGGCAGCCCACGACCGAGTTGCGCCTTGATGAAGTGGGTCTGAAGCTGCTGGCGCTGGTCCAGCAGCACGGCATTAAACGGCTGGTGATCGACAGTCTGGGCGCCATTGCCCGCTTCGCCTTGCCCCAGGGGCGGCTCATCGAATACTTCAGTGCATTACTGAACGAGCTGCGTACCCAGGGCGTCACAGTTCTAGCTACCTGGGAACTACGGGACATGTTTGGCGCGGATATAGCAGCGCCGGCTCCCGAACTTTCCAGCATGGTGGACAATCTGATTTTGCTGCGATTCGTCGAGGCCGAGGCGGAGATCAAAAGAGTTCTGTCCATCCTCAAGGTGCGGGATAGCCTTTATGACCCCTCGCTACGCGAGATGGTGATAGACAACTCGGGAATCGAACTGAAAAAGGCGTTCAAAGACATGGTGAAGGTGCTTTCCGGTTCAGCCATGCCCTCAATACAACCATGATCGCGTCGGCTGGGAGAGTCTCCACATGACGACGATACTGGTAGTCGATGACGAATTTCTGATAGCGGACATCCTGGCCTTCGCTCTTGAAGACGAAGGCTACATGGTGGTCAAGGCGAGCAACGGCCGCCGAGCGCTTGATGTCTTCGATCGAGAACTACCGTCGCTGGTCATCACCGACTTCATGATGCCGGTGATGAATGGCCGCGAATTGGCGGAGGCCCTGCGCGAACGCCAGGGCCTGCAACACCTGCCCATCATCCTGATGAGCGGTGCCCAGGCGCACCTGGCCCAGGAAAGCGCTGAGCTGTTCGATGCCGTGTTCCAGAAGCCCTTCAACATCGGCGATATCGTGGACACGGTGCGCAAGCACCTCGTTGCCCTGGAATCCTGAGCGAGTCCCAAAAAAAAGGGCCTGTCTGAGCAGGCCTTTTCGTTTTGGGGCTGGCGCATCGGCCAGCCCCGCGTCTCCGATCAGGAGCGCGACAGCAGTACGCCCAGAACGAAACCGACACCGCCGGCGATGGCCAGGGCAGTGAAGGGTTTGTCGGCGGTCACGTTGCGTGCGCAGTCGATGGCCTGGCCATATTGCTCCTGCAGCTTGCCTTCCAGTTGACGGGCCTTGCCCTCGGCTTGCCAGTCGGCATTGCCGGTCGCGGCGCCGAAGCTGTCCTGGACCTTGCCGGTAGCGTCCTTGGCATTGCCTATGATCTGATCGGTATTCATGAATGCACCTCGTGTTGGGAAACGGGAGAGGTCATGCCAAGCGGCATGCTTCCCTTATTGATCCGCGCCAGACGCATTTCGTTCAGGTCAATTTGCTGTTCGCGACATCCATCGCGGTTTTCAGCCGAGAGGAACCATGATCTCCAACCGTATTTACGCCTTCTGCCTGCTGTCGCTGCTGGCGGGTTGCAGCACCCAGCAGCCGCCTGCCGAACCGGTGACCAATGCCGAGGAGCTCTTCACCCGGCCCGTTATGGCTGAAAGCGTCCTGCGCCAGGGCTCTCGCCTGCAACTGGCGCTGGCCCTGGCGGATGGCGGCGCCGCGTTGGTGGCCTTGGATTGCGTGGATGAACAGGCCGAATTGCTCTTTCTGGAGGGCGATCAGCGCGTCTATCCCGGACGGGTGAATGGCTATGCCGCGTCCCTGGCGCTGAGCGCCGCCAAGGTCGAGGCGCTCAAGCAGCGTCCAGACGTGGCTGCGCTCTGCGCCCAGCCGGCCAGTGCGGATTGGCGTGTCCTCGCCAGCGGCGCCGGTGGCGACACCCTGGTCATCGACCGCAACAGCCTGGTGGACGCCAACGGGGTGCGCCGCTTCTGGGGAGGCCAACAGTTGCCCGTCCAGCTGCAGACGCCGCGCTATGGCGCTCCGGTGCGCCAGTGGCGCGAATCCCTGGCCGCCGACTGTACCGCGCGCCGTTATCTGCTGCTGGCGCGTTACGGCCTGGACGACGCCGGGCGGATAACTGACAGCCAGCCAGGCGCCCAGGGGCAAGAGACCTTCGCTGCCGCTCCCGTCGAGCGGCGCACCCTGCTGGAAGCCGCCTGTGACCGCCGGGATGCCTTACTGGCCACGCCACGCCTGGGCGGGATCAAGGCCGCCGCGACAACGCCGGCTGCACCGTCGCCCGCTGGCGAGTTGCCCGCGGCCCAGGCTCAGCCTCTGCAGGCGCTCAAGGCGCTGGCACTGCCCCCGCCAGCCATGGCCGTGCAGCGCTTCGTGGAGGCGGGCGAGAGCCGTTACGAAGGCCAGACCCAGGCCTATCGCGAAGAGGTCCGGGTCAGCCCTGGCGCGCAGCCAGGCTTGCTGCGCTTCAGCGCCCAGGGCAGGGCGGCAAGGGTCGACTCGCTCAATTGGCGCGGGCTGATCGACCTGGTACGCCGCACCCGCCTCGACAACGGCAATCTGCCGGTGGAAGAACTCGCCAGCCTGGATCGACTGAGCTTCAGCGGCGACTGGCGGAGGCTCGCGGTGGGCAGCCAGGTCGGCTACCAGGCCCGGCAGACCCTGACCGGCAATCTGAAGGGCGCGGAGCGGCGGGAGATCAAGCTGTCCTGCAAGGTGGTGGGCGAGGGTGAGGCGCGCAAGGTGCTGGGTACTCTCAGTGGCAGGGCCAAGACTCTCGAATGCCGACATGGCATCTCAGGCAATGGTCCTTTGAGTCGCTGGACCTATCTGGAGGCCTATGGCTTGTTCCACCTGACCAGTGTCGGGGCAGGCCAGGCCATGGGCCTGGAAAAACAGCTGAGCGAGTTGCAATAGGTGGGCACCGCGCCTGGCCGATGAGCGAATGTCCGAGACAGTATCAAGACGTTCCCTGGTGATATTTGCCTAATAGGTAAATATCACTCACGGAAACGCGACTTTTTGGCGGATTAGTACTGGGAGTACGCTGTGTCTATCGAAACAGCACAACCAAGAGGTATTCGCTATGAAAGTCCTGGGTATCCAAGCGCTCGTCGCCGTCCTGTTCATGGGCCTGCTGTCGGGTACCGCATCCGCGGCCAGTCGCGACCTGTCCAGCAAATCGATCCGGGCCAATGCCCAAGCGCAATTCCAGTCGGAACATCCCGCCCGTGCTTCCGCGCTGTACCAGAACAACGCCAACTAGTCTGATGTTTGTCGCGACGCCCCGGCGATCCACTCATCGCTGGGGCGTCGTTTTGTCTTCCTGCACGTCCGCACCGGCTGAGCGTCGCCAACGTCTCTTCCCACCGCCTGCCGGTAGTTCCGGAACCCTTGCCCCAAGGCCGCGAGCGCGGCAGGCTGTCCGGATGTCAGCGGAGCGAGAAAGGCACGATGAAGATTGGCGAATTGGCCCGGCGCACCGACTGCGCGGTCGAGACCATCCGCTACTACGAGCGTGAAGGCCTGCTGCGTCCGGCGGCGCGTAGCAGCAGCAACTACCGCAGCTATGACGAGGATCAGGTCGAGCGCCTGATCTTCGTGCGTCATTGCCGTTCCCTGGACATGACCCTGGAAGAGATCCGGGCGCTGCTGGCGCTACGGGATACCGCCACGCCGGGGTGCGCCCAGGTGGACGCCCTGATCGGCGCCCATCTGCATCATGTCGAGGTGCGCATTCGCGAGTTGAATCAGCTGCGCGAACAGCTGGTGACCCTGAGACGGCAGTGCCAGGGGGAAGGCGAGGGCGACCGTTGCGGCATCCTGCGCGAACTCGGTCAGCCGGCGGCGCCATCGGCGACCACCGCCAGCTGCAGTGCGGCCGGGCACGCCCATGTGCCCGGCACCCACCGCCTGCATGACTAGCTAGGGATCAGAGCGCCTCTGCCCAGAGGTCGTACTCGTCGGCGTCGGTGACCCGCACCCAGACCTTGTCGCCTGGCTTGAGGGGATTGGCGCTGTCGACATAGACGTTGCCGTCGATTTCCGGGGCATCGGCGTAGGAGCGGCCAATGGCGCCTTGCTCGTCCACCTCGTCGATCAGCACCTCGATCTCGCGACCGATCTTGAGCTGCAGGCGCGCCGCGGAGATGGCCTGTTGGTGCGCCATGAAACGCTCCCAACGCTCCTGCTTGACCTCGTCCGGAACGGCTTCCAGACCCAGCTCGTTGGCCGGCGCGCCCTCGACCGGCGAATACTGGAAGCAGCCGACGCGATCCAACTGGGCTTCGGTGAGCCAGTCCAGCAGGTACTGGAAGTCTTCCTCGGTCTCGCCGGGGAAGCCGACGATGAAGGTGGAGCGGATGGTCAGCTCCGGGCAGATCTCCCGCCAGCGCTTGATGCGCGCCAGGGTCTTGTCCTCGAACGCCGGGCGCTTCATGGACTTGAGCACCTTGGGGCTGGCGTGCTGGAAGGGGATGTCCAGATAGGGCAGCAGCTTGCCGGCGGCCATCAGCGGAATGACGTCGTCGACGTTGGGGTAGGGGTAGACATAGTGCAGGCGCACCCAGACCCCCATGCCCGACAGCGCCTCGCAGAGTTCCAGCATGCGCGTCTTGACCGGTTGGCCGTTCCAGAAGTCCAGTTTGTACTTGAGGTCGACGCCGTAGGCGCTGGTGTCCTGGGAGATCACCAGCAGCTCCTTCACGCCCGCCTTGACCAGCCGCTCGGCCTCGGACAGCACGTCACCCACCGGGCGGCTGACCAGCCTGCCGCGCATGGAGGGGATGATGCAGAAGCTGCAGCTGTGGTTGCAGCCCTCGGAAATCTTCAGATAGGCATAGTGGCGCGGGGTCAGCTTGATGCCCTGGGGCGGGACCAGGTCGATCAGCGGATTGTGCTCCAACTGCGGCGGCACCACCTCGTGGACGGCGCTGACCACCTGCTCGTACTGCTGCGGACCGGTCACCGCCAGCACGCTGGGGTGCACGCCGCGGATGTTGCCCTCGTCGACGCCCATGCACCCGGTGACGATCACCTTGCCGTTCTCGGCGATGGCCTCGCCGATGGCGTCCAGGGACTCGGCCTTGGCGCTGTCGATGAAACCGCAGGTGTTGACCACCACCACGTCGGCGTCTTCATAGGTCGGCACGATCTCGTAGCCTTCCATGCGCAGCTGGGTAAGGATGCGTTCGGAGTCGACGGTGGCCTTGGGACAGCCGAGGCTGACGAAACCGACCTTGGGGGCGGACGTTTGGATGGACATGGGCTAACCTCGGCGGGCGCTCAGGAGGCGCCTTGATCAAAAAACGCGCGATTCTAGCCATCTCTGCCGCTGCTTGGAAGGGGTACGCCGGTCCTGGCGACCGCACAGAGCTTTTTGCCGACCAGAGAGTCTATGGTCCTTGAAGCGCTGCGCCGAGAGGTTGCTCGCGCCACGCTACCGGCCTTTTCAACTTGATCCTGACGCCGCTTCGGCGCAGGATGCGCCGATTTTAGACTCTAGGAGCCCTGCATGAGCCGTCCGGAACACGAGCACGGTGGTAAAGCCCCTTCGGCCTTGGGAATGATCGTGCTCGCCACCGGCGTGGTATACGGCGACATCGGTACCAGTCCTCTCTATACCCTCAAGGAAGTCTTCTCGCCGCACTATGGCCTGGCGCTGAACCACGACAGCGTGCTAGGCATCCTGTCGCTGATCTTCTGGTCGCTCATCTGGGTCGTTACCCTCAAGTACATCACCTTCGTCATGCGCGCCGACAACCAGGGCGAGGGCGGCATCATGGCGCTCACCGCCCTGGCCCGTCGCGCCGCCCAGGGCTCGCCGCGCCTCGCCACCACCCTGGTGTTGCTCGGCCTGTTCGGCGCCGCGCTCTTCTATGGCGACAGCATGATCACCCCGGCGGTCTCGGTGTTGTCGGCGGTGGAGGGGCTGGAGCTGGCCTTCGACGGTCTGGAAGCCTGGGTCGTGCCCATCGCCCTGGTGATCCTGGTCGGCATCTTCGCCATCCAGAAGCGCGGCACCGCCACCATCGGCAAGTTCTTCGGCCCGGTGATGGTGCTCTGGTTCACCACCCTGGGCGCCCTGGGCGTCTATGGCATCGTTCAGCAGCCCGAGGTGCTCAAGGCCTTCAATCCCTATTGGGCAGTGGAGTTCTTTGCCGCCAATCCGGTGAAGGGTTTCATCGTCCTGGGCGCGGCCGTGCTGGCCCTGACCGGGGCCGAGGCACTCTATGCCGACATGGGCCACTTCGGGCGCAAACCCATCGCCCGGGCCTGGCTGCTGCTGGTGCTGCCGGGGCTGGTGCTCAACTACTTCGGTCAGGGCGCACTGCTGCTCGCCGATCCCTCGGCGGTCCGTAATCCCTTCTATCTGCTGGCCCCGGAATGGCTGCTGCTGCCGATGATCGGGCTGTCGACCCTGGCCACCGTCATCGCCTCCCAGGCGGTGATCACCGGCGCCTTCTCCATGACCCGCCAGGCCATCCAGCTGGGCTATATTCCGCGCATGCAGATCCAGCACACCTCCAGCCAGGAGCAAGGGCAGATCTACATCCCGCTGATGAACTGGGCGCTGATGCTGGGGGTGATCTTCCTGATCCTGACCTTCCAGTCTTCGGCCAACCTGGCCGAGGCCTATGGCGTGGCCGTGACCGGCACCATGCTGATCACCAGCTGCCTGGTGTCGGCGGTGATCCTCTTGCTGTGGAAATGGCCGCGCTGGATCATGGTGCCGTTGCTGATCGGCTTCCTGCTGGTGGACGTCCTGTACTTCTCGGCCAATGCGCCGAAGATCTTTTCCGGCGGCTCCTTCCCGGTGATCGCCGGTATCGTCATCTTCATCCTGCTGACCACCTGGAAGCGGGGCCGGCAACTGGTGGTGGAGCGCCTGGACGACGGCGCGCTGCCGTTGCCGATCTTTATCAGCAGCATCCGTGCACAACCGCCGTTCCGCGCCAAGGGCACCGCAGTGTTCCTCACCGCCCGGACCGACGTGGTCCCCCATGCCATGCTGCACAACCTGCTGCACAACCAGGTTCTGCACGAGCAGGTGGTGCTGCTCACGGTGCGCTACGAGGATCGCCCGCGGGTATCGCGTGGCGAGCGCATGGAGGTCGAGGACTTCGGCGACGGCTTCTATCGCGTGGTGCTGCACTACGGCTTCATGGACGAGCCGGACATCCCCCTGGCCTTGAGCCACTGCCCTTATCCAGGCCTGGATTTCACCCCGATGCGCACCACCTACTTCCTCAGCCGGGAAACGGTGATCGCCTCCAAGCGCCTCGGCATGGCGCCCTGGCGCGAGAATCTCTTCGTCTTCCTGATGAAGAACGCCAACGGCAACCTGAGATTCTTCAAGCTACCGGTGAACCGGGTGATCGAGTTGGGCACCCAGGTCGAGATCTAGCCGAGCGCAGAAAGAACAAAGGCCCCAGCAGGGGCCTTTTCTTTGCCTAGTTGAATACCGGCGGCGGTAGGGCGTCAGGATCGGTGATGAAGGGCATCTGCCAGCTGTCGAGGGTCTGGCCGCGGCCTTCCAGCTCGCTGCGCACCGTGCCTATGTAGCCAGCCAGGCGCAGCGGATCGCTGTAGTCCGTCTCGCTGAGTTGTTCTTCGGTGTAGAGCGTCTTGCCCTGGGCATCCACCACGCCCAGCGCCAAGTCATGGCCATCCGCGCCGGACGATACCACGCAGCCGAGGGGTTGGAAGGCATCCACCAGGATCTTGCTGGCGGCGTCGGCGGAAAGCGGTGTGCTCATGACAGAGGTCTCCGTGGCTGTTGCAGCCATAGACCGTTGGAGACCGGTCCCTTGTTCCGGCCGTTCGTCCGGGACCCAAGCCAGTCCAAAGTCTGCTGCGCGTCGGCTAAGCGGCGTTGAAGATGGCTTCGGAATGCTCATTTACCAATCGTAAACTCCGCTTCCTCAGCCATCTTCGCCTTGCTTAGCTCTAGCTCGCTAGACTTTGAACAGGCTTCAAGCCCGGTCTATCTGGTGGCTATTGCGGCGTACGGGCCTCGATGGCCTTGACCATGAAGTCGGCCAGCTTGTCGTAGTTCTCGTCGAAGTGATGACCGCCCGGGCGGGCCAGCTTCTCACCCAGTTGACCCGGCTGGGTGCAACCACTGTCGTCCTTCTCTTCCTCGCCATAGACGCAGAACAGCTTGGCGGGGGGAATCCTGCTGGTTTCCGGCAGGGTATCGGCCTCATCGCCCGGTTTGCCGAGCCAGCCTTCCACGGCGATCTCGAAATTGCTCTTGCGGCTGAAGGCCAGCAACAGCAGCGAGGTCACCTGGTCCTGATCCGCCTTGGGCAGCCGGTTGTAGACCGCCGGGAGAATGTCGGCGCCAAAGGAGTAGCCGGCCAGGACGAAGTGCTTGGCGTTCCACTTCTCGCGGTATTCCTGCATCAGGTTGGCGAGATCGGCGGCGACCTGCTCGGGACTCTTGTGCTGCCAGAAGTAACGTAGGGAATCCACGCCCACGACCGGATAACCCGCTTCGTTCATGGCCTGGGCCGAGAGACGGTCGATGTCGCGCCAGCCACCGTCACCAGAATAGAAGATGGTCACCACGTCGGGGTGGCCGGGCTTGACGTCCGGATCGGCCGGCATCTCGATGGTCGGGATGTCGTTGTGCTGGCCCAGCAGACGATTCTTGAGCTGGGTGCGCAGGACCACCGGCAGGGCGGTGCCGTAGTCGGCGATGGTCAGATCGGCGTTGCTCTGCTGGCGCACGAAGATGGCCGAATCGTCGGTCGGATGATCGTTCCAGGCGATGTGCCATTGACCCGCGGCTGCCTTGGCCGGCAGGGCGTCCGGGCAATCCAGGGTTTCCAGGTTGAAGCCGACGCTCAGGGCCGCGGCCTTCGGATTGTCCTGGATGGTCAGCCAGCGCCAGGCGCGGGCGGCGCCTGGGCCGATGCCGCCGACGAAGGTCGGCGCGCCACTCAGCTGCTTGGCCGCGTTGGCGAAGTCATCGCTCTGCGCCTGGCAGCCATTGGATACCTTGACCTCGTACTGGACGATCTCGGCGCCGGTGTTGGTGGCCAGGCCCAGCAGATCGGCATCCGCCAGCTGCAGGTCCGACGGCGTGGCCAGCACCACGCGGGCATGGGGCTCGCCCTTGGGCGCGGCCATGGTTAGCAGCCGACCATCCGGCTGCTCCAGGACCTTGACCTGGGGCGCCGACGGCCAACGATGGAGCCACCACCAGCCCAAGGCCCCCGCGATCAGCAGGATGACGAGCAGTACTGCGAGTGCACGTTTCAGCATAGGAGTCTCAACGTTTGACCAGGCCGGTGTAACCCCCGGCGATTAGGGCGGCGGTGTCGGCGAAGGCGACCAGGGGATCCAGGCCGGCGGGCACCGCCATGTAGCGCGGCTCCCATTCCGGATCGAACTTGTCCTTGAAGCGACGCAGTCCCTGGAAGTTATAGAACTGTTCGCCACGTCTGAACACCATGGCGCCCAGGCGCTGGGTGATGGGTGCACCGCGGCGGGGATGCAGGCCGGCCAGCGGGACCATGCCCAGCGAGAAGCGGGCGAAGCCGGCAGCCTTGAAGTGCAGGATCAGCCCGAGCATGAGGAATTCCATGGTCTGCTTGGGCGCATCCGCGGTGACCCGCATCAGGTCGATGCTGGCCAGATCCGGGCGCTCGGTTTCCAGCAGGTTGGCGAAGGCCACCGCCTTGCCCTGGAAGCGCACCACGGCGATGCGGAAGTGCTGGAGATAGGCGGGGTCGAAACGACCCAGGGAAAAGCCTTTCTCGCGCACCTGCTTGCTTTCCAGCCAGACGTCGGAGATCGCCTTGAGTTCGTCCAGTGGCGCTTCGCCCGGGGCATGGAATTCGATGGCCAGGCCGTCGCGCTGGCCACGATTCCAAGTGTATCTCAGGTCCTTCTTGCCCTTGCTGTCGAGATCGAAGGCGTGCAGGTCCACGCGCGCCTCTTCGCCGAGCTTGAGCGCGGTGAGTCCGATGTCCATATAGAAGGGTAGATTTTCGGCGCGTACCTGATAGAACACCGGTCGGGCATGGTGCAGGTCGCAGAGATCACGAAACTTCCAGATCAGCTCGGCGCGTGGCTGGGAGCGACCGATGGGGTCGAAGAGGGCGATCAGGCTGCGCCCACGCCGGCCGTACATCAGGAAGGCATCGTCGCTTTCATGGAAGAGCAGGGCCTTGTCGCCGGTCATCACCAGACCGCCATCCGGCTGACTGGATTTGCGCACGATGCCGAAGGCGCGCTCGAGCTCGGCGCTGGTCGGGGCTTCGATGGGGGGCGGCGCGGCGCGCAGCAGCCAGCCCAGGGCGATGATCAGCAGCAGGACCGAACTGCCCAGGGCGGCACGCAGGCCGCGTGGCGCATCGGCGTCCAGGGCGAATTGCCACCAGAGGCGGGTATCGTAGGGCACGTCCTGATAGGCGAACAGCAGCAACCATACCGAGGCGGCGACCACGCAGATGCTGGCGGTCACGTACAGCGGCGAGAAGGGTTGCTCCATCAGCCGGCTGCGGCGATAGAAGGATTTGCGGAAGGTGGCGAGCAGCGCCGCCGTCAGCGCCAGGATGGAGGCTTCCTCCCAGTCGAAACCTTTCAACAGGGACAGCAGGGAACCGAGCAGCAGCAAGACCAAGGTCACCGCCCAAGCCGCGGACAGGCGCCGGCGCAATCCCTGCGCCAGCAATAGACAGACGACGCCGATCAGGCTCGCGCCCAGGTGGGAGGCATCGATCAACCGCTGGGGCAGCAGGAAATCCATGCCCTCCAGACGGGTGTCTATTTCAGGGGTGACCCCAGAAAAAAGCAGGACCACCCCAGAAAAAAAAACCAGGATGGCGAGGATGGGTGCCGCGAGTCCCGAGGCGACCCGTACCGCAGGACTGTTCGACAGCAGGCGCCGGCCTTCGCTGAACAGCAGCACCAAACAGGCGATCACGAACGGCAGCAGCACATAGAACAGCCGGTAGACCACCAGCGCCGCGGCGAGCTGAGCGGCACCCAGTTCGTTGGCGAAGGCTGCCAGCAGCACCGCTTCGAACACGCCGACGCCGCCCGGGACGTGGCTGAGCACGCCCGCGGCCAGCGCCAGCAGATAGACCAGCAGGAAGGCACCGAAGGGCGGAGCCGTCGGCAGCAGCAGATAGAGCACCATCGACGCGGCGGTCACGTCGAGGATGGTGATCACCAGTTGCAGCGCGGACAGCCGCAGGGTCGGCAGGCGCAGGGCGCGTTTGCCGATGCGGAAATGCAGGGCATGGGCGCAGGGCTGCTCAGGTGCTCGCCAGCGACGCAGCGCCAGGATGCCGATCGCATAGCCGATCAGGATCACGGCGGACGCGGTAACGATCACCGCTTCCGGTACGCGCAGGGCCTGGGTGGAGGCGGGCAGGTTGGTCAACGCGGCGATGGCGGCCAGTGGCGGCAGGGCGGTGCCCAGCGCCAGACTGGAAAACACCGTCATCCGCGCCACTTCCAGGGCGCTGAGTCCCTGGCGGGCATAGAGGCGATAGCGTACCGAGCCGCCGGACAACATGGAGAGCCCGACCGCGTTGCCGATGGCGAAGGCGGTGAGGCCGCCCATGGTCCAGGCGCGGGCCGGCAGCTTGACGTCGGCGAAGCGCATGGCCGACCACTCGTAACCGAGCAGGATGGTGAAGCCGGCCGCGGCGGCGATCAGGGCGCCGATCAGGGATGAATGTGGGATATCGTGAAGGGCATCATGGAGCGCCTCGCCATCGATGCTGCTCAGCAGATGCCAGCAGACCACCAGCGCGGCGGCGAACAACACCAGGGTCACACCCAATTCGATGGGTTGTCGATAGGCCGTCAACCGCTCCAGCAGGCGCCAGGGCAGCGCTTGAGGGGGCGAAACAGGATGGTCCGCAGGGGATGCCGGCTTCGAGGAGACCTCTTTGGCTGGATCAGGTGCAGTCATGCAAACTCCTCTAGACAGGAACGCGCGTCAGATTACTGGTCGCGCGCGGTTTGCCAAGCCTTGTACAGATAAAAAAGCTCTATACCAACCTTTGTAGCTCGCGTAGCTACAGAGTTCGCACCGCTGTGATCTGACCCCGGTCAAATTCAGCGCAAAAAAAAACCACTCAAGAGAGTGGTTTTTTCGAATTTGGTTGCGGGAGCTGGATTTGAACCAACGACCTTCGGGTTATGAGCCCGACGAGCTACCAGACTGCTCCATCCCGCGTCCGATGTGGCTCAGTATAGGGCCAAGAAAAAATTCGTCAAGGAAAAATTTAATATTCTTCAAAGGCTTATTTAGTCAGGCAGGGTCGAGGTCACTTGTCGCCGTCGCTCTTCTGCATCTGGACCGAGGCCTTTTCACCACTGGAGCGATTCTGCTGATCAGACTGATCGCGATCGAAGCAGCCGCCGAGCGCCAGGGTGACGAGCAGGGCGGAGGATAACAATAGAGGGCGTTTCATGGGTGGTCTCCTAGATATACGTCCTCAGTCGACCTATGAGGATGGCAAAGAGTCCGAAAAGCCGATGAGAGTCCACCGCGCTGACAAGTGAGACGGTGATAGCAAAACGCCGCTTGGTCGCTCAGGCGGGTGGTGGCCATGTGCTATCCTCGCTGGGTGTTATGGAGAACCTCATGCACCCTTCTCAGGATTCGAGTGGTCTGGACCAGCGCATCATGCGCGTGATGGAGCACGACATCGCGACGCTCGTCGCCCAGTTGTGCAATCTTTCGCTAGCGCTGACCGGCAGTAGTGCCAATGGCGCCGCCGATATGGCACTTCAAGTCGTGGAAAAAGTCGAATTGCTCGTCGACGACATGAAGACGCTGCGCGTTTCCGCGCAGGCGCTGCTGGACACCACGTCCCGCCATGTTCGATCCGGCCATTTCGAAGAGCGGATCGTCATCGCCGACGACGAGAGTGCACCTTTCGACGATGGGCAACGCGACTGAACCGTTTGACCAGGAAAGTCCAAGGGGTCGCCATGAATCTCCTGCTGGAAACCTTGCTTCAGCATCTCCAGGGTCTGGGGCGTATCGAGTTCTTCGAGCGTAGTGAGCATTTCGCGCGCCTGATGATCACCACCCCGGATGGGGTCATCGCCGAGCGCCACCTCTATTACGATCAGTTGCACCATGCCCATGATCTCAAGGCGGTGGTCGACGAGCTGCGCGAAGAGGTCGTGCATCGGCAGCGCCTGCTGCAGGACGTCGGTTAACCGGCGATTCGTCGTCCGCCATGGACAAATCCGGGCGGCCTTGGCTTACTGTACGGATAATCAGCCGCAGTGCCCGGCCCGGCATCTTTCTCCATGGCTCCGGACAATTCCCCCGCCCAGCTCCCACCCAAGCGTCAGCGCAAGATCATCCATGTCGACTGTGACTGCTTCTATGCGTCCATCGAGATGCGCGATGATCCGCGCCTGGGCAACAAGCCGCTGGCGGTAGGCGGAACCCCTGATCGTCGTGGGGTGGTCGCCACCTGCAACTACGAGGCGCGGGCCTTTGGCGTGCGTTCCGCCATGTCGTCCCATCAGGCGCAAAAGCTCTGTCCCGACCTGGTCTTCGTCAAGCCGCGCTTCGACGTCTACAAGGAGGTGTCGCGGCAGATCCACGCCATCTTCCAGGACTACACCGAGCTGATCGAGCCGCTGTCCCTCGACGAGGCCTACCTGGATGTCACCCAGTGCGAGCTGTTCAATGGCAGCGCCACCCTAATCGCCCGCGACATCCGCCGTCGGGTCTGGCAAGAGCTGAACATCACGGTGTCGGCGGGCGTCGCGCCGAACAAGTTTCTCGCCAAGATCGCCAGCGACTGGAAAAAGCCCAACGGCTTGTTCGTCATCGCGCCCCACGAGGTGGACGACTTCGTCGCCGTGCTGCCGGTGGCCAAACTGCATGGCGTCGGCAAGGTCACCGCCGACAAGCTCAAGCGCCGTGGCATCGTCCTGTGCAGCGATCTGCAGACCTGGTCGCGCTTCGATCTGCTGCGTGAATTCGGCAGCTTCGGCGAGCGCCTCTGGGCACTGGCCCATGGTATCGACGAGCGCCAGGTCAAGGTGGACAGCCAGCGGCAATCGGCCAGCGTCGAGCGCACCTATGACCGCGACCTGCCCGATGCCGCCGCCTGTGCCAAGGAGTTGCCCGAGTTGCTGGCCAAGCTCGAAGAGCGGTTGACGCGCCTGGCCGACCGCTATCGCCCGGAGCGGCCCTTCATCAAGGTCAAGTTCCACGACTTCACCCAGACCACCCTGGAACAGCAGGGCGCCGGACGCGATCTCGACAGCTATCGGCGGCTGCTGGAGCAGGCCTATCGGCGGGGCAATCGACCGGTGCGCCTGCTCGGCGTGGGCGTGCGTCTGACCGATCTGCGCGAGGCGGCGCTACAGTTGCGGCTGTTCGAGGACTAGCCCGCTAGAGCGGGCTCTTGGCCTGGGTGGACAGATTGACGATGGCCGCGTCCAGTTCTTCCAGCGCCGGGCTGGAGGTCGGGGCGCCCTGCTTGAGCAGGGTTTCGCTGTGCTGGCAGGCAGCGCGCAGCTGGGGCACGCCGCAATAGCGGGTAGCGCCATGCAGGCGGTGGACGCGCTCGATGAGGGCGATGCGGTCACCGTCTTCGCGGGCCTGGCGAATGGCCTGACGGTCCGCGGCCAGGGAGGCGAGCAGCATGCTCAGCAAATCCTTGGCCAGATCCGGCTTGTTGGCCGCCAGGCGCAGGCCTTCGTCCGCATCCATCACCGCCAGCGTGGAAATGTCCTGGCCGCCGCTGTTGAGGCTGGTGACCTCGGGCGCCGAGCTGTGCAGCAGGCGCAGGCCGGTCCATTTGAGAATGACCTGGGCCAGTTGCCGATCGCTGATGGGCTTGGTGAGGTAGTCGTCCATGCCGCTTTGCAGCAGGGCGCGTTTCTCGTTGGCCATGGCGTGGGCGGTAAGGGCGACGATGGGCACTGGGGTGCCGCCTTCGCTGGCTTCCCAGTCACGGATCGCCTCGGTGGCCTGGCGGCCATCCATGCCGGGCATCTGCACGTCCATGAACACCAGGTCGAAGCGCTCCTGCTGGACGGCTTCCACCGCCGCATAGCCGCTCTCCACCGCGGTGACCTGGGCGCCGAGATCGGTCAGCAGGGTCTCCACCAGCAGCAGGTTGGCCGGATTGTCGTCGACGCAGAGCAGGCGCGGTGGTCTGTCGGTGATGCCCAGGCCGCCACTTTCATTGCGTTGCGGACGCTGGTTGAGCAATTCCGCCACGGCCTGTTCCAGCTTGCGGCTGCAGGCCGGCTTGGAGTGCAGTTGGCAATGGACGTCAGGCAGCGAGGCATGGAACACCGCCTGGTCGGTGGTGGGGCAGTAGACCAGGGTATTGCAGTCCTGGCGACCCAGTTCCCAGATGCGTTCGGTGAGCAGGTCCGGCGGAATGCTGCGCGCGCTGACGCCCAGCACCGCCAGGCTGACCGGTAGTTTGCCGGAGGCCGGATGGGCGACGGCTTCGCTGAGCTGTTCCAGGGTCTCGAACGGCTCCACGCTCAGGCCACATTCTTCCAGCTGATGCTGCAGCGCCTGGCGGGTGAGGGGGTGGGGCTCCACCAGGCCGACGCGACGGCCGGCCAGGGCGATGCGCTTGTGGCTCTCGACGCTGCCGTGGGCCTTGGGCAGGTTGAGGGTGATCCAGAATTCCGAGCCCTCGCCGGGAATGCTCTCCAGGCCGATCTCGCCACCCATCTGCTCGATCAGGCGCTTGGAAATGACCAGGCCGAGCCCGGTTCCGCCGGCCTGGCGGGTCAGGGAGTTGTCGGCCTGGGAGAAGGCCTGGAACAGCATCTGGCGGTCTTCGTCGGTCAGGCCGACCCCGGTGTCCTGGACGCTGATGCGCAACTGGGCGTGGTCGTCGGTCTCTTCCTCGACCATGGCGCGCACGGCGATGGTGCCGGAGTGGGTGAACTTGATGGCATTGCTCACCAGGTTGGTGAGCACCTGGCGCAGGCGCTGCGGATCGCCGACCAGGTGGGTCGGGGTGTCGCGATAGACCAGGCAGACCAGTTCCAGGTGCTTTTCATGGGCCGACGGCGCCAGGATGGTCAGGGTGTCCTGGATCATGTCGCGCAGGTTGAACGGCAGATTCTCCAGCACCAGCTTGCCGGCTTCGATCTTCGAGAAGTCGAGGATCTCGTTGATGATGCCCAGGAGGCTCTCGGCGGAATTCTGGATGGTGCTCAGGTAATCCTGCTGGCGCGGGGTCAGCTCGCTCTTCTGCATCAGATTGGTGAAGCCGATGATGCCGTTGAGCGGGGTGCGGATCTCGTGGCTCATGTTGGCCAGGAATTCCGACTTGATGCGGCTGGCCTCCAGCGCCGCCTTGCGCGCCAGATCCAGCTCGATGTTCTGGATCTCGATGGTTTCCAGGTTCTGGCGCACGTCCTCGGTAGCCTGGTCGATGTTGTTCTGCATCTCGAACTGGGCATTTTCCATGGCTTCGGCCATGCGGTTGATGCCGGTGGCCAGTTCGTCGAATTCGGGGCTGCCGAGTTGGGTCGGCAGGCGCGTCTCCAGGCGCCCCTCCTGCAGTTGGCTGACCCCCTGGGCGATCACTTGCAGCGGCCGGTTGATGCGCCGGCCCATGCGCACGGCGATGAAGGCGGTGAAGGCCAGGCCGAGCAGGATCAGCAGGAGGCCGGCCACCAGGTTGCGATAGCCGCGCAGCAGGGTGGCGTGATGGGAGAGTTCGAGCTGGATCCAGCCCAGGGTCTGGGGCGTGGCCGGGTTGCCGTCGCTGCGGGTCAGGCGCAGGTCGTGGGTCTGCACCGGCAGATTGAAGTGGGTGATGTCGAGGCCAGACCTCATGCTGATGGTCTGGTAGTCCCGCCCGGTGAGTGCCACCGTCATCGAGGGGCCCGCATGGGCGAGGACGTTGCCGTCGTCATCCAGGAAGGTGATGGCCCGGACATCGGCCTGGTCGAGGGCGCGCTGGGCGATACGGTTGAGCTGGTCGTTGTCACCGGTACGCATGGCCGGGGCAATGAGCGGGGCCATCTGCTGGGCCACCAGCTGACCGTGCTCGATGAGCTGGTTGCGCATGTCGGACAGCTGCACCCAGCTGAAATAGACCCCCAGCAGAGCCGCCATGCAGCAGGTCGGGAGGACGCTCAACAGCAGGATGCGTCCCTTGAGTCCCAATTCGTCCAGCACTGCACGTCCCCCGAGGAAATTGGCGAGTCTAACCCCTTTACCAAATGTAAAGAGAGTCTTTGCGAAAGGGGTCGCACCCCTTGGCGCGCTGATTCGAGAAAATCCGCGAAGGCTGCCACGGCTTCTGGCCGAGGTGCACAACCATTGACCCCGTCGGCGGTCTGGTAGGGACTGCCGGTCGTTCCGGTACGGTTGCGTTCGAGGAGATCCTTTGAAGAAGAGTTGCAGTCTGATGCTGGCGGGTGCCCTGTTGCTGGGGACCGGCTGGATGGTGCCGACCCAGGCCCAGGAGCCCAAGAAGACCACCCTGGTGGAGCGGGGGTCGATGTACTACAGCTTCGAGACGCACCTGCTCGACTCGGCGGATGGCAAGCGCCGCTATCGGGTCTATATCGGCATCCCCAAGCAACCGGCGCCGATGATGGGCTATCCCGCGCTCTTTCTGCTCGATGGCGATGCCGCCCTGGCACAGCTGCAGGATGTCTGGCTGTCCCCCCATAAACTGAAGAGTCCGCCGGTGCTGGTGGCCATCGGGTACGCCGATGCCGCGGACGCCATGCAGGAACGCACCTACGACTACACCCCGGCGATCGGCAGTGGGCGCAATCATGACGACGTGCGCAAGGACTGGCCGGCAGGGGGCTCGCGGGCGTTTCTCGATCTGATCGAACAACGCATCAAGCCGCTGCTGACCCAGAGCGTACCGGTGGACCCCAACCGCCAGACCCTCTGGGGCCATGGCTACGGCGGGCTGTTCGTGCTCGATACCCTTTATCGGCAGCCCCAGGCGTTCCAGCGCTATGTGGCGAGCGATGTCGCCTTTGGCTGGCAGCAGGGTTTCATCCTCAAGCGGGCGCAGGAATTCCAGGGCGTGGGGGGTGCCCGTCCGGTGCAGCTTTGGCTGTACTCGGGTACCGAGGACCTCACCCGCAAGGTCGCGCCCGAGGCTGCCAAGCGGCTGGCCGAACGGCTGGCCGGGCTGCCGGGGCTGCAGGTGACGCCGCAGGTGCGGCCCAACCTGGGGCCGGAGGGCATCCTGTCGCTGAGCCTGCCCGCCGCCCTGGAGGTGGCCAGCGACGGTGCCGCCACGCCGCGGCCTTAGCCAGGCGCCGGATGGGTAGGGTCAGCGGTGCTTTGGGAGTATCATGGAAGGCTTTCACCCCTGGCGGAACGAGCTGATTCATGAGTCTGCACTATCCCACCATCGCCGATTGCATCGGTAACACGCCGCTGGTGCGCCTGCAGCGCCTGGCCGGCGACACCCGCAGTACCGTGCTGCTCAAGCTGGAAGGCAACAACCCGGCGGGTTCGGTCAAGGACCGCCCGGCGCTGTCGATGATCCGCCAGGCCGAGGCCCGTGGCGACATCCTGCCCGGGGATACCCTGATCGAGGCCACCTCCGGCAACACCGGGATCGCCCTGGCCATGGCCGCCGCGATCATGGGCTATCGCATGATCCTGATCATGCCCGACAATTCCAGCGCCGAACGCAAGGCGGCCATGACCGCCTACGGCGCCGAGCTGATCCTGGTCAGCAAGGAAGAGGGCATGGAAGGCGCGCGGGATCTGGCCACCCGCATGCAGGCCGAGGGCCGCGGCAAGGTGCTCGACCAGTTCGGCAATGGCGACAACCCGGTCGCCCACTACCTGGGCACCGGTCCGGAAATCTGGCGCCAGACCCACGGCAGCATCACCCATTTCGTCAGTTCCATGGGGACCACCGGGACCATCATGGGTACCTCGCGCTACCTCAAGGAGCAGAATCCCAAGGTGCAGATCGTGGGTCTGCAACCGGAGGAGGGCGCGGCCATTCCCGGTATCCGCCGCTGGCCGGAGGCCTACCTGCCGAAGATCTACGAATCCAGTCGCGTGGATCGCATCATCGACATGGGCCAGCAGGAAGCCGAGGACACCATGCGCCGCCTGGCCCGGGAAGAAGGCATCTTCTGCGGTGTGTCGTCCGGCGGTTCGGTGGCGGGCGCCCTGCGCATCGCCCGGGAAGTGGACAATGCGGTGATCGTCGCGATCATCTGTGACCGAGGCGATCGCTACCTGTCGACCGGCGTCTATGACCCGCGCTAAGCGAGGCGGCGGCGGGCTGCGCTTCCAACCCGCCGGTGGCGCCCGGGCGGCGGCGGTGCCGACCGGCAAGCGGCAGCTGCTGGCCATCGAGCGGCTGTCCCATGACGGCCGCGGCGTCGCCCGCGAAGGCGGGCGGACCTGGTTCGTCGCCGGTGCCCTGCCGGGCGAGCAGGTCGAGGCGCGGGTGCTCGGTGCTCGTAGCCAGGTGGTCGAGGCCCGTACCCTCAGGGTGCTGGAAGCCAATCCGCTGCGGCGCACACCGCCCTGCAGCGTGGCCGACCGCTGCGGTGGTTGCACCCTGCAGCACCTGCCCCATGCCGATCAACTGACCCTCAAGCAAGACGCCCTCGCCGAGCAATTCCGCCGGCTGGCCGGGGTGCAACCGCTGGCCTGGGCCGCGCCCATGGTCGGTCCCGAATTCGGCTATCGCCGGCGCGCCCGCGTCGCGGTGCGCTGGGACGAACGCCAAGGGCGCCTGGAGGTGGGTTTTCGCGCCGAGGCCAGCCAGGACATCGTCACCCCCGACGACTGCCTGGTACTGGTACCGGAACTGCAGCCGCTGCTGCGGGCGCTACCTCACGTGCTGAGCGGGCTGGAGCGCCCCCAGGCGATCGGTCATGTCGAGCTCTTCCAGGGTACGGCCACGGCCCTGCTGGTGCGCCATACCCAGGCGCTGCTGCCAGGCGACCAGGCCCGTCTGCGCGACTTCTGCGCGGCCGCTGGCGTCCAGCTCTGGTGGCAGGGCAAGGGCGAGCCGCAGCCGGATCAGACCTACGCCAGGCTGGGCTATCGATTGGCGCCCTGGGACCTGACGCTGGCCTATCAGCCGGGCGATTTCGTCCAGGTCAACGCCGCCATCAACGAGGCCATGGTCGCCCAGGCGCTGGACTGGCTGGCGCCCACCGCTGACGACCGGGTGCTCGATCTCTTCTCCGGCCTGGGCAATTTCGCCCTGCCACTGGCGCGGCAGGCAGCGGCGGTCATCGGGATCGAAGGGGTCGCGGCGATGACATCCCGGGCAATACAAAATGCGCGTGACAACGGCATCGGCAACGCGCACTTTCTACAGGTGGACCTGTCGAACCCGCTACCCGCCGATCTGGGCAGCCATTCGCTGGCCTTGCTGGATCCGCCACGCGACGGTGCGCTGGAGGTGGTCCGGCAGCTCCGGGGGCTCGGCATCGGGCGACTGGTCTATGTTTCCTGCAATCCGGCCACCCTGGCGCGGGATGCGGGAGAGCTGGTCCGACAGGGCTATCGCATGACAAGGGCGGGCATTCTCGACATGTTCCCGCAGACTGCCCATGTGGAAGCCATGGTGCTGTTCGAAGCGGGCAGGATGCCCGGGTAACGACGGCTCGCCAACCGATGCGAGCCAATCCGGCGAGAAGGCTACGCCGTGAGGAAGGGGTAGATGGTACAGGTCAGAGCGCATCAGCCAGTCAACGTCGATGGCAGCATCAACCTCCACGCCTGGCTGGATCATATCCAGAGCGTGGATCCGAATCTCGATCGCGAGGCCTTGCTGGATGCCTGCGGCTTCGCCCGCACGGCGGAAGAGAATTCTGGCCAGGTCGAGCACACCTGGGCGGAGGGTACCTCCAGCTTCCACACCGGGCTGGAGATGGCCGAGATCCTGGCCGACCTCAAGCTGGATCAGGACAGCCTGATCGCGGCCATCGTCTATCGGGCGGTGCGCGAGGGCAAGGCGACCCTGGAATCGGCGACCGAGCATTTCGGTCCGGTGGTGGCCAAGCTGATCGAAGGCGTGCTGCGCATGGCGGCGATCAGCGAGAGTCTCAATCCGCGCAAGTCCATGGTGCTGGGCAGTCAGACCCAGGTCGACAACCTGCGGCGCATGCTGGTGGCCATGGTCGACGACGTCCGCGTGGCCCTGATCAAGCTGGCCGAGCGCACCTGTGCCATCCGCGCGGTCAAGAACGCCACCGAAGAGCGCCGCAACCGGGTGGCTCGCGAGGTGGCCGACATCTATGCGCCCCTGGCCCATCGCCTGGGCATCGGCCATATCAAGTGGGAGCTGGAGGACCTGTCCTTCCGTTATCTGGAGCCGCAGCAGTACAAGCAGATCGCGACCCTGCTGCACGAACGGCGGCTGGATCGCGAGCAGTACATCGCCGACGTCATGCAGCAGCTGCGGGACGAACTCACCGCCACCGGCATCAAGTCCGACCTCAGCGGTCGGGCCAAGCACATCTATTCCATCTGGCGGAAGATGCAGCGCAAGGGTCTGGAGTTCAGCCAGATCTACGACGTGCGGGCGGTGCGGGTACTGGTGCCCGAGATGCGTGACTGCTATACCGCGCTGGGTATCGTGCATACCCTCTGGCGGCACATTCCCCGCGAGTTCGACGACTATATCGCCAATCCCAAGGAGAACGGCTACCGTTCCCTGCATACCGCGGTGATCGGCCCGGAAGGCAAGGTGCTGGAGGTGCAGATCCGTACCCATGCCATGCATGAAGAGGCGGAGCTGGGGGTCTGCGCGCACTGGCGCTACAAGGGTACCGACGTCAAATCGGCCTCCAACCACTACGAAGAAAAGATCTCCTGGCTGCGTCAGGTGCTGGAATGGCACGAGGAGCTGGGCGACATCGGCGGCCTGGCCGATCAGCTACGAGTCGACATCGAGCCGGACCGGGTCTACGTCTTCACCCCCGACGGCCACGCCATCGACCTGCCCAAGGGCGCAACGCCGCTGGACTTCGCCTATCGGGTGCACACCGAGATCGGCCACAACTGCCGCGGCGCCAAGATCAACGGCCGTATCGTGCCGCTGAACTACCAGCTGCAGACCGGCGAGCAGGTGGAGATCATCACCGGCAAGCAGGGTTCGCCCAGCCGCGACTGGCTCAACCCCAACCTCGGCTACGTCAACACCTCGCGGGCCCGGGCCAAGATCGTCCACTGGTTCAAGTTCCAGGCGCGTGACCAGAACGTCGCCGCCGGCAAGGCCATGGTCGAGCGCGAGCTGTCGCGCCTGGCGTTGCCGCCGGTGGACTTCAACACCCTGGCCGAGAAGGTCAACTACAAGGGCGCCGAGGACATGCTCGCGGCCCTGGGCGCCGGCGATCTGCGCCTGGCCCATGTGATGCACGCCGCTCAGCAGCTGGTGGAGCCGGACAAGGGCCTCGATACCCTCGATCTCCTCCCGCGCAAGCCCACCAACAAGCCGGGCAAGCGCGGCGATGTACAGATCCAGGGGGTGGGCAATCTGCTGACCCAGATCGCTGGGTGCTGCCAGCCGGTACCGGGTGACGCCATCGTCGGCTACATCACCCTCGGCCGCGGCGTGACTATCCACCGGCAGGATTGCGCCAATGCCCTGCAGCTGGCCAGTCGCGAGCCGGAGCGGACCATCCAGGTGAGCTGGGGCCCGGTGCCGGTGCAGACCTATCCGGTCGATATCGTGATCAAGGCCTTCGACCGCTCCGGTCTGCTGCGCGACGTCTCGCAGATCCTGCTCAACGAGCGGATCAACGTGCTGGCGGTGAACACCCGCTCCAATCGCGAGGAAAACACCGCCAACATGCTGCTGACCATCGAGATCCCCGGCCTGGACGCCCTCGGCCGCCTGCTCGGGCGCATTTCCCAGCTGCCCAATATCATCGAAGCCCGGCGTAATCGCACTGCCTGAGCGGTGTGGCGACGACCCCACGAGGCGCCTCTGGCGCCTCGTGCTTTTTCCAGCGATAGGATTCACTCATGTACCAGCTCGACGACCTGCTGCACCTCATGGCCCGGTTGCGCGATCCCCGGCACGGCTGCCCCTGGGATTTGCGCCAGGACTACGCCAGCATTGTGCCCCACACCCTGGAAGAGGCCTACGAGGTCGCCGACGCCATCGCCAAGCGGGATTTTCCCCAGCTGCGCGACGAGTTGGGCGATCTGCTGTTCCAGGTCGTCTACTACAGCCAGTTGGGGCGTGAGGATGGCCATTTCGACTTTGCCCAGGTGGTGGACGGCATCACCCGCAAGCTGGTGCGGCGTCATCCCCATGTCTTTCCCGATGGCGACCTGCATGGCCCCCTGGACTTGCCACGGCTGGACGAGGCGACCATCAAGCGGCGCTGGGAAGAGATCAAGGCCGAGGAGCGTGCGGAGAAGGCCGCGGTGCCCGAGCAGCTGTCGCTGCTGGACGACGTTCCGGCCGCGCTGCCGGCTCTGAGTCGGGCGGCCAAGCTGCAGAAGCGCGCCGCCAATGTCGGCTTTGACTGGGCCGATGCCACGCCGGTGGTGGCCAAGATCCAGGAGGAACTGGATGAGGTGCGCGAGGCCATGGCCAACGGCCAGGCCACCCAGGTGGCGGAAGAGGTGGGCGATCTGCTATTCGTCATGGTCAATCTGGCGAGGCACCTGCAGGTCGATGCGGAAGACGCCCTGCGCCAGGCTAACGCCAAGTTCGAGCGACGCTTCCGCTATATAGAAGAGGCGCTGAAAGCCCAGGGGCGCACGCCGCAGGAAGCCAGCCTGGAGGAGATGGACGCGTTCTGGGACGCCGCCAAGGTGGATGAGAAGGGCGTCGTCGGGCATTCGTTACGGCGGGGGTAGGCCAGAATCTGCCTGGCTGGATTGCTTGATCGTGGCCATGGCGGTCCGCCGATGTGGGCGCTCTTGCAAGCGCATCATTCCCCGTAGGAGCGGCCCATGGCCGCGATAAAACGATTCGTAGTGTCGTCGCGTGGAAAGCCGCGCAGCGTTTTCGCTGGGAGTGACTGCCGGGGGCACCCTCACCCCAACCCTCTCCCGGAGGGAGAGGGGGCTGTCCGAGTGGGCGTTCATCTCCATCAGCCGCGGCAAGATCGCGATCAGCCGTAGCGTGGAAAACCGCATAGCGTTTTCCACGGGCAGGCCGTCTCGAAGGGTGGATAAGGCTGCGCCGTTATCCAGGCTACACGGCAGATCGCGGCCATGGGCCGCTCCTACAGGCCAGGCCGCATCGGCGGACCGCCATGACCGTGAGGACCGATTCCTACGGCATCCTTTCCCAACCCGGCGACAGATCCGGTTGGTCGGCCAGATGCGCTGGGCACTTGCCCTTGAGGTGCCAGGCGAAGGCGATGATTTCCGCCAGGGTGCGATAGAGCGCCTCGGGGATTTCCGCGCCCAGCTCCAGGCGTGCCAGGATGCGCACCAGGTCGGCGTTCTCGTAGATGGGCACCTCATGCTCGCGGGCCGTGGCCAGGATGAGTTCGGCCAGTTCGGCGTCGCCCTTGGCAGACAGGATGGGTGCACTGCTGCCGTCATAGGACAACGCGATGGCCTGGCGGGGGGCGGACGTGCTCATGCGGTATCGTCGATCCAACGTTGTTCGAGAGAGGTGCGCGGATGGCGCGCAGGGCGGCCCTGGCGGCTGCTGAGGTCGCCGACCACGAAGCCGGCGGCCAGCAGGCGGTCGCGCAGATGGGGCAATTCGGTATCGATCAGCGTCGCGGTGGCGCCTTTTTCCGCCCAGAACTCGCTCGACAGCCGGCCGCTGGCCAGCTGTGCCCTGACCTGCAGCGGGCCGAGCGGTGCCAGGTCGAAGGCCAGTTCCACCTTCCACAGGCTGTCGCGGGCTTCGCCGCGGGTATCCGGCGGCGGTCGTTCCTCCTGGAAGCGTACCTGCACCGCACCGAGGCGCTCGCCATCGCGCCAGGGAATCTCGGTCTGCCAGGTGGAGAGGTAGTAGCCGTCCGGCAGGACCTGGGTCTGGGCCAGGCTGGCGAGCTGGTGGGTCTGCAGGCGGGCGATGACGCCGGTGGCCAGTTGCAGCAATTCGTCGAGTTCGGCGTTGGCGGCGCTGAGGCCGCGACCGTCGCGTTCGCCCAGGGGAAAGTCCAGGGCGGTGGGTTGGCGACTGGCAGTGGCGGCGCCGCCCAGGGCCCGGCGCAGGGCGTCGGGGAGATTCTGCTGGGCGGCCTGGGCCGCGACCTGGGGATTGCGCAGGGCATCGCCCGGTACGCTGGCCAGCAGTCGATCCACCAGGCGCAGCAGGTTGGCCTTGAAGTCTTCCTGGAGATCGGGACCGCCGCGCTCCAGCAGTTGCTGCTCCAGTTGCAGGCCGCTACGGGCCAGGGCGCGGGTCCAGCCCTGGGCCGTGGTAAGCGCCTCGGTGTGCTCCAGATTGGCCAGCAGCGCCTTGAGCGCGGCGCCCACCGAGGGCGGCAGGTCTGCTTCGGGAACGTCCTCCAGCCATTGCAGCAGGGCGTTCATCGACAGCTGGCGTTGGCCCTGGCCCTGCAGCTGGCGGTCGATGTCGAGCTGGTCGAGGCGCTGCGCCATGGGCAGCACCGTGACCTCCTGGCGGTCCTTGATCACCACGGTCAGCAGGCTGCCCACCGGTACCGGACGGGGCGATTCCAGCTTGAGCTGGCGGCCTTCGAGGTTGGAGCTCAGGGCCTTGGCGATCACCTCGTAGGTGGGTGCTGCGCCGGGCTGCTGTTGCAGCAGGCTGCTCAGCACCCGTAACTGCAGGGTGGTCCCCACCGGCAGCTGGCGCAGGTCCAGTTGCTGCAGCGGTGGTGGCGGGGCGTCGCCTTCCAGGCTCTGCAGCAGCACCGCCAGCTGGGTGGAACCCAGGGTGCTCACCAGCAGCTGGCTGCCCACCGGCAGGTTATTGGTCGGACTCTGGGTGGTGAGCAGGACGCTGCCGCCCTGGGCCAGCTGCAGCTGCAGCAGGAACTGGAAATTCTGGCCGGCTGGCCGGGTGGCGAGCACCTCGGCGGTGGCCGTGCTGCCGGGCGGTATCAGGTCATCGAGGGATTGCAGGGCCTGCAGGATCTGCGCGCCGGCATCCGACGCCTGCGCCGCCGCGGCCCGGACGGGCAGGGCGGGCGTGACGCCGACGCTGGGTGGGATCGCGGAGATGGGGGGCATCGGGCAGGTCCGGTGGAATCGCCTGTGTATAATGGTGCGCCTTCAAGGGCGTGTGCCGGGTTAACGGCCAGCGCCCGACCGACTTTAGTGCCGTGAGATCGCCTGTCTTGAATCAGCCCCTGCTCGACGCCGTCGCGCTCCGTTGCGAACGGGGCGGTCGCCTGCTGTTCGACGACCTGAGCCTAGGCCTGGCGGCAGGCGAGTCGCTGCAGATCGGTGGCGTCAACGGCAGCGGCAAGACCAGCCTGCTGCGCATCCTGGCGGGACTGTTGCCGGCGGATGCGGGCGAGGTGCGCCGACCCGCGGCGGCGGAACTGCTCTGGCTGGGTCATGCACCCGGGATCGCCGAGGGGCTGACCGCGCTGGAAAATCTCTACAGCCTGGCCAATCTCTGGCGCCCGACCACGCCGGCCGCCTGCCTGGCTGCCCTCGCGGCGCTGGGTCTGGCCGACTGGGCGGATGAGCCCTGCAGGCAGCTCTCGGCCGGTCAGCGCCGCCGCGTCGCCCTGGCCCGTCTCCACCTGCCCGCGCCGCCGCGACTCTGGTTGCTGGACGAACCCTTCACCGCCCTCGACGCCGCCAGCTGCACCCAGCTGGAAGAGCGCTTGCGCGCGCATTGCGCCGCGGGTGGCGCCCTGGTGCTGACCAGTCATCGCGAGCTGGAGGTCCTGCCCGAGGGGCATCGCCTGCTCTGGCTGGACGGTGGCCGATGAGCGGCGCCTGGCTGGCCATCCTCGGGCGCGAAGGGCGCCTGGCCTGTCGCCGTCCGGCGCTGTGGCTCACGCCCCTGGCCTTCCATGCCCTGGTGGTGACCCTGTTTCCCCTGGCGCTGGGTCCCGATAGCCAGCAGCTGGCCGCCCTGGCGCCGGGACTGCTGTGGATCGCCTTGCTGCTGGCCTTGCTGCTGGGCCAGGAGGCCTTGTTTCGCAGCGAATGGCAGGACGGCTCCCTGGAACTCTGGCTGCTGGCGCCCCAGCCCTTGCCGCTGCTGGTACTGCTCAAGCTGCTGGTGCACTGGTGCTTCGCCGGCCTTGGCCTGGTGGCCCTGACGCCGCTGCTGGCGCTGATGCTGGGGCTGCCCGCCGCGGCCCTGCCGGCGACCCTGGCGGCCCTGACCCTGGGCAGTCTGGCCCTCACGCTGATCGGCGCCATCGGCGCGGCCCTGACCGTGGGCCTGGCTCGTGGCGGGCTGCTGCTGGCGCTGCTCAACCTGCCGCTGCAGATCCCGGTGCTGATCCTGGGCGCCAGCACCCTGGACGCGGCGCGCCTGGGTCTGCCGGTGACCGGCTTGCTGCTCTGGCTGGGCTGCCTGACCCTGCTGGCCCTGACCCTGGCGCCCCTGGCGGTCGCCGCCGGCTTGCGCATCGGCGCGGCCCAATGACGAGGACGACATGAACTGGACCTGGCTGCACCGCCTGGGCTCTCCCGCCATCTTCTATCGCCTGGCCGGTCGGCTGCAGCGGCCCTGCCTGGCGCTGGCCGGACTGCTGCTGGCCGTCGGTCTGGTGTGGGGGCTGTTCCTGGCGCCGCCGGACTACCAGCAGGGCGACAGCTTTCGCATCCTCTATGTGCATGTGCCGGCCGCCTTTCTGGCGCAGTCCTGCTATCTGCTGCTGGCGGTCGCCGGAGCCGTCGGCCTGGTCTGGCGCCTCAAGCTGGCCGACGTGGCCCTGCGCGCGGCCGCGCCGATCGGCGCCTGGATGACGGTGATCGCCCTGGCTACCGGGTCGCTGTGGGGCATTCCCACCTGGGGCACCTGGTGGATCTGGGACGCCCGGCTCACCTCGATGCTGGTGCTGCTGTTTCTCTATCTGGGCGTGATCGCCCTGGGGCAGGCCATCGACCATCGCGAGAGCGCCGCCCGGGCCTGCGCCATCCTGGCGCTGGTGGGCTCGGTCAATCTGCCGATCATCAAGTATTCGGTGGAGTGGTGGAGCACCCTGCATCAGCCGGCCACCTTCAGCCTGGTGGAGCGCCCGCCGATGCCACCGGCCATGTGGCTGCCGCTGCTGGTGATGGTGCTGGCGTTCTATCTGTTCTTTGCCGGCGTGTTGCTGCAGCGCATGCGCCTGGAGGTGCTCAGGCGCGAATGGCGCAGTCGCTGGGTGCGCCTGGAGTTGGGCGAGGAGGGCGCGTGAGCGGCGTGGACTGGGCGCAAACTTTTGGCATGGGGCGTCATGGCCTCTATGTCTGGCCGGCCTTCGGCCTGACCCTGGTCATCCTCGGCGGCCTGCTGCTGCACGGCTGGCGGGCGCGTCGCCGGCTGCAGCGGGATCTGCGCCAGCGCTGGCTACGGGAGCGGCGGCCATGAATCCGCTTCGTCGTCGCCGGCTGCTGTGGATCCTGCTGCTGTTGCTGGGGGTGGGGGGCGCAGTGACGCTGGCCCTCAGCGCCCTGCAGCAGAACATCAACCTCTTCTATACCCCGAGCCAGATCGCCCAGGGTGAGGCACCGCGGGACACCCGCATCCGTGCCGGCGGCATGGTGGAGCAGGGCAGCCTGGTGCGCGCCGCGGATTCCCTCGCGGTGAGCTTCGTCATCACCGACTTCCAGCGCGAGGTGCGGGTGAGCTATGCCGGCATCCTGCCGGATCTGTTCCGCGAAGGTCAGGGCGTGGTGGCCCTGGGCCGACTCGACGACCAAGGCCGCCTGGTGGCCGACCAGATCCTCGCCAAGCACGACGAGAAATACATGCCGCCCGAAGTGAGCCAGGCACTGCGCCAGGCCGGGCGGCCACTGGACGACGCGAGGCCGGCGCCATGATCCCGGAACTGGGGCAACTCTGTCTGCTGCTGGCGCTGGCCATGGCCCTGGTGCAGGGCACCTTGCCGCTGCTGGGCGCCTGGCGCGGTCAGGTCGACTGGATGCGGCTGGCGCGCCCGGCCGCCTTTGGCCAGGGGCTGTTCCTGGCGCTGGCCTTTGCGGCCCTGATCTGGGCCTTTCTCCAGGACGACTTCTCGGTGGCCTATGTGGCGGCCAACTCCAACAGTCGCCTGCCCTGGTACTACAAGGTCAGCGCCACCTGGGGCGCCCACGAGGGCTCACTGCTGCTCTGGGCGCTGATCCTGGCGGGCTGGAGCCTGGCGGTGGCCGTCTGCTCGCGCCAGTTGCCCCAGGCCCTGCTGGCGCGGGTGCTGGGTATCCTCGGACTGGTGGCCACGGGGTTCCTGACCTTCCTGGTAGCCACCTCCAACCCCTTCGCGCGCCTGCTGCCGCAATTTCCGCGGGAGGGCAACGATCTCAATCCGCTGTTGCAGGACCCGGGTCTCATCCTGCATCCGCCCCTGCTCTACATGGGTTATGTGGGCTTTTCGGTGGCCTTCGCCTTCGCCGTGGCAGCGCTGCTGGAAGGTCGGCTGGACGCTGCCTGGGCGCGCTGGGCCAGGCCCTGGACGCTGCTGGCCTGGGCCTTTCTCAGCTGCGGCATCGTGTTGGGCTCCTGGTGGGCCTATTACGAACTGGGCTGGGGAGGCTGGTGGTTCTGGGATCCGGTGGAAAACGCCTCCTTCATGCCCTGGCTGGTAGGGACGGCGCTCCTGCATTCCCTGGCGGTGACCGAGAAGCGCGGCCTGTTCAAGGGCTGGACGGTGCTCCTGGCCATCGCTGCCTTTTCCCTTAGCCTGCTGGGGACCTTTCTGGTGCGCTCGGGGGTGCTGACCTCGGTCCATGCCTTCGCCAGCGATCCCACTCGCGGCGTCTTCATCCTGGCCTTCCTGCTGCTGGTGGTCGGCGGCTCCCTGGCGCTGTTCGCCTGGCGCGCACCGGCGCTCGGCGGCTCGGCGTCCTTTGGCCTGGCCTCCCGTGAGGCCTTGCTGTTGATCAACAACCTGATCCTGGTGACCGCCGCTGCCATGGTGCTGCTCGGCACCCTCTATCCGCTGATCATCGACAGCCTGACGGGTGCCAAGCTGTCGGTGGGGCCGCCCTATTTCGACCTGCTGTTCGTGCCGCTGATGGCGCTGCTGATGCTGGCGCTGGGCGTCGGGGTGCTGGTGCGCTGGAAAAGCAGCCCGGGGCGCTGGATGGCCCGCCTGCTGGCGCCCATCCTGCTGGCTTGCGCCGTGCTCGCCGGACTCGCCGGTTGGTGGCTGGACCAGCCCAGGGCGGGAATCCTGGCGGTGCTGGCGCTGGCGGCCTGGATCCTGCTGACCGCGCTACGCGATGTGCTGGGCAAGGTGCTGGCGCTGGGCTGGCGCCGTGGCCTGCGCAGCCAGCCGCGCAGCTACTGGGGCATGCACCTGGCGCACCTGGGCCTGGCGGTGCTGGCCCTGGGCGTGGTGCTGGCCAGCCAGCTGGATGTGCAACGCGATCTGCGCCTGGCGCCGGGCGAGCATGTCGAGCTGCAGGGCTATCGCTTCGGCTTCGCCGGCACCCAGCATTACCAAGGGCCGAACTTCACCGCCGAGCGTGCGCTGCTGCAGGTCGAGCGTGAGGGGCGGGTGATCGCCCTGCTGACCCCGGAGAAGCGCCGCTATCTGGCCAGTGGCGCGGTCATGACCGAAGCGGCCATCGATGCCGGCCTGACCCGCGATCTCTATGTGGCCCTCGGCGAGCCGCTGGGGCAGGGCGCCTGGGCCGTGCGCCTGCAGATCAAGCCCTTCGTCCGGCTGATCTGGCTCGGCGGCCTGCTCACCGCCTTGGGTGGCCTGCTGGCCCTGGCCGATCCGCGCTATCGCCGTCGGCGCTCGTCTTCCCCTGTCGCTGCCACGGAGTCCGCCTGATGCGCCGTCGCCTGTTGCTCTGCCTGCCACTGTTGGCCTTTCTGGTGCTGGCCGGCTTGCTCTTTCGCGGGCTCCATCGCGATCCCCAGGCGCTGCCTTCGGCGCTGGTCGGCCAGCCCTTTCCGGCGTTTTCCTTGCCGGGCGTGCAGGACGCGCGGCTGTTCACCCGGCAGGATCTGCTCGGCCGCCCGGCGCTGGTCAATGTCTGGGGCACCTGGTGCGTGGCCTGCCGGGAAGAGCATCCGGTGCTCACTCGACTCAAGGCCGAGGGCGTGGTGATCCATGGCATCAACTACAAGGACGATCAGGTCAGCGCCCGCCGCTGGCTGGCGGAATTCCACGATCCCTACCAGCTCGATATACGTGACGACGAAGGCCGGCTGGGGCTGGACCTGGGTGTCTATGGCGCGCCGGAGACCTTTCTCATCGATGCCCGCGGTGTGGTGCGCTATCGCCATGTCGGGGTGGTCGATCAGCGCGTCTGGGACGCAGACCTCGGGCCGCGCTACCGAGCCCTGGTGGCGACGCCATGAGGGTCGGCTGGCTGCTCCTGTTGCTGGTCTGGTCGACCCTGAGCCAGGCGGCCATCGACCCCTATGGCTTTCGCGACGACGCCGAACGCGCGCGCTTCCAGGCGCTGACCCGCGAACTGCGCTGTCCCAAGTGCCAGAACCAGGACCTGGCCGATTCCAATGCGCCCATCGCCGGCGATCTGCGTCGCGAGATCCAGCGCCTGATGGCGGCCGGGCGGAGCGATGAGGAGATCATCGCCCACTTGGAGCAGCGCTACGGCGAATTCATCCGCTACCGGCCGCCCTTCGAGGGCCGCACCCTGCTGCTCTGGCTGCTGCCGGGCTTGGCACTGCTGGCTGGGGCCGGGCTGTTGTTGGTCCTGACGCGGCGCCGCCGCCCGGAGCAGACGCTGAGTGACGCCGAACGCCAGCGACTGGCGCAGCTGCAGGCGGAGGAGGAGCCGTGATGCCGACCTTCTGGGGGCTGGCGGGATTGCTGCTGATCCTGGCGGTGCTGATCCTGCTGGTGCCGCTGCTGCGCGGTGGACGTGTCATGGCGGATCAGCGGGCGGTGCTCAATCGTACCCTCTATCAGGGACGCCTGGCCGATGCCCGGGCGCGGGCCGCACGGGGGGAGCTGGACATCCAGGCCCTGGCGCTGGCCGAAGCCGAGGCGGGCCGCAGCCTGCTCGCCGACAGTCCTGCCGAGGGTTCTTCGCCGCTGCGCCAGGGCCGGCGCCTGGGTGTCGCGGTCGCCCTGGGCGGCCCGGTCCTGGCCCTGGGGCTCTATCTGCTGCTTGGCGCCTGGCCGGCGCTGCAGCTGAGCCAGCGCCTCGCTACGCCGCCAGCGTCGCCCCAGGCGCTGCTGGCCGATCTGGAAGCGGCGACGCGCCTGCAACCCCAGGCGGCCGACAACTGGTATCTGCTGGCGCGTGCCTATGCCGGCCTGGGCCACTACCAGGCGGCGGTAGCGGCCTTCGAACAGGTCATCTCGCGTGATGGCCGGCGCGCGGAGGTCCTCGGCCAACTGGCCCAGGCCCGTTTCTTCGCCGCGGGCCGCACGCTGGATGCCCGCACCCAGGCGCTGGCCGACGAAGCCCTGGCCGCCAATCCCGGCGAGCCCACCACCCTGGGACTGCTGGGCATGGCCGCCTACGAGCGGGGCGCCTACGCCGATGCGGCAGGCTACTGGCAGCGCCTGGTCGCCGTGCTGCCGCCGGCCGATCCCCTGCGCGGCACCCTGGCCGAAGGGGTCGCCCGGGCGGAGCGCGCGGCGCGGGCCGCCGGTCAGGTGCCGACCACGCCGGGGCTGGAGGTGGAGGTCAGTCTGGCGCCCGCGGTGGCGCAGCGGGTGCGGCCCGAGGACAGTGTCTTCGTGCTGGCGCTGGCGGTGGATCAGCCCGGCCCGCCGCTGGCGGTACGGCGGCTGCGGGTCGCCGATCTGCCCCGCCGGGTGCGGCTGGATGACGGCGACGCCATGCTGCCCCAACGCAAACTGTCCGACTATCGCCAGGTGCGACCGGTGGTGGTCATCGCCCGCAGCGGTGATCCGCTCAAGGGGGACTGGCGTCTGGAGGGGCGTCCGCTGGAACGCTCTTCTAGTGCGTTCAGCCTATTGCGCGTGGAAGCCGACGATGCCATTACGCCATGATCGCGCAGGATGTCGACAATCAGAGCAAGGACGCCATGTATACCTACGAAGACGCCGTCGCCGCGACCACCGAACTCTGTAGCCAGATCGAGAATCTGCCCGCCAGGCGGCGGGCGGTCCGTGAAGATTTCTACAGGAGCTTCGGCGACGCCGATAACGATGGTCTGAGTTATGGCGACTCGGAACTGGCCTTTCTCGACTGGGAAATCCAGGCTGGCGTCCTGGATCCGGTGACGGGCAGCGCCTGGTGGCGCAACGTCAATCTGCACTTCATCTACCTGTCCGAGTTGGCGGGCTGCCTGGCGACTCACCAGCTGCCAGGCGACCAGGCGCCCTATCCGACGCGCTGCTGGTTGACCTTTATCGCCGATCCCACGCCGCGCCATTGGTACCGGGCGCACAATGCCTCCATCCTGGCCGGTTTCGCCCTGCATCAGGAGGACGCCCGCGCGGAAAACGCGGTGGGTCAGCTGTTTCTCAACATCACCCTGTATCGGCTGATGTTCGCCCAGGCGCTGGTGGAGGAGGCGACACTGTTCGCCGAGCTGGGCGCGCTGCTGGCCGATCCGCGTGGCTTCTCGGTCAAGTTGCTGGTCAGCCTGGCTGACTTCTATCCGCCGCACTATCCCCTCACCGAGGCCGATCGCGAGGTGATCGAAGGACATGGCCTGGGCATCGAGGAGCTGGGCGTGCGTCTCATGGATGGCTGGATTCGCCTGGAATTGCGCAAGCTGTACCGGGAGGCCGCCGAGTGGAATCAGGCCCCCGAGCTGTTGAACTACCTGGATGGCGACCAACCCGCCTATCCGCCCGCCGTGGACCGCTGCGCTGTCTACGCGACGGCCCAGGCGGTGGCGTCACTGGAAGGCGTCCTCGCCGGGCAGGATCTCGCGGTGGCCGAGGACGGCACGAGCGGTCTGCAGGCCGGATAGGGTCGCCGATTCCACGCAGCCCATGTTGAAGCCGTTGTGGATCCAGTCACCGGTCAGATAGAGGTTGCGGCAGACGCTGCCGTCGGTCGCCAGGCGATAGCGACTGCTGCCGGCCACGCTCTGCACATAGCGTTCGCTGGGGTCGACGTTGGCGCGCCAGTATTGATAGTCGAAGCGCGCCACGCCGCTGACCGTGGCGGGAGCCAGCAGGTATTCCCAGTGATAGCCCTGGTCGGTCCCGGCGTCCGGCCAGTAGTCGCGCAGGTTGCCGTTCATGAAGTCGATGAAGGCCTGGTGCACCCGGGCCGCCTGGCGCGCGGGATAGTCGTTCTGCGTGCCGATGGGCGGCGCGGCGTCGGCAGCGAAGACGCCGCAGAAGTAGCTGATGTCCTGGGGCGGGGTGCCGCTCGACCAGTCTTCGCGCGCCACCAGATAGCTGACGTCGGCCCAGGAATCCATCGCCTGGGCGGCGAAGCCGAGCAGTTCCGGCGCCTGGCCGCCTTGGGGCGAGCCGGTCCAGCCCAGTTGCCAGACGTCGCGATCCTGCCAGAGCTGCACCGCCTGGGTAGCCACGGTAGCGACGGCCCGGGTCATCTGGACGAAGGCCGGATCCAGGGCGCAGAGGCTGGGGGAGAGAGCGGCCAGACCGGCGACGGAAATACCCAGGATCACCTCGTCGAAGTCGCGGTCGACCTGCAGTTCCAGTTGTTCAACGCCCGACCAGCCGCTCCAGTTGGACTCCAGATTGATGTGCTGCTCCTGCAACCGCTGGGCGACGTCGTCGGAGATCTGCGCGTACAGCGGCGCCGAAGGCCAGCAGGGCAGGCCCTTGACGTCCACCAGGGGCTGGTAGGGCTCCTGCTTGAGCGATACCTGGCGCTGGATCTGCAGGCGGGTCACCCGCGGTCCCTGGCCCTCGTCGGCGGCCTCGATACCGGTCACCTGATGGAAGAACTTGAAGTTCACGCCTCGCTTGGCCAGCACCTCGTAGTAGGGCGCGAAGACCACGTCGCCCATGCCTGCCTGCATGCGCCAGATGAAGGAGCCCTTCGACGTGGTCAGGGCCAGCAGCGCCGCCCGCAGCACGGTGCCGGCCTCGACATCGGGTTGGGCGAGATCGCCGTCGCGATAGGCGAAGATGCCGCCATGCAGCGACTTGAGCACGGCGCCGTCCAGGGTCGCGGCGCTAGCGCCATGGCGGCTCAGCCAGGCCTGGAAGGTTTCCGCGTTGAGCATCTCGAAGCCCTTGGAATAGACCTCGTCGGCGAGCATGCCGATAAGTACCGTCAGGCCGAAATCCATCAGCAGCCACAACCGGTGAGCGCCGACCTGGGTCTGGCTGCGTTCGTGCAGGATCTCGCCTAGGAGGCTGCGTGCCTTGCGCAGGAGCCACAGCAGCAACGGATGATCGACGCCGTCGGGCAATTCCGTGCGTGCGCGCTGCAGGTGCCGCTCGGCTTCGTCCAGGGCCAGCTCCTGCAATTCCTCGCGGCAGTGCGCACGCAGGCGGGCGAACAGGCCGGTCGGCGCGGCGGTCGGCGGGGTATCGTCCACCTCGCCCAGGCGCAGCAGCCACTCCAGCAGATCGCCGAGGGCGCCCATGAACGGCTTGGGGTTCCAGCCTTCGCCGGGCTTGCCGGGCAGGGCCAGGGTGTCGATGGGCCAGGTGGTCCATTGATCTTGGAAGTCGTCGGCGAAGGCGGTATGGGAATGCGGGAAGAAGGCCTGGTCGAGGGTCGCCAGGGGCGCGCCGGCAGGGCGGTCCAGCTCCTCGTAACACTGCCTCAGGCTATGGAAGGCGTTGTAGTAGAAGCCGAACCAGACATGGATGCCGTGTTCCTCGATGCGCTGGTGGTCTTCGGCGTTGCGCCCGCTGGCGCCCTTGCCGCCGAGTCGCCAGCCCTGCTGGTAGAGGGTGAGCTGATAGCGTTCCTGCCAGTTGGGCTCGCTCGTAATACGAAAGGCGGCGGTGACGGCGGACACGCCGCCACCCAAAATAGCGATCTTGCGGACAGAAGGGAGAGCTTCCATGCCTATTGCTCCGAAGTGTGCAAATTGTTGCACCAGTGGACGAATGCCAAGTGATGGCTAAGGTAATATCACTTTATCGAAAAGTTCCCTTGGGACTTTAGCAAGGCAACGGAAATAGTTGAGGTGCTGACCCGGTGTGCCCGGTTGGCCGAGGATCGAGGCGAGCGCGGTGTTGAGGATTCCAGGCTATAGCTGCAAGACGCAGGTGAGCGAAAGTCGCCATGCCCTGATCTACCGCGGCACGCGCCTGGCCGATGGTCAGCCGGTGATCCTCAAGCAGCTGGCCGCCGACTATCCGACGCCCCAGGCCCAGGCCGGGTTGCGCCACGAATTCGAGCTGACCCGGCGCGCCAGCGCCAGCGGCGCGGTGAGCGCGGCCCTGGAACTGCTGGAATTCCAGGGCCGCCAGGTGCTGGTACTCGAAGACATCGGCGGTACCGACCTGGCCGAGCTGCTCGCCGCCGGGCCGCTAGCGCTGGACGACTTCTTCGACTGGGCGCTGGCCATCGTCCGCGCCCTGGCCCGGCTGCACCGGCTGCGCATCGCCCACAACGACCTCAATCCGCGCAACATCGTCTGCAACTGCACCACGGGCAGTCTGCGCCTGACCGATCTGGGCATCGCCACCGTCTTTGGTGGCGTCAAGGGCGGCGACGCCCGCCTGGAGGGCTCGCTGACCTATCTGGCGCCGGAGCAGAGCGGCCGGACCGGGCGTCACCAGGACTATCGCAGCGACTTCTATGCCCTGGGCGTGACCTTCTACGAGATGCTCGCGGGCGAGCCGCCGTTTCGCGCCCAGGACCCCCTGGAACTGGTGCACGCGCACCTGGCGATGCGCGCGCCCTCGCTGGTCGAGCGGGTGCCGACGGTACCGCCCATGCTGGCGGCGCTGGTGGACAAGCTCATGGCCAAGGCCGCCGAAGAGCGCTATCAGGGCTGCTTCGGCATCCTGCGCGATCTGCAGCGCTGCCAGGCGGCCCATCAGGCCGGTGAACGCAGCCCCTTCGCCCTGGGCGAGCAGGATCCGCCCGCGCGACTGGTACCGGTACGCACCCTACAGGGCCGCGGAGCCCCCCTGCGGCTGCTGGAAGAGGCGCTGGCGCGGGCGACCCTGGGCCGGATCGAAGCCGTCTTCGTCAGCGGCCCTTCTGGGGTGGGCAAGTCGGCGCTGGTGCAGGCCTTCGTCCGCCGCCAGGGCGAGCGGGTGCTGCTCGCCCATGGCAAGTTCGAGACCCTTGGCAGCGGCGTGCCCTATGGCGCCCTGCGCCAGGCGCTGCGCGAACTGGTGGAAATCGGCCAGACCCTGGGGGAGCCCTTCGCCGCTCGCCTGGTCGAGGCCCTGGGCGGCAACGCCGGGGTGCTGACCGAAGTGTCCCCGGAGCTGGCCGCCTGGCTCGGTCCCCAGCCGCCAGTGGCCGAATTGCCGCCGCAGCAGGCCGAGCAGCGCTTCGACGAAGCCGTGATCGCGCTGCTGCTGGCCTTTGCCGCGGATACCCGTCCGCTGCTGCTGTGGCTGGACGATCTGCAATGGGCCGACAGTGCGTCGCTGCGACTGATCGAGCGCCTGCTGGCCCGGGCCGACCAGGGTCCGTTGCTGCTGGTGGCGACCCTGCGGGAAGAGCAACTGTCCGGCAGCGGCCTGGAGCGGCTGCTGGGCGCGGCCCTGATCCGCACCCTGTCGCTGGGTCCCCTGTCGCGGGTGGAGATCGAGCGGCTGATCGCCGAACTGCTGCCGGCGCCGGCCGCGGACCAGGCGGCCCTGGCCGGGCTCTGTCTGGACAAGACCCTCGGCAATCCCTTCTTCATCGAACAGCTGCTGCGCAGTCTGCAACAGGAAGGCCTGCTGGAATTCGACGGCGAGACCGGCCAGTGGCATTGGGAGCTGGCCCGGCTCCAGGCACTGGACGTCTACGACAACGTCGTCGATTTCATGGTCGGCAAGCTCAAGGACCTGCCGACCGCCACCTCGCAGTTGCTGCAATGGGCAGCCTGCCTGGGCACTCATTTCTCCAGCGACCGCCTCGCCGCGCTGATGGCGGAATCCCCGGCGGATATCCGCCGACTCTGCCAGGCGCTGGTACAGGAGGGGCTGCTCACCGAACCCGAAGGCGGCCAGGTGGGCGAGCACACGCCCACGCACTACAGCTTCCTGCACGATCAGGTGCGCCATGCCGCCCACTCGTTGCTGGCGCCTGCCGAGCGCGAGCGGGTCCACCTGCGCGCCGGTCAGCTGTACCTCGCCGAAGGCAGCACCGCGCGGCTGGACGCGGTCAGTCACCTCAATCTGGCCCTGGCGCTGATCGAGACGGCCGCCGAGCGGCTGCAGCTGCTGGAGCTCAATCTGGACGCCGCGCGCAAGGCGCGCCAGGCCAACGCCTATCCGGCCGCCCAGGCCTTTTTGCGCACGGCGGTCGCCCTGATCGACGCCGGCGCCTGGGAGGCCCGCCATGTGCTGCTGTTCCAGCTGCATCGGGAATGGGCCGAGGTCGCGCACCTTTGTGGCGATGCCAACGAAGCCCTGCGCATCTGCGAACTGCTGCTGCCACGCGCCCGTACCACCTTCGAAGAAGCCGGGGTCCGCGCCCTGCAGATCGACCTCTACAGCGGCCTCGGGCGTTTCACCGAAGCCCTGGCCGTGGCCAAGGCCGGCATCCAGGTGCTGGGCGAGCCCTGGCCAGAGGCACCGGACGATATCAATCAGGCCATCGGCAGCGACAGCGCCGAGGTCGAGGCCTGGCTCGCCGAGCGCCATCCCGTGGCGCTGCTCGACCTGCCGCGCATGGAAGACCCGCGTGCCCAGTTGCTGATCCGCCTGTTGGGCCTGCTCTGGGGCCCGGCGATCAACGTCGACCTGCCCATGAGCCTGCTGGCGGTCATGCGTATCGTCAAGCTGTCGATCCGGTACGGCAATGGCGATCTCTCGCCCTTCGGCTACGCCAACTACGGCTCGTTGCTGTCAGCCTTCCATGGCCGCTACGAACTGGGTTACCAGGTCGGGCGGCTGGCCGTCGACCTGGTGGATCGCACCGGCAATCTGCCGCTCAAGTGCAAGGTCTACACCATGTTCGCGGTGACCAACAGTCCCTGGTCGACCCCCATCGCGGACAATGTCGCCCTGCTGCGCGAGGCCCTGGCGGCCGGTCAGCGTACCGGCGACGTCATCTTCACCGCCTACAGCGCCTTCCACATTCTCAAGCACCTGCAGCACGCCGGCGCGCCGCTCGACGACATCCTGGGGGAAACCGCGGAGATCGAGCGGATCCTGTTGGGGGTCGGCGATCCCAATACCCTGGAGATCTTCACCATCCTGCGCCAGTCGCTGCGCCTGCTGCAGGGCCTCACCCCGGGTCAGGCGACCTGGGACGAGGAGGGCCAGGACGAAGCGGCGTTGGTGCGGCAGATGCAGGACAGCGGTCATGTCCTCTGTCTGAACTACTACGACTTCAACAAGATGCAGGCGGCGCTGCTGTTTCGCCGACTGCCCCAGGCACGGCAGCACGCCGAGGCCATGGAGGCTTCGCTGGCGGCGAGCTTTGGCTGGTTCAGCATCGCCGAGCACGCCTTCTACCAGGCGTTGATCCTGCTCGCCGAGGGCGAACTGGCGGGCGAGGCGCTGGCCAAGATCGAGGCCGCCCAGGAGCGGTTGAGCGGCTGGGCGGCGCACTGCCCGGAAAATTTCGCCCACAAGCGCGATCTGGTGGCGGCCGAGCGGGCGCGCCGCGAGGGCCGCGTCGAGGCCGCCATGGACCTCTACGAGCAGGCCCTGGAATCCGCGCGGCTGCATGGCTTCCGCCAGGGCGCGGCGCTGGTCGAGGAACTCTATGGGCGGTTCTGGCTGGAACAACAGCGTCCGCGGATCGCCCGGACCTACCTGCAGGATGCCCAGCGCAGCTATCTGCACTGGGGCGCCGTGGCCAAGGCCCAGGCGCTGGAAAACGAATTCCCGCATTGGCTGCGCGCCGCCGAGACCAATGCCCTGACCGTGCAGCGCACCCAGGGCCAATCCACCAGCGAGATGATGCGGCTGGACTGGCTGTCGGTGCTCAAGTCGCTGCAGACCATCTCCAACGAACTGGCGCTGGACCAGCTGCTGGCGCGGATGATGCGCATCATCCTGGAGGAGGGCGGTGCCCAGCACGGTTTGCTGCTGTTGCCCGAAGGCGGTCGCTGGCTGGTGCAGGCCTCGGTCTGCAGCGGCGCGGCCGAGCCTCAGGTATTGCAGAGCCTGCCGCTGTCCCTGAACGAACAGGAGTCCGGCGAAAGCCTGGTGCCCCTGACCCTGGTGTCCCAGGTGATCCGGCAGCGCGAACCGGTGATTCTCGATGACGCCGCCCGCGCCGGCCGCTTCGTCCGCGACGCCTATATCCGCGCGCGCCGGCCGCGTTCGGTCTGCTGCCTGCCGATCCTGCGCCAGGGTCGCCTGATCGGCATCCTCTATCTGGAAAACAACCTGCTGGCCCAGGCCTTCACCCCGGGTCGCCTGCAGGTGCTGGGGATCCTGGCCACCCAGGCGGCGATCTCCCTGGAGCACGCGCAGATCTACGAGACCCTGGAGCAGCGCGTCGGCGAACGCACCCGTGAGCTGGACCAGGCGCGCATTCGCGCCGAGGAGGCGGCGGCGGCCAAGTCGCTGTTCCTGGCGACCATGAGCCACGAGATCCGCACCCCGCTCAACGCGGTGATCGGCCTCAGTCGCCTGACCCTGGGCACGCGGCTGTCCAGCGAACAGCGTGGTCACGTCGGCAAGATCCTCGACTCCGGCGAGACCCTGCTGGGCGTGATCAATGACGTCCTCGACTATTCGCGCAACGAGGCCGGCGGTACCCAACTCGAACAGCTGGGCTTCAACCTGGCCAAGGTGCTCGAACGTACCCTCAACCTCTGTGCGCTCAAGGCCCACGAGAAGGGCGTAGAGCTGGTGCTGGATTGCGGTCCGGACATTCCCCTGGCGCTGGAAGGCGATCCGCTGCGCCTGCAGCAGGTGTTGGTCAATCTGCTGAGCAATGCGGTCAAGTTCACCGAGCGAGGCCATGTGCTGGTTCGCGTCGGCGCCGTCTGCGAAGCCGGTCGCGCCCATTTCAGCCTGGCGGTGGAAGACACCGGCATCGGTCTGACCGAAGCCCAGCAGGCGCAACTCTTCCAACCCTTCACCCAGGCGGATGGCTCCATCAGCCGCCGCTATGGCGGTACCGGCCTGGGCCTGGCGATCTCCCGCCAGCTCACCGAGCTCATGGGTGGCACCCTGGAGGTCCACAGCGAAGCCGGGCGGGGCTCCTGTTTCACCCTGCGCCTGACCCTGCCGGTGGTGGGCGAGCCCGAGCGGCCGCTCAGCCAGACCTCCCGGCAGGTCCTGCTGGTGGACGACCACGGCCTGGCCCGGCGGACCCTGGGGCAGCGCCTGCGCGAACTGGGCATGCAGGTGGTGGAAGCGGAATCCACCCAGCAGGCCCTGGCGGCCATGGCCACGTCGGTCTTCGAGCTGGCCATCGTCGACTGGCGCCTGGGCGCCGAAGACGGTCTGGCCTTGGCGCGTCAGCTGCGGGCCCGGCAGCCGGAGCTGGCGTTGACCCTGCTGGCCTCGCCCTATGAGGCGGAAGAGGTGCGTAGCCTGGGCGAAGACCTGGGCGGCCTGGAACTCCTCGACAAGCCCGTCACCGGTCCCGCGGTACAGCGGTTGCTGGCCGGTCTGGGATTGGCGCCGGTCGCCGCCCCGACGGTGGGCCAGAGCGTGGTGGATCTGCAGGGCATTCGCCTGCTGCTGGTGGACGACAACGCCATCAATCGCCAGGTGGTCATCGGCTTCCTGCAGGGCAGCGGCATCCTCATCGAGGTGGCTGAAGACGGCCAGGCCGCGCTGGACCAGCTGGAACGGCAGCGCTATGACCTGGTGCTGATGGACGTCCATATGCCGCGCCTGGACGGCCTGTCGGCCACCCGCGAATTGCGCACCCGCCCGGCGCTGGCCGGGCTGCCGGTCATCGCCATGACCGCCAACGGCCTGCCGGGCGATCGGGAGCGCTGCCTGGAGGCCGGCATGAACGATCACCTGGTGAAGCCGCTCGATCCCGCCGAGCTGTTTCGCATCATCGCCGCCTGGGCCAACCTCGAACAGCTGCAGCGCGCCGAGCGCAAGGCGGTGGAGGAGGTGGTCGAGATCAAGGAGGCCGGCGTGCTGGCGCGTGCCCGTGCCAGTGCGGCGCTCGAACCCGAGTCGGCGTTGCGCCTGCTGCGTGGCAGCGCCGAACTCTATGAGCAATTGATGCGGGATTTCCGCGTGCAACAGGCCGAACTGCCGGGGCGGATCGCTGCCTGGCGGGCAGCGGACGATGTCACCGCGTTGTTCGAGTGCGCCCATGGCCTGCAGGCCACCGCCGCCTATGTCGGTGCCATCGCCCTGCAGGAAGCAGCGCAACGCCTGACCAACCGGATCCGCCTCGCCCAGCCCATCGGCGAGGACGTGCGCCGCCTGCACGCCGAAGCCGAGCGCTGCCTGGCGTCCCTCGACGAGATCCTGGTCGAGGTCGCGGGTGACGAGGAAGCCACCGTCGAGGAACTGGAGGCCCTGCTCGAACGCCTGGTCGGACTGCTGCAGACGTCGGACTTCGCCGCCGAGGAACTGCTCGACCTCTTGCTGCGCGCCTGCGTGAGCACCCCCCACAGCGCCGATCTGGTGCGCATCCGTGAGTGGGTCAATGACGTCGAGTTCGAGCATGCCGCCGATGCCACCGCGGATCTGCTGCGGCGGGTGAGGCAGGCCGGACAACGGTCGGGATAACTGCCCATGGAGGGGCGTCGTCCCGACCTGCCATTGATCCTCATCGTCGACGATCAGAAGAGCAACCTGCGTGTCCTCGGCGACCTGCTGCGCGATGAGGCGCGCATCATGCTGGCCAAGAGCGGGGTCCAGGCCCTGACCAAGGCCGCCCGCGAACACCCCGATCTGATCCTGCTGGACGTGGTGATGCCCGGCATCGACGGCCTGCAGCTGATCCAGCTGTTCAAGCGCCGCGCCGAGACCAGCGCCATCCCGGTGATCTTCATCACCGCGGCCAACGACCTGCATCGCGAGGTGGAGTGTTTCGAACTGGGCGCCAGCGACTTCATCCAGAAACCCTTCAATCCGCTGGCGGTGCTGGCGCGGGTGCGGCTGCACCTGCAACTGGCCCGCCAGCGGCGGCTGCTCGAACAGCTGGCGCACATGGATCCGCTGACCGCCGTGGGCAATCGCCGCCGCTTCGACGAGCAGCTGACCATCGAGTGGCAGCTGGCGGTCAGCCGGCGCGGCGCCCTGGCCATCGCCATGCTCGATATCGACTATTTCAAGCAGTACAACGATACCCATGGCCATGGCGCCGGGGATCAGGCCCTGGCGCGGGTCGCCCAGGTGCTGGAGCGGCGCATCCGCGAGCGCGATTGCCTGGCGCGCTACGGCGGCGAGGAATTCGTGCTCTTGCTACCCGGCGCCTCGCGCACGGCCGCGGAAGCGGTGCTGGAACGCTGTCGGCAGGGCATCGCCGAACTGCGCATCGCCCATCCGCTGGCCGAGGATCGCCTCTGGTTGACCATGAGCATGGGCCTGGCCTGCTGCAATCCGACCCCCGAGCAGACCCCGAACGGTCTACTCAAGGCCGCCGACGACCTGCTCTATCAGGCCAAGGCAGAGGGGCGTGATCGCCTGGTCAGTCGCAGCTTCTAGGTCGGTGCCGCCGCGTCCCTAGGCTGGAAGGTCCTTGCCGCTGCCCTCGACCAGATGCACCCGGTTGCGGCCTTCGGCCTTGGCCTGGTACAGCGCCTGGTCGGTGCGTTCGATAAAGGCTTCATGATCGTCGCCGCTTTGCGGCTGGATGCTGCCGACGCCAATGGAGATGGTGACGAAGCCCAGGTCGCTGCCGGAGTGGGCGACCTGTAGCCGCTCGACCCCTGCGCGACAGCCTTCGGCGACCTTGCGCGCGCCTTCGGCATCGGTTTCCGGCAATACCATGGCGAATTCTTCGCCACCGTAGCGGGCCACCAGGTCGGCCGGGCGCTTGAGCTGTTCGGTGAGCACCGCCGCCACCTTCTTCAGGCAGAGATCGCCGCTGAGATGACCATAGGTGTCGTTGTAGCGCTTGAAGTGGTCGACGTCGCACAGCAGCAGGGCGAGCGGCTGGCGATTGCGCCGGGCACGCAGCCATTCGCCTTCGTAGGTCTGGTCGAAATGACGCCGGTTGTTGATGCCGGTGAGGCTGTCGATGGCCACCAGCTTCTGCAGCTGGATATTGGCCTCGGCGAGCTGGCGCTGGCTCTCGCGCAGGAAGCGAAAGGCTTCGTCGCGCTGGGCGCGCAGGACATGGGCCTCGGAGTGGTAGCGCACCCGCGCCAACAGCTCCAGCTTGTCGGGCAGCTTGACCAGATAGTCGTTGGCGCCGGTGGCGAAACTCTGCGCCTTGACCTGGGGATCTTCCTTGGAGGAAAGCACCACGATGGGCACGTCGCGCAGCCCCGGCTCGGCACGGAACCGTCGGACCGTTTCCAGGCCGTCGATCTCGGGCATGATCAGGTCCTGCAAGACCACCGTGGGCTTGAGTTGCAGGGCCATGTTGACCGCCTGGTGGGCATCCAGGCAGTAATGCAGCTCGATATCGGGCTGATCCGCGATCATCCGCCGCAGGGCTTCGATGATGATCAACTGATCGTCTACCAGCAGCAGGCGTACCTTGGGTGCGGTCAGGCTGTCCAGAGTGCTGCCCTCATTCGTGGCCATTACTGCGAGTCCTTGTGCGGGCGGGGTCAGGCATCCCGCGTCTCACCTTGGCCAATCCCTGCCACTGCGCCGTCCAACGCTCCTGTTGGCGACCGGTCATGTCATGCTACGCGAGCTGTTGCCGAAGCGCCGTTGCAGCCAGGCACCGATCTGCGTGGGGCTGAGAACACGTTCCGCGGCGCCCATTCTAACCGCAGCAGCGGGCATGCCGTATACGGCACAACTGGCCTCGTCCTGGGCCAGGGTGGGGCAACCGCTCTGGCGCAGGGCGTAGAGGCCACTGGCGCCGTCCCGTCCCATGCCGGTCAGCAGGATGCCCAGCGCCTTGCCGACCCGGCGCGGGTGGCTGGCGAGGTTGGCGAAGAACACGTCCACCGAGGGACGATAGGGATAATCGGCCGGCTCGACGGTATAGGCGAAGCGGCCACGTGCATCCAGCAGCAGGTGATCGTCGCCCAGGGCCACCGAGACCTGACCGGGCTGCGGCAGGGCGCCGGGCATGGCCGCCGTGACCGGCCAGGCGATCTGGGTCCCGAGCCAGCCGATGAAACTAGGGGCGAAACGCCGATCGATGTGCTGCACCAGCACCACGCTCGCCTCGGGGGTCGGCGTCCAGGTTTCGAACAGACTCACCAGGGCCGCCGGCCCACCGGTGGAGGCGCCGATGGCGACCAGGGTGTCCGGCGTCGCTTGAGCGTCCTCGGTCGGTGCGGTGGCACTGACCAGCTGCGGGCGGGCGGCGCGTTCCGGCAGGCGCACCAGGGGCTCGATGCGGGCGATCTTGCGCAGCAGGGCACCGCCATCGGCACCGCCGCTGAGTGCCGGGGTGGCGGTCACGTCCAGGGCACCGGCGCCCATGGCCCGAAACACCCCCTCGCAATCGTCGGGGGTGGCGGTGACCATGAGGATGGCGCAGGGCGACTGCGCCATGATCCGGCGCGTCGCCTCGATGCCGTCCAGCCGCGGCATCTGCAGGTCCATGAGAATCAGGTCGGGGCGGTCCTCGGCGCAACGGGCCACCGCTTCCTCGCCGTCGTGGGCGATCCAGGCGACCGTATGGCGCCCATCGCTGGCCAGCAGGCGGCGCAGGGCTTCGGTGGCCAGTAGCAGATCGTTGACGATGGCGATTCTCATGGCGCTCCGATGAGGTCCTGTACGGCGGTGATGAGGGCATCGTCGTGGAAGCTGCCCTTGGTTAGATAGTAGTCGGCGCCGGCCTGCATGCCCTTGAGGCGGTCTTCGGGGCGATCCTTGTAGGACACGATCATCACCGGCAGGGCATGCAGACGCGGATCGCGGCGCACCAGTTCCACCAGTTCGATGCCATTCATGCGCGGCATGTCGATGTCCGACAGCAGCATGTCGAATTCGCCGCCGCGCACCGCGTTCCAGCCGTCCATGCCATCCACCGCGACCTCCACCTGATAGCCCTGGCCTTCCAGGAGCTTGCGCTCCATTTCGCGCACGGTGAGGGAGTCGTCCACCACCAGGATGCGCTTGACCCGTCGGGTGGCGACGGCGGCACCGCCCTGCACCTGACGCAGCTGCCCCTCGCCGAGCAGGCGCTCGATACCGGTGAGCAGATCGGCGACGTCCAGCAGCAGCACCGGGCTGCCGTCGTCGAGCAGGGCCCCGGCGGTGACCGAACGTAGCTTGCCGAAGATCTCGTCCAGCGGCTTGAGCGCCAGGCCCTGCTCGCCGCGCAGGCGATCCACCACCAGCCCATAGCGGCGCGCCCCGCTGCCGATCACCAGCACCGCCAGGTCGCCGCTGGGCGGCGCGCCTTCCAGCTCCAGCAACTGATGGGCGGCGACCAGGCCCAGGCGATCCTCGCCGAGCAGGAAGAAGGCCTTGCCCTCCAGCGCGTGGACCTCGGCGGGATCCAGGCGCAGTACCCGTTCGATGCGGTTGACCGGCAGGGCATAGGCCTCGCCGGCGATGTCGACGATCAGGGCGCGGACGATGGAGCGACTGACCGGTACCAGCAGGTGGGTAGTGAAGCCCAGGCCAGGGCGGGTTTCCAGGCGGACTTCGCCATCCAGGGCGCGGATGGCATCGGCCACCACGTCCAGGCCCACCCCACGACCGGACAACTCGGTCACCGTCTCCTTGAGACTGAAGCCGGGCAGCAGCAGGAATTCCAGCAACTCGGCCGCGCTCAGTTCGGCGGCCACCGGCGGCGGACTCAGGCGGCGGGCGATGACCGCGGCGCGGATGCGTTCCAGGTCCAGGCCGCGGCCGTCGTCGTGCAGGCTGACCTGCAGGCGCCCGGCGACATGCCGGGCTTCGAGGCGGATCTGGCCGCACTCGGGCTTGCCCAGGGCGCGGCGTTCGGCCGGGGTTTCCAGGCCATGGTCCACGGCGTTGCGCAGCAGGTGATTGAGCGGACTTTCCAGCCGCGCCAGCACCTCGCGGTCGATCAGGGTGTCGGCGCCTTCGACCTGCAGCACGGCCTCCTTGTCCAGCCCCCTGGCCAGGTCACGCACCAGCCGTGGAAAGCCCTGGACGGCATCGCGCAGTGGCCGCATGCGCACCCCGAGCACCTCGTCCAGCAGCCCCTGGCAGACGCCGAGCAGGCGCCGTTCGTAGGCTTCCAGCGCCTGGAGCTGCTGCTGGTAGCGATCGAGCAGGCCTTCCTGGCGCTGGCGCACGTCGCTGCTGACCGCCTTGGCCTGACCGAACAGCCCCTGCAATTCCGCGCGATAGCCCTGGAAGCCCTGAACCAGGCCGTGCAGACCGAGGCCCATCACCCGGGCCTCGCTGGTGAGGGCGAGAATCTGATTGAAGCGGCCGCTGTCCACCCGTAGCGGATCACGACTGCGCTCGGCTTCGGGGGCCGGGTCTTCCGCCACGGCGGACGCCAGCTCCCGGGCTGGCGCCGGCGCCATCGGGGCAGGGGCAGCGGCGCCAGCGCTCAGCGCCTGTGCCAGCGCCCGCTGGGCATCCCGCTGTTCGCTCTGCCAGCGCTGGCTGGCGGCTTCGTCCAGGCGGCTGACCTCACCGAGGACGTCGACGCAGCGAAACAGCTGATCGATGTCCGCCGGACCGAGCTGGCGGCGACCGGCCTGGACGGCGACCAGGCAATCCTCCATGGCGTGGGCCAGCTCGACCAGGCCGTCGAGGTCGACGATGCGTGCCGCGCCCTTGATGGAATGGGCCGCCCGCATCATCGGTTCGATCACCCCGGTGTCGTGGGGATCGCGCTCCAGGCGCAACAAGCCGCTGTCCAGCGCCTGCAGATGGCTCTGCACCTCGCTGGCGAAAAGATCGTAGAGGGACATCTCGCGCACATCGCGCGGTGGCTGACTCATCGCAGCGCCTCTTCCAGGGCCCGCTCCAGGCGCGGCAGATCGAGCAACCCGACCTGATGCGCGCCTTCGCGATAGACGCCACTCAGGTAGCTGAGCAACTCGCCGCCCAGGGTCGCGGGCGGCGGTTGCACCTCGCTGGGGGCATAGCGCTGCAGTCCTAGCACCTCGTCCACCTGCACGGCCCAGTCACGGCGACCGATATGCAGTAGCAGCAATCGCGGAAAACCGCCGGTCTGCTCGCCCGGGGCCACCGCCAGCAGCAGCTGCAGAGCGATGCAGGGCTGCAACTGACCCCGTACCGGGACGATACCGCGCAGCAGCGGCGAACGCCGGTGGGGCACCCGATGGACGGCGGTGGGTTCGGTGGCCGTGACCAGGCAGCCGCCGGGCAAGCCCAGCCATTCCGCGCCGAGGCGAAAGACCAGCGAACTGGCCGACTGCACCTGGCGATCGTCCAGGGGTTCGGCATAGCGCTCGGCCCAGTCGGCACGCTCCAGGGCGCTGAGTTCGCGGTTCAGGCTCATGCGTCGTCACCGGCACGGGTCTGGATGCGCGCGGCGCGGTCGCGCAGGCGTCCGGCTTCGTCGAGTCGGCCGGCTCTTTCGCAGATCAGCGCCAGGCGGCACAGGGCCGGATAGTGCTCCGGCTCCAGATAGAGCGCCTGGCGTAGCGCCCGCTCGGCCTCGGCGGCGCGGGCATCGGGCAGGATGAGCGCCAGCAGGAAATGGGCACCGGCCTGGCTGCGATCCGTATCGAGCAGGGTGCGCAACAGTGTCTCGGCTTCGGCGCCTCGTCCGGCATCGGCCAGCCGCTGGGCTTCTTCCAGAGGCGGGCAGGCGGCCGGGATGGGCGCGGTCGGTAGCGGTGCGGGAGCACTTCTGGCGCGCAGGCGGGTGGGGAGCGTCGTCGCCGGGGGCGGCGGGCGCACCGCGGCCTTGCGCCGGGGCGCCGCAGGCGGTGGCGGCCGTAGCGGATCGGCGGTGTTCGCCTGGCGCTTGATCAACGCCGAGGCGTGCGCGACGCCCAGGCTGGCGAAACCATGGCGCATGGCGCTGACCATCTCCGAGCTGCCGACGCAGAGCAGGCCGTCGTCGTGCATGAGCGCGGCCAGGTGGCTGAGGGCTCGGCCCTGGGTCTGGTCGTCGAAATAGATCAGCAGGTTGCGGCAGAGCACCACGTCGAAGGGGGCGCCGTCGCGCAGGCTGCCCAGCTGCAGGATGTTGCCCTGACGAAAGCGCACCTGGTTGCGCACCCGTTCGGTCAGACGCTGGCGATCGCCTTCGGGCTGGAAATAGCGCTCGCGAAAGGCCAGGTCGCGAGCGCGAAAGGAGTTGCGCCCATAGAGGCCGCGGCGGGCGCGCTCCAGGGACGGCTCGTTGATGTCCACCGCGGTGACCTGGAACGCCTGGGCCGGCAGGCCGGTATCGAACAGCGCCATGGCCAGGGTGTAGGGTTCTTCACCGGTGGAGCAGGGCAGGCTGAGCAGGCGTACCGGCGCGCCGCTGCGGGCATGGCGCTCCTGGGCGAAGCGCGCGGCATGGGCGATGGCCTGGGGGTCGCGAAAGAACCAGGTCTCGGGAATGACCAGCAGGTCCAGCAGATCGGCGAATTCGCTTTCGTCGTCGAGGATGCGCGCCATATAGACCTCGGCATCGCTCTCCTGGCGCTCGCGTAGGCGCTGGCGAATGGCGCGGCCGAGCATGTCGTCGGCGATGGCCAGGCCGGTGCGCGCCCGCACCAGGGGCGCCAGCCGGGGATCGAGCTTCACGCGGCCTCCTGGAACAGCAGGGCGGCCAGGGCAGGTGACAGCAAACGATCCTGATCGAGCCACAGCCAGAGGCCTTCTGGCGTCTCCAGCACCTCGCCGAGCCAGGGATAGTCAGGCAGCCGGATGCCCGCGGGGCGAGGCGTGGCGGCGCTGATCCGCCGCACGCCGGCGACGCCTTCCACCACCAGGCCGAGCGGGCGACGGGTGCCATCGGGCAGGGCATGGTCGACCAGCAGGATGCGGGTGTCCTGGCGCGCTTGGGCGGCCGGTCCGCCGCTCATGGCGGTGATGTCCACCACCGGGATGGCCGCGCCGTGCAGATTCATCAGCCCGGCCACTCCGGGTGGCGCGGCGGGAAACCGTGTCAGCTGCAGAAAGGGCAGCACCTGGCGGATCGCCGTCGTGGGCAGGGCCGCGGCAGCGTCGGCCAACTGGAAGACCAGGATCTGCATGGTCAACGGGTGACCGAGAAGGTGGCGACGCTGCTCTGCAGGTCCTGGGCCGCCTGCTGCAGATACTGCACCGCTTCGCTGGTGGCCTTGAGCGCCTCGGTGGTCTGCTGGGTGCTGTCGTTGAGCTGGGTGATGGTCTCGGCGATCTGGCCGGCGCCAACCGCCTGGGACTGCATGCCTTCCAGGACTATATCGAAGCGTGCCGGCAATTTCTGCACGTCCTCGATCACTCCGGCCAACTGATCGCTGACGCTGGCCACCTCCTGCACGCTGCGACGGATCTCTTCGGAGAACTTGTCCATGCCCATGACGCTGGCGGATACCGCGGAATTCATGTCCTTGAGCATCTGCTCGATGTCGTCGGTGGCGGCGGTGGTCTGGTCCGACAGCCGGCGGATCTCGGTGGCCACCACCGAGAAGCCGCGGCCCGCCTCGCCAGCCTTTTCCGCCTCGATGGCGGCGTTGAGCGACAACAGATTGGTCTGGTCGGCGACCTTGGTGATGGTGGTCAGCACCTTGTTGATATGACTGGACTTCTCCGACAGGGCGGCGAGCTTGGCATTGATCGAGTCGGTCGCCGCCACCATGCGCTGCATCGTGCTGTCCATGCTCGCCAGGTTGCTGCGCGCCTGCACCGCGCCCTGGGTGGTCTCGTCCGCCACCTGCACGGCTTCCTCCATGGTGCGCACCAGGGCATTGGCGTTGGCGGCGATTTCCCGGGTGGTGCTCAGCACTTCCACGCTGGTCTGTGCCTGTTCGATGCTGGTGGCTTCCTGCTGGCGCGACGAGGCGGCGATCTCGGTAGTGGAGGAGGTCACCTGGATGCCGGCGCGCTGCACCTTGGCGATCATCCCGCGCAGGTCTTCGATCATCTTGCCCAGGCCACGGGCCAGCTGGCCGATGGCGTCATCGCCGCTGACCGCGGTGCGTCCGGTGAGATCACCGGCGGCAGCCCGGTTGACCACGCTCAGCAGATCGTCGACATCGGCGCGCAGGCGCTGCATCAGGACCTGCTCGCGGGCATGGTCGTCCTGGATCTGTTGGGCCATCTGGTTGAAGGCCAGCCCCACCTGGGCGAGTTCGTCTCGGCCCTGCACGTCCACGCGGGCGCCGCTTTCGCCCGCGGAGATGCGCGCCACGGTAGCGGTCAGGCGGCGGATCGAGCGCAGCAGATGACGGGAGAGCAGCCAGGCGATGAGCGCGGCCAGCAGCACGCAGAGGGCACCGCCGGCAACCAGGGTCCAAGTCAGCTGGTTGCGTACCTCCTCGGTATGACCGGCGCGTTGCGCGGACAGGCGTCGCTCTTCATCGGCGATAGCCTGGATCTCCTGGCGCATCGCCGCGACCTGGCTGGTGAGGTTGTCGATCAGCGGCTCGTTGGCCAGTTGGACCGCGCTGAGATTACCCGTGGCACGCAGGCGCAGCAGCGGTTCGAAGGTGTTCTGTCGCCAGCTATCGAGCTCGGCGATCAGGCGCGCGAAGCGTTGTTGCTGACTGACATTGTCCTGGGTCAGTTGCTGGGGCACACGCAGGGCTGCGGCCAGCGACGGCAGGGCCTGGCGCGCGGTCTCCGCATCGGTGGCGGTCCCGGAATACCAGTAGGTACGCAACTTGGCGCGGGTTTCGAGCAGGTTGTTGTCCAGCGCCGTGACCGACAGCAGTACCTCGGCGGTGTGCCTGTCCCAGCGATTGGCGTCGACCAGGCTCTGCAAGGCGGCATAGGTCAGCCAGAGCAACAGGACCACCAGGGCGATGATGGCGGCGAAGCCGGCGAAGAGTTTGTTCTGGATGCGAATGTTGTTGAGCATGGGCACCGGTGCAGGCGGACGAGGGCGAAAGGAGTGAGCCCTAAGGGCCACTCGGGCTGTCCGATAACGGTAGCACGGCCATGCATTTATGTGAGTTGGGGCTCACTTGGGAAGGCGCAATAGGAGAGGGGTACTGGTCTGGCAGGGATACAGAGGCAGCCTTCTGGCGTGGAGGACAGGAGGCTGCCGGCAAAACGGTGGATTTCAGGTCGCGGCCGCTTCGCTCTCTGCTTCTGTGCGCCGGGTGCCATGACTGTTCTGGCCACCCTTGCGCCCGGCTTCGGAGGCACGAGCGGGATTGTTGGCGAAATTGCCACCACTGGCACGCCCACCCTTGCGTCCGGCCTCGGCGGCGCGGTCGCGATTATTGGCGAAGTTGCCTGGGTTGCTGCTCTTGTTAGCCATGAGGACTTCTCCCAATTACGGTTATTGATGAAGCGAACGCCGTACCCGCAAAGGCCAAGCGGCTCGACTATTAAGAGTAGGGTTTTGTAAGGGCGGTTCGAATGTGGTGATAGAGGGTGGTTTTATTCGACGGACTTCAAGTTGGATACAAGGTTGATGATGACCATGATCGTGCCAGAGCCCTTGGTAAAAAGGCTGTACAGGAGTTGTAAAAGAATCCGGAAGGTTCGCTAGCAGAATTTCTTACGCACAGCTGAAAAGAGTGAGATCTTTTGAAATATTTTGTCGCAGGGTGCGTCATCGCTGATTTTTTTGCTGCTGGAGGCTGAGACGATTTTTCTCGACGCTGGTTCTTTTGCACGGCCGAAATCATCGCTGGCAAGGCGCTTTTTTCTGAGCGGTAATTGTTACGGGTCGTTCTTTCAGTGATCTGCAAGAGCTCGGCAAAGGTGTCTTCCAGAGCCTTTTGTAAAGTTGGCAGACGATAATGTCTGTAGTCATCAATATTTAAAAGCTAATAATTTTTCCGATAAAGATTAAGGCGATAGTCAGGGCGAAAGTTAGAAGCAAGGGGCTCTCCCACTACGAGACGCTTGTGCTGTTTTCTCTTTTGTGAGAAAAAATCCCCAATATGGGAGGTGGTCATGCTCGATGAACGTTTGGCATCCAGGCTCAGGGCCCTGCGCCTGGAGCGCGGGCTGTCGCTGGACCAACTGGCGGCCCTCAGTGGGGTCAGTCGCGCCACGCTGTCGCGGCTGGAAAATGCCGAGGTCAGCCCGACCACGGCGGTTCTCGGGCAGCTCTGTTCGGCCTACGGCCTGACCCTGACGCGCCTGCTGCATAGCGTGGAAAGCGCCTATCCGGCCCAGGTCGAGCGCCAGGCGCAGCAGATCTGGGCCGATCCCGAGCAGGCTTTTACCCGCCGCTCGGTCTCGCCGCCCGCCCAGGCCCTGGCGGGTGAAGTCATCGAGAGCCAGCTGGGGCCGGGCGTGGACATCCGCTATCAGGCAGCGCCCCGGCCAGGCCTCGAACACCATCTGCTCCTGCTCGAAGGCGAGTTGCAGCTGTGGATCGAAGAGCAGCCCTATCGGCTGGGCGTCGGCGACTGCCTGCGCTATCGCCTCTGGGGTAGCAGTCGCTTCCTGAGCGGCCCGGCGGGCGCCCGTTATCTCCTGTTCATGATCTGAGGTACGTCCATGACTGCTTCCTTGCGTATCGAGCGGCTCGACGCCGCCGCCTTCACGAGCCACCTAGATGACTTCCAGCAATTGTTGGCTGCCTGTGTCGCGCGGGGTGCCAGTATCGGTTTCATCCTGCCGCTGGGTGACGCCGTGAATCGGCGCTTCTGGACCGAAGCCGTGGCCCCGGGCCTGGCCCAGGGCACCCGGCTGCTGTTCGCCGCGCTGCAGGGCGACCGGGTGGTCGGCAGCGTGCAACTGGTGCTGGAGACCCCAGCCAATCAGCCGCACCGCGCCGAGGTGGTCAAGTTGCTGGTGCATCCCGACTGCCGTCGCCAGGGGCTGGCGCGTCGGCTGATGCAGGCGGTGGAAGCGGCCGCCCAGGCACAGGGGCGGGAATTGCTGACCCTGGACACCCGCAGCGACGACCATGCCGAGCCGCTCTATCTGTCCCTGGGCTATCAGGTGGTCGGCCGGATTCCCGGCTATGCCCTGGATGCCCGCCAACCCGAACGTCGTGACAGCACCACCCTGATGTACAAGACGTTACCGGCCCCGCCCGCTAAGCTGGGCGCCCCTAGTTAAGGACCCTGTCCCGCCATGCCGCCTCGCTCCGCTCCCGAACTCTGGCAACTCCTGCGCGCCCAGGCCGAGGCCGGGCGCCGCGACGCCTCGGCCCTGGCCGAGGGGCTGACGCGAGCGCTGCTGCAGCCGGTCGATCTGACCGCCGCCCTGGTCCGGCGCTGCGCCGAGGCCCTGGCGGAGGATCCAGGGCAGGCCGAGGCACTCGGCGAACGCTTCGCTGCCCTGCACGCCGAGTGGCCGGCGCTGACCCTGGCGGCCTGCGCGGACCTGGAAGCGGTGCTGGCACGGGATCCGGCCTATGCCAGCCTGCTGGAGATCTTCCTGTTCTCCAAGGGCTTCCTGGCGCTGCAGACCCAGCGCCTGAGCCATGCCCTCTGGCGCAACGGCGAGCGCCTGCTGGCCCTGCACCTGCAGGCGCGCTGCAATCGCCTGCTGGCCATCGACATTCATCCGGCCGCGCGGCTGGGGCGCGGCATCATGCTCGACCACGGCACCGGCATCGTCATCGGCGAGACCGCGGTGGTGGAAGACGACGTCTCCATCCTGCAACAGGTGACCCTGGGCGGTACCGGCAAGGAGCAGGGCGATCGCCATCCTAAGGTGCGTCGCGGGGTGATGATCGGCGCCGGGGTCAAGATTCTCGGCAATCTGGAGATCGGCGAGGGCGCCAAGATCGGCGCCAACAGCGTGGTCCTGCACCCGGTGGCGCCCCACACCACGGTGGTGGGCATTCCCGCCCGCCCGGTGGGCCGTCCGCGCGACGCCCATCCGGCCGAGAGCATGGATCAATCCTTCGACGGCTGAGCGAGAAAGACTTCGGCCTTGGGATAGCGCTCGCTGTTCAAGGCGCTGGATGCCAGCCCCTCGGCATGGGCCAGGCTGCGCACCAGCTCGCGATTGAAGGCGCTGTTGCCCGGGTCCGCCAGGTAGTCGGGCAGCGCCAGCCAGCGGGCATCCTCGATCTCGTCCGGATCCTGGATGGCGATCTCCGCACTCAGGGGGTCGAGGCGGCAGACCACATAGAGATTGGACTTGCCGAAGCGATAGGGGTGGGTGGTCACCAGCCCGACCACGCCGCGCAAGGCGCTGCGGATACCGGTTTCCTCCCAGACCTCGCGGATCACCGCAGGACCCAGGTCCTCCCCCAGCTCGACATGGCCGCCCGGCAGCTTGTAGCCCTGGCTGCCGCGTTCGCGGATCACCAGAAGTTCGCCATGGCTGTTCAGCACCAGGCCGCCGACACCCAGGCTGTGGGTCGGGACGAAGGGCGCGAAGGCGGTGGGCGTACCGCGCCAGACTAGTGTGAGTTCCTGTTCCAGGCAGTTGTGAAAGACGAAACCGGCGCGGGTGGCCACCCCGACCAGCTCGCCAAGGGCCAGCGGCAGGGTCAGCCAGATCAGATTGCGTCCGTCGCGCCGGGCGCTGTCGAGCAACTCGGCCAGCGCCGGGGCGAAGGCCTCGCGGGTGGCGGGCAGCGAGGCGGCATCGATGATCAGGCCGTTGAAGGCGTCTTGGCGATACTGCACGGGGTTCACTCCGCAGGCCGTGGCTGGATGGGCGAGGAGGGCACGATACCGGCTTCGCTAGGCAGCAGCAGACTGGCGCGCGGATTGGCGATCTCGATGCCGCGCTCGCGGAAGCGTTCGAGGATACGTCGGTTGAGTTCGCGCTGCACGCCCCAGCGGCCCTTGTCTAGGCATCTCATCTGCCCGGCGATGGTCACCATGGCGCCGTCGACGGCATCTACGCCCCAGATCTCCAGATCGGCGAGGATCAGGTCCTTGAAGGCCTCGTCGGCACGCATGCCTGCGCCGATGTCCTTGAGTTCGGCGATGACGCGCTCGATGTCTTCGCCGTAGCCCACGCTGATGCGCAGGGCGGCATTGCCCAGCCCGCGGTTGATGTTGTTGACCGCCGACACCGAGCTGAAGGGCACGATGTGCAGCGAGCCATCGCCGGCGCGCAGGCGCACGGTGCGGATCGACAGGTATTCCACGGTGCCCGAGACCCCGGCCACGGTGACCCAGTCGCCTACCTGCATGGCGTTTTCCAGCAGCAGGAAGATACCGGTGATGAAGTCCTGCACCAGCTTCTGCGAGCCGAAGCCGAGGGCCACCCCGATGATGCTGGCGCTGGCCAGGAGCGGCGTGGTGTTAATGCCCAGTTCGCTCAGGGCGGTCAGGCCGACGATCAGCGCGACCAGGATGAACAGCCCGGTGCGCAGCATGGGCAACAGGGTGCGCAAGCGAGCGGCCCGCACCGTGTCGCCGCGTTCGTTCCAGCTGCTCAGCCGACGATTTACCGTGGTGTTGGCGCCTTCCCAGACCACTACGGCGATGACGGCGGCGATGAGGATGGTGAGAAAGGCGGACAGCAGGCTGCGCCCGATGCTGCCCGTGCCGAACCAGTCCAGCACGCTCCAGCCCCAGGACTGGAACAGCGCCAGGACGGTGATCAGGGTGACGATCACCCCCACCAGCCAGCGCGCCAGCGGATAGTAGCGCTGCAGGTGCAGCTCGGTGCCGCTGGCGCCTTCGGTGGTGGCCGGCTGGAACAGCCGACCCAGCAAGCCGAGCAGGAACACCGCCGCCAGGCGTCCGAGGATGACGATACCGGCGGAGAGGGCGACGAAATTCATCAGCCGCGGCAGCCCGTTCTCGATGTCCAGCGCCCACATGGTCCAGCCACCCATGACGAACACGGCGGCGAATACGGCCCAGACCTGACCCAGCCAGGCGCGCAGCACGGTCAGGGCACCATTGCCGTCCTGGCGCCCGGCGATCCGCGCGGCCACCGGTCGACGCATGTGGAAGATCAGCCCTACCACCAGCAGATGGGCCAGCAGCGAGACCAGCTTGACGATGGCTTCACGGCCCTCTTCGTTGGCCCCCAGGATGTCCGCGGCCTGGGCCAGCGCCAGGCCGAAGGTGACCAGGGCAACGAAGGCGTGCAGCCAGCGCAACAGGGTGCAGGCGAGGGCCGTCTTGACCTTGAGCAGGCGGATGCCGTGGGCGGCAGGATCGATCAGCAGGCGGATGACGATCAGCGCCAGGCGGGTGGTGAGATAGGCCCCGAGGAAGCCACCGACCAGCTCGCGCTGATTGGCATCCGACCCCACCAGATAGTGGATCAGCAGCGCCGCCGTGGCCCAGAAGGCCAGCAGTGGCAGCACTTCCAGCAACAGCAGTCCCAGGGCGAAGGGCAGGTGCCGCAGGGTGGTCCAGTGCTCCTCGGCGCTGGGTCGGGCGCGGTTGGCGGGTGTGGGATCGGTGGCGGCGGACTCGGTCGCCGGCGCGGCTGGTGCGGGCGCCGCGCTGTCGGACGGGGCGATGGGCACCTCTTCGAGCCGATCCACCCCATCGATCTGGGTCTTGACCAGCGCCACAGCAGGTTCCGTGGGGCGGGTAGCCGTGTCTTCGGTCGTGGTCGCCGAGGCTTCAGGCGGAGGCTGCTGGGCCGCCGTCTGCTGGGCTTGGCGCCGGGCGCGACTGTCGGCGAGATCGGCATGGCGCTGCAGTCGTTGCCGCGGGCGCCGGAGCGCCCGATGGATCAGCCACTCGCCCACCAGGCCGGCGGCAAAGAGGGTGGCCAGGGTCAGCAGGGCTTGCAACAGGGCATGGCGACCCGCTGCGGAGGTGAAGCTAGCGCGCGACCAGTCCGGCAGGGTACGCACGGCCCGCTGTATCTGGTTCAGCTCGCTGCCCAGGTTGTCCGCCCAGCGCCCGACGCGACTGAGGGTCTGGGCGATCAGGCCATTGGCCTCCAGCGGTACCAGCGCCTTTTCTTCGCCTGCCGCCGGGGGGGTGGCCGCACTGGGCGCGGTGGCGGCCGCGGGCGCCGTAGGGGCCGGCGCCGCCTGCGTCCCGGTAGTGCTCGTCGGCTGGCTGGCGATGGCCTGCAAGGTCAGGATCAGCTCCTGGCGGCGTTGCGGATCCTGCAGCAGGGCGGCGACCTGGCGCGCCTGCTGGGGGTCGAGGCCGGCCGCTGCCTGGGCAGGGGGTTCGGCGGCGCGCAGGGGCAATGCCAGGCACAACAGCAACAGGGCGAGCAAGGCTTTGAACATGGTTAAGACCTGAGCAGTACCGGAAGACGAGTCTGGCCTCATAGACTCGTCAGGCAGCGCGATGACTCCCTGGCGAATGACGACGCCAAGAAATGGCCTGTCCTGCATTCAATCGGTCTTAAATGTAAATTTTGCATATTAGATTAGTTCTAAATTGAATTTTACCAATGATCCGCCGGTGTTTTACCGTCGCGCTATTGGATCGCCGCGGCGTATCTGACGTCGGTTCCCGGTCAGGCTCAGCGTCCGCAGCAGGGGGAGCGAGCGGGCGCCTGGTACCTGACTCGGAATCGGCTCGATCGCGCTGGTCCGGCCTTAGCGCTAATGCGCGCCCCACGTGGATTCACTCCTCTCGGGCATGACGGGAGACGGCTCGCCGCGGCCGTCGCAAGTCGGTTCATCCGTTCTTTACATCTTCATCGGCACGCCACCCGACGCTGTGGAGCCTGCCCGGATACGTTCAGGAGGCTTCATGACCATCCATACCTTCAATCGCCGCCGCCTGCTCGGCATGGCGGGTGCCGCTACCGCTGCAGCGCTGGTCGGCCGGCTGGGCTTCGCTGCCGAGGCGGGCGATGTCCATGCAGGGCATGCCGGCCATGGGGTGGCCCCTGCGGCCAGTCCGGTGGATTTCCTGCAGGACACCGCGCGCTGGGCCTTGCCGGAGCCGCGCAAGGTGCGGCTGGCGGTCAATCTCAATGCCGTCTGCCTGGCACCGGTGACCGTCGCCGATACCCAGGGCATCTTCAAACAGCACAACCTGGACGTGGAGTTCGTCAACTTCGGCAACTCCACTGAAGTACTGCTGGAATCCATGGCCACCGGCAAGGCCGACGCCGCAGTGGGCATGGCGTTGCGCTGGCTCAAGGCGCTGGAGCAGGGCTTCGACGTCCAGCTCACTGGCGGCACCCACGGCGGTTGCCTGCGACTGCTGGCGCGGGAGGGCGGCCCCGGCGACCTGGCGGCGCTCAAGGGGGCCACCATCGGCGTCACCGACATGGCCGCGGCGGACAAGAACTTCTTCGCCCTGATGCTCAAACGCCATGGCGTCGACCCCAGCCGCGACATCACCTGGCGGGTGTATCCGGTGGACCTGCTCGGCCCGGCGCTGGACAAGGGCGAGATCCAGGCGGCCAGCGGCTCGGACCCCATGATGTACCGGGTCAAGCAGCGGCCTGGCATCGTCGAACTGTCCAACAACTTGGTGGAGGACTACGCCAACCTCAGCTGCTGCGTGATCGGGGTCAGCGGCACCCTGGCGCGCCAGGACAAGCCGGTGGCAGCGGCCATCTCCCATGCCATCCTGCAGGCCCACGCCTGGGCGGCGCAGCATCCCGAAGTGGTGGCCGAGCGCTTCCTGCCACTCACGGTGAACAGCTCCCACGAGGAGTTGCTGGCCATCCTGCGGGAACACACCCACGCTCACTACTCGGTGGGCGAGGCCTTCGTCAGGGAGATTGCCGTCTACGCCCGTGACCTCAAGCAGATCGAGGTGCTGCGGCCGCGGACCGACCCCCTCGCCTTCGCGGAGAGCATCCATGCCGACGTCTTCGCTTGAGCGCATCCACTCGGTCCCGGCGACCGCTCTCACCTGGCGGGGTGGTCTGCTCGCCGCGGCGGCCTGGCTGGCCCTGGCGGTGTTCCTGCCGTTCTATCCCGAGCACGGGCGGCCCTGGCCTTTCACCCGCGAACTGGCCGTAGCGGCCACGGTGGTCGCCGGACTCCTGGCCTTGCTGGCACTGCTGCCCGGGCGTAGCGAACGGCTGCTGGCGAGGCTGCGGCGTGCGGGGCCCTGGCTGATCGCGCTACCCCTGCTACTGGGGCTTTGGACCCTGGCGACCGCCAAGCTGCGGCTGCTGCCGGTCCCCTTCTTCGCCCCGCCCCAGGCACTGGTCGAGGTGTTCGTCGACGACTGGCCGCGGCTGGGCTTGAGTCTGGCGCACTCGTTGTGGCTGTTGCTCAACGGGGTCGCCGCCGGCGCCTTCTGCGGGTTTCTCGCTGGTCTCGCCATCGGTTGGTCCCAGCGCATCGGCTACTGGGTGCATCCGGTGCTGCGCCTGCTCGGTCCCATCCCGTCCACCGCGCTATTGCCAATCTGCTTCTTCTTCTTTCCCACCAGTTGGAGCGCGAGCGTCTTTCTTATCGCCCTGGCCACCTGGTTCCCGGTCACCGTACTGACCTGGTCCGGCGTCGCCAGTGTCGATCGCGCCTATTACGAGGTGGCACGGACCCTGGGCGCGAGCAATGCCTTCCTGATCCTGCGGGTCGCCATCCCGGCGGCCTTGCCACAGGTATTCGTCGGGCTGTTCATGGGACTGGGAGCCTCCTTCTCGGTGCTGGTGGTGGCCGAGATGATGGGGGTCAAGGCCGGTCTCGGCTGGTATCTGCAATGGGCCCAGGGCTGGGCAGCCTACGCCAACATGTATGCGGCACTGCTGGTGATGGCGCTGCTCTGTTCGGGGTTGATCACCCTGCTGTTCGCTATCCGCGACCGGGTGTTGGCCTGGCAGAAGGGGACGATGAAATGGTGAGTGCAGCAACTTCGATAGTCCCGGAAACCAAGGGGATGGTCATTGCGGTGCGCGGTCTGAGTCACGCCTTCGAGTTGGCGGATGGCCCGCTGCCCGTGCTGGACCGAGTGGATCTGCAACTGGCGGCCGGCGAGAGCCTGGGGTTGCTGGGCCCCTCGGGCTGTGGCAAGTCGACCCTGCTGCGGCTGGTGGCGGGCCTGGAGCCTGTGCAGAGTGGCAGTCTGCTGGCCGATGGCGCCGCCATTTCGGGGCCGCATCACTCCCGGGTCCTGATGTTCCAGGATCCCACCCTTTATCCCTGGCGCCGCGTCTGGGACAACGTCGCCCTCGGTCTGCAGGCGCGTGGCCTGCTCGCCACCCAGCGCGAACGGGTGGACGAGGCCCTGCGCCGGGTCGGGCTGCTGGAGTTTCGCAACGCCTATCCGCGACAGCTGTCCGGGGGCATGGCGCAGCGTGCGGCTCTGGCGCGGGCACTGGTCAACGAGCCAGGGCTGCTGCTGCTCGACGAGCCTCTGGGCAAGCTGGATTCCCTGACCCGCATCGCCATGCAGAGCGAGCTGATTCGTCTCTGGCAGCACCAGCGCTACAGCGCCTTGCTGGTCACCCATGACGTCGAAGAGGCCCTGCTGCTGTGCGACCGGGTACTGGTGTTCTCGGCGCGACCGGCTCGGGTGCTGGCCGAGATCGTCGTCGATCGCTCCTATCCCCGACGGCGCGATGATCCCCGGCTACTGGAATTGCGCCACCACGCCCTGGAGCTGCTTGGGCAGGGCAGCGACTGGTAGCGCCTGGGTCGCACGTGGCGGGGGACCGCGCAGGTCAGGCCAGGCGCGCGGTCCGTCGCCAGTCGCCGGGCGTCTGTTCGGTCCAGCGCTTGAAGGCGCGCTGGAAGGCCGCGGGAGAGGCGAAACCGAGCAGGTAGGCGATCTCGCCGAAACTGGCCTCGGTGTCGCGGATATAGGCGAGTGCCAGGTCGCGACGGGTCAGGTTGAGCAGGGTGCGGTACTGGGTACCTTCCTCGGCCAGCTTGCGCCTCAGCGTCCAAGGGGGCAGGCGCAGTCGACCGGCGATCTGCTCCAGGGTCGGCTCGCCATGGCGCAGCAGTGGCCCCATGACCTCGACCACCCGCTCGGTGAGGCCGCGGGTCCGGGTCAGGCGGCCGTGCTCGGCTTCGCTCAGGGCCAGCAGCTGGCGCCAGGTGGCCGGGCAGTGTTCGGGGCCGGGTAGGCTGAGGCTGGCGGCATCGAGCAGCAGGGCATTCTCGGCGGCGCCGAATTCCACCGGGCAACCGAAGGCGGCCGCGTAGGGTGCCGGATCCGCCGGCGCGGGGTATTCGATGAGCACGCGACGCGGTTGCAGCGCCTGCCCGGCCACCGTGCCCAGCAGCGCCAACCAGGCGCTGAGCACCACGTCCACCACGAAGCGGTTGTAGCCGTTGTAGGGGCTGATGCTATAGAAGTGCAGCCAGGCGTCGCGGCCCTGGGCCGCATAGCGCGACCGGCCCCGGTAGTTGCGGCCATAGAGCGGCTCCAGGGTCAGCAGCGTCTCGGCGGCATGCCGCACGTCCGGCGCCTGGCCCACGGTGATGCCGGCAAGGCCGAGCAAGGCCGGGCGCATCGCCTGGCCCATGGCCAGGCCCAGCGCCGGATCACCGGTCAACTCCAAGGCGGCATGGCCCAGGCGCATGTAGTGAGGGATCGACAGCCGTCCGCCGGGTTCGGCCAGCCGCGCCGCGGTCAGGCCGAAGCGGGCCAGCAGGGTGGCGGCATCGGTCCCCCGCTGGCTGACGGCAGCCGCCAACGCCAGCACGAAACCGGTGGAGAGATCGCCCAGGCGCAGCGCCGGCGCACTCATAGCCGCAGATTGATCAGCTTGCTGCCGGCCCGGGCGGGATCGGTGGCCGCTGCCGCATCCGGGGTAAAGGCCTGGCTGCCGCCAGCGGCCTGCCATTCCCAGAGACGGCCGCGCAGCTGCACTTCCAAGGCGGCGCGAATGCCGGCGGCGCGCAGGCGCTGCACATCGAAGGGCGCCGGTGCGGGGGTGGTGCCCGAGGCGAGGGCAGGGATCGCCAGCAGGTCCACCTGGGGATCGTCCAGCACGCCGACGCGACCGGTGTCGCTGCCCTGGATGACGCCCAGACGGCCCAGGGGCGTCTCCAGCCGCAGCAGGGGCGGACTGAGATCATCGCCGTGCGCCTGGGTCGTCAGCGGTCGCACCAGGGGCTGGCCCAGGGGCTTGCCGTCAGGACCAAAGACCAAGGTGACGTTGCGCAGCGGTCCGCTGCCCACCCGCAACTCGCCGTCGACCAGGGTCGGGCCGGGCAGAACGATGGAGCCGGCCACCAGGGTGACGCCGTACTGGCGGGCGAGTCCGGCGAAAAGCTGCTGATAGGCGCTGGCCATGTCCCAGGCCTTCATGCGCAACAGGCTGTCGGCCAGGCGCCGGTCGCCCTCGGTCTGGAACCAGGCGCGGGCCACGCGCAGCGGATTGCCCAGCAGCAGCCATTGGATGGCTTCTTCGCTGCGGGCCGCGGCATAGACCTCGGGCTTCTCGCCCATCAGCGCCAGGGGCGTTCCCAGGTGTTCGGGCAGCACCACGATGGTCTGGGTGCCGATCAGCCCCAGCCGGCGGGCGTTGGCCAGAGAGGCGTCGAGCTTGAGGCGCAGCCGCTCGGGATTGCCGTAGTCCAGGGCGATCAGCTCGGGCTCGATCCCCAATAGATTGCCGGTGGTGGCCGCGGCTGGCGTGGTGGTCAGGTCCACCGCCAGGCTGCTGCGTAGGTCCGACAGATAATGGAAGGCTGGCCGCTGGGCCACCCAGCCCGCCAGCACGGCGAACAAGGCGATCAGCACCAGGAACACGAGCTTGCGCATCGGCACTCCAGAGCGGTCCCGGCCCCTGTGGCCGGGTGAGATAAAGGTGCTCAGGGTAGGAGACCAGACCGCCACTGCCAAGGGGTGGCTGTGCATTTGGGTAAAGAGGTTGTCATTTCTGGTGATTGAGGCCGGGGCGCGCCGCTCCTATCGTGGCGCCAGGCTTTCCCAGAAAGGCCAACCATCGGAGACCGCCATGATCGAGTTTGCCCCCAGTAATACCACCCCTATGAATAGCTATCCGCATCTGCTCGAACCCCTGCCCATGGGGTCGATCACCTTGCGCAATCGTGTGGTGATGGGGTCCATGCATACGGGGCTGGAAGAACGGCCGGGCGGTTTCGCGCGGATGGCTGCCTTCTTCGCCGAGCGGGCGCGGGGTGGGGTCGGCCTGATCGTCACTGGCGGCATCGCGCCGAACGAAGAGGGCGCGGTGGCCAAGGGCGCGGCCAAGTTGACCACGCCCGAGGAAGCCGAGCACCACCGGCCGGTGACCGAGGCGGTGCATGCCGCCGGCGGGCGTATCTGCCTGCAGATCCTGCACGCCGGTCGCTATGCCTATAACCCCCAGCTGGTGGCGCCCTCGGCGCTGCAGGCACCGATCAATCCCTTCACCCCGCGCGAACTGGACGAGGCCGAGGTGGAGGGGCAGATCGCCGCCTTCATCCGCTGCGCCACGCTGGCGCAACAGGCCGGCTACGACGGCGTCGAGGTGATGGGGTCCGAGGGCTACTTCATCAACCAGTTCATCGCCGCACGGACCAACCACCGCACGGATCGTTGGGGCGGCGACTTCGCCGAGCGCTGCCGCTTGCCGCTGGCCATCGTCGCGGGCATCCGCGCCGCGACCGGCCCGGACTTCCTGATCATCTTTCGGCTCTCGCTGCTGGATCTGGTGGAGCAGGGCAGCACCCCCGAGGAATGCCTGCAGCTGGCGCTCTGGCTGGAAGACGCCGGGGTCAGCCTGATCAACACCGGCATCGGCTGGCACGAGGCGCGCATCCCCACCATCGCCACCCTGGTGCCGCGCGGCGCCTTCGCCGCCGTCACCGCACAGCTCAAGGGCCGGGTGCGGGTGCCGCTGATCGCCACCAACCGCATCAATACCCCCGAGGTGGCGGAAGCCATCCTCGCCGCTGGCCAGGCCGACCTGGTGTCCATGGCCCGACCGTTGCTGGCTGACGCGGATTTCGTCGCCAAGGCCGCCGCCGGCCGCGCCGACGAGATCAATACCTGCATCGCCTGCAACCAGGCCTGCCTGGATCACACCTTCGCCGGCAAGCTGACCAGCTGCCTGGTCAATCCGCGCGCCTGCCACGAGACCGAGTTGCAGATCCTGCCCGCCGCCGAATCACGCCGCTTTGCCGTGGTCGGTGCCGGACCGGCGGGCCTGGCCGCCGCCTGCACCCTGGCCGAGCGCGGTCACCAGGTGGTGCTGTTCGAGGCCAGCGAGCGCATCGGTGGCCAGTTCAATGTGGCCCGGCGCATTCCCGGCAAGGAAGAATTCGGCGAGACCCTGAGGTACTTCCAGCGTCGCCTGGAGCGACTGGCGGTGGATGTCCGCCTCAATCATCGCGTCAGCGCCGCCGAATTGCAGGCCGAGGGCTTCGCCGCGGTGATCCTGGCTACCGGGGTGACGCCGCGGGTCCCGCCGATTCCCGGTATCGACCATCCCAAGGTGCTGGGCTACCTGGACGTGCTGCTGGAGCGCCAGCCGGTGGGGCGGCGGGTGGCGCTGATCGGAGCCGGCGGCATCGGTTTCGACGTGGCGGATTTCCTCACCCATAGCCACCAAGAGGCGGAGCCCGTCACCGCCTTCTACCGCGAGTGGGGCATAGACCCCAGTTTCAGCAACCGCGGCGGGCTGGCACCGGCCGCGCTGCCGGCGGTGCCGCGCGAGGTCTGGTTGCTGCAGCGCAAGCCGGGCAAGCCCGGCAAGGGCCTCGGCAAGACCACCGGCTGGATCCACCGTGCGCGCCTGCAGCAGCGTGGCGTCAAGGCGCTCGGTGGGGTGGAATACCTGCGCATCGACGATGCCGGCCTGCACCTGCGCCTGCCCGATGGCGCCGAGCAGGTGCTGGACGTGGACAACGTGGTGCTCTGCGCGGGCCAGGAGTCCCTGCGCGAACTGGAAGCCGAGCTGCTCGGCGCCGGCGTGGCGGTGCATCGGGTGGGCGGAGCGGATGTCGCCGCCGAACTCGACGCCAAGCGCGCCATCGATCAAGCCACCCGGCTGGCCGCGGAGCTGTAACTCTTCGTTGCAATCAGGGATGATTTCTGTGATCCACTCCGCATAACATCCGATCCGGACCGACCCTCGTCCCAATGTCTGGCCTCTGTTCCATCCCGCCGACCAGGATTGGCTAAGCTGCCGTCCTGATGCGTCGGGTGGGGGCCTGGCGCATCGGAGCAGTCGGGCGGAGACGCGAGATACAGGCGTCGCCGCCAGAGGTCGGGCGCGGATGCACGTCCGGTCGCCCGGTGGCGAGACGCCGGCCTCGGAATTCATGTGGGATCGACAGAGCACGCGGCGAGAGATGGCAGAGACGTTGAACGAAGAGGCGGTACTGACCCCGGTGGTGCTGGGGTTCGGCGACCAGGGTGTGAATCGCGCCTTGCTGTTTCCCGATTTTCAGGCGCTCTGGCAGGGCGACCAGACGCTGCTCGACTGCGCCGGACGGCGCCATCGCTTCGTCTATCTGCTGCTGGACGACCATCGCCGGGTCAAGGCCACGGTGTTTTTCCTGCTGGCCTTCGATGCCCAGGGCAGTCCGCTGCCGGAATGGGACCTGCCGCTGGTGGAGCTGGCCGAGCGCGGCGGGGTCGGTCCCGACCTGGGCGCCGGGCCGATCCGCCTGGCCAGTCGCAGCCATTGTCCAATCTCCTGGCACCAGGGCGATCTCTGGGATCCGCGCAGCGATGCCGAGCACGACGACTGGCAGGCGATCCGCGATTGCCTGGGGCTGGTCGCACCGCGCGATGGCGAGGTGGAGCTGGCCGGGGAATACCATCCCAGCGCCGCCGATGGCATCGACGTCGAGGCCCGTCTCGAACGGGTCCGCCGCATCCTCGCCCAGGAACACCAGGAGGCGCTGGACAAGCTGATCGCCGGCCAGCGCACCCGGCTGCTGACCCTGACCCGCCAGCATCAGGAAGACCTGGCGCGCCTGCAGCGCGATGCCGACGAATTGCGTACGGCCAAGGCCGAGCTGGAGGTGCGCTATGCCGCCCTGGCCCAGCACCTGGAGCAGCAGCACGACCTGGCCCGCCAGGAGCGTGAAGAACTCAACGAACAGATGCGCACCCTGGAACGCAACGCCCTCTACAAGATCGAGGCGCTGCGCATCCAGTCCGAAGCCGAAAGCGAGGCCCGGGTAGCCGCGGCGGTGGGTGAGCTGAAGAATCAGCTGACCATCCGCGAGGTGGAACTCAAGTACCGCGACGAGCTGGACGGACAGTTGCAGGAAGACATCCGCCAGCTGCGCGAGCGCTGCGCCCAGCTGATCGGCGACAGCAACGAAGGCCAGTTGGAGCGCCTGGCGCGCCAGGGCATCCTGTTCGTCACCTTCCAGCCTGGCGCCGGTCATCTGATCCTCAGTCGCCAGGATGTCCCGCGTTTCAGCGCCGATCCGCTAGGGTATGTCGCCGAGCACTGCAAGGTCAGTCGCGATCAGTACCAGCGCTGGCTGGAGCATCACCAGCAGCCGGTGTGCCTGGCCGAGGTGGACGGCGAACGCTGCGGCCGACCGGTGGTGCGAGTGGAGCATCCGGCCCAGTTCGATCCTCAGCACTCGACGCTGTGCGCCGAGCACCGCGGCGATGACAGCGATGGTGACGTCGCCAATCTCTGAGCCCCTGGCTGATGACGTTTCCCACCCCCGCCGCACTCCAGGAGGTGCGGCTCGCCGCTCTGGCCGCACGCGGCCTGCGCCTGGCGGTGCTACGCCTGGATCAGCGTCCCGCCGCCCATAACGGCAACAAGGGCTACAAGCTGCAGCCCTGGCGCGAACGCCTGGCCCGGGGCGCGGGCCGTGGGCTCATCAGCCTTGGCGGCGCCCACTCCAATCATCTGCACGCGCTGGCCGCCCTGGGCCGGGAGGAAGGCTTCGCCACCGTCGGCCTCCTGCGTGGCGAGCCCTGCCTGACGCCCACCGTCGAGGACGTGCAGGCCAATGGCATGACCCTGCACTGGCTGGGCTATGGCGGCTATCGCCGCCGCCATGACGCCGACTTCTGGCAACCCTGGCAGGCCCGTTATCCCGGGCTGCTGCCGGTTCCCGAAGGCGGCTGCGACGAGTCGGCCGCCGCGACCTGCATGGCGATCGTTACCGAGCTGCGCGAGGGACTCGCCGCCCTGGGCTGGCCCGATTGCCAGCAACTCTGGCTGGCCGCCGGCACTGGCACCACTCTGGCCGGCGTGATCCGCGCCGCCGATCCCGCCTGGCAGGTGGTGGGTGGGCTGGCGGTGCCGCCCGGGCATGGCGTCGAAGCCAACCTGGACCGGCTGCTCGCGCAGCACACCAACCCGAATTGGCGCTTGCTGGACGCCAGCCGCGGTGGCTTCGGGCGCATCGATGCCGAGCTGGCCCGGGCCATGGCGGACTTCGAGGCGCAGACCGGGATCGCCCTGGAGCCGCTCTATACCGGCAAGCTCTGGCTGGCCTTGCGCCAGGAGATCGAAGGCGGCGCACTGCCACCGGGTAGTCGCCTGGTGCTGATCCACAGCGGCGGCCTGCAGGGCCGCCGCGCCCTGGAGGCTCAGCTGGCGGCGTTGGCCGCGGGCTGAATCGGCCAACCGCACGGCACCAGAAACAGTCGGGCGTCCTCGTCGCCTTGGGCGTCGCGACGCACCAGCAACTGCGGCCAGATCGGCTCGCCGTCCGGCAAGGGCAGGCAGGGCGTGTCGGCGACCGCGGGCGCCAGCCAGTGGCCCTTGGGCAGCACCTCCCAGGGGCCGTCCGGTAGCTGTCCGCGCTCGCACCACAGCTGGGGTTGCCGGGGCGGCAAGGTACCGGTCGGCCAGGGCAGGGGGCGGTCGAGGGGCTGGAACAGATAGCCGCCCAGCCACAGCGCCGCCTGCGGCGGAGCGATGTTCAGCGCGGCTAGAGTGGCCCGGGCCAGGGGCGTGGCCGACAGCGGCAGCTGGCGCTGGCGCAGATGGGCGAGCTTGCGCGCCAGCTGATCCTCGCCGCCGGGACCCAGCCAGCGTGGTGCCTGCGCTGGTCCTTCGCCCAGGTAGAACTTCACCGCCAGTTCCAGGTGATGGACGCCTTCGGCGTCCTCTACCAGCAGGTCCAGCTCACCCAGGGTACGCTCGCCCTCGCGCAGGGGCAGGTTGGCAGCGCGCAGCCGTACGCCCGGTGCTCGGGCCAGGGCGAATTGCCAGAGTCTTTCGTACTGCCGGCCCAGGCGGCGGTCGCTGCCCTGGGCAAGCCACGCGGCCAATTCAGCGGGTGCCGCGTCCTGTTGCCGCAGCCAGTCGGCCAGTCTTGCGGGGTGGCCCGCCCAGTCGCTGGCGGCCAGGGGGTGGCGGGTATCGGCGGCAGTCAGCAGCGGCGGGGCGACCAGGGTCCAGGCAAGGTCGCGCACCTGGGGCTGGCTCAGGCGGCGGGGTAGGGCGTGCAGCTCGGCAAAGGGCGTCATGGTGCCAGCATAGGCCAAGCCGGGCCGCTGCGGATCGCCGGCGGCGACCCGTGGTCGGATGAGGGCGGTTTGCCGCTGCCACGGGCTTTCGCCCATACTTTCCGCACTTTCCAGCCAACGGGGCCGCCGGCGCGTCATGGACTCCTTTCGTAACATCGGCATCATCGGTCGACTCGGCAGCACCCAGGTGCTGGACACCATCCGCCGGCTCAAGACCTTCCTGCTGCAACGCGGGCGCAACGTCATCCTGGAAAACACCATTGCCGAGGTGTTGCCCGGGCACGGCCTGCAGACGGTGTCGCGCAAGCTCATGGGCGAGATCTGCGACCTGGTGATCGTGGTCGGCGGTGACGGCAGCCTGCTCGGCGCCGCCCGCGCTCTGGTGCGGCCACGGGTGCCGGTGCTGGGCATCAACCGCGGCAAGCTGGGCTTTCTCACCGACATCCGTCCCGACGAGCTGGAAACCAAGGTCGCCGAGGTGCTCGACGGCCAGTACCTGATGGAGACGCGCTTTCTGCTCGATGCCTTCGTCGAGCGCGGCGGCGAGATGATCGGCCAGGGCGATGCCCTCAACGACGTGGTGCTGCACCCCGGCAAGTCCACCCGGATGATCGAGTTCGAGCTTTACATCGATGGCCAGTTCGTCTGCAGCCAGCGCGCCGACGGCCTGATCGTCGCCACCCCCACCGGCTCCACCGCCTACTCGCTGTCGGCCGGCGGCCCCATCATGCATCCCAAGCTGGATGCCATCGTGGTGGTGCCCATGTATCCCCATACCCTGTCCAGCCGACCCATCGTGGTGTCCGGCGACAGCACCCTGTCGATCCTGGTATCGCCGAACATGACGATCTATCCGCAGGTCTCATGTGATGGCCAGAATCATTTCACCTGCGCACCCGGCGATACCGTGACCATTCAGAAGAAGCCCCACAAGCTCAGGCTGATCCATCCGCTGGATCACAACTACTACGAGATCTGCCGGACCAAGCTCGGCTGGGGCAGTCGCCTGGGAGACGACTGATGCCCCTGGGCTACGATCTGATCGGCGACCTCCACGGCTGCGCCCATACCCTGGACCTGCTGCTGGAGCGCCTCGACTATCAACAGGTGGATGGCGTCTGGCAGCACCCCGAGCGCCAGGCGATCTTTCTCGGTGACCTGGTCGACCGCGGGCCGCGTATCCGCGGTTCGCTGCGCCGCGTGCGCGCTATGGTCGAGGGCGGTCACGCCCACTGCATCCTCGGCAATCACGAACTCAACGCCCTGGCCTGGCACACCCCGGCGCTACCCGGTACCGGCCAGACCTGGGTGCGCGAGCATACGCCGCGCCACCGTCAGCTGATCCAGGAGACCCTGGCGGCCTTCGCCGATCATCACCAGGAGTGGCAGGATCACCTGCGCTGGCTGTACACCTTGCCGCTGTGCAAGGACTTCGGCCACTTCCGCATCGTCCACGCCTGCTGGGATCAGCGGCTGATCGACGAATTCCTCCACCATTATCCGGATGCCTGCATCGACGAGGACTTCGTCCGCCAGTCCATCGTCGGTGGCAGCCTGGCCAGCCGGGTCGCCTCGCGCCTGCTCAATGGCGTGTCGCTGCCCTTGCCCCATGGCCTGCGCCTCACCGGCAGCGATGGCTATGTGCGGGCGCGCTTTCGCACCAAGTTCTGGGAGCGCGATCCCCAGACCTATGGCGACGTGGTCTTCCAACCCGATGCCCTGCCGGCGGAAATCGCCTGCGAACGCCTGAGCGATGAGGAGAAGGCCGGGTTGCTCTGCTATGGCGAAAGCGAGCCGCTGCTGTTCGTCGGCCACTACTGGCGCGATGGCCATCCCGAACCCCTGCGACCCAACCTGGCCTGCCTGGACTACAGCGCGGTCAAGTACGGCAAGCTGGTGGCCTACCGCCTCGACGACGAACGCCAGATCGACCCGGCCAAGTTCGTCTGGATCGATGTCCAGCGCGAGGAGGGCCGATGAACCAGCCGCAACCCGTGCTGCGCGTGCCCCTGGGCCGCGACCTGCTGGCCTTCACCCGCCTGCTGCGGCGCCTGCAGATCCGCCATCGGGTGGTGGAGGAGGGCGACAGCCAGGTGCTCTGGGTGCTGGACCCGGCGCGGGTCGAAGAGACCCGCATGCTCTATGAACGCTATCCCGACGGCGATCCGCGCGGCGAGGTCCAGGCTACCCGTAGCCCGCGGGGTTTCGGCCTGCTGGCGCAACTCAAGGCCAGTCCGGTCAGCGCCGTCTTTCTCGCCGTTACCCTGCTGCTGGGCCTGGCCACCGAACTGGGCGACAACCTGGCGTTGATCCACTACCTGACGCTGCAGGAATTCCGCCTGATCGACGCCGAGCACATCGCCTTTCTCGATCTCGATATCAGCCTGTCCCGTGGCGAATGGTGGCGGCTGGTCACCCCGATCTTCTTGCACTTCGGCCTGCTGCACCTGGCGATGAACGCCCTCTGGTACTGGGAGCTGGGTCGCCGCGTCGAATTCCGCCAGGGCGGTGTGATGCTGCTGCTCCTGACCCTGGCCTTCGCTGCCGGCTCCAACCTGGTGCAGTACGCCTGGACCGGACCGGCGCTGTTCGGCGGTCTGTCCGGGGTGCTCTATGGCCTGCTCGGCCATTGCTGGCTGTTCCAGTGGCTGGCGCCCAATCCGGCCTATCGCATGCCCCGTGGCGTGGTAGCCATGATGCTGATCTGGCTGGTGATCTGCCTGACCGGCGTCTTCGATCTGCTCGGCTTCGGCTCCATCGCCAATGGCGCCCATGTCGGCGGCCTGGTACTGGGCTGCCTCACCGGTCTGCTGGGTGGTGGCCTGGCGCGGCTGCGGCGGTCCTGATCAGCGCCGCCGCTTGAGCTCGGGCGCCAGACTCAGGGCATTGCGATAGCGCCAGCGCCGCTGGCTGCGGCGGCGCAGCCAGAGCCCGCACAGTAACAGCAGGGCACCGCCAGCCAGGAAGCCCTGGGCAGTCTCGCGTGCCGTCGTCAGATAAGGCGCCAGCTGTGGCGGCTGCAACCAGGCGGCGGCGCCGACCAGCAGTGCGGCCAGGCCGATCAGGACGGAAAAGATCCCTAGGCCGGCGGTCAGGGTAGTCAGGAAGGGTCGCCGCAAGCGCAGCGGCGGCGGATCGAAACGGTCGTGCTCGGGCAACTGCATGCTCATACCCCAGGCTTGGTCAGGCCGCCGAGGTTATACGCCTCGGCGGCTATTGGCGAGCCTGAGACGCGCGGGCTAGCGCAGCAGCTGGCGGGCTCCCTGCTTGAGCATGTCCCAGCGGTTCGGGTCACCGCTGGCGATGGCGCCGAGGAACGCCCTGGCCTGCTCGAAGCTGATATGGGGCGGCAAGGGAGGCACGCTGGGGTCGGTGACGAACTCCAGCACCACCGGGCGATCCGCCTCGAAGGCCTGCTGCCAGGCATCGGCCACCTCGTCCGGGCGATGGATGCGCAGGCCCTTGAAGCCCAACAACTCGCCATAGCGGGCATAGGGAAAGTCGAGCACATCCTGAGCCGGGGCGAACTTGGGATCGCCGGCCAGGGCGCGCTGCTCCCAGGTCACCTGGTTGAGGTCGCCATTGTTGAGCACCATGACGATGAAGGTCGGGTTGCTGAATCTCTTCCAGTACTGCTGGAGGGTGACCAGCTCGGCGTTGCCGTTCATCTGCATGGCGCCGTCACCCACCAGGGCGATTACCGGGCGATCCGGATGGGCGAACTTGGCGGCGATGGCATAGGGAATGCCACAGCCCATGGTCGCCAGCTTGCCCGACAGCGAACCCAGCATCTGGCCGCTCATGCGGATGTCGCGGGCATACCAGTTGGTATGGGAGCCGCTGTCGCCGCAGAGGATCGCATCCTGCGGCAGCTGGCTGGAGAGTTCATGGAACACCCGCTGCGGATTGATCGGCTCGGCGGGCGCCAGGGCGCGCTGCTCGATGGAGTGCCAGGAGTCGACCACGCTCTTTTCGATGCGCGCCCGCCACCTGTCATGGGGTTTGCTCTCCAGCAGCGGCAGCAGGCGCCTCAGGGTCTCGGCGGCATCGCCCAGCAGCGGCTGCTCGATGGGATACCTCATGCTGATGTTGCGCGCGTGCAGGTCGATCTGCACGGCCCGCGCCTGGCCCTCCTGGGGCAGGAATTCGGTGTAGGGAAAGGTCGAGCCGACGATCAGCAGGGTGTCGCATTCCTTCATCAGCAGATCGCTGGCTTCGGTGCCGAGCAGGCCGATGGAGCCGGTGACATAGGGTAGCTCGTCGGAGACCACGCCCTTGCCCAGCAGCGCCTTGGCCACCCCGGCGCTGAGCTTTTCCGCCACCGCCATGACCTCGCTACGCGCCTGCAGGGCGCCGGCGCCCACCAGCAGGGCCACCTTCTTGCCGGCATTGAGGATGTCGGCGGCGGCCTGGAGGTCGTCTTCCTGGGCATAGGGGCGCGGCGGAATGGCACCGGCACCGGAGAGGACATTGGCGTGTTGGTGCGGCGGACTTTCCACCGCCGGCAGTTGCTGGATGTCGTTGGGAATGATCACCGTGGCCACCTGGCGTTCGGCGATGGCCACGCGAAAGGCACGGTCGATGACATGGCGCAGCTGTGCCGGATGCACCACCGTCTCCACGTAGGCGGAGACGTCCTTGAACAGGGTGTGCAGGTCGACTTCCTGCTGGTAGTCGCTGCCAAGCGAGGAGGCCGCCTGCTGGCCCACCAAGGCGACCACCGGCATATGGTCCATCTTGGCGTCGTACAGGCCGTTGAGCAGGTGGATGGCGCCGGGCCCGGAGGTGGCCAGGCAGACGCCCACCTCGCCGGTGAACTTGGCATGGGCGCAGGCCATGAAGGCGGCCATCTCCTCATGGCGTACCCGCACGTAGTCGAACTGGTCGGCCACCCGACCCAGGGCGCCCATGATGCCGTTGATGCCATCGCCGGGATAACCGAAGATGCGCTCGACGTTCCACTGGCCGAGTCGCTCCCAGAGATGGTCGGCTACGGTCTTGCTCATGATGTTCTCCTCGTTGAAGGTCTAGGCTTAGGAAGAAGGGCTCGGACGTTAAGTTCCTGCAGCCGGACCGGGCGCGGGTTAGAATGCGCGGCTGATCATCCGGAGCTTTTCATGAGCGAATCCCGCCTGCGCACCTTGCGCGACCACATCCGCTGGGCCGTCAGCCGCTTCCATGCCGAAGAGCTGTTCTTCGGCCATGGCCATGACAACGCCTGGGACGAGGCCCGCGCCCTGGTGCTGGGCGCCGTGCACCTGCCCTGGGACACCGCCGACCGCTACCTGGACTGCGCCCTGGAAGACGACGAGCGCTACGAACTGGGCGTGCTGCTGCACAAGCGCATCCAGGAGCGCGTGCCCACCGCCTATCTGCTTGGCGAGGCCTGGTTCTGCGGCTTGCCGTTCACCGTCGACGAGCGGGTGCTGGTGCCGCGCTCGCCCATCGGCGAGCTGATCGAAGCGCAATTCGCGCCCTGGCTGCCGGCCACGCCGGCGCGCATCCTCGATCTCTGCACCGGCTCGGGCTGCATCGGCATCGCCTGCGCCTATGCCTTCCCCGAGGCCGAGGTGGCCCTGGGTGATCTGTCCTACGACGCCCTGGAAGTGGCCTGGCAGAACATCGAGCGGCACGGACTGGAGGAGCGCGTCTATACCGTGCAGGGCGATGGCTTCGCCGGTCTGCCGGGGCAGCGCTTCGACCTGATCGTCAGCAATCCGCCCTATGTGGATGCCGAGGACTTCGCCGACATGCCGGCCGAATACCAGCACGAACCGGCTCTGGGCCTGGCCTGTGGCGAGGACGGCCTGGATCTGGTGCGGCGTATGCTGGCCGAGGCCGCCGATCACCTCACCGAGCAGGGCATCCTCATCGTGGAGGTGGGCAACAGCCAGGTCCACGTCGAGGCGCTCTATCCGGAAGTCGATTTCACCTGGCTCGAATTCGAGCGTGGCGGCCATGGCGTCTTCCTGCTCGCCGCCGCCCAGTGCCGCGAGCACCAGGCGCTGTTCCGCAGCCGTCTGGTCCCCTGATCACTCGCGGTCGCCCGCGGCGGCCGCCCTTTCTTTACCGAGGTCTACCCGTGTTTACCGAACTCGCTCTGCACGAGCGCCTGCTCAAGGCCCTCGATACCCTGGGCTTCAAGACGCCCACCCCGGTCCAGGCCGCTGCCGTGGGCCCGGCCCTGGAAGGCCATGACCTGCGGGTCACCGCCCGGACCGGCAGCGGCAAGACCGCCGCCTTTCTGTTGCCGCTGCTGGATCGCCTGCTCAAGGATCCCAAGCCCCGCTCCGGCGCTCGCGCCCTGATTCTGCTGCCGACCCGCGAGTTGGCCCAGCAGACCGCCAAGGAAATCGAACGCTTCGGCCAGTTCACCTTTCTCAAGGCCGGCCTGGTGATCGGTGGCGAGGACTTCCGCGTCCAGGCCGCCGGCCTGCGCAAGAACCCGGAGATCCTGGTGGCCACCCCGGGGCGGCTGCTGGAGCAGCGCAACGCCGGCAACGTGGATCTCAAGGACATCGAGATGCTGGTGCTGGACGAAGCCGACCGCATGCTCGACATGGGCTTCTCCGAGGACGTGTTGCAGATCGCCGCGAGCTGCGAGCGCGAGGGTCGTCAGACCCTGCTGTTCTCCGCCACCAGCGGTGGCAACAGCCTGCGTCAGGTGGTCGAGCAGGTCCTGCGCGAGCCGCAGAATCTCATGCTGGACCGTACCGGCGAACTCAACGAAGCCGTGGTGCAGCAGGTGATCCTGGCCGACGAGCCGCCGCACAAGGAGCGCCTGCTGCAGTGGCTGCTGGCCAACGAGACCTATCGTAAGGCCATCGTCTTCACCAACACCAAGGTGCAGGCCGATCGCCTGACCGGCCGCCTGGTGGCCGAAGGTCTCAAGGTCTTCGTCCTGCACGGCGACAAGGACACCAAGGATCGCAAGCTGGCCGTGGAGCGCCTGCAGAGTGGCGCGGTCAAGGTGCTGATCGCCACCGACGTGGCCGCCCGTGGCCTGGACGTCGAAGGCCTCGACCTGGTGATCAACTACGACCTGCCGCGCAGTGGTGACGAATACGTCCACCGTATCGGCCGTACCGGTCGCGCCGGCGAGGCGGGCACGGCGATCTCCTTCGTCACCCATGGCGACTGGAATCTGATGTCCAGCATCGAGCGCTATCTCAAGCTGAGATTCGAGCGCCGTCACCTGCCGGGTCTCAAGGCCAGCTACAACGGTCCGAAAAAGCTCAAGGCGTCCGGCAAGGCGGCGGGCGTCAAGAAGAAAAAGACCGAGGGCAAGAAGGACGGCAAGGCCAAGACCAAGGCCAAAGCCAAGTCCGAGCGTCGCCCCGGTGCCCTGGTGCCGACCTCGGCCGACGGCTTCGCGCCGCCGCGCAAGCGCACCCAGGAGTGATCCCGCGGCGGGCCTGAGCCGCCAACCCGCGGCGAGACCGCGGGGAAGGGCGGGCTCAGTGCTTGGCGGTGTTGTCGAACAGCTGGAAGACCGGGGCGCGGCGGGTCGAGCGCTGCAGATCCGGTTGCTGGACCAGCAGCCAGGCCTGCAATTCCGGTTCCGCCATGGGCTTGCCGATCCAGAAGCCCTGGCCTTCGTCACAGCCCATGGCCAGCAGGCTGGCCAAAGCCTCGGCGGTCTCGATGCCCTCGGCGGTGATGCGAAAGCCCAGCTGATGGGACAGTTCGATCAGCGAGCTGACGATCAGCCGATCCTTGGTGCGATGGGTCAGCTCGCGGACGAAGCTGCGGTCGATCTTGATGGTGTCGGCCGGCAATTCGCGCAGGTGCGAGAGGTTGTTGTAGCCGGTGCCGAAGTCGTCGATGGCGATGCCGATGCCCAGCTCGCGTAGCGCCGCCAGCTGCCGATGGATCAGGGCCACATCGCCCAGCAGGGCATTCTCGGTGACCTCCAGTTCCAGGCGCCGGGGATTGACCGGATAGCGCTGCAGCAGGTCGGTGGTGTGCTCGGTGAAGTCCGGATCGTTCAGATCATGGGCCGAGATGTTGATCGCTACCCCCAGCCCTCTTCCTTCGCGTTGCCAGGCATAGGCCTGGCCGATGGCTTGCTGCATCACCCAACGACTCAGGGCGGTGATCAGCGCGGTCTTTTCCGCCAGCGGAATGAATTCCGCCGGACCGATCGGGCCCAGGTGCGGATGCTGCCAGCGCAGCAGCGCCTCGACGCTATGACAGCGACCTGTGGCCAGGTCGATACGCGGCTGGTAGACCAGGCTGAGTTGGTCGTCGGCGCGCAGCGCCTGGGGCAGGGCGCTGAGCAGGGCAAAGGCGCGGCGGTAGGCGGCGTCGTGCTGCGGATCGAAATGCCGGCAGCCGCGCATCTCGGCGCGGGCATCGTCGGCGGTGGCGATCAGGGCGCGTAGCCAGTCGGTGGGATGATCGTCGGTCAGGGACATCACCCCCAGGCCCAGGCGGGTCTGGATGGGAATGCCATTGTAGTCGAGCACCCCGGTCAACTCCTGCTGCAGGCGTTCGAGCAGCGCCTGTTGCGCGGCTTCGTCGGTATCGTGCAAGAGAAAGCCGAAGCGTGCCGGCCCCAGGCGATACAGCGGTTGTTCAGCCGGCAGCAGGCGGCGCAGGTGTTGCTTGATGGCGCGTTGCAGGCCATCGAAATGGGCCTGGCCCATGGCCTTGATGAAGTCGTTGAGATAGCTCTGGGCGAACAGGTCGGCCGCCACGGCCACCACCGGGGTGCCGGCGCGGATCAGGCCTTCGGCGTCTTCGATGAAACGCTGGCCATTGGGCAACTGGGTGACCGGATCCCAGAACGCCTCGGTACGCAGCAGTTCGATGTGCTGGCTGGCGAGGGCCGCCAGCTGCTGCAGGCCCAGCAGCCGGTCTTGCGACAGGGCGGCCCGCGGCGCCGAATCGAACAGGCACAGACTGCCAAGCATCAGCCCCTCGGCCGTACGCAGCGGTGCGCCCAGATAGTAGCGGATATTGGGCTCGCCCTTTACTACCCTCAGGCCAGCGAAGCGCACGTCGTGGCGAGCGTCTTCCACCTGCAGCGGCAGAGCGGTCTCCTGCAGATGCTGGCAGAACGACTGCGAACGCGGCACGGTGAAGGGCTCACAGCCCACCGTGGCCCGGCAATGGACCTGCTGGCCGTCAAGAAAGCAGATCATGGCGTAAGGGACATCGAACAGCCGTGCGCAAAGGGCGGTGAGGTCCTGAAAGGCACGGTCGGAAGGACGGTCGATCAAGGCGAGATCGCGCAGCAGTGCAAGACGCTGGCGTTCATTGGCCGCAGTGAGTGGAGCAGGCTCCATAGCAACGTCTCGATGCGCTGTAGTAGCAGATTGCTACTTAGAGCGTGATCGGGTCGAGAGTTCCCTCACCACCCGCCTCACACTCTGCCAGTCGTCATTTATCTGTCGAAAGGCTCAGGCCGCGAAGTAGAAGACGGCAAACAGCGCCTTGGGGTCGGTCCACACCCGTACCTGTTTGAAACCGGCGTCTTCGGCCAGCGCGCGAAAACTCTCCAGGCTGTACTTGTAGGAATTCTCGGTATGCAGGCGTTCGCCTTCATGGAAGGTGAATCGGCGGCCTTCGAGACGTACGGTCTGGTCGCGGGTGCTGACCAGGTGCATCTCGATGCGCGCCTGTTCTTCGTTGAAGAAGGCCAGGTGCTGGAAGCGCTGCGGATCCAGATCGGTATCCAGCTCGCGGCGGATGCGTTCGAGCAGGTTGAGATTGAAGGCGGCGGTCACCCCGGCGGCATCGTTGTAGGCCGCATCCAGCCGCGCCCGATCCTTGATCAGGTCGACCCCGATCAGCAGGCCACCGGTCGCTGGCAGCATCCGGTGCAGATTGCGCAGGAAGACGCTCGCCTCCTCGGGCGTGAAATTGCCGATGCTCGAACCTGGAAAGAAGGCGATGGGCCGCAAGCCATCGAGACTGTCGGGCAGGGTCATGGGTCGACTGAAGTCGGCGCAGGCGGCGCTGACGTCCAGCCAGGGGTAGTCGGCTGCCAGGCGCTGGGTGCTGCTGAGCAGGAATTCCCGGGAGATGTCGATGCCCAGGTAGCCGGCCGGATGCATCGCCTCCAGCAGCAGACGCACCTTGCGACTGGCGCCGCTGCCCAGTTCGACCAGGGCGGCATCACGGCCGGCCAGGCGAGCGATCTCGGCCGCAGCCTTGGCGAGGATGGCTTCTTCGGTGCAGGTGGGGTAGTACTCGGGCTGGCGGGTGATGGCCTCGAACAACTCGGAGCCGCGCTGATCGTAGAAGTACTTGGGCGACAGCGCCTTGGGGGTCTGGGCAAAGCCCTGGAGCACGTCGTCCCGCAGCGAGCTGTCGGCGACGGTCACCGGTTGCTGATCGAAGAAGCGCACCGCTAGAGCCATGGGTCAGACCTCTCTGGCCAGGCGCAGACCGGAGAACTGCCAGCGCATGGTGGGATAGAAGAAGTTGCGATAGGTGGCGCGCACATGGTCCTGGGGCGTGGCGCAACAGCCACCGCGCAGGACCATCTGCCCGGACATGAACTTGCCGTTGTACTCGCCCAGACTGCCCGGCAGCGGCTTGAAACCGGGGTAGGGACGGAAGGCGCTGCCGGTCCACTCCCAGACATCGCCGAACAGCTGGCGCATGCCCTGACCTTCGCCGGCGACCGGTTGCAGGTGATCCTGCTCGACGAAGTTGCCCTGGATCGGCTGGCGCCCCGCCACGGTTTCCCATTCCGCCTCGGTGGGCAGCCGGGCGCCGGCCCAGCTGGCGTAGGCATCGGCTTCATAGAAGCTCAGATGACAGACCGGTGCCGCCGGATCCACCGGGGTCAGGCCGCCCAGGGTGAAGTGATGCCAGACGCCATCGAGCTTCTGCCAGTACAGCGGCGCCTGCCAGCCGAGGCTGCGGATGGCGGCGGCGCCGTCGGACAGCCAGAGATCGCTGCGGCCATAGCCGTTGTCTTCGATGAAGGCCAGGTATTCGCCATTGGTGATCAGGCGATCGGCCAGCTGGAAGTCGTCGACGAATTGCCGATGGACCGGGGTCTCGCAATCGAAGGCGAAGCCTTCGCCACCATGGCCGACGTGACGGACGCCGCCTGGATGGCTTTCCCAGCCCAGGGGCGCCACCGGAGCTGCGGCGCCCTTGACCAGGTCGGCGCGATAGACCGGATGCAGAGGGTTCTGCGCCAGGATGTGCTTGATGTCCATGAGCAGCAATTCCTGGTGCTGCTGCTCGTGGTGCAGGCCCAGCTCCAGGCGTCGGGCGATCTCGGCGGCGTGCTCGGCCGGCGGGGCGCTGAGCAGCTCGGCCATGGCCGCGTCCACCGCCGCCCGGAAACGATAGACGTCGTCCACGCCGGGCCGTGACAGGTGCCCGCGGGCCGCCCGCGGAAAGGGCTTGCCGTGGGTCTCGTAATAGGAGTTGAACAGGTAGTCGTAGGCCGGATTGGGCGTCTGGTAACCCTTGAGGAAGGGTTTGAGGATGAACGCCTCGAAGAACCAGGTGACGTGGGCCAGGTGCCATTTCGGCGGACTGACGTCGGCCATACTCTGGATCACGTAATCCTCGACGGTGAGCGGGGCGCAGAGCGCCTCGCTGGCCCGGCGCACGCGCTGGTAGCGGTCGAGCAGGGTGGTGGCGGTGTCACTCGCTGCGGGCAGCGCGCGGGCGAGAGGATTCATGGCGTTCTCCCTGGTCGGCCTTTGGTTGTCAGGAAACCGACCGGGCGCCAGGGGTTTAGTTCGCCCGCTCAGGACGGGCGGTCTCGCTTGCCGCTCTCTACCACCAGGTTTCCAGCTGCACGCCGAAGTTGTTGCCGTGGCGGGCATCGCCGAAGGCGCCGCTGTCGGACAGCGCCGTGCCGGCCACCGCAGCGTCCTGGGCGCCGTGGTTCCAGCTGGCGTAGGTCCAGTAGAGGCGGATCTCCGGGCGGTCCATCAGCCCCATGCCGCCCAGCGCCAGCGTCGGCGCCACGGTGACCTTGTTCAGCTTACGGGTGGCCCCGCTGTCGGGGTGGATCTGGTCGTGGCCGAATTCCACCTGCAGCTTGAACAGCCGGGTGAAGGCGTAACTGGGCCGCACCCCGAAGGAATACCAGGTCTGGCCACCATCGCCCGGCGCCCAGTCGCGCTGGTAGAGCGCCAGCAACTGGCCGCCGAAGCGCGGGGTGAGCTGCCAGCGCGGCGATTCGAGCACGCGCAGGCTTTCGTAATCCTGGTCGGCGGTCAGGCTGCCGGTGGCGCCCAGTCCGGTGCCCGGGCCGCGACCGTACTGCACGGTGAAGACATTGACCCCGCCGAAGAACTGCGCCTGCTTGTGCTCGGCGGTAGCCGACCAGCCGCTGTGGGCGTTCTGCACCTGGCCGGCGCGCTGGATATAGGACAGCCCCAGTTCGATCTCGCCGCCGGGATTGGTCTTGATGCCGCCGAGGTTGAGGTCATGACGGTTGGCCTTGTCCGGCTGGTCGATGTTGTCCTCGCGACTGAAGGCATAGCTCAGCCGCATACCGCTGTCGCCCAGGCCATAGTCCTCCACGCCGAAGCCGGTACCGCTCGGATTCCAGTAGTAGAAGTCGTTGATATGGATGTCGTGACGCTTGTAGTAGCGGCGGCCGGCCCAGAGACCGCCACCATTGAGTGCCGGCAGGCTGAGGCTGGTCCAGATCTGCGGCAGGCGCACGTTGCCATTGTCGCCGCTGAAGGTCGGCGTCTGGTCGTAGACGTTGTAGAGGCTGGCCATGCCGTGCACCTTGAGTTCGGTGCCGTCGACGCCCTTGTACAGCGTCTGGTGCAATTCGAGTTCCCAGTAGGTCTCGCATTCGTTACCCAGGCGGTACTTGGCCGGTGCGCCGGGCAGCTGGAAGCAGCTCTGCTTGCCACCTTCCGCGGCGCCGCCGACACCTACCCGGCCGTAGCCACTGAATTCCAGTGCCGCGGCGCTCAGCGGCAGACCGGCCAGCAAGGCAAGGCAGGACGCGGTACCGGCCTGGCGGAGAACTCTACTCATCCCAAAAATCCCTGTGTGGTTGGCGGACGCCGATCGGACCTGGCATCAGGTCCACAAGTTGCGTGAAAACCCAAGCCATTCAAGGGCTTGGGTCGGTTCCACCGCCACGGTGAAGGGGGGCGCAAGCGGCGGCCTAAAGAGAATGGTTGACGACCATGCCCTCCGCTGGCGACGCTGGGTTTTTTGGCCAAGGAAAGTATTACAAGATGAAACCGACGCTGCTGATGGCCCCGCAATTGCCCCAGGGTCTGGTAACCCAGCTAGAAGCTCATTACCGGGTACTCGGGCCCTTTTCGCCGAACGATCCTACGGCGCTGCCCGTCGGTGCCGAGGAGGCGGTTGCGCTGCTGACCATTGGTGGCCTGCCGACCCGTGCCGCCCTGCTGGACGCTCTGCCGGCGCTGCGCCTGGTGGCCTGCTACGGCACCGGCTACGAAGGCGTGGAGCTGGCCGCCTGTCGCGAGCGCGGCATCGCGGTGACCACCGCCGGCGATGCCAATGCCACCGCCGTGGCGGAATTTACCTTTGGCCTGATCCTGGCCAGCGCGCGTTGCCTGTTGCAGGGCGATGCCTTCGTCCGCAGCGGCCGCTGGCAGGGCAACGCCGTCGAGCGCATGCCCCAGGTGCCGGGCCTGGCCGGGCGCCGACTGGGCATCTATGGCCTGGGCGAGATCGGTCGGCGCATCGCCCGGCGTGGCGAGGCTTTCGACATGGAGATCGGCTACTTCAATCGCTCGCCCCGTGCGGAACTGGACTACCTCTACCACGGCAGCCTATTGGAGCTGGCGCGCTGGAGCGATGTGCTGGTGGTAGCGGTACGCGCCAGCGCCGAAACCGTGGGCGCGGTGGATGCCGAGGTCCTGGCCGCACTTGGAGAGGAGGGCCATCTGGTCAACATCTCCCGTGGCAGCGTGGTCGACGAAGAGGCCCTGGCGGCGGCCCTGGAGCAGCAGGTCATCGCCGGTGCGGCGCTGGATGTCTTCGCCCGCGAACCCGAGGTGCCCGAACGCCTGCGCCAGCAGCCCAACCTGGTGCTCAGCCCCCATGTCGCGGCCAATGCGGCTTCGGCCCAACAGGCCCAGCAACAGGTGATGCTGGCTAACCTCGAAGCGATGGTGCAGGGAGGCGAATTGCGCAATCGCATCGCCTGAGCCGCCGGTCGGCTTGGGTTGTGGCCCCCGGTGGCCACTCCCATATTGAGCGCATGACCTCGAACTCGCCTGCCGCCGTCCTGGCGGACTTTCACGACGCGCCGCGCAGCTGGTTCACGACGCGCTTTCCCGCCCCGACCGAGGCGCAACGGCAGGCCTGGCCGGCCATTCGCGCCGGCGCCTCGGTACTGGTGGCGGCCCCCACCGGTTCGGGCAAGACCCTGACCGCCTTCTTTGCGGTGCTGGATGGCCTGGTGCAGGAGGCATTGCAGGAGGGTGGCCTGCCCGAGGCTTGCCTCTGGCTCTATGTGTCACCGCTCAAGGCCCTGTCCAACGACATCCGCCTCAATCTCGAAGACCCCCTGGCTGGCATCAGCGCGGCGCTGGAGGCGCAAAACCTACCGCCCCTGGCGTTACGCACGGCGGTGCGCACCGGAGACACGCCACAAAAGGAGCGGGCCGCCATGCGCCGGAGGCCGCCGCATCTGTTGGTCACCACCCCAGAATCCCTCTATGTGCTGCTGGGTTCGGACTCCGGGCGGCGGATGCTGGCCAGCGTGCGTGGCGTCATCGTCGACGAGATCCATGCCATCGCCGACGTCAAGCGCGGCAGTCACCTGACCCTAAGCCTGGCGCGACTGGAGACCCTCACCGGGCGTCCGCTGCAACGCATCGGCCTGTCCGCCACCCAGAAGCCGCTGGCCGCGGTGGCTGCCTTTCTGGTCGGCCGCGATGCCCAGGGGCAGGCCCGGCCCTGTACGGTGATCGACATCGGCCACCAGCGCGCCCGCGATCTGGCCCTGGAAGTGCCACCCATTCCCCTGGAGGCGATGCTGTCCACCCAGGCCTGGGAGCTGGTCTACGACCGCCTGGCCGAACTGGCCGAGGCACACCGCACCACCCTGGTGTTCGTCAACACCCGCCGCCTGGCCGAGCGCATGGCGCGCCAGCTCTCGGATCGCCTCGGCAACGCCCAGGTCGCCGCCCACCACGGCAGCCTGGCCAAGGAACAGCGACTGGACGCCGAACAGCGCCTCAAGTGCGGCGAATTGCGCCTGCTGCTGGCGACCGCCTCCCTGGAACTGGGCATCGACATCGGCGATGTAGATCTGGTCTGCCAGATCGGCTCGCCGGGCTCCATCGCCGCCTTTCTGCAACGGGTCGGGCGCGCCAACCACCAGGTCGGTGGCCTGCCCAAGGGCCGGCTGTTTCCCACCTCGCGGGACGACCTGGTCGAGTGCGTGGCGCTGCTCGACTGCGTGCGCCGTGGTGACCTGGATACCCTGCACATCCCGGTGGCGCCGCTGGATGTACTGGCGCAGCAGCTGGTGGCCGAGGTGGCCTGCCAGGAGTGGTCCGAAGCCGGCCTGCTGGCCGTGCTGCGCCAGGCCGAGTCCTATGCCGGGCTGAGCGAAGCCGACTACCGAGCCGTGGTGGAGATGCTTAGCCAGGGCTATACGGATCGCCGCGGTCCGCGGGCGGCCTACGTCCATCGGGATGCGGTCAATGGGCTTCTGCGCGGCCGCCGGGGCGGCAAAGCGACTGCGGTGATGAGCGGCGGCACCATCCCGGAGAGCGGCGACTTCAGTGTGCTGCTCGAACCCCAGGGCCATACCGTCGGCAGCGTCAACGAGGATTTCGCCTTCGAAAGCCTGGTGGGCGACGTCTTCCAGCTGGGTAACACCGCGTATCGCATCGTCAAGATCGAAGGCAGCAAGGTGCGGGTGGAGGATGCCCAGGGGCAGCCGCCCAACATCCCTTTCTGGCACGGCGAGGCCCCAGGACGTAGCGATGAATTGTCTGCAGGCCTGGCGCGGCTGCGGGCGGAGCTCGAACCGCTGCTGCCCGGTGCCGAAGAGCCGCCGGAACCGGCCATCGTCCGCATCGGCGCGGCCTATGCGCTGGAGGAGGGCGCGGCCCGTCAACTGGTGGACTATCTGGGTCGGGCGCGCCAGGCGCTGGGCGCCTTGCCGACCCAACAGACCCTGGTAATGGAGCGCTTCTTCGACCAGGCCGGCGGGATGCAGCTGATCATCCATGCGCCCTTCGGCAGCCGCATCAACCGCGCCTGGGGCCTGGCCCTGCGCAAGCGATTCTGCCGCAACTTCAATGTTGAGCTGCAGGCGGCGGCCACGGAGAATGCCCTGATCCTCTCGCTGGCGACGAGCCACAGCTTCGTCCTCGACGAGGTCTGGCGCTACCTGCATCCGGCCACCGGCGAAACCGTGCTGATCCAGGCGCTGCTCGACGCCCCCTTGTTCGCCGTGCGCTGGCGCTGGAATGCCACCACGGCCCTGGCCCTGCCGCGCTTCAGCGCCGGGCGCAAGGTGGCGACCCAGGTGCAGCGCATGCGCAGCGAAGACCTCCTGGCTACGGTCTTTCCCGACCAGGTCGCCTGCCTGGAGAATCTCGCCGGCGAGCGCCAGGTACCTGATCACCCGCTGGTCCGCCAGACCCTCGACGACTGCCTCCACGAGTCCCTCGACAGCCGTGGCTGGCTGGCGCTGCTGGCGCGCATCGCCTCTGGCCAGCTGACCCTGCTCACCCGCGACCTGCCCGGGCCGTCACCACTGGCCGCCGAGGTGCTCACGGCCAAGCCCTATGCCTATCTGGACGATGCCCCGGTCGAGGAGCGGCGGACGCTCGCGGTGCAGAATCGCCGCTTCGGCGGCGCCGAGCCCGACGAGTTGGGCGCCCTGGATCCCGCCGCGATCGCTCTAGTGCGCGAAGAAGCCTGGCCACGGCTGGAAAGTGCCGACGACCTGCATGAAGCCCTGTTGGGCGTCGGCTTTCTCACCGAGGCCGAGTTGGCACCGCACCAGACCCAGGCCCGCCAGCTGGTCAAAGCCGGCCGAGCCGGGCGGCTGCGGCTGCCGGAGCTCACCCTGTGGATCGCGGCCGAGCGCCTGCCGCTCTTTCAGGTGCTGTTTCCCGATACCCCCACGGAGCCGCTGCTCAGTCCTCCGCCCGGATTCAAGGCGCCGGTGGATCCTGAGGGGGCGCTGGTGGAACTCCTGCGCGCGCGCCTGACCGCCCTCGGTCCGGTGGACCAGCACCAGCTGGCCGCCAGCCTCGGGCTCCCGCCGGAGCGTCTCACCCCGGCCCTGCTGGCCCTGCAGGGCGAAGGCTATGTGCTGCAGGGGCGCTTCACCGAGGCAGGCAGCGCCGTGGAGTGGTGCGAGCGCCACCTGCTGGCGCGGATCCATCGCTATACCCTGGGGCGACTGCGCAAGGCCATCGAGCCGGTGCCCCTGGCCGACTACCTGAGATTCCTCCTGGAGCACCACCATCTGGTCGGTCCGGCGACCCTGAGAGGCAACGAGGGCCTTGAGCAGGTCATCGGCCTGCTGGAGGGCTTCGAGGTCGCCGCCGCCGGCTGGGAAGGGGAGGTCCTGCCCAGTCGACTGCCGGATTATCAGTTTACCCACCTCGATGATCTCTGCCGCGCTGGCCGGATCGTATGGCTGCGCCTGCCGCAACCCGGACGCGGTGGCGGCGGCCCGGTCAAGGGTTCACCCATCGTCCTGCTGCCCCGGCGCCACCTGGCCGACTGGAACAGCCTCTCCGCGCCACCCCTGGCCGAGGCCCTGTCGCCCAAGGGGCAGCGGGTGCTGGAGGTGCTGACGCGTCGCGGTGCCTCCTTCTTCGACGAGTTGCTCGGCGAGGCGCGCCTGTTGCGCAGCGAGCTGGAAGCGGCCCTGGGCGAGCTGGTTGGTAGGGGCGCGGTCAACGCCGACAGCTTCGCCGGTCTGCGCGCCCTGTTGCTACCAGCAGCCAAGCGCGGCAGCCGCACCGGGCTGCGCCGCGGGCGAATGCCTCTCTATGGCGGCATGGACGACGCCGGGCGCTGGGCGGCCTTGCGACTGGCCGAGGTCCCTACTGAGGAGCGGTTGCCGGATGCCCTGCTGGAGCGGCTGGTCGGGCTGTTGCTGCGCCGCTATGGCGTGCTCTGCTGGCAACTGCTGCAGCGTGAGAGCGAGGTGTTGCCCCCCTGGCGCGATCTCTTGCGCGCCTGCCATCGTCTGGAGGCTCGTGGCGAGATCCGGGGCGGTCGCTTCATCGCCGGCCTGTCCGGCGAGCAGTTCGCCGATCCGGCCGCCATCGCACCCTTGCGGGAATGGCGCCAGCGGCCGCCGGAGGATCTGTGGGTATGCGTGTCGGCGCTGGATCCGCTCAATCTGGTCGGCACCTTGCTGCCGGGCGCCAAGGTGCCTGCCGTGGCCGGCAATCGCCTGCTCTATCGCGATGGCGTACCCATCGCCACCCGGATAGGGGCGAAGATCAATTGGCTGGTCGAGCTGGAGGCCGGGGAACAGGTGCGGGCGCGGCAGGCCCTGCAGCAACTGGGGCGGGAACGTTCCCAGGTGGGGCTTGGGCGCAGTCTGTTGCGGCAGTAGCGGACAGCTGTGGTGTTTAGAAGAAGGGGTGCGAGGCCTTGAGCATCAGGGCGCTGTCGCAATAGGTGTTGTGACCCGAATACACCGAGCAGTCGGCGCCTCTCAGGCTGGTGCCGCTGTAGGTCAGGTTGAACAGGGTGTTCACCCATTTGCGACTCAGATTCACCGACCAGTCATTGAAGCTGCGCACCATGCCGCCGCTGTCGAGGGTGGTGGGCATGTCCAGCACATAGTTGGTGTACTTGAGCGAGACCCCGGTCCTGATCAGCGGCAGGGTACCTAGGTCGGCGTAGAGCGAAGCGTTCTGGCGTCCGGGGTCATTGGCAAAGGCCGCGCCCAGGCGCTTGCCATAGACGGTCATGCCGGAATACAACTCGCGGCTGGGATCGACGTTCTGGATCAGGTTGCTGTAATTGATCACACCCAGTTCGTAGCCGTAGCCGGGCGCGAAGCGATGCTTGTAGCCCGCATAGGTATCCATCTCCAGCAGGGGCGCTTCTGCGGACGAGGCATTGTTGGTCGTCCACTGGCCGAAGTACAGACCGCTGTCATGGGTGAGATCGAAGCCGCCGCCCATGCCGGCGGAGTTCGGCGCGACCAGGCCCTGAGCCATGCTGCGGGACGGCGCCGTGCTCATCTTCAGAGCGAAATCCCCCACCTCGCGCTGCATGCCCCAGCTGGCCGCCATCACCGGGCTGCCCAGGAGTCCGAGGACGAGAAATAGAGGTAAGGATCTGTTCATGGAAGCACTCCCGCTGTGCTGGTGACGCGCCTGATAGAAGTAATGGAGATAACAACAAGCAGGGAAAACATCGGAGTGCGGACACCCTGATGACATCGTTGTTATTGGATGAGGAACCGCGGCTAACCCGTTATCACTCTGGGATGATAACCAACGAAGGCAGCGTTTTTTCACCATTCGTCAGGTTTCGAGAGGTGGATTGAACTCGCCACGCAGATCAAGACAGACAGATTTGTTATGGGTTCCAATAACAATCGGCATCTGGCCAATCAGTGACGTCTGCTAGCTGACATCTCTGGCAGGCAGCCTAGAGACATACTTTCTGACAAAGCTCAGCCTTGTTGCGACGAACAACCGCAGCCCTGTGGATTGAATCGGTCGGTGAAGACTCAATATTGTGGAGGAGGGCAGCACGCCCTGCCCGCTGTAGCTGTCCCTGACTGAGCGCTGGCTCGAGGAGTTTCCATGAACGACCGTATACAAGCTCTGATGCTGGACCTGCTCGCCCGACTCGGCCTGGTGAAGGCCATCCCGATTCCCAGTCGCGAGCGCGAGCAGTTGGCCGCCCAACGGCGTCGCGCGCAGCAGCGTCGCTAAGCGACCTCGGCAGCGGCGGGTGCGAACCTGGGTGGCTGGCGCCGCCTGGTTCGCATGGGGTCCCAGGCAGGGACCCGAGGCCTACTTGAGATTGCCGCTGAGGAACTGGCGCAGACGTTCGCTCCGCGGACTCGCCAGTACTTCGCTTGGCGGCCCTTCTTCCTCCACCACCCCCTGGTGCAGGAACAGCACCTGGGAAGACACCTCGCGGGCAAAGGCCATCTCGTGGGTCACCATGAGCATGGTGCGGCCTTCTTCCGCCAGGGCGCGAATGACCTTGAGCACCTCGCCAACCAATTCCGGGTCGAGTGCCGAGGTGGGTTCATCGAACAACATGATCTCCGGTTCCATCGCCAGGGCGCGGGCGATGGCGACCCGCTGCTGCTGACCTCCGGAGAGGAAGGCTGGATATTGGTCAGCCACGCGTGCCGGTAGACCGACCTTCTCCAGATAGGTGCGTGCACGGTCCTCGGCTTCCGCCTTGCCCACACCCAGGGCCTTGCGCGGGGCCAGGGTGATGTTGTCCAGCACGCTCAGGTGACTCCAGAGATTGAAATGCTGGAAGACCATGGCCAGGCGCGTGCGCAGATTCTGCAACTGGGCGGCATCGGCCACCCGGACGGCGCCGCGATCCTCGGCCATGCGGATGGGCTCGCCGTCCAGGGTCATGGTCACGGCGTTGGGCTGCTCGAGGAAGTTGATGCAGCGCAGGAAGGTGCTCTTGCCCGAGCCGCTGGCGCCGATCAGGCTGACCACATCGCCGGTCTTGGCCTTGAGCGAGACGCCTTTGAGCACTTCGTGGTCGCCATAACGCTTGTGCAGGCCTTCGACGGTCAGTTTGTACATGGATAGGGATTCCACAGCTGAAAAGGGGTAGGGGTCACGGCGAGAGCAGGTAGCCGCTGCGATAGGCCTCGGTGCCCGCCACGTGGGCGATCACCATGCCAGCCGTGGCCATGCGGCGATTGGAGCGCGCATAGAGGATGCCAGCGACGGCGCTGCGGACCTCCTCCACGCGATCGCTGATGGGGTCGATGACCTGCGCCAGCACCTGACCGACCTCGATGCGCTCGCCTACCTGGGCCTTGAGTACCAGCACGCCCCCCTGGGAGCTCGCCACGGGCTCGACCGCCGCCAGGGGCGTGGCCGGTTGCAGCAGGGGCGGCAGCGGTGCGGCGACGCCGCTCAGGAAGCCCTGATGACGTAGGTAGTTGACGATGGCCTCGGCGTCCGCCGCGGCGAGTTCGTCGCGCACGTCCAGCTGGCCGCGCAGTTCCAGGGTCACCGACAGGCTGCCCAGCGGCAGCCGCTCGCCGAAGCGCTGATGGAGATTCCACCAGAGCAGGGTGAAGCATTCGTCGAAGGACTGGCCGCCCGAGTCGGTGGCGAGCAGGCTGGCCTCGGAACCGAAGTAACGCGCCAGCGGCTCCACCTGGGGCCAGGCTTCCGGCGTGGTGTAGAGGTGGGCGACGGCGTCGAAATCGCAATGCAGGTCGAGCACCACCTCGGCGTCGCAGGCCAGGCGCTGCAGGGTCAGGCGCTGGCTGTCGAGCTGGGTGCTGGCGGTTTCGGCGGCCAGGGCCGTGCGGAAGGCCTCGCGTACCAGGGCCTGGTTGGCGGCCACGTCGTCACCCAGGCGCTCGGCGATGGCGGCTTCGACCTGGGCGGTCATGTCGCGGAAGCGGCGGTTGAAGTTCTGGCCCGTTTCCAGCTCGTAGCGACCCAGGTGCACGTCGGCGACCTGCTGGTCCTGGCCGATGGGGTTGGCCACCGGCACCAGCACCACCTCCGCCAGCAGCTCATCGGCGGCTTCCAGCGCCCGGAGACGCTGCTTGAGGTGCCAGGCGGTGAGCATGCCGGGCAATTCGTCGGCATGCAGCGAGGCCTGAATATAGACCTTGCGGCCACTCTCGGCGGGGCCGAAGTGGAAGCTGTGGATGCAGCGCTCGGTGCCCGGGACCGGGGCGACCAGCGGATGGGTGAGATGGCGCATGACAACTCCGGGGCCGCGCCAGGCGCGGCCGCTTGGGTCAGTGGGTCGGGCCGAGGAAGGCCAGCCAGCGGCGCTCCGCCAGGCGGAACAGGCCGATCAGGATGAAGGACACCGCCAGGTACAGCAACGCGGCCAGGCCGAAGGCCTGGAAGGTCAGGAAGGTGGCGGTGTTGGCATCGCGGGCGATCTTGAGCAGGTCCGGTACCGTGGCGGTAAAGGCCAGGGTGGTGGAGTGCAGCATCATGATGACTTCGTTGCTGTAGAAGGGCAGCGAGCGGCGCAGCGCCGAAGGCAGGATCACGTGCACGTACAGCCGCCAGCCGTCCAGGCCATAGGCCTTGGCCGCCTCGACCTCGCCATGGGGCGTGTTGCGGATGGCCCCGGCGAAGATCTCCGTGGTGTAGGCGCAGGTGTTCAGGGCGAAGGCCAGGATGGTGCAGTTCAGGCCGTCACGGAAGAAGCTGCCCAGCATGGGCTGGTCACGCACGAAGCCCAGGCTGTAGATGCCGGTGTAGCAGATCAGCAGCTGCAGATAGAGCGGGGTGCCACGAAAGACGTAGGTGTAGAAGCCGATCGGCCAGCGCAGCCAGCGGCGCTCGGACACCCGGGCCACCGACAGGGGCACCGAAACGACGAAGCCGATCACCACCGAGGCCACCAGCAGCCAGAGGGTCATGGCCAGGCCGGTGATGTGGTAGCCATCGGTCCACAGCAGAGGCTTCCAGTATTGCTGGAGGAGTTCGATCATCGCTTGGCCTCCCGCACGCCGACGTGATAGCGCCGTTCCAGGGCCCCGAGGATGGCGTTGGTCACGGCGGTGATGAGCAGATAGATGACGCCGGCGACGATCAGGAAGTAGAACAGCTTGAAGGTGCCCTTGCCGGCTTCCTGGGAGGCGCGGACCAGATCGGCCAGGCCGATGATGGAGACCAGCGCGGTGGCCTTGAGCAGCACCTGCCAGTTGTTGCCGATACCGGGCAGGGCGAATCTCATCATCTGCGGAAAGGTGATAAGGGTGAAGGTCTGCCAGCGGGTCAGGCCATAGGCCACGGCAGCCTCGCCCTGACCGCGCGGCACGGCGAGGATGGCGCCGCGAAACGTCTCGGTGAAGTAGGCGCCGTAGATGAAACCGAGGGTGGCGATACCGGCGGCCATGGGATCGATGTCGATGTAATCCCAACCCATGTAGTCGGTGAGGGCGCCCAGCCAGTTCTGCAGGCTGTAGAAGATCAGCAGCATCAGCACCAGATCGGGCACGCCACGGATCAGGGTGGTGTAACTCTGGGCAATGAAGCGCAGGGGCGCGAGGCGCGACAGCTTGGCCGAGGCGCCGAGCAGGCCGAGGATGACCGCCACCACCAGCGCGAAGCCGGCGAGCTTGAGGGTCGTCAGGGTGCCTTCCAGGATCAGCGGGCCGTAGCCATGCAGGCTGAGCGTGCCCAGTCCGATGGACTGCAAGAAGGAGTCGAAGGAATTCTGCTGCATGCGTCTTGGGAGAATCGCCTGGTGAGGCCGCGAGCACGGTGAGCGCCAACGGTCATACGTAAAACGCCCCCGGTGGCACCGGGGGCGTCTGCCGAGCGAACCTTACTTGGGATCGTAGAGGTTCAGGTCGCCGAAGTACTTCTTCTGGATCTTGTCGTAGGTGCCGTCGGCGTGGATGGCCGCGATGCCCTTGTTGACGAAGGTCTTGAACTCGTCGTTGCCCTTGCGGATACCGACGGCGGTATCGGCCGGCAGCAGCTCGTCGTGGATGGCGGTGTTGACGTAGCCCTTGCCCTGGGGCGACTTCATGAAGCCACCCTCGGCCTGCAGCATGTCCTGCATGGCGACGTCGATACGGCCCGACACCAGGTCGGCATAGACCTGATCCTGGTTCTGGTAGCTCTGGACGTTGACGCCGTTGGGCGCCAGCTTCTGCTTGGCGAAGGTTTCCTGGATGGTGCCCTGCTGCACGCCGACGGTCTTGCCCTTCAGGCTTTCCGGAGTGGCCTGCAGATTGGAGCCTTCCTTGACGACCATGGAGGAGGGACCCGACCACAGCAGGTCGGAGAAGTCGATCTGTTCGGCACGGGCCGGGGTCTTGGTCAGCGAGGATAGGATGCCGTCGAACTTGCGCGCCCGCAGGCCGGGGATCAGGCCGTCGAAGTCACTCACCACCCACTTGCACTTCACTTCCAGCTTTTCGCAGATGGCGTTGCCCAGTTCGATGTCGAAGCCGACGAAGCTGCCATCGGCGGCCTGGGATTCGAAAGGCGGGTAGGTGGTGTCCACACCGAAGCGGATCTCTTTCCATTCCTTGGCCATCGCCGAACCGGCGGCCAGACACAGGGCGAGCGCAGAGAGAGTCAGCCAGCTTTTTTTCATGTCGGATCCTAGTGCGAATGTGGATGAAATCATGGCGCCAGTACGACGCCCGTGCCCTCGCGGGAGCAATAAGCTTACCAGTCGGCGAAGATCGTCCCAAATCTGTACGCGGTTGCCGCGTTGGTTACATCCTGTCGCAGCCGACCCAGCCGAGCGGCGCGCATTATGCACCGGAAAGGCGCGGCTTTCCTGCCCAGGGCGGACGAACGCACCGCTTTGGGTCTAAAAAGATACGCCTGTGCCAAAGGTGGGCAGAAAGGTAGCAGAAGAGCCGATTCGATAAGCGGTCGTATCGGTTCGGTAGCAATCATCCGCCGTGGCTGGGTGTAAAGGAAACGGGAGCGAAAACAATGGCTGTTCGGGGCAAGGCTGTACAGCTGGCCAGGGTTCATCAGGCGAGCGTTGATCAGGCGGCAGCGGTGGCCCAGGGTTTCCAGGCGTTTGTCAGCGCTCAGCACCCGCAGTTGGCCGATGAGTCGGCCGACGTCCCGCTACAGTTGGTCATCATCGAGGATTCCCGAGTCATTGCCGGCCTCTTGGGGCGAGTGTTCTGGCAGGGTCTGGAGATTGAGGTGCTCTGGGTGGATGAGGGGCATCGCCAGCGTGGATTGGGTCGGCAACTCCTGCAGCAGGCGGAAGTTAAGGCACGCGCCCAGGGTGCTCAGGTCGCGTATCTGCGCACTGCCCAGGCGGCAGCCTTCTATGAGCGGTGTGGCTACCAACACTGCGGCTTTCTGCCGCGACCGCTGGGAACGGGGTTGCACAGCTACCACAAGGCCCTGGGCTAGCCGGTGGCGCGAGGCCTGGGCAGGCTATTGGCGCTGATCGCCCTGGCCGCGCTCTATGGGGCGCTGCATGACCAGCTCAGCTACCGCATAGGTCCGGACTACTTCCACTGCCTGAAATTTCCGCAGTTCGGTTTGCTCGACACCGATGTGGCGCCGCGCTGGCGAGCGGCGAGGGTCGGCCTGCAGGCCGGCGCGGTGGCAGGCCTGCCGCTGGGTCTGGCGCTGCTCTGGCTGGCGCGCGGACGTCCGCTCACGGAGCGCTATCTCTGGCGCGGTAGCGTGGCCGTCCTGCTCGGAGCGCTGGGTTGCGCCGTGCTAGGCCTGGGCCTGGGCTGGCTCGTCCTGGAGCTGGGCAGCGTGCAGCGGGTTCCTGCCTGCGTGCAGGACAGCCGTGGCTTCCTGCTGGCGGCCTGGATGCACGATGGCAGCTACCTGGGCGCCTTGCTAGGATTGCTGGTGTTCGCCTGGCGCAACCGGCGGCGTCGCTGAAGGCGGGCGAGTCCTCGTTCGACGCCCGCTTCCAGCGCCAGGAACAGCAGGGCGACCGCACCGCCCAGCAGGGTGCTGCCGATCCGTTCCCGGGCGATGCTCGCCTCGGGGGCGCCGGCCAGGGCCACCATCAGCACCGTGGTGCCGGTGATGAACAGCGTCTGCAGCGAGTAGCGCCCGTCCTGCAGCAGATAGGCACCCGCCGCGCAGAGCAGGCAGGCACCGGCCAGGACGGCGGGCGTATCGTCGAGCCAGACCACCGCGCCCGCCAGCAGGCAGCCGGCCAGGGTGCCGCCCAGCCGACCCAGGCCGCGCCGCCAGGTGTCGCCCAGTCGCGGCTTGAGCACCAGCAGGGCGGTCATGGGCGCCCAGTAGCCGTGGCCGTAGTCGAGCAGGCCGGTCAGGGTCTGGCAGAGGGCGACCACGGCGGCCGCATAGAAGCCGTAGCGGCCGAGCCGTAACCTGTCGGCGAACAGGGCTACCACTTCCCAGAGATGGGCCTTGAGGGAGCCGGTGCGCAGCCGCCACTGGGAGCGGTAGAGGGCCTTTTGCACCAGGGCGAAAAGCAGCAGTTGCAGCAGCCCACCGCCGAGTACCAGGCCGCCCCGCAGCAAGGCTTGCTGCAGATCACCGGGAAAGCCACCAGCGACCAGCAGGGCCACCGTCCACTGCTGGGTGATCCACCAGGGGCCGTTGCCGACGGCGAACAGCCAGGCGCAGCAGGCTGCCCACAGCGCCCCGGCCATTACCAGGGCTGGCAACTGGTGACCGAGCAGCGAGCCGACCACGGCGGAAAAGGCCATGCCCAGAGCGGCCACCAGCATGGGTGCCAGCGGCTCGGCGGCAAAGCTCTTGTAGGCGCCGAAGCCGACGGTATAGGCGCCACCCAGGGCTACCACGCAAGGCAGCCAAGCCTCCGTCCACCAGCCGGCAAGCAGGATCGCCGCCAAGGCCGGGAGGCAAGCGAGCGCCAAGGCCCAGCGGGGTTCCTGCGGCGCGCCTATCGCACCATCGGCTACCGGTGGCGGTGCCTGGCCGGTCATCCGCTAGGCCAGCAGCTGCTGCAGGATGTCGAGGGTATCGGCTTCGGCCACCGGCTTGTCGTGGCGCCAGCGCAGCATCCGCGGAAAGCGCACGGCGACGCCGCTCTTGTGGCGCTTGGACAGGGCGATGCCCTCGAAACCCAGCTCGAACACCAGGGTCGGCTCGACACTGCGTACCGGGCCGAACTTCTCCACCGTGGTGCGGCGGACGATGGCATCCACCTTGCGCATCTCCTCGTCGGTAAGCCCCGAATAGGCCTTGGCGAAGGGCACCAGGGTACGTTCGCTGCTCTCCGGCGGACCGTCCCAGACGGCGAAGGTGTAGTCGGAATAGAGACTGGCACGCCGCCCATGGCCGCGCTGGGCATAGATGAGCACCGCATCCACCGAGAAGGGATCGACCTTCCATTTCCACCAGGTGCCCATGTCCTTGGTACGACCGACGCCATAGAGCGAATCCTGGGCCTTGAGCATCATGCCTTCGACCCCCAGGGTGCGTGAGGCCTCGCGCTGGCGGGCGAGATCCTGCCAGTCTTTGCCGTGCAGCAGCGGCGAGGGGCGCAGCAGCGGACTGGCGCAGCGCGCCACCACCCGTTCCAGCTCGGCGCGGCGCTGACGTTGCGGCTGGCTGCGCAGGTCGTGGCCCTGCCATTCGAGCAGGTCGTAGGCGAGCAGGATGACCGGTACGTCTTCGAGGATCTTCTTGCCTAGGGTCTTGCGGCCGATGCGTTGCTGCAGCAGGGCGAAGGGCTGCACGCCGAAGGGGATGGGCGCGGCCGGATCCTGGTCATCCTGGTGCTCGCTGACCTCCTCGCTGCTGAGCAGGGTGTCGGGGGCGGCGTCTTCCTTCCAGACCACGATCTCGCCGTCGATGACGGTACCGTCGGGCAGCGATTCCGCGAGGGGATGCAGTTCGGGAAAGCGATCAGTGACCAGGTCTTCGCCTCGCGACCAGATCCACAGCCGACCGTCACGCTTGACCAACTGGGCGCGGATGCCGTCCCACTTCCATTCCACCTGCCAGTCTTCGGCCGGGCCCAGTTGCGCCTCGAACTGGTCCACCGGCAGTTGCAGGGCGTGGGCGAGAAAGAACGGATAGGGTTGACCACCCCGCTGGGCATGCTCATCCGGGCTTTCCGGAGCGACCAGGCGGGCATAGCCCTCGGCGGTGGGGCGATGGGAGAGATCGGTATAGCCCACCAGGCGCTGGGCGACGCGCTTGGGATCCAGGTCCGCCAGGGTGGCCAGGGCGCGGGTCACCAGCAGCTTGGAGACACCGACGCGGAATTCGCCGGTGATCAGCTTGATGCAGACCATCAGACTCTGGCGATCCAGCTCGCCCCAGAGCGGCGGCAGGCGCTCGGCCAGCTCTTCCGGCGGCAGCCCGCGCAGGGGCAGCAGGTATTCCTCCAGCCAGAAGGCCAAGCCTTCGGCATTGGCGGCATCGGCGGTGGGAATCAGCAGCGCCATGGTTTCGGCCAGGTCACCTACCGCCTGATAGCTCTCCTCGAACAGCCACTCGGGTAGGCCGGAGAGGGCCATGGTCAGCTCACGCAGCTGGCGCGTCGGCACCAGGCGCCGGGGGCGGCCGCCGGCGAGGAAGTACACCGCCCAGGCGGCATCCGCGGCCGGGGCGCTGCCGAAGTAGTCCACCAGGGCGGCCAGCTTGGCGTTGCTGGAGGTGGTGGCGTCGAGACGGCCATAGAGTTCGGCGAAGGCCTTCATGCCTGGGCCTCTGTGGCGACGGGGGTGTCGTCTTCCTCACCGTATTCGGTGGTGAAGCCCTGGGCGTCCAGGCCCTGATCGCGCAGATAGCGCACCAGGGTGGCCACCGAACCATGGGTGACCATCACCCGCTCGGCGCCGGTCTGCTCAATGGCCCACAGCAGGCCCGGCCAGTCAGCGTGGTCGGAGAGCACGAAGCCGCGATCCACGCCGCGCCTGCGGCGGGTGCCGCGCAGCATCATCCAGCCGCTGGCGAAGGCATCGCTGTGCTCGCCGAAGCGGCGGATCCAGGTGCTGCCACCGGCCGAGGGCGGGGCGATGATCAGCGCCTGGCGCAACGTGGGGTCGCTCTTCTTGAAGTCGCCGGCATAGTGGGTCTCGGGGATGCGGATACCGGCCTCGCGATAGACCCGGTTCAGGGGTTCCACCGCGCCATGGGCGAGGATCGGGCCGATCTCCGGATCCAGGCCGTGCAGAAGCCGCTGCGCCTTGCCGAAGGCATAGCTGTAGAGGACGCTGGCCAGTCCCCGGGCCTGGTTGGCGCGCCACCATTCATTGACCTCGGCGAAGATCTCCGCCTGGGGTCGCCAGCGATAGATCGGCAAGCCAAAGGTGGATTCGGTGATGAAGGTATGGCAGCGCACCGGCTCGAAAGGGGTGCAGGTGCCATCGGGCTCGACCTTGTAGTCGCCCGAGGCCACCCAGACCTCCCCGCGATACTCCAGGCGCACCTGCGCCGAGCCCAGCACATGGCCGGCCGGATGGAAGCTCAGTTTGACCCCGTGGTGGTCGATGACCTCGCCGTATTCCAGGGTCTGGAGGTTGATGTCGGCCCCCAGCCGGGCGCGCAGGATGCCGGCACTGCCCGAGGTGGCGAGATAGTGACCGTTGCCTACCCGGGCATGGTCGCCGTGGCCATGGGTGATGACCGAGCGCTCCACCGGATGCCAGGGATCGATGTAGAAGTCGCCGGGCGGGCAATAGAGGCCGTCCGGGCGGGCGATGACGAGGTCCATGGGCGCCGCTCTGCTGGGGGATTACCCATAGGAACGGCGGCGGGGTGCCTGAGTTCGCCGCTCAGGCCTGGGCGGCGAAGCTCAGCGCCTGTTGCAGAGCCGCCTGGCCCACCACCTCGCCGATCACCAGGATCGCCGGACTGCGCAACTGGAAGAGGGCGGCGTCCACCTGCAGGTCCTGCAGGGTCGAGCGGCACTCGCGTTGGCTGGGCAGGGAGGCGTTCTCGATCATGGCCACGGGGGTGGTCAGCGCGAGACCACCATCCAGCAGACCCTGCTGAATCTCGGCCAGACGCGCCACGCCCATGTAGACCACCAGGGTAGTGCCAGTGGCCGCCAGGGCGGGCCAGTTGGGCGCGCTGTCGTCCTGGGTGTGGGCGGTGACCAGGGTAACGCCGCGGGCCACGCCCCTCAGGGTCAGGGAGATGCCGCAGGCGGTGGCGCCGGCCAGGCCGGCAGTGATGCCATTGACGATCTCGCTGCTGACGCCGCGGGCGGCCAGCCATTCGGCTTCCTCGCCAGCACGCCCGAAGATACAGGGATCGCCACCCTTGAGCCGGGCCACGCAACGGCCCTGGCGGGCGTAGCGCAGCATCAGCCGGTGGATGAAGGCCTGTGGCGTGGAGCGGCAGCCGCCGCGCTTGCCGACGCGGATCACCCGGGCGGTCGGGCAGTGTTCGAGCACCGCCGGATTGACCAGGTCATCGATCATCACCACCTCGGCCTCGCCCAGGGCGCGTACCGCCTTGAGAGTCAGTAACTCGGGATCGCCGGGGCCGGCGCCGATCAACCAGACTTTCCCGCTCATGTAGTGACCTCTCGTAGTCAGGGTGGCGACTGTAACGCAAAAAAAAGGCGTCCCGCTGCAAGCAGCTGGGACGCCTTTGTCCGGAGGGTCTTTCCTCGCCGTTGAAGAAAGACCGCTGATAGCTAGCAGGGTGCACGCTTCATGCCAGCTGCCGCCTGCCCGCATTCTGCGGTGATCCGAGCCGATAGCCACCGACGGCTGCCCCCTTTCGAGGCGGTGTGCCTCGAAAGGGGGCGCGATCAGGCCACCGCGCCGGGGTGGCTGTGCTTTTCATAGAGAAAGCTCAGCACCGCGTGGCGATAGCCGTTGTAGCGCGGATCGTCCACCAGGGTGATGCGATCGCGAGGCCGCGGCAGGTCGATGGTGAGGATTTCGCCGATGGTGGCCGCCGGGCCGTTGGTCATCATGACGATGCGATCCGAGAGCAGTACCGCCTCGTCCACGTCGTGGGTGATCATCATCACCGTATTGCGCAATTCGCTCTGGATGCGCATCACTTCGTCCTGCAGATGCGCCCGGGTGAGGGCATCCAGGGCGCCGAAGGGTTCGTCTAGCAAGAGCACCTTGGGCTGCATGGCCAGGGCGCGGGCGATGCCGACCCGCTGCTTCATACCGCCGGAGATTTCGCTGGGCCTTTTGTGCAGGGCATGGCCCATGTTGACCATTTCCAGGTTGTGCAGCGTCCAGGCGTGGCGTTCGGCCTTGCTCTTGGTGCCCTTGAACACCTTGTCCACCGCCAGGGCGACATTCTCGTAGACGGTCAGCCAGGGCAGCAGCGAATGGTTCTGGAACACCAGGCTGCGCTCGGGACCCGGACCGCGGACCTCGCGATTCTCCAGCAGGATCGAGCCGGAGGTCGGCTCGATCAGGCCGGCGACGATGTTGAGCACCGTGGACTTGCCGCAGCCGGAGTGGCCGATGATGGAGATGTACTCGCCGCGTTCGATCTTGAGATTGACGTCGCGCAGCACCGTGGAGGTGAGGCCGTTGCGGGTGAAGCTCTTGTCGATATGCTCGATGCTCAGATAGGGCTGGGCCATGATGGGAATCCTCTAGTGTGGTGCTTCAGACGTTCGCGCAAGAATTGGCGAGGGATTTTTGTTCGGTTCGGCGCCCCGAGCGGGCTAGGCGCCGCGACGAGTCATAGCAGGGCTATGGCGAGGAGTGGCAACGCCGCCCGGGGCGGTCCGCCGCTGCGGGCAAAAAGCGCTGCCAAAATTGGGTAGATAACTTCTGAAACACCGCACTAGTTCGCGGTGCCGCGGGTGACCAGGCGACCGATGAAGGCCACCAGCCGGTCGAGCAGGAAGCCGATGACGCCGACGTAGACCAGCGCCAGGATGATGTCGCTGATGCGCGAGGCGTTCCAGGCATCCCAGATGAAGAAGCCGATGCCGACGCCGCCGATCAGCATCTCGGCGGCGATGATGGCCAGCCAGGACAGGCCGACACCGATGCGCAGGCCGGAGAAGATGTAGGGCGCCGCCGCCGGCAGCATGATCTTCTGGAAGTACTCCCAGCCATTGAGGCGCAGCACCCGCGCCACGTTGCGGTAGTCCTCGGGAATGTTGCGGATGCCCACCGAGGTATTGATGATGATCGGCCAGATGGCGGTGATGAAGATGACGAACAGGGCCGAGGGGTGGCTGTCCTTGAAGCCGGCCAGGGACAGCGGCAGCCAGGCCAGCGGTGGCACGGTGCGCAGCACCTGGAACAACGGATCGAGGCCGCGCATGGCCCAGACCGACTGGCCCACCAGCACGCCCAGGGCGATGCCCGCCACCGCGGCCAGCAGGTAGCCGTAGGCGACGCGCTCGAGGCTGGCCAGCAGTTGCCAGGCCATGCCCACGTCATTGCCGCCGTTGTCGTAGAAGGGCTGGGTGATCAGCTCCCAGGTGTCGCTGACCACCTGGCTCGGCGGCGGCAAGGCCGCGCCGGGACGGCTGCACAGCAGCTGCCAGACAATCAGTAGCAGGGCGCCCACCACCAGCGGGGGCAGGCCATTGCGTAGCACCTGCTGGCCAAGCCGACGCAGGCGGGTTTGCGGGCGAAAGGTGGCGAGGGCCTTGGGTGGCCGGGTGTGGGCGTTCATGGGCGAAACTCCTCTGGCAAAAGGGGGGGACGTCAGACCTTGAGCGTCAGGCTGGCGAGATAGGCCTTGGGATCGGCGGGATCGAACACCTTGCCGTCGAAGAAGGTTTCCGTGCCGCGCGAGTTGCCGCTGGGGATGTCGCCGGTCGGCACGCCGATGGCCGCCGCCGCTTCGCGCCAGAGATCGGCGCGGTTGACCTTGGCGATCAGCCCCTGGGCATCCAGATCGCCGGGCAGATAGCCCCAGCGCTGGTTCTCGGTGATGAACCAGAGATCGTGGCTCTGATAGGGGAATGAGGCGTGCTCGTTCCAGAACTTCATCACGTGCGGGCTGTTCTGCACGACCCGGCCAGTGCCGTAGTCGAAGGTGCCCTGCAGGCGGCCGACCACGTCCTCGGCGGGGGCGCCAATCCAGCGGCGCTTGGCACAGATCTCGGCGACCTTGGCCTTGTTGGCCGCCACGTCGCAATACTGCTGAGCCTCCAGTACCGCCTTGAGCAGTGCCAGGGTGGCCCGGGGATTGGCCTGGACGTAGTCGGCGCGCAGGGCCAGGGCCTTCTCTGGGTGGTTGGCCCAGAGTTCGCCGGTGGTCAGGGCGCTGTAGCCGATGTTCTGCTTGATCAGCTGGGCGTTCCAGGGCTCGCCGACGCAGAAGGTGTCCATGTTGCCCACCTTCATGTTGGCCACCATCTGCGCCGGGGGCACTACCAAAGTGGTGATGTCCCGATTCGGATCTATGCCATTGGCCGCCAGCCAGTAGCGGATCCAGAGATCGTGGGTACCGCCGGGAAAGGTCATGGCCGCCGAGGTTTTCTTGCCGGCGGCCTGGCGGGCGGCCAGGGCGCTCTTGAAGCCGCTGGCGTCGAGGCCGATCTTCTGCTCCCGGTAGTCGTTGGACAAGGAGATACCCTGGCCGTCGACGTTCAGGCGGGCCAACAGCGCCATGGGCAACGGCTGGCCATTGGGGGTGATCTTGCCGGCGGCCAGCTGATAGACCATGGGCGTGAGGATATGGGCGCCGTCGATACCGTTGGCCGCCGAGCCCAGCACCAGGTTGTCGCGGGTGGTGCCCCAGGAGGACTGCTTGAGCACCTCCACCTCGGTCATGCCGTACTTGGCGAACAGTCCCAGCTCATCGGCGACGAACAGCGGGGCGGCATCGGTGAGGGCGATGAAGCCGAGCTTGGCCTTGGTCGTCTCCACGGTATCGCTGCCCGCTGCCCAGGCGGCGGATTTCAGACCGGGCGGCAGCAGACTGAGGGCCGCGCCCGCGCCCAGCATACCGAGCGACTGCTTGAGGAAACTGCGGCGGGGGAGTCCACGACCGGCCTGGTCATCGTTACGGGAGTTGTCGTCCATCGTCTGTCCTTAATGCGCGGGCATAAAAAAACGGCGCCCACGCTCGGCAGCCGTGGCTGCGAGGGTGGACGCCGTCGTCCGGGAGATGCTGTGGGAGCGAAACTCGCTCAGGAGGGTGATTGCAGAGACCGTGCCAAGCGCCGAATGGCGGCTTTGCTGGAGATGAGGTGCCGTCTGGCGCACAGTGGCGGGGCGAATCCCTGCCGATGTGCGCCGTCCGGGCGCACGCTGCGGTATCAGCCGGGCTGCGCCAGGATCCGGCGGACCACCTCGGCCAAGGCCACGCCGCTGCGCATCGCCAGGCGCTGCAGATGCTGATGAGCCTCGGCTTCGGGCAGCGCCAACTGCTCCATGAGACGCTGCTTGGCGCGCTCCAGCAGCTTGCGTTCGGCCAGCGCTTGGCGAGTCTCCTGCAATTCCGCCTCGACCTCGTGCAGCCGCCGGGTCTGGGCCTGCAGCAGGTCGAGGATGCCGGCAGGCGCCTCGCCCGGCCCAGCGTCGCTCACCGGATTGGCCGCCAGGCCGAACAGCAGCGGCTGACCCGGTTCGCGGTCGAGTTCGGCCAGCCGCCGCGACAGTTTGCGATGGCTGTCGAGATCGGCCTGGGCGTCCCTGATGCTGGCCGCGCACCGGGTCCGCAAGGCCGCCACCAGATGCTGGGCCACTGCCTGCATGGCATCCAGACGACGGGTATTGAGTTCGAACCAGAGCTCGGCGAGGACCCCCTCCACCGGCGTGGTCGGTGAGGTGCGCCGGGCCATGGTGCGCAGCTGTTCGATCTGCTGCCGTGAGGCGCAGCCCTGGACCTCGTCCCAGATGGCAACTGCCCGGGCGTCGGCGTGGTCGAGGAAGCCGGCGAAGCAGCGCAGCTGGCCTCCGTCCAGTTCATCCAGGCGCGCCAGCAGATCCTGGTCGAAGTAGCCCTGGGCGAAGCCGACGACGCCCACCGCCCGGGCCTGGCCCGCCAGTTCCTTGCCCTGCATGAAGTTGAACAGGGCGACCAGCGCGCGGCTCAAACCTGGATCGCTGGCCGTGTCCGCCGCCTCGAAGATGACCGCCAGCAGGCTGCCGATGAGGTGCGAGAAGGTACCCGTGGCCTGCTGCATCTGCACCCGGCGTTCGACGATGGCGCGTCTCAGGCCGCTCAGGCCATCGAGCAGGTGCAGGACACAGGCGATGCGATTGAGCAGCCGGGGCCGTTCCTGGGTCACCCTGGCATCGAGGGCCTCCAGGCAGGCGCGCAGCCTGGCCTCGCTGTGACGCGCGGTCGTCGAATGCTGCTCCAGCGCGGTGCGGTAGCGATCGTTGCCGGTACCCAGCAGAACATTGCTGAAACCTCGCTCGCGCTGCAGGTCATGCACCAGTTCACTGGCGCGTTCCACCAGCTCGCACGTCAGGGCGAGCCCTTCCAGCTGCTGCAATTCGCAGCGCCGCGCCGCGAGCATGAAGCGCAGGGCGGGGGGCATCTGGTGATCGGACATGGCGCGGGCTCGGACAGGGTGCTGGCCAGTGGCCTGCAAAAGCTGCTCCACTTCGTCGCGCGATCAGTGCCGATAGAGCCAGAGCAGTATCAGCAACAGATTCAGCGTCAGCGAACAGGCCGCCACGACCTGCCAGGTGCGCAGGGGATCGCGCTGCAGCAGCGGCAGGGGGCGGGCCAGGGGTTGGCGTTCGCCTTGTTCCAATAGCAGCAAGGCTTCTTCGGCGGTTTCGAAGCGATCGCCCGGCTCTACCGCCACGGCGCGTTGCAGCCAGTCTTCCAGCCAGGCCGGCGCATCCGGGCGCCGGCGCAGGACGCTGGCAGGCGCGCCGAAGCGTGGGCGCTGGAAGGGTTCTACCTCGCCGTAGGGATAGCCGCCGGTCAGCAGCTGGTAGAGGGTCACGCCAGCGGCATAGAGATCCTGGGCCGGACTCGGCGCAGCGCCCTCGAAGGACTCCGGAGCGCGGTAGCTGGGGGTGCCCGGGCTGTCCTGCAGATCCTGGGACAGTTGCGGGCAATAGGCCAGGCCGAAATCCAGCAGGCGCAGCTCACCGTCCTGGCCGCGATGCAGATTGTCCGGCTTGATGTCACGATGGAGGATGTTGCGTCGGTGCAGCTGGCCGAGGGCACGCAACAGGCGCGAGGCGACGTCCAGCCAGTCGGCCAGCGCCAGGGGTCCGTCGCTGGCCAGCTGTTGTGCCAGGGTGCGCCCGGGATACTCGCGCTGCACGAAATAGAGATGGGCGCGCCGGGGCAGCGGATGCACCTCGACGAAGGCGCGACCGGCGACGCGGCGCAGGAACCATTCCTCCATGAGCAGGGCATGACCAGCCAGGGTGTCGAATTGCAGCGCCGCCGGCAGGGTCTTGAGCAGCCAGGGGCGGCCAGCTTCGTCCCTGACCCTATAGAGCAGCGATTGCCGCGATTCGGCCAGACGCTCCACCACCGTCCAGCCTTCGAAGGCCTGGCCGGGCTTCAAGGCGGGCAGCGGCGGCCAGGTATCGGCATTGGCCAGGGTGTCGGCCAGGGAGATGTCGGGCAGGCGGTCGACCCGCACCAGCAGGGCGCTGGCGTTATCCTGGCCGCCGGCATGCAGGGCGCCGGCGACCAGAGCCTGGGCCGTAGCATCCAGATCCATGACGCCATCGACCAGGATATGCCTCATGCTGTCTTCGCCCAGTGCCGCCCAGACGCCGTCACTCACCAGCAGCAGGGTTTCGCCGGCGTCCAGCTCGCCCTCGCGAAAATCCACCACCAGGTGGTTCTCCAGCCCCAGGGCCCGAGTCAGCACATGCTGCATGCCGGCCTGCTGCCAGACGTGGTCGACGGTGAGACAGGTCAGCCGACCGCCATGCCAGCGATAGGCACGGCAGTCGCCGACATGGGCCAGGGTGTAGCGCCGCCCGCGGATCACCAGGGCGGTAAGGGTCGTCAGCAGTGGCTGGCCATTGCCGGCGGCCTGCAGCCAGCGATTCTGCGCCAGCAGCAGCCGTTCGAGGGCCTGGGCCACCGGCCAGGTCTCCGGCGTGGAGTAGTAGTCCTGGGCCAGGGCCTGGAGGGTCGCGCGCGCGGCCAGGCCACCGTCCAGACAGCCGCTGACGCCATCGGCCAGGGCGAACAGATGTCCCTTGGTCGCCGCCAGGGCCGCACTGGGCTGGACGCTACGCAAGGCGTCCTGGTTTTCCTTGCGCGGACCGGTCGCGGTAGCTTCGGCAAAGGCGAGTTCTAGGGGCATGGAAGGGGCGCCGGCAGGGAGGGGCGACAGCCGATGCAAAAGCGATACCCGTTCACCGGACGCCCCCGGCCCCTCACCAGATTTCCACGCGTTTCTCGTCCGGTCGGACCATGGCATCGCCCACCTTGCAGCTGAACGCCTGGGCAAAGGACGGCATGTTGGACGGCGCGCCGATGGCGCGGAATCTCATGGGCGCATGGGGATCGGTGTTGAGCGAGAGGCGTAGCTGTTCCTCACGCACGGAGCTGCGCCAGACCCGTGCCCAGTTGAGGAAGAAGCGCTGCTGCTGGGTGTAGCCGTCGATGGTGCGGCTGGCTTCCTCCGGCTTCTTCGCCAGCGCCAGTTGCAGGGCGTCGTAGGCTGCATTGATGCCGCCGAGATCACCGATGTTCTCGCCCAGGGTGAGCTTGCCGTTGACGTGCAGGTCCGGGTGGTCCGGCAGCGGACGATAGTTGTCGAATTGCTCAACCAGCTTCCCGGTGCGGGCCTCGAAGGCCTTGCGATCGGCCGGGGTCCACCAGTCCACCTGGTTGCCGGCGCCGTCGAACTTGCTGCCCTGGTCGTCGAAACCATGGCTGGCCTCGTGACCGATCACTGCGCCGATACCGCCGTAGTTGATGGCATCGTCGCCGTCCGGATAGAAGAACGGCGGCTGCAGGATGGCGGCGGGGAAGTTGATGGTGTTGTCGGTGGGGCTGTAGTAGGCATTGACCGTCTGCGGGTACATGCCCCATTCCTGGCGGTCGGTGGGCTTGCCGATCTTGTCCAGGTCATGGCGATAGTTGAAGCGCGAGGCGGCTTCCAGGTTGGCGTAGAAGCCCTGGGGCTTGAGGGTCAGGCCGCTCCAGTCGCGCCAGCGCTTGGGATAGCCGATCTTGGGCAGGAAGCTGTCCCACTTGGCCAGCGCCTTCTGCTTGGTCTCGGGGCTCATCCAGTCGAGCCGCTCGATGCGCGCCTTGAGCGCCAGCATCACGTTGTCCACCAGCTCCTGGGCGCGGGCCTTGGCCTGGGGCGAGAAGTGCTCCTGCACATAGAGCTGGCCAAGGCCTTCGCCCATGGCACCGTTGACCGCGCGCAGCACCCGCTTCCAGCGTTCGCTCTGTTGCTGCTGGCCGCTCAGGGTCTTCTGGTTGAAGTCGAAGCTCTCCTGCTGGAAGGGTTTGGACAGCAGCGGCGCCGCATCGTCGATCACATGGGCGCGCAGATAGGCCTGCCATTGCTCGATGGGGGTCTCGGCCAGCATCCGGTCGAATTCGGCGAAGAAGCCGGGCTGGGACAGCGAAAAGCCCTGCTGGCCAGTGACGCCCTGGCTGGCGAAGAAGGCTTGCCAGTCGAAATGCGGCGTGACCTTGTTGGCTTCGGCGAAGCTCAGGTAATGATACTGGTTCTCCGGATTGCGCAGCTCCACCGGCTTGACCGAGGCGCGCGCCAGGCGACTCTCGAAGGCCAGTACGAGCTCGGCCTGGGCGGCCGCCTGGGCTTTGGGTACCCCGGTCAGGACCAGCAGTCGGGCGATGTGACCCAGATAGGCCTGGCGCAGCTTGGCGTAGTCGGCCTCGGTGTAGTAATCGGGGGTGGGCAGGCCCAGGCCGCCCTGGTAGGCATAGGCGATCTGCTGCTTGGCATTCTGGTAGTCGGCGCCGGAACCGAAGGAGAACACCTGCATGTCGCCGCGGGCGAAGCTCTGTTGCAGGTACTTCACCACGTCGGCCGTGGTGCGTAGCTCATCGATGGCGGCCAGTTGCGCCTGGATCGGCTGATAGCCGGCGCGCTCGATGGCGGCTTCGTCCATGCCCGAGCGATACAGCCAGCCGATCTTCTGTTCTACCGAACCCGCTTCCGCGCGATCCGCCGAGCGCGCGGCACGTTGCAGGATGGCGTGCTGATCGTTGAGTGATTTTTCCCCCAGGGCCATGAAGGAACCCCAGCGCGACTTGTCCGGCGGGATGGGGTTGGCCGCCACCCACTTGGCATTGACGAAGGTGTCGAGGTCGGTACAGGCGGTTGCCGGGTCACCCAGTTCGGTGACGTCGAAGACAGGGGCGGCGAAAGCCTGGCTGCCAAGCAGCAGGCCGATGGTCAGGGCGAGGGGTTTCAACGCAGGCATGGGAGAAAGCGGTCTCCAGAAAAGGGCAGAAGAAGGCAGAGTAGGGGTCGAGGGTAGCGGTCACGGTGCGACCCTGCCAAGGGCGGGTGTTTCACCGGGGCCAGAAACGACGATCCCCGCCGAAGCGGGGATCGTGGGCGGCGTCTGGGATCAGAACACCGTCAGCTGCGCCAGTTGCAGCAGCGGCTGCGGATAGACACCCAGCACGAAGGTCGCGATGGAAATGGCGATCAGCATCACGCCACCGGCGCGCTGACCCCAGTTCATCGGCGCATCGTGGCGCTGCAGGCCCTGCTCGGTCAGGTACAGGGTGACCATCACGCGCAGGTAGTAGAACAGGCCGATGGCGCTGCCCAGCACGATGGCCGCGGTCTGCCACCACATGCCCGCTTCCACGCCCACGGTGATGACGTAGAACTTGCCGATGAAGCCGGCGGTGAGCGGGATGCCGGCCAGGGACAGCATCATCACCGTCAGCGCCGCGGTCAGGTACGGACGGCGCCAGAACAGGCCGCGGTACTCGAACAGGGCATCGGCGTCACGTTGACCGTTGCTCGGGCTGGACATCAGGGTGATCACGCCGAAGGCGCCCAGGCTGGTGAAGACATAGGTCACCAGGTAGACCGCCACGGCTTCCATCGACAGGCCTTCGCCCGAGGCCACCGCCACCAGCAGGTAACCGAAGTGGGAGATGGAGGAGTAACCCAGCAGCCGCTTGAGGTTGCTCTGCATCAGCGCCAGCAGGTTGCCCACCAGCATGGAGGCGATGGCGATGAAGGCGATGGCATCGTGCAGCCAGCCGTCTTCGGTGGCCATGGGCATGGTCTGGAACACCCGTACCAGCACGGCGAAGACGGCGACCTTGCTGGCGGTGGCCAGGAAGGCGCCGACCGGAGCCGGCGAGCCCTCGTAGACGTCCGGAGTCCAGAGATGGAAGGGCACCAGGGACAGCTTGAAGCCGAGGCCGACGATCAGCATGCCAAGGCCGATTTCCATCAGCAGGCCGGTGCTGGCCGGAGCGTCCATCTGCATCCCGATGTCAGCGAAGTTCAGGCTGCCGGACTGGGCGTAGAGCAGGGCCATGCCGAACAGCAGGATGGCCGAGCCGGCGGCGGACAGCACCAGATACTTCATGCCGGCTTCCAGGGAACGGCGATTGAAGTAGCTGTAGGCCACCAGGCCGTAGACCGGTACCGACAGCAGTTCCAGGCCGATGAACAGGCCGGCGACGTTCTGCGCCGCCACCAGCACCAGACCGCCGGTGGCGGAGATCAGCAGCAGCAGGTACAGCTCTTCACGGTTGCCCGGATAGCCTTCCATGTAGGCGTGCGACAGGGTCATGCAGGCCAGGGTGGCGATCAGGATCAGCGCCATGTAGAAGCAGCTGAAGCCGTCGATGCGCAGCAGCGGGGTGACGTCGATGGCGCCGACGCCCAGGGCCGGGATGCAGGACAGCAGGGCCAGGTTGAGACCGATCACGCCCAGGGTCGGGATGATGGTGTGATCCCGCCGCCAGGCGATGCCCAGCATCACCACCACGGCGGTGAGGCCGGTGATGATGATCGGCAGGAGGGCGATGAAGTGTTCGTAGGTAAAGGTCATGGCGCTCTTACCGGGCGGAAACGAGAGAGGAGAAGGCTTCGCCGAGCCACTGCTGGACACCGGCCATGCTCGCGGCCGAGGTATCCAGCACCGGCTGCGGGTAGACGCCGAGCAGCACCAGCAGCACGCCAAGCAACAGCAGCATCGACAGTTCCCGTGCATTCAGACCCGGCAGGGCACCCTCGGCCTTGGCTGGGCCGAAGTAGGCACGGTGGATCATGATCAGCGAATAGACCGAGGCGAACACCAGGCCGAAGGTGGCGATGACGGTGATCATCGGTACCACCGGGAAGGCGCCCAGCAGGATCAGGAACTCGCCGACGAAGTTACCGGTACCGGGCAGACCCAGGGACGCCGAGGCGAAGAACAGACTCAGGGCCGGCAGGTAGGGCAGGCGTGCCCAGAGACCGCCCATCTCGCGCATGTCACGGGTATGCATGCGCTCGTAGAGCTGGCCGCAGAGGATGAACAGGCCGGCGGCGGAAAGACCGTGGGCGATCATCTGCACCACCACGCCCTGCAGCGCCTGGGGGCTGCCGGAGTAGATGCCGATCAGCACGAAGCCCATGTGCGAGACGCTGGAGTAGGCCACCAGGCGCTTGATGTCGGTCTGGGCGAACGACAGGATGGCGCCGTAGAAGATGCCGATGATGCCCAGCCACATGGCGATCGGCGCGAATTCCGCCGAGGCGTTGGGGAACAGCGGGATGGCGAAGCGCAGCAGGCCGTAGGCGGCGGTCTTGAGCAGGATACCGGCGAGGTCGACGGAACCGGCGGTTGGCGCCTGGGCGTGGGCATCGGGCAGCCAGGAGTGCAGCGGCACCACCGGCAGCTTCACCGCGAAGGCGATGAAGAAGCCCAGCATCAGCAGGTACTCCAGCGTGGGGTCCAGCTGCAGCTGCAGCAGGTCTTCGTAGTCGAAGGTCAGGACGCCGGTCGCACCGTAGTTCACCAGTACCAGGGCGATGATCGCCACCAGCATGATCAGGCCGCTGGCCTGGGTGAAGATGAAGAATTTGGTGGCGGCGGTGATGCGGCTCTTCTTGCCGTCCGCGGAGCTATGGCCCCACAGCGCGATCAGGAAGTACATCGGCACCAGCATCATTTCCCAGAAGAAGAAGAACAGGAACAGGTCCAGCGCCAGGAACACCCCCACCACGCCGCCGATGATCCACAGCAGGTTGAGGTGGAAGAAGCCGACGTGGCGCTGCACTTCGCGCCAGGAGCAGGTCACCGCCAGCACACCGAGCAGGCCGGTGAGCAGGATCATCAGCAGCGACAGGCCGTCGAGGCCGAAGTGCAGGCTGATGCCGAAGCGCGGAATCCAGTCCATCTGGAATTCCGCGGTCCAGGCGGTTTCGGCACCAGGGGCCGGCGCCAGGCTGTAGTCGCCGTGGGCCCACAGCCAGAGGCCGAGCGCCAGCTCCAGCAGCATGGTGAACAGAGCGATCCAGCGGGGCACCAGCGGGCCGGTCTTTTCCGTGAGGAAACAGAGCAGGCCGCCGATGAAGGGGATCAGGATTAGCCAGGGCAGAAGCATGACGTGTACTTATCCTTAGTCAGGGGGTCAGGCCAGCAGCAGCGCGCCGAGCAACAGCACGGCGCCTCCCACGATGGAAGCCGCGTACCAGCGCAGACGGCCGTTCTCGGTGATGCTCAGTGCCAGGTTGCCACCGCGTGCCAGCATCGGGATCAGGCCGATGGCCTGGTCGAAGGGATCGCGACGCAGTAGGCGGGTCAGCAGCAGGTACGGCTTGACGAAGATCAGGTCGTACAGCCAGTCGAAGCCCCAGGCGTGATACCACCAGGTCCCGAAGAAGCGGCCCGGCGCGCTCTTGGCCAGACCGTTCACGAAGGACCGCTTGCCGAGGAAGAGCAGGGCGGCCAGGAGGATGCCGGCGATGGCGATGGCCCCCGAGGTGATCTCCAGCGAGTGCTTGGCTTCGCCACCGGCATGGCCGACGGATTCCGGCAGCACACCGGCCAGCGGCGGCACGATCATCGCGCCGACGAAGGTCGAAAGCACCAGCAGTACCGCCAGCGGCAGGTTGTGGGCGATACCGTGGCCGGCATGAGCCTCGGTGTGCGCCTCGCCATGGAAGGTGATGAAGATCAGGCGGAAGGTGTAGATCGAGGTCAGGAAAGCACCGGCCAGGCCTGCATAGAGCAGGTAGGTGTGACCGCTGGCCATGGCTTCCCAGAGGATCTCGTCCTTGGAGTAGAAGCCGGCGGTTACCAGCGGCAGTGCCGCCAGGGCCGAACCGCCCACCACGAAGCTGGCGTAGGCCAGGGGAATCTTCTTCCACAGGCCGCCCATCTTGAAGATGTTCTGCTCGTGGTGGCAGGCCAGGATCACCGAACCCGAGGCAAGGAACAGCAGCGCCTTGAAGAAGGCGTGGATCATCAGGTGGAAGATCGCCGGCTGCCAGGCGCCTACACCCAGGGCCAGGAACATGTAGCCGATCTGGCTCATGGTCGAATAGGCCAGGATGCGCTTGATGTCGGTCTGGACCAGGGCGGCGAAACCAGCCAGCACCAGGGTCACGGCACCGACGATGCCGACTAGGTGCAGGATCTCCGGCGCCAGCAGGAACAGGCCGTGGGTCCGGGCGATCAGGTAGACGCCCGCGGTCACCATGGTCGCCGCGTGGATCAACGCCGAGACCGGGGTCGGACCGGCCATGGCGTCCGCCAGCCAGGTCTGCAGCGGCAGCTGGGCCGACTTGCCGACGGCACCGCCGAGCAGCGCCAGGGTGGCCAGTACGATCAGCGGATCGCCGCTGGCGAAGACGTCAGGGGCCTTCTGCAGCAGCTCCTGGATGTCCAAGGTGCCCAGGGTCATGAACAGGATGAACAGACCGAAGGCCATGAAGACGTCGCCGACGCGGGTGACGATGAAGGCCTTCAGCGCTGCGTTGCCGTTGGCGCGCTCGCTATAGTAGAAGCCGATCAGCAGGTAGCTGCACAGGCCCACGCCTTCCCAACCGAAGTACAGCAGCAGCAGGTTGTCGCCGAGAACCAGCAGCAACATGCTGAAGATGAACAGGTTGGTGTAGGCGAAGAAGCGCGAATAGCCCTCTTCACCGCGCATGTACCAGGAGGCGAACAGGTGGATCAGGAAGCCGACGCCGGTGACCACGCCGAGCATGGTCAGCGACAGGCCGTCCAGGTAGAGCGCCATGTTGGGCGCGAAGCCCTCCACGTTCATCCACTGCCAGAGGACGATGGTCAGGTGGCCGTCAGCGGGCGGTGCGACGTGGAAGTTCCAGCCGACCCAGGCGGCGACCAGCGCCGCCAGGCCTACCGAACCCACGCCGATCAGCGCGGAGAGATTCTCCGACAGCCGACCGCGGGAGAAGGCCAGCAGGAAGTAGCCGACCAGGGGAAAGGCGAAGGTGAGGGGTAGCAGGTTCATCCGTGCATCTCGCTGGCGGCATCGACGTCGAGGGTGTGGAAGCGGCGATAGAGCTGCAGCAGGATCGCCAGGCCGATACTGGCCTCGGCGGCGGCCAGACTCAGCACCAGGATGAACATCACCTGGCCGTCGGGAGCGCCCCAACGGCTACCCGCGACCACGAAGGCCAGGGCGGCGGCGTTCATCATGATTTCCAGACTCATGAGCACGAAGAGGATGTTGCGGCGGACCATCAGGCCCACCAGGCCAAGGGCGAACAGGGCGCCGGCGAGGGCCAGGCCGTGTTCCAGAGGTATGGCGTTCATTGGCTGTTCTCCAGTCCTTGGCGACTCACTCGCCGATCCCGTCTTTGACGTCGCTGCGGCCCAGGTGGTAGGCCGCGACCAGGGCACCCAAGAGCAGCATGGAGGCCAGTTCGACCGCCAGCAGATAGGGTCCGAACAGACTGATACCCACGGCCTTGGCCTCTACCGAGGTGTGACCGATGGTGGCGCCGCCCGGGGTGCGTGCCAGCACCACCAGCAGTTCCACCAGCAGGGCACCGGCGAGGATCGAGGGACCGATCCAGACCTTGGGGGTCAGCCACTTGCGTTCCTGGTCGGCGACAACCGGCCCGAGGTTGAGCATCATCACCACGAAGACGAACAGCACCATGATGGCGCCGGCGTAGACGATGATCTCCAGGGCCCCGGCGAAGGGCGCGCCCAGGGCGAAGAACACCATGGACACGGCCAGCAGCGAGATGATCAGGTACAGCAGCGCATGCACCGGATTGGTGTTGGTGATCACCCGGAAGGTGGCCAGCACGGCCACCCCAGCGGAGAAATAGAAGGCGAATTCCACGACAGCTCCTTAGGGCAGCAGGCTCTTCACGTTGATCGGCTCTGCCTCGCTCTGCGCGGCACCCTTGGGCTTGCCCGCGATGGCCATGCCGGCCACACGGTAGAAGTTGTATTCCGGATACTTGCCCGGACCCGAGATCAGCAGGTCCTGCTTCTCGTACACCAGCTCCTGGCGCTTGAACTCGGACATCTCGAAGTCCGGGGTCAGCTGGATGGCGGTGGTGGGGCAGGCCTCCTCGCACATGCCGCAGAAGATGCAGCGCGAGAAGTTGATGCGGAAGAACTCCGGGTACCAGCGACCGTCTTCGGCTTCGGTCTTCTGCAGGGAGATGCAGCCGACCGGGCAGGCCACGGCGCACAGGTTGCACGCCACGCAGCGCTCCTGGCCGTCGGGGTCGCGGGTGAGCACGATGCGGCCACGGTAACGCGGCGGCAGGTACACCGGCTCCTCGGGGTATTGCAGGGTGTCGCGCTTGCGGAAGGCGTGGCCGAAGACCATCACGATGCTGCGCAACTGGGTGTAGGTGCCATGCAGGACGTGCAGGATTTCCTTGATCATGACGGATACCTCACTGGCCGATGGCCGGCGTGGCGGTGTAAAGCACCACCGCGCCGGTCACCAGCAGGTTGATCAGGGTCAGGGGCAGGCAGAACTTCCAGCTGAAGGCCATTACCTGGTCGTAGCGCGGACGCGGGATGGACGCGCGCAGCAGGATGAAGATCATGATGAAGAAGGCGGTCTTCAGGGCGAACCAGAAGAACGACAGCCAGGGTAGGGTGTCCAGGAAGGGACCGTGCCAGCCGCCGAAGAACAGTGTCACCAGCAGCGCCGAGATCAGCACGATGCCGATGTATTCGCCGACGAAGAACATGCCCCACTTCATGCCCGCGTATTCGATGTGATAACCGTCGGCGAGCTCCTGCTCGGCTTCCGGCTGATCGAAGGGATGACGGTGGGTCACGGCGATGCCGGCGATGAAGAAGGTGCAGAAGCCGAAGAACTGGGGAACGATGAACCACCAGCCCTGGTGCTGCGCCTCGACGATATCCCTCATGTTGAAGGAACCGGTCACGGCCACGATGCCCATCACCGACAGGCCCATGAACACCTCGTAGGAGAGCGTCTGGGCTGAGGCGCGCATGGCGCCCAGCAGCGAGAACTTGTTGTTGCTCGCCCAGCCGGCGAAGAGCACGGCATAGACGTTGACGCCGGCCATGGCGAAGAAGAACAGCAGACCGACGTTCAGGTCCGCCACGCCCCAGGTGGGGGTGATCGGGATGACCGAGAAGGCCACCAGCAGCGAGCCCATGGCGATCACCGGTGCCAGGGCGAAGATCATCTTGTCGGCGAACGGCGGCGTCCAGTCCTCCTTAAAGAACATCTTCAGCATGTCGGCGCCGAGTTGGAAGGCACCGAAGGGGCCGACCCGGTTGGGACCATGACGGTCCTGCCAGAGACCCAGCAGGCGCCGTTCGACAAAGCTCAGCAGCGCCCCGCAGATGACCACCGCCAGGAGGATGACGATGGCCTTGAGGACGCCGATCACCACGGCGATGAGGGTAGGGGTGAGCCAGGTCATGCCGCGGCCTCCTGCAGTCCTTCCACGGTGAGGCCGGCGAAGTCCACCGGAATCCCTTCGAAGCCGGCGGGCAGGCCGACCAGGCCAGCGGACAGCTCGGCCTTGATCTGCAGTGGCAGGCGCAGTTCCTGACCGGCGACTTGCAGGCGCAGCAGGGCACCTTCGTTGACGCCCAGGCGGTCGGCATCGGCCTTGGCCAGGGCCACGTAGGCCGCCGGGATGCGCTCACGCACCGGCTCGGCGCGGGAAGTGGTCTCTTCGCTGCCGAACAGGTGGTACAGCGGTACGGCCTGGAAGCCGGACTCGGCGCCGCGCACGGCAGCGGTCGGCACGGCGAACCAGCTCAGGCGATCGCCCTGGGACTCGATCAGGCGTACGCCCGGATCGCCAGCGCGCAGGTGACCACCCACCTCGTCCTGGAACTTGTTCCAGGCCTGGGGCGAGTTCCAGCCCGGCGACCAGGCGAAGGGGATCTGCTGACGCGGCTCGGCGCTGCCGGCATAGCCTTCCATGGAAAAGGCAAAGGCGGTGTCAGCGTCCTGGGGCGCACGCGGCTCGTGCACGCTGAGGTTGGCACGCATGGAGGTACGGCCACTGTAGCGGTGCGGTTCACGAGCGAGCTTGAGGCCCTTCACCCGGAAGCTGGCGTTGGGCGCGGCATCGCGGATGCCGTCCAGCTGCGGTGCGGCGGTGGCCACGGCGTCAGTGACATGGTCCAGTTGGGTCCAGTCCACCGGGCGGTTGCCCAGGGTGTTGCGCAGGGCATGCAGCCAGCGCCAGCCCTCGCGGACCAGGCTGGAGGGATCGTAATAGCTCGGTTCGTAGACCTGGAAGAAGCGCTGGGCGCGACCTTCCTGGCTGACCAGGGTACCGTCGCCTTCGGCGAAGCTCGCCGCCGGCAGCACCAGGTCGGCGCGCTGGGCGGTGGCGGTACGCTGATGATCCAGCACCACCAGCACCTGGGCGCGGGCCAGGGCCTGATCCACCCGCTGGGCCGGGGCACGGCGATAGAGGTCGTTCTCCAGCACTACCAGGGCATCGGCCTGGCCATTTTCCAGGGCGGCGAAGGCGTCTTCGACGGACTCGCCGCCGTAGAGCGCCAGGCCCAGGCTGTTGGCTTCGGGCACCACCAGACTCAGGGAGCCGGCCTTGCCCTTGGCGGCCAGGGCCTTGGCCAGGTTGGCGGCGGCTTCGATCAGCGCCGGCTCGCCCAAGGAGGTGCCGGACACCACCAGCGGACGTTCGGCGGCCAGCAGGGTTTCGGCCAGCAGACGCGCCTGCTCGGCGACTTCGCTGCTCAGACCGTCGACGGCCGGGGCGCTGGCGTCGATGGCGTGGGCCACGGCGTGGCCGAAACGGGCCAGTTCCAGCGGCGAGCCATGCAGACGGGCGTCGGCGACGTCGTCCAGGCGGGTGGCGGCCACGCTGGCGATGAACAGCGGATTGCGCTCGCTCTGGCCGATGTTCTGCACGGCGGCGTTCAGCCAGGGCTGGATCTTCTGCGCCGCGGCCATGGCCTCGGGCTTGCCCTTGACGGACTGCCGCAGGGACAGCGCCAGGCGGGCGGCGGTCTGGGTCAGATCCTCGCCGAGGACAAAGACGGCATCGTGCTTCTCCATGGCGCGCAGGGTCGGGACGGGCAGGGGGCTGTCCTTGAGGACCTGCAGCACCAGGCGCACGTTAGCCAGGTCACGGGCGCTCATGCCGCTGGAGAAATTCTCGGCGCCGACCAGTTCGCGCAGGGCGTGGTTGCTTTCCAGGCTGGCGCGGGGCGAACCGATACCGATCACCTTCTTGCCGCGCAGCAGCAGGGCAGCGCGATCCAGGGCGGCGTCGATGCCGGTTTCCAGGCTGCCGTCCTTCAGCAGGGCCTGACGCGGACGATCCTTGCGATTGACATAGCCATAGCCGAAGCGGCCACGGTCGCAGAGGAAATACTGGTTCACCGAGCCGTTGAAGCGGTTCTCGATGCGGCGCAATTCGCCATAGCGCTCGCCGGGGCTGATGTTGCAGCCGGAGGAGCAGCCATGGCAGATGCTCGGGGCGAACTGCATGTCCCACTTGCGGTTGTAGCGCTCGGAGTGGGTCTTGTCGGTGAACACCCCGGTGGGGCAGACCTCGGTCAGGTTGCCGGAGAATTCGCTCTCCAGGGTACCGTCCTCGACGCGGCCGAAGTAGACGTTGTCGTGGGCACCGTAGACGCCCAGGTCGGTACCGCCGGCGTAGTCCTTGTAGTAGCGCACGCAGCGATAGCAGGCGATGCAGCGGTTCATCTCGTGAGCGACGAACGGGCCGAGGTCCTGATTCTGGTGGGTACGCTTGGTGAAGCGATAACGACGTTTGTTGTGGCCGGTCATCACCGTCATGTCCTGCAGGTGGCAGTGGCCGCCTTCTTCGCAGACCGGACAGTCGTGGGGATGGTTGGTCATCAGCCATTCGATGACGGAGCTGCGGAATTCCTTGGCTTCGGCGTCTTCGATGGAGATATAGGTCTTGTCGCTGGACGGGGTCATGCAGGACATGACCAGGCGCCCGCGGGTGTCATTCTCGTCGGCGAACTGCTTGACCGCACACTGGCGGCAGGCGCCGACGCTGCCCAGCGCCGGGTGCCAGCAGAAATAGGGGATGTCGAGCCCCAGGGACAGGCAGGCTTCGAGGAGGTTGTCCGCCCCGTCGACCTCGTACGTCTTGCCGTCTACATGGATAGTGGCCATAGGGTTTTCTTCTCACCCGCGCAGGGCGGGTCTGGCTAATGGGAAAACGTTCGCGCCGCCCTGGCGGTCGCCAGTGGCAGCGCCGGCCGGGTCGAGCCCGGCCAGAAAGCGATGGGAGCGGCCCCGAGGGGCCGGTCCTCAGATCACGGTCGCGGAAGCAGTCGGACGAGGTTCGCTGGGCGCCTTGCGCACACCGGCCTCGAACTCCTCGCGGAAATACTTGATGGCACTACCCAGAGGCTCGACGGCGCCTGGTGCGTGGGCACAGAAGGTCTTGCCCGGGCCGAGGAAGTTGACCAGCTGCAGCAGGGTATCGAGATCGCCCTGCTGGCCTTCGCCTTTCTCCAGGCTGCGCAGGAGCTTGACGCTCCAGGGCAGGCCGTCGCGGCAGGGGGTGCACCAGCCACAGGATTCGCGAGCGAAGAACTCTTCCATGTTGCGCAGCAGCGAAACCATGTTGACGCTGTCATCCACGGCCAGGGCCAGACCGGTGCCCATGCGGGTGCCGACCTTGCCGATGCCGCCGGCGTACATCTGCGCCGAGAGGTGCTCGGGCAGCAGGAAGCCGGTACCGGCGCCACCGGGCTGCCAGCATTTCAGCTTGAAGCCATCGCGCATGCCGCCCGCATAGTCCTCGAACAGCTCCTGGGCGGTGATGCCGAAGGGCAGTTCCCAGACGCCCGGATTCTTCACCTTGCCGGAGAAGCCCATGAGCTTGGTGCCCATGTCTTCACTGCCTTCGCGGGCCAGGCTCTTGTACCAGTCCACGCCACCCGCGACGATGCCCGGCACGTTGCACAGGGTCTCGACGTTGTTGACGCAGGTTGGCTTGCCCCAGACGCCGACGGCGGCGGGGAAGGGCGGCTTGGAGCGCGGGTTGGCGCGGCGGCCTTCCAGGGAGTTGATCAGCGCGGTCTCTTCGCCACAGATGTAGCGACCGGCGCCGGTGTGGACGAACAGCTCGAAGTCGAAGCCGCTGCCCAGGATGTTCTTGCCGAGCAGACCGGCGGCCTTGGCTTCTTCCACCGCCCGCCGCAGGTTGGCGGCGGCGTCGACGTATTCGCCACGCAGGAAGATGTAGCCACGGTAGGCCTTGAGCGCCCGGGCGCTGATCAGCATGCCTTCCACCAGCAGGTGCGGCAGCTGCTCCATGAGCAGGCGGTCCTTCCAGGTGTTGGGCTCCATCTCGTCCGCGTTGCACAGCAGGTAGCGGATATCGAGGGATTCGTCCTTGGGCATCAGGCCCCACTTCACGCCAGTGGGGAAGCCCGCACCGCCGCGGCCCTTGAGGCCGGAGTCCTTAACTTCCTGGACGATGGCGTCCGGCGCCAGCTCGGTCAGCGCCTTGCGCGCCGCGGCGTAGCCGTCCTTCGCCTGGTATTCCTCCAGCCAGACCGGGGCGCCGTCTTCACGCAGGCGCCAGGTCAGGGGATGGGTCTCGGGAGTACGGGCGATGCTGTTGGCAGGCCCGAAGGAGGTCAGTCTCATGCGTATCCCTCCAGCAATTTGGCCACGCCCGCAGGTTGGACATCGCCGTGGGTGTCGTCGTCGATCATCAGCGCCGGGGCCTTGTCGCAATTGCCCAGGCAGCAGACCGGCAGCAGGGTAAAGCGGCTGTCGGTGGTAGTCTGGCCCAGGCCGATGCCCAGCTGACGCTGGATCTCGCCGACCACGGATTCGTGGCCGCCGATGTAGCAGGTCATGCTGTCGCACACGCGGATGATGTGGCGACCGACCGGCACGCGGAAGATCTGGCTGTAGAAGGTCGCCACGCCCTCGACGTCGCTGGCGGGAATGCCCAGCACCTCGCCGATGGCGTAGATGGCGCCGTCCGGCACCCAGCCACGTTCCTTCTGGACGATCTTCAGGGCTTCGATGGACGCCGCGCGCGGGTCCTCGTAGTGATGCATCTCGTGTTCGATGGCCGAGCGCTCGGTGTCGCTCAGGACGAAGCGGTCGGTTTGGATCAGGGTTTCGGTGCTCATGCTCAGCGGTCCACGTCGGCCATGACGAAGTCGATACTGCCCAGGTAGGCAATCAGGTCGGACACCATGCTGCCGCGGATGACGGCCGGGATCTGCTGCAGATGCGGGAAACTCGGCGTCCGGATGCGGGTGCGGTAGCTCATGGTGCTGCCATCGCTCGTCAGGTAATAGCTGTTGGCGCCCTTGGTCGCCTCGATCATCTGGAAGGCTTCGCCCGCCGGCATCACCGGACCCCAGGACACTTGCAGGAAGTGGGTGATCAGGGTCTCGATGTGCTGCAGGGTGCGCTCCTTGGGCGGCGGCGTAGTGAGCGGGTGATCCGCCTTGTACGGGCCTTCGGGCATGTGCTGCAGGCACTGCTCGATGATGCGCAGGCTCTGGCGCATCTCCTCGACGCGCAACATGCCGCGGTCGTAGCAGTCGCCGTTGTGGGCAATGGGCACCTCGAATTCGAAGTTCTCGTAGCCGGAGTAGGGGCGGGCCTTGCGCAGGTCGAAGTCCAGACCGGTCGCGCGCAGGTTGGGACCGGTGACGCCCCACTCGAGGGCTTCCTTGGTGTTGTAGACGGCGACGTTCTTGGTCCGGCCGATGAGGATGCTGTTCTTCATCGCGGCCTTTTCGTACTCGTCCAGACGCTTGGGCATCCAGTCGAGGAATTCGCGGACCAGCTTGTCCCAGCCACGCGGCAGGTCATGGGCGACGCCGCCGATGCGGAACCAGGCGGGGTGCATGCGGAAGCCGGTGATGGCCTCGATCACCTTGTAGGCGCGCTGACGGTCGGTGAAGGTAAAGAACACCGGGGTCATGGCGCCGACGTCCTGGATATAGGTACCCAGGTACAGCAGGTGGCTGTTGATGCGAAAGAACTCGGCCATCATCACGCGGATGAAGTCGACCCGCGACGGCACCTTGATGCCGGCGAGCTTTTCCACCGAGAGGACGTAGGGCAGGTTGTTCATCACCCCGCCCAGGTAGTCGATCCGGTCGGTGTAGGGGATGTAGCTGTGCCAGGACTGGCGCTCGGCCATCTTCTCGGCGCCGCGGTGGTGGTAGCCGATCTCCGGCACGCAGTCGACGATTTCTTCGCCGTCCAGCTGCAGGATGATGCGGAAGGCACCGTGGGCGGAGGGGTGGTTCGGACCCAGGTTGAGGAACATGAAGTCGGAATTCTCCGCATGCTCCTTCATGCCCCATTCCTCGGGCTTGAATCTCAGGGTTTCCTGTTCGAGATCCTGCTTGGCGGCATTCAGCGCATAGGGATCGAACTCGGTGGCACGCGCCGGATAGTCCTTGCGTAGCGGATGACCCTGCCAGTTGTCGGCCATCAGCATGCGCTTGGGCAGCGGGTGACCGTCGAAGTGGATGCCGTACATGTCCAGCACTTCCCGCTCGTACCAGTTGGCATTGGGGAAGATGCTGGTGGCGGTGGGCAGGCGCAGGTCGTTGGCGGACAGGGCCACCTTGAGCATCACATCGCTGTTACGGTCGATGGACAGCAGGTGGTAGAAAACGGTGAAGTCCGCGTTGGGCAGGCCACGGCGGTGAGTCCGCAGGCGCTCGTCCACGCCATGCAGGTCATAGAGCATGACGTAGGGGCGTGGCAGGTTGCGCAGGAAGCGCAGTACTTCGATGATTCGTTCGCGTGCCACCCAGATCACCGGCATGCCGGTACGGGTGTCTTGCAGGGTCAGGGCGTCGGCGCCGAATTGGCCCTGGAGTTCGCCAACCACCGACGCTTCGCCGGCAGGGGCGAGCGCAGAGGCGGACAGAGCGGTGTCTGCGGTCATGATGTTCCGTCGCTAATCGATCGTCGTCAGCGTGCAGGTCCCGAGGGGGACTTACACTTCGTCTGGGCTGCGCAGGTTGGTGACCTGGATGCGGCGCTCGCGGTTCTGCTCGCGCTGCGAAGGCATCTCGGCGCGGTAGATGCCCTGGTCGCCCACCACCCAGGAAAGGGGGCGGCGCTCTTCACCGATGGAGTCCTGCAGGAGCATCAGGCCCTGGAGGAAGGCTTCGGGACGAGGCGGGCAGCCGGGCACATAGACGTCGACGGGCAGGAACTTGTCCACGCCCTGAACGACCGAGTAGATGTCGTACATACCGCCGGAGTTGGCGCAGGCGCCCATGGAGATCACCCACTTGGGTTCCAGCATCTGCTCGTACAGGCGCTGGATGACCGGGGCCATCTTCATGAAGGGGGTGCCGGCGATGACCATGAAGTCGGCCTGACGCGGCGAGGCCCGGATGACTTCGGCGCCGAAGCGGGCGATGTCGTGGGGCGCCGTGAAGGCGGTGGTCATTTCCACATAGCAGCAGGACAGGCCGAAGTTGTACGGCCAAAGGGAGTTCTTGCGTCCCCAATTGACCGCGCCCCGCAGGACATCTTCGAGCTTGCCCATGAAGATGCTGCGGTTGACCTGACTTTCGACGGGGTCGGCCACGGTTTCCCGCTGGCCGGCCGGATAGCGGTCTACTGCCGCATCGGGATCGATCCGGGTGAGATTGTATTGCATTGCCAAAGCCTCATTGTTTCGACTTCGCCTGCCGCTCGCGACGGCTCGCAGGCGCCCAATCGAGCGCTCCGATTCGCCACAGGTAGACAAGACCCGCCAACAGAATTGCTATGAAAATGGAGGCTTCCACGAAGCCGGCCCATCCCGATTCACGGATGGAAACCGACCAGGCGAAGAGAAAGAGGGCTTCGACATCGAAGATCACGAAGAGCATCGCGACCAGATAGAACTTGGCAGAGAGACGGAGACGAGCACCCCCGGTGGGGACGATGCCGGACTCGAAGGGATCGTTCTTGCTACGGCCCACGGCTTTGCTGCCGAGCAGGCTCGAGACTCCGAGCATGAAGGCGATCAGACCGACCACGCCCAGGAGAAATACCGCGAAGCTCCAGTTGTGGGTCAGTAGGCTGATCGACTCAGACATGCTTTGAATCCTTAATTATTGGGTATCAGGCGCTATCAGTGCGACACGGTGTCGCAACACAGACAGATTTTATGCTCTATCGATTCATTCTGTAAATTTATTGGCTTAAAAAGATTCTATTGGACTGCTTTGAATCAAACTAAACAGAACTTCAGGTTTATTTGAGAATGAATATAAGAATTATTCTCAAATAAGTTTCTTTTGCTTCCTGTGTCCTAGATTGCCAGTTGCCGCCAGAGTTCTGCCGTTCGCCGATTCGCTAGTCGATGAGGTCGGCGCGAATGCTCAGTTGACGGTCGTCACGACCCTCGGTCGAGTAGTAGCGGGTGAGGCCGTCCTGGCCGCTCTCGACCTGTTGGCGAAAGCCGCCCAGATCCAGCCATTGCCCCAGCGGGCCGCTGATGCGAGTGGCGGCGCTCTGGGTCTGCACCGTGCCCGGGCGCATGGCCGCGGCGCGATCATCCACGCTGTTGATGTCGAGATGGACCAGGTTGCCGCTCAGACGGGCGGTGACCTGAAAGCCGCGTTCGAGCCGGCGGTAATCGGTCTGGGCGTAGCTCTGGCCATAGGGCGAGGTCTGGTAGGTGGTCACCGGCACGTCTGCGCCGAAGCGGATGAAGGCGGGATAGCCCTCGGTGACCTGGACGCGCTGGGCGCCATCCTCCTTCTGGTCGGTGCTGTCCTCGATGATGCGCACCTGGGGCGAGCGCACATCGCCGTTTACCGAATAGCCCTGACTGGCGCCCGAACTGCCGGCGCGGGTAGCCAGGGTGATGAGCAGGCGCCGCGGTTGGGTATCCAGCTGGGCCAGCAGATTCTTGACCTCGGCCAGCTTGGCCGGCTCGGCGTTGACGATCAGCTGATTGCCATAGACGTTGACCTTGCCTTCGCCGCCGAGGACGGCTTGCAGGGTAGGCAGCAGGTCGTCGGCGGTGCGGTATTGCAGGGGAATGACTTCGGTGCGGGGGGCGGCCCAGACGGTGGCCGTCAACAGCAGCAAGAGCGCCAGCAGGCCTTTCACAGCAGCATCCTCCGCAATTCCTGATCCGGTTGGCTGATGGCCCAGAGGCGATCGAAGACCTGTTGTTGCACCTTGACCGCAGCGCGGTCGCCATAACGGACGAAGCCGGTGGGTGCGCTGCCCGTGCGGCGCAGCAGGGCCTGGTCGTCGACGATCAGGCAGGCGCCTTCCGGTTGCTGGTCGGCCGGTGGTCGCCGAATCAGCAGGTTGCTGGTCAGGCGCTGCGCCAGGGCGATGAGGCGATGGCCCTGGCGCATCGCGAGGGCGCTGTCGTTGATCAGGAGACGTACCTGATGCCGTGGATGGCCCAGCAGCAGGCGCTTGATCGCCGTCTCGACGTCCCGGTTGTCGTAGAGGGGCGCTTCCAGGTCAGGCGTCTGGATACACAGCTGGCGGCTGGCTTGAGCGATGAGGCGGACGCTGTGCTCACGCAGGGCGTCCAGGCCTTCGAGGCGCAGGGCGAGATCCTGGCCGAGCTGAGGTTCGGGCAGGGCGTCCAGGGTCAGATCGGCAAAGGACTCGTCCACGGCGGCTCCCTCTCACTCGTCGTCGTCTTCTCCGGCGAAGATCAGGCTGCCCTGCTGGAGCAGTTCGCGGATCAGGCGCATGGCATCTTCGTCCTGCAGCCAGGGCGCGAGATTGGCCTCGTGCAGGACCTCCGCCGAGCATAGCAGGTCGAGCAGCGGTTGCAGTCGCATGGGCAGCAGGCGGCTCTGGCCGCTGGCGAAGACCATCACCTCGTCTTCCAGGCGACTCCAGGCGATGCGGCCACTGGGATTGCGCATCAGCAGGGCGCCTTCGTCGAGTTCCTTGCGCAGCTGCTTGGCGCTGAGGTTTTCGCCGGCGACCCGCTCCGGATAGCGCGGCTCGGTCATGTGCTGGCCGAACCAGGCCAACAGCAGGCGATCGTCGCTCAGGTGGCGTTTCATCAGGCCGCGCAGGCGCTCGATGGCCTCGGGCGGGATCTCGGCCGGATGCTCGCTAGCCGGGGCGCAGCCGGCGTCGCTGTAGCGCTCGTCCTCGGGGATGAACTGGGCGAGGAAGTCGGTGAAGTGGGTGAGCACCTCGCTGGCACTGGGGGCGCGGAAGCCGATGGAGTAGGTCATGCACTCGTCTTCGGCGATGCCGTCGTGGGCCAGACCCGGCGGCAGGTAGAGCATGTCACCCGGTTCCAGGACCCATTCGTCGGTCTGCTGGAAGTCGGCGAGGATCTTCAACTCCAGGCCGTCGATCAGCGGGCTGTCGGCGGTGCATTGCTGGCCGATGCGCCAGCGGCGGCGACCATGGCCCTGCAGCAGGAAGACGTCATAGTGATCGTAGTGGGGGCCGACACCGCCACCGGGGGCGGCATAGCTGACCATGATGTCGTCGACGCGCCAGTTGGGCAGGAAGCGGAAGGACTCCAGCACCTCGGCCACCTCGGGCACGAACTGGTCGACCGATTGCACCAGCAGGGTCCAGTCCCGCTCGGGCAGGCTGGCGAAGGTGTCTTCCGGCAGGGGGCCGCGGCGCAGTTCCCAGGTACGGTCCTGGCCGATGATCAGGCGGGATTCGATTTCCTCTTCCAGCGACAGGCCGGCCAGTTCGTCGGGCTCCAGGGGATTCTGGAAGTCCGGGAGGGCCTGGCGGATCAGCAGGGGTTTGCGCTGCCAGTAGTCGCGCAGGAATTCACGGGCGGTCAGGCCGCCGAGCAGTTGCAGGGGTTGATCCGGGTTCATGCACACCTCGCGCAATGAAAAACGCCCGGCGAGGCCGGGCGTAGGAAAAGGATGATCTTCAGACCCGACGGGCCTGTTCGGCAGCGTTGCCGATATAGCCGGCCGGAGTCAGCTGGCGCAGCTCGGCCTTGGCGGCCTCGGGAATTTCCAGGCCGTCGATGAAGTCCTGCAAGGCGCTGGCGCTGATGCCCTTGCCGCGGGTCAATTCCTTGAGCTTCTCGTAGGGGTTGGCCACGCCATAGCGGCGCATCACGGTCTGCACCGGCTCGGCCAGGACTTCCCAGCAGGCGTCCAGGTCTTCGGCGATCCGCGCGGCGTTGAGTTCCAGCTTGCCGATGCCCTTGAGGGTGGCTTCGTAGGCAATCACGCCGTGGGCCAGGCCGGTGCCCAGGTTGCGCAGCACCGTGGAGTCGGTCAGGTCGCGCTGCCAGCGGGAGATCGGCAGCTTGCTGGCCAGGTGCTGGAGGATGGCGTTGGCGATACCCAGGTTGCCTTCGGAGTTCTCGAAGTCGATGGGGTTGACCTTGTGCGGCATGGTCGAGGAGCCGATCTCGCCGGCCACGGTCTTCTGCTTGAAGTAGCCGAGGGAGATGTAGCCCCAGATGTCCCGGTCGAAATCGATCAGGATGGTGTTGAAGCGGGCGATGGCATCGAACAGCTCGGCGATGTAGTCGTGCGGCTCGATCTGGGTGGTGTAGGGATTCAGGGTCAGGCCGAGGTCGTCTTCGATGAAGGTACGCGCATTGGCTTCCCAGTCGACGTCGGGGTAGGCGGACAGGTGGGCGTTGTAGTTGCCCACGGCGCCGTTGATCTTGCCCAGCGGGCGGATGGCGGCGATCTGCTCGATCTGGCGTTCCAGGCGATAGACCACGTTGGCCAGTTCCTTGCCCAGGCTGGTAGGGGAGGCGGGCTGGCCGTGGGTCCGCGACAGCATGGGCACGTCGGCGAAGCGATGGGCCAGCACGCGGATCTCGCCGGCGATCTGGCGCATCAGCGGCAGCAGCACCTGGTCACGGCCTTCGCGCAGCATCAGGGCGTGGGACAGGTTGTTGATGTCCTCGGAGGTGCAGGCGAAGTGGATGAATTCGCTCACCGCAGCCAGTTCCGGCAGGTTGGCGACCTCTTCCTTGAGCAGGTACTCGATGGCCTTGACGTCGTGGTTGGTGGTGCGCTCGATGTCCTTGACCCGCTGCGCCTGCTCGACGCTGAACGCGGTGGCCAGCTTGTCCAGCAGGGCATTGGCCTCGGCGGAGAAGGGTGCGACCTCGGGAATGCCCGCGTGGGCGGCCAGGCGCTGCAGCCAGCGGACCTCGACCTGGGCGCGGAAACGGATCAGGCCGAATTCGCTGAAGATGGGGCGCAGGGCGGCGGTCTTGCCGGCGTAACGGCCGTCGATGGGCGATACGGCGGTGAGCGAGGAGAGCTGCATGGGCATTCTCTTGGTAGCGGGGGAGAAAGGGGCGGAATTCTACACGCAAAGGCCGGGGCTGTAGTACCGCCGCCGGCCTGGGATCAGCCGTTGCGCAGGGGATAGAGGTTGTCGAGCAGCTTGCGGCGATTGAGCACTAGCTGCCAGCGATGGCCGCCGAGCTGGCGCCAGAGGCGCGCCGAGCGAATCCCGGCCAGCAGCAGGGCGCGTACCCGCGAGGCGGTGGCGGATTGCTGCAGGTAGCGCATCTCGCCGTGCACCTGGATGCGCTGCTTGAAGGTGCTCAGGGTGTCCTCGTAGAGACCACCGCAGGCGGCGATGACGTTCTCGTGGGCCACACCGAAGTGCTCGACCTGGGACTGGATCTGGGTGAGGCGCCGGCCGATGAGGTCGAGCAGGTCGCCGCGCTTCTCAAGCTTGCGTTCCAGCGCGGTCATCGCCAGGGCATAGCGCAGGGGCTCCCGCTGCAGGCTGTTGGGATTGCGCTCCAGGGTGCTGGACAGGGCGCCCAGGCCCTCGCGCAGCGGCGCGACGCTGCCGCCATAGACCTCCAGGGTGCTGCCCGGATCCCGGACCAGCAGGCTGCCGAGCAGGCAGGCCAGGGGTTCTTCGGGCACCTGGCCGGTGCGCGCCAACTGGTCCACCAGCACGGCAGCCTGGAAGACGCCGCCCAGGGCGATGAGTTGTTCCTGGGTGCGATTCATGCGGCGGGCGCCTCGGCGCAGGCAGGTTGATAGTGTTCGATCACGCCACCGCCCAGGCAGACATCGCCGTCATAGAAGACCACCGATTGACCCGGGGTCACGGCGCGTTGGGGCTCGTCGAAGACCACCCGGTAGCCGCTGCCCTGGCGTTCGATCCGGCAGGGCTGGTCCTGCTGGCGATAGCGGACCTTGGCGGTGAGACGGCGCGGCTGGGTGAGGTCCAGGTCGTTGACCCAGAACATCTCGCTGACGGTCAGGGCCTCGGCGAACAGCCAGGGGTGGGCGTTGCCCTGACCGACGATCAGCACGTTGCGGGTCAGGTCCTTGCTCAGCACGTACCAGGGATCGTCACCGGCATCCTTCATGCCGCCGATGCCCAGGCCCTGGCGCTGGCCAATGGTGTGGTACATCAGGCCGTGGTGGCGGCCGATGACCTCGCCGGTGGTGGTCTCGATGTCACCCGGCTGGGCCGGCAGGTACTGCTTGAGGAAGTCGCTGAAGCGGCGTTCGCCGATGAAGCAGATGCCGGTGGAGTCCTTCTTGCGCGCGGTGGCCAGGCCATGCAGCTCGGCGATGGCGCGGACCTCGGGCTTTTCCAGTTCGCCCACCGGGAAGAGGGTGCGCGCCAGTTGCTCGCCGCCCACAGCGTGGAGGAAGTAGCTCTGGTCCTTGTTGGTGTCGAGGCCCTTGAGCAGCAGGGTCTGGCCGTCGACGTCGCGACGGCGCACATAGTGACCGGTGGCGATCAGGTCGGCGCCCAGGGCCAGGGCGTAGTCGAGGAAGGCCTTGAACTTGATCTCGCGGTTGCAGAGGATGTCCGGATTCGGCGTGCGACCGGCCTTGTATTCGGCGAGGAAGTGCTCGAAGACGTGATCCCAGTACTCGGCGGCGAAGTTGGCCGTGTGCAGCGTGATGCCGATGCGGTCGCAGACCGCCTGGGCGTCGGCCAGGTCTTCCTTGGCGGTGCAGTACTCGGTGCCGTCATCCTCGTCCCAGTTCTTCATGAACAGGCCCTCGACCTGATAGCCCTGCTCCTTGAGCAAGAGGGCCGAGACCGAGGAATCCACTCCGCCGGACATGCCGACGATGACGCGGGTGCCGTTCACTTCAAAAACCTCTCATATCTACGATCATCGACAGGGGATAGCGGTGTCCGTCCAGGTATTTCTCGATGGCGTCCAGGACCAGGGGGCTGCGCAGCCGTGCCTGCTCGGCGCGGATCTCGTCGAGGGTGAGCCAGACCGCGCGGGTGATGTCGGCGTCCAGGACGCGCTCGGGCTCGTGGGCCAGGGGGCGGGCATGGAAGGCGGTGCGGTAGTAGGTGACGCCATTGCCCGGCGCGACATAGAGGCCGATGCCGATCACGCCCTGGATCTCCACCTGCCAGGCGGTTTCTTCCAGGGTCTCGCGGCGTGCCGCCTCGATCAGGCTCTCGCCCGGCTCCAGGTGGCCGGCCGGCTGGTTAAGCACCAGGCGACCCTGCTTCTCTTCTTCCACCAGCAGGAAGCGACCGGCGTCTTCCACCACGGTGGCCACGGTGACGTGGGCGTGCCAATCCATCTCGGACTCCGCTATCGGTAATCGCGCAGTATACGCCTTAAGTTTTGTCGGTCCCAAATGCAGAAAACCCCGGCCAGGGCCGGGGTTCGCTGAATCAACCTATCAGGCTGCGGGCGCAGCCCTCAGGTTCAGCCCTTGAGCTGTTCCAAGGCGGCGTTGAGCGTGGCGCTCGGACGCATGGCCTGGCGGGTCTTGGCCTGGTCGGGGTGGTAGTAGCCACCGATGTCCACGGCTTGGCCCTGGACGCCGTTCAACTCGGCGACCACCTTGGCTTCGTCGGCGGTCAGCGACTTGGCCACCGGCTCGAACTGGGCCTTGAGCTGGGCGTCGTCGCTCTGCTCGGCCAGAGCCTGGATCCAGTACAGCGCCAGGTAGAAGTGGCTGCCGCGGTTGTCCAGTTCACCGGCCTTGCGCGACGGCGACTTGTTGCTGTCGAGGAACTGGCCGTTGGCCTGGTCCAGGGTCTTGGCCAGGATCTTGGCCTTGGCGTTACCGGTGGTCTCGCCCAGGTGGTTGAGGGACTCGGCCAGGGCCAGGAACTCGCCCAGGGAGTCCCAGCGCAGGTGGTTTTCCTGCACGAACTGCTGGACGTGCTTGGGCGCGGAGCCGCCGGCACCGGTCTCGAACAGGCCGCCGCCGTTCATCAGCGGGACGATGGACAGCATCTTGGCGCTGGTGCCCAGTTCCATGATGGGGAAGAGGTCGGTCAGGTAGTCGCGCAGGACGTTGCCGGTCACCGAGATGGTGTCCTCGCCCTTGCGGATGCGCTCCAGGGACACGCGGGTGGCTTCCTCGGGCGCCAGGACGCGGATGTCCAGACCGTTGGTGTCGTGATCCTTGAGGTAGCGCTCGACCTTGGCGATGACCTGGGCGTCGTGGGCGCGGTTCTGGTCCAGCCAGAAGATCGCCGGAGTGCCGCTGGCGCGGGCACGATTGACGGCCAGCTTTACCCAGTCCTGAATCGGCGCGTCCTTGGTCTGGCACATGCGCCAGATGTCACCGGCCTCGACCGGATGCTCGAAGACCACCTTGCCCTGGTCGTCGGTCACGCGCACGGTACCGTCGGTGGGGATCTGGAAGGTCTTGTCGTGGGAACCGTATTCCTCGGCCTTCTGCGCCATCAGGCCAACGTTGGGTACGCTGCCCATGGTGCTGGGATTGAAGGCGCCGTTCTGCTTGCAGTCCTCGATCACCACCTGGTAGACGCCGGCATAGCAGCGGTCGGGGATGATGGCCTTGGTGTCCTGCAGGTTGCCTTCGGCGTTCCACATCTTGCCGGAGTCACGGATCATGGCCGGCATGGAGGCGTCGACGATGACGTCGCTCGGTACGTGCAGGTTGGTGATGCCCTTGTCGGAGTTGACCATGGCCAGTGCCGGGCGCTGGGCGTACTGGGCGTCGAAGTCGGCCTTAATGGCGGCCTGGGTGGCTTCCGGCAGGCTGGACAGGCGGGCATAGAGGTCGCCGATGCCGTTGTTGCGATCGAAGCCGGCTTCCTTCAAGGCGGCTTCGTGCTTGGTCAGCACGTCCTTGTAGAACTCGCCGACGATGATGCCGAACATGATGGGGTCGGAGACCTTCATCATGGTGGCCTTCAGGTGCACGGAGAACAGCACGCCCTGGGCCTTGGCGTCTTCGATCTGGGCGGCGATGAAGCTCTGCAGGGCCTTGCGGCTCATGGTCGAGGCATCGACGATCTCGCCCGCCTTGACCGCGGTCTTCTCTTTGAGGACCTTGCTGCTGCCGTCCTTGCCGATCAGTTCGATCTTCAGGCTGCCGGCGTTCTCGACGGTGGCCGAGCGCTCGCTGCCATAGAAGTCATGGGCGTCCATGTGGGCGACGTGGGACTTGGAGTCGGCACTCCAGGCGCCCATGCGATGGGGATGCTTGCGGGCGTAGTTCTTGACCGACAGCGGCGCGCGGCGGTCGGAGTTGCCTTCGCGCAGGACCGGGTTCACGGCGCTGCCCTTGACCTTGTCGTAGCGCGCCTTGACGTCCTTTTCCTGGTCGTCCTTGGGCTCGTCCGGATAGTCCGGCAGGGCGTAACCCTGACCCTGCAGTTCCTTGATCGCGGCCTTGAGCTGCGGCACCGAGGCGCTGATGTTGGGCAGCTTGATGATGTTGGCTTCGGGAGTGGTGGCCAGTTCGCCGAGTTCGGCGAGGTGGTCGGAGATGCGCTGCTCTTCCTTCAGGTACTCGGGGAAGAGGGCGATGATGCGGCCGGCAAGGGAAATGTCACGGGTTTCGAGGGCGACGCCGGAGGAGGCGGTGATGGCCTCGACGATGGGGAGCAGCGAATAGGTCGCCAGGGCGGGCGCTTCGTCGGTCAGGGTGTAGATGATCTTCGACGTGGTGGACATGTCTTGCTTTAACTCCTCTTTATCACAGCTGTGGCGCGAAGCCGGGCGAGCGAGGATCGACCCTTGAGTCGATAGACGCCCCAAGAAGGCGTTATCGGACCGCGCGACAGGCGCGGCGGCGATGGACGTGCGATGCGACAAAGCGTCGCTGCGGAAGTTGCAGGATCGGCCGATACAGCCAGCGGAACCGGCAGGGCCTGCAGCGACCCGTCAGTCGGCGGAGTATACCAGCGCGGCGCCTGGCGTGCATTCGTGCCACTGCAGCTTGGCTGTGGGGGGAAGTCGCCGCCCCGGAAGGGCCGTCGAACTTGGGCAAGTTCGTCGCGGTGTCAGGTCAATGAACTTGACCAATCGACGACTGGCGCTGCACGGAAGTTGCTTAAGGGACTAAACTATTGCCCCTCTAAATTTCACGAGGTCGTTATGAAAACCAAGGACAATGCGTCCAAGAGTCGTTCCTGGGCTATTGTCGGGCTGGAAACGCTCGTCATCGTCGCCCTGTCGCTGTACGTCGCCTTCGGCACCGGGCTGTTCATCAAGCACCACTGCTGGGACACCCTGACCCCGCAACAGCAAGACCAGATTCTCGAGCAGATGAGCCGCAGCGCTCAGGAAAACACCCTGCTCACCTGATTCGCTTTCGCTCGAATCCCTTCCTCTCGAACAATAAGAATCCTTCCTTTTTTCCCGCGCACCGTCTAGGTGTCGAGGTGGCTTCGTCACGTCCAGAGCACTAGCAGACCAGGTGTTTGCCTGGACTCACGGGGACGGTGGGGGTTGCCTTTGGCAGCACCCTGGGCGAGGGCATCGCCACGGGGCGGGCGCGCCGCGCCAGGCGCAGCATGGCCCAGAGTATGGCCAGCGACAGGGCTAGCCAGCCAAGTATCAGAAGAAGGATGTAGGTCGCAGGAGTCATTGACGTTCACCGTACGGCTGTCTCGGAAAGGTGTCTTTGCTGGGACACATTTCTCTAGACTCGTCAATAGCTATCCTGTTCAGGCTTTCCCGACGAGGGGTCCAACCGGGCACCGCTCGCGCGGAGCCCGGTGGATGGGGATCACAGGAACAGGTGCGCCAGCCAGAACAGGCCGGCGGAGAGGGCCATGGAGGCCGGCAGGGTCAGGACCCAGGCCATGAGGATGTTGCGCACCGTGCTGCCCTGCAGGCCGCTGCGGTTGGCGACCATGGTGCCGGCCACGCCCGAGGACAGCACGTGGGTGGTGGAGACGGGCAGGGCGAAGACGTTGGCCATGCCGATGGCCGCCACCGCCGTCACCTGGGCGCTGACGCCCTGGGCATAGGTCATGCCCTGGCGGCCGATCTTCTCGCCCACGGTGAGCACCACGCGGCGCCAGCCGACCATGGTGCCGATGCCCAGGGCCAGGGCGACGGCGATGATGACCCAGAAGGGGGCGTATTCGGTGGTGCTGGTGAGGTCCTTGCGCAGGCGGCTGAGATCGTCGCGATCGCGCGCGGTCAGCACCGGCAGCTTGCTCACCTTCTTGGCGGTGTCGTCCAGGCACAGCAGGTAGCGGCGCACCTGCTGGCGATGGTCGTCGCTCATGGCACGGTAGTCGGTGACGCCTTCCAGGTCGGCCAGCAGCGCCTGCAGCGTTGGTACGGTCATGTGCGGGGCGCAGCGGAATTCCTGGGGCAGGTCGCGATTGCCGGGTACTTCTGCGAGGAAGTCCTTGAGGTTGTCGCCCTGGCGCTCATAGAACTGGCCCAGGTGGATGGCGGCGTCACGGGTCCGTTCGATCTGGTAGGTGGTGCTGTCCAGATCCAGCACGAACTTGGCCGGGACGATACCGATGAGCACCAGCATGATCAGGCCGATGCCTTTCTGGCCGTCGTTGGATCCATGCACGAAACTCATGCCCATGGCCGAGAGGACCAGCATCAGGCGATTCCAGAAGGGTGGGTGCTTCTTGGCATCCAGTTCGCGGCGCTGTTCCGGGGTCTTGTGCATCTTCGACAGCGGTCGCCAGCGCTTGAGCGCGAGCAGCAGCAGGCCGGCGACGGCGAAGCCGGCCAGTGGCGAGAAGATCAGCGACAGGCCGATGTCGATCGCCTTCTGCCAGTTCACCCCTTCGCTCACCGGGATGCCGGTCAACAGGGCGTTGGTCACGCCGACGCCAAGGATGGAGCCGATCAGGGTGTGGGAGCTGGAGGCGGGGATACCGAAGTACCAGGTGCCCAGGTTCCAGGTGATGGCGGCGGCGAGCAGCGAAAACACCATGGCCAGGCCGTGGCCGGTGTTGACGTTGATCAGCAGCTCCACCGGCAAGAGGTGGACGATGGCGTAGGCGACGCCGACGCCACCGAGCAGCACGCCGAGGAAGTTGAAGATGCCGGAAAAGAACACCGCGAGGTGCGGGGGCATCGCCTTGGTGTAGATCACCGTGGCGACGGCGTTGGCGGTGTCGTGAAAGCCGTTGATGAATTCAAAGGCCAGCACAAAGGCCAGGGCCAAGACGAGGCTGATGGCGACCCAGGCGTGGAGTCCGCTGAAAAGTTCGAACATGGGGATACGTCGACAGTTGGCAGGCGCGAATTATGGCAGAAAAATGACTGCCGCCATCGGCACCTTGAATGGGAGGGAAAAATTAAGGTTTGTCTGAACAGCAGCCGAGCGAAGGTCAGGCAAGGCGAAAATCAGCGAGGAAGCGGAGTTTACGAGGGGTAAATGAGCATTCCGGGATGATTTTCAACGCAGTATGGCCGAGCGCAGGCGCGTTTCCGACAAGCCTAGTCGCCGCGGTAGATGCAGCCACAGGTGCAGGTCTCATGGACGCGAACCTGGCTGAGTTCGGGGAGCAGGGGCTTGAGCTGTTGCCAGATCCAGCGCGCGAGCACTTCGCTGGTAGGGTTCTCGAGACCCGGGATGTCGTTCAGATAATGGTGGTCGAGACGCTCGTACAGGGGTTTGAAGGCGGCCTTGATATCGGCGAAATCTCGGACCCAGCCGGTATGGGGATCGACAGCACCTTCGATGTGCAGGCCTACCTTGAAGGAATGCCCATGGAGACGTCCGCACTTGTGGCCTGCCGGAACATTGGGCAGGAAGTGCGCGGCTTCGAAAATGAATTCTTTGAAAATTTCCACGATAACCACTCGCGTTGGGCCACGGGGTGTGGCGGCTGCGGGGCGGCAGTCTATCAGCTCGACACCGCCTTGCCGAACCTCGCGGTCGCCGACCAGGGGCGGCGGTCTAACCCGGCATCGACCAGGGCTCCAGCAGGTAGCCGTCGCGTGCCAGCTCCAGGCGAGTCTGCTCGATCAGGGCGGCGAGGTGGCCGGCATGGCTGTATTGACTGCGCGCGACATGGGCGATCGAGGCCAGTACCCGGGCGCCGTCGGTCACCTCAAGGGAAAAGCTGGCGTCGCTGGGATCTTCGCGGACGTCGCCGCGCAGGGGTAGAAAGGCCTTTTCGACGATGTGGACGGCACGGGCGAGATCGATGGACATGGGCGGACTCCTCGGCAAGTGGCTTTCAATAGAGGGCCAGGGTCAGGAGAAATTCGGATTTGCCTTCACCGGCGGGCTTAGGCAGTCTCCCGGTCTTTGTCTGGACGATTCCCCATGCGCAGCAGCAATCCTCGTACCTTCTGGGCTCTGGTCGGCCTGGCCGCCGCCTTTGGTCTCGCCGGCCTGATCGGCAATCGAGTGGGCTGGGAGCGGTTGGAGATCGGCTATCGAACGGTACCGTCGCCCAGCGGGCTGGACATCGGCGTGGCCGGTCAGGTCATCACCGGCCTGCCGTCCCTGTGCATCGCTCTGGCGCTGGTCACCGTGGTGACGGCGCTGATCATCCGGGGCGGGCGCCGCTTTCGTTCGCGGCTGCCCCTGCCGGTGACGGCGGGCATTCTCTGGGTGCTGCTGGCGGGCCTGCTGGTGCTTTTCTATCCCAGCACCCTGGCATTCCAGTGGGAGAATCATCGCAGCGCGGCGGAGATCGACTTCTATGTCCTGCAGGATCGCCCCGGTCCCTTCCAGGGCACGGCGCAAAAGAGCCAGCGACTGACCTACTACCGCGACTGCGGCGATACCGGGCAGGCGGCCTGCCCGGTGTTCGAGTGCGTAGTGGAGCGGCGCAGCTGGCTGGGTGGCCTGCAGAAGATCGAAGGCTTCTACCCAGGCCTGGACCAGGAACGTCAGCTGGAGCTGCTGCGTACCCGTTGCCTGCCCGGCACGCCGTGACCGACGAAACCGCCGGTCTGGTGACGCCATAGGCGGGCATAGAGGCCGTTGTAGGCGATCAGTTCGTCGTGGGAACCCATCTCGACGATCTGGCCACGTTCCATGACCACCAGGCGGTCCATGCGCGAGATGGTCGACAGCCGGTGGGCGATGGCGATCACCGTCTTGCCTTCCATCAAGGTTTCCAGACTCTCCTGGATCGCGGCCTCCACCTCGGAGTCGAGGGCGGAGGTGGCTTCGTCCAGCAGCAGGATGGGCGCGTCCTTGAGCAGGGTGCGGGCGATGGCGATGCGCTGGCGCTGACCGCCGGAAAGCTTGACGCCGCGTTCACCCACCTGGGCATCCAGCCCGGTACGACCATGGGCGTCGGTGATGCGGGCGATGAAGTCATCGGCCTTGGCCTTGCGCAGGGCGGCGTGCAGTTCTTCATCAGTGGCCTCGGGACGGCCATAGAGCAGATTCTCGCGAATCGAGCGGTGCAGCAGCGAGGTGTCCTGCGTGACCACGCCGATCTGGCATCTCAGGCTTTCCTGGGTGACATGGGCGATGTCCTGGCCGTCGACCAGGATGCGACCGCCTTCCAGGTCATAGAGGCGCAGCAGCACGTTGATCAGCGTGGACTTGCCGGCGCCCGAGGGGCCGACCAGGCCAATCTTCTCGCCCGGGGCCACGTCCAGGGTCAGGCCTTCGATGATGCCGGCGCCCTTGCCGTAGTGGAAGGCGATGTCTTCGAACAGCACCGCGCCACGGGTCACCTGCAGCGGCTTGGCGTCCGGGGCGTCACCGACCTGGCGCGGCTTGGCGATGGTGCTCATGCCGTCCTGCACCATGCCGATGTTCTCGAAGATGCCGTTGACCACCCACATGATCCAGCCGGACATGCTGTTGATGCGGATCACCAGACCGGTGGCCAGGGCGATGGCGCCGACGCTGATGACGCCCTGGTGCCAGAGCCAGAGGGCCAGGCCTGTGGTGCCAGCGATGAGGAAGCCGCTGAGAATGGCGATGGTCACGCCCATGGCGGTGATCAGGCGGGCGGCGCTCTCGGCTTTCTCGGTCTGCTCTTCCATGGCCTGGCGGGCGTATTGCTCCTCCTGGGCCGAGTGGGAAAAGAGCTTGAGGGTGGAGATGTTGGTGTAGCCGTCGACGATGCGCCCGGAAAGCTGCGAGCGGGATTCCGAGGCGATGGCCGAGCGCTCCTTGGTCTGGGGCACGAAATACCAGAGGGCGATGACGTAGCCGATGATCCAGAGGACCAGCGGGACCATCAGCCAGACGTCGGCCTGGGCGAACAGGATCAGCGAGGTGACGGCGAAGATCAGCACGTGCCAGATGGCGTCCACCGCCTGCACCGCCGAATCGCGCAGGGAGACGCCGGTCTGCATGATGCGGTTGGAGATGCGCCCGGCGAAGTCGCTGTGGAAGAAGCCCAGGCTCTGCTTGAGCACGTAGCGATGGTTCTGCCAGCGGATGAGGGTGGTGAGGCTGGGGGTGATGGTCTGGTGCACCAGCAGATCGTGCAGGCTGATGAACAAGGGGCGGATGACCAGGGTGACCACCGCCATCCAGATCAGGGTGCCGCCGTGCTCCTGGAAGAACACCGTGCTGTTGGGCGCGCTGCCGGCCAGGTCGACCAGTTGGCCGATGAAATTGAAGAGGGCGACCTCGATGAGGGCGCCGATCAGGCCGACCACCAACAGCAGGGCGAAGGCCGGCCAGGCTTGCTTGAGGAAGTGGAGATAGAAGGCGCCAACCCCAGTGGGCGGCATTTCATCGGGGGCTTCCCGGAACGCATCGATGATGCGTTCGAAGCGGCGAAAGATCATGCGGGGTCCTTGTAGAGAGGAGACAGCGTATCGCGTCGCCGGAAGGGGGACCTCGCCGTTGGGACTGGATGACCGGCGCGCGGCATCCAGCCGGACGGGTCGGCTTACAGCCGTTTGGCAGCGAGAATCATGACCGGTTCACGGGGAATGTCGCGCAGCATGCCCTGGCGGGTGGTCTGGACGCCGGCGATCTGGTCGACGACTTCCATGCCGCGCACGACCTTGCCGAATACGGCGTAGCCGAAGTCGCGCGAACCGTGGTCGAGGAAGGCATTGTTCTCGACGTTGATGAAGAATTGACTGGTGGCGGAGTTGACGTCCGAGGTGCGCGCCATGGCCAGGGTGCCGCGCAGATTCTTCAGGCCGTTGTCGGCTTCGTTCTTGATCGGCGCCTTGGTGCGTTTTTCCTGCATGTCGCGGGTGTAGCCACCGCCCTGGATCATGAAGCCGGGGATGACGCGATGGAACAGGGTGCCCTTGTAGAAGCCGCTGTCGACGTAGCCCAGGAAGTTCTCGGTGCTGACCGGTGCCTTGGCCGCATCCAGCTCGACCTCGATGTCACCCTTGTTGGTGCTGATGAGCACGTGCGGATTGTCCGCGGCCCAGGCGGTGGAGGCGACGAACAGGGCGCAGGCGGCAAGCAGGGCTTTGAACATGATGGATCCTTGAGTGGCGGAGACGACTGGCGAACGATAGCAACCCGGCTGGCACCCCGCCATGGTCAGCGTGGCAGGGCATGTTTGCGCAACAGGTTCATGAGGATCTGTGAGGCCGGGCCCAGCTCGTGCTGGCGCGTCTTGTAGAGCTGGAAGGGATGGAAGCGCTGGGCGCCCTGTTCCAGCGGCAGCGGCTTGAGCAGGCCGGCGTCGAGATCGGTCTGGATGGCGTCCCGGGGCAGCCAGGCGAAGCCCAGGCCGTCACGCAGGAAGGTGGCGGCGGTACTGATGCTGCCTACCGTCCAGCGCTGTTCGGCGGCCAGCCAGCCGGCATCCCGCGGCTGGGCGCGGCCACTGTCGCGGATGACGATCTGCAGCTGCTCTTCCAGATCGGCGGTCACCAGGGTGCGCTGCAATTGATGCAGCGGATGCTCGGGATGGGCGACGGCGACGAACTCCACGGTGCCCAGGGAGGCGCCCAGATGAGCGGCGATCACCAGGCCGGTGATCGCCAGGTCCGCCGAGCCGTCGAGCAGGGCCTCTTCCACCCCGGACAGGACCTCTTCGCGCAGCCGTACCCGGCAGCCACGACTCTGCGGCATGAATTCGCGCAGGCACAGCAGCAGGGGGCGGGTGGGATAGGCGGCATCCACCACCAGCCGCACCTCGGACTCCCAGCCCTGCTCCATGTGATAGGCCAGTTCCTCCAACTGGCTGGCCTGCTGCACCAGGCGCCGCGAACGGCGCAAGAGCACGGCGCCGGCATCGGTCAGCACGGCGCGGCGGCCCTCCAGGCGCAGCAGCGGCACGCCGAGCTGCTCCTGCATGCGGGCGACGGTATAGCTGACCGACGACTGGGAGCGATGCAGCACCTCGGCGGCCTGGGCATAGCCGCCGTGATCCACCACAGCCTGCAGGGTCCGCCACTGATCGAGGGAAACGCGAGGAGTCTTCATCGAGCGCTCTGGGGCCACGAAAGGGCGCATGTTAGTGCCTGCGGGGGTGATGGGAAAACGCGGCGGCCATCACGGCCTGAAAAAATGTCGGACGCCGGGTCAAATGTCCCGCCGGCGCTGCCCTCCAAGCCAGCCGATGAGTGTCCCCCTCTAGGCAAGACAAGGAGTCTCCATGTCGTCATTCAAGGCGTTGCTGGGTTGTTGTCTGGTCATCGCGCCGCTGCTGGTCCAGGCCGAGGAATCCGTCGCGGCGGCCGTCGAGTCCATCGATATCGACGGCATGAACATCAGCCGGACCCTCGACTGCGAGGGGCGAGACGTGTCCCTGTCCGGTGAGGGCAATACCCTGACGTTGAAAGGTCAGTGCGGCACCGTGACCGTCTACGGCAGTCATCATCGGCTGGTGCTCGACGGCGCCCAGGTGCTGAACATCCATGGCCTGGGCAGCGTCACCACGGTCAGGGGCGCGGTGGCCAGTCTGAGCATCGGCGGTGGCTATCAGCAGGTGCAGGCCAAGGTACGCGGCAGCGACGGCATCGCCAAGGTCGATGCCTATGGCTACGGCGCCAAGGCACGGCTGACCCTGCTCAGCCAGGCCGACATCGCCGTGGGCGGTTCCAATCAGCAGGTCTACTGGTCCCGCGCGGCCGGCGTGGCCGAGCCCAAGACCCTGGTCTCGGGCGCCGACAACGTGCTGCAGGCCAATCAGTCGGTGGCGGCGCTTACCGGTGCCGAACCTTCGGGCCTGAACGCCACCCGCTAGCCAGCGAGAAGCCGGGGGTTTCCCTCCGGCAACGGGCGCGTTAAGGTCGCGCACCTTTTTCGTGCGTCGCCGCCATGCCCTACCTTCTGCTCGTCACCCTCATCTGGGCGTTTTCCTTCAGCCTGATCGGCGAGTACCTCGCCGGTCGGGTCGACAGCGATTTCGCCGTGCTGGTCCGCGTGGCCATCGCCTTCGTGCTGTTCCTGCCCTTCACCCGCTGGCGCGGGGTGCCGGGGCGCTTCGCCCTGGGGCTGATGGCGGCAGGCGCCCTGCAGTTCGGCATCACCTATCTGTGCCTGTATCGCAGTTTCGCCGTGCTGACGGTGCCGGAGGTGCTGCTGTTCACCGTGCTCACGCCAATCTATGTGACCCTGCTCGACGATGCCTGGCAGCGCCGCTTCCGCCTCTGGTCGCTGCTGGCCGCCGTGGTGGCGGTCGGGGGTGCGGCGCTGATCCGCTTCCAGCCGCTGACCGGTGACTACCTGCTGGGCTTTCTCTTGCTGCAGGTGGCCAACCTGACCTTCGCCGCCGGCCAGGTGCTGTGCAAGCACCTGGGGCACGCCTATGCCGGGCAGGGTGCGCTGCATCGCTACTTCGGGCTGTTCTTTCTCGGCGCCCTGCTGGTGGCGGCGCTGTCCTTTCTGTTGTTCGGCAATCCGGCGCGGCTGCCCAGCACGGGCCTGCAATGGGGCGTGCTGGTGTGGATGGGCGTGTTCGCCACGGCGCTCGGCCTCTACTGGTGGACGCTGGGCTCGCTGCGGGTCAACGGTGGCACCCTGGCGATCATGAACGAGGCCCATGTGCCGGCCGGTCTGCTGGTCAGCCTGCTGATCTGGCAGCACCCGGCCGATCTGCCGAGGCTGTTGCTGGGCGGCGGCATCATCCTGCTGTCGCTGTTCATCAACCGTCTGGGGCGTCAGTCATGAACGTGCTGTCCGGCAAGGGCCTGGGCCTTTCGGTGCTGTCGTCGGTGCTGTTCGCGCTGATGCCGGTGTACTTCGTCTGGCTGGCGCCGCTGGACGGCCTGCAGGTGGTGGCCCTGCGGGTGGTCTGGTCGCTACCGATGGTGCTCCTGCTGGTGGTGGTCCTGCGCGAGGGCAAGGCCCTGTTGGCCACGCTCAAGCGGCTGGTGCGCGAGCCCCGACTGTGCCTGGCCATCCCGGCGGCGGCGCTGCTGATGGGCATCCAGTGGTGGGTGTTCGTCTGGGCGACCATGAATGGCGAGGCCATGGCGATGTCGCTGGGCTATTTCCTGCTGCCCCTGGCCATCGTGCTGACCGGGCGGCTGGTCTATGGCGAGCGCCTGCGACCGCTGCAGCGCCTGGCAGTGGCCTGTGCGCTGCTGGGGGTGATCAACGAGGTCTGGGTGACCGGGGCGCTGTCCTGGGTCAGCCTGCTGCCGGTGCTGGGCTATCCGCCGTATTTCGTCCTGCGCCGCTGGATGGCGGTGGATGCGCTGTCCGGCTTCGTCCTGGAGATGTGCTGCCTGCTGCCCTTCGCGCTGCTTGCGCTGCACTGGTTTTCGCCCAGCCTGATCCTGCAGCAGACACCCTGGCTGTGGGCACTGCTGCCGGGGTTGGGTCTGCTCAGTGCCATCGCCTTCGCCGCCATGCTGGCCTCCAGCCGCATGCTGCCGCTGAGTCTGTTTGGCATCCTCAGCTATGTGGAGCCGGCGCTGCTGGTCTTCGTCGCGCTCTATGTGCTCGGTGAGCAGCTGCCGGAGGGCGCGATCTGGACCTATGGTCCCATCTGGCTGGCGGTGGCCTGGGTCTGCCTGGACAGTGCGCGCCTGCTGCGCAAGCAACTCAGGCGCGCGCCCGCCAGTCCTTAGAGCGCCAGAGTGGGGCGCTCGGCCGCGGCGAAAAAGAACTCGTCGCAGTTGGGCAGGGTGCCGGCGCGATCGACGATGAGGAATTCGTCCTCGTCGCGCAGGGCCAGCACCGGGTGATGCCAGACCCCGGCGTGGTAGTTGATGCCCTGGCGGCCATCGGTGCGAAAGACGCGGATGGCGTCGGCATCCGGCTGCGCCGCGGGCGGCGCTACCACCACCAGAAAGGGTTCGCCGCGTAGCGGGACGAAGGCCTGGCTGCCGTGGGGATGGCGTTCGAGCATGGCGATGGTCAGCGGATAGCCCAGGCGCCGGGCGCGAAAGATGCTGATGATCGCCGTGCCGTCCGCCGGCCCTGTCTCGACCCGGGCCAGGGCGTGGTATCTCTGGGTCGAGCCATTGTTAATGGGAAACCAATCCCGGCCCGCCGTCTCGATGACTTCGCCGAAGGGCGCGAAGCCCTCGGCGGTCAGCGGCTCGATGCGCAGTGGCCGGCTCATGCCTGGCCCCGGGCGACCTTGCCGAATAGCCGCAGGCGGCTGACACCGCCGTCGGGGAAGATGTTCAGGCGCACGTGGGTGATGGGGCCGAGGTCGCGCACCTGCTCGCGGAAGCTGTGCTCCTGGTGCATCTGCAGCTTTTGCGGCGGCAGCAGCTCCTTCCAGAACAGGCTCTGGGTCTCGATCTGGCCGTCGGTACCGCCGCGCACATAGGCGCCCTGGATCTGGCAGCTGTCCGGATAGTTGCCCTTGAAGTGCAGGGTGTCCACCAGGATTTCCTCCACGATGCCGGCATGGCCCAGGGCGATGATCACCCAGTCGTTGCCAGGAGTGCGGCGGCGCGCGGTTTCCCAGCCGTCGGCCATGCTGTCGGCGCGACCCGGATTGAGGATGTTGCTCATGCGGCCGTAGTGCTCATCGTTGCAGGCCAGGGCGCGTCCGCCGTTGAGGGCGGCGGCTAGGTCCAGCACCTCGTCTTCGGCCTGGGTCGACCAGTCGCGATGGGGAATGCCGTAGACCCGCAGGCGGGCCACGCCGCCATCGGGATAGATGTTCAGCCGCAGGTGGGTCCAGGGGCGGTCATCGGCGATGGCATGGTAGTGGTGGCTATTGCCCTGCATCTCGATGGCCGGCAGCACTTCGGTCCAGGCAGCGTCTTCGGCCGGATCGCCCTCGGCACAGAAGCAGGCTTCCAGGGAGGCGGAGGGCGGATAGTTGCCGGTGAACCAGCGGGTGTCGATGTCGACGCCCTTGATCGAGCCCGGTACGCCCAGGCGGATCACCGCATGGTCGTAGCCTTCGAACCTCTTGCGCCGCGATTCCCAGCCGTCCATCCACTTGCCATTGTCGTCATAGACGCCTTCCTTCCACTCCGGCTCGTGGGGCTGGAGCATGCGGTCGGCGGCGGCGAACCAGTCGTCGGTGACGCTGATGACGCGGGTGCCGAGGCGGGCATCGGCGAGGTTGAGGTACTTCTCGAAGGGCGCGGCGTAGGTGCGTTTCATGGGGTGCTCTTGTCGGGAAAGGGTCAGAGGGTCTGCAGGCGGAAGAGGGCGATGCGGTCGATCTCGGCCAGGGCGCGCTGGAATTCCTGCTCCGGGGTGTTGGGCAGGCGCTCCTCGAAGGCCGCAAGGATCAGGTGACGGTTGCTGCCCTTCACCGCCATGATGAAGGGGAAGCCGAACTTGGCGCGGTAGGCCTCGTTGTGGCGGGTGAAGCGGGCCAGCTCGTCCGGGGTGCATTGATCAAGGCCAGCACCGGCCTGTTCGCCACTGCTGGCGGCGGTCAGCTCGCCGGCCAGAGCGGCGCGACCGGCAAGGTCGGGGTGCGCCTGGATCAGCGCCAGCTGCTCGGCTTGGCTGGCCCGGGCGACCTGCGCGGCGAGACGCTGATGCAGGGCGTCGACGCTATCCGGCAGCGGCTGGCCCTCGTCGAAGGCACGCTCGGCGACCCAGGCGGAGTGCTCGTAGATGCCGCCGAAGGCCGCCACGAAGGCGGCGCGATCCAGCTGGCTGGGTGTGACGGTCTGGAAGGCGCTCATGCCGGCGGATGCTCCCGGTGCCAGTGGCGAGCGATGTCCACCCGGCGGGCGAACCAGACCCGTTCGTGGCTCTGGGCGTACTCCAGGAAGCGCTTCAGGCCCACCAGGCGACCGGGGCGGCCGATCAAGCGGCAGTGCAGGCCGATGGAGAGCATCTTGGGCGCGGTGGCACCTTCTGCGTAGAGGGTGTCGAAAGCGTCCTTGAGGTATTGGAAGAATTGCTCGGCGGTGTGGAAGCCCTGGACCTGGGTGAATCTCATGTCGTTGGTGTCCAGGGTGTAGGGGATCACCAGGTGCGGCTTGCCGGTCGGGTTGTTGGGTTCCCAGTAGGGCAGGTCGTCGTCGTAGGTGTCGCTGTCATAGAGAAAGCCGCCTTCCTCCATCACCAGGCGCCGAGTGTTGGGCCCAGTACGCCCGGTGTACCAGCCCAGCGGGCGTTCACCGGTCAGCTCGGTGAGGATCTCGATGGCGCGCTGTAGATGGGCGCGCTCCTCGGCTTCGTCCAGGTACTGGTAGTCGATCCAGCGATAGCCGTGGCTGCAGATCTCATGGCCGGCCTGGACCATGGCGCGGATGACCTCGGGGTGGCGTTCGGCGGCCATGGCCACGGCAAAGACGGTCAGCGGCACCTGGTGTTTGGCGAACAGCTCCAGGATGCGCCAGACGCCGGCGCGGCTGCCGTATTCGTAGAGGGACTCCATCGACATGTTGCGCACCCCCTGCAGGGGCTGGGCGGCGACCATCTCGGACAGGAAGGCCTCGGATTCCTTGTCGCCGTGCAGGATGTTGCGTTCGCCGCCTTCTTCGTAGTTCAGCACGAAGGACAGGGCGATGCGGGCATCACCCGGCCAGCGGGGGTGGGGCGGCTGAGCGCCATAGCCGATCAGATCGCGGGGATAGGTCATGGAAGGGGCATCCTGGCAGTCGAGATGTTTTGTATACAATGTTTGGAGACCTTTGCCGAGTCCCAGCAAGAATCCTGCCTAACTGGTCTGACCGGTCTGAAGACTTTCTCGCGCTGGAGGGCAGCGGTCCCGTGGATCGGGCTGGGGCTGGGCTGTATACAATCGGCAGGTGAAAAGCTGCTAGGCTGGCGCACCCCTCTGCAGGAGCTTTCCCATGTCCACTCCATCCGCTGGCGGTTACCTGACGACCCATGTGCTGGACACCACCGGTGGCCGCCCAGGTGCGGATATCGCTGTCCGGCTGTACCGGCTGGAGGGGGCGGCGCGGCAGGCGCTGGGTGAGATGCGGACCAATGCCGATGGTCGCAGCGACACGCCGCTGTTGCAGGGCGAGCATTTCACGGCGGGGGTCTACGAACTGGAGTTCGACGTGGGCGATTACTACCGGCGGCGCGACGTGGCGCTGGAGGAACCGGCCTTTCTCGATACCGTGGTCTTGCGCTTCGGCCTCGCCGACGAGAGGGCGCATTACCATGTGCCATTGTTGGTCTCGCCCTATAGCTATTCGACCTATCGCGGCAGCTAGGTGAGATTGCGCCGCCGCGGTGCGCTTTCGCCCGGGCCGGCACCAGGGTAGGGCGCGGGTCCAGCGGCGTTAGTGGATGGTCGGTTCGGTGTTCGATCGCGCGGTAGCGAGCAGCGGTCGATCCGGTACGGCACTGCCGGGCCAGGTCTGGGCGATGCGTTCCAGCACCACCTGGGCCAGCATGCTGTGGGTCCGACTGGCGAAATGACCACGGGCGCCAAAGATGTAGGCCTGATCGGCGCCCGGTTCGACGTAGCTGTCCGGATCGCAGAACTCGCGACCGGGCAGGCAGGCATCACCTTCGGCATGGGTGAAGCCGTAGTTGCCGTAGTGGGCGAAGACCTCTTCCATCACCCGATAGGCATCCACCAGCAGCAGACGATCACTGGCTGGCAAGTTGGCCTGCAGGGTGTCGTTATAGAGGCGCACCAGCTCGTGGTTACGCTCGGCCAGGGCGGGTGTCCAGGGTTCGAGATAGGGCGCCTTGCCATAGTCGGTGTTGTTGAGCACCACCAGGCGCTGGGCACCCAGACTCAGCAAATGGCGCAGCAGCTTGACCTCGTTCAGGGCCGTATGGCGGATCCGCGCCTCGACCTGCTCGCGGATCGCCGGGGGCAGGGGGGCGTCGGCCATCAGCGCGGCCTTGAGCGTCTTGTCATAGAAGGGCCCGATGATGTCGTTGCCGCCGATCTGCACCAGGACCAGGTCCTGCTGGCGGAAGCGGCCATGCTGCATCTCGAAATTGCGGATCTGTTGGGAAAAGGCCAGCGGCGCTTCGTTGTGATCGAAGCCCGGCTCGGTGAAGCTCCCGGTCACGGCGCCGCCCTCGGCGTAGCAAAGACCATCGGGATCGCTCGGTCCCTCCTGGCCATAGCCTTCCACCTGCCGATTGGGGCCCAGCTCGATACCGTAGGCGTCGGCGATTTCCTGAGGATAGGTACGCCCTGGATTGGTGGCATAGATATGGCCGAAGGTGCCGCAGTCCATCAGGCTGTCGCCAAAGGCGATCACCCGCTGGATACCGCGCGCCTCGGCGATGGGCTCAGGACTGGGTACGAGGGCGAGCAGCGCGGCGACACCTGCGAGTGCGGTCGCCAATCCCCAGTGCTTGCCCATCCTCTACCTCCCGGCAGCGTCCAGCGCCTGTGCTGCCCATAGCTATTCTTTTGCAACCTTCATACCGGGAAGAGCGAAGAACGTCGCTCAGAGTTCCCGGCGCCCGGACCAGCCGAGACGGCAGGCGACGACCAGCACGACGCCGGGCAGCGCCTGGTGGTGCTGCACGCCCACTGAGCTAGTCGGGCTTTGCCACGGGATCGGAGGATTGCGCCAGGATGGCTGCCATCAGACCGGGGAAACGCTGATCCAGGTCTTCACGGCGCAACTGGTTCATGTGCGTGGTGCCCGCGTTGCGGGTATGCACCAGCCCGGCGTCACGCAGGACGCGAAAGTGATGCGACATGCTGGACTTGGGGCGGCCACCGTCGAGTTCGCCACAGGTGGCCTCGGTGACCCGCGCCAGATAACGGACGATATCCAGACGCACCGGATCGCTGAGCGCATGGAATAGACGCTCGAGGGAGAATTCGTCAGGACTGGGATGTTTGAAAGGGCGCATGAGCCAATCATACACCGGGGGTTGGCGATTATGTTATGTTCGATTAATATCGAAATAACGAACCAATATCTGTCCTATGGGAGACCGCTCAGATGTCCGCATTGTTCCAACCCTTCACCCTCAAGGACGTGACGCTGCGCAACCGCATCGCCATCCCGCCCATGTGCCAGTACAGCGCCGTCGATGGCGTCATCAATGACTGGCATCAGGTGCACTATGCCGGCCTGGCCCGTGGTGGTGCTGGCCTGGTCGTCGTCGAGGCCACGGCGGTCTCGCCGGAAGGCCGCATCACCCCCGGCTGCGCCGGTATCTGGTCGGACGCCCAGGCTCAGGCCTTCGTGCCGGTGGTCCAGGCGATCAAGGCCGCCGGTTCGGTGCCGGGTATCCAGATCGCCCATGCCGGCCGCAAGGCCAGTGCCAATCGTCCCTGGGAAGGCGACGACCACATTGCCGCCGACGACGCCCGTGGCTGGGACACCATCGCCCCGTCCGCGGTGGCCTTTGGTGCCAACCTGCCCAAGGTGCCCAAGGCCATGACCCTGGACGACATCGCCCGTGTCCGTCAGGACTTCGTCGATGCCGCCAAGCGTGCCTACGAAGCCGGCTTCGAGTGGCTGGAGCTGCACTTCGCCCACGGCTACCTGGCGCAGAGCTTCTTCTCGGTGCACTCCAACCAGCGTGACGACCAGTACGGTGGCGACCTCGCCGGCCGCAGTCGCTTCCTGCTGGAAACCCTGGCCGAGGTACGTAAGGTCTGGCCGGAGCACCTGCCGCTGACCGCCCGTTTCGGCGTGATCGAATACGACGGCCGCGACGAAGAGACCCTGGCCGAATCCATCGAGCTGGCCCAGGGCTTCAAGCGCGAAGGCCTGGACCTGCTGAGCGTCAGCATCGGTTTCTCCACCCCGACCGCCAACATCCCCTGGGGCTCGGGTCTGCTGGCGCCCATCACCGAGCAGGTACGCAAGGCCACCGGCCTGAAGGTCGCCTCGGCCTGGAACATCGATACCCCGGTTTTGGCCAACCAGGTAGTGGCCGACGGGCAATTGGATCTGGTGATGGTAGGCCGCGCTCACCTGGCCGATCCGCACTGGCCCTACTATGCAGCCAAGGCCCTGGGCGTCGATCAGCCGTCCTGGGTGCTGCCGGCGCCCTACGCCCACTGGCTGGAGCGCTATCGCACCAGTTGAGTCGGCCTAGGCTGAAACGCGAAAGCCGCCCCTTGGGGCGGCTTTTTTGTACGTATGGGATGGGGGTGGGTTTTGTTGGGCTTCGTTGCGCTCAGCCCAACCTACGGTGATGGGTAGGTTGGGTGAGGTGGCTCCATCGCCGAAGCCCAACAGGTTCAGGCGTCGCGACTGTGTACCAGGCGACCCGCGGCATGGGTCTCGCGCACTACGCGGTCGTCGCCCAGGGTGGTGAGGACGAAGAGGGTTTCTTCCAGGCTCTTGGCCTGCTGCAGGCGGAAGTCCAGCAGCGGGGTGGCCTTGAGGTCGAGCACCACGAAGTCGGCGTCGTGGCCGGGGGCCAGGCTGCCGATGCGCTCGTCCAGGCGCAGGGCGCGGGCGCCGCCGAGGGTGGCCAGGTACAGCGACTTGAAGGGGTGCAGGCGATGGCCGCGCAGTTGCTGCACCTTGTAGGCCTCGCCCAGGGTCTGCAGCAGCGAGAAGCTGGTGCCGGCGCCGACGTCGGTACCCAGGCCGACATTGACCTTGAAGGCTTCCATCCGCTCGAGGTCGAACAGGCCGCTGCCGAGGAAGAGGTTGGAGGTAGGGCAGTGGGCCACGGCCGAGCCGGTCTCGTGCAGGCGCTGGCATTCGGCATCGCAGAGGTGGATGCCATGGGCGAACACCGAGCGCGGGCCGAGCAGCTGGAAGTGGTCGTAGACATCCAGATAGTTGGCGCGCTCCGGGAACAGTGCCTTCACCCAGTCGATCTCCTTGAGGTTCTCGGAGAGGTGGGTGTGCAGGTAGACGTCCGGGTGCTCGGCCAACAGGCGCCCGGCCGCTTCCAATTGCTCGGGGGTGCTGGTCGGCGCGAAGCGCGGGGTGACCGCGTAATGCAGGCGACCCTTGCCGTGCCAGCGCTGGATCAGGGCCTTGCTGTCGGTATAGGCGGACGCGGCCGTGTCCTGCAGATAGTCAGGGGCATTACGATCCATCAGCACCTTGCCGGCGATCATGCGCAGATCGAGGCGCTCGGCGACCTCGAAGAAGGCATCCACCGACTGCGGATGGACACTGCCGAACACCAGGGCGGTGGTGGTGCCATTGCGCAGCAGCTCCCCGACGAAAACCTGGGCCACCTCGGCGGCTTTGGCCGGATCGGCGAAGGCACCCTCGGTGGGGAAGGTGTAGGTGTCCAGCCAGTCCAGCAGCTGCTCGGCGTAGCTGGCGATCATGCCGGTCTGCGGATAGTGGATATGAGTGTCGATGAAGCCGGGGGTGATCAGGGCGTGGGGGTGTTCGATCACCGGGGTGCCGGTGGGTAGGGTGGGCAGCAGTTCGGCGGCCGGCCCCATGGCCTGGATGCGACCGTCCTCGACCAGCAGCAGGCCGTCGGCGTGGTATTCGTAGGAGGCGTCCAGCCCCACCTCGGCCGGGTCGGCAAGGCTGTGGAGCAGGGCGGCGCGATGGGCGATGGCGGTCATAGGGTTCTCTGATTGCAAAGCTAACTTGGGCTGGCGGTGACCAGGCGCAGCGGCAGATCCGCCTGCTCGGCTTGGCGACCGTAGTGGGCGATGACCTCGCCGGCCACCGCGATGGCGATCTCCAGCGGCAGCTTGCCCTGGACCTCGGGCAGGCCCAGGGGGCAGCGCACCGTGGCCAAGCGGTCGGCACCGTGGCCACGCGCCGCGAGACGGTGGCGGAACTTGGCCCACTTGGTCCGGGAGCCGATCAACCCGAAGTAGCCATGGTCGCCGCGGGCGAGGATGGCGTCGGTCAACTCCAGGTCCAGGGGGTGATTATGGGTCATGACGATGTAGTAGGCACCCGCCGGCATGCGGGCGATCTCGTCGACCGGCTCTTCGGTGACGATCCTTGCGACGCCAGCGGGCAGCGGATCGGGAAATTCCTGGGGCCGCGAATCGACCCAGCGCACCGCGCAGGGCAAACCGGCCAGCAGCGGCACCAGGGCGCGGGCGACATGGCCGGCGCCGAAGACGATCACCGGCAGATCCTGGACCAGTTGAGGCTCGAACAGCAGGGTGGTGACGCCGCCACAGCACTGGCCGAGGCTGGCGGCCAGGGAGAAACGCTCCAGGCGCGGCTGGCGGGTACCGGCGGCGAGCATTTCCCGGGCGATCTCCACCGCGCGGTATTCCAGGTGGCCGCCACCGATGGTCAGGTGCTGCTCTTCGCGGCCCACCAGCATCTTGGTCCCGGCGTCGCGAGGGGTGGAACCCTGCTCGTCGGCCACGGTGATCAGCACGCAGGGTTCGCCGCGCGCCTCGAAGTCGGCCAGCAGGGCTAGCCAGCCGCGTTTGCTGTTCATGCGGATTCCTCCGTGACAGGAAGCGGGGCGGCCTGGGCTTCGGCGGCCAGGCGGCGCATGCGCTCCACGCCCCAGAGTACCCGTTCCGGGGTGGCGGGGGCGTCCAGCGCCGGGTGGAAACGGTAGTCGGCCACGCTGGCCACGGCGTCCTGCAGGGCGCACCACACCGAGATGCCGAGCATGAAGGGCGGTTCGCCCACGGCCTTGGAGTGGAACACCGTGGCCTCGGGATTCTGTCTATTCTCCACCAGGCGCACGCGCAGAACCGGAGGTACGTCGCTCACCGCCGGGATCTTGTAGGTGGAAGGGCCGGCGGTGAGCAGCTTGCCGGCGTCGCTCCACACCAGTTCTTCCATGGTCAGCCAGCCCAGGCCCTGGACGAAACCGCCTTCCACCTGGCCGATGTCGATGGCCGGATTCAGGGAGGCGCCGACGTCGTGGAGGATATCGGTGCGCAGCAGCCGGTATTCACCGGTGAGGGTGTCGATCACCACCTCGGAGCAGGCGGCGCCGAACGCGTAGTAGTAGAAGGGCCGGCCACGGGCCTGGTCGCGGTCGTAGTGGATCTTGGGCGTGCGGTAGTAGCCAGTACTGGAAAGCGATACCTGGCCGACGTAGGCCAGCTGGATCAGCTCCTCGAAGCTCAATAGCCGCTCGCGGACCCTGACGTGGCCGTTGCGGAAGTCGACCTCTTCGGAGCCGACGTGGAAGTGGCGGCTGGCGAAGTCGATCAGCCGGTCCTTGATGGTCTGGGCGGCGTTCTGCGCGGCCTTGCCGTTGAGGTCGGTACCGCTGGAGGCCGCGGTGGGCGAGGTGTTGGGCACCTTGTCGGTATTGGTGGCGGTGATCTGGATGCGGGCCATGTCGACCTGGAAGACCTCGGCCACCACCTGGGCGACCTTGGTGTTGAGCCCCTGGCCCATCTCGGTGCCGCCGTGGTTCAGGTGGATGCTGCCGTCGGTGTAGACATTGACCAGGGCGCCGCCCTGGTTGAGGAAGGAGGAGGTGAAGGAAATGCCGAATTTCACCGGGGTCAGCGCCAGGCCCTTCTTCAGTACCGGACTGTTCCGGTTGAAGTCACGGATGGCCTCGCGGCGGGCCTGGTAGTCGCTGCTGGCCGCCAGGTCCGTGGTCGTCTCGTCAAGCAGGTTGTCTTCCACCACCTGGTGATAGTGGGTGAGGTTGCGCGTCTCCTTGCCATAGTAGTTGCGCCGCCGCACCTCCAGCGGATCGAGACCGCGATGGCGGGCGATGGCGTCCATGACGTTCTCGATGGCCAGCATGCCCTGGGGGCCGCCGAAACCGCGGTAGGCGGTGTTGGAGGCCAAATGGGTCTTGCAGCGGTGGCCGGTGATCTGGGCGTTGCCGAGGAAGTAGGCGTTGTCGGCATGGAACATGGCGCGGTCGATGATGGCGTTGGACAGGTCCGGTGAGTAGCCGCAGTTGCCCGCCAGCTCGAAGCGGATGCCTAGCAGTCGGCCATCGTCGTCGAAGCCGACGTCGTACTCGACGTGGAAGGGATGGCGCTTGCCGGTCATGTGCATGTCTTCGAAGCGCGGCAGGCGCATCTTCACCGGGCGCCCGGTGAGATGGGCGAACACCGCGCAGAGCGCCGCCGGCATCCCGGCCTGGCTTTCCTTGCCGCCGAAGCCGCCGCCCATGCGTCTCATGTCGACGGTGACCTTGTTCATGGCGACGCCCAGCACCTCGGCCACCTGCTTCTGCACCTCGGTAGGATTCTGGGTGGAGGAATAGACCAGCATGCCGCCGTCTTCGGTGGGCATCACCGAGGCCACCTGGGTTTCCAGGTAGAAGTGCTCCTGGCCGCCAATGGCCAGTTCGCCCTGCAGACGGTGGGGCGCGGCGGCCAGGGCGGCGGCCGCGTCACCGATCCGGTGGCTGTGGCTGGGCGAGATGAAGTGCTCGCGCCTGAGCGCTTCCTTGACGTCGAGGATGGCCTCCAGCGGCTCGTATTTGACGATAGCAGCCTGGGCGGCGCGGCGGGCGGCGTCCAGGCTGGTGGCGGCCACCGCGAGTACCGGCTGGCCCAGATACTGGACCTCGCCATCGGCCAGCAGCGGATCCCCCGGCAGCACGGCGCCAATGTCGAGCTGGCCGGGTACGTCGGCGGCGGTGATGGCCAGGGCCACACCGGGGATCTGGTAGCAGGGTAAGAGATCGATGTGCGTGATACGCGCATGGGCGTGCTCGCTCATCCGCGCATAGACGTGCAGCTGATTGGGAAATTCCAGGCGGTCGTCGATGTAGAGGGCTTCGCCGCTGACATGCTTGTCGGCGCTCTCGTGCTTGAGCGGCTTGCCGACGCCGGTGGCCAGGCCGGCAGCAAAGGCAGCGGCCATTTCCTCCGGGGTGCGGGCGGGCAGGGTGCTAGACATGGGCGGTGACCCTCGTGGCGAGCGCGGGCTGGGTGGTCTCCAGATGACATTTGCGCAGCAGATTCTGCGCCGTCAGTAGGCGGTACTCGCGACTGGCGCGGAAATCCGACAGCGGGGCGAAATCCTCGGCCAGGGCCTGGACGGCGCGCTCGATAGATGCGGCGTTCCAAGGCTGGCCGAGCAGCGCCTGTTCGCAGCGGGCGGCGCGTCTAGGCGTGGCCGCCATGCCGCCATAGGCGATGCGCACGCTGGCGACGCGGTCCTGCTCCAGTTTCAGGGCGAAGGCGGCGCAGACCGCAGAGATGTCGTCGTCCAGGCGCTTGGACACCTTGAAGGCACGGAACACCAGGCCCTCGCGTGACCGCGGTACCCGTACCGCTTGGATGAATTCGCCCGGCTCCAGAGCGGTCTGGCGATAGTCGAGGAAGAAATCGTCCAGGGCCAGTTCGCGCAGGCGTTCGCCCTGGCGCAGCAGCACGTTGGCCCCGAGCGCCAGGAGCAGGGGTGGGCTGTCACCGATGGGCGAGGCATTGCCGATGTTGCCGCCGAGGGTGCCCTGGTTGCGGATCTGCAAAGAGGCGAAACGCTGCAGCAGCGCACCGAAATCCGGGTAGTCGGCGGCCAGGGCGGCGGCGCAGTCGGCCAGCGGGGTGGCGGCGCCGATCTCGATACATTCCTCGCTGACGGTCACGCCATGCAGCTCGGCCAGGTTGCCCAGGTAGATGAGGGTCTCCAGGCGGCGATGCTGCTGAGTGACTTCCAGGGCCAAGTCGGTACCGCCGGCCAGCAGGCGCGCCGCGGGCTGCGCCTGGTAGAGGCTGGCCAGTTCGTTCAGTGTGGTGGGGCTGTGGCAGCGCCGGTTGGCGCCTTCCAGGCGTGTGTGCGGCGCCGGCGCCAGGGCCTTGAGGCGCTCCAGGGTCTGCTGCTCCCGGGCATCGAACTGGTCCGGCTGGCGCTGGGTGCAGGCCTGTTCGGCGGCGGCCAGGATTGGCCGGTAGCCGGTGCAGCGGCAGAGATTGCCGGCCAGGGCCTCGTGGGTGGCAGCGTTATCGGGCGCGGCGACGTTCTTTTGCAAAGCGAACAGCGACATGACGAAGCCCGGCGTGCAGTAGCCACACTGGGAGCCATGGCAGTCGACCATGGCCTGCTGCACACTGTGCAGGCGGCGCTGATGCTTGAGGTCCTCCACACTGATCAGTTGCCGGCCATCCAGCGCCGCGACGAAGGTCAGGCAACTGTTGACCGTGCGATAGCGCAGCCGCTCGCCGTCGGGCTCGGCCAGCACCACGGTGCAGGCGCCACAGTCGCCCGAGGCGCAGCCTTCCTTGGTGCCGGTCTTGCCGCAGTGCTCGCGCAGGTACTGCAGCACGGTAAGGTTGGGATCGAGCTGCTCTTCGACGCGCAGCTCCTGGTCCAGCAGAAACCTGATCACGGCCGCTCTCCACCTGCTCTCGAATGCCTTGATGGTGGGTAAAGCTGACCGATAGGTCAACATTTGCCCGGGCAAGTGGCCTACCTCTGTCGTTTTTGGGCAAGAGGCCTGGGCAAGGCTGCTCCGTCTTGGCGCGCCCAGCGCTCCTTTGCCCGCGGATGGTGCAAAACCAGCCGCTCTAACCCGTGTTTCTGCGGAATATCCATTCGGACGCTTCAAGGCGCTCAGGCCGGTGCCGATATATAGGCAGACGATTACGGCCTGGTCGCCTGTCGTCAGCACCCTCGTACAACCCGTTGCAACAGGTCGCTACCGTGCCTACCCAACTTAACCGTGTCGCCCGTCAGGCTTCCCTTGGTTTCTTCGCCTTGGTCACCCTCATCTTTACCCTGGCCGGGTGGATGCTGTTCGACCTGTGCGCGCGCATTGACGAGCAGCAACGCCACCACAGCGAGGCGGACGCCCAGCGCGCGTTAGAAACGCGGCTGGACAGGCTTGGCCGGGTCTTGACTGACTATTCGTTCTGGATGGAAGCCTATGCACGGACCAGCAAGAAGGTCGACGTGAATTGGGCCTATGAGGAAGACAACGTCGGACCCTCCCTTTACAGCGACTATGGCGTGAATGGCGCCTTCATCCTGGCGCCCAACGGCGTCACGCGCTACGCCGTGGTCGGCGGCGGACGCAGCAAGATGCAGCTGGATACCTGGCTGGGTGACGACCAGGCGACCCTGCTGGCCCAGGCCAGGGAGCGTTCGCTCAAGGATGGCCACGCCCAGGGCTATTTCCTGATCGAGGGCAAGCCGGCCAGCGTAATGGTCGCGGTCATCCGCCCGGATGCCACCTACCAGGACTTCAAGCGGCTTTCCTACATGGTGTTCGTCGATATCCTCACGCCGGACAAGCTCGCCCAGCTCGGCCAGCTCTTCGACCTGCATGGGCTGACCGCGCAGCCCGGGGCGCTGCCCGCCCTGGCGGAGCGTCCCACGCTGGTGGTGAGGTCCGACCCGGGTATCGCGGTGACCTTTCACTGGCTGGTGCATGGCATGGGGCAGCGCCTGCTGGCGCAGTTCCTGCCATTGCTGGCGACGATGTGTGGTCTGGCCTTGCTGCTGGTCTGGTACCTGCGTCGGCGGATCGCGCTGGCGGCGCGGCAGACGGATGTGGCCGAAGATGCCCTGAGGCATAGCGAGCAGCGCTTCCGCACCGTGTCCGAGGCGTCGTCCGACTGGATTTGGGAGAGCGACGCCGAGCAGCGGCTGGCCTATCTTTCGGAGCGTTTCGTGGCCGTCACCGGCTTCAGCCGGGAAGCCTGGCTGGGTCGCCCGTTGCACGAGCTGCTCGGCTATCCGCCGAGCCAGGTCGAGGAGGTAGCCAGGACACCGCTGGCGGCCGGACGCAGTCGCCGTCCGCTGCCTTGCGAGATGCGCGACGCCCAGGCCAAGCTCAGGTACTGCCAGCTCTCGGCTCAGCCCATCATCAGCGGTGGCCTGCTGGCCGGCTTTCGCGGCACCGTGTGCGATGTGACCGAGGAGATCGAGGCCAAGGCGCGCATCGAACACATCAGCCAGCACGATGCCCTCACCGGACTGGCCAACCGTCACCAGTTGCACCGCTACCTGGCGCAGCGCTTCGCCGAGGGCGTCAGTGCCAGTCAGCCGCTGCACCTGTTGGCCCTGGACCTGGACCGCTTCAAGCCGGTCAACGATTCCCTCGGCCATGGCGCCGGCGATCAGGTGCTCTGTCAGGTCGCCCGAGAGCTGCGCGCCAGCGTGCGCGAGGGCGATCTGGTGGCCCGTATCGGCGGCGATGAATTCGTCATCGCGGTGAATGGCTGCCTGAGCGCAGAGCAGGTGAGCCTGCTCTGCAACCGGATGTTGGAGGGCATCGGCCGGACCATGCGCATCGACGAGCACGACATCAACATCGGTGCGAGCGTCGGCATCGCCCAGGCACCCCAGGATGGCCACAGTGCCGAGGATCTGCTGCGCTATGCCGACATCGCCCTGTACGAAGCCAAGGCGGCGGGGCGTAACACCCTGAGATTCTATGAGCCCACCATGAACCAGCGCATCCTCGCGCGGCGTCAGCTGGAGACCGAGTTGCGCCTGGGATTGCAGCGGCTGGAGTTCGAGCTGGATTTCCAGCCGCGTTTCGACGCCAGCAGCCAGCGCCTGCTGGGCGCCGAAGCCCTGGTGCGCTGGAATCATCCCATCCGTGGCCGCCTGGCGCCTGCCGAGTTCATCGGGGTGGCGGAGGAGACCGGGCTGATCCTGGGCCTGAGCGACTGGGTGTTGCAGGAGGCTTGCAGCCAGGCGATGGACTGGTCGCCGGAGTTGATCGTGTCCATCAACCTGTCACCGCTGGAGTTCCAGCGCGACGATCTGGTCGCCCGGATCCACAAGGTGCTCGAGCGCACCGGCATCGACCCGGCACGGGTCGAGCTGGAGCTGACCGAGAACGTCTTGCTGGATGACGCGGCGGGTGCCCTGGAGTTGATGAAGAAACTCAAGGCGCTGGGCGTGCGGCTGTCGATGGACGACTTCGGCACCGGCTATTCCTCGCTGAGCTATCTGCGCACCTATCCCTTCGACTGCCTGAAGATCGACCGCAGCTTCGTCTCCAACATCGAGGTGAGCGAGAGCAACGCGGCCATCGTCGAGGCCATCGTCAGCATGGGACGGGCACTGTCGCTGACGGTGGTGGCCGAGGGGATCGAGACCGCCGGCCAGCTGGCGCGCATCGCCGATCTCAAGTGCGACCAGGCCCAGGGCTTCCATCTGCAGCGGCCGCTGTCCCAGGCCCGTTTCGCGGCCTTGCGGGAGCAGTCACAGCCGCGGGAAGCGTCGAACGACGCCAGTCGGACCCCGGTCACGTACTAGGCGCCAGGGGACCCCAGGGCCGCTCCCAGCAACAGCGGTGAGAACACCAGAAAGAGCGCGCCAGCCGCCCGCTGCAGCCGGGCGAGGGCGGTATCCGAGGTCAGGCGGGCACTCAGGACTGTCGCCGCCCAGGCGTAGCTGCAATGGATGATGAAGCTCATCAGGCAGAAAGTCGCCACCAGCAGCACCAGCTGCGGCAACACCGGGCGATCCACCTGGATGAAGGGTGGAAACAGCGCCAGGAAGAAGAGGATCAGCTTGGGGTTGGTGAGGGACACCAGCAAGCCCTGCAGGAGGTGTCTGCCACCGCAGACCGAAGGCCGAGTGGCGGCAGGCTGCCGGCCTTGGGTCGCGGGACTGCGCAGACGCCGCAGCCCCAGCCAACCCAGGTAGAGCGCGCCGACCAGCTGCAACCCCTGCAGGGTCCTTGGCGAGCTGCTCACCAGGGCGCCGAGCGCGGTGCTGGCCAGGATGGCCACCAGCAGTATGCCCAGCACCACCCTGAGGATGCCCGGCAGGGCGCCGCGCAGCCGCAGCTGCAGCGCATTGGTGATCGTGAGCAGTACGCCCGGGCCGGGGCTGGCGATGGTGAGGCCGCACAGCAGGAGGTAGAGGGCGAAGTGTTGCATTGACGTGTCTTAACCTGCTGGCATGGGACGACCGGAATGGCTGTCTACCTAGGGAGCTGACCGGTGCCGGCCATGGGTATCCAGTATGGCCGGCCGGCTTGCAGGGGTCGCGATGCAGAATCCCGGCTTTTGTACCGGACAGCCGCTCGGGCTGGCCAGGTGCAGCAGGTGCCGTCTTCTTCTATCTTAGGCTCAGGGCGGCGGGGGAAGCGGATTGCCAGCCTCCGCCCAACGCCTTGAAGGTGCTTATTGCCGCCTGTGCGGCTGCCGTTTGCGCCTGGGCACGCGCATCGGCCGTGCGTAGCAGGCGTTCATCGGCCTGCAGAACATCGACCAGGGGCAGCACGCCCTTCTGGTAGGCGAGGGCGGCGGCCTGGCGGGCTTGGCTGAGCGAGGCCTCGCCCGCCGTCAGCAGAGTGACCTGGTCTTCGCGCTTCAACTGGCCGGTCAGGGCATCTTCCACGTCTTCGGTGGCGCGCAATGCCGCCAGCCGATAGGCCGCCAGCGATTCTGCGCGCTGTCCCTCGGCCGCCTGGATCTGCGCATCGATCCGGCCGAAGTCGAACAGCCGCCAGCGTACGCCCAGGGCAACGAGCGCCTGATTGGCGTCGTGGCTGAAGAGATTGCCACTGGAAATCGTGGTGGCGCTGCCGAGCAGAGCGCTCAGGGAGATCTTGGGATAGTACTCGGCCATTGCGGCGCCGATCCGGGCATTGGCGGCGGCCAGGCGGCGCTCGGCCGCGATCAGGTCCGGACGTCGACGGAGCAGGTCGGCGGGCGTGCCTGCCGTTTCGAGGCGGGGGGCGTCGGGAATGGACGCGGCGCCAGCCAGTTGGGTACGCCAGGTGCCAGGTGGCGCCGCCAGCATCACGTCCAGTGCATTCATGGCCCGCTCCAGCGAGAACTCCAGGCCGGGTATCGAGGCCTGGACCTCGGCCAAGCCTCCTTCGGCCTGGCGTAGCTCTCGGTCGGTCGCCAGGTCCTTGCCGTTCAGTAGCCTGACCATCGACAGCAAGCCCTGCTGGGTGTCCACCTGATGGCGAGCGATCGCCAGGCGTGTCTGCAGTCCGCGGATGTCGACATAGAGATCGGCGGTCTGGGCAGCCACGGCAAGGCGCACGGCACGGGCACCCGCCACGCTGGCCTGGTAGTCGGCCTGGGCGGCTTCACTACTTCGGCGCAGACCGCCAAACACATCAAGCTCCCAGCTTGAGTCAAGATTGGCCTCATAGGAAGAACCGCTCCTGGCGTAGCCGGGCGCTGAATCGAGCACCCGTCCAAGCGGTGTTTCCAGCGACTGATAGGCACGACCGGCTTGGCCACCAAGATCGCCTGCCGGCAATAGCGCGGCATCGGCTGCCCTAAGGCCAGCGCGAGCCTGGGTAATGCGTGCGCTGGCTTGCGCCAGATCGAGATTCTGCGCGAGGGCCTGGTTTACCAGGCGGCTCAGGAGCGGATCGTTGAAACGGTCCCACCAGCCAGCCAGCGCCTGATCGGCCAGGGGCGCTGGCATCGGCTCCCGCTGGAAGTTTGCTGGAAGCGCAACTTCAGGGGCGCGGTAGTCAGGCCCCACCGTACAGCCGCTCGCCAGGGTGGCGCTGGCGAGCAGAATAATCTGGAGTCTGGAACGCATGGGCTTTTATCCTGAGCAACGCCTGAACGGTTTTGGTGACTAAAGTGTATATTGGTCACCTTCCGCATCATTTTGCAACTGCCGGAACACCCAACCTCATGACTACCGAATCCGTTTCTCCTGGCCAAGCTCGTGGACCGGCCGAGCACGACGTTCGCCACCAGATCATGGTGGCAGCGAAAGACCACTTCAGCCACTACGGCTACGAGAAAACCACGGTGTCCGAACTCGCCCGGAGCATCGGGTTTTCCAAGGCCTACATTTACAAGTTCTTCGATTCGAAGCAGGCGATTGGCGAGGCCATCTGTGCGGATTGCCTGAGCGGAATCGAGGCAGAGGCCAGGGCCGCGGTGGCCTCGGCTACCCAAGCCCCCGAAAAGTTGAGAAGGCTTTTTCAGAGCCTTCCGGCGGCAACCCTGCGGCTGTTTTCAGACGATCGAAAGCTTTACGAAATCGCCATTTCTGCGGCGTCGGGCCGCTGGCCGGCCACGATCAGCTACGAAGCGCGGATGCAGGAGCTCCTCAAGGAGATCCTGGTGCAGGGCCGCGGGGAAGGACAGTTCGAGCGCAAGACGCCGATCGACGACGTGACGATGGCGACCTATCTCGTGTTGCGACCCTATCTGAATCCGCTGATGCTCCAGCACAGCTTCGAGCATTTCGATGTCGCTCTTACCCAGCTGTCCAACCTGGTGCTGCGTAGCCTCTCGCCCTAAATTGTTTAGTGACTATTGACTAAAATGGTCACTAGTATCAAATTGCGCGCTCTGCTGGCATCCTCTCGGAGCTTCCATGTTCGCGCGCCGTCTGCTTTCCACCGCTGTGGGGGCTACCGTCCTTTCGCTGTCCCTTGGCGGTTGCAACGCCCCTTCCCAGGGCGATCCCCGCACGCAGGCGCCTTTGGTGCGAGCTGCGGTGGCGGAGCCCGCCGAGAGCGCTGGTCGTACCTTTACCGGTATCGTCGCCGCGCGGATCCAGAGCGATCTGGGCTTCCGCGTGACAGGCAAGGTCGCCGAACGGCTGGTGGACATCGGTGAAACCGTCAAGCGCGGGCAGCCGCTGCTGAAGCTTGATCCCATCGATCTGCAACTGGCCCTGCAGGCGCAGCGCGAGATCGTGGCCGCTGCCCAGGCGCGGGCCCGCCAGGCGGCGGACGATGAGGCGCGCTACCGGGATCTACGGGGCACGGGGGCGGTCTCGGTCTCCGGCTACGATCAGATCAAGGCTGCGGCGGATACGGCCAGGGCCCAGCTCAAGGCTGCCGAAGCCCAGGCGGAAGTCGCCCTCAACGCCAGCCGTTATACCGTCCTGGTGGCCGATGCGGATGGCACCGTGGTCGATACCCTGGCCGAGCCCGGGCAGGTCGTAGCCGCTGGACAGAGCGTGGTGCGCCTGGCTCGTGCGGGCGCCCGGGAGGTCGTCGTCCAGCTGCCGGAGACCTTGCGTCCGACGCTTGGCTCCCTGGCCCAAGCCAGCCGTCTGGGCGCTACGGAACAGCCGGGACCGGCACGGCTGCGGCAGTTATCCGATAGCACCGACCGCGAGACGCGTACCTTCGAGGCGCGCTATGTGCTCGAAGGGACGCTGGCCAGTGCGCCCCTGGGCACCACCGTGAGACTGCGTATTCCGGAAGAGTCCGTGCCGCGGGCGAATGCCTTGCAGGTGCCGTTGGGCGCCCTGTACGACGCGGGCAAAGGCGCGGGGGTCTGGCGTATCCAGGGCTCGCCCGAGCAGGTCGCCTGGGTACCCGTGCAGATTCGTCAGGTATCGGATGACACTGCCTTGGTGGAGGGGCCGCTGCAGCGGGGTGACCGGATCGTAGCCCTCGGCGTTCATCTGCTCCACGAAGGCCAGACGATCCGCTTGGCCACAGCTGCCAACAGTGCCCTGGAAGGTAAGCAGCCGTGAGCGACAGCCGATTCAATCTGTCGGCGCTGGCCGTCCGCGAGCGCTCCATCACCCTGTTCCTGATCCTGCTGATCTCGGTCGGCGGGGTGCTGTCGTTCTTCAAGCTGGGCCGGGCGGAAGATCCGGCCTTCACGGTCAAGGTCATGACCATCATCACGGCCTGGCCGGGTGCCACGGCGCAGGAGATGCAGGATCAGGTGGCCGAGAAGCTGGAGAAGCGCTTGCAGGAATTGCGCTGGTACGACCGCTCGGAAACCTATACCCGTCCGGGGTTGGCCTTTACCACCTTGACGCTGCTCGACAGCACGCCGCCGGCCGAGGTACCGGAGGAATTCTACCAGGCGCGCAAGAAGATCAGTGACGAAGCCAAGACCTTGCCCGCCGGGGTGATCGGGCCAATGGTCAACGATGAATACGCCGACGTCACCTTCGCGCTCTTCGCACTCAAGGCCCGGGGCGAGCCGCAACGGCTGCTGGCACGCGAGGCGGAAACGCTGCGCCAGCGTCTGCTGCATGTACCGGGGGTCAAGAAGGTCAATATCCTGGGTGAGCAGACCGAACGCATCTATGTGGAGTTTTCTCATGATCGCCTGGCGACCCTGGGCGTGGCACCGCAGGACATCTTCGCCGCGCTCAATGCCCAGAATGTCCTGACGCCCGCGGGCTCCATCGAAACCCGGGCCCCCGAGGTCTTCGTCCGTCTGGATGGCGCCTTCGAGCAGCTCGATGCCATCCGCGACACCCCGGTGAGCGTCAAGGGCCGCACCTTCAAACTGGCCGACGTCGCGACGGTGACGCGTGGCTATGAGGACCCCGCCACCTTCGTCATCCGCAGCGGTGGCGAGCCGGCGCTGCTGCTGGGCATCGTCATGCGCGACGGCTGGAATGGCCTGGATCTCGGCAAGTCACTCGAAAGCGAAGTCGGCGCCATAAACGCTGAGATGCCTTTGGGCATGAGCCTGACCAAGGTGACCGATCAGGCGGTCAACATCGCCTCGTCGGTCGATGAGTTCATGGTCAAGTTCTTTGTCGCCCTGCTGGTGGTCATGGTGGTGTGCTTCGTCAGCATGGGCTGGCGGGTGGGCATCGTCGTGGCCGCTGCGGTACCCCTGACGCTGGCCGCTGTCTTCCTGATTATGGCCGCCACCGGCAAGAATTTCGATCGCATTACCCTGGGCTCGCTGATCCTGGCCCTGGGGCTCCTGGTGGACGATGCCATCATCGCCATCGAGATGATGGTGGTGAAGATGGAGGAGGGCTATAGCCGGATCAAGGCGTCGGCCTATGCCTGGAGCCACACCGCCGCCCCCATGCTGGCCGGCACCCTGGTAACGGCCGTGGGCTTCATGCCCAATGGCTTCGCTCAGTCTGCGGCGGGTGAATACACCAGCAACATGTTCTGGATCGTCGGCATCGCGCTGGTCACCTCCTGGGTCGTGGCGGTGGTCTTCACGCCCTACCTGGGCGTCAAGCTGCTGCCGGAAACCAAGACCGTCGAGGGTGGCCACACCGCGCTTTACGACACGCCGCGCTACCACCGCTTCCGCCGCGTTCTCGGCCAGGTGATTGCGCGCAAGTGGCTGGTCGCGCTGCTGGTGATCGGCCTGTTCGTGGCCGCCATCCTGGGCATGGCTGTCGTCAAGAAGCAGTTCTTTCCCATCTCCGATCGCCCCGAGGTGATGGTGGAGGTGCAGATGCCCTATGGCACCTCGATCAGCGAGACCGAACGGGCGACCGCCAAGGTCGAGGCCTGGCTCGCCCAGCAGGACGATGCCCGAATCGTGACCTCGTACATCGGGCAGGGCGCACCGCGCTTCTTCCTGGCGATGAGCCCGGAACTGCCGGATCCGTCCTTCGCCAAGATCATCATCCGCACCGACAACCCGGAGGCACGCGAATCGCTCAAGTTGCGCCTGCGCGAGGCAATTGCCGCTGGGCTTGCGCCCGAAGCACGACTGCGGGTCACTCAGCTGGTGTTTGGGCCCTATTCACCGTTCCCGGTCGCCTACCGGGTCAGCGGCCCTGATCCGCAGGTGCTGCGTCGGGTGGCAGGGGAGGTGGAGCAGGTGATGCGTGCAAGTCCGCTGATGCGCACCGTCAACACCGACTGGGGCACCCGTACGCCGGTGCTGCGCTTCAGGTTGCAGCAGGATCGCCTGCAGGCCATGGGCCTGAGCTCCAGCGCCGTCGCGCAGCAGCTGCAATTCCTGCTCAGCGGCGTGCCGGTTACGGCGGTGCGCGAAGACATCCGTACCGTCCAGGTGGTGGCGCGCGCGGCGGGCGATGTTCGCCTCGATCCGGCGCGGTTGGGCGATCTCACCCTGGTCGGCGCCCAGGGCCAGCGCATTCCGCTGTCGCAGGTCGGCGACCTGGAGGTGCAGCTGGAAGAGCCCCTCATGCGGCGACGCGATCGGGTGCCGACGATCACCGTGCGCGGCGATATCGCCGAAGAGCTGCAACCGCCGGACGTTTCCACCGCCGTGCTCCAGCAGCTGCAGCCGATCATCCAGCGTTTGCCGGCGGGCTATCGGATCGTACAGGCGGGCGCCATCGAGGAGTCGGGCAAGGCGATGGCGGCGATGCTGCCGATCTTCCCGCTGATGATCGCCTTGACGCTGCTCATCATCATCCTGCAGGTGCGTTCCATGGCCGCGATGATCATGGTCTTCATGACCAGCCCTTTGGGGCTGATCGGGGTGGTACCGACCCTGATCCTGTTTCAGCAACCCTTCGGCATCAATGCCCTGGTCGGGCTGATCGCGCTGTCGGGCATCCTGATGCGCAACACCCTGATCCTGATCGGCCAGATCCACCAGAACGAACAGGACGGCCTGCCGCCCTTCCAGGCGGTGGTCGAGGCGACCGTGCAGCGCGCAAGACCGGTGATCCTCACGGCGCTGGCGGCGGTGCTGGCCTTCATCCCCCTTACCCATTCGGTGTTCTGGGGCACCCTGGCCTATACCCTCATCGGCGGCACCCTCGCGGGTACCGTGCTTACCCTGGTGTTCCTGCCGGCGATGTATGCCATCTGGTTCAGGATCAAGCCATCTCCTGAGCACGGCTGATCACTTCCGTCCCCTTCATTCCACTCAAAGGCACCGACATGTCGAAAGCAGAAGTTGTCCTCATCACCGGGGTGTCGTCTGGCATCGGACGCGCTACCGCCATCCGATTGGCAGCGCGCGGGTGCCGGGTGTTCGGAACGGTTCGTAACCAGCAAGCCGCCCAGGCCATCCCGGGTGTGGAACTCGTCGAAATGGACGTCCGCGATGAAGACTCGGTACGGCGCGGCACCGCCGCCATCATCGCGCGGGCCGGACGGATCGATGTCCTTATCAACAGTGCCGGGGGGACATTGCTCGGCGCGCTGGAAGAGACGTCGATCGGCGAAGCCCGGAGCCTGTTCGACACCAACGTCTTCGGCCTCCTGCGTACGATCCAGGCGGTGCTGCCGCACATGCGTGCGCAAGGCGCCGGCCGCATCGTCAATGTCAGCTCCGTGCTGGGCTTCCTGCCGGCGCCGTACATGGCGCTCTATGCGGCCTCCAAGCATGCGGTGGAAGGGCTCTCCGAAACGCTGGACCACGAGGTTCGCCAGTTCGGGATTCGCGTGGCCCTGGTCGAGCCCTCGTTTACCCGGACGAACCTGGATCTCAACGCGCCCCAGACCGCCGTCAAGATCCCGGAGTACCAACAACAGTTTGAATTGATCGCCCACGCCATCCAAAAGAATGTGCAGAAGGCACCCGATCCCGATGGTGTAGCCGGCACGATCGTCGATGCCGCGCTGGGCGCTTGGAAGATGCGGAACACCCCCAAAGGAGAGGCAACGCTCCTGTCCAGGCTGCGTCGCTTCATGCCAGCCGGTCCCGTCGAGAAGGGCTTGCGAAAGACCTTCGGGCTGGCCTGACCGGATACGCGCCAACCTGCGGGCCACCTCCCTTGCAGGACACGCCCTTGAGTCCAATGAGCGAAGACATCCCATGACCCACCTGGACAGCACCCGTACCGACGTGCCACCGGCCCCCGGCGAAAATGCATCGACAGGTGTGGCGGCCGGTACGCCGTCACCCTGGCCGGTGTTCTGGGTAGCCGCCATCGCGGTATTTCTCGTAGCCATGGATGGCACCATGCTGTTCGCGGCGTTCAGCGCCCTGCGGGCCGGGTTCGCGGACGCGACGCCGGCAGATCTTTCCTGGGTACTCAACGCCTACACGGTGGTCTACGCGGCCATGCTCATTCCGTCCGGTGGCTTGGCGGACCGGCATGGACGCAAGAAGGTATTCCTTGCCGGGGTCTGGCTGTTCGTGGGAGCGTCCGTTGCGTGCGGCTTGTCAGGGAGCGTGGAGTGGCTGGTGGCGGCAAGGGTGCTGCAAGCCATGGGCGCTGCCTTGCTCACGCCCGCGTCGCTGTCGCTGGTGCTGGCTGCCTTTCCGGTCACCAAACGCGCGGTGGCGGTAAGCCTATGGGGGGCGGTGGGGGGCCTGGCCGCGGCTGTCGGTCCCAACCTGGGCTCCTTCGTCGTTGCCTCGCTCGGTTGGCAGTGGGCGTTCTACCTGAATGTACCCCTGGGCCTCTTCGCGCTCTGGCGCGGAGCGAGGATGCTGACGGAGACGAAGCAACAGACCGAGGGGCGACCGCTGGACCTGGTGGGCATGGGCTTGCTGGTGGTGGGCATCGGTGCCCTGGCGTTATCCCTCGTGCAGTCCGACTCTCCGGCCTGGTCACGGCAGGCGCTGCTGGGCGCACTGGGCATCGGGCTGGCGTGCCTGATCGGATTCGTGGTCTGGGCGCGCTTCACCGCCGCCCCTTTGGTGGATCTGCGCCTCTTTCACAACCGCACCTACAGCTACGTCAATCTCGCGACCCTGAGCTTCGGCATCGCGTTTTCTATGATGTTCTTCGCCTTCTTCTTCTACATGAGCGCGATCTGGAAGTACCCGCTGCCCCTGGCCGGTCTGGCCATGATGCCGGGACCGCTGTTGGTGGTACCCACCGCTGCACTGTCGGGCCGGGTAGCGAGCCGTTATGGCCACCGCCCGCTGCTGTTGATCGGGTGCCTGGTCTATGCCATGAGCGGCCTGTGGTTCCTCCTGGTTCCAGGGCTCGAACCCGCCTATCTGACACAGTGGCTGCCGGGCATGGTGCTCAGTGGCGTGGGCGTCGGCCTGGTGCTGCCCTCGCTGGCGGGCGCAGCGGTCAGTCGCCTGGCCGCCGATCACTACGCCGTGGGCGGTGCCATCAACCAGGCCATCCGCCAGATCGGATCGGTCATGGGCGTGGCCTTGACCGTCCTGCTCCTCGGCAGTCCCAACCTGCAACGCGCTGACTTCGATTCCGTTTATCTGTGCCATATCGGTTTGGCGCTACTCACTGCAGCTCTCTGTATCCCGGTCAACACGCTGCCTGCGGCCGCACCTGTCCGCAATCCAGATAAGCGCTAGGTAACCTGGAGGTGGATCGTGCGAAAGGCATTCAGATACCGCCTCGGAGACCTTCAGCTGTCATCTCCCTAACAGGAGCATCGGGCATACGCGCCTTGATCGGGCGCGAACAAGACACGAGGCCGCCCGCAGGCGCTTCGTCCATCGAGAGAAGAGGTAATGCAATGCAAGGCAACGACAGAACACGCATCGTGGTCACCGGCGTGGGTACCGTCAGTCCACTGGGATGCGGTACCGAGGCCGTCTGGGCGCGGCTGCTGGCCGGTCGCTCGGGACTGAGCCTGTTGCCGGCCGAGGTCAGCGACGGGGTGGGCAGTCTCATCGCCGGTCAGGTACCGAGCCGCGCCGAAGATCCGGAAGCGGGCTACGACCCCCTGGTGGCCATCGCCGCCAAGGACCTGAAGAAGATGGATTGCTTCATCGAGTTTGCTCTGGTGGCGGCCAAGGAAGCGCTCGACCAGGCCGGCTGGCAGCCGATCAGCGAGGTGCAACGGGAGCGGACGGCGACCATCATCGCGTCCGGGGTCGGCGGTTTCGGTGCCATCGCCGAGGCGGTACGGACCACTGATGCGCGCGGCCCACGGCGGCTCTCGCCGTTCACCGCACCCTCGTTCCTGGCCAATATGGCGGCAGGCAACGTTTCCATCCAGTACGGCTTCCGCGGTCCGCTGGGCGCGCCGATCACCGCCTGCGCCGCCGGTGTCCAGGCCATCGGCGACGCCGCCCGGCTGATCCGCAGCGGCGAGGCCGACATCGCCCTCTGCGGCGGGGCGGAGGCGGCGATCAATCGTGTGAGCCTGGGCAGCTTCGCCGTAGCCCGCGCCCTGTCCACGGGATTCAACGAGCGTCCGCAGGAGGCTTCGCGTCCCTTCGACAGTGATCGCGACGGCTTCGTCATGGCCGAGGGCGCGGGGTTGTTGGTGATCGAGACGTTGGAGCATGCCTTGGCACGGGGCGCCACACCCCTGGCCGAGTTGGTGGGCTATGGCACCAGTGCCGATGCCTACCACCTCACCGCCGGCCCGGAGGATGGCAGCGGTGCCCGCCGCGCCATGACGCAGGCGCTGCGCCAGGCCGGTATCGACGCGACCCAGGTCCAGCACATCAACGCCCACGCCACCTCCACCCAGGTGGGCGACAAGGGCGAGCTGGCGGCCATCCGTGCGGTGTTTGGCGACGCGTCCTCAGTCGCCATCACCTCGACCAAGTCGAGCACCGGGCATCTGTTGGGCGCCGCGGGCGGCATCGAGGCCATCTTCACCGTGCTCGCCCTGCGTGACCAGGTCGTGCCGCCGACGCTGAATCTGCACCATCCGGATCCGGCTGCCGAAGGCCTGAACCTCGTTGCCCTGCAGGCACGGCAGATACCGATTGAGTACGCGCTGTCGAATGGATTCGGTTTCGGTGGGGTGAACGCCAGCGTGCTGTTCAGGCGTTGGATGGGGAGCTGATAGTTGCTGAACGTGCTTGCACGGGTGGCCCGGCCGGCCACGCGCGCGGCGGTGCACATGATTTTTGGACTCGCGTAGCGGTAGGAACGGCGTTTCCCTGCGTCGTTTCAGATAAGAAATGAGTCCACCAGGAAGAGAAGGCTCTCTTCCTGTTTTTCTCCAGCCGCTGTCCAAAACCTGACTGGGCAGCCGGCACCCACGTAGCTCCCAGGAATGACGAGTGCGCATCGATGTAAGTGCCGAAGAGATGCGCTAGGTAAGCATACATGCAAGAATGTTTGTAAAAGGCCGGCGAAACGTTAGACTGCCAAAACAGACGCCTTTGAAACGAGATAGCGATGCGCCGTACAAAAGAAGACGCTGAGCAGACACGCCAGACCATTCTGGATGCAGCCGAGGCGTTGTTTCTCACCAATGGTGTTTCACGCACCAGCCTCGAAATGATCGCCAGAGAGTGCGGGCTCACGCGAGGAGCGGTGTATTGGCATTTCAGGGACAAGGCGCAGCTGGTCCACGAGATGCTCAATCGCATCCGCATTCCGCTTGACGAAGTCACCCAGCAGCTGAGTATGGATGGGGAGGGCGATTGCCTGATGAGGCTGTACGAACTGTGCGTCGAGTGCATGGAGAAATTCGTTCAGCCGGGACGGGAGCGTCGTGTCATGACCATCCTGATGCACCGTTGCGAATTCACTCAGGAACTGCAGGAAGTCGAACAGCGGGAAAATGCCCTGACCCGTGAATTCGTGGCGCTCGTCGAGCGCCTCTTCGATGGCCAACGGCAGCGCCTGCAGGTCGCGGTGACGCCGAGAAGTGCCAGCCTACAGCTGCATAGCCTGTTTTGCGGCACGCTGGCTGGCATCCTTCGTGACCAGGACATCTTCGCGCCGCTCATGGATGTACGGCTGATCTTCACCCTCTACTTCAGGTCGCTGGTGAAAGACTGGCCCTGAAGGTGGGCGAGCGGCGCCAGTGGCGCAAGGGACCGGCACTGACGCCTTGCTCCCACTGGACGCGGTACTGAGCTGTCCCGGGCGTCGGTTTTCAGCCTTCAGGGGCGCTCCTGCAGGGCGATCGCTCTTTTCCGGCAGCGACCCGCACAATTTCGGGACGCTACGCCGTTCAGGCCGGTGCGCTCCCGGTCGCTACTTAAAACGAGCGGTGTAATCCGCCAGGTTGCCGGGCGTGATCAGCTCGTACGGCACCCAGACATCCGCCTGGACCGGTTCCTTGCGGATCATCCTGAGCGCGGATTGCACCGCCTATACGGCCTGGCCGCGGGGGTCCTGGAACACCGAGGCTGCCAGCAGTCCGCGCTTGATGGCCGCCTGACCATCGGGCAGACCATCCACCCCCACCACCGGAACCTGACCCTTGCCCATTCCGGCCTGTTGCAGCGCCATGGCGGCGCCGATGGCCATCTCGTCGTTGTTGGCGACGATGGCGTCGAAATGGGTCCCGGCAGTCAGCCAGTTGCTGGTCAGGTCCATGCCCTTGCTGCGGTCCCAGTCCGCGTTCTGCTGGGCGATCACCTTGATGCCGGGATAGGCCTTGAGCGCTTCCTTGAGACCTTCGGAGCGGCCGCGGGTGGCGTTCTGGGTCAGCTCGCCCATGATCAGGGCGATGTTGCCCTTGCCGTTCAGCTGCTTGGCGATGAACTGCCCCTGCAACTGTCCGGCCTGCAGGTCGTCCGAGGCCACGGCGACCACCCCAGCGGGCAGCTTGGGATCGTCCGGGCGCCGGTTGACGTACACCAGTGGAACCTTGGCCGTGGTGGCGGCGCGGGTAATGTTGACGGTGGCGGCGGTGTCCACCGGCAGCACGATCACGGCGTCCACGTTCTGCGCCAGGAAGCTCTGCACCTGGTTCAGCTGGCGAACGACGTCGCCCTGGGCATCCTCGAATTGCAGGCTGATCTTTTCCGCCTTGCCCGCCTCTTCCAGATTGCGGCGGACATAGGTCATGAAGTTGTCGTCGACCTTGGCGATGCTGACCCCGATACGGTAGTCGGCGAGGGCCAGGGGCGTCAGGGCGAAGGCGAAGGCGGCGCACAGCAGGTTGCGAAGCAGCATGTTCAGTTCCTCTTGTTGTTATGCGAGCGGAAACATCTAGCGGGGACTACAGGGTGAAGGCCGTTCTGAAGCGCTCCAACGCACGCTCGGTATCACCTTCGGCAGCCCAGCCTTCGAGGCCGACCACACCGCGATAGCCGAGCCTGGCGAGGGCCCGGGCAATGGCCGGGTAGTGAATCTCGCCGGTCCCCGGCTCGCAGCGCCCCGGGACATCGGCTACCTGGATCTCGCCAATGGCCGACCCGGCCCGACGGATCAGCTCGATCAGGTTCCCTTCGCCGATCTGGGCATGGTAGAGGTCCAGGTTGAGCCGCAGGTAGGGACTGGCCACCGCCTCGATCAGGGCCAGGGTGTCTTCGGCGCGGGCGAAGGGCACGCCGGGATGGTCCACCGCGGTATTGAGGTTCTCCAGCAGGAAGACCCGGCCGGCGGACTCGCCCAGGCGGGCGATCTCGGCGAGGGCGTCACGCGCCGCCAGCCAGTGATGGCCGCTCACCTCGGCCAGCGGCTTGACCGGCAGGCCGCGTGGGTCCAGGCCGGTGCCATGCAGATTGAGCGAAGGGCAGGCCAGGCGCTCGGCCACGGCCAGGGATTCCCGGGCACTGGCCAGCAGGGCGGCACGGCCTTCGGCGCTCACCAGGTCGCCTGAGACATAGCCGGTCATGGAGGTGAAGCGCGCGCCGGTGGCCGCCAGGGCGTCGATGTCGTGGCGCGTCCAGTCCCAGATCTCCACGGCGAAGCCCAGGGCGTGCAGGCGGCGGACCCGCTCGACGAAGGGCAGGTCGAGAAAGACCATTTCGGCGCTGACGGCCAGGATGAAGGGCGATGAGGTCATGGGCTTCACTCCGCGACGGCGACCGGCTGGCCGGTCTGCACCGATTCGATGGCGGCCAGGGCGATGGCCAGCGCCGCCCGGGCATCGTGGCCGCCCACCGGCACCGGGGTGCCTTCGCGCACGGCATCGACGAAGGCGCGCAGCTCGGCCAGGTAGGCGTCGCGCAGCAATTCGGCGTCGGAGCGCTGGGTGGTCTGGCTGATGCCTTCGGCGCCGTAGCAGACCAACTCGCTGGTCCGGGCGTCCCCGGCGGTCAGCATGCCCGCGCTGCCGAACACCTCGCCGCGCACGTCGTAGCCGTACACCGCCTGGAAGCTGGCCTCGGCGGTGGCGATGGCGCCGTTGTCGTAGCGAATGGTCACCACGGCGGTGTCCAGTAGGCCGCGGTCACGGAAATCGGGGCGCACCAGGGCGTCGGCCACTGCGTAGACCTGCACGGCGCGGGCGCCCGGATTGAAGAAGTTGAGGGTGTCGAAGTCGTGGATCAGGGTCTCGAGGAAGATGGTCCAGGGTTTCACCGCCGCCGGATCGTGCAGCGCCGGATCGCGGGTGAGGGAGCGCAGCAGTTGCGGTGTGCCGATCCGCCCCTGGACGATCAGCTCCCGTGCGTTGCGGAAGCTGGTGGCGAATCGCCGGTTGAAGCCCACCTGAAGGGCAACGCCAGCCTCCGCGCAGGCGGCGATGGCCCGGTCGGCCTCTTCCAGGGTCACGGCCATGGGTTTTTCGCAGAACACCGGCTTGCCGGCGCGGGCGGCGGCCACCACCAGTTCGGCATGGCTGCGGGCCGGGGCGACGATGACCACGGCCTCGACGGCGGGATCCTCGATCAACGCCTGGGGGTCGCTGTGGATATGGGCGACATCCAGGGTCTCGCCAAGCCGGGCAGCGGCACCGGGCGCCGGATCGGCCAGGGCGACCAGCCGCGCGCCATGCAGGTGCCGGGCGAGGGCGGTGGCATGGAAGGTACCCATGCGACCGGTACCGATGAGGCCGAGGGCGAGGGGGGGGTCGTCTGGGGCATGAGGCGTTCTCGTGTGGTTGTTATAGGCGTGGGCGATGCGCCCGACAGGGAGGGAGCAACCGCCATGCCAGGGCAGGAAAGGCAGCCAGGTCGCGGGCTGCAGGACTTGCCAGTCCGCTTTGATGTCTATAAAAAAGACATGTCCAGCTGGACATGTCCAAAGGGTGGACGAGGAGCCGAAGATGCAGGAGCAGGTAGCCCCCATCGAACTGACGCGGGAATTGCGATTCGTCAGCGAGCTGCAGCGGCCGCCGGTCGCCGAAGGTGTCCAGCGCGAGCTGGATGCCGCCTGGACGGACTGCCTGGCAGGGGCCACTGAACTGGTCGCGGTGCGGCCGGTGATCCGGGCGTCCTGGCTGCGCAGCCGCGCGGCGGGCATCGTCGCGGAGGAATTCCACTACGAGTTCGTCGAGTCGCAGGAACTGGCCCGCCGGCTGCAGCGGCAGCGCGAGCTGCTGGACATCGCCGCGCCGGTCATGGCCGAGCTGTTGCGCTACAACCCGGACGGGCACCTCAACCTGGCGGATGCCGAGGGCGTGACCCTGGCCGCCTGCGGGCTGGATCTCACCCCGCTGGGCAGTCGCCTGCTGGAGTCGGTGCAGGGCACCAACTGCACCGGCCTGGCCCTGCGCGAGCAGCGGCTGGTGTTCGTCCTAGCGGGCGAGAATTTCAAGCGCGAGCTGCGCGAACGGCGGATGCACTGCGCCTCGGCACCGGTCCGCGACACCCAGGGACGGCTGCTCGGCGCCCTGACCCTCACCGCGGCGGTGGGCAACTTCCACTGCCATACCCTGGGCACGGTCCAGGCCGCGGCCGATGCGATCTCCCGCCAGCTGGCGCTCACCGCGCTGCTGGACGAGCAGCAGCGGGTGCTGGAGGTCCTCAACGAAGGCGTCATCCTGCTCGACGACGACCGCTGCATCCGTAGCCTGAACGGCTATGCGCGGCGCCTGCTGCAGCTCGACGATCCACAGCGGGGGCGCCCCTTCGCCAGCCTCATCACCCAGGACACCGACCTCGACCTCTGGCTGGATCGTCGCTGGGAACGCCAGGACCGCGACCTCACCCTGTTGCTACCAGACGGCAGCGGTTTGCCGTGCCTGGCCTCCGCCGCGCCCATCGCCCAGGGCGGCTGGGTGCTGTCGCTGCGAGAGAACCGCCGCATCCGCGAGATCACCCGCCAGCTGCTGGGCACCCGGGCGCGTTACAGCTTCAGCGATATCCAGGGTCGCTCGCCAGCCTTGCAGAACGCCTTGCGCGTGGCTCAAGCAGCCAGCCACAGCGAAGCCACGGTGCTGGTACTGGGAGAAAGCGGGGTAGGCAAGGAGCTGTTCGCCCAGGCGATCCATAACGCCAGCGCCCGGCGGCATGGGCCCTTCGTCGCGGTGAATTGCGGCGCCATCCCGCGCGACCTGGTGCAGAGCGAGCTGTTCGGCCACGTCGAGGGGGCCTTCACCGGGGCTGCTCGTGGCGGTGCGGCGGGAAAGTTCGAGCTGGCCGATGGCGGCACGCTGTTTCTCGACGAGATCGGCGACATGCCCCTTGAGGCCCAGGCGAGCCTGCTCCGGGTGCTGCAGGAGGGCGAGGTGACCCGGATCGGTGCCAAGAAGGCCCAGGCGGTGGACGTCCGCGTCATCGCGGCCACCCATCGCGATCTGGCCCAAGCCGTGACCGGCGGGAGCTTCCGTGGGGATGTCTTCTATCGCCTCAACGTGCTTCCCCTGCAGGTACCGCCATTGCGGGAGCGTCGCGAAGACATTCCGCTGCTGGTGGCTACTCTGCTCAAGGCGCTGAGCCGTCACCTGGAACGGCCACCGCCGGCCATCGCGGACGAAGCGCTGACGTTGCTGCTGGCCCATAGCTGGCCCGGCAACGTGCGGGAGCTGGAGAACGTCATCGAGCGGGCGGTCAATCTGGCCCAGGGGCCGCTCATACAGCCGGGAGACCTGCCACCTTCGATGGTCGCCAACACGCTGTCCACGGATACCGAGGGCGAGCGCCTCACCCCCCTTGAAGCGGGGCAGCGGGACCTGATCCGTGCCACCTTGCAGCAGACCCGCGGCAACCTTCGTCAAACCGCGACCCGGCTCGGGATCTCGCGCGCCGGGCTTTATGTGAAGCTGCGCCGCTACGCCTTGAATCCGGCGGATTTCCGGCCAGGACGCTGAAATCCGGCAGCGCCAAACTGCAGCGAGCCACGTTCTGGCGAGCGCGTCCTGGCCTGCCGCTCGCTGGCAGCCCCGGCAGCTTCAGGCCACCCGGAAACGGCCGACCAGCGCTTGTTGCTGTTCGGCCAGACGGGCCAGTTCGCGACTGGTGACGGCGGTCTGTTCGGCGCCGGCGCTGACCTGGATCACCAGGTCGTTGATGTCGTTGACGTTGCGGCTGATCTCTTCGGCGACCTGGCTCTGCTGTTCGGCGGCCGAGGCCACCTGGATGTTGCGGTCGTTGATCAGGGTCACGCCCTCGGCGATCTCGCCGAGCAGCTCGCCGGCGCGGACCACGTTGCTGGCGCCGGTCTGCACCTGGCTCAGGGTCTCCTGCATGGCCTGGGTGGCACGGTCGGAGCCGCTTTGTAGGTGGCTGATCATCTGCTGGATGCTGCCGGTGGATTGCTGGGTCTTCTGGGCCAGGGAGCGTACCTCGTCGGCCACCACGGCGAAGCCACGCCCGGCTTCGCCGGCGCGCGCGGCCTCGATGGCGGCGTTGAGGGCCAGCAGGTTGGTCTGCTCGGCGATGCCGCGGATCACGTCCAGCACCGAGGAGATGGCATCGCTCTCCTGCTTGAGTTCGGCGATGATCTCCGAGGTCCGTTCGGCCTGCACCGACAGCCCCTGAACCAGGCCGATGGTGGCTTGCAATTCGCGGCGGCCCTGGCTGGTGTTGCCCTCGACCTGACGCGAGCCTTCGGCCGCCTCGGTGGTACTGCGGGCGACGTCCTTGACCGTGGCGCTCATCTCGGCGATGGCGGTAGCCACCTGGTCGGTCCCCAGACGCTGCTGGGCGACGTTCTGGCTGGTCTGGATGGCGACCGCCGACGCCTCTTCGGCGGCGGTGGCGACCTGCACGGTGGCGGCGCCGATCTCCTGGATGACCTGGCCGAGCTCCTGGCTCATCAGGTTGAGGTTGCCGGTGATGGTGCCGAACTCGTCCTTGCCCTGGTAGGCGCAGCGGGCGGTGAGGTCCCGGGTGGCCAGGCGGGTGAGGGTGCCGTTGACCTGTTCGACCGCCTGCTTGATGTTGCGAATGATCACCCAGGCCAGCGCCGAGACGGCCACCAGCACCAGCAGCACCAGGCCGAGGGTGGTCCAGAGATCGCGACTGGCGCCCGCACGGGCCTGTTCGGCCTGGGCGCCGACGCTGGCACCCAGGTCCGCTTCCACCTGGCCCATCAGGTCGATACGTTGGGTGGCCAGGTTGAACCAGTCCTCCGGCTTGACGCCCAGGGCATCGCCCAGCGGCACGGTAAAGGCCAGCTGTTGCAGGCGGGTGACTTCCAGGGCGCTGGGCTGCTTGAAGGTGTCGTCGAGCTGGCGGATGAATTCAGGCGTGGCCTTGCGCTGGAAGGCGTCGGCGTAGGCGGAGAATTCGCCCAGGTTGCGGGCGAAGCGCGACAGCAGACCGGCGTCGAAGCGATTCTGGTTGAAGGCCAAGCCCAGCAGTACGCGCTCGCGGCCGGCGCGTTCCTTCATCTCGACGAAGAGATTGAGGGCGCCCAGGGCGCGCAGGATTTCAGGATCATCAACACCCGCTTCGAGGGCATGGGTGTAGCCGATCAGCGCCTTGATCAGGTCGGTGTAGGCCGCGCCGGACTGGGTGCTGTTGAGCGCCAGGCCATCGACCTTGCCGCGCAGGTCACGCAGGGTGTCCAAGGCGCGCATGGCGGTCTGGATGGCGGCGTCGTTACCGGTGGCCAACGCACGTAGGTTGTTCTGTGCCTTATCGCTATCTTCGCGGAAGGTCTTGAGCTTGTCCTGCATCGACTTGCCACCACTGCCGAGGAACACGCCGCTGGCACCGCGCTCGCGCTGCAGGCTGGTGACCAAGGCACTGACGCGCTCGGCCGTGGCACTGGCGGTCACGGTGTGCTCCATGTTCTTGAGCGTTTCGTAGCGATCGGCGGTGTAGAGGCCCGAGATCACCAGGAAGCCGGCCAGGGGCAGGAGCAGGATCAGCAGGAGTTTGGTACTGAGGGGGGCGTTCCTGAGCATCGTGAAAGTCTCCGAGGCGGTCAGCGGGTGCGCCGACGACAAGGTGAGGAGCCGGCGAGTCGATTCCGAATATGTCGGCACCTGCAGACGAACCTTTATCGTCAGATTATTTTTGGTGCGAGCGTGGGGGTGAGATGCACTGCCAGGCGATAAACCTGGTGGTCTGAGCTGCGTCCGGGAATGCCGGACGCTATCGTCAGACTTCAATCAGCCCAGCTGTGCCCTGATGAGCAGGGCGTAGCCCAACACCAGCAGCGGCCAGCCCACCACTGGCCCGAACACCAGGCGCCACAGCCACAGGCGCGGCATGAAGCCCACGCCGTGGACCAGCCCAGCCGAGACGCCGAGCATCACCGCCATCAGCAACGGATGGCTGTAGTGGCCGCTGGCGTCGAGCATCAGCCCCGGGTGGATCAACAGCAGCAGCGCCAGGGGCGCCGCCAGCAGCAGGGACAGCGTCCGCCCCAGTGGGTGGACGCGGGGCAGGGGGTCAGCACTCGGCATCGTCATGGACATCGAGCTCCCGGGTGCTTTCCAGCCAGAGGGCGTTGATGATGCCGAAGCTCGCGGCGAGCAGGACACCGAGGATCCAGGTGAAGTACCACATGGCATGTCTCCTTGAGGGGGGCTGATCAGTAGAGGCCGTGGGGGTTGGCGTCGATGAAGCGGTCGTCGACCTTGCCCCACATGCGCACGTAGCTCCACAGGGTGTAGGCCAGGATGAGCGGCACGAAAATGGCCGCGGCGGCGAACATGATGCCCAGCGTCTTGTGGCTGGAGACGGCGTCCCAGATGGTCAGGCTCGAGGCTGGGTCCAGGCTCGACGGCAGCACGAAGGGAAACAGCGCGCAGCCGGCGGTAGCGAGGGTGCCAACGATGGCCAGGGAGGTGCCGGTGAAGGCCAGGCCGGCCTGACGCCAGCTGCTGCCGAGCAGCGCCAGGACGCTGCCGAGCGCGGCCAGCACCGGGGCGAGCAGGGTCAGCGGCTGGGTATGGTAGTTGGCCAGCCAGCCCGGATTGCCGGCGGTCACCACCTTGTGCAGCGGATTCAGGGCGCTGCCTGGATCGCCCTGGCTGACCAGCACGTAGCCGTCGAAGCCGTAGGCCAGCCAGACACCGGCCAGGCCGAAGGTGACGAGATGGAGCAGGGCGCACAGGCCGGTGGCCCGGCGGGCGCGCTCGCCCAGGGCGTGGTGGGTGCGCAGCATCAGCCAGCTGCCGCCATGGGCGCAGAGCATGGCCAGGCTGACCAGGCCGCTGAGCAGGGCGAAGGGGTTGAGCAGGGCGAAGAAGCTGCCGCTGTAGGTGGATCTCAGGGTGTCGTCGAGCTGGAAGGGTACGCCCTGGAAGAGATTGCCGAAGGCCACGCCGAATACCAGGGCCGGCACCAGGCTACCGGTGAACAGGCCCCAGTCCCAGGCATTGCGCCAGCGGGTGTTGTCGAGCTTGCTGCGGTAGTCGAAGCCCACCGGACGCAGGAACAGGGCGAAGAGCACCAGTAGCAGTGCCCAATAGAGCCCGGAGAAGGCGGTGGCATAGACCATCGGCCAGGCGGCGAAGAGGGCGCCGCCGGCGGTGATGAACCAGACCTGGTTGCCGTCCCAGTGCGGCGCGATGCTGTTAATGGCGGCGCGGCGTTCCTTGTCGGTCTTGCCGATCAGGGGCATCAGGATCATGGCGCCCATGTCGAAGCCGTCGGTGAGGGCGAAGCCGATCAGCAGGACGCCGATCAGCACCCACCAGGTGAGCTTGAGCACTTCGTAGTCGAACATGGCAGTCTCCTTAGGCGTTGGCCGGTGCGACGGGCTTGGCGGTGGCGGCCTGGCGCAGGGCGTCGCCGACCTGGGCAGCCCGTTCGTGGAAGTAGCGGCCGGTGTGCAGGCTGCTCGGGCCGAGGCGGGCGAAGCGGATCATCAGGTACATCTCCACGATCAGCAGCAGGGTGTAGAAGGTCACCAGGGCGCCGATGGAGCCCCACAGATCGGCCGGGGCCAGGGTCGAGGCCGACAGGTGGGTGGGCAGGACCTCGCTGATGGTCCAGGGCTGGCGACCGTGCTCGGCCACCCACCAGCCGGTCTGGGTGGCGATCCAGGGCAGCGGCAGGCTGAACAGGGCCCACTTCAGCAGCCAGGGCTTCTTGAGCTCGTTGCGCTGGGTCGAGGCCCAGAAGGCGCAGATGAACAGCGCCAGCATCAGCACGCCACTGGCGACCATGATGCGGAAGGTCCAGAACAGGCTGGCGACCCCAGGGATGGTGTCCCGCGCGGCCTGCCGGACCTGCTCGGGAGTGGCCGTGGCGGGATCGTTGACGTATTTCTTCAACAGCAGGCCATAGCCCAGGTCCTGCTTGTGGGCGTCGAAGGCGGCGCGGGTGGCGGCGGAGTCGTCGCCGGCGCGCAGTCGCTCCAGCAGGGCGTAGGCCTGGGCGCCATTGCGGACGCGGGCCTCGTATTGGCTGACCAGATCCTTGATGCCAGTCACCTGTTCGGTGGTGGAGCGGGTGGCGATCAGACCCATCAGATAGGGGATCTTCACCGCGTAGTCGGTGCGCATCTCCTGTTGATTGGGGATGCCGAACAGGGTGAAGGAGGCCGGGGCTGCCTCGGTGTTCCACTCGGCTTCGATGGCGGCCAGCTTGACCTTCTGTACCTCGCCCACGCGATAGCCGGATTCGTCGCCCAGCACGATCACCGAGATGACCGCGGCAGTACCGAAGGCGGCGGCCACGGCGAAGGAGCGCCGGGCGAAGCCGATGTCGCGGCCCTTGAGCAGGTAGTAGCTGGAGATGGCCAGCACGAAGATGGCGCCGGTGACGTAACCCGAGGCCACGGTGTGGACGAACTTCACCTGGGCCACGGGATTGAGCAGCAGGGCGCCGAAGTCGGCCAGCTCCATGCGCATGGTCACGTAGTTGAATTCGGCGCCGACCGGATTCTGCATCCAGCCATTGGCCACCAGGATCCACAGCGCGGAGAGATTCGAGCCCAGGGCCACCAGCCAGGTCACCAGCAGGTGCTGCCCTTTCGACAGCCGCTCCCAGCCAAAGAAGAACAGCCCGATCAGGGTCGACTCCAGGAAGAAGGCCATCAGGCCCTCGATGGCCAGGGGCGCGCCAAAGATGTCGCCGACATAGTGGGAGTAGTAGGCCCAGTTGGTGCCGAACTGGAACTCCATGGTCAGGCCGGTGGTGACGCCCAGGGCGAAGTTGATGCCGAACAGCTTGCCCCAGAACTGGGTCATGTCCTTGTAGACCTGTTTGCCGGTCATCACATAGACCGACTCCATGATCCCCAGGATCACCACCAGCCCCAGGGTCAGGGGCACGAAGATGAAGTGATACAGCGCGGTCATGCCGAATTGCAGGCGTGACAGGTCCACGACGGATTCCGAGATCATCCCGGCAATCTCCTCAAGCGAAGGGAAGGGGTACTAGTCCAGCAGGTGGGCGCTGACCGCCTGGGTGGCGTCGGGCGGGACCGTGGGGGCGCTGAACCAGAGGCTCTTGATCACCATCAGCAGCGCCAGCTTGATCAGCAGGATGACCAAGAGTTCTTTGACCAGGCGTCCGTTCATGGCGACCTCGCGAGCCGTGGCGCCCCTCCAGGGCGGAGTGGCGGCTGCATGCAGGATGCGCCTGCTGGCCCTGGGCAAAACTGATCCAGATCAATTGGCCAGTGGCCATCGCCTGGGGCAGGTTGTCGCAGCCGTTCAGGTCGGGTTCAGAGGCGTTAAGACAGCGTTAAGACGCCAGGGCGCAAGGTAGCACCGTGACTGACGCCGGACCGCTTCCGCGGTGACGCCAGCCCCCATGTTCAAGACCGGAGAATCCACCATGAACGTCTTCAACAAGATGGCCGCACTCGCCCTGCTCAGCACCGCCAGCTATACCGCCATGGCCGCCGAGATCAATGAAAGACGCGCCCAGGCGGCGCTGCAACCCAAGGCGGCGCACGCCGAGGTCGTGGCGGTTCAGCAGCAGGCATCGGCACGCTGGGACCAGGTGCTCGATCCCCAGGCCTATGGCCAGGCCGCGGTGCGCTATCAGGCGCGGGCCGTGGATCCGGCGTTGCTGCGAGGCGTGAACGTCGGCTAGCGCCGAGGCCGGCCCCAGTCTGCATGCTATGTTGAACCCCTCGAGACGTGTGGAGGGGGACGAAGATGCAGACTGTCGCGGCCATGGCAACAGGCCTCAAGCCGCTGCGCTGGGAGGCGCATGCCTGTCTGCCCCTGGTGCCGGGACAGGACATGTCTAGCTTGAGTCGCTATCGCGACGCCGGCTTCCATCATGTGTCGATCAATGTCGGCATGGACATGACGCCTTTCACGACGGTGCTGCAAACCCTCGCCGGCTTCCGTGCCTGGCTGGCCCGGCATGACGCGCACTTCCGTCTCGTCGGCGAGGTGGCCGACCTCCACCGGGCGCACGAACAGGGCAAACTGGCCGTTTCCTTCGATCTCGAAGGCTCGACCATGCTGCTCGACGACCCGGCGATGGTCGGGCTCTATGCCGCCCTCGGGGTACGCCAGATGCTGCTCGCCTACAACCGCGACAACGCCTGCGCCGGGGGTTGCCATGGTGAGGGCGGCGGTCTGACGACGCTGGGTCGCGCGGTGGTGGCGGCCGGCAATGCCGCGGGCATCACCCTCGACTGTTCCCATGCCAGCGAGCGTGCCAGCCTAGAGATCATGGCGGTCTCGACCCGGCCGGTGGTCTTCTCCCACACCAACATCAAGGCGCTCCATGATCATCCCCGGACGATCAGCGATCGGCAGATCCGCGCCTGCGCGGAACAGGATGGCGTGATCGGCCTGACCGGGCTAGGCATCTTTCTGGGTGATCCCGAGGCGTCGGTGGCCAGCTATATCCACCAGATCGACTACCTGGCGGAACGAGTCGGAACCCGGCATATCGGCATTGGACTGGATACCGAGTTGTGCGCTGCCGACCATGACCTTCCTGCGGGCGTCGACGCGGAAGACTGGTGGCCGACGCGTCATTATGGACAGCCTCACGGTCATACCCAGTTGCAACCCGAGGCGCTCCCTGAACTGGTACGCCAACTGGCGGGTCGGGGCTACGCCGCCGCTGACATCGACGCCATTCTGGGCGGGAATTTCTTGCGCATCGCGAGCCAGACCTGGCCGTCTGCGGTTACCTGAGTCCTGGTGCAGGGCGCTGTCCCAGGTCTCTTGGCCTAGACGTACTGCGCCGCCGCGTAGCCCGAAGCCCAGGCCCACTGGAAATTGAAGCCGCCTAGATGGCCGGTGACGTCCAGTACCTCGCCGATGAAGTACAGGCCTGGTGACTTGAGCGACTCCAGGGTCTTGGACGAGACCTCGCGAGTGTCGACGCCGCCCAGGGTGACCTCGGCGGTGCGATAGCCTTCGGTGCCCGCCGGGATCAGTTGCCAGTCGTGCAGCCGCGCCGCGATGGCCTTGAGTTCGTCGGGGGTGTACTGCTTCAAGGGCTTGGACTGGAACCAGCTGTCGGCGAGCAGGGTAGCCATCTTCTTGGTGAACAGCTCGCCCAGCAGCGTCTTGAGTTCGCTGTTGGGGCGCGCCTGGCGCTGCTCGGCGAGCCATTGCACCAGGTCGAGGTGGGGCAGCAGGTCGATGCTGAGGGTGTCGCCCGGTTGCCAGTAGGAGGAGATCTGCAGGATCGCCGGACCGCTCAGGCCACGGTGGGTGAACAGCAGATTCTCGACGAAACTCTGGCCATTGCAGCTGATCCGGCAGTCTTCCACCGCCGTGCCGGACAGGGCGCTGCAGAATTCCTTCAGCTGGGGATCGGTGATGGTGAAGGGCACCAGGCCGGCGCGGGTCGGCAGCAGCTGGTGGCCGAACTGGCGGGCGACCTGATAGCCGAAGCCGGTGGCGCCCAGGGTCGGGATCGACAGGCCGCCGGTGGCGATCACCAGGGATTCGCCGCGCACCGGGCCCAGGCTGGTCTGCAACTGATAGCCGCCTGGGTCGAGGCGGGTGATCTCCTGCACCGAGGTATCGAGGCGGATGTCGACGCCGCCCTGTTCGCACTCGTCCAGCAGCAGGGCGAGGATGTCGCTGGCCTTGTTGTCGCAGAACAGCTGGCCGAGCTTCTTCTCGTGGTAGGGCACGCCATGCTTGGCCACCAGGGCGATGAAATCCCACTGGGTGAAACGCGCCAGAGCCGATTTGCAGAAATGTGCATTCTGCGAGAGGAAGTTGGCCGGCTCGCAATAGAGGTTGGTGAAGTTGCAGCGGCCGCCCCCGGACATGAGGATCTTCTTGCCCGCCTTGTTGGCGTGATCGAGTACCAGCACCTGGCGCCCGCGCGCCGCGGCGCTCAGGGCGCACATCAAACCGGCCGCGCCGGCCCCGATGATGATGACCTGGGTATCGAACACTCTTGACTCCTTGCCTGCAGATAGGGGGCCACCGGCCCGCGGCGGCGCATGTTACCTGATCGCCCGCGCTGCAGGGGTGGCCGCTGTCGGCCCGCTCTGGTACTCCGTCGCGCCCGCTCCTGCGCGGTCGCTGCGCGCGGCGCAGGGCGGTCGTCACCTGAGCGTGGGCCAGTGCCTCAGCGTTGCCGGGACCGCGCTAGGTCGCCAGATGCGTCTCGGGCTCGGCCAGGATCCCCTGCAGGCGGCGCGACAAGGCTTCCGCCGAGTAGGGCTTGTGGAGCAACTCGAAGCCCTGGGCGCCATGGGTCGCCAGCACCTGGCTGTAGCCGGAGGTCAGCAGGATCGGCAGGTCGCGATAGAGGCGTCTGATCTCGATGGCCAGTTCGAGTCCGCTCATGCCGGGCATGACGACATCCGAGAAGACCACGTCGAACTGGCCTGGCTGGTCGGCGAGCAAGGCGAGGGCGCTCTCGGCAGTTACGGCCAGCACGGCGTGGTAGCCGAGATCGCTCAGCAGGTCGACGGCGAAGGTACCGACCTCGAGATTGTCCTCGACCACCAGGACGGTGATCCCGCCGCCGTCGGCCGTTGCCGTGGCGTCATTGAGGGATGACGGCTGCCCGGTCGTTGGGGCGACCGGCAGATAGAGGTGGAAGGTCGTCCCGCGGCCGATCTCGCTCGTGACCCGTACCTCGCCACCGGACTGCTTGATGAAACCGAACACCTGGCTCAGGCCGAGACCGGTGCCCTGGCCCACTCGCTTGGTGGTGAAGAAGGGCTCGAAGATCTGCTCCAGGTGCTCCCGGGCGATGCCGCTGCCGTTGTCCGTCAGGGCGATGGCCACCGCCGGCAGGGCGAGTTCGGGCTGCGCCGCGCTGGCCGGAATGCAGGCGACGGTGCTGACGCTGACGGTCAGGCGGCCGGCACCGCTCATGGCGTCGCGGGCGTTCACTGCGATGTTCACCAGGGCGGTATCGAACTGGCTGGGGTCGGCATAGACCAGGCAGGGATCGTCGCTCAGGTCGAGTTCGATGCCGACGTGCGAGCCGAGCAGGGTTTCCAGCATGTCGCTCATGGCCAGCACATTCTCCCGGGCGGAAAATACCTCGGGTGCCAGCGTCTGGCGGCGGGCGAAGGCCAGCAGCTGGCCGGTCAATCTGGCGGCGCGATCCACGGTGGTGGAGATCGCCTCCAGGTAGCGCTCGCGGCGGGCTTCGCTGAGGTTCGGGCGCTTGAGCAGGTCGCAGGAGGTACGGGCGACCGTGAGCAGGTTGTTGAAGTCATGGGCGACGCCGCCGGTGAGCTGGCCGATGGCTTCCATCTTCTGCGCCTGGCGCAGGGCCTCCTCGGCAGCCGCGAGATTCAGCGTCTGCTGGCGTTGCTGGGTCACGTCGCGCACGGTGGCGTAGATCAGTTCGCCACTGCGCGTGGCATTCCAGGAAAACCAGCGGTGGGAACCGTCGCGATGGCGGTAGCGATTTTCGAAGCCGACCAGCGCAATGCCCTGCGTGACGTCGCGGAACGCCTGACGCGTGGCAACGAGGTCGTCGGTATGGACAAAGGCCAGGAATGGCTGGGCCCTGAGTTCTTCGAGCGACCAGCCCAGGGTCAGCTGCCAGGCCGGATTGAGGTTGACGAAGAAGCCCTCGAGGTCCGCCACGCACAGTGGATCGGTCGAACAGTTCCAGATCTGATCGCGCTCGGCGGTGCGCTCCGAGATGCGCTGCTCCAGCTCGCTGTTGAGCGCGGCGATGGCTTCGGCTCGGGCCTGCTGCGCCTGCTGGGCGAGGATGCGGCTGCTGATGTCGCGGGAGATGCAGACGATCTTCACCTCGCCGGTGCCGGCCACCGCGAAAGGCGAGCAGGACACCTCCCACCAGCGTGGCTCGCCACGGGCGGTGGGGCAGAAGCCCTCGACCCGGGTGGTCTGGCCGTCGACGGCACGCTTGACGGCGTGGCGGATCTTCTCGACTTCCTCGTCCGGCCAGAGCGCCGCGTACTCGCGGCCCATCACCTGATTGACGGACTGCAGCTGGTTCAGCTCCAGGCCCTGGGTGTTCATGAACTCGATATGCCCGCCGGCGGAGAGCACCTTCACGCAATCCAGGCTGGCCTGGAGCAGGCTGCGGGAAAAGCCCTCGCTGTGCAGGACGTTGCGGGCGGCGAGGAAGCGGCGCTGGGCGCCGATCTCCAGCGCGATCATGCCGGCGAAGAGTTCGAAGGCGGCCAGTATCTCGGGGCTGCTCGGCGTGGCCGGTCGCGGATCGATGGCGCAGAGGGTGCCGAAGAAGCTGCCATCGTCCAGCACGATGGGGACCGAAATATAGCTGCGCAGGCCGTAGCGCCGGGGCGTGTGATGGTGACGGTAGCGGTCGTCCTGCGCGACGTCGTCGATCACCACCGGCTGGCGATGGTCGCGGATCTCGTCGCAGATGGTCGATTTGAGTTCCAGCTCGCCCCCGGGCTGGAGGCCGAAACCGATGAGATCGAGGGTGCTGCAGGCGATCCAGTGGTGGTCGGTCACCCGGGCGACGGCGGCGAAGCCCATGCCGGTCATCCGGCAGACCACGTCCAGGATCTTGGGCACCGCAGCGATCTCGGCGATGAGCTCGAGGTCCTGGGTCAGGGCGTACGAGGGGACTGGAGTCGAGGGGAGGCTGCTCATCGGGTCGCTCGTACGGTGCCCTACCCGGGCACGCAGGGAAGATGGCGAGCGACAAACTGAAGCCTCCAGCACCGATGCCAGAGGGATTCGTCACAGGCCGTGCGCGGCCAGTATAGCGAGCATCCAAGCGAAGCGGGGGACGGGATGCCCGCTAAGTTGCGAGGGGCATCTCCGTCTTTGGCCTGCGGCCGCCGTCGGCGTTGCCGTGCGGCCGGGGTGGCGGGTCGAGCGCCGACGGTCAGCGGATTTCCGCCAGCGGCGGCCGCCGGTCCGCCCAGGGCTGGGCGCGTTCCAGCTGGGCAGCCAGCGCCAGCAGGGTCCCTTCCTCGCCGAAACGCGCGGCGAAGTGACTGCCCAGCGGCAGGCCATTACCGGTCCACCAGAGCGGCACCGACATGGCCGGCTGGCCGCTGGCATTGAACAGGGCGGTGAAGGGCGAATAGCTGTGGAAGGCGGCGATGGCCTCGGCCAGTGGGCGTTCCTCGTGCTCGCCGTCCAACTCGCCCAGGCGTGGCGGCTCGCGGGTCAGGGTCGGGGTGAGGATGAGGTCATGGTCGGTGAGGAAACCGGCCAGGGTGCGACCCAGGGCGTGCAGGCCTTCCACCGCGGCGGCGTAGCGATGGGCGGGGATGTCGCCCCGCTCGCGCAGGATCACCCGGGTCCGCGCATCCAGCTCCTCTTCGCTGACCGGGGCACCGCGCAGGGTGCCCAGCACCTGCAGGTAGTGACGGGTGCTGGGACCGATGATGTCGAACACCTGGTCGAGAAAGCGTGGCAGGTCCACCGGCAGGGTCGCCGGTTCTACGTGATGGCCAAGGCTTTCGCACAGCCGGGCGGTGTGGCGCACCGCGGCCAGGGCCTCGGGGCCGCTCGGCCAGGGCGCCAGGTGCTCGACCAGGGCGATGCGCAGCGGTTTCGGATCGCGCTCCAGCAGGCTGGCGAAGGGGACGGCGTGGGCCGGAGCCGCATAGGGCGCGCCCAGATCGGCACCGGCGGTGGCATCCAGCAGCAGGGCGTTGTCGCGCACCGACAGGCTCATGGCATGGGGCGTGCCCATGCCGGCCCAGCCTTCACCGACCATGGGCCCGGAAGGCATCCGGCCACGACTGGGCTTGAGACCGAAGATCCCGCAGCAGGACGCCGGCACTCGCAGCGAGCCGCCACCGTCGTTGCCATGGGCGAAGGGCACCACTCGCGCGGCGACCAGGGCGGCCGCGCCGCCGCTGGAGCCGCCGGCGCTGTGGGCGGGATTCCAGGGATTGGCGGTGGCGCCGAAGCGGCGGGACTCGGTGCTGTAGGAGGTACCGAATTCCGGCGAGGTGGTGGTACCGACGAACAGGCAACCGGCCCGACGCAGGCGGGTCACCAGTTCGCAATCGAAATCCGGCCGCGCCTCGCCCAGGGCCAGGGAGCCATTGGTCATGCGGGCCCCGGCCAGCGGGGTGAAGAGGTCCTTGACCAGGGTCGGGACGCCAGCGAAGGGCGCATCGACGTCGAGCGGTGCCTTGGCCGCCGCGCGGGCCTGGTCGTACAGCCGTTCGCTCACGGCATTGAGGCCGGGTTCCACGGTGTCCAGGCGTTCGATGACCGCTTCGAGCAGCTCGCTCGCCGTGATCTCGCGCTGCCGCAGCAGCGTCGCCAGGCCGTGGCCGTCTTGGGTGTCCAGCAGGGGTTGCAGGCTATGCATGGAAGATCCTCGAGCAGAAGTCAGGAAGAGCGCGACGGGGTCGGCAGGGCGGTCTTGCGTCGCAGCAGGCCGACGGCGGCCCAGGCGAGGGCAGCGACCAGGGCGGCGCTGGCCAGGGCGCGGATGGCCAGGTGCAGATCGCCGGCGAAGGGCAGGACCGCGGCCACCACCAGGGGACTGGCGAATTGGCCGAAATAGAGGCAGCCGGTATAGCCGCCCATGCCGCGACCCCGGGCTCGGGCACTCAGGGCGCCCATCACCGGTGCCATAGTGTTGGGCACCAGCATGCCGACACCAAGGCCATGGATGGTCACCGCCACCAGCACGGCTTCGTAACTGCGGGCGTTCACCAGCAGCCAGAGCCCGATGCCCATGCAGGCCAACAGCACGGCATTGCAGCCGGCCAGGCCCCACCAGCGGCGCAGCAGTGGCCACAGCAGCGGCCCGCCCAGGGTCGCCAGCAGGCCCAGGCCCGCTGAGGCGCCGATCAGGGTGCTGGAGGTCACGCCCAGTTGCACCAGCAGCAGCGGACTCTGGATGGGCACCACCACGCTGAGCACCATGCCGGCGAAGACCAGCAGATAGTTGACGGTCAGCGGCAGCGGCGCGCTGTGCTGGGGGCCTTCATCGACGTGGCTCTGGGCGCTGGTGCGGCTGGGCTCCCACAGCAGCCGCAACATGAAGGGCACCAACAGCAGCGGCAGCAGATAGAGATAGAAGGGCGTGCGCCAGGAATGCTCGCCGAGCGCGCCACCGACCACGAAGAACAGCGAGCCCACCAGGCTGATGGTGATGACCTGGCCATTGACATAGGCCAGGCGCTTGCTGCCCTGCCAGTAGTCGGCGATCAGGGTCACGCAGCAGGTCATCACCGCCGCCTCGGCCAGGCCGAAGACCAGGCGGGTGAGGGTGATGGCCGGCAGCGACTGCAACAGTGCTGGCAGCATGCCGAGCACGGCGTAGCACAGCGTCGCCAGGACCAGCAGGCGCTTGCGCCCCAGGCGGTCGGCCAGCCAGCCGGCCAGGGGCGCGAAGAGGGCGATGGCCAGGGCGGGGCCGGTCATCGCCAGGGGGATCAGCAGATCGGCACGAGGTTCGACCGGGCCGAATTCGGCACCCAGCTTGGGAATGATCGGGGCGACCATCACCGAACCCATGATGGTCAGGCTGCTGCCGAGCAGGAGCACGGCGCCCTGGCGCCGACCGGCCAAGGGGCTGGAGGAGGCTTTGAGTGTCATGGGCGGATCCTCAGAAGCTGTGGGAGAGCCGCACGGCGAGGGTATAGCCCTCGGCGCGGTTGCGGGCGTCGATGTCCTTGTAGAAATGCACCCAGACCGGCGGCAGACCCGGCTGGAAGAAGCTCAGCGCCGGGCCCAGCGCCAGTACCCGGGCACGATTGCCACGGCTGAGGCCGGGGGCGTCGTCGTCGGTGAGCTGGCGGTAGTAGTAGCCGCCCAGGCCTAGGGTCCAGGGGCCGATGTGCTGGCCCACGGCGAATTCGTGGCGGTATTCGGTGCCGCTGCGGTAGTCGGTGGCGTGGTTGCGGCTGTTGAAATCGGTCTGGAAGCTGGACGACACCTCGAAGCCCGCGTCGGTGATGTAGCTCAGGTTGAGCATCGGCGAGACGGTCCAGTGGTTGGTGCCTGGATTGACCAGCCGATTCTTGTCGTAGTCACCGGTGGGCGCCTGCACCTGGAACCAGAAGTTCACCCCCAGGTTGCGCGAGGGCTCCCACTGCAGGATCAGCGGAATCACCTGGAAGTCGGCCTGGCGGAAAAGGTCGGCGCTGTCGGAGAACACCGGCACGCCGTTGGCCTTGACGGTGAGGTCCGCGTCCATCTTGAAGAAGGGTGCCACCCCGCCGAAACCGTAGCGGGCGCCCAGCACCCGGTTATCGGTCATCTTCAGATAGGCCAGGCCCAGGGACAGCACATCGATGGAAAAATCGTTGCCGTTGTCGCGGCCATGGCTGTCGCGGACGGAGGTGGCGCGGTAGTAGTTGGCACGCAGCCCGAGGGTGCCGTGGGGCGTGGGCGGCGGGGTGAAGCCGGCGCCGAAGTTGTAGACCCCGAAGGCGGTGGTGGGTGAGCCGTTCTCGGTGGCGTGGCTTGCTGCGGTCATCCCCAGGGCGGCGAAGCCGACGGCGAGGAGGTGAAACGGATGGGTAACGTTCATGGAGTTCCCTCTTCTTATTGGCCAGTCCAGCCTGAGGGAAAGCCGTTACCCGCCGTTAGCCAGATTCAGCACTTTTGCCCGGCGGCCTTGAGGGTGGTGGAGGGCAGTTGCCCGAACAGCGCCTGGTAGTCGCGGGCGAAGCGGCTGAGATGGCAGAAGCCCCACTGGGCGGCGACGTCCTGCACCGACTCGCCTGCGCCCCGGCGCAGGGCACGATGTGCCGCATTGAGGCGCAGGGTACGCAGATAGGCCAGCGGATTGATGCCCAGGGTCTCCTGGAAGCAGTACTGCAGCTTGCGGCGACTGGCGCCGACTCTATTGCACAGTTCGAGGATGCTGGGCGGCTGATCCGGATGGGCCAGGGCGTACTCTCGTGCCCGCCGGATCACCCGCAGTCGAGCGCTCGGCGCCAGTTCGTGGGGCTCGCCGGTGTCGAGCAGATCGAGCAGGTGCATCAGCACGGTGTCGCGCAGCATGGCACGCGCGCGCGGCTGCGCCAGCCAGGTCAGGATCTGCGCCTCGGGGGTGAAGAGCTCTTGGGCCAGCCGTGCCAACTCCAGATAGGCACCCCCTGCCGGTAGCCGATAGCAGCCGGGCAGGTCGCGCACGCCCAGGGTGCTGTGCTGGCAGGCCAGCAGTCGCGCCATCTCGGCTTCCTGCAGGTTGATGCAGAGCAATTCGAGATTGGCCGGGGTACGCAACTCCGGCAGGTTGTCCCCGCGTGCCACCAGCAACTGGGCCTCGTGGAGGGTATGACCGGCGCAGTGCAGGGCGCCAGCGTTGCGGATGGGCAGGCTGAAGGTCAGGGTTTCTCCCTGGGCCTCGCCGCTCTTGAGCATGGCCTGGTTGGATCTGTCCCGTAGCAGGCTGATGTCGTCCAGCCAGAGGTCGCTGAGTTCGCCCTGGAAGCGGCCCGCGGACAGCTGATCGTACTGCATGCGCCAGCCCTCGACGCAGAGCGCGTGCTCGTCGATGTCACCGGTATACCGATGCCGGACACGCGGCGGTAACGCGAGGGAGCCATCTTGGTGCATTTGGGAAACCTTTTGGGTCGCAAAGGGCCGTTGGCGCGGGAGCTACAAGTTTCGTACCTCAAGGCCGGTTTACGCGACAAAGGTGCCAAATTTGGCTAGTGGCAGACCGCCGTTCCATCCGTGCTGTGGAAGAGTCCTTGCGAGGGCTGGTCGTCGATCCGGCAGTCGGCTATCGCGCTTTTCCTGGAGGTGCGGGCAAAGCCAGGATGCCAAAGGCTTCGATGCCGGCTTGAGCGAACGTATAATGTGCAACTACCTCCGGTGTTTGCACCAAGTTGGCGCGAAGTCGCCGCTGCAACCCTCGCAAAACCAGGCCGACAAATGCTGGCGTACAATTTGCTTTGCTCCTGACAGGTGTAACGCCTCTGCGCCGGCCCCGCTTCCAAAGATGCAAGCGGTTCCGCCGACACCGCCCTATCGTTTCCGCCGCCAGTGCTGCCGGCTCGGACCTCGCCCCAGCGACGTTCTGTCCTGTACCCCTTACGCTGCCTGAGAGGCGGACGATTGCGGTATCCGGAGCACAGTTATGCCCATTGTTACCCAGACACACGGCCATAACATTGGCCTTTTGTTCTCACGTCATAGCATGACCGCAGCCGTCGAGACGACGCAGGCCAAGGCCAGCGTTCTAGCCATTGACGAGATCAATCAACAGGGTGGGATTCTGGGACAGCCGATCTCCGCGCTGCTGCCCGACATCGGGGCAAGTCCTGACCATTACCGTTTGGCAGCCTTGCGGCTCTGTGACGACCACTCCGTACAGGCGCTGTTCGGCACTCACATGTCGAGCACCCGTAAGGCGGTGCTGCCGGTCATCGAAAGCCGCCGGGTTCCGCTGTTCTATCCCACGCTCTATGAGGGCTTCGAGTTTTCGCCACTGTGCTGGTATACCGGAGCGACACCGAATCAGAACGCCTTTGCCCTTGCCCGCTATGTGATGGCCCAGTACGGCAAGCGCGTACTGTTCGTTGGAGTGCCCTACATCTATCCGGTGGAATCGAACCGGGTGATGCGCGAATTGTTTCAGCAGGCCGGTGGTGAGGTGCTCGACGAAATCTATCTGCCGTTCGGTGCCTCCGCCGAGCACTATCAGCAGGTCATGGACCGAGTCGTCGCACTCGCACCGGACGCTATCTATTCCACGGTGGTGGGTGCCGACATTCCCACGCTTTACGGCGCTTACTACCAGGCCGGACTGGATCCGGCGCGGATGCCCATCATCAGCCTGTCGACCAACGAGGCAGAGGTCGCGCAGATGCCGCCCGCCCACGCTGCCGGGCACCTCTGTGCCGCACCCTGGTTCGATACGGTGCAAACCCCTGCCAGTCTGGCGTTCGTGGGTGCCTATCGGGCGCGCCATGGTGCCAACGCGCCTATCACCGCCGCGGCTGAAGCGGCGTACTTTCAGGTGCACCTCTATGCCAAGGCGGTAGAGGTGGCTGGTAGCAGCGAACCGGGTGCCCTGCGCGAGGCCCTGACCCAGGTGCGGATAGAGGCGCCTCAGGGGCAGGTACACCTCGACGGGGAAACCCAGCACTGCTGGCTATGGCCGCGGGTAGCGAAACTTGATAGCCAAGGCCGTTTCGTCATCGTCGAGGGGACGGCCCAAGCGCTACGTCCTTGTCCCTATCTGCTCGACTATGACTTGCAGGGCTGCTTATGACAGCTGCTTCGCTTCTGGGTGAACTCAAGGATCTGCGGGTGCTGGTATTGCACCCGCAGGATGCCGAAGCGCGGCTGGTGGTCGGGCAGCTGCAGCGCATAGGTTGCAAGGTCAAACAGGTCTGGCCAGTGCCGACGGCGCTTCCTGGTGAGACTGATGTGGTCTTGTTGTCGATCGAGCTGGATCAGCGCGCCGCTATCGATGCGCTGGTTGCTGGCCTCGACGAGCAGGCGCCGCCGGTGATTGCCATTGTCGGCTATGAAAGCCCGAGCATGCTCGAACTGGTGCTTAGCGCCCAGCCGGCGGCCGTGATCGAGCGTCCGCTGAAACCCTTCGGCCTGCTCACTCAATTGATCATGGCCCGTGCCACCTGGCGACGCCGTATGGAGCTGCTTAAGCAGCTGCGCAAACTCGAGGTCCGACAGTCGGCGGTCGGCCGGGTAGCCATGGCAAAGATGCTGCTGATCGCCCGCCATGGCATCAGCGAGGACGAAGCGCACAAGCGCATCCAGCGGCAAGCCATGGCGCAGCGCAGCTCGGTGGAAGTCGTGGCGCGCGCCATCATCGAGCATGAACCCGTCCCACGCGGTCCACCCTGACCGCACACCCCTTCCGTTCCACTTAACGCTAACCCGTTCAGGTCACGGCATTTTTGCCGTGAGGGGCCTCTGCATGCCCCGCAAAAGGAGACGTTCGCTATGAGCCTGTTGAAAAAATGGTTCCAAGGACCGCAAGACATCTCTGAAGCCGAGGCTATCGAGGATTACGCGGTAGGGCGGGTACCCAGCCGCTACCGCTGGCCGATCCCGGCCATCATCCTGGTGCTGCTGGGCAATTCCACCGCAATGTTCTGGTTCAGTCTGGGCGCTGACATGAGTTTCCAGGTGGGCTGGCCGAGCATGCTCTGGCCCATTCTCTATATGGTGGTTCTGGCTACGGTGATCGGTGCCTGCGTGATGAAGATCGCCGCCAAGGAAGGTTTGTCGCTGAGTCTGCTCACGCGAGGGCTGGGTTTTGGCTACATGGGTTCGGCGTTCACCTCGCTCATCTACGCGGTGAACTTCATCTTCTATTTCCTGTTTGAAGGCACCATCGTTTCCCACGCAATTGCCCATTATGCCGGCATCGAGGTGGGATCCCTGAGCGGTGTAGCGATCTTTGCTGGTATTGGTGCGGTAACCATCTGGTTTGCCTGGAAGGGCATGTCGTCGATGCAGTTCCTGCAGACCTGGGGCGTGCCGATCTTCATTGGGCTGTTCGCCTTTTGCCTGTATCAGCTCCACCAGAATTATGAGGTGGTGGGGCCGAGCGGATGGTTGCCTCGCGACGCGGGCAGTGCCAGTGCCCTGTGGGTGGTGATGAACATGGCCAATGGGCAGATCGTCTTTCAGGGGTTGCTGGGAACTGACTACGGACGCTTCGCCAAACCCGATATCAGTCATAGGGGGACTGCAACCATCATGCTTGGCATGCTGGTACCCATCGTTGCGGTCATGCTGTGCGGTGCCTTGCTGGCCTACACCCTCATGCCTCACATAGCCAAGGGGGATGCATTCGCCCTGGCCATGGATCCCGGCTTTGTCTTTCCCACCGTGATCGCTGCCATTGGCGTGCTCTTCACCGTGATAACCCAGATCCGTATCAATGTGATGAATCTCTATTCGGGTTCGATCGCGCTGTCCAACACCATGGATATGGCGCTCGACTATCGCCCCGGTCGGCAGTGGTGGATGCTCACGGTCTGGGCCCTGGGGGTATTGTTCTACCTGTGCAACATTCTTCAGTACACCGGCACCTTTCTAGCCATCACCGGCATCCTCACCAATACCTGGGTGTTCATCATCCTCGCCGATTACTTCATTTGCCGCCGGGTGTTCAAATTGGCGCCGAGCGATTTCGTCGAGTTTCGCCGGGAGCACCTTCGCCGATGGAATCCGTGCGGTGTAGGCAGCTTGTTGATCGCGGTGGCCATAGGGGCAGCGGGCATCCTGGGCCTGTACCCCATGTATTACGCCTCGTTCATTGCCATGCTTGTCGGTCCGGTACTGCATGTGGCGTTCAGCCTGGCGAGTCGTGGTCGCTATTACTTCTCGGACTTTCCCGCCGATACCCCTACTTCCTGGCGCCCCGCAGCACGCTACGAAGGCCCGCGTCCTGCAATCCGTGCGCCCGGAGTCTGAACCATGACGACCCTGAAGATCGCTACCATCCAGTTCGAGCCCACTCAGTTCGACCACCACGGCAACCTGCAGCGCCTCGAGTCTCTGGTGCGTGAAGCTGCCCTTGCCGGCGCACGCCTGATCGTCACTCCGGAAATGGCTACCACGGGCTACTGCTGGGCCAGCCGCGAAGAGGTGTCTCCCTATGTCGAGCCTGTGCCGGGTCCGACCGTAGAGCGATTCGCCGAGGTGGCACGCGAATACCAATGCTACGTAGTCATCGGGATGCCTGAGGTCGATCCGCTCGATGAGCTCTACTACAACTCAGCCGTCCTCATCGGCCCGGACGGTTTGATCGGCGTTCACCGTAAAAGCCACCCCTACATCTCGGAGCCGCGCTGGGCGGCGGCAGGGGATGGGCATAGCGTTTTCGATACGCCCATCGGCCGCATCGCGCTTTTAATTTGCATGGATATCCACTTCATCGAAACCGCGCGCCTTGCCGGGGTCGCCGGTGCGGAAGTGATCTGCCATCTAAGCAACTGGTTGGCCGAACGTACGCCAGCGCCTTACTGGATCAATAGGGCTTATGAAAACGGGTGTTATCTGATCGAAAGCAATCGCTGGGGTCTGGAGCGAGGGGTGCAGTTCAGCGGCGGGAGTTGTGTGATTGATCCGGAAGGGAACGTCCAGGCAATGCTGGACAGCGGCGACGGTATCCTGCTGGCCGACCTTGATCTACAGCTTGCCCGTCAGACGCAGGCTGAACGCCTGGCCCTGCGCCGTCCAGAGCAATACAAGATCCTCGCCATGCACAGCTATGCCTGGAATCCCCTGGCGTTCTTTGGCCTGTACGGCTTACAGAGCCTGCCGCCGGGCAAGGCTTCGCTAATCGCAATCTGCCGGCCGAAAGTGGACAACGACGTGAACGGTAATCTGTTGGCGCTGGAAGTCCTCGCCCGTCAGGCGCGGGAGGAGGGTGCCGAGTTGCTGGTGTGCCCGGAGTTGGCTCTCACAGGACCAGGCGCGGCCAAGGCCCTGAGTTTGGCCAGCGCACCAGTCAAGGCGCTTATGCGGCTTGCCGCTCAGCTGCGACTGCACCTGGTCGTGGGCTTTGCGGAGCAGGCTCAGGAAGGTTGCTACAACAGCGCCCTGTTGCTCGGCCCCGAAGGTTTGGTGGGGGTGTACCGCAAGCAGCATCTGAGCAGTACCGACCGTGCCTGGGCCCGTGCGGGCGACAGCTGGGCCTGTTTCGATCTTCCATTCGGTCGCCTCGGGCTGCTGATAGGGGAAGACTGCCTGGTGCCAGAAGCTGCCCGGGTGTTGGCCTTGCAGGGCTGTGACCTGATCGGTTGCCCAGCGCTGCTGGCAAGTCCCTCTGCCGGCAGCCACCTTGGCACCGACGTACGCCATCCGGGTGCCATTCCCACAGGCGCAGACCTCTATCATTGGCACCTGGCGCGCGTGCGAGCTGGCGAGAACAACCTCTACCTGGCTTTTGCCAACGGCGGGGGTGGCATACCTAGCGGAGTGTTCGGCCCTGACACCTTCGCCTTTCCTCGCCAGGAACGGCTGCTGACCGACGAGGAGGGTGTAGTGGTGGCACCAGTAAGCACGGCCAATCTGGCCAGCGATTACCCCACCAGTACCGTGCGCGCCAAGGATCTGGTGCGAATGCGATTGCCGCAGCACTATCGACCGCTGCTGGCAGTGAACCACGTCGCTCCAGGCGGCGAGTCGACCCGCTAGTCTCCAGCGGTGCCTAGGTTGTCCTGCCAAGACATCTGGGCACTGCTGTTAGAGGTGCCATCTCGTTGCTACCAGACCTCTCGCACCTGTCGTACGGCCTCGGGTCGTTTACCACCTGACCTGCAAGGTTCAGAGCGGATCTGGTCACTCAGCCAAGCCGGCAGCCCATAGCGTTACGTCCCGGGTGTCTTGCAGGCGCTTTTTAGTGCCGTCGCCTACCTTGAAGTGTGCCCCGCCATGCGAGAGCAGCGGTGATTCCTATCGCCCAATAGAAAGGACTGAACCCGATGTGCTACCTGGTCAACACGTCTCGCCTTCGCTCCGCCTCAGGTTTGCTTGTCGCCTTGGTGTGCCTCACCCGTGCCACGGCCTTCGCCGCCACCTCGCCGGCAACCGATATCCCCGCTCGGCAAGAGGTGCTGACCTTCACCTCGCTGACCCTTAGCGATCAGCAATTCCTGACGGGGGACAAAGGCGGTACCGAGGTCCTGCTCGGTGGCGTGCTGTCGCTGCCTCCAGGCGCGGGCAAGGTCCCGGTGGTGATCCTCCAGCATGGTTCGGGAGGCCTGGGCGCCAACATCACCTATTGGCAGCGGCGGTTCAATCAGGTCGGCATCGCCACCTTCGCCGTGGATGGCTTCTCGGGCCGGGGCATCACCAGTACCGCCACCGACCAGGCCCAGCTGGGGCGGCTCAATTTCGTTCTGGATGACTATCGCGCCGGCGCCCTGCTCGCGCGGCACGCGCGAATCGATCCAGGCAAGATCATCCTCATGGGCTTTTCCCGCGGTGGGCAGGCCTCGCTCTATGCGGCCATGGCGCGCTTCGACAAGCTCTGGAAAAGCCAGGATTTCCAGTTCGTCGGCTACCTGTCGTTCTATCCCGACTGCTCGATCACCTTTCGCGAGCAGGACAGGGTCGTCGCCAAGCCGCTGCGCGTGTACCACGGACTGGCCGACAACTACGATCCCTATTCCCGTTGCGAGGGCTATTTCGCGACGCTCAAGCAGCAGGGCGCCGATCTCCGGGTTCATACCTATCCCCACGCCGAGCATGGCTTCGACAATCCCTATGTCTGGAGTCCGGTGGTGGTCGCGAAGGACAGCCAGACCGTGCGTGACTGCCGGATCGCCGAGAACGCCAAGGGTGAGTTGATCAATCAGCAGACTGGCAAGGTCTTTTCCTATAAGGACAGCTGCGTCGTGCTGGGCCCCAAGGTCGGGCCTGATGCGGCGGCGACCCGGCAGGCCACCCGGGATGTCCTGGAGGCGCTAAAGGCCCTCGTGAACTAGGGCTGACCCCTGACCAGCCCTGGTCTCGCCAGAGGGTGCCCATCCAGGTGCGGCGGAGCAGCACGCCGTCAATGGCTGGCGGCTGCTGGGAGCGATGGTCCTGGGATGATTGCAGGCCTGCGCCAAACAGCTGGCAGCCTCATTTCCCCTATGTCCTTGTTGCGACTACAGTTGTCTGACTAATCCAATAAGGCCAACAAGGAAAGTCCGATGTCCGCTCCGTTCTTGCGTACCACCCTCGCTGCCGTTCTCACTTGCTGCATCGCCTTGCCCGCCAGTGCCGCGCTCGACGCGCGCATCCAGACCGCCGCGGAGCAGGCCAAGGCGCCGACGCTCACGTTGCTGGAGCGGTTAGTGAACATCGACTCGGGGTCCGGCTACGCGCCCGGCCTGACCGAGGTGGGCAAGCTCGTCAGCGCGGAATTGCAGAAACTCGGCGCCACGGTGCAAGAGGTGCCCAACACCGCGCCGGACAAAAGCCAGCACCTGGTGGCGACGCTCAAGGGCAGCGGCAAGGCCAAGATCCTCTTGCTGGCACACATGGATACGGTGTTCAAGGAAGGCACGGCCAAGGCCCGGCCGTATCGTACCGATGAAAAACGCGCCTATGGCCCGGGCGTGTCCGACGACAAGGGTGGCATCGTGGTCGCCCTGGCGGCGCTGCAGATTCTCAAGGCCCTCGACTTCAAGGACTACGGGCAGATCACCCTGTTGCTGGATGCCAGCGAAGAGACCGGCTCCCAGGCCGCTACCGAGCTGATCGCCAGCACCGCCAAACAGCACGACGTGGTGCTGAATCTGGAGCCGGGGCGGCCGGCCGATGGCCTGGTAGTGTGGCGCAAGGGCAGCGCCACCGCCGTGGTGGAGGTCAAGGGCAAGTCGTCCCATGCCGGCGTTTCCCCGGAACTAGGGCGTAACGCCGCCACCGAGGTGGCGCACCAGGTGCTGCAACTGGGCAACCTGGGCGACGCGGAGAAGAAGACTTCGGTCAATTTCACGGTGATCGAGGCGGGTGACCGCATCAATGTGATTCCCGATCATGCCGTCGCCAAGGCCGATGTCCGCGCCGCGCTGCCCGAAGAATTCGACCGGGTGGAAAAGGACCTGGCGCGGATCTCTGCCAACAAGCAGATTCCTGATACCGAGGTGACCACGCGGCTGGAACGTGGCCTGCCGCCGATGCCGCAGACCGCGGCGAGCGATCGGCTGCTGGCCATGGCCCAGGGCATCTATGGCGAGCTGGGCCGCACCCTGACCGTCGAGGGCAGTGGCGGCGCCGCGGATGCCAGCATCGCGGCAGGTGCCGGCGTACCGACCCTGGACGGCTTCGGCATCGTCGGCGGCAAGCTGCATACCCCCGAGGAATACGTGGAGCTGGACAGCGTGACACCGCGCATCTATCTGCTCACGCGGATGCTGGTGGAGCTGTCCAAGGGGCAGTAACTGCCGAAGCGGCTCAGGACCCCTGGGTGCTGCAGGTCAGCGCCTGGGGCTGGCGATCAGGGCGCGCAGTTGCCCGCCTTGGTGAAGCCTGCCGCCTTCGCCTCGGCTTCGGAGGCGAACTTGACCTGGTTCTTCGGCGACACCTGGGCGTAGCTCGGGCAGCCTTGCGGCAGGTGATAGACGTGACTGTTGCGGTTGCCGATGATCGCGCCCTGGCTGGCCGCGGCGGGGCTATCGGTCTTGGCCGGTGCTGAGGGCGTTGACGGCGCTGGCTTGGCCGCCGGCAGAGGACTGACGATGCCGTCACCAACCGGCTGGTAGCCCAGCGTCCAGTGCCGCTCGCCGGACACGAAGGGGTTGCCATGGCCCATCACCGCGGCGATGCGACTATCCCGTTCGCGCTCCCAAGCGGTGACCGGTTGCTGCTTGTCCCAGGCCATGAGCAGTTGCTGTTGCTGGCGCGACATGTTCAGGCCGTAGCGATCGAACATATAGAAGGTAACCCGGGCGACCAGACCCTTGACCTCGTCGCGCGGTTCGGCGGCGCGTTCCTGGAAGTCGATCTTCGTCGTGCACCGGCCGTATTGCGGCTGCACGCCCTGGGCCATGCCGTAGTTGAAATTGGCCCGGTCCCCATTCACCTCGCCCACGGCGGGGTAGAGGTTGAAGAGGTCGGCCTCCATGGCGCGGAACACCGGGTCATCCGCCACGCAGTGTTCGCGGCCGCCGTTCTGCCAGCATTGGCGCTGATGACCGAAGGTCCAGGCCGGCACGATGTGCTCCCACTCGGTGCGTTCGCCGCGGGTTTCCTGCTTGCGCGCCTGGAAACCGCAGGAGGCGGCATCGACCCGTCCTCCGGATTTGCCGACCCACTCCCACTTGCAGCCGCAATAGAGGTCGCCCTGGGCGCTGGTGTTCTGATCGAAATAGACTTTTTGTCTGGCGATTACCTTGGCCTCGACAAAGGTATCGGGCGCCGCGGCGAGCGCGGAGGAGGCCACCAGTGTGGCCAGGAGAAGCGAAAGCAAAAGGCGCATGTATCTTCACAGCTCGATTAGGGTGCCGAATTGTATAGCTTTTGCCTCGCTGATAGCGGGTGCAGGGTACGGAAGTCTCGGGGAGACGCTCTAGCGCGGGGGGCGGTACAGCACCGGGTCGAAACTCAGCTTTCAGTAACAATGAGATTCGCTAAGATTTGTGAACCAAATCTCAAAACCTTGTCTGATGACGCAGTCTGCACTTCTGTCCGGAGTTTTCTATGAATGGCCCCAACCCCTGCTGTGATCTGGGCGGCATGAGCACCTCGGTGCTGGAAGATGAGCTGGCCGAGCGCAAGACGCGTCTGGCCGAGGCCCAGGCCGATGCGCAGCGCCAGTTCCTGTCCTATGCGGACGACCACGCCTGCATCGCCGTACTGGAGCGGGCCCTGGCCAAGGCCTATCGGTTTTTCTAACGGTCCGCATGCCGACCCGTGGCGTGCGCTACTAGCCCGGTAGCCTTGGATTCTGGTGGCGGAAGGGGCCGTTACAGGCGCCCCCTTGGCCAGCACAGCGGCGACCGCCGCGCTTCGGTACCGGGTCGAAAGACGCCTCAATTCTGGTTGTAGCAGCCATTGCCAGACACCAGATAGTCCAGCTCATGTTCCCGGCCGGCGTGATCCAGATAGTCGAGGTGGGCCGGCACGATTCCGCACTGGGCGCTCAGGTCGGTCTGGCTGACGACCTTGTCGACGTCGAGGGGGACGAAGAAACCGGGCTTGTCATGGATCGGAGCGGGATGGTCGGGAGCAGCCAGGGCGGAGCCGGTGGCGAGCAGACCGAAAAGACCGAGCAGGAGCGCTTTCATGGAGAGTCCTCTTGAAGGGGTAGGTAGCGAGTCGCTGACCGGGCCACTCTAGGAGGACAGGGGGGACGCCAGGCTGACCGGGTGATGACAAATCGGTCATAGAGGTTGTCGCCTGGCTGCGCGGAAGGCCGTGATGTTCGCGCGGCACCCCCCTAGCCTACGGCCAACGCTCAGACCGAGCAGTCCAGTCCCTTGCCCTGCACGCCGCGCCGCCCGCAGGCCAGCATGACGATCACCAGCAGGCAGCCGATCAGGATGGCGCCCGCGGACAGCACGAAGAGGCTGCGCCGGTCGTTGCCTTGGATGATCAGGCTCAGCAGGGTCGGGGCCGCGGCGGCGGAGGCGACCTGTACCACGCCGACCAGCTTGGTCAGGCGACCGCTCGGGTCGTGGGTTACGACCGAGGACATGTAGTAGGACAGCGCCAAGTTCCAGCCGAAGTTCATCAAGAACACCGCGAGCAGCAGATCCACGGCGGTGTGGATGCGCGTGGCCAGCATGTAGATGGCGCCGAGCACGGCCAGGGAGCCGGTGAGGATCATCGGTACGCGGCCCAGGTGCCGCCCGGCCACGCTGGGCAGGGCCGCACCGGGCAGGCCGCCGAGCAGCCCGATGCTGATCGCCCAACCGATGTCCACCGGCGCCACGCCAGCGTCGCTGGCGATGCCGTCGACGAAGCCCCACAGCGAGTAAATCGACAGTTGCAGGAACAGCATGCCGAGCAGCGAACAGACGCCGATCACCGTCAGGCCCGCCCGCAGCGGCGTGTGGGCGAGCCGTTGTTCTTCCGGGCTCTGCCTGGCCGGCAGGCAGCCGCTCAGCAGGCAGACCAGGGCGAACCAGGCCGCCAGGTAATAGATCGCCCCGGCGAAGCCTTGCCACGCGGCGATCATCGGCATGAGCACCGCGCTGCTGGCGAACAGGGCGGTCTGCACGAACAGCAGGATGCCGAAGGACCTGTCCTGCCCCGGCATGCTGCCCAGCCAGTAGATGGCATAGGAGTAGAGCACGCCCGAGCAGAGGCCCGAGAGACCGCGCAAGGCCAACAGCGGATCGAGGGTGTTGACGCTGGCCGTCGCGGCGTTGGCGAACAGCAACAGCAAGGCCGTGCCCAGGGCGATGGTGCGCGGACCGAGGAAGCGGATCATTGGCAGGTACAGCAGTGTCCCGACGATGGAGCCGCACATTTCCACCGACATGTTCCAGCTCTGCTGCGCCAGGGTCAGGCCCAGGCGTTCGGTCAGCAGACCAATGAAGATCGGCTGCACGCCGATGACGAGGATCGAAGCGGCGGCGATGGCGATGCACGCGGCGCGCACCAGGGTTTGGTTGGCGATGGTCATGGTCTATTACCTGCCGGCTCGGCCACGGACGGGCCTGCCGCTTCAGTGAAAAGCCTGGCTGCTATAAGGGTTGCCGGTCAGCTGAGGCGATAGCAGTGGATGGTGACCCTATCGACGGCGGGATAGCTCACCTTGCCGATCATCACGCTGCGGGTCAGCCAGTCGAGCCTGCCGCTGGCCACCTGGAAGCGCGGCGTGCAACTGCAGTGGTAGTCCTCTTCGGCGATGGGCCAGAGGCCCTGGGCAACCTGCGTGCGGCCTCGCTCGCTAAGGGTGATCAGACCAAGGTTGTGGATGTTGATCCACTCGCCCTGATCACTGCGCAGGCTATAGCGAGCGTCCAGCTCACCCACGCCGTCGCTGCGCTGCAGATAGAAATCCGCGCCACCGGCCAACACGTCGCCACGCACATTCAAGCCTTCGAAATGCCCGCCGGTGATTCGATAGTTGCTTCGCTGGCCATCCGTGCAGGCGCCCAGGTCATCGGCGGGCTCGATAAGGACATGCAGGCTCAGCACCCACTCCAGCGTTGGTACGGCGATCTCGGTTGGTGTCTTGGTGGTCATCACGCCCTCCTGTGCCCCACGGGGGCTGTGGTGGCTGGTCAGTAGCGATAGGTGAAGTAGAGCTCGAGGGCGCTGAAGCGCTCGTTGTCGCCGAACGCCTGCCGGGCGGCGGACTTGGCCTGCACCCAGTTGTACGAGAGCGAGCTGTAGAACTGCCGATTGGGCGTCCAGTCGAGGTACACCGCGGTCTCGTCGGCGAAACGCCGGTCATTGACCGCGGCGCCGCGGAAGTTGGCCTGGTCGAGCCAGAACTGGTAGTGGATGACGCCCAGGGTGAGAGTGTCGCTGAGGCGGTTCTTGAGCGAGAACTGCTGGACGCGCTCGTTGCTGTTGAACAGCAGGTAGTTGCCCACCACGTCGCCCACCAGCCAGGTGCTCCAGTCGATGAAGCCCTTGCTCAGCGGATCCCAGGCTTGCTGGCGGTTGTCGGTAGGGTTGTCGTCACCGGAGAAGACGGCGTAGCGGTACCCGAGGGTGGGGGTGAAGGGCAGGTCCTGGAACTGGTAGTCGACCTGGGCATACCAGGCCTTGGCGTCATAGGTGAGGGCGCCGTCACCGCCGCGCTGCACCGCGTATTCGCCATTCAGGGTCAGGTTCGGCAGGCCCGGCAGGTGGCCACGCAGGGCCCGCAGGTTGTAGACCCGCATGCCGTCGCGGCGCGCCGCGTTGCTGTCTCTGCTGGCCAGGGTATCGACCGTGAGGGCCATGGCACCGAGGGTCACCTGGCCGTCGAGGTCGTAATCCAGGTTGGCACCGCTCAGGCGGAAATCGCCATAGTGATCGTCGGTGCGCAGGGTGAAGGCCTGTGCCTGGACCGGGCCATGCCCCCACGCCAGGATCGCCGAGTCGCGGAAGGCGGTGCGCGGACCGAGCCAGTAGGCGCCATCGCCGAACAGGTCGAGGTTGCCGTCCATGACGATGAAGCCGGTACCGACCATGAAGTTCTGGCGGCCGGCGGTGAATTTCCAGTCGCCCGCCTGCACTCCGGCATAGAGCTCTTCGGGGGCGAAGCGGCCGTCTGAGCCGCGGGTGAAGCCACCGGCATCACCGTCGCCAAGGGTGGTGGCGCCGACCACCGAGCCACCGGCGAGCAGGTGGACCCTGTCGCTGAGGGAGTAGTCGAGAGTGACGCCGGGTTTGACGTAGAACTCCTGCCAGGCGCTGCGGCGGCCGTCGTTCTTGCCACTGCGTGCATCCACGCGACCGGCGCCGAAATTGACGCCCCGGGTGGAGAGGGAGCCGGCGCCCACCGTCAGGTTGACGTCGCCTTTGAGGTTCTCGTATTCGAAGGGATAGCCCGCCAGGGCCGGCTGGCTGGCCAGCGGCAGGCCGAGCGCCAGCAGCACGCCGGGAAGGCGCTTGGTTGTGCACATATGAAGCTCCTGACTATTTTTCTTGTATTACAGGGCAGTGAAGGGTGGCCAGGATGGACACCGGATACCTGTCGTAGCAGGTGAGCGCGCGGGCAAGCCGGCGCTCGTCGATCTTGTTAGGGATGGATCAGCCGTGCAGCTGGGCAGCGATGGCGCGCAGCAGGCGTACGGTATCGATGTCCAGTTCGGTGACCGCCTCGGGCAGCGACGACTGCTTGACGATCACCACCTCGGAGGCGAAATCGACGAACAGGTACTGGCCATGGATGCCACTGGCCATGATGGCCGGACTGTGGTCGTTGAAGACGTACCACTGGCTGCGGTAGGAGGCGCCCGGGGTCCATTCGGAGAAGTCCTTGTGCACGCCATAGATCCCCGGGTCCCCGCCGGCGGCGATGGCCTCGATCACCGCCGGGTCGATGACCTGCTGGCCATCGACCACACCGCCGTTGGCCAACATCAGGCCGAAGCGGCCCATGTCGCGCAGGGTGGCGTTGAAGCCGGCACCGGCGACGCTGCGACCCCAGGGGTCGGCCATGAAGTAGCCGTCGCGTTCGCAGCCGAGTTGCTGCCAGATCCGCTGCAGCTGCTCGGCGCAGCCCAGGCCGCTGGAACGCTCCATCACCCAGGCCAGCACCTCGGTGGTGGCGGTCACGTAATGGAAGAGGCCGCCGTGCTCGCATCTTTTGCGCAGCGACGGCAGGTATTGGTACAGGGATTCGTACTGGGCGTACTCGGGCAGGGCCGGCTTGAAGCCACAGGCGTAGCCGTACTGGGAACTCTTCGAGGCGGGATCGTCGTACAGCTCGGTGTAGTGAACGCCGACGGCCATGTCGAGCAACTGGCGGACGGTGGCGTCGCCGAAGGCGCTGCCGGCCAGTTCCGGCACATAGTGCTGGGTCAGTGCCTGGGCATCGAGCACGCCGTCATGGATGAGTTGCTCACCGAGCACCCCGATCAGCGACTTGGTGACCGAGAACATGATGTGGCGGTCCGTGGCGACCTGGCCGTTGAAGTAGCGCTCGTACACCACGCGGCCCTGGTGCAGCACCAGAAAGCCGTCGGTCTTGCTGGCGCGCAGATGGTCGAGGGCGCTGACGCGGCGGCCGCAGCTGCTTTCGAAGCCGAACGTTTCGAGCGCCACGGGTGCCTGGGCCAGCACCGCGTCCGGGCGCGATCCGGCGGCTACCTCGATGGTGGGGCGCAGGCGTGCCAGGTTGCGGAAGCCCCAGCGGTTGAACGGCGGCGACATCCAGTTGGCCCAGGTCACGCGCTGGTCCGGCTCGGCAGGAAAACCCTGCATCAGTACGGGCTCTTGTTCTTGTTGGTCGTACATCTCGCTGACTTCCCGATTCCGGGAAACCAGGGAGCGGTCGAGGATCTGGTTCATCAGACTCATCCTGGCAATTGCCCTGCGTAGAGCAGGTACGGGAAAATAATTAACCCTGTTAATTTCTTTAGTCAATAAAATATTTTTCGTGGTCAAGGCAAGCCCGCTATCCTTTCGGCCACAACCAGCAAGCAGGAGCGACGGTGAGCGGCCTACGCGAACGTCAGAAGGAATTACGCCGCGCGGCCATCTCGGCCGCGGCGGTCATGCTGTTCCAGCGCCAGGGCTTTCGCGAGACCACGGTCGAGCAGATCGCCCGCGAGGCCGGGGTCTCCGCGCCCACGGTGTTCAAGTATTTCGGCAGCAAGCACGAGATCATCCTGGAGATGATCAAGGAGTCCGATCGCCGCGCCCTGATCGACGTGCGCCGGCACATCCGCGACTTCGCGGATCCCGTCGAGGCGCTCTGCCATCTGGAGCACCTCCTCGTCAGCTACGCACTGGAGGTGCTGCCCGCCGCGCTCTGGCGCGAACTGCTGCCGCTGGTGCTGGTGGGGGGCGCCAGCGGTCTGCCCCAGGCCTACCGGCAGATGAACCGCGGCCTGCAGGGCGAGATCGCCAGTGTGCTGCACGAGCTGCAGGCCGCCGGCAAGCTGCGCGCCGATCTGGACGTAGAGCTGGCGGCCTTTCTGCTCAACGATTACTCGCACCTGCAACTGCTGCGCCTGACGGCCAGTGACGAGATGGATCGGGAGGGACATGCCGCCAACGTGCGCAACACCACGCGCCTGATCTTCGAGGGCATGCGTGCGGTGCCGGGTTGCAGCGCCAGCGACTTGAATCAGGGTTAGACGGGTGGCGCCAGCGGTTCAGCGGATAACGTCCGCGATCGCCGCAGACACGTAGGCGAGCTTTTCCTCGGTCAGGCCCGCCAAGCACAGGCGGCCATTGTCGACCAGATAGATCCCATGATCCTGACGGAGCCGCAGCACCTGCGCCCGGGTGAGATGCGTATAGGAAAACAGGCCCCGGTGGCGACGGATGCGCTCGCCGAGTGGCAGGCCCGCCTCGACCAACGCCTGTGCCAGCAACTCGCGCATGGCGGCGATGCGGGTGCGCATGGCGTCCACCTCGGTCCGCCAGAGATCGGCCAGTTCGCTGCCCAGGACCAGGTCCACCAGCAGAGCGCCATGCTGCGGCGGACTCGAGTAATGCCGTCTCACCGTGGCTTGCAACTGGCCCAGGGCCTTGGTCGCCAGTGGCGCAGAAGAGCAGACGACCGACAGGGTGCCCACCCGCTCGCCGTACAGCGAAAAGTTTTTCGAGAAGGAATAGCTCACCAGGAAGCTCAGACCTGCGCGCTCCATTTCCCTGATGGCGAAGACGTCCGCTTCCAGTCCTTCGCCGAAACCCTGGTAGGCACAGTCGACGAAGGCGATGAGTTCGTGTTCGGCCAGTACCTGGATGACCGCCAGCCACTGGGCGTTGGTCAGATCCAGGCCGGTGGGATTGTGACAGCAGGGATGGAGCAGGACGATGCTGTGCCGGGGGAGGGTGCTGAGGGTGCCGAGCATGGCCTCGAAGGCGAGCTCGGCTGAGGCCGGCCGGCAATAGGGGTAGGTGCCGACGGTGAAGCCGGACCCGGCGAAGAGGGCGAGGTGATTGTCCCAGGTCGGGTCGCTCACCCAGACCCCTGAATCCGGAAACCATTGACGCAGGAAGTCGGCACCGGTCCGCAGGGCGCCCGATCCGCCCAGGGTCTGGATGGTCGCGATCCGCCCCTCCGCCAGCGCCTGGCTCTGGTCACCGAACTGCAGGCGCTGAGCGTTCAGGCGATAAGCGTCGTGACCCGCCATGGGAAGATACATCGAAGGTGCCGGCGCTGCTTTCCTCAGCTGCTGTTCGGCCGCCGCCACCGCCTGCAGCACCGGTAACCTGCCCTGCGCATCCAGATAGACCCCGACACCCAGATTTACCTTTTCGGGTCGGGTGTCGTCCTGATAGGTCTTGATCAGCGACAGTATCGGGTCGCCCGGGTACTCGGCTAGGTGTTCGAACATGGTTGTACGGATATCCGATTGGCAGGGCAGGGTAAGGCGACCTGGATCGAGGCGCTATTCACGGCATCGAGCCGAACGCACCGGGTACCTTTCGCCGATCTCAGCATGGATTTGCACAGGCATTTTCAGCTGTGCCTATAGTGAAAAGGCTAGCATGGGCCCGCTCACGCCAGCCGTAGCAGGTGAGCCGCAGAAAGGCCATATCAGGGCGATTTCCATGCTTTCCGGCGGGGCGCAGGTCCGCAGCTCGATGCGAGTCTTCCGTGTTGGACGTTGCCGCGCACGCCGTTATTGAAGGCTATTCAACAAGAAAGCTATCACTCAGGGTGGTTATGAATATCTCGGGTTTTTTGACGCTTGTAGGTTGCTATCTGCTGGGCTCTGGGATGACGAACGTCATAGGGGGCATTCCGGCCAGTGTCCTGGGGATCATCGTTCTGTTCACCCTGTTGATGCTCTTGCGCAGGGTGCCGGAAGGCGTGGAGACCATGGCGGGCAATCTGCTCAGGTACCTGCCTTTGATGCTCGTGGTGCCCGCGGTGGGAATCGTCGATTTCAGCGGTATCGAGGCCTCGGTCTGGTTACGCCTGGTGCTGGTCATCGCCCTGTCTCTGCTGGTCACCGTTCCCTTGTGCGGCTGGCTGCTGCAGTACCTGATCGGTAGAAACAAAGACCATGTCTGATCAAGCCCTGGCGCCCCTGCTGGCCTTGTCCCTGACGCTCGCGGCCTATCAGTTGGCGCTCGTGCTGCAACAGCGCCTGCGCCTGATCATGCTGCAACCCGTGCTGATCACCACGGCGATCGTCGCCACCGTGCTCTGGGTCGGGGGGATTCACTACGAGACGTATCGCGGCGCCAGCGGGATGCTCTCGATGCTGCTCGGGCCCACCACCGTAGGCCTGGCCGTTCCGCTCTACAAGAACTTCCCGCGGGTGGTGGCACTCTGCAAGCCGCTGCTGATAACCCTCACGGTAGGGGGCGTCGTGGGCGTTTCCCTGACCCTGGCGTTGGGCTGGCTGTTTGGCTTGTCGGAGACCCTGCTGATGAGCCTGGTGCCGAAGTCGGTCACCATGCCGATCGCCTTGCCGCTGGCGGATCATTTCGGTGGCATCGCGCCCTTGACCGCCGTGATCGTGATGCTGACCGGCGTCATCAGCACCACGCTGGCGCTGCCGCTGCTCAAGGTCTTCAAGGTGGAAGATCCCGCGGCTCGCGGCTTGACCCTGGGCATGAACGGCCATGCCATCGGCACGGCCCATGCCTTGCGCGAGGGCCAGGAAACGGCAGCCTTCTCGGCGCTGGGCATGATTCTGTTGGGCATCGTCACCGCGCTGGTGCTGCCTCTGGTGCTGGGCTTCTGAGCGACAGCGCCTGAGTGAGTGGGACAGCTCGCCAGAGTCGCCTCGTGGTGGAGAACGATCAGGGCGAAGCCGACCGCCCTGGTCGAGCCAGCAACTGCCGCTCAGTCATCATTCTCGACACTTCGTGCAATAACCATTGCAAGCCCAGACCTTGTCCGGAAGATGATGGCGATAGGCCAGTCGGTGTTCGGCAGCCGTGCTTACAGGGACAGACGTGATGGGCATGGAAGACAACGAATCTCAGACCCCGCTCCAGCGGCTGGGTCAGCTGAATCTGACCAGGCTCATGGAGCAGGCTCGCATCGATCGAGACTTCATGAGTCGAGTGGTGACCGTACTGGAAGAGTGCGGTGTCGATGATCGTACCGACGAAGAAAACAGCCTGCTCGAATGGGCGCGTGCCTACCAACGGCGGCCGGGTAAAGACGCTGGCGGATAGGCGGCTTCAAACAGCGCCTGTCATTCCACTCGCGCCCGTGCATCTTGGTCTGGCAATGCAGCTCGGGAAGTCTGTCACGGCGTTTCGCCGGCTCCTCGCCCGGAACCCGGTGAGCGGTCGAGTCGACAGGGGCGGTGAGTCAGGATTGGCGGGTACCGTCGCATTAGCTGCCGTTGGTGACCGAGTCCAGTTCCAAGGGCGCCAGCAAGGCGGTTTCCGCCACCAGGTCGGCAACTCTCTGATTGAGATCATGTACTGCCTGCAGCACGGCTCGGACGTCCGGGTCATCGCAGTCGACCTGGCTCAGCTGGCTGGCGTTTTCCTGGAGTTGGCGATGAAGGCCAAGTAGCGCTTCGCGGGCTTGGCCTTGGGGATCGGGGTGCATGATCAGGTCTCGAACATCGATCAGGTAAATGGCACCAGGCCACTATGATTCGCCTGTTCGAATATCGCAATAATCATTTGGGCGATGTCGCTGGATTTCGACGAGTGGCTGGCGCGCCACGATCTTCACAGCCTGGTGGCCCCTGGCTTGACGTGCCGAAGGATAGGACTGACGACTCACACGCCTGGTGAAAGCGTCCAATCGTGACGTCGGGCCGCAGTGACAGCGCGGTGCTGTTCTCCAGCCGATCTGATGTCAGGCGCCGCGCTGGCCGATGAAGGAAGCCAGCTTTCTTCAATATGGCTGTCTTGCTCTCCGAGGATGCGCTACGACGCAAGTGGCAAGCGGTCAGGTACCGGTAAACTCTGAGCCGCGGTCAGCTCAGGAACAGTCAGATTGATTTCGAAGGCCAACTGCCGATGCGGACACGCAAGCGGGCCAAGATCGACTGACCTGCTGGCGGAGATTCGCCAGCCCAGCTTAGGGACGTCGATGGCCCGGTGCAGCGTGACAGGACTGTCTAAGGGATCAATACCGATGCCGGCGGCTTGCAGAAGACCCAAGGCCAGCGAGGCGGCAGTTCATAATGTGGCAGCGGTAGGGGGGACCGAGAGCGTCGATCTTCTACGACCTTCCATGGCGATCGACGCAGCCTCTGTCGAAGGGTTTATCAGAAGCGAAATGCCTGACGACCGATCAATAGCCACTGGCCATTCTGCTTCTGCCAGATCTGAAAATTCTCGATTTCAGTTGGCACGACTTTTCCGCTGTTTACAGCCTGGGCCGAGAAGTGATTGCGAACCAGCGCGACATCCCCCGACAGGGTGATCTTCTGGTTTAGCATCTTCAGTTCGTTGAACGCGCTCTTCCCCGTCTCGATGTCGGCGATGAATGCCTGCTTGTCCTGAATGTTGCCGCTTGAATGCCCATACGTCAGGTTGTCAGCGGTCAGTGCCTTGAGTTGCGCTATGTCCTTGTGCCACATCGCTTGGGTCAGCTTGTCCACGGCAGCAGCTACGTCACTTTCATCATGGGGAGCGGCGGCGACATAACCGGTGAACAGGCAGAGGAAGCCTACCAAGAGCGTCAGCTTTTTCATGTCGAGATTCCTTTGTTGTAGTTATTGGAACGAAGCGAGGCGTCGCCGATGAGTTTGTCCGTCATCGTACAACTAAATTAATTCTGCCTGCCTGACAGGCGTGAATGCAACCGCTCGTAACTTGCGTAACTCACCATCCCGGGGTGGGCGGTGATGTGATAGGGCGCATGGGTGAAGATGAGTTCGCTGTCGCTTCGACGTGCAGCGATCGCACCGACGCAGCGGCCATTATCCAACGTCTGCTCGATAGCCCGAAGGCGCCTTTCGACAACCACGGCGCGGATGTGCGGGTCGCCGCGTCGATTGGCATAAGCCGCTAGGAGCCAGGGGCGGCAACAGCCAGGGTGGTGTTCGAGCGTGCCGATCGAGCGACGTATCAAGCCGAGGGAGCGTAACGGATCGTACGAGGTTCACGATCGGGCGACGGACTCCATCGACTGACCGGCGCCTGCGTTTGCGCTTCGGTCGAGTGACGTCCTGCGGTCCATGGCATGAGCCGAGCCGCCAGCACGAACCTGCACGCCGAACGGTCGGACGGTTTCATCGCCAAGCCGCGACTCATGGCGCGTGCCCTCAAATGAAGCCACGCAGCGGGTACTCGACGATGAGATACAGCCGATCGAGGTCTCGCCCGCCCTGGGCGTCGTTGCCTCGGTGACTCACGTGGGAAAGCGTCACCCGCAGATCCTTGGCCGCGCCCTGCTGGACCCGGTAACGCAGGTCGAGATCTCGCTCCCAGTGGCGTCCGCCCGCCTCCAGTGAACGGGCATAGGCGCTGTCAGGACTGGTATGGGTACTGTCGATGCCCCGACCGCTGACGTACCGCGCCATCACACTCAAGCCGGGATGACCGAATACCGCGAGATCCAGATCGTACCGCGCCTGCCAGGACCGCTCGCCGGCGCCGTTGAAATCGGCGTATTTGACCGAGTTCGCCAGGTAGATAGAGTCGCCACCCACGAAGTCGAAAGGGGTCCGTCCTTCGACCCGTTGGTAAGCCAGGGTGAACGTCTGAGCACCGATGCGATGGCTGCCTAGCAGGCTGTAAGCGAGCGTATCGATCGCGCCAGCGGTGGCAGATCCCTGGTCCCGCGTACGGTAGGCGTTGGCCTCCAGCGTCCAGCGGGCATCGCTCATCCTGAGGTTGAGATAGTCCTGCCGCCAACGGTCATCCAACTGTGCGGCGTAAAGGGCAGCGCTGAACGTTCGGGTGACGGCGAAGCGCGCGCCGACGAGGCTGATGGCACTGCCGCGGGTAGAGACTCCTGCTCCTTCCAGATCGTCATGAGAAGAGCGACCAGCCTGATTCTTGAAGCCTGTGAAGTGTCCAAGTTGCAGCTGCATGTCGGGTCGTGGCGTACCCTCGAGCATCCATCCGGTGGCGTATTCCGGTTGCAGGCGCTTGTCAGCCGTATCGAAAACGGGCGTCTCGACCATCATTTCGCCATAGCGAAGTTGATAGGTCCCCATTCGGACTTTCAAGGCTCCACCAGCGGACGCGTAATTCCCACTACGCCCTTTGCCATCGACCGGCAGCAGTCCAGTACCCGTGTGGCCGCGGCCGCCATCGAGCTTCAGTCCAAGGAAACCGTGTACATCGAAACCCACGCCAAGCACCCCGTCGGTGTAGCCGGAGCGCAGCTCGCCGATGACGCCCTGCGCCCATTCCTGCTGATAGCTCTGCTGGCCGGGACCGACCTTGTCGCGCAGGTCGCTGTGCAGGAAGTAGTTGCGCAGCAAGACATCCCAGCTTGCGGGAGCGGGTGTTTCGGCCGCGGTGGCGGACTGGCCAGTGGCCGTTGCCAGCAACAGACCCAGCGGCCAGCCTCGCAGGACCGAACCCTGCCAGCGCTTTCCCAGGTAACGATGCCCGAGCACTCGACTACCGGTCGCCACTGCGGTGGAGGGGGCTGACGGCAGGTCTGCCGTGTGCAGGTGGCGGTCGAGCAAGGTTGCGGCGGCGCTCATGGGTATTCCTTATGAACGAACGGAAGGGCTATAGCGGACGAAGGGGAGGAGGGCGGCGGAAGGACTGGCGCGCTATGGGGTGTCAGCGCTGAGCCAGGGATTCAGCGCGCGGGTGGCCAGCGGCATGAAGAGGTACACCACCAGCACCACGATGCTCAGAGTGATCAGCAGGTTGCTCATCAGGTAGCCGGCGAGCCAGGGGGCGAGGCCGAATACGGGCCGCCAGAGGACGGGTACCAGCAGACTCAGGGGCAGAATGACCAGGACGCTGACGACCACCTGTTTCCAGTGTGCAGGTGCCTGGTCGGCCTCCCGGGGCGCGAACCAGAAGTCCTTGCCGAGCTGGATTTCGGTGTTGTCGCCATCCTGCAGCCACGGGCGTGCCTGACTGACGAGCCACTGACGGGCAGAGGATTCGAGCCATAGCTGCAGGTGCTGCATCTCGTCGAAGCGCAACACCGAGGTGAAATCAAGGACATCTCCATGGCGTTCGCGGCCTACGTCCACCCCCAGGTGGCCTGGGAATTGACTGGCGGCCTCGATGGTCTGGTGCAGCCAGGTTTCGTAGCGCTGTTCGTGCTGCGGGTGGACCTGGTGGCGCACGACCAGGGTCGCGGTAGTGGAAGAGGGATTCATGAGTAGGACTCCTGCCTGGGCAATGGAAGTGCCAGCACCGCCCGAGACGGTGGGGCTGGCAGTGGCTCAGACGGCCGCGGCGACCGGCGCCAGGGTGGGGCCGTGAGCGACACGCTCGGGGGCCTTGTGCACCAGGGTGTAGGCATAGTCGACACCCATGCCGTAGGCACCGGAATGCTCCCTGACCAGCGCCATGACGGCGTCATAGGTATCGCGGTTCTTCCAGTCGCGCTGCCATTCCAGCAGGACCTGCTGCCAGGTCACCGGGATCACGCCGGCCTGGATCATGCGCTGCATGGCGTAGTCGTGAGCGGCCTGGGTGGTGCCGCCCGAGGCGTCGGCGACCATGTAGATCTCGTAGCCCGCGTCATGCATGGCGGAGAGGGCGAAGGTGGTGTTGCACACCTCCGTCCAGAGGCCGGAGACGATGATCTTGTTGCGGCCATTACGCTTGAGCGCATCGCGCACCTTCTGGTCGTCCCAGGAGTTCATCGAGGTGCGCTCGAGCAGCGGCGCCTCAGGGAACACGGCGAGCAATTCGGGATAGGTGTGGCCGGAGAAGCTTTCGGTTTCGACCGTCGTGAAGGTGGTGGGCACGTTGAAGATCTTGGCGGCCTTGGCCAGGCCGACGGTGTTGTTCTTCAGCGTCTGGCGATCGATGCTCTGGACGCCGAAGGCCATTTGCGGTTGCTGGTCGATGAAGATCAGCTGGCTGTTCAGGGGAGTTAGGACTTCGGTTTTGGAGTTGTTCATGGCTTCACCTATCGATTGAGTGTGGTTTGGGCTGTGCGCCGTGCGGCGATCTCGGCGGCTCGCCTTCAAGGGGGGCGACGGCCTCGTTCGCAGCGGTTGTGACCGGAACTGGTATCCAAGGTAAGGGATCAATCGAGGCTGTGCTTGTGCACTTTTGCACCTTTGAAAGCGCAAATTTGCGCCATGAAAATCGTCAGCGCGCTGCTAGGGTTTGGCCTTCCAATCACCCGGATTCCGCATCGCGAATCCACTTTCCGCGAGGAACAGGCAATGGCAGCAGCACACTTGAAGGACAAGGACACGGCGTACTGGGGCGTACCGTGGGAGCAGGCCTACGGCTATCCGCAGGCCCGTAGGGTGGGTGACGAAATCTTCGTCTCGGGGCAGTTCAATCACGACGCAGACGGCAATCTGGTAGCGCCCGCACCGCTGGACAGCGAGGGTCGCCCCAGCGATTTTTCCACCATGGGCGAGCAGATGCGCACCGCCTACGACAACATCGCCAAGCTGCTCGCGCTCTATGGCGCAAGCCTGGAAGACGTGGTCGAGGAGACTCTCTATGTGCTGGACATGGACGCCGCCTTTGCCGTCGTCGGTAAGGTGCGCAAGGCGGCCTACGGTTGTGAGGCGCCGCGCTGCGCCAGCAATATCGTTGGTGTTTCGAGGCTGGCTCAGCGCCCGCAGCTGATCGAGATCGCCTGCCGGGCGGTGATTGGCAGTCGCGCGCGCTAGGTAGAGGCTTCGCTGTCTTCGAGCGCAGTGGCAAACGGGCGCTGACCTTCCAGCAGCGCCTTCTGCTCGGCTACCGCCGCCGCACAGAACGCCATGAAGGCCTTTACCCGCCAGGACTTGCGGATGTCCTGATGAGTCAGCAGCCAGAGTTCGTCGTTGAGCTCTGGCACCACCGGCCCCACGCGCACCAGACCGGGCGTGCTGTCGCCCAGCATGCAGGGCAGAAAGCCGAAACCCAGCCCTGCCACGATGGCCGCACTGGCGGCGGCGACCGAATCAGTCCGGTAGGAGACGTCCTCAGGGGCAACTCGGCATTCCAGGTAGGCAGCCGCCTTGAGGTTGGCCAGGGCGGAGGCGTAGGACACCCAGGCCTGGCCGGCCGCATAGGGATCCTCCTGCCGCACCCTGTTGCGACTGCCATAGGCGGCCCAGGCAATGGTGGCCAGCCTGCGACCGACCAGACTGTCGGCGGGCTTTCTGGTGGCCCGGATCGCGATGTCGGACTCGTCCCGTGCCAGACTCAAGGTCTGATTCCCCACCAGCACCTCGATGGTCATGCCATCGTTCGCCGCCTTGAAGTCGGCGATGATCGGGGTCAGGAAGTACAGCAGCAGCGAGTCGCTGGTGGTGATCCGCAGTTTGCCCAGTGGACCCTGTGCAGCGCGGGAGACACGTCGTGCGACGCTGACGATATCCAGTTCGACCCGCTCGCCCAAGGCACGCAGTTCCTCGCCTTCGACCGTCAGCTGATAGCCGGAGCGACGGTGGTCGAACAACGCGACGCCTAGGGTTTTCTCCACCTGCGCCACTCGCCGGGAAACGGTTGAGACGTTGATGCCCAGTTTCTTGGCGGTAGCCGCACGGTTGCCGGACTCGCTGAGCGCCTTGATGATGCGCAGGTCGTCCCAGGACAGCTGGTTGACCGCCGCCCCTACATCCCAGCGCGCTGCAGCCTGATCAGGTTGGCTTGGAGAAGCCGGTTTTGCTGAAGCGTCCACACCGGAGGTTTCCGTCTGCTGTTGACGGGCATCATACGAAAAAGGGTGCTGCGGAACCAAGGTGACAACCAAGGGGGTAGATCTTCCAACAAAGGATCAGGCCCTACGCGTGGGGCCATCCAGCATTCGGCATCTACGCGGGTTGCCGCGCGCTTCTGCAGCTTCGAACGTCCCGATTAGCGCTCGTCCTGGTTCGATCAGCCGGGCTTCTTCTCCAAAGGACCAAGACGTTAATTAACGTAAATGTGCTGGATTAACGTTAATTAACGCTCAGGCGACATCTCCCCCGTTTAATCTGCTCGCCAGCGTGTCCGTCCATTTGCTTGTGCACTGCAACAGCGCCCCAGCTGGACGATTGTTGCGACGGTGTCGTACGCGGCAGCCGATTCGACGGCGCGCACCAATGGCGCGTACCGATGGACGGAACATTCAGGCTTGCCGGTCCGCGCGTTGGCGGATAGCGCCGTAGCCTTGAACCACGGGACCGACGCGTTAATGCCAATTTCAATAGTAATACTATCGATAGATAACTGACGTCATACTTTGATCGTCAGCCACTACCGAGCCGGCTAGGAGCTTATGATTCGTCTAGGAGATGTGTGGGTATCGATCGAGCGCCGTGAGGCGTTTCGCCACGACCAGCCGGTTCGGCTTGGCAGCCGCGCCTTTGACCTGCTCGAATGTTTGCTGGCAGCGCCTCAGCGGTTGCTTACCAAGGACGAACTCATCGAAGCGGTATGGCCGGATACGGTGGTCGAGGAAAACAATCTCCATGTCCAGATGTCTTCGTTACGCAAGCAGCTGGCGCTGGATCGCGATCTGCTCGAAACCGTGGCCGGCCGTGGTTATCGACTGAATCTGCCCGTCGCACAGCTCGCCTCCGCCAAGGACCATCCGCCAGCGGTCGCCAAGGCGGATGACCGATCGCCCGACTGGAGAGGCCTGGCTACCGTGCATATCGTCGACGATGAATCGACGGTACGTAACGGCCTGGTTCGCCAGCTTAGATCGGCGGGGTTCAGCGCGCTCGCCTACGCCTCCGCCGAGGCCTACCTGTCGACCTGCTCCTTCGAGGATCCCGGCTGTCTGCTGCTGGACGTGCGCCTGAGTCAGAGCAGCGGTCTGGATCTGCAGGCGGAGCTTGCCCAGCGTGGTATCAAGGTGCCGATCGTCTTCATGACGGGCTTCGGCACCATCGACCTGTCGGTACGGGCCATGAAGGCGGGAGCGGTCGGCTTCATCACCAAGCCCTTCGACGAGTCGGCGCTGTTCGACAGCCTGCAGGAAGCCCTGGAAACGGCGCATCGACTGCATGTGCAGGCGCGACGCGAAGATGCGATCCGCGCGCGCTTCGCCACCCTGTCGCCGCGCGAACAGGAGGTTTTCGGTCTGCTGGTCCAGGGCCGACGCAACAAGGACATCGCGCTGGCGCTGGGACTCCAGGAGGTTACCGTCAAGCTGCATAAAAAGCACATCATGACAAAACTGAGCACACGCACCCTAGTGGAGCTGGTACTGCTGGGTAGAATGGCGGGAAGGCTGCCTGATAGCGCGACGCTCGACATCCAATCCGCCTGAACAGGCACTGGATTCGGCGCACCGTTCGGCACTTCGTATCCTCCGCTCAAGGCTGCCCATGGACGCCGTCTGTGTCGTTGATGATGAACTATCCGTCCGCAAGGCGGTGGTGAATCTGCTCAAGTCGGAAGGCTATCAGGCGGTGTCCTTCCCGTCGGGAGAAAGCCTGCTGAATTCCGAATGGAAGGCGCGGGCCTCCTGCCTGCTCATGGATCTGAACATGCCAGGTCTGTCAGGCCGGGAGACCTATGGGCAGCTGTGCATCGCGGGCTACCGCATTCCCATCGTCTACATGTCGGCCGAGGCCGAGGGGGTGGATGTCGAAGCGGTGCGCCTGGATACCAGCGTTCAGTTCCTCGCCAAGCCCTTTACCGCGGAAGCGCTGCTCGCCACGCTGGCTCGGGCCACGGCGCCCTGGGAGTCCTGATGGCAGGAGGATTCGATCGTCCCTGGTGTGATCGCCTGGATTTCAGCGATGAATGGCCGAGCAAGGCGACCTGGATCGCGATCGACGAGGTGGACGGCCTGCACCGCTGGCGTACCTATGACGAGCGTACCCAACGACCCTGGTTGTTGATCACTTCGGCCTCCGCCCAGGTCAACGATCCACGGCTGGATCGCGAATATGCGCTGACGCCGCGCCTGGCCGCGGCCTGGGCGGTACTGCCACGTGCCTTGCTCAATACCGCCAATGGACCGGTGCTGGTTCTGGACGATGCGGACGGCGTACCGCTGTCAGCCCTGAGGGCCGTCGATCTACCCATCGATCGCTTCTTCCGGCTGGCCATCGCCGCGACTGCCGCGCTGAACGACGTACACCAGGCGGGTATCCTGCATCGGGACCTCCAACCCGGGAATCTTTTCTGCGGTGCCGGGGATTCGGTGCGTATCACTGGTTTCGCCTATGCCGCCGAGACCGAACGCGTGCCAGGCGCGGGAAGCGACATCGGCTCGTCGAACCTGGCGTATCTGGCACCCGAACTCGCCAACGGCGGACAGGCGGCGGCCACGGTCCGCAGCGATCTCTACGCCCTGGGTATCACGCTGTTCGAACTCGCCACAGGTGACCGACCCTTCGAAGCGGTCGATGCGCCCAGCTGGCTGCACACTCACCTGGCGGTCGAACCACCCTCGGTGACGTCGCGGCGAAGTGACCTGCCCAGCTGTCTGGATCCGCTCATCGCTCGCCTGCTATCCAAGCAGCCGGGTTTACGCTACGCCTCGGCACTGGAGCTCGAGGCCGAACTCCGGCGCTGCCATGCCGATTGGCAGGAGGCCAGTCGCCCGAGTCGGGACGCCTCTGACGTATCGATACAGGTGGCGGAGGCGTCCCCACGCGCCTTGATCGGCAGGACGCAGGACCTTGGGCTACTGCAGGATGCCCTGGATGACCTGCTGGCGGAGCAGGGGGGGCTCGTGCTCGTGAGTGGCGAAGCCGGGCTGGGTAAGACGGCGCTGGTGACCGGATTCTTCGCGAATGCGCCCGGACGACAGCTGTATGCGATGGGCAAGGGCAGGGCGCTGGGACATGCCAGCCCCTATGGTTTGCTCGCCAATGCGCTCTCCTCGCTATGCAAGTCGCTGCGCGACGATCCACGCCAGAGCGGCGAATACTGGGCGTCGCGACTTAAGGTGGCGATCGGTGAATTCGGCAGCGCCGTCACGCGGCTGGTGCCGGAACTGGAGCAACTCGTAGGACCTGCGCGCCTCAGCGTGACGCCCAACATGAGCGAGGCACGCCGTCACCTGCATGGCACCCTGCAGCAGCTGCTGCAGGCCGTAGCCACGCCCGATCATCCCCTGGTGCTGTTTCTGGATGATGTGCACCGGGCCGATGCCGAGTCCCTGACATTCCTGCGCGAACTCGAGCCCGGGCAATTCCGGCACCTGTTGCTGGCGGTCGCCTATCGGGCCGGTGCCTTGCGTCCCGAGGCGGCCGCGGCGGCCTTCCTGGCGCATTGCCGCTCACTGAGGTGCCGGGTCAAGGAGGTGCCGCTGGCACCGCTGGATGACCAGGCGCTGACCGAGCTCCTGGTGCAGGAGACCTTCCTCACCGACGCCGAACGGGCGTTCCTGAAGGCGAAGATCGGGCAGGACGGCAGCGTGAATCCGCTGTACTTCCGCCAGGCCGTGGCCGCGTTTCGCGAAAATGCCATGGGCGCCGACATCCCTTCCGGTGGCATGTCCTCGCTGGTGGACCTGCGCGTCGAAAAGCTGCCGATGCGTACGCGCGAGCTGATGGAAAAGCTCGCGCTGCTGGGCAATGAAACCGCCGTGGCGGAGTTGGCGCTGATTGCGGACCTGGACCCGGCATCTGTCATTCGCTGGCTCAAGCCGGCGTTCGTGGCGGGCCTGATCGTCGAGCACCGCGCCGGATTGTCGTTCGTCCATGATTCCATCTGGGAAGCACTGGCAGCACGGCTGGCACCCGGTGCCCGGCAGGCGATGCATCAGGACTTCGCCCTGCGCCTTACCGCCGCGGTGGCCTCCGGCGACCAGCCCAGCCTGGTCCACCGTGCGGCGTCCCATGTGCTCGAGGTGCCTGCCGATGCCTTTCCCGCGGAACAGACGGCGGCCCTGGTAGCCCTGCTGGTGGACGGCGCGCAACAAGCGCGTGGCCTGGTGGCACCAGCGGTCGCCCTGGATTATCTGCACTATGCCGAGCGACTGAATCCCGCGCTCGCCGTCGGCGATGAGGAGCCAGCCTCCCAGGTCAGGGTCCTCTACGGACAATGCCTCATCCTCAATGCGTCCTACGAGGTGGCCAAGGACTACATCGACACGCAGCTGCAGGCAACTCGCCGCGCCGACCATCGCGCCGAATTGTACCGGCTGCGCTGCGAAATATTTTCGCTGCAGGGGGACTACCGGGGGGCGCTCCAAACCCTGGCGCAGGGCCTCGCCCACCTGGCGCCTGACATCGACCTGCTACTGTCGGATCATGCTGCCGAAGCCTTGGGCCGGAGCGTCGCCGAATCGCTCGGTACCGACCCGGCAGCTGCCTTCGGTCAGCTGGCGCCCTTGACGGACGAGCGCATCAGGGCGAGCGTCGACCTGCTGCGCGCAGCCATCGTCCCAGGTGCCTTCGTCGAACCCAACCTGATGTGGGTGGCCGCCAGCCAGATCCTTCGGCTGACGCTCGCGCATGGACTCAGCGTCGCCGGCGTCGAGGGGCTTGCCTGGTTTGGCGTGGCGACAGCCCATCATCTGGGACGGCATGGCGATGCCTTCCGCTACGCCGAAGTCGCCTCCGAACTCAGTGCCGAGCCGCGCTTCACCAAGGCGCGCGGCGCGGCCCTGATCGCACTCGAGCGGGTGAGCGTCTGGACCAGACCATTGCCCTATTCGGTGGCGTGTGCCGAGTCCGCCTACCGGTTTCTGGTGTCAAAAGGCAGTCCTAGCTTCGCCTGCTATGCGAACAACCACATCATTTCCGACCTGATCGTGCTGGGGGCGCCGATCGAACGCATGCTCCGGCAGATCGATACCGGTCTGCAGTACGCGCGGCACCTCGAATTAGCCGATGCCCAGAGCATCCTTTTCATCCAGGCGCTCTACATTCGGCGGCTGGCCGGTGACATCGGCAAGTCCATCCCCATTCCCGATCATGCGGAGCTTGCGCAGCGTGTCGCCCGCTCGCAGATGGGTGAGCTGCACTTCCTGTGGGAGCTGTTCGAGGGGCTGTATCTGTTTCTGGACGGCAGTCTCACTCGAGCGGCGGGGCATCTGGATCGGGCCTGGGCGCTGGCTTGGGCAGCCCCTGTGCATGTCCATCTGGTAGATCTGGCGCTGTTCACGGTGCTCACCCGCGCCGCTCTACAGACCCAAACCGGCACCACCGAGGATTTCAGTCGCCCGCTCCAGTGCCTGAGATCCGCAGCGGAGCTGAACCCGCGCTATTTCGGCGACCGCCTGGCGCTGGCCGAAGCCGAGATCCAGCGCATCGAAGGTAATCATCTGCAGGCCCTGCTGCACTACGAGGACGCGATCGACAAGGCCACCGCCTGCGGGGCGATCCACATTCAGGGGCTGGGCCACGAGCTGGAAAGTCGCTGCCTGGCCCTGGTCAGCATGCATTACGGGGCTCGGGTACACCTGCGACTGGGACGTGACGCCTGGTGCCGGTGGGGCGCCAAGCGCCTGGCCGAACGCCTTGAATTGACCCATCCCGATTTGCGGGAAGCGCCCGCCTTGGCGCCCAGCCTCGCGCTTCCGGGCAAGCATGAGCTCGACGTTCTCGCCATCACCAGGGCCTGCCAGGCGCTCTCACGGGAGATCGAGCCGGAAGCCCTGATCAAGACGCTGTTGGCCAACGCGACCACCCACGCCGGTGCGACCTTCACCGCGCTGTTGCTAGGCGCCGAGGATGACCTGGAGGTCGAGGCCATCGGCGTCGCCCAAGCCAGTGGCGTGGAGGTAAGGCTTCGAGGCGAGCTGCCCCGTGACCTGCCAATACCTCGTTGTCTGGTCCGGCATGTGCTCGAACATCGCGAGCCGCTCGCCATCAATGGCACCGAAGCCCTGCGCCGTTTCACCCAGGACCCGCACCTGTTGGAGCTCGAACGCGGCTCGGTGGGCTGCATTCCCCTGCTCAAGCAGAACGGGGTCATCGGCGTGCTCTATCTGGAGAACGCCCTCATTCCAGGAATCTTCGAGCCGGCGCGCGTGGACGTCCTGGAGCTGATCGCTGCCCAGGCTGCCATTTCGCTGAGCAACGCCCAGCTCTACAGTGACCTCAGCGCCGAGAACGAGCGGCGGCGAGCCAGCGAAAGCACCTTGCGGCGGACGCAGGCCCTGCTGGCGCTGGGCCAGGCGGTGAGTCGCTATGCAACCTTCTCCTGGAAGCCCCAGGCATCCGCCTCGCTGTGGTCGCGCCAGCTGCTCGATCAGCTTGGCTTGCCTGCCCCGGGTGATGCCGGCTACCTGCACGACGCGGCGCTGCTGGTCCATCCGGACGATCGAGAAACGTTCGGCGAGCAGTTGCGCCAGGGTGTCCACAGCCACGATGCCTTTCGTCTCAAGTTCCGGACGGTGGCACTCGACGGCAATCACCATTTTCTGGAACTGGCCGGGGAGCCGGACGACACGGGCAATGGCTTCATCGGCGTACTGCTGGATATCACCGAACGCAGCCAGACCGACATCGCGCTACGTGCCGCCCGCGGTGAACTGGAGCGGACTTCCCAGGCGAGCGTGCTGGGCGAGCTGGCAGCATCCATCGCCCACGAGATCAATCAGCCGCTGGCTTCCATCCTGTCCAATGCCGGTGCGAGCGTGCGTTGGCTGGATCGGGCGGTCCCCGCAGTGGAAGATGCCCTGGAGGGGATTCGCGATATTCTGTCCGAGGGTCAGCGAGCGGCGGACATCGTCAATGCCATGCGCTCCCTGGCGCGCCAGGCGCCTCCGCAGCGCCAGCCGATCGCGGTAGATGGCGTCATCAATCGGGTGCTGTCCGTCACCCGGGCCGATATTCAGGACCAGAACGTGGGGCTGGTCATCGACATTGCCCCTCATGCCTATGCTTTGGGCGATGCTACTCAGATCCAGCAGGTGGTGCGCAACCTGATCATAAATGCGGTTGAGGCGATGCAGGATCTGCCGCCTTTGCGGCGACGGCTGTACATTTCGGCCCGTCCGGTGCGTGAAGACATCCTGGTGATCGTGCAGGATAGCGGGCCTGGCGTTGCGCCCGGCTGCGAAGATCGCGTGTTTCAGGCGTTCTACACCGACAAGCCCACCGGGATGGGAATGGGCCTGGCCATCTGCTGGTCAATCATCAGTGCCCACGGTGGCTCGCTGCGCTGTACCCGCGGTCGGCGCGGGGAAAGTCTGTTTTTCTTCACGCTGCCGCGCATGGGGGAGGGGATCGCCCAACTTCCTGCAGCCGCGCTTAAATGACCTTTAAGAACGTTTCACATCGACTAAAGGGCAGCGCCGCGCGATGTCCGGCACGCTCTCTCCACCAGTTTCAGGAGAGATCTCATGCCCAGCTCTTACTTGCCTCACGCCCGTGCCCTGGACGCCGAGACCTACCAACTGGTCGACTTGCTCAAGGACGCCCTGGAGAATGCCTGCGCAGTGGAGACGCGGCGCCTGCTGGAAGCCGGGCGAGAGCTGTGCGGTCACCTCTTGCAGCACTACGCGCGGCCTGAAGGTGAGCCACAGGCACGTATCGCGCTGGCACCCTGGCAGGAACGAAAGGCGAAGGAGCTACTGGGCAAGGACCAGGGCGACAGCAGCCGGCTGATGGTCGCGGAAGTCGCGAAAAGCTGCTCGCTCTCGCGTAGTCACTTCTCCCGCGCCTTTAAGAAAGCCACGGGCGTATCCCCTCAGGAGTGGGCCCTGGCCTGCCGAATCGACAAAGCCAAGGGTCTGCTGGTGGAGACAGATCTTTCCGTTGCCTACGTGGCTCTGGAATGCGGCTTTTCCGACCAGTCCCACTTCTGTCGGACCTTCGCAAGGTTTGCCGGTCATACCCCGCGCCGTTGGCGATCCATGCGGCAGGACGTGATGCACGACGCAAGTGATATCCCTGCGGATACTATCCGTACGGCTAGTTGATGTTATTGGTGCAAGTGGAAAGCATGCAGGGACGGCACCGGGCAGCGGCCACGCCGGGCGCGCACTCCGGGCGACAGACGACCCGGCCGTTCTGCCATGCGACGTCATGACTACAGCGCTTTCCGACAGGTTCCAGGCACTACGGCACCCTGCTGCCGAAAGGTCTCGCCGACGCTGCGCAGTTCGCTTCAGCCTATCTGCAGGGCGATTTGTTCGAGTCGCGGAGACGAGTCACGAGGTAGTTCGATGGCCAATGGCGTTCGACGCCGCGTTGCGAACGGCGTGGGCGAATAGCCGACCGCTCCAGCAGAGCGGTCAGAGCGGTGGTTGGCTGGGACGGACGCGCTTCACATCCAGGCTCAGGTCGAGCCGATGGAGAGCGGGTAATGACCCCGATCCCGCCCCCGTTGCGTCTGATCCGCGGTACCTGCATGCAACATGGCGTCGCAACGCGGGATCGCTGGCCCTGCACATTGTCCGGGTCGCGGTTTTCCGGTGCTTTCCAGGCGTGTTCTCGAGGTGGCAGGCACCTGTCGGTGCAAAGGGGACAGGGAGTCTTCTCCGTGCGTAGCAGGTCCGAAAGAAGAACATTCGACCCACTGTCTCTATACCCGTCCCAGCTTCCTCTTTCACAACCAGGAGCTTGTCCATGGAATCGGTAGGCAAAGACTACATCGCTGGCGTCCAGATGCTTGCATCGTTCGGAAAGGACCTCAGGCGGGCCAAGGCACATACGGCCAGGTATTTCGACATCATGGCCGATCTTGCGGGCGGTGAAGACGTCGCTGAAGTCTGGACGCACATTCAGGCAACTGAAGATCGTTTCAAGGCCGTTGTGCTTGGCCGATTCTTCGAAATCATTACTCACCCGCTGTCCCACGATGACGAGGGAAAGATTGCCTGCATTGTCTTGATCCGAAACGCGGTAACCAACGAACCTATCGAGCTTTATCGTTTCATGATCACGAGGGCCGGGGAGGCACAAACCGAGAAGGGAGAAGAGTTGATCAGTCATCGATCAGAAGCCGGCCCCGAGATGCTTTTGGTGCAGATCAGCCTCGCTGTGCTGCATTCGCGTCCCAGTTGAATTACCAAAACATGATAATCACCGCAGCTAGTCGCTAGTCGCTCACCGGCGGCATCTCGACGAAGAGCACGATCCTGACTAGCCAGACGAGCTGCCGCCAGACAGTACGAAGCTCTGAAGATGGACAGATGCTCGCTCTCGAAAGTCTAGGGACCCTACCGGACTGATGTACGCAGCGGTAAGGGCGCCAACAACGTCACCTCAGCGGCGGCCATGGAGGCTGCTGAGGAACATTGGAGATCTGTCTTGGGAGAACATGTATCTGCCTTATCCATCACGGCTGATGGGTAAGCGTTCTTTCAACGTCGGTAAGCTTCTGGTTCATGGCATCGGCATCCGGCCGGCTGATCGTTCCGTCGCGAGCCTGTAGATGCCCCGCACGTGTCTGCACCTGGCCTACGGCCATTTGCAAACGTGCTGCCTGTTGCTTGGACACCTGGTGACCCTTGACGGCAAGGTTTATCCGCTCACTCAACGAGGCTGCCCGGTGCTGGAGGTAGTCGCTATCCGTTTCCAGCGCCTGCTGGCCGAAGGCGGGGCTGCTAAGCAGAATCGCGGGTGCTAGGAGTAGCGGTAGCAACAGATGGCGCATGGCGATTTTCTCGTGGTGAAAGAGGTGTCTTACCATGCCGTGCCGGCACCCTCATAGGTGGCACTCGACAGCCTTGCTCACCCCTTGGACGACAGGCAAAAAAAGCCCCGCTCTCTGGCAGGGCTGAAGTCAATGAGGGTTGGAGCACTCATGCTAACTCTGATCGCGATGTCTAATAGGAGTTCCGGCGGGGTTCTGGACGATTCATGCCCGGCGATGTTCGCACTCGCTCATGTTGAGGTAGATAGGGCGTACGCGGCCTGCCGGGTAGCGTGAAGGGCGAGCGGCGTGCGACTTCTGTCCTAGCGATCCTGCAGGGCTCGACGCAACCCGGCGTTGCCCAGCGACACGGCCAAGCAGTCCTCGGCCAGGCCAAGACCCGCATTGACCCAGGCGTTGGTGCCGTAGCGCTTGCGTAGATCGATCGCCACCTTGGCGGCAAGACAGGCGGCGCTGGAGCCGATCAATGCGGGCAGCAGTATCGGTTGTCGCCGCGCACCTGCGAGCGCTGCCGCACTGATGCCGCCGGATAGGGCACGGACCAGCAGCGATGGCGCAATGGTGCGATCCGGGGCGAAGGGCATCTTGTCGCCCAACAGCTCACCGGCGGCCAGGGGCATCACGTAGCGCCGTACCTGACGCGACGCTAGGGTACGTGCAGGTTCGCCCGCGCCCTCTATGTCCGCACGCTCGGCCAGCGCCTGGCTGACCATGGTCGGCGCCAGCATGCTGCGCATGCCTGTCACCACGCCAATAGCCAAGGCGCCCCACAAGAGGTTGCTGGTTGTCGTCATCGTCGATTCTCCCGGTGGTCGTTCCCATACGGACCGGGTGCGCGCGGGACTGTTCAGCTCGATGGAGCCGCAAATCGCGCGCGCTTTCGTAATCCAAAGTGAACGATGCCGCTACCGACTCAACTCATAGGCGCACATGTTCACCGTCGCCGCCAGATTTAGCGACTCGATGGCGCCCGCGCCGCCGATGGTGAAGGGCTGGGCATTCAGGGCCGTGAGTTGCTCGCGGGGAACGCCGCGGGCCTCGTTGCCGAACAGGTAGCAATCGAAGGCCTTGAACTGGGCTGACTGCACCGGCGTGCCTTGCATATCGAGACAGGCGAGGCGCGGGAAGCGCTCCTGCAGGCTGTCGAGTGCGACATCCAGCTCCAGCGGCGTGTGGAAGATGGCGCCCATGCTGGCGCGGACCACTTTGGGGTTGTAGGGGTCGACGCTGCCAGGGCTGAGCAGGCAGCGAAAGCCCCCGAACCAAGCCAGGGTGCGCAGGATGGTGCCCAGATTACCCGGGTCCTGGATCTCGTGCAGATAGACCGCGCGCTCGCCCTCGACGGCTGCCGGTGCGGCCGTCAGGGCGGCGGGCATCGGCACCACCGCCAGAATCCCTTGCGGGGTCTTGGTATCGGCCAGCTGCGCCATCTGCCGATCGCTGATCAGGTGCGTCCGGAACGGACTCTGCCAGTGCTCATAGGCAGTCGTCACATAGAGCTCGGCGCGCTGCAGCGGGGGATTCTGCAGCGCGGCCTTTTGCAGCTCCAGCACCAGGTGCTCGCCCTCCACCAGGAAGTGGCCGAATTCGGCGCGGTACTTCTTCTGGTGGAGCTTCTTGAGGTCGTCGAGCTTCATCAGCCAGCGGCCCGGACCAGCGGGACGTCCTGCTCATCGCCTTGCGACAGCATGGATCTGGCCAGGGCCTCGGCCACCTTGATGCCATCCACGCCTGCGGACAGGATGCCACCGGCATAGCCGGCGCCTTCACCGGCCGGGTAGAGGCCGCGCAGATTCAGACTCTGCAGGTTGTCGTTATCCCGGGTGATACGCACCGGCGAGGAAGTACGGGTCTCGATGCCCGTGAGGATGGCGTCAGGGCGATCGAAGCCGCGGATCTGCTTGCCGAAGGCGGGCAGCGCCTCGCGGATGGCCTCGATGGCATAGGCCGGCAGCGACGGCGCCAGATCGCCCAGGCGCACGCCCGGCTTGTAGGAGGGTTCCACTTCACCGAATTCGGTGGAGGGCACGCCGCGAATGAAGTCGCCAACCAGCTGGCCGGGCGCGAAATAGTCGCTGCCGCCCAGTTCGTAGGCGCGGGATTCCAGGCGCTCCTGCAACTCGACGCCGGCCAGCGGATCGCCGGGGAAATCCTGCTCGGGATTGATCCCCACCACGATGCCGGAGTTGGCATTGCGTTCGTTGCGCGAGTACTGGCTCATGCCGTTGGTGACCACGCGGCCCGGCTCGGAGGTGGCGGCCACCACGGTGCCGCCGGGGCACATGCAGAAGCTGTACACGGCGCGGCCATTCTTGGCGTGATGCACCACTTTGTAGTCGGCGGCGCCCAGCTCGGGGTGGCCGGCGTATTTACCCAGGCGGGCCTCGTCGATCATGCCCTGGGGATGTTCGATACGGAAGCCGATGGCGAAGGGCTTGGCCTCGATGAACACACCCTGGCGATGCAGCATGCGGAAGGTGTCGCGGGAGCTGTGGCCCAGGGCGAGGACCACGTGGCGGCTGTGCAGGGTCTCGCCATTGGCCAGCACCACGCCTTCGAGCTGACCGTCGTTGATCACCAGATCGGTCACCTTGGTTTCGAAGCGGACTTCGCCGCCGAGGGCGATGATTTCCTCGCGCATGGCTGCCACGACGCCGGTCAGGCGGAAGGTGCCGATATGCGGTTTGCTGACGTAGAGGATCTCCTCCGGCGCGCCGGCGCGAACGAATTCGTGCATCACCTTGCGGGCGTAGAACTTCGGATCCTTGATCTGGCTGTAGAGCTTGCCATCGGAAAACAGGCCGGCGCCGCCTTCACCGAATTGCACGTTGGATTCGGGCGTCAACACCTTCTTGCGCCACAGCGCCCAGGTGTCCTTGGTGCGGCTGCGCACCTCCTTGCCGCGCTCCAGCACGATGGGCTTGAAGCCCATCTGGGCCAGCAGCAGGGCAGCGAACAGGCCGCACGGGCCGAAGCCCACCACCAGCGGGCGCTCGGTCAGGTTCGCCGGTGCCTGGCCGACCGGGTAGTAGCCGGTGTCCGGTGCGGGTCGTACGTGCAGGTCATTGGCGAAGCGCGCCAGCACCGTCGCCTCGTCGCGCACTTCCAGGTCGATGATATAGATGAACAGGATGACGCTGTTCTTCTTGCGCGCATCGTAGCTGCGCTTGAACACGGTGAAATTCAGGAGATCGGCGTCGCGCAGGTTCAGGCGGCCGAGGATGGCCTGGCGCAGTTCGGCGGGGGTGTGATCAAGCGGCAGCGACAGTTCGTTGATGCGAATCATGACAATAATCCTGGCCGGTGACTCCGGCAAAGGAAGGGACGAGAAGGGGTGGGGCGGCGATTGTACCCGGCGGCCCCGGCGCTGTCAGGCTGGGACGATGGGCGCGCCTCTGGGCGGTCTGGCGGTCACCCGGGCGATCCCTGATTCGTCCCGGGGCGTTATCGGCTTATAATCGCCGCCACTTCGCGGCCGGCCAGACCTGGCGTGCGTCCGCTTCTCACCCGCTTTCCCGTGGTAGCTCCAACATGAAAAGATCCAAAAGCAGCCGTCGCTGGCTGGATGAACACGTCAACGATCCCTTCGTCAAACGCGCTCAGAAAGACGGCCTGCGCTCGCGCTCCAGCTACAAGCTGATCGAGCTCAACGAAAAGGACAAGCTGATCCGCCCGGGCATGCTGGTCATGGACCTGGGCTCGGCCCCGGGTGGCTGGTCGCAGGTGGCCGGGGGCATCGTCGGCGAAAAGGGCCGCGTGGTGGCCACCGACATCTTGCCGATGGGAGCCCTCGACAACGTCGACTTCGTCCAGGGCGACTTCACCGACGATGCCGTCTTCCAGAAGATCCTCGGCGTGCTCGATGGCCGGCAGCCCGATCTGATCGTCTCCGACATCGCGCCCAACATCAGCGGCGTCGCGGCGGCCGACCAAGCGGCGGCGATGTACCTGGTGGAGCTGACCCTCGACATGGTGCGCCAGGTGCTCAAGCCGGGCGGCAACTATGTGGTCAAGGTGTTCCAGGGCGAAGGCTCCGATGTCTTCCTGAAGGACGTACGCACCTCCTTCGAGAAGGTATCGATCCGCAAGCCCGAAGCCTCGCGTCCCCGCTCGCGTGAGGTCTATCTGGTGGGCAAGGGTTTCAAGGGCTAGGTCCGCTCCGGCATCAGGCGCGGGCCTGTCGATGGCCCGCTGAGATGACTGTCCGCCACGCGGTGGCGTCCACGGCGAAAGCCTGGCTGATCATTAATTCCTACCGCGACTTGTCGAGGTCTGCACAGGATCCTGAGACAGGTACGGCGCATCGTCGTGTCCTTCGTCAAGACGTTCCTTGGCCCCTGTGGGCCGGGAAACCGCGTGGCCAGGATCTGATTCGCCTATCTATCCATGTCTGGCAACTGTGAGGCGATGTTTCCGTCGGGAGTTAATTCCTGAACGACTGCTAGGGTTCTCTATTGATCCGCGCCCATACCGGTGTTGCCGCGATCTTTTGCCGAAAAGCAGGGAGCTGGATAGATGGATGGGTATGTGTTCGAGACGGCCAGAAGATTGCTCACGGATATCTACGGCGCCTTGTACGAAATGGAAAACGGGCAGGGCTTTCGCTGTGTAAAGGCCGAACGTGGCCAGCTCTTCCTGTACCGGCCCGCTGCGGGTCTGGCGGAGGGCAATCTGGGCGAGATTGCCTTCGACGTCGAATCCCATGCCAGAAGGGCAGGTCGAGGGATCGTTGAAACCAGACACTTCTTCAAGCAGCTGAAAGCCGACAGCGGCCATGCCACCGAATGTGACAGCCGCTATGACTGGCCACGGGTCGGTTTCTCCGAAAAGGCGGAGGTCAGACTGATAGCGCTGCGACTGCAGGAGTTTCTCGGCCTACGCCGCTGATGTTTTGCAGGCGTACCCCTTCGCCGATCCCTGCAGTGCAGGGATGATAGGGCAGGCTTGACAGCTTCCGCGGAGCGTCCTGCAGCTGAAGATGCTCACCCGGGGTGAACACCTTCGCCAGGGTCGGCTCGCTATCAGGCAGGCTCCTCGAAAAGCGCATAGCCAGTGGGTACGCGACCTTGGGTCGTGTGCCGGGAGCTGTCGACCAGCGCTGCGGCTCGCTTGGCCAGGCCCGGTTCCGACCCCTTGGTAGCGGGGTGCGCCAAGCGTTGCGTGGACGAGGCGCCGTTCAGGACGAAGAACTCCATCAGTTGCTGCAACTGCTCGGCCTGGCTGCTCATCTCTTCGGCGGTGGCGGCCAGTTCCTCGGAGGCCGAGGCGTTCTGCTGGGTCACCTGGCTCAGTTGCAGCATGGCGCTGTTGATCTGGTCGACGCCAGCGCTCTGTTCTTCCGAAGCGGCGGTGATCTCCTGCACCAGGTCGGAGGTCTTGCTGATGGAGGGCACCATGTCGTCCAGCAGCGAGCCGGCGCGTTCGGCCAGGGCCACGCTGCCCTGGGCGACATTGCTGATCTCCTGGGCCGCCACCTGGCTGCGTTCCGCCAGCTTGCGCACCTCGGAGGCCACCACCGCGAAGCCCTTGCCATGCTCACCGGCGCGCGCCGCTTCGATGGCCGCGTTGAGTGCCAGCAGATTGGTCTGGTAGGCGATGTCGTCGATGATGCCGATCTTGGCGGCGATGGTCTTCATGGCCACCAGGGTGTCTCTCACGGCCTGACCGCCTTCGTTCGCCTCGCGGTTGGCCTTGCCGGCCATGCCGTCGGTGACCTTAGCGTTCTCGGTGTTCTGGGCGATGGAGGCCGACATCTGCTCGACGCTGGCGCTGGTCTCCTCGACCGAAGCGGCCTGCTCGGTGCTGGCCTGGCTGATGCTCTGGGCGGTGGCGGAGATCTCTTCCGAGGCGCTGGCCAGGCCATCGGAGGCACTGCGGACGTCACTGATGATCTGCCCCAGGCGCTGGTTCATGCCGCCCATGGCGCGGAGCAGGGCCGCGGTCTCGTCACGGCCCTCGGCCTCGATGCGCTGGGTGAGGTCGCCGGCGGCCAGGCGATCGGCGATCGCGACCGCGGCGCGCAGGGGGCGGGTGATGCTGCGGCTCATCAGGAAGCCGAGCAGGATGCCAAAGGCCACACCGACCGCGATGAGGCCGATCAGCATGACTCGACTGCGGGCATAGATCTGGTCGGTGAGGTCGTTGGCGTCGCTGGCGTTCTGCTCCTTGCGCTTGGACAGCTCGGTCATCAGCACGCCGACCTGATCGCCATAACGGCGGACGCTGGCCAGTTGGTTGTCCAGCTCCGGGTCGGCGTCACGCAGCGCCCTGGTGCCCGCGATCGTCATCGCCTGGTCCAGCTGCGAGGTGTAGCTGCCGAGCAATTCGTCGATCTGCCGGAAGTTGGTCGCCGAGGCCTCGCTGCTGAACAGCGGTCGGGCCTTGGCGAGGTTGTCTCTGACGTTGGCGAGGCCCAGCTTGACCTCCGCCTGGGCGCGACGGCGGTCTTCATCACTGGTCGCCAGCAGGTAGTTGCTGCGTGCGCGACCGATGAAAACGAGATTCAGGTTGGCCTCCTTGATGTACGAAAGCCCGAGCAATTCGTTTTGATAAAGCTGGGTCGCCAGATCGTTGATCTGGCTGCTGTTGCTCAGACCCGCCAATCCCACCAGCAGGCTGATGGACGCCACGGCGATGAAGGACACGATGAGGCGAGTGCCAATGCGAAAATTCTTGAACATCTGCAAGCTCCTGCGAAGAAGCTAGCGTGCGACGCTAGCGAGGACCAATGACGGGTTAATGACGTCAATGATCAGTCTTTCGGATGGACAGATATTAAATTTATAGTGGCCTAGTGCCGTGGTGACGATTAACTGGAACTTAGCGGAATAAGGCTAAGTTGCTCCAGTAAAGGTTTTTGCGATGCGTATTTGAATGCCTGGTTACGTGATAAACCCCCGCTAGCGATTCTTCGAATGACTGGTGAAGTGTCTGTTATGGCAGGATCCAGGCGTTCTGCGGTAGCTAGGGTGATGGCGACTCGATCAGCATCCATTCTTCGTCATTCCATTCGTACGGAGCGAATGCGGTATTTGAGAAAGTATCGCTACTTATTCTTGATCAGAAGTATTGCCGCTCGCGGACCGGATCCTCGTCTTGATGGTAAGGAAGTAAGCGCGGTATCGGAGGCCTGTATCATCCATCCGCGAAGACCTCAGGGTCCCGCAGGGGCTTGGTGAAAAGGCCATGTCCGCTTGTTCGACGCTTGGCAACCGAGTCGATTGCGCGGCCAGAGCGATTCCAGGAGCGACCCTTTTCAAGGCCAATTGCAACGATGAGAGTCGACTGTGCTCAAGGCCTGGCAAAACCCCTTGGGTCCGGCGCTCGCGCAGCGTGTACGATTGAGCCTCTTTCGCCGCCGAGCCCATCGATGTTGACCCCCCGCGTTTCCCTGACTCTGACCCTGCTGCAAGCACGCGAAGCCGCCATGGCCTTTTTCCGGCCATTGCTCAATCAGCATGGCCTTACCGAGCAGCAGTGGCGGGTCATCCGCTTGCTCAAGCAGCGTGGCGATACGGAAATGCACGAACTGGCCAATCAGGCCTGCATCCTCAAGCCGAGCATGTCCGGGGTGCTGGTGCGGATGGAGCAGACGGGTTATGTGGAGCGCTATCGCAACGCCCGGGATGCCCGACGGGTACACGTCAAGCTGACCGCCCAGGGCGAGGCCTGCTTTGCCGCCATGGCCGGCGGCATGGAGGCGAACTATCAGCGCATCCTCGAACAATTCGGCGAAGAAAAGCTCGGGACGCTGATCGGTCTGCTCGAAGAACTCAAGCGGATCGAGCCGGAAGGCGGGGCGGCGCCGCCCGCCGAATCCGCGCAGGACCTCTAGTAGACGCCGCCGCCTGCCACGGGCTGCACGTCCTTGAAGGCTGCCAGCAGGGTCTGCAGCCCCTTGACCAGCACGCTGGTGTCAACGCCCACGGCGACGAAGGTCGCGCCCAGTTCCAGGTAGCGCCGAGCGAGGCCTTGGTCGGCGCTGAGAATGCCGGCGGCCTTGCCGCTGGCGACGATCTGGCCGATGGCCGTCTCGATGGCGGCCTGCACCTCGGGATGCCCTGGATTGCCTCTATGGCCCAGGGCCGCGCTGAGGTCGGCGGGGCCGATGAAGACGCCGTCGACGCCCTCGACCGCCAGGATCTCCGGCAGGGCGGCAAGGCCCGCGCGGTTCTCCACCTGCACCAGCAGGCAGAGTTGCTCCTCGGCGCGACTCAGGTAGTCGGGCACGGTGTTCCAGCGCGAGGCCCGGGCGAGGGCGCTGCCGACGCCGCGAATGCCCTCGGGCGGGTAGCGCATGGCCCGCACCAGCTCGCGCGCCTGGGTGGCGGATTCCACCATGGGCACCAGCAGGGTCTGGGCGCCGATGTCGAGCAACTGCTTGATCAGCACCGCATCGCCTATCGGTGGGCGCACGATGGGCTGGCTGCGATAGGGCGCTACCGCCTGCAATTGGCCGAGCAGACCGCGCAGATCGTTGGGCGCGTGCTCGCCGTCGAGCAGTAGCCAGTCGTAGCCGAGGGTCGCGGCCAGTTCGGCGGCATAGGCGTCGGCCAGGCCGACCCAGAGGCCGATCAGCGGCTCGCCGCCCTTGAGGCGTTGCTTGAAGGTGTTCAGTGGCAGGTCCATGGGCGCTCCTCAGACGAAGCGGCAGGCGATGCTGCCGAGCTGGTCGTAGTCGACGTGGAAGGTATCGCCGGGCCGCGCCGCCACCGGACGGGTGAAGGAGCCACCAAGGATGATCTGGCCCGCTTCCAGGGTCACGTCGTGGGCGGCCAGCTTGTTGGCCAGCCAGGCCACGCCCTTGGCCGGATGGTTGAGTACCGCGGCGGAGACGCCGGATTCCTCGATGACGCCGTTGCGATAGAGGATGGCCGGTACCCGGCGCAGGTCCAGGTCGTGGGGGCGCACGGCCTTGCCGCCCAGGACTACCCCCGCGTTGGCGGCGTTGTCGGAGATGGTGTCGAACACCTTGCGCGTGGCCTGGGTCTGGGGATCGACCTGCTGGATGCGCGCGTCGATGATTTCCAGCGCGGGGATCACGTAGTCGGTGGCGGCCAGCACGTCGAACAGGGTGCAGTTGGGGCCACGTAGCGGCTTGCCGAGGATGAAGGCCAGCTCCACCTCCACCCGCGGCACGATGAAGCGCTGGAAGGGGATGTCGGTGCCCTCGTCGAAGAACATGTCGTCCAGCAGCGCACCGTAGTCGGGTTCGCTGATGTTGGACGAGACTTGCATGGCGCGCGAGGTCAGACCGATCTTGTGGCCCACCAGCTTGCGGCCATCGGCGAGCTTCTGCTCGACCCAGGCACGCTGGATGGCGTAGGCGTCGTCGAGGGTGATCTCGGGTCGCTCCAGGGAGAGCTGGCCGATCTGTTCGCGGGAGCGCTCGGCCTGGTCGAGGCGACGCGCGGCGGCGTGGAGGAAGGCGGTGTCGAGCATGGCTTAGTGTCCTTGAGGATTGACGAGATGGGCGGGGGTGCGCAGCACCAGCAGGGCGCCGAGCGCGATGAGCACGGCGAGCACCTGCAGCGCCAGGGCGCTGCTCTGGGTGGTGTCGCGCATCCAGCCGATGAAGAAGGGCGCGCCGAAGGAGGCGATGCTGCCCAGGGAGCTGATCAGGCCGATGCCGGCGGCCAAGGTCCGTTGGCCGAGAAAGGCCGGGGGCAGTTGCCAGAATTGCGGCAGGGCGGCGCTGGCGCCCATGCCGGCGAGCACCAGGCCGAGCATCACCGGCCAGGGCGCCTGGGGCAGCAGGCTGGCCAGGGCCAGGCCCAGCGCGGCCATGAGCAACGGCACGGCCAGGTGCCAGCGGCGCTCGCGGTGGCGGTCGGAGGAGCGGCCGGCGGCGAGCATGAACAGGCATCCCGCCAGGTACGGCAGGGCGCTGAGCAGGCCGACCTGACCGTCGCTGCCGATGCCGGCGCCGTGGATCAGCGCCGGCATCCAGAAGGCCAGGGTGTTGACCGCCAGCATCACCGCGCAATAGCTGGCCACCAGCAACCAGAGATGACCGCTGCGCAGCAGGCCGGCGGTGGAGGTCACCGGTTTGCCGGCTTCTTCCTGGGCGAAGTCCTCGTGCAGCCGGGCCTTCTGGCGCTCGTCCAGCCAACCGACGCTCTGGTAGCCATCGGGCAGGGCGCGCAGTACCAGCAGGCCGAGCAGGACCACCGGCAGGCCTTCGAGCAGGAACATCCACTGCCAGCCGCGCAGCAGCGGCCCTTGGCGAAAGGCGTCGAGCAGGGCGCCGGACAGGGGGCCACCGAGTACCCCGGCAAGGGGCACCGCCAGGGCGAACAGCGCGGTGACGCTGCCGCGTCGCCGGGCCGGGAACCAGCGCGCCAGATAGACCAGGATGCCGGGAAAGAAGCCGGCTTCGGCGGCGCCGAGCAGAAATCTCAGGGTGTAGAAGGCCACTGGCGTCTGCACCAGGAACATGCCGGCCGAGAGCAGGCCCCAGACCACCATCAGCAGGGCGATCCAGCGCCGTGGCCCGACCCGCTCCAGTGCCAGGTTGCTGGGCACGCCGCACAGCGCGTAGGCGATGAAGAACAGTCCGGCGCCGAAGCCGTAGACGGTATCGCTGAAGTGTAGATCGGCGCTCATCTGCGCCTTGGCGAAGCCGATGTTGATGCGATCCAGGTGGGCGAAGAGATAGCAGACCAACAGCAGCGGCATCAGCCGCCAGGCGATACGGCGATAGGGCGTCGTCGCCTGGGCGGCGGAGGCGGGAATATCCAGCGCCTGGGGCATGGGAAACCTCGCGTTATTGTTGTTGTAGGACGTGCTCGGTGGGTTAGCGAAACAGCGGGTGCAGGCTGCTGCGCTTGCCGTCGTAGACCTGGCCGGGGCTTTCATCGATCTGCAGGGTGATGCCGACCGGTCGCCGTTCCAGCAGGGCGCTCAGGTGCTGCTCCAGGGTGGCGAGCAGGGCGTCGCCGACCTGACGGTGCAGCGCTGATGCGCGCCCAGCGCCCATGCGTAGATTGGCGTAAAGGAAGCCGTAATCGCCCTGGCCATCGGCGATGGCCGCGTGGGCCGCCGGATAGGCCAGCACCCGCACGCCGCCGGTGGGAAAGATGGCCTTGCCGGCCGAATCGCGCTGGGCGAGCAAGGTGTCGGCCAGCGCCCGGCAGAGCGTGGGCAGCTCGGCGTCGCCGTCGAGGTCGGGGCTGTAGAGCAGGGTCAGATGGGGCATGGCGAAAGGCTCCGCGCCGCCGTCACAGGCGGCTGCTGTTGGGGACGTTGGCGGGGGCGCTGGCCTGGGGGCGGGGAATGGCGGCGCCGGTCTGCGCGGTGACCGGGAAGAGGGCGTTGATCTGCCCGGTCCCGGAGGCGGCGAAGTAGGGCGTCAGCACCTCGACCTGGCCGTCGTAGTCGCTCCAGCCGAGGGCGCCGAGCAACATGGCGGTGTCGTGCATGAAGCCTTCGCCATGGCCCTTGGCGGCGTATTCCGGAAGCATGCCGCAGAATTCCGCCCAGTCGCCGTCCTGCCACATGCGCACCACGCGCTCGTCCAGGGTTTCCAGGAAGGGGCTCCAGATCCTGGTGGCGAATTCCGGTGCCTGGCCGTTCTGGGCGAAGCGATGGGACAGCGAGCCGCTGGCGAGAAAGGCGACGGTTCCGTCGTAGTGGTCTTCCACCGCGCGCCGCAGTGCCCAGCCCAGGCGGGCGCTGTCGTGCAGGTAATGGGAGGTGCACAGCGACGAGACCGAGATCACCTTGAAGTGCTGGTCGGCGTTCATGTAGCGCATCGGCACCAGGGTGCCGTACTCCGGTGCCAGGGTGGTGGCGTCGTGGGCCATGGTCTCCACGCCCAGAGCGTTGGCGCTCCCCGCCAGCAGCTTGCCCAGCGCCGGATTGCCGGGAAACTCGTAGTCCATGTTGGCGATGAAGTGCGGCAGCTCATTGCTGGTGTACAGCCCCTTGAAGTGCGGACCGCAATTGATGTGGTAGTTGGCATTGACCAGCCAGTGGGTATCGAACACCACCAGGGTGTCGACGCCCAGTTCGCGGCAGCGGCGGCTGATCTCCCGGTGGCCATCGATGGCGGCTTGGCGAAAGCCCTTGCGCGGGCCGTCCAGTTCGCTCAGGTACATGGAAGGGACGTGGGTGATCTTGGCCGCGAGTGCGAGGGTGCCCATGGTGTTCTCCTGACCGGGGCGGCGCGCGCCCCGGTGGTGGTTGGCCGGTGGGGATGGCGATCAAAGGCCCCAGCGGGGGATGTGATGGTTGCCCATGGAGATGCAGACGTTCTTCACCTCGGTGAAGACCTCGAAGCTGTATTCGCCGCCTTCACGGCCGGTGCCCGAGCCCTTGACGCCGCCGAAGGGCTGGCGGAGGTCGCGCACGTTCTGGCTGTTGATGAACACCATGCCGGCCTCGATGCCCTGGGCCAGGCGGTGGGCCTTGCCGATGTCCTGGGTCCAGACATAGGAAGCCAGGCCATAGTCGGTGTCGTTGGCCAGGCGCAGCGCCTCGGCTTCGTCCTTGAACGTGAGCAGGCAGACCACCGGACCGAAGATCTCCTCCTGGGCGATGCGCATGCGGTTGTCGACGTCGGCGAACACCGTGGGCTGGATGAACTGCCCCTTGGCCAGATGCGCGGGCAGATTGGCCGGACGCTCCAGGCCGCCGGCCAGCAGATTGGCGCCTTCTTCGAGGCCGATGCGGATGTAGCCGGTGACCTTGTCGTAGTGCGCCTGGGTGATCATGGAGCCGACCTGGGTCTTGGGATCCTGAGGATCGCCCACCAGCAGGCGCTTGGCGCGCGCGGCGAACTCGGCGACGAACTGGTCGTAGACGTCTTCCTGGATGAAGATGCGGCTGCCGGCGGTGCAGCGCTCGCCATTGAGCGAGAAGATGGTGAACAGCGCGGCGTCCAAGGCGCGGTCCAGGTCGGCATCGGCGAAGATCAGCACCGGGCTCTTGCCGCCCAGCTCCATGGAGTACTTCTTCAGCCCCGCCGTCTGCATGATCTTGCGGCCGGTGGCGGTGCCGCCGGTGAAGGAGATGGCGCGCACGTCCGGGTGACGCACCAGGGCGTCGCCAGCGGTGGCGCCGTAACCCTGGACCACGTTGAGCACGCCCGGCGGAATGCCGGCTTCCAGGGCCAGGCGGCCCAGTTCATTGGCGGTGAGCGGCGAGAGTTCGCTCATCTTGAGTACCGCGGTATTGCCCAACGCCAGGCAGGGCGCGGTCTTCCAGGTGGCGGTCATGAACGGTACGTTCCACGGCGAGACCAGGCCACAGACCCCCACCGGCTGGTGCAGGGTGTAGTTGAGCATCTGGTCGTCCACCGGATAGCTGTGGCCGTCCATGCGGGTGCAGACCTCGGCGAAGAACTCGAAGTTGTGCGAGGCGCGGGGGATCAGCACGTTCTTGGTCTGGTGGATCGGCAGACCGGTATCCAGGGTTTCCAGCTCGGCCAGGTTGGGCACGTTCTGGTCGATCAGTTGGCCCAGCTTGCGCATCAACCGAGCGCGTTCCTTGGCCGGGGTGGCGGCCCACTTGGGGAAGGCTGCCTTGGCCGCGGCCACCGCCTGGTCGATCTCGCGCGGGCCGCCGCTGGCGACCTCGCCCAGGGCTTCGCCAGTGGCCGGGTTGTAGTTGGTGAAGGACTCGGCGCTCTCGACTTCGCGGCCGTCGATCCAGTGCTTGATCATGTTCAGACTCCCTTGGTGTGCTTGGTCGAAGCCGGGTTGGCAAAGAAAGCGGCTTCGCTGACGATGCGGTTGACCAGGCGGCCCACGCCTTCCACTTCCACCACCACCTCATCCCCCGGCACCACGTCGGCCAGGCCCTCGGGCGTGCCGGTGGCGATCATGTCGCCCGGTTGCAGGGTCATGAAGCTGGAGAAGTATTCGATGAGGTAGGGGATGTCGAAGATCATGTCGGCGGTGGTGCCCTCCTGGGTGAGGGTGCCGTTGATCCAGGTGCGCAGCCGCAGATTGCCCGGGTCCGGCACGTCGGCGACGTCGACGATCCAGGGGCCGACCGGGGTGGTGGCGTCGCGGTTCTTTACGCGCAGGTTGGGCCGGTAGTAGTTCTCCAGGTAGTCGCGGATGGCGTAGTCGTTGCAGACGGTGTAGCCGACCAGGTAGTCCAGGGCGTCCCCGCGCTTGACGTGGCGCGCCGGCTTGCCGATCACCGCCACCAGTTCGCACTCGTAGTGCATGTAGTCGACACCATCCGGGCGCCAGGTCACCTGGTTATGGCCGGTGTAGGTGCCGGCCGACTTGATGAAGGCCAGCGGTTCGGTCGGCGGCGTGAAGGCCAGTTCGCGGGCGTGGTCGGCATAGTTGAGGCCGAGGGCGAACATGGTGCCGGTAGCCGGCGGCAGCCACTCCACGGCACCGGCGGACAGGCGTTCGCCATTGGGCAGGCGGATGTTCAGTTCGTCGTCCAGGGTGACCTGGAGGACGACGCCCTGGTGGCGGATGCGCGCGTGTTTCATGGACGCACCTCCGCGACCACGGTGTTGGCCAGCCGGCCGATGCCGTCGATGACCACCTCCACCCGATCCCCCGGGACCACGTCCACCCGGCCTTCCGGGGTACCGGTGATCAGGACGTCGCCGACGTCCAGGGTCATGAACTCGGTGATCTCCGCCAACAGTTGCGGCAGGCCGCGGACCCAGTTGGCGGTGGTGTTTTCCTGGCGCACCTCACCGTTCACCAGCAGGCGCAGGGTGAGGTCCTCGACCGCAGCCACGGCGTCGCGTGGCACCAGCTGGTCACCCAGGGCACAGAAGCCGTCGCGGCACTTGGCCTTTACCGCCGGGCGGTAGTAGCTGTCTTCGGGCAGGCTGAATTCGTTGACCACCAGGTAACCGGCGATGTGGTCCAGAGCGTCGGCGGGCTGGACGCGGCTGGCGCGGCGACCGATCACCACCCCCAGCGCCGGACCGGGTTGCAGACGTTCGCCGGCCGGCGCCGTCACCGAACCCTCATGGCCGTTGCGGGTATTGGGCGTCTTGATGAACAGCACCGGACGCTGCGGCGGTTTGAGGTAGGGCTTGTCACCGAATTCGGCGAGGCGACTGTCGAGCAGGCCCCGGTAGTTGAGCGCGACACCGAACAGGGTGCCGCTGGGGGTGGGTAGGGCTGGGGTCATGGTCTCTCCCGAACGGTTTTGCTGGCCGTATTTATTAATATGTTAATGATATAGTTAAGATGTTAATGATCGTCAAGGGTCGGTGGCTCCGCTAAGCTTTCCGAACAACCACAAGAAGGCCTGCCATGCCCCGCGCCACGCCGCAGCTGTTGCCCATTCCCAACATCCATATCGGCGAGGTCTACGATCAGCGCTACGCTGACGCCGAGGTGCATTACGACGCCCTGGGTAACCTCGCCGAGTTCTTTGGCCGCAACATGCGCGCCCATCGCCACGACCGTTTCTTCCAGGTGCACTACGTCGCCAGTGGGCGGGTGCGGGTCTTTCTCGATGACCAGCATTACGAGGAGGAGGGACCGCTGTTCTTCCTGACGCCGCCGCCGGTGCCCCATGCCTTCACCACGGAAGAAGGTAGCGACGGCCATGTGCTCACGGTGCGCCAGCAACTGGTCTGGACGCTGCTGGACGAGGCGCCCGAGCTGTCGCCGGGGACGCCGTTCCAGCCGCTGTGCGTGCCCCTGGGCGACCTGACCGGCCTCGATCGCGAGGAGGCCGACCGCCTCGCCGCGCTGTTCGAGCTCTTGCGGCTGGAGACCCAGGCGCCGCGCCCGGCCCAGCCGAGCAGCCTGAGAGCCCTGGCGCGGCTGTTGTTCATCAGCCTGTTGCGCCTGGCGCCGCGCTCGCGCGCTGCCCAATCCGTTCGTCATGAAGACCTCCTGGTCTTTCGTCGTTTCAACGAGCTCATCGAAACCCACTACACCGAGCATTGGCCGCTGGCGCGCTATGCCGAGCGACTCGGAGTGACCGAGGCGCGCCTTAACGACAGCTGTCGCCGCATTGGCGGATTGCCGTCCAAGCGGCTGATCCATGACCGGTTGATGCAGGAGGCCAAGCGCCTGCTGGTGTTCACCGGCGCCTCGGCCAACGAGATCTGCTACGGCCTCGGCTTCAAGGACCCGGCCTACTTCAGTCGCTTCTTCCTCCGCCAGGCCGGGGCCACTCCGGGCGACTACCGCCAGCGGCATCGCGCGGCGGTAGCGGACGGCCGGCGTTCTTGCTAGGCCGCCGACACCGGCTGCAATTGGTGGAAGTGGCGGCCGAAGTAGACGAGGCCGGTGCAGTGTTCACGGGTGGCGATCTCGTCGAGTTCCACCAGGAACACCGAATGGGTGCCCACCTCCTGGGTCTCGACGATGCGGCCCTGCAGGCTGGCCAGGGCATCCTCCAGCAGCGGCAGCCCCTGGGCGCTCTGGCCCCAGGTGTGGCGGGCGAAGCGCTCGTCCATGTCCACCCCGGTCATGCCGGCGAAGTGGCGCGCCACCTCTTCGTGCTCGCCGGCCAGGACGTTGACGCACAGCCGCGCATTGGTCTTGAACACGGCATTCATGGCACTGCTGCGGTTGACGCAGACCAGCAGGGTGGGTGGGCTGTCGGTGACCGAGCAGACCGCCGTGGCGGTGATGCCGCAGCGCCCTCCTGGACCATCGGTAGTGATGACGTTGACCGCAGCGGACAGCGCCGCCATGGCGTTGCGAAAGGCCTGTTGCACGGGGGTGAGCGCGTTCATGGGCGAGCTCCTCACTGACGGATGCGATCGAGCATGTTGATGTCGTCGGGATTGGTGAGATGCGGCACGGTCCAGCCGTCGAGGTCGTAGTCGGCCATGCAGCGCTCCACCAGGTCGGTCATCTGCTTCATCGCCCCGGTGCCCTGGGCGTGGCGCAGCGCCTGCATGCGGATCTCGTCCTGGCTGCCGGCGTAGTTGATCTCGTACAACTCGTGACGCCCGCCGAATTCGGTGCCTATGGCATCCCACAGCAGCTTGAGGATCTTGATGCGTTCCTGGTGACCCATGCCGGCCGAGCCGCGGCAGTAGGTGGCGAGATACTTGTCCAGCATCGGGTCCTTGAGGTCCCGCGAGCCGCTGGGCAGATAGATCAGGCCGCTGGCCACCACCTGCTCGATGACCTTCTTGATCTCCGGATAGGCCTGGGGCGCCAGCACCCGATAGGCCTGCAGGGCTTGGGCGCTAGGCAGCCAGGCACCGCTCTTCCACTCGCTGGCGTTGCCGTGCATGGCGTCGGTCAGCGACCAGAACAGGTTGCGCCAGGCGACCACCTCGCCCATGGCGGCCTGGACGCCGCGGAATTCCAGGGAGCCGGTGCATTGCAGGGCTTTGAACAGGGCGCCGGTGATGAAGTCCAGCTTGACCGCCAGCCGAGTGCAGCCCTGCATGGGGAACAGCCGACCGAACCCCCCCTGGGGAAACCACTGCCGGCAGCGCTCGAAGTCGCGGTAGATCAGCACGTTCTCCCAGGGGATGAACACCCGGTCCATGATCAGGATGGCGTCGTTCTCGTCGAAGCGGCTGGACAGCGGATAGTCGAAGGGTGCGCCGGTCATGCCGGCCACCAGCTCGTAGGAGGGCCGGCAGATCAGCTTCATGCCGGAGGTGTTCATCGGGGCGATGAACATCAGCGCGAAGTCGGTGTTGTCGCCCAGCAACTGCGCCGAGCCCTGGCCGACGAAGTTGTAGTGGGTGAGGGCGGAGTTGGTGGCCACCACCTTGGCGCCGCTGACGATGATGCCGCCCTCGACTTCCTCGTCCACCGAGATGAACACGTCCTTGACCTGATCCACCGGCTTGTCGCGGTCGATGGGCGGGTTGACGATGGCGTGGTTGAGATAGAGGCAGGATTCCTGGATGCGCTGGTACCAGGTACGGGCGTTCTGCTCGAAGCGCCCGTAAAACTCCGGGTTGGCACCCAGGGCGCTGCCGAAGGCGGCCTTGTAGTCCGGGGTGCGGCCCATCCAGCCGTAGGTCAGTCGCGACCATTCGGCGATGGCGTCGCGCTGCTCGCGCAGGTCGCTGGGGGAACGGGCGAAGCGAAAGAACTTGTGGGTGTAGCCGCCGTTGCCGGTATCGGTCTCCCAGCACAGCTTCTCCTTGGTGGCCGGGTCGTGCAGGGCGTCGTAGAGTTTGGCCATGGAGGCCGCGGCGTTGCGAAAGGCCGGGTGGGTGGTCACGTCCTTGACGCGATCGCCGTAGATGTAGATCTCGCGGTCGTCCCTGAGGCTGGCGAGGTATTCGGCGCCGGTCAGGGGACGATTGGCTTCGGCGCGATAGTCTTCGGGTTTCATGGCGGGCAGGACTCCGTCTCTTTGTTGTTGTGGGTTCGCTCCAGGCGACTGACCCCAGCATCGCCGGCCGCCTGCCGCGACTGAATGGCTTTTCCGCACCACGCCTTGTACTTTTCATAGCGGATGGGCGGCCAGGATTGGCCCTTGGGATCAGATCGATAATATGTTAACTAGTTAGGCCGCATGACGCTCTTGGGAGACCCGGCATGGACACAGGCACGGCTTCTGGCGATACCTTCGATGGCTGGCTGCACAGCCTGCACGGCGCCTGTGGCGCGCGCTTCCAGGCCGAGCGCGGCCTCGGCGGCGCGCTGTTCATCGGCCAGGTAAGGCCGGGTTGCCTGGCCGGACTGGAGCAGGTGCAGATTCGCACCAACGCCACCCGCATCGCGCGGCGCCTCCCCGCAGGCGCCCAGGATGGCGACCGCCATTGCTTCCTGGTGCTGCAGGGGAGCGGTCGCTCCCTCGTCCATCAGTTCGACCGTACCCTGGCCCTGGAGCCGGGCGACCTGGCGCTGGTCGACTCGGCGGCTGACTTCGAGGTCGAGCCCCAGGGGCTGATGGAACACCTGTCGCTGCACCTGCCGCGCCGCGAGGTGCTGGCCCATCTGACGGGCGACCAACTGACCTTTGGCAAGGTGGCGCGACATACCCTGAGTGGCCGAACGCTACTGTCCTTCTACCGGGAACTGCTGGCGATCGAGGGTGCCGTGCCGGTACGCGCGGACGAGCAGAGCGCACTGCAGGAAGTGATCCTGGCACTGCTCGGGCCGGCGCTGACCGCTGAGTCGGCGGCTAAGGGGCTGGCCCTGCAGCCAGCGGCCCTGCAACGCCGTGGCGCCGAAGCCTTCATCCTGGAGCGGTTGCACGAAGCCAGCCTGTCGCCGGCCCAGGTGGCCGAGGGCATCGGCGTGTCCCTGCGGCAGCTGTACCGGCTGTTCGCGGAAGATGCCATGGGCATCAGCGAGTGGATTCGCCATCGCCGCCTGGCGCGCTGCGCCGCCGATCTGCGCGATGGCAGTCAGGATCATCTGCCCATCACCGAGATCGCCTTTCGTTGGGGCTTCAGCGATGCGGCGCATTTCAGTCGCGCCTTCAAGCAGCAATTCGGCGTGGCGCCGCGGGATTATCGCGGCGCCCGCGTGCTGGTCGCCTAGTAGGCGATGCAGACCGACTTGAGTTCGGTGAAGGCTTCCACCGCGCCGCGGCCGAATTCGCGCCCGATGCCGGACTGCTTGTAGCCACCGAAGGGCAGGTTGGGATCCACCGGGACGTGGCTGTTGACCCAGACCGTGCCGGCCTCGATGCGCGGGATCAGGTCCAGGGTGCGGCTGAGGTCGTTGCTCCAGATGCTCGCGGTCAGGCCATAGCGGCTGGCGTTGATCTGCCGCAGGGCCTCGTCCAGATCATCGTAGGCCAGCACCGACAGTACCGGGCCGAACACCTCTTCCTGGGCCACGCTCATCTCCGCGTTCACCTCCAGCACCGTCGGTTGCACGAAGAAGCCGGGCAGGTCTGGCGCAGCGCCTCCCACAGTGACCTTCGCCCCTTGCTGCCGGGCCTGCTGCAGATGATCCAGCACGCTACGCTGCTGCTTGCGCGAGACCAGCGGATTGATCTGGGCGTTGGGATCCAGACCCGCGCCCAGGGTCATGCCGCCCACGGCGGCGCTCAGGGCTTCGAGGAAGGCCGCGTGCAGTCGGCGCGGCACGAAGAAGCGCGACGCCGCGGCGCAGACCTGCCCCTGGTTGAGCAGTCCACCCATGAGGGCGCCGCCCACGGCCTTCTCCAGGTCGGCGTCGTCCAGCAGCAGCATGGGATTCTTGCCGCCCAGTTCGAGAGAGAAGCGGGTCATGTTCTGCAGGGCGGCCATGCCCACCTGCTTGCCCACGGCGGTGGAGCCGGTAAAGGACACCTTGTTGACACCGGGGTGGGCGACCAGCGCCGCCCCGGCCTCGGCGCCGCGACCGATGAGGACGTTGAACACCCCCGCCGGTATCCCGGCCTCGATGGCCAGGGCCGCGACCCGCAGCACGGTCAACGGGGTCTCGTCGGCGGGCTTGATGATGATGGAATTGCCCGCCGCCAGGGCCGGCATGACCTTCCACAGGGCGATCATCAGCGGGAAATTCCACGGCACGATGCCGGCCACCACGCCTACGGCCTCGCGGCGGGTGTAGGCGTTGTAGCGGGCGCCAGCCGGTACCGGGATGGAGACGTCCAGGGTCTGGCCTTCCAGCTTGGTCGCCCAGCCCGCCATGTACCTCATGTATTCGACACTGCCGCCGACCTCGATGGCGCGGGCGATATGGATGGACTTGCCCTGTTCCAGGGTCTCCAGCTGGGCCAGTTCCTCGCCGTGCTGCTCGACGAGGTCGGCGAACCTGAGCAGGATGCGCTCGCGATCGGCCGGCCGCAGGCGACTCCAGCTGCCGCTGTCGAAGGCCGCCCGGGCCGCGGCTACGCAGCGGTCCACGGTGGCGCCATCGGCCAGATGGGTGCGGGAGATGGGCTGGGCGGTGGCCGGGTCGAGCACCTCGAATAGGTCGTTCGCGCCGGTGACGGTCTGGCCGTCGATGAAGCTGCCATGGACCTGATCGAGAAAGGCCGTGACGCGGTCGAGCGGAGCGAGGAGGGCAGTGGTAGGCATGGCAAGGTCCTTGTAGTTGTCATCGAGCCGGTCGAGCGGCGATGGGGCAGCTTAGGCAGGCCGGCTCGGCGCGGGCTTGCCTCTGACTGCCGCCTGCCTTGACGCGCTCTGCCAGCGACGGGTGTGTGGATCAGGGGGCCGGTCGTACCTCCGCCAGACCGGCGCCGCCATCCACCACCAGGGTCTGGCCGGTGATGTAGCGTGCGGCATCGGAGGCCAGGAAGAGCATGGCGGCAGCGATGTCCTGCGGCTCGCCCAGGCGCCCGAGCGGGACGCCGCTCGCGATATGGGCGGCATTGGCGTCGTCCCCCAGGTTGTCCAGCGCCGGCGTCCGGATCATCCCGGGTTCCACGCCGTTGACGCGGATCTGGTCCGCCGCCAGTTCCAGGGCCGCCGCGCGGATGAAGCCGTTCACCCCGGCCTTGGAGGCGGCGTAGTGGGCGAGACCGGGATAGGCGAAGCGCGGGCCGGTCACCGAGGAGGTAATCAGCAGGCTGCCACCGCCCTGGCGCCGCATCAGCGGCGTGGCGGCCTGGGCCAGCCAGAAGCAGGCGGCGAGATTGACCGCCAGGGTGCGCTCCAGCAGCGCCGGGGTGATGGCGGCGAAATCGGTGAGGGGGAAGAAGGCCGCGTTGTGCACCACAACGTCCAGCCGGTCGAGACCGGCCAGCAGCGCCGCGGCGCTGTCCGGTACGGCGAGATCGGTGGCGCCGGCTGCCTCCACGGCCAGGCCCTGGGCGGTCAAGTCGGCGGCCAGGGCCGCCGCCGTCTGCGCCTGCAGATCGGCGATCCGGACCTGCGCGCCGGCCCGGGCGAAGCCCTCGACCAGCGCCCGACCGATGCCCTGGGCGCCGCCGGTGACCAGCACCTGGCGCTCGCGGAAATCGAAAAGGCTCATGTCAGGCGTCTCCCAGGCGGGTGAAGGCGAGGGTCGGCAGGTCGACGCAGGAGGCGCCGCCATCGGCCACCAGCAGGGTGCCGGTGACCATGGCGGCTTCCGCGGAGGCGAGAAAGGCGCAGACGCTGGCGATCTCCTCGGGCGCGGCAGGGCGACGCAGGGGGACGTCGGCGCAGACCCGGGCATAGGCGGCGTCCAGATCCTCGCCGTGGGCCTGCATCAGCGGCTGCATCTCGGCATCGGCCATGGGCGTGCGTACCCAGCCCGGACAGACGGCGTTGGCACGCACCCCCAGGGGGCCGTAGTCCCGCGCCAGGGAGCGGGTCAGGCCGAGCAGGGCGTGCTTGGCGGTGGTATAGCCGCATACCTCGGGGCCGGCGACCAGGGCCGCGATGGACGCCACCAGCACCAGGTTGCCGCGCCGCTCGATGAGCGCTGGCAGACAGGCGCGGGCGCTGAAGAAGGCGCTGTCGAGGTTGCTGCGCAGCGCGGCCGCCCAATTTTCCGGGGAGGTATCGATGGCGCTGCCCAGGCCATGGCCGCCGGCGTTGGCGATCAATACGTCGATTCCGCCAAGCTGCCGCTGGATGTCGGCGGTCAGCCCGAGCCAGGCGTCGGGGTCGGCGGCGTCACCGCTCAAGGCCAGCCCGCCGATCTCGCCCGCCAGGCGCTCCAGGGGTTCGCGGCGCCGACCGATCAGCACCACCCGATCGCCCTGGCTGGCGAAGCGCCGGGCGCAGGCGGCGCCGATGCCGGTACCGGCACCGGTGATGACCACCACCCGGCCGCTCATGCCGGGTACTCGGTGCGGTTGAGCACCTGGCAATGGGACGCGACCGGGAAGTTGCTCCAGGCCTGGCAGTCGGCATCGCTATAGCCCCAGATCTTGCCATCACTACGGTGCTGGTCGAGGTCGATCAGCAGCACGCCGAGGGTGGGTACGATCTTCTCGCGCCAGACGAACAGATAGAGGCGCTCGGCGATGCGGTAGTAGTGGCAGCGATCGGTGTCGGTCAGGCCGCCTTCCACGCCCTGCAGGCATTGCCAGGTATAGAAGTTCTCGTTGAGGTAAAGGTGTTCATAGACCTCGGTTGGGCTGTAGCGATAGAGATTGCGCAGCCCGACCAGCTCCCGGGTCGGCGCGTGCGGGCAGGCACCGTCCTGCCAGGGTCGATCCAGGCTGCCGTGCAGAATCTCCACCTCGACGCCGGTCAGCGACTGACCCGCCAGGGCCCGGGCATAGAGGCCTTCACGGGTGGCGGCGAGGGTAGGTAGCCGACCGAGCACAGCGGTGAAGGCCTGGTTGGGCAGGTCCAGCACCAGGGTCACCGACCAGTCCTGGTCGTTCTCGCGCTTGATGAAGTCCACCAAAAAGACCTCTGGCCTCAGGGTGGTGGCCCGATAGCTCGCCTCGCCGCCGCCGTTCTCCAGGTGCCATTCCAGTCGCTCCGCGGTGAAACGATGTTCGATGCGCCAACCGTTGGCGAAATGCAGGGTGAGGTGGCGGCCTTGCAGCGCGGCGTTGGCCGGCAACACGAAGCCCTCGGGAGCGAAGCCATCGGCCAGGGCGCCTACGGTGATCCAGTCGGACGTTGAACTCATGATGCGACTCCAGTGCAGGAAGGGAGTCGTCATGTTCAGCGGTGCCCGGCGCCTTGCCCATCAACCGGATGGTTGAGGCGGGCGCCGCTCAGAGAAAGAGCGCCGTGACCAGTTCGGTGCGATTGGCTACTCCCACCTTGCGGTAGAGATTGATGAGGTGGGTCTTCACCGTGGGCAGGCCGATCCCCAGCAACTGCGCCAGGCGCTTGTTGCCGTGGCCGGCGCGCAACAGCTCAGCGAGTTCGCGCTCGCGGGGGGTGAGGGCGGTCAGACCCACGGAGGCGGAGTGGGTGGCGAGACGGGGCAGCGCCAGCGCGAGCATGGCCTGCAGACCCTGCAGCCGTTCGAGCTCCCCGGCACTGAAGGCGCCTTCGGCCTCCCGCCGCAGCAGGGATAGCCCCAGCACCGCCTGCCCGGCCTGGCGGGCGAAGATCTCCACCACATCGCAGATGCCGTGGCGGGCGAGAAAGCCGGCATAGCGTTCGCGGCTGCCCGCCGCCTGGGCCGCCTGGCCGAGGCGCAAGGGAACGAGATCGATGGCGAGGTTCTGGCAGTGGCGCGGATGCAGCGGATCGCTGCCCTGATAGCGCTCCAGGTAGCTCTGGTGCATGGGCGTGGCGAGGCCCAGCAGCTGGAAATCCGCCGGGCGCGCCTGGTGGTCGATGCGATAGAGCGCCGCCAGGGAGGCGCCGCCCGCCCTGGCACAGGCCAGCAGACATTGCCGGGCCAGGGCGTCGCCCATGGTCAGGCCACGGCGTGGTAGTGCTTGACGAAGCTGTCGCTGAGGATCTCCCAGCGCACCGGGGTGCCTTTTTCCACGTACCAGGTATCGCCCACGCCGAAGCGGGTGGTCTCGCCGGTGGATTCGTCCGTCAGCAGCACCTCGCCGGTGACCACCGTGGCCTGTTCGTTGAAGGGATAGGTCATGCGAAAGGTGCTCTTGCTGACGCCGAAATAGGCCGCGCTGACGGCGTCGGTGGGCGCACCGGCGGTCATCTTGCCGTAGGCCTTGCCGTCGCCGGCAAGAAGCTCCGAGCCGAGATCGGCCACGGTGCCCCAGGGATCGAGCTGGTCGAGGGTGATGTGGCGGGTGATGGGATGCAGCGACATGGTGGACTCCTGTTGGGAAAAAGGGTTAGCGACGACCATTCCAGTAGCCGGACACCTGATGCCAGGTCTTGCCGCCGGTGAGGAGCAGTGGCCCGAAGATATCCTTGCCGGTGACCTCGATGCGCCGGATGGAGCTGATCAGGTCATAGCGCGCCGAGCCTTCGCTCATGCCCTCGGCCAGCACCTTGCAGATGATGTGGCTGGGGGTGACGCCGAAGCCCGAGTAACCCTGGACGAAAAAGGCGTTGGGCCGGCCGGGCAGGGTGCCGATCTGCGGAAACAGATTGGGACTCACCGCCATGGGGCCCCCCCAGGCCAGATCGATCTTCACCTCGGCGAGGTAGGGGAAGATCTTCAGCATGAGCTTGCGATTCCAGGCCTTGAGATCCTTGGGGATATGCTCGACCAGGGACGTGGCCGAGCCGAACAGCAAGCGGTTCTCGTTGGTCACCCGGTAGTAGTCGATCACCGGACGGATGTCGCTGTAGGCCCCGCGAATCGGGCTGATGCGCTGGATGAGCTCATCCGCCAGGGGTTCGGTGACGATCTGGAAGGCGTAGGTGTTGATGGTGGTGCGGTGCAGCTCGGGTTCCAGCTTGTTGAGGAAGCTGTCGCAGGCCCAGAGCAGCTTGCTGGCCGTGACGGTGCCGCGGCCGGTGCGCACCTTGATGCGCTCGCCGTAGCTGACGTCCAGCACCGGGCTGAATTCGAAGATGCGCACCCCCAGGCTGGCGGCCGCCTTGGCTTCGCCCAGCAGCAGGTTCAGCGAATGCACATGGCCGCCGCCACGATGCAGGAGGGCGCAGCTGTAGGCGTCCGAGCCGATGATCTCGCGCACCTCGCGGCCGGCCAGGAAGCGGATCTCGTGCGGAGTGCCGGTGGACTTGAATTCCTTCTCCCAGGTGCGCAGGGTCTTCGCCTGCCGCTCGTTGAAGCCCATGTAGCCGTAGCCGTGACAGAAGTCGGCGTCGATGTCGTAGCGGGCGATGCGCGCCTTGATGATGTCGGCGCCGAGGTCGCTGATCTCGAAGATCTGCCGCAGGCCGTCTTCGCCCACCTCCTTCTTGATCTTCTCCAGGTCGTGACCGATGCCGGCCATGATCTGGCCGCCGTTGCGACCGGTACCGCCAAAGCCGAGGTGGCGGGCTTCCAGCACCACGATGTTGGTGATGCCCTTTTCGGCCAGCTCCAGCGCGGTGTTGATCCCGGAGAAGCCCCCGCCGATGACGACGACGTCGGCTTCGATATCGTCCGCCAGCGAAGGAAAGCTCAGGTCGTATTTCTTGGTGGCCGTGTAGTAGGTCGGGGTTTCGAGAGTGATCATCTGCGCGTGCCGTACTGCCAGACTGGAAGGGGAGATGCCGGGGGCATCCGCTCATGGCGCTATTAAGGCAACAACCCCTGGCGAAGCTATTGTCTTTGCCTGCCAGCGCTTTTGATCCTGGCTGCCGGCGCCGCTCCCGCGCGAATCCCGGCGTCGATCGTCCACGGCGCCTGCCCGGTCCGCCGCCCTTGGCAGCGAGAGGCAACTGCGCTGGCACGCCTGGGCAAGGCCGCCGCCCGAGGCCTTCTTTAAGCTGGGATTCGCGGCGTCCCCGACGAAGACGCCCCTGACAATTCATAGCACCCGTCCGGGTAACCGGACCTTGCCCTGCCTAGAGCAATAACAACCAGAGGGCTTCTGACATGACCTTGCAGCAACGTTTGTCCCAGCACCTGCACCAGGGGGTGGTCGGTTTTCCGACCGCCCTCGCCAGCGCCGTCGGCCTGATCATGGCCAGCCCGGTGATCCTTACGGCCACCACCGGCTTCGGCCTGGGCGGCGGGCTGTTCGCCCTGGCCATGGGCATCGCCCTGGTCATGATGCTGGCGCAATCCACCAGCTTCGCCGAAGCCGCCTGCCTGTTGCCCACCAACGGCTCGGTCTACGACTACCTGGCCTGCGGCCTGGGTCGCTTCTTCGCTATCACCGGCACGCTGTCCGCCTACCTGATCGTGCATGTCTTCGCCGGCACGGCGGAAACCATCCTCAGCGGCACCATGGCGCTGGTCAATTTCGAATCCCTGAATGTCCTGACCGAACCGGGTGGCCAGGCCTGGCTGGTCGGGGTCGGCCTGGTGCTGGGCTTCGCCGTGCTCAACGTGCTGGGTGTGACGGTGTTCGGCAAGGCCGAGGTCATCCTGACCTTCGGCATGTGGACCACCCTGATGATCTTTGGCATCGCCGGTCTGCTCAAGGCGCCCGCGGTGGCCCTGGACGGCCCCTTCGGCGCCTCCCTGGTGGGCGATGACCTGACCACGCTGCTGTCGCTGATCGGCATGGCGATGTTCATGTTCGTCGGTTGCGAATTCGTCACGCCCCTGGCGCCCGAGGTACGCAATGCCGCGCGGACCCTGCCGCGCGCCATGCTGCTCGGGCTGCTGGGCGTGGCCGGCTGCATGTTCATCTATGGCGCCGCCATGCGCCGGCAGGTGGAGAATGTCCTGATCGATCCGGCGGCCAATGTCCACCTGCTGGATACGCCCATGGCCATTCCCCACTTCGCCGAGCAGGTGATGGGGCCTTTCGGCCGGATCTGGCTGGGCATCGGCCTGCTGTTCGCCGGGGCGGCCACCATCAATACCCTGATGGCGGGCGTGCCGCGCATCCTCTATGGCATGGCGGTGGATGGCGCCTTGCCACGCGTCTTCACCTACCTGCATCCGCGCTTCAAGACACCGGTGGTGTGCATCGCCGTGGTCGCCGCCATTCCCTGCCTCCACGCCTGGTGGCTGGGCGGCAACGCGGACCGGATCGTGCCGCTGATCCTCGCCGCGGTCTGCGCCTGGAGTACCGCCTACCTGCTGGTCAATCTGTCGGTGGTGCTGCTGCGCCTGCGCCGGCCCGACCTGCCGCGCGCCTATCGCTCACCGCTGTTCCCGCTGCCGCAGATCATCGCCAGTGCCGGCCTGCTGCTGGGCATGTATTTCATCACCCCACCCGGCATGAACGCGGCGGACATCTATCGTCCCTTCGGTGCCATGCTCGGCCTGACGGCCGCCTTCGCGCTGTTCTGGACGCTGGTGGTCCAACGCGTCCACCCGTTCCGCCCGGTGCCGGTGGAAGAGGCGCTGGAAAAGGAGTTCAACCGCGAGGTCGGCCTGCAGTTGCCCGCCATCGAGCCCGTGCTGCGCGGCGCGGTCTGAGATGTGGTCGTTCTGGAAGCAGCCGGCGGGCTATCGCCCCGGCGCGACGCTGGCGCGCCTGGTGCGAGATCTGCCGGGTCTGCAGGTGACGGCACTGGCCGTCGACCACCTGCAGGTCGGTCAGGAGGGCCAGGGCTGGACCTTCGAAATCCGGGAGCGGTCCCAGGCGCTGTTTCTCATGCACCTGGTGACCTGTCGCTTCCAGTGGCAGCGGCCAACCTGTGCCGGCACGCCGGTGCGTATCCGGCTGCGGCACAGCGGCTGGTGGCGGCGCACGGGGCTGGCCTTCCGCATCCTCGCAGGGCGCGATCCCGCGCTGGAGCGTTGGTGCGCCGACCTGGTGCGGGATCCGGCGCTGATCGAGGCGCTGCAGGTGCTGGATTTCCGGGAGCTGGAGCTGGAACGCCGGCAAGGGCAGTGGCGCCTCGTGCTGGAGCCCTATGCGGCCAGCGAGGTGGTCAGCCGCTTTCCGGCCTATCGCCGCTACCTGCGGCTACCGCCGGACCAGGCCCAGGCCGCCTTGCAGGTTCTCGCGCGCCTGCAGGCCTGGATCGCCCCCGAGGTGGCGCCGCACTGAGTGCCGAAAACGGCTAGTGCGCCGGTGTGCTTATTGCGTGCCGAACAGTCAGGTTACCGCGGGTAACGCCGGGACCTCAGGCAACCCGAGCGCACCCTGAACAGAGGAGATCGACATGACCCAACAGGCCCTGATGCAGGATTTCGCCAACTGGACCCAGGCCCTGCGGTCGGTATGCGGCCGCTTCCAATCCTGGCTGGCGCCCGAGCACTCGCTGTTCATCGGCGAGATCCTGCACCATGACATCGGTGGCTTCGCATACACCACCATCAGCACCAATGCCGGGCGTATCGCCTGCGAGCGTCCGCCGGGTGATCAGGTGGATGACCGCACCTGCTTTCTCATCGTCCAGGAGGCGGGGCACTCGGTGCTGCGCCACCAGGGCGAAGCGGTGGAGTTGCGCCCTGGCGACATGGCGCTGATGTGCCCTGAATTCGATTGCGACATCCTGCCCTGCGGACTGATCCGCCATACCTCCTTCCACCTGGATCGTCAGGCGCTCGGACGGCGGCTGGCCGGCGGTGATCCGCGCTTCGGCAAACTGCCGACCGCGGGTCTGACCACCCTGCTGCTGCGCTCCCTGGTGAGCCAGGTCACCCATCTCGATGCGCAAGCCGCTACCCCGGAAGAGGGCGCGGCGTTGAGCGAAGCCCTGCACGCGCTGCTGATTCCAGCGCTCGATCAGCGGCACGATCTGCCGCTGGAGAGCGGCGAACACCAGGCGCTGACCGGCCTCAAGCGCAACGCCCTGGCCCTGATCGACGCCTCGCTGGGGCAGCCGCTGCTGTCACCCAACTGGCTGGCCCAGGAGCTGGGCGTCTCGGTGCGCAATCTCTATAGGGCCTTCGAGGACGGCGACAGCATCTGCCAGTCCATCATGCGCGCCCGCCTGGAGCGCAGCGCCGCCGACCTCAGCAGCCCCATGCTCCAGCGCGCCTCCATCACCGAAATCGCCTACCGCTGGGGCTTCACCGATTCGGCCCATTTCAGCCGTGCCTTTCGCAAGCGATTCGCCTGCACGCCCAAGGATTATCGGCGGCAGACGTTAGCGGGATGACTACGCGCGACCGAAAGGCGGCAGCTAGGCATGGATCACGGATACTGCGGCGCTCAGCGCCCCGAGCGCCTCGTCGTCAGGCGCCGCATCCGTCACCAGGGTGCTGACATCGGCCAGCGGGATGATGCCGTAGGGCGAGGCCGCGCCGAGTTTTTCCCGCGTTGCCAGCACAAAGGTCTCCGCCGCTTGACGGCTGATGATGCGCTTGATCGCGGCTTCCTCGGCATTGCCGGTGGTGGCGCCCGTCTCGGGATGCAGCCCGGTCACGCCCATGAAGTAGCTGTCGACTCGTACCCGAGCGATGGCCTCCGCACAGGCTGTGCCAAGGGTCACGATGGAATGCTTGAACAGGCGGCCACCGATGAGTTCGACCTCAATCAGCGGATGCTCGACCAGCTCTACCGCGATGTTCGGGCTATGGGTGACCACGGTGATCTCAAGCTCCTTGGGCAGGTGGCGGACGAGTTGGACATTGGTCGTGCCGCCATCGATAAAGATGATCTGTCCCGGTTGGATCAGGCGGATGCCCGCCTGGCCGAGCGTTACCTTGCTGGCCATGGACGCCTCTTCGCGCCTGGCGTAGTCCGCGACGGCAGCCGAAGCCGGCAAGGCGCCGCCATGCACGCGTTGCAGCACGCCTTCCGCTGCCAGCTCCCGCAGATCACGGCGAATGGTGTCTTCCGAGACCCCCAATTGCTGGCTGAAGGTCTTGGCCACCAGCCGGCCTTCCCGGCGCAGCACCTGCTGGATAAGCGCCTTGCGTTCACGGGTCAGCATCGGGGACTCCTGCACGAAAATTCTTGACGTTGCACGAAATTGCACGAATTCTAGCGCGAAGCCCTAGAGTGGTAAATACCGCTCGCCAACCCAGAGGATCGCCTATGAGCATCGCCCCGCGTATTCTGTCGAAGAGGTCAAGGTGTTGTCTGACGACTGGTTCATCCTGAAGAAGACCACCTTCGCCTTCCTGCGCAGTGACGGCACCTGGCAGCGGCAATCGCGAGAGACCTACGATCGCGGCAATGGCGCGACCATCCTGCTCTACGATCCCCGGCGGCGCACCGTGGTGCTGACGCGCCAGCTGCGCTATCCGGCTTTCGTCAATGGGCACGACGACCTGCTGATCGAGGCGCCCGCCGGCCTGCTCGACTCCGCCGAACCCGAGGTGCGAATCCGCGCCGAGGTCGAGGAGGAGACGGGCTTTCAGGTACGGGAAGTGCGGCAGGTGTTCGATGCCTTCATGAGTCCCGGTTCGGTGACCGAGCGGCTGCATTTCTTCGTCGGCGAGTACGCCCCGGGCGATCGCAAGTCGGCCGGGGGTGGCAATGCCGCGGAAGGCGAGGACATCGCCGTGCTCGAGGTCGACCTGGACGAGGCGCTGGCGATGATCGATGCCGGGACCATTCGCGACGGCAAGACCATCATGCTCCTGCAGTACGCGGCCCTGAAGCTCATACCACACCTGGCGGTCAGCTGATCTCCAAGGCTGACGACCAGGGCTCCAGCGGCCTGTCTCGGATCCCGGAGACGCGGCTTCCGGCGCTGGCCGCCTGGCGGCTAGGACGACGCGCCGGGCCTCAGGAGGGGCAGTACATGGGCGACGTAGTCGGCCTTGCCCAGCTCGACGCCTTGCGCGCGGAGGATGGCGTAGGCGGTCATCACGTGAAAGTAGAACTGCGGCAGCGCCCAGTCGCGGACGTACTGTTCGGCGGTGAAATCGAAGACCAGCCCCTGGGGCAGTTCGTGGGCGATGGGTTCTCCCTCCGCGACGGCAGACCCTTGGGCCGAGAGGGCCTGTACCCGCTCCAGGGTTTCGCGGATGCAGGTCTGTGCCTGGGCCAGCGTGCCCGGCTGTTCGGCCGCGTTGCGCCCTTCGTCGAGCAGAACCTTCAACTCGGGTGGAAAGCTCTGGCCGTACAGGCGCAGCAGGCCTTCCTGGGCCTGGACGCAGGCGAAGCGGACCTGGGTGGCGAGGGGAAACATGTCAGGCGCCAGGCGGGCGACCAGTAGCGCCTCGGTCGCACCGTCCGACCGCTGGGCTTCGGCCTTGGTAAGCCAGGCCGAGAGAGCGCCCAGCAGGTTGGTGTAGGTGGGGACGAGGATATCGGCGAAGGTCATGGCGGGTCCTTGATGGGGGCTGGAGGCAGTGCCGGGCAGCCCTAGTAGAGCGTGCTGGCGATGCGCTGCGGCAGGGCCTGGTCGTAGGCGTCGCCGTCCACCTGAGTCGGGCAGAGCTGCTTGAGGATGGTGCCGGGAGAAGGCAGCGCGCTGCGCGCCAGGTGCCTGGCAGGATCCCACAGGCCGGCCCGGATCACCGCGCGGCTGCACTGGAAGTAGACGCTGGTGACCCTGATTTCCAGCACCGTTCGCGGGCGCTGGCCCTTGACCTCGAAGCGGGCCAGCAAGGTCGGATCGACCGCTATGCGGGCGGTGCCGTTGACGCGCAGGGTTTCGCCGATACCAGGGATCAGGAACAGCAGCGCTACCCGGGGATCCTGGAGGATATTACGCAGCGTATCCAGGCGGTTGTTGCCCCGGCGGTCCGGCAGGTAGAGCGTCCTGGCGTCCTCGACCTGCACGAAGCCCGGCGCATCGCCGCGGGGAGAGGCATCGAGCCCCTGAGGTCCTGACGAGGCCAGGACCACGAAGGATGCCGCCTCGATGAAGGGCTGGTACGCGGGGTGGATATGATCGATTTCCTTGAGGATCGAGGGTGCCGCGACCTCACCGTAGAGGGTTTCCAGCGACTCCAGGGTGGTGAGGTAGTCCTGTTGCTGATTGTCCTGCTCCATGCGTGACTCCTGGCGTGTGGTGCTCTGCGCGCCTTGGCTAACGCGTGGCTCTTCTGGTGCCAAGCCTTCGCGACAGGCAAAGGGTTGGCTGAACTGTAGCCGATACGGTGGAGGAGAGCCCAGTCTGTGGGCAGGTTCCCGCGAGCGTCGCCTGGCCAGGGACCTTCGCCATAGCGACCCAAAGAAAGCGCAAGCGGTCGGGTACTTATAGCGGTTTGCCGCTGTCCCAGAAGACCTGATCGGCGCCTGTACCTGCCCCGACAGTCGCCCGCGAACCTCCCATTGGTTGACCAAGAGGAATCTCCTGATGACCCTTCCGCTACGCCTGTACGAACTGACCGGTGCCGACGACAGTTGCCGCTTCAGCCCCTATTGCTGGCGCATACGGCTGGCGCTGGCCCACAAGGGTCTACCAGTCGAGACCGTTGCCTGGCGCTTCCACGAGAAGGAGGCCATCGCCTTTTCCAAGCAGGGCAAGGTGCCGGTGCTGGTCGACGGCGAACGCTGTGTGACCGACAGCTGGGCCATCGCCGAGTATCTGGATCACCAGTACCCTGATCGGCCCTCGCTGCTGGGCGATGCCTCGCTCAAGGCGCTGACGCGCTTCGTCAATCAATGGGTTGCCGACAGTGTCCATCCGGCGCTGGCGCGCTTGATCCTGCCCGACGTCCATGCGGTGCTGGATGAAGCCGACAAAGACTATTTCAAGCGGACCCGGGAGGCGGCGTTCGGCGTGTCGCTGGATGCCCTGGCCGCCCAGCGCGAGCGCTCGCTGCAAGCATTTCACGAGGTCCTGAAGCCCCTGCGCAGTACCCTGGCCGTGCAGGATTACCTGGCCGGTGCAGCCCCGGCCTACGCCGATCACATCGTCTTCGGCGCCTTCCAATGGGCCCGGGTCGTCAGTGCGCAATCGCTATTGGCCGAGGACGATCCGCTCACCGCCTGGTGCGAACGCATGCTCGACGCCTACAACGGGCTGGCCCGCCAGGCGCCAACGGCAGCCGAGCGGTAATTCACTGCGACGCTAAGCCATTGGTCCGTCCTTGCACGCCAGTGGGACGTCTGCGGAGACAAACGCCCCAGTGGCCAGCATCGGCAGCTCTCTTTTCCTGGCAGGGTCCTACTGCATCACCGGCTGGCGCTGGGCAACCGACTGAGCATCTTGTCGATCCTGTTCGGCGAGGAAATCCGCGGGCAGGGTTTCGACATAGAGACTGCGGCTGGAAAGGGCGAAACGCACGCCGATCTTGGCGAAGGCTTCCATCATCTCGATATTGATCGCCTGCTGGATGTCCATGTACACGTTGTAGCTGGCATCTAGCACGATATAGACGACTTCGAATTCCAGCGAACTGTCACCGAAGGTCAGCAGGTGGGCGCGGTCGAAGCGCGTCTTGTCCTGCCGTTGAATGATTTCCTTCAGGGCAGCGGTGACCTGTTTGATCTGGCTTGGCTGGCTGGCATAGGTCAGCCCGAATTTGAAGACGATGCGACGCTCCTGCAGCTTCTTGTAGTTCTGGATGGTGCTGCCGATCATCTCGGCGTTCGCCATGACGATCTGCTCGCCGCCCAGGCTTCTGATCCGCGTCGTCTTCAGGCCCACATGTTCGACGGTGCCTGCCAGCGAGCCCACGACGATGAAGTCACCCACCTCGAAGGGTTTGTCCACCGCGATGGACAGGGATGCGAACACATCGCCCAGAATGTTCTGCACGGCCAGGGCGATGGCGATGCCGCCCACGCCAAGGCTGGCGACGAAGGCGGTGATGTTCACCCCCAGATTGGACAGCATGGCCAGGCTGACCACGGCCCAGAGCAGCACCTTGGCGCCCCAGAGCGACAAGGTGGCCAGAGCGCTGCCCTGATAGACGTCGGCCTGGCTGTGCTTGACGAAGTAATGATGCACCGCCAAGGCCACCGCTCGGTTGGCCCACAGCCCGACCTGCAAGGCCGCTACCACGAACCAGAGGCTGCTGACCCGCGTCAGCCAGCGCTCGGGCAGATCCAGTATCCCCACGCCGATCAGAATGGCGGCCAGCAGCAGCAGGGTATTGCTCGTGCTGGAGAGCACCTGGATGGCGATCTGGCTGACATGAGCGCCCGGCTTTTCCGCGCGGGTCCGCAGATTTCTCAGGACGAAACCGATGACGGTGCGGGCGAGGGTGAAGCTGAGCAGGATGAGGCACAGCATGGCGAGCCAGTTGGCCAGCGAGATGCCGAGCAGACTGGTCGATAGCAGGGTGTTGAAAAATCCGAGATCCATAAAGCAGGGGGTCTTCTAGCCGGTTCAGAAATCGCCACGACTCGGCCGCTCAGGCGCGGTCGCGACTCGTTTTATCCCAGCGCGCTCTTGGTCAACTGGAACACAGGACACCGTCCGCCAGCTCGGCCATTCAGCCAGGAGCCCACGGATGGCATCAGCCAGGTTTGAGTTCTTTGAGCTGGTGCCGTGCACTTTTTTTCACGGGCGGGCGCGATTCGACTCGTGGTGACAGCACTGCTAGCGACGGCGAGCGCCTCTCGCCCAGGCGTTACGGCAGGCGCTGCCGACTCGATAAAAAGTCGGTTCACCCACCGTTTGCCAGGCCGTGCTGGAGGCGATGAGCAGCGAGGAGATTCGCGCTCGAGTGACCGGGGAATGGCGATTTCGCGAGCGGGCCGACAGCACGTCGACCGGCCGGGCTCCCGGGGCGATGATCTGGCGGGCGAGACCAGATCGACCCAGGGAGCCCACTCGGGCTCAGTGACTGTAGCCGGTCGGCTTGTGGCGGATGGTCTTGAGCAGGTCTTCCGGGCTGATGCTGGCGAGCGCCTTGGCCGCGGCCTGGCTGCCCGGCAGCGGCAGGTCGAGGATATGGCCCTTCATCTTGCCTACCACGTGCATCTCGCAGGGCTTGCAGTCGAACTTCAGGGTCAGCACCTCGTCGCCGTGGACCAGCTGCATGGGCGCGACCTTGGTGCGCACGCCGGTGACGCCCTTGGCCTGCTTGGGACAGAGGTTGAAGGAGAAGCGCAGGCAGTGCTTGGTGATCATCACCGGCACCTCGCCAGGCTCTTCATGGGCCTCGTAGGCCGCGTCGATCAGTTGCACGCCATGACGATGGTAGAAGTCGCGGGCCTTCTGGTTATAGACGTTGTAGAGAAACGAGAGGTGCGACTCGGGGTACACCGGCGGCGGGCTGGTCTCGGCCTTGCGGCGACCGCGCGGGTGAGCGGCGACGCGCACGGCGGTCAGCTGTTCGATGGCCTCGCGGCGCAGTGCCTTGAGTTGCGAGTTGGGGATGAAGAAGGCCTGGGGCGCATCCAGCGTCACGTCCAGGGCGTGGTACTCGGTGGTGCCCAACTGGGTCAGCAGATCGCGCAGGCCGTCCAGCGCCTGTTCCGGCTTGTTGGCCACGCCGAAGGGACCGTCCAGAGTGACACGGGCGCTGACGCCTTCCTCGCTGGTGGCGGTCAGCTGGAGCCGTTGCTCGCGCAGCTCGACCTGCCAACGTACGCCGATACGACGCTCGGCACTGGTCTTGAGCAGGGCCTGCTGCCAGTTGTGGTCCAGGTTGCGCGACAGCGGGTGATTCGGCCGTAGGCGATACAGCCCCTCGGGCATCTCATTGGGTTCGACGCGATAGCGGTAACGCTTCGCACCGTCTTCCTCGAATTCGCCCTTGAGCTCGGCGACGTTGGCGCGGAAGCCCACCACCTCGCGCTTGACCAGCACATTGAGGCCGTCGCCGTTGGACAGCGGCTCCTCGGTCACGGCGATGAAGTCGCGCTTGCTGACCTTTTCCACCTGACCCACCGGCAGACCGGTAAAGGTCGGCGAGTCGAAGGCGCCGATGTCCACCTTGCGGTCGGTGACGAAGTAGTCGGTGCTGCCGCGGTGAAAGGTCTTGTCCGGATCGGGCACGAAGAAGTGCGCGGTACGGCCGCTGGAGGCACGGGCCAGGTCGGTGCGATCTTCGAGGATCTCGTCGAGCAATTGGCGGTAGTAGGCGGTGATGTTCTTCACGTAGCCCATGTCCTTGTAGCGCCCCTCGATCTTGAAGGAACGCACGCCGGCCTCGACCAGAGCACGCAGATTGGCGCTCTGGTTGTTGTCCTTCATCGACAGCAGGTGCTTCTCGAAAGCCACCACCCGACCCTGGTCATCCTTCAAGGTGTAGGGCAGGCGGCAGGCCTGGGAGCAGTCACCCCGGTTGGCGCTGCGGCCGGTCTGGGCGTGGGAGATGTTGCACTGGCCGGAGAAGGCCACGCACAGGGCGCCATGGATGAAGAATTCGATGGCCGCGTCGGTCTCGGCGGCGATGGCCGAGATCTCCTGCAGATTCAGCTCACGCGCCAATACCAGCTGCGAGAAGCCGGCCTGATCGAGAAACCTGGCCCGCGCCAGGGTGCGGATGTCGGTCTGGGTGCTGGCATGCAGCTCGATCGGCGGGATGTCCAATTCAAGCACGCCCAGGTCCTGCACGATCAGCGCATCCACGCCGGCGTCGTACAGCTGATGGATCAGCTTGCGCGCCGGCTCCAGCTCGTCGTCATGCAGGATGGTGTTGATGGTGGTGAACACCCGCGCGTGATAGCGCCGGGCGAATTTCACCAGCTCGGCGATCTCGCTGACCTCGTTGCAGGCATTGTGCCGCGCCCCGAAGCTCGGCCCGCCAATATAGATGGCATCGGCCCCATGCAGGATGGCCTCTCGCGCGATACCGACATCGCGGGCAGGGCTGAGCAATTCCAGATGGTGCTTGGGCAGGGACATGGCGATTCTTCTCGATCAGGCGTGGCACGGCAAGGCGCGCATTGTAGCGGGCGAGGGGGAGGAGGGCACGCCTGGGGTGCTGGGTGGTTGAGGCATGCGGATCGTCTGGGGGCAGGGGACACACGCCTGACGGCCCAATAGACATCAGTCCGCGTTTCCAGCCTGTACGGCCTTGATCAGAGGGCCGCTGCCGCGAAGTGAGCGGCGACCGTAAAGGGCTCAACCATCGATATCTAACTGTATATGAATTATTGGCATTCCAAAGGGGAATGAATGCCTGTGCCTATTTATCGCTTTTTCAATTAATGGGTCGTCGTAAAACTTCCGTCACCTTTAATAAACATAAAAAACGGAGGACTCATGACCGAATCCCTAGCTTCAAAGCCGGCACCGGCAGTGGCGGAACGGGCTGTGCTACAGACGCGGTCCAGGACCCGCTATCGCTGGGTGGTGCTGGCGGTCATCGTGGTCGTGTACATGCTCGCTGCAGCCGATCGGGCCAATATCGGCATCGCCTTGCCCTATATTCAGAAAGAGTTCGGCGCGACCAATGCCGAGGTGGGTCTGCTGGTCAGTGCCTTCTTCCTGTTCTACTCGCTGGGTCAGATACCGGCAGGCTTTCTATTGAGCAAGGTCAGCGTGCGCGTGGTCGCCCCTGCGGCGATTGGCCTGACGTCGCTCGTGACGCTGCTGATCGGCACCTCCCACAGCATCGGCATGCTCAAGCTCTATCGCTCGGCCCTGGGCGTGGCAGAAGCTGCCTTGCCGTTGTCGATGCTGAGCACCATCAACCGCTGGTTTCCGCCGCGGGAAAAGGGCACGGCTACCGGGGCGTTCCTGTCCGCCGCGAAGATGGGTGCGGTGATCGCACCGCCACTGGGGGCGGCGCTGATTCTGCTCGATGGCTGGCGCACCATGTTCATCGCCTTCGCCCTGCCAGGCGTGCTGCTGGCCTTGCTGTGGTGGTGGCTAGTCCCCAATGACCCGCGGGCCTGCAAGCAGGTCAGTGACGCCGAAGCCGAGCACATCGAAGACCAGACGACTGCGCACAGCGAGTCGGTCCGTAAGCACCGGGATTTCGGCAGGCTCGACCGCGCGCTGCGCTATGAGCGCACCGCCCTCCTGGATACGTCCCGCTCCGTGTTCAGATCTTGGAACATCTGGGGCTGTGGTCTGGGCTACCTGCTGATGACCGGTGTGGTGAACGTGCTCCTGGCCTGGCTCCCCAAGTACCTGGGTGAAGTAAAGCACTTCGAACTGATGCAGGTCGGCTTCGTGGCGTCCTTGCCCTTCGTTGGCGGGGTGCTTGGCAATATCGTCGGCGGTTGGCTGTCGGATCGAGTTCTGGACCGCCGTCGCAAACCGACCATGATGATCAGCGCGGTAGCGACCTGCGTGATGATGGTCGCGCTGGTTTACGCGCCCAACGGGCTGCTCGCGGTCAGTCTGTTGCTGTTCGGTACCGGCTTTCTGCTCAATATCGGCTACTCGTCGTTCTCGGTCTACTCGATGGGACTGACGACCAGAACGACCTATCCGGTGGCTGCATCCGTGGTCAACAGCGCGGGCCAGGCAGGGGGTGCCATGGCGCCGCTGATCACCGGCTTCCTGCTGGACAGCTACAGCTGGACGGCGGTGTTCATCTTCCTCGGCGTCTGCTCCTTGGCTGCGCTGGCTTTCGTGCTGACCATTTCCGAACCGGCTACCGCGCCGATCGGCGAGTCGGGTGCCTAGCGGGTCGAGTGACCCCGCAAGGTCTTGACCGTTGCCCCGCAAAAGTTACGCGGGGTGATGCAGCTGTCCCTGACTAACGCTGCAACTGTTTCGTGAAGTCGCAGAGTTGCGTCGCCAGCGCGGCGATCTCGGTGACGAAGGTCGAGGGCCGATCGTTGCGGTACATCGCCATGTAGGGAACCGGTGGCAGCTCGGGATCGGTCTCGACGATGACGAGCTTGCCTTCGTCCACCAGCGGGCGGAAACATTCGCGCGGCAGATAGGTGACGCCCAGGCCCGCCGAGGCCAGGCCGAGCATGGCGGTAAGGCTGTCGGAGGAGAGGATCCTGGGTAGCTCTATTCCGCGTGCATGCAGCCAGCGGTTCACGAACAAGCCGGATCCTGACTTCTTGCCCTGCATCAGCATGGGATACTTGGCCAGCTCGGCCAGGCTCACCACGCCTGAATTCCCTACCAGTCCCGGCGCGGCCATCCAGGCATTCTCCACGGTCGCCAGAGGCACGCTGGTGACCTCGGGGGCGGTGAAGGTGTCCGGGATCACGATGAGGTCGACCAGGTCGTCCATCAGGCGCTCATGCAGGTTGCGACTCATGTCGACTTCCGGCTCCACGGTCAGCCCGGGAAAGTCCTCGACCAGTCGCGTGACCAGGCGCGGTAGCCAGGTCCAGGCGGTGAGTTCGGTAACGCCCAGTCGCAGGCGGCGCGTGGTGACGTGCTTGCCGTCCTTGAGCGAGGTGATGCGCTCGCTCAGATCGAGCATTTCTCGCGCGATGACCAGCAGCTCCTCGCCCTCGGCGGTGAAGCGGGCACCCCGCTGCGAGCGATCGAACAGCTGCAGGCCGGTGGAAGACTCCAGCTCCTGCACCCGTTTCGAGATGGCTGATTGAGTGGTGTTGAGATGCTCGGCGGCCTTTTCGAAGGTACCCAGACGTTCGATCCAATGCAGCGCCAACAACTGGCGTAGCGTAACCATTAGCATTCCTCTAGGGCATGATTGACCATACCTTAATATCGCTTTTTCTATTTGGCCACCGGCCTATCCTCGACGTTATCCAACAAGAGGAGCCTTCATGAACGTCAACGCTTCCAGTCCGACCTTGCTGGTCGAAGCCTTCGCCCGCACCTCCACCTCGATCATCAGCGACTGTCTCGACCGACTTCCAGGCGCTCGGCTGCGGCCTTTCCATCGGATCGAAGGCACCATGGCGGGCCTTGCCCTCACCGTCAAAGTACCCGCCGGCGACAATCGGGCGATCCACCAGGCGCTGGAGTTCCTCGTCCCTGGCCAGGTGCTGGTGGTCGATGGCGGCGGTGACCTGAGTCGCGCCCTGATGGGCGATATCATGGCGGCTATCGCGGAAAAGCGCGGTGCCGCGGGGGTCGTCGTCGATGGGGCGATCCGCGACCTGGCGACCATCAGCAAGGGCAGCTTTCCCATCTTCGCGCGTGGGGGCTATCACCGGGGTCCCTACAAGAACGGCCCGGGCGAGATCAACGTGCCGGTGAGCATTGGCGACATGATCGTGTCACCAGGAGACCTCGTCGTGGGTGACCATGACGGCATTGTCGCCTTTCCCATCGCCCAGGCGGCGGAGCTGCTCGACCGTTGTCTGGCGACCGAGCGCAAGGAAGCGGAGATGCTCGCGCAGATTGCCGCTGGAACCTACCGGGGCGCCTACGCTGCCCATTGATTACGGAAGAAGCAAATGAAGCTAGCGATTATCGGCGCAGGCGAGGTGGGTCTTACCTATGCGCACCCCTGGGTGGCAGCGGGCCACGAGATCCTCCTGTGTGACCTCAAGCCCTCACCCAGAGCCCAGGCCTTCGCGAAAGAACATGACCTGGCACTCGTCACCTCGATAGAAGACGCGGTGACCGCTTGTGACGTCGTCGTCTCCTGCGTTTTCGGCACCGTCTCGCTCCCGGTCGCCGAGCAGGCGCTTGCCCTTATGCAGGCGGGTGCGCTGTTCATCGACATGACCACCGCGGATCCGGAGCAGATCAGGCGAGCCGCGGCCATCGCGGACGAGCGCTCGATCCCCTATGTGGACGTGGCCATCCTGGGGGCCATCGCGTTGACGCACGCGAAAACCAATCTGCTGGGCGCCGGCATTGGCCTGGAGCGCGCGGTCGTCCTCTTTGCGGAAGCCGGCGCACCGCTCAAGCCCGTCGAGGGAGGTGCCGCGGGCGATGCCGCCGCCCTGAAAATCCTGCGCAGCGTGTTCACCAAGGGACTGGAAGCCCTGACCATCGAGTGCTTCATGGCGGCCGAGAAGCAGGGCGTCACGGAAAAGCTCCACGATGCCCTTAGCGATATCGACCAGGCCTCGCTCAGGGACTTTCTCGGCGCCCTGATCAGGACGCATGTGGTCCATGCTCCGCGCCGTCTCAAGGAAGTGGAAGAGGCCGAACGCCAACTGCGGGCTGCCGAGCTACCGGTCGCGGTGCTGCCCGGGGTGAGGGAGGTGTTTGCGCGGACATCCGCTCAGCTCGCACGCGAGCCTATCGACACGGCATCGCCGACCCTGGACCAGGCGTTCGATTGGCTGTTCAAGGCCAATGGCGTGGTGAGGTAGCGGGTACTTGATTAAGCACCGAGCGGCTATTGCCGCTCGGTGCTTTCATTACCTGAGGTCAAGGCGTCTCTGGCCCCGAGGTCGCATCCAGCATCGCCGGCTACCCCAGCAACTCCTCCAAGATACTCAACCTGAACTGCCGCTGCAGGGTCACCGCATAGAACCGCTCGGCGATCTCCGGCACCTCGGCATAGAGCTGCAGTGCACCGCTGCGCAGTTCGTCCTGCACCACCACGGCGGGCAGCAGGGCCATGTCGCCGGAGTCGCGGGCGAGCAGGCGCAATAGGGCCATGTCGTCGACCTCGGCGCAGATGCGCGGCGTCAGTCCCTGGCCGCTGCAATAGACCTCGAACTGGCTGCGCACGTCGCTGCTGCGCCCGGGCACGATCAGGCGGGCCTGTTGCAGGTCGCGGTGGAGATCGAAGGGGCGGCGGTCCTGGCGTGGTGGACCGATCAGGCACACCGGCTGGCGATGGAGCAGGCGGCACTGCCAGGTGCGCTGGCTGTCGGCGCTCACCGCCTGGTTGGTCAGCACCACGTCGAGCTTGTGCAGGGCCAGGCGCTCGAGCAATTCGTCCACGCTGCCGGATTCCAGGGTGAGCACCAGGTCTTCCCGGCCAAGGAAGGGGCGCAGCAGGTTTTCCTGGAAGTTGCGCGACAGGGTCGCGACGGAGCCGATGCGCAGCCTCTGGTTCGCCTCCTGGGCGTTCTGCAGGGTGTTCTGCAACTCGCTTCCCAGGGCGAAGATGGTTTCGGCATAGTCCAGCACCAGCTGTCCGGCTTCGGTCAGCCGCAGGCTGCGTCCGGAGCGGAGGAACAGGGGATGGCCGAGCTGGTCTTCCAGCACGCGGATCTGGGTGGAGAGGGCGGATTGGGAGACATGCAGCGCCTCGGCGGCGCGGGTGAGATTGCCTTCCTTGGCCACGGCCCAGAAGTAGTGCAGGTGATGGAAATTGAGGCGGCGCATGTTTCGTTCTTCAAAAGTGAACGTTAGGTTCTGATCAATCTATTTTAAATAATCCGTACACATCCTGAAACTGGTGCTCTCTGGTGTTCAAGGAGTGTGCACGATGTCTAGCCCGCTGTTTCCCCTGGCTCCACTGTTGCCCTGGGTCTATGCCCTGCCGCTGCTGCCGGCGGCCTTTCTCGCTTCACCTGGCCAATTCTGGCGGCCTGCTCGTGTCGCCGGCTATCTGGGCGTCTTGCTGGTTCTTGCCGCCTGGCTACAGGCGGTCTTCGAAACCCAGCACCCCGACCGCCTCGGCCTGGCGATGGCCGGACTCGTCAGCCTGCTGGCGCTGGTGATCATCGAGTACTCCCAACGCTATCTGGAAGGAGAGCCAGGACAGCGGCGCTATGTGCTCGCCCTGCTGGCCACCCTGGCGGCGGTGGCCACGGTGGTCACCAGCGGCAACCTCTTGCTGCTGGCGGGTGCCTGGATCCTGTCCAGCCTGTGCCTGCACCAGCTGTTGACCTTCTACCGCGAGCGCCCCCAGGCCGTGGTGGCGGCCCACAAGAAATTCATCGCCAGCCGCCTGGCCGATGTCAGCCTGCTGCTGGCGATCCTGCTATTGGTACAGGCGGGCGGTAGCAGCCAGCTCTCACTGATCCTCGCCGCCGTGGAGGCCCAGGTGCAGGCGGGTGGTCCGCTCGGCTGGGAATTGCAGGGCGCGGCGCTGCTGCTGGCGCTGACGGTGATCCTAAAGTCGGCACAATTGCCGGTGCATGGCTGGCTGATCCAGGTGATGGAGGCCCCCACGCCGGTTTCGGCCCTGCTGCATGCCGGGGTGGTCAATCTCGGCGGCTTCGTGCTGCTGCGCTTCGCCCCGCTGTTTTCCGCTGCCGTACCGGCGCAGAGCCTGCTGGTGGTGGTGGGTGGGCTGACCGCGGTCCTCGCGGCCCTGGTGATGATGACCCGCATCAGCATCAAGGTCCGCCTGGCCTGGTCGACCTGCGCGCAGATGGGCCTGATGCTGCTGGAATGCGGGCTGGGGCTGTACGAAGTGGCGCTGGTGCACCTGCTCGCCCATTCGCTGTACAAGGCCCATGCCTTCCTGGCCGCCGGCGAGACGGTGGCCCATGCCCGGCAACAGGCGCTGCAACCCCAGGCACCTGCGCTCGACCTAGCCGGCCTGCTGCGCGCGCTGCTGGTGGCCGCCCTGATGCTGATCCTGCTGCAAGGGCTCTGGGCCTGGCTGCTGCCCGGCCATGAGCTGCCTCTGGTGGCCCTGACGCTGCTGGCGATCGGCTTGGCGCCCTGGTGCCTGCGCCGCGGCCAGTGGGCGCACGGACTGCTGATGTTCGGCCTGCTGCTGGGCGCCTATCTGCTGTGGCATCAGGCGGCCGGCTGGATCCTCGACCAGCACCTCGCCGAGGCGCCGCTGCCGCTGGCCCTGCTGGCGATGGGCCTGCTGGTCGGTCTCTACCTGCTGCAGGGCCTGCTGCTGGCTCGGCCGCGCGGCGCTCTGGCGCAACGCCTCTACCCGCTGGCCTTTGCCGGCTTCTACCTGGACGAGCACTTCACCCGCCTGACCTTCCGCCTCTGGCCGGCGCATGCGCCCCAGCCCCTGAGCGCCACCCTTGGAGACCACTCATGACTGCCTTCGAAGCGCTTCCCAGCCTCAAGCACCAAGCTCTGCACGAGGCCGCCCGGCAGGCCTGTGCGCGCATCGCGCCGACCTGGCCGCTGGATCGCATGATCGCCGTCAGTCCCCTGTGGGAGCGGCGCGATCAGGCCTGGCAGACAGTCGCCGCGCAACTCTGGCAACGCGCCGGCAGCCGCCTGACTCTGGACACCGCCGACTATCGCCAGGCCTGGCAGGACGGCCGCATCGCCGAGCGCCATCTGCAGCAGGCGCTGGCCGAGCAGGGGGCGTCCTGCACGCCGGTACGGCTGCTGGAGGTACTAAACGCCCCTACGGAGGTCGGCCAGGGGCTGCCGCTGCTGGAAGACCTGGCGGAGCCAGGCGTGCCGCTTCCGGGCTGGCCGGCGCTGATCACCCAGCAGATCGGCCAGAGCTGCGCGGCCTGGTTCGATCACGAACAGGCCGATTGGCGGCCGGCGGACAGCGCCGGGCTGTACCAGGCCTGGCGCGCCAGTCTGTTGGCCGACCGGGGTCTGAGCGTGCTCAGCGCCTGTCGCGACCTGCACCCGCGCATTGCCGAGTTGCCAATGCAACCCGAGGCGGCCCTGGAGGCGGCGGTCGAGCAGCTGGGTCTACCGGCGGAAGACTGGGCCCTCTGGTTCGACTGCCTGCTGTTGCGCAACCTGGGCTGGGCCTCCTGGTGCGCCTATCGGCGCTGGCAGGCCCGGTTGCAGGGCGAGGACGACCAGACGCTGCTGGAGCTGCTGGCCATCCGCGCGGCCTGGGAGTGGCTGGTGGATGATCGCCGGCGCGATGCCGGGAGCCGCTGGCACAGCTGGCGGGCGGCCTGGCAGGAGCGCTCGCAGCAGGCGCCCTCGGCCAATTGGCGGGCGCTGCAGCTGTGGCAGCGCGCCGACGAACTGGCCTGGCAGGAGCAACTGCAGCGGGCCCTGTGCCAGAGCACTCCCACCGCCGCACCCACGGCACCGCTGGCCAAGCTGTTCTTCTGCATCGACGTGCGTTCCGAGCCGCTCAGACGCGCCCTGGAGCAAACGTGCCCGGAGCTGGAGACCGGCGGTTTCGCCGGCTTCTTCGGCCTGCCCATCGCCTATACCCCGCTGGGTACCCAGGCCACGCGCCCGCAATTGCCGGGCCTGCTCGCGTCGCAGCTGCAGGTGAACGACGGCAGTGGCGATGCCGAGCGGGATCGGCAACTGGCAGAGCTGCGTCAGGAGCGCCTGGCCCGTCAGGGCCGCTGGCGGCTGTTCGAGCGGTTGCCGGCCTCGACCTTCACCCTGGTCGAAAGCGTGGGGCTGGGCTATGCCGGGGCGCTGCTGGGGCGGACCTATGGCCTGGCCGGTGGCGCGCCGTCGCCAGAACTCAGTGCCTGGCGCCGCCGCGAGCGGCAGCAGCTGCAACCACGGCTGCCGGCCCTGTCGCGGCTCCAGCAGGTCGACCTGGCCGAGCGCATCCTCAAGGCCATGGGGCTCAGCGGACAACTGCCGCCTCTGCTGGTACTGGTCGGTCATGGCAGCCAGAGCGCCAACAATCCTCAGGCGGCAGGCCTGGACTGCGGCGCCTGCTGTGGTCAGAGCGGCGAGATCAATGCGCGACTGCTGGCCGGCCTGCTCAACGATCCCGAGGTCCGCATCGGGCTACGGGTGCGCGGCCTCGACCTGCCGCCGCACTGCCAGGTACTGGCCGGGCTGCACAACACCACGACGGATGAGGTGCAGGTCTTTGGTCATGCGGCGCTTCCTGCTGCGCTCCAGCCCAGCTGGCAACGCCTGCGGGCAGCCCTGGACGGAGCGAGCGCCGAGGTGCGTCGGCAACGGGCCAGCACCCTGGGCCTTGCGCCGCTGCAGGAGCAGCCGGCCAAGTTGCTCGGACGGCTGCGGCGGCGCGCCCGCGACTGGGCGCAGACCCGGCCGGAATGGGGACTGGCCGGCAACGCCGCCTTCATCGCCGCGCCGCGGGCACGCACCCGCGCGGTGGATCTGCAGGGCCGCGCCTTCCTGCACGACTACGACTGGCGCCAGGACGCAGGGGGCAAGGTACTGGAGCTGATCATGACCGCACCCATGGTGGTGGCCCACTGGATCAACCTGCAGTACTTCACCTCGACCACCGACAACCTGCGCTTCGGCAGTGGCAACAAGCTGCTGCACAACGTGGTGGGTGGCCATATCGGGGTGTTCGAGGGCAACGGCGGCGACCTGCGCATCGGCCTGGCGCGCCAGTCGCTGCACGACGGTCAGCAGTGGATGCATCGTCCGCTACGGCTGCACGTGGTGATCGAGGCGCCGCGCGCCATGATCGATCAGGTGATCGCCAACCATGCCGTAGTACGCGATCTGGTGCGCAATGGCTGGCTGCACCTGTTGCGCCTGGATGGGCAGCCGGCCTGCCTCGAGCTGCGTACGGCGGGAGGGTGGCGGCCGTTACCGGAGGTCTGACGCCTATCGCTGCCAGAGCGGCCTGATGCCTCAGGCTACTCCGGCAGGGCGGTTGCAGCACGGTCGGGCCTGACCGAGGTCGATCGCTAGTGGCTCAGCAGCTGCCGCTGCAGCAAGGGCCAGATCACCTCGCCGGTCAGGGGCGCCAGCGGCAGAGCGCCGGGCTCGTCTACCGCTACCCATAGCGCCTCTTCGATTTCGGCGGCCGGCAGCGGCTGATCTTGCGCGCCCATGGTTACCTGATACAGCGCGCAATCTACCCTGAAGCCGGGTTCATTGGCGGCCGGCGCCTGGTAGTTGCCAAGAAAGGTCGCGGCGTCCGGCGTGATGACCAGGCCAAGCTCTTCTTCCAGTTCGCGGATCAGGGCCTCCAGGGGTTGCTCCCCCGGATCCACCTTGCCGCCCGGTTGCATGAAGGCGGTGGTGCCCCGCTTGCGCACCAGCAGCACCTGCTGGCGGTCGTTCAGGAGGATGGCGGCGGCGATGTGCAGGGTAGGGGTCAAGGTGAGCGTTCCGGACTAGGTGGGCGGGTCACCGTGCCGGGAGACGGGCGGAAAGGCAACCGGCGGCGATCCTGGCTCAGCCTGCCCGCGAGGGCCTGTGGTGGCTGTCAGAGGTCAAGGGCATCGAACAGGATCTTGAACGGCTCGCCTGTGGGCAACAGGCTCATGGGCAGGTATCACGTCGGGCTCGTCGAGATCGATCAGGCCGAGCATGGCGGAGAGGCAGGCCAGCAGCAGAGTCATAGAGACGCCGAAAGCGCGCATTAGCCAAGGCTCATGAAATGTCCTGGGAGCGGAGACGTGTTCCCGTGGATCGACGAAAGGAAAGGTCGCGTCGGCCTCACAGATCGGTATGCAGGGAATAGCCGTTGAAGCCGGCGGCGAACAACATGGCGCCCCAGAGAAAGAAGTCGGTTTGCAGGAACTCGCGCTTTATCGAAACCAGCTTGATGCCGTTGTTCAAGGCGACGGTGGGGTCTATGAGCCACCCCACGAGTACGGCCACCCCGCCCAGTATCATGGCGATGAAGCCGATGCTTTTTACGACGTGCCTCACTGGCGTCTCCTTTTGTGCGAACGCGCATCCGATAGATGGGCGCCTGAAATTCAGGATATCGAGCTGCAGAAGGGCCCGTGTAAAACCTCATGAAGGCCGGTAAACAAGTGTTAACGCGAGGCCATGGGCGACGGGGTCGCAGCGGGTGAAGCGGCTAGATCCGCTTCGCCGCTCCGCTCCCACGCGCCGCCCAGTGCCCGGAACAGGTCGACGTGGGCGATCATCAGCTGCAGCCGGGTTTCGATCAGCGCGTTATCGGCCTGGTAGAGGCTGCGCTGGCTGTCGAGCAGATTCAGGTAGTTGTCCAGCCCTTGCTGATAGCGCTCGCTCGCCAGTTCGACACTGCGCGCGGTGATGTCATGCAGGCGCTGCTGGGCCGCGAGCTGCCGTCTCAAGGGCGCCTCGGCGACGAGTTGATCGGCCACCTCGCGAAAGGCGACCTGGATGCTCTTCTCGTAGCGAGCGATATCCTGATCGCGCCGCACCTCCGCCAGGTCCAGGTTGGCGCGGTTGCGACCGCCGTCGAACAGCGGTACCTGCAATTGGGGGACGAAGCTCCATACCTGATTGCCGAGGTTGAACAGGCCGTTCAGATCGGAACTCAGGTAGCCGGCGCTGGCCGTCAGGGTGATGCGCGGGAAGAAGGCAGCCCGAGCGGCGCCGATATTGGCGTTGGCCGCACGCAGGCGGTACTCGGCCGCGCGAATGTCCGGACGGCGTTGCAGCAGGTCAGAGGGCAAGCCCGCCGGGACGGGCAGGTCGAGACCCTGGCGCGCAAGCGGCAAGGGCGCGGGCAGGTCGCTGCGCGGCTCTCCGCCGAGCAGCAGGCGCAGGCTGTTGTCCGCCTGTGCCCGACTCCGTTCCAGGACGGCGAGATCGGCTTCGGTGGTCTCTAGCGCCGTTTGAGCCTGGGCCAGGTCCAGCGCCGAACTCAGGCCGGCGGCATGGCGCTGTTCGACCAGGGCGAGGCCTCGTTGGCGACTTTCCAGGGTATCGCGACTCACGAGCAGTCGTTCATCCAGGGCGCGCTGATTCAGATAGGCCGTCGCCACCTCGGCGATCAGTGACAGCTCCACCGCGCTGCGCGTCTCGCGTTGGGCCAGGTACTCGTCCAGAGTGGCATCACGCAGGTTTCTCAGCCTGCCGAACAGGTCCAGTTCGTAGGCGTTGGTACCCAACCCGACGCTGTATCGGTTGGCCGTCTGGCTGCCGCTTCGCTCCTGGTCGGTACGCGAGGCGCTATCCAGGCTCTGAGTCCGTTCCCGCGTCCGGCTGGCGGTGGCGCCCAGTTCGAACATGAGGTCGGCACGACTGATGCGATAGCGGGCGCGCGCTTCCTGGATATCCAGTGCGACCAGCCGCAGATCCCGGTTTCCCTCCAGGGCCTGATCGATCAAGGCGCGCAGGTGCGGGTCGGCGAACAGACCCTGGCGGTCCGGTGACAGGTCCGAGGACGCCGTCGGCACGGGATAGCGCTCCGGGACCGGCGCCTGCGGTCGTTCATGGCGGGGTGTCAGGGAGCAACCCGCGAGCAGGACACTCAGCGCCAGGACGGTCACTCCTGTCATGACGAGCCTGCCTGCCGCGAGCTGTTTGCCCAGGGACAGGGATAGGCAGCGGGGCCGACCCAAGGTGCGTGATGGCATCAGGATCCGCTTTTTTCTGGGTTGGCAAGAAGGAAAGAGTGGGTAGTGAAACATCGGGCGTCCTCGTGGAGAACGCCATGGTAGAGGGCGCGCCCGGGCTGCCTTGTAAAGGTCTGTAGGTCTCTTGTGAAAGAGTGTTAAGGGCTGCCCTTGAGGGCTTGGCGCTCCGTTATGCTCGCCGCCTGCTTGCCCTGGGACCTACCTGTGAAACCCTTTTTTCGCGTCGAAACCGTCGCCGCCTCGGCCGCGCCGATGGCCACCGATCAGCGTCGCCAAAGCACCCTCGTGATCCTGCCTGGGCAGCGCCAGGAAGGCGCCGCCTACCGTTCGCGCTGGCCGTCGTTCAGGCTGGCAAAACGGGCCGGATGGGTCTCGCAGCAGGGACGACCGCGCCGCGGCGTCGAGTCCGCCTAGATGTTCAAGATCCTGATAAGGCTCTATTGCGTGCTGCTGGTGACCTATGGCGCAGCCAGCTATCTGGTCCCGGAAGCCCTGCAGCAGATGTTCAGTGATCGCTATAGTCGCGTCAGTCTGGAGCAGATGCATGGCCCACTGAAACTGGTGGAGCGGACCTTCGTGGAGACGCCGATCTTTCGTTGGCCGGCGCTGCTGGCTGAGCTGAACGCCGACATTGCGCCCGTCACCTTGCAGCTGGGGCTGCAGACCGATCCTCGGTTGACGAGCGCCGAGCGCCACCGTTTGGCCAAAGGCGAGCGGCGCGTCCGCCTGACCGACGATGGCGATCCCAGCGTCGCCCTGATCCCCCTGCCGGACGGGCACGTGCTCTGGGTCGGCTTCGCCGAGGTTCCGACCGACATAGCCCTGACCTATTGGGCCATGAACGCCCTGATCGGTGCGGCGCTGCTCATCTGTCTGTATGTCTGGCTACGGCCGCACTGGCGCGATCTGGAGCGGCTCAGGCGCACGGCGGCGCGTCTGGGCAAGGGGCATCTGCAGGAGCGTACCGCGATCTCGCCGCGCTCGGACATCGGCCAACTGGCGCGGGCCTTCGATGACATGGCCCAGGACCTCGAAACCCTGATCGTCCAGCAGCGCGACCTGCTCAATGCGGTCTCCCATGAGCTGCGCACGCCCCTGTCCCGTCTGGAATTCGGCCTGGCCCTGTTGCAGGCCGACCCGCTGCCCGCTGAAACACAGCGACAGCTGGAGCAGCAGATTCGCCACGTGCGCGAACTGGATGCGCTGGTGAACGAGCTGCTTTCCTACGCGCGGTTGCAGTCCAGTCAGCAGCCACCCGAGCGTCAAGCACTCACGCTCGGTGCCTTCCTGGACAGTGTCCTGGCGGATTTCAGCGAGGAACAGGAGATGCGTGGCGTCACCTTGAGCCTGGACATGGCCACTGCGCCCGAGCAAGCCCTCTTGGCACCAAGACTCACGGCCCGCGCGTTGCAGAACCTGATTGGCAATGCCCTGCGCTATTGCCAGCGTGGGGTCTGGCTGACCGTTGGCCGCGACGCCGACACCCTGCTGATCACCGTCGAGGACGATGGCGAGGGTATTCCGCCGGGCGAGCGGGAGCGGGTGTTCGAGCCCTTCTATCGCCTGGATCGCAGTCGGGATCGCGCCACTGGAGGCTTTGGCCTAGGGCTGTCGATCAGCCGTCGCGCCATAGAAAAGCAGGGCGGGCAGCTGGCGCTGACGCAAAGCGAGAGAGGCGGCGCGCGCTTTGACATCCGGCTGACCGACGCCCTCGCGTCCTAACCCCTAGACAGCCCAAGGCTTCCTTGGCACCCAATGACGCGGACCCGAGTCCGCTCCTTCCTCTGACCGACCTGAAAGCACGCAAATGTCCAGTTCCTCTTCTTCCCCACCATCGCCGGCTGAAACCGAGACCCTCGACGACTATGGCGACCTGGCCAGGCGGCATGTCACCTTCGCACGGATTCTCGAGCTACTGGCTCCACATCGGGCCGCACTGGTGCTGGTGGTGTTGCTGATCGCAGTCGCCGGGATCAGCGGCGTGATCAGTCCCTTCCTGATCCGCAGCATCGTCGACGATGCCTTGCCGGCGAAGGACCTGACGCTGCTGGTCTATCTGGCCGCGGGTCTGGTCGGGGTGGCGCTGTTCAATGCCATCGCCAACCTGACCCAGACCTATGTCGCGATTCGGGTGGGCCAGAGCGTCATGCACGATCTGCGGACCCGCCTGTACGGCCACCTGCAGAGCCTCTCGCTGGCGTTTTTCGCCGGTACCCGCGCGGGCGAAGTACAGGCGCGCCTGTCCAGCGACATCGCCGGTCTGCAGACCCTGTTGACCCACTCTGCCACGGATCTGGCGAAGCACCTGAGCGTCGTGGCGGCGACCCTGGTGGCGATGCTGCTGCTGGACTGGCGCCTGGCGTGTGTCTCCTTCGCCGTCATTCCCTTGCTGGTCTGGATCAATGGCCGCGTCGCCCAGCTGCGGGAGCGGGTGACCTACCGGCAACAGGAACAGGTGGCTGACCTTTCCGCCAACATCGCCGAGTCCCTGTCGGCCGGCGGCATCATCCTGTCGCGTACCCTGGGCCGCGTGCACTATCTCGTGCAGCGCTTTCAGCGTGACTCCGCGCAGCTGGCGCGCCTGGAAACCCAGGCCAGCACCGCGGGACAATGGGAATTCGCGCTCGTCTTCCTGGCGCTGGATCTCCTGCCGGCGCTGACCTTCCTGGGCGGCGGTCTGTTCATCGGCCTGGGGATGCAGGTGTCCATTGGCACCCTGGTGGCCTTTATCGCCTTGCAGGAGCAATTGCTCTGGCCGCTGCTGGAGATCTTTGAAACGCGGATCGAATTCGCCAAGGGGCGCGCCTTGCTGGCGCGGGTGTTCAGCTACCTGGATACGCCGGCGACGGTCGTCGAGGCGAGCTCACCGACGACTCTTGCGCGGCAGGATTTCCAGCAGGGCATCCGTTTCGAGAACGTCAGCTTCGCCTATGGCGATCGCGCCGTACTCAAGGATCTGACGTTCGAGATACCGGCCGGAAAGCACACGGCGCTGGTTGGCCCCACCGGCTCTGGCAAGACCACCATCTCCTATCTCCTCGCGCGCCTGTACGACGCCGATCAGGGGCGTATCCGCTACGACGGCATCGATATCCGCGAGCTGAGCTTCGCGACGCTGGCCAGCCTGGTCGGCATCGTGACCCAGGATACCTTCCTGCTCAACGCCAGCATCGAGGCCAACCTGCGCTTCGCCAAGCCCGACGCGAGCGAGGCGGAACTCTGGTGGGCGCTGGAAAGGGCGCAGCTGGATGCCACGGTGCGCGGGCTTCCCGAGGGGCTGGGGGCCGGGGTCGGTGACCGGGGCTATCAACTGTCCGGCGGCGAGCGCCAACGTCTGTCCCTCGCCCGCATGCTGCTGCGCGATCCGCCGATCATCCTCCTGGATGAAGCGACCAGCGCCCTGGACAGCAGCACCCAGGCGGCGATGGCCGCGGCCCTGGCTTCGTTGCAAAGGCCGCGGACCCTGATCTCCATCGCCCACCGCCTCAGCACCGTCAGGCAGGCGGATCGGATTCTGGTCATCCAGGCTGGGCAACTGGTGGAGCAGGGCACTCATGAGGAACTGGTCAGGCAGGATGGCCTGTATGCGGCCATGGCCCTGAATGCCTGAATGCCTGAATGCCCTGGGCGGAGGAGCTGCCTGCAATCTATCGCCCGACAGGCTTCCCGCAGGTGCATCCCGACCTGCGGTCCTCACTCCTCGCTGGACGCAAATCCCTCCAGCCAGCGCGCTTCCGAGCAGAGCAGGTGGTGGCGAATGCGGTATCGCGCCGGACACTTCACTGCCCCGGAACGCTGCGGCCGCTGGCCGCTAATGCGCCTCGGTCGCCAGTCTCACGGCGACTTCCTCGACCAGTTGGATGGTTTCTGCCGTCAGGGCTTCGAACTGGAAGAGAATCTCCTGCAGTTGCGAGCTGCCCATATCGACATTGCGCAGTTGATCGATTCTCAAGGTGAGAAGCCGGTGAATGTTCAACAGACAATCACGGTCGGGGTTATCGGGTATGGCGAAGCGGCTGCTCATCGTTGTCTCCGTGGAAGTTGACCACCATGACTCTCGATATCGCCTAACCGGCTTGTTTTTTAAGGCAATTCGTCGCCGACGGCCTACCTGGAAACAGTACTTTTCGTACTTGACTCCGCGTGTCTGCAGAGCACTTGAAAGCGTTAGGTCGCGTTGATGACCTTAACTTCAAAAAGCTCGTCAAGAAGGCGTGAAAAATTCGTTAAAACTTCTGTTTAAGGGTGTTCGGGTGGAACGCGGTACTGGGAAAGTTACCGGTAAGTTGCCATTAAAGCCGACGAACGAGCGCTTCGTTTCAGGCCTGGCAAACATCCGCTATCCGGGTTTTCAACAGATTCGCCAGCTCATCGAAGAGGATCTGCACCGAGCGCAGCGACAGATTGTCCGGGCGGGTCAGCAGCCAGATATCGGTGTCGCAGCCTGGCAGCGCCGGACCTAGGCGTTCGACGCCGTCCAGGCTGCTGATCATGAAGTCGGGGAGGGCGGCCACGCCAAGACCGGCACCTACCAGGCTGCCGACCGAGGACATGCTGCTGCAGCGATAGCGCGGGGTGAGGCTGGGATAGGCCTGCCGCAACCAGGTGACCGAGACGTGATCGGCCAGGGAGTCGTCCGGGGCGATCCAGGGCAATTCAGTGGCCAACGGGCCATAGCCTCTGCGATAGCGCTCATGGCCGCAAACGAAGTAGGAGCTGCGACCGAGCCGCCGGCCGATCAGGTGTTCGGGCGGGGCGTTCGACAGGCGCAGAGCGATATCTGCATCCCGCCGACTCAGGCTGGCGAAGGTGTTGGAGGTGGCCACTTCCAGGGCGACCGCCGGATAGCGCGGCATGAGTTCGGCCAGGCCCGGCAAGAGCAGGCTGCGCAGCACGGCGTCGGTGCAGGTCAGGCGGACGGTGCCACTGATGACGTTCTCGCCCTGGGTGAGGGCGATCCGCGCCGCTTCGAGGGCCTGTTCGGCGCGCTCGGCCTGTTCGGCGAGCGCCTTGGCGCTCTGGGTGGGGGTGTAGCCGCGGCGGGTCTTGTCGAACAGCGCGACCTGCAGATTGGCTTCGAGCTTGCGGATGGCGCGAAACACCGTGGAGACATCCACCTGCAGCTGCTCGGCCGCTCGGGCCAGGGTCCGGCCACGCACCAGGGCGAGGATCAGCTTGAGATCGGCATGGCCTATTTGATATTGCATCCGTGCATTCTTCCTTTGCCAATTCGCCGATATGGGTTGCGCTCATGCCAATTTATACTGGCCCAGCCCCGCGAGGGCAATCAGGTGGAAGGGCGGACCTTGGCAGACGGGGTCGGCGCCTGCAGCGACCACCGCCCACAGCCACGCTGCCAGACCCGCACGAGCAAGCATAACGAAGCGGGCCAGCGTCAAGGATGCCTCCCATGAATTCGATATCCCCCCGCGTCGTCCAGCTCACCGAAGCCAACGGCTTTCTCAAGGAGCACCCCGAGATCCAGTACGTCGATCTGTTGATCACCGACATGAACGGCGTCATCCGGGGCAAGCGTGTCGAGCGGGCCAGCCTGTCCAAGGTCTATGAGCGCGGCATCAATCTGCCGGCCTCGCTGTTCGCCCTGGACATCAACGGTTCCACGGTGGAAAGCACCGGCCTGGGGCTGCACATCGGCGATGCCGACCGCACCTGCTTTCCCATCCCCGGCACCCTGAGCTACGAGCCCTGGCAGAAGCGCCCTACCGCGCAGTTGCTGATGACCATGCACGAGCAGGACGGCTCGCCGTTCTTCGCCGATCCGCGCGAGGTGCTGCGCCGGGTGGTGAAGAAATTCGATGACCTGGGGCTGACCATCTGCGCCGCCTTCGAGCTGGAGTTCTACCTGATCGACCAGGAGAACGTGAACGGCCGGCCGCAGCCGCCGCGCTCGCCGATCTCCGGCAAGCGACCGGTCTCCACCCAGGTCTATCTGATCGACGACCTGGACGAATACGTGGATTGCCTGCAGGACATGCTCGAAGGCGCCAAGGAGCAGGGACTGCCGGCCGATGCCATCGTCAAGGAATCCGCGCCGGCACAATTCGAGGTCAACCTGCATCACGTCGAGGACGCCATCAAGGCTTGCGACTACGCGGTGCTGCTCAAGCGGCTGATCAAGAACATCGCCTACGACCATGAGATGGATTCCACCTTCATGGCCAAGCCCTATCCCGGCCAGGCCGGCAACGGCCTGCACGTACACATCTCGCTGCTGGACAAGCAGACCGGACAGAACATCTTCGCCACCGATGATCCCGAGCACCACGCGCCCCTGCGCCATGCCATCGCCGGCATCCTGGAAACCCTGCCGGCGTCCATGGCCTTCCTCTGTCCAAACGTCAATTCCTATCGCCGCTTCGGCGCCCAGTTCTATGTGCCCAACGCCCCGAGCTGGGGCCTGGATAACCGTACCGTGGCGGTGCGCGTACCCACCGGCAGCAGCGAGGCGATCCGCATCGAACACCGGGTCGCCGGGGCCGACGCCAATCCCTATCTGATGATGGCCTCGATCCTGGCCGGCATTCATCACGGCATGACCCAGCAACTCGAACCCTGCGCGCCGGTCAGTGGCAACTCCTACGAGCAGCTCGAACAGAGCCTGCCGAACAACCTGCGCGACGCCCTGCGCCGCCTGGACGACAGCGCGGTGATGAACCAGTACATCAGCCCCGAGTACATCGACATCTTCGTCGCCTGCAAGGAAGCCGAGCTGGAGGAGTTCGAGACCACCATCTCCGATCTCGAATACAACTGGTATCTGCATACCGTCTAGGAGGCGCAATCATGACCGTGCTGACACGACAGGACTGGGAGCGGCGCGCCCAGGCATTGACCGTCGAATCCCGCGCCTTCATCGACGGCCGCTATCAGGCCGCCCTGGGCGGCGCCGTCTTCGACGACCTGAGCCCGGTGGATGGTCGTCACCTGGCGCGGGTGGCCAGTTGCATGGCCGAGGATGCCGAAGTGGCTGTACAGGCCGCACGGGCCAGCTTCGTGCGGGGTGACTGGGCGCATCAGGCGCCGGCGCAGCGCAAGCGGGTACTCATCGCCTTCGCCGAGCTGTTGCTGGCGAATGCCGAGGAGCTGGCCCTGCTGGAAACCCTGGACATGGGCAAGCCCATCGGCGATGCCCTGGGTATCGACGTCCCGGCGGCGGCCAATGCCATCCGCTGGAGCGCCGAGGCCATCGACAAGGTCTACGACGAGGTGGCGCCCACGCCGCGCGACCAGCTCGGCCTGGTGACCCGCGAACCGGTGGGGGTGGTCGCGGCCATCGTGCCCTGGAATTTCCCCTTGATGATGGCCTGCTGGAAGCTGGGCCCGGCGTTGGCGACCGGCAACTCGGTGATCCTCAAGCCTTCCGAGAAGTCGCCGCTGACCGCCATCCGCATCGCGGGGCTGGCGCTGGAAGCCGGCATCCCGGCAGGGGTGTTCAACGTGCTGCCCGGCTATGGCCATACCGTCGGCCAGGCGCTGGCGCTGCATGCGGATGTCGACACCCTGGTCTTTACCGGCTCCACCCGCATCGCCAAGCAACTCTTGGTCTATGCCGGCGAATCGAACATGAAGCGGGTCTGGCTGGAGGCGGGCGGCAAGAGTCCCAACATCGTCTTCGCCGATGCCCCGGATCTGGTGGCCGCTGCCGAAGCGGCCGCGGCGGCCATCGCCTTCAACCAGGGCGAGGTCTGTGTGGCCGGCTCGCGGCTGCTGGTCGAGCGCTCGATCAAGGAGCGTTTCCTGGCCTTGGTGGCGGAGGCGTTGCGGGCTTGGGCGCCCGGCCATGCGCTGGACCCTAGCACCCGCGTCGGCGCCCTGGTGGACGAAGGCCATCTGCGCACCGTGCTGGGGTTCATCGAAGCGGGCCGTGCCGAGGGTGCCCGGCTGGTGAGCGGCGGCGCGCGCGCCCTGACCGAGACCGGTGGCAGCTACGTGACCCCGACGATCTTCGAAGGGGTGGACAATGCCATGCGCATCGCCCGGGAAGAGATTTTCGGCCCGGTGCTGGCGGTGATCGAATTCGAGGATGAAGAAGAGGCCGTGCGCATCGCCAACGACACCCCCTATGGCCTGGCCGCGGCCGTCTGGACGCGGGATATCTCCCGTGCCCATCGCGTGGCGCGGGCCTTGCGTGCGGGTAGCGTCTGGGTCAACCAGTATGATGGCGGCGACATGACGGCGCCCTTCGGCGGCTTCAAGCAATCCGGCAACGGACGCGACAAGTCGCTGCACGCCTTCGACAAATACACCGAACTCAAGGCGACCTGGATCAAGCTCTGAGCAGGCGCGGCGATTCCGGCGCAGGCGCCGGATTCGCAAGCAGAGGAATCTCACCATGCAACAACATGTCGGCAGCTACTACGCGGCTTCGCGTAACCTCCACACCGAATACCCGGCGCTGCACGGCAGTGTCGAGACCGATGTCTGCGTCATCGGCGCCGGTTACACCGGGCTTTCCACTGCGCTGTTCCTGCTGGAGCACGGCTTCAGCGTGACGGTGCTGGAGGCGGCGCGGGTCGGCTTCGGTGCCTCGGGGCGCAACGGCGGTCAGATCGTCAACAGCTACAGTCGCGACATCGATGCCATCGAGCGCCAGTTGCCGCCCAAGCAGGCGCAACTGCTGGGCGAGATGGCTTTCGAAGGCGGGCGCATCATTCGCGAGCGCATCGCCCGCTACGACATCCAGTGCGATCTCAAGGACGGCGGCGTCTTCGCCGCCCTGACCGGTAAGCAGCTCGGCCACCTGGAAGCCCAGAAGAAGCTCTGGGAGCGCTATGGCCATACCCAGCTGCACCTGCTCGACAAGGCCGGCATCGGCGAGGTGGTCGGCACCGATCGCTATCTGGGCGGCCTGCTGGACATGAGCGGCGGCCATATCCATCCGCTCAACCTGGCCCTGGGCGAGGCGGCGGCGGTGGCCTCCCTGGGCGGCAAGCTCTATGAGCAGAGCGCCGCCACCCGTATCGACCGCGGTGCCAACCCCGTGGTGCATACCGCCAATGGCCAGGTGAAGGCGCGCTTCGTGGTGGTGGCCGGCAACGCCTACCTGGGCGGGCTGGTGCCGGAACTGGCTGCCAAGTCCATGCCCTGCGGCACCCAGGTGCTCACCACCGAGCCGCTGTCCGAGGACATGGCGCGCAGCCTGCTGCCCCAGGACTATTGCGTGGAGGACTGCAACTACCTGCTCGACTACTTCCGCCTCAGCGCCGATCGCCGGCTGATCTATGGCGGCGGCGTGGTCTATGGCGCCCGGGATCCGGCCGACATTGAGGCGATCATCCGGCCGAAGATGCTGCAGACCTTCCCGCAGCTCAAGGACGTGAAGATCGACTTCACCTGGACCGGCAACTTCCTGCTGACGCTGTCGCGCCTGCCCCAGGTGGGCCGCCTCGGCGACAACATCTACTACTCCCAGGGCTGCAGTGGCCACGGCGTCACCTATACCCACCTCGCCGGCAAGGTGCTGGCCGAGGCCCTGCGCGGCCAGGCCGAGCGCTTCGATGCCTTCGCCGGCCTGCCGCACTATCCCTTCCCGGGCGGGCAACTCCTGCGCGTGCCCTTCACCGCGCTGGGCGCGACCTACTACCAGCTGCGCGATCGCCTCGGTATCTGACCCTGTCCGCCCGCCTGATCCAGGCGGGCACTCTGGAGAATAGCCATGTCCCCTATGCCCCTGATCGGCGTGACGGCGTGCCGGCAGACGCTCGGCAAGTACGATTCCCATACCGTCGGCGACAAGTACGTCGAGGCCGCGGGTCACGCCGGCCTGCCGGTGGTGCTGCCGGCGCGCAGCGTGCCGAGCGATCCCCAGGCGCTGCTGGCGCATCTGGACGGCCTGCTGTTCACCGGCTCGCCCTCCAATGTCGAGCCTCATCACTACCAGGGGCCGGAAAGTCTCGCCGGCACCCAGCACGATGCCGCCCGCGACGCCTACACCTTGCCGCTGCTACGGCTGGCCATCGATCGCGGCATTCCGGTGTTCTGCATCTGCCGCGGCTTTCAGGAGCTCAACGTGGCCCTCGGTGGCAGCCTGCACCAGCGGGTGCAGGAGTTGCCCGGGCATGCCGATCACCGCGAGCCCCAGAGCGAATTGCTGGCCGAGCAGTACGCGCCCACCCATCCGGTCCAGGTGCCACCGGGTGGGATGTTCGAGCGCCTCGGCCTGCCGGCCAGCTTCCAGGTGAATTCCCTGCACAGCCAGGGTATCGACCGCCTGGCGCAGGGGCTGCGCATCGAAGCCCTGGCGCCGGATGGTCTGGTGGAAGGGGTGTCCCTGGCCGACTCCCCCGGCTTCGTCGTCGGGGTGCAGTGGCATCCCGAGTGGAATTTCCGCGAGAGCCCCGAATCCCTGACGCTGTTAGACGCCTTTCGGGACGCCTGCCAGCGCCATGCCGCATCGCGTTAGGCACCTTGCCGCGCACGCTGGACTCTGAACAACAATACCAACAGCAGGGCAGAGACCTATGACTGAACAGAGCAAGGGCGCACCTGCAGGCGCTCCGGCCAACGCCGGGCCGGAAGCCCTGGCCGATCCGTCCGCCAAGGGCCTGGCCGCCGGCTCCCTGGGGCTACTCGCCTGCGTGGTGCTGGGCATTTCCACCATCGCCCCCGTCTACACCCTGACCGGCGCCCTGGGTCCGACCGTGCGCGAGGTGGGCGTCTACCTGCCCGCGGTCTTCATCGTCGGCTTCCTGCCGATGCTGCTGGTGGCCCTGGGGTATCGCGAGCTGAACGCCGTGGATCCGGATAGCGGCACCTCCTTCACCTGGTCGACCCGCGCCTTCGGTCCCATGATCGGCTGGATTGGTGGCTGGGGCCTGGTGACGGCCACCACCATCGTGCTGTCCAACCTCGCCGGGGTGGCGGTGGACTTCTTCTATCTCTTTCTCGCCCAGCTCAGCGGCCGGGCGGAGCTGGCGGCGCTGTCGCAGCACCTGCTGGTGAACATCGTCACCTGCTGCGTGTTCATCGCCATCGCGGTCTGGATCAGCTGCCGCGGCATCGGCATGACCATGAGCGTCCAGTACGGGCTGGTCGCCCTGCAACTGCTGGTGCTGGTCGGCTTCTCGCTGGCGGCCTTCAACGCCGCGCCAGCGGCGGCGCCGGTGGTCTTCCACCCCGAGTGGTTCAACCCCTTCAACGTCGAATCCTTTTCCGCCTTCGCCGCCGGGCTGTCGCTGTCGATCTTCATCTTCTGGGGTTGGGATGTCTGCCTGACGGTGAGCGAGGAGTCGGTGGGCAGCCAGAAGGTGCCGGGGCGCGCGGCGACGGTCACGGTGCTGCTAATCCTGCTGCTGTACCTCTTCACCGCCGCGGCCACCCTGCAATTTGCCGGCATTGGCGACGCCGGCCTGGGGCTGGGCAATCCCGAGATCCAGGAAAACGTCTTCGCCCACCTGGCGGGACCGGTGATGGGGCCGCTGGCGATCCTGATGTCCATCGCGGTGCTGGCCAGTACCGCCGCCTCTCTGCAATCCACCTTCATCTCCCCGGCGCGCACCCTGCTGGCGATGGGGTACTACGGTGCAGTGTCGCGCCGCTTCGCCCACATCTGCCCGCGCTCGCGCACGCCGCGCTATGCCACCATCGCCGCCGGTATCGCCACGGGCGGTTTCTATGTGGTCATGCGCACCCTCAGCGACAACGTCCTGGCGGACACCATCACCGCCCTGGGCATGATGATCTGCTTCTACTACTCGCTGACCGCCTATGCCTGCGTCTGGTATTTCCGCCGCAGCCTGTTCGACAGCCTGCGCCATGCGCTGCTGCGGGGCCTCTGCCCGCTGCTCGGTGCCATCATCCTCTCGGTGATCTTCTGGCAGACCGCCATCGCCAGCCTGTCGCCGGACTTCGGCAGCGGCTCGCACCTGGGCGGTATCGGCCTGGTGTTCATCATCGCCGTGGTGATCCTGGCCCTGGGTCTGGTGCTGATGCTGTTCGCCCGCTGGCGTGCGCCGGCCTTCTTCCAGGGCGAGACGCTGGAGGCGGTCCCGCACCAGGGCTGACGGGCGCGGGCCGGGTGCCCGCGCGGACGGTCAGTGGCCCAGGACGGGTAAGACGCTCGCCCGGGTGCCCGCCGGAAAGCCGTGGTGCCGGGCAGCCGTCGCGATGGCCAGGGCGCCCAGCGACAAGGCCACCACGGCCCAGCTCAGGGCCTGGGGGCCGACGCCTTCCAGCAACAGGCCGCCCAGGATGCCACCCCCGGCGATGGCGCTGTTCCAGGTCACCACGTTCATCGCCAGGGCCGCATCGGCGCCGCTGCCCGCGGTATCCGCCAGGGCGGTCTGTAGCAGGGTGGCCGCGCCGCCAAAGGTCAGGCCCCAGCCGAAGACGCCCAGGTACTGCAGCGGCGCCGAGTCAGGGTCGAGGCCCAGCAGCAGCCCGATCGCGGCGAAGCCGAGGAGACTCAGCAGCACCGCCCGCCGCAGGCTGTGGTCGACGATCCGCCCCGTGATCCAGATCCCCAGCAAGGACGCCGCCCCGAAGCTCAGCAGCACCCGGTCGACCTGGTCGCCCAGCCCGGCCTGGGCGACGAAGGGCGCGATATAGGTGTAGAGCAGGTTGTGCGCCAGCATCCAGGTAAAGACCACGCCGAGGATGGCGCGAATGCCGGGTGTGGCGAACACCTGGCGCAGCGGCAGGCGCTGGCCCTCGGTCTGTCCCGGATAGTCGGGCACCTTGGCCAGGACCCAGACGATCAGGCCCAGGGTGAGAGCGGACATGGCCGCGAACGCCAGCCGCCAACCCAGCAGGCCGCCTAGCCAGGTTCCCAGGGGCACGCCCAGGGACAGGGCGACCGGGGTACCGATCATGGCAATGGCCATCGCCCGCCCTTGCAGGCGTGGCACTACCAGACGCCGGGCATAGCCGGCCAGCAGACTCCAGGCCAGGCCGGCCGCGGCTCCGGCGGCGAAGCGGGCGATCAGCGTCAGCGCATAGCTGGAGGAGAGCGCGGTCAGGGTGTTGAACAGCAAGAAGCCCAGGATGGTCGCCAGCAGCACCCGGCGCCGCCGCCAGCGCGCCGTCGCCAGGGTGAGGGGAATCGCGGCAATCAACGAGCCGGCGGCATAGGCGGTCACCGTCTGGCCGGCCAGGGCCGGGGAGGCCGTGAGCCCCTGGGCGATCTCGGGAAGCAGGCCAGCGGGCAGGGTCTCGGTCATGATGCAGATGAAACCGGTCATCGCCAGCGCCAATAGCGCGGCCACGGGCAGGCGTTCGGGATCGGGTGTCGCGGTCACGGCAATGCTCCTTAGATATGTATCGATCGGTATATATCTAAGCAGCCGGCCGCCTGACTGGTCAATGAATTCTGTATCGTCTAGTATAAAAATCGATTCTGGCGAGGAGATCCGCTGTGGCTCAGGTAGGACGTCCCCGGTCGTTTGACCGTACCCAGGCAATCGATGACGCGCTGCTGCTGTTCTGGCGGTATGGCTATGAGGCGACCTCCCTGAGTCGGCTCAAGGCGGCCATCGGCGGCGGCATCACCGCGCCCAGCTTCTATGCGGCCTTCGGTTCGAAGGAGGCGCTGTTCAAGGAGGTGGTCGCCCGCTACATGGAAACTCATGGCCGGGTGAACGATCCCCTGTTCGACGAGGCCCTGGCGCCCCGGGAGGCGATCGCCTCGGCTCTCGGGCGTTCCGCGCGGATGCAGTGTGACGAGCAGTTGCCCAAGGGCTGCCTGGTGGCGCTCGGCACCCTGGGCTCCTATGCGGAAGAAGACTCCAGCATTCCACTGCCGCTGCGCGAAGCCCGCGCCCGGATCCGCCAGGGCCTGTTGGCGTGCGTCAGCCGCGGTATCGCCCGTGGCGACCTCGCCGAAGACACCGACGCTCGCGCCCTGGCGACAGTGTTCGAAGGCCTGTTGCTGGGCATTTCACCCATGGCGCGGGACAGGGTGGAGTTACCGGTCATCGAGGGCGCCATCGCCCTGGCGCTGACGCTCTGGGATGGTCACCAGGCGCCCGGCCGAAGCGTCGTCTGAGCCGGGCGTCTTGGGCCACGCGTGCAACGGCGGGGCGTCATGGCGCCTGCCGTGCCCCGGTGGGCCTGGCGGACGAGGAGTCTGCCAAGGCGATACGGTCGATGACGTCCTGGTAGGGGACGAGATCGAGAAAGGCCTCGACCTGGGTCGCACGCGTCCCGTCCAGCTTGAAGATCCAGACGTATTCATTGCGATAGGGCGCGCCATCGCGCGCGGTGGCCGTGCCATTCCAGCGCACCACGACCTGGTCCTCGCGCGCCCAGATGGCCTGTACCCGGGGCACAATGGGCGTGGCCAGGCGCTGAGCGAAGGGACGCACGGCGCGCTCCAGGAAGTCCTCGCGGCCGTGGTAGGTGCCCGCCGCCGGACCGCTGCCCTGGATAGTCCAGACCACCGTGGGCGAGAGCAGGTCGTCGAAGAGACTGCCACGGCCCGCGCTCCAGTTCGCGAAGGCCCGTTCGACCAGGCGCTGGTTGCGTTCCGTGGTGGATTCGGCTGCGGCGACGCCGCTCCAGGGACTACTCAGCAGGACGAGCGACAGCAGCGCGCGCCCGGTCAGACGATTCGATGGATGCTGCATGGCGGTACCCTCGCGCAGGACGGAATGAGATGGGCGGCGGCGCCGGCAAACGGCACCCGCCTGGAACCCACCTTAGGCCGCTGGCGGCGTCCGGATAACCCGCACCCGACTGGACACGTCGGTTAGCGCGCCTAACCGCCAAACGTCGCGATCCGCTGCTGACCGCCGGATGAAGCGCGGCGGCCAGCGTCCACGCCGTCTACCCTCAACCCACCAGCGGCGGCGTCCGCGGCGGTACCTGGCGTTTGGAACCGGTCGCCTCGTAGGCGGCGGCGAGCCTGAGCAGATTCGAGTCGTCATAGGCCCGCCCGGCGAAGGTCAGGCCCACCGGCATGCCGATGTCGGCCATCACGCCCATCGGTACGGTGACGGTCGGCACGCCCAGGTGGCGGATGGCGAGGTTACCGTTGGCGACCCAGACGCCGTTGCTCCAGGCGATGTCGGCCGAGGCGGGATTGATCTCGGCATCCGCCGGCGCCACGTCGGCCACGGTGGGAAAGAGCACCGCGTCCAGGCCCTGGGCCTGCAGCCAGTCTTCCAGGTCGATCTTGCGCGTGTGTTCCAGGCCGCGCAGGCCGTCGGGGAGGGTGGTGATCTCGTCCAGGGTCTTGAGCCCCCGCTCGGCCATGCGCACGTATTCGGCCATGCCGGCGGCCAGGTCGCCTTCACGGTTGGGCAGGGTGCCGGGTTCGTGGGGAAAGATCAGCTCGCCTTCGACGTCCACCAGCCGGTTCAGGTTGGGATCGTTGTTGTCGCGCAGGAAGGTGTCGAAGCCCCAGGCGGACAGGTCCCAGAGTTCGTCGTGGAGAAAGGCCTGGGAGACGATGCCGCGGTTGAACACCGTGGGCGCGCCGGGGCGGTCGCCTTCGCAATTGGACACCAGCGGGAAGTCCACCTCCACCACGGTGGCGCCGGCCGCTTCCAGGGCGGCGCGGGCCTGTTCCCAGAGGGCGATGACCGAGGGCCGGGTATGGATGCGCTGGCCGGTGGGGCCCCCGATGCCGGGATTGTCGCTGGTGCCGGCCTCCGGGTCCTGGTTGATGAACATGCGCGGCACGCCGAGGCGCGTGCCAGCCAGGGCGTTCGCGTCGACGGCCAGGTCGCTATAGCGGGCCGGGCGGACCTCCGAGGCCTTGGGCAGTGGCACCCAGGGCTGCAGGCGCCAGAGGTCGCCGGAGGTGTCGGGATCGTCCGCCACCACCACGTCGAGCACTTCCAGCAGATCGGCCATGGTGCGGGCATAGGGCACCACCACGTCCATGGTCGGCGTCAGCGGCCAGTTGCCACGCACCGAGATGACCCCGCGCGAGGGGGTGTAGGCGCAGAGCCCGTTGTTGGACGCCGGGCCGCGCCCGCTGGACCAGGTTTCCTCGGCCAGGCCGAAGGCGGCGAAGCTGGCCGCGGTGGCGGTGCCGGCGCCGTTGGAGGACCCGGAGGCGAAGGGCGCAGTGAGATAGCCAGCGTTGTAGGGGCTTTCCGCGCGGCCATAGACACCACGCTGCATGCCACCGTTGGCCATGGGCGGCATGTTGGTCTTGCCCAGGCAGATGGCACCGGCGGCGCGCAGCCGTTCGATGGTGAAGGCATCGCGCTGGGCGACCAGGTCCTTGAACGCCGGACTACCGGAGGCGGCGGTCAGCCCCTTGACCAGATAGCTGTCCTTGGCGGTGTAGGGGATGCCATCCAGCGGCCCCAGGGTCTCGCCCCGGGCGCGACGGCGATCGGACTCGGCCGCTTCGGCCAGGGCCTCGGGATTGCGCACCACCACGGCATTGAGCGCGGTGGCGCTGGCGGGCGGGTCGTAGGCATCGATACGGGCCAGGTAGGCCTCGACCAGCTGCACCGCAGTGGTCTGGCCGGTTTCGAGTGCGCGACGCAACTCGGCGATGGAACGTTCGGTAACTTCGATCATGGTGGGTCGCCGTTGAGGATTCTGGGATACGGAAGAGGCTGCTGTCAGAGGCCTTGAAGGAAAGAAGCACCGGTGCAGTGTACACCCGAAGCCTGCCGGCTTTTGATTGCGTCCGTGCATGGAAGCCTTGCCGAACTGCCCATGCAGGCTAGCCTGCCGACCTCTATGATTGGCCTGAATTGAACCTGTTCGCCGCCCTTGGCGGCGATCCCGTGGCTGGAGTGAATCATGCTGAAACGCCTAGGCAACGAGCGCACGGTGCTGCGCTTCTCCATCGTCGTCACGGTGGTCCTGGCGGTCGTGGGCATCGCCTTCGGGGTGCTGTCGGGTTCCTATGCCATCGTCTTCGACGGCTTCTATTCGCTGACCGACGCCTTCATGAGTGGCGTGGCGCTGCTGGTGGCCATGTTGATCCATAGACACGGCCAGGAGGCGGAGGGCGACCGGCGACTGGCCGAGCGCTTCAACATGGGGTTCTGGCACCTGGAACCCATGGTGCTCGCCCTCAACGGCAGCGTGCTGTGCATCGTGGCCTGTTACGCGCTGGTCAACTCGATCATCAGTCTGATGAGCGGCGGCAAGGCGCTGGCGTTCGGCATGGCGCTGCTCTATGCACTGGTCGCTGCGGTATGCTGCTTTGGCTTCGCCGCCCTCGTGCATCGCTTGAACCGGGACATCCAGTCGGACTTTCTCAAGCTCGACATCAAGAGCTGGATCATGTCGGGCAGCATTTCGGCCGCCCTGGTACTGGCCTTCCTGGTTGGCGCCCTGGCCGAAGGCACGGCCTATGCCTGGATCACGCCGTACATCGATCCCCTGGTGCTGGCGATCATCTGCGTACTCATCATTCCCATACCGCTGAAGCTGGTCTGGCAGGCCTTCACGGAAATCCTCATGGTGACCCCGCCGCAACTCAAGCAGCAGGTCGATGAGGTCGCCCAGGGCATGGTTTCGCGCTTCGGCTTTCTCGACTATCGTGCCTATGTGGCCAAGGTCGGCCGGGCCCGGCAGATCGAGCTGTACTTCATCGTGCCGCTGGGCTGGCCGGCCAAGACCCTGGACGAATGGGACGCCATCCGCGACGAGATCGGCGAGGCCATTGGCGGCGAGGGCCCGGACCGCTGGCTGACCATCGCCTTCACCACCGACCCGGCCTGGTCGCGCTAGCCTTGCCGGGCTAGCGGGAGGCGCAGAGGTGTTCGACGTCCGCAGCCAGTTGCTGGAGGATGACGCGGTCTTCGGCCTGGCCCAGGGTGGCTTCGGCCCGGGCCAGCGCCAGGCGGGAATGCCGCAGGCACTCGCGCCTGATCCGCGCATCGCCCTGGACCGCCAGGCGCGCCAGGGATTTCTGCAGCCGCATGCCCACCTCCACCAGGGGCGCCGCGTCGCGGCCCACCGGCAGAAAGAAGTCGTCGAAGAGATCGTCCAGCGACAGCTCCGGCACCTCGATCCGCGGATAGCGAGGCTCGACGGGCTCGCGCCTTTCGGTGAGTTCGGTGAGCAGCCGTTGGGCGCGACCGAGGATGGCGATGGCGGTGCCCGAATCGCTGCGCGAAGGCACCAGCGCCCCGGTGGCGATCTCGCCCAGCACCGTCAGGCCGAAGCGCGGATCCTGGTCGTGCACCCGGCGCGCATCCAGGGTGAAGGCGGCACGCAGGCGCGCGTCCTTTTCCGGCGGTAGGCCTTCCACCCAGAGCAGCGGCTGCGCCGGATCGAGAAAGGCGCCGGGCATGGCGGCCAGGCGCAGGCGACCGCGGTCGCCGCAGAGGTCCGCCAGCAGCGGCATGTCTACCCGTTGCAGATAACCGGTGCGGTCCGCCAGGACCGGGCGGCCGTTGGCGGGTTCATCGACCGGCGCCGCCACCCCACCCAGGTAAGGATGGGTCAACCAGCGCTGCAGGCTATGCCGGGCGGCGTCTTCGATGCTGTCGCTGGTGGCATCCAGCTGCCCCAGCCGGGAGAGGTGGTCGATCCAACGCAGCAGGGTGAAGACGATCAGCAGGATCACCACCAGGGTGACGGCGAAGAGCACCACGCGGCCGTTGTCGCCGTAGAGGCCGGTGCTCAGGGCGATGATGCCGACCAGGCTGAACAGGAAGGAGCCGAGAAAGGTGGCCAGGGCGTTCTGGGTGGTGCTGTCTTCCAACAGCAATGGATAGGCCCGGGGCGTCACGCTGCTGGCGGCGGCGTTGTAGGCCGTCACCATGGTGCTGAGGGAAAAGGTGGTTACCGCCAGCATGCTGCTGGCGATAATGGTGAGGATCTTGTCGACGGCATCGGCGCCGACCTTGGCCGGCAGACTGGCCGGGATGTGGTCACGCAGGAGCAGGGCGAGGAGGGCGGTCGCCACCCCGGCGACCGAGAACAGGGTGGCGCGGAACCACAGGCGTCGCTGGAGTCCGCGCAGGACCCAGCCCAGGCGGGCCAGCACCGGCCGTCAGCCCATGGCCGGCGGAACGGGGGTGGCGCTCAGCTGGGCAAGACGCTGATCGGCCTGCTGCTGGAGCTTGTCGCGCATCTGCCGCGCGGCTTCCCGGGCGTCGCCGGATTTCAGGCCATTGCGGTCGGCATCCACGGTGGTCAGCACCGCACCGAGGGCACCATGCACCAGACGACCGCCGGCCAGGGTGTCGCTGCGCAGCGGTTCGACGGTGAGCGGCGTGGCGATCACGGCGAGATCCAGGGCTTCCAGGCACAGCTGAGCGGTAGCGATGGGGATCTGCACGGCGTTGGCCGCGGCCAGGTTGAGCGCCTGCTGGCGACGTTCGCCCTCGGCCCCGGCGCCACTGGCCTGACGATCGGCTTCCAGGTAGTTGGCGAAGGCCTGGACATCGGCATCGGCACAGGTGCTCAGGGCTTCCTGCAGGCGCTCGCCCAGGGTGATCAGCTCGGCGTGGCGGGTCACCGGCTGGCGCTGCTGGCTGAGCTTCAAGCCCTTGAGGACCAGTGCGACGCCCAGGCAGGCCGCCACGCTAGCCGCCGCGCCACTGCCCGGGGTGGGCAGGGTGGAACCGGTACCGTCGCGGAACTGGGCGAGGGTCTGCTGCCAGAGAGTAGAGGTTTCGTTCATGCCAACCGCCTGCGAGCAAAGGGTAAGGGATTCGGTCATGACCGAACGCAGTTTGGATCGTGCGAAACGGCTGAGGTTCGCAAGCTAAGTGCAATAAGCGAAAGGGGTTATTTCGATTTACGTCGTACCTCGGACCTTGTTTCGGTTAAGGTGATCCTGAAACAATAAGTTACAAGGAGTCACCTGTGGATCCTGCTGCGCTCGCCTGGGTCGCCCACGACACCCGCTGATCTCTTGCTGCCTGGCCGCCATCCTGGCCATCGTCCTGCTGATTGGCGTCACCCGGCTGCCACCCTTCCTGGCCATTCTCATCGGCACCTTCATCGCCGGCCTGGGGGCCGGGCTGCCCGCCGAAGCCGTGGCCAAGGCCTTCAGCAAGGGCGCGGGTGGCATCCTTGGCGAGGCCGGCATCATCATCGCCCTGGGCTCCATGCTCGGTGCGCTGATGGCCGAATCCGGCGCCGCCGATCGCATCGCCAGCACCCTGCTGGGCCTGGGCGAGGGTCGCAGCCTGCCCTGGGTCATGGCCCTGGTGGCCATGGTGATCGGCCTGCCGCTGTTCTTCGAGGTCGGCCTGGTACTGATGGTGCCCATCATCTTCGTCATGGCGCAGCGCTCCGGGCAGCCGTTGCTGCGCATCGCCATTCCGGCCCTGGCCGGGATGACCACCCTGCACGCGTTGCTGCCGCCGCACCCCGGTCCGCTGATCGCGGTCGGTGCATTGCACGCTGACCTTGGCCTGACCATGCTCCTGGGCCTGGTGATCGCCATCCCTGCGGTGATCCTGGCCGGTCCCCTGTACGGCGGCTGGCTGTCGCAGCGCATGACGATCCAGCCGCCGGCGGAGCTGGGCGAGTTGTTCAGCGCCCGGGATCAGGGCGCGCGCCAGCCGGGTTTCGGTCTGTCGTTGCTGGTGATCCTGTTGCCGGTGCTGCTGATGCTGGGCAGCACCTTCGCCAAGGTCGCCCTCGACCCGCACAGCGGTCTGGCGGAGGGGCTGAAGTTCCTTGGCGAACCCCTGATCGCCCTGGGGCTCGCCGTGCTGGCGGCCATCGTGCTGCTCGGCTGGGGCAGTGGCATGCCGCGCGAGCGCGTCGGTGGCGTGCTGCGCAAGAGCCTGGCGCCCATCGCCGCGCTGCTGCTCACCATCGGCGCCGGCGGTGGCCTCAAGCAGACCCTGCTCGACGCCGGGGTCAGCCACACCGTGGCCAAGGTCGCCGAGGGCGCCCATCTGCCCTACATCCTGCTGGCCTGGCTGATCGCCGTGGCGCTGCGCCAGGCGACCGGTTCGGCGACGGTCGCGACCACCACCACGGCCGGTATCCTGGCGCCGGTTGTGGCCGGGCTGGCCGGGCCCCAGGCCTCGCTGATCGCCCTGGCCATCGGCGCCGGCTCGGTGTTCTTCTGCCACGTCAACGATGCCGGCTTCTGGATGGTGCGCGAGTATTTCGGCCTGGAGCTCAAGCAGACGCTGTGGGTCTGGTCGGTGCTGCAGACCCTGGTTTCCGTCACTGGTCTTGCCGGTACGCTATTGTTGTCACTCTGGATCTGACGAACCCCTGCCCATGGACAACGACTCCACCCTGCACCGGCCGCGGCGCCGCGATCTCTTCCTCGGTTTCTTCGGCCTGGGCATCACGGCCTTCGGTGGGGTGCTGCCGCTGGCGCGGCGCTACCTGGTGGAGAAGCGGCGCTGGCTGTCGGCGGAGGAATTCACCGAATTGCTCGGCCTCTGCCAGTTCTTGCCGGGCGGCAACATCATCAACCTCTCGGTGGCGGTGGGCATGAGATTCGCCGGCTGGAGCGGCGCCCTGGCCGCTGCCGCCGGGTTGCTGGTGGGGCCGACCCTGGTGGTGGTCGGCCTGGGCGTGCTCTACGACCGCTACCATGACGACCCCCTGGTGGGCCGCGCCTTCGCCGGTCTCGCGGCCGCGGCCGCCGGCCTGCTGGTAGCCATGGCGGTCAAGCTCATTCAGCCCTTGCGCGGTCGCTGGCTGGCTTTGGGCATCGCCTGCCTGGCCTTTCTCGCCCTGGCGCTGTTCAAGCTGCCGCTGCTCTGGACCATGCTGGTGCTCACCCCGATCAGCGTCCTGCTCAGCTATCGGCAGGGCCTATGAGCGCGACCCTGCTGGCCCTGGCACTGATCTTCACCCAGCTCTCGCTGCTGGCCTTTGGCGGTGGCAATTCGGTGCTGCCGGAGATGCAGCGCCAGGTGGTGACGGTGCACGGCTGGATGAGCGCCGCCGACTTCGCCGCCCTGTTCGCCCTGGCCCAGGCGGCGCCTGGTCCCAACCTGATGATCGTCCCGCTGATCGGCTGGCACGTGGCCGGCTGGCCGGGGCTGCTGGTGACCTCCCTGGCCAAGTTCGTACCGTCCTCGCTGTTGACCCTCGGCGTGCTGCACCTCTGGCAACGCTTCGCCGACCGCCCCTGGCGCCGTCATCTGCAGGCGGGACTGGTGCCGGTCACCGTCGGCCTGGTGGCGGCCAGCGCCTGGCTGGTGGGCGCGAGTGTGGCCACCGCGCCGCTGTGGGTGCTGATCCTGGCGGCGGGTGCTTTGGGCTCGCTATTTACCCGCTGGCATCCGCTGTGGCTGCTGGCCGGCGGGACACTGGTCGGGATAGTGTTTGGTAGCTAAGCCAAAAAGCTGGGCAAGATCGTCCAGCCATCGACCCGAGGACCTCACCTTGCAGCTAAGCCATCGGCCGGTCCAGGACAGTGACCTGCCCGCCCTATGTGAATTCTCCAAAAACCCCACGGAGCTGATGTTCTGGTTTCCCCGTGCCCAATTCCCGCTCACCCCAGTTCAATTGCAGGCCGCCATCGCGGAGCGTCGCGACAATCGCGTCGTGGTGGCGGATGGGCGAGTGGTGGGATTTTCCAACTTCTGCAGGTGGGCGGATGAGGTGTATGCGATTGGCAATGCCGTCGTTGATCCCGCCTACCGGGGGCAGGGGGTCGGACGTTACCTGCTGAAGATGATGATAGGGCGCGCGTTCGAGACACACGGCGCTCGTGAAGTGGTCCTTTCCTGTTTCAACGCAAACGTGGTGGGGCTACTGCTCTACCAAGCCTTGGGCTTCACCCCCTATGCCATCGAAGAGCGACGTTCGGTGGCCGGTGAGCGGGTGGCGCTGATTCATCTCAGACTGCCTCGGCCTTACCGGTGATCACCCGCCCCCAGAATCCCTCGCTGCGCGAACTGCTGTTCACGGTACGCGGGTCCATCGTCCAGGCGATCTGGCGCAAGCTGCTCTATGTGATGCTGCTGAGCCTGGCGGTAACCCTCAGCCATGGCGTCATCCTGAGCTTCGACTTCGGCCTGACCACCACCCCGCTGACCCTCTGGGGCCTGACCCTGGCGATCTTTCTCGGCTTTCGCAACACTACCGCCTACCAGCGCTTCTGGGAGGCGCGTGGTCTGTGGGGCGAACTGCTGATCGCCGGACGCAACCTGGCGCGCCAGGTCGAGACCCTGTTGCCCAGCCTGAATGCGGTCGAGCGCCGCCAGCTGCTGACCCCGCTGTTGGCCTTTGGTTATGCGCTGCGTGATCACCTGCGCCGGGAAGCGCCGTCTGCCGATCTGCAGCGCGTGCTGGCGGGGGAGGAAACCCTGCTCGCGGCCCCTCACCGACCCAGTGCGCTGATCCGTCGGCTGGGCACGACGCTGGTTGCCCGGGCACGACAGGAAGGGCTCGGTGACCCGCTGATCGCCAACGTCGATAACCAGCTGGACCGGCTGACCACGGTGCTCAGCGGCTGCGAGCGCATCCGCCAGACCCCCATTCCCTATCCCTACATCCTGATGCTGCACCGGGTGGTGCACGTCTATTGCTTCCTGCTGCCGTTCTGCCTGGTGGACAGCCTGGGCTGGTTCACGCCGCTGGCGGTGCTGGTGCTCGCCTACACCTTCTTCGGCCTGGACGCCCTGGGCGACCAGATCGCCGACCCTTTCGGCACCCAGCCCAACCACCTGCCGCTGGACGCCCTCAGTCGTGGGCTGGAAATCGCCGTGCTGGATCTGCTGGGCGAACCCACCCCGGAGCCGATCCGTGCGGAGGCGGGGTTGTTGCGGTGATGGCGTGATGATTCGCGTTGATGCGATCGCGGCCATGGGCCGCTCCTACAGCAGAGGTGTATCTGTAGGAGCGGCCCATGGCCGCGATCAGCAGTCTGCCTCAGAGCGGTCACATCGGCGGATCGCCATGGCCGTGCCGTGCCGTGCCTTGCTGTCAGGTGTCTTGAGCTTCTTTCGCTACCCGCCGCGGACGCCTGACCAGCTCCCCGCGACAGTTCGGACACCGCTCCTGCAGCGGCCCCGCCGCGCATTCCGTGCAAAAGGTGCATTCATAGGAGCAGATCACCGCCTCCTTGCTCTCCATCGGCAACGCCTTGGCGCAGTGCTCACACGAAGTCCGCATTTCCAGCATGGCTGTCGCTCCCTGATCAGGCGCCGAAGCGCGCTGCGTAGTCCTGGGGGCTGACCGCCAGGTGCTTGTGAAAGGTGCGTCGCAGATTTTCCGGATGGCCAAAGCCGCACAGGCGCGAAACGGTGCCGATGGAGGCCTGGCCATCCTGCAGCAGTACTCGCGCCGTCTCCAGCCGGACCTGCTCGACATAGCGACCCGGACCCATGCCCACCTCGCGACTGAACAGCCGCGACAGCGTACGGGGCGCCATGTGGGCACGCTCGGCCAGGCGCTCCAGTCCCAGGTCTTCCCCCAGGTGACCGGGAATCCAGTCGAGCAGGGCGGCCAGTCGTGGCGTCCGTCCCGGATCGGGCGCCAGACAGGCGCTGAATTGCGCCTGGCCGCCGGGACGGCGCAGGAACATCACCAGCCGGCGCGCCACCGCCAGCGCCAGCGGACGTCCGAGATCGGCTTCCACCAGCGCCAGGGCCAGGTCGATGCCGGCGGTGACGCCGGCCGAGGTAAAGACATGGGGATCGCCATCGCGCCCCAGTGGATCATAGGTATGCAGGCGGTCGCCCTGGACCTCGATGTCCGGAAAGGCTGCTAGTTCGTCGACATAGGCCCAGTGGGTGGTGGCCCGGCGGGCGTCGAGCAGGCCGGCGCTGGGCAGCATCAAGGCGCCGGAACACACCGAGCCAAGACGCCGAACCCGGGGCTCCAGATCGCGCAGCCAGGCCTGCAGGCCGGCATCCTGGCGTAGCGTCTCGATGCCTATGCCGCCAGGGATCAGCAGGGTGTCCACCTCATCTACGTCGAGGTCGTACCAGCTCTGTTCGGCCTGGATGCCGATGCCGGCTGACGTCCTGACCAAGCCTTCGGCGGCGCCCAGCAGGCGCAGCTGATAGTAGGCGGGCAGGCCCTGACGTTCCCGTTCCAGGTTGGCCGAGGCGAATACCTGCAGCGGGCCGGTGACGTCCAGGCTCATGACGTCGGGGTAAAGCAGCGCAGCGATCAGCAGCATGGGTGGCTCTCCGTAGCGATCTGGTGAGCATGCCTTGGCGTCCATATAGGCGACAAGGTCAAAGACCCCACAGATCTCGCCATCCGGGTGGCAGGTTGGATTTGGCGTGACCCGCGCCCGGCCTTATCATCGCCGCCCATGAACTACACCGATCCCAAGCAACTGGCACCCTTGCTGGAAGCCATCCTGCTCGCTGCCGGCCGCCCCCTGACCCTGGAGCGTCTGGCCGAACTCTTCGAAGAATACGAGCGCCCCGAGCCCGCCCACCTGCGCGCCGGTCTCGCCGTGCTCGGTGGCTCCTGTCGCAAGCGCGGCTTCGAGCTCAAGGAGGTGGCGTCCGGCTATCGCCTGCAGGTGCGCGAAAAGTACGCGCCCTGGGTCGGGCGACTCTGGGAAGAGCGCCCGCCGCGCTATTCCCGCGCCATGCTGGAGACCCTGGCGCTGATCGCCTATCGCCAGCCGATCACCCGTGGCGAGATCGAGGAGGTGCGCGGCGTGGCGGTCAACAGCCAGATCGTCAAGACGCTGTTGGAACGCGACTGGATCCGCGTGGTGGGCTATCGCGACGTCCCCGGCCGCCCGGCCATGTTCGCCACCACCAAGGCCTTTCTCGACTACTTCGACCTGCGCAGTCTCGACCAACTGCCGCCCCTGGCCGAGGTCCGCCAGTTGGAACCCGAACCGGCGTCGGTGCTGGAAGACCCCGAGTTGAGTCTGGCGGCACTGGGGGTAGGGGAGCCGGAGCAAGAAGAGGACACCCTGGTGATCCCCGAGCGCACCAGCTTCCGCACCCTGCTCACCGAGCTGGACGCCATGGAGACCGGCCTCAAGACCGATTTCGACGACCTGCGCCAGGCGGCGGACGAAGAAGACGAGGGTTGAGTCAGCCCTGTTGGGCTTCGCTGCGCTCAGCCCAACCTACATAAGCCTCCCCAGTGGTTGATCCGTATCGCGGCCATGCCGGTGCGCCGTAGCGACTGGTCCAGGCTCCGATTTAACTGTAGGAGCGGCCCATGGCCGCGATATTCGAATAGGTTGGCGCTTCGCATAGCGAAGCCCAACACTCTCGCCAAAACGAAAAAAGCGCCCGAAGGCGCTTTCTTCCAACCCAGACCTACAGACCTCAGGCCGGTGCGTTGACCAGCGCCTTGCAGGTATCGAGCATACGGTTGGAGAAGCCCCACTCGTTGTCGTACCAGGCCATGATCTTCACCAGCTTGCCGCTCACCTTGGTGTGGTTGGCGTCGAAGATCGACGACAGGCGGTTGTGGTTGAAGTCGATGGAGACCAGCGGCTTGTCGTTGTAGCCCAGCACCGGCGAAGCTTCGGCCGCCGCCTTCATGAAGGCGTTGATGGTCTTGGCGTCGGTTTCCTTGGCGGTCAGGATGGTCAAATCGACCAGCGACACGTTGATGGTCGGCACCCGCACCGCCATGCCGCTAAACTTGCCTTGCAGCTCCGGCAGAACCAGGCCCACGGCCTCGGCGGCACCGGTCTTGGTCGGGATCATCGACTGGGTGGCCGAACGCGCCCGGAAGGGGTCGGAGTGGTAGACGTCCGACAGGTTCTGGTCGTTGGTGTAGGCATGGATGGTGGTCATCAGACCGTTCTCGATACCCAGTTCGCGCTGCAGCACCTGGGCGACCGGCGCCAGGCAGTTGGTGGTGCAAGAGGCGTTGGAGATGATCTGGTGCGACTGACGCAGGATGTTGTCATTGACGCCATAGACGATGGTGGCGTCCACGTCCTTGCCCGGTGCCGAGATGATCACCTTGGAGGCGCCGGCTTCCAGGTGGGCAGCGGCCTTGTCGCGGCTGGTGAAGAGGCCAGTGCATTCGAACACCACGTCGATCTTCAGGTCCTTCCACGGCAGCTCGGCCGGGTTGCGGATGGCCGTCACGGCGATGCGGTCGCCATTGACCACCAGCTTGTCGCCCTCGACGGACACCTCGGCAGGGAAGCGGTCATGAACGCTGTCATACTGTAGGAGATGCGCATTGATGGCGGCGTCGCCCAGGTCGTTGATCGCGACGACCTCCAGGTCCTGGCGATAGCCCTCGGTATACAGCGCCCGCAGCACGTTGCGGCCGATGCGTCCAAAACCATTGATGGCAATACGAATACTCATTGAGAGAAACCTCGCGATAGCTGGGTTTTGTTGTAAAAAACATTACACATGACGCGTGCTAAGCGGAATAATAGCGCCAATTTGGCTGTGAATGTTTTAAATAACAACAAATTTAGCCCGGTGGAGAATCGAAACCATGCATCCTCGCGTCCTCGAAGTCACACAGCGGTTGGTGGAACGCAGTCGTCCGACCCGTGAGCGTTACCTCGCCATGATCCGGGCCGCCGCCAGCGACGGTCCGCAGCGCGGCAAGCTGCAATGCGCCAATTTCGCCCATGGCGTCGCCGGGTGTGGATCCTCGACGGATAAGCAGCGCCTCCGTTTGATGGACCAGGCCAACGTCGCCATCGTTTCCAGCTACAACGACATGTTGTCGGCTCACCAGCCCTACGAGCACTACCCGGAGCTGATCAAACAGGCGCTGCGCGAGATCGGCTCCGTCGGTCAGTTCGCCGGCGGCGTGCCGGCCATGTGCGACGGCGTGACCCAGGGCGAGGCCGGCATGGAGCTGAGCCTGGCGAGTCGCGAAGTCATCGCCATGTCCACCGCGGTGGCCCTGTCGCACAACATGTTCGACGCCGCGCTGCTGCTGGGCATCTGCGACAAGATCATTCCTGGCCTGATGATCGGCGCGCTGCGCTTCGGCCATCTGCCGATGATCTTCGTCCCGGGCGGCCCCATGCCGTCGGGCATCTCCAACAAGGAGAAGGCGCGCGTGCGCCAGGCCTTCGCCGAGGGCAAGGCGACCCGCGAAGAGCTGCTGGAATCGGAGATGAAGTCCTACCACAGCCCCGGCACCTGCACCTTCTATGGCACCGCCAACACCAACCAGGTGGTGATGGAAGTGATGGGCCTGCACCTGCCGGGTTCTTCCTTCGTCAATCCCTACACCCCGCTGCGTGACGAACTCACCCGCGAGGCGGCGCGCCAGGTGACCCGCATCACCCATCAGGGCGGCAACTTCATGCCGCTGGGCGAGATCGTCGACGAGAAGTCCATCGTCAACTCCGTGGTCGCCCTGAGTGCCACCGGTGGCTCGACCAACCATACCCTGCACATCCCAGCCATCGCCCAGGCCGCCGGCATCCAGCTGACCTGGGACGACATGGCCGAGATCTCGGCGGTGACCCCGACCCTGGCGCAGGTCTATCCCAACGGCAAGGCCGACGTGAACCATTTCCACGCCGCCGGTGGCGTCAACTTCATGGTGCACACCCTGCTCGAAGCCGGGTTGCTGCATGAAGACGTCAACACCATCATGGGCCGCGGCCTGTCGCGCTACCTGCAGGAACCCTTCCTGGTGGACGGCAAGCTGGAGTGGCGCACCGGCCGCGCCGAGAGCCTGGACGAAGACATCCTGCGGCCGGCCAGCCGCCCGTTCAACGAAGAGGGCGGCCTGCGCGTCATGCAGGGCAACCTCGGCCGCGGCGTGATGAAGGTGTCGGCCGTGGCGCCCAAACATCAGTTGGTCGAGGCCCCGGCGCGGGTCTTCCATGACCAGAGCGAACTGGCGGCCGCCTTCAAGGCCGGCGAACTGGAGCGCGACTTCGTCGCGGTGGTACGCTTCCAGGGACCCAAGGCCCTGGGTATGCCCGAGTTGCACAAGCTCACCCCCTACCTCGGCGTGCTGCAGGATCGCGGCTTCAAGGTGGCTCTGGTCACCGACGGCCGCATGTCCGGCGCTTCGGGCAAGGTTCCGGCGGCGATCCATGTCTGCCCGGAAGCCATCGACGGCGGTCCGCTGGCCAAGGTCTGTGACGGCGATCTCATCCGTGTCGATGGGCGTACCGGAGAGCTGAGGATTCTGGTCCCGGCGGACGAATGGATGGCCCGCCAGACGGTCGAAGCGCCCCAGGGCACCGGGGTAGGCTGTGGTCGTGAGTTGTTCGCCTTCATGCGCGGCGCCATGAGCACGGCTGAATCGGGTGCCAGTGCATTTACTTCCAGCCTGGAGGCGCTGAAATGAGTTTGGCTTTGGTTGGCGACATCGGGGGCACCAATGCCCGCTTCGCCCTGTGGCGTGACGGTCGCCTGGAGGCCATCGAGGTCTTCGCCTGTGCGGATTACGCCTGTCCGGAAGACGCGGTACGCAAGTACCTGGCGCAGACCGGCGTGGCGCTGGATGACATCACCGCCGTGTGCCTCGCCTGTGCGGGCCCGGTGGGCGAGGGTGACTTCCGCTTCACCAACAATCACTGGGTGATCAAGCGCGAGCAGTTCTGCCGCGAGCTGGGCCTGACCCATCTGCTGCTGATCAACGACTTCACGTCCATGGCCTGGGCGATCGCCCGCCTGGATCCGGCGGACTCGGTCCAGGTGCGCGACGGCATCGCCTTGCCGACCCGCCCGCGCCTGGTGATCGGTCCCGGCACCGGCCTGGGTCTCGCCAGCCTGGTGCCCAGCGGCAAGGATCGCTGGATCGTGCTGCCGAGCGAGGGCGGTCACGTCGACCTGCCGATCAACACCCAGCGTGAATTCGATATCTGGAAGATCCTCAAGCGCCAGTTCGGCAACCACGTCTCCGCGGAGCGCGTGGTGTCCGGCAGCGGCCTGGTCAACCTCTATCACGCGAGTTGCGAACTGGACGGCCGGACCGCCGCCCTGCACAGCGCGGCGGACATCTGCGAGCTGGCGCTCAAGGGCGATCCCTATGCCGATGCCGTGCTGGAGCAGTTCTTCATCTGGCTGGCGCGGGTCGCCGGCAACGCGGCCCTGACCCTGGGCGCCCTGGGTGGCGTTTACATTGCCGGTGGCATCCTGCCGCGCTTCGTCGAGCGCTTCCAGAGCGGGGCCTTCGCCCATGCCTTCGCTGACAAGGGCAAGACCAGCAGCGCCTACCTCAAGGACATCCCGGCCTGGCTGGTGACCGCCGAGTATCCGGGGCTGTTCGGTGCCGGCGTCGCCCTGGATCAAACCATCGCCGAGGCGCGACAGGTCTAAGAGCCTGTTCAAAGTCTGCTGCGCGTCGGCCAAACTGCGTTAAAAATGGCTTCGGAATGCTCATTTACCATTCGTAAACCCGAGCGCGGGTCCGATCCGCTTCCTCAGCCATTTTTGCCTTGTTTGGCTCTAGCTCGCGATCCTTTGAACAGGCTCTGATCCACCCCGGGGTGGGCGACTACTCAAGGTCGCCCGACCCCGGTATGCTGCCGGCACTACCGGTAGCTGGCCTCCGGCCAAGACAACAAGAGCGAACATCGCCATGTCCACCCTGGGCAAATCCCTCCTGGTCGTCGACGACGACGGGGAAATCCGTGAGCTTCTCGACGCCTATCTCACCCGTGCCGGCTATCAGGTGCGCGCCGTTGGCGATGGCCGCGAGCTGCGCCGGGCGCTGGGTGACTTCGTCCCCGACCTGCTGATCCTCGACGTCATGCTCCCCGGCGAAGACGGCTTCGCCCTCTGCCGCTGGATGCGCGAGCAGTCGAGCTGCCGCCAAGTGCCCATCATCATGCTCACCGCCAGTTCCGACGAGGCGGATCGGGTCATTGGCCTGGAGCTGGGCGCCGACGACTATCTGGGCAAGCCCTTCAGCCCCCGCGAACTGCTGGCGCGCATCAAGGCGCTGTTGCGCCGGGCCGGCTTTGGCGAAACGCGTCCGGTGGCTACCGGTCTGCTGACCTTCGACGACTGGCGCCTGGATCCGGTCAGTCATCGGCTGTTCCACCGCGACGGCGAGGAGGTCATCCTGTCGGGCGCCGATTTCACCCTGCTCAAGCTGTTTCTCGATCATCCTCAGCAAATCCTCGACCGCGACACCATCGCCAATGCCACCCGGGGCCGCGAGGTGCTGCCGCTGGAACGCATCGTCGACATGGCGGTGAGTCGCCTGCGTCAGCGTCTGAGAGACACCGGCAAGTCGCCGCGGCTGATCCGTACCGTGCGTGGTTCCGGGTATTTGCTCGCCGCCGAGGTCAGCGGGCTGGTCGCCGATGCGGTGTAGCGGTCCGCTCGCGCGGCTGGTGCCGCGTTCCCTGCTGGCGCGGATGCTGCTCCTGACCCTGCTGGCGGTACTCCTGGCCCAAGGCGCCTCGGCGCTGTTCTGGTCGGCCGCATTGCGCAGCGATCGCAACCAGGGCCTGCAGACCGCGGCCCGCAGCCTGGGCTATTCCATCGCCGCCAGCGTGCGTTATTTCAGTCTGCTGCCACCGGCCTATCGGCCGCTGGTGCTGGAACAGCTGCGCAACATGGGCGGCACACGCTTCTTCGTCTCGCTCAACGAAAAGCCGCTGACCATGCAGGCACTCCCCGCGACCCCAGGGCGTCGCGCCGTGCTGCAGGAGGTCGAAGCGGTGCTGCGCGAACGCCTGGGCGCCACCATGCCCATGTACGTGGAATTCATCGGCCCGCAGCAGCTGCGGCTGTTCAACGGTGCGGTGGCGCTCGACGAACTGCCGCGCTCCTGGGCGCACTATGCCCTGAGTCTAGAGCCGCTGGAGCCGCCGGTGCTGGTGACCCAGATCCGCATCGGCGAAGGGGAGTGGGTGTATCTGGCGACCCTGATGCCGGCGCCTTACTACAGCCTGGACGAGTCCTGGCTGCCCCTGCAGCAGCTGCTGTTCATGGTCTTCAGCAGCGCCTTCCTGCTGCTGTTCATCGGCCTGCTGATCCGCTGGCAGAGTCGCCCACTCAAACGCCTGTCGCGCGCCGCACGGGAGCTGTCGCTGGAGGTGCATACACCGCCGGTGCGGGAGGAGGGTGCCCAGGAAATCCGCGAGGTCACCCGCGCCTTCAACGCCATGCGTGAACGCATCGCTCGTTACCTGGACGAGCGCGCCCAGCTGTTCAGCGCCATCTCCCACGACCTGCGTACCCCCATCACCCGGCTGCGCCTGCGCGCCGAGTTGGTGGACGACGAGGTGATGCAGGCCAAGCTCGTGCGTGATCTGGACGAGCTGGATCTGTTGGTGAAGGGCGCCCTGCAGTGCGTCAAGGACACCGACATTCACGAGAACTTGGAGCCGGTCGACCTGCAGGCGCTGCTGGTGCAGCTGGTGGAGCCCTTCACCCAGGAGCAGCCCCCGCGGGTATGCCTCACCGGAGAAGCCCAGGGCACCCTGCTGGGCAAGCCCCTGGCGCTCAAGCGGTGCATCGGCAATCTGCTGGACAACGCCCTCAAGTATGGCCATCGCGCTCATTTGCAGGTGGAGGACGACGGTCATGCCTTCGTCCTGCATGTCGACGACGAAGGGCCAGGGGTGCCCGAGCAGGAGCTGGAGCAGGTGTTCCAGCCCCATGTCCGCCTGGCCACCGACCGCCAGGGTTACGGCCTGGGCCTGGGCATCGCCCGCAACCTGGCCCACGCCCATGGCGGCGAGGTGGAGCTGCGCAACCGCCGCGAGGGCGGTCTGCGGGTGACCCTGACCCTACCGCGCAGCTAGGCAGGACCCTACCGCTATGTCACCAGCTCGTGACAAAACGCCTTCCCTTCGTTACCCACGGTCGCAGTCGTCTGACTAGACTCGGCCCAGCTCCAATAAAAAAACAACAAGGAACGACCCCTCATGAAGGCATTGAATCGTCTCGCTCTCGCCGTTTCCCTTTCCTGCGCCGCGCTGGCTGCCCCCCTGACCGCCCATGCCGGTGAGGTCGAGGTGCTGCACTGGTGGACCTCCGGTGGCGAGGCTCGCGCCGTCGATGTGCTCAAGCAACTGATGCAGAAGCAGGGCGATACTTGGAAGGACTTCGCCGTGGCCGGTGGCGCCGGTGAAGCCGCCATGACCGTGCTCAAGACCCGCGCCGTCTCTGGCAACCCGCCGTCCGCTGCCCAGCTGAAAGGCCCCGACATCCAGGAGTGGGCCAGCATGGGCTTCCTGGCCAACATCAGCGACATCGCCAAGCAGGGTAACTGGGACACCATCCTGCCCAAGCGCGTGGCTCAGACCATGCAGCACGACGGCGAGTACGTCGCCGTGCCGGCCGGCATCCACCGCATCAACTGGCTGTGGATCAACCCCGCCGTCTTCAAGAAGGCCGGCGCCAAGGTCCCCACCACCCTGGACGAATTCTTCGAAGCCGCCGACAAGCTGAAGGCCGCTGGCGTCGTGCCCCTGGCCCACGGTGGTCAGAACTGGCAGGACGGCACCATCTTCGAATCCCTGGTCATGGCCATCATGGGCCCGGAAGGCTACGACAAGGTCTTCGTGCAGACCGATGCCGACACCATCCGCAGCGACAAGATGGTCGAGGTCTTCAAGACCTTTAAGCGCATCAAGGGCTACGTCGATCCCAACGCCGCCGGTCGCGACTGGAACCTGGCCACCGCCATGGTCATCGAGGGCAAGGCCGGCATGCAGATCATGGGCGACTGGGCCAAGGCCGAATTCACCGCCGCCGGCAAGAAGCCGGGCGTCGACTACGAATGCGTGGTCATGCCAGGCACCCAGGGCGACTTCATCTACAACATCGACTCCCTGGCCATGTTCAAGATCAAGAACAAGGACAACCAGAAGGCCCAGGACGATCTGGTGCGCACCGTCATCGACAAGCCCTTCCAGGAGGTCTTCAACCTCAACAAGGGCTCCATCCCGGTGCGTAACGACATCGACCTGGCCAAGTTCGACAGCTGCGCCCAGCAGTCCGCCAAGGACTTCCAGGCGGCCAATGCCGAGGGCAAGGCCGAGCCGAGCATGGCGCACAGCATGGCCAACACCAGCTATGTGCAGGGTGCGATCTTCGACGTGGTGACCAACTTCTTCAACGACGCCAACGCCGATCCGAAGAAGGCCACCGAGCAACTGGTCGCCGCCATCCAGGCCGCGAAGTAAGCGCAAACAGCCATCGGTAAGGATTGTTTATCGCGGCCGTAGGCCGCTCCTACAGGCCAATCGTCGGCTGTAGGAGCGGCCCATGGCCGCGATCATCCAAATGCCTGACGCCCAGATAATACCACCCCTGAGAACGCCTCCATGGCTCTTACCGAAACTCTTCCCGCGACGGCGGTCAGCCGACGCCCGGACCGGCTGCAGCGCCTGCTGCCCAAGCTGGTGCTGGCGCCCACGGCCATCGCCATGGTCGTCTGCCTCTATGGCTACATGCTGTGGACGGCGGTGATCTCCTTTACCAATTCGCGCTTCCTGCCCAGCTACAATTTCGCCGGTTTCGCCCAATACGCACGGCTGCTGGAAAACGACCGCTGGCTGGTGGCCTGCAAGAACCTGGCGATCTTCGGCGGCCTGTTCATCCTGTTGAGCCTGGCCATCGGCGTCTTCTTCGCCATCCTGCTGGACCAGCGCATCCGCCGCGAAGGCTTCATCCGCACCATCTACCTCTATCCCATGGCGCTGTCGATGATCGTCACCGGCACCGCCTGGAAGTGGTTGCTCAACCCCGGCATGGGCCTGGACAAGCTGCTGCGCGACTGGGGTTGGGAAGGCTTTCGCTTCGACTGGCTGGTGGACCCCGACCGGGTCATCTACTGCCTGCTGATCGCCGCCCTCTGGCAGGCCTCGGGTTTCGTCATGGCGATGTTTCTCGCTGGTCTGCGCGGTGTGGATTCCTCCATCCTGCGCGCCGCCCAGGTCGACGGGGCAGGGTTGCCCATCATCTACCTGCGCATCGTCCTGCCGAGCCTGCGGCCGGTGTTCTTCAGTGCGGTGATGATCCTCGCCCACATCGCCATCAAGAGCTTCGACCTGGTCATGGCCATGACCGCGGGTGGTCCCGGCTACGCCTCGGACCTGCCGGCGGTGTTCATGTACCAGCACACCTTCACCCGCGGCCAGATGGGCCTGGGTTCGGCCAGTGCGGTGTTGATGCTCGGCGCGGTGTTAGCGGTGCTGGTGCCCTACCTCTACTCGGAATTGCGGAGCAAGCGAAATGGCTAAGGCTCTGAACGTCAATCGCGTGGCCATCCACGCCACCCTGATCATCGCCTGCGCGGTCTATCTGGTACCGCTGCTGGTGATGCTGCTGACCAGCTTCAAGACCCCGGACGATGTCCGCACCGGCAACCTGCTGAGCCTGCCCCTGGACTGGACGGTGATCGGCTGGCTCAAGGCCTGGGACGTGGTGCACAGCTACTTCTGGAACTCCTTCATGATCACCGTGCCCGCGGTGATCATCTCCACCTTCATCGGCGCGCTCAACGGCTACGCCCTGTCGAAGTGGCAGTTCCGCGGTTCGAATCTGCTATTCAGCCTGCTGCTGTTCGGCTGCTTCATTCCCTTCCAGGTGATCCTGCTGCCGATGTCCTTCACCCTCGGCCAGCTGGGCCTGGCCAACACCACCGCCGGCCTGGTGCTGGTGCACGTGATCTACGGCCTGGCCTTCACCACGCTGTTCTTCCGCAACTACTACGTGGGCATCCCCGATGCCCTGATCAAGGCAGCGCGGCTGGACGGAGCGGGCTTCTTCACCATCTTCTTCAAGATCCTGCTGCCGCTGTCCACGCCCATCGTGATGGTCAGCCTGATCTGGCAGTTCACCCAGGTGTGGAACGACTTCCTGTTCGGCGTGGTGTTCGCCAGCGGCTCGTCGCAGCCCATCACCGTGGCCCTGAACAACCTGGTCAACACCAGCACCGGCGCGAAGGAATACAACGTCGACATGGCCGCCGCCATGATCGCCGCGCTGCCGACGCTGCTGGTCTACATCTTCGCTGGCAAGTATTTCGTCCGGGGCCTGACCTCGGGCGTGGTCAAAGGATAAGGAAGGCCACCATGGCAGCTCTCGAACTCAAAAGCGTACGCAAGACCTACGGCAACGCCGCCCAGGAAGCCCTCAAGGGCATCGACATCCGCATCGACGCGGGTCAGTTCCTCATCCTGGTGGGCCCCTCCGGCTGTGGCAAATCCACCCTGATGAACGCCATCGCCGGCCTGGAAGACATCAGCAGCGGCGCCATCTGCCTGGACGGCGAGGACGTCACCCAGGTCGAGCCCAAGGACCGGGATATCGCCATGGTGTTCCAGTCCTACGCCCTGTATCCGACCATGACCGTGCGCGAGAACATCGCCTTCGGCCTGAAGATCCGCAAGACGCCCAAGGAGCAGATCGACGCCGAGGTGGCGCGCGTGGCCAAGCTGCTGCAGATCGAGCACCTGCTGGAGCGCAAGCCGGCGCAGCTCTCCGGTGGCCAGCAGCAGCGGGTGGCCATGGGCCGTGCCCTGGCGCGCCGGCCCAAGCTCTATCTGTTCGACGAGCCGCTGTCCAACCTCGACGCCAAGCTGCGGGTGGAGATGCGCACCGAGATCAAGCTGATGCACCAGCGCCTGCAGACCACTACGGTCTACGTCACCCATGACCAGATCGAAGCCATGACCCTGGGAGATCGGGTCGCGGTGATGAAGGATGGCGAGGTGCAGCAGTTCGGTACCCCTGAAGAGATCTACAACGATCCGGCCAACCTCTTCGTCGCCAGTTTCATCGGCTCGCCGCCGATGAACTTCGTGCCGGTGCGTCTCGAAGCCCGTGAGGGCAGGGTGGTCGCGCGGGTCACCGGCGACACCGGCGACAGCCAAGTGGACTTGCCGGAACTGGATCCGGCGCTGGCTGGCCGAGAGGCTATCCTTGGGGTGCGTCCGGAGCAGATCCAGTCGGCGCATCCGGCGGACAACGCGGTGCCAGGCATCCTGACGCGGATCCAGGTAGTCGAGCCGACCGGCCCGGACACCCTGCTGTACGCCGAATGGAACGGCACCAAGGTCTGCTGCCGGGTCGCGCCGGGTGAAGCGCCGCGGGCCGGCGACCAGGTGCTGTGGCGGATCGATTCGCGACGGGCGGTGCTGTTCGATCCAGCCAGCGGTCGCCGACTTTCTTGAACGGAGTTCATGGCTGAAACGTTACAGCAGTGGTAAGGTCCGCCCGCCGCCGCGCCTGAGGTCGGGTTGCGGCCTTACCAAAGGCTCGGGATCGACTCCCGGCTGCCGTGACAGACAGGAGAACAAGAATGGCACTACCCCGCGTTGTGGTCTTTGGCGAAGCCCTCACCGACATCGTCCAGGGTAATCCTGGCGAATGGCGGGGTTATCCAGGCGGCGCCCCCTGGAACGTGGCGCGTGGCCTGGCCCGGCTGGGCGTGACAAGCGCCTTCGGTGGTGCCATCAGTCAGGATGGCCTGGGTGACGAGATCGCCTGGCAATCGGAAACCGCCGGTCTCGATACCCGCTTCCTCCAGCGCGTCGCCGCCGACCCGCTGGTGGCCATCGTGCCGTCGAGCCGCCCGCCGCGCTATTTCTTCGCTGGCGAAGCCGATCTTCAGTTCGATCCGGCGCTGCTGCCCGAAGGCTGGCTGGAGGCCGCCGAAGTCTGCCATTTCAGCTGCATCAGCCTGGCCCGCTATCCGCTGGCCGATACCCTGCTGAACCTGGCGCGCCAGGCCAAGGCCGCTGGCAAGCGCCTGAGCTACGATCCCAACTGGCGCAACCTGATGGACGATCGCTATCGCCAGCAGACCTTTCCCGAACTGGTGCGCCTGGCCGACGACATCAAGCTGTCCGACGAAGATATCCGCCAGATCTATCCGGGCCTGGACGAGCGCGCCGCGCTGGACGAATTGCGCGCCCTCAATCCACAGGCCCGCATTCTCTTCACCCGTGGCGAGCACGGCCTGGTGCTCTATACCCCGGACGGCGAATGGCAGCAGCCCGCCATCGCCGTGGACGTCGTCGATACCGTGGGCGCCGGCGATGCCTCCATGGCCGGCTGGCTGGCCTCGGGCCTGCTGGGCCTGACCGACCTGCAGCAGCGCCTGAGATTCGCCGCGGCCAGTGCCTCGGTGTCCTGCCGCCATGCCGGCGCCTATGCGCCGACCCGTGCCGATGTCGAAGCCCTGCTGCAGGTGAGCCCTCACTAGACCGCTTTCCCACAACAACAATAGCCGCCAAGGAAACCCGATGGACTTCCCCGATTTTCGTCGTCGCGACACCCTGCTGGAACACGTCCGCCACACCCTGGCGTTCTACCATCCCCGCTGTGTCGACCCCCAAGGCGGCTTCTATCACTTCTTCAAGGACGACGGCACGGTCTACGACCGCCAGACCCGCCATCTGGTCTCCAGTACCCGCTTCGTCTTCGATTTCGCCATGGCCTACCGGCACTATGGCGATCCGGCCTACCTGGATGCGACCCGTCATGGCCTGAGGTACCTGCGCGAGCGGCATCGCCAGGCCAACGGCGGCTATGCCTGGCTGCTCGACGGCGACACCGTGGTGGATGGCACCAATCACTGCTACGGCCTGGCTTTCGTGGTGCTGGCCTATGCCCATGGCCTGCTCGCCGGGATCGAGGAGGCGCGTGGCTGGCTGAGCGAAGCCTGGGAATCCCTGGAAACCCATTTCTGGCGTGAAGCCGATGGCCTCTATGTCGACGAGATCAGCGCCGACTGGCAGACCGTGGCCCCGTATCGCGGCCAGAACGCCAACATGCACGCCTGCGAAGCCCTGCTGGCCGCCTTCGAAGCCAGCGGCGAGGTGCGCTACCTGGATCGCGCCGAGACCCTGGCGCGCAACATGACCCAGCGCCAGGCGGCCTTGACCCAAGGGCAGGGCGGGGTGGCCGACGAGGTCCCCGGTGGCCTGGTCTGGGAGCACTACCACAGCGACTGGTCCATCGACTGGGACTACAACCGCGACGATCCGGCCAACCTGTTCCGGCCCTGGGGTTTCCAGCCGGGGCACCAGATCGAATGGGCCAAGCTGCTGCTGATCCTCGAACGCCATCGCCCCCAGTCCTGGCTGCTTCCGCGCGCCCAGGCGCTGTTCGATATCTCCTGGCGCCTGAGCTGGGACGGCGAGCACGGCGGCCTCTATTACGGCTTCGCCCCGGACGGCTCACCCTGCGATCCGGACAAGTATTTCTGGGTGCAGGCCGAGGCCCTGGCCGCCGCGGCGCTGCTGGCCGAGCGCAGTGGCGAGGCCCGCTATTGGGAACACTATGAGGCGCTCTGGCGCTACAGCTGGAAGCATTTCATCGATCACGAGCACGGCGCGTGGTGGCGCCTGCTCGACCGTCGGAACCACAAGTACTCCGACGACAAGAGTCCGGCCGGCAAGGTCGACTACCACACCATGGGTGCCTGTTACGAAGTCCTCAACGTCCTGCCGTAAGAGCCTGTTCAGAGTCTCGCGAGCTAGAGCCAAACCAGGCGAAAAGGGCTGAGGAAGCGGAGTTTACGAGTGGTAAATGAGCATTCCGACGGAGCTGGCCTTCCAGGCCCTTTTCAACGCCGTTTGGCCGACGCGCAGCAGACTTTGAATAGGTTCTAAGTATTAGAGACGCGGGTTTCGTGCCCTGGGTGTCATCACTTCAATAAAAAGGGATCTCAGTAATGAACAAGCAAAACCACAAGAATCGTCCGGGGCGCGCACTGCCCCTGGTATCGCTGCTGGCCCTGGCGGTCGCCGCGGGTGCCCAGGCGGCGCCCCAGGCCAATCCGGGTGGCAACTTCAGTGGCGTCAACAACACCGAGGCCGCCTTCGAGCCGCTGGGCAACACCATGACCGGTGACTGGGGTGGCGTGCGCAAGGACCTGCGCGACAAGGGCTGGGACATCAAGCTCGAATACGTGGGCGAGGGCGCGACCAACCTGCGTGGCGGCTACGACGACGATCGCACCGGGCGCTGGAGCTCGCAGTACATGTTTGGCCTGTGGGGCGACATGAACAAGATCGCCGGTTGGGAAAACTCGGTGTTCAAGCTGGCCATCACCTCCCGTGACGGCCGCAACCTCACCGACGACCGCATCACCGATCCGCGCGTCGGCGGCTACTCCTCGGTGCAGGAAGTCTATGGCCGTGGCCAGACCTGGCGTCTGACCCAGCTGTGGCTGTCCAAGGGCTTCTTCGACGGTCGCCTGGATATCAAGGCTGGTCGCTTCGGCGAAGGCGAGGACTTCAACTCCTTCGAGTGCGACTTCCAGAACCTGGCGTTCTGCGGTTCCCAGGTCGGTAACTGGGAAGGCATCTGGTACAACTGGCCGGTCAGTCAGTGGGCCCTGCGCGTCAAGTACAGCCTGACCCCCGAGTTGTTCGTCCAGGTCGGGGCCTACGAGCAGAATCCGTCGCTGCTGGAAACCGGCAACGGCTTCAAGCTCAACAGCAGCGGCACCAAGGGTGCGGTCCTGCCGGTGGAAATGGTCTGGTCGCCCAAGGTCAACGGCCTGCCGGGCGAATACCGCGTCGGCTACTACTACAGCACTGCCGATGCCAACGACGTCTACGAAGACGTCAATGGCAACTCCGCGGCCCTCACCGGGCTGGACTACAAGGAGCACTCCAGCAAGCACGGCTACTGGGTCGTGGCGCGCCAGCAGATCACCGCGCACAACGATGACCCGAGCCGTGGCCTGTCGGTGTTCGCCAACTTCACCGCCCATGCCAAGGACGTCAACAAGGTCAGCAACTACGTGCAGGCCGGCCTGGTCTACAAGGGCCCCTTCGACGGTCGTCCCAAGGATGACATCGGCTTCGGCATCGCGCGCATCAGCACCAACAGCGACTTCCGCGACAATCAGCGCGCCCTCAACCAGGCCGCCGATGCCACCGACTACAACGATCCGGCCTTCACGCCGCTGCAGCACAACGAGTACGACGCCGAGATCTACTACGGCGTGCACGTGACCAACTGGCTGACCGTGCGTCCCAACCTCCAGTACATCAAGAATCCAGGTGGTGTACGTGAGGTCGACAATGCCGTGGTGGGCGGCCTGAAGGTTCAAGCGGTTTTCTAAATCGCCCCCATAGCCCGCCATCCTGCCCGATGGCGCTGGACAGGGCCCTGCAGTGGTTATACTGCAGGGCCTTTTTCATTTCCGAGGTTGCCGTGGGTAAGGTCGAAAGTCCCTGCATCAGCCAGTGCAAGATCAAAGACGACGTCTGCCAGGGATGTGGCCGCAAACGCTCAGAGATCAAGGGATGGAAAGAGCTGAAGGACCGCGAGCGCAAGGAAGTCATCGACAAGTCTAGGAAGCGCCTGAAGAAACTCAAGAAGGGCTGATGCGTTCCTGACGGCACCGTAGGTTGGGTTGAGCGCAGCGAAGCCCAACGTTGCCCAGGGTGACTCCGCGTTGTTGGGCTTCGACGATAAAGCCGTCTCAGCCCAACCTACGGCGCTGATCGCGGCGATAGGCCGCTCCTACAGGTTAGCTTCGTACTTGTAGGAGCGGCCCATGGCCGCGATTGCCAATGCCGGAAACGCATGCCTAATCAATAGGTATACGCTGAACGCGTTACTTCCCCTCCACCTCATCCAGCAATCCCATGAACGCCTGCGCCGCATTCGAATGGGTGCGCTCGGTATGCAGGATGTACCCCAGGCGCCGCTCCAACTGAATTCCCGGCAGCGGCAGCCGGCGTACCTGATCGTCCAGCAGGGTCCGCGGCAGGACGCTCCAGGCCAGGCCAATGGAGACCAGCATCTTGATGGTTTCCAGGTAGTTGGTGCTCATGGCGATGTTGGGTGTCAGTCCCTGGGCATCGAACAGACCATGGACGATCAGGCGGGTAAAGGTATTGCCGCCGGGAAACACCGCCGGGTGCCGCGCCACATCGGCCAGGCTGACCTCCTTCTGGTTTGCCAGCGCATGCTCGGGCGCCGCCACGAAATCCAGGGGATCGTTCCACACCGGCACCGCCTTGATCGGCGCCGCGGTCTGGGGTGCCAGGGTGATGATGGCCAGCTCCACCCGCCCATGCAGGATCTCGTCGTAGGCCGCTTCCGAATCCAGAAAGCGGATGTCGAGGGCGACCTCGGGATACTCCCGAGTGAACCGTCTAAGGATCGGCGGCAGCCGGTGCAGGCCGATGTGGTGACTGGTCGCCAGCGTCAGCCGGCCGCCGATGGCACCATTGAGATTGGTCAGGGCGCGTCGGGTGTCATCGATCACGCCTAGAATCTGATAGGCGCGGGGGAGCAGGGCGCGTCCGGCCTCGGTCAGGCTGACCTCCCGCCCGATGCGGTCGAACAATCGCAGCCCCAGTTGCTGCTCCAGCGCGGCGATGCGCTTGCTGACCGCAGGTTGGGTCAGGTGCAGACGCTCGCCAGCGTCGGAAAAGCCGCCGGTTTCGGCAATGGCGACAAAGGCATTGAGATTGGCGAGGTCCAAGACGTCGAATTCCTGTTGGTTATGCGCTTCATGAAAAAGATGAATTTGTTTCATGCGAGCCTAGCGCGGTATCTTTGACCCCACAAGCACCAAGGGCATGCAAAGGCCCGTGCCGTTCCACGCCTGATGAGGAATCCACCCATGGCTGGCAAGACGCTCTACGACAAACTCTGGGATATGCATCTGGTCAAGCAGCGCGACGACGGTTCGGCGCTGCTCTACATCGACCGCCACATCATCCACGAAGTGACCTCGCCCCAGGCTTTCGAAGGCCTGCGTCTGGCCGGCCGCAAACCCTGGCGCCTCGACGCCAACCTCGCGACCCTCGACCACAACGTGCCCACCACCCCGGATCGCAAGGAAGGCCTCGACTCCATCAAGGACGAGACCTCGCGCATCCAGGTCCGCACCCTGGACGAGAACTGCGACGACTTCGGTATCACCCAGTTCAAGATGAACGACGTCCGCCAGGGCATCGTTCACGTCATCGGCCCGGAGCAGGGCGCCGTGCTGCCCGGCATGACCGTGGTCTGCGGTGACTCCCATACTTCTACCAACGGCGCCTTCGCCGCTCTGGCCCATGGCATCGGCACCTCCGAGGTCGAGCACGTGCTCGCCACCCAGTGCCTGGTGGCTAAGAAGATGAAGAACATGTTGGTGAAGGTGGAAGGCGACTTGCCCTTCGGCGTGACCGCCAAGGACATCGTTCTCGCCATCATCGGCAAGATCGGCACCGCCGGCGGTAACGGCCATGCCATCGAATTCGCCGGCAGCGCCATCCGCGCCCTGTCCATGGAAGGGCGCATGACCATCTGCAACATGTCCATCGAGGCCGGTGCCCGGGTGGGCATGGTGGCGGTGGACCAGACCACCATCGACTACGTCGAGGGTCGTCCCTTCGCGCCCACCGGCGCCGTCTGGAAGGCCGCCGTGGCCGAGTGGCGTGGCCTGGTATCCGATGCCGATGCCCACTTCGATACCGTGGTCGAGCTCGACGCCGCCCAGATCAAGCCGCAGGTCAGCTGGGGCACCTCGCCCGAGATGGTCCTGGCCGTCGACCAGCAGGTGCCGGATCCGACCCGCGAAGCCGATCCGGTCAAGCGCGGTTCCATCGAACGCGCCCTGAAATACATGGGCCTCAAGGCCAACCAGCCGATCACCGACATCGTGCTCGATCGCGTCTTCATCGGCTCCTGCACCAACTCCCGCATCGAAGACCTGCGCGCCGCTGCCGCCGTGGCCAAGGGCCGCAAGGTCGCCGCGACCCTCAAGCAGGCACTGGTGGTGCCAGGCTCCGGTCTGGTCAAGGCCCAGGCCGAGCGCGAAGGCCTGGACAAGGTGTTCATCGAAGCCGGCTTCGAGTGGCGCGAGCCGGGCTGCTCCATGTGCCTGGCGATGAACGCCGACCGCCTGGAGAGTGGCGAGCACTGCGCGTCCACCTCCAACCGCAACTTCGAAGGCCGGCAAGGCGCCGGTGGCCGTACCCACCTGGTGAGCCCGGCCATGGCCGCCGCCGCTGCCATCGCCGGTCGTTTCGTCGACGTCCGCGACTTCGCCACCGCCTGAGGAGCCTGACCATGCAAGCCTTTACCCAGCACACCGGTTTGGTCGCACCCCTGGATCGCGCCAACGTCGATACCGACCAGATCATTCCCAAGCAATTCTTGAAGTCGATCAAGCGCACCGGCTTCGGCCCGAACCTGTTCGACGAGTGGCGCTACCTGGACGTCGGCCAGCCCGGCCAGGACAACAGCAAGCGCCCGCTCAACCCCGAGTTCGTGCTCAACCAGCCGCGCTATGCCGGCGCCAGCATCCTGCTGGCCCGGGAAAACTTCGGTTGCGGTTCCAGCCGCGAACACGCGCCCTGGGCGCTGGATGGCTACGGCTTCCGTTCGGTGATCGCGCCCAGCTTCGCTGACATCTTCTTCAACAACAGCTTCAAGAACGGCCTCTTGCCGATCATCCTCAGCGATGCCGACGTCGACGACCTGTTCCGTCAGGTCGAAGCCAGCGAGGGCTACCAGCTGGTGGTCGATCTCGAGAGCCAGACCGTGCGCCGTCCCGATGGCGTGGCGCTGTCCTTCGAGATCGATGCCTTTCGCAAGCACTGCCTGCTCAACGGCCTGGACGACATTGGCCTGACCCTGCAGGATGCCGACGCCATCGGGAGTTTCGAAGCCCGCTATCGCCAGAGCAGTCCCTGGATGTTCCCCAGCGCCTGAACCCAGTCGCCGGCCCTCAAGGTCGGCGCTCTTTCCGGAGGCTTCATGAGCGGTGACCACGAGCAACACGTACAGCAGCAATTCGGCGCCACCGCCGAGGCCTACCTGACCAGTACCGTCCATGCCCAGGGCGCCGAACTCGCCGAATTGCGTGACGCCGTGGCCCAGCGCGAAGGCGCCAAGGTGCTGGATCTCGGGTGCGGTGGCGGTCACGTCAGCTACAACGTGGCGCCTGTGGCCGGCCAGGTGGTCGCCCTGGATCTGGCCGAGGAAATGCTCTCGGTGGTCAAGCGCACCGCCGCCGAGCAGGGCCTGGACAACATCAGCGTCCAGCCCGGCATGGCCGAGCACCTGCCCTTCGGCGACGCCAGCTTCGACTTCGTCTTCAGCCGCTATTCGGCGCACCACTGGCGCGACATCGGCGCGGCCCTGCGCGAAGTGCGCCGGGTGCTGCGACACGGTGGCGAAATGGCCATCATCGACGTGGTCTCGCCGGCCAACCCGCGCCTGGACACCTACCTTCAGACGGTGGAGATCCTGCGCGACATCAGCCATGTGCGTAACTACTCCCTGGCCGAGTGGCACCGCCTGCTGGACATGGCGCGCCTCGGCGTGACCCGCTGCCGCCGCCAGCGCCTGCGCCTGGACTTCGCCAGCTGGACCGGGCGCATGCGTACGCCCGAGCCGCAGTGCCAGGCCATCCGCAGCCTGCAGAACAAGATCGGTCAGGAAGTCCGCCAGTATTTCGAAATCGACCGCGACGGCTCCTTCAGCGTCGACGTCATGGTTCTCTGGGCCCAGCCCATCTGATTTGGAACAGGAAAAGACAATGAGCAAGCAGATCCTCATCCTGCCGGGCGACGGCATCGGTCCGGAAATCATGGCCGAGGCGGTCAAGGTGCTGGAAGCGGTCAATCGCGACCATGACCTCGGCTTCGAGCTGGTCCACGACGACCTGGGTGGCGCCGCCATCGATCGCTACGGCGTGCCTCTGGCCGACGAGACCCTGGCGCGTGCCCGCGCCGCCGATGCCGTGCTGCTGGGCGCCGTGGGTGGTCCCAAGTGGGACAAGCTCGAGCGCGACATCCGTCCCGAGCGCGGTCTGCTGAAGATCCGTTCCGCCCTGGGCCTGTTCGGCAACCTGCGTCCGGCCATCCTCTATCCGCAACTGGCCGAGGCCTCGACCCTCAAGCCGGAAGTGGTCTCCGGCCTGGACATCCTCATCGTCCGCGAGCTGACCGGCGGCATCTATTTCGGCTCGCCGCGCGAGACCCGGGTGTTGGAGAACGGCGAGCGCCAGGCCTTCGATACCCTGCCGTACAGCGAAGGCGAGATCCGCCGCATCGCCCGCGTCGGCTTCGACATGGCCCGTCTGCGCGGGAAAAAACTGTGCTCGGTGGACAAGGCCAACGTCCTCGAATCCAGCCGCCTGTGGCGCGAAGTGGTGGAGGAGGTGGCCAAGGACTATCCCGACGTCGAACTCAGCCACATGTACGTCGACAACGCCGCCATGCAGCTGGTCCGGGCACCCAAGCAGTTCGACGTCATCGTCACCGACAACATGTTCGGCGACATCCTCTCCGACGAAGCCTCGATGCTGACCGGCTCCATCGGCATGCTGCCCTCGGCGTCCCTGGATGCCCACAACAAGGGCATGTACGAACCCTGCCACGGCTCGGCGCCCGACATCGCCGGCCAGGGCGTCGCCAACCCGCTGGCCACCATCCTCTCGGTGGCCATGATGCTCAGATACACCTTCGGCGCCGCCGCGGCGGCCGAGGCCATCGAGGCGGCGGTGGGCCAGGTGCTGGATCAGGGCCTGCGGACCGGCGACATCTGGTCGGAAGGCAAGCAGCGGGTGGGTACCCGCGAGATGGGCGAAGCAGTAGTAGCGGCGCTCGTTAGGCGTTAATCTGATCGGCCGCCAGGGGAGGCGGCCGTCCTCCAAGACAACAAAGGTGCAGTAGCGATGAAACGTGTAGGTCTGATCGGTTGGCGTGGCATGGTGGGCTCCGTGCTCATGCAGCGCATGCTCGAAGAGCGGGATTTCGACTTGATCGAGCCCGTGTTCTTCACCACTTCCAACGTCGGCGGCGAAGGCCCGGCCATTGGCAAGGGCGTGGCACCGCTCAAGGATGCCTACAGCATCGACGAACTCAAGACCCTCGACGTCATCCTCACCTGCCAGGGCGGCGACTACACCAGCGAGGTGTTCCCCAAGCTGCGCCAGGCCGGTTGGAAAGGCTACTGGATCGACGCGGCTTCCAGCCTGCGCATGCAGGATGACGCCGTCATCGTGCTGGACCCGGTCAACCGTCGCGTCATCGACCAGGCCCTGGCCGATGGCCGCAAGGACTTCATCGGCGGTAACTGCACCGTCAGCCTGATGCTGATGGCCCTGGGCGGGCTGTTCGAAGCCGGTCTGGTGGACTGGATGAGCGCCATGACCTACCAGGCGGCCTCCGGCGCCGGTGCCCAGAACATGCGCGAATTGATTCGCCAGATGGGCGCGACCCACGCCGCCGTCGCCGACAGCCTGGCCGATCCGGCCAGCGCCATCCTCGACATCGACCGCCAGGTCGCCGAGACCCTGCGTAGCGAAGCCTTCCCCACCGAGCAATTCGGCGTTCCCCTGGCCGGCAGCCTGATCCCCTGGATCGACAAGGAACTGCCCAACGGCCAGAGCCGCGAGGAATGGAAGGCCCAGGCCGAGACCAACAAGATCCTCGGCCGCTTCAAGAATCCCATCCCGGTGGACGGCATCTGCGTGCGCATCGGCGCCATGCGCTGCCACAGCCAGGCGTTGACCATCAAGCTCAACAAGGACGTGCCGCTGTCCGACATCCACGGCCTGATCAGCCAGCACAATCCCTGGGTCAAGCTGGTGCCGAACAACCGCGACGTCAGCATGCGCGATCTGACGCCGGCTGCCGTGACCGGCACCCTGAGCGTACCGGTCGGCCGGCTGCGCAAGCTGAACATGGGTTCTCAGTACCTGGGCGCCTTCACCGTTGGCGACCAACTGCTGTGGGGCGCCGCGGAGCCGCTGCGGCGGATGCTGCGAATCCTGCTCGAACAGTGAGCTGACGGTTAAACGTTTGCTTAGGGAGGAGGGCCGCCAGTAAAGTGCGGCCCTCTTTCGTTGCGGACCGTTCCCATCATGACTGCCAGAGATATCGCCCTCATCGGCGCCACCAGTGCCCATGGCGAAGCCATTCGCGAACTCCTTGACGAGCGCGACGTGCCCCTCGGCCGGCTGCACCTGCTCGCCAGTGGTGAGTCGGCAGGTCAGAATCTGCCGTTCCGAGGCAGCAACCTGCGCGTCACCAGCGTTGACGGCTTCGATTTCGCCCAGGTCGGCATCGTCATCCTCGCCGTACCGGCCACCGTGGTGGAAGGTCTCAGGCCGCAACTCACCGCCGCCGGTTGCGCCGTGCTGGATCTCAGTGGCGCCTCGGCCGCGCGCTCCGTACTGCCCCGGATCAACGGCGAGCATCTGGACAATCTCTCTGCCGCCGCCTGGCTTGGGGTGCCCCTGGCAGCCACCCAGGCGGCCGCCAGCGTGGCAGCGGTGCTGGCCCGCCTCAATACCCTAGGTGACGCTTCCTTGACCGCCTGCCTGGCGGCGTCCGGCGCTGGCCGTGGCGGCGTCGAGGAATTGGCGCGTCAGGCCACCGAATTGCTCAATGGCCGGCCGGTCGAGGCACGGCTGTTCGAGGGCCAGCTGGCCTTCAATCTGCTCGGTCGCACCGGTGCGCCGGCCGCGGATAGCTATACTGCCCAGGAACATCGCCTGCTGGACGAATGTGAGCAGGTGCTGGGCGAGACCTTGCCGGTACTGGATGTCACCGCGCTGCAGGCGCCGGTGTTCTTTGGCGACAGTCTGGCGCTGAGCCTGAGGGCCCGGGCGCCCTGGCAACTGGAGCAGGTGCTGGAAGCCCTGGGGGACGAGCCAGGCCTGGCGCTCGACGAAGAGCTCGATTGTCCGTCCGCGGTAGGCGATGCCCTTGGGCGGGAAGAGGTGTTGGTAGGGCGCGTCCGATTGCATCCACGGGATGCTCGACGACTGGAGTGTTGGCTGGTGGTGGACAACGTCAGATTATCGGCGCTCACAGCCGTTCAACTGGCCGAATTGTTGCTTAAACAGTCGGCCTAAAAGATACTTCGTGAAATGCTTCGCCCTTTTGGCTTGAGCAAAGGGGCGGTGGACATGGCACGCAGCGATGGACACAGGCGCCCGCACGGTGGCGCGATCGACAGCTTCTAAAAAGGGACGGTCATGGTTCGAGTTCAGAAACTGGTGCGGGCAATTGCAGCGGCGAGCGCCTTGATGTCTGGCGCGGCCCAGGCCCTCAGCCTGGGGGAGATCCACCTCAATTCCGCCCTCAATCAGCCCTTCGATGCCACCATCGATCTGTCGGACCTGCGCGACCTTGGCGCCGCCGAATTGCGCCCCAATCTGGCCTCCGCCGAGGATTTCGGCAAGGCTGGGGTGGACCGCGCCTTCTTCCTCAACGATCTCAAGTTCACGCCGGAGGTGCGCAACGGGCGCACCGTCATCCGCGTGACCTCGGCGCGCCCGGTGCGCGAGCCCTATCTCAACTTCCTGCTCGAAGTGAACTGGCCGAGTGGCCGGATCCTGCGCGAGTACACGGTGCTGCTGGATCCGCCGCTCTATACCCCCCAGGCCGCGGCAGCGCCGTTCGCACCTCAGGTCCCAGCCGCACCGCGGGCGCGCACCACCTCGCCGAGTGCGCCGCGTCCGGCCACGCCCCCTGCCGCGCCGGCGCCGAGCGCGACCCAGGCGCCTGGCACCTACACCACCGAGCGGCGCGATACCCTCTGGGAAGTGGCGGCGCGCAATCGCCCGGCGTCCAGCGTCACCGTCGATCAGACCATGCTGGCGATCCAGGACCTGAATCCCGACGCCTTCATCGATCGCAACATCAACCTGATGAAAAGCGGTCAGGTGCTGCGCCTGCCCGATCAGGCTCAGGCCGGCGCGCGGCCCCAGCGTGAGGCGGTGGCCGAGATCGCCCGCCAGACCCGCGCCTGGAAGCAGGGTGGCGACAGCGCCTCCGCGGGGACGCCACGCCGGCAGGTAGATGCATCGGCCCAGCCGAGTGGCAACGAGACGTCGACACCCGCCGCGCCCAAGGACAACCTCAAGCTGCTCTCCGGTCAGCCCTCCGGTCGCGCCGGCGAGTCCGCCGGTGGCAAGGGCGGTGACCAGGCCCTGGCCGATCGCCTGGCGGTGACCCAGGAGAGCCTGGACACTACCCGCCGCGAGAACGAAGAACTCAAGAGCCGCCTCGGCGATCTGCAGTCGCAGCTCGACAAGCTGCAGAAGATCATGCAGCTCAAGGACGCCCAACTGGCGCGGATGCAGGCCAACATGGCCAATCCCCAGGCCGCGGGCCAGCCGGCCCAGCCGCCGGCATCGCCTGAAGCCGCGGCTCCGGTCACGCCCGCGCCGGCCGAGAACACCGCCACGCCGGCGCCTCAGGAGCCGGCGGCGGCGACCCCGGTCACTCCAGCCGAGGGCACCCCCGCACCGACCACCACGCCGCCCGCCAGCGAGGCAGGTACCGGCGCGGCACCGCCCGCTGCCAGCGAGCCCAAGGTCATTCCGGTCACGCCAAGCACCCCGGCGACCGAACCGACCGAGGCGACCAACAGCTTCCTCGACGAGATCCTCAGCAACCCGCTGTGGCTCGGCATCATCGGCGGCAGCGCCTTGCTGGCGCTGCTGGTCCTGCTGATGATCAACTCGCGTCGCAATGCGGTGAAGGAAGCCGAGCGTGAGCGTGACGCCGAAGCCGCGCGCAACGATACGGTGTTCGAGGCGGATCCCGAACTTGGCGACCACCACGCACTCGCCGGCCTGGAACTGGGGCAGGGTACCCAGGACGGCGCGCAGGACGCCGACGCCCAGGACGACGCCCTGGGTCAGGCCGACATCTACATGGCCTATGGTCGCTTCAGTCAGGCGGCCGAGGTGCTCAAGAAGGCCAGCGACCAGGAGCCCCATCGCGCCGATCTGCGCCTCAAGCTCATGGAAGTCTATGCCGAGATGGGCGACAAGGATGGCTTCCAGCGCGAGGAGCGCGAACTCAAGGAGATCGGTGGCGCCCAGCCGGCGGTCGAGCACCTGAAGTCGCGCTATCCGGCAATGGCCACCGTGGCGGTGGCCTCGGCCACGGTCGGGGCGGCTGCCCTGGCCGCCGCCCACGAACTGAGCGAGGAGCAGACCCGCAATCAGGGTTTCTCGGCCACCGAGGACAGCCAGGACTTCGATCTGTCCCTGGATGACTTCGGCAGCGAGGACACCCAGTCGAATCAGCCGGCTGGTCCGGCCGAGGAGCCGCTGTTTGGCGAAGCCTTCGCCGATGCCCAGGCCAAGGCCGCCGACTCCCGCGACGATTTCGACTTCGATCTCAATTTCGATGCCGAACCCACAGCTACCTCGGCGACCACTCCGGCCGCCAAGGACGACGACTTCGCCCTGGACTTCAGCGAATTCGAGCGGCAGGGCGATCCGGTACAGGACGAGCCGCTCGAGCGTTCGAACGCTAGTTCGGCCTTCGACGAGCCGCTGGATGCGCCCGCTACGCGGACCGCCGACGCCGAGCTGCCAGCAAGTTTCGACCTGTCCGATTTCGACGACGAGCAGCCGGCGCCCAAACGCGAAAGCGACGAAGAATTCGCCGCCCGCCTGCAGGAGGCCTCGCGCCAGTTCGATGCCGAGACCACCAGCGGCACGGGCGGTGGCGACGGTCTGGACGACTTCGACTTCCTCTCCGGTGAAGACGAGACCGCCACCAAGCTGGACCTGGCGCGCGCCTACATCGACATGGGCGATCCCGAGGGTGCCCGCGACATCCTCGATGAGGTGCTGGCCGAGGGCAATGCCGGACAACAGCAGGAAGCGCGGGAGATCATCGCCCAGCTCAGCTGACCGCGGCCGGGCTTGGCAGAGGAGGGGAGGCGCTATAAGCTGCCTCCCCTTTTTTTCGCCTGGCCGTCGCCTTGGATTTTCTAGACCCCACCATCATCGTTCCGCCCCAGCGCATTGCGCTCGGCGTGGAGTACAAGGGTGCCCGCTATCGCGGTTGGCAGCGCCAGCAGCCGGGCGTGCGCTCCGTTCAGGAGACCCTGGAAGACGCCCTGTCCGAGGTTGCCGCGGCGCCCATCGCGCTGCATTGCGCCGGGCGTACCGACTGTGGGGTACACGCCACTGGCCAGGTGGTGCATTTCGAGTCCCCCGTCGCGCGGCCGCTCAAGGCCTGGGTGATGGGCACCAACGCCAATCTGCCGTCCGACATCAGCGTCACCTGGGTCAAGCCGGTCAGCAACGAGTTCCACGCCCGTTTCAGCGCCATGGCACGGCGTTATCGCTACGTGATCTACAACGACCCGATCCGGCCCGCCCACCTCGCCGAGGAGGTCACCTGGAATCATCGTCCGCTGCGCATCGAGCCCATGCGCGAGGCGGCCCAGGTGCTGCTCGGTACTCATGACTTCACCTCCTTTCGGGCCAAGGCCTGCCAGGCCAAGTCGGCGATCAAGACCATCCACCACCTGCGTCTCTGGCAGAGCGGGCGGCTGATCGTCCTCGACATCCGCGCCAATGCCTTCCTGCACCACATGGTGCGCAATATCGCCGGAGTGCTGATGGCGGTGGGCTGTGGCGAGCGGCCGGTGGAGTGGGTGAGCGAGGTTCTGGCGGCGCGGGAGCGACGGTTGGGTGGCGTTACCGCCCATCCCTATGGCCTCTACCTGGTGGACGCCGAATATCCCGAAAGCACGCCCGTGCCCAAGCGGCCGCTGGGGCCGCTGTTCCTGGGGCATATCCCCGAGCTGGATGACCCCCAAGGCTGACGCTGCGCGGGTGGTCTGCTAACATCCATCGATTTGGAACGAGGTCATTCCGGTTTGGCTAACGTTCGAGTGAAGATCTGCGGGATCACCCGGGTCGAGGATGCGCTGGCCGCCGCGGCTGCCGGCGCCGATGCCATCGGTCTGGTGTTCTATGCGCGCAGCCCGCGCGCGGTGAGCGCTGCCCAGGCACGTCAGATCGTGGCGGCGCTGCCGCCCTTCGTGACCACCGTCGGGCTCTTCGTCGATGCCTCGCCCTGCGAGATCGAGGAGACGCTGGATGCCGTGCCCCTGGATCTCCTGCAATTCCACGGCGACGAGACGCCGGCGCAATGCGCCCGTTACCGCCGTCCCTATATCAAGGCTCTGCGCATGCGCGAGGACATCGACCTCGCCGCCATCGCCGGTGACTACGCCGGCGCCCGCGGCTTGCTGCTCGATACCTATGTCGCCGGCGTGCCTGGGGGGACCGGTCAGGCCTTCGACTGGACGCGGGTACCGCAGGAACCCTCGCTGCCGCTGATCGTGGCGGGCGGTCTGGACGCGGACAACGTCGCCACGGCCATCGCCGCGTCCCGGCCCTATGGCGTGGACGTGAGCGGCGGCGTAGAGCAGGCCAAGGGCATCAAGGATGCCGCCGAGATCGCGCGTTTCGTGGCGGCCGTGCGAGGTGCCGCGGTCGCCTGATGTGACCCTCGTCAGGTGGTCGCCGTCCACACCTGCGACATATTCAAGCGGATCCGCCCCTGGTGGGTCTGCCGTCCGGCCCCCAGGGGGCCGGCATGCGACAACAGGGTAGCGGCCCGGGATACAGCGGGCGCTGCCGAACCTATTACAGATGCTCAAGGAAGGCGTGGCCCAGGCCGCGCTGGGAGCCCATGCAAGTGGAGAGAGATGCATGAGCAATTGGCTGGTCGACAAACTGATTCCTTCCATCATGCGGTCCGAGGTGAAGCGCAGTTCGGTGCCGGAAGGTCTTTGGCACAAGTGTCCGGCCTGCGAAGCGGTCCTCTACCGTCCGGAGCTGGAAAAGAACCTGGACGTGTGCCTGAAGTGCGGTCACCACATGCGTATCAACGCGCGTCGCCGCCTGGACATCTTCCTCGACGCCGAAGGTCGTGAAGAGCTGGGCACCGAGCTGGAGCCAGTGGACCGGCTGAAATTCCGCGACAGCAAGAAGTACAAGGATCGCTTCACTGCGGCGCAGAAGGAAACCGGCGAGAAAGACGCCCTGATCTCCATGCGTGGCACCCTCAAGGGCATGCCGGTGGCGGTCTGCGCCTTCGAATTCTCCTTCATGGGCGGCTCCATGGGCGCCGTGGTCGGCGAGCGTTTCGTGCGTGCGGCCAACGTGGCCCTGGAACAGCGCTGCCCGCTGATCTGCTTCTCCGCCTCCGGTGGTGCGCGGATGCAGGAAGCCCTGATCTCCCTGATGCAGATGGCCAAGACCTCCGCGGTGCTGGCGCGCCTGCGCGAAGAGGGCATCCCCTTCATCTCGGTGCTGACCGATCCGGTTTACGGTGGCGTCTCCGCCAGTCTGGCGATGCTGGGTGACGTCATCGTCGCCGAGCCCAAGGCGCTGATCGGCTTTGCCGGCCCGCGCGTGATCGAGCAGACCGTGCGCGAAAAGCTGCCGGAAGGCTTCCAGCGCAGCGAATTCCTGCTGGAGCATGGCGCCGTCGACCTCATCGTGTCGCGCAAGGAATTGCGTGATCGCCTGGCGCGTCTGCTGGCGACCTTCCAGCACCAGCCGGTTCCGGCGGCCTGATGGCTGCGCGCAGCCTCGCGCAGTGGCTGGCCTATCTCGAGCAGCTGCATCCGTCGGCGATCGACATGGGCCTGGACCGGGTGCGCGAGGTCGCGCAGCGGCTGGGCCTGACCCGGCCGGCCCCGCGGGTGGTGACCGTGACCGGCACCAACGGCAAGGGCTCCACCTGTGCCTTTCTCGCCAGCCTGCTGCGCGCCAGCGGGCAGCGGGTGGGCGTCTATGCCTCGCCGCATCTGGTGCGCTACAACGAGCGCGTCGACGTGGACGGCACCCTCGCCAGCGATAGCGAGCTCTGCACCGCCTTCGCCGCGGTGGAAGCCGCGCGGGGCGAGATCAGCCTGACCTATTTCGAAGTGGGTACCCTGGCCGCCTTCTGGCTGTTCGAGCGCGCCCGGCTGGACGTCGCCGTTCTCGAAGTCGGTCTGGGCGGGCGCCTGGATGCGGTCAATCTGATCGACGCCGATCTGGCGTTGGTCACCAGCATCGGCCTGGATCACGCCGAATGGCTGGGCGATACCCGCGACAGCGTCGCCGTGGAAAAGGCCGGGATCTTCCGCGCTGGCAAGCCGGCCCTCTGTGGCGATCTGCAGCCGCCCGCGCCGCTGGCCGCAGCCGCCGAACGCCTGGGTGCCCCCTTGCTGCTGCGCGGGGAAGCCTTCGATCTGCAGATCGAGAGCGCCAGCTGGTTCTGGCGCGGGCGCGATGCCCAGGGCAATGACCTGGCGCTGCCGGGCCTGCCGCTGCTGGATCTGCCCATGGAAAATGCCGCTCTGGCCCTGCAGGCCTACGCCTTGCTCGACCAGCCCTGGCTGCCGGAGCGGATCGCGGTGGCCCTCCAGGCCACGCGCATGACCGGTCGGATCGATCGTCGCCAGGTCGAGCGGGCAGGGGAAACCCTCAATGTCCTGCTGGACGTGGCCCACAATCCCCACGCCGCCGAGTACCTGGCCCGGCGCCTGGCGATGAAGCCGGTCGCCGGCGTGCGGCGTGCGGTGTTCGGCGTCCTGGCCGACAAGGACCTGGACGGCATCCTGGCGCCCCTGGCGGCGCTGTTCGCCGACTGGGCGGTGGCGAGTCTGCCGACGCCGCGCAGTCGCGACGGCGCCGAGGTTGCCGCCATCCTGAGGGCGCAGGGTGCCCGGGCCGAGGCCCATGCTTCGCTGCTGTCGGCCTTCGAAGCCCAGCTGGCGGCCAGTTCGGCAGCCGACGAGGTGGTGGTGTTCGGCTCCTTCTACAGCGTCGCCGAGGTCCTCGCGCAGCTCTCTTCCCTATCCGAATCCGCGGAGGCATAACCCATGCTCAAGCAAAGAGTCATAGGCGCGCTGGTACTGCTGGCGCTGATCATCATCTTCGTACCCATGCTCTTCAATCGCCAGGACGACGCCCGCAAGGTAGCGGTCGAGGCGCCGCCCCAGCCGGCCTCGCCCACCGTGCCCAGTACCGAGGTTCAGCCGGTGCAGACGCCCGAGGCGCCGCCGGTGGTGGTGGTGCCGGACGAGCCGGCCAAGCCGCTCGGCAAGCCGCAGACGCCCATCGCCGGTACCTCCGGTCAGGCGCCGGCGCAGAATGCCCCGGTGACGGCGCCGCCGCCCCAGCCTGCCGCGCCGGTCGCCAAGGCGCCTGCCACCCCTGCGCCCGTGGCCAGTGCTCCCGTGGCACCGACGGCTACCCCGGCGCCGGCGGCCAAGCCGGACTCGCGCCTAGGTGCGGCCAACCTGCCCAACAGCTGGTCGGTGCAGCTCGCCAGTCTGTCGTCCCGGCCCAGCGCCGATGCCCTGCAGGCCAAGCTGCGCAGCCAGGGCTACAACGCCTACGTGCGGACTGCCGATGGCATGAATCGCGTCTTCGTCGGGCCGGTGATAGAGCGCAGTGAGGCGGATCGCCTGCGCGATCAGCTCAACAAGCAGAATGGCGTCAAGGGTTTCGTCGTACGCTTTCAGCCGGAGCGCGGTTAACCCGGTCACAAGGCTCTGCTAGAATGCAGGGCCTTTTTGTAAGTGGACCTTGCCGTGGGCTTCACCTGGGTGGACTGGGCGATCGTCGCCGTCGTCATCGTTTCCTGCCTGATCAGTCTCAGGCGCGGCTTCGTCAAGGAAGCGTTGTCATTGGCCACCTGGATCGTGGCCGGTGGCGTGGCCTGGGTCTTCGGCGGGGCGCTGTCCAACTACCTGGTCGACTATATTCAGGTGCCTTCCGGACGGGTGATCGCCGCCTGTGTCATTCTCTTCGTGCTGACGCTGCTCGTCGGTGCCCTGGTGAGCTTCTTGCTTGGCGAATTAATCCGCGTCACCGGATTGTCGGGCACCGATCGCTTTCTCGGCATGGCCTTTGGCGCCGCCCGCGGTGCGCTGTTGATCACTGTGGCCGTGGGCCTGTTGAGCCTGGGGCCGGTCCAGCAGGATGGCTGGTGGCAACAGTCGGTGCTGGTTCCACATTTTCTTTTAGTGGCCGATTGGTCGAAGAATCTGCTGTTGGGCTTTGCCGGCCAATGGCTGGGCGCGACGCCCATGCCCAGTCTGCAATTGCTGCCGCAGCTGGGGCCCAAGGCTCCTTGAACGCTTTTCCAGGCCTCGCACTGCCGGGGTCATCCTGCGATGGTTCGCCGTCGCATCACTTGAAACAGTGGGGTCGCGTCACATGTGTGGCATCGTAGGTATCGTGGGCAAGACTAACGTCAACCAGTCGTTGTACGACGCGCTCACCGTCCTTCAACATCGCGGTCAGGATGCCGCCGGTATCGTCACCAGCCTGGACGGTAAACTCTTCCTGCGCAAAGACAACGGCCTGGTCCGGGATGTCTTCCAGCAGCGGCACATGCAGCACCTGGTCGGCCACATGGGCATCGGCCATGTGCGCTATCCCACCGCAGGTAGCTCCAGCTCCGCCGAGGCGCAGCCGTTCTACGTGAATTCGCCCTATGGCATCACCCTCGCGCACAACGGCAACCTGACCAACGTTGAGCAACTGTCCCGCGAGATCTACGAATCCGATCTGCGCCACGTCAACACCACCTCCGACTCCGAGGTGCTGCTCAACGTCTTCGCCCACGAGCTGGCGGTACGCAACAAGCTGCAGCCCACCGAGGACGACGTCTTCGCCGCGGTTTCCGAGGTTCATGAGCGTTGCCGTGGCGGTTACGCCGTGGTGGCCATGATCACCGGCTATGGCATCGTCGGCTTCCGCGATCCCAACGCCATCCGCCCCATCGTCTTCGGTCAGCGCCACACCGAATACGGCGTGGAGTACATGATCGCCTCCGAAAGCGTCGCCCTCGACGTACTCGGCTTCACCCTGATCCGCGACCTGGAGCCGGGCGAAGCGGTGTACATCACCGAGGACGGGCGTCTCTACACCCGCCAGTGCGCGCAGAATCCGCACTACGCGCCCTGCATCTTCGAGCACGTCTACCTGGCGCGCCCGGATTCCATCATCGACGGCATCTCGGTCTACAAGGCCCGCCTGCGCATGGGCGAGAAGCTCGCCGAGAAGATCCAGCGCGAGCGACCCGAGCACGACATCGACGTGGTCATCCCGATTCCGGACACCAGCCGCACCGCGGCGCTGGAGCTGGCCAACCACCTGGGCGTCAAGTTCCGTGAGGGCTTCGTCAAGAACCGCTACATTGGTCGGACCTTCATCATGCCCGGCCAGGCCGCGCGCAAGAAGTCGGTGCGCCAGAAGCTCAACGCCATCGAGCTGGAATTCCGCGGTAAGAACGTGATGCTGGTGGATGACTCCATCGTCCGCGGCACGACCTGCAAGCAGATCATCCAGATGGCCCGCGAAGCCGGCGCCAAGAAGGTCTACTTCTGCTCGGCGGCCCCGGCGGTGCGCTTCCCCAACGTCTACGGCATCGACATGCCTAGCGTGCACGAACTGATCGCCCATGGCCGCACCACCGAGGAGGTCGGCGAGCTGATCGGCGCCGACTGGCTGATCTACCAGGATCTGCAGGACCTGCAGGAAGCCGTGCGTACCCGCAAGGCGCCCAAGGTCGAGCAGTTCGACTGCGCGGTGTTCGATGGCGAGTACATTACCGGCGACGTCGATGCCGCCTATCTGAATCGGATCGAGCAGGCGCGCAACGACGCGGCCAAGGGCAAGCACAAGGCGGTCAGCGCCATCATCGATCTCTACAACGACTAAGGAGCTGCACATGAGCCAAGACTGGGATGCCGGACGCCTGGACAGTGATCTCGAGGGCGCGGCCTTCGAGACCTTGGCGGTGCGGGCAGGGCAGCAGCGCTCGCCGGAAGGCGAGCATGGCGAAGCCCTGTTCCTGACCAGCAGCTATGTGTTCCGGACCGCCGCGGATGCCGCGGCGCGTTTCGCCGGCGAGGTGCCGGGCAACGTCTACTCGCGCTACACCAATCCCACGGTGCGTACCTTCGAGACCCGCATTGCGGCCCTCGAAGGCACGGAGCAGGCGGTGGCCACCGCCTCGGGCATGTCGGCCATCCTGGCCATGGTGATGAGCCTGTGCAGCGCCGGCGACCATGTGCTGGTCTCGCGCAGCGTGTTCGGCTCCACCATCAGCCTGTTCGAAAAGTACTTCAAGCGCTTCGGTATCGAGGTGGACTATCCGCCGCTGGCCGATCTCGATGCCTGGCAGGCGGCCTGCAAGCCCAATACCCGGCTGTTCTTCGTCGAGTCCCCGTCCAATCCCCTCGCCGAGCTGGTGGACATCGCCGCCCTGGCCGAGATCGCCCATGCCCAGGGCGCGCTGCTGGCGGTCGACAACTGCTTCTGCACCCCGGCGCTGCAAAAGCCGCTGGCGCTGGGTGCCGACATCGTCATCCATTCGGCGACCAAGTACATCGATGGCCAGGGCCGCGGCATGGGCGGCGTGGTCGCTGGCCGTGCCGAACAGATGAAGGAAGTGGTGGGCTTCCTGCGTACCGCCGGACCGACCCTGAGCCCCTTCAACGCCTGGCTGTTCCTCAAGGGCCTGGAGACGCTGAAGATCCGCATGCAGGCGCACAGCCAGACCGCACTGGAGCTGGCGCGCTGGCTGGAAGGCCAGCCCGGCGTCGAGCGGGTCCACTATGCCGGCCTGCAAAGCCATCCGCAGCATGAGCTGGCCTGCCGTCAGCAGTCGGCCTTTGGCGCTGTGGTGAGCTTCGAGGTGGCCGGTGGGCGCGACGCTGCCTGGCGTTTCATCGATGCCACTCGGATGATTTCCATCACCACCAATCTGGGCGATACCAAGACCACCATCGCCCACCCGGCGACCACCTCGCATGGGCGGCTGTCGCCCGCCGAGCGCGCCAACGCCGGGATCAGCGACAGCCTGATCCGCATCGCCGTGGGTCTCGAAGACCTGGGTGACCTGCGGCAGGATCTGGCCCGCGGACTGGCGGCGCTATGAGTCTGACGTTCGCACCGGTAGAACTGCGCGTCGCCCTGGTCACGGGTGCGGCGCGGGGGATCGGGCTGGGCATCGCCGCCTGGCTGGTAGCCGAAGGCTGGAGGGTAGTGGTGGCCGACATCGAGCAGGAGCGCGGCGCCAAGGTGGCTGCTGCCCTCGGCGAACGCGCCTTGTTCGTCGCCCTGGACGTGGCTGACGAGAGTCAGGTGGAGTCCGCCGTCGCCCAGGTGATCGGCCAGTTCGGTCGGCTGGACGCCCTGGTCAACAATGCCGGTCTCGCCACCGCTCAGGGCCAGCCGCTGGAAAGCCTGGCGCTGGCGGAGTGGCGCAAGGTGCTCGGCGTGAATCTGGACGGTCCCATGCTGATGGCCAAGCATTGCGCGCCCTATCTGCGCGAGCAGCAGGGTGCCATCGTCAACATCGCCTCGACTCGAGCCCGGCAGTCCGAGCCCCACAGCGAGGCCTATGCCGCGAGCAAGGGCGGATTGCTGGCCCTGACCCATGCCCTCGCCATCAGCCTGGGCCCGGAAGTGCGGGTGAATGCCCTCTGCCCGGGTTGGATCGATGCGCGCGATGCCCATGTCCGCGAAGCCGAGCCGCTGTCCGCCACCGACCATGAGCAGCATCCGGTCGGGCGGGTAGGGACGGTGGAAGATGTCGCGGCCTGCGTGGCCTGGTTGCTGAGCGGCAACGCTGGTTTCATCAGCGGTGAGGCTATCACCTTGGACGGCGGCATGACCCGCAAGATGATCTATCGGGAATAGCGCCTCGTAGAAAATAAAATTGGAAAATTCCTTGACGGATCAAGGGGCTACGAGGAGAATGCGCGTCACCCGAAGGGGATGGCTGATTAGCTCAGCTGGGAGAGCACCTGCATCACACGCAGGGGGTCGGCGGTTCGATCCCGTCATCAGCCACCAAACTCTTCGGGAAGTGTTCCGCAAGGTACACGCACTGCGCGGCGGTAGTTCAGTCGGTTAGAATACCGGCCTGTCACGCCGGGGGTCGCGGGTTCGAGTCCCGTCCGCCGCGCCATATGAGTTGTTTTGGGTCCTCTGAACTGCCCGAACGACACAATAGAAGCTGCCCTAGGGCAGCTTTTTTTGTGCCTGGAAAAAAGCCGTGCCTACCGTTTGCCAGCAGGCGTCGCGGCAAGCGCGTTTGGCATGAGCGTCGGATGTCATAGCCCCCAGCAAGAACGGTTCCCTGTCGACTGAAAAGGCCGCACGGCCCGGCAAATCTCTCGCAGCCTCTGCCGCCTCACCGGGCTACCGGCCGAGGGCTGTCTGGCCAGGTGCGGGAAACCGTCGAGGGTCCACTGCCGGAGAGGAACGACGGCGTTGGCGGCGCTTCGGCGGCTGCTACAGGGCAGGCCGGTGGCCTCGTGCCGATCGCGAATTCGGCCACCCCCGACCTGAGACCGGCGCGGCACCTCGTTGCTGGCGCTGGACGGCTGGCTGGCGCCCTTAGCGGGATCGATGTCCTCGGCCATCAGGACCTGTTCTCCGACGGCGCTAGCGCGCCGGGGCACCCAACTGGGCCGAGATGCGCGCCGTGGTGGCGAGCATCTGCTCGACGTATTCGGCCTTGAGGTCTTCACGAAAGCGGAAGCAGGGAAAGGAGACGCTCAGGCCGGCGATGACTTGGCCGAAGCGATCGCGGATCGGCGCCGCCAGGCACCTCATGTTGTCTTCGAATTCCTCGTGGTCCTCGGCGAAACCCAACGCGCGGACGCGTGCCAGTTCCGTCAGGTAGGCAGCCAGGCTGTCGAGGGTGTTGGGCGTGCGACGGACAAAGGTCTCCTGGGCGAGGATCTGCCGTACCTCGGCCTCCGGCCGCCAGGCCATCAGCACCTTACCGATCCCGGTGCAATACAGCGGTGCCCGCCGACCGATGCGCGAATACATGCGCAGGGTGTAGCGCGAGTCGAGCTTGTGCACATAGACGATGGCGCCCTCGTCGAAGATGCCGAGGTGGACGGTCTCGCCGGTGAGGTCGTTGAGCAGGCGCATGCCCGATTCGGCTTCGCGGACCAGTTCCAGCTGCGGCAGGGCGCGGGCGCCCAGTTCGAACAGCTTGACGCTCAGGCGGTAGCGGTCCTCGGCATCCTGCACCACATAGCCCAGGGCCTTGAGCGTCTGCAGGAAGCGGTGGACGGTGCTTTTCGACAGGTCCAGCTGCTGCGCCAGCTCCGAGACGCCGCAGTCGTCCTCGCGTTCGCCGAGGGCTTCCAGTACGGCCAGGGTACGTCCGACCGCACTGACCATGTCGTTGCCGAGAGAAGTCGATTTTTCCATGAGACCGCCGGTCGCCTATTTGGTGGAACAGTGTTCCATTCTGATTGACGGATGCGGGAATTGCCAGCAACACTGGGTCCAGCAAAACGGAACACTGTCCCGAAAGTAGCTCGACGACGGTGACCGTCCCCTTCGGTGGCCCAGGTCGCCGGATCGAACAAGAACAATAGCCAGGTCCACAGTCATGATGCCCGTACGCCAGCCGCTGGTTGTCTCTTTGTCTTTTCGCGCTCTGATCAGGTGCGGATCTTCGCCTGTCGCCAGGGTGCAAAGTTCGTCTACGGCCTGGAGCAAGGACGCATGAGCGCGGCCTTCCTAGCGACTCCCATCACCCGCATCGGCCTCATCGGTGAATGCATGGTCGAGTTGCGCAGCCAGATGGATGGCCAGCTGGGCCAGGCCTTTGGCGGCGATACCCTGAATGCTGCTGTCTATCTGCGGCGGTTGTTGGGGGGCGCCGGGGTGCAGGTGGATTACCTCACCGCGGTGGGCGACGACAGCCTGAGCCAGGCCATGCGCGCCTGCTGGCGTGAGGAGGGCATAGGGGACGAGCGGGTACGGGTGCTGCCCGGACGTCTGCCGGGCCTCTATCTGATCCAGACCGACGCCGATGGCGAGCGGCGCTTTCTGTACTGGCGGGGCGAGGCGGCGGCACGCGAATGTTTCGACGGCGCCGACGCCCAGCCCCTGCTGGCGGCGCTGGCCGGTTATCAGGTGCTCTATCTCAGTGGCATCAGCCTCGCGGTGCTGACCGATACCGGGCGCGAGCGGCTGTTCGCCGCCCTGCGTGAAGCACGCGCCACCGGTACCCGCCTTGTGTTCGACAACAACTACCGGCCACGGCTGTGGGCAGGCGTTCAAGCCGCGCGCACGGCTTACCAGCGGCTGCTGCAGCTCACCGATCTGGCGCTGGTGACCTGGGAGGACGACGCCGCGCTGTTCGGCTTCGCTGACGAAGCCGCGCTGTTCGCCCAGTACGCCGAGTGGGGGGTGGCCGAGGTCGCGCTCAAGCGGGGCGCGCGCAGCTGCCTGGTGCAGGATCGCCAGGGGCGCCAGGAGGTGGATGGCGAAGCGGTCGCCCGGGTGGTCGACACCACGGCCGCCGGCGATTCCTTCAGCGCTGCCTACCTGGCCTGCCGCCTCCAGGGTGGTACGCCCGACGTGGCCGCCCGCTGGGGCCATCGCCTTGCCGCCACGGTCATCCAGCATCCTGGCGCGCTCATCCCGCGCGCGGCCATGCCGGCAATGCCGGCCCTGTCTCTTTCTCTCACTGCCCAGGCTTGAACCCATGAAGATCACGGAAGCCCGCGTCATCGTCACCTGTCCCGGCCGCAATCTGGTCACGCTCAAGATCGTCACCGACGAAGGCCTCTACGGCCTGGGTGACGCTACCCTGAATGGCCGCGAGCTGGCGGTGGTGGCCTACCTGGAGGAACACGTGCTGCCGGCCCTGATCGGCCGCGACGCCCACCGCATCGAAGACATCTGGCAGTACCTCTATCGCGGGGCCTACTGGCGGCGCGGCCCAGTCACCATGACCGCCATCGCTGCGGTAGACGTGGCGCTCTGGGATCTCAAGGCCAAGGCCGCCAACCTGCCGCTGTACCAGCTGCTTGGCGGCAAGAGCCGCGAGCGGGTGATGGTCTATGGCCACGCCACCGGCAAGGACATCGAAAGCTGCCTGGACGAGGTGGCGCGCCATGTCGAGCAGGGCTACCGGGCGGTACGGGTGCAGTGCGGGGTACCGGGTATCCCCACCACCTACGGCGTCGCCAAGCGCGAGGGCGAGCGCTACGAACCCGCCGACAGCGACCTGCCGGCGGAGCACGTCTGGGACACCGCCAAGTACCTGAACCATGTCCCCAAGCTGTTCGCCGCGGTACGTGAGCGCTTCGGCGACGACCTGCACCTGCTGCACGACGTGCACCACCGGCTGACGCCCATCGAGGCGGGCCGGCTGGGCAAGCGTGTCGAGGAGTACAACCTGTTCTGGCTGGAGGACTGCACCCCGGCGGAAAACCAGGAGGCCTTCCGGCTGATTCGCCAGCACACCACCACGCCGCTGGCGGTGGGCGAGGTGTTCAACTCCATCCACGACTGCCGCGAGCTGATCCAGGAGCAGCTGATCGACTACATCCGCGCCACCCTGGTGCATGCCGGCGGCATCACCCACATGAGGCGCATCGCCGACCTGGCGGCGCTCTACCAGGTGCGCACCGGCTTCCATGGCGCTACCGACCTGTCGCCGGTGTGCATGGGTGCGGCGCTGCACTTCGACACCTGGGTACCCAACTTCGGCATCCAGGAGCACATGCCCCACGAGGCGCGCATCGACGAGGTCTTTCCCCATGCCTATCGCTTCGAGGACGGCCATTTCACCCCGGGCGAGGTGCCCGGCCACGGCGTGGACATCGACGAGGACCTCGCCGCCCGTTATCCCTACAAACGCGCCAGCCTGCCGGTGAACCGGCTGGTGGACGGCACCCTGTGGCATTGGTGAGCGAGGAATCCAGGATGAAAGCCTTTCAGGTCAGAGCACCCCACGAATTCAGCATCGAAGAGGTCGCGGTGCCCGCGCTGGCGCCCGGCGAGGTCCGGGTCGGGGTGGCCTATGCCGGCATCTGCGGCTCGGACATGCACATCATCCACGGCCAGAACGCCTTCGTGCGCTTTCCCCGTGTCACCGGCCACGAATTCGCCGGCGTGGTGCGCGAGGTGGGCGAGGGCGTCAGCGGCCTGGCGGTGGGCGACCCGGTCTGCGTCGATCCGGTGATCGCCTGCGGCAGCTGCTATCCCTGCCGCATCGGCCGCCCCAACGTCTGCAGTCGCCTGCAGGTGCTGGGTGTGCATCGCGATGGCGGCTTCAGCGAGGAGGTCTGCGTACCCGCGGTCAATGCCCATCGCCTGCCGCCCGGTTTGCCGCTGGCGCAGGCCGCGCTGGTCGAGCCCTACAGTATCGCCTTGAATGTGCTGGAGCGGATGCAGGTCTTTCCCGGCGATTCATTGCTGATCTATGGCGCGGGTGTGATCGGCCTGACCCTGGTGCAGATGGGCCGTGCCTTGGGTATCGAAGACATCACCGTCACCGACGTACTCGATGATCGCCTGGCCACCGCCCGCGCCCTGGGGGCGACGCGGACCCTCAACGGCCGCGATACCGACGTGGAAGCGGCGCTGCGCGAGGCCACGGGTGGCGAGGGCGTACCCCTGATCGTCGATGCGGCCTGCCATCCGGCCCTGCTGCCAGAGATCGTTCGCCTGGCCTCGCCGGCGGGGCGCATCGGCCTGCTGGGTTTCAGCTCCACGCCCAGCGAGCTGGTGCAGCTGGAGATCATCAAGAAGGAATTGACCCTGGTGGGTTCGCGGCTCAACAACGGGCGTTTTCCGCGGGTCATCGAGCTGTTGGCGGCAGGCAAACTGGATGCCGCGGCGTTGATCAGTCACCAGGTGGCCAGCCAGGAGATGCCGGCCGCCATCGAGCTGATCGAAAAGCACCCCGAGCAGACGCGCAAGGTGCTGGTGCAGTGGGGTGGTAACGCCTGAAAAACACGCTCCCCCTCGGGGAGTTCTCTGATGCCTTACCGAATAAAGACAATGAGCGGGAGGTAACAAATGGCTGGACAAGGTCGTGGACTGGTACTCGTCATGCTGTTTCTGGCGGGGGTCGTCAATTATCTGGATCGCTCGGCGCTGTCGGTAGCAGCGCCGCTGATCCAGAAGGACTTCGGGCTGGGCGCCGGGGAGATGGGGCTGCTGTTCAGCGCCTTCTTCGTCGGCTATGCGGCGTTCAACTTCATTGGTGGCTGGGCCGCCGACCGCTACGGCGCCAAGACCACGCTGCTACTGGCGATGGTGCTCTGGTCGGCGTTCAGCGGCCTCACGGTGCTAGCCTCGGGCTTCGCCGCGCTGATCGTGATCCGGGTGCTGTTCGGCATGGCCGAGGGTCCCTTGAGCGTTTCCACCAGCAAGATGGTCAACAACTGGTACACGCCTCATAACCGCGGACGCACCCTGGGCCTGTCGATGTCGGGCACGCCCCTGGGCGGTGCCATCTCCGGCCCCATCGTCGGGGTGATCGCGGTGGCCTACGGGTGGAAGGTGTCCTTTGTCGTCATCATGCTGATCGGCTTCGTTTGGGCGGTGGTCTGGTACCTCTGGATCAAGGACAAGCCGACCGGCCAGCTGGCCGCCGACATCGCCGCCGAGGAGCGCGCCGTGGCCGTGGTAGATACCGAGGTGCGGCCGCTCAAGTACTACCTGCGCCAGCCCACGGTGCTGTTCACCGCCCTGGCATTCTTCGCCTACAACTACACGCTGTTCTTCTTCCTGACCTGGTTCCCCAGCTACCTGATCCAGGCCTACGGCCTCAACGTGAAGGACATGAGCATCGCCACGGTCATTCCATGGGTGCTGGGCTTCATTGGCCTGGCGGTGGGTGGCTACCTGTCCGACTGGGTATTCCGCAAGACCGGCCGGCTGATGTTCTCCCGCAAGGTGGTGCTGGTGACCTGTCTGCTGGCCTGTGCCCTGTGCATCGCCGTGGCCGGCTTGGTCAGCACCCTCTATGCCGCCGTGGCTCTGGTCGCGCTCTCGGTATTCTTCCTCTACCTGACCGGCGCCATCTACTGGGCGATCATCCAGGACACGGTGCCGGCGGCACGGGTGGGCGGGGTGAGTGGCTTCATGCACTTCCTGGCCAACACCTCGGGCATCATCGGCCCAGCGGTGACCGGCTACCTGGTGCAATTCACCGGCGCCTTCACCAGTGCCTTCCTGCTGGCCGGCGCCCTGACCGTGATCGGTTCGCTGTGCGTGGCGCGCTTCGTCAAGCCACTGGCCGAGCGGCCGGCTGACGCACCGGCCGAGCTGGCGGCGGGAGGCGTCCGATGAGCGATTTCGAACGCATTCCCTCGCGCTATCCGGTGCCGGCCATCGGCATCGTCCACCTGGGCCTGGGCGCCTTCCATCGCGCCCACCAGGCGGTCTACCTGGAGCGCAACCTGGCCCGCCACGGTGGCGGCGCCTGGGGCCTGTGCAGCGCCAACCTGAGATCCGGGCGGGCCCTCGTGGAGACCTTGCAGGCCAGCGGCGGTCGCTATCATGTGGCGGAGTACCGTAACCAACGCGAGGGGGTGCTGCGTGAAATCGGCGCCCTGCGCGAAGTGCTCTATGCCGGTGACGGCGGAGCCGACCGCGAAGCCCTGCTGGCGCGCCTGGCCGATCCCGAGGTGCGCATCGTCACCCTCACGGTGACGGAGAAGGGCTATTGCCTGAGCCCGGCCAGTGGCGCCTTGCGTCGCGACGATCCGGGCATCGTCCACGACCTGGCCGAACCGCGCGCACCGCGTACGGCGCCCGGCCTGCTGGTGGAGGGGCTGCGCCGGCGCCGTGCCGCGGGCATCGCTCCCTTCACCGTGCTCTGCTGCGACAACATGCCGGACAACGGCCAGCGCACCCGCCAGGCGGTGATGTCCCTGGCCGAGGCCCAGGACACCCACCTGGCGGCCTGGATCGCCACCGAGGTGGCCTTTCCCTGCAGCATGGTCGATCGCATCGTGCCGGCCATGGACGAGGCCGCCTTCGCCCGTTTGCGCGACCTTGGCTGTGACGATCCCGCTGCGGTGGTGGGCGAGGCTTTCAGCCAGTGGGTGATCGAGGATCGCTTTCCCCAGGGCCGCCCGGACTGGGAGCACGAAGGGGTGCAGATGGTGGCGGACGTCCGTCCCTTCGAGACCATGAAGCTGCGGCTGCTCAATGGCAGCCATTCGCTACTGGCCTATGTGGGCAGTCTGGCCGGCCATGGCACCGTGGCCGAGGCCATGGCCGACCGCCAGTTGGCCGCCCTCGTGCACCGCTACATGAGTCGCGAGGCGACGCCGACCCTGGACATGCCCGACGGTGTCGACCTCGATGCCTATGCCGAAGCCCTGGTCGCACGCTTTCGCAACGATGCCCTGCAGCACCGGCTGCGGCAGATCGCCATGGACGGCTCGCAGAAGCTGCCCCAGCGCTGGCTGCTGGGGGCCCAGCGGCTGCTGGAGCAGGGCGGTGATTTCTCCTGTACCGCCCTCGGCGTGGCGGCCTGGATTCACTTTGGTGAAGGTGAGGGCGCGGCGCTGGACGATCCCCTGCGCGCCACCCTGGCCGCCTTGCCCAAGGGCATGGCGCGGGTGGATGCCGTCCTGGCGCTGGCCGAGGTCTTTCCGCCCGCGTTGGCCGAGCAGGCCGCCTTCCGCGAAGCGGTGCAGCGGGCCCATCGGCGCATCGCCGAGGCGGGCATAGGCGCAGCCATCGCCGACTTGACCGATCAAGGAGTCTGACATGGAACATACCTGGCGCTGGTTCGGCCCGCGCGATCCCATCTCCCTCGCCGATATCCGCCAGACCGGTGCCACCGGCATCGTCACGGCGCTGCACGAGATTCCCAATGGCGAGGTCTGGCCGGTAGCGGCCATCGCCGAGCGCAAGGCGCTGATCGAGGCGGCGGGTCTGAGCTGGTCGGTGGTGGAAAGCATCCCGGTGCACGAGGACATCAAGCGTGGCCTGCCGGGGCGCGAGCGCTACCTGGACAACTACCGGCAGAGCCTGCGCAACCTCGCCCAGTGCGGCATCGACGTGGTCTGCTACAACTTCATGCCGGTGCTGGACTGGACCCGCACCCAGCTGGCCCATCGATTACCCGACGGCGGCTGGGCGCTGAGATTCGATCAGGATGCCTTCGCCGCCTTCGACCTTTGCATCCTGCAGCGGGACGGGGCCGAAGCGGACTACTCCGCCGCGGAGATCGAACGGGCGCGTCGCCATCACGACGGTCTCGACGCGGCCGGTCGCGAAGAGCTGGTACGCACGCTGATCGCCGGGCTGCCCGGTGCCGAGGAAGGCTATTCGGTCGCCGACCTCCGACAGTTGCTGGCCACCTATGCCGGGATCGACGCCGCGCGCCTGCGTGAGCACCTGGCGGTCTTCCTGCTGGCCGTGGTGCCGGTGGCGGAAGAGGTGGGGATCCGCCTGGGGGTGCATCCGGACGATCCGCCCCGGCCGCTGCTGGGATTGCCCCGCGTGGTCTCCACCGCCGCCGACGCCCAGTGGCTGCTGGAGGCGGTGCCCAGCCCCGCCAACGGCCTGACCTTCTGCACCGGCTCCTATGGCGTGCGCGCCGACAACGACCTGGTAGCCATGGCCCGCCAGTTCGCCTCGCGCATTCACTTCGTCCACCTGCGGGCGACCCGCCGTGAGGAAGATCCACGCAGCTTCCACGAAGCCCATCATCTGGATGGCGACGTGGACATGGTCGGGGTGATCCGCGAGTTGGTGCGCGAGGAGCGTCGCCGCGAACGCGAAGGCGGTGCGCGCCTGCCGATGCGACCGGATCACGGTCACCAACTGCTGGATGATCAGGGCCGACGGACCAATCCGGGTTACTCGCTGATCGGCCGGCTCAAGGGCCTGGCCGAATTGCGCGGCGTGGAACAGGCCGTGCGGCGCCTGGAAGAGGAGAGACACTGATGTTGACCATCGTCTGTCAGGAGCCTGGTCTGCTGCGCGCCGAGCAGCGGGAGAAGCCCTCGCGTCGCCCGGGCGAAACCCTGGTGCGCATCGAGCGGGTCGGGGTGTGCGGCACCGACCTGCACATCTTTTCCGGCAATCAGCCCTACCTGAATTATCCGCGGGTCATGGGCCACGAGATCTCCGCCACGGTGACCGAGACCGAAGCCGACTCGGGCCTCGCCGAGGGCGATCTGGTCTATGTGATGCCCTATCTTTCCTGTGGCGACTGCGTGGCCTGCCGCCAGGGCAAGACCAACTGCTGCACCCGCATCCAGGTCCTGGGCGTGCATTGTGATGGCGCCATGACCGGCTACCTGAGCCTGCCTCACAGCGCACTGTTCCGTGCGGATGGCCTGGATGCCGACCAGGCGGCCATGGTGGAGTTTCTCGCCATTGGCGCCCATGCGGTGCGGCGTGGTGAGGTGGCCGCCCAGCAGCAGGTGCTGGTGGTGGGCGCCGGTCCCATCGGCATGGCGGTGGCGCGGTTCGCCCGCCTGCGCGGGGCGCGGGTGACGGTGCTGGACGGCCGTACCGATCGCCTGGCCTTCTGCGCCGAGCATCTGGGGGTGCAGGCCACGGTCGCGCTTGGCGAGGATGACGAGGCGCGCCTGCGCGACCTCACCGGCGGTGATTTTTTCGATGTGGTGTTCGACGCCACCGGTAATCCCCGCGCCATGGAGCGCGGCTTCGCCTTCATTGCCCATGGCGGCAAGTACGTGCTGGTGTCCATCGTCCAGGGCAACCTGAGCTTTGCCGATCCGGAATTTCACAAGCGCGAGGCGACCCTGCTCGGTAGCCGCAACGCCACCGCCGAGGATTTCCGCCACGTGCACGATTGTCTCCGGCGCGGGCTGGTGCCCACCCAGGCACTGAATACCCACCGACTGCGCCTGGAGGATGTGCCCGAGGCTTTCCCACCCTTGCTCGATCCTGCCGAGGGCGTGGTCAAGGCCCTCATCGAATGCTGAAGCGGAGACGGACATGGAACTGATCACCCGTAGCGGCGCCGCAGCGGCCACCCGCGCCACCCTGCGCCTGCATCCCCAGGACGATGTGCTCATCGCCCGCCAGCCACTGGTGCCGGGCCTGGAACTGCCGGAGGAGGGGGTGCAGGTTCGCGAACCTGTGCCTGCCGGTCACAAGGTTGCCGTGCGCCCTATAGCGGTGGGCGAGCCGGTACGACGCTATGGTCAGATCATCGGCTTCGCCCGGGAGGCCATCACCGCGGGCAGCCACGTCCACGTGCACAACCTCGCCATGGGCGACTTCACCCGGGAGCATGCCTTCGGCATCGAGGCCCGTGGCGCGCCGGTGCCGATCGAGCGCAGCTTCCGGGGCATCGTCCGTGCCGATGGTCGGGTGGCGACCCGCAACTACATCGGCATCCTCACCTCGGTGAACTGCTCGGCGACGGTGGCGCGAGCGGTGGCCGACCACTTTCGACGCGACGTCCACCCCGAGGCGCTGCAGCCCTATCCCCATGTCGACGGCGTGGTAGCCCTGACCCATGGCGTCGGTTGCGGCATCGATACCCAGGGAGAGGGCATGGCGGTGCTGCGCCGGACCCTGGGCGGCTACGCGGCCCATGCCAATTTCGCCGCCGTGCTGTTCATCGGCCTGGGCTGCGAGGCCAACCAGATCCCCACGCTGCTGGCTGACCAGGGTCTCGCCGAGCATGCGGGGCTGCGCAGCCTCAACATCCAGGACAGCGGCGGTACCACCGCCACCGTTGCTCGCGGCATTGAAGCCGTAAAAGCCCTGTTGCCTGCGGCCAACGAGGTGGAGCGCGAGCCGGTCAGCGCCCGGCATCTGATCCTTGGTCTGCAATGCGGCGGATCGGACGGCTATTCAGGCATCAGTGCTAATCCGGCGCTGGGCCGCGCGGTGGATCTGCTGGTGGCCGCCGGCGGCACCGCGATCCTTTCGGAAACCCCGGAGATCTACGGCGCCGAACACCTGCTCACCCGCCGCGCCGCCAGCCCGGCGGTAGGCGAGCGACTGGTGGAGCGCATCCGCTGGTGGGAGGACTATTGCGCCCGTGCGGGCGCCAGCCTGGACAACAATCCGTCGGCGGGCAACAAGGCGGGTGGTCTCACCACCATCCTGGAGAAATCCCTCGGCGCGGTGATCAAGGCCGGCTCCACCGATCTCATGGCGGTCTACGGCTATGCCGAACCGGTGCGCAGCCCCGGTCTGGTTTTCATGGACACCCCCGGCTACGACCCGGTCTCGGCCACCGGCCAGGTGGCGGGCGGTGCCAACCTCATCGCCTTCACCACCGGACGCGGTTCCGCCTATGGCTGCGCGCCGACGCCATCGCTCAAGATCGCCACCAATACCCGGCTCTGGGAGAGCCAGCGCGACGATATGGACGTGGATTGCGGCGGCCTGGTCGATGGCAGCACCACCCTGGAAGAGCGTGGCACCTTCATCTTCGAGCGATTGCTGGCCCTGGCCTCAGGAGAGCGTAGCCGTAGCGAGTTGCATGGCTATGGGCAGAACGAGTTCGTGCCTTGGCAACTGGGTGCCACGACCTGAGCGCAGCCTGTGGGGCGGTGGTCACATCGACGCGACCCAGGTGCGGCTCGGGGCTGCACAGGTCAATCAAGCGAACGGCAGCAAGGCCGCCCCGGTCCTGCTGACCGGGGCGCCTATCAGGTCGCACGCCGTCGGGAGCCGTGTCCCGGGTCAGGCGCGGAGCTGCCGTCAGGCCGAGGCGTCGTCCACGGGAGCGGCGACGGCTGCAGCCGCTTCACCCTCGGCGGGCGCGGCGGTTTCCGCCTTGGTCTTGGCCTGCTCACGGCGGGCCTGGGCGCGCTGGCGGCGTGCCTGCTGCTTGGCATAGACCGCCTGAGAGGCGGTCACGGTGCCGGCTGGCTGGCCATCCAGATCCAGGCGTGGGGCGTTTTCGGTCATGGCCGCCCAGTAGCGGGTGCCGCGACACCAGGTGGCGATCGACTGCTTGAGCTGGTCACCGGTGATGCCCAGGCGCTCCAGGTGCTGCTCGGCGTCCTTGAGGATGCCTTCCTTGAGCGGCACCTTGGGTGCGGGATTGACCGGGAAGGCCAGCGGGAAGTGCTTCTGCAGCCGGCGGATGCCTTCGACCACCGGATCCTGCTCGCGGGGCTTCTGCTCGCGGGGCTTGGCTTTCGGTGAAGGTCTCCGCGCCGGCCGCTCATTGCTCTCGGTCTTTACCTGCGCTTTTTCGGCCCGCAGGCGGTCGCGTAGTTCAGCTAGTTGCTCAAAGCCCATCGTTCAGCTCACCGCTCCAAATAGAATTCACGTGCAAGGGTAACCCATGCCGGGCTTGGACCGCGCCGATTGCAGATTGGCACGGCCAAGGCTGGCGGTCCGTCATTCTAAGGGGTGGTTCGCCACTCGTGCATCCTTGGAAGCGTCATTCCCGGCGGATGGTGTGCCCTGCTGGGCGTTTTCCGGGTCCTGTACGAAAGTCGCCGAGCGAAGGGGAGGCGAGGCGAAAAAGGCTGAGGAAGCGCAGTTTAGGTGCGGTAAATGAGCATTTCGAAGCGTTTTTCAACGAAGCATCGCCAATGCGCAGGCACTTCTCGTACTGGACCTAGCCGCCTCCGGTCAGGCGCGACACCCATTGCGCCAGCCGCAGCTTGAACGGCGAATAGGGCGGCAACAGCAGACGAACGGCCAGCAGCGGACCGGCGGCGAGCACGCTACGCTCGTGGGAAAAGGTGCGAAAACCCGCCTGGCCATGGGCGCTGCCGCTGCCGGAGTGATTGACACCGCCAAAGGGCAGGTGCAGCTGGGTGTACTGCTGCATGCACAGATTCAGGCCGACGCTGCCGGAGCTGGTGCGCGCGACGACCCGCCGCTGCACCGCGCGATCGCGACTCCAGAGATAGAGTGCCAGGGGCTTGGCGCCGGCATCGATGCGCTGCAGGACCTCCTCCAGATCGTCATAGGCGATCACCGGCAAGAGCGGACCGAAGAGTTCCTGGCTGTCCAGGGGGCTGTCGATGGTCGAGCAGTCCAGCAGGGTCGGTGCGAGATAGCATCCTGCCGCATCGTGCGCGCCGCCGTGGATCAACCGCGCGCCGGCGGCCTGGGCCTGGTCGAGCAGCCCGATCAGCTGGCTGGCGTGGCGCTCGTGAATGAGCCGGGCGTAGTCGGGGCTGGCGGCGGCGTCCCTGCCGTAGCGCTGCACCAGCAGGGCGCGACAGCGCTCCTCGAACGCTGGCAGCAGGTGGCGGGCGACGAAGACATGATCCGGCGCGATGCAGGATTGGCCGGCATTGAGGAATTTGCCCCAGAGCAACAGCTCGGCGGCGGCGTTCAGGTCAGCACTGGCGTCGATGATCGCCGGCGACTTGCCGCCCAGTTCCAGGGTCACCGAGGCCAGGTGGCGGGCGGCAGCCTGCATCACCAGGCGGCCCACGGCCGTGGAGCCGGTAAAGAAAAAGTGATCGAAGGGCAGCGCCAAGAGCGCCTCGGCGGTGGCGACGTCACCTTCGCAAAAGGCCACGCTGTCCGGGGTGAAGGCCTCGGCCAGCAGGTCGCGCAGCACCGCATTGACCGCCGGGGTGAATTCCGAGGGCTTGAGCATCACGGTGTTGCCGGCCGCCAGCGCCGACACCAGCGGGCCGAGCAGGGTGGAGACCGGATAGTTCCAGGGGCCGATGATCAGGCAGCGCCCGCGCGGCTGGCTATGGATGTGCGCCGGGCAACCCAGGGAGGTCAGGGTCGGTCGCACCCGCCGTGGCTTCATCCAGCGCCGCAGGTGGCGCCGCGCGTGCTGGATCTCTTCCAGTACCGGCATGATCTCGGAAAGCTCCACTTCCACCTCGGGCTTGCCGAAATCCTGGCGAAAGGCCGCATAGAGCGCCCCGCGCCGGGCCACCAGGGCGCCGTGCAGGTGGTGCAGCAAAGCCAGGCGCTCGGCGGCGGTGGAGTCGCGCAGAGCCAGGGCGCGCGGTCCCTGGGCGGTGAACAGCAGGTGCAGGGTGTCGATGTCGACCTGGGCGGGAGCGGGATCGGGCAAAGGCGCGTTCATGGCAGCAGTCCGCAGAGGGCAGGGAGGGAGCGACTCGGAGACGACGGCAGTATTCAGCCTGGACGCGGCCAGCGCCAGCCGCACCGAGTTCGAGCAGGGCCAGCAAGGCGCTGGTCTGATCGCGGTGCGCTGCAACCAGAGCCTGCCGCATCCTGGCGGCCATGCTCAGCGATCATCTGGGGCGCCTGCGCGACGGCTGAATCTTTCGCCGGCCGGTGCGGGCATCCGGCCATGGCCTGGTTCAGAATCCAGGGCTTCCCGCCACTGCCGAGGCCGTCATGCCTGACCTGGATATCAGTCGCTTTATCGCCGCCTGGCCCAGCCTGGGCCTGGAGCCCGCTCTGCCCTGGACGATTACCAGCGCCTGCGAGCACCACGTCCGGGCGCTGCTGGCACGGCTCGGTCCCGGCTATCGCCGCCAGGGCGATAGCGTCATCCACGAGACGGCGGTGGTGGAGCCTGGTGCCGTGCTCAAGGGGCCGGTCATCGTCGGTCCCGGCACCCTGGTGGCCGCGGGCGCTTATCTGCGCGGGGGCGTCCGTCTCGGCAGCCACTGCGTGGTAGGCCCGGCCTGCGAGCTGAAGAGCAGCCTGTTGCTGGACGGCAGCAAGCTCGCCCACTTCAACTTCGTCGGGGATTCCCTGATCGGCAGTGGGGTGAATCTGGAGGCGGGTGCCGTCGTTGCCAACTACCGCAACGAAAGTGACGGCGCGCTCATCCGCATCCGCCACGGTGACCAGGTGATCGACCCCGGGGTGGTCAAGTTCGGCGCCCTGATCGGCGACGGTTGTCGCCTGGGCGCCAATGCGGTCATCGCGCCGGGCGCCCTGCTACCGTCAGGCACCCGAGTCGCGCGGCTGGGGCTGATCGACCATGGGGTGCCGGACGCCGCCGCGGGCGCGGCGTCCTCTCAGTCGGCGAGATAGGCGTCGGTGGCTTCCAGGGTCGCATAGGCGAAGGCCAGCGCCGCCATCAGGGCGGCATGCACCTGGGCCGCCGGCACCCTGACGCCCCCGAACTCCAGATCCAGGGTGGCGCAGGCGTCGTGGATCACGGTCACGGCGTACCCCATGTCGGCTGCGGCGCGCACGCCGGCGTCGATACACATATGGCTCATGGCACCCACCACCACCAAGGACTCGATACCGCGCTGGTCCAGCAGTTGTTTCAGGTTGGTTTCGCGAAAGGCGTTGGGATAGTGCTTCACCACCACCGGCTCGCCGGCCTGGGGCACGACGGTGGCCTGGATCTCGATGCCGTCGCTGCCGGGCACGAAGATCGGCGCCTCGGCGCTGAGCGATTGATGCTGCACATGGATCACCGGAACGCCCTGGTCACGGGCGTGGGCGATGATCCGGGCGGCATTGGCGACTGCGGTCTCGATACCGGTAAGGGGCAATTTGCCGGTGGGGAGGTATTCATTCTGCAGATCGATGACGACAACGGCGTGCTTGCTCATGTCCAGCTCCTCGGAAGATGCTTCGGCTTTCAGGTCCGGCCATGATTGGCCAGCCCCACCTGCCGGCGAAGGGGCGCGGCCGACAACTTCAGGGGTGCCAGCGACACATGCACGATCAACCGCCGATCGAACTCGGTCTGCTGCTCTATCCGGGTGTGCAACTGGCGACGGTGCACGGCCTCACCGATCTGTTCGAGATCGCCGGGCGCTTCACGGGCACCGCGGAGGATGCCGAGCGGCCCCGCTTGCGGGTCAGCCACTGGCGGCTGGAGGAGGGCGACGCGGCGCCCAGGCGGGTCTACGACTCCTTGCCCGCAACGAGCGGCTCACCCAACGTGCTGATCCTGCCGCCCAGTCTGGCGGAGCCGATCACACCGGCTGCGGCCGCGCCCTATCGTGACTGGCTGCGCCAGCAGCATGGCGCGGGCGTGCGTCTGGCCTCGATCTGCGCCGGCGCCTTTCTGCTGGCGGAAACCGGTCTGCTCGACGGCCGCACCGCCACCACCCACTGGCTCCATGTCGAGCGCTTCGCCGCCCGTTTCCCTAGGGTGAGTCTGGACGCTGATCAACTGCTCATCGATGGCGAGGACCTCGTCACCGCCGGCGGTCTCATGGCCTGGACCGACCTCGGCCTGCGCCTGGTCGATCGCTACCTGGGCGCCAAGCGCATGCTCGACACCGCGCGCATCCTGGTCATCGACCCGCCGGGGCGACAGCAGCGTTACTACAGCGCCTTTTCGCCGCGCCTGAGCCATGGCGACAGCGCCGTCCTCGCCGTGCAGGAGTGGCTGCAGGAAACCGGCGCCCAGGACCTCGGCCTGGACACCCTGGCCCAGCGCGCCGGACTCGAACCGCGCACCTTGCTGCGCCGCTTTCGGCAGGCCACCGGCATGACCACCACCGCTTACGGCCAGCAATTGCGCGTCGGGCGCGCCCGGGAATTGCTGCAGACCAGCCGGCTGCCCCTCGAACGGGTCGCCTGGGAGGTGGGCTACAGCGATCCGGGGGCTTTCAGAAAGGTGTTCACCCGCGTCGTGGGCCTGAGCCCGGGAGATTATCGGCGGCGGTTCGGGGGTGTTGCGGGCGGGCGGTGAGGTATGGGCGCGTCATGCCGCCAAAAGACGCGTTCGGTCTGGTCTCGTTGGTTGGATCCAGGAGAGACGTTCCAGCCACAGCCTTCGGGCTGTCCCTCGGGCAACAGTTGTCTGCCGAGGTGTCTGGTCAGCGACTTCCAGATGCCCAGGTTTTAATATAAGTCACTGATAATTTTTGATTTTCGCCGATGGCATAGCTTGTGCTCCAGCTCGGGGGTCACCTCCAAGGGAGTCCCTGCATGGCCGTCGCCACCTCGCACAATACCGTTCCCCGTGCCGTCCCCGAACGTCCTGCCACGCGCTTGCGCGACGCCGCCGAGGCACTCGATGCTGCGGCTGCCCTGGCGGAGGATTTCGCTCGCGATGCGCTCAGTCGTGACCAGGAGCGACGCCTGCCCTGGGCCGAGATCGAGCGCTTCTCGGCCAGTGGTCTCTGGGCCATCACCGTACCGCGGTCGTTCGGCGGCGCGGGGGTGGGATTCGGCACCGTCGCCGAAGTCATCGCCCGTATCTCCGCGGCCGATCCCTCTCTGGGCCAGCTACCGCAGAATCATCTGGGCGTGGTCAACAACCTGCTGCTGACCGGCAGCCCGGACCAGCAGCGCCACTACCTCGGCCTGGTGCTCCAGGGCTATCGCTTCGGCAATGCCTTCTCCGAGGCGCGCAGCAAGACCGTCACCCAGTTCGAGACGCGTATCCGCTTCACCGGGGATACCGCCTGGATCGATGGGGAGAAGGCCTATTGCACCGGTGCCCTCTTTGCGCACGTGGTTCCCACGGTGGCACTGGACGAGGCGGGCCTGGCCCATCTCGCGCTGGTGCCGCGCGATGCCGGCGGCCTGACGGTGATCGACGACTGGGACGGCTTCGGCCAGCGCACCACCGCCAGCGGTCGGGTGCAGCTCAAGGGCGTCAGTGTTCGGCGCAGCGCGGTATTGCCCGCCTGGAAGGCATTCGAGCGGCCGACGGCGGATGGTCCGGTCTCCCAGATCATCCAGGCGGCGGTGGACGTCGGCATCGCCCGCGGCGCCTTCGCTGCCGCCCTGGCCGCCGCCCGGCTGGCGCGGCCCTGGACCGACAGTGGGCTCGCGCATGGCTGGCAAGACCCACTGAGCCAGGCGCTGATCGGTGACCTGAGCTGGCGGCTGGCCGCCGCCGAGGCCTTGCTGGAAGACGCCGGCGTGGCCGTCGACCGGGCGCTGGCGGAGCCGTCCGCGGCCAGCGTCGCCGAGGCTTCGGTAGTGGTGGGACAGGCCAAGGTCGCCTCCACCGAGATCGCCCTGGCCGCCGCCAATCGCCTCTGCGAACTGGGCGGCACCCGCAGCGTCTCGGCGCGTTTCGGCCATGACCGCCACTGGCGCAATGCCCGCACCCACACGCTGCACGATCCGGTGCGCTGGAAGTACCACCTGATCGGCAACTATCTGCTCAACGGCGTCGAGCCGCCGCGTCACGCCTGGAACTGATGCCATGACCGATCTCGCCCTTGTCACCCACGAAGAACTGACCTTCGCCGAACAACTCCTCCAGCAACTGCGACAGGAACTGCCGAAGGATTCGCGCGCCCAGGACCCGCTGGTGATCGCCGCGGTCGGCGATCTCCAGGTGCGCCTGGCCGCGGCGCGCGCCTTGCAACGTGCCAGCGCCGCCGAGGACGGACCGGTACGGCAGATCCAGGCCCGCCTGGCCGCCGACAGTGCCCGCCAGCTAGCCGCCGACCTACAGCGGGAATGGCTGGCAGAAACCGTCGCGCACCGCTCAGCCGGCCCGGCCTCCCGTGACCTCAAGCGCCTCCTGGGTGAGCACCACCTGAACATCAGCGACTGAAAAGAAAGGATTCCCATGGCCCTTCGTACCCTGTTCCGTACCCTCCTGCTGTTGCCGCTGCTGGCTACCACCGCCCTCGCGTTTGCGGATGAGGTCCCCTCGCTGGCCGGCAAGCGCATCGCCATCAGCATGACCGGCACCAGCCACTACTTCGATCTCAAGGCCTTCCAGGCCCAGGTGGAAGAGGTCAAGCGGCTGGGCGGCACGCCCATTACCCTGGACGCCGGCCGTAACGACAAGAACCTGGTGACCCAGCTGCAGACCCTGGTGACCCAGAAACCGGATGCGGTGATCCAGACCCTCGGTACCCTGAGCGTGATAGACCCCTGGCTGAAACGCATCCAGGCGGCCGGCATTCCGCTGTTCACCATCGATGCGCCGTCCCGGTACAGCCTCAACAACACCACCTCCGACAACGCCGCGGCCGGGCGTGAACTGGCCGAGCAACTGGCGAAGGACACCGGTGGCCAGGGCGACATCCTGGTCTTTAACGGCTTCCAGGGCGTGCCCGTGTGCGCCATCCGCTACGCCGAGCTGCGCAAGGTGCTCGACGCCCATCCGGGGCTGAAGATCATCCAGCCCGAGCTGCGCGATGTGATCCCCAATACCGTGCAGGACGCCCGCGGCCAGATCGCCGCGTTGCTCAACAAGTACCCCAAGGGCCAGATCGCCGCCATCTGGTCGGCCTGGGACATTCCCCAGCTTGGCGCCAGTCAGGCGCTGATCGAGGCCGGGCGTACCGAGATCAAGACCTATGGCGTCGACGGCACCCCCGAGGTGCTGGAATTACTCAAGCGTGACGACAGCCCGGTGGGCGCGGTGGTCGCGCAGCAACCGGCGCTGATGGGCCGCACGGCGGTGCGGAACGTCGCCCGCTACCTCGCCGGCGCCCGTGATCTGCCCAAGGAGACCCACGTATCGACCCTGCTGACCACCAAGGCGAACCTGGACCAGGTAGCGGCGCTACGGGGTGATCAATGAGCACGGCGGTGCTCGAACTACGGGGCATCGCCAAGCGCTACGGGGCGACCCAGGCGCTGGCGGGTGTCGACCTGACCCTGAGGGCTGGCGAGATCCATGGTCTGGTCGGCGAGAACGGCGCCGGCAAGTCCACCCTGATCAAGGTGCTCGGTGGCCTGGTGACCCCCGAGGCCGGTGAGCTGCGCCTGGATGGCCAGTCGCTGCCTGGCGCCGGACCGCGTGAGTTGGCCCGGCGTGGGGTGTCCATCATCCACCAGGAGCGGCTGTTGCCGCCCAACTTCACCCTGGCCGAGGCCCTGTTCTTCGGCCAGGAGCGGCGCCGCGGCCCGTTGCTGGATCGCCGTGGGCAGGAGCGGGCGGCGGAACGACTACTGGCCGAGCGCTTCGGCCTGCACTGCCGCGCGCGAACCCGGGTGGCGGACCTGAGCAGCGCTGAACAGCAACTGCTGCAAATCAGCCGGGCGCTGCTGGCTACACCCAAGGTGCTGGTGCTCGACGAACCCACCGTAGCCCTGGCCCATGGCGAGGTGGAGCGCCTGCTCAAGCTGCTGCGCGAGTTGCGTGACCAGGGCCTGGCCTTGCTCTATGTGTCCCACTACCTGCAGGAGGTCGAACGCCTCTGTGACAGGGCCACGGTGCTGCGGGGCGGCCAGGTGGTGGCGGAAGTGGAACCCCGCGTTACACCGGCGGCCGCCATGGCGCGGCTGATGATCAATCGCGAACTCGGCGAGGCCTATCCCAAGGCGCAGGCACAGCCCGGCGACGTCCTGTTGGAAAGCCGGCGTCTCGGCCGGCCGGGTGCGTTCGCCAAGGTCGACCTGCAGGTACGTCGGGGCGAGGTGGTCGGCGTGGCCGGCCTGGTGGGCTCGGGCGCCAAGGAGTTGCTGAAGACCCTGTTCGGCCTGCTGCCGGTGGCCGAGGGCGAGTTGCTGCTGGAGGGACGTCCGCAGCGGTTCGCCCGTCCGCGGGCCGCGGTGCGGGCGGGGCTGGCGCTGTTGCCGGAGAATCGCCGCCAGCAGGGCGTGGCCCTGGATCTCACCGTGACCGAGAATCTCACCCTGGCCGCCCTGGAGCGTTTCAGTTGGTTCGGTCTCCGTCGGCCAGGTGCCGAGCGCCAGGCTGCACTACGGCTACGCGAGGCGCTGGACATCCGTACCCCGGACCTGGAGACGCCGGTGCGTCATCTCAGTGGCGGTAACCAGCAGAAGGTCGCCCTGGGCAAATGGCTGGCCCGCGATGCGCGGCTCTATCTGCTGGACGAACCCAGCGTGGGCATCGACCTCGCCGCGCGGGCCGAACTCTATCGCCAGATCGCTCGGTTGGTGGAGCAGGGCGCGGGGGTGTTGATCCTGTCGGTGGACCTGCCCGAATTGCTCAACCTCTGTGACCGCATCCATGTGATGCATCGCGGACGGCTGCTGCCGGCGCGCCCGGCCAGGGAGCTGAGCGCCGAGGAATTGCTGGCCACCGCCACCGGCGCGGTGAGACCGGCCGCGGACACGACGGGGAGGGCGGATCTTGGCCTTGCCTCCTGAACCTCTTGCGGCGCCCGCCCTGGGCGGGTGGCTGGATCTCTGGCGCCACGGGGCGCTGCTGGCCTTCGCGCTGATCGCCATTCTGCTCGCCTGGCGGGCGCCGGGGTTCCTGGGCGTCGGCAATCTCGCCAATATCCTCGCCCAGGCCGCCATCCCGGGCATCCTGGCGCTGGGCCTCACCCTGGTGATCGTCGGTGGGGGTGGCAACGTCCTGGCCGGGGGCCTGGATCTGTCGCTGGCGGCCAATCTCGGACTCTGCGCGGCGGTCCAGGCGACCCTGGTCAACGCGGGGTACGGTGCGTCGCTGGCCATCGGCCTGACCCTGGCCTGCGGCCTGGTGGTGGGGGCGGTCAACGGCCTGGCGGTGACCTTGCTGGGCCTGCCGCCGTTGCTCACGACCCTGGCCAGCCTCAATGTGGTGGCCGGCCTGGAACTGGTCTTGAGCGAAAATACCGTGCTACCGGCCAGCGCGCCCTGGCTGGATCTGCTCGGGATGGGCAGCCTGCTGGGCATCCCGGCAGCGGGTTGGGTACTGCTGGCGACCGCCCTGGTGCTGGCCCTGCTGCTTCAGCGTACGCGCTATGGCCTGCGGTTGGCCGCGGTGGGCGATCATCCCGAAGCGGCGCGCACCGCCGGCCTGCCGGTACGTACGCTGGTGTTCTCCAGCTATCTGCTGGCCGGCGGCTGTGCGGGCCTGGCCGCGCTGCTGTCAGTCGCCTGGTTCAGCGGCAGTACGCCTGGGTCGGGCGAATTGCTCCTGCCGGTGGTGGCCATCGCCTTTCTCGGCACGGTGTTTTCCTGGCGCTCCCAGCCGAGCGTCGGTGGCACCCTGCTGGCGGCGCTGCTGGTGGGCATGCTCGGCAATGGCTTCCAGTTGCTCGGGGTGAGCAGCTTTCTGGTCAGTGGCGTCCAGGGCACCTTGATCCTGCTGGTGGTGGCGGCGGCCAGCCTGCGGCAGGAGGGCAACCGATGAGTGCGACCCTTTCTCTCGGCCGCTCGGGCCTGCGCCTGGCGCTGCCGTTGCTGTTCCTGACGCTGATGGTGGTCTTCGCCCTGGCCGCGCCCGGCTTTCTCAGCCAGGGCAACCTGCTCAGCCTGCTGCTGAACAATGGCCTGGTGCCGGCGCTGGTGGCTCTGGGGCTGACCTACGCCATCGCCGCGGGCGGCATTGATCTTTCCGTGGGTATCGCCCTGGACCTGGCGGCCTTCGGTTGCATCGCCTTGCTCAACGCCGGCTGGCCGCTGGCCGTGGCGCTCGCCGGTGGCCTGGGCCTTGGGCTGCTGGTTGGCCTGGCCAATGCCCTGCTGGTGGCCGGCGTGGGGCTGTCGCCTTTCCTCGCCAGTCTGGGGCTGCTGTTCATCGGTACCAGCCTGCAACAACTGCTGTCCGAAGGCGGCCTGCCGCTGTATCTGAGACCCGAGGTCAGGCCCGCCGCGAGCAGCTGGCTCGGCATTCCGGCGGCGGTCTGGACCATGTTGCTGCTGGCCGTGCTCTACGGCTTGGTGCTGGCCCGTGGGCGCCTGGGCCGCGCCTTGCTGGCGCTGGGCAGTCAGCCATTGGTGGCACGTTACTCGGGGCTGGCGCTGCGGCGCCTGGCGCTCTGGACCTGCCTGGCCACCGCCCTGGCCGCAGCCGTGGCAGGCATCCTGCTGGCGCTGCGCATCGATGCCTATGTGCCGCTTTCGGGCAATGCCTATCTCATCAATGGCATCGGCGCTGTCTTCATCGGCGCCAGCCTCAATCGCCACGGCCGGCCCAATGTGCCCGGCACCCTGCTGGGCGTGCTGCTGCTGGCGGTGGCCGCCAACGGCCTGCTGCTGGTGGGCTGGAATTTCTACTGGCAACAGGTGGCCACCGGCCTGCTGATCCTCTTGGTGCTGACCCTCAATCAACTGGCCCGGCGCCGCGACGCCGCCTATTAGGAGCCCCCATGTCCCGTGAAATCCGCCTCAACGCCTTCGACATGAATTGCGTGGCCCACCAATCCCCCGGACTCTGGCGCCACCCGCGCGACCGCTCCTGGGAGTACAAGGATCTCGAATACTGGACGGAGCTGGCGCAACTGCTCGAACGCGGCCTGTTCGACGGCCTGTTCATCGCCGACGTCCTCGGCCTCTACGACGTCTACGGCGGCGGCCCTGAGGCTACCCTGCGCGAGGCGACCCAGGTGCCGGTCAACGATCCCCTGGCGCTGATCACCCCCATGGCGGCGGTGACCCGCCACCTGGGCTTCGGCCTGACCGCCTCCCTGAGTTTCGAGCATCCCTATCCGTTCGCGCGTCGGCTATCCACTCTGGATCACCTGACCAAGGGGCGCATCGGCTGGAACATCGTCACCTCCTACCTGGAGAGCGGCGCGCGCAATCTAGGCCAGTCCGCCCAGGCCGACCACGATGCTCGCTACGACTACGCCGAGGAATACCTGCAGGTGGTCTACAAGCTGCTGGAAGGCAGTTGGGAAGAGGGCGCGGTGCTGCGCGACCACGCGTCCGGTCGCTTCACCGATCCGGCCAAGGTGCATCCCATCGGCCACCATGGCCGGCACTTCCAGGTGCCCGGCTATCACCTCTGCGAGCCTTCGCCCCAACGCACGCCCGTGCTCTATCAGGCCGGCGCCAGCAGCCGTGGGCGGCAGTTCGCCGCCGAGCACGCCGAATGCGTCTTCGTCGCCGCCCCGTCGAAGACGGTGCTCAAGCAGACCGTGGCCGACATCCGCCGCCGGGCCGCCGAGGCCGGTCGCGATCCGCGCCAGGTGCTGATCTTCAACCTGCAGACGGTCATCGTCGGCGAGAGCGATGCCCAGGCCCGGGCCAAGTGGCAGGACTACAGGGGCTACGTGAGCTACGAAGGCGCCCTGACGCTGATCTCCGGCTGGACCGGCATCGACTTCGCCGCCTACCGCCCGGACCAGGTCCTCAAGCACCTGCACACCAATGCCATCCAGTCCGCGGTGGAAGCCTTCTCCACCGCCGATCCCGGCAAGCAATGGACGGTGCAGGAACTGGCCGACTGGGTCGGCATCGGCGGCTTCGGGCCGCTGCTGGTAGGCAGCCCGGCGACGGTGGCGGACGAGTTGCAGAGCTGGGTCGAAGAGACCGATGTGGATGGTTTCAACCTGGCCTACGCCGTGACCCACGAGACCTTTGCCGACGTGGTGGACTTGCTGGTTCCGGAGCTGCAGCGACGGGGTGTCTACAAGCAGGCTTACCAAGCCGGCACGCTACGCGAAAAACTCGGCGGCGCTGGCCCACGACTGCCAGCGGAACACCCGGCTGCGAGTTATCGCGACCTGGCGCGGCAACGGGAGGAAAGCGCGATACGGGTGCTGGCCTAGTCCGCCCCGTTATTCCGCCTTTTCATAGACGGCAAAGCCCCAGTAGCCACTGCCGCTCTTGCTGACTTCTACCCAGCCTTGACGTAGCAACTGCCTGGCGATCAGTCGATTCATGAAGCCGTGGCCCAGCAGCAATACGCTGTCCCGGCCACTGGCCAAGGCGGCGAGCTTGTCTGCTGCCTGTCTCGACCGCCGTTTCGCCTGGGCATAGGACTCGGAGTCTTTCGTCACTCCGCACAGCCAGAGCAGACGAAAGACGAAGGCCCAGGTGAAGGGTGACAGGCGTAGGAGCGGAACGCGCACCACGGGTAGTGCCGCCTCGCGAAAGGTCGTGTCCTCGCTGGCTGGCGCCTTGCCCAATGCGGCGAGAGAAGTCAGGGCGCGCGGGGCAGAGCTGGTGGTGGCCAGGCCGATGTCCCTGACCGCGGCTATCGCTTCCTGAGTGGCGGCATCCGTGCCTATCTCGGACCGATCGTAGTCCGCGATCCAGTCGACCATGTCTCGCGCGGCGACGGCATGGTAGTTCTCCAGCGCCGGCTTGCCGTGGCGCATCAGTATGATTTTCATGGGACCTGGGTCGTTGCCGGAAGAAAAACGGTTGGAAATGAACGCTACCTGCAACTACGTCATGGCAAGGGCTATCCCGTGATTATAACGGCGACTTCCCAGCGTATCGTGCGCTGGGCACTCCAGCGTTGGCGGGCTGCGCCGGCCTTGCTCCGGGCGCTTTGCTGGTCAAGGTCGCCAAGGGCAGGAGGCCGCAGGGCCAGACCCATTGCGCCGCCGGCTGGATAACGAGGCCGACATGGGTCAGTGCCTACACCAGCGGCTCGGCGATCCGCTCCAGCAGTTCGGGCCCATCGTTCTTCACGCTGCCCACGGCCTTGCCGACCGGATACCAGTCGAAGGCCTCCACGGGCGTGCCCTCGACCTCACCAATCTCGGCGGCGCGTTCCATGGGCAGCTCGGGGTCCAGCCATTCGCGCGCTACGGCGGGTGGCAGGACCAGCGGGCGGCGGTCATGAATGTCGACCATGCCGGCGTCCGAGGCGGCGGTGACGATGACGAAGCCATCATCCTCGTGGGGTGCCTGGTCTGCTGGCCGGAAGTGGCCGATGGCGGCGAAGAACAGCGGCTCGCCGGATTTCAGCCGGATGAAGTAGGGCTGCTTGAGCTTGGGATCTGTAGGGTCCTTTTTCCACTCGTACCAGCCATCCGCAACCACCAGAGCACGGCCGTTCTTCCAGAGACCGCGAAACATCCGGCTGGTGGCCGCCGTTTCGACGCGCGCGTTGATCACCGGCGGACGCTTGGCCTGGCGCGCCCAGGCGGGCTGGTAGCCCCAGCGCACTGGATCCAGGTGCAGGCCATCCGCCTGCTGGTGGAGCAGCTGAACCCGAGTGCCGGGCGCCACGTTGTAGCGACCCAGGGCGCGGGGTTCCAGGCCGGTGCGGACCTCTGCCGGCGCGGCGCCCAGGGCATCCAGGTAGTCGAGGGCATAGCGGTACTGGGCAAAGCGGCCACACATGGCGGACTCCTGGAAAGGCGTGCGGGCAGCCGAGGTATCCGGTTGGGCCCGGGCGGTTGAGGCGCGCCCAATGAGCGCGCTGCTTCCAGGATGGGACACTGCCGCTCGTGCAAAGTACCGGCTCCGGGCGTTGTCCAGACGGCCAGAGCGGAGGCGCTCAGCCGATCAGCGCCCGGGCGAAGTCGCGATAGCCGTGCAGTGGGCGTCCCAGCATCTGCACCAGCCGCTCGCGGTCGCCGGATTGCGGCAGTATGCCGTCGCTGACGTAGCGCTCGGCGATGAGCCTCATCTCGTAGGCCATCCAGGCCGGCATCGCGGTCGCCATGCTCTGTTCGAAGCCCTGGGGATCGGCGCCGGCATAATGGATGGGGCGGCCCAGCAATTCGCGTCAGATCGCCGCGGCGCCTGCGCCGGTGAGGGTGTTCGGGCCGACCAGGTTGAGCGTCTCGCTGGGCGGCCTGCCTGGCGCCTGGTCGCGGTGGATGAGCTCGAGGGCGGCGACCTCGGCGATGTCCCGGGTGTCGACCATGGCCACGCCCTTGCCGCCGAGGGGCATGGGGTAGATCCCGTGCTACAGGATGACGTCCTTGAGCCTGGCTTCGTTGTCGATGAAGTAGGTGGGCCGCAGGACGGTGGCGCCGAAGCCCATGGCCACGAGCATGCGTTCAGCGCCGAATTTCACCGCGAAGTGCGGCACGTTGACCGCGCTGCTGCCGCTGTCGCTGGTGCAACGTCAGCTGGAAGGGGGCGCGCTCCGCCGCTGGGGCACCCTGGCCGGCGAGACCGAATTCTGGGTGCTGCACACCTCGCGGCGCTTGCAGAGCCGCAGGATCAGGGCCTTCGTCGATTTCCTCTGCGCGCGCTGTCCGAACGGCATCTTTCGGCTGGACTAGCGGGGGACGAGACCGGGGTCCGTTGGCCACGAGACGACAGCCTGCGTATCACCCGCAGCCCTTTGTCCGGATAATGGCGGCCAATCTGTCTCCAAACCGGAATGCTGTGCATGGAAATCAAGGTCAATTTTCTCGACAACCTGAGGCTCGAGGCCAAGTTCGACGACTTCTCGGTGATCGCCGATCAGCCCATCCGCTACAAGGGTGACGGCTCGGCCCCGGGTCCCTTCGACTATTTCCTGACGTCCTCGGCGCTCTGCGCGGCCTATTTCGTCAAGCTCTACTGCCAGACCCGCGACATCCCCACTGATAACATCCGCCTGGCGCAGAGCAACATCGTCGACCCGGAGAATCGCTACAAGCAGACCTTCAAGATCCAGGTAGAGCTGCCCGCGGATCTCTCCGACAAGGATCGCCAGGGCATCCTCAGATCCATCGACCGCTGCACGGTGAAGAAGGCGGTGCAGGCCGGTCCGGACTTCATCATCGAGGCGGTGGAGAGTTTGGACGCCGATGCCCAGGCCCTGCTGTTGCCCAGCGATACCGGCAGCGAGACCTACATTCCCGGCAAGGACCGGCCGCTGGAAGAGACCATCGCCAAGCTCTCGGGCATCCTCGCCAATCTGGGCATGAAGGTAGAGATCGCCTCCTGGCGCAACATCGTGCCCAACGTCTGGTCGCTGCACCTGCGCGATGTGCAGTCGGCGCTGTGCTTCACCAACGGCAAGGGCGCGACCAAGGAAGCGGCCCTGGCCTCGGCGCTGGGCGAATTCATCGAACGCCTCAACTGCAACTTCTTCTACAACGACCAGTATTGGGGCGAGGCCATCGGCAACGCGGCCTTCGTCCACCACCCCGACGAGCGCTGGTTCCAGCCCGGGCCCAAGGATGCGCTGCCCCGGGAAATCCTCGATCGCCATTGCCGCAAGATCTACGACCCGGAAGGCGAACTGCGCGCTTCGCACCTGCACGACACCAATTCCGGCAACGTGGCACGCGGCATCTGCGCGCTGCCCTTCGTACGCCAGTCCGATGGCGAGGTGGTGTACTTCCCTTCGAACCTGATCGAGAACCTCTACCTCAGCAACGGCATGAGCGCGGGCAACACCCTGGCCGAAGCCCAGGTGCAGTGCCTGTCGGAGATCTTCGAGCGGGCGGTGAAGCGCGAGATCCTCGAAGGCGAACTGGCGTTGCCCGACGTGCCCGAGGCGGTGCTGGCGCGCTATCCCGCCATCGTCGAGGGCATCCGCGGCCTGGAGGCTCAGGGTTTTCCGGTGCTGGTCAAGGATGCCTCCCTGGGCGGTGAATTCCCGGTGATGTGCGTGACCCTGATGAATCCGCGCACCGGCGGGGTGTTCGCCTCCTTTGGCGCCCATCCACGCCTGGAGATCGCCCTGGAGCGCAGCCTCACCGAACTGTTGCAGGGGCGCAGCTTCGAGGGTCTCAACGACCTGCCACAGCCGACCTTCGAGAGCCAGGCGCTGATGGAGCCGAACAATTTCGTCGAGCACTTCATCGACTCCAGCGGCCTGGTCTCCTGGCGCTTCTTCAGCGCCAAGGCCGACCATGACTTCGTCGACTGGGATTTCTCCCACGAGGGCGAAGATTCCACCGCCCAGGAGGCCGCCACCCTGTTCGGCATCCTCGCCGAACGGGATCTGGAAGCCTACATGGCGGTGTACGAGGAACTGGGCGCGCCGGCCTGCCGCATCCTGGTGCCGGGCTATTCGGAGATCTATCCGGTCGAGGACCTGATCTGGGACAACACCAACAAGGCGCTGGCGGTGCGCGAGGACATCCTTACCCTGCATCAGCTGGACGATGCGGCCCTGGAGTCCCTGCTCGAACGCCTGGACGATACCCAGGTGGACGACTACACCCGCATCGCCACCCTGATCGGCGTGGAGTTCGACGAGAACACCGTCTGGGGCCAGCTGACCGTGCTGGAGCTCAAGCTGCTCATTCACCTGGCGCTGCAGCAATTCGAAGAGGCCAAGGAAGAGGTCGAGACCTTCCTGCAGTTCAACGACAACACCCTGGAGCGCGGCCTGTTCTACCAGGCGCTCAATGCGGTGCTGGAAGTCGAAATGGACGACGAACTGGAACTGGCCGACTTCGAGGTCAACTTCCGCCGGATGTTCGGCGCCGAGCGCCTGGATGCCGCCCTGGGTTCGGTCTCGGGCGAGGTGCGCTTCCCTGGCCTGACGCCCACCAGCCTCAAGCTGGAAGGCCTCGACAAGCACCTGCGGCTGATCGACAGCTATCGCAAGCTGCACGCGGCGCGGGCCAGGGCGGCTGGGATCGCGCTCTAACGGAGAGCCCCGCCCGGACCTGGGCAGGGCCGTCCCGGCGGTCAGCAGACCGCGATATGGGAATCCGCCCGCGGCTCGGTGCCGCCGCAGAGCACGCCGGTTTCCGGATCTCGGACGATGATCTGGCCGCGACCGAAGTCGGTGGAGTCGTGGGCGATCTCGATCTGGTGACCGCGCCGCGCCAGGCCGCTGGCCAGGGCCCGCGAAGCGGCCTGTTCGATGCCGACCTTCATGTCCCCCAGCCATTGCCAGCGCGGCGCGTCCAACGCGGCCTGGGGATTCAGGCCGAAGTCCACCAGGTTCATCACCATCTGCACATGCCCCTGGGGCTGCATATAGCCACCCATGACGCCGAAGGGGCCGATGGGCACGTCACCCTTGCTCAGGAAGCCCGGGATGATGGTGTGGAAGGTCTGCTTGCCCGGCGCCAGCGCGTTGGAGTGCCCGGCATCCAGGCTGAATTCCGAGCCGCGATTCTGCAAGCCGATGCCGCTGTCAGGCAGGACCACGCCAGAGCCGAAGCCGTGGTAGGCGCTCTGGATGAAGGACACCATGTTGCCCTCGCCATCGGCGGTGGCGATGTAGACGGTGCCGCTGGCCTGGGGATCGCCATGCAGCGGCGGCTGGGCCTGGTCGGTGATCTCGGCGCGGCGGCGGTCGGCGTAGGCGTCGTCCAGCAGGACGCTGGCGGCAACGCGCATGTGCTCGGGATCGGTGATGTAATGCAGGCCGTCGGCATAGGCCTTCTTCATGGCCTCCAGCTGACGATGCCAGGTGAGCTGGCTGTCGCGCTGGTCGAAGTCGTAACCCTTGAGGATGTTCAGGGTCATGAGGGCGATCAGGCCCTGGCCACTCGGCGGAATCTCCCACACCTGGTAACCCCGGTAGTCGACCTTGATCGGCTCCACCCAGCGCGGCTGGTAGCCGGCCAGGTCCGCTGCGCTCAGCTGGCCGCCGCTGGCCGCGGCATGATCCGCCAGGCGCTTGGCGATGGCGCCCCGGTAGAAGCTCTCACAGCGGGTCTGTGCCAGTTCTTCCAGGGTGCGCGCCTGGGCCGGATTGCGAAACAGCTGGCCGGCAACCGGCGCCTGGCCGTCGATGAGGAAGGTGTCGAACCAGGCTTCCAGCTCGGGCGCCTGGTCCCGGCTGGCCTCGTACTCGGCCTGGGCGATGCGCCACTGGTGGGCGACCACCGGCGAGACCGGGAAGCCATCGCGCGCCAGGGCGATGGCAGGTTCGAACAGGGTGTCGAAAGGCAGCTTGCCGAAGCGCCGCGACAGCTCGGCCCAGGCCGCGGGGCAGCCCGGCACCGTGACCGGCAGCCAACCGTGCACCGGCATGCGCTCGTGGCCGGCGGCCTTGACCGTGGCGATGTCGAGGCTGGCCGGGGCATGGCCGCTGGCGTCCAGGCCGTGCAGCTGGTCCTTGACCCAGACCAGGGCGAAGGCATCGCCGCCAATGGCGTTGCCGGTAGGTTCCACCACGGTCAGGGCCGCGGCGGTGGCGATGGCCGCATCGATGGCGTTGCCACCCTGGCGCAGCATGGTGATGCCGGCTTCGGCGGCCAGCGGCTGGGAGGTGGCGACCATGCCATTGCGCGCGAAGACGCTCTGGCGTTGCGAGGCGTAGGGGTAGTCGTGGGCAGAGAAATTCAGCATGGCAGGCTCTTCGGGGTCATTGTCCGGTCTTGATGCGGGTCCACTCGCGGGTCATCAGCCGCTGGATCTGCGGCGGCAGATCGGCGGAGACGTAGAGGCGCTCGGCGATGGCCGCGCTCGGGTAGATGCCCGGGTTGTCGCGCACCTTGGCATCGAGCAGGGCGGTGGCGTCGCGGTTGGGATTGGCATAGCCGACGTAGTCGCTGACCGGGGCGATCACCTCGGGGCGCAGCAGGTAGTCGATCAGTGCCAGGGCGCCCTTGGGGTTCCTGGCGTCCTTGGGGATGGCGAGCATGTCGAACCAGAGATTGGCGCCTTCCCTGGGGATCACGTAGCGCACGTCGCTGGTCTTGCCGGCTTCCCTGGCGCGGCTCTGGGCCTGCAGGACGTCGCCCGAATAGCCCATGGCCACGCAGACGTCGCCGTTGGCCAGGTCGGTGATGTACTTGCTGGAGCTGAAATAGGTCACCGACGGCTTGAGCTGCAGCAGCAGCGCGGAGGCCTTGCGGTAGTCCTCGGGGTTCTGGCTGTTGGGGTCCAGGCCCAGGTAGTGCAGGGTCTGGGTGAAGACCTTTTGCGGCGCATCGAGCAGGGCCACGCCGCAGCCCTTGAGCCTGGCCAGGTTCTCCGGCTTGAACAGCAGGTCCCAGGAATCCACCGGGGCGCCATCGCCCAGGGCGGCGCGGACCTTGGCGGCGTTGTAGCCGATGCCCACGGTGCCCCAGAGGTAGGGGACGGCGTAGCGATTGCTGGGATCGGCCGCTTCCAGGCGCTGCATGAGCCGTGGATCCAGGTGCTGCCAGTTGGACAGCCGGCTGCGATCCAGCGGCTGGTAGGCGCCCGCCTTGATCTGCTTGGTGAGGAACTGGTTGGACGGCACCACCAGGTCATAGCCGGAGTGGCCGGACAGCAGCTTGGCTTCGAGCATCTCGTTGGTGTCGAAGACGTCGTAGCGCACCTGGACGCCACTGGCCTCGGTGAACTGCTTGAGGGTGTCCGGACCTATGTAGTCCGACCAGTTGTAGAAGCGCACCTCGGACTCGGCGGCCTGAACCAGGGGCGTCAGGCAGAGGGCGAGGGCGGCCAGCAGGGGACGAACGGCCATGGAGGTCTCCGGTCTAGAGCACGCGGCTGAGGAATTCGCGGGTGCGTGGATGGGTGGGATTGCCGAACACCTGGGCCGGCGGGCCTTCTTCGATCAGCTCGCCCTGGTGCAACACCACCACGCGGTCGGCCACCTCGCGGGCGAAACCCATCTCGTGGGTCACTACCACCATGGTCATGCCGTCTTCGGCCAGCTCCTTCATCACCTGCAGCACCTCGCCAACGGTTTCCGGGTCGAGGGCGCTGGTGGGTTCGTCGAACAGCATGGCCTGGGGCTTCATGGCCAGGGCGCGGGCGATGGCCACGCGCTGTTGCTGGCCGCCGGAGAGTTGCGCCGGATAGTGCTCGGCCTTGTCGGACAGCCGCACCCGGGCGAGCAGGGCGCGCGCCTGCTCCAAGGCGGCGGCGCGCGCCACGCCCAGCACCTGGATCGGCGCCTCGATGATGTTTTCCAGCACCGTCATGTGCGGGAAGAGGTTGAACCTCTGGAACACCATGCCGATGTCGCGGCGGCGGCGGGCGATATTGCGCTCGGAGTCCCTGACTCTCGAGCCATCGGCACGCTCGCGAAAGCCCATCAGCTCGCCGTTGACGCGGATGGTGCCGCCCTGGATGTCTTCCAGGTGGTTGAGGCAGCGGATGAAGGTGGTCTTGCCCGAGCCGGAGGCGCCGATCAGCACCACCACCTCGCCACGGCGCACCTCCAGGGTCACGCCCTTGAGGATCTCCAGCTCGCCGAAGGCCTTGTGCACCTCCAGCGCCTGGATCACGGGTTCTTGCGTGGTCGTCATGGCTAGCGTCCCCGTAGCTTGAAGCCCTGCAGGCTGAACAGCCGGCCGGTGGCGGTGGGCCGGTGACCGTCGGCCTTGCCGAAGCGCCGCTCCAGCCAGGCCTGGAAGAAGCCCCAGAGGGTGGTCAGGACCAGGAAGTAGATGGCCACCACCAGGTACAGCTCGAAGACGCGGAAGGTCGCCGAGGTGATCATCTGGGTGCTGAGCAGCAGCTCCTGCACCCCGATGACGCTGACCAGGGTGGTGTTCTTGAGCATCACGTTGAACTCGTTGCCGAGCGGCGGAATGATCACCCGCAGCGCCTGGGGCAGCACGATGCGGCGCATCAGCTTGGCCGGCGTCATGCCCAGGGAGCGCGCCGCCTCGTACTGGCCGCGATCCACCGCACCGATGCCGGCGCGGATGATCTCGGCCATGTAGGCGCCTTCGTTGAGGCCCAGGGCGATGATGGCCGCCTGGATGTTGCCCGGGATCACCAGGAAGCCCAGGTCCAGGTCCTCGAAGCGAAAGATGCCGCCGGCCGCCAGGGCCGTGTAGAGGAAGACGATCTGCACCAGCAGCGGCGTGCCGCGCATCAGCCAGACATAGAAGCGCACCGGGTACTGCAGCGCCCGGTAGCGCGACAGCCGCGCCAGCGCCGCCAGCAGGCCGAGCGCGCAGCCCAGCAGCATGGCGCCGATGGCGATGACGCAGGTCAGCCAGAGGCCGTAGAGGTAGACGTCGCTCGGGTGCAACAGGTACTGCCAGAACACATCCCAGCTGAAGTTCATCGTGGCCATCCTTTAATCGAGCTTGTCGCCTTCCAGGTGCCACTTCGCCATGAGCGCGGCGTAGCTGCCGTCGCCTCTCATGTCGGCGAGGATCTGGGTGAGGGCCGCGCTGAGCTGGCTGTCGTCCTTGCGCACGCCGACGCCGGTGAGGATGCGGGCAAAGGCCGGCACGCCGGTCTCGAACTGGCCGGGCGCCACGCCCTGGTAGTAGGCGGCGGTTTCCACGGTGGTGCCGTAGGCGTCGGTCTGGCCCAGGCGCAGGGCCTGGAAGGCGTCGGTGTCACTGTTGTAGGCCACCAGCTTCATGGGCGCCTTGCCGGCCTTCTTCAGCTCTTCGTTGTGGGCGTCGAGCAGGGTGCGGATGGTGGAGCCATTGAGCACCGCCACCTTCTTGCCGGCGAGGTCGTCCAGGGTGTGGATGCCGGCCTTGTTGCCCGCCGGCACCACCACCGCCTGGCTGGAGTACATGTAGTTGACGATGTCGATCACCTGGCGCCGCTCGGGCTTGTCGAACAGCTGGTCGATCAGCAGATCGCACTGGCCGGCCAGCAGCGCCGGGATCAGGCCGGAGAAGGGCACCACGCGCCAGTCGACCTTCTTGTCGCCGAGCCGCTTGGCGATCTCGGCGCCGAGGTCGACGGTGAGGCCCTTGGGCTTCTGGGCTTCGTCGAAGAAGCCGATCGGCGGGGTATCGAGAGCGCCGCAATAGGTGATCTTGGACGCCTTGGCCAGGCGCTCGGGGATCTGCGGGGCGGCCTGGGTGAAGCCGGCGACGAGGGTCAGGGCGAGCAGACTGCAGGAAAGCCGGTGGCGGGTCATGGTCTTCTCCGGAAGGACGGGGGTGGGCAGGGCGGATGGCTCAACGCGGGGGCTCAGGTCGGGTCTGGTCGCCCGATCGTTCGATGAAGGTCAGCAGGTCGGGCACCGTGCCCTCGATGTGCTCGCGCAACACCCGTTCGGCTTCGGCGGCATCGCCGGCGCGCAGGGCGGCGAGGATGGGCGCGTGCTCCTCGCGCGCCGACTGGGGGCGATCGACGTGCAGCCAGAGCTGCATGTGCGGCTCGATCAGGGCATAGAGGCCATTGATCTGGCGCAGCAGCCGCGGCCGACCCGCCAGGCTGCACAGGTATTCGTGGAAGGCGCGGTGCTGGGCGACCCAGGCGCCGGGCTCCTGCTCGTCGTCCAGGTCTTCCAGCAGGCGTTCCAGGCGCGTCATCTCGCGAGGGCCGACATGGGGCGTGGCCAGCCGGATGGCCAGGCCTTCGAGGGCGCTGCGCATCTCGAACACCTCGCGCATGTCCTCCAGATCCAGACCGCTGACCACCGCGCCGCGATGCGGCCGGAGGATCACCAGGCCTTCGGCGGCGAGGCGCTGGAAGGCGCTGCGCACCGGCATGCGGCTCATGCCCAGGGTGGTGGCGATGTCCTCGGCGATCAGTCGTTCGCCATTGCGATAGCGGCCGGCGCAGATGGCCTGCAGCAGATGGCGGTAGGCCTCTTCTTCGGCGCTCAGGGCAGTGGAGCGGGACAGGGCGGAGAGCGGCATGGGCTGGCTTCCTGGATTTTTGTATCCAATCTGCCAGAGCAAGGGCCATGCCAGAGAGCCCGGTACCCGCCAGTGCTGGGCCGCCGGTCAAAGCGGTCCGGCGCTGGCGTTACCTTTTGCACCAGCCTGGATCGCATTAGCGGCCGCTTTGCTACCTCCGGACCCGAAACGGGGCGGTGTCAGTCCAGCAACTGGCCATCGGCGGCGAAGAAGGGGTAGGGCCCCGGATAGTTGCCCAGCGGCAGATGGTGGGTCACCAGGGCCGCGTCCGCCCAGCGATGCAGCAGCAGGCCCGGCGGCTCCAGGCGGAAGCGCGACGGCGCCGCTTCGCGCAGGTCCAGGTCGACCTGGTGCGACACGCCGGGACAGACGCAGGCCAGGGTGCCGCCGAAGCGGCGCTGGATCAGCCGGTGCAGATGACCGCAAAGCAGCCGCTCCACTTGGGGATGGCGGCGGATCACGGCTTCCAGTTCAGCGCCGCCGTCCAGGCCGATGCGATCCATATGGCCGATGCCGACCGGGAACGGCGGATGGTGCAGGAGCACCAGGGTCGGCTGGTCGGGTGCCTGGCTGAGCTGGTCGTCGAGCCAGGCCAGTTGCGCGGCGTCGAGACGCCCCCCGTGCTCGCCGGGAATATGGGTATCCAGCCCGATCAGCCGCAGCGGGCCGCAGTCCTGCTGCCAGTCCAGGGTGCCCTGGGCCGGCAGATAGGGGTGATCGGCGAAGGCGGCGCGCAGGGCGGTGCGGTCGTCGTGATTGCCAGGGATGACGAAGAAGGGCATGGCCAGTTCGGCCAGCATCTCGCGCAGGGTGGCGTATTCCTCGGGGGTGCCGAAGTCCACCAGGTCGCCGGTGATGACCAGGGCGTCCGGGCGCGGTTGCAGGGCATTGAGGCGGTCCACCGCCAGGCGCAGGGCGCCGAGGGTATCGACCACCCCGTAGGACAGCCGGCCGCCGGCCTTGATGTGCAGGTCGCTGAGCTGGGCCAGCAGGAAGGGCGCGTGCATGAGGGTCTCCAGTCAGCAAGCCAGGGTGAAGAGGGCGTCGGGGCGCACGTTCAGGTGCAGCAGGTCGCCGGGCTGGGCCTGGACGTGCTGGGCGGTGTCCACCAGCAGCGGCTGTCCGGTGCCCACCTCCACCAGCAATCGCGAATGGGCGCCCTGGAAGAACTGGCCAACCAAGATGCCGGTGAGGTGCGCGGGCGTCGTGCTCGGCTCCAGGTGTTCCGGGCGACAGAACAGGGTGCTGGCAGCGCCGGTCCAGGGCAGCCGTCCGCCGGCGACCGCCACCTCGGCGCCGCTGTGGCCGCGCACCTCGAAGCGGTTGAGCTGGCCGACGAAACCGGCGACGAAGCGACTGGCCGGCCGCTGGTAGATCTGCGTCGGGGTGCCGATCTGGGCGATGCGGCCTTCGCCCATCACCACGATGCGATCGCCCAGAGCCAGGGCTTCCTGCTGGTCGTGGGTGACGTAGACCGCGGTGGTGCCGAGTTCGCGCAACAGGGCGCCGATGTCGGCCCGCAGCTGCTCGCGCAGCTGGGCGTCCAGCGCCGCCAGGGGTTCGTCGAACAACAGCACCCGGGGGCGTGGCGCCAGCGCCCGGGCCAGGGCCACGCGCTGGCGCTGGCCGCCGGACAGCTGCTGGATGCGCCGCTCGGCCAGGGCCTCCAGCTGCATCATGGCCAGCAATTCGGCGACCCGGGCATCGCGCTCGGCGCGCGGCAGGCCGCGGATCTTCAGGCCGTAGGCGATGTTGCCGGCCACGTCCAGGTTGGGAAACAGGGCGTAGTTCTGGAACACCATGCCGACGTCGCGGCGCTCGATGGGCAGGTCGGTGACGTCACGTTCGTCGAACAGCACCTGGCCGCCGGCATCGGGCTGCTCCAGGCCGGCGATCAGCCGCAGGGTGGTGGTCTTGCCACAGCCGGACGGGCCGAGGAACACCAGGGTCTCGCCCGGGTGGATGTCGAGGTCCAGGGGCTGCAGCACCTGGCGGCCCCCGGCAAAGGTCTTGGCGCAGTGGCGCAGGCGGACGGCGGTACCTTGGGTCATCGCAGGGCTCCACGGGAGAGACGGGCGCTGATGGCCTGGAGGGCGACCAGCAGCGGCACGATCAGCAAGAGGAAGATCAGGGTGTAGGCGGAGCCCACCTCCAGCCGCGCCGAGGCGTAGCTGTCGGCCAGGCCCACCGGCAGGGTCTTGGTCAGGGGCGTGTGCAGCATCCAGGTGAGGTTGAATTCCCCCAGCGACAGGGTGATCACCATGAGGCTGCCGGCGAGGATGCCGGCGCGGGCATTGGGCACCACCACGCCGAAGAAGCGCCGCCAGGGACCGGCGCCCAGGCTCGCCGCCGCTTCTTCCAATTGCGGCAGCTGGCTGCGCCTGAGCACGGCCATCACCGGGCGGATCAGGAAGGGCAGGGTGAATAGCAGGTGACCCACCAGGATGATCGCCGGGCTGCGACGCAAGCCGCCGATGTGGCCGTAGGTCAGCAGCAGCGCCAGAGCCGAGGCGAAGCCGGGCATGGCCACCGGCAACACCAGCAATTCCTCGAAGGCGCGGGCGAATCTGTTGTCCAGCCGTACCAGGGCATAGGCCGCAGGGACACCGAGCACGACCGCGAGGGCCGCCGTGCCCAGCGCCAGTTGCAGCGACAGCCAGACGGTGGGGGCATAGGCCTGCCAGACCTGCAGCACCCAGTCGGGGGTGAGGCCGCTGGCGAGGCCCTGGAAGTAGTTGCGGGTGAGGCCGGCCAGCACCGAGAGCAGCACCGGCACCAATAGGAAGGCCGCCACCAGCAGGGTGAACAGCAGTTGCAGCCAGAAGCGCAGGGGTCGATTCATCGCAGGTCTCCCTGGACACCGCCGAGGCGCCGGGCCAGCAGCAGGACCAGCCAGGTGACGAGGCCGAGCACCACCGAGAGCGCCGCGGCGACGCCGAAGTTGGCGAAGTTGGTGAAGGTGTCGTAGATGGCGATGGGCGTCACCGCCAGGCGCGTGCCGAGGGTGAAGGCGGTGCCGAAGGCGCCCATGGCGGTGGCGAAGCACAGCGCGCCGCTGGACAGCAGCGCCGGGGTCAATCCGGGGATCAGCACATCACGCACCACGGCGAAGAGCCCGGCACCCAGGGAGCGGGCGGCTTCTTCCAGACTGGTGTCGAGGGTCTCGCAGGCCGCCATCACCGTGAGGATCACCCGCGGAATGGAGAAATAGAGATAGCCGAGAAACAGCCCGAACAGCGAATAGGCGAACACCCAGGGCTCACCGAAGAGACTGCGGCCGAGGCCGGCGAACAGGCCCTGGCGGCCACCCAGCAGGATGATCAAAAAGCCCACCACCACGCCGGGAAAAGCCAGTGGAAAGGTCAGCAGCGCCACCAGCAGGCTACGCCCAGGGAAGGCATGGCGCGCCAGAAAGCAACCGGCGATGCCGGCCACCAGCAGGGTGGCCAGGGTGGTAACGGCGGCCAGGGCCACCGTCTGGGCGAGTCCGGACAGATAGCCGGCGCTGGTCAGCACCTGCCAGTAGCCGGAGCTGCCGGCGGCGTCCGGGCGGGCGCCGAGCACCAGCAGCTGCGCCAGCGGCAGCAGCCAGAACGCCAGCAAAAAGGCGCTCGCCGGTGCCAGGGCGACGAGCACCGGCCAGGGCAGCCGGCGCGGCACCCGGCGGCGCCCGAGGGAAACGGCGAGGCCCTGCATCTCAGCGCACCTCGGCCTGGTAACGTTTGGCGAAGGCTTCCTGGACCGCCGCCATGTGGCCGTAGTCGACGGTGCCGGCGCGGGCATAGTCGGCGGCGGGCAGGAAGCGCGCCTTCACCTCGTCCGGCAGCGGCACGTCCCGCACCGGGCGCAGATAGGCCTGGGCCCAGAGCGCCTGGCCCTTGTCCGACAGCACGTAGTCCAGCACCTTCTCGCCGTTGGCGCGGTGCGGCGCGCCCTTCACCAGGCTCATGGTGTAGGGCACCGTCAGGCTGCCTTCCTGGGGAATGACGAAGGTCACCGGCGCCTGGTCCTTGTAGCGGGCGCGATAGGCGTTGAAGTCGTAGTCCACCAGAATTGGGATCTCGCCGGAGAGCAGGCGGGCATAGGCGGTCTGCTTGGGCACGATGGGATCGTTGGCGGCCAGTTTCTTGAAGAAGGCCATGGCCGGACCGAAGTCGTCGAGGCTACCGCCCAGCGCCTGGTTGAGCGCCACCGCGGTGACGTAGCCGACGAAGGCGCTGGAGGGATCGAGATAGCCCACCAGGCCGCGGTAATCGGGTTTGAGCAGATCGCTCCAGCGCTGGGGTATCGGCTTGCCGCCCAGGGCCTGGGTATTGACCATGAAACCGAGGGTGCCGGAGTGGATGGCGGTCCACTGGCCCTTGGGGTCCTTGAGGCCGGCGGGGACCTGGTCCCAGTGCTTGGGCCGATAGGGCTGCAGCACCCCGGCCTTGTCGGCCTGGATGCCGAAGGTCACCCCGTAGTAGACGACGTCGGCCACCGGGGCTTCGCGTTCGGCCACCAGCTGGGCCAGCGACTGGCCGGAATTCTTGTTGTCCTGGGGCACCTGGATGCCGGTGTCGGCGGCGATGGCCTTGAGCTGGGCGCCCCAGTCGGCCCATTCCAGCGGGCAGTTGTAGCAGATGGCGGTTTCGGCGGCCTGGGCGCTGGCCAGCCCGCAGGCCAGGGCGACGCCGGCCAGGAGACGACGCAAGGGGAAACGGGATTTCATCGGCAAGGCTCCTTCAAGGGACCGGCACTGGTGCCGGGACGGACGAGGCAGGGCAGACACCTCTGGTGGATGGGGCTGCCGGCGATCAGCGCCAGCAATTCGGTGACGAGCACGGCGCCCAGGCTCTGCAAGGGCTGCATGACGCTGCACAGGCTGGGTTCCAGTCGGGCGCCCATGGCGATGCCATCGAAGCCCACTACCGAGAGTTGTTCGGGGACGGGCACCCCGTGGCGCTGCAGTTCGGCGATGACGCTGATGGCCAGCAGGTCGTTGGTGCAGAGCAAGGCGGTCGGGGCGTGACGCTCCAGCAGCGGCGCCAGCTCCGCCCAGTCGGCGTCGGTGTGGCTGGCCAGCTCCAGGCGCGGCGGCGTCGGCAGGCCGGCGGCGGCCATCGCCTGGCAATAGCCGGCGAAGCGGCGCTCGCTGCGATCCGACTGCAGCGCCGGTCCCGAGACCAGGGCGATGCGGCGGTGCCCCAGGCCGAGCAGGTGCTCGGTGGCCATGGCCATGCCCTGGCGATTGTCCACCGCCACCGCCGCATAGGGGCGCTGGGGTTCGTGATAGGCGAGAATGAAGGGCGTCCGCTCCTGGCTCAGCTCGGCCAGCACCTCGCTACGGTCGGCATCGGCCACCGTCAGTACCAGGCCGGCGACGCGCTGGCGCAGTAGCTCCTCCACCACCGCCGCTTCGCGCTCGGGCTGGTAGTCGGTGGTGGCGATCACCAGGGAATACCCCTGGCTGCGCGCGGTGCGTTCCATGGCCTGCAACTGCTCGGCGAACACCGGGTTGAGCAGGCTGGGCACCACCACGCCGATCAGCCGGGTGCTCTGCTGACGCAGCTGGCGACCCAGCAGATTGGGACGGAAATTGAGACTGCGCGCGGCGTCCAGCACCCGCTGCCGGGTGCTCTCGCGCACCTGCTCGGGGTTGGCGAAGGCGCGCGCCGCCGTGGCCCGGGAGACCCCCGCCTGTTGCGCTACCTGTTTCAGATCGGTCATGCCGGCCTCGTTTGAGATCGATCTCATTGGCGGCAGACAATGCCGGCGGCAGATGTCGGGACGATGACAGCGCGATGAAGCTTCTGCTCTGGAGACGGGCTCCGGCGCGCAGGGCAGCAGGCGAGGGCAGGGCCGGGATATACCTTGGTATAGCCAGACGTCCTTCGTTTCAATGGCTTGGACGGGGTGGCGAGCCTAGATTAGCCCGGTGTCCGGACCCTGCGCGGCAGGGTCGGCCGCTCTCCCCAGGCCCCTATCCAAAGAGGTACGCCATGAAGACCCTTCCTGGCCTCTACACCCCTGCCGTGGCGCCGCGCCCGCTGCGGCAACGTCCCACCTCCCTATGGGCCGATGCCCTCTGCCTGGCACTCGGGCTGATCGCCCTGGCGCTGGTCTGGCACGGCGTCGCCGAGATGCGCGCGCCCCTGGCCGTGCTCGACGCCGATCCCATGACCCTGGACCTGGCGCGGCTGCCCGAGTACGCCCTGCGCACCACCCTGCGCATGTTCATCGCCCTGGGCGCCTCGCTGCTGTTCACCTTCGTCTTCGCCACCCTGGCGGCCAAGAGTCGCAAGGCGGAGCTGCTGATCCTGCCGGCCATCGACATCCTGCAGTCGGTACCCATCCTCGGCTTCCTGACCTTTACCGTCAGCTTCTTCCTGGGCCTGTTCCCGGGGCGGCAACTGGGCGCCGAGTGCGCCGCCATCTTCGCCATCTTCACCAGCCAGGCCTGGAACATGGCGTTCGGCTTCTACCAGTCGCTGCGCACGGTGCCCGAGGACCTGCAGCAGGTGAGTCGCCAGTTCGGGCTGTCACCCTGGCGGCGGTTCTTCCGCCTGGAGCTGCCGTTCGCCATCCCCGGTCTGGTATGGAACACCATGATGTCCATGTCCGGTGGCTGGTTCTTCGTGGTGGCCTCGGAAGCCATCACCGTGGGCGACAACACCATCAACCTGCCGGGCATCGGCTCCTGGCTGGCCCTGGCCATCGCCCGGCAGGACATCGCTGCCATCGGCTGGGCGGTGCTGGCCATGGGGCTGGTGATCCTGGTCTACGACCAGCTGTTCTTCCGCCCGGTGGTGGCCTGGGCCGATCGCTTCCGCGTCGAGCAGACCGCCAGCCAGCAGGTGCCGCGCTCCTGGGTCTACGACCTGGTCCGCCGCGCGCGCCTGGGCCGCATGCTGGGTGGCTTCGGCAGCTTCTGCATCCAGCTAGCCACCCCGCGGATCCGCCGCCCCTGGCCGCACTGGCACCTGGCGCCTCAAAGCCGCGCCTGGCTGCAACGCGGGCTGGACATGCTCTGGTACGGCGCGCTGCTGCTGGTGCTGCCCTATGGCATCTATGCGCTGTATCGCTTCATCGCTGCAGACGTCTATTGGGTGGAAGCGGTCTCGGTGCTCGGCCTGGGTCTGCTGACCATGGCCCGGGTGCTGCTGCTGATCGCCGTCGCCAGCCTGATCTGGGTGCCCATCGGCGTCTGGATCGGCCTGCGCCCGGGCTGGTCGCAGCGCTTGCAGGCGGTGGCCCAGTTCCTCGCCGCCTTCCCGGCCAACGTACTGTTCCCGGTGGCGGTGGTGGGCATCGTCAGCTTCCATCTCAATCCGGACATCTGGCTGTCGCCGCTGATGGTGCTGGGCACCCAGTGGTACATCCTGTTCAACGTCATCGCCGGCGCCAGCGTGCTGCCCAACGACCTGCGCGAAGCGGCCCGGCTGTTCGGCCTCAGGCGCTGGCAGTGGTGGCGGCAGCTGGCCCTGCCGGCGATCTTTCCCTACTACGTCACCGGCGCCCTGACCGCCGCGGGCGGCTCCTGGAACGCCAGCATCGTCGCCGAGGTGGTGAGCTGGGGCAACGAGCGCCTGCAGGCCCATGGCCTGGGTGCCTACATCGCGCAGATGACCACCGCCGGTGACTTCCCCCGGGTCGCCCTGGGCATCGTGGTGATGTCGATCTTCGTCCTTGGTTTCAACCGGCTGCTCTGGCGGCCCCTGTATGCCTACGCCGAACGGCGCCTGCGGCTCGATTGAGAGGAGACCTGCCATGAACCTGCCTACCTTGAACCCGCGTCCCCTCATCGACGTGCAGAACGTCCGCCAGCTGTACGGCAACGCCGGTGGCCCGGCCCGGGTCGTGCTGGACGAAGTGTCCCTGTCCTTGCACGAAAACGAGATCGTCGGCCTGCTGGGGCGCTCCGGTTCGGGCAAGTCGACCTTGCTCAGATCCATCGCCGGGCTGCTCACCCCCAGCGGCGGCACCGTCGCTTTCCCGCCCAAGGACGACGGCCAGCGCGCCCGGGTCAGCATGGTATTCCAGAGCTTCGCGCTGTTTCCCTGGCTGACCGTGCTGCAGAACGTCGAGATCGGCCTGGAGGCGCTGCACGTGCCGCTGGACGAGCGCCGTCGCCGCGCCCTGGCCGCCATCGACCTGATCGGCCTGGACGGCTTCGAGAGCGCCTATCCCAAGGAGCTCTCCGGCGGCATGCGCCAGCGCGTCGGCCTGGCCCGTGCCCTGGTGGTGCACCCGGACGTGCTGCTGATGGACGAACCTTTCTCGGCGCTGGACGTGCTCACCGCCGAGACCCTGCGCACCGACCTGCTCGACCTCTGGGTCGAAGGGCGCATGCCGATCCGCTCGATCCTCATGGTCACCCACAACATCGCCGAGGCGGTGCTGCTCTGCGATCGGGTGCTGATCTTCTCCAGCAATCCCGGCCGCGTCGCCAGCGAGATCCGTATCGACTTGCCGCAGCCGCGCAATCGCCATGATCCGGCCTTCCGCGAACTGGTGGAGGAAATCTATGTGCGCATGACCGGCGAGACCACGCCGGCACCCCACGAAGGGGGCGTTCCCGGCAACGGCCTGGGGATGCGGCTGCCGACCGTCTCTACCAATGCCCTGGCCGGGATGCTGGAGGCGGTCCAGGCCGCGCCCTATGACGGTCGCGCCGACCTGCCGGAACTGGCCGGTGGCCTGGGCTATGCACTGGACGAGCTCTTTCCCCTGGCCGAGGTGCTGCAGCTGCTGCGCCTGGCGGTCCTCGAAGGGGGCGACCTGCGCCTGCTGCCGGCGGGTCGTGCCTATGTCGAGGCGGGGGTGGACGTGCGCAAGCAGCTGTTCGCCCGCCAGTTGCTCAACTTCGTGCCCCTGGTGGCCCATATCCGCCGGGTACTGGACGATCGCCAGGGTCACACGGCGCCGGCGCGGCGTTTCCGTGACGAGCTGGAGGACTTCATGGACGAAGCCGACGCCGCGCGCACCCTCGGCAGCGTCATCCAGTGGGGGCGCTATGGTGAGCTCTTCGCCTATGATCAGGCGGCCGATATGTTCAGCCTGGAAAATCCGGGCTAAGAGCGACTAATAAAACTACTGCGAGTCCGCCAGACGGGCGCGTGCAGTGCTCGGAATCCTCATGTACCGCTCGTACACTGCGGTTCCTGCGCGCCGCGCGCACCCGCCTGACAACCGCTCGCTACGTTTTGTTAGCCGCTCTAGGACGTCCACGCGACTACGAACGAGAAACTGGCCATGGATCGACGACCCTTCGCCACCACCACCCACTGGCTACGGCTCGGGGGGCTCTGCGCCCTGGCGCTGGGCATTGCCTTGCTGGACACCCTGACCGATCGGGAGATCGCCATTGGTGTCTTCCAGGTGGTCGTGGTGCTCCTGGCCGCGGGTTTCCTGTCCACCCGCGGGGTCACGGTCACGGCGCTGGGTTGCGCGGGGCTGGTGCTCTGCAGCTACCTGGCCACCCGTACCGGCGACCGCGAGGCCGGGCTGGTCAACTGCATCATCAGCCTCCTGGCCATCGTCGCGGTCGCGGCGCTGTCGCTGCGCCTGGAGGCGGCCAAGCGCGCCGCCGATGCGGCCCGCGCCCGGCTGGTCCAGGCCGGACGCCTGAGCCAGCTGGGTGAATTGGCCGCTTCTATCGCCCATGAGGTGAATCAGCCGCTCACCGCCATCGCCGCCAGTGGCAATGCCTGCCAGCGCTGGTTGAGCAATCAGCCGCCCCAGGTGGAGCGCGCCGTGCAGGCCGCGCAACGGGTCATCGACGACGCCCATCGCGCCAGCGCGGTGATCGCCCGGGTGCGCAGCCTGGTGCGCCAGGCACAGGTGGCCAAGGATTGGCTCAACCTCGCCGCTACCGTGGAAAAGGTGCTGGATTTCGTCCGCGCCGAACTGGCCGAGCGCCAGGTGGCCGTGGAGGTGCGCCTGCAGGAGGGCTTGCCGCCGCTGCTGGCCGACGAGAGCCAGTTGCAGCAGGTCATCCTCAATCTGCTGCTCAATGCCCTGGATGCCCTCGAAGGAGTCGCTCCCGAGCAGCGCCGGCTGGTCATCCAGGTGGGGCAGGACACCGCTGGCGCCATCCGCCTGGGCGTGGAGGACAGCGGTCGCGGCTTGACGCCCGGCGCGCTTGAGCAGATGTTCGAGGCCTTCTACACCACCAAGGCGCAGGGCATGGGCCTGGGACTGGCGCTCAGTCGCTCCATCGTCGAAGCCCATGGCGGGCGGATCTGGGCCACCTCGCTGCCGGAAGGGGGCACCGGGGTCTACTGCAGCCTGCCCAAGGATCCACAACCATGACCTCAGCGAGCATGACCGACCAAACCCAGCCCACCCTGGTCCACTTGGTGGACGACGACGCCTCGGTCCGCGCCGCCTTGGAAGACCTGCTGGCGTCCGTGGGGCTCAGCACCCGCAGCTATGTTTCGGCCGCCGACTTTCTCGACCGGGCCAGGCTGGACGAACCGGGCTGCCTGGTGCTGGACGTGCGCATGCCCGGCATGAACGGCCTGGACCTGCAGCAGGAATTGCAGCGGCGTGGCCTGGCCTTGCCGATCATCTTCATCACCGGCCATGGCGACATCCCCATGTCGGTCCGGGCGATGAAGCAGGGCGCCCTGGAATTCCTCACCAAGCCGTTTCGTGACCAGGACCTGCTCGATGCCATCGACCAGGCACTGCGCAGGGCGCAGGAGGCCCATGCCCAGCGCCGGCAGTTGATGGAGTTGCAGACCCGCCTCGACACCCTCAACGAGGGCGAACGGGCGGTGCTGGCGCGGGTGGTGACTGGGCTGCTCAACAAGCAGATCGCCGCCCAGCTGGGGGTCAGCGAGATCACCGTGAAGGTGCGCCGCGCGGCCCTCATGCGCAAGCTGCAGGCCGGCTCCCTGGCGGAGCTGGTCAAGATGGTCGAGCGGCTGGGGGCGTCACGCGGCTAGGCCGTTGCGACGCGCCGTACAGCCGCTGGACAACCTCTACAGCTTTCTTGTCGCGCCAATCGCTGACGCGCTAAAGAAAGAAATTAGTCAGTCGATACGGGCTTTAGAGGATCGCCTTCCGCCGATCCAAGGAGCCTGTCTTGAACCTTCGTCAGCTACGCATCGCCCCCCGCGCCATCCTGTGCTTTGGCACAGTCACCCTGTTCGTGATGCTGCTCGGCGCCTTCGCCCTGGTCCAGCTCAAGGCCCTACGCGCCACCGAGCAGGCGATGGAGGCCGAATGGCTGGCGAGCGTCCAGACCACCGATGACATCCAGGTCGCGCTGCTGCACACCCGCCTCGAAAGCATCCGGTTGCTGGCCAGCGAGGACAGTGCCGCCATGGCCCTCGCCACCCGGCAGATCCATGTGAATCGCGATCTGATGAACGCCCGGACGGCCTATTATCGTGACCACCTGATTTCCACCGCCGAGGAACGCAGCAACTTCGACCAGGCCGCGCTGCAGATGAAAGGCTATCTGGACGGACTGGATCGGGTCGTGACCCTGGCCGCCAGCGATCGCGCCGAGGCCCTCAAACTGGCCAATGGCGAGCAGCGCCAGCGCGCCGAAGGCTATCAGGAGCAATTGACCCGGCTGCGCGAGTTCAACAGCGAAGGCGCCCGTCAGGCAGGTGCAGCAGCTACCGGCATCTATGACCGCAGCGTCAGCATTGTCGTCGGCATCATGCTGCTGGCGCTGCTGGTGACCCTGCTGCTGGCCTGGCGCCTGACTCGCAGTCTGGCCCAGCCGATCGGGGCTTCCCTGGCCGTGGCCGATGCCATCGCCCAAGGCGAGCTGACCGGCAAGATAGATCCCAGCGGCAGGGACGAAGCCGCCGGCCTGATGCGCGCCCTGGCGCAGATGCAGGACAACCTCAAGGACACCCTGCATGGCATCTCCGGTTCGTCCAACCGCCTGAGCGACACCGCGCGCACCATGCACGCCGTCACCGACCAGGCCAGTCGGGCCCTGGCGAGCCAGAACGCCGAGATCGACCAGGCCGCCACCGCGGTCACCGAGATGAGCGCCGCGGTGGAAGAGGTGGCCCGCAATGCGTCCTCCACCTCCCAGGCTGCGCGGGAATCCAGTGCGGCGGCGGAAAACGGCAATGCCAAGGTCGGTCAAGCCCTCGACGCCATGCAGCGCCTCACGCAGCAGGTGCAGTCCACCTCGGTGCAGGTCGAAGGCCTGGCTGGCCAGGCCCAGGACATCAGCCAGGTGCTCAGCGTGATCGGCGCCATCGCCGAGCAGACCAATTTGCTGGCGCTCAACGCGGCCATCGAGGCCGCCCGGGCGGGCGAGCAGGGTCGCGGTTTCGCCGTGGTCGCCGACGAGGTCCGCGCCCTGGCGCATCGCACCCAGACCTCCACCCGTGAGATCGAGCAGATGATCCAGGCGATCCAGAAGGGCTCGGCCGAAGCTGTGGATTCCATGCAGCTCAGCACCACCCAGGCCCAGGCCACCTATGCGGTGGCTCAGGAAGCCGGGGCGGCGCTGAGCGACATCCTCCAGGCCGTGCGCCTGATCGACGAGCGCAACCTGCAGATCGCCACCGCCTCCGAAGAACAGGCCCATGTCTCCCGCGAGGTCGACCGCAACCTCATCAGCATCCGCGATCTCTCGGTGCAGACCAGCGACGGCAACCGCGAAACCGTGGGTGCCAGCGAACAGCTGTCCGAACTGGCCGGCGAACTGCGGACGCTGGTGCGACGCTTCAAGCTGGCCTGAGGGGAGGGCGCGCAGAAGATACTGCGCGCCTGGAATTGCTCCGCCTTTGCTGCCAGGGGAGTTTCCCTGGCGCCGAGCGTTCGAGGGGGGGCTGTCTGCTGGTTAATGTCAGATAAATTACCTCTGACGACTGAATTCTGCCGGCTCGTCGGTAAGGGCGTACCCTGTTCTTTGAGGTATGGTGGCTTTTTGCTATAAATGGTTATTGCAATATTTAAGTAGCCGAATCCATCAAGGCGCTCCTGTAGACACCATGGCTCTGCCCGAATACAGCATCAGACTGCCGGTCTCCCAGTTGCAGCTGGGCATGTACGTCTGCGAACTGGATCGGCCCTGGGCGGGCACGCCTTTCCTGTTCCAGGGTTTTCCCATTCAGAGCGTGCAGGACCTCCGCACCCTGCGCGACACCTGCGAATTTGTCTGGGTGGACCGCCGTCAGAGCCATTCGGTGACCCCCCTGGCAGCCAACCTGCCGGCCGGTGATCAGACCAGGACCTATGCCATCGACTACCGGGAGGCGGTCAAGGCCACCGAACCGGTGTGGCGGGACGCCCGCGCCGTGTCGATGCGCATGCTCGACGCCGTCCGGTTCGGCCAAGAGCTCGACGTCAGCGAGGTGCGGCGTGCGGTGGGGGCGTGCGTCGAGAGCGTGCTCAAGCATCCCGCGGCCAGCCTGTGGCTGGCACGCATCAAGCAGCGTGACCATTACACCGCGGAGCACTGCCTGCGCGTTTCCCTTTATGCCATCGCCTTGGGCAAGGCCCTGGGCATGCTGCCCCTGGAGCTGGAAGAGCTCGGGGTATGCGGCATGCTGCACGACGTCGGCAAGATCAAGGTACCCGACGAGATCCTCAACAAGCCCGGTCGCCTGACCGACGAAGAATTTCTCATCATGCAGGCCCATACCACCTATGGCTGGCAATTGCTGATGGGCAACAGCGAGGTGCCGCCCGCTGCCGTCGATGTCGCCCATACCCATCACGAACGGGTGGATGGCAAGGGGTATCCGCGGCAACTGCCGGCGCAGCGCATCCCCTTCAAGGCCAAGATTATCGCCGTGGTGGACGCCTATGACGCCATCACCAGCGATCGCCCCTACAGCGAGGGCCGTTCCAGCCTGGAAGCCTTGCGGGTCCTTTTCGAAGCGCGGGGCACGCAATTCGACGAAACCGTCGTCCTGGCCTTCATCCAGCTGATCGGCGTCTATCCGCCGGGCGAGATCGTCGAGCTGAGCACCGGCGAGGTGGGCATCATCATCGGCTTCGACGCCGGCAGCAAATTGAAGCCGCGGGTGCTGATCGTGCTGGACACCAGCAAGCAGCCGCGACCGGAGCAGGTACTCGACCTGGCGCGCAATCCGCTCGATCAGCAGGGGCGCCTCATCAGCGTCCGCGCGGTGAAGCCCTCGGGTGCCTATGGCATCGATATCGATGCCTATCGTGCCCAGGGGCTGGTGGTGCCGGTCTGAGCGGGCGAGCGGGTCAGCCGTCAGCCGTCAGCCGTCAGCGGTTGGCCATCAAAGGGTCTTCAGACCCGTTGGCGTCTCCAGATAGGCCAGCAAGCCGGGTCTCTCGCCAGGCATCACCGCGACGGGTCCGGAAAAGCCGATCGCCTCCAGCTGTTGCCCGAGCACTGCGGCATCGGGATGCCTGAGCTCCAGGCGCTGCAGGCGGCAGCCCTGATCGATCAGCGCAGCCGCGGGGTGCCGGGCGTCGCCCCAATCGATCAGGCTGGGCAGGACACCGCTCAGCGGCAGCTGCCCATCGGCGTGGATCGAGATCTGCCAGGCCAGCGTGCCGCGGGTCATCGACTCGATGCGGCCGAAGGTCTGCATGAGGCGCGCATCCGCCTCTGCCAATCCCCGGGTCCTGGCCACCCAGTGGGCCAGGCGGGGCTCGGCATCGGGGCCCAGCTCATCCAACCCGAACCAGCGTGGTCTGGTCGGCGGTGGAGCGTCGGGGTCCGGGGCTATGACTTCCAGGTAGCAGTCACCCAGGCGCAGCAGGAGGTTGTGGGTGCCCATGCGCGCGTGTTTGCCGCCGGGCTGCAGCGCCACGCCCAGGCGCTGCTCGACATGCAGAGCGCCCGCGGCGAGGGTCGGGGCCACGACGACCAGATGATCCAGGCTGGAAAGTCTCATGGGTGCGACTCCTGAGTGGGTAAGGTGCGAGCACGAAAGGGGCGGTAGGATCCGTTTGGCGTTCACCGGCCAGGCCTGGGTCACGATGGCGGCCACCGCGGAACGCGGTGGGTTGTCCTGGCGGTCCCATTCAGGGCCGTGGGTCTTCGCCAATTGGCTCGTCCGGCATGGGCCTTGGCGATTGCCACGCCGGCTTCTCGTGAACTCGCTCATCGAAGGCACGGCGCGCGGCGCGGAAGTCTTCGACATTCTCGATGACCCAGGTCCAGATGGGCGTCATCCGGATCAGCAGACTCAGGCCCAGCGGCGTCAATTCGTATTCGACCCGGGGCGGGACTTCGTCGAAGTCGTGGCGCAGCAGCAGGCCGTCACGTTCGAGGGCGCGCAGGGTCTTGGTCAGCATCCGCTGGGTGATGCCCGACAGTTGCCGCGCCAGCTCGGCATGCCGCATGACGCCATAGACTCCAAGCGCATGCAGGACCCCCAGGGACCAGCGACTGCCCGCATGGGTCAGCACCTCCCGGCGTACGCCGTCTTCGTCCCGCCTGAGCGTCTGGCAGATGGCTTCAGACTGTCGGAGGATCTCCAGATCGGTCATCTCATCCCCTGGTATCACGCGTGTGCCTTCTTCTGAGCGCCGCTGGCGTCTGCCAGCATTCGCTCATCTTACACCTGACGTCAGGAGTCATGATGACTGCCCAATTCCCTACCGCAACCCAATCCATTCTCGTGCTCGGCGCCGGCGAACTCGGCCTGCCGGTGCTGCGCAATCTCGCCCGGCTCTCCGGGCAAAAGCCGGGCTCGCGGATCAGCGTGCTGCTGCGCCAGTCCACGCTCGACAGCCAGGAGCCTGGCAAGAAAAGGGAGATAGACGAGCTGCGCGCGCTCGGCGTCGAGCTGGTTGCTGCCGACCTGGTCAGGGATTCCATCGAGCAGCTGGCGGCGGTCTTCGCCCAATTCGATACCGTCGTCGGTTGTGCCGGCATGGTGGCAGGACGGGAAACCCCCATGAAACTGGCGCGTGCAGCACTCGCCTCCGGCGTGAAACGCTACTTTCCCTGGCAATTCGGGGTGGACTACGACGTCATCGGTCGTGGCAGTCCCCAGGACCTGTTCGATGCGCAACTCGAGGTGCGGGAATTGCTGCGCGCCCAGCGCCAGACCGAGTGGGTGATCATCTCCACCGGGATGTTCACCAGCTTCCTGTTCGAACCCGTGTTCGGGGTGGTCGACCTCGTAACGGATACCGTGAATGGACTGGGCAGCCTGGATACCTGCGTCACGCTGACGACCCCCGAGGATATCGGCAGGCTGACCGCGGAGATCGTCTTCTTCGAGCCACGTTTCTGCAATGAAATCGTCTATCTCGCCGGCGATACCCTGGCCTATGGCGAGGTGGCCGGCCTGTTGGAGGGGGTATTGAAGCGTCCCTTCAAAACCAATGTCTGGCCGGTTCCCTACCTGGTGGACGCCATGGAGCAGGAGTCCGACGAGAATGCCAAGCACATCAAGAAGTACCGTGCCGTCTTCGCCCAGGCCCGCGGCGTCGCCTGGCCGATGGAAAACACCTTCAATGCCCGGCACGGATTCGCGGTGACCAGCGCAGAGCAGTGGGCGCTGGAGCACCTGGGCGAGGCCGGGCGGGCCGAGTGAGCCTGGCCGGGCCTTGAGGGTCATCCCCTTCAGGCAGTGCCAGGATCCCCTCCCGTTCAAGGGCGTGAGGTGGGCGCGCGGATGTCCGATAACGGCTCAAACGTCGTTTCCTCCCGTGGCGACCTTTCCGCCCGCCGCCCTGGCCAAGCGCGGCACCGAGAGCTGCCCGCGGCTGCTGGGACTGGCCGGCGAGGGGCGGAGGTTTCTGGACTCCTGAGTCGAAGGCAGCACCCTCAGCGACGCTGCATATCTGAGAGCGCCCGGTTCTTTGACCTTTCGTTCGCGGGCACCTAGGGTCAGGCGGGGCGCATTCGTCTGACGATTGCGCTTCTTCGGAATACCAATTCAGGCAATGGGAGTGTCAGATGTCTTTTGCTCGTTCGGCCTTGGCCAACCGCTTTTCCGCTCTAGTGCTTACCGCAGCGACTGCCACCCTGGCGCTGCCCCTGGCCGCCGCGCCGGGCGTCGAGGGTTCCCTCTCCGCCGTGCAGGGCGATGCCCGGGTCGCCAAGGCCCTGGACGCGCTGCGCGCCGATGATGGCCGCACCTTCACGGAACAGAAGCACATCGCCCAGATTCCCTCGCCGCCGTTCAAGGAAAAGGTGCGGGCCGAGTATTACCTCAAGCGTTTCCAGGAGCTGGGTCTCAAGGACGCCAGCATCGCCCCGGAAGGCTATGTGATCGCCACGCGCAAGGGCAGCGGCCAGGGTCCGCAGCTGGTGGTCTCGGCGCACCTGGATACGGTGTTCCCCGAGGGCACCGACCTGACCCTCAAGGAACAGGACGGCAAGACCTACGGCCCCGGTATCGGCGATGACGCCCGGGGCCTGGCGGCGCTGCTGTCGGTGATCGACGCCCTGAACAAGAGCGGCATCGAGACGGTGGGTGACCTGATCTTCGTCGGCACCGTGGGCGAGGAGGAGCTGGGCAACCTGCGCGGGGTGAAGGCCCTGTTCAAGGATCGCCAGGGCATCGACGGCTTCATCTCAGTGGATGGCATCGACGTGCGGCGGATCGTCAATCGCGGCACCGGCAGCCACCGCTACGAGATGACCTTCAAGGGTCCGGGTGGCCACAGCTTCGCCGAATTCGGGCGACCCAGCGCCATCCACGCCATGGGCCGTGCCATCGCCAAGATCGCCGAGGTGCGGCCGCCCAAGGAGCCCAAGACCACCTTTACCGTGGGCACGGTGCAGGGCGGCACCTCGGTCAACGCCATCGCCGGCGAAGCGCGCCTGACCCTGGACATGAGATCCAACGAGGAGGCCGCGCTGCTGGCCGAAGAGAAGGAGATCCTGGCCCTGGTGCAGGACGCGGTGAAGGAGGAGAACAAGCGCTGGGACACCGATCAGATTTCGGTCGACATCAAGCTGATCGGTGATCGTCCGGCCGGTAGCACGGCGGAGGATTCGCCCATGGTGCAGACGGCGCAGCGCGCCATCGTCGCCGTCACCAACGGCGCCAAGGTCACCTTGAGCGGCGGCAGCACCGACTCCAACACCGCCATGTCCCTGGGCGTGCCAGCCATGACCATCAGCGGCGGCGGGGAGGGCGGCAGTGCCCACTCGCTGGCGGAGTGGTACAAGCCGGTGGACGCCTACCAGGGCCCGCAGAACGTGCTGCTGACCAGTCTGACCCTGGTGGGCGTCAAGGGCGTCAGCGAGCCGGTGCTGCAGGCGAAAGGCAAGTAGCACCAGGCTCCCCTGGCACCCGTCCGCTAGGGCGGGATGCCAGGGCCGGCGGGCTCACTCGCGCGCCGGCTTCACGCCCAGGCACGCCAGGGAGCTGACCAAGATCGCCAGGCCGGACAGCGGATACAGCAGGGTCGAAGGCACCAGCGGGATGAGCACGCCCGCCAGCAGCGGCCCCACGCTGGCACCCACGTCGCGCCACATGGCGTTGGAGGCCAGCGCCGGCAGCCGGGCCTGACCGGGATGGCGGGTGGCGACCAGGGTCACCACCAGGGGGATCTGCAGGGCGCGCAGGATCAGTACGCCGCCGGCGCCGAGGATCAGCCAGTGGAAGCCGAAGGCGATCAGGAACAGCGCGGTCAGCGTCGAGCAGACCACCAGCATGGGCGCCGCGCCATAGCGATCCGCCGCCCGACCGCCGAGGGGGCTGAGCAGCATGTCGGACACATAACGCAGCGCCATCAGCAAGCCGGCCACCAGTACCGCGTTGCCGCCCAGCACCGCCTGGGAAAAGGCCGACAGGCCAAAGATGAACAGGCCGTCTAGGGTCACGCCTTCGATGAAGGACCAGGTGACAATGCGATCCGGCCAGCGTAGGCGCCGTCCGGGCGCCGGCAACTCGTGACCGGCGCGCGGCAGCCCCAGGGCCAACAGCAGCCCGATCAGGCAGAGACCGCTGCTCAGCAGCAGCACGGCGCGCGGCCCGTACTGCAGGGTGAGCCAGGCACCCGCGGAGAGGGCGAGCATGGGACCGATGGCGATCAGCGCCCGGGAGGTGCCGGTGCGCCGGGCGGCGCCGGCCGGGTCGGCGGTGGCCAGAACCTGGGTGGACAGGTTGAAGGTGGCGAAACTCAGGCCCCAGGCCAGCCGTAGCCCCAGCAGCGCCCAGAAACCCGAGAGGTTGGCGTTGCCCAGGGCGCAGAGGGCGGCCACCGCGGCGGCCACCACCAGGCTGCGCCGGTCGCCGCAGCGGGCATAAAGCTGCACCACATAGCGATAGCCGACGATGCGGATCACCCGGTTGGCGGCCAGCAGGATGCCGGCTTCGATCAGGGTGATGCCGAAGACCGGAGCGTACATGGGCAGGACGAGGTAGAGCAGCACGTCGCTGGGCAGGCAGAAGGCGAGGACGATGGCCGCGCGCCGGGAGGCCTGGTCGACGGACCGGGAAGAGCTCATGCGCAGAAAATTCCTATGGACGAGGTGACGTCCAGCCCTTCGGTCGGCAGCTGGACAGCGGATTGCAGGGACGGCGGTGCCGGACAGACGCGAGGCAGAGGCCGCGGCTGCAACGAGGCTGTCATTATCTCTTCTTTTGCAAGAGGTGTCCGCCAAGCGAAACGGCTGAACTAACCCGCCATGCGCGCAATCCTTTTCAGTGCGTCTTGCGCCGCGCAGTGGCTGCCCGGCCCTGCCACGTCCCGTCATGAAAAGGAGTCGTCAGTGACCGTAGCTGCCCACCATTACCATCCTGTCCGGCCCGGCCCGCTGCACGCGCTGCTGCTGGCCGGCTCCGTCCCGCTGTTCATCGGCGGTCTGCTCAGCGATATCGCCTATTACCAGACGATGCAGATCCAGTGGGCCAACTTCGCCGCCTGGCTGATCGCCGGCGCCCTGTTGCTGTCCGGGCTGGCCCTGCTGTTCGCTCTGGGCAACCTCTTTGGCGCCCGTTTCCGGGGTCGCCGACCGGTGGCCTATTTCCTGCTGCTGCTGCTGGCCTGGGTGCTGGGGCTGGTCAATGCCTTCGAACACGCCAAGGATGCCTGGGCGGTGATGCCCGCCGGGCTGATCCTCTCGGTGGTGGTTTCGGTGCTGAGCCTGGTGGCCGCCTGGATCGCCCTCTCCAACCTGCGTTCGGAGGTGGTTCGATGAGCACTCCAAGAGCCTTGAGCGTCCTTGGTCTGGCCGTGCTGCTGGCCGCCTGCGGCAACGAAGGCGGTGCCGACACCCAGGCGCGCGGACCCGATCCCAAGCTGCCCGAACCCCAGCGCGGCCTCCTGCCGAGCATGAAGATCGCCGAGCCGGCCCCCTGGGGCGATCGCACGCCCACCGTGCCCCAGGGCTACACCATCACCGCCATCGCCACTGACCTGCGCATTCCACGGCAGATGCTGGTGCTGCCCAATGGCGACATCCTGGTGGCCGAGGGCCGTGGCGGCAACGCGCCGAAGCTGAAGCCCAAGGACGTCATCGCCGGCTACATCAAGGCCCAGGGCAACACCCAGGTGAAGGGTGGCAATCGCCTGACGCTGCTGCGCGATGCCGACGGCGATGGCAAGTACGAACTCAAGACCGTGTTCGCCGAGAATCTCAACGCGCCCTATGGCCTGGCCTTCGCCAATGGGCGGATCTATGTGGCCAACCAGGACGCCCTGGTCAGCTTTCCCTACCAGGACGGCCAGACCCAGGCCAGCGGCGCGCCGGACAAGCTGGTCGACCTGCCGGCGGCGATCAATCACCACTGGACCAAGTCCCTCGCCGCGAGCGCCGATGGTCGCTACCTCTATGTGGGCATCGGCTCCAACAGCAACGTCGGCGAGCGCGGCATGGATGTCGAGGTGGATCGCGCGGTGATCTGGCAGATCGATGCCCAGAGCGGCGCGCACAAGAACTATGCCACCGGGGTGCGCAATCCCACCGCCCTGGCCATCCAGCCCGACAGCGGCCAGCTGTGGGCGGTGGCCAACGAGCGCGACGAGATCGGCCCGGACCTGGTGCCGGACTACCTGACCTCCATCCGCGAGGGCGGCTTCTATGGCTGGCCCTACAGCTACTGGGGGCAGAACGTCGATACCCGCGCCCAGCCGCAGGATCCGGCCAAGGTCGCCGCCGCCATCAAGCCCGACTACAGCCTGGGCTCCCATGTCGCCGCCCTGGGGGTGACCTTTTCCACCGCGGCGGTGGGTGGGCAATTCACCGATGGGGTCTTCGTTGGCGAACACGGCAGCTGGAACCGCGACAAGCCGGTGGGCTACCGCGTGGTCTTCGTGCCCTTCCAGCAGGGCCGCCCGGCCGGCGAGCCCATCGACTTCGCCACCGGGTTCTTTGGCGACGATGGCAAGACCCGCGGCCGACCGGTCGGGGTGGCGGTGGACCAGCGTGGCGGCGTGATCATCGCCGACGACCTGGCCAATACGGTCTGGCGGGTGACGCGCACCCAGTAAGGTGGGTGACGATCCGGTTGCCGTCTTTCGGGGCGGTGACCGGTTAACCCATGCGGTGGTGCAGATCACCCAGCACGATCAAACTACCCACCACCATCAGCACCAGGATCAGGCTGGTGAACAGCAGCAGATAGAGGTCGTGGCGGTGCGAACGACCCAGGCTGATATGCAGAAAGCAGCGCAGGTGCACCAGGATCTGCAGCAGGCCCAGGCCGAAGATGACGCCCAGGGTGGTCTCGCGTGGCCAGGTCGGGAAGAGCACCAGGCCGATGGGGATCAGGCTCAGCGTCACCGCCAGCACCAGGCCGATCACATAGCTCGCCAGTTCGCGGCGATAGTCGTCACGCTTCATGGCAACAGCCCCTGCAGGTAGACCACCGACAGGATGGCGACCCAGACGATATCGAGAAAATGCCAGAACAGCCCCAGGCGCATCAGCCGGGTCTTTACTGGCGTATCCAGACCGAACACCCTCAGTTGTACCAGCATCACCACCAGCCACAGGCAGCCACTGGCGACGTGCACCCCGTGCATGCCCACCAGGGCGAAGAAGGCCGAGAGAAAGGCGCTGCGCTGGGGCAGGGCGCCTTTGTCCGCCATGCCGAGGAAGTCGTGCACCTCCAGGCCGAGGAACACCAGCCCCAGGGCCAGCGTCACCAGCAGCCAGGTCACCAGGGGCCGCAGCCGACCCTCGTGGTACTTCATCGCCAGCGACGCCAGGCCGTAGGTGAAGCTGCTGGCCAGCAGCACCAGGGTCTGGGCGGTGACACTGCCGATCTCGAAGACGTCCCGGGCCACCGGTCCCCCGGCGGTGGCGTGCTGCAGCGTCGCATAGATGGCGAACAGCAGCGCGAACACCAGGGCGTCGCTCATCAGGAAGATCCAGAAGCCGAACAGCGAGTATTCGGCCTCGACGTGGGTCGCGTGATCGGTGGGACCGACGTTGAGGCCGGCGTGGTTCATATCACGCGAACTCATGGCCCCATCTCCGCCAGGCCACGATTGCCCGGCCCGGTTTCCTCGTCGCGCGTGACGGGGCGGGTCGCGGCGACCTCATCCAGCCAGGCCTCATGTTCGCGCCGAACGTCCGCCGCCGAGATCAGTCGCTCGGTATCGCGCTGGAAACTGCGGGCGATGACCGCCCCCCAGGCCACCAGCAGCCCTAGTACGGCCATCCAGCCGATGTGCCAGACCAGGCCGAAGGCACAGGCGAAGCCCGCCGCGCCGACGATGGCCGGGACGGCGCTGTTCTTCGGCAGGACGATGTCGGCATAGGTTCGCGGCCGGTCGTAGGCCAGACCCTGTTCCTTGAGCCAGGTGAAGGGGTCGCGGTCGTTGATCGGCAGCGGCACGGCGAAGTTGTACTCCGGCGGCGGCGCGGCGACCGCCCATTCCAGGGTGCGGCCGTTCCAGGGATCACCCACCGGCACCCGCGCACTGTCGCGGCGCCGAATGCTCACCACCAGTTGAATCACCAGGCTGCCCAGGGCGGCCAGCAGCACCACCGCGCCAAGCTCGGCGACCCACAGCAACGGGGCGAAATCGGGGTTGTGAATGGCCTGGCTGCGCCGCGGCAGACCGGAGACGCCCAGTACATACAGGGGCATGAAGGCGAGAATGAAGCCCAGGCCGAAATTCAGCGCGGCGATACGCCCCCAGCGCTCGTCGAGGCGAAAGCCGAAGGCCTTGGGAAACCAGAAGTGGTAGCCCGCCAGCATGCCGAACAGCATTCCCGGGATCAGCATGTTGTGGAAGTGAGCGACCAGGTAGACGGTGTTGTGCACCTGGTAGTCCACTGGCGGCGTGGCCAGGGTGATACCGGTGAGGCCGCCGATCACGAACAGCATGATGAACATCACCGCATAGATCAGCGGCGTGGTCAGGCGGATACGGCCGCGGAACATGGTCGCCATCCAGTCGTAGATCTTCACCCCGGTGGGGATGCCGATGAGCATGGTGGCGATACCGAAGGCGGCGTTGATCTTGGGTGACTGGCCCATGGTGAAGAAGTGGTGCAGCCACACGGTAAAGGACAGCACGGCGATCACCAGGGTGGCCCAGACCAGCGAGTGATAGCCATAGAGCCGCTTGGTGGAAAAGGTGGCGAAGACCTCGGAGAACACTCCGAAGGCCGGCAGGATCAGGATGTACACCTCCGGATGGCCGAACAACCAGAACAGGTTGATGTAGTTCATCAGGTTGCCACCCTGGGTGTTGGTGAAGAAGTGGAAGTCCAGGTAGCGGTCCAGGGCCAGCAGCAGAGTGGCCACGGTCAGCGGCGGCATGGCGAAGATCATCAGGATGCTGGTGCACAGCGCTGTCCAGCTGAACAGCGTCATATGGAACAGGCGCATGCCGGGCGCTCGTTCCTTGTAGAGGGTGACGGCGAAGTTGAGGCCGGTCAGGGTGCTGCCCAGGGAGCTCAGGGTCAGGGCCCAGATCCAGTAGTCGGGACCGACGCCGGGCTGGTACTCGGCACCGGTGTAGGGCGGATAGCCGCTCCAGCCACCGGTGGAAAAGCGCCCCAGCACCAAGGACACCATCACCAGCGCCGCCCCGGCCACGGTCAGCCAGAGGCTGATGGCGTTGAGCAGGGGAAAGCGTACGTCGCGGGCGCCGATCTGCAGTGGCATGACGAAGTTGATCAGCCCGGTGAGGAAGGGCATGGCGACGAAGAACACCATGATGGTGCCGTGGGTGCTGAACAGCTGGCCGAAGTGTTCTGGCGGCAGGTAGCCCGGCGCATCGATGGCCAGCGCCTGCTGGGTGCGCATCATCATCCCTTCCACCACGCCGCGGCTGAACATCACCAGGGCCAGCACCACATACATGATGCCGATGCGCTTGTGGTCCAGGCTGGTGAACCACTCCTGCCAGAGATAGCGCCACTTGCCGAGCCAGGTGATCACCCCGGCGGTAGCCAGGGCGCCGAGGATCACCACGCTGGCGCCGCAGGTGGCGACCAGGCTGTAGAAGGGCAGGGCGTCGTAGCCCAGGCGGCCGAACAGCAGATGCCAGAGGGCCGAGGAATCAGTCATGGGTGGCTCCCTGGAAGGTATCGCAGGCGGGTACCGGATCCTGGCGATAGCGTGCCAGCACCCAGGCGAAGAGGGCGGGTTGGGTCAGGCGCAGCTGGGCGGCCTGCTCCAGGGTGCCGGGACGGGCCAGCACCTGGTAATGGGCGCAATCCAGGGCCTCGCGAACCTGGCTCATGTGCTGAGTCCAGGCTTGGAAATCCGCTTCCGCCAGCACCCGGATCGGGAAGTGCTGATCCTGGAAACCCTCGCCGCTGTACTGGGCATTGCGACCCTCGAACTGGCCGGGCAGGGGAATCTGCAGATAGCGCTGAGTCTGCATGCCGGCCATGGCGTAGATCTGGCCCCCCAGGCGCGGCAGCAGCAGGGACTGCATCACCGTATCGCTGGTGAGTCTGAGCTGCACCGGACGACCTGCTGGCAAGACCAGTTCATTGACCGTGGCGATCCCCTGTTCGGGATAGAGAAACAGCCACTTCCAGTCCAGCCCGATCACCTGGACCTCTAGCGGCGTCACGCCGGGTGTCGGTGAGCGATAGGGGTCCAGGCTGTGGGTGCGGGTCCAGACCAGGAAGGCCAGGGCTGCCACGATCAGCGCCGGCACGCCCCAGGCGAAGACGTCCAGCAGCCAGGAAAACTCCCAGCGTGGCCGGTAGGCGGCGCGCGTGTTGCCGTGGCGATAGCGCCAGACGATCAGCGGGGTGAGCAGGATCACCGGCAGCACCACCACCAGGGCCAGACCGACGATCCACAGCAGCAGGTCGCGTTCGCCACTGGCGGCGAGGCCGGCCGGGGCGAAAAAGCCGTGTTGCAGCGGAGAGCAGCCCGTGAGCGAAGCGGCGAGCAGCAGCCCGGCCAGCGCTCCGACGGCGGAGCGGCGCTTCGAGGTGCTCCCCGGACGAGGAGTAGAAGGACGCGATATTCGCGCTAGGGACATGAGCGGACCCGACCGTAACCAGTTGTTGCAGCCAACAGACCGCCCGAGGGGACGCGACGTTCACTGGATACTGGCGCTTGGCCGCTTCTGTTCAGGACAGGGGCGCCTGCACGGCGCGGACTAGGGCTGTTCGGTCTTCCACTGGCCGAGCAGGATGGCGACGAATTTCTCCGCCGCAGGCGACAGCGAGGCCCCGCGGCGCGAGACCAGGCCGAGGGTGCGGGTCACTTCCGGATCGGTGAGCGGCACGCTGACCAGGGTCGGGTGGTCGGCGGCCGGCATGGCCAGGCTGGGCATGGCGGAAACGCCGAGGCCGGCTTCCACCATGCCCAGGGAGGTGGACAGGTGCTGTACCTCATAGAACCACTTGGGGCGGATGCCGCGGGCGGAGAGGGCGTGGTCGAGCAGCACCCGGTTGCCGCTGAGGCGCCCCACACCGATCAGCCGGTGCTCGACCAGCTCGGCCCAACTGATCGAGGGGCGTCCGGCCAATTCATGGTCACGCCGGCAGGCCAGCACGAACTGCTCCTGTACCAAGGGCACGAACTCGATGTCCGGGTGCTGGCCGCTGAGCATGTTGATACCGAAGTCCGCTTCACCACGCAGCACGGCTTCCAGGCCGTCGTTGGCACTGAGGTCCAGCAGGCGGATGCGGATCTTGGGGTAGTGCTCGTTGTACTGGCGGATCACCGAGGGCAGAAAATAGAAGGCCGCGGTGGGGATGCAGGCCAGGGTGACCTGGCCGGTCTGGCGCTCGGCCAGTTCGCGGATGCTAAGGATGGAATCCTCGAAGTCGTCCAGCAGCCGCCGCGCCTTGGGCAGGAAATCGCGGCCGACGCTGGTGAGGCCGACGCGACGAGTGGTGCGTTCGAGCAAGGGCGTGCCCAGGCCGTCTTCCAGCTTCTTGATGCGTCGGCTCAGGGCCGGTTGCGACAGGTGCAGGGCGTCGGCGGCCTCATGGAAGCTGCCCAGTTCGGCGATTTTCACAAAAGATCGAATGTCTTGTAGCTCGTAGTCCATGATTGCCCTGCCTCGGAACCTCGGCGTAATTGATTATCCAAGTGGAATAATAGCGCTGATATTTGCATTGGATAGATTTATACCCGGCTGCCAATCTTGCCTGCAGAACATCAATAACCGCTATTGATCAACAAGAGTCAGCAGTCATGCAACGTATTCCCTGCGTTCTCATGCGAGGCGGCACCTCCAAGGGTCCCTTCTTCCTTGCCAGCGACCTGCCCAGCGATCCCGTCCAGCGCGACGAGATGCTGATCGACCTCATGGGTGCCGGTCACGAACTGGAAATTGACGGCATTGGTGGCGGCAGCCCCCAGACCAGCAAGGTCGCCATCATCAGCCCGTCCAGCCATCCCGATGCCGACGTGGACTATCTCTTCGTCCAGGTGATGGTCGCCGAGCGCCGCGTCGATACCGCGCCCAACTGCGGCAACATGCTCTGTGCCGTGGGTCCCTTCGCCGTGGAGCAGGGGCTGGTCGCCGCTGAAGACGGCAAGACCCTGGTGCGCATCCGCAACCTCAACACCAACAGCTTCGTCGATTCGCTGGTGCACACGCCGGGCGGCCTGGTGCGCTATGAAGGCGACACCGCCATCGACGGCGTGCCCGGTACCGCCGCGCCGGTGCAGCTGACCTTTCTTGACGCCGTGGGCAGCAAGACCGGCAAGCTGTTTCCCACCGGCCAGGCTACCGATGTCTTCGACGGCGTGCCGGTGACCTGCATCGACATGGCCATGCCGATGATGATCGTCGACGCCCGCCACCTGGGCGTGACCGGCAGCGAGCGCCCGGCCGAGCTGGACGCCGACTCCGGGCTACTGGCGCGTCTGGAAGCCCTGCGTCTGCAGGCGGGTCGGGCCATGGGCCTGGGCGATGTCAGCGGCAAGGTGATCCCCAAGCCGGTACTGGTCTCTCCGCCCCAGCACGGCGGCACCCTGCAGGTCCGCTATTTCATGCCGCACAGCTGCCACCGCGCCTTGGCCATCACCGGTTCCATCGGCCTGGCCACCGCCTGCGTCACCGCGGAAACGGTGGTGATGGCGCGGCTCGGCGAGTCGGCGCGTGACCTGACCCACGTCCGCCTGGAGCATCCCAGCGGCGGGATCGACGTCGTGCTGTCGCGCGGCGGCGCGGACGGCACTACCATCCAGGCCTCGGTCGTCCGGACCGCGCGCCGCCTGTTCGCCGGCCATGTCTACGCGCCCACCGCGCGGAGGCTCGCCAGCTAAAGCGATATCCCCTAGCCACCAGCGCATCCGCACAACTTCAATAAACGGTGATGCCCCATGAAACTTGCCAAATCGCTGTACTTCCAGATCCTCTGCGCCGTGGTCCTCGGGGTGCTGGTCGGTCACTTCTGGGCGCAACAGGCCGTCGCGCTCAAGCCCCTGGGTGACGCCTTCATCAAGCTGATCAAGATGATGATCGCCCCCGTGGTGTTCTGCACCATCGTCACCGGCATCGCCGGCATGACCGACAAGAGCACCCTGGGTCGGCTAATGGGCAAGACGCTGCTGCTGTTCCTGGTGCTCACCGTCATCAGCCTGTTCATCGGCCTCGGCGCGGTCTATCTGTTCCAGCCTGGCGTGGGCATGAACATCGACCCGGCGACCCTGAGCACCGCCAGCATCGCCCAGTACACGGCGTCGGCGGCCAAGCTCAGCGTGGTGGACTTCTTCATGCACATCATCCCGGACACCTTCATGGGGGCGTTCAACAAGGGCGAGGTGCTGCCGGTGCTGTTCATCGCCGTGCTCTGCGGCTTCGCCCTGTCCGCCATGGGCGAGCGCGGCCGACCGGTGCTGGAGGTGCTGGAGTCGGCGTCGCAGATGGTCTTTCGCATCTTCGGCTACCTGATGCGCTTCGCGCCGGTGGGTGCCTTCGGCGCCCTGGCCTTTACCGTGGGCCAGTACGGCATCACCTCGCTGGGCTCCCTGGCCAAGCTCATCGCCACCCTCTACATCGCCTGTGCCTTCTTCGTCTTCGTGGTGCTGGGCGCGCTGTGCCGCTCGCGCGGCTTCAGCCTGTGGAAGCTGCTGCGCTACTTCCGCGAGGAATTCCTGGTGGTGCTCGGCACCTCGTCCACCGAGCCGGTGCTGCCGCGCATGCTGCAGAAGCTCGAAGGCCTGGGCTGCAAGAAGGGCGTGGTCGGCCTCGTGTTGCCCACCGGTTACTCCTTCAACCTGGACGGCACCGCCATCTACCTGTCGCTGGCCGCGGTCTTCATCGCCCAGGCCTGCAACATCGACCTCACCATCGGCCAGACCCTGACCATGCTGGCGATCATGCTGCTGTCCTCCAAGGGTGCGGCAGGGGTGACCGGCAGCGGCTTCGTCGCCCTGGCCTCGACCCTCACCGTGATTCATGACATCCCCCTGGCCGGTCTGGCCCTGCTCATCGGCATCGACCGCTTCATGTCCGAGGCCCGCGCCCTGACCAGCCTGGCCAGCAACGCCGTGGCCACCGTGGTGATCGCGCTGGGCGAGGGCGCCTGCGATCGCGACAAGCTAATGCGTGCCCTGGCCAGCGGCAAGGCCGAACCCGTGGCGCTGCCCGAGGCCGCCGAGTGGACGGCACCGGACGTTCGTCCCCACGCCTGATCGTTTAAACCCCGCTACCGCTGCAGTCCCACCTCCGCGCCGTCACCTGGCCGGAGGAGGGGAACGGCTGGCCCGCGTCTGGCCAGGCACACGACAAGAACAAGGGATATGCCTATGCTCGCGCTTCTCGGTCTGATCATGGTGGTGACCTTCACCTACCTGATCATGAGCAAACGTCTGTCGCCCATCGTGGCGCTCACCGTGGTGCCCATCGTCTTCGCCCTCATCGGTGGCTTCGCCCCCACCACCGGCAAGATGATGCTTGACGGCCTGAAGATGGTGGCGCCCTCGGCGGCGCTGCTGCTGTTCGCCATCCTCTTCTTCGGCCTGATGATCGATGCCGGACTGTTCGATCCGCTGATCCGCAAGATCCTCAAGCGGGTCAACGGCGACCCGGTCAAGATCGCCATCGGCACCGCGCTGCTCTCGCTGCTGGTGGCCCTGGACGGCGACGGTACCACCACCTACATGATCACCTGCGCGGCCATGCTGCCGCTGTACAAGCGCATCGGCATGAATCCCATGGTGCTGGCGACCGTCTCCATGCTCTCCCTGAGCATCATGAGCGGCATGAGTCCCTGGGGCGGCCCGGCCACCCGCGCCATCGCCGCGCTGGGGCTGGACGCCACCGCCTATTTCATCCCCATGCTGCCCACGGTGATCGGCGGGGCGGCCTGGGTGGTGTTCACCGCCTTCCTGCTCGGTCGCCGCGAGCGCGCGCGCATCGGCAACGTCGCCCTGGAAAGCGGCGGGGCGGCGGGCGGCAAGTGCTATATCGAGGAGATCCTCGGTGACTCGCCGAACAAGCGTCCCCGCCTGGCCTACGTCAATCTGGTGCTGGTGATCGCGGTGATGACCGCCCTGGTCATGGGCGTGATGCACGCGGCCATCCTCTTCATGATCGGCTTCGTGCTGGCGCTGATGATCAACTACCCGCAGCTGGAGTTGCAGAAGGAGCGCATCCTGGCGCACTCGGGCAACGCCATGACCGTGGTGCTCCTGGTGTTCGCCGCGGGCATCTTCGCCGGCATCTTTTCCGGCACCAAGATGGTCGATGCCCTGGCCCAGACCCTGGTCGACTGGATTCCGCCGGCCTGGGGCCACTGGTTCCCGCTGGTGGTGGCCATCACCAGCATGCCGCTGACCTTCGTGCTGTCCAACGATGCCTATTACTTCGGCGTGGTGCCCATCCTGGCCAATGCCGCCGCGGCCTATGGGATCGATCCAGTGGAGATCGCCCGCGCCTCGGTGCTCGGCCAGCCGGTGCACCTGATGAGTCCGCTGGTGGCCTCCACCCTGTTGCTGGTGGGCATGGTCGACCGCGACATCGGTGACTTCCAGAAGGCCACCGTCAAATGGGCCGTGCTGACCTCCCTGGTCATCACCGCCATCGCACTGCTCACCGGCGCCATCTCCTTCTTCGTCTGATCCTCCTGGCGGGCGGGCATGCTCGTGCCCGCCCGCTGCAATCCCACTCCAAAAACGACAAGAGACTTCCTCATGTCCCAACTCCTCAAGGGTGGCGCGGGTTGCGCCGCCCTGTGCGCCTGTATGCCCTTCGCCGACGCCGCCGGCTTCCTCGAAGACAGCAAGCTCAGGCTGCAACTGCGCAACGTCTACTTCAACGAGAACTTCCGCGACGAACAGGGCCTGAGCGCGCGCGCCGCTGCCACGGCCAAGAGCGAGCGCACCGAGTGGGCCCAGGGATTCCTGCTGGACTACCGCTCGGGCTTCACCCAGGGCACCGTTGGCTTCGGCCTGGACGCCCTCGGCCTGCTGGGCGTGCGCCTGGACTCCGGGCGTGGGCGTAGCGGTACTGGATTGTTGCCGGTGCACGGCGACGGGCGGGCGGCGGCGGAGGCCAGCGCCTTCGGCGCCACCGCCAAGGCGCGGCTGGGCAAGACGGTGGTCAAGCACGGCACCCTGTTGCCCAAGACCCCGGTGCTGGTCTACAACGATGCCCGCCTGCTGCCCCAAACCTACCAGGGCACCCAGGTTACCAGTGACGACATCCAGGGCCTGACGCTGACCCTGACCCACCTCGATCGCTTCAAGCTGCGCGATTCCACCAACAGCAACGGCCTCTTTCCCGACGGCTACAGCGGCAGCCAGTCCGGCAATTTCAGCTACGGCGGTGCCGAGTACCAGGTGAGCAAGAGCCTGAGGCTCAGCTACTTCCACGGTGAGCTGAACAACTTCTATCGCCAGGATTTCGCTGGCCTCCAGCATGACCTGCCGCTGGCAGGGGGCGTGCTGACGGGCGACCTGCGTTACTTCAAGAGTCGCGATACGGGCGCAGCCTACGCGGGCAAGATCGACAACGACATGCTCAGCGGCCAACTGACCTATTCCCACAGCGGCCATACGGTCGGCGCGGGGTTGCAAAAGCTCAGCGGGGATGCCGGCCTGCCTTACATCAGCGGTGCCACCGTCTATTCTTTCAGCAACGTCGGCATCGGCAAGTTCATCGAGGAAGACGAGAAGACCTGGCTGCTCAGCTACGTCTACGACTTCAAGACGCTGGGGCTGCCCGGGCTGACCTTCATGACCCGCTACATCAGCGGCGACAACGGCCGCTCCGGCAGCGAAGGCCTGCACGAGTGGGAACGCGATGTGGAACTGGCCTACGTGGTGCCCAAGGGCTCGCTCAAGGGGTTCGGCGTCAAGCTGCGCAACTATGTCTATCGCGCCGACTTCGCCCGTGGCCGGGACAGCAATCGCCTGTACCTGACCTACGACCTGGCGCTCTGGTAGCAGAGGGGAGGAGGGGAGTCGCGAGGGCGACTCCCCTGGGGTTCACTGCGCGGGAATCGGCTTGAGGCCGCTGTCCTGGATAACCTTGGCGGCGTCCTTCGAGGCCAGGTACTGCAGCAGGGCGCGGGCGGCATCCGGGTGCGTGCTCTTGCTGACCACGGCACCGGAATAGAGGGTCATCTTCTGCGCCTGGTCGGGGATCAGGCCGACGATGTCGATGCCTTGCACGGGCTTCAATTCGCTCAGTTGCTGGAAGCCCAGCTGTGCGTCACCGCGGGCGACGACTTCGCCCACCGGCTCGGCGGGGATCATGCGCGCCTTGGCCTTGAAAGCATCGCTCAGCTGCATGCGCGGGAAGAGGATGTGCGCCAGGTAGACGCCGCTGGCGCTGTCGGAATAGGCCACCGACTGGGCGCTTTCCAGGCTCTGCTTGAAAGCCTCCATGGTGGAGATGTCCGGCTTGGGGGCACCCTTGCGTACCGCCATGGCGATGAAGGATTGCCCCAGGTCGACGCGGCTGTCCTTGAGCGCCTGGCCGTTGGCGACCAGCTTGTCCAAGGCCGAACCCACCATCAGCACCACGTCGGCCGGCTCGTTGCGGGCCAGGCGCTGGGGGATGGCCTGGGGCGTGTCGCCCATGGACGGCGCGGCGGCGATGTCCAGTTTCACGCCGGTGGCCTTTTCATAGGCCGGCGCGACCTCGCGGATGGCGCCCATGATCCCGCCCGAACTCAGCACCGTGAGGGTGGTGGCGGGTTGCGCCGCCAGCAGCGGCGTGGAAGCCAGCAGCAGGGCGCCGAGGGCGAGGGTGGGCAAACGTCGAAACATGGTGATGACTCCAGGGTGAAAAGACCGACGATAGACCGCGGGCAAGGCGGGAGCGCGTTAGTCCGAATGAAGAAAAATTTAATTTACCGGCCTGGTGGTTTTCCCTAGGGTGTCCGGTCCGCCAGACCGGGCGCCAGATCCAGAGGCCGCTATGACCCAGGCTTTGGTCATCGAAGACGACGAGGTGACCGCCCATGCCATCGCCAGCGAATTGCAGGCGCAAGACTATCAGGTGCGCTGGGAACGCACCGGCCGCGACGGCCTGGCCGCGGCCATCGCCGGCGGCCACGACATCATCACCCTCGACCGCATGCTGCCGGATTTCGACGGCCTGACCATCGTCAGCACCCTGCGTGGCCTCGGCATCGCCACCCCGGTGCTGATGCTCAGCGCCCTGTCCGATGTCGACGAGCGCGTCCGCGGCCTGAGATGCGGCGGTGACGACTACCTGACCAAGCCCTTTTCCCTGGTGGAGATGATGGCCCGTCTGGAGGCACTGCTCAGGCGGCCGGTGGCCCAGTCCGCCAGTCACCAGCTGCGGGTGGGCGAGCTGACCCTGGACCTGATCGAGAACACCCTGACCCGTGCCGACGAGGCCATCGCCCTGTTGCCCACCGAATTCAAGATCCTCACCTACCTGATGCGCAACGCCGGCCAACTGGTGACCCGCACCATGCTCTTCGAGCAGGTCTGGGGCTATCACTTCGATCCGGGCACCAACATCATCGACGTGCACATGGGGCGGCTGAGACGCAAGATCGAGCGGGCGGGGCGGCCGCTGGTGCATACCGTCCGCGGAGCCGGCTATGTCCTCGTCGTCCCGGACTAGGGCCGGCAGGCGCTGGCGCTCGGGGAGCAGTCGCCTGCTGGCGCTCTATGCGCTGCTCTTCGTGGCCTGGGGTGCGGTCTTCACCGGGGTGCTCTACTGGCAGATCTCCGGCTATCTGGGCGCCGTGGCGGAGCGCACCCTGCTGCAGCGGGCGCACTACTACGGCAAGGTGGCGGATGCCGACCTGCTGGGCGAGCTGCAGGCCAGCGAGGTCTATTCCATGCCCGGTATCGACGCCTACGGCCTGTTCGAAGCCGATGGCCGCTATGTCGCCGGCAACCTGGTCAAGCTCTTGCGTAACCTGCCGGACGATGGCCGGGTGCACTACCTGCAGCGGGGACTCCGGACCTCCGACGCCCTGGACGAGACCCGCAGCAGCCATGCCTTTCTGCAGCGCCGCGCGGACGGCCGCATCCTGGTGCTTGCCCGCGATGGCGGCTCCATCTCCGCAGTCGGTGGCATCATCGGCCAGGCGCTGTTCTGGGGGCTGTCGCTGACCCTGATTCCCGGACTGGTGGGCTGGCACCTGTTGCGGCGGCGCCCGCTGCGGCGGGTGGAACGGTTGCAACGCAGCCTGGAGCGGATCGTCGCCGGTCATCTGGAAGAGCGGCTGCCGCTGTCACCGCGGCACGACGAACTGGACATGCTGGCCGATGCGGTCAATACCACCCTGGCCCAGCTGGAGCGCTCGATGCACGAGGTGAAGGGGGTCTGCGACGGCATCGCCCATGACCTGCGCACCCCGCTGACGCGGCTGCGGGCGCGCCTGCACCAGTTGCAGCAGCTGCCGCTGGCCGAACCCCAGGCCGACAGCCTCGCTGAAGCCCTGGCCGAGACCGAAGCCATCATGTCGCGCTTCCAGGGCTTGCTGCGTATCTCCGAGCTGGAGGACACCCGGCGGCGCATGGCCTTCGCGCCCCTCGATCTGGCCGCGCTGCTGCGCCAGGCCCATGATTTCTACGAGCCCCTGGCCCAGGAAAAGGCCCAGACCCTGAGCCTGGAACTGGGTGAGGAACTGCCGGAGGTGCAGGGCGACGCCGAGTTGCTGTTCGAGGCCCTGGTCAATCTCCTGGACAACGCCCTCAAGTTCGCCCCCGAGGGTGGCCAGGTGCGCCTGGTGGCACGCGGGGTCGGCACCGCGGTGCGCATCGAGGTGATCGACGACGGCCCCGGCATTCCCGAAGCCGAGCGGGAGAGCGTGCTGCGGCGACTCTATCGCGGCGATGCCAGTCGCCAACAGCCGGGCTACGGCCTGGGCCTGTCGCTGGTGGCGGCCATCGTCCGCCTGCATGGCTTCAGCCTGAGCATCGAAGCGGCCGAGCCGGTGGGCGCCCGGGTGGTCATCACCAGCGCCGGCTGAGGCGCGGCTTCCTAAATTTTTCTTCACTTTCCTTCATTTGAGACCGGAGCGGGCCGCTCCCAGGATGGCGGGCCCCACTGCCACACCGGATCCGTCGCCCGTGAAACACCCCTTGCTCTGCCTCGGTCTCGCCGCCCTGGGTCTCGCCTGGCTCGGCCAGGTCGAGGCCGCGCCCGCCGCTGCGCCCGCCGCCAATGTGCTCATTCCCTCGCCACCCCAGCTCTCGGCCAAGGCTTGGGTACTGATGGATGCCACCACCGGCCAGGTGATCGCCGAGGAGGATTCCCACGAGCACCTGCCGCCGGCCAGCCTGACCAAGCTGATGACCGTCTATGTGGCGACCCGCGATATCCAGGCCGGCCAGCTCAAGGCCGACGATCAGGTCACCGTCAGCGAGCACGCCTGGCGCACCGAGGGCTCGCGGATGTTTCTCGATCCGCGCACCTCGGTGTCGGTGCATGATCTACTGCAGGGCATCGTCATCGATTCGGGCAACGACGCCAGCGTGGCCCTGGCCGAGCACATCGCCGGCAGCAACGAGAGCTTCGCCAGTCTGATGAACGCCACTGCGCAGCGCCTGGGCCTGCACGACAGCCACTTCATGAATCCCACCGGGCTACCCGACCCCGAACACTTTTCCTCGCCCTACGACATGGCGCTGCTGGCGCGGGCCATCATCCAGGACGAGTCGGCCTACTATGAGCTCTACGCCAAGAAGTACTTCACCTGGAACGGTATCCGCCAGCCCAATCGCAATCTGCTGCTCTGGCGCGATCACAGCGTGGATGGTCTCAAGACCGGCCATACCGAGGCGGCCGGCTATTGCATGGTGACCTCGGCACTGCGCGATGGGCGCCGGCTGATCACCGCGGTGTTCGGCTCCAACTCCATCAACAACCGCGCGGCGGATACCCAGAAGCTGCTGACCTACGGCTATCGCTTCTTCGAGAACCAGACCCTGGACCAGGCCGGCGTCGCCCTGGGTACCCCGGCGATCTGGGAAGGCGAGCAGTCGACCCTGCCGGTGGGGGTGACCCAGGACGTGGTGCTGACCCGCCCCAAGGGTCAGCAGCCGCCCGAGCGTCGGCTGGTGCTGGACGAGCCGCTGGTGGCGCCCATCGCCCAGGGCGCGGTGGTCGGGCGCCTGGAGCTGGTGGCTGGCGAGCGCATCCTGCAGACCCGGCCGCTGGTAGCCCTGGAGGCGGTGGAGCAGGCCGGCTGGTGGTCGCGCTGGCCGGAGCATCTCTACCGGCTGGTGCTGCACTGGTTCGGCCAGGTCTGACATTCGGGGGGCGGAATCAGGCCTCCTGCTGCAGATGCTCGCGCAGGAAGGCGTTCATCCGCGCCAGGGTCCAGCGCACACTCGGCAGCACCCCGAGCATCTCGATGAAGCCATGGATCATGCCCGGCAGCTCGTGGTACTCCACGGCGTTGCCGGCGCCGATCAGCGCCTGCGCATAGAGCCGGGCATCGTCGCGCAGGGCATCGCATTCGGCGCCGAAGATCAGCGCGGGCGGCAGATTGGCGTGGGAGAAGGCATAAAGGGGTGACACCCGTGGATCGCGGGTGTCCACGTCCTGGAGATACATCCCAGAGAAGTAATCCATCATCGGCCGGGTCAGCGGCGGGACCTCGGCATTCTCGATGCGCGAGGGGTGGTTCCAGGCGTCGAGCGTGTTGTCGACGCCGGGATAGATCAGCACCTGGGCCTTGAGCCGGAGCGGTCCTTCGCGCAGGTGCAGGGCAGCCATGGCCGCCAGGCCGCCGCCGGCGCTGTCGCCGGCCACGGCGACGCGGTCGAGATCGAGATTCAGGGCGCTGCCGGCCTGGGCCAGCCAGTGCAGGGCGGCCAGCACATCGTCGGGGCTCGCCGGTGCCGGATGCTCGGGGGCAAGGGCATAGTGCACTGCCAGCACCGCGCAGTCGGTGCCCAGGGCGATCTGGCGGCAGAGCGAATCATGGCTGTCCAGGTCGCCGATCACCCAGCCACCGCCGTGCAGATAAACCACCAGTGGGCGCGGTCGAGCGTCTTCCGCATAGGGCCGATAGAGACGCAACGGGATGGGGCCGAGGGGACCTGGCGCGGTGAGCGCCTCCACCCGCGTCACCGGCGCCGGCGGCAGGCCGAGGGCGCGATTCAGCTGCACATAGGCGGCGCGCGCCTGCTCCGGGGTGAGGCTGTCCAGCGGCGGCTGCGGGTGAGCGGCCAGCTGCGCCAGCAGGCCGGCCACCTCCGGGGTGAGGCGCGCGAAGACGTCGGGCATGGTGCTTCTCCTAGGTTTCCGGGCGCCAGGATGGAGGCCGGGTCGCCGCCAGCCTCGCCGGAGCGCTCGGGCGGGTCTATCGATCAGATGAACGATGGCGACGGGCCTTGGACTGCGATTGGCACGGGGCCGTTGCGCGGACGCGCGGGTAGCAGAGGGCGGCCTATCCTGCATCTGAACGATAGGCGCGCCGCAGCGGTACGGTAGACTCGGACCCAAGCCAGGCCCCGTCAGGGGGCCGGCATCCTACCCAAAGACAATCAAAACAATGGGGGTAGCATGGATCAGTCAGCCGTCGTTTCCTGCAGCGTGCCCAGTGCGGTGGTCGCTCGCTTCAGCCAGGTCGTCCTGGCGCTGCAGGCCCGCCTGCGTGGCGGGGCCATCACCGAATTCCATGCCCAGGCACTGGAGCAGCTGCAGCGCCTGGTCGCCTTCGACAAGGCCTGATGGGGCAACTCCGCCTGGTGCGACGGCGTCCCCGTGGCGCACAGCACCTTCCTGTTGGGGCTGCCTGGCAGCTATACCCAGGAATGGGATGCGCTCAAGGCCGAGGACCACGCCCTTGGCGACCTGCATCAGGAGCAGGGCCGCTGTCAGCTGTTCGATTGCCGGGACCAGACGGCCGCGCCGGCCCTGGCTGCCCTGGGGCAGCGGTATGGCCTGGCCCATGGCCTGCGCATCGTGCTCACCGACGACCAGACCCGCCTGGGCGTGCACCTCACCCTGTTCCGCGAGGATCCCGCCGCCCCCTTCATCGCCCTCGAATGCCAGCTGGTGGAATGGCTGATGCCGCACCTGCTGCATGCCGAGCGCGAGAGTTGCCTGCGCACCCTGGCGACCCTGAGAGACAGCCAGGGCAGTTTCGACGAAACGGCCCTGGCGGTGTGCGATCGCTATGGCGTGCTGCTGTCCATGGAGCCCGGCTTCGCCGCCCTGCTGGCCGGCGAGTGGGAGGGTTGGCAGGGCAATCGCCTGCCGCCCGCCTGCGATCCTCAGGGCACCTACCAAGGCCGCACCCTGCAGCTCGATGCCCAGCCGCTGGGCGATCTGCTGCTGCTCAAGGCGCGTCGGCGCAGTTCGGCGGAACGCCTCAGCGCCCGAGAACTGGAAGTGGCCCAGTGCTTCGCCCTGGGCCAGACCTACAAGGAAGTCGCCCGCAGCCTGGGCATGGCGCCGGCCACGGTCCGCCATCACCTGAGGCGCATCTACGAGAAGCTCGGCGTCAACCGCAAGGCGCAGATCGCCCAACAGGTCGCCGCCGCGCCGGACTGATCCTCCCCTGATCCCCTATGCCAAGACTGGGCGCCGCCCGTGCCCGGTGAGGCCTCGCTCGCCCGCTCGAATGCCCTGAGGAATCCTGCCATGCCGTCTCTGCCCGGAATGCTGACTCGCGCCGCCGTCCTGTCGCTCGCCGCGCTGGCCGCCACCACCCACGCCACCGAAAAGGGCATGCCGACCACCGCGGCCGGGGTGCAGGACTTCGGCGCCGGCTTCATGCCGCCGTCGACGCCCTTCGGTACGGTCGGCCTGCGCTTCAGCGACTATCAGGCACGGGTGATCAAGGACAGCCATGGCAAGGACGATGGCAACGATTTCAACATCAACGTCCTGGCCATCGGCCTGGCCTACCTACGCATGACCGACCAGCAGCTGTTCGGTGCGCGCTACGGCTTCGGCGCGGTCTCGGTGTTCTTTCGCATGGACGCCGATCTCGGCATCAACGCCGGCGGCCAGCGCGTGTTCAGCGACAGCGCCGAGCTGTTCCGCCCGGCCGATCTGCAGCTGATTCCGCTGATCCTCGCCTGGGAGCCAGCGCCTGGCGTCGGCATCAACACCCAGCTGTCGATCCAGGCACCTACCGGCGACTACGACAAGGATCGCCTGGTCAGCCCCGGGACCAACCACTGGACGGTCTCGCCGATCCTCAACGCCAGCTACATCAGCCCGAGTGGACTGGAGCTGTCGTCCAGCTTCCAGGTCGACCTCAATGCCCGCAACGCGGCCACCGACTATCGCAGCGGGGTGGAGTATCGCCACGAATTCGCCGTCGGCCAGCATTTCGGCCCCTGGACCGCGGGCCTGGGCGGCTACTACTACCGCCAGCTCAGCGACGACGACGCCCCCGGCCTGACCCGCGGCAACCGTGCCCGGACCCTGGCACTGGGGCCGGCGCTCAGCTTCTTCGACCCCTCCTCGGGATTGCCGGCCATCTGGCTGCACGCCTACAAGGAGTTCGACGCCCGCAACCGGGCGGAGGGCTATACCGTGGCGCTGAAGCTCGGCGCCAGCTTCTAGACCGCACCCATCATCTCGCGCACCCGCGCCGCCAGGGCATCGACGGCGAAGGGCTTGGTGAGGATCTCCATGCCGGGATCCAGATGGCCATTACCGATGGCGGCGTTCTCGGCATAGCCGGTGATGAACAGCGTCTTGAGCCCCGGGCGTGACTGGCGGCCCGCATCGGCCATCTGCCGCCCGTTCATGCCGCCGGGCAGGCCGACGTCGGTGATCAACAGGTCGAGGTGCACGTCCGATTGCAGGATTTTCAGACCCGTCAGGCTGTCGGCGGCTTCGAGCACTGCGTAGCCGAGGTCTTCGAGAATATCCATGACCAGCATCCGCACCGTCGGCTCGTCGTCGACGATCAGCACCGTTTCGCCCTGGCTGGTACCAGCCACGTCCAGGCGGGTGGCCAGGCCTTCGGCGGCCGGTGCCTCGCCCAGGTAGCGCGGCAGGTAGATGCACAGGGTGGTGCCCTGGCCGACTTCGGAGTAGAGCCGCACCTGGCCGCCGGACTGGCGAGCGAAGCCATAGATCATCGACAGGCCCAGGCCGGTGCCCTGGCCGATGGGCTTGGTGGTGAAGAAGGGTTCGAACACCCGGGCGGCGACCTCGGGCGGTATGCCCACTCCGGTATCGGTCACGCACAGCGACAGGTACTGGCCTTCCGGCAGGTCCTGGGCGCGGGCGATTTCACGATCCATCCAGCGATTGGCGGTTTCGATGGTGATGCGACCGCCCTTGGGCATGGCGTCGCGGGCATTGATGCAGAGATTGAGCAGTGAGTTCTCCAGCTGGCTGGGGTCCACCAGGGCGGGCCAGAGGCCGGCGGCGCCGACGGTTTCCACCTGGATGCCAGGACCCACGGTGCGCTGGATGAGTTCGGTGAGGCCATCGATCAGCTGGTTGACGTCCACTGGCCGCGGCGCCAAGGTCTGGCGCCGGGAGAAGGCCAGCAGTCGGTGGGTGAGGGCGGCGGCGCGCTTGGCGGCGCCCTGGGCGGCCACCAGGTAGCGATCGAGTTCGCGCAGCCGCCCTTGGGCGATGCGCGTCTCCATCAACTCCAAGGCACCGGAGATGCCGGCCAGCAGGTTGTTGAAGTCGTGGGCGAGGCCGCCGGTCAACTGGCCGACCGCCTCCATCTTCTGCGACTGGCGCAACTTTTCCTCGGCCTGCATCAACTCGGCCGAGCGTTCGGCGACCCGGATCTCCAGGGTCTCGTTGAGGGTCCGCAGGGCGGCCAGGGCCTTGTCCCGCTCGGCTTCGATGGCTCGCCGCTCCTCGACGTCGATGAGCACCCCGGGAAAGTGCAGCGGGGTGCCGTCGGCGGCGTGATCGACCCGGCCATTGGCCTCGATCCAGTAGTAGCGGCCATCGGCGCGCCGTACCCGGTACTGGTGGGCGAAGGGGCCGCCCTGGGCGATCACGACGTCGATGGCGTGGGCGAGACCGTCCTTGTCGTCGGGATGGACGTTGGTCACCACCTGGGCCAGGCTCAGACCTTCGCGACCCAGGCGCGGATCGAGGCCGAAGACCGTGGCGAAGGCTTCGTCCACGGTGAATCTGTCGGTGGGCAGGTCCCAGTGCCAGGTGCCGATGATGGCGCCGGCGGACAACGCCAGCTGCACCCGCTCGATGTTTTCCCGCGCCAGGGCCTCGCTGATGCGCAGCCGTTCCTCGGCGTTGCGCCGCTCGGTCACGTCGCTGAAGAGGATGGCGATCTGGCGTTCGTCGGGATCGCCCACCCGCACGGCGCGGACATCGAACCAGCGCTCGAAGGTGTTGGCGTAGTTCTCGAAGGTCGCCGGCTCGCCGGTCTTGGCCACGTGGCCGTAGGTATCGAACCAGAACCGTTCCAGGTTGGGGGCGAATTCGGTCACCCACTTGCCGCGCAGGTTGACCCCGGCCTGGCGTTCGAAGGCCGGGTTGGCCTCCAGGAAGCGGTAGTCGATGGGCTTGTCGTCGGCGTCGAACTTGACCTGGACGATGGCGAAGGCCGAGCCGATGGTCTCGATGATGGCGCGAAAGCGCTCTTCGCTCTTGCGCAGGGCGGTTTCGGCGGTCTGCAGTTGGCTCATGTCCAGCATGGCGCCGATCATCCGCGTCGGGCGGCCGTAGCTGTCGCGGATCACCCGGCCGCGATCGAACACCAGGGCGTAGGAGCCGTCGGCCCGCAGGAAGCGGTACTCGTCGGTCCAGACCACGTCGTCGCCGTCGATCACCCCGTGGATGGAGGCATCGATCCGCGCGCGGTCGTCCGGGTGGATCTGGCCGAGCCACCAGCTGCCAGTGGGTTCCACGGTTTCCGGCAGGTGACCATAGGCCGTGGTCAGGGCTTCGTTCCACAGGACCTGGCCACTGTTGAAGTCCCAATCCCAGATGGCGTCGTTGGTGGCTTCGGCCACCAGGCGATAGCGCTCCTGGGTTTCCTTGAGCGCCAGGCCCGCCAGGTGTTCGACGGTGCGATCGCGCAGGATCTTGACGAAGCCCAGGGGCTCCCCGTCTTCGTCGGTGAGGGCCATCATCTCCCCCGAGGCCCAGAAGCGCTGGCCGTCCTGGCGCAGGTGCCAGCGCTCGTCCAGGGCGCTGCCGTCCTTCAGGGCCTTAGCCATCTCGTATTCGGCGCGATGGTTGGCGCGGTCTTCGGGGGTGAAGAAACGCGAGGCTTGCTCGCCGATCATCTCCTGAGCGCTCCAGCCCATGACCTGCTCGGCACCCGGATTCCAATCGGTGATGCGCCCCTGAAGGTCGCTGACCACGATGGCGAATTGGGTAGTGCTTTCCAGCACCGCGCGACTACGAGCCTTGCTGGAGCGGGGCGCGGCAGGCTGCAGGGCGGCACGCAGGCGCAGAACTTCGGCTTCGAGCTCTGCGCGGGTCAGCGTGGCCAGGGGTACCTCACTCATCTTGCTGGAAATCCTCGGCGAAAGCGGTCACGGGAGGGTTGGACCGCGAAAAACGCCAGAGTGTGGCGGGCGCGCTTCGGGCAGAAAAGCCTCTGCCGCTGATCGGCAAGCCGACTGGATGAGAGGACGCTCCAGCGCGAGAAAAGCGCTGCGCCTTCGAGCGAGACGGCGACCTGGTCCAGTCGCCTGGCCTAGAGCAGGGCAAGCGAGGCGGGCAGGGCAGCGAAACCGGCACGTCTGAGCGACGGCCAGGCCTGCAAGGCGTCCGCAGGTTCGCTGGATGAACGGTCCGCGCCTGGAACCCGGTCGTCGCCAGCGCTCTCTACGGTTGCACGAGACGGACCCGGCAAGGGTTCGCCGCTTTCCCTTCGATCGCTCAAGGAGCACCACCGCATGGCCCAGGAATCCTCAGCCGCACCGGGCGCACTCAAACGCGCCATCACCCTGCCCATGCTGTTGTTCTTCATCCTGGGCGACGTTCTGGGCGCGGGCGTCTATGCCCTGGCGGGCACCATCGCCGGCCGGGTCGGCGGCGCCATCTGGGCCCCCTTGCTGATTGCCCTGCTGTTCGCCCTGCTGACCGCGGCCTCCTATGCCGAGCTGGTCACCAAGTACCCCAAGGCCGGCGGGGCGGCGGTGTTCGCCGAACGGGCCTTCGGGCGGCCCTGGCTATCCTTCCTGGTAGGCTTCTCGATGCTGGCCGCCGGGGTCACCAGCGCCGCGGGGCTGGCGGTGGCCTTTGCCGGTGGCTATCTGCAGGCGCTGGTGCCCTGGCCCGCCAGCTGGGTCTGCCTGGGCTTTCTGCTGTTGATAGGCCTGCTCAATGCGCGCGGCATCAAGGAGTCGCTGTCAGTCAATCTGGTGATGACCCTGATCGAGCTCTCGGGTCTGGTGATCGTCGTCGCGGCGGCGGCCTGGTTCGTCGCCCAGGGGCAAGGCGAGCCGGCGCGACTGCTGGAGGTGGATGCGCCCTCGGCCACCGTGGCCATCCTCAGCGCTTCGCTGTTGGCCTTCTACTCCTTCGTCGGTTTCGAGACCTCGGCCAACCTGGCGGAGGAGGTACGGGACGTCAGCCGGGTCTATCCGCGGGCACTGTTTGGCGCCCTGGTCATCGCCGGTATCGTCTACATGCTGGTAGGCGCCGGCGCTGCCCTGGTGCTGCCGGTGGCGCAGCTCAAGGCCTCGGGTGCGCCGCTGATGGACGTCCTCGGCGCCTCGGGCCTGGGCGTGCCGACCCGAGTGTTCGCCGTCATCGCGCTCATCGCGGTGGCCAATGGCGCGCTCCTGACCATGATCATGGCCAGCCGTCTGGCCTACGGCATGGCTCGTCAAGGTCTGCTGCCCGCGGTGCTCGGCCGGGTGCTGCCACGGCGGCAGACTCCCGGCATCGCCATCCTCGCCACCACCGCGGTGGCCATCGCCCTGACCTTCACCAGCACCCTGGATGTGCTGGCCGAAACCGTGGTGCTGCTGCTCCTGGTGGTGTTCATCAGCACCAACCTGGCGGTGCTGGTGCTCAAGCGCGACCGGGTCGAGCATCCGCATTTCCGCGTGCACTGGATCTTTCCGGTGCTGGCCCTGGCCTCCTGTGCGCTGCTGATCGCCCAGCAGGGCGCGGCGACCTGGTGGCGCGCCGGGCTGATGCTGCTGGTGGGCGTGGCGCTCTATGGGCTGACGCGGCTGGCCGGCGCGCGCCGGGTCACGGCCTAGGCGCCCACCAGGGCATAGAGGGTCTGCATGTCGGCCGGCTTGGTCAGGTGATGATCGAAGCCGGCCGCCAGGGCCTCGGCCTTGTCCTGTGCCTGGCCCCAGCCGGTCATGGCGATCAGCTTGACGGCCTGACCGGCCGGCGTCTCGCGGATCGCCCGGGCCAGTTGATGACCGGTCAGGCCCGGCATGCCGATATCCGAGATGACGATCTCGGGGCCGTAGCTCTGGAACAGGGTCAGGGCCTGCTGGCCATCGTAGGCGACACGCACCTCGTGGCCGTCCAGCTCAAGGAGTTCGGCGATGGTGTCGGCGATGTCGGAGTTGTCGTCTGCGACCAGGATCCGGCGGGTGGCGGGCGCCGCCGAGGCGGCCGCTACGGCCTCCTGCTCTGTGGCCGGGGGCGCCACCGTCAGTGGCAGGTTCACGGTGAAGCGGCTGCCCTGGCCCAGGCCGGCGCTGGTGGCGGCGATGTCGCCGCCCTGCAGCCGTGCCAGCTCGCGGGAAAGGGCCAGGCCGATACCCAGGCCAGGCGAACGCTCCGCCAGGCGTGGATCGATCTGGCCGAACATCTGGAACAGATCGCTCAGGCGTTCCGGGGCGATACCGATGCCGTTGTCGGCAATCTCCACCCGTACCTCTTCGTCAACCGTGGAGACGGCGAGCACGATCCGACCGCCCTCCGGGGTGTAGCGGGCGGCATTGCCCAGCAGGTTGACGAAGATCTGCTCCAGGCGCAGCGGGTCGGCGTACAGCCAGAGCGGCGCCTCGGGCAGGTGCAGGTCGAAGCGCTGGTGCTTGTCCTGCATCGGCGCCAGGGTCGCATCGGCCGCTGCCTCGAGTACCGACTGCAGGGTGACGAAGGTATTGTGCAGGGTGATGCGGCCGAAGGTGATGCGCGAGATATCCAGCAGGTCGTTGAGCAGGGCGCCCATGCGCTCCACCTGCCGCTCGATGGTCTGGCAACTGCGCTGTTGCTGTTCGGGCGACGCCTGCGGCGCGGCGATCAGTGCCGCCGCGTGGCGAATGGGCGCCAGGGGATTGCGCAGTTCATGGGCCAGCACGGCGAGGAATTCGTCCTTTTGCCGATCGTTGTCGCGCAGCTGCTGCTCCTGGCGCTTGCGTTCGCTGATGTCCAGAAACCACACCGCGACGTTGCCGTCGAAGGGCGTGGCGCCGATCTGCAGCCAGCAACTGGCGCCCTGGGCATCCGGCCCCTGCAATTCGACGGACCAGGCGACTTCCTCGGCCTGGTGGTCCGCGCAGAGCTGCAGGATGCGGGTGCTGGCCCAGGGCAGGCGGGCGTTGGCGTCACGGCTGTCGAGACCCAGGGTGGTGGTCCCAGTGGGGTTGAGATAGTCCCAGGCGAAAGTGCCTTCGGCAGCGGGCACGGCGATGCCGAAGGAGACCTGCGAGCTTTCCAGCGCCACCCGCAGGCGGCGTTGCGACCGCAGGGCAGCCTCCTGGATACGGGCACGATCGATCACCAGCACCGCCTTGGACGCGCACAGGTCGGCCAGGCGCTGCTCGCGCGGCGTGGGCTCGCGTGCCTCCGGCAGGTGCACGGTGAGGGCGCCCAGGGTGCCGTGCAGGGTGCTGCGCAGCGGCACGGCATGTACGGCTGCGAAACCCAGGCGGCAGCCGATGGCGGCCAGGGCGGCGAGCTCGGATGCCTTTGCCAGGTCGGGCACCAGCACCCGTTCACCCTGCTCGATGGCGGCTGCACAGACGCTCTCCGCGGGAGCCAGGGCGGTCAGGCGTGCCTGGTCCTCGGCCGAGAAACCGGCGGTGACATGGAGCCGTGGCGGCTGGCCGTCTTCCAGCAAGGACACGCAGCCCAGGGGCGTCTGATGAAAGCGACAGAGGACGTCGAGAATCTCCTGCAGCTGCTGTGGCAGTGAAGGCAGTTGCAGCAGGCGATGATTGAGCCGTTGCAGGATTTCCAGGTCGGCGACCTGCAACTGCAGCTGCGCCTGGCTCAGTTGCAGGCCGCGCAGGTAGTCGTCGCGCTCCTCTTCGATCAGCCGCCGGGCTTCGGCGGCGGCCAGCAGCGCTTCGCCCACCTGGCGGATCTCCAGCACGTCGCTGTCGGGCAATACCGGCGGCAGGCGCCTGCCCAGGGCCTGAGCGGCCTCCTGTAGGGCCTGCACCGGACGGTTGATGCGCCGTGACAGCAGCAGGGCTACCGTCCAGGCAAAGGCTACCGACAGCACCAGGCCGCCGCCATAGAGGGCGAAGGAGCGATTGGCGGCCGCGGCCACCTCTTCGGTGGGGATCGCCGTGGTCACCGTCCAGCCGGAATCGGGCAGGCGCACGAAGGCCGTATAGACGTCGTGGCCTTCCCGGGTACGCGAAGTGCCGACGCCTTCTTCGCCCGGCTGCGCCAGGATCTCCGCCAGACCTGGCAGGGCCGGCTCGCCCAGGCTTTCCTCGTGCCGGCTGGTACGAGCGATGCGCCGGCCATGGCGATCGAATATCGAACCCACCCAGTCCTTGGGCAGGGCACGGGTCAGGCGCGCCGCGCGGATGCTCTCCGGCGTCATTACCGCGGTCAGCACGAAATTCAGTCGACCCTCGCGCAGCACCGGGACCCGGATCGGAAAGGCCAGAAGGCCGGCGGGACCGCGGCCGAGTTGCCCGATCACTGGCCGGCGTTGGGCGAGTACCTCGGCAAAGCTGTCCGGTTCGGCGAGAGGACCGCCAACGGGCCGGTTGACGCTCGATATGCGCCGGACGACCTGGCCGTCCGGCGTGGCGAGCAGCACCGTTCGCCAACCTGGCACCAGCGGCAGGATGCGCCCGACCAGGGTTTCGAAATCGCTCAGGTCGCCCGTCCGCAACAGGGGCGACTCGGCCAGCGCCTGGAGAATGGTCACTGAGCGGCGCAATTCGCTTTCGATGGTGGTCGCGGCTTGGCGACTGGACTCCAGTGCCCGCTGTTCGGCTTCGTGCTGCTGGTGTTGCACGAGCAGCCAGAGTCCCAGGCCGGCTACCAGCGCCAGGGGCACGATTCCGGCGAAGGCGATGGCCAGCAGGCGATTGCGCAACGGGACCAGACGCGCAGGGCGAAGCTTCGTCGGCGGCATGGGGATTTCGATTGAGGAAAAGTCTCATTCTAGCCTGACTGTGCATGGCATTTTGCCAGGGCGGCGGTTGCTCGTCAGGTTGACACATTCCCCTGGAGCCCGCGTCAGCTCTAGCCTGCAGCTCGTGGGGGGTACGCCGTTGATCGCCGATGGGTGGCTATTCAGCCAGTAACGGTAGCGCCGACCAGAAGGGGTGAATACGCCTTTCCTGCCTGGAGTTGCGCCATGCGTACCCTGAAATTGTCGGCCCGTTCGGCCGTGTGTTTTGCCGCCGTTACCCTGTTGCTGCTGGTACTGGCGGTTACTTCGGCCGTGGGCTTGAATTCCCTGTACCAGGCCGAACAGGATGTCGAGACCAACTGGATGGCCAGCATCGCGCAAACGGCGAAGATGGATAGCCTGGTACTCAGGTTGCGTCTGGAAACCCTGCGCATGGTGGCGTCGGAAGACGAGCAGATGAAGCAGACCGCCGCGGCGACCATCGCCCAGGCGCGGGGCCAGTTGCAGCAGGAGGTAGCGGCGTACCAGGCCCTGGTCGCCTCGCCTGAAGAGCAACGATTGGCCGACGCCGTGTCCGCTGGCGTCAAGGCCTACGATGCGCGTCTCGACGAGATCATCGTCATCGCCCGGACGCGTCCGGCCAGCGAGGGAACCGCCTTCACCAATGCCAATATCCGTCCGCTGACCAACGATCTGCAAGAGAAGATCGTGGCCCTGGGTACCTTCAACGAACGCGGCGCCAAGCAGGCCGGCGAACTGGCCAGCCAGACCTACAGCCGCAACCTCTGGCTGCTCGGGGTGATTGCCGCCATCGCCATCGTGCTCACCGTGGTGCTGGCTGTGCTCTATACCCGCAGCATCCTGCAGCCGCTGCGCCAGGTGCTGGCCATCAACCGGCGCATCGCCGAGGGCGATCTGCGCGTCGAGGCGCAGGCGACCGGCCGCGACGAGATGGCCGAGCTGATGCGCGCCACGGTGCAGATGCAGCAGACCCTGCGCGACACCGTCAGCCACATTGGCGAGGCCTCGACGCAGCTGGCGTCCGCCGCCGAAGAGATGAATGCCGTGACCGACGAGGCCAGCCGTGGCCTGCAGCGCCAGAATGGCGAGGTGGAGCAGGCTGCCGCGGCGGTCAACGAGATGACCGCCGCCGTCGAGGAAGTGGCGCGCAACGCCGCCTCGGCCTCGACGTCCGCGCAGCAATCGGAGCGCTCGACCGGTCTGGGCGCGGCCCGGGTCACCGAAACCGTCAATGCCATCCATTCGCTGACGGGCACCGTGTCCCATACCAGCGAGCAGATCGTCGCCCTGGCCGGACAGGCCCAGGGCATCGCCACCGTGGTCGATGTGATCCGCGGCATCGCCGAGCAGACCAACCTCCTGGCGCTGAACGCCGCCATCGAGGCCGCCCGCGCCGGTGAACAGGGCCGCGGCTTTGCCGTAGTCGCCGACGAGGTGCGCGCCCTGGCCCACCGGACCCAGGAATCCACCCGTGAAATCGAGCAGATGATCGGCGGCATCCAGAGCGGTTCGGAAGGCGCCGTGCAGGCCATGCAGCGCAGCCGTGACGAGGCTACCGCGACCCTGAAGATCGCCAACGAAGCCGGCGCCGCCCTGGAGGAAATCGCCCGCTCCATCACCGAGATCAACGAGCGCAACTTCCTCATCGCCACGGCATCGGAAGAGCAGGCCCAGGTCGCCCGGTCGGTGGACCAGAACCTGGTCAGCATCCGCGATCTGTCGATCCAGACCTCGGCCGGTGCCCACCAGACCGCTGCGGCGGCCCATGAGGTCTCGCGCCTGGCGGTGGACATGAATCGTCTGGTTGGCCGCTTCTCGGTCTGATCCGGACGTAAAGGTCAGGAAAGGCCCTGCCGAGAGAGCCTCGGTGGGGCCTTTTCGTTTCCAGGCTGCTGGCGGGCAGGGGTTGCAGGACCAACGGACGGGAACCCATCCGGGGTGCGTCAGGGTCTGCAGCCAATACCCCAGGAGAGACGGCCATGTACCTCGTCCAGTTGCTGCTACCCCTCAACGACAATGACGGCCAGCGCCTGCCAGGGGCGCTGTTTCAGGAGGTGCGCCAGGTGTTGGTCGAGCGCTTCGGCGGCCTGACCGCCTTCAGCCGGGCCCCGGTCGAAGGTCTGTGCCAGGACGCGGCGGACCGGGTCGAGGACGATGAGTTGCTGGTCTACGAAGTGATGACCGAGACCCTGGATCGGGCCTGGTGGGACGGCTATCGCCGCCAGCTGGAAACGGCCTTCCGCCAGCGCGAAATCCTGATTCGCGCCCAGCCCACGGAACGACTCTAGGCCTCGGCCAGTACGACCCGCGCGCGTCCAGCCCGCTTGGCCTGGTAAAGGGCGGCGTCCGCCCGACGGATCAGCTCATGGACGTTGAGCGTGCCATCGGCACAGTGGGCGATGCCGATGGATGAGGTGGTACTCAGGGTGACGCCCTGGATGTGCCAGGGCTCTTGCAGGGCACGGCACAGGCGCTCGGCCATGGCCAGGGCGGCGGTGGGCGTGGTATCGCACAGGTAGACGATGAATTCGTCACCGCCGATACGGCCGAGCAGATCCTCCCGCCGTAGGCAGGCGCTGACCCGGGCGACGAAGGCCACCAGCAGCAGATCGCCGAACTCGTGGCCGAATTCGTCGTTGATGGCCTTGAAGCGGTCGAGATCCAGGTAGAAGAGGGCACAGGGGCCGCTGGCGTCGCTGGCTCTGTGGCGTGCGATCTGGTCGAGAATGCTGCGCCGATTGGCGACCCCGGTCAGGGCATCCAGATAGGCCAGGGACTTGTAGCGACTCTCGCTTTCCTGCAAGGCGGTCTCCGCCAATTTGCGCTCGGTGACATTGCGGCTGACGATGGTCAGCAGCCGGCGTTCGCCTCGTGCGTCGAAGTGCGGGGTCTTGACCACTTCCCAGGTATTGATACGTCCATCCGGACCCATGAAGGACTTTTCGACCAGCGTAGGCGCGGCGTTTTGCCAAGCGAGTTCGTCGGTCTGGATGTTGTAGACGAACGCCTCGGCAAAGGCGGGAAAGCGCTCGATCAACTCGGCATCGGTGACGCCGACGTAGTCGAAGCCGACCATGGCATAGGCTTCGAGCACGATACGGTTGACGAACAGCCAACGTCCCTGACCGTCCTTGGCGACGATGAACTCCTGGATCGAGTCGAGGAGGGCGCGAAGATCGACAGCGGAATCGACAGGAGACATGGGCAGGGCCTGGAGGTCGAACGAATTGTCAGGTTATCGGCCTGGCGCGGCGGGAACTGAGGTCTGTCGTCCGGTCACCCGTCGCCGTGTTGTCGGTGAGAGGAGGCAGGTAAGGCGATCGGGGCGTTCGCCGACGAATGGCAGACCGGGCAGGCGCAGGCGTTTGACGGCTTCAAGCGAGACGGCTAGCCCGCATGCCCGAGCCGCTCGGAACCAAGCTGTGGCCTGCAGGCCGAATAGGGTATTCATCAGCTGCCAGATGTGCCCTCTATGCAGACCACTACAAGAGCCGTAACCGGCCAGCGCCCTGGGTCGACTCCCGTCGCCCTGGAACCCGCCAAGTCGCTCTATCGCGAGCTGCTGGTGGAAAAACCCAGCGGTGGTGCGCGGGAGCGGGCGCGGCACTATCTTGATGACCAGCTGCAGGCCGTGAGTGCCATGAAGGCCGACCTCCCGGCGGATCCCCAGGCGCTGGAAGCCTGGGTGCTGGAGAACAACGCCCGGGTCGGCGCCCAGTACCAGGACTATCTGGCAGCCCGCAAGGCTGGCGCGCCGCGACGCTATTTCGGCAGCAAGGCCCATGCGCTGTACTTCCTGCGTGGCGTGGCGCCTACCAAGCTGGTCGATGGCGCCTGGCTCTATGGCACGCTCGCCCACTGGGACGACTTGCGCTATCGCGCGGCTATCCAGATCTACCTGGAGGAACTGGGTGACGGTCAGCCCGACAAGAATCATGTGGTGCTCTATCGCAAGCTGCTGGCCAGCCATGGCTGTGAAGATTTCTCGCAATTGAGCGATGATCACTATGTCCAGGGCGCCATCCAGTTGGCGCTGGCCTATAACGCCGATCACTACCTGCCCGAGGTGCTGGGTTTCAATCTTGGTTACGAGCAGCTGCCGCTGCACCTGCTGATCACCTCCTACGAGCTCAACGAACTGGGTATCGATCCCTATTACTTCACCTTGCATGTGACCGTCGACAATGCCGGCACCGGTCATGCGCGCAAGGCGCTGCAAGCCGTACATGACGCCATGCCCGCCGAAGGCCGCGCTGCCTTCTACCAGCGCGTGGTGCAGGGCTACCTGCTCAATGAACTGGGCGCCAGCACCACCTCGGTGATCGGCGGCTTCGAGCTGGAACAGGCGGTGATCGAGGTACTGGCGGAAAAGAGTACCGTTGGCCGCTATGTGCATTCGGACTATTGCCGCATCGGTGGCCGTAGCGTCAGCGACTGGTTGACCGATCCCGCGCAGATTCCCGAATTTCTCCAGGTGATGCAGGAGCAGGGCTGGATCAAGCGTCATGAAGACCCGACCAACAGTCGCTTCTGGCGCCTGATCCAGGGTGAGCGCGCCGAGATGTTCGGCGTCTTCACCGCTTACGAGCAGCAGCTGATTCACGACTGGATCGCCGGTGACTTCGTGCACAGCGGCGCCCGGCACCAGGCGGCCGCCGAGCGGGTGTCCGTCTTGCCGCGCCGCGAGGTGAGCTTTCGCGCTCGCCAGCGTCAGCAGGAGCGTCTATGTCCAGCGCTGGAAGCCGAGCAGGGCACGGCGGCCAATGCGAGCAAGGCCCAGGCGAGCGACTTCGATAGTGATGAAGTCGCCCTAGAGCAGCGTCTGGCTAGCCAGCCCAGCCGCGCGGCCGCCATGGCATTACTGGTGGAGCAGCTGTCACCGGCGCGCCACCACAGCCGTGCCGGTCTGCTGGCGACACGACTGTTCGCCTCCCTGTTGGGCTGATCCCTATTCAAGGACCCGCAAGGGTCCTTTTCATTTCGACTGTCATTGAAGGAACCACCCGTGACGGCCATGGAACATCCTGAACGCATCGCGACCAGCCCTGACGCGGCCGCTGCCCTGAAACTGCTGATCGAGACGCTGCGCGCAGCGGACTATCACTTCATCACGCCCACCCCGGCCTCTCACGCGCGGGTCAATGCCCGGCCAGGCAACGCCTGGGCGCGGGATCTGCAGGGCATCTTCGGCTGGAGCCGGCCGTTTTCCCCCGAGCTGCTGCCTGGCTCTCTAATCGACACCCTGGCGGCAGCCGAGCTGCTGACCGCGGTGCCGGGCGGCTGGCGCAGTCGGGTGCGGGTATCGAGCCTGGGTGACCAGTTGTTCGTGCATTCCGCCTATCCCACCGAGGATGCCGATGCGGTGTTCTTCGGCCCCGACACCTATCGCTATGCCAATGCCCTGGAAGCCCAGTTGCGCTTCGAGACCGGTGACATCCGCCGCGCCGTGGACATCGGCAGCGGGGCCGGTCCCGGCGCCATCCTGGTCGCCCTGGCGCGGCCCGATGCCGAGGTGCTGGCGGTGGACATCAACGAGCGCGCCCTGGCGCTGACCCGGGTCAATGCCGAGCTGGCCGGTGCCGACAATGTCAGCGCGTGCTACAGCAACCTGCTGAACGATGTGGCGGGCGACTTCGATTTCATCCTGTCCAATCCCCCTTATCTGGTCGATCCCGGCGAGCGCGCCTATCGCCATGGTGGCGGTCCCCTCGGGGCTGGCCTGTCGCTGGCCATCCTGGACACGGCGCTGCAGCGCCTGGCGCCGGGCGGCACCCTGCTGCTCTATACCGGCGTTGCCATGGTCGAGGGCCGTGATCCCTTCCTCGAAGAAGTCCGCACCCGCCTGGACGGCCAGGACGTGGCCTGGCGCTATCGCGAGCTGGATCCGGATGTCTTCGGTGAAGAACTGGAGGCGGGCGTCTACGCCCATACCGATCGCATCGCCGCCGTTGTCCTCACCGTGACCCGGCCGCGCTGAAGGCGCACAGGAGCGGCTACACTGGCGGGCCCCTTTCACCGCCCGCCAGTGTCCCGGAGTCCGCCATGCAACTGCTGCTGAACCAGACCTCACCCTATGCCCGCGCCGCGCGCGTCACCGCCCTCGAAGCTGGCTTCGGCGAGCGTCTTGAGCTGGTGTGGAGCGATCCCTGGAACGACGATCCGACCTTGCTGGCCGCCCATCCCGGCAACAAGGTCCCGGTACTGATCACCGACGAGGGCATCGCCCTCAGCGAGACCCTGCTGATCTGCCTCCATCTGCATCTGTTGGCCGGCGGCAGTCCGCTTTCCGCCAAGCGCCTGCAACTGGCCGGCCTGGGCCAGGGCCTGATCGATGCCGCCTTCGGCACGGTGATCGCCCGCAAGCATGGCGGTGCGGTCCAGGATGAATCGGTGCTGGGCGCTCGCCGGCTGGCGGCCATCGGGCGCCTGCTGGCGCGCCTGGACCAGTCTTCCACCCTGGATGCAGAGGACCTTGATTTCAGCCACTACCTGGTGGCGGTCGGGCTCGACTATCTGAGCTTTCGCCTGCCGGAAATCGACTGGTCCGCGCACCCGCGGCTGGTGGCCTTTCACCAGCGCCTCCTGGCGCGTCCCAGCTTTGCCGCGACGAGCTTCCAGTAAGGCAAAAAGCCCACGCGGCGGCCCCCGCCGACCGCGTGGGAAAGCCCTAGAGCTCGATCAGGATCTTCAGCTGGGTCCCGGCCTTGTCCAGCAAGGCTTCGAAGCCCTGTTCCACCACGTCGTCCAGCGCGATGTGGCGGGTCACGACCTTCTCCGCCGGTAGCTGGCCGCTGGCGATCAGGGCTGCCACCTGGGGCCACATCAGCGTGGAGTAGCACCAGGAGCCGCGCAGGTCGACGTCCTTGTAGGTCAGGGTGAAGCCATCCAGCGCCGGTGGCTTGCCCTGCATCCCCACCTGGACCACCACACCCTGGCGGCGCACAGCTTCCAGGCACAGTCCCAGGGGCGCCTCGGCACCGACGCATTCGAAGGCCACATCCACTCCCACGCCTCCCGCCGTCCGGGCGCGGACCTCGCGCAGCACATCGGTGCTACCGGGATTCAGGGTGATGAGCCCCTCCACCAGGCGGTGGGCCATCTCCAGGCGGTTGTCGTTGAGGTCCACCAGGAAGATCCGCGTGGCACCCGCCGCGCGAGCGGCCATGACCTGCAGCTGGCCGATGGGCCCGGCGCCGGCCACCAGCACGCTGTCGCCAGGCTTCACGCCGCCCCGGTGAGTGGCATAGACGGTCACCGCCGTGGGCTCGATCAGCGCTGCATGTTCGGTGCTGAGATCGTCCGGCATGGGGATGGCGTTGTAGTCCTCCACCAAGGAGTACTCGGCCATGCCGCCCCAGGGATGGGACAGGCCGATGATGGCCAGCTGTTCGCTGAGCTGGTACTGGCCGCGGCGGCCGTAGTAGTCGTCCCGTGGCGACACCATGGGCTGGATGGAGACCCGGTCACCGGGTTTCACCGACGTCACCTGACTGCCCACGGCCTCCACCACACCGGAATACTCGTGGCCGAGGATCTGCGGCACCTGGCCGCCGGTGTAGCTGTGCGGCGCGGTGGGAATGAAAATGGGACCGCCAAGGTACTCGTGCAGATCGGTACCGCAGATGCCGCAGAACTGGTTCTTCACCAGGACCTGGGTAGGACCCGGCGCGCCGGGGGCCGGGACGTCTTCCACCCGGATGTCGCGGGCGGCATGGAAACGGGCTGCTTTCATCGTGAGGCTCCTCTAGCGTTCGCAGCGGGGCAGGAAGGCCTGGATCAGGGCATTGACCCGGTCCGCGGCCTCCATCTGCACCATATGGCCCTGGCCCTCCAGGATCTCGACCTGGACGGTTTCCGGCAGGCCTTGGGCATGCTGGACCGGAATGATGGCGTCGGCCTTGCCCCAGATCACCAGGGCGGGCAGATCGCCTTCGAGTACCTGGCGCAGCACCTGGGCCTGCTGGCCATTGGGGAAGAGGGTGCCGGCCAGTCGATTCAGGGCCTGGTCCACCCCTTCCAGGCGCTTGTACTTGAGCAGGTCCTCCAGTAATGGTCGGGTGACCAGGCCAGGATCGCTGAACAGTAGGCTGACCGGCCCCTTGAGCTGGTTACGGCTGGTGGCGGCGACGAAGCCTTCCAGGTAGGCGCCATTGATGTCCTGGCCCAGCCCGGCGCTGCCGATCAGCACCAGGCCGGCGACCCGCTGCGGCGCCGTCTGCGCCAGCTGCAGGGCGACGGCGCCGCCCATGGAGTGGCCGACGAGCACGGCGCGGGGGATGTTCAGATGGTCGAGCAGGGCCAGCACCGCAGCGCCTAGCTCGGCAAGGTCCCCGCTGGCCAGGCCCTTGCCGGACTGGCCATGGCCCGGCAGGTCCAGGGCGATCACCCGGCGTTCGCCGGCCAGCGCCTCGTGGTTGAACAGCCAGCTGTCCAGATCGCCGGAGAAGCCGTGGATCAGCACCAGCGGCAGGCCGCCTTCGCCGCGTTCCAGATAGCGCAGCGGCCGGCCGTCGAGCTCGATGCGCTGCGCCTGGGGACCGGCGTCGGCGGCGTCTTCGCCACCGGGTACGAAGTCTTCCTGGAAGCGCGCAATCACCGCCTCGATCTCGGCGTCGCTGGCTTCGCCTTCCACCACGATGGCCAGCAGGGCGCCTACCGCCAGGGTCTCGTCCTCCCGCGCCAGGCAGCGGCGCAGGGTGCCGGAGAAGGGCGCCTCCACGCTGCTGCTGATCTTGTCGGTCTCGACGTCGAGCACCTCGTCGCCCTTGGTGATGCTGTCGCCTTCGGCCTTGAGCCAGGCGTTGACCCGGCCTTCGCTCATGGACAGGCCCCACTTGGGCATGGTCAGGGTATGGATCTGGCTCATGCGGCCTGCCTCCCTTGGGTGATCTTCAGTACGGCGCGCTCGATCTTGGCCGCGTCGGGGATGTAGAGGTCTTCCAGGGCATCGGAGAAGGGCACCGGGGTGTGCGGCGCCGTGACCAGCTGTACCGGGGCGCGCAGGTCGTCGAAGGCGTGCTCGGCAAGCAGGGCGGCGATGTCGGTGGCCACCGAGCAGCGCGGATTGGCCTCGTCGATGACCACTGCGCGGCCGGTCTTCTCGACGCTTTCCAGGACGCTGTCACGATCCAGCGGGCTGGTGGTGCGCAGGTCCAGCACCTCGCAGGAAACACCCTGGCGCGCCAGGTTGGCGGCGGCCTCCATGGCCAGGTGCACCATGCGGCCATAGGTGATGAGGCTGACGTCGTCGCCCTCACGCAGGAAGCTGGCCTCGCCGAAGGGGATGGCGTAGGACTCCTCGGGCACCTCGCCCTGCATCCCGTAGAGCAGCTTGTGCTCGCAGAAGATCACCGGGTCGCTGTCGCGGATGGCCTGGATCAGCAGGCCCTTGGCATCGTAGGGCGTGGCCGGGCAGACCACCTTGAGGCCGGGGATATGGGTCCACCAGGAGGTGAGCATCTGCGAATGCTGGGCAGCGGCGCGGAGACCCGCGCCGACCATGGTCCGCAGCACCAACGGGGTGACCGCCTTGCCGCCGAACATGTAGCGGAATTTGGCCGCCTGGTTGAGGATCTGGTCCAGGCAGCAGCCGGCGAAGTCGACGAACATCAGTTCGCACACCGGCCGGGTGCCGCGGGCGGCGGCGCCTACCGCCGCGCCGACGTAGCCGATCTCCGACAGCGGGGTGTCCAGCACCCGTCCGGGAAACTTGTGGTAGAGGCCCTTGGTGACCCCGAGCACGCCGCCCCAGGCGTCTTGCTCGCCAGGCGCTCCGGCGCCCCCGGCGTTGTCTTCGCCCATGAGGAAGACGGTGGGATCGCGGCGCATCTCCTGCTCCAGGGCTTCGTTGATGGCTTGCTGGTAGCTGATCTTTCTGGCCATGGTGGCGCTCCTTGTTGTTTTCCGATCAGGCGTAGGTGACGTAGACGTCGGTGAGCAGGTCTTCCGGGCCGGGCTTGGGATCGGCCTTGGCCTTGCGCACGGCGTCTTCGATGAGCTGTTCCACCTCCTGGTCGATGCTGTCGAGCAGGGCGGGCTGGAGCTGGCCGGAGCGGGTCACCCGCTCGCGGAACTGCATCAGGCAGTCGCGCTGCTCCCGGGCCTGCTTGACCTCGTCCGGATCGCGATAGGTCTGGGCGTCGCCCTCGAAGTGGCCGAAGTAGCGGGTGAACTTCACCTCGATCAGCGAGGGGCCTTCGCCGGCCCGGGCACGGGCCACGGCAGCCGCGGCGGCCTCATGGACGGCGAAGAAGTCGAAGCCGTCCACCGTCACGCCGGGCATGCCGAAGCCGGCGGCGCGGTCGGCGATGTGGTCGCAGGCCACCGACCAGTTGGCGGCGGTGGCCTCGGCGTAGCCATTGTTCTCGGCGACGAAGATGCACGGCAGGTTCCACACCGAGGCCAGGTTCATCGCCTCGAACACCGCGCCCTCGTTGGAACCGCCGTCGCCGAAGAAGGCCACGGCCACGGCGTCGCTGCCCTTGAGCTTGGCCGCCAGGGCGGCGCCGGCGGCCAGGGGCGCGCCAGCCCCGACGATGCCGTTGGCGCCGAGCATGCCCTTTTCCAGGTCGGCGATATGCATGGAGCCGCCCTTGCCCTGGCAGACCCCGGTCTTCTTGCCGTAGATCTCGGCCATCATGCCGTAGACGTCCACGCCCTTGGCGATGCAGTGGCCGTGGCCACGGTGGGTGGAGGCGATGCTGTCCTCATGGCCTAGGTGGGCCATGACACCGGCGGCCGAGGCCTCCTCGCCGGCATAGAGGTGGACGAAACCGGGAATTTCGCCGGTGGCGAATTCCACGTGCAGCCGCTCCTCGAAGGCGCGGATGGTGCGCATCACCCGGTAGGCATGGCTCAGGTTTTCGACGCTGGGGTTCTCGCTCATCTTATTGTTCTCCAGGATTGCCGAGGGGCGACGCGGGCAGGCGCCGGACCAGCAGGCGCTGCTGCGCCGCCAGTTCCAATACCCGCTCCACGTCGATGCTCAGGGGGCCGTCGAGGTCCAGCGTCACCTGCGGACGCTCCTCGGGGCCGAATTCGATTTCCCGCTCGCCGTCCAGCGCCAGGGTGCCGGTAGCGAGGGACAGCGCCCGGGGTTCGGCGGGCAGGAGCAGGCCACTGGCGGCGATGCCGGCCTGGGCCAGCACGCCAGGGGCGAGGGGAACGGTCAGTTGCGCCGGAGCCTCGGGCTCCAGCCGCACCCAGCCGCCATGGGGGGCGCTGCGCGCGACCGGATGCCAGAGGCCGCACAAGGCCGACAGGCCAATGACCCAGGGCTCGGCGAAGGTGGTGAAAACCTCCGCGAGATCCTCCACCTGGGTCACCGCGCGGGCACCGATATAGGTCTGGCGACAGACCGCCACGTCCACCAGCGCCCAGTCGCGAATGCCGCGCTCGGGCACTTCCACCCGCAGCCGCTTGTTGCGCCGCAGCGCCAGTGCCGGGTCGACCCGGCCGGCCGCGACCAAGCCGCCGGCCAGTCCCGCGCTGGTGGCCTCACGCAATTCCGGAAAGGCGTTGTTGGTGCCGGTGGAGAGGGTCAGCAGCGGCAGGTCGCCCACCTCGGCGGCGACCGCCTTGTGGGTGCCGTCGCCGCCGAGCACGGCGATCACCCGAGCGCCCTGGGCCAGTAAGGCCCTGGCGGCACGGCGGGTGTCATCCACCGTTTGCGTGAGCGGCAGATCGAGAAACACCAGCTCCGGCCAGTGCTGCTCGCGGGCCTGACGGCTGCCGCTGGCCTTGAGCACGGCGGCGGCGATGCCGGTCATGTCCGGCGGCAGCAGCACCCGCTCCACGCCGGTGGCGCCAAAGGCGGCCAGCAGGCGCATCACCACCCCGGCCTTGTCGGTGCTGGAGGTCAGGGCGGCATTACCGGTCAGCCGCCGCAGGTCACGGCCCGAGGCCGGGTTGGGCAGGATGCCAACGGTTATGGGCATGACGGGCTCCGGAGTGCCAGGTCGCCCGTCATGGGAGCCGCTCTGCTATACCGCGATGCGCTCATGGGTCTGGCCCTCTTGTCGTTGTCATGGGAGCGTCGCAGAGCCCAGAGCAAGGCCGGTGCCAGGTTGGCGTTGATCCCTTGCGGGTCAGGCCTGGCGCGGGCTGCAGGCACCTGGAGCGGTCTGGTCGGGAGCGGCTGGACGAGCCCGCTCGTCTCAGAGCGATGGCGGAACAGCGAGACGCTGAGACGATTCGTCTCACGGAGCGGCGGACTTGAAGCCAGCGCCCGGGGAGCGCTAAATGAAGGGCAGAACAATGACCGGCCTTCCATGCCATGACCGGAATTCAGGGAGAGACGCCCATGTTGTCTACCCAGGCCCGCTATCACGCCCGCGCCATCGACCAGGCCCTGCGCGCCCCGCTGCGCGCGGCCAGTCCGCCCGGGCGCATCCTCGATTCCTGGCGGCGCTCCTTCGAGCAGTATCAGCTCGACCCGGGCAGCCTGCGGGGCCCGCGTATCCTCTCGCGCTACGAATTGCGCCAGCACCAGCAGGCCGCCGAAGACTTCCTGCGCGTGGCCGACGGCGAACTCGCGGCCCTGCATGGGCGGGTCGAGGCCGCCGACTACTGCGTGCTGCTGGCTGACGCCCAGGGCCATACCCTGGACTACCGGGTCAGCGATCGGCTCGATGAGGAATGCCGCCGCGCCGGACTCTACCTGGGGACCTGCTGGTCCGAGCAGGAGGAGGGCACCTGCGGCGTGGCCGCGGTGCTGACCGACCGGGCGCCAGTAACGGTGCACAAGGCCGATCACTTCCGCGTGGCCTTCACCGGCCTGACCTGTACCGCCGCGCCGGTGTTCGCCCCGGGTGGCGAGTTGCTCGGGGTGCTGGACGTGTCGGCGCCACGCTCGCCGGACGATCGCCGCAGCCAGTTGCTGATCCAGCAATTCACCCGTGACAGCGCCCAGCGCATCGAGAATGCCTACTTCATGCACAGTGCCCGGGGCGACTGGGTGCTCTGCGGCCATGCCCAGGCCAGCTACCTGGACACCCAGCCGGAATTTCTGCTCGCCTGGGATGCCAGCGGTCGCCTGACCGGTCTGAATCGTCCGGCCCGACAGCTCTGCCTGGGCCAGCTGGGCTATCTGCCGCAGCGCCTCGACGAGTTGTTCGGTCGCGACGCCTCGGCGCGGCTACAGGAGGACTATGGCGAACCCCTGCGCCTGAGCGAAGCGCACTTCCATGCCCGGGTGCGGGCGCCGCGCCAGCGTGCGGGCGTGGTCATTCCCCTGGTTCGCGCCCAGGTCGAGGCTGAGCCGGAACAGGAACCACGGATTAGCCAGGCACTGCAGACTGGCCAGCGCCTCTATCGCCACGGCCTGCCGATCCTGGTCACGGGTGAGACAGGTACTGGCAAGGAGGTCTTTGCCCGCGCCTTGCACGAGGGCGGTGATCGCGCAGGACGGCCCTTCGTCGCCCTCAACTGCGCGGCGCTGCCGGAGAGCCTGATCGAGAGCGAGCTGTTCGGCCACGCGGCCGGTGCCTTTACCGGGGCCCAGCGCCAGGGTCGCGACGGCCTGATCGTGGCGGCCGATGGCGGCACCCTGTTTCTCGACGAGATCGGCGACATGCCCCTGGCCCTGCAGACTCGCCTGCTGCGGGTGCTGGCGGAAGGCGAGGTGCTGCCGGTAGGCAGCGCCCAGCCGCGGCGGGTCGATGTGCGGCTGGTCTGCGCCACCCACCGCGATCTCCAGGTACAGGTGGCCGCCGGGCTGTTCCGCGAAGATCTGCTCTATCGCCTTAACGGCGCCGTCTTCCAGTTGCCACCGCTGCGTGAGCGGGCCGACCGCCTGGCCCTGGCGCGGCGCCTGCTGGCGGAGGAGCGCGGTAGCGGCGCCGTCCCGGAGTTGGCGCCCCAGGTGCAGGAAGCCATCCTCGCCCACGACTGGCCGGGCAACGTGCGCGAGCTGCGCAACGCGCTGCGTTATGCCTGCGCCCTGTGCGATGGCGGCCTGATCACCCTCGATCACCTGCCGGCCAGTCTGGGGCCGGGCATGCCGCTGTCCACGGAGCCACGGCCCCAGGTCGATAGCCCTGAACGGCGATCGATCCTCGCCGCGCTGGTGCGGCACCGTTGGAAGGCCGTTCCCGCTGCCCGAGCGCTGGGTATGTCCCGGGCCACCCTCTATCGACGGCTCAAGCTGCACGGCATTGCCATGCCGCACCGCCAGCCCGAAGACTGACGTCTTCCGCCGAACGGTCGTGGCCGCTGGCAGCTGCCCTGGCACGGCGATCACAGCGATCAAGCGAGGCGGTCACCATCGGCGTGCCAGGCTCCGGTCGTCCCAAGCGGGACGTCAGTGCGGCCGCCCACGGGTCACACCTCAGACACAGACTGCGAGGAAGACCCCCGATGCGTACCCTGCCACTGTTGCTCGCCCTACCTGCCGCCCTGGCCCTGCTGAACCGCACCTCGTCCCGGCGTACGTCGCGGCCCGATCGCCAGCAACTGAATGGCCGGACCATCGTCGTCACCGGTGCCTCCAGTGGCGTCGGCCGCGGTGTGGCCCTGGCGCTGGCCCGGCACGGAGCCAATCTGGTGCTGGCGGCGCGGCGGACCGAAGCCCTGGAAGCCCTGGCGGTGGAGGTGCAGGCGCTGGGCGTCGCGGCCCTGGCGGTGCCGACCGACGTCGCCGACGTGGCGCAGATGACGGCGCTGGCCGAACAGGCCGAGCAGCGCTTCGGTCGCATCGACGGCTGGATCAACAATGCCGGCGTGGTGGCGGTGGGCCGCTTCGAGGAGATCCCGCTGGACGATCACCTGCGCCTGCTGGATACCAATGTGAAGGGGGTGGTGATCGGCACCCATCTGGCCCTGCAGCGCTTCCGCCGCCAGGGCTATGGTCGGCTGGTCAACGTAGCCTCGGTGGACGGCGAGATTCCCCATGCCTATCAGGCCTCCTATTCGGCATCCAAGGCTGCGGTGCTCAGCCTTGGCCGGGTCCTGCAGCAGGAACTGCGTCGCGGGCGGCAGCCCAACATCCAGTTGTCGACGGTGCTGCCCTGGGCGCTGGATACCCCGATCTGGGGCCATGCGGCCACCTATACCGGCCATCGTCCCGATCTGCCGACCAAGGACACACCGGACAAGGCGGTACAGGCCATCGTCAAGGCGCTGCTGCAGCCGCAAAAGGAGATCACCGTGGGCTACAAGGCGAAGATGGCCTACTGGGGCCATCGCCTGGCGCCGGAGCTCAACGAACGCTTCACGGCCGCCGCGGTGCAGCGCGCCGAAATCGACTGGAATCCGATCAAGGCCGATACCTCGGGCAACCTGCAGCAGCCCGATCAGGCTGGACGGACGATCCGGGGGTCGAATTTCTGAGGGGGGTGTCTGAGCTAGTGCCAGGATGCGTTCAGAGCCCCGGCCTTTGTCTCGGGACCCACGATGGTCAGCTCACCCTGGGGCGTAAGGGCGGTCTGCAGCGCCCTGGCCAGGGCAGGCTGGGTGCAGAGCAGGGCGGTCGGGGCAATGCCGATCAGTGTGGCGGCAAGCTCCGGCCAGCAGGCGGGAGCCGCTGGATCGAGCTCCAGCCGGGGCAGTAGCGCCAGCCCCTCCGCCAGCATGACCTGGCAATGCGCCTGCAATTCGGCGTCGGCTTCGGCGGCTGGCCGTTGCGGGGCGGTCACCAGCAGGATCCGACGATGGCCGAGCGTCAGTAGATGCTGGGTGGCGAGGGCGATGCGCTGGCCGTGCGCTTCGGCGGCGCGACCGCGGGGCGACGTGGCAACCAGCGCCACGCGTGCCGAGGGAGTGACTCCAGGGGTGCGCAGGCGGAGGGCGGGACGGGTATCCATGGATAGGCCTCTGCCACGAGGTGGCGGTCAAGAGGCCCAGGGTGCCGGATGCGGATGGCAGCTTCATGACAAACCGCAGCCGCTTTCTTACCGCGGTACCTGCCAGTGACCCTGGCATCGTGAGTCGACGTAGACGCCTTGCGCTCTCCATCGAGGCAGCTAGCCTGAAGTGGGTGACGTTCCTTCGGGAGCCTGTAGATGAACAGGTTGCATGAACGCTTGGCCAAACTCGATCCGCCCGTGCGCCACGAGTTGGAGCGGCGCAACGATGGCCTGCTGATCACCCTCATCGAGCCTGATCACAATGTGCGGGTCTCGCGGTTGCTCAAGGCGGACGACATGCGCGAGGTCGAGCAGGTGAATCTGATCCTGCTGCACGCCATCAACGAACTCAGGCGCAAGGGCGCCCAGGTGCCCCTCGACAAGGACACCGTCCTGCTGACGCGCTTGCCCGGTGCTGGCGTCGGCACCCCCGGTTGAGTCGCACCTAGTCCTCCAGCTCCAGATCCAGCAACGCCGCGCCCAGGCCCTTGCCATGGGCATCCAGGGCCAAGGAGCGAGTGACGCCACCGCGCAAGGCGCCGGGCAGCACGAAGTTCAGCGCGCCCAGGGCGGGTAGCTCGTAGCGGCGAACGGGCGCGGCATCGGTCGGACGACTGTCGGCGAACCAGGCCGCCACCCGTTCCGCGGTGAGCACCTCGCACAGGCGGTCGAAATCTCCCCGGCGATAGGCGATCACCGCCATGTTCGAGGTGTCCCCCTTGTCGCCGGTACGGACGTGGGCGATCTCGCGTAGTTTCATGGCAGCGTCTCCAGCTCCAGGGTAGGGGTGACGACCGCACGCGGCCACAGCAGCGAAGCCACGGCGATGACCTCGCGGACCGCCTTGGTCGCACCGCCGCCGCCCGCTGGGCCATTGGTATAGAGGGTTTCCACCTCGTTGCCGATCTGCACTGCCGCCGCGCGGGTGGCGCAGCGGCCAACGACCCGCAGCCGTACCTCCCAAGGTTCGCCGGTCGCCCGGGCAGCGAGCGTCTCTCCATGGAGAGCGTCGCAGCCGATCAGCTCACAGCGCAGCTCTTCGACCGGTACGCCGCAGAGATGCAAACGCTCACGTACCACGGCAGCGGCCAACCGGGCGCGGGCGACGGCACCGGGACCCGCGTAGGAGAGCTGGCCCTCGCCGTGCCAGCCGTCACGGTAGCCCACCGACACCTTGAGCTGGTCCGGTCGCGCGGTGCCGCGAGCGCCGCTCACGACGACCCGATCCGGACCCGCTTGCTGCAGGGCGACGCCGGAAAAGTCGGCGGTCACGTCCGGCGTCAGATAGGCCGCTGGGTCGTGTACTTCGTAGAGGAGTTGTTCGGTGCAGGTTGCTGGGGTCACGCAGCCGCCGGAGCCAGTGACCTTGGTAAGGGTGGCGTGGCCATCCGCATCCACCTCGGCCAGGGGAAAGCCCAGGCGAGCGAGGTCGGGCACGTCCTTGTAGCCGGGATCGGCGAAGTAGCCGCCGGTGACCTGCCCGGCGCATTCCAGTAGATGGCCGACCAGGGTGCCGCGTCCGCGCCGCTCCCAGTCCTCCGCCGCCCAGCCGAACTCATGCACCAGCGGCGCCAAAAACAAGGAAGGGTCTGCCACCCGGCCGGTGACGATGACATCGGCGTCGGCTTCCAGGGCCTGGACGATGCCGTCCACTCCCAGGTAGGCGTTGGCCGAGATCACCCGGTCGCCCAGTTCGGCCAGGGTCTGGCCATTGTCCAGCAGGGCGTCGGCCGGCAGCTGGGCCAGCACATTGTCGCCGGCCACCGCGGCGATCTTCAGCCCTGTGACGCCCAGCTCCCGGGCCAGGGCGGCGACCTTGCGCGCCGCGGCGGTCGGGTTGGCGGCGCCCATGTTGGTGATCACCCGCAGGCGCGGACGATCCACCTGGCGCAGCAGTGGCAGGATGCGCCGCATCCGCGCCTCCAGCAGTGGATCGAAGCCGGCCTCGGGATCGGCCAGTCGCGCCTGTTGCGCCAGGGCGATGGTGCGTTCGGCCAGGCATTCGAACACCAGGTAGTCGAGGCGGCCATGCTCGGCCAGCTCCACGGCGGGTTCGATGCGATCACCGGAATAGCCGGCGCCGCAGCCGATGCGAAGGAGACGGGTCATCTAGAAGACTCCCAGGAGCAGGGCGGTCAGGGTCATCAGGACCGAGGCCGCGAACAGGAAGGGGATGGTGAAGCGCTGGTGATCGGCGAGGTCCAGCTTGCACAGGCCCACCAGCAGGAAGGTCGCCGGGGTCAGGGGGCTGACCGGGAAGCCGGTGGTGTGCACCCCGAGCAGCGAGGCCTGGGCCACCTGCACCGGGTCGACACCCAGGTTGCGGCCGACCTCGGCGATCACCGGCATGACGCCGAAGTAGAAGGAATCCGGATCGAACAGCAGGCTCAGCGGCATGGACAGGAAGCCCACCACCGCCGGGATCAATTGCCCGTGGCCAGCCGGGATGCCCGCCACCGCTACCTGGGCCATGGCCTTAAGCATGCCGCTGCCCTGCATGATGCCGGTGAAGACGCCGGCGGCGAACAGGATGCTGGCCATGGTCAGGGCGGTCTTGGCGTGGGCGTCGATGCGCGCCTTCTGGGCGTCCACCGAGGGGTAGTTCAGGCACAGCGCGGCCACGGTGCCGAGCATGAACATCACCACCGGATCGACCCAGCCGGCGATCATCACGCCCATCACCACCAGGGTCAGCAGCAGATTGATCCAGAAACGCTCCGGGCGGCGCAGGGCGCGCTCGGCCTCGCTGAGCACCCGCTCCGGTGCGGCACCGGCTCCAACGTCGGCCAGCCAGGGCGCCTGGCCGGCCAGGGTCAGGCGCTTCTCCTCGCGGCGCCCGAGCCACCAGGCACTGGCGAAGACGAAGGCCAGGCCCACCAGCTGTACCGGGATCAGCGGCTGGAACAGATCGGCCACCGGCACGTGCAGGGCGGCGGAAGAGCGCAGCACCGGCCCGGTCCAGGGCAGGAAGTTGACCCCGGCGGCCATGGCCGCGACGCAGGCCAGGATGCGCCGGTCCAGGCCCAGGCGGGTATAGAGCGGCAGCATGGCAGGGATGGTCACCAGGAAGGTCACCGCGCCGGAGCCGTCCAGGTGCACCAGCAGGGCGAGCAGGGCGCTGCCGCAGACGATGCGCGTCGGCCGGGTGCCGACGGTGCGCAGGATGCGGTCGATGATGGGATCGAGCATCCCGGCGTCGGTCATGATGCCGAAGAACAGGATGGCGAAGACGAACATGCCGATCACCGGGGCGACGCCCTTGATGCCGGCGATGATGAAGGCGCTGGTGCCCAGGCCGAAGCCACCGATCAGGGCCGCGGCGATGGGGATGACGATGAGGGCGACCAGGGGTGAAACGCGTTTGCTCATGACCGCGACGAGCAACGCGAGAATGGTGACGACACCGAGCAGGGCGAGCATGGCGGACTCCTTGGACCGTGGCACGGCAAGCAGGCACACGGGAGGTTTTGTTGTTGTGCCCGCAGTATTCGAAGACGGCCGACGTCCTGTAAATTGGAATCTTCCGAAGCAGTGTTCAGAAAAACAAAATGAAGAATCTGCTCCAGCACGTGCAGGCCTTTCTCGCTGTGGCCCGTCATGGTTCCTTCGCCCGCGCGGCGGAGGAGTTGCACCTGTCTCCTCCGGCGCTCACCGTGCAGATCCAGCAACTCGAAGCCTGGCTGGAGGTTCAGCTGCTGGAGCGCACCCCGCGAAGGGTCCAGCTCACCACCGCCGGCGAAGAACTGCGTGGGCCCCTGGAGCGCATCCTGGTAGACCTGGGCGATGTCCAGACCCATGCCCGGGACCTGGCGGGCCTGCGTCGCGGACGCATCACTCTGGCCGCCTTGCCATCCTTCTTCATGGGCCCCTTTCCCGAATTGCTGAAGACCTTCCAGGCCCGTCATCCGGCCATCGAGGTCCGCCTGCAGGATGTGGTGGCCGGTAGAGTCGAGGCGCTGGTCCGGGAAGGACAGGTGGATCTGGGCATCGGCGTCCGTCCACGGGCCGTGGGGCTGGACTTCCAGCCGCTGTATGTCGATCACCTGCAGCTGTTCGTGCCCCGCGACCATCCCTGGGCGGGCCGCGCCGAAATCACCCTGGGCGAACTCGACGCCGTACCCTTGCTGCTCACCGGTCGCGACAGCAGCGTGCGCGAGTGCCTGGACTTCGCCTTCGCCGCCGCCGGCCTGCGCCTGGTGGCGGCGCTGGAAGCCAACTACATGAGCACCCTGCTGGCCCTGGTGGCAGCCGGCCAGGGCCTGGCCCTGCTGCCGGAATCGGCGGGCGGCGAGGCCCCGGTGGTGGCCCTGCCGGTCCGCGGCGAAAGCCTGGCCCGGCCACTGGGCATCCTGACCCCCACCGGCCGCAGCCTTACGCCGGCGGCTCATGCCTTCGTCGCCTTGCTCCGGGAGCGGCTGCAGACAGACTAATACTCGAAGGGCTGGCCCAGCTCCTGCTGCAGCCAGTCGAGAAAGCGCCGCACCCGGGCGTAGCGCGAGTGCGCCCGGGGAAACACCAGGTGGTGCGCGGCCACCGGCAGGTCGTCGTCCTGGGGCAAGACCCGCACCAGATCGCCGCGGTCCAGATAGTCCGCGGCCAGCACCGTGCTCTCCAGGGCGAAGCCCAGACCATGGCGGGCGGCTTCCAGGGTCATGTAGGAGCGATCGAAACTCAGGGTGTAGGGTCGCTCCGGCAGCGCCAGGCCCTGCTGGGCGAACCAGTTGGGCCACTTCATCAGGGTGGCCTCGGACAGGATCAGTTCGCTGTGCAGCAGATCCGCCGGCGACTGGACCGGGCGTTTTTCCAGCAACTGCGGCGCGGCCAGTACCGCCAGGCGTTCGCGCTGCAGGGTGCGGATCTCCAGGTTCGGCCAGCTGGGCAGGCCGTGGCGGATGTCGATGTCGACCTTGTCGCGGCTGAAGTGCAGGGATTCGTAGGAGCAGGAGAGATTGATCTGTAGGTCGGGATGGCTCTGGCGGAACTGTTCCAGCCGTGGCATCAGCCAGAGCAGGCCGAAGCTCGGCGCGGAGTGCAGGCGCAGGCATTCCAGGCCGGCATCGCTGGCCGCACGATCCGTGGCCATGGCCAATCGGTGCAGTACCTCGCTGACCTCTTCCAGGTACTGCTCCCCGGCCGGGGTCAGGGTCATGCCGCGCGCACCGCGGACGAAGAGCGCGCGACCCACCAGAGCCTCGAGCTTGGCCAACTGATGGCTGACCGCCGAGGGCGTCAGCGCCAGTTGCTCGGCAGCCCGGGCGACGTTGGCGAAGCGGGCGGTCTGCTCGAAGGCTTGAAGGGCTTTCAGGGGTGGCAGGGAAAGCGTCTTGCCTGAATCCATGGGTCGCGGTCCTGTAGGCGTTTCACGGTCGATTCTCGGTTGGCCAGGCGGGGCTGCCAAGCCGTAGGCATGAATTTTATTCAGCACGGTCTGACGCAGGCTGCGTTGCTGGGGCCCTGGGGCAGGGGCACTCTGGCCCTCAGCGACAGCCCTCCACAACAACAAGAAGGATAGCGTCATGCCCCTGCATTCCCTGCTGCTGCAAGACAAGATTGCCCTCGTCACCGGCGCCGCCTCCGCCCGTGGCATCGGTCGCGCCACGGCCCAGGCCTTCGCCGCCCAGGGCGCGCGGGTGATCATCCTCGATCTGGATGCCAGCGCCGCCCGCGATGCCGCCGCCAGCCTCGGCGAAGGTCACCTGGGCCTGGCGGCCAACGTGGCCGACGAAGCCCAGGTCAGGGCTGCGGTCGACCAGGCGCTCGCCCAGTACGGTCGCCTCGACGTGCTGGTCAACAATGCCGGTATCACCCAGCCGGTGAAGACCCTGGAGATCGGCCGCGCCGACTACGACCGCATCCTCGACGTCAATCTGCGCGGCACCCTGCTGATGTCCCAGGCGGTGATTCCGGCCATGCGCGAGCAGGGCGGTGGCAGCATCGTCTGCCTGTCCTCGGTGTCCGCCCAGCGCGGCGGTGGCATCTTCGGCGGACCGCACTACAGTGCCGCCAAGGCTGGGGTGCTGGGCCTGACCAGGGCGATGGCGCGGGAATTCGGGCCGGATGGCATCCGCGTGAATGCCCTGACCCCAGGCCTGATCCAGACCGATATCACCGGCGGGCTGATGCATGACGAGCGCCGCCAGTCGATCATCGACGGCATCCCCTTGGGTCGCCTCGGCGAGCCCAAAGACGTGGCCAATGCCGCGCTGTTCCTGGCCAGCGATCTCTCCGGCTACCTGACCGGCGTCACCCTGGACGTCAACGGCGGCATGCTGATCCACTGATCGCCCCCTCGTGTTCAACGCTCTGCATCGAAAAGGGCGCCCACGGCTGCGGCGCCCATAACAACAAGAGATCAGACCATGACTACGCTCACTCTGGCAGCGGCCACCTCGGCGCGCGCCAATGCCTATCGCAAGACCGCCTGGCGGCTGATGCCCTTCCTGATGCTGTGCTACTTCTGCGCCTATCTGGACCGGGTCAACGTCGGCTTCGCCAAGCTGCAGATGATGAACGACCTGGCGCTGAGCGAAGCCGTCTACGGCCTCGGCGCCGGCATGTTTTTCATTGGCTATTTCCTCTGCGAGGTGCCCAGCAACATCATCCTGCACAAGGTCGGCGCCCGCCGCTGGATCGCCCGCATCATGATCACCTGGGGCATCCTTTCCGGGATGTTCGCCTTTGTCGAGACGGCCTGGCAGTTCTATGTCCTGCGCTTCCTGCTCGGCGTGGCCGAGGCCGGCCTGGCGCCGGGCCTGCTGCTCTATCTCACCTACTGGTTTCCCTCCTACCGCCGCGCCCGCATGACGGTGCTCTGGTTCGTCGCCATTCCCTTGTCGGGCATGATCGGCGGACCGCTGTCGGGCTGGATCATGAATCAGTTCGCCGGGGTCCACGGCTGGGCCGGCTGGCAGTGGATGTTCGTCATCGAAGCCATTCCCACGGTAGTGGTGGGGCTGATGGTGCTCGGCTATCTCAAGGACGGCGTGCACCAGGCGACCTGGCTGGACGATGAGGAAAAGGCGCTGATCCAGAAGGAACTGGCCGAGGACAACCAGCACAAGACCGAGCACGCCAGCGTGCGCGACTTCATTCGGGATCGCCGGCTGTGGTTGCTGGCCGCCATCTATTTCTGCGTGGTCATGGGCCAGTACGCCATCACCTTCTGGCTGCCGACTCTGGTGCGCAACTCCGGGGTCGCCGATCCGCTGCACATCGGCCTGCTCACCAGCCTGCCCTATATGTGCGCCATCGTCGCCATGCTGCTGGCCGGGCGCAGCGGGGACAAGCATCGCGAGCGCCGCTGGCACCTGGTGATTCCCATGCTATTGGGCGCCTGCGGCCTCAGCCTCGCCGCCGTATTCGGCCACAACGTCACCCTGTCGATCCTCAGCCTGTGCCTGGCCGCGGCCGGCATCCTTTCCGCGTCCTCGCTGTTCTGGATGCTGCCCACCACGCTGCTGGGCGGGGTCACCGCCGCCGCCGGCATCGCCGCGGTGAACAGCTTCGCCAACCTGGCCGGTTTCTGCTCGCCCTACCTGATCGGCTGGATCACCACCAGCACCGGTTCCAGCGCCATCGGCATGTTCCTCATCACCGGGGTGCTGGTGATAGGCGCCACGCTGGTCCTGCGCATTCCCGCCGCCCTGGTCAATCGCTAATCGAGGTACAGATCATGACCGCTTCTTCGCCACAACGCGCACCGCTCTCGCTGGCCGAGCGCGCCCACAACATCCGCCGCCACGCCCTGCGCATGGGCCAGATCCAGGGCCAGGGTTATGTCGGCCAGGCCCTGGGCGTCGCCGACGTCCTGGCCGTCGCCTACTTCCATGCCCTGAGCTACCAGCCGCAGGACCCCGGCTGGGAAGGGCGCGACCGCTTCTACCTGTCCATCGGCCACTATGCCATCGCCCTCTATGCCGCCTTGATCGAGGCCGGGATCGTGCCGCAGGAGGAGCTGGAGACCTATGGCTGCGACGACAGCCGCCTGCCCATGTCGGGCATGGCCGCCTACACCCCAGGCATGGAGATCACCGGCGGTTCCCTCGGCCAGGGCCTGGGCATCGCCGTGGGCGCCTGCCTCGGCCTCAAGCGAAAGCAATCGAAATCCTTCGTCTACAACCTGCTGTCCGATGGCGAACTCAACGAAGGCGCCACCTGGGAAGCGGCCATGTCGGCCTCTCACTGGCAGCTGGACAATCTCATCGCCCTCGTGGACGTGAACAATCAGCAGGCCGACGGCCATTGCCGCGAGATCCTCGCCTTCGAGCCCCTGGCCGAGCGCTGGCAGGCCTTCGGCTGGTTCGTCCAGCGCGTCGACGGCAACGACCGCGCGGCGCTGGTCGCCGCCTTCGACCGGGCCCGCCAGCACCCTGGCCGACAGCCCAGGATCATTCTCTGCGATACCCGCATGGGCAAGGGCGTGCCCTTCCTGGAAACCCGCGACAAGACTCACTTCATCCGCGTCGAGGCGCACGAATGGGCCCTGGCCCTCGATGCCTTGGATGCCGGGAGGGACTTCTGATGACTACCAGCACCGCCACCAAGCCACGCCTGACCACCTCGGCGATGATCGCCAGCATCGCCGCCGAGGGCCAACCGACCCGGCCGGCCCCCTTCGGTCACGCCCTGGCGGCCCTGGCCGAACAGCGCCCGGACATCGTCGGCCTCACCGCCGACCTGGCCAAGTACACCGACCTGCACATCTTCGCCAAGGCCCACCCCGAACGCTTCTACCAGATGGGCATGGCCGAGCAGTTGCTGATGAGCGCCGCCGCCGGCCTGGCCCGCGAAGGCTGCGTGCCTTTCGCCACCACCTATGCAGTATTCGCCTCGCGCCGCGCCTACGACTTCATCTGCATGGCCATCGCCGAGGAGAACCTCAACGTCAAGATCGTCTGTGGCCTGCCGGGGCTGACCACTGGCTACGGCCCCAGCCACCAGGCCACCGACGACCTGGCGATCTTTCGCGCCATGCCCAACCTCATGGTGATCGACCCCTGCGACGCCCTGGAGATCGAGCAGGCGGTGCCGGCCATCGCCGCTCACCAGGGGCCGGTCTACATGCGCCTCCTGCGCGGCAATGTGCCCCTGGTGCTGGACCGCTACGACTACCGGTTCCAGCTCGGCAAGGCTCAGGTGGTGCGCCCCGGTCGCGACGTGCTGGTGGTGTCCACCGGGCTGATGACGATGCGCGCCCTGGAGGCCGCCGAGGCCCTGGCAGCGGATGGTGTGGACGTCTCGGTGCTGCACGTGCCGACCATCAAGCCGCTGGACGAGGCAACGATCCTGGCGGAAGCGCGCAAGCCGGGACGGCTGGTGGTGGCGGCGGAGAATCATTCGCTGATCGGCGGACTGGGCGAGGCGGTGGCGACCACCCTGCTGCGCAACGGCGTGACGCCCACCTTCCGCCAGATCGCGCTGCCCGACGCCTTCCTCGACGCGGGTGCACTGCCCACGCTGCACGACCGCTACGGCATCTCCACCACGGCGGTCTGCCAGCAGATCAAGGGCTGGTTGTAGGGCCGGGAGGAGGTGCCTGGTTACCCTCGGGATTGCACCGAGGGAGCCAGGCGCCGCCAGGGCGATTCGAAGACTCGACGCCGCCCGCGCATCCGGGCAAGGTGGGCAGCTGTCTTCCTCGCCTGCTGGCCGTCATGTCCGATACCGATGAACTCACCCTGCGCAAGCTGGAGATCTTTCTGGCCTTCATGCGCAGTCGCAACCTGGCGCGGGCCGCCGCCGAGCTGGGCACCAGCCATGTCAGCGTGCATCGCGCCATCCACTCCCTGGAAAACGCCCTGCGCTGCCCACTGTTCAAGCATGAGGGGCGTACCCTGACGCCGCTGGATGGCGCCTTCGTGCTGGAAGCGCGGGCCGAGCGACTGATGCAGGACCTGGCCGAGACGGTACGGCTCACGCGCCAGGCGGCGGGCTTTTCGGCGGAGCGCTTTCGCCTGGGGGCGCTGTACTCGCTTACGGTCAAGACCGTGCCCCAGCTGATCATGGGCCTCAAGCTCAGGCGCAGCGAACTCAACATCGACCTGGTGCTGGGTTCCAATGCCGACCTCGCCGAGCAACTGCACGATTTCAAGCTGGACGCCATGCTGGTGGCCCTGGACGACGCCGTGGTGGATGCCGACTGCGAGAGCGTCGAGCTGTTCAGCGACGACATCTTCCTCGCCGCGCCCAGTGATTCGCCCTTCGCCGACCAGGCCGAGGTGGACCTGCGCGACCTCGCCGGCGTGCCCTTCGTGACCCTGACCCAGGGTTTCGCCACCTTTCGCGACGGCCGCCAGGTGTTCGCCCAGGCCGGCTTCGAGCCGGAGGTGATCATGCAGGTCAACGACATCTTCTCGCTGATGAGCATGGTCAGCTCCGGGGTGGGCTATGCGCTGCTGCCGGGGCGGGTCGAGGCGGTCTACCAGAACCGCCTCAAGCTGCTGCCCCTGGCTCCGCGCTATCGCCTCCAGCAGCGCATTGGCGCGGTGTTCCTGCGCAGCCGCGAGCGCGATCCCAATCTGCTGGCCTTCGTCGCCGAATGCCGGATGTACGCGCGCAACTAAGCCACCAGTGCCCGCACGCAGAAGAACAGCAGCGACGGCCCCAGCAGGCACCCCAGGCCGGTGTGGAAGGTAGCGGTTAGGGCGCCATAGGGCACCAGTCGGCGGTCGGTGGCGGCGAGCCCCGCGGTGACGCCGCTGACGGTGCCGGCCAGGCCGCCGAAGACCATCGCCGAGCGCGGATTGTCCAGCGCCAGCAGGCGCGCCGAGGCGGGCGTCGCCACCATGACGATGATGGCCTTGATCAGGCCGGTGGCGATGGACAGTGCCATGACGTCGGAGCTGGCGCCCAGGGCGGCGCCGGTCACCGGGCCGACGATGTAGGTCACCGCACCGGCGCCGATGGTGGTCATGCTCACCGCGTCGCGATAGCCGAAGGCCCAGGCCACGGCGGCGCCAACGATGAAGGGGAGCACCGTACCCAGCAGCAGGGCCACGGCGCCGATCATCCCCGCCTTGCGCGCCTCGGTGGCCTGTACCTCGAAGGCGGTGGCGACGATGGCGAAGTCGCGCAGCATGGCGCCGCCCATCAGGCCGATGCCGGAGAACAGGGCCAGGTCGGCCAGGCCTTTCTGGCCACCGGTGACGGTACCTCCGACCCACGCCAGCACCAGGCCGATGACGATGGCGATGGCCGAGCCGTGCACCCGGCCGAAGGTCAGGCGGCGCGAAAGGACCACCGAGACCCACATGATCAGGCCGATCAGCGCGAAGGCGGCGACCAGGCCGTTGTGTTGCAGCGCTTTGGTGACGATGTCGTTCATCCTAGCGACCTCCGGCCGGCGCGGCGTGGGCTACGGCCGGCGCTGGCGCCACGGGTTCGTCAGGCAACGGCGGTAGCGGTTCGCCGCGATGGCTGCGACTGATCAGGGCGATGGTCACCCCGCAGATACCCACGGCGCCGACGGCCGCCAGCACTGCCACGGGTCCGCCATGCAGGGCGGTGACCACGTTCTGCTGGGCGGCCATGGCCACCACCACCGGGATGTACAGCGCGCCCCAGAAGCCGACGCCGAATTCGCATTCCTTGCTCATGCCGCCATGCCGCTCCATGTAGAGCCGGGCGCAGATCAGCAGGAGCATGGCGATGCCCACCCCGCCGACATTGGACTTGACCCCGAGCAGGACGCCCAGGAAGTCACCGATGATGACGCCTGCAAGCATGCAGACGGCCAGGAGCGCTACACCGTAGATGATCATTGTTGTTGTCCTCGGTTGTGCTTGGGGTGGGGTGAAGCCTGGCCGCTGCGCCCGCTTTTACCCCCTCTCCCTCGGGGAGAGGGCTGGGGTGAGGGCAGCCGCCGTATGGGGATTGCTCAGTCCAGTCGTGCCGCCTCCTCGCGCCTGAGCGCGTCTAGGGTGTCAGGATGGGTGTCCTGCCAGGCCAGCACCCCGGCCGCGGGCAAGACGCGTTTGGCCAGTTGGCTGAGCACGCTGCCCGGCGCCAGTTCGATGGCCAGGCGCACGCCACGCTCGCAGGCGGCTTCCAGGGTGGCGTGCCATTCGATGGGCCGCGCCATGTTGAAGGCCAGGTCGTCGCGCAACTGCTCGGCACGCACCAGCCGTCGTGCCGAGGTACCGCTCAGATAGGCCAGCCGGGGCGCGCGTAGCTCGACCTCGGCAAAGGCCTGATCAAGAGTCTGGGCGGCTTCGGCGAGCAGCGGGCAGTGGGACGGCACGCTCATGGCCAGGCGCTTGGCTGCCGCGGCACCCTGGGCGCGCGCGGCTTCGGCCAGCGCGGCCAGGCCGGCATCGCTGCCCGCGACCACGTATTGCTGCTCGGCATTGGCATTGGCCAGGTACAGCGGCGCGGCAGGGCGATGGTGGTCAGCGACCAGCCGCTCCACCGCCCCGCGCCCCAGGCCCAGGATCGCCAGCATGCCGTAGCCGGACGGGTAGGCCGCCTGCATCAATTCGCCGCGACGGGCCACCAGGCGCAGCGCATCGGCGAAGTCCAGGGCCTCGGCCACCACCGCCGCGGCATAGGCTCCGATGGACAAACCCGCCACCAGCTGTGGCGCCGGTCCGCGGCTCAGCAGCAGGCGCGCCGTGGCGACGCCGGCGATCAGCAGGCAGAGCTGCACGGCGCGGGTATGTTCGAGGGCCTGGGCGGAGTCCAGCCTCAAGGGATCGAGGTCCAGCACCGCGGCGGCTTCCACCAGGGTGCGCCGGACCTCGGCGTCGTCGGGCAGGGCATGCAGCATGCCGGGACGCTGGGCGCCCTGGCCGGGAAACTGGAAGAGGGTACTCATGCGGCGCGCGCCTCCGGCCAGGGATCGCTCACCAACTGGGGACCGGCCGCGGTCTTGAGCAGCACGCGTGGAGCGTCTCCGGCCCAATCGGCCAGGGCGACGCCGCCGAGGGGGGTCTCCAGCAGGATGTCCAGGCGACACAGCGCTTGCCCTTGCAGGGACGCCAGCAGGGCCCGCGCCTGGTCGCGCGGCAGCGGGGCGGTGCAGCGGATCAGCAGATCCAGATCGCTCCCCGCATGCAGCGCCGGCCAGCCGGAGGCCAGTTCGTAGCCCGCGGCGCCGGTGGGGCCCCAGGGCAGGTTCAGGTCATCCAGCAGGGTTTGCACGCGGGCCAGGGTGTCGAAGACCGGTAGATCGCGGCAGCCGGTCGTGATCCGCAGGTTTTCAGGCCCGCGCTGTTGCACTACGGCGGTCGGTGCCAGCCAGGCCGCCAAGCGCTCGGCGCGGGTGGCACCACGCAGGCCGACGGGGATGCGGCCAGGCTCGGGCACCGCCCGGCGTACCACCACCGGCAGGCCGGCCTGGGCGACCTGGTGGGCCCAGAGTGGAGCGTGCGCGGGCAAGGCGTCCGGGGTCAGGCCCCAGAGGAGGTCGTGGGGGCGGTGTTGGGCTTCGCTGCGCTCAACCCAACCTACGAAAGTGTCCCGTAGGTTGGGTTGAGCGCCAGCGAAGCCCAACGGGCCCATCCGCCCGCTCATCACGCGCTCCATCCCGCCCGTAGGCGTTCGCGTACTGCGCGAGAAGCCGCGCGATTGGCGCCGTCCAGACGTAGTTTGAGATCGGTGGTACCGCTGGCGAGCACATCGGCCTGGGCCTCGGCCAGGGCCTGGCGTACCTGCTCCAGATCTCCGGTCGAGGGCTGGTCGGGCTGGGCCACTTCCAGCTGGCGCCAGAGCAGGCCCAGGGAGGCATAGCTGTCCAGGTCGTAGGCCATGGGCGGGATGTCCGCCGCCAGGCGTTCCAGCTCCTCGACACTGCGCAGGGTGACCCGCGCTGCCGAGGCCTTGCCCATGGCATGCACCTGCACCTGGGGATCGCGCAGGGCCAGCAGGCGATTGGCCTGGTAGCCATGGGCGAGAAAGCCGCCGGACATGGCCTTGCCCACCAGCAGGCCCAGTACCGGATGCCCGGCCAGGCGCGCCTCGGCGTAGGCCCCGGCGGCCCCGGCCAGGGCCTGGTGGATGCCATAGGCTTCCTCGCGACGACCGTAGGCCTGGCTGGGCACGTCCACCAGGGCGATCAGGGTGCGTTTCACCTGGGCGCCAGCATCCTCGGCGATGGCCTGCTGAATGGCTCGGGCCAGGCCCCAACCCTCCAGCAGACCGACCTCGCCCTGGCGGGCCCGGGGAAAGGGATTCTCGGCATCCGCTACCACCGCCAGCCAGCGCGCGGGGCGTCCGGCCAGTTCGAGGTCGGCGACGCGCAGGGAGGCGGGCAGGCCGGCGACGGCCTCACCCTGGCCGACCAGGGCCTGGAACCAGGTCAGGCCGCGTTGCGAAGGCTGGGTGCTCATGGCTGGTCTCCGGCATAGAGGTGGCGGACCGCGGCGGCGTCCGCCTGGGGACGGGTATCGAGATCGGCGAGGCGCGTCAGGTAGTGGTCGACCCGCTGGCTGTGCAGAGGGGCGGCAACGCCCTGGGTGAAGCCCTGGCGGATGGCGGTGGTCACGGCGGCGCTGTCGTCGGCAACGAAGATGTCGGCCAGGCCCGTGGCGACCCGCTGTTCGCCGCCGGTCAGGCTCCAGATGAAGGGGCGGTCGCGGGAATCGTATTCCTCGATGCCGGCTTCCTGTTCGATCACCTGGGGGCCATTGAGCCCGAGGCGTGCCTCGCGGGTGACGATCAGTTGGGTGCACAGGCCGGCGGCGATGGACATGCCACCAAAGCAGCCGACGCTGCCAGCGATGACGCCGATGACCGGCTGATGTGAGCGCAAGGCGACGATGGCCGCCTGGATCTCGGCGATGGCGGCCAGGCCCAGATTGGCCTCCTGCAGGCGCACGCCGCCGGTTTCCAGCAGCAGCACCGCGCGGGTCGGGGTGCCGGCGAGATTGTCTTCCAGCGCCAGCTCCAGGGCACCAGCGATCTTGGCGCCGCCCACTTCGCCCATGCTGCCGCCCTGGAAGGCGCCCTCGATGGCGCAGACCACCGCGGGCTGGCCGTCGATCAGCCCCTTGGCCACCACCACGCCGTCATCGGCCTGGCAGACGATGCCCTGCTTGGGCAACCACGGCGACATCAGTCGCTCGAAGGGCCCGACCAGCTCGCGAAAGCTGCCGGCATCGAGCACCACACGGGCCCGCTCGCGGGCGCCGAGTTCGACGAAGCTGCGGCTGTGCAGCAGCTCCTGGACATCGGGAAGGGTGGCTTCAGCCATGGGTGCTGTCCTCCAGGTCGAGGGTTTCCAGGCCCTGCTCCAGGCGCAGGCGCACCACGCCCGGGGTGGCGCCGAAGTCGTGGATGTCCAGGGTCAGGGCCGGCAGGTCCTCGCGGGTAGCGAACAGCCGGTCGAAGAGGGCGCGCCAGCGCGGTTCGCTGCCGTTGACCGAGGTGGTCACCTTGAGGGTGAAGTCGGCCATGGCGGGTTCGAGCAGGACCTCCAGGTCCCCCGAACCGACACAGCCGACCAGGGCGCGACCCTGGCGGCGCTGGCTGGCCGGATAGCTGCAGGTGAAGTGTTCCATCAGAGGTCTCCAGGGAGCCGTGGCTCCAGGCGATCGACGAGAAGGGTGGCGGCCAGCAGATCGGCGGCGCCACCGGGGGAGGCATTGGCGGCCAGCAACTGGCGGTCCAGGGTCAGCAGCTGGCGGCGACCGGCGAGACTGGCGCTGCCCCCGGCCTGCAGCACGGCGCGGGCACCCTGCTGCATGGTGGTGAGGGCCGCGGGGCCCGCGCGGTGCAACACGCAGGTATCGTCCAGCGCGGTCATGATGGCCAGGAGTGCATCCAGGCGAGCGTTCTGTTCGCCGGCACTGGCCTGGCGGCTGGCGCGCAGCTGCGGCAGGCCGCGCTGATGGATGGCGGGAAAGCCCGCGGCGGCCTCGGCCCGAGCACCGCCGACGCCATAGCGCTGGGCGACGCGCTGGCCATGACTGGGCGCGGCCTGGGGCGCGTCCGGATCGGGCAGGCTGGCCAGGCGACCGGCCGCCAGGCACAGCGCCTGGGCAGAAGTCGGACGTTCATGTACCGCCGCCGTCACCAGCAGCCCCAGCGCCCAGATGGCGCCGCGATGGGTATTGACCCCGCCGGTGACCTGCAGCATGGCGGCTTCGCCGTCACGCCCCAGTTGGCCGATCAGGCAGCGCAGTTCGGCGGCGGGCAGCCCTCGCTCGGCGGCTTCGGCCATGGCCTGGAAACAGGGCTGCAGGGCCTGGGCCGAGGTCAGCATCAGGCCAAGGGTAAGGTCACTGTGGGCGCCCTGGCCGCGGCGATCCACCAGGGCCGGCTTGGGCGAGAGTTCGGCTTCGTCCACCAGGGCGGATACGGCCAACTCGGCCAGGCGCTCGGCGGGCGATGAGGTACGGCGGGCGAGGGCGCGCATCACCAGCTCCTGAACTTGGCCGGGGGTTGATAGAGACCGCCGGACCACTCCACCAGCTCGCCGATGCTCTTGGCCGCGAGCAGTTCGCGGCTGGCGTCGGTGCGGCGGATGCCGAGGTCTTCAGGCAGGGCCACCAGGCCTTCCTGGCGCAGGCGCCGGGCCTCGGCCGGGTCGCTGCGCAGGCCAATGGCGGTGACCCCGGCCACGGCGGCGATCATCGCGCGGCGCTCTTCCAGGGAGCGGGCGCGGTAGAGATAGGCGATGCCTTCTTCGGTGAGCAGGTGGGTGACGTCGTCGCCATAGACCATGATGGGCGCCAGGGGCATGCCACTCTTGCGCGCCACCTCCACCGCATCCAGGGTATCGACGAAGGTGGGTTTGCCGCCTTCCTGGAAGGTCTCGACCATCTGCACCACCAGCTTCCTGCCGCGTTCGAGCAGAGCCGGTGCGCCGTCGCCGGTCTGCTGCCGCATGTCCAGCCAGGCCGGGGTGGGGTGACGCCGACCGTGCGGATCATGGCCCATGTTGGGCGCGCCACCGAAGCCGGCCAGGCGACCCCGCGTCACGGTGGAGGAATGGCCGTCGCCATCCACCTGCAGGGTGGCGCCGATGAAGAGGTCCACGGCGTACTGGCCGGCCAGCTGGCAGAGCAGCCGGTTGGAGCGGAGCGAGCCATCGCGACCGGTGAAGAAGACGTCCGGGCGCTGGGCGATATAGCCCTCCATGCCCAGTTCGGTGCCAAAGCAGTGCACGCTTTCCACCCAGCCGCTCTCGATGGCCGGGATCAGCGTGGGGTGGGGATTGAGGGTCCAGTGCCGGCAGATCTTGCCCTTGAGGCCCAGGCGCTCGCCGTAGGTGGGCAGGATCAGTTCGATGGCCGCGGTGTTGAAGCCGATGCCATGGTTGAGCGACTGCACCTGGTGGCGTTCGTAGATGCCGCGGATCGCCATCATCGCCATCAGCACGTGGACCGGCTTGATGTGGCGCGGATCGCGGGTGAACAGCGGCTCGATATAGAAGGGCCGGTCGGCCACCACCACGAAATCCACCCAGTCCGCCGGGATGTCGACTCGCGGCAGTTCGGACACGTCGTCCACCAACTGGTTGACCTGGACGATGACGATGCCGTCGCTGAAGGCCGCCGGCTCGATCAGCGCCGGGCTATCCTCGGTGCTAGGGCCGGTATAGATGTTGCCGGCGCGATCGGCCATGAAGCCGGCGCTGAGCACCACCTTGGGAATCAGGTCCACCAGCAGCCGGGCATAGAGTTCGATGTAGGTGTGGATGGCGCCGACTTCCAGTAGGCCGTCCTCCAGCAGCTGGCTGATCCTCAGGCTCTGGGTGCCGGCAAAGGAGAAGTCCAGCTTGCGGGCGATGCCGCGCTCAAACAGGTCCAGGTGCTCGGCGCGACCGACGCTGGGCATGATCATGTGCAGGTCGTGCAGCCGGGCCGGATCGACCTGGGCGAGGCTGCGGGAGAGGAAATCGGCCTGCTTCTGGTTGTTGCCTTCCAGCACCACCCGGTCGCCGGGGGCCAGCAGCTGCTCCAGGGCCGCGACGATGGAGGCGGTGGGCAGCACCTTGCCATCGGCCAGCGCAGCCACCCGGTCCAGGCGCTGCTGCTTGTCGCTGCGGCGCCTGGCGATCCGAGCCGGTGGGGAGGATGTCGTTGTCATTGGGGTCTCCACGAATCACCTGTCGTGGAGCCACCCTAGCCTTCGACTGCCGGGCGTTCAATCAACCTGAGGGCGGAATCGTTACGCTCAAGTTAACGATTCCGTTGATCTCAGGTGCCTGCGACCGGCTCAGGTCTTATCGACCGGGGTGAAGATCGAGGTGGTTTTGGAGAACCAGCTGGTGGGGGTCACGTCGACGTTGGCGTTGTCGAATCTCAGGCTGTTCTGCACCTGCTTGAGCGTCAGGTTGGCCTGCCAGTATTGCTCATGACTGAGCTCCTGGTTGGCCCTGTGCACCAGGTCCAGGGTTTCCTGGGCCGGCAGCACGGCGGTGGAGTAGTCGACGTCGACGCCGGCCACCTTGAGGATCGCGCCAGCGCCCTGGGTGTCGCCCTGCTGGATCTTCTCGTTGGCCTGGGCCACGGCCTGGTTCTTGGCCGGGGTGGCGACATAGTCGTCACGCAGCGCCATGCCGCTCCAGATCGGCAGCCAGGACGTGGCCTTGGCGTCCTGCGCGGAGACCTCCATGAGTTTGCCGTCCTGACCCCGCAGGTCCCTGGCCGACTTGAGGTAGGCGGTCTTGTCGGTTTGGGCGGTCTGCAGCGCGCTTTCGGCGGCGGCCAGTTGCTGCTTGGCCTGATCGACATGGGCCTCGAAGAGGTCCTGGCGGGCGGCGACCACGTCCATGAAGGCCTGCTGGCCCTGCTGGGAGATCGCCGGCAGAGTGGCGACCTGCTGGGTGGCGATGTCGGGTCGGGTGTCGGCCAGGGCGGCGGTGGAAAACACCGAGGCGAGGGTCAGGACGAGAAGGCTCTTGGCGATACGACGATTGAGGTTCATGTGCTTCTCCCGGATACGAAAGTGACTGGAACCGCGGGGGTATCGGGCAGGGTTGCGAGATACCTTGGGATCAGTGTCGATCCGGTGAGCTTAACGGACGCTTAGCAGGCTATCGGTAGGTGTAAAACGATGTTTCGGACGCTGGAACGGAAACAGCGCCCGCCCCGGAGAGTCCGGAGCGGGCGCTGTTGGCGGGCCGAGGGCCTAGCGCACCAGGCAGGGCTTCTTGTTATCGAAGGTCCAGTTGGGCGAGAGGAATTGCATGGCCATGGCGTCGTCCCGCGCGCCCAGGCCCTTGGTCTTGTACAGCTCGTGGGCGCGGGCGAGGGCGTCCAGGTCCAGCTCCACGCCCAGGCCACCCTGCTGCGGCACCTCGACCAGGCCGCCCTTGATCTCCAGCGGCTGGCGGGTGAGGCGTTGACCGTCCTGCCAGATCCAGTGGGTGTCGATGGCGGTGATCTTGCCCGGCGCCGCGGCGGCGACGTGGGTGAACATGGCCAGGGAGATGTCGAAGTGGTTGTTGGAGTGCGAACCCCAAGTCAGGCCCCAGTCGTTGCACATCTGCGCCACCCGCACCGAGCCCTGCATGGTCCAGAAGTGCGGATCGGCCAGGGGGATGTCCACCGATTGCAGCTGGATGGCGTGACCCATCTGGCGCCAGTCGGTGGCGATCATGTTGGTGGCGGTGGGCAGGCCGGTGGCGCGACGGAATTCGGCCATCACCTCGCGTCCGGAATAGCCGTTCTCGGCGCCACAGGGATCCTCGGCATAGGCCAGTACGTGGTGCTGGTCGCGGCACAGGCGGATGGCTTCCTTGAGCGACCAGGCGCCGTTGGGGTCCAGGGTCACGCGTGCCTCGGGGAAGCGCTCGGCCAGGGCGGTGACCGCCTCGATCTCGGCGTCGCCGCTGAGCACGCCGCCCTTGAGCTTGAAGTCCTTGAAGCCGTAGCGGTCATAGGCGGCCTCGGCCAGTCGCACCACCGTCTCGGGGGTCAGGGCCTCTTCGTTGCGCACGCGGAACCAGGCGTCGTCGCTCTCGGCTTCGCTGCGATAGTCTAGCGTGGTCTTGTTGCGGTCGCCGACATAGAACAGGTAACCGAGCATCTCCACGGCATCGCGCTGCTGACCTTCGCCGAGCAGGGCGGCCACCGGCACCTCCAGGTGCTGACCGAGCAGGTCGAGCAGGGCGGCTTCGATGGCGGTCACCGCGTGGATGGTGACCCGCAGATCGAAGGTCTGCAGGCCACGACCGCTGGCATCGCGGCCGGCGAAGGCCTGGCGGACCTGGCCGAGGATGCGCTGGTACTGGCCCAACGGCTGGCCGATCAGGAATTGGCGGGCGTCTTCCAGCGTCTGGCGGATGGTCTCGCCGCCGGGCACCTCGCCGACGCCGGTGCGACCGGCGTTGTCCTTGAGGATCAGCACGTTGCGGGTGAAGTAGGGGCCGTGGGCGCCGCTGAGGTTGAGCAGCATGCTGTCCTGGCCGGCGACGGGGACGACCTCCAGGGAGGTGACCACCGGGGTGCCGGTGTGCAGGGCCGGGGTGGCATTGAATTGAGTCATGGTCGGGCTCCTTGTCGATCAGCGAGAGGTTTCAGCGGCGAGCGGGGCTTCGGCGGGCGGCGTGGGTACGCCACGCAACTCGACGCGCTTGATCTCGCCTACGACGAACAGATAACTGATGGCGGCCACCAGGGCATTGGCGCCGACGAACACCAGGGCCATCTTGAAGGAGCCGGTGGCGGCGATGATGTAGCCGATGATGATCGGGGTGGTGATGGAGGACAGGTTGCCGATGGTGTTGAACAGGCCACCGGAGAGGCCGGCGATCTGCTTGGGTGAGGTGTCGGAAACCACCGCCCAACCCAGGGCGCCGATACCCTTGCCGAAGAAGGCCATGGCCATGAAGCCCACCACCATCCAGTCGGCGTCGACGTAGTTGCAGAGGATCATGCTCATCGACAGCAGCATGCCGGCGACGATGGGGGTCTTGCGTGCCACGCTCAGGCTGTTGCCGCGACGCAGCAGATAGTCGGAGATCACCCCGCCCAGCACGCCGCCAATGAAGCCGCAGATGGCCGGCAGGGAGGCGATGATGCCGGCCTTGAGGATGGTCATGCCGCGTTCCTGCACCAGATACACGGGGAACCAGGTCAGGAAGAAGTAGGTGAGGGCGTTGATGCAGAATTGGCCCAGGTAGATGCCGGCCATCATGCGATTGGTCAGCAGCTGGCCGATGTAGCTCCACTTCGGGCCTTCGCTCTTCTTGCCGGGGGTGTCCAGGTCGACCAGGCCGCCGTTGCTGGCGATGTACTCGACTTCGGCGGCATTGACCCGGGGATGTTCACGGGGGCTGTAGATCACCGCCATCCAGACCGCCGAGAAGGCGATGCCCAGGACGCCCATCACCACGAAGACGTGCTGCCAGCCGAAGTGATAGACGATCCAGCCCATCAGCGGCGCGAACAGCACGGTGGCGAAGTATTGCGCCGAGTTGAAGATCGCCGAGGCGGTGCCGCGCTCCTTGGTGGGGAACCAGGCGGCGACGATGCGGGCGTTGCCGGGGAAGGAGGGCGCCTCGGCCAGACCGACCATGAATCTCAGGGCGAACAGCAGGAATACCGCGGTGCCGATGCCGAATTCACCGATGTAGCCTTGCAGCAGGGTGAACACCGACCAGGTGAAGATGCTCGCCGCATAGACCTTCTTCGAACCGAAGCGATCCAGCAACCAGCCGCCGGGGATCTGACCGAGCACATAGGCCCAACCAAAGGCGGAGAAGATGTAGCCGAGGGAGACGGCACTGATGCCGAGGTCTTTTTGCAGGGCGGAGCCGGCGATGGAAATGGTGGCGCGGTCGGCATAGTTGATCGTGGTCACGACGAACAGCATGAACAGGATCAGATAGCGGACGCGCGTCTGCTTGGTTTCTTGCATGGAGAGCTCCCACTGGTTTGTTTTTGTGTGCGGGCGGAGATCGAGCAGCGGTCTTATGTTGTAAGTCGTCTGACAACGATAGCGTTATCATTAAACAGATAACGCTATCATTCAACCGGTAAATCTGTGGTCGGCTGCAAAAAATCCGTTAGGAGCTCTGGCGCTCGATGAGAACGAAACCGGTGTCGAGGTTGACCGCGGTCCGCTCGCCGGCGAGCCGGTCGAGCAGCGACTGGGCGACGCTGCGGCCCATGACATCGGCGTTGACGCTGACGGTGGACAGCGCCGGGGTCGCGAAGCGGCCATTGGTGGTGTCGCCGAAACCCATTACCGCCAGCTGCTCGGGAATGCGCAGGCCGCGGCTGTTGGCCTCGGCCACCACGCCCAGGGCCAGGGTATCGGAGCTGCACAGCACCAGTTCCGGTGGCACCGGGCGTTCCAGCAGGCGCGCCAGGCCGATCCGCCCGACCTCCCAGGTGGCGGGCAGCGGCAGCACTTCCATGGGCACTTCGCCGATACCCAGCTCGGCCAGCCGCGCCTGCAGCGCCAGGTTGCGGCGCATGGCGCGGGGATCGTCCACCGAGATCACCCCGAAGCGGCGATAGCCGCGGGCGACGAAGTGATCGGCCAGGGCCATGCCGACCTGCTCATGGGAAAAGCCCACCTGCATGTCCAGGGCCTCGGCGCTCAGGTCCCAGGCTTCCACCACCGGGATGTTCAGCGCCGCCAGCCGCTCGCGACTGGCCGGGGTGTGCAGGGTGCCGGTAAGGACGATGCCATCGGGCCGGCGGCCGAGGATGGCTTCCAGCAGTTCCTCTTCCTTTTCCGGTGAATAGCCGGTGGGACCGATCAGCGCCTGGTAGCCCGCCTCGGTGAGCCGCTCCATGATCGCCTGCACCACGGTGGCATAGATGGAATTGGCGATGGTGGGCAGCAGGATGGCCACCAGGCGACTCTTGCTGGAGGCGAGGCTGCCCGCCAGCAGATTGGGCACATAGCCCAGCTCCTTGACCACCGCCAGGACGTGCTCGCGAGTGGCGGCGCTCACCAGACTCGGCCGATGCAGCGCCCGGGACACGGTGATGGGCGACACCCCGGCGGCGAGGGCGACCTCGCGCACGGTGAGGGGCAGCTCGGTGGTGCCATCGAGCTGGGCGAGTTCGCGTCGGGACTTCCTGGCCAAAACGGGTCCTTGGATGAGAGAGACCGCCATTATGGGAGCAAGCCCCGGCGGTTGCCATGGGCGTCCGCCAGAGCGCTGGCTAGTCGAGCGCTCGCGCTGCCCGGGCGCGACCGACCCGGGACTCGTTGCGCCGCCCCAGCTGGGCGGACACCTGGTGGCCCGCCTCGATGAACTGGGGCAGGTCGAGACCGCTGGCGATGCCCAGGCCGTCGAGCAGATAGACCAGGTCCTCGCTGGCGACATTGCCGCTGGCGCCGCTTGCATAGGGGCAGCCACCCAGCCCGGCGACGGAGCTGTCGAACACCGCGACCCCTTCGAGCAGGCTGGCGTAGACGTTGGCCAGGGCCTGGCCATAGGTGTCGTGGAAATGCCCGGCCAGCTGGCTGAGCGGCACCTCCCGCCCCAGCCGCTGCCAGAGCGCCCGGGTTCGGCCGGGGGTACCGACGCCGATGGTATCGCCGAGGGAAACCTCGGCGCAGCCCAGCTCCAGCAGCTCGCGGGTCACGCTGGCCACCTGGTCGGGTGCGATCCCGCCGTCGTAGGGACAGCCCAGCACGCAGGACACATAGCCGCGCACCCGGATGCCCGCCGCCTGCGCGCCCTCGACCACCGGCACGAAACGCGCGAGGCTCTCGGCGATGGAACAGTTGATGTTGCGCTGGGAGAAGCCCTCCGAGGCGGCGGCGAAGACGGCGATTTCCTCCACGCCCGCCGCCAGGGCGGCTTCGAAGCCTTTCATATTGGGCACCAGCACCGAGCGCACCACGCCTGCTGGGCGGCCCAGTCCCGCCAGCACCTCGGCGGTCCCGGCCATCTGCGGCACCCACTTGGGCGAGACGAAGCTGCCCACTTCCAGATGCCGCACGCCGCTGGCGACCAGGGCCTCGCACAGCTGGATGCGCTCGGCAATGCCCAGCGCCTGGGGTTCGTTCTGCAGGCCATCGCGTGGCCCGACCTCGACCACCCGCACCCGGGACGGCAGGGCCTCGCTCATGGTGCCGACTCCTCCAGTTCCACCAGGGCAGTGCCCTCGGCCACCAGTTGGCCAGGGCTGCAGAACAGCGCGGCCACGACGCCGGCGCGGGGCGCGCGGATGCTGTGCTCCATCTTCATCGCCTCCAGCACCACCAGCGGTGCGCCGGCTTCCACGGCATCGCCCACGGCTACCGGTACGGCGACCACGCTGGCGTTCATCGGTGCGGTGAGACCACCGGCATCCGCCTGGCGCGCGACCTCGGCGAGGGGGTCGGCCCAGGTGACGGCTTCGAAATGGTCTTGCCACTCGAGGAACAGCGTCTGCCCACGGCGATAGAGGCGGGCGCTCTGGCGAATGCCTTCGGCCTGCCAGTGGAGGCGATCACCATTCCGCTCGACCGCCGCCGAACCGGGCAGGGCGACGGCGCGCACCTCACCGCGGCAGGCCAGGCGCAGCGCTATCTGGGGCGGTCCACCCAGGCGCCAGCCCTGACGGGAAGCCCAGGGTGACGTCGGGTCGGCAGCGGCCGCCAGCGTCGCCAGCCAGGCCTGGGCCGCCAAGGTCCAGAAGACGTCGGTCAGCTCTCCGGGTGCGGGCAGCAAGGCGTCCCGGTGACGCTCGATGAAGCCGGTATCCAGCTCGGCCGCGGCAAAGGCCGGGTGAGCGAGCAGACGCTGCAGAAAGGGCAGGTTGGTGGCGAAGCCACCCACCGCGGTCTCCATCAGCATGGCCAGCAGCCGCTGGCGCGCCTGTTCGCGGCTGTCCCCCCAGGCGATCAGCTTGGCCAGCATGGGATCATAGAAGGGCGAGACCTCGTCGCCTTCCTCCACGCCGCTGTCCACGCGCCGCCCCGGACCAGGCGTGGGCTCGCGATAGAGCTGCAGGGTGCCCGAGGCCGGCAGGAAGCCCTGATCGGTGTCCTCGGCATAGAGCCGTACCTCGATGGCGTGGCCGTGCAGCGGTACCTGGGCCTGGGTGAGGGGCAGCGCCTCACCGGCGGCGACGCGCAATTGCCAGGCCACCAGATCCAGGCCGGTGATGGCCTCGGTGACCGGGTGTTCCACCTGCAGCCGGGTGTTCATTTCCATGAAGAAGAAGTCGCCGCGGGCATCGAGCAAAAATTCCACGGTACCGGCGCCGACATAGCCGATGGCCTGGGCCGCCTGCACCGCCGCTTCGCCCATGGCCCGCCGTAGCTCGGGTGTGAGGCCGGGGGCCGGGGCTTCCTCGATCACCTTCTGGTGACGACGCTGGATGGAGCAGTCGCGCTCGTTGAGATAGAGGCAGTGGCCGTGGCGGTCGGCGAAGACCTGGATCTCCACGTGGCGCGGTTGCAGCACGTACTTCTCCACCAGCATCCGCGCATCGCCAAAGGCCGAGAGCGCTTCGCGCTGGGCCGAGGCGAGACCTTCGGCCAGGTCGGCTTCGCGCTTGACGATCTTCATGCCCTTGCCGCCACCGCCGGCGGTGGCCTTGAGCAGGACCGGATAGCCGATGCGCGCCGCGGCGTCGCGAAAGGTGGCGAGGGACTGGTCCTCACCGTGATAGCCCGGCACCAGGGGCACCCCGGCGTCGGTCATCAGCGCCTTGGCGGCGGACTTGCTGCCCATGGCGCGAATCGCCGCGGCGGGCGGCCCGACGAAGACCAGTCCCGCCGCGGTCACTGCCTCGGCGAAGGCGGCGTTCTCGGACAGAAAGCCATAGCCCGGATGGATCGCCTGGGCGCCGGTGGCGAGGGCGGCGGCGATGATCCGCTCGCCGGCCAGGTAGCTGTCGGCCGGCTTGGCGCCCCCGAGGTCTACCGCCAGGTCGGCCTGGCGCACATGGCGTGCCCTGGCGTCGATGGCGCTGTGCACGGCGACGGTGCCCAGGCCCAGGGCCTTGGCGGTACGCATCACCCGGCAGGCGATCTCGCCGCGGTTGGCGACGAGCAGACGGTCGAAGGTCATGGCGTGGTCTCCTGCCAGGCGGGGCGGCGCTTTTCCAGGAAGGCGGCAAGGCCTTCCTGGGCTTCAGAGGTGACGCGGACGGCGGCGATCAGGCCCTCGGTGAACGGGCGCACCGTGGCACTGGGTGCGCCTGCGCCGGCGCCGTCCAGCAGCCGCTTGCAGGCCCGCAACGCCTGAGGGCCGTTGTCCAGCAGGCGGGCGATCCAGGCGTCCACGAGGGGCTCCAGGTCGGCGGCGGGCGCGGTCTCGGCGACCAGGCCCAGCTCGGCCGCGCGCGCGCCGGAGAAGCGTTCGGCACCCAGCATGTAGCGCCGGGCCGCCCGTTCGCCCAGGGCGCGGATGACGAAGGGGCCGATGACGGCGGGCACCAGGCCGATGCGCACCTCCGACAGGCAGAAGGTGGCGTCACTGGCGGCCAGTGCCAGGTCGCAGCAACTGACCAGACCCACGGCGCCGCCAAAGGCCGCGCCCTGTACCACGGCGAGGGTGGGCATCGGCAAGGCCTGCAGGCGATACATCACCTCGGCCAGGCGCTCGGTGTCGGCCTGATTGGCGGCCGCGTCCAGGGTGGCGGACGCCTGCATCCAGGCGAGATCCGCACCCGCGCAGAAGTGCCGGCCGCGCCCGCGCACGAGCAGAAAGCGCAGCTCCGCATCTGCGGCGATCTCGGCGAGCGCCGTGCCCAGCTCCGCGATCATCCGTGCATCCAGGGCGTTGTGGCGGTCCGGACGGTCGAGCCAGAGGGTGGCGAAGCCGCGCGGGTCGCGGGTCAGATCCAGGGTGTGGAAGTCAGTCATGGCCTACATCCGGAAGACGCCGAAGGTCGTCGGCTCGAGGGGGGCGTTGAGACTGGCCGACAGGGCCAGGGCGAGGACCTCGCGGGTCTGGGCCGGGTCGATCACCCCGTCGTCCCATAGGCGCGCGCTGGAATAGTGGGCATGGGCCTGACGCTCGTACTGCTCGACGATGGGGGCCTTGATGCGCGCCGCCTCTTCGTCGTCGAAGGCTTCTCCGGCACGTTCGGCCTGCTCACGCTTGACCTGCACCAGCACCCCGGCCGCCTGCTCGGCACCCATCACGCCGATGCGCGCGTTGGGCCACATCCACAGGAAGCGAGGATCGTAGGCGCGACCGCACATGCCGTAGTTGCCGGCGCCAAAGCTGCCGCCGATGATCACGGTGAACTTGGGCACCCGGGCGCAGGCCACCGCGGTGACCAGCTTGGCGCCGTGCTTGGCGATGCCGCCTTCCTCGTATTTCTTGCCGACCATGAAGCCGGTGATGTTCTGCAGGAAGAGCAGGGGGATGCGTCTCTGGCAGGCCAGCTCGATGAAGTGCGCGCCTTTCTGCGCCGATTCGGCGAAGAGAATGCCGTTGTTGCCGAGGATGGCCACCGGATGACCCTGCAGATGGGCGAAGCCACAGACCAGGGTGGTGCCGAATTGCGCTTTGAATTCATCGAAGACGCTGCCGTCCACCAGCCGGGCGATCACCTCGCGCACCTCCAGCGGCTGCTTGGGATCGGCCGGGACCAGGCCGTAAAGGTCCTCGGCCGGATACAGCGGGGCGATTGGCGCCTTGAGCTGCAACTCACCCAGCTTGCGCCAGTTGAGGTTGGCGATGCAGCGCCGCGCCAGGGCGAGGGCATGGGTGTCGTTCTCGGCATAGTGGTCGGCCACGCCGGAGGTACGGCAGTGGACATCGGCGCCGCCCAGTTCCTCGGCGGTGACCACCTCGCCGGTGGCCGCCTTCACCAGCGGCGGCCCGGCGAGAAAGATGGTGGCCTGCTGGCGCACCATGATGGTCTCGTCGCTCATCGCCGGCACATAGGCGCCGCCGGCCGTGCAGGAGCCCATGACCACAGCGATCTGCGGGATGCCCTGGGCGCTCATGGTCGCCTGGTTGAAGAAGATCCGCCCGAAGTGCTCGCGGTCGGGGAAGACCTCTTCCTGGCGCGGCAGGTTGGCGCCGCCGGAATCCACCAGATACAGACAGGGCAGGCGATTCTGCAGGGCGATGGCCTGGGCGCGCAGGTGCTTCTTCACCGTCAGCGGATAATAGGAGCCGCCTTTCACGGTGGCGTCGTTGGCGATGATCATGCACTCGACGCCCTCGATGCGGCCGATACCGGCCACCACCCCGGCCGCCGGCACCTCGTCCTCATAGACGTCGAGGGCCGCCAGGGCGCCGATTTCCAGAAAGGGCGAACCGGGGTCCAGCAGTTGGTCGATGCGCTCGCGGGGCAGCAGCTTGCCGCGGCCGGTATGGCGCGCCTGAGCCTTGGCGCCGCCGCCTTCATGGATGCGCGCCAGGAGCCGGTCGAGTCGGGCCAGTTGCTCGGCCATGGCGGCGGCGTTGCGCTGGTAGTCCGGGGTGCGGCGATTCAGGGTGGAGGTCAGCACGGTCATGGCAGGCTCCTCACCGGGTTTCGTTGAACAGCTCGCGCCCGATCAGCATGCGGCGGATCTCGCTGGTGCCGGCGCCGATCTCGTAGAGCTTGGCGTCGCGTAGTAGGCGGCCGGTGGGGTACTCGTTGATATAGCCGTTGCCACCTAGAATCTGGATGGCTTCCAGGGCCATCTGGGTGGCCTTCTCGGCGGTGTAGAGAATCACCCCAGCGGCGTCCTTGCGGGTGGTCTCGCCACGGTCGCAGGCCTGGGCCACGGCATAGAGATAGGCGCGGCTGGCATTGAGGCCGGTGTAGAGGTCGGCCACCTTGCCCTGGATCAGCTGGAATTCGCCGATGCTCTGGCCGAATTGCCGGCGGTCGTGGATATAGGGCAGGACCACGTCCAGGCAGGCCTGCATGATGCCCACCGGACCCCCGGCGAGGACTACGCGCTCGTAGTCCAGGCCGCTCATCAGCACCTTCACGCCCCCGTTCACCTGTCCCAGCACGTTGTCCTCCGGTACCTCGACGTCGTCGAAGAACAGCTCGCAGGTGTTGGAGCCGCGCATGCCCAGCTTGTCGAACTTGCTGCCGCGGCTGAAACCGCTCCAGTCACGCTCGACGATAAAGGCGGTGATGCCATGGGCGCCTTGTTCCGGCTCGGTCTTGGCGTAGATCACATAGGTATGGGCATCGGGGCCGTTGGTGATCCAGGTCTTGCTGCCATTGAGCACGAAGCGGTCGCCACGCCGCTCGGCGCGTAGCTTCATGGAGACCACGTCCGAACCAGCGTTGGGCTCGCTCATGGCCAGGGCGCCGACGTGCTCGCCGCTGACCAACCTGGGCAGGTAGCGGGCCTTCTGCTCCGTGGTGCCGTTGCGATGGATCTGGTTGACGCAGAGGTTGGAGTGGGCGCCATAGGAGAGGGCGACCGAGGCGGAGCCGCGGCTGATCTCCTCCATGACCACTGCATGGGCGAGATAGCCGAGTCCGGAGCCGCCGTACTCCTCGTCCACGGTGATGCCCAGCAGCCCCAGGTCGCCAAAGGTGCGCCACAGGTCCATGGGGAAACTGTTGCTGGCATCGATCTCGCCGGCGCGGGGCGCCACTTCGCGCGTGACCAGGTTGCGCACCTGGTCGCGCAGCAGATCGAGGGTCTCGCCCAGGGCGAAGTTGAGACTCGGGTAGCTCATGGGGTCACCTGTTGTCGGGATTGGCGGGTGAGAGCAGCGGTCGAGCGGCCACGCACGTGCCGTACGGCAGGCGTCGGCGTATCGAAAAGGGCAGCGGCAAGGTCGGCGATTCTGGCGCGGCTAGGCAGCGGCAGCCGGGCAGGGCTCGGACGTGGCCGCCAGCGGCAAGGCAGGGGCGCCAGCGGCAAGGCAGGGGCGCCAGGACAGACGCCGATGTTGAGCGATGCGCGAGGGTGCGCATGACCCGTCCTCCTGTTCATTGTTCTTGTCATGGCAACCGCGAGAGGACCGCGGCGCCTGTGCCTCTGAGTCTAGGAGGAGAAATGCGCTATCGTGAAACGATAAAAATAGAATCCAGGTATTGGAAAATCAGATGGCACTGCACAAGGACATCTCGATGCGGCAACTGCGATATTTCGTCGCCGCCGCCGAGAACAGCCAGTTTTCCCTGGCCGCCAGCGCGGTCAACGTCAGCCAGTCGGCGGTGACCACGGCGGTCAGCCAGTTGGAGACGACGCTTGCGGTGCGGTTGTTCGAGCGACTGCCCCATGGAGTCAAGCTGACCGCCGAGGGGCACCAGTTCTACCACCATGCCCGACACATCCTCGATACCCTGCAAGACGCCGTGAGTCAGCCGCTGTTCCAGAGTCATGCCCTGACCGGCCAGGCCCGGGTCGGCGCTTCCTATGCGGTGCTCGGCTACTACCTGCCGACCCTGCTGGCGCGCTTCAAACGCAGCTATCCGCAGATCGACATCGACCTGCGCGACATGGATCGACCCAGTATCGAGGCGGGCATCAACGATGGCACCCTGGAGCTGGGTCTCACGGTCATCTCCAACGTCGACGCCGCCCAGCCCTTCGAGCGGCATCTGTTGATGCGCTCGCCGCGCCAGCTCTGGCTGCCCAGCGCTCATCCGCTGCTGGCTGCGGAACGCGTCACCCTGGCCGACATCGCGCCCTATCCCTATATCCTCGCCACGGTGGACGAAGGAGAAACCTCCACGCTGCGCTACTGGCGCGCGGCCGGCCTGGAACCCAACGTGGTGTTCAAGACCTCGTCCATGGAGTCCCTGCGTGGCCTGGTCGCCCATGGCTTTGGCGTGACCATCCTGTCCGACATGCTCTATCGCGGCTGGTCCCTGGAAGGGCGCAAGCTGGAAGCCCGCCCGGTGGCCGATGCCATCCCACCCATGGAGCTGGGCCTGATCTGGAGTCCCGAGGAACGCCTGAGCCCTGGGGCCCAGGCGTTTCGGCAGTTTCTGGTATCGGCGGCGGGCTGAGGCGGACATGCAGGTCCGCCCTCCGGCGTCAGTGGGCGGCGGTCTTGGTCAGGTCGGCGTCGTTCCACTCGGTGTAGACGCAAGCGTCGCTGGCGGCCCAGCGCAGGCGTACCACCTGGCCAGGTTGCAGGCCCTGGGTATGGGCCAGAGACTTGACCATCAGCGGGGCGCCGCCCGCGGTCTGCAGCATGCAGCTCTGGCTCTCGCCCAGGAACAGCGCCTCGCCCACCCGGGCCGGGATCTCGTTCCAGCCCGCCGGCATGGGCAGGGTCGCGGCCTGTTCGGTGGTCAGCAGCTGCAGCTTTTCCGGCCGCAGCATCAGCAGCAACGCCTGCTCCGGTCTGACGCCGGCGGTCGGGCGCATCGCCAGCTCCTGACCCTCGAAGGTGCAATGGGCCTGGGCCCGGGCGGTGACCTTGAGGAAGTTGGAGTTGCCGAGAAAGGCGGCGACGAAGGCGTTCGGCGGATTCTGGTAGAGGTCGTAGCCACTGCCCAGGCCGACGATGCGCCCGTGGCTGAAGATGGCGATGCGCTGGGATAGCCGCAGCGCCTCCTCCTGGTCGTGGGTCACGTAGACGATGGTGATGCCCAGGCGACGGTGCAGCTGGCGCAGCTCGTCCTGCAGGTCTTCACGCAGCTTCTTGTCCAGCGCGCCCAGGGGTTCGTCCATCAGCAGGATGCGTGGTTCGTAGACCAGCGCCCGGGCGATGGCCACCCGCTGCTGCTGGCCGCCGGAAAGTTGCGCGGGACGCCGATGGGCGAAGGCTTCGAGCTGCACCAGGCGCAGCATGGCGTCGACCTTCTGGTTGCGCTCGGCGGCGCCGATCTTGCGGATATCCAGGGGGAAGCCGATGTTGTCGCGCACCGACAGGTGCGGAAACAGCGAATAGCGCTGGAACACCATGCCGATGTCGCGCTGGTGCGGTGGGACCCTCAGCAGCGAGCGGCCAGCCACGCTGATGGCGCCGGAACTGGGCGTCTCGAAGCCCGCCAGCATCGACAGGGTGGTGGACTTGCCGGAGCCGCTGGAGCCGAGGAAGGTGAGGAACTCGCCCTCCTGGATGTCCAGCGAGAGATCATCCACGGCGGTGAAATCGCCGTAGTGCTTGTTCAGGTTCTGCAGGCGGACCAGCGGGGCCGCGGGGGCGTTGTTCTGGAGTACGGCGCTCATGGCAGGCTCCGGGAGCTCAGCGGGAAAGGGGTTGGCGGCGGCGCAGCAGGGCAGCCGCGAGCATCACCAGCAGGGAAAGGCCGATCAGCACCGTGGAGGCCACGGCGATCACCGGTGTCAGGTCCTGGCGCAGCGTCGCCCACATCTTCACCGGCAGGGTCTGCAGGTTGGGGCTGGCCATCATCACGCTCAGCACCACCTCGTCCCAGGACACCAGGAAGGCGAACAGAGCGCCGGCGAACACCCCCGGCCATATCCCCGGCAGGGTCACCCGGTAGATGGCCTGCAGGCGCGAGGCGCCGCAGATCACCGCGGCATCCTCGATGGACTGATCGAACAGCTTGAGCGAGTTGATGACGGCGATCAGGGCAAAGGGCAGGGCGACGATCACGTGGCTGACCACGAAGGCCAGCAGGGTGCCGGTGTAGCCCAGGCGCAGGAACAGCGCATAGATGGCCACGGCGATCACCACCAGTGGCACGATCATCGGCAGGGTGAAGACCGCATAGAGCGTCTTGCGGCCGGGGAACTTGCCGCGCACCAGGGCGAAGGCGCAAGGCACCGCCAGGGCTACCGAAACCAGGGTGGTCAGCAGCGCCACCTTGAGGCTCGCCAGGGCCGCCTGCATCCACTCCGGGTTGGAAAAGAATTGCTGGTACCACTTGAGCGTCCAGCCGGGCGGCGGAAAGACCAGCCATTGGGACGAGCCGAACGACAGCAGCACGATGAAGACGATGGGCAGCAGGAGCACCGCGGCGATGGCGCCGGTGACCAGCAGCAGGCCACCGCGCAGTCGCCAGCCGAGGGCACTGGGAGTCAGCAGCATGGGGTTACCTCGCGTTCTGGGGGTCGACCGGGGATTCCGGTTGCAACCTGAGATAGAGGGCGAACAGCACCAGGGCGATGACGATCAGCAAGGCCGCGGCGGCGCTGGCCAGGCCCCAGTTGAGGAAGGACTGCACCTGTTGGATGATGAACTCCGGCAGCATCATGTTCTGCGCCCCGCCCAGCAGCGCCGGGGTAACGTAGTAGCCGAGCGACATGACGAACACCATCAGCGCGCCAGAGCCCAGGCCCGAGCGGCACATGGGCAGGAACACCTTGCGGAAGTTGGTCCAGGGACTGGCGCCGCAGATGGCGCCGGCCTGCAGCACCATGGGGTCCATGGCCTGCAGCGTCGCCTGCAGCGGCAGCACGATGAAGGGGATCATGATGTAGGTCATGCCGATCACCACCCCGGTGAGGTTGTTGACCAGCGCCAGGGGTTCGTCGATCAGGCCCATCGCCATGAGCAGCTTGTTGATCACCCCAGAACCCTGCAAGAGCACCAGCCAGGCGTAGGTACGGGCCAGCAGACTGGTCCACATCGACAGCAGCACGATGTTGAACAGCACCCGGCCCCAGCCGCGGGGCATCAGGGTGATGGTCCAGGCCAGCGGAAAGCCGATCAGCACGCTGAACAGGGTCACCAGGGCAGCGACCCCAAAGGTGTTGAGCAGCACCTGGGCATAGGCCCCATTGGCAAACAGGGTCTGGTAGTTGCCAAGGCCCGGCGTGGGTTCGAGGACGCCGCGCAGCAGCAGGCTGATCAACGGGACCAGGAAGAACAGGCCGAGGAACAGCAGGGCAGGGACGAGGTGACTCGCGCCCTTCCAGCGGACGGCGCGTTCACCCCGGGTCCGCGCCGGATCGTTCAGCGCACGGCGGTCCTTGGCAGTGCCGAGCACCGCTCGGCTGGAGCTGGAGGCAGACATGTCATTTCACCAGCCATTCGTTCCAGCGGCTGGCGATCTCGCCACCGTGCTGGGCCCAGTAGGCGAAGTCCAGGGTGACCTGCTCACTGCCGTAGGCGGTGGGCAGATTCTTGGCCAGGTCCGGGGTCAGCTTGGCGATGCTGTCGACGTTGACCGGCGCATAGGCGGTGAGATTGGCAAAATCCGCCTGGCCGCGAGGGCTGCTGGCCTCGGCGAGGAATTTCATCGCGGCGTCCTTGTTCTTGGCGCCCTTGGGCACCACCAGCATATCGGCCATGACCAGGTTCTGTTTCCAGCTCACGCCTACTGGCGCGCCGTCCTGCTGCAGGGCGTGGACGCGACCGTTCCAGAACTGCCCCAGGGTCGCTTCGCCGGAGGCGAGCAACTGCTGGGACTGGGCGCCGCCGCCCCACCAGACGATGTTCTTCTTGATGGTGTCGAGCTTCTTGAAGGCGCGGTCCAGGTCCAGGGGATAGAGCTTGTCCTTGGGCACGCCGTCGGCCAGCAGGGCCAGCTCCAGTACGCCGGGGCTCGGCCATTTGTAGAGCGCACGCTTGCCGGGGTAGGTGGTGGTATCGAACAGCGCCGACCAGTCCTGCGGCTGCTTGCTGCCGAGCTTGCCCTGGTTGTAGCCGAGCACGAAGGAGAAGAAGAAGGAGCCCACCGCATGGTCATTGACGAAGCGCGGATCGATCTTGGTGCGATCGATGGTCTTGAAATCCAGGGGTTCGAGCAGGCCCTGCTGGGCGGCGCGCAGGGCGAAATCGGCTTCCACGTCGACCACGTCCCATTGGACGTTGCCGCTTTGCACCATGGCCTGGAGCTTGCCGTAGTCGGTGGGGCCGTCCTGCACCACCTGGATGCCGGTCTGCTGGGTGAAGGGTTCGGCCCAGGCCTGCTTCTGGGCATCCTGGGTAGTGCCGCCCCAGCTGGTGAAGTTGAGACTTTCGGCCTGGGCCGGAAGGGCCAGCGTAGTCAACAGGCCGGCAGCGACCACAGAGACGACTTTAAGCTTCAGCAACATCGTGACGCCCTCTTTTGTTATTGGATCGGCGCGGCAGAGGTGCCGCGGCCTTGTAGGAGTCGTGCGATTCGAGGCGGATAGCGGCACCTCGAAGTAGAGCTGTCGACCCTGTCGAACGGGTCGTTTTGTCATTCGATATTATGGTATTCCAAACTTTTTGCAAGCCTGCCAGAGGCCTCTGGAAGGGGCTTCAGCCAGGAAAAGGCAGGGTCTCGACGATCTCCAGTTCGTACCCGGTCAGGCCGGCGTAGCGCAGGGGCAGACCCAGGTGACGGATGCGCCCGACGCCCAGGTCCTGCAGGATCTGCGCACCGGTGCCTACCTCGGCATAGATGCGCGACTGGGAGCGTTCGAACAGCCGCTTGGGCTGGGTCAGCGAGGGCACCCGGGCCAGTAGCGCCTGGGAGGATTCGTGGTTGGCCAGTACCACCACGATGCCGTGGCCTTCCTGGGCGACGCGTTCCAGGGCAGCCCACAGGGTCCAGCTCGGCGGCCCGCTGTATTCGGCACCGACCAGGTCGCGCAGGGGGTCCAGGGCATGGACGCGAACCAGGGTAGGCGTCTCGCGGTCAATGTCGCCCATCACCATGGCCAGGTGGACGCCGCCCTCGATGCGGTCCTCGTAGGTCAGCAGGCGGAAGGTGCCGTGCACGGTGGGCAATTCGCTCTCGCCAATGCGCGTGACGGTGTGCTCGTGGCGCAGTCGGTAGTGGATGAGGTCGGCGATGGTGCCCAGCTTGATGCCGTGGCGTTCGCCGAAACGCTCCAGATCCGGACGCCGGGCCATGCTGCCGTCGTCGTTCATCACCTCGACGATGACGGCGGAAGGGTCGCGACCGGCCAGGCGCGCCAGGTCGCAACCGGCCTCGGTATGGCCGGCACGGGTCAGCACGCCGCCATCGCGGGCGCGTAGCGGAAAGATGTGGCCCGGCTGGACCAGGTCCCGCGCGGTGGCGTCCGGTGCCACTGCGGCTTCGATGGTGCGCGCCCGGTCGGCGGCCGAGATGCCGGTAGTGACGCCGGTGGCGGCTTCGATGGACACGGTGAAGGCGGTGCCGTGGACGGTGCCGTTGTCACTGACCATCTGCATCAGGTTGAGCTGGCGGCAGCGTTCCTCGGTCAGCGTCAGGCAGATCAGGCCGCGGGCTTCGCGGGCCATGAAGCTGATCGCGGCAGGGGTGCAGGCATCGGCGGCGAGCAGGATGTCACCTTCGTTTTCGCGGTCTTCGTCGTCGACCAGGATGACCATTTTGCCGGCACGGAAATCCTCGATGATCGCTTCGATGGGATGGATGGCCACGGCTACCTCTCAGGGTTCTGGATTGTTCTGTAATCTGGTATACCATGAGACAAAACGTAGCGAAAGAGGCAAAGCGCCATGAAAGGTTATTGGATTGCAGAGGTCGATGTGACCGATCCCGAGGCTTATCGCGGCTATACGGAGCGCGCCCCGGCAGCCTTCGCCCGCTATGGCGGACGCTTCCTCGCGCGGGGCGGACGCGCCGAGCAGCTGGAGGGCGACGGCTGGGCAACGCGCCGGGTGGTGATCGAGTTCGATTCCTACGAACAGGCCCTGGCCTGCTATCGCTCGGCGGAGTATCAGGACGCCTGCGGGCACCGGCAGACGGCGGCCCGGGCCGAGATCTTCATCGTCGAAGGACTTTGAGCGCGACGGCCAGGGGCGGCGGTTGCCGCGCCTGGCCGAAGAGGGCTAGCGCTCGATGCGCGGCTCGTCCTGCACGCGGGGAACGAACAGCTCACGGGCCTGTTCGCCCTGGTGCTCCTGTTGCCGCTGCAGGTAGTCGAGGGCGACCTGGGCGGCGGCGCGGACGTGATCGACCGAAGCCTGGTGGGCGGCCAGGGCATCGCCACTGCGGATGGCGGCGACCATGCGCTCCATCTCCGCGTTGCTCGCCTGGCGGCGATTGGCCTGGGACACCGAGGTGGCCCTCAGGTAGCTCACCCGCGCCTGCAACTGGCGCAGCTGGGTGGCGGCGACGCGGTTGCCGCAGCCCTCCATGAGCACATTGTAGAAGTTCTGGACGGTCTCGATGACCTCTGGCAGTTCGGCGCCCTCCAGAGCCTTGCGGTTTTCCTCGAGAGCCTGTTCCAGCGCCTCGATTTCCCGGGGGCCGGCGCGCAAGGTGAAGAGTTGCACGATCAGGCCTTCCAGCACGCAGCGTAGCTCATAGAGGTCGCAGGCATCCTCCAGGGTGATGATGGCGACGCGCGGCCCGCGGGCATCGGCGAACTCCACCAGGCCTTCGGATTCGAGATGACGCAGGGCTTCGCGCACCGAAGTGCGGCTCACGCCCAGGCGGTCGCAGAGATCGCGCTCCACCAGGCGGTCACCCGGCAGCAACTGGAAGTTCAGGATCGCCTGGCGCAGGCGATTGCACACCATTTCACGCAGGGTGACCGGGCTGCGGGTGATCTTGAAGCTGTCGTCTAGTTGCGCGCGTCTCATGGGGCTCTCTGGCGGACCGGTTCTACAGGCGACGACGAGGCACGCGACTACGTGGGGCCTGCGTGCTCGCCAGGGCGGAAGAGGGCAAGTCTAGCATGCCCCCTGCGGGCGTTCATGGGCCCTTCCGCTTAGGCATAGATCGGTGCGGCGCCCATCCGGCCCCGGTGATAGAGCATCGGGATCACCTCCTGGTCCGGCACGATGAGATTCTTCACCGCCCCGACGATGATGGCGTGGTCGCCCCCGTCGTACTCGCGCCACAGCTCGCACTCGATCACCGCCGTGGCGTCGGCCAGCAGCGGATTGCCCAGGGCGCTGCGCGTCCATTCGATGCCCTGGGTCTTGTCCTTGCCCTTGCTGGCGAAGGCGTAGGCGATACGCTGTTGTTCGGCGCTCAGCAGGTGGATGGCGAAACCCTTGCCGTCACGCAGCAGGGGGTAGGTGTCGGAGCTGTAATTGGGACAGAAGAGCACCAGCGCCGGATCCAGCGACAGGGCGCTGAAGGCACTGGCGGTCAGGCCGGCGAGGTTGCCTTCGGCATCCAGGGTGGTGACCACGGTGACGCCGGACGGAAAGGCGCCCATCACTTGCTTGTAGATTGCGGGATCGATCATGACTGCCAACCTCGTTTAACGCATTACAAAGGGATCGGGCATCGGTGCCTGGGACAGATTGATCCATACCGTTTTGGTTTCGGTATAGGCCAGAACCGAGTCGATGCCGCTCTCGCGGCCGTAGCCGCTGTTCTTGAAACCGCCGATCGGCGCCATGGCCGAGACCGCGCGATAGGTGTTGACCCAGATGATGCCGGAGCGGATGTCCCGCGCCAGGCGATGGGCACGGCCCAGGTCGCGGGTCCAGATGCCAGCGGCGAGTCCCAGCTCACTGTCGTTGGCCAGGCGCAGGGCCTCGGCCTCATCCTTGAAGCGGATCACCGCGGCCACCGGGCCGAAGACTTCCTCCTGCATGATGCGCAGCGAGTGGCGGTCGCATTCCAGCAGGGTGGGTTCGTAGTACCAGCCGGCGCTGCCGGTGTCGGGTCGCTTGCCGCCCAGGCGCAGCGTCGCGCCTTCGGCCAGGGCCGCTTCTACCAGCCGCTCGACGATGGCGAGCTGCTGCTCGGTGGCCATCGGGCCCATCTCGCTGGCATCGTCCTGGGGATTGCCGATATGGATGCGCTGGGCGCGCTCCACCAGCCGGGTCACGAATTCGTCGTAGATCTCGTCCTGCACCAGCAGCCGCGAGCCGGCCACGCAACTCTGCCCGGAGGCGGCATAGATACCGGCCACCGCGCCGTTGACCGCGCTATCGAGGTCGGCGTCGGCGAAGATGATGTTGGGCGACTTGCCGCCCAGCTCCAGGCTCAGCTTAGCGAAGTTCTCGGCGCTGGCGCGGACCACGTGACGGGCCGTGGCGGCGCCACCGGTAAAGGCGATCTTGCGCACCAGCGGATGGCGGGTGAGGGCCGCGCCGGCGCCCGGACCATAGCCGGTCACCACGTTGAACACGCCGGGCGGAATGCCGGCTTCCAGGGCCAGTCGTGCCAGCTCCAGGATGGTGGCCGAGGCGTGCTCGGACGGCTTGATCACCACGGTGTTGCCAGCGGCCAGGGCCGGGGCGACCTTGATGGCGGTCAGGTACAGCGGGCTGTTCCAGGGCACGATGCCGGCGATCACGCCCAGGGGTTCATGCACCGTGTAGGCGAAGAGGTCGGTCTTGTCGAGGGGCAGGGTGCTGCCTTCGAGCTTGTCGGCGAGGCCCGCCGTGTAGTGGAAGAATTCCGGCAGGTAGCCGACCTGGCCGCGGGTCTCGCGGATCAGCTTGCCGTTGTCACGACTTTCCAGCTGGGCCAGGGCCTCCTTGTTGGCGGCGATGAGATCGCCCAGCCGGCGCAAGAGCTTGCCGCGGGCGCTAGCGGTCAGGCCACGCCAGGCCGGCGCCTCGAAGGCTCGCTGGGCGGCCTGGACGGCGCGGTCGACGTCGTCGGCATCGGCGTCGGGCAATTCCGCCCAGGCGGTCGCGGTGGCCGGATCGAGACTGGCGAAGGTACGGCCCGACTGGGCCGCGGTCCATTCGCCGTCGATGCACATCTGAAAACGTTGCAGGGTCATGCCACGTATCCCTTGATGGAAGTGGAAGGGGCCTTGGCCAGGGCGTCGTCGAGGAAGTCCAGCAGCAGGGCGTTGACCAGCTTGGGTGACTCGACCGGCATCATATGGCGCTGGTCGGCCAGCACGGCAGTGCGCGCGTGCGGAATCCGTGCGGCCAGCTGGCGCGCCATCTCAGGGGTCGAGCCGCTGTCCAGCTCGCCGGTAGCCACCAGGGTGGGCACCTGGAGGCTGTCCAGCCGCTCGGCACCGTAGCGGTCCTGGGTGGCGAACAGGGCGTAGGTGGTCAGATAGCCCTGGGGGTCGTTGTTGGCGAAGGCCTGGCGCAGCGCCTGGATCTGCGCCGGGTTGGCGCCTTGGTACTCGCGGCTGAACCAGCGGGCCAGGGCGCTATCCAGGTTGGCGTCGGGGCCTTCGAGTTCGGCCTGGCGGCTCCGCTCCAGAACTCCGCTGCGTTGCTCCACCGAGCGATTGAACACGCTGTTGAGGATCACCAGCGCGTCCAGCCGCTGCGGATGGCTCAGGGCGAAGGCCCGGGCGATCAGGCCGCCCATGGAGAAGCCGACCACCACGGCCGTTGCCAGCCCCAGGTGATCGAGCAGTTCGGTGAGCTGCGCGGCATAGTCGTCGAGCGTCGCCTGCGCCGCCGGGCGCTGGCTCTCGCCATGGCCGAGCATGTCATAGGCGATCACCTGGTAGCGTGGTGCGAGCCCCGCGAGTTGACCGCCCCACATGTCCTTGCTGAGCCCCACCCCGTGGATCAGGACGAGGGGGCTGCCATCGCCGGCGATGCGGTAGGCGGTGCCGGCGGGGGTCTTGGCGTCTGTAGACCGGATCATTCGCGGGTTCTCCTCAGCGCGCCTTTTCAGCCGCGAGTTCCTCGAGGTCGATGTAGCGGTTGCCGATGCGCGGATGCAGGCGGCCACCATCGGCAGCGCCCAGCACCACCACGATCTCGTCGGCGCGCGGCGCGTCCTCGATGCGCATTTCCAAGGTGATGTAGTGGGATCTGAGGCCCTCGTCATCCTTGTGCATCATGGGAATCTGGATGGAGGTACCCGGCGCGCCCCGCTTATTGGTGAAGCTCAGGTAGCTTTTCGCCTGGACCGCTTCGCGATAGTGGTTGCCGAATCTGAGGGTGTGGATTACCGCCGAGGCGTGTTCGATCTCGCCGTCGGCGCCGACCACGGCCGCCTTGCCATAGGCCTCGATGCGTTCGGCGCCGCCGATGGCGCGGGTCAGGCGCTCGACGATGAAGGCGCCCAAGTCGGAGCAGTGGGCCTTGATCTCGGGCTTGAGGTCTTCGACGAAGCCCTGGCCAGCCCAGGGGTTGCGGATCACCACGGCAACGCCGGCCATGGTCACCGGCTTGTCGGTGGCCTTGCCCCCTTCGATATGGGTTTCTTCGAGATAGGTGACGACCTTGCGGATTTCGAAACTCATGCTGACTCCTGGGATGTCTGTTGGATGATGGTATGCCACGCGCTTAGGCGTGTTGAAGGTCCGCGCCGGAGCGCGGACCCTGGATCAGGCAAAGGCCGGCGCCACCTTGTCGATGAACAGTTGCAGCGACTTCTTCTTCTCGGCGAAGGGCAGGCTGTTGTCGCACCAGAAGCTGAATTCGTCGACGCCCAGTTCCTCGTAGTGACGCAGGCGGGTGATGACCTCGTCGGGGGTGCCGATCATGGTGTTCTTGCGGATGTTCTCCAGCTCGAACTCAGGGCGGCCGGCGAACTTCTCTTCCGGACTCGGGGCGAGAAAGCCGTTGACCGGGGTTTCCTTATTGCCGAACCAGGCATCGAAGGTGCGGTAGAAACGGCCGATGGCCTGGGCACCGATCTTCCAGCCCTCGGGTTCTTCAGCCGCGTGCACATGGGTGTGGCGCAGCACCATAAGCTTCGGCCGAGCCACCCCGGGATTGTTGGCCAGGGCGTTGTCGAACTTGTGCTTGAGATCGACCACTTCCTCGTCGCCCTTCATCAGCGGCGTGACCATGACGTTGCAGCCGTTGGCCACCGCGAAATTGTGCGAATCCGGATCCCGCGCGGCGATCCAGATCGGCGGGGTGCCGACCGGCTTGGGCACGCTGGTGGAGGTGGGGAATTGCCAGACTTCGCCGTCGTGGGCGTAGTCGCCTTCCCAGAGCTTGCGCAGCGCCGGGACCAGTTCGCGCAGATGCTTGCCGCCAGCGGTGGCGGGCAGGCCGCCGGCCATGCGATCGAATTCCACCTGGTAGGCACCGCGTGCCAGGCCCACTTCCATGCGGCCTTCGCTGATCACGTCGAGCAGGGCGCATTCGCCAGCCGCACGCAGGGGATGCCAGAAGGGCGCGATCAGGGTGCCGGCGCCCAGGCGGATAGTCGAGGTACGGGCTGCGAGGTTGGCCAGGATCGGCATGGGGCTGGGGGAAATGGTGTATTCCATCGCATGATGCTCACCGACCCAGACGGTGCAGAACCCGCCGGCTTCGGCCATCAGGGTCAGCTCGGTCAGTTCTTCGAACAGCTGCCGATGGCTGACGCTTTCGTCCCAGCGTTCCATGTGCACGAACAGGGAAAATTTCATAGAAGCCTACCTCTTGTCTTCCACCTCGGCGCAGGGCTCGGGTGTCTCTTGTTGGCGGTACGCGACGGCTCGGCCAGTCGATATTTTTATTGGTATACCATAATACGTGAGCTGGCAAGCAGAGATGTAACGAGATTCGGCGGCAGTCCCCAGACATCGCTTCCACAGGTCAAAAGGCGGTTGTGTAATCTGGTATACCGTAATACTTTCTGCTCACCAGGACGACCTGTCCAGCAGGCGTCTTCCACAACTACAACAATGGAATTCCTGGATGTCCGCAGCCCCTCGCTCCGCCGTCGCCATCGAAACCCATACCGTGGATCACGTCGCCCCGGCCGAACGCCACGGCCATAGCCGCGATCTCTTCACCCTCTGGTTCAGCACCAATATCGCGCCGTTGCCTATCGTCACCGGCGCCATGGTGGTCCAGACCTTCCACCTAAATCTGGCCTGGGGCCTGATGGCCATCGTGCTCGGGCATCTGCTCGGCGGGGTGGTGCTGGCCCTAGCCTCGGCCCAGGGACCGCGGCTGGGCATTCCGCAGATGGTGCAAAGTCGCGGCCAGTTCGGCCGCTATGGCGCCCTGCTGATCGTCTGCGTCACCGCGCTGATCTACGTGGGCTTTTTTACCTCCAACGTGGTGCTGGCCGGCAAGTCGATCCAAGGCCTGGTGCCGGCCGTACCCATGCCGCTGGCCATCGTGGTCGGCGCCCTAAGCGCCACGGCCATCGGGGTGATCGGTTATCGCTGCATCCATACCCTCAATCGCTGGGGTACCTGGGTCATGGGCGCGGGGTTGCTGGCGGGTTTCGCCATGATGCTGACCCAGCCGCTACCCGCGGACTTCCTGACCCGTGGAGGCCTCAATGCCAGCGGTTTCGTCGCTACGCTGTCGCTGGGGGTGATCTGGCAACTGAGTTTCTCGCCCTATACCAGCGACTATTCGCGCTATCTGCCGGAAGCCGTGGGGATCGCACGACCTTTCTGGGCGACCTACCTTGGCGCCACCCTGGGCACCATCCTGGCCTTTTCCTTTGGTGTGGTGGCGGTGCTGGCGGTGCCGGCCGGTAACGACGCCATGGCCGCCGTGGCCCAGGCCACCGGCTGGCTGGGCCCGGTGCTGATGGTGCTGTTCCTGCTCAACATCATCAGCCACAACGCCCTCAACCTCTATGGCGCGGTACTTGCCATCATCACCTGCGTGCAGACCTTCGCCGCCGGCTGGACACCGGGCGTCAAGGTCAAGGTGGTGCTGTCCAGCCTGGTGCTGGTGGGCTGCTGCAGCGTGGCGCTCATGGCCTCGGCCGATTTCATCGAAAGATTCATCGGCCTGGTACTGGCCATGACCATGATCCTGGTGCCCTGGGCTTCCATCAATCTCATCGACTTCTATCTGATCAAGCGCGGCGACTACCACATCCCTTCATTGTTCGCCGCCGACGGTGGCCGCTACGGTCGCTTCAACGGCCATGCCATCGCCGCCTACGCGGTCGGCATCCTGGTGCAGCTGCCGTTCGCTAACACGGCGTTGTTCAAGGGGCCCTATGCCGACCTGGTGGCAGGCGCCGATCTGTCCTGGCTGTTCGGGCTGCTGGTGACCTGCCCGCTGTATTTCTGGCTGGCCTACCAGGGCTCGCCGGCCCAGGCCGCCCGGCTGCAGGCTGCCTCGGCACAATGAGCTGCGTCGCTGTCGAAAACCACCTTCAATCCCCCTCCCGAGGAACCCCGCTCATGTTGCAAGACGCTTCCCTGTTTCGCCAGCAAGCCTATGTCGACGGCGCCTGGATCGACGCCGACAGCGGTGCCACCGTCAAGGTGGACAATCCGGCCACCGGCGAGACCCTGGGCACCATTCCCAAGCTCGGCCGCGCCGAGACCAAGCGTGCCATCGACGCTGCCAACCGTGCGCTGCCGGCCTGGCGTGCGCTGACCGCCAAGGAGCGTTCGGCCAAGCTGCGGCGCTGGTACGAGCTGATGATCGAGAACCAGGACGACCTGGGCCGGCTGATGACCCTGGAGCAGGGCAAGCCGCTGGCCGAGGCCAAGGGCGAGATCGTCTACGCCGCCTCCTTCATCGAGTGGTTCGCCGAAGAAGCCAAGCGCATCTATGGCGACACCATCCCCGGCCATCAGGCCGACAAGCGCATTCTGGTGATCAAGCAGCCCATCGGCGTCACCGCCGCCATCACGCCGTGGAATTTCCCCACCGCGATGATCACCCGCAAGGCCGGTCCGGCCCTGGCCGCCGGCTGCACCATGGTGATCAAGCCCGCCAGCCAGACCCCCTATTCGGCGCTGGCGCTGGTCGAACTGGCCGAGCGCGCCGGCATTCCCAAGGGCGTGCTAAGCGTGGTCACTGGCTCCGCCGCCGAGATCGGCGCCGAGCTGACCGAAAGCCCCATCGTGCGCAAGATTTCCTTTACCGGCTCCACCGAGATCGGTGCCAAGCTGATGGAGCAGAGCGCGCCCACCATCAAGAAGCTGTCGCTGGAGCTCGGCGGCAACGCGCCCTTCATCGTCTTCGACGACGCCGACCTGGACAAGGCCGTGGAAGGCGCCATCGCCTCCAAGTACCGCAACGCCGGCCAGACCTGCGTCTGCGTCAATCGCCTCTATATTCAGGACGGCGTGTACGACGCCTTCGCCGAGAAATTCAAGGCCGCGGTGGCCAAGCTCAAGGTCGGCAACGGCCTGGAAGAGGGCGTCACCATCGGCCCGCTGATCGACGCCAAGGCGGCGGCCAAGGTCAAGGAGCACATCGACGACGCCGTGAGCCAGGGTGCCAAGGTCATCGCCGGCGGCAAGGCCCACGCCAATGGCGGCAGCTATTTCGAGCCGACCATCCTCGCCGACGTGCCCAAGAGCGCCAAGGTGTCCAAGGAAGAGACCTTCGGCCCGCTGGCGCCGCTGTTCCGCTTCAAGGACGAGGCCGAGGTCATTGAGCTGGCCAACGACACCGAATTCGGCCTGGCCTCCTACTTCTATGCCCGCGACCTGTCCCGCGTGTTCCGCGTGGCCGAGGCGCTGGAGTACGGCATGGTCGGCATCAACACCGGCCTGATCTCCAACGAGGTCTCGCCCTTCGGCGGCGTCAAGGCATCGGGCCTGGGCCGCGAGGGCTCCAAGTACGGCATCGAAGAGTACCTGGAGATCAAGTACCTCTGCCTGGGGATCTGATCCCGTTCGTTGGGCTTCGCGGCGCTCAACCCAACCTACCAGCCCCCGTAGGTTGGGTTGAGGCGGCTGCACCGTCGAAGCCCAACAGCTCCCGGCGCCATCAACCCAAGGGATGCAACTGCCCGGCCTCGGCCGTACCGAAATAGAGGCCATGCTGACCCTGCGCCTGCTCGTGCAGACGGCGCTCCAGGATCTGCTGGATCGAGGGGTAGGCCAGTTCGGCCCAAGGCAGCTCGTCCGGGGCGAAGAAACGGCGCTCCAGGGTCTCGACGCCAGCGTCGGCGGCGATCTCGATCAATTCGGCGCGAAAGATCAGATAGACCTGGTTGACCGTCGTGGCGTTGAAGATGGAATAGGGTGCCAATATTCGCGCCCGCACCCCGCTTTCTTCCCAGGTCTCGCGCAAGGCCGCCTGCTCGGCGCTCTCGCCGTTCTCCATGAAGCCCGCGGGCAGGGTCCAGTAGCCAAGCCGCGGCTCGATGGCCCGGCGACAGAGCAGATAGCGGCCCTGATGCTCCACCAGGCACCCGGCAATCACCCGCGGATTGTCATAGAGCACATGGCCGCAGGCGGTGCACAGCAGCCGCTCGTGGCTATCCCCAGCGGGCCGGCCACGCCGGAGTTCGGCACTACCGCACTGGCAGCAGAAACGCGGAGATGAATTCATGCTGACCTCGCTTGACCGCCATTCTGATTGTTATGTCTTACGGTATACCACCGCTACGGATGGTAGGCGAGGGGGATGCGGTCAAAGCAGGACCCTGCTGTGCCCAGCAGCAAGGTCCTGACACCTCAGCCCTTGGACTGCGCCGGATCCGCACTGCGCGGATAGGTGCGCTCTTCCTCGATACGACCGTCGCTGGTGTGGATCTTGACGCTGCCGGTCTTGCCGTCCATGAACTGCGCAGCCTGGTGGACGATGGCGTCCTTGGTCGACGCCTTGAGCAGGGCACGATCGCCATGTTCCTCTTTGAATTCCCAGCCGGTGTCGGTAGGTACGATGTGGTAGTTCTGCATCTGGTCTCCCTGGGGCCGCTGGCCCGTGCCTGATCTTGGATTGCGCCTGTTTCGACCCGCGTTCGCCCAGGAACATTCGAGCGAAGCGGGTAGCCACCAGCCTCGATCCCTAGCCCTGCAGATAGACCACCTGGGTGTGGGTGTACTCATAGAGCCCGTGCTTGCCGTCGGCGCCGCCGATGCCGGACTTGCGCACCCCGGCGTGAAAGCCCTGCATGGCCTCGAAGTTTTCCCGGTTGATGTAGGTCTCGCCGAAGTCGATCTCGCGCATGGCGTGCATGGCCTTGCTCAGGCTGCGCGTATAGACGGAGGAGGTCAGACCGTATTCGCAGTCGTTGGCCAGGGCGATGGCTTCGTCGAGATCGTTCACCACCTGGATCGGCAGCACCGGGCCAAAGATCTCCTCGCGCATGATCGGCATCTCGGCGCGACAGTCCGCCAGTACCGTGGGCTGGAAGTGAAAGCCGCGGCCCAGGTCGGCGCGGCTGCCGCCGGTGACCAGGCGAGCACCCTGGCCGAGGGCGACATCGACCTTGGCCGCCACCTTGTCCAGGCCGGCGGCGTTGATCAACGGCCCCATCTCCACGCTGGTGTCGGCCTCGGGATCGCCGAACCGGGTAGCGGCCATGGCGCGGCCGATGCGCTCGATGAAGTCCTCGGCCACCGCGCGCTCCACATAGACGCGCTCGGCGCAGTTGCACACCTGGCCGGTGTTGATGATGCGCGAATCGCGGATGGCGCGTACCGCCAGGTCCAGGTCGGCATCGGCCAGGACGATGGCCGGCGCCTTGCCGCCTAGCTCCAGGTTGAGCTTGGTCAGATTCGGTGCCGCAGCGGCCATGATCCGCGAGCCGGTGGCGACGCTGCCGGTAAAGCTGACCATGTCGATGCCGGCGTGGGCACTGAGCTGGCCACCTATGGCCCCGGCGCCGCTGACAAGGTTGAAGACCCCGGGCGGCAAGTCGGTCTCGGCCACCAGGCGGGCGAATTCATGGGCATTGATCGGGGTTTCCTCGCTGGGTTTGATCACGATGGTGTTGCCGGTGATCAGCGCCGGTGCCAGCTTGCGGGCGATGAGAAAGAAGGGGAAGTTCCAGGGCAGGATGCCGGCCACCACGCCCAGTGGCTTGCGCAGCAGAAAGATCTGCTCGTCGGGCCGGTCGCTGGTGATGATCTCGCCTTCTATGCGTCGCGCCCACTCGGCCATGTAGTCGAGATAGTCGGCGGTGAAATTGACCTCCACTTCGGCCAGGCCACGGACCTTGCCCTGTTCGGCGACAATGGTCCGGGCCAGCCGCGGTGCGTGCTCACGCAGCTTTACCGCGATGCGCCGCAGATAGCCGGCGCGCTCGATGGCTGGTTTGCGGGCCCAGGGCTTCTGGGCGCGGCGGGCGGCGGCGATGGCCTGATCGACGTCTTCACGACTGGACGCCGGCACCCGGGCCAGGGCCTCGCCGGTGGCCGGGTTATGGACGAGAAAGTCCTCGGCGGCCGGCAGGAAACGGCCATCGATGTAGTTCTGGTAGAGGGGCAGATCGGCCATGGCGGACTCCGGGTCAGTAGGTGCGAGAGGGCGGCTGGGGCGCTTCGAGGGGGCGATAGCGGGCCAGGTTGGCCAGCGCCGCCTGGCGGAACAGGCTGATGTCGATACCGACGGCAACGAACTGGCACCCCCAGGCGCGATAGCGCCGGGCATCGTCTTCCTGGGGCGCCAGGATCCCGGCCACCTTGCCGGCAGCGCGGGTCGCCTCGATGGCGGCGCGGATGCGCGCCTGGACCTCCGGGTGGCCCGGATTGCCGGCATGCCCCAGGCCACTGGAGAGGTCCGCCGGGCCGACGAAGACGGCGTCCACGCCCTCCACCGCGGCGATCTCGGCAACGTTGTCGCTGCCCAAGCGCGATTCCACCTGGACGATCAGGCACAGCTCGCTATGGGCGGTGTGCAGGTAGTCGGGCACTGCGTCCCACCGGGTGGCGCGGGCCAAGCCGCCGCCGACGCCACGGATGCCGTGGGGCGGATAGCGCATGGCGCGCACCAGGGCGCGGGCCTGCTCGGCGGTCTCCACCATGGGCACCATCAGCGTCTGCACGCCGATGTCCAACAATTGCTTGATCAGCACCGCATCGCCGGTCACGCAGCGCACCACCGGTGCCGTGGAATAGGGCGCCACCGCCTGCAATTGCGCGAGGATGCTCGGCACCGTATTGGGGGCGTGCTCGCCGTCGATCAGCAGCCAGTCGTAGCCGGTACTGGCAGTGATCTCGGCAGCGTATCCGGTGGCGAAACCGGCCCAGAGGCCATAGAGGGTGTCGCTGCCCGCCAGGCGGGCCTTGAAGGGATTGCGGGGCAGATCCATGACGGTCTCCAGGAGGATTCAGGAAGGGGTATCGGGGAGGCGCACCAGCAGCCCATAGCTCAGGGCGCCGGCCACCGCGACGGCGGCGGCGATGCCCAGCGCGAGACCAAAGGAGCCGGTCTGCTGGACGATCATGCCGGTGATGACCGGGGCGAAGGCGCCGCCGAAGTAGCCGCCAAAATTCTGGATGCTGGCCAGGGACGCCACCTGGTGCGAAGGCACGGCGACGCTGACCAGCGACCAGGTGCCGGCTACCGCCACGTTGAGGCTGAACAACGCCAGGCTGAAGCAGAGGATGACGCTGCCGATGCCGGTCACCCCGGCGCTGCACAGGGCGAACAGCCCGGCCGCAGCAAGACCGCCACAGATCGGCAGTTTGCGGCTGAAGGCCAGGCTGCGACCGCTGCGGGTCAGGCGATCCACCAGCAGGCCGCCGCTGATGACGCCACAGGCCCCGGCCAGGAACGGCAGGCTGGCGACCCAGCCGGCCTGGGACAGGGACAGGTGATGGACCCGTTCCAGGTAGGCCGGCAGCCAGGTCAGGAACAGCGACAGCATGTAGATGATGCCCACATAGCCAATCACCACGCCCCAGGTCAGGCGGCGGCGGAACAGCCCCAGCCAGTCGGCGAAGGTCAGCCGCAGACCGGCGTCCTGAGGCGGCAGGCCGGCGTCCAGGTGCGCCCGCTCGGCGGCGTCCAGCGCCACCTGCACCCGGTCGCGATAGCTCAGGTACCAGAGCGCCGCTACCAGGACACCGAGCACGCCCATGGCGATGAACATCTGCCGCCAGCCGAGCCAGAGCAGCAGGGCGGTGAGGATCGGCTGGGAGATCGCCGGCCCCAGGGACGACGACAGGTTGAAGATGCCGGAGGGCAGGCCGCGTTCGCGGACGTTGAACCACTCGCTGACCACCTTGGCACCGGCCGGGAATTGCGGCGCCTCGCCGATACCCAGGCCGATGCGGGCGAGGATCATCAGGTGCAGGCTGCTGAGCAGCCCCAGCACGCCTTGGGCGATTGACCAGAGGCAGATGCCCAGGCCCAGGGTCAGGCGCGCGCCGAAGCGGTCCAGCAAGCCGCCGATGGGCAACTGCGCGAAGGCATAGGCCCAGGCGAAGGCCGACAGCAGCAGGCCCATCTCGGTCGGCGTGAAGCCCAGCTCGCCGCTGATGGTCTGGTTGGCGATGGCCAGGGTGCTGCGGTCGAGGTAGTTGACGAAGCCGGCCAGCACCAGCAGCGCCAGCGCGACTACCTGCACCCGCTTGAGGCGGGCGCTCTTGGGGGGTAATGGCGTCGCGGCGGGGCGCGCATTCGGTACCGGTGTCACCAGGGTATCTTGGGTCGCTTTCATCCAGCCCTCCCGGGCAACGCCTCAGTGGCTATAGGGACGTTCCAGGGCGCACTCCGGATTGAGGCGCACGCCGAAGCCAGGCCGATCCAGCGCCGAGGCGCGCATGCGGCCCCGCACCGGTACGGGTTCGTCCAGCAGTTGCGGATGGAACATGGGCACCACCTCGTCGGCCTTGGGCGCCATCATCAGGAACTCGGCGAAGGGGCTGTTGGTGCGGGTAATGACGAAGTGGTAGCTGTAGACCGAGGAGCCGTGGGGCACCACCAGGGCGTTGTGGGCATCGGCCAGCGCCGAGATGCGGATCAGCTCGGTGAGGCCACCGCACCAGCCGACGTCGGGCTGGAGGATGTCGCAGCAGCCCATCTCCAGCAGTAGCCGGAAGCCCCAGCGGGTGGCCTCGTGCTCCCCGGTGGTGACCAGCATCCCGCGCGGCACGTTGCGCCTGAGTTCGGCATAGCCCCAGTAGTCGTCCGGCGGCAATGCCTCCTCGATCCACTTGAGGCCGAATTCATGGGCGCCCTGGGCCAGGCGGGTGGCGTAGTTCAGGTCCAGGCTCATCCAGCAGTCGAGCATCAACCAAAAGTCGTCGCCGACCCGTTCGCGCATGGTCGCCAGGGCCTCGAGATTCTTGCGCAGGCCTTCCTCGCCCTCGGCCGGGCCGTGCTGCAGCGGCAGCTTGCCACCGATGAAACCCATCTCCTTGGCCAGGTCCGGCCGGGCGCCGGTGGCATAGAACTGCAATTCGTCACGGACGGCGCCGCCGAGCAGCTGGTGTACCGGTTCCTGGCGCAGCTTGCCGAGCAGGTCCCAGAGCGCAAGATCCACTCCGGAGATGGTGTTGAGCACTATGCCCTTGCGGCCGTAGTAGAGGGTCGAGAGGTACATCTGGTCCCAGATCTTTTCCAGGTCGGTGACCTTGGCGCCCTCCAGGAAGCGCGCCAGGTGTCGCTCGACGATGAAGGCGCCCAGCTCGCCGCCGGTGGTGACGGCGAAGCCCACGGTACCGTCACTGGCCTCGACTTCCACCACCAGGGTGCCCAGCACGTTGATGCCGAAGCTGCGGCGGCTCTGGCGGTATTCCGGGTACTTGGCCATGGGCGTGGCGATGTGGTCGTCGATCCAGTGGCCGTCGCCCTGGTCGTGATAATCGGCGCCGCCGCCACGAAGGGTGTAGGCACGAACCTGCTTGATGGTGGGTAGGGTCATGGAAAGGGCTCCCTTAGTGACTGGGCGTGAGCTGGGCTTGGGGATCGGCCTGGCGACGCTGGCGCAGGCCGAGAATCAGGGCGGCCGCCACCAGGGTGGTCCCGGCGAGCAGATAGAGGCCGGCGCCGGGGTGGGCGAAGGTCACCTCGGCCCAGCGCTTGGCCAGGGGCGCGATGAAGCCGCCGATGGCGCCGCAGGTGTTGATCAGGGCGATGCCGCCGGCCGCGGCGCTGCCGCGCAACTGGTCGGACGGAAAGGTCCAGAACAGCGGCTGCACGGCGATGAAGCCGGCGGCGGCGAAGCACAGGGCGATCAGCGCATAGAGCGGCGAGAAGGTCACCGAGGCGGCGATGCCCAGCCCGGAAATGGCCAGGGTGGCGGCCGCGGTGCGGCGGCGTTCGCCGGTACGATCCGACCAACTGGGGATCAGCCAGGCGGCGAGCAGGGCGCAGACCCAGGGAATCGCCGAGACCAGGCCGACCAGCAAACCGACCTTCTGCCCCAGCAGGCCGGCCACCTGGGTCGGCAGGTAGAAGACCACGCCATAGACGCTGGCCTGGATAAGCAGGTAGATACTGCACAGCAGGAGGATGCGCGGCTGACCGAGCAGACGCAGCAGCCCACCGTGATGGGGCTTGGCGGCGTCCTCGGCATCCAGCGCCTGTTGCAGCGCCTGCTTTTCCGCATCGCTCAGCCAACGCGCATCGCGCGGCCGGTTGTCCAGGTAGAACCAGGCCCAGACCCCCACCAGGCTGGCCAGCGCCCCTTCCACTAGGAACATCCATTGCCAGCCGTGCAGGCCGCCGAAGCCGTCGAATTCCAGCAGCAGCCCCGACAGCGGGCTGCCGAAGATGAAGGCCAGGGGCGCGCCGAAATAGAAGAAACCTAGCGCCCGGGCGCGGTAGCGCGAGGGAAACCAGTAAGTGAGGTAGACGATAACCCCGGGAAAGAAGCCGGCTTCGGCTACCCCGAGCAGGAAGCGCAGCACATAGAAGGCCGTCGCCGTATGGGCGAACATCATGGCGGCGGAGATCAACCCCCAGGTCACCATGATGCGGCACATCCACAGGCGGGCGCCGACGCGGTGCATGATCAGGTTGCTGGGGATCTCGAGAAAGGCGTAGCCGACGAAGAAGATCCCGGCGCCAAGGGCGAAGGCCGCGTCGGAGATGCCGGTATCGGCCTGGAAGGCGACCTTGGCGAAACCCACGTTGGCCCGGTCGAGAAAGGCCATGACGTACATCAGCAGCAGGAAGGGCAGCAGGCGCCGGGTGACCTTGGCGACCAGCCCCGGTGACAGGGTGGTGTGCATGGCGATCTCTCTTGTTGTTGTGATTCGGCCACGGCTCAAGGTAGTCGCAGTTGCAATGCCTGGATAATCGCTTTTTGTTTAGGACCGATACCCTTAAGGTATCGGTATGCCTCACCCGCCTGGCCAGAGCCGTTGAGCCCGGCTGGACGCCTCCGCTCGCGCCTCCAGGATGCTGCCGATGAACGCTTCCCCCCATGCCCGTGCGCTGTTCGGCCGGCTGCGCTACAAGCACCTGCTGATGCTGGTGACCCTGGCCGGGACCCGCAATCTGCACCGTGCTGCCGAAGCCCTGCACATGTCGCAGCCGGCCACCACGCGCATGCTGCAGGACGTGGAGGAGGCCTTTGGCTGCGTGCTGTTCGAGCGTCAGGCGCGCGGGTTGCAAGCGACCGCGCTGGGAGAAGAGGTCCTCGACTTCGCCAGGCGCGCCCTCAACGGTCTGGATCGTTGCGCCGAAGATCTCAATGCGCGACGCGCCGGGGGGTACGGGCATCTCGCAATCGGCGCCATCATGGGTGCCTTGCCCGACCTCGTGGTGCGGGCCATCGCCGAAAGCAAGGCGCGCCAGCCGGGCCTGCAGCTACGCATCCTAGGCGACACCAGCGATCAGCTCACCGAATTGCTCGAGCAGGAACGGATCGACGTGGCCATCGCCCGGTTCACCCAGCCGGCGGACCGCGGGCGTTTCGTCTTCGAGCCACTGGGCAACGAGCATCTGGCCGTGGTGGTGCGTACCGGACATCCGCTGACCGGTCGCATCACGCCCGATCTGGCGGAACTGGTGGCGGACTGGCCGTGGATCCTGCAACCCGAGGCCAGTCCGGCACGGGTGGCGCTGGAAGCGGCTTTCGCCCGCCGTCAGCTGCCGCCCCCGGCAGACGTCATCGAATGCGGCTCGGTGTTCGCCATGCTGCAACTGGTGCAGATCACCGACGCCATCCTGGTATTAACCGAGGCGGTGGTGCGCGATCACCTGCGTACCGGGCTGATGGTCTCGCTCGACCTAGAAATCACCGAACCCCTGACGCCCTTCGGTATCCTGCTGCGCACGGGGCAGGTATCCAGCGCGGCCCTGGAAGGATTTCTCGGCCTGCTCAGGCAGCAGGCCGCTGGCGCCACGGCCTAAACGAGACGCGGGCTTTCGCCGCCGCCGGTGCACGGCGAGAAATATTTTCTCCGCGCCTGTTGTTTCTTCCCTGATAAATCAGTATCTTAGCCGCCGCTGGTGCAGAGAACCCCCGCTGAACAGGTTCTCGGCAACTGCCAGCCGGATGCCGCAAGGCTTCCATGCGCAGCGGTAGTTCAGTCGGTTAGAATACCGGCCTGTCACGCCGGGGGTCGCGGGTTCGAGTCCCGTCCGCTGCGCCATATACCACCCACGAGCTCTGCCTCGCGGGTATCGAAAGAAGCGGCCCTTGTGGCCGCTTTTTTTCGTCCGGTACTTTTGTCGCCAAGTCTTGCTGCCTGGAAACCCCAACGCTTCGGTAGCCTCCAATGGCTATCGTCGGTGTACGGGAGTGGCCATGAAGATCGCCTGTCTGGGTTGGGGTTCGTTGATCTGGAAGGCGGCGGAATTGCCGGTCGCCTCGGACTGGTTCGCCAAGGGCCCCCTGTTGCCCATCGAATTCGCCCGGGAGGGCGACAGCGGCGAATTGGCCACGGTGCTTTGCGAAGGTGTGGCCGAGGTCCAGGTACTCTGGGCCTTTCTTGCGGTCGACACCCTGGAAGCGGCCCGCGAAGCCCTGCGCGAGCGCGAAGGCGTTCCAGTCGAGCAGCCCGCGTGCATTGGCAGCTGGCCAAGCGGTCCGCAATCGCCATTCCAGCAACGAATCGCGGCGTGGGCAGGCGAGCAGGGGCTCGATGCGGTGGTCTGGACTGCCTTGCCGCCGCGCAGCGGTGGCCTCAATCAGCGCATGCCCAGCGTGGAAGAGGCGCTCGACTACCTGCGTAAACTCGACCTTGAGCGCCAGGCTCACGCGCGGGACTATATTCGCCGAACGCCGGTGGCCATAGATACTGAATACCGGCGGGTAATAGCCCATACCTTCAATTGGCAACCCGCGCCTGAAGCGCAGCTGGATCTGGATGCGTCCGCCTGAGGTCCATTCCAGCGCGTTTCTCCAACGCTTTTTCAAAGGAACTGATCGCGGTTCAACCGAGTTCTCATCGATTATGCAAGTTAGGATTGGAACTTTTAATCGGCCGGTCTTCCTTGCGATATAGCCTGCAACTACCTGCTTCACCGGAAACTTTGAGTATTAGCGTCTGCCAGCGTCGATTCATCGGCTTGGCTTAACCTTTTCTTAACGTTCAAACTTGCCATCGCACATAATGCCCCCTATTTTACAAAAAGGTTATTTGCCACTGGCAACCGTGACATCAATCCTTTATCTTCGCGTTCAAGTTTCGCCCGCGGGCGAAATCCTACATTCCCTTTTTCATGTTGTTGTCAGGAGCGTCCATGTCCCGTCTCGCCGAATTCCGTGCTGCCGAAGAACAACTTCGTGCTCAGCTGCAATTGCTCGAAGACCTCAAGCAGGACAGTTCCCTGCAGAAGGAAATCGAATTCGAAAGCAAGCTGCAGGAGTTGATGGACGAATACCAGATGAACCTGGGCGATATCATCGGCATCCTGGATCCGAACGCCGCCCCCAAGCACAAGGCCCAGACGCCGCATCCGGAAAAGCCGGTTGGCAAGCGTCGCCCACGCAGCACCAAGCGTTATCAGCACCCCAAGACCGGCGAGATCATCGAGACCAAGGGCGGCAACCACAAGGTGCTCAAGGCCTGGAAAGCCGAACACGGCGCCGATACCGTGGAAGGCTGGTTGCAGTAAGGCGTTACCCGGGTTTCGGTCGGTGCCGTGCAAGACGTGTCTACCGACCGGAATCTTTCTACCGCTAGAGCCGCCTGAGCACGTTCCGCAATTCCGCCAGCATCAGACCGCCAATATCGGGCGATTGTCGTCCATGCGCATCTTGGTCGCCGATTCCGGTCATATTCATCATATCTTCAATGCTTCTACGCCGGGGTTGGAAGGCCATGCCGGTCGCGCTTTTGCAGGCGCTTCGGAAAGTGAAGACTGGGCGGGCAGGTGCTTTTCTTAATGGACGAATCCTATCCAGCCTAGGCGGACTAACCGTCGTGACGCAGGCGATAGCCCACACCGGGCTCCGTCACGATATAACGCGGGGCGACCGGATCGTCTGCCAACTTCTGTCGGAGATGGCCGATCACGATGCGCAAATAATGACTGTCCTGCGCATGGGTCGGGCCCCAGATATCGATCAGCAACTGGCGCTGAGTTACTACGCGTCCTGGATAGTGGGCGAGGGCGGCCAGCACGGCGTATTCCTTGCGCGTCAGAGCGATCTCGCTCGCGGCCAGAGTGACCCGGCGATAGGCGAAATCCACTCTCAAGTCACCCACGTCCAAGGCCGCGATCTGCGGGGTCGCCGTGGTCGGGCTCTGGCGCAGCAGGGCGCGACTGCGCGCCAGGAATTCCTGGATACCGAAGGGCTTGGTCACATAGTCGTTGGCGCCGGCATCCAGGGCGCGCACCTTCTCGCGCTCGTCCGCCCGCACCGACAGCACCAGCACCGGCACCGCGGACCATTCGCGCAATTCGGCCAGCACCTCCTGGCCGTCGCGATCGGGCAGGCCCAGGTCGAGGATGACCAGATCCGGCTGGCCCAGCGCCGCCTGGGCTAGGCCCTCGGTGCCGGTGGCGGCTTCACTGACCTGATAGCCCTGGGCCGCGAGGCTGATGCGCAGGAATTTGCGGATCTGGGGTTCGTCGTCGATGACGAGGACGTGAGCGGGCATCTGGGGCTTTCCAGGCAAGAGGGCATCATCATAGCGTCTGGTACTGCAGGGATACGCAGCCTTATTCCGCAGGTGGCGCCGCCGGGAGCGGCAGGTGCATCCGCAGCGTGGTGCCACGACCGTCCAGGCCGTCTTCCACGCTGACCCGCCCGCCATGGGCCCCCACCATGCCCTGGCAGATCGCCAGGCCCAGGCCGGTGCCCTGGCCGCCCCGGTCACCCCGCGCGGCGGTATAGAACATGTCGAAGATCCGCGCGCGGTCCTCGGGCGGAATGCCAGGGCCTTCGTCGGCTACGGCGATCTGCAGTTCACCTCCCTGGCGTAGCAGGCAGATCTCCAGGCGCCCACCGGGTGCGGAGAAGCGGATGGCGTTCTCCAGCACATTGACCAGGGCCTGTTCGATCAGCGCCGGATGAACCCAGAGCAGCGGCAGGCCCGGCTCGATCCGGGTGGCTACCTGCAATCCGCTCAGCAGCGGCTGCAGGCGCTGCAGGGCGCTGGCCAGGATGTCGCCGGGGTCGACCCAGTCCCGTGCCAGCTGCAAGCTGCCGTGGCCGAGGCGGGTCATGTCCAGCAGATTCTGGATATAGCGATCGAGGCGTTCGGCCTCCTGGCGGGTGGCTTCCAGCAGTTCCTGTCGATCGCTGGTGGGAATGGCGTCCCCGAGGGTGGCCAAGGCGTCGATGGAGCCGCGCATCACCGTCAGCGGCGTGCGCAGGTCATGGGACACCGAGGCGAGCAGGGCGCTGCGCAGTTGTTCGGTCTCGCCGTGCAGGCGGGCGGCCTCCAGATCCTCGCTGAGGCGGACCCGTGCAAGGGCCTGGCCCAGGGGCTGCGCCACGCTGGCCAGCTGGCGACGCTCCGCGTGGTCCAGGGGTTGGGCGTTGTCCCGTCGCACGCCCAGCACAGCCAAGCTGCCGCTCTCACTCAGCAGCGGCCACCACCACCAGCCGCCGGAGGGCAGGGTGTCGGTGCCGCAACCGGCTGGCTTTTCCTGCTTCCAGGCCCATTCGGCGGCGATGCGTTCGTTGTTGGCCAGGGTCAGATCGCCCGGTTGGGTCACCAACTGCCCGGCCTTTTCTGGCAGCAGCAGGCAGACGTGGCGAGTCGCGTCGCCCAATTGCTTGAGCGTGACACTGACCACCGCCTGGCGATCGCTGGCGGCGCTCAGCTGACGGGTGAAGTCCAGTAGCGCCAGGGTCTCGCGCTGGGTGCGGCGCAGTGCCTGCAGCTGGCGCCGCTGGCGAGCGGCCAGATCCCCGGTGAGCAGCGCCATCAGCAGGAAGAAGGCCAGGGTGAGGACATCCTGCTCGCGGTTGATGGTCAGCGAGAAGGCCGGCGGAATGAACAGGAAATCGTAGGCGAGAAAGCCCAGCAGGGCGCAGAACAGCGCCGGGCCGCGACTGCTGCGTACCGCCACCAGCAGGACGGCGGCGAGAAAGATCAGCGAGATATTGGGCAGTTCCAGCAGCCCGGACAGGCCTTCGGCGATGGCCGCGGCTACCGTGGTCGCCAGGATCGCGGCGCCATAGGGGCCGGGTTTGATCGCCCGCCGCGGGCGGGCGGCGGCCGGGGCGTCGCGATCCAGATCGAGGATGGCGATCTCCAGCCCCTGGGCCAGGCGCAGCAGGCGACTGGCCAGGCGGCGCCGCAGACTGAAGCCGCGCGGGCGGCCGCGGCCGATCAGCAGCACGCTGGCGCGCTGGTCGCGGGCATGGCGGACCAGGGCGCGGGCCGGATCGCTGTCTCTCAGGGTCAGCACCTCGCCGCCCAGGCGTTCGGCCAGGCGCTGGCTAGCCTGGAGGTTGGCGCGGGCGGCGTCGTCCAGCGGCTGGCCGGTGTCGACGTGGACCAGGGTCCAGGGTAGGTGGCGCTGGTCGGCGAGGCGGCTGGCATGGCGCACCAGGCGCTCCGCGGAAGGCGCGGTGCCAGCGCCGACGATCAGGCGACCCAGCAGCGGCGGGGCGGCCTGGCCCTGCTGGCGGTATCTCAGGGCGAGCGCCGAATCCACCTGGGCGGCAGCGGTGCGCATGGCCAGCTCGCGCAGGGCGGTGAGATTGGTCTGGCTGAAGAAGGCATCGATGGCCACGCGCGCCTGCTCGGGCACATAGACCTTGCCCTCGCGCAGGCGCTCCAGCAACTCCCGTGGTGGCAGGTCGATGAGCACCAGGTCATCGGCGTCGAGCAGCACCTGGTCGGGCACGGTCTCGCGGACCTGGACGCCGGTGATGTCGCGCACCTCGTCGTTGAGGCTTTCCAGGTGCTGGACATTGACCGTGGTGTAGACATGGATCCCGGCGGCGAGCAGATCCTCCACGTCCTGCCAGCGCTTGGCATGGCGACTGCCGGAAGCGTTGCTGTGGGCGAGTTCGTCGACCAGTACCAGCTCCGGCGGATCGGCTAGCAGGCCTTCCAGATCCAGTTCGGTCAGCTTGAGGCCGCGGTGCTCGACCCGCCGCAACGGTTGCTGCGGCAAGCCGGCGAGAAGGGCGGCGGTCTCCCGCCGCCCATGGGTTTCGACGATCCCGGCGCGCACCCGACGGCCCTGGCGCAGGGCGGTCTGGGCCGCCTGCAGCATGGCGTAGGTCTTGCCTACGCCGGGCGCCGCCCCCAGGAAGACCTTGAGGCGCCCGCGGCCTTCCCGGTGTTCGGCGAGCAGCGCTTCGGCGCGCCCGATGCTGTCGGTCATGGAGCCAGTTCCGCCAGGGCCAGATTGAGGAGCAGGACATTAACCGTTGGCGGACCGAAGCGCGAGGTGCGCGTCTGCTCGCTCACCAGGGCTTCCAGGCGCTCCGCTGCCAGGCCGCGTGCGGCCGCGACCCGGGCGATCTGGTAGCGGGCGCCGGTCGGGGTGAGGTCCGGATCAAGGCCGCTGGCGGAGGTGGTCACCAGTTCCTGAGGCACCGGGCCCTGGCGTTCCACCTGGACCTCGGGCAGCGCCTTCTCGATCCGTTCGCGCAGCCCCGGCGCCGATTGGGCCAGGTTGCTGGCGCTGCTGGAGACGGTGGCGTAGTCGCCGGCGGAAGGGCGCGGCTGGAACCACTCGGGGCCGGTGAATTGCTGGGCGATCAGGCGGGAGCCAATGACGCTGCCGTCGTCGCGGCGGATCAGGCTCCCGCCGGCCTGGTCGGCGAACAGCACTTGGCCGAGCACCGTCACCAGCAGGGGGTAGGCGCCCCCGGTCAGGGCGCTGAGCAGCAGGAGCATCAGCGCGGCGGAACGCAATTGCATGAGCATGGCGGTCTCCTCAGACCAGACCCAGGGCGCCGAGCGCCAGGTCGATAGCTTTGATGCCGATGAAGGGCACGACGATGCCGCCCAGCCCATAGATCAGCAGGTTGCGGCGCAACAGGGCGGCGGCGCTGGCGGCCTTGACCCGTACCCCGCGCAGCGCCAGGGGAATCAGCGCGACGATGATCAGGGCGTTGAACACGATGGCCGAGAGGATGGCACTCTGCGGACTGGCCAGGTGCATCACGTTGAGCAGGTTGAGCTGCGGATAGATGCCGGCGAACAGCGCGGGCAGGATGGCGAAGTACTTGGCTACGTCGTTGGCCACCGAGAAGGTGGTCAGGGCACCGCGGGTCACCAGCAGCTCCTTGCCCACCTGCACCACGTCGAGCAGCTTGGTGGGGTCCGAATCCAGATCCACCAGGTTGGCGGCCTCGCGGGCGGCCTGGGTGCCATCGTTCATCGCCATGCCGACATCGGCCTGGGCCAGGGCCGGGGCGTCGTTGGCGCCGTCACCGCACATGGCCACCAGCTTGCCCTCGGCCTGTTCGCTGCGGATGCGCTCCAGCTTCTTTTCCGGCGTGGCCTCGGCGATGACGTCGTCCACCCCGGCCTCGGCGGCGATGGCGGTGGCGGTCAGGGGGTTGTCGCCGGTCACCATCACGGTGCGGATGCCCAGGGTGCGCAACTCGGCGAAGCGCTCGCGGATGCCCGGCTTGACCACGTCCTTGAGGTGGATGGCGCCCAGCAGGCGGCCTTCGCCGCAGACCAGCAGTGGGGTGCCGCCGCTCTTGGCGATGGTCTCGATCTCCCGGGCCAGCACCTCCGGCAGGTCGGCGCGGGTCTGGCCGAGAAACAGCAGCACGGCGTCCACCGCACCCTTGCGATACTCGCGGCCCTGCCAGTCGATGCCCGACAGGCGCGTCTCGGCGCTGAAGGGGATGGGCGCGACCTGGGCGCGTGGTGGCTCCTCCAGCGGATGCAGGTTGCGCAGGTACTCCACCACCGAGCGACCTTCCGGGGTTTCGTCGGCCAGCGAGGCATAGAGGGCGCCCTCGGCCAGGGCCTTGGGGGTGATGCCCTGGGCCGCGTACAGGGCGCTGCAGCGGCGGTTGCCGAAGGTGATGGTGCCGGTCTTGTCCAGCAACAGGGTATGGACGTCACCGGCGGCTTCCACGGCGCGCCCCGAGGTGGCGATCACGTTCAGCCGCACCAGGCGATCCATGCCGGCGATGCCGATGGCGGAGAGCAGGCCGCCGATGGTGGTGGGGATCAGGGTCACCAGCAGGGCCACCAGGAACAGCAGCGGCAGCTCGCCACCGGCCAGGGCGGCGAAGGGCTGCAGGGTCACCACCACCAGCAGGAAGATCAGCGTCAGGCCGATCAGCAGGATGTCCAGGGCGACCTCGTTGGGGGTCTTCTGCCGCTTGGCGCCTTCCACCAGGGCGATCATCCGATCCAGGGTCGACTCGCCGGGGTTGGCGGTGATGCGCACCCGGATCCAGTCCGACACCACCCGGGTGTTGCCGGTGACCGCCGAGCGGTCGCCGCCGGATTCGCGGATCACTGGCGCCGATTCCCCGGTGATGGCCGCCTCGTTGACCGCGGCCACGCCTTCGATGATCTCGCCGTCACCGGGGATCAGCTCGCCGGCTTCCACCCGCACGATCTGGTCCTTGCGCAGGGAGCTGGCCGGCACCATGCGCTGCTCGCCGTTTTCCTCCAGGCGAGCGGCGAGATTCTGGCCGATGCCCTTGAGGCTGTCGGCGCGCGCCTTGCCACGTCCCTCGGCGAGGGCTTCGGCGAAGTTGGCGAACAGCAGGGTGAACCACAGCCAGAGGGTGATCTGCACCGCCACCCCGGTGCTCACGCCATTGTCCGGCGCCAGGCACAGCAGGGTGGAGAACAGCGCGGTGATCTCGACCACGAACATCACCGGCGAGCGGATCTGCTGGCGCGGGTCGAGCTTGACGAAGGCCTGCCGCAGCGCCTGGCGCCACAGGGTGCCAGGGGTAGGAGTGGGCAGGGTGTGGGTCTGGGCATCCATTTCAGCGGACTCCGAACAGTTGCAGATGGTCGGCGATCGGCCCCAGGGCGAGCGTCGGCAGGAAGGTCAGGCCGCCCACCAGCAGCAGGGTGATCACCAGCAGGGTGACGAACAGCGGGCCGTGGGTGGGAAAGCTGTTGGGACCGAGCGGCACGGGGCGCTTGGCCGCGAGGCTGCCGGCTATGGCCAGAACCGGGAGGATGTAGCCGAAGCGACCGATCAGCAGGGCCAGGCTCAGCATCAGGTTGTGGAAGGGGGTGTTGGCGCTGAAGCCGCCAAAGGCCGAGCCGTTGTTGGCCGTGGCCGAGGTGTAGGCATAGAGCAGCTGGCTGAAGCCATGGGGACCCGTGGCGCCGATCCCGGCCACGCCGGCCGGAACGCTGGCGGCGATGGCGCCCAGCACCAGCACGCCCAGCGGCATGACCAGCAGGGTCGCCACCAGCAGCCGTACCTCAGGAGCTTCCAGCTTCTTGCCCAGATATTCCGGGGTACGGCCCACCATCAGGCCGGCGATGAAGACGGCGATCAGCACATTCAGCAGCATGCCGTAGAGACCGGCGCCGACGCCGCCAAAGATCACCTCGCCAAGCATCATGTTGAACAGGGCGATCAGGCCGGTCAGGGGGGCTAGGCTGTCATGCATGGCGTTCACCGAGCCGTTGGAGGCGGCGGTGGTCACTGTTGCCCAGAGCGCTGACGCCGTACCGCCGAAGCGGGTCTCCAGGCCTTCCAGGGACGCCTCCTGGGTGATCGCCAGGCCGGCCAGCGCGGGGTTGGCGTGGTTCTGGGCACCGATGGCCACGGCGCCTCCGACCACCAGCAGGCCGAACATGGCGGCGAAGATCGCCCAGCTCTGCCGCCGATCCTTGATGTAGTGACCGAAGCTGAACACCAGGGCCGCCGGAATCATCAGGATGGCCGACAGCTCCAGCAGATCGCTCAGCGCCGTGGGGTTCTCGAACGGATGCGCCGAGTTGACGCCAAAGAACCCGCCGCCATTGGTACCCAGTTGCTTGATGGCGATCTGGCTGGCGGCCGGACCCAGCGGCAGGGTCTGGCTGGCCCCCTGCAGGGTGGTGGCATCGACGTAGGCGGCGAAGGTCTGGGGGACGCCCTGCCAGATCAGCAGCAGAGCGAGTGGCACGCACAGGGGCAGCAGGATATAGAAGACCGCGCGAAACAGGTCCACCCAGAAATTGCCGATTTCCTGCACGCTGCGGCGGGTGATGCCGCGGGCTAGGGCGGCGAGCACGGCCACGCCCACCGCGGCGCTGACGAAGTTCTGCACGCCCAGGCCGACCATCTGGCTGAAATAGCTCAGCGAGGCTTCGCCGCTATAGGCCTGCCAGTTGGTGTTGGTGACGAAGCTGATGGCGGTGTTCAGCGCCAGGGTCCATTCCAGCCCGGGCAGCTGCTGCGGATTCAACGGCAGACCGCCCTGGAGTACGAGGATGGCGAACAACAGCACGATGCCCAGCCCATTGAACAGCACCAGGGCGATGGCATAGGTGCGCCAGTCCTGGCCGCGACCATCTGAGCCCACCACCTTCAGCGTCAGGCGCTCCAACGGGCCGCCGACAAAGGTCAGCCAGGTCCGCTCGCCTTCCAACGCACGGTAGAAGTAACGCCCCAGGAAAGGAGCAGGAAGAAAGGTCAGGGCCAGGAAGGCCAGGATCAGGAACGCGGCTTGGCTGTCCATGCCGCCTCCCTAGGATCGGCCGGCGCGTAGCAGCGCCGCCAGCAGATAGACGAACAGACCCAGTGCCAGGAGCAGGGCCAGAAGATTCCAGGGGGTCATCACGAGTTCTCCAGAGACGGCCGTTGCCGCGTGGAGAAATTGTCGGGAGGAGGGGCGTAAAGAAGCGAGGCGGGGAGCGGTGGCGGGGCGTAAAGAAAGCGTTAAATCGGCCCCGCCTGCCAGTGCTGGCGGGGCCTTGCGACTATTGCTTGGGCGCGGCCTGCTGGTCTTCCTTGGCCTTCTTGTTGGCCTCGTGGTGCCCGATGGCGCAGCCCGCGGCGGCACCGGCGACGCCGTGACCACCGGCGACATGACCCGCGGCGCCCCCGACCACGGCGCCCTTGACGCAGCCAGCGGCAAAGGTGGCTTGGCTGGCGCCGAGTAGCAGAGCGGAAAGGGCAAGGGTAGGCAGGAGCTTCATGGTGGCGACCTCTCGTGGGTGCGAAGTAATGTCCTGTAACAATTGACCTTGCCGAGCCTCGCCAGTTCTCCTGCGCTACAGCTTGGCCGCCAAGTCGCCCTGGACGCCATTAATCACCTGGGTCGTTGGCGGACTATCGATATCGCGGCCATGGGCCGCTCCTACAGCCATGCCTGAAGCTGCAGGAGCAGCCCATGGCCGCGATACGGACTGGGCTTGGGGAGAGCGTGAAGAGTCTGCGTTAAAGCCGTCTCAGGCGCCGTGCAAATGGCTGCTTCGGTGAATAGTCGCGATGTTGATAGCGACTCATGTCCACCGCTGGAAAGCACCTCATCGCATTCAGGAATGACCGTACCGCTGCTCTTCCTTGGCCTTCGCCGCCAGGTGATGGCCGATGACGCAACCGGCGACGGCACCGGCGATGGCGTGGTGACCGGCCACATGCCCCGCCACGCTGCCAATCATGGCGCCCTTGATACAACCCGCTGCCATCGTCGTCTGGCTGAGACCGAGCAGCAGGGTGGATAGGCTCACGATGACAAGACGTTTCATGGAGTGATCTCGGTAGAAGGAAATCTGAGGGTAGGGCGTTTGAGTTAACCGCCGCTTAAGACCGGTTCAAGGGGAGGCAGCTGTCCTTGACAGCCAGGATCGCGGCGCAATAAAAAACCGCCCCGAAGGGCGGTTTTTCAGTACCTAACGCTAACGTCAGACTTCGACGGCGGCGATACGGGCCTTCTCGGCGCTTTCACGGAATTCGGCGATCTGGTCGAAGCTCAGGTAGCGGTAGACGTCCGCGGCCATGCTGTCGATGCTCTTCGCGTATTCCATGTATTCCTCGACGGTGGGCAGCTTGCCCAGGATCGAGGCCACCGCGGCCAGTTCCGCCGACGCCAGGTAGACGTTGGCGCCGTCGCCCAGGCGGTTGGGGAAGTTACGGGTGGAGGTGGACACCACGGTGGCGTTGGCGGCTACGCGGGCCTGGTTGCCCATGCACAGCGAGCAGCCCGGCATTTCCATGCGTGCGCCAGCCTTGCCGTAGATGCCGTAGTAGCCTTCCTCGGTCAGCTGGTGCTGGTCCATCTTGGTCGGCGGCGACAGCCACAGGCGGGTCGGAATCGAGCCCTTGACCTTGTCCAGCAGCTTGCCGGCGGCGCGGAAGTGACCGATGTTGGTCATGCAGGAACCGATGAACACCTCGTCGATCTTGTCGCCGGCCACCTGGGACAGCAGACGGGCGTCGTCCGGATCGTTCGGGGCGCACAGCACCGGCTCGTTGACCTCGGACAGGTCGATCTCGATGACTTCGCTGTATTCGGCATCGGCATCGGCGGCGAGCAGCTCCGGGTTGGCGATCCAGGCTTCCATGGCGCGCGCGCGGCGCTCCAGGGTACGCGGGTCACCGTAGCCTTCCTCGATCATCCAGCGCAGCAGGGTGATGTTGGACTGCAGGTACTCGGTGATCGACTCGGGCGACAGCTTGATGGTGCAACCGGCAGCGGAACGCTCGGCGGAGGCATCGGACAGCTCGAACGCCTGCTCCACGGTCAGGTCTTCCAGGCCTTCGATCTCGAGGATGCGGCCGGAGAAGATGTTCTTCTTGCCCTTCTTCTCGACGGTCAGCAGGCCCTTCTGGATGGCGTAGTAGGGGATGGCATGCACCAGGTCGCGCAGGGTGATCCCGGGCTGCATCTTGCCCTTGAAACGCACCAGGACCGACTCCGGCATGTCCAGCGGCATGACGCCGGTGGCCGCGGCGAAGGCCACCAGGCCGGAACCGGCCGGGAAGGAGATGCCGATCGGGAAGCGGGTGTGGGAATCGCCACCGGTGCCGACGGTGTCGGGCAGCAGCATGCGGTTCAGCCAGCTGTGGATGATGCCGTCGCCCGGACGCAGGGAAACACCGCCACGGGTGCGGATGAAATCCGGCAGGGTGTGGTGGGTCTTGACGTCGATGGGCTTGGGATAGGCCGCGGTATGGCAGAAGGACTGCATCACCAGGTCAGCCGAGAAGCCCAGGCAGGCCAGGTCCTTCAGCTCGTCGCGGGTCATCGGGCCGGTGGTGTCCTGGGAACCGACGGTGGTCATCTTCGGCTCGCAGTAGGTGCCGGGGCGCACGCCCTCGACGCCGCAGGCCTTGCCGACCATCTTCTGCGCCAGGGTGTAGCCCTTGCTGCTCTCGGCCGGCTGGTCCGGCTTGTTGAACAGGTCGGTCGGACCCATGCCCAGTTCGGCACGCGCCTTCTCGGTCAGGCCACGGCCGACGATCAGCGGGATACGGCCGCCGGCGCGGACTTCGTCCAGCAGCACGGGGGTCTTGAGTTCGAAGGTGGCGAGCACCTCGTCGCTGCCATGGCGGGTGACCTTGCCAGCCTTGGGATAGACGTCGATGACGTCGCCCATTTCCAGCTCAGACACGTCGAATTCGATCGGCAGGGCACCGGCGTCTTCCATGGTGTTGTAGAAGATCGGCGCGATCTTGGAGCCGAAGCAGAAACCGCCCGCGCGCTTGTTGGGCACGTAGGGGATGTCGTCGCCGAAGAACCACAGCACCGAGTTGGTGGCGGACTTGCGGGAAGAACCGGTGCCGACCACGTCACCGACGTAGGCGACCGGGAAGCCCTTGGCACGCACTTCCTCGATCTGCTTGAGCGGACCGATGCTGCCTTGTTGCTCGGGCACGATGCCGTCGCGGGCCATCTTCAGCATGGCCAGGGCGTGCAGCGGGATGTCCGGACGCGACCAGGCGTCAGGGGCGGGGGAGAGGTCGTCGGTGTTGGTCTCGCCTGGCACCTTGAACACGGTCAGGGTGTACTTCTCGGCGATTTCCGGACGCTTCTTGTACCACTCGCCTTCGGCCCAGGACTGCATGACGGCCTTGGCGTGGGCATTGCCCGCCTTGGCTTTCTCGGCCACGTCGTGGAAGGCGTCGAACATCAGCAGGGTGTGCTTGAGTTGCTCGGCGGCCACGGCGCCCAGTTCGGCGTCGTCCAGCAGCTCGACCAGGGTGGCGATGTTGTAGCCGCCCTGCATGGTGCCCAGCAGCTCGGTAGCGCGCTGACGGGAGATCAGCGGGGACTGGGCTTCGCCCTTGGCGATGGCGGAGAGGAAACCGGCCTTCACGTAGGCGGCTTCGTCGACGCCCGGCGGTACGCGGTTGGTAATGAGGTCGACGAGGAATTCTTCCTCACCGGCCGGGGGATTCTTCAGCAGTTCGACCAGACCGGCCGTTTGTTCGGCGTTCAGCGGCTGGGGCACGATGCCCTGGGCGGCACGCTCTTCTACGTGTTTACGATAGGCTTCAAGCACAGGTTGACCCTCATCAGTGGTCCAATATTGCGTCCGGGGGCTGGCGCCCCGAAATGTATCCGGCAGGGTATGACGGGGGAGGCTGCGGGCAGGACCGCCGTCGCGCCGGACGCATTCCGCTGGAAGCTGTTTTCAAAGTTTTACGCCGGCTGCTGGAGAGCTAATCGGCAGCAGGCGGTTGATGAAGCCGCCGCTGCCGGATCGCCGGATACTTTGCTCGTGACGCTTTGAAAACAGCTTCGTATCGGACATTGCGCCTATAAGGCTGCCTAATTCTACGCCAAGCCTCTGACGAAGTTAAGCGCCGCGTTGTCGCATCCTGTGCGTCACGCCGTTAGACCTTGGCCGTAGCCTAGCGACCCAGATGCGCGAAGCGTCCGCTGAAGGGCTTGGCGATGGGATAGGCCAGGTCACCGTGCTTGCTGGTGCCCAGGCCCAGGTCGACCAAGGATTCGGCCAGCTTGACCGCGGCGCTGACACCTTCGATCACCGGAATGCCGATGGCCTCGCTCAGGGCTTCGCGCAGATCGGCCATGCCGCCACAGCCCAGCACGATGGCCCCGGCACCTTCCTCGTCCCGGGCGCGACGCCCCTCGGCGGCGATCAGCTCGATCAGGCTGTCGTCGGCGGCCTCCAACGCCAGCACCGGCAGGTCGATGCAGCGCACCGAGGTGCACAGCTCGGCGAAGCCGTAACGCTGCAGCAGGTGCTCGGCGATGATGCGGGTGCGGGTGAGGGTGGTCACCACGGCGAAGCGGGTGGCCAGCAGGCTGGCCAGGTGAAAACCGGCCTCGGCGATACCCAGCACCGGCCCCTTGGCCATTTCCCGCGCGGCCAGCAGGCCCGGATCGCCGAAGCAGGCGATGACATGGGCCGCGCAGCCCGCGTCGACGCCCTTGCGCATTTCCTCGATCACGCCAACCGCAGCCACGGCTTCGTCGTAGTGACTCTCGATGGAAACCGGACCGGCTTCGGGGTTGCTGGCGAGAATGGTGGTACCCGGGCGGGCGATGGCCTGGGCTGCGCGACCGATCTTGGCGGTCATGTTGGCGCTGGTATTGGGATTGATGACCTGAATCTGCATGGGACGCCTCAACTGCGTTTGAAGATGCTGCGGAAATCGGGCTCGGCGGCCACAGGCCGGTCGATCCGCAGGGATTCGCGGATCAGGCGCAGATGCTGCGCCATCCAGTCGCTGGCGGCCGCGCCCTTGCCCTGGACGAGCAGGTCCAGCAGGTCTTCGTGCTGGCCGCAATCGCAACCCAGACTGTGCCGCGAGCCATAGATGGCGATCAGCAGCGAGGAGCGACTGGCCAGTTGGGCGACCTGCTCGGTCAGCACCTGGTTGTCGGCGAGGGCGGCGAGTTCGACGTGGAAGCGCGCGGACAGCTGGATCGCCAGGCTGTGGCGGCCGCCATGCTGCGCCTCGTGCTCCTCGATGCACAGCTGCCGCAAGGGCGCGAGCTGGGCGCTGTCGACCCGTGCGGCCACCAGGGGCATCAGCGCCGGTTCGATCAGCTGGCGCGCGGCGAGGATGTCCTGGGCTTCCTTGGCGCTGGGCTGGGCGACCTGGGCACCGCGATTGGCGCGCAGGGTCACCAGGCGTTCCAGGGCCAGCCGCTGCAGCACTTTGCGAATGCCGGTACGACTGATGCCGAAGGTTTCCGCCAGGGTGTCTTCCGGCAGCCGGGTGCCCGGGCTCAGGCGATGCTCGACGATGGCGTCGAGGATGTCCTGGTAGATCCGCTCGTCCCGGGGAGAGGCGGCAACGGCGAGCGGCGAGGGTACTGCACTCATGGGCTGGCTCCGGCGATTTGCCTAGATTGTATACAAGTTATGGGGCGTCGACGATGGGGGAATCTGGTCGACTCTGTGCGCCAAGGTAGCGCCTGTCTGCCACCAAACGCCCCAGGGAAGTGCACGTCCGGTAACGTCTGGAATGCTGCATTGGTAGCTTTTCCTGTGAAAAATCCCTAGTGAGCCAGCGAGTTAAGGGTATTTCGCGGTAACTGGCACGGTCTCTGCTCGGTGGGATTGTATACAAAACAAGGCGGGCGCCGTATGCAGGTACCCGCCACCACGGAGGAGGCGATTCATGAACCAGCAGATTCCCCCGGGCTACAGCCCACGTCTGTACAACGAAGACCTCGGCCCGGTCGAGCAGAAATGGAGCTGGTACAACATCTTCGCCTTCTGGATGAGCGACGTGCACAGCGTCGGCGGCTATGTCTTCGCCGCCAGCCTGTTCGCCCTGGGGCTGGCCAGCTGGCAGGTGTTGATCGCGCTGCTGGTGGGGATCTGCATCGTTCAGGTCATCGCCAATCTGGTCGCCCGGCCCAGCCAGCAGGCTGGCGTACCCTATCCGGTGGTCTGCCGGCTGGCCTTCGGCGTCTTCGGCGCGAACATTCCAGCGGTGATCCGTGGCCTGATCGCGGTGGCCTGGTACGGCATCCAGACCTACCTGGCCTCCAGCGCCCTGGTCATCGTGGTGCTGCGCTTCTTCCCCGCGTTGGCGGTCTATGGCGACAGCGATTTCCTGGGTCTTTCCTACCTGGGCTGGGGTGGCTTTCTGACCCTCTGGTTCCTGCAGGCCTGCGTGTTCTGGGCCGGCATGGAGTCCATTCGCCGCTTCATCGACTGGGCTGGCCCTGCCGTCTATGCGGTGATGTTCCTGCTCGCCGCCTGGATCGTCTGGCGCGCCGGCTGGAGCAATATCAGCTTTACCCTGGCGGAAAAGCAGCTGACCGGCTGGGCGGCCTTTGGCCAGGTGATCGTCGCCATCGCCCTGGTGGTGTCCTATTTCTCCGGGCCCACGCTCAACTTCGGTGACTTCAGCCGCTACTGCCGCTCCATGCAGGACGTTCGTCGCGGGAATTTCTGGGGCCTGCCGATCAACTTCCTGGCCTTTTCCCTGGTCACCGTGGTGATCGTGTCCGGCACCCTTCCGGTGTTCGGCGAGATGATCCACGATCCCATCGCCACCGTGGCGCGGATCGACAACACCACTGCGGTGCTGCTGGGTGCCTTCACCTTCGTCACCGCCACCATCGGCATCAACATCGTCGCCAACTTCGTTTCGCCCGCCTTCGACTTCGCCAACGTGGCCCCGAGCAAGATCAGCTGGCGCGCGGGCGGCATGATCGCCGCGGTGGCCTCGATCTTCCTCACCCCCTGGAATCTGTTCAACAACCCCGAGGTGATCCACTACACCCTGGACGTCCTGGCGTCCTGCATCGGCCCGCTGTTCGGCATCCTGCTGGTGGACTACTACCTGCTGCGCAAGGGCCGCATCGATGTCGATGCGTTGTTCGACGACAGCCCGAGTGGCGCCTACTGGTATAGCGGCGGCGTCAATTGGGTCGCGGTCCAGGCACTGGTGGCCGCGGCGCTGATCGGGCTGTGCTTCACCTTCGTGCCCTGGTTCAAGCCCATCGCCAACTTCGCCTGGTTCACCGGCTGCTTCCTGGGCGGGCTGTTCTTCTACGGGCTGAGCCGCCGTAGCGCCAATCCGCTGCCAAGCCGGAGCGTCGCCGCGGTGTGATTTGGCCTGGGGTTCTGCACGACCGGCGCGGGTGGCCCGCGCCGGTCGTCGACGTTTCCGGCTAGACTAGGCGTTTTGCTCCAAGGCTTGCCGCCCATGCCCGCTCCTGTTATCAAGACGCCCTGTGTCGGCCTGTGCTCGACGATGTTCGGCGACCACGTCTGCCGTGGCTGCAAGAGATTCCACCACGAGGTGGTGAACTGGAATCTCTACGGCGAAGAAGAGCGCCGCGCCGTCTGGGCGCGTCTGGAATTGCTGCTGGTGCAGGTGGTGTCGGCCAAGGTCGATGTCTTCGATCCGGGGCTTTTGCGCCAGCAATTGCAGCAGCGCAGCATCCGCTTCCGGTCGGATCAGTCGGAATACTGCTGGGCCTACCAGCTGCTGGCCCGCGGTGCGCGCCATATCCAGCAGCTGGATGCCTATGGCGTGCGCCTCTTGCCGGAGTTTCGCGAGCGCCCCCTTGCCGATCTGCGTGACGCCATCGACCGGGAATTCTTCCTCCTGTCCGAAGCTCACTACGATCGCTACATCGCCCCACGCTTCCTGCTCGAAGGCGTCGACAGCCGCGTCTGAGTGCTGCCGGGCGAGTGGCGCTGCCCAGGCGCGCGCCTTTCTCTATAATGCGCGGCTTTTGCACGGGATTACGCTGATGTCCTTGCCCGAGATGAACGAATTCCTCGGTTGCCGCACGCCGGATGCCTGGGTCGAGGCCGCGCTGCAGGACCTGCCGACGCTGCTGCAGGACCACGCCAACAACGAGAAGAAGGCCGCTGGCGCCGCCTTTCACTATCTGTTCACCTATTCCAATCGCGCCGAGCTGTCCTGGAAGATGTCCCGCATCGCCCGTGAAGAGCTGCGCCATTTCGAGCAGGTGCTGCAAATCATGAAGCGCCGTGGCATCGAGCACCGCAACGTCAGTTCGGCGCGCTATGCCGGTGCCCTGCGCAAGCTCTGTCGCAACCACGAGCCGCTGAAGCTGACCGACAGCCTGGTGATCGGCGCCTTCATCGAGTGCCGCTCCTGTGAACGCTTCGGTGCTGTGGCGCCCCACCTAGACGCGGAGCTGGGCAAGTTCTATAGCGGCCTGCTGGCCTCCGAGGCCCGGCATTTCCAGGACTATCTCAAGCTCGCCTATCTCTATGGCGAGCGCGACGACGTCGACGCCAAGATCGCCGAGGTGCGTGCCCTGGAAGTGGAGTTGATCACCTCCAGCGATCGCGAGCTGAGATTCCATAGCGGCATCCCCTGCGCAGCCTGAGAGCCTTTGAACTGGCTCTGCACCGCCTTACTTGCAGGCCTTGGTCTCGCCTACATAGGGATTGCCACGCCCCATGATGCAGGCCAGCCGTTGGTTGCGCTGGCGCTCCCAGGCTTCCGGCGGGTACTGCTTGGTCCAGGCGGTATAGAGCTGGCGGTCCTGCTTGGACAGGCGCAGACCGTAGCGGTCGCTCATGTAGAAGTAGGTGCGCGCCACCATGCCGCGGATCTCCGGGCGCGGCATGGCGGTCTTGGCCTTGAAGTCCACCACCATCTGGCAGGCACCGTACTGGCTCGGTTTCTGCGGCAGCCAGCCGAAGGCGAAGTTGCTGCGATCGCCATTGACCTCGCCGACCACCGGCACCAGGTTGAAGAGATCGGCCTCGGCCTTCTGGTACACCGGATCGTTGGCGGTGCAGTTCTTGCGGCCGCCTTTCTGCCAGCATTGGCGCTGATGGCCGATCACCCAGGCCGGCACGATGTGTTCCCATTCGATACGGCTGGCGCGCTGGGCGCTCTTGCGCGGGACGTAGCCACAGCTCTTGAGGTCCACGGTCTTGCCGTTGTAGTGGCAACCGCAATAGAAATCCACGCCCTGCTTGGCATAGACCTTGGCCGCGACCACCTTGGCTTCGCTGAAGGTGCGAGGCGGCTGGGGGGTCGCCAGGGCGCTCAAGGAAGCCAGGCTCAGGCAGAACAGCAGGGCGGGGCGCAACGACATGGAGAATCCGTCCGAAAAAGCGCGGATACTACCGACCCGCTCGTGGTCGCGGTGTGATTGGGTTCACTGGAATCCGCCTCGCGACCGCCTGGCAAGGGCGCAGAACATGATTCGATATCAATGACTTAGAGGTATGGCATGGCAGCCTGGGACATCTTCTGCACCGTGGTGGACAACTATGGTGACGCCGGCATCACCTGGCGCCTGGCCCATCAGCTGGTCGCCGAACATGACCAGCAGGTCCGCCTCTGGATCGACGACCTCTATCCCCTGGCACGCATCCAGCCGGGGGTCGATGGCGCGGCCGAGCAGCAATGGCACCGCGGCGTCGAAGTACGGCGCTGGCACGCCGACTGGACCGCGGCGGAGCCGGGCGACGTGGTGGTGGAGGCCTTCGCCTGCCAGCTGCCGGACGGCTTCGTCACGGCCATGGCGCGTCGCGCCGAGCGACCGCTCTGGCTGAACTTGGAATACCTGAGCGCGGAGGAATGGATCGAAGGCTGCCACGCCCTGCCGTCGCTGCAACCCACCGGGCTGAACAAGTATTTCTTCTTTCCCGGCTTCACCGCCAAGGTGGGCGGACTGCTGCGTGAGCACGACCTGCTCGATCAGCGTGACGGCTTCCTCCAGGCGGCCACGGCCCGGGACGACTTTCTGGCTGGGCTGGGCGTTCGACGCCAGCCCGGGGAGCGACTGTTCTCGCTGTTCGCCTACGAGAACCCGGCGCTGATCGACTGGCTCGATGCCCTCAGCGCCGGCACGCGCCCCACCTGCCTGCTGGTACCGGAGGGCCGGGTGCTGGCCAACGTCGCCGCCTGGCTCGGCGTCGACTGGCTCAAGGCCGGCGACAGCCACCGTCGCGGCGCCCTGCGGGTGCAGGTGCTGCCCTTCGTCTCCCAGCAGGACTACGACCGGCTGCTGTGGTGCTGTGACTTCAATGCCATCCGTGGCGAGGACTCCTTCGTCCGCGCCCAGTGGGCGGCGCATCCCTTCGTCTGGCACATCTATCCGCAGGAAGAGGACGCCCACTTCGTCAAGCTCGAGGCCTTTCTGGCGCGCTATGTCGCCTCGGGCACCCCTGAACTGGGCGCTGCGGTCAGTGACCTATGGCTAGCCTGGAACGGTCGCGGCGACCTGGCGATGGCCTGGTCGACGCTGGAGGCGCAGGTCGAGGACTGGCGTCTGCTGGCGCGGGATTGGAGCGATCGGATGGCTTCTCACAGCGATCTTGCCGCCAGCCTGGTGCATTTCCATACAGATTGGCTATCATATGGCGCCTCGAAATCCCGTTCTTCCATCCATACGGATAACCGCATGAAAACCGCACAAGAGTTCCGTGCCGGCCAAGTGGCCATGATCGACAACGCTCCCTGGGTCATCCAGAAAGCTGAATACAACAAGTCCGGCCGTAACGCTGCAGTGGTCAAGATGAAGCTGAAGAGCCTGCTCTCCGGCAGCGCGACCGAGACCGTCTTCCGCGCCGATGACAAGCTCGAGCCGGTGATTCTGGATCGCAAGGAAGTGACCTATTCCTACTTCGCCGATCCCCTGTATGTGTTCGTCGACAACGACTACAACCAGTACGAAGTCGAGAAAGACGACCTGGGCGAAGCCATCGCCTTCATCGAAGACGGCATGACCGACGTCTGCGAAGCGGTGTTCTACAACGATCGCGTCATCTCCATCGAACTGCCCACCACCATCGTGCGCCAGATCGCCTACACCGAGCCGGCCGTTCGCGGCGACACCTCGGGCAAGGTCATGAAGACCGCGCGCCTGAACAATGGCTACGAGCTGAAGGTTTCCGAATTCTGCGATATCGGCGACCACATCGAGATCGACACCCGTACCAACGAGTACAAGTCGCGCGCCAAGGTCTAAACCAGGCGTCTCGACAGAAAGCCCGGCTTGCCGGGCTTTTTGCTGTCTGGGTGTCTGCCGGGATCGACCGCTGTTTCAACCTTTCTTCGCTGCTGGATAGTGCCATCGTGGAACCGCTGTTTACGTTGTTGATCGATGTCGTCCTCGGCGCGCTGCTGGGCGTGGTGGGTGGCCTGTTCGGCATCGGCGGCGGCTTGATCGCCATTCCGGTGCTGGCCCTGCTGTTCGGCCTCGACCAGCAACTGGCCCAGGGCACCGCCCTGGTGATGGTGGTGCCCAACGTGCTGCTGTCGGTCTACAAGTACAACCAGCGCAACCGCATCGACTGGCAAAGCGCCGGGCTGCTGGCCGCGGCCGGGATGCTGTCGGCCCTGGTGGGCACGGCCTTGGCGGTGTCCCTGGATGCCCGCTCGATGCGCCACGGCTTCGTCGGCTTCCTGTTCCTGCTGGTGCTCTACAACCTCTGGCAACTCTATCGTCGTGGCCAGCCGCCGCTGACGACGCCGAGCCGGCTGGGTCTCGGCGTGCTGGGGCTGGTGGCGGGTATGGTCGGCGGGCTGTTCGGTGTCGGTGGGGCGGTGATCGCCACGCCGATCCTGGCCGGAGTCATGGGCCTGACCCAGGTGGCGGCCCAGGGCATGTCCCTGGCCATGGCGCTGCCCACCACCGGGGTCACCCTGGCCAGCTACGCCTGGCATGGGGAAGTCGACTGGAGCGTGGGTATTCCGCTCGCCCTGGGTGGGCTGCTCAGCGTGAGCTGGGGCGTGAAGTTGGCGCACCAGCTGCCAGAGCGCCTACTGCGGCTGCTATTCTGTGGTTTCCTGCTGCTGTGTGCGGTGCTGCTGGCGCTGCGCTGACTACTGCCGAAAGCCCTCGGCGATGTGCTCGGCGAGGGTGTCGATGATCGGCGAGGCGCTGCGCGGATTGCGCAGCAGTTCGATGGAGCAGGCCGGCAGGTCGGGCATGCCGTCGGCCTCTCCCAGTCGGCGCAGCTCGCTCGGCAGCAGGCTTTCCAGCTGCGCGGTGACGGCGAGGCCGGCCTTGACGATGCCGAGCAGGGCGGCAAGGCTCGGGCTGCTGTAGGCCAGACGATAGCCACGCCCACGACTGTCCAGGGCGCGTCGGGCCCATTCGCTGAGAAAGCACGAGGTGTTGAACATCGCCAGCGGCAACGGATCGCGCTGGTGGATATCGAAACCCGGCGCCTCGGCCCAGATGAAGCGCTCGCGACGCAGGGGCAGGCCGATCTCGTTGCCCGGTTCGCGGGTGACGATGGTCAGATCCAGGTCCTGACGTTGCAGCAGGCCCGCGGTGGTCTCGCAGTGGACATCCACCTGCACCAGCGGATAGGCCTTGGCGAAGCCCGCCAGGATGCCCGGAATGAACCTCATGACATAGTCATCGGGGGTGCCGATACGCACCGTGCCCACCATGTGCGGCTCGCGCAGGGTAGTCATCACCTCGCCATGCAGCTTGAGGATCCGCCGGGCGAAGCCCAGCAGGATCTGGCCTTCCGCCGTCAGGCGTACCTGGCGGCCCTCCCGCTCGAACAGCCGCCGCTGCAGCACGTCTTCTTCGAGCTTGCGCATCTGCATGCTCACCGCCGACTGGGTGCGATTGACCACTTCGGCGGCACGGGTGAAGCCGCCCTGGTCAGCGATGGCGACAAAGGTGCGCAACAGATCGGTCTCTATGCTGGGATAGTTCATGGCATCAGCCTGGTGAATGGATCGCATTAGAAAGATTCGTTGGATTGATGTTATGCCAGCTTCCAGACTTGCGCCATACCCCTTGGAGAAGGAGTTTCACCATGGCTCGGCTCGCTACTCACCATGATTCGTTCGCTCGCGCCCGTGGATATCTGGACGTCAGCTGCCGCCTGCGTCGGGCCCTGGCCTGGTTGCAGCGAGCGATGCAGGTCTCCCGTCAGCGCCGTGCGCTCTATCGGCTGGATGACAGTGCCTTGCACGACCTGGGTCTGAGTCGCGCCGATGCCTGGCAGGAGGCTGACAAGCCCTTCTGGCAGCAGCCGGCAGAGGAGGGCGGCCGCCGATCCTGCTAGGGTGGAGCATCACCTCTCGCTATCAGGAGTTCGGATGGAAAGCCTTTCCCTGCGCGAGGCCAGACGCCTGGCCTTGCGCGCCCAGGGCTTCGGTAGCCAACCCAAGGGCGGCGCGGGCGCTGCCGCCCTGTACCGCCAGGCCGTGCGCCTGAATGTGCTGCAGATCGACTCGGTCAACGCCCTGGTGCGCTCGCACTATCTACCGCTGTTCAGTCGTCTCGGCCGCTATGCCTTCGCCGACTTCGATGCCCTGGCCTGGGGCCGGGGGCGCAAGCGCCAGCTCTATGAGTGCTGGGCCCACGAGGCCTCGCTGGTGCCAGCCGAGGTCTGGGCCGAATTGCGCTGGCGTCGCGAGCAGGCGCGCCAGGGCGTCGGCATCTATCGCCAGCTGGCACGGTTCGCCGTCGAGCAGCCGCAGGTCGTCGCCCAGACCCTGGAAGCGGTCGTGCAGCGCGGCGCCCTGGGCGCTGGCAGCCTGGCGAAGCGTGCCGAGCAGGCCGGTCCCTGGTGGGACTGGAGTCCGGGCAAGCTGGCGCTGGAGTGGCTGTTCGCCGCCGGCGAGGTGACGGTGGCGGGGCGGCGCGGTTTCGAGCGGCTCTATGACCTGCCCGAGCGGGTACTGCCGGCGGCGCTGCTCGCGGCTCCGGCCCCCACGCCTGAAGCCGCACGGCGGGCACTGCTGTTGCGCAGCGCCCGTGCTCTGGGGGTGGCGAGCGAGGTCCAGCTGCGCGACTACTTCCGTCTGAGTCCCGCCGAAGCACGCCAGGGTATCGCCGAGTTGCAGGAGGAGGGCAGTCTGCAGCCGATCCAGGTGCAGGGCTGGTCGAAGCCAGCCTATGTGGTGGATACCCCGAATCCCGGGCGGCCGGTGCAGGCCGCCGCGTTGCTGTCGCCCTTCGATTCCCTGGTCTGGGAGCGCGAGCGCACCGAGCAGTTGTTCGGTTTCCGCTATCGACTGGAGATCTACACGCCGGCGCCCAAACGGGTCTATGGCTACTATGTGCTGCCCTTTCTCTACCGAGAGCGGCTGGCCGCGCGGGTGGATCTGCGCGCCGAGCGGGCGCAGTCGCGCCTGGCGGTGCATGCGGTGCACCTGGAGCCGGCGGGGTTGGATGACGAGGGTCTGGATGCCCTGGCTGGGCAGTTGCGGACCCTGGCCGACTGGCTGGGCCTCGCCGACCTGCAGTTGCACGGGCCGGCGGACGTCTTGCGGGAGGCAGTGGCGCGGCGGTAGAGGGCGCCGCGCATGCTGCTCAACGACGGATGCCCTTGAGCGTCTCGGCGATCATGAAGGCCAGTTCCAGGGACTGGTCGGCGTTCAGGCGCGGATCGCAATGGGTGTGGTAACGATCGGAGAGGGCGTCCTCAGTGACCGGACGGGCGCCGCCGATGCACTCGGTGACGTTCTGTCCGGTCATCTCGATATGGATGCCGCCAGCATAGGTGCCCTCGGCCTTGTGCACGCCGAAGAACTCCTTGACCTCGCCCAGCACGCTGGCGAAATCCCGGGTCTTGTAGCCGCTGGAGGCCTTGATGGTGTTGCCGTGCATGGGGTCGGAACTCCACAGCACCTGGCGGCCTTCACGCTCGACGGTCTGGATCAGCCGCGGCAGGTGATCGCCAACCTTGCCCACGCCCATGCGCACGATCAGGTTGAGGCGGCCTGGATCGTTCTCCGGATTGAGGGTGTCGATCAGGCGGATCAGGTCTTCGCTGGTGGTGGAAGGGCCGACCTTGACGCCGATGGGGTTGTTCACGCCACGCAGGAATTCCACGTGGGCACCGTCGGGCTGACGGGTGCGGTCGCCGATCCAGAGCATGTGCGCGGAGCAGTCGTACCAATCGCCGGTCAGGCTGTCGCGGCGGACGAAGGCTTCTTCGTAGTTGAGCAGCAGCGCCTCGTGGGCGGTGAAGAAGTTGGTTTCCTTGACCTGGGGCGCGGTGTCCAGGCCGCAGGCGCGCATGAACGCCAGGGTCTCGTCGATGCGGTCCGCCAACTGGTGATAGCGGTCGGCCAGGGCCGAGTTGGCGATGAAGTCCAGGTTCCAGCGATGCACCTGGTGCAGGTCGGCGAAACCACCCTGGGCGAAGGCGCGCAACAGGTTGAGGGTCGCGGTGGATTGGTTGTAGGCCTGGATCAGGCGCTGCGGATCCGGGACACGGCTGCCTTCGGTGAAGTCGATGCCATTGACGATGTCGCCGCGGTAGGCTGGCAGGGAGACGCCATCCTGGACCTCGTCATTCGCAGAGCGTGGCTTGGCGAACTGGCCGGCCATGCGACCGACCTTGACCACCGGGCAGCCGGCGGCAAAGGTCATGACCACCGCCATCTGCAGCAGCACCTTGAAGGTGTCGCGAATTTTGCCGGCAGAGAATTCGAAGAAGCTTTCCGCGCAATCGCCGCCCTGCAACAGGAAGGCCCGCCCCTGGGTGACCTCAGCGAACTGTCGGCGCAATTCGCGGGCTTCGCCAGCAAAGACCAGGGGCGGATAACCCGCCAGGGTGCGCTCGACATCGGCGAGACGGGCTTGATCGGGGTATTCGGGCTGTTGCTGGATGGGCAGGCCTCTCCAGCTGGTGGGGCTCCAGGGCGCGGACATGATTCTCTCTGAGTGGTGCGACGAAGCCTTCCATGGTAACCGATAGCAGCGACAACTCTCGATAGACAGTGCCCATCGCGGCTACCATGGGCGGCTATAGAGGAGGGTGGTGATGGTCGAGACGGAAGTGTTGCTGGAAGAGGTCGTCGACGACCATGGCCGGATTCGGGTAGTGGAGGTGGGGCCTTATCGCTTCCTTGAATTTGGCGAAGAGGTGGAGCAGAGCTGCGTCTTCACCACGGACCCCGCCTGGCTGGAATACGACTACAACCGCGCCATGCTGCTGGGCGCGCTCTGCCACCCGCAGCCGCAGCGGGCGCTCTTTCTCGGCCTGGGCGCCGGCACCCTGACTCAGGCCTGCCTCAAGTGGCTGCCCCTGGAGGCGGTGGAAGCCCTGGAGCTGCGCCCCGCGGTGCCGCGCCTGGCACGGCAGCATCTTGGCCTTGGCGAAGATCCGCGGCTGCAGATCCGGATCGGCGATGCCCTGGAGCTGCTCGATAGCGCGGCGCCGGCAGATCTGATCTTTGTCGATCTCTACACCGATGTCGGCCCGTCCAGCGCCCACCTGGCCTGGCGCTTTCTGGAAGACTGCCAGGCCAAGCTCAACCCGGGCGGCTGGTTGATGATCAACCAGTGGAGCGCCACCGACGGCAAGCCGCTGGGCGCGGCGCTGCTGCGCGGGCTGTTCCGCCATCATTACTGGGAGTGCCCGGTGGTGGAGGGCAACGTGATCCTGCTGGTACCGGCGAGCCTGGAGCAGGAGCTGGACGAGGCTGGCACACGGCAGCGCGTTCGCGAACTGAGCCTGCGCATCGGCTTCGATCTGGAGGCCTATCTGAACAACCTGCGTGCGGCAACCTGACCCTAAAAGTAGACCAAGGTTCTCTGGAGAAATGTCCAGGGTTCGGGTATTATTCGCCCCGGTCTTTTTGACCTTCCGTTCAGGAACTGCATTTTCCCGGTCCGCCGCCATGGTTACACCGGTCGTGCGTTCGCCCGACGGCGAACAATCCTAGACGCTCCACCCCTTTTTCATCTTTATTTCGCAAAAAGCTCACACCTTGGCTGCCTGGGCGACTTCGGTCATTCGGATAAGCGCAGCTCTTGGCTTTGGGGTCTTTGCGAAGCACACGAGGCAAGACAATGACCCAGGACATCAGCAATTTCGCTGCGCTCAATCTCAATCCCGCCATCCTCGCCGCCATCAAGGCCGTCGGCTACGAAGAGCCGTCGCCCATCCAGTCGCAGTCCATCCCGGTGATCCTCGCCGGCCACGACATGATCGGCCAGGCGCAGACCGGTACCGGCAAGACCGCAGCCTTCGCTCTGCCGCTGCTCTCGCAGCTCGACCCGTCCCGTCGCGAACCCCAGATTCTGGTGCTGGTTCCCACCCGTGAACTGGCCCTGCAGGTGGCTACCGCCTGCGAAACCTATTCCACCGAGATGCCCGGCGTGAAGGTCGTGGCCCTCTACGGCGGCGCGCCCATGGGCCCGCAGCTGAAGTCCCTGCGCATGGGTGCCCAGGTACTGGTCGCCACCCCCGGTCGTCTGTGCGACCACCTGCGTCGCGACGACAACCTGCTGGCCACCGTCCAGCACCTGGTGCTCGACGAAGCCGACGAGATGCTCAAGCTGGGCTTCATGGATGACCTCGAATTCATCTTCGAAGCCATGCCGGAATCCCGCCAGACCGTGCTGTTCTCGGCGACCCTGCCGCCGTCGATCCGCGCCATCGCCGAGCGTCACCTCAAGGAGCCGCAACACGTCCGCATCGCGGCCAAGACCCAGACCGTCGCCCGCATCGAGCAGGCGCACCTGATGGTCCACGCCGACCAGAAGCCGGCCTCGGTGCTGCGCCTGCTGGAAGTGGAGAACTTCGACGCCCTGATCGCCTTCGTGCGCACCAAGCAGGCGACCCTGGACCTGGCCGAGCTGCTGGAGCGCCAGGGCTATCGCGTCAGCGCCCTGAATGGCGACATGCCCCAGGCCCAGCGCGAGAAGACCATCGAGTCCCTCAAGGACGGTTCGCTGGACATCGTGGTCGCCACCGACGTCGCTGCCCGTGGTCTGGACGTGGCGCGCATCACCCACGTGCTGAACGTGGACATGCCCTACGATCCGGAATCCTATGTGCACCGGATCGGTCGTACCGGCCGTGCCGGTCGTGAAGGTCGTGCGTTGCTGCTGGTCACCCCGCGCGAGCGCCGCATGCTGCAGGTCATCGAGCGCGTCACCGGTCAGCGCGTCGGCGAAATCCGCCTGCCCGACGCCGAAGCCGTGCTGGAAGCCCGTATCTCCCGCCTGGCCGATGGCGTGGGTTCGCTGCTGGCCGATGCCGACACCACTCACGGCGCCCTGCGTCAGGAACTGTGCGAGCGTCTGCAGTGCGATCCTTCGACCCTGGCGGCGGCCCTGCTGGCCAAACTGACCAGCGGCCGCGCCCTGGATATCGAGTCGGTGCGTCGCGAGCAGCCGCTGACCCCCGGCGCCGGTCGTGGCGAACGTCCCCGTGGCGAGCGTCCTGAGCGGGGCGACCGCCCTGAGCGCGGCGAGCGTCCGGATCGCGGCGAGCGTCGTCCGATGCAGCCGCTGCCGGAAGGCCGCGTGCGTTGCCGCACCGCCCTGGGCGCCCGTGACGGCGTTGCCGCCAAGAACCTGCTGGGTGCCATCATCAACGAAGGCGGCATGGATCGCGAGGCCATCGGCCGCATCCAGATCCGTGACTCCTTCAGCCTGGTGGAGCTGCCCGAGGAAGGCCTGGAGCGTCTGCTGACCAAGCTCAAGGACACCCGTGTAGCTGGCAAGGCCCTGCGCCTGCGTCGCTATCGCGAGGATTGATTCCCGCGGTCCCATGAAAAAGCCCCGGATATTCGGGGCTTTTTTCTGCCTGCAGGAAAGGCGGAGGAGTTAGAGGATCACCTTGTCCTTCAACTTTTCCGCCGCCAGTTGCAGCGCCTGGATGACTCGCTCCTTGTCGTAGTTCTGGATGTTGTTGGTATCCAGGTACATGGAGAAGCCCGGCAGTTCGTGTTCGACATAGCTGGGGGAGGCGCCCAGGTCGCGACGGAAGTCCACCACCTGGTAGATCTGCACCGGCTTGCTGAAGCCCTTGACGGTGATCCAGCTCTTGTCGCGGCACATGATGGTTTCCTTGACCAGCGAGTAGGTCTCGTGGCTGATCAGGATCTCGCCGGCATCGGCGGCATTCTCCAGGCGGCTGGCCAGGTTCACTTCGCGACCGATGATGGTGTAGTCCATGCGCGTGCTGGAGCCGAAGTTGCCGACCGTGCAGTAACCGGTGTTCAGGCCCATGCGGATTTCCAGCGGCTTGTTGATGCCCTGGCTGCGCCACTGCTGGCGCAGGACCTTCATGTGCTTGCGCATGGCGATGGCCATGGAGACCGCGGCCACGGCGTCCTTCTTGGCGCCCTGGCTGTTGGCGTCGCCAAAGAACACCATCACGCAGTCACCGACGAACTTGTCGATGGTGCCGCCGTACTTCACGGCGATCTTCGACATCTCGTTGAGGTAGTTGTTGAGCATGTCGGTGAGGGCTTCGGCCTCGAGTTCTTCGGACAGCTCGGTGAAGCCCTTGATGTCGGAGAAGAACACCGTGATCTTCTTGCGCTGGGTGCCCAGGGCGATGTGCTGCTTGCCCGTGAAGATGGATTCCCAGACCTGGGGCGAGAGGTATTTCGCCAGGTTATGCGCCAGGATCGCCGACTTCTCCTGCTCGCGCTTGAGGTCGTCGTTGATCTGGATGAGGCGCTTGCGCTGCCGGTGCAGGAAGTAGCCGGTACCCCAGAGGTGCAGCATGGTGCCCACTACGCTGGTGACCGCCACCAGTAGCGGGCTGGTGAGGTCGACGCCATGAAAGAAGGTGGCACTGCCCAGCGCCGCGGCACTGGTGGCGAACAGCAGGCAGAGGCCGAGCAGACGGGGACCACCGCGCAGCATGCTGGTGTAGCCGAGCATGAACAGCAGCATCAGGGTAGGCATCAGCGGAAAGCGCAACACCACCGCGGCCATGCCGACGTGAATGGCGTCTATGGCGGCCAGCAGGATATCGGTCTGGGCGCCACGATCGCGTCTGAGCTTGAGGCTCAGGGTCTGGGCCAGGTGCGGATAGAGCAGGGCATAGGGGATCAACCACAGGCCCACGGCATCGGTCTGGGTGTAGTAACCCGCAGTGACGCTGGCGGCGGCGATCAGATAGGCGAACACCCGGGCGTAGTAGACGCCCAGGCTGTCACCGGACGCAGCGAGGAACCGGTTGAGCGCAAACTTCATCTGTCGGGTCCGTTTCGAGAAAGGCGAGAGGTCGGGATAACTCCGTTCGCGACGATGAAAGCGGCCGGGTTTTCTAGCATTCGCGATCTTAGCTGACCATCCGGGTAGCGGCCAAGAATGTCAGTGATTCCGCTGCTGTGACAGCCAAATTCGGCCGTCGTCCCTGGGTTACACTGCGGCATCCTTACAGGAGAGACGCTATGGATGCCCTCGAAGCTCTTTGCAATCGCGCCTCGGTCGGTCGCCTGACCGAACCGGGCCCCACCCCCGAGCAACTGGAGGTCCTGCTGCGCGCCGCGGACCGGGCGCCGGACCACAAGCTGCTGCGCCCCTGGCGGCTGATCCTGGTGGCCGGCGAGGGTCGCACGGCGCTTGGCGAACTCTATGCCGACGCCTTGCGCCGTCGCGAGCCCGACGCGGATACCGCGGCCGTGGAAAAGGCCCGGCGCATGCCGCTGCGGGCGCCCCTGGTGATCGCCGTCGTCGCCGTGCCCCAGGCGCACCCCAAGGTGCCCGTTCAGGAGCAGATCATCACCGCCGGTTGCGTGGCCCACGGTCTGGTCAATGCGGCCTTCGCCCTGGGCCTGGGTGCGGTCTGGCGCTCCGGTGAGTTCAGCTACGACCCCTGGGTCCTGCAGGGCCTTGGCCTGACCGAGGACGAGCAACTGGTGGGCTACATCTACCTGGGTACGCCCGAGGTGGCCCCGCGGCTTCCGGCGCCACGTGATCTGAGCGCTCAGGTCAGCCATTGGCCAGCACCGGTCTGAGCGGCAGGGTGACGGTGGCGAGAAAGCCGCCGTCCGGGTGATTGCTCAGGTGCAGCTCGCCACCATGGCGCTCCACGGCGCGGCGAGCGATGGCCAGCCCCAGGCCGTAGCCGGTGGCGTGCTGCTGGTCCGAGCGGAAGAAGGGTTCGCCCAGGCGCGGTAGGTCGTCGGCCTTGACGCCGGGGCCATGGTCACGTACCTGGATGCGTACCTCGCCGGCGGTCGCGGCTGCCGAGATGACGATGGGGCGGGCGGGCGGATTGAAGCGCAGCGCATTGCGCAGGAGATTGTCCAGGGCGCGTTCCAGGACGTCCGGCCAGCCGTCCAGGCGCAGGGCGGCGGGAACGTCGAGTTCCACCCGCTGCTGGGGTGCGCTGAGTTGAGCATCGTCCACCAGGCCTTCGAGTAGCGGATGCAGTTCCAGCTGCTCGGGTGGGCCTGGATCCGCTTCCTGACGCGCCAGGGCGAGGATCTCGCCGATCAGGGTTTCCAGGCGGTCGCATTCCAGAGTCAGGCGCGGCCACATGTTGCCCAGGTCATGGGGGTCGGAGCGTTCGGCCAGCGCCAGGGCGATGCGCAGGCGGGCCAGCGGGGAGCGTAGCTCGTGGGACACGTCGCGCAGCAGCTGCCGCTGGCTGTCGATCAGGCGCTGCAGATGGGCGCCCATGCGATTGAAGTCTTCGGCCAGCACGCCCAGTTCGTCCTTGCGGCGGGCGAGGCGGGCGAGGGTGTCCTGCTGGTAGGCGGTCTGCCCGAGATCATGGACCGCACGCCTTAGATGATTGAGCGGGCGGGTCAGGCTGAGGGTCAGCAGCAGGCTGAACAGGGTCAGCACCACCGTGGCGATGGCCAGCATGCCGACCGGCCAGAACAGGCTCTGCCGGCGCCAGGCACCCAGCTCGGGGGTGGGCAGGTGATAGATGAACAGGTAGGTCTGGCCGCTCGGGCTGGTGTATTCGTCGGTCAGGCGTCGCCAGGGCAACGGCCGGTTGGGGTCGCGGGCGCCGGGGCCGGGGCGCTGCTGACGCTGCGGCTGGTCGAGATCCTGGTCGAAGATGCGCGGTGGCAGGGTGCCGCGCACCAGGGGCGAGCCGTTCTCGCCCAGCACCAGCACATCGATGCCGTAGCGGCCCTTGCGCTGTTCGAGTAGGCCTTGGGCGGCGGCGGGACCTTCGTTTTCATAACGTTGCACCCACTGTTCGGGGAGGTCGCGCAGGCCGGGATGCTGCGCGAGGATCCAGGAATCCTGATCGGCCAGGTGGCCGAGCAGCATGGTCAGGCCGACCGCGGACAGGATGGCCAGCCAGAAGGTGGCGAAGATGCGCCAGAAGAGAGAACGAAAAACCATGCAGTCGCCTTAGAAGCTGCTCAAAGTCTGCTGCGCGTCGGCCAAACGGCGTTGAAAATGCCTTCGGAATGCTCATTTACCACTCGTAAACCCGAGCGCGGGTCCGATCCGCTTCCTCAGGCATTTTCGCGGGGCCGCCTAGGCCTTGTTTGTCTCTAGCTCGCGAGACTTTGGGCAGATTCTTAGTCAGACGCTGCGCCGAGGACCATCGGCGCAGCGATCGGGGATCAGGAGGACTTGTGGTCTTGCTTCCACTGCTGGAACTCGGCCCACTCCTTGGCGCGATCCTCACGCTTCTTCTCCATTTCGTCGAAGCGCTTCTGCTGATCGGGCTTGAGCAGGGCGCGAATGGACTGACGGGTCTTGTCGCGGTTGCCATCCAGTTGATCGTGCAGGGCCTTGCGCTGATCCTCGGGCAGTTTGTCGAGGTAGCTCTTGACGATCTCGCGCTGCTGCTGGCGTTCCTCGCCCATCAGCTTGCCGACCTGCTCGCGTTGCTCGGGGGTCAGCTTGAGACCGCGCAGGGGGCCGTCGCCACGCGGACCGCCATCCATCAGCTTGCCGTGGAGCGGCGGGGTGATGTCGGTGCTGTCCTGGGTAGCGGCCAGGGTCAGGGTCGGCAGCAGGGCGGCGAACAGCACGGCGGGCATGAGTTTGCGCATCGAGAAATCTCCTTGGGATGACCGGTGCAACACCGGATGAGCCCAGTCTAGGAGCGGGGGAGTCAGTGGCGGTCAGCGGGCGTAAAGAGGGGGTAAAGGCTGCGCGGTAGGCTAGACGCTGTAGTAGTAGCCGCGGCCCCGCAGCGCCAGGATGCGCGGACGACCGTCGGCATGGCTGCCGAGCTTGCGGCGCAGATTGCTGACATGCATGTCCAGGCTGCGATCGTAGAGCGTCAGCTTGCGGCCAAGAGCCGCCTGGGCCAGGGCCTGCTTTTCCAGGGGATCGCCCGGCTGGCGCAGCAGGGCTTCGAGGATGCGACTCTCGGTGAGGGTCAGGGTGATCTCGGTTTCGCCGATGTTGGCGACGCCGCGCGCCAGACTCAGCGACAGGTCGCCCAGCTGCAGGCGGGCCGCGGGCTGGGCCGGATGACTGCGTCTGAGGATGGCTCGGAGGCGGGCGGTGAGTTCGCGCGGATCGCAGGGCTTGGCCAGGTAGTCGTCGGCACCCAGCTCCAGGCCGAGGATCCGGTCGAGCGGTTCGCCCCGTCCCGACAGCATCAGCACGGGCAGTTGCGGATGATCGCTGCGCAGCTGCTTGAGCAATTCCAGGCCACTGCCGTCAGGCAGCATCACGTCCAGCACCACCACGTCCGGTGTCGCCTCGCGCAACTGGATGCGCGCGTCGCTGCCGGCATGACAGGCGGTGACCTCGAAGCCTTCCTGTTTCAGCCAGGCACCGAGCAGGTCGCACAGTTCCTGGTCGTCGTCGATCAGCAGTATCTGACTCATGGGATCAGTCTCGCGGTTCATCCATGGGTTGCAGATGGCGCGCCAGATAGAGGCCCTGACCGAGCATGAATACCAGGGTCATCGCCAGACTGCCAAAGACCTTGAAGTCGACCCAGAAGCTTTCGTAGGTGAAGGCCACGTAGAGATTCGCGCAGCCGCAGACGATGAAGAAGATGATCCAGGCGATGTTCAGCCGCGTCCAGATCGGGGCCGGCAGTCGTACCGCGTGGCCCAGCATGCGCTGGATCAGCGGCTTGTCGCCGATGAACTGGCTGCCCAGGAAAGCCAGGGCGAACAGCCAGTTCACCACCGGCGCTTTCCACTTCAGGAAGGTCTCGCTATGGAACGCCAGGGTCATGCCACCGAACACCAGGCAGGCGATCAGCGTCAGCCACTGACTCTTCTCCAGCCGGCGCTGGGTCGCGAAGATCGCGCCGTAGACCACCAGGGAGGCGATGATCAGGACCGCGGTGGCACTGAAGATGCCGCCCAGGGTAAAGGCGTGCCCGGCGAACTCCACCGGACGCGGATCGAGCTTGTAGACCAGGAAGAACAGGAGCAGGGGGATGAAATCGATGAATTGTTTCATTAACGCAGCCGATAGCAGTGCATCGCGGCATAATACCTGATGAAGCCGGAGGAGAAAGCCATGCGTATCGACCTGCACTGTCATACCACCGCGTCGGACGGCGCCTTCGCGCCCGCCGAGGTGGTCAGACGCGCCCATGAGCGCGGGGTGCAACTGCTGGCCATCACCGACCACGACACCCTGGATGGCTATGCCGAAGCCCTGGCAGCCGCGGATGGCCTGGGGCTGCGCCTGCTCTCCGGGATCGAGATGTCCTGCACCTGGGGCGGCGCGACTCTGCATGTGCTGGGCTACAACTTCGACCCCGAGGCGCCTGAGTTGAACGCCGCGCTGGAAGCCCTGCACGAAGGGCGCTGGGAACGCGCTCGGGAAATCGACCGGCGGCTGGCGGCCAAGGGCATGCCCGGCACCCTGGACGGCGCCCGGGCGGTGCAGCTGGCCCTGGGTGACAGTCGCAATGCGCCGGCCCGGCCGCATTTCGCCGAATACCTGGTGCAGGCGGGCTTTGTCGAGGACCGTGGCGAGGCTTTTCGCAAGTGGCTGGGCGGCGGCAAGCTCGGCGACGTCAAGCAGCACTGGCCGACCCTGGCCGAGACCCTGGCGACCCTGAAGGGCGCCAAGGCATGGATCAGTCTGGCCCATCCGCTGGCCTATGGCTTCACCCGCACCAAGCTGCGCAAGCTGATCGGGGAATTCGTCACCGGCGGCGGCCACGCCATCGAGGTGGTCAATGGCGTGCAGCCGGCCGAGCAGGTCGGCACCCTGGCAATTCTGGCGCGGGAATTCGGTCTGATGGTGAGTGCGGGCAGCGATTTCCATGCGCCGGCCGACTGGTCGGACCTGGGCATGTACCGTCCGTTGCCCGAAGATCTGCCGCCCCTCTGGGCGCGCTTCAGTCAACCGCTGTACCCTCAGAATCGGGAACCCCAATGAGCCAGTTCATCGAGATTCATCCGCAGAATCCCCAGCCGCGGCTGATTCGTCAGGCCGTGGAAGTCATCCAGTCCGGTGGCGTCATCGCCTATCCCACCGATTCGTCCTATGCGCTGGGCTGCCGTATCGGCGAGAAGAGCGCCGTGGAGCGCATCCGCCGCATCCGCCAGCTCGACGACAAGCACAACTTCACCCTGGTCTGCTGCGATCTCTCCGAGCTGGGCATCTATGCCAAGGTGGATACCAGCGCCTTCCGGCTGCTCAAGGCCTATACCCCCGGCCCCTACACCTTCATCCTCAACGCCACGCGCGAGGTGCCGCGCATGCTGCTGCACCCCAAGCGGCGCACCATTGGCGTACGGGTGCCCCAGCATCCCATCACCCTGGCGCTGCTGGAGGCGCTGGGCGAACCCTTGATGAGCGTGAGCCTGATCCTGCCGGGGGATGACGAAGCCCTGGGCGATGCCTGGGAGATCCGCGAGCGTCTCGAGCACTTCGTCGATCTGGTGATCGAAGGCGGACCGGGAGGCTTGCAGCCATCGACCGTCATCAGCCTGGCCGCCGACGAGCCGGAAGTGATCAGGGTCGGTGCCGGGGACCCGACGCCCTTCATGATCGAAGCATGAGCGAAGCCCTGGATCCCCAGCTGCTCGAACCCGAGCAGCTGCGCCTGGCGCTGGTCTATGGCGAGGCCTTCACCGAACTGCCCCAGGACCTCTATATCCCGCCGGATGCGCTGGAGGTCTTTCTCGAAGCTTTCGAAGGGCCGCTCGACCTGCTGCTCTATCTGATCCGCAAGCAGAACATCAATATCCTCGACATCCCGGTCGCCGAGATCACCCGGCAGTACATGAGCTATGTCGAGCTGATGAAGGCGGTGCAGCTGGAGTTGGCGGCCGAGTACCTGCTGATGGCCGCCATGCTGGCGGAGATCAAGTCGCGCATGCTGTTGCCGCGCGCCGAAGGCCTGGAAGCCGAGGAGGAGGATCCCCGCGCCGAACTGATCCGCCGCCTGCAGGAGTACGAGCGCTTCAAGAAGGCCGCCGAGGAGCTCGATGATCTGCCGCGGGAGGGCCGCAACTTCGTGGTGCCCACCTTGCCGGCGCCCGAGGCACGGGCGCGCAAGCTGTTGCCCGAGGTGGAGCTGGGCGAGTTGCTGCTGGCCATGGGTGAGGTCCTGCGCCGGGCCGATCTGTTCGAGAGTCACCAGGTGACCCGCGAGGTCCTGTCCACCCGCGAGCGCATGAGTCAGGTGCTGGAGCGCCTCAAGGATGGCGCCTTCGTGCCCTTCGTGGCGCTTTTCACCCTGGATGAGGGGCGTCTCGGCGTGGTGGTGACCTTCATGGCGATCCTCGAGCTGGTCAAGGAAGCCCTGGTGGAACTGGTACAGAACGAGCCCTTCAGCCCCATCCATGTCCGCGCCCGGGTCAGCGACGCCGAAGCGCAAGCGGCGTCTCAGGCGTAGGCCAAGGCTGCCGTTGCCGCCGCGCTCTTGCGTTTGCTCACCAACAGGCGGGCGCCTTCACCGGCTGCCACCAGGGCCGCGGCTTCGGCGACACTGGAGCTGCCAACATGCTGCAACACCCGCTTACTGGCTGAGGTTATGCCGCGTTCTTGCGCCAGGCGTTCAGCGGGAAAGCCCTGTAAGGGCAGCTGCCAGCGTTGGGCGAGGGTGCGCAGTCCGCGTTCTTCGAGTCGACTGGCCACCGTCGCCAAGGCGGTCAGGGCGGCACGGTCGCAGCCGGCTTCCTGCAGCACCTCTTGCGCCAGCTCGGCAAGCTCCTCCACCGAACAATCCCGACGGCAACCTAGGCCCAGGACCAGCGCCATCAGCCTTGCGGCTCCTGACGGCGGAACAGCCAGCTGCACGCCAGGCCTAGCAATAGCCAGAAAGGCAGGTTGCTCACCAGCACGGCGATCTGGAAGTGCCGTTGCAGTTCTTGTGGTGCCAGGCTCTCATGCGCGACCGGCTGGGGCGCTCCCAGCAAGTGGGGAATGACCAGCAGGCCCAGAGCGGCGATCTTGAAGCCTGGGTGGCGGGCGAACGCCAGCAGGGCGAGGGCGGCCGCGGTAGCGCCCGAGGTGCCTATCCACCAAGCCTGGCGCAGGGTGAGGTCCGCCGCGGCCGTGCCTGGTAGCTCCGGTGGCAGGCCCAGGCTCGGCGCGAGGCAGAAGGTGGCGTAGCCGGCCAGCCCCCACAGCAGGCCCTGGTAGGTCCGGTTCGGCGCGCGCAGGTTGAACAGGCCGGCGAGCACCAGGCCGAAACCCACGGCCACCACCAGGTTACCGCCGAAGGTCGACAGGGTGCGCGGCCAGCCATCTGCCGGGGCCCAGGCTTCTTCCTCGCCGTGATCCTGGTGCTCGGCCATGGCCGGGGCTTCGGTCTGGACCTCGTAGGTTTCCGCCTGGAGGATGAGCGGCGTCATCCAGACGCTTTGCAAGATGCTCAGCAACAGAGCGGCGAGCAGCCCGGCCACGCCGGCACTGAAGGCGATACGCTGAAACATGACGTACTCCTCTTAGTGGCAGGGGAAGCCTTCGCTGTGGCGGGTATCGTGGGCACCGTTGTGCAGCGCTTCGACATGGGAGAAACCGGCCAGGAACACCAGGCCCAGGCCGAGCAGGCAGGCGAGCAGCGTAGCGGTCAGGCGTTGGGCGCGGGTATGGGTATGAGGCTGGGGCAGGGCGGTCGTCGAGCGGGTAGCGGTCATGGCAAGGCCTCGGAGTCGAAGCGGCAGGGACGCGCCGAGGCAGCGAACCGCAGGCGGCCGCCGTCCAGCACGACCGCCCACCGCGGGTTGCTTGAAAGCGACAGGCCGGTCTCCGGACTCACGAGGGTCTCAAGGTGCGGTCTTGGCTGCGCGTCGGCCTGGCAGCGTTGAAGCCCTTCGCGGAGTGCTCATTTACTCTCGGTAAATTGCGCTTCCTTGAAGGGTTCCGCTTTGCCAGGTGCTAGCTCGCGCAAGACCGCATTCCCGTACGACTACCAGGATCGCCTTCCCCAAGCTTGCCAGCCGGGTGGCATCGTGATCCTGCGCTCGTCTACCGTTGCGGGGGCAGTGCCGGACTTGGACCGGCTTCCCGTTTCACCGCGACCCCTGGCGGAGTCGCGACACCTGAAGCAGGGGCGAGCAGACCACGCGGGTCGTCCGACGGTCAAGCCTGTTCGATTGACACCCCGGCGGGGCACTCGTAGCCTGTCGGGCTTCGAGGTGCTCTTGTCCGCAAGAGCTTGAAAGGGAACGCGGTGCGACACCGCGGCTGCCCCCGCAACTGTAAGCGGCATCTTCAGCCTCTCCACAGAGCCTGTTCATAATTGACGCTAGCTCGCGAAATGATGAACAAGCTTTAAGGCCACTGCTCACGCGGGAAGGCTGGAGTAGGGCGCCGTGAGCCAGGAGACCTGCCTCGCTAGCTTTCCATACGCAACCGGGCGGGGTGATCCGGGCTGCCACCAGGGCCTTGCCGCTGCGCGAGCGCCTGGCATGCCTGCCCGTCTTTTTTCGCTTTCTTTCTAAGGGCAGCCCATGAAAACCCTGGCCAAGACTCCCGTCACCATCGTCACCGGCTTCCTCGGTTCCGGCAAGACCACCCTGCTGCGGCACATGCTCGACCATGCCGAAGGCCGCCGCATCGCGGTGATCGTCAACGAATTCGGCGAGCTGGGCATCGATGGCGAGATCCTCCGCCAGTGCAGCATCGGCTGTACCGAAGAAGAGGCCCAGGGCCGCGTCTTCGAATTGGCCAATGGCTGCCTGTGCTGCACCGTGCAGGAAGAATTCTTTCCGGTGATGAAGGAGCTGGTGGCGCGTCGCGGCGACATCGACCACATCCTCATCGAGACCAGCGGCCTGGCGCTGCCCAAGCCTCTGGTGCAGGCCTTCCAGTGGCCGGAGATCCGCAACGCCTGCACCGTGGACGCGGTGATCACCGTGGTCGACAGTCCCGCGGTGGCGGCCGGCACCTTCGCCGCCCATCCCGAGCAGGTGGATGCCCAGCGCCGCCAGGACCCCAACCTGGACCATGAATCGCCGCTGCACGAGTTGTTCGAAGATCAACTGGCCAGTGCCGACCTGGTGATCCTCAACAAGACCGATGGCCTGGACGCCGAGGCCCTGGCCCGGGTCCGCGCCGAGGTGAGCAAAGAGTTGCCGTCCGCGGTCAAGGTGGTGGAAGCCAGTCGTGGCGTGCTGCCCCTGTCGGTGCTGCTGGGCTTGCAAGCCGAATCCGAGGCCCATATCGACAGCCGTCCGACCCACCATGACCTCGAAGGTCATGAAGACCATGACCACGATGAATTCGACTCCTTTGGCGTAGACCTGCCTGAGGTGGCGGAAGCGACCCTGCTGGCGGCGCTGACCGAGGTGGTCAAGAGCCATGGCGTGCTGCGGGTGAAGGGCTTCGCGGCCATTGCCGGCAAGCCGCTGCGACTGCTGGTGCAGGGGGTCGGTACCCGCTTCGACAAGCATTTCGACCGTGCCTGGAAGACCGGCGAGACCCGCAGCACCCAGTTGGTGCTGATCGGCCAGGAGCTGGACCAGGCGGCGATCACCGCCCAGTTGCGCGCCGCGGTCGCCTGACGCCAGATGCATCTGCTGCGTACCCAGCCGGGCGGCTTCGTCCCGGACGACGGCATCGCCCATCTGGCGCAGACGCCGGGTGAGATCGTCGTGCTCTGCAGTGGCGATTCGCATCTGGCCCTGCTGGCCGAGGCGACTCGTACCCTGGATGCCGGCTATCCCAGCCTGCGCCTGGCCAATCCCATGCAGCTGCAGAACCACGCCTCGGTGGACCTCTACGTCGAGGAGGTGCTGAGCCAGGCGCGAGTGGTGTTCATCTCCCTGCATGGCGGCCAGGGCTACTGGCGCTATGGCATGGAACGCCTCGCCGAGCTGGCCGCGCGGGGGCTGACCCTGATCGCAGTGCCCGGCTGCGATCGCCCTGACCCTGAGCTGATGGCTCTGGGCACCGTGGCACCGGACCTGGCCGAACGGCTGTGGCGCTACCTCCGTCAAGGCGGCCTGGGCAATGCCCGGGATTTCCTGCACTGCCTGGCCGCCGAATGCCTGGATGCCCGATACCTTTACGAGCCACCGAGGGAGTTGCCGCGGGTGGCGGTCTATCAGCCTGAAGGCCTGGGGCTGGCCGGCTGGCGCCAACGCTGGCGACAGGACTGGCCCACGGCGGCGCTGCTGTTCTACCGCACCCATCTGCAGTCGGCCAATACCGCCTTCATCGACGCTTTCTGCGCGCAACTCGAGGCCCAGGGGCTGAATCCGCTGCCCATCGCCGTGGCCAGCCTCAAGGAGGCGGCCTGCCTGACGGAAGTCGAGCGGCTGCTGGACGAGACCGACACCGCGCTGATTCTCAATACCACCGGCTTCGCCCAGTCCAGTCCGGAGCGGCCGAATCTCACGCCGTTCCGCCGACCGGTGCCGGTACTCCAGGCCATCTGCGCCCAGGACAATCGCGAACGCTGGCAGGAGAACCCCCAGGGTCTGGGGGCCCGCGACCTGGCCATGCACATCGCCCTGCCGGAGCTGGACGGGCGCATCATCACCCGGCCGATCAGTTTCAAGGGCCTGGCCTGGCGCTGCGAGCGCAGCCAGAGCGACGTGGTCAACTACCAGGCCGATAGCGAGCGCATGGCCTTCGTCGCGCGGCTGGCGCGCAGCTGGATCGAACTGGCGCGGCGTCCCGCAGCGGACAAGCGCATCGCCCTGATCCTGGCCAACTATCCGACCCGCGACGGCCGCATCGGCAATGGCGTCGGCCTGGATACCCCGGCAGCGGCGCTCAAGGTGCTGCAGGCGCTGCAGACGGCCGGCTATCCGGTGGCCAATCTGCCTGAAAGCGGTACCGCCCTGATCGAGCGGCTGCTCGGTGGGGTGACCAACGACAGCGCCCTGCGCGATCTGCGCCCGGCCCTGCAGAGTCTGGCGCTGCAGGACTACCAGTCGCTATTCGCCCAGTTGCCCCTCAGCCTGCAGCAAGCGGTGACCGAGCGCTGGGGCGGGCCCGAGGCCGATCCCATGCATCGGCGCGGTCGGCTCATGGTAGCCGGGGTGCGCTTTGGCCTGACCTTCGTCGGTATCCAGCCGGCGCGCGGCTATGACGTCGATCCGGCGGCGGTCTACCACGACCCCTCGCTGGTGCCGCCCCATGGCTACCTGGCCTTCTATTTCTGGCTGCGCGAGGCCTATGGCGCCCAGGCGGTGGTGCATCTGGGCAAGCACGGCAATCTGGAGTGGCTGCCGGGCAAGGGCGTCGGGCTGTCGGCGGAGTGTTGGCCGGACGCCATCCTCGGACCGCTGCCCAACGTCTATCCCTTCATCGTCAACGACCCGGGCGAGGGTGCCCAGGCCAAGCGGCGCACCCAGGCGGTGATCATCGACCATTTGATGCCGCCGCTGACCCGCGCCGAAAGCTACGGGCCGCTGCGCGACCTGGAGCGCCTGGCCGACGAATACTATGACGCCAGCCTGCTGGACCTGCGACGCGCCACCGAATTGCGCGGCGAGATCCTGCAGCTGGTGCGCGAAACGGCCCTGGATCGCGAACTGGGGCTGGTGATCACCGAGGACCCGGACAGCTGGCTGCCGCAACTGGACGCCTATCTCTGCGATCTCAAGGAATCCCAGATCCGCGACGGCCTCCATGTGTTCGGCGAGTCGCCCACCGGGCAGCTGCGGCGGGATACTCTGGTCGCCCTGCTGCGCATCCCCCGGGGCGATGCCCAGGGCGGGAATGCCAGTCTCCTGCGGGCGCTGGCCAAGGATCTGCAGCTGGCGTTCGATCCCTTGGCCGCCGATCTCGGCGAGCCATGGCAGGGACCGCGTCCGCCGTGCCTGGTGGCTCTTTCCACCGAAGCCTGGCGGACTCTGGGCGATACGCGCGAGCGGCTCGAGTTGCTGGCGCTTGCCCTGGTCGCCGCAATGGTGGAGGGTGAACCCTTGCCACTGGCGCTGGCCGAACTGCCGGCGACCCGCCCGGTGCTGGAGCACCTGGTCGCCCAGGTGGCGCCGGCGCTGGACGCCTGTGGACCGGCGGAAATCGGCGGCCTGCTGGCGGCCCTGGACGGGCGCTTCGTTCCTGCCGGACCCAGCGGCGCCCCCAGTCGCGGCCGGCTGGACGTCCTGCCCACCGGGCGTAACTTCTTTTCCGTGGATGTGCGCAATCTGCCGAGCATGACCGCCTGGCGCCTCGGCTGGCAGTCGGCCAATCTGCTGCTGGAGCGCCATCTGCAGGAGGAGGGCGATCACCTGCGCCAACTGGGCCTCTCGGTCTGGGGCACCGCGACCATGAGAACCGGCGGCGACGACATCGCCCAGGCCATGGCGCTGCTGGGCGTGCGTCCGGTATGGCAGACCGGCAGCGCTCGGGTGGAGGACTTCGAGATCCTGCCGCTGTCGCTGCTGGATCGACCGCGGGTGGATGTCACCCTGCGCATCTCCGGTTTCTTCCGCGACGCCTTCGGCGGTCTGGTACGGCTGTTCGATGCCGCGGTCCAGGCGGTCGCCGCGCTGGACGAACCGGACGATCTCAACCCCCTGGCCGCCCAGGTGCGCCGCGAGCGCGCTGCGCTGGAAGCGGCCGGTACCGCCGCCGATCTGGCGCGGCGTCAGGCCGGCTGGCGCATCTTCGGCGCCCAGCCCGGGGCCTATGGCGCCGGTGTCCAGGGTGCGGTGGAAGAGCGCCAGTGGCAGGAGCGCAGCGAGCTGGCCACGGCCTATCTCAATTGGGGCGGCTACGCCTATGGCGCCGAGGATGACGGCACCGCCGCCCGTGACGACTTCTCGCGCCGCCTGGGTCGCCTGCAAGCGGTGCTGCAGAACCAGGACAACCGCGAGCACGACCTGCTCGATTCCAACGACTACTACCAGTTCCAGGGCGGCATGCTGGCCGCTGCCGAGACCCTGAGCGGCCAGCGTCGCGCCAGTTACTTCGGCGACCACGCCCAGGCCGATCTGCCCAGGATTCGTACTCTCAAGGAAGAGCTGGGGCGGGTAGTGCGCTCCCGGGCGGCCAATCCCAAGTGGATCGCCGGCATGAAGCGCCACGGCTACAAGGGCGCCTTCGAGATGGCCGCTACCGTGGACTATCTGTTCGGCTTCGGCGCCACCACCGAGCTGGTGGAGGATCACCAGTACCGGCAATTGGCCGATGCCTACTTGCTCGATGCCGATACCCGCGACTTCGTCGAACGCCACAACCCCGAGGCCCTGCGCGACATGACCGAGCGCCTGCTGGAAGCCCAGCAACGTGGCCTCTGGCAGGAGCCAGGCGACTACCGCGACGCCCTCGAACAGCTATTGATGGATATGGATGAAGCCTGAGATGACCGCCCCCGTCTTTCCCCTGGCCGCCGTGGTCGGCGCCGAGCCCCTGAAGCTGGCGCTGTGCCTCAACGCCATCGATCCCCGCATCGGCGGCGTACTGATCGAGGGGCCGCGCGGCATGGCCAAGTCCACCCTGGCTCGCGGGCTGGCTGACCTGCTCGGTGACGGTCCTTTCATCACCTTGCCGCTTGGCGCCAGCGAGGAGCGCATCGTCGGCACCCTGGATCTGGACGCTGCGCTGGGCGAGGGCCGGGCGCGCTTCGCGCCGGGTGTCCTGGCGGCTGCGGATGGGGGCGTGCTCTATGTCGACGAGGTCAATCTGCTGCCGGATCACCTGGTCGACCTGCTGCTGGACGTGGCCGCCAGCGGTGTCAACCGGGTGGAGCGGGACGGCATCTCCCATGAGCACGCCGCCCGTTTCCTGCTGGTGGGCACCATGAATCCGGAGGAGGGCGAGTTGCGCCCCCAGTTGCTGGATCGCTTCGGCTTTGCCCTGGCGTTGGACAGCCGGCCGGCACCTCTTGAGCGGGCCGAGATCCTGCGTCGACGCCTGGCGTTCGACAGCGATCCCGCGGCCTTTGTCGCTCAATGGGCGTCCGATCAGGCGCAGTTGCGCGAACGTTGCGCCCAGGCCCGTGCACGCCTTGGCAGCATTCCCCTGGATGATGCGGCCCTTGAGATCATCACCACGGCTTGCCACCAGGCCGGCGTCGATGGCCTCCGCGCCGACCTGGTCTGGCTGCGCGCCGCCCGGGCCCATGCCGCCTGGCGCGATGCCGCGCTGATCGAGCACGTGGATATCATTGCCGTCGCCGATTTCGCCCTGCGCCATCGGCGACGGGACATAAAAGATTCAACCTCGTTAATACCACCCCTAGAGGAACGACTGCCCTCTGACCCTTCGGAGCGAGGGAAAAGTGATCAGCAGGGACAGGGTGACGTCGAGCCCTCAGGCGACGATGGCTGGGGCGCCCTGGCAGCGGAGCCCGTGGCATCGGGCCTCAGACGCCGGTTGGGCGAGGCAAAAAAGCCTTAGGCATCCGATCGTCCCATACCCTGGATCGCGATGCCCGAAGCGGGGCGGGCAAGGCCACTGGGGGTCGCCACGGCGCTCGTTCGTCGGGCACGGAAGGTGCCATCGCCTGGGGGCCGACGCTGCTTCGCGGTCGTCCGCGGCGCGCCGGTGATCTCCTGCGCCAGCCGCGCAGTCGGCGTCCGGCACAGCTCTGGTTGGTGATCCTCGATCATTCCGCCTCCACCCGCCGCCACGGTGCCCTGACCCAGGCCAAGGGCCTGCTGGCCGACTGGTTCGAGCAGGCCTACCGCCAGCGGGTCAGCGTCGCCGTACTGCAGGCGGCAGGGGAACGACCCGAATGGTCCTTCCAGGGGCAACGCAGCGGTCAGGCGTTGCAGGCTTGGCTGGAGCAGCTAGGCGCAGGGGGCGGTACGCCCTTGCTGGCGGGGCTGGCGGAAGCTCATGACTGGCTGAAGACTCGGCGGCGGCAGCGTCCCGGCGAGGAATGCCGGTTGCTGCTGGTCACCGACGGGCGCCTGCGTGAGCTGGAGGGGCTGGCTATACCGGACTGCCCCATCCGGGTGTTGGATATCGAACTGGGGCCGCTGCGCCTGGGACGGGCAGCGGAGCTGGCCCGGCGCTTGGGTGCGGAATACCGGCACCTGGAAGAGGTGCCGGTGGTTTAGGTGACCAGTCTTGCGTCGAAGCCGAACGCGAAGGTGCTCAACCCTCGCGTTGTTGGGCTTCGCGCCGCTCAACCCAACCTACCGGTCCGGCGTAGGTTGGGTTGAGACGGCTCCACTGTCGAAGCCCAACGTGAGGGGACTTGTTGAGTTTCGCTACGCTCAACCCAACCTACCGAAAGACCCCGGGCCTCAATGCCCGCCCTTCATCGCCTTGACCAGGGTATCCACGTTGTAGCGGAACATGGCTGCGTAGGTGGACGCCGGGCCATCGGCGGGTGACAGGGCCTCCACATAGAGCTCGCCGCCCGGCTGGGCACCGCTGGCCTTGGCGATCTGCTGCACCAGGCGCGGGTCATTGGAGTTCTCGAAGAAGTAGGCGGCGACGTGCTCCTGCTTGATCTGGCGGATCAGCTTGGCGACGTCCTGGGCGGAGGCCTCGGCCTCGGTCGACAGGCCCAACGGCGAAATGAAGGTCACGCCATAGGCATCGGCGAAGTAGCCGAAGGCGTCATGGGAGGTCAGCACCTTGCGCTGCTGCTTGGGCACCTGGCCGATCTGCTCGCGGGCATAGCGATCCAGGGCCTCCAGTTCGGCGATGTAGCGATCGCCGTTGGCCTTGAAGGTGGCGGCAGCCGCCGGATCCACCTCGGACAGCGCCTTCACCACGTTGCGGGTGTAGACGACCACATTGAGCGGGTTGTTCCAGACATGGGGGTCGATACCGCCATGGTCGTGATCATGGTCAGCATGGCCGTGTTCATCCTCGTCTTCCGCCATTTCGCGGGTCTTGATCCCTTCGCTGAGCACCACTGGCGGACGTGCCTGGCCGGAAGCCTTGATCAGGCGATCCATCCAGCCTTCCAGGTGCAGGCCACTCATGAAGACCACGTTGGCCTGTTTCAGCGCCTGGGCATCCGTGGGCGTCGGTTCGTAGGCATGGGGATCGCCATTGGGACCGACCAGGGAGGTGACCTGGACCTGGTCGCCGCCGACCTGTTTGACCACGTCGGCGATCACGGTAAAGGTGGCGACGGCCTTGACCGGTGCGGCCTGTACCTGGCCGGCGGCGGCGAGCAGCAGGGCAGCGCCCAGGGAAAACAGGGATTTCATGGTGACTCCTTTCAATGGGTGAGATGAGGGCGGGGACGCAGCCGTCGATAGAGCCCCAGACGGCCGAACAGCAGGGATAGGAGATAGCAGCCACCGGCGGTGAGCACGATGGCGGGGCCGGAGGCGCAGCCGAGGTGGTAGGACAGCACCAGGCCGACCAGCCCGCTGAGACTGGCGATCAGACTGGCCACCGCCATCAGGCCGGGCAGGCTGTTGGCCCAGAAGCGCGCGGCGGTGGCCGGCAGCATCATCAGGCCCACTGCCATCAGGGTGCCCAGGGCCTGGAAGCCGGCGACCAAGTTGAGCACCACCAGCAGCAGGAACAGCAGGTGATAGAGCGAGCCACGGCCACCCACGGCGCGCAGGAAGCCCGGGTCGAAGCATTCCAGGGCCAGTGGCCGGTAGATCACCGCCAGCACCACCAGCGACAGGGTGGCGATGCCGGCGACCAGGTAGAGCGCCATGGCGTCGATGGCCAGGATGGTGCCGAACAGCACGTGCAGCAAATCCACGCTGGAGCCGTGCAGCGATACGATCAGCACCCCGGCAGCCAGGGAAATCAGGTAGAAGCTGGCGAAACTGGCGTCTTCGCGTTGGCTGGTGAAGCGGCTGACCAGACCTGCGAGTCCGGCCACCAGCAGTCCGGCGAGCATGCCGCCGATGCCCATGGCTGGCAGCGACAGCCCGGCGACCATGAAGCCCAGCGCCGCACCCGGCAGCACGGCGTGACTCATGGCATCGCCCACCAGGCTCATGCGCCTGAGCATCAGCAGAACGCCCACCGGACCGGCGCCCAGCGCCAGGGCCAGGCAGGCCACCAGGGCGCGGCGCATGAAGCCGAATTCGACGAAGGGTTCGAAGAGGAGCTGATAGAGGGTCATGCGCGTTCACAGACCCCCGCATGAGCGTCCCAGTGTTCGGCGAGATTGCGGGCGCGGGCCAGATTCTCGGTGATCAGCACCTGGTCGGTATGGCCCCAGGCGATGGCTTCCCGGGCCAGCAGCAGGGTCTCGGGAAAGTGCTGACGGACCTGCTCCAGGTCGTGCAGCACGGCGATCACGGTACGGCCCTGGCCATGCCAGCGCCTGACGATGGTCAGCAGATCCGCGGTGGTGCGGGCATCGATGGCGGTGAAGGGCTCGTCCAGCAGCAGCACGGGCGCATCCTGCAGCAGCAAGCGCGCGAACAGCACCCGCTGGAACTGGCCAGAAGACAGGGCGCCGACCAGGCGATCCTCCAGGCCTTCGAGGCCTACGGCCTGCAACGCCTCTGTTGCGTCCTTCCGGTGTGCAGCGGTGACGCCGCGCCAGAGGCCCAAACCACGCCAAGCGCCCAGCACCACGGTTTCCAGCACGCTGAGTGGAAAGCTGCGATCGATCTCTGCGGCCTGGGGCAGATAGCCCAGACGGCGTTGCGGCACTGCCCGGTTGACCCGGCCGCTGAGCGGTCGCAGGGTGCCGGCAATGGCCTTGAGCAGGGTGGACTTGCCCGCCCCATTGGGACCGACGATGGCGGTCAGACTGCCGGTCCGGAAGCACCCGCTGAGATGATGAATGGCTGGATGCCGCTGATAGGCCAGCGTCAGGTCCTGGAGTTCGATGGCGGCGCTCATGGCAGGGCGACCGCCCAGCTTACAGCCAGCCACAGAGCGACTAGGGGAATGCAGGCGAGCGACAGACGAGCGGGTACGGAGAGCAATAGCAGGGAAGGGCGCGGGGATGCCATGATCGAGCCTTGGATAACGAAGCAAAAGTTATAACATAACAAATACTGCTTCGTCATCAGCTCGCCAGGACCACTCCTGCAGCGAGGCAGCTGAGCATCAGGGCCGCTGGAGTGACCCTACCAACGATGGCGCACCGCGATAACCAGAGGCGGAGCGAACCGCCTCTTTCCGTCAAGCCGCCTGGGTTTCCGCCATCCGCTGTTCCAGCCGCTGCAGGAAGTTGAGCAGCAGGACCTCCTCCTCCTTCAACCCCTTGCGCTTGCGCGGTTTGGGCAGGGTGCAGAGGTCACCGGCCAGAAAGGCATCCAGCACGCCTGGATGGATATAGCACTTGCGGCATACCGCCGGGGTATTGCCCAGGGTGCGGGACACCGCCTTGACCATGTCCACCAGCTCTTTCTTGGCGTCGGTCTGGGTTTCACAACGCAACTCGCGTAGGGCTTCCAAGGCGAGGGCGCTGCCGGCCCAGGTGCGATAGTCCTTGGCGGTGAAATCCGCACCGGTCAGCTCGTGCAGGTAGGCGTTGACGTCGGATGAGGTCACGGTATGGCGTTCGCCATCGCCATCCACGTACTGGAAGAGGTGCTGGCCAGGCAACTCCAGACACTTCTTCACGGTGCGTGCCAGCCGCGGATCGCTGACCTTGATGTCATGCTCCACACCGCTCTTGCCACGGAAGTGGAAGGCGATGGTATTACCGTGCACCTCGGCATGCCGGTTGCGCAGGGTGGTGAGCCCATAGGACTTGTTGCTCTTGGCGTACTGGGCATTGCCCACCCGGATCAGGGTGGCATCGAGCAGGCTGATGACCGTGGCCATGACCTTCTCACGGCACAGGCCGCGCCGAGCGAGATCCTCTTCCACCCGTTGCCGCAGCTTGGGCAAGGCCTGCCCGAAGGCCAGCATCCGCTCATACTTGTCGGTATCGCGGATCTCGCGCCAGCGCGGATGGTAGCGATATTGCTTGCGCCCGCGGGCATCGCGTCCGGTGGCCTGCAGATGGCCATTGGCGTCCGAGCAGATCCAGACATCGGTATAGGCCGGCGGAATGGCCAGCTTGTTGATGCGTTCGATTTCCGCCTGATCGCGGATGCGTTCGCCCTCGGGCGTGAAGTAGGCCCACTTGCCACGCAGCTTGCGGCGGCTCAGGCCGGCCTGATTGTCATCGACGTAGTTGAGATCGGGCGGCAGGGGGGTACAGAGGGCGGTTCCGGTGTCGTCACGCTCATCGGCGGGGATGGGCAAATCGGTCTGGGCGAGGCGTTGCATTACTTTCGAGCGAGAGGTCATGACTGCACCGACGTTTTCCTGGTCGAAACGGTGGACTCCAGGAAAAGGGACCAGGTTCTCATGACCGCACCCAAGCCGACCGACGTACAGCTGCGCGACGCCCTGCTGGGCAAGGCCCAGGCATGCCGTCCGGGCACGACCTTTTGCCCCTCGGAAGTGGCACGAAGTCTGGCCGCGGACTGGCGACCGCTGATGGAGCCCTTACGCGACACGGCACGGGAACTGGCTCGCGAAGGTCGACTGCGGGTGACGCAAAAGGGGGAATCCCTAGACCTGGGAGTGCCCTGGCGCGGTCCGATCCGATTAAGCTTGGCTTAAGCGGCGTTTAAGTTTCGATTAATGGCGGATCGCTACTCTGGACCCAGATCGAACAGCAACCAGAGAGAGAATCCTCATGAAAAAGCTCACCGCCCTCGCGACCGCCGCCCTCCTGCTCACCGGTGTGGGCGTCGCCCAAGCCCGCGACCTCGGTCCCGACGAAGCCCTCAAGCTGCGTGACAGCGGCAAGATCAAGAGCTTCGAGGTGCTCAACCAGGCCGCCATCGCCAAGCACCCGGGCTCGACCACCCACGAGACCGAGCTGGAAGAAGAATATGGCCGCTACATCTACCAACTGGAACTGCGTGACCCCAAAGGTGTGAAATGGGATCTGGAACTCGACGCCACCACTGGCGAAGTCCTGAAAAATCAGCGCGACGACTGACCGTCGTCCTTGCCGGGCTGATCCTGCTCGGCGGCGTCTCTCCCCTGATCCAGGCCCGCGACCTGGATCAGGACGAGGCCCTCAGGCTGCGCAAGGAGGGGGTGATCCGGCCCCTGGAGACCCTGCTGCAGCGAGTCAACGAACGCTACCCCCAGGCCCGGCTGCTGGAAGCCGAGTTGGAAGAAGAAGACGGCCAGTATCGCTACGAGATCGAGATCCTCGTTGGCGATGTGGTCCGTGAACTGGAAATCGGCGCGATGGATGGCGCCATCCTGAAGGACGAGGTGGACGACTAGATGCGCCTGCTGCTGGTGGAAGACGATGTGGCCCTGGCCGACGAGATCGCGGCGTTCCTCTCGCGCCAGGGTTACGCCGTCGACTGGTTGGCCGATGGCCGCGACGCCGCCTGGCAGGGTGCCCAGGAGCCCTATGACCTTATCGTTCTCGACCTGGGCCTGCCAGGTCGGCCAGGCCTCGAGGTGCTCGGAGAGTGGCGCGCCGCCGCGCTGGCGACGCCAGTGCTGATCCTGACGGCGCGTGACAGCTGGGCCGAACGCATCGATGGCCTCAAGGCGGGCGCCGATGACTACCTCACCAAGCCGTTTCACCCCGAAGAACTGGGCCTGCGGATCGCCGCGCTGCTGCGGCGGGTGCGTGGCGTCGCCAATCAGCCACTGCTGCAAGCCGGGGGATTGGCGCTGGACGAGGCGCGCCAGTGCGTGGTCCGTGGCGGTGAGACCATCGCCCTCAGCGCGGCGGAATTTCGCCTGCTTCGCTGTTTTCTGCTGCATCCCGGCCAGATCCTGTCCAAGACGCGACTCAACGATCACCTGTATGACGGCGAGAGCGAGCGGGATTCCAACGTCATCGAGGTGCACGTCAATCACCTGAGGCGCAAGCTGGGGCGGGACGTCATCGAGACCCGTCGCGGTCAGGGCTATCGCCTGGGCGGTGTCGATTGAGATCCATCCAGACCCACCTCAGGGTCGGGCTGGTGGCCATCCTGCTGGTGGCCGGTCTAGTGCTGGTACTCGGCGGCGCCTGGCTGGTGGATCATGCCCTGCGCCGCTATCTGGAAACCGGGCTACGCGGCGAGACGGAAAATCTACTCGCTGCCCTGGTACGCGGCCCCCACGGCCTGCAATTGGACGAGGGACGCCTGGGCAGCCTCTATACCCGGCCGCTGTCGGGCCGCTATTTCCTGATCGAGATCCCGGCGCTGGATATCCGCTGGCGCTCGCGCTCGCTATGGGATGCGCAACTGGAAGCGCCGCCCGGCAATGGCTTGAGCGATACCCTGGCGGACGGTCCCAGTGGCCAGCGCCTGCTCACCTACCGCGCTGATTACCAGCGCTATGGCCAGACGGTGCAGGTCACGGTCGCCGACGACTACAACCCCTTGCTGGCCAACCTGAAGCGTATCCTCGCCTTCGGCGCCCTGTTGGGTCTGGCGACCCTGCTGGTGGTCCTGCTGCTGCAGCGGCTGATCGTGCGTCGGGCGTTGCGCCCACTGGAGCAGGTGCGCGAGCAGATCGCCCAGCTGCATCAGGGCCGCCGCTCGACGCTGGACGCCAGCGTGCCCACCGAACTCGCGCCGCTGGTGGCGGAAATGAATGCGCTGTTGCGCCATACCGAAGAAGGCCTCAAGCGTGCACGGCATGGCATCGGCAATCTGGGTCATGCGCTCAAGACGCCCTTGGCGGTCCTCACCAGCCTGGCCGAGCGGCCGGAATTGCAGGGGTTGCCGGAGCAGCGCGACAGCCTGCGTGAGCAGTTGGCGCGCATTCGCGAACGGCTGGAGCGAGAGCTGCGCCGTGCCCGACTGGCCGGCGAGGCCTTGCCGGGTGCTTATCTGGACGTCGCCGAGCTGCGCGAGCTCTGCGTGCTGCTCAATCGGCTGCATGGCGAGCACCTGAGTTTCGACTGCCAACTGCCCACAGGGCTTCGGCTGCCCTGGGACCGTGAAGACCTGCTGGAGCTGTTCGGCAATCTGCTGGACAACGCCGGCAAGTGGGCGGATCGGCAGGTCCGGCTGGAGGTGGCGCAGGATGAGGAGGGCTATCTGATCCGGGTTGAAGACGATGGACCCGGGGTGCCGGAAGCGGAGCGCGAGGCCATTCTGGACCGGGGCTCCCGTCTGGACGAGGCGGTGGCGGGGCATGGGTTGGGCCTGGGGATTGCTCGGGACATCGTCGACAGCTGTGGCGGAACCCTGGCGCTGGAGGTCGCGGCGCTGGGCGGTCTCGCCGTGGTGATCCGTCTGCCATTGCCTGGTGCCGGCACCAGGCATTCGTCCGGGAGATGACTCTGCGGTCAAGTTTGTGGGCAAGGGGTCGATAACGCCCTGAGCTCTTGCGACCAAGGAGAACCCCGTGAGCCTGAAACTGAAAGTCACCCTGCTGGCAGTGCTGCCCGTCTGCCTCTTCACTGTCGTCCTGGGCGGCCTGTCCTACTGGGTGTTCCAGGCGCAGGCAGCCAAGGATGTCGCCGATGCCCGCGAGCGGCTCATGGTGCAGAGTCGCAGCGCCCTGCAGAATACCGTCGAAACGGCCATGACCGTGGTCAAGCCGTTGTACGACAGGGCCGCTGATGGTGATACCGAGGCGCGCAAGGAGGCCATCCGCCTGCTGTCGGCCATCAGCTATGGCAAGGACGGCTATATCTTCGGCTACGACTCGAACGTCGTGCGGTTGTTCAAGGGCAACGACCCGGCCGGCATCGGCAAGAGCTTCAAGGACAACCGCGACCCGGCTGGCGTCTACCTCAACCAGGAACTGGTTCGGGTCGGCAAGGATGGCTCGCATTTCAGTCGCTACAGCTCGTCGCTGCCCGGCAACAAGGACGTGCTGGTGCCCAAACTCGCCTACACCGACTACCTGCCCAAATGGGATCTGGTGATCGGCTCGGCGGTGAATCTGGATGGCGTGGAGGCCGAGGTCGCTGCCGTGGCCCAGCAGGTCGCCAAGCGCACCCAGGACCAGCTCTGGCTGATCTTCGGCGTGGCCGGCGTGCTGCTGGTGGTGATCGGCATCGTCGCGCAGCTGTTTGCCGCTCGCACCCTCAGGCCTCTGGCGCAGATCCGGGAGAATCTCGACGACATCGCGGCCGGGGAGGGCGATCTGACCCGCCGCCTGCCGGTCAACGGGCGCGACGAGATCGGTGAACTCGCCGCCGCCTTCAATCGCTTCGTCGATCGCATCCAGGGCACCATCGCCCAGGTCGTCGACATCACTCACCAGTTCACCGGTCTGCTCGACGACGTCGCCCAGCAGGCCCAGCGCACCGATCGCGACATGCAGCGCCAGCGCAGCGAAACCGACCAGGTGGCCACCGCCATCAACCAGATGTCCGCGGCGGCCCAGGAAGTGGCGAGCAGTGCCCTGCAGGCCTCCGAAGCCACCCGTCAGACCGAGGAGAAAGGTCGGCTGGCCCGCGAGACGGTTGCCACCAGCGTGGCGCGCATTCACGAACTGGTCGAGGAGGTCCGCCAGAGCAGCGTGTCCCTGGATGGCCTCAAGCAGGACGTGGGCGCCATCGTCGGCGTGCTCGACGTGATTCGCGCCATTGCCGAGCAGACCAATCTGCTGGCCCTCAATGCTGCCATCGAAGCGGCCCGGGCGGGCGAGGCCGGTCGCGGTTTCGCCGTGGTCGCCGACGAGGTACGAGCCCTGGCCAGCCGGACCCAGCAGAGCACCCAGGAAATCCAGGCCATGATCGATCGCCTGCAACAGGCCACCGGCCGCGCGGTCGGGGCCATGGAACGCTCGGGCGGCATGGGCGAGGCCACTACGGCTCAGGCCGAGCAGGCCGGTACCGCCCTGGCCGCGATCAGCGAGCTGATCGCCACCATTAACGCCATGAACAGCCAGATCGCCAGTGCCGCCGAGGAGCAGACGGCGGTGGCCGAAGAGGTCAATCGCAGCGTCCACACCATCGCCAGTGCGGTCGACAGCATGGCCCAGGGTGCCCAGCAAGGCGCGCGCAACACCGCCGGCATGGTCGGCCTGGGCGAGCGCCTGGACGGTCTGGTCCGTCAGTTTCGCGTATGATCCCAGGCGCGCCGGCCACGCCGGCGCGCCTCTTTGGGTCGAGTTGGGGTGCTCATGGGAACCCCACGGCTTCCGAGGCTCTAAGCAAGGCCTGTCATCCTTGTGTGGAATCGCGAAAGCCAATGAAAAGTGCTCGGCTGGAAAACAAGACGTTCCTGATCCTGCTGGTGGTGGTCTCGCTGGCCTTCGTCTGGATCCTCACCCCCTTCCTGGGCGCGGTGTTCTGGGGCGCCATCCTCGCCATCCTGTTCGCCCCGCTGCAGCGCTGGTTCGTCCGCCGCTTCAACAACAGACGCAACCTCGGGGCGCTCTGCACCCTGTTCGTGATCCTGCTCATCGTCATCCTGCCAGTGGTGTTCATCGCCATTTCCCTGGTGCAGGAAGGCTCGCTGCTGTACCAGCAGGTCAGCAGCGGTCAGCTCAACTTCGGCCAGTACTATCAGCAGATCTGGGGTGCCTTGCCGGGTTCGGTACGTGGCGTGCTGGAGCGCTTCGGTGCCGGTGATCTGGATGGTATTCGCCAGAAGCTCTCCGAAGGTGCCATGCAGGGCAGCCAGTTCGTCGCGACCCAGGCCTTCAGCTTTGGTCAGGGCACCTTCCAGTTCCTGATCGGCTTCGGCGTGATGCTCTATCTGCTGTTCTTCCTGCTGCGCGACGGTTCGCAGCTGGTGGCGCTGATCCGCAAGGCCATTCCGCTGAGCGACATGCACAAGCGCAGCCTGATGGCCAAGTTCACCGCCGTGGTGCGCGCCACGGTCAAGGGCAACATCATCGTTGCCGTGGTGCAGGGCGCCCTGGGCGGCTTCATCCTCGGCGTGCTGGGCGTCCAGGGCGCGGTACTCTGGGGCACCCTGATGGCCTTCCTGTCGCTGCTGCCCGCGGTCGGCTCAGCGCTGATCTGGGTGCCGGTGGCCATCTACTTCCTGGCCACCGGTTCAGTGATCAAAGGGGTCATCCTGATCGTCTTCGCCGTGGTGGTGATCGGTCTAGTGGACAACCTGCTGCGCCCCATCCTGGTCGGCAAGGACACCAAGATGCCCGACTACGTGGTGTTGATCTCCACCATCGGCGGCATGTCGCTGTTCGGCCTGAACGGCTTCGTCATCGGCCCGCTGATCGCCGCCCTGTTCATGTCCACCTGGGATCTGTTCAGCCACCGCGACGATATCTGACGGCCAGCGTGCTCCGGGAAACTGGAGCACGCGGGTGGGCTGCTCGCTAGCCCTGGTCGGGCTCGGAGGGATAGCGGGTCGCGACCAGGCTTTCCTTGACCTTGCGCAGGTGCGGCTGGAAATCCACACCGCGCTTGAGCGTGACGCCGGTGGCCAGGATGTCCAGCACGGTGAGCTGGATGATCCGCGAGGTCATGGGCATGTAGATGTCGGTGTCTTCCGGCAACGGGATGTCCAGACTGTGGGTGCAGACCTTGGCCAGGGGGGTATTGCTGGCGGTGAGGCCGAGCACCGAGGCGCCGTTGTCCCGCGCCAGCTTGGCCACGTCCACCAGTTCGCGGGTGCGGCCGGTGTAGGAGATGATCACGAAGAGATCACCGGTCCTGGCGATGGAGGCGAGCATCCGCTGCATCAGCACGTCCGAATGCGCCGATACCGCCATGTTGAAGCGGAAGAACTTGTGCTGGGCGTCCAGGGCGACGGGGGCCGAGGCGCCCAGGCCGAAGAAGTGGATCTGCCGCGCCTGGATCATCAGATCCACCGCGCGATCGACGGTGCGGGCGTCCAGCCGCTGGCGGGCGCTGTCCAGCGAGGCGATGGTGCTGCTGAAGATCTTTTCCGCGTAGGCCTCGGATTCGTCGTTGGCTTCCACCGCCTGACTGACATAGACCGCGCCGCTGGCGATGCTCTGCGCCAGCTGGATCTTCATTTCCGGATAGCCGCTCACGCCCAGGGAGCGGCAGAAGCGGTTGACGGTGGGTTCGCTGACCTGCGCCGCCTGGGCCAGGGCCGCGATGGTGTAGCGCGTGGCCTGCCGGGGATTCTGCAGGATGACCTCGGCGACCTTGCGCTCCGCGCGGTTGAGTTCGCCGATGCGGGTCTGGATGGTTTGCAGCAGGGTGCTGGCACGATCCATGAGAACTCCTAGTGGTTGTTGTGCCTCTATCCTAAGGCTATAAAAGGTTTGGGCCGGGGTTACCCCGGCGCCGTATTTTTTAATATAAAGACTACGCGAATCGCCCCGGCTCCCCTATCATGGTGCTGGAATATCTCAAACTTTAAGTAAAAGAACGAATATTTATGGCTGGCGTCCGAGTTCTACCCTGTACCCTGGCAATCTTCGGCGCGTTGGGCGACCTGGCCCTGCGCAAACTTTTCCCTGCCCTTTATCAGCTGGATCGTGAAGGTTTGCTGCACGAGGATACCCGCATCATGGCGCTGGCGCGTGACCAGGGCGATGGGGTCAAGCAGCTGGAGCACATCGAGGAGCGCCTGCGCCACTATGTGCCCAAGGCCGATTGGGACGAAACGGTATGGACGCGGATGCGTGGTCGCCTCGGCTATCGCGCCATTGATTTCCGCAATCGCGAAGACTATACGGGACTTGCCGAGGATGTGGGTGAGACCTCGCCGTTGATCGCCTATTTCGCGACCCCGGCGCTGGTCTACAGTGCCATCTGCGAGAACCTCGCCGCCGTCGGTCTGTGCGAGCGCACCCGGGTGGTGATGGAAAAGCCCATCGGCTACGACCTGGAATCCTCCAAGGTGGTCAACGACGCCGTGGCGCGCTTCTTCCCCGAGGATCGCGTCTATCGCATCGATCACTACCTGGGCAAGGAAACCGTCCAGAACCTCATCGCCCTGAGGTTCGCCAACAGCCTGTTCGAGACCCAGTGGAACCAGAACTACATCTCCCATGTGGAGATCACCGTGGCCGAGAAGGTCGGCATCGAAGGCCGCTGGGGCTATTTCGACCAGGCTGGCCAGTTGCGCGACATGGTGCAGAATCACCTGCTGCAACTGCTTTGCCTGACCGCCATGGATCCGCCGGCGGATCTGTCGGCCGACAGCATCCGTGACGAGAAGGTCAAGGTGCTCAAGGCGCTGGAACCGATTACCGGCGACCAGCTGGCCAGCCGCGTGGTCCTGGGCCAGTACACCTCGGGCTACAGCGACGGCAAGCCGGTGCCGGGCTATCTGGAAGAGCCCAACTCCAACACCGAAAGCCGCACCGAGACCTTTGTCGCCATCCGCGCCGACATTCGCAACTGGCGCTGGTCGGGCGTGCCTTTCTATCTGCGTACCGGCAAGCGCATGCCGCAGAAGCTGTCGCAGATCGTCATCCACTTCAAGGAACCACCGCACTATATCTTCGCCCCCGAGCAGCGCAGCCTGATCAGCAACCGCCTGATCATCCGCATCCAGCCGGACGAGGGTATTTCGCTGCAGGTGATGAGCAAGGACCAGGGTCTGCGCAAGGGCATGCAACTGCGCAGCGGTCCGCTGCAACTCAATTTTTCCGAGACCTTCAAGCATCTGCGCACCCCGGATGCCTACGAGCGGCTGCTGCTGGAAGTCATGCAGGGCAACCAGTCGCTGTTCGTCCGCAAGGACGAGATCGAAGCGGCCTGGAAATGGTGCGATCAGCTGATGGATGGCTGGTCGAAGATGGGCGACTCGCCCAAGTCCTATGCCGCCGGCAGCTGGGGTCCGCTGACCTCCATCGCACTGATCGCACGAGACGGGAGATCCTGGTATGGCGACGTCTGATCTGGGGCAGGGCGTGACCCTGCGCGAATTGCCCGACCGCGAGGCCCATGCCACGGCGTTGGCCGAGACGGTCACCACCGCGCTGCGCGAGGCTCTGGCGGCCCGTGGCGAGGCCTTGCTGATCGTTTCTGGTGGGCGCAGTCCGGTGCCCTTCCTCGAACGCCTGGCTCAGGCGGACCTGGAGTGGTCCAAGGTGCTGGTCACCCTGGCCGACGAGCGCTGGGTACCCATCGATGACCCGGACAGCAACGCCGGCCTCTTGCGCCAGCACCTCTTCCAGGGACCTGCCGCCGCGGCCGGATTCGTCGATCTCTATACCCCGGCGGCCACTGCGCAGGAGGGCATGGCCCTGACCGAAGCCCGGCTCCGCGACGCCTTGGGTACGCCTGATGTGCTGGTCCTGGGGATGGGTGACGACGCCCATACCGCCTCGCTGTTCCCCGGCAGTCCCGGTCTGGAAGAGGCCCTGGATCCGGCCAGCGAACGCCTGAGCTTCCCCGGCGTGGCACCGTCCGCGCCCCAGACCCGCATCACCCTGAGCCGCGCCTATCTGAGCCGCGCGCGGCAACAGATCCTCGCCGTCCAGGGCGCGGGCAAGCGACAGGTACTGGAAACCGCTCTGGCCGAGGGCGACGAGTTGGCCACTCCGATCAAGGCGTTCCTGCGCGAACCCCTGGTCGTCTATTGGTGCCCCTGACGAGGAGTTGAGTTTTGGACATGCAGAACAAGATCGCGACCCTAGATGCCCTGTGCGCCCGCGCGCGCATTCTGCCGGTGATCGTGATCAACGATCCGGCCGACGTGCTGCCCTTTGCCGATGCCATGGCCGCTGGTGGTCTTACGGCGCTGGAGATCACCCTGAGATCCGCCCACGGGCTGGATGCCGTACGGCTACTGCGCCAGGAGCGTCCTGAGCTGGACGTGGGGGTGGGCACCGTGCTGGACGTGCGGATGTTTGACGCCGCGGTCGAGGCTGGCGCCCAGTTCATCGTCACCCCGGGCACCACCGAGGAAATTCTCCAGGCCGGGGTAGCGGCACCCATTCCGCTCTTGCCGGGCATTGCCACGCCCTCCGAGATCATGCAGGCCTATCGCCTGGGCTATCGCCGCTTCAAGCTGTTTCCCGCCAACGTCTATGGCGGCGTGGATGCGCTTAAAGCCTTCGCTGGTCCCTTCGCCGAGCTCAAGTTCTGCCCGACCGGTGGCGTCAATCCAGGCAATGTGAAGAACTACTTCCAGCAGCCCAATCTGCTGTGCGTTGGCGGTAGCTGGATGCTGCCGGGTGACGTGGTCAAAGCCAAGGACTGGACGCGCGTCGAACAACTCTGCCGCGAGGCCCTGGCGACGCTCGACTGAGCCTGCGGCCATCCGTCACCCGCTGGGCTAGTGCGGTGTCTCTGAAGTTCGCGCAAGAATTGGCGAGTGATTTCTTGGCTGTGGCCAGGCGCCGGTACGAGTCATAGCAGGGCTATGGCGAGGAGTGGCAACGCCGCCACAGCCGAAAAAGCGCCGCCAAAATTGTGCAGTCAATTTCAGAGACACCACACTCGCTAGGCTGGCGCGAGCGGGGGCGCTATCATGCGCCCCTGTCTTTTTCCTGGCGCCCATTCCGCGGCGCCTTTGTCGTCCACTACACCGGGAGGTGCCTGATGACCCTCGACAAGAATCCCCAAAACGAATCCCTCGAAGAAACCGTCCCTGCGCCAGCTGGTGAGAAGCTGCAGAAGGTGCTGTCGCGCCTGGGCGTCGGCTCGCGTCGCGATGTCGAAGCCTGGATCGGCGAAGGCCGCATCAAGGTCAATGGCGTGGTCGCCCCCCTGGGGCTGCGAGTCATGCCCAAGGACGCCATCGCGGTGGACGGACGTCTGCTCAAGCGCGACCAGGCCGAGGAAGTGGTACGCCGGGTATTGATCTACAACAAGCCCGAGGGCGAGATCTGCACCCGTGACGATCCCGAAGGCCGACCCACCGTCTTCGACCGCCTGCCCAAGCCCAAGCAGGGTCGCTGGATCAATGTCGGTCGCCTGGACATCAACACCACCGGCCTGCTGCTGTTCACCACCGATGGCGAACTGGCCAACCGGTTGATGCACCCGTCCTACCAAATGGACCGCGAATATGCGGTGCGGGTACGTGGCGAGGTGACCGAAGAGATGCTGCTGCGCCTGAAGAACGGGGTGATCCTCGAAGACGGTCCGGCACGCTTCACCGACGTCCAGCAGGCGCCGGAAGGCGATGGCTTCAACCACTGGTTCCATTGCGTGGTGATGGAAGGCCGCAACCGTGAAGTCCGCCGGCTGTGGGAGTCCCAGGGCCTGGTGGTGAGTCGTCTGAAGCGCGTTCGTTTCGGTCCGGTGTTCATGACCAGCGATCTGCCGGTCGGCCGCTGGCGCGAGATGACCCAGGGGGAGATCGACATCCTCGCGGGCGAAGTCGGGCTGCCGCCGGTGGCGCTGCCGGCCATGGGCGGCAAGACCAAGGAAAAGCTCGAACGTCAGCAGCGCAAGACCGCGCGGCCGATCGATGCCGGTCGGGGTTCGCGCAACAAGCTCAACAAGGCGGGCAAGGCCAGCAAGCCCCAGGGGTCGGCCGTGGCCGAGCGGCCGAGCGAAATGGGCCGCAAGCCGGTCAGCAAGGGCCGTACCTCGCCCGGCATCGCGCCGCGTCGCGGTCCAAGCGGTGGCGGTACCGGCAAGGGCGGTCGCCGCTAAGCAGAGCGGTCGCCTGGCCCCAGGCGACCCTCAGGTCAGGCTGCAGGATCGATTGCGGCCTTCGGCCTTGGCTTGATAGAGGGCTCGATCCGCGCGCAGCAGCAGGCAGCGCGGGGACTCGACGTCACGTAGCGTCGCCAGCCCGAGGCTCAGGGTGACCGGCAGTGGAATGGCGCCGGCGGTCTCCGATTGAGCTTCGACAGCCGCTCTCAGGCGCTCCGCCACGATATGGGCTGCCTCATGACCGGTGGCCGACAGCAGCACGCAGAATTCCTCGCCGCCAAAGCGAAAGATCATGTCCATGCTTCTCAGGCAGTTGCTGAGGGTGCGGGCGGTCTGCCGCAACACGTCGTCCCCGACGCTGTGGCCGAAGCGGTCGTTGATGCGTTTGAAGTGGTCCAGATCCAGCATCAGCAGCGACAGGGGCTGCTGGGTACGGCGCGCCAGCTCCAGCTCCCGCACCAGGGCGCGGTCCAGGGCGTTGCGATTGCCGACCCCGGTGAGGGCATCGCGCAGGGCATTGTTCTGCGCCTCGCGATAGAGCATGGCGTTGCGCAGGGGAAACAGCAGGGTGCCGAGGAGGTATTCCAGCGCACTGAGCTCGCTGTCCTGGAAGCGCTCCTGACGGTAGAAGGTCAGCTCACCCAGGCGGATATCGCCCTGGCTCAGGTGGTAGTGCACCTGGTGACCCTGCTCTTCGCCCAGTCTGATGACCACGTCTTCTGCGGCGTTGCGATAGGCGAGCCCAGGTACGTCCACGAGGGTATCCACCTCCTGCCGAAAGAGCTGCAGGACCCGTTCGAGATCCAACGATGACTGCAGGACGCTGAGCAGGCGCTGACGTAGCGTACTCAGCACCAGGGGATCGCTTTCGCGAACGGGGGCGACCTGGCTGGCGTTACGCTGCTGGCGAGCGCGATCGAGATTGATGGTGTTGGATGAGGGCGGGACCATGCCTGTTCTCCTTGGCGGATAGTCCCTCTGAAGCGAGAAGCGTGCCAGTCTTATAGTTTCATAAAAATCAATGACTTAGGCAGATGATGGCGATTAGCCGTCTATAAGTTGGCGCCTGGAGGCCAAGCGGACCGCATAGGCGGCCCGCTCGCGACGATTTTCCGACGCGGTTCAGACCTTGAGCACCAGCTTGCCGAAGTTCTCGCCGGAGAACAGCTTCATCAAGGTCGTGGGGAAGGTGTCCAGGCCTTCCACCACATGCTCGCGGGACTTGAGCTGGCCGTCGGCCAGCCAGATCGCCAGCTGCTGTTGCGCCTCGGCATAGCGGGCGGCGTGGTCGAGAACGATGAAGCCTTCCATGCGGGCGCGATTGCTCAATAGCGCCAGATAGTTCTGCGGGCCCTGGATCTTGTCGCTGTTGTACTGGCTGATGGCACCGCACAGGACTACCCGGGCGCGGAAATTGATCTGCGCCAGGACCGCATCCAGGGTCGGGCCGCCGACGTTGTCGAAATAGACGTCGATGCCGTTGGGGCACTCACGGCGCAGGGCGGCCGCCAGGTCTGGCTCGGCCTTGTAGTCGATGGCGGCGTCGAAGCCCAGCTCCTCGATCAGATAGCGGCATTTTTCCGCACCGCCGGCGATGCCCACCACGTGGCAGGCCTTGAGCTTGCCGATCTGGCCGACCATGCTGCCGACCGCGCCAGCGGCGCCTGAGACCACGAGGGTCTGGCCGGCCTTGGGCTCGCCGACTTCCAGCAGGCCGAAGTAGGCGGTGAGGCCGGTCATGCCGAGTACCGAGAGATACTGGGGCAGGCTGGCCTTGCTGGGATCCACTGGGTAGAAGCCCTGGGGTTCGCCCAGGTAGTAGTCCTGGATGCCGAGCATGCCGTTGACGGTATCGCCCACCTTGAAGTCCGGGTGGTTGGAGGCCACCACCTCACCCACGCCCAGGGCGCGGATGACCTCGCCGATACCGATGGGCTTGATATAGGACTTGCCCTCGTTCATCCAGCCACGCATGGCCGGGTCGAGGGACAGGAACAGATTCTTGATCAGCACCTGGCCGGCGCCGGGTTCGCCGATCGGCTGCTCGACGCGCTCGAAGGTGTCGGCGGTGGGTTCGCCGGACGGGCGCTTGGCGAGCAGGAACTGGCGATTGGTACGGGACATGGTGTTCTCCTGACGGGAAGGATCAAGTTCCGACCCGTCAGGAGGGGCCCGGGTTCTAACGGCGACGTGCGGTCAGTAGCAAACTGGCCAAAAGACCGGCGACCAGCCCCCAGAAGGCCGAGCCGATGCCGGCCAGGGTCAGGCCCGAGGCGGTGACCAGAAAGGTGATGAGTGCCGGTTCGCGCTGGCCGGGGTCGGCGAGGGCGCCATGCAGGCCGTTCATGATGGAGCCGAGCAGCGCCAGGGCGGCCACCGAGATCACCAGTTCGCCTGGCAGCGAGGCGAACAGCGCCGCCAGGGTGGCGCCGAACAGCCCGGCGATGCCATAGAAGAGTCCGCACCAGACCGCCGCCGTATAGCGCTTGCTGGCGTCTTCATGGGCCTGGGGACCGGTGCAGATCGCCGCGCTGATGGCCGCCAGGTTGATGCCATGGGAGCCGAAGGGTGCCAGCAGCAGCGAGGCGAGGCCGGTGGTGGCGATCAGCGGGGAGGCCGGGACCGCGTAGCCATCGGTGCGCAGCACGGCGATACCGGGCATGTTCTGCGAGGCCATGGCCACCACGAACAGCGGGATGGCGATGCCGATGGTGGCGGCCAGGGAAAAGGTCGGGGTGGTCCACACCGGCACCGCCAGCTCCAGGCGCAGGCTGTGGAAGTCCAGCAGGCCCAGCCCGGCGGCCAGCAGCAGGCCAGCCACCAGTGCGACCAGCACGCAGTAGCGCGGCCACAGCCGCTTGGCCACCAGGTAGGCCAGGGCCATGCCCAGTACCAGCGCGGTCTGGTGCTGGACCGCGGTGCAGATCTCGATGCCGATGCGAAAGAGGATGCCGGCCAGCAGGGCGGCGGCGAGGGCCGGGGGTACCCGACGCAGTAGACGGTCGACGCTGCCGGTGAGGCCGCACAGGGCGAGCAGCACGGCGCAGAGGACAAAGGCGCCGATGGCGTCGCTGTAGGGCACCGACGGCAGGCTGGTGACCAGCAGGGCGGCGCCCGGGGTCGACCAGGCGATGACGATGGGGGTGCGGTACTTCAACGACAGGCCGATGGTGGTCAGCGCCATGCCGATGGACAGTGCCCAGATCCAGGAGGAGATCTGTCCGCTGCTCAGGCCGGCATTCTGACCGGCCTGGAACATCAGCACCAGGGAACTGGTGTAGCCCACCAGCATGGCGACGAAACCGGCGACCACGGCGGCGGGGGAGCTATCGGCCAGCGGGGTAAGGCGTTGTGGAGCCGCGTGCATCAAAAACCTCAGTGATGGCCGAACAGGATGGGGTAGAGGGACAGCACCAGCAGCAGCGCCATGCTCCAGTTGAACAGCCGCAGGCGCGCCGGACTGCTGAGCAGGCGGCGCAGGCCCATGCCGAACAGCGTCCAGAGGCTGACGCTGGGCAGGTTGATCAAGGCGAAGAGCAGGGCGACCAGCAGCAGATTGGCGGTGAAGTTCTCGGCCGGAATATAGGCGGTGACCGCGCCAATCGCCATTACCCAGGCCTTGGGATTGACCCACTGGAAGGCCGCAGCCTGGAAGAAGCCGAAGGGCTTGCCGCTGCCTGACTCCCGCGGCGTGGGGGCCGCGGCGGTGGCCAGTTTCCAGGCCAGATACAGCAGGTAGGCGCCACCGATCACTCGCAAGGCGATCTGCAGCGGCGGATAGAGCACGAACATCTGACCCAGTCCGAGGCCGGTGCAGATGACCAGCAGCATATGCCCCAGGCTGATGCCGAACATGTGCGGCAGGGTACGGCGGAAACCGAAATTGACCCCCGACGCCAGCAGCATCATGTTGTTGGGACCGGGCGTGGCGGAAGAGACGAAGGCGAAGAGCATGAAGGCGGAGAGCAGTTCGACGGTCATGAGGGCATCCCTGGGCTTTGCGTCAGCTTAGCCAGGCACCTGGGGCCGGTATCCATACACCAGGGCCGCGAACGAGCAGTACAGTTTTTAGGAGTCGACCGAGGGTTCCGAACTGTCCTGGCTACCAGCGGTGTCCTGGCGATCAGCCAGGGCCTGGTTGAAGGCCAGCCAGCCCTCGGCCGCGGTCGGCCCGGCCGTGGCCAGCGCCGCCTGCACCAGGCGCATCTGCTCGCGTCTCAGGGTCTGCTCCAACGCAGCGCCGCCTCGGGTCAGCGACAGCCGCCGCTTGCGCTTGTCCGTGGCATCCGTCTCCATGGCCACCAGTTGCATCTCCAGCAACTGCCGCAGCGGAATGTTCAGCGCCTGCTTGCTGACCCCGAGCACCTCCAGCAGGGCCTTGTTGCTGAGCCCCGGCTCGCGGGCGATAAAGAACAGGACGCGCTGATGGACCCGGCTCAGGCCACGGCGCGCCAGCATGTCGTCGGCCTTGGCGGTGAAGGCCTGGTAACTAAAGAAGAAGGTCTCCATGACCAGGCGCTGCTGAGCGGTCTGATTTAGGTCAAGCATATTGACTTGTCTTTCCGGTGTGGATTAGGGTCGGTCAAGTAGTTTGACTCATTAGCCGGCCACGGGCCACAGGAGGGCAGATGGCATTTTCCGAACGGGTAAGCCGACTCAAGAGCAGCCTGATCCGCGACATCCTGGCGGCGGCGCAGCGGCCGGAGGTGATGTCCTTCGCTGGCGGTCTGCCGGCCGAGCGCTGTCTGCCGGCGGTGGACTGGAGCCAGCTGCCGGCCGGCTTGGGCCAGTACGGCATGAGCGAGGGCGAGCCGGCGCTGCGCGAGGCCATCGCCGCCCAGGCGCGCGACTATGGCCTGGACTGTACGGCGGACCAGGTGCTGGTCACCACCGGTTCGCAGCAGGCGCTGGACCTGATCGCCAAGCTGTATCTCGATGTCGGCACGCCGGTGCTGGTGGAGGGCCCCACCTATCTGGCCGCGCTGCAGAGCTTCCAGTTCTTTGGCGCCGATTGCCTGGAGGTCAGCCTGACTCCGGAGGGGCTGGATCTGGACGCCTTGCGCCTGCGGCTGCAAGAGCGGCGCCCGGCCTTCGCCTACCTGATCCCGACCTTCCAGAATCCCTCCGGCGTGCGCTACTCCACGGCCAACCGTGCGGCCGTGGCAGCGCTGCTGGACGAATTCGGCGTGACCCTGGTCGAGGACGAGCCCTATCGCGAACTCAGCTATGACGGCGCCCCGGCACGACCGCTGTGCGCCCAGTTGCAGCGTAGCGCCTGGATCCATACCGGCAGCCTGTCCAAGACCCTGTTGCCCGGCCTGCGCGTGGGCTACCTCATCGCCTCGCCGGAGCTGCTCAAGCCGTTGCGAGCGCTCAAGCAGGCCGCCGATCTGCATACCTGCCGCATGAGCCAGTGGCAGGTGCTGCAATGGCTCGGCAGCGAGCGCTACGGAAGGCACTTGCAGGAGGTGCGGGCCTTCTACCGCGAGCGTCGCGATGGCTTCGCCGAGGCGCTGACCCGGCACTTCAGCGAGCTGGCCGATTGGCAGATTCCCCAGGGCGGGCTGTTTTTCTGGTTGCAGCTGAAAACGCCCCTGGATACCCGTACCCTGCTGGACGCGGCCCTGGCGCAGGACGTCGCCTTTATGCCGGGCGAGCCGTTCTTCGCCGAGCCGGATCGCCACCCTGGCCTGCTGCGGCTCAACTTCAGCCATGTGCTGCCCGAGCGCCTGGATACCGGTCTGGCGCGCCTGGCCGACGTGATTCGCGACGCCACCCCTACCTACAAGGAGCTGTGAGATGTATCAGGTCTATGGCGATCGCCGTTCCGGCAACTGTTACAAGGTGGTGCTGATGCTGCACCTGCTCGGCGTGGAGTATCGCTGGCACGAGGTGGATATCCTCGCCGGCGAGACCCAGAGCGACGCCTTCCTGGCGAAGAATCCCAACGGCAAGATTCCGGTGCTGGAGCTGGAAGACGGCACCTGCCTGTGGGAGTCCAACGCCATTCTCAACTTCCTCGCCGACGGCACAGGCTTCCTGCCCAGCGAACCGCGGTTGCGCACCCAGGTGCTGCAATGGCAATTCTTCGAGCAATACAGTCACGAGCCCTATGTGGCGGTGGCGCGCTTCATCCAGCTCTATCAGGGGTTGCCTGCGGAGCGCCGTGAGGAGTACGAGGTCTGCCAGGTCCGTGGCTACAAGGCGTTGCGGGTGATGGAGCAGCAGCTGCAACGCACGCCTTTCCTGGTGGGGGAGCAGTATTCGATCGCCGATATAGCGCTCTATGCCTATACCCACGTCGCCCACGAAGGGGGCTTTCGCCTGGACGACTATCCGGCGATCCAGGCGTGGCTGGCACGGGTCGCGGCGCAGCCGGGCCATGTCGCCATCGGCTGAAACGCCAGGAGGGGAGCCAGGCTCCCCAGTGGGCGCCGGGGCGTGATCAGCGAGCGCTGACCACGAATTGCCAGTACTGGTTGAGTCGGCGCTCACCCCCGTTGGCGGTCAGCAGGACCGAGGACGGCGGCTTGGACTGCAGCTCCGGTAGCGATTTCATCAGCGTGCGCCAGTTGCTGTAGTAGGTCTGCAGGCAGCGCCGGGCGGTGCCATTGTTCTGCAGAGAGGTCAGAGCCTTCTGATAGGCCGGTTCGATCTGCGACAGCGCCTGGGCTACGCAGCTGTCGGTATCGGAGAAACGGGCAGTGTCGCCGATGCGGGTACCGGCGATCACCGCCTTGTTCGCGCAACTCTTGAAGGCGATCATGCTGGCCTGCTCGAATTGCAGGGCATCCTGATCCATGGCGAAGGCGGGTGCGCTGCAGACGGCGGCTGCAACGAGGGCTAAGGCATAGGCGTGGCGTTTCATGGTGGCGTCCCTGGCTACGTCGGTAAGACGTGATGGCATCAATGCACAGCGGCAGACTGCACCGCTGAACAAATGTTCAGCGCAAAAGGCGGCAAAGCGCCATCAGGCGAATTCCACCAGACCGACGGTAGTGAGACCTATGAACAAGGTGGTCAGGACGACCATGGCGAACGCCAGGAGATAATCTTCCATCAGGGCTTTCCCTACTACGATGACGGCAGTAGGACCGATGGCAAATGGCCAGGTTCTTGCGGAAGGCGAGTCGGCGCAGACTAGCCGACGGAAGGTCATAGGTGGGGGTGAAGGCGGCGACACCCCAGGGGTGTCGCCGCATCGGCATCACTCGTTGAGACGGTTCTTGTCGAGCTGCTTGGCCAGGCCGGCGCCCAGATCGGCACCTGTCACCGGCGCTGCATTCGGGTCAGACATCGTACGGGTCGCGAGCTGCTCGACTGCCTTGGCCTGCATCGGCGGCAGCTTAACGCTGGCCAGGCCGTCGCCGCCGTCCACGGCGGGGCTGGGCTGTTCGACGAACTCCCAATCCTGACCCTGGTTCCACGGACCGCGCATATCGCCTTCGCCCTGCGACATGTTGTAGTAGACGCTGGCGAATTCTGGTCGTGGCGGCATCTTGCCCTGGGGAAAGTTTGGCTGAATGGAGTGTAGGGCGTTCTCGAAGGATTTCTGGTGGGCGATCTCGCGGGTCATCAGAAAGCTCAGCGTATCCTTGATACCCGCATCGTCGGTGACGTTGATCAGGCGCTCGTAGACGATCTTGGCCCGGGCTTCGGCGGCGATGTTGGATCGCAGGTCGATGGTCGGTTCGCCGACGGTGTCGATATAGGCCGCAGTCCAGGGCACCCCGCCCGAGTTGATTAGTTGCGGGCCGCCACCGTAGAGGATCTGGGTGAGGTGGGAGTCGTTGCCGGCACCCGTGAGGGAGCGGTACATGTCCGCTTCTTCCTGGGTCTTTTCCGCCAGATCGCCCTTGGCGCCCTTGTTCAGCATGGCGATCATCGAGCCGATGATTTCCAGGTGGCTGAGTTCTTCGGTGGCGATGTCGAACAGCATGTCCTTGCGGCCCGGGTCGAGCTCGGCTATCGCCTGGGTGAAGTAGCGCATGGCGGCGGCGAGTTCGCCTTGGGGGCCGCCGAATTGTTCCAGCATCAGGTTGGCGAGGCCGGGATTGGGTTCGGACACGCGCACGGTATATTGCAGTCGCTTATTATGGACGAACATGTAACCTCCAGGGGCTAGTCACGGGTAACACGGGGTAGTTCAGCGCTTCGCGGTCAGATCGGGATCGGCGGAGCGTTCCAGGAAGGCTCTGGTGGTGACGGGCAGGTCTTCGAGCAACCAGGCCGCCATGGCCTTCTCCTGTTCGAGGATGCGTTCGCAGGCTTGCTGCGTTTCGGTATCACCGATCTCGGCAGCGGCGGCGATCAGCGTGGTGTAGGTGGCGATTTCGATGTTCTCGAAGACATAGCCGGCGATGGCGCCCTTGATGACCTCGTCGCTCATGGGCGCACCACCAATGGCCTGGCCCAGCGCCATCAACTTGCCGCCCATGTCCTTGAGCGTCGAGGCGCTGCTGCCGAGGCGGCTCAGGCAGCCTTCGAGGACCTGGCGTTGCTCCTGGGTTTCCTTGATGTGCTGCTCGATGCGCTGGCGCAGTTGCGGATAGTGCTCCAGCCGCGCGGCCTGGGCGGAAAGCATTTTCTCGGCCTGTTCTTCCATGGCATGGGCGTCACGCAGCCAGTCGATCAGGTTGTCTTGCTTGGAAGCCGTCATGGAAAACTCCTGCTCGTAGAGAGAGGCGACAACGGGCCGGAAGGCCCCGCCAGATTGCGTTCTGTCTGCTTATTAGTGGGGCACGGCTAGCAAGAGATTCGCGGGACGGCGGTCTTTCTGATCGATGGAAAAGGGCCAGGGATTTTGTTCTACAAGCCCAGCGGCAAAGGGTCGTCTGGCAGGGCTGGTTGTTGGACAGCAACCTTCCGGCTGTACAACTCTTGTCCCAGTCAATCCTGGGTTTAGTAATATCTTTGCCGTTCGCGCCCCTAGGAAAACCGTTCACCCCGTACTTGCCGGAGAGGCAGACATCTGTGTCAGGATCCGGTGGATGCAAGGGAAGGAGTCAGCATGAAGGGGCCCAAGGAACAGCAGTCTGGCGCACGCTCGACCAAGCCGCTGGAGGAGCGCTGGCCGGATCCGAATGCCCAGGGCCTGGAAGCGGAGCAGATCATCGCGCAACTCTGTGCGGCGGCGACCGATGCGGACTGGGCCTGGTACCAGCGTCGCGGCAACTGGTCGTGCAAGGCCACCGGTAGTGGCGCCAGTGCCTGGCCGGCGTTGCTCGACGATGAGGAGCTGGCGCAGCTCTGCGCCCAGGCCTCGCTCAGCTGTCATCCCACCGGCAATGGACCGACGCCCCTGGGCTGGCTGCTGGCCCGTCCGGACGACCGTACCGATTTCGCCGCCTTGGCCCTGAGATTCGGCTTCGTGCTGCAGCGCCTGCAGTTGCAAAGGGCCCAGGCCATCCAGCAGGTGCTCTACGACATCACCTATCTGGCCAGCTCGACGGTGGATCGGCAGCTGTTCATGCAGCGCACCCATGAACTACTGGTGACCCTGATCGACGCGGAAAACCTCTGTCTGGCGCTGCTCGATCCGGACGCTGACCAGATCCACTATCCCTATTATTTCGACCAGCGCGACGAGAGTCCGCCTGAACCGGGCTCCTTCGAGCCACTGGATCGGGCGCAACCAAGCTTGACCGCCTATGTGCTCCTGCATGGCGAGCCCTTGCTGCTGCCCAAAGAGGCCATGGAGGCGGCCCAGACCAATGGCCCCTACTATTGCCAGGGCTCGGTTCCGGAATTCTGGATGGGCATTCCGCTCAAGGATGGCGCCGATCGGACCTTTGGCGTGCTCAGCCTGCAGGTCTACGACCGCGAACGCCGCTACGGTCCTGAGGATCAGGCGCTGTTCCAGGTGATCGCCCGCGACGTGGCCATGGCGCTGGATCGCATCCTGCGGCGCGAAGACATGGAGGCCACCGTGGGGCAGCGCACCCAGGAGCTGTCCGAAGTCAACGCCCGGCTGCGCGAACAGATCGCCGAGCGCGAGCGCGCCGAGCAACTGCAGGCGGCGCTGTTCCGCATCGCCGAGCTGTCCAGCGCCAGCACCGACATGACCGAGTTGCTGGGCGGCCTGCACCGGGTCGTGGGTGAGCTGCTCTATGCGCACAATTTCTACATCGCCCTCTACGACGACCTGTCCGGCGAGGTGAGTTTTCCCTATTTCGCCGATGAGCGCCGTACCACGGCGCCCGTCACCCGGCGCGGCACCCGGGGTTACACCGAATACACCATCCGCCAGCGGCGACCCTGCATCATCGATCGGCACAAGGCGCATCGACTGATCGAGGAAGGGGAGATCACCCCGGTCGAGGGTACCCCCGAAGCCTGCTCCTGGCTGGGCATCCCGCTCTATGACGGCAAGCAGGTCCGCGGGGTGCTGGCGGTGCAGAGCTATCGCGAAGACGTCTACTACAGCCAGCGCGACCAGGAGCTGCTCACCTTCGTTTCACGCCATATCGATACCGCCCTGTCCCGGCGCAGCGCGGCGGAAGCCATCCAGCAGTCACGCCAGGCGCTGGAGGTCCGGGTCCAGGAGCGGACCCGGGCGCTGGATGATGCCAATGCCAGACTGCTGTACGAGAACAACCACGATGCCCTGACCCGGCTGCCCAACCGCAGCTTCTTCCAGCAACGCCTGGCCGACCTCTGGGCGGCGTTGGAGCGCGATGGCACCGGCCTGGCGGTGATGTTTCTCGATCTGGACAGGTTCAAGCGCATCAACGACCAGTTCGGCCACCCCTTCGGCGACCTGCTGCTGGTCGCGGCCGGGCAGCGGCTGTCCAGTTGCCTGCGGGAAACCGATCTGCTGGCGCGGCTGGGCGGTGACGAATTCGCCATCCTGGTGCCCGGTGGTGGGCTGGAATCGCCGGTGGCCATCGCCCAGCGGATCATCGAGGCCTTCGACCGGCCACTGGTGATCGACGACCACAGCCTGTTCGCCTCCTGCAGCATCGGCATCGTGGTGGCCGATGCGAGTCTGCATCGCCAGCCGGACGATCTGCTGCGCGATGCCGACACCGCCATGTACCGGGTCAAGCAGGGCGGGCGCGACAACTTCGCGGTGTTCAACCAGGAGTTGCGCCAGGTGGTGTCCGACCAGGTGGTGCGCGAGGGCGCGCTGCGCAAGGCGCTGAAGAACGGCGACGAACTGGAACCCTTCTTCCAGCCGATCATCGAGGTCACGACTGGCCGCGTGGCGGCGCTGGAGGCGTTGATCCGCTGGCGGCAGCCGGACGGCAGCGTGCTGGCGCCCGGCGCCTTTCTACCCGAACTGGAAGGCCTGCGGCTGATCGGTCGGCTGGATACCTACATGCTGACGCGGATCGCCGCCATCCTGGCCGAGCCGGCCCATGCCCACTGGCCGGTGGTCCACGTCAACTGCTCCAGCTACAGCATCGTGCGGCCGGAATTCGCCGACGAGGTACTGAACATCCTGGCCACGCACGGCGTGGCGCCGTCGCGGATCTGCCTGGAGTTGACCGAAGGGGCCCTGGTCGCTGAGCCCGAGCGCGCCAAGGCCGCCATGGAGGCGCTGGATCTACAGGGCGTATCGGTGGTGCTGGATGATTTCGGCGCGGGCTTTTCGTCGCTCGGCTATGTCCATGAGTATCGCTTTCGCGGCCTCAAGATCGACAAGTCCTTTGTGCTGCGCCTCGCCGACAGCGCACGCAGTGTCGCCATCGTCCGCGCCATCGTGCGCATGGCCGAGTCCCTGGGCCTGGACGTGGTCGCCGAGGGCGTCGAGGACGCCCAGGCGCTGCAACTGCTCAAGAACATGGGCGCGCGCCATGCCCAGGGCTATCTGTTCGCCCGTCCGCTGGATCTGCTGGCGACCCGCCGGCTGCTGGCAGGGGCGGCTGGCTAGAAGGTGACGCCGGCGACCAGGATCAGGTTGGTATAGGGCTGGCACTCGCCGGTGCGAACCTGCACCCGAGCCTGGCGGCACAGGGTCTTCAACTCGTCGTGGGACACGAGGCGGCGACTGCCAAGGGCGCCCTCGGCGTCCAGGCGTTCCAGTTCGGCCAGCGCCGGCGGCTGGACCTTCAGGGTTTCCTCGGCGAGCAGATGGCTTTCCACCTGCATCTCGCTGAGCAGCGCCTGCAGCACACTGATGAAATCCGGTACGCCCGGGGTGACGGCCAGATCGACCAGCGGCGTACCCGGCGGCACCGGCATGCCGGCGTCACCGATGACCACCAGATCGCCATGGCCGAGACTGGCCACGGCCTGGGACAGGGCGATGTTGAGCAGAGCGGTTTTCTTCACCGGGCGAGCTCCTGGCGGGTGGGAATGGACGGCTGGGCGCCTGGGCGGGTGACGGCGATGGCGGCGGCCTGTTGGCCGAGGGCGATGGCCGCCTCCACGCTCAACCCCTCCGCAAGGCCAGCGGCGAAGCCGCCGAGGAAGGTATCGCCAGCGGCGGTGGTGTCCACCGCCTTGACCGCAGTGGCCGGATGGTGACGACAGCTGTCTGCGGTGACCTGCAGCAGACCCTGGCTGCCCAGGGTCAGCAGCACCTGGCGGGCACCGGCGGTGACCAGCTGACGCGCAGCGACCTCGGCCTGCTCCAGATTTTCCACCGGCAGCCCGGTCAGCAGGCTGGCTTCGCTTTCGTTGGGCACCAGGTAGTCGATATGGGCGTACCACTCGGCCGGCAGCGGGCCGGTGGCGGGCGCGGGGTTGAGGATCGCCGTCTTGCCCAGGGCATGGGCGCGGGCGAGGGCGTCGCCTACGGTAGCCAGGGGGACTTCCAGCTGGGCGATCACCAGCTTGGCCTGGTCCAGCAGGGGCTCCTGGGCCTGCAGCTGCGCGGCGGACAATTCGCCGTTGCCACCGGCGACGATGACGATGGCGTTCTGGCCCTGGTCATCCACCAGGATGGAGGCGATGCCGGTGGGCACCTCGGGCGCCACCCAGACGCCCCGGCAGTCGATGCCTTCCTGCAGCAGGCTGCGGGTTAGGAAGTCGCCGTAGGGATCGGCGCCGACGCAGCCGATCATGGCGACCCGGGCGCCCAGGCGTGCCGCGGCGACGGCCTGATTCGCGCCCTTGCCGCCGGGTGCGGTGGTGAAGGTATGGCCGGCGAGGGTCTCGCCGCCCTTGGGCAGGCGGGGAGCGCGCACCACCAGGTCCATGTTGAGGCTGCCGATGACGACGACGTCAGGGTGCATGGGAGGTCTCCAGAGCAGGGGGCGCCGCGGTGGATTCGCGCAGCACCAGCCGGGGTACGGCGATGTCGTGGGTGGAAGGGCTGCCGACCGTCTCGCGGCGCGCCAGCAGCAGCTGGGCGGCGCGCTCGCCGAGATCGCGGATCGACTGGCCGATGGTGGTGAGGGCCGGGTAGAGATAGCGGCTGAGCTCGATGTCGTCGAACCCTACCACCGAGAGCTGGGCGGGGACGCTCAGACCCTGCTCGGCGGCAGCGCGCAGCACGCCCAGGGCGATGGTGTCGTTGCCAGCGAAGATCGCGGTCGGGCGCTCTGGCTGGGCCAGCCACGCGCGAGCGGCGGCATGACCGGCCGCGGCGGTGAAGGGGCAGCGCTGGATGGCGCCAGGCGCGACGCCGGCTTGCGCCAGGGCCTCCTGGTAGCCGGTGATCCGCTCGCTGGCGACCGGGGAATCGGCCGGGCCGCCGATGCAGGCGATCCGGCGATGGCCGAGCTCCAGCAGATGGCGGGTGGCGAGCAGGCCGCCCTGGTGGTGATCGATGCGGATATGCGCGGCCTGGACGCCCTCCAGCGGCCGGTCGGCCAGCACCAGCGGGATGCGTAGGCTCGCCAAGGCCCGGGCGAAGCGCGGATCGCCGTCCACGGTGGCGACCACCAGGCCATCGATCCGCCGCTCCTTGAGCACCCGCAGATAGCGCAGCTGCTTGTCGGCATCGTCATCGGAATTGCAGAGGATGACGCTGTAGCCCTGGCGCTCGCAGTGATCTTCGATGCCGCGGGCCAGTTCGGCGAAGTAGGGGTTGACCGCATTGGGCACCAGCACGCCAAAGGTACCGGTGGCACGGCTGCGCAGGGAGCGGGCCACGCCACTGGGTACGTAGCCCAGTTCGGCGATGGCCGCCTCGACCTTTTCCCGCACGCCCGGACTGACCGGGCGGCTGTTGTTCACCACATGGGAGACCGTGGTGTATGAGATGCCGGCACGGGCGGCGACATCCTTGATGGTCGCCATCAGCCCTTGCTCTTGGCGCGCTGGCTGCGGTAGGTGTCGAGGATCACGGCGACCACGATGACCGCGCCAGTGATGATGCGCTTGGTCGGCTCGCTGGCGCCGATCTGGGCCAGGCCCGCGGCCAGCACCGAGATGATCAGCACGCCGAAGAAGGTGCTGATCACCGAGCCGCGCCCACCCATGAGGCTGGTCCCGCCGATCACCACGGCGGCGATCACCTGCAGTTCCAGGCCGACGCCGGCGTTGGGGTCGGCGGCTTCCAGACGGGAGATCTGGAACAGCGCCGCCAGGCCTGCCAGCAGGCCCATGAGGGCGAAGACGATGACCTTGTAGGGCTTGGGATTGATCCCAGCCAGGCGCACCGCTTCCTCGTTGGTGCCGATGGCGATCAGGTAGCGCCCGAGCACCGAGCGGGTCAGCAGCAGCTGCGCGACCACGATCACCAGCAGGGCGATGACGAAGGAGGGCGAGATGCCGAAGGCGAAGGGGGTCGACAGCCAGGCGTAGGCATCGCCGATATAGGCGGTGCGCGAATCGGTCAGCTGGTAGGCGGCGCCGCGGGCCATCTCCAGCACGCCCAGGGAGACGATGAATGAGGGGATGCGCCAGGCCACGGTGACGCTGCCGGTGAGGGTGCCGGTCAGGGCCGCGGCCAGCATGCCCAGGGCGGCGGCTGGCAGGATGCCCCAACCCCATTCCAGGGTGGCGACGCTGACCACGGCGGCGGCCAGGGCGACCACCGAACCCACCGAGAGGTCGATGCCGCCGATGATCAGGATGAAGGTCATCCCGGTCGCCAGCACCATCAGATCGGGGATCTGGTTGGCCAGGGTGGTGAAGGTGGCGTAGGAGAGAAAGTGGCTGCTCAGCAGGGAAAACAGCACGATCATCGCCAGCAGGGCGGCGGCCAGGCCGACGTAGGTGCCCAGGCCGAGGCCGAAGGCACGTCGGGCGGAGGTGACGGGAAGACTGCTCATCGAATGGCTTCCTGAGAAAGGGTTTGCGGCGGGACGGGTTCTTCCAGCAAGGCTTCGCGGGAGCGATAGCCGGCGAAGGCGGCGGCCAGCAGCCGCTCCTGGTCCCAGTCATGACGGTCGAAGGTCGCTTCCAGGCGGCCGGCGGAGATCACACCGATGCGATCGCAGATCAGCATCAGCTCGCGCAGGTCGCTGGAGACCACCACCAAGGCCTTGCCCTGGCGCGTGAGTTCGGCCAGCAGGCCATAGATTTCGAACTTGGCGCCGACGTCGATGCCGCGCGTGGGTTCGTCGAACAGCAGCACCTGGCAATCGCGTTCGAGCCAGCGCCCGATGACCACCTTTTGCTGGTTGCCGCCGGAGAGTTCGCCCACCGGCTGGCTGCCACCGTTGCAGCGGATGCGCATGCCCTTGATATGGCGCTCTGCCAGGGCCGCTTCGCGTGTACCGCTGACCAGGCCCTGCTGGGCGACCTTGGCCATGTTGCCCAGGGCCAGGTTGGCGCTGATCGGCTGGCTGAGCAGCAGGCCTTCGCCCTTGCGATCCTCGGTGATCAGGGCGATGCCCTGACGTACCACCTTGGCCGGTGACCCCAGGTCGACCGGCTTGCCGGCCAGGCGCACCGCGCCGGAATCGGCACGGTCGGCACCGAAGATCAGCCGCAGCAACTCGGTGCGACCGGCACCGATGAGCCCGGAGATGCCATAGATCTCGCCGGCGCGGACGCTGAAGGAGACGTCCTGGACCTTGTCGGCGCGAGTCAGGCCCTGGACTTCCAGCAAGGGTGGTCCAAAGCGGCGCTCGCCCATGTCCAGGTGCTCGCCGAGATCGCGACCTACCATGAGGCTGACGATCTGGTCGATGTCGTAGTGCGCCATGGGCGCATCGGCCACCAGGCGGCCATCGCGCAAGACCACCAGTTGCTGGGCGATGCGCTTGAGTTCTTCCAGGCGATGGGAGATGTAGACCAGCGCCACGCCGCGGGCACGCAGACGCTCGATCTGCTCGAACAGCAGGTCCACCTCGCGGGAGGTGAGCATGGCGGTGGGCTCGTCGAGGATCAGCACTCGGCAGTCGCCGATCAGGTTGCGGGCGATCTCCACCATCTGCTGATGACCCACGCCCAGCTCGGCGATGGGTGTATCCGGATCGATGGACTCCAGGCCGACCTGGGCCATGGCCAGCCGCGCCTGTTCGCGCAACTGGCGTCGGTCGATCCAGCCCAGGCGGCGGGGCAGGCGGTCGAGAAAGAGATTTTCCGCCACGGTGAGGGTGGGCAGCAGATTGAGTTCCTGCATGACCATTCGCACCCCCTGGGCCTCCGCCTCGCGGCGGCTGCCCGGGGCATAGGGTCGGCCGAGAAAGCTCAGTTCGCCGGTGGTGGGTTGCACCAGGCCACAGAGGATCTTGGACAGGGTGCTTTTACCGGCGCCGTTTTCCCCGGTGAGCGCCAGCACCTGGCCGGCGCGCAACTCCAGGTCCACGCCGCCGAGTACCGGCTGTGCATAGGTCTTGCCGATGTCACGGGCGCTGAGGATGACCTCGGACGACATGGGGCTCTCCTCGGATCAGGGCTGGGTGACGAGTTCGACCGGCGTCTCGATCACCCCGTCCTTGGCACCGGTGGGCTCGCCCTTGACCAGCTTGAGCGCGGCTTCGATCCCGAACACGGCCTGCTTGGCGGCGTACTGGTCGGCGGTGGCGAGGATGCGACCGTCCTTGAGCATCGGCTTGATGGCCTTGATGTTGTCGTAGCCGACCACCTGCACCTGGCCTTTCTTGCCCGCGGCACGCACGGCGGAGACGGCGCCCAGCGCCATGCTGTCATTGCCGGCCAGCAGGGCCTTGAGGTCGGGGTACTCGTTGAGCATGGCCGCGGCGACGGCATTGCCCTTGTCGATTTCCCAGTTGCCGGATTGCACGCCGACGATCTTCATGCCGGCCGCTTCCATGGCGTCCTTGAAGCCCGCGGTGCGCTGCTGGGCGTTGGTGGTGGTGGAGACGCCCTCAATGATGCCGACCTGGTCACCCTGCTTGAGCTGCTTGGCGAGGTACTCGCCCACCAGACGGGCGCCCTTGCGGTTGTCGGGGCCGACGAAGGGGATGTCCAGGGACTTGGACTTGAGCACATCCGGGTCCAGGCGATTGTCGATGTTGACCACCTTGATGCCGGCGTCGCTGGCCTTCTTCAGCACCGGAACCAGTGCCTTGGAGTCGGCCGGGGCGATGACCAGGGCGTCGACCTTGGACACGATCATCTGCTCGACGATGCGGATCTGGCTGGAGGTATCGGTCTCGTCCTTGATCCCGTTGGAGATCAGGTCGAAGTCGGCGGAATGCTCTTTCTGGTAGGTCTTGGCGCCGTCTTCCATGGTCAGGAAGAATTCGTTGGCCAGGGACTTCATGACCAGCGCGACCTTGGGCTTTTCGGCGGCCGTGGCATGACTGGCGGTGAGCGGCAGGATTAGCGAAGCGGAGGCGAGAGCGATAGCCGCCAGCAGGCGGGCAGGGCGAAAGGCCAGCATAGGAGGATCTCCGAATTCTTATGGTTCTTGTGATCACGCAAACGTTTGCGTGTAGCAAAGGATGTCCGTCGCCTTGGTAGCTGTCAATCCAGGTCACTACATGAATCGATTCAGCTTCCAGGGACGGCTGGTTGGCCCCGGCCGGGCGGGCCCCGGTATACTGGGCAATCGTATTCAACCAGGCGCCCGGCGCCCGAGAGTCTCTGCCATGTCCTTTTCCGAATCCGCCCTGAAATCCCTCATCCGCGCCGTGCCCGATTTTCCCAAGCCGGGGGTGATCTTTCGGGACATCACGCCGCTGTTCCAGTCGCCCGAAGGCCTGCGCGCCGTCATGGCGGAATTGCTGGAGCGCTATCGCTCGGCGTCCTTCACCCACGTCGGGGCGCTGGATGCGCGCGGGTTCCTCATCGGTCCGATCCTGGCTTATGAGCTGGGCAAGCCACTGGTGCTGTTCCGCAAGCAGGGCAAACTGCCGGCTGAGCTGCTGACCGAGGTCTACAGCACCGAATACGGCGACTCGGTGATCGAGGTACACAAGGACAGCGTCGGCGCCGGTGATTCGGTGCTGCTGGTCGATGACCTCATCGCCACCGGCGGTACCCTGGTCGCCGCCGGCAACCTGATCCGTCGCCTGGGCGCCGAGGTCCACGAAGCCGCCGCCATCGTCGACCTGCCCGAACTGGGCGGCTCCAAGCGCCTGGAGGCGGCCGGCATCCCCACCTTCGCCCTGACGAGCTTCGCGCTGTCCGAGTATTGAGTTTGCGATCGATCGCGGCCATGGGCCGCTCCTACGGGTAGCGCACGACGGTAGGAGCGCCCCATGGCCGCGATAACGGCGTCGTACCTCAACGTCCTGCTGGCACCTTCCATGGTGTCCGTACGCGAAGGGCAACACCTTGCGATGCCGGAGCGGCCGCCTCGGCGGACCGCCATGGCCGTAACGGGTTGCTCGAATCGTAGGTTGGGTTGAGCACAGCGAAGCCCAACAGCGTTTGACTCGGCACCAGCCTTGTTGGGCTTCGACGATAGAATCGTCTCAGCCCAACCTACGGTCCTGCTACGGGTACCGTAGGTTGGATTGAGCGCAGCGAGGCCCAACAGCGTTTGACTCAGCTGGCCCTGTTGGGCTTCGACGATGAAGCCGTCTCAGCCCAACCTACGATCCTGCTACGGACACCGTAGGTAGGGTTGAGCGCAGCGAAGCCCAACAGGGTTTGATTCAGCTGGCCCTGTTGGGCTTCGACGATGGAGCCGTCTCAGCCCAACCTACGATCCTGCCAGGGGCACCGTAGGTTGGGTTGAGCGCAGCGAAGCCCAACGGATGTTGCCCCGGCACCGGCGCTGTTGGGCTTCGACGATAGGGCCGTCTCAGCCCAACCTGCGATTTATCGCAATCCTGGCGGCCTTTGATCAAAGCTCAGCCGTCGGCCTTCTCGGCTCCAGCGGATACAGATCCACCTCGTCCGCCAGCTTGGGCAGCTCGTCCAGAAAGGCGAGGGTGTGCGGCTGGTTGAAGTGTCCGTCCTGGGCGGCGATCGAGGTCCAGCGGGCCTGGACCACCCAGAGATTGCCGTCCTCGCTGCCCTGGAATACCCGATAGTCCAGGCAGCCCTCGTCCTTGACCGCCACCGCGGCCAGATCCAGCAGGTGGGCACCCAGCGCCTGGGAGCGTTCGGGTTGGGCTCGGAACAGGGTAAGGCTGTGGACGTCCGTCATAATGGACAAGTCTCCTGAAGGGTTGAGGTTTCGACCCTTCAGGATAGCGGACGTCGTACCGGTCTCAGCGATTGATCAGGCCAAGGAATTCCGCACGGGTAGCGTCGTTGGCGCGGAATTGGCCGAGCATCACCGAGGTGACCATGGAGGAATTCTGCTTTTCCACGCCACGCATCATCATGCACATGTGCTGCGCCTCGATGACCACCGCGACCCCGGCGGCGCCGGTGACCTGCTCAATGGCCTCGGCGATCTGCCGGGTCATGTTTTCCTGGATCTGCAGGCGGCGGGCGAACATGTCGACCACCCGCGCCACCTTGGACAGGCCCAGCACCTTGCCCTTGGGCATGTAGGCAACATGGGCCTTGCCGATGAAGGGCAGCATGTGGTGCTCGCACAGGGAATATAGCTCGATGTTCTTGACCAGCACCATCTCGCTGTTGTCCGAGGTGAAGAGCGCGTCGCCCACCACTTCTTCCAGCGTCTGGCTGTAGCCGCGGCAGAGGTACTGCATGGCCTTGGCCGCGCGCTTGGGTGTGTCCACCAGCCCCTCACGGCTGATGTCTTCGCCGAGTCCGGTCAGGATCGAGGAGTAGTGCTGTTCGAGAGACATTTGGGTTCCTGTTTGTCGATAAGGAAGTTGGCGCTCGGATGAGACGTCACCCGAGTCACAGGATCACTCGTCGCGACCTTCGAGCATGGTGCGCTTGAGCAAGACATAAAGCGAGCCGGTCCCACCGTGGCGGGGCAGGCAGGAGGTGAAGCCCAGCACTTGCGGGTGCTGGCGCAGCCAGGTGTTGACGTGACTCTTGATCAGCGGTCGGCGCCCATCCAGGCGCGCGGCCTTGCCATGGGTGATGCGCACGCAGCGGATTTCCAGGCGAGTGGCCTCGGCGAGAAAGTCCCAGAGGGTTTCCCGGGCCCTTTCCACGGTCATGCCGTGCAGGTCCAGGCTGCCCTCGAAGGGAATCTGGCCGCCCTTGAGGCGACGTAACTGGGTGTCCTGGACGCCATCGCGGCCCCAGTAGAGTTCGTCCTCGGCGCCCACGTCGATGACGAAGGCATCGCTCAGGCCGTCGACCCGGGTAGCGGTCGTGGTCTTGGTCGCATCCGCGCGGCGCTGGGCGATCTGGCCCAGGTCGGCGCGCGACTTGCCGGTGTCGGCGCGATCCTGCTTGAGCGGACGGATTCCGCGGGTGAAGTCGGCGAAAGAGGCATCGTCGTCGTGCATGGCGTTCTCCGGTACAGGACGTCATTCTACCGGCGGGTCAGGCGTCGTGCAGCAATCGGCTCACCGCGGCCAGCGCGGCCCTTTGCCGCTCGGGCCAGTCGCCGGCGATTTCCAGCACCGGCTGGCCATGGGCCTGCAGCCAGTCCCGGCAATGCGCGAAGAACGCCAAGCGCTCGGCGAGCTCCGGTTGGCAGCGCTGACCGTCGTCCTGCCAGGCGACATCGCGAGGATCGAGCAGCAGGTGCAGGTCATAGCGACGGGCCAGCAGAGCCGGCTCTAGCCAGTCGGGCGCGGCGCCGAACAGCAATCGACTCCACAGCAGGTTGCTCAGCAGGTGGGTATCGAGCAGCAGGAGCGCCGGTGCGCTCGCGCGTGCCTGGTCCTCGCGGTGCAATTGCTCGCGGGCGATGACATCCACGTCCGCCAGGCAGGTATCGGTGCCGTGCCGCTCGCAGTATTCGCGGACGTACTCATCCACCCGGACCCCGCCGAAGCGCTCGGCGAGAACCGTCGTCAGCCACGATTTGCCACTCGATTCGGGGCCGGTCAGCACCACCACTTTCATCGTGCGGTCGCCAGGGCTCGGCGCCAGTCGAGCCAGCCGTAGGCGGCCAGACCGACAAAGACCGCATAGAGGATGGCGGTGGGGTAGAGGCCCTTGTAATAGAAGAGGCCCACATAGATGACGTCCAGCACGAACCACAGTACCCAGCACTGCAGGCGCTTCTGCGCCATCCAGAACTGGGCGACCAGGCTGAAACCGGTGAGCGCGGCATCCAGCCAGGGCAGGGCGGCATCGGTGTGGGTGCCCATGAGGTAGCCCAGGACCAGGCTACCCAGGGCGCCAACGGCCAGACCGGCCAGCAGCGGTCGGGTGGTGAGCGAGCTGACCACCCGACCCTGGTGTTGCTGGCCGCCCCGCAGCCATTGCCACCAACCATAGAGCTGCAGCACCGCATAGATGCACTGCAGCAACATGTCGGAATAGAGCTTCACCTCCAGGAAGATCCAGGCGTAGAGCACCACCATCACCAGGCCGATGGGCCAGGCCCAGATGTTCTGGCGCACCGTCAGCCAGACGGCGATCACCCCGAGAACGGCGGCCAGCAGCTCCACGGGCGACATGCCCAGCAGGGTGGTGAGCGACTCCAGAAACGACATGCTTCACATCCGGAAAGATTCGATTCGTCATTGTACGGCACCTAATGGCCGTCTATCGGTCTCTTCAACCGGTCTCGCTCTGGTAAGGTGCCGGGCGACCACCACAGCATGAGCTGTCCTGGGTACCGCGAAGGGCCACGCCCTGCGGAGCGTCACGGTTCGAACCCCGTTGCCGCCGGCGTCTTCGGACCCGGCTACCTGCAAATGTTTCACTTGGATGGAGTAATACCATGGACCTATGGAGTGCCTTGCAGGCGCTGATTCTGGGGATCGTCGAGGGCATCACCGAGTTCCTGCCCATTTCCAGTACCGGCCACCAGATCGTCGTCGCCGATCTGATCGGCTTCGGCGGGGAAAGGGCCATCGCCTTCAATATCATCATCCAGCTGGCGGCCATCCTGGCCGTGGTCTGGGAATACCGCTTCAAGGTCTTCGAGATCGTCACCGATCTGCCGCGCAAGTCCTATGCGCAGCGGTTCACCGGCAACCTGATCGTCGCCTTTCTGCCCGCTGCGGTGCTGGGCGTGATCCTTGGTGACCTGATCCACGAATACCTGTTCAATCCCATCACCGTGGCCTTCGCCCTGGTGATCGGCGGCGTGATCATGATCTGGGCGGAAAAGCGTACCCATCGCATCCGCGTGGAAGAGGTGGACGACATGCGCTGGCATGACGCCCTCAAGGTGGGCTGCGCCCAGTGCCTGGCGATGATTCCGGGCACCTCGCGCTCCGGTTCCACCATCATCGGCGGCCTGCTGTTCGGTCTGTCGCGCAAGGCGGCCACCGAGTTCTCCTTCTTCCTGGCCATGCCAACCATGGTCGGCGCGACCGTCTACTCGGTGTACAAGTACCGTCATCTGTTCACTGCCAGCGATGTGCTGGTGTTCGGGGTCGGCTTCATCACCTCCTTCATCTTCGCCATGCTGGCGGTCAAGGCCTTGCTGAAGTTCATCGGCAACCACAGCTACGAGGTGTTCGGCTGGTACCGTATCGTCTTCGGACTGTTGATCCTGGCCACCTGGCAATTCGGCTGGATCGACTGGAACGCGGCCAAGGCGGCCGGGTGAAGCCCGAGAAGGAACAGCAGAGCCGGCGCCAGCCGGCTCGTGCGTCTGGGCAGAAAGCGCCCCCCAAGACCAGCAAACGGGCGGGGGCGCTGACGCCCTATGAGCAACGCGCGGCCATCGCCCGGCAGGACATGCTCGCGCTGCTGCAGATCGCCGTCTTCATCCTGCCGCTGGTGGGCATGCTGTCCCTGGCCTTCGGCCGTGGGGTGCTCTGGCCACTGCCGCTCTACCTGCTGGCCAGCGTGGCCACCTACCTGCTCTACAAGCATGACAAGCAGCGCGCCCGCGACAAGGGCTGGCGCGTGCCGGAGCGGGTCCTGCACCTGGGCGAAATGCTCGGTGGCTGGCCGGGTGCCCTGATCGCCCAGCAGCGCTTCCGCCACAAGACGGTCAAGCTGAGCTTTCGGCTGGTGTTCTTCGCCATCATCGCCCTGCATCAGCTGCTGTGGCTGGATGTGCTTTGCGGCGGCCTGGTGCACCGTCACCTGCCGTTCTGAGGTCAGGCAGGCGGCATGGCTGCAGGTGATGGGCTAGGCTAGGCAGGCGAATGCCGCCCGTTGCCCAGGAGCCCCATGTTGCGAACCCCTCTGTCGATCCTCACGTCCCTGTTCCTGTCCCTGACCCTGGCGGCCTGTAGCCACAGCCGCGAGACTTCCTTGCCCGTCGCCCCCGAGGCCGGCTCCGGCTATCGGCCCGGGCTGACGGCCAGCGAAGCCACCCGGCAGATGGCGGCGGCGGCCAATCCGCTGGCTGCCGAGGCCGGGCGGGAGATCCTGCGGCAGGGTGGCTCGGCCATCGATGCCGCCATCGCCATGCAGGCGGTCCTGACCCTGGTCGAGCCGCAATCCTCGGGAATCGGCGGCGGTGCCTTCCTGCTCTACTGGGACGGTCGCAAGGTTCAGGCCTACGACGGTCGCGAAACCGCCCCGGCAGGTGCTACGGAACAGCTCTTCCTGCGTGCGGATGGCAGCCCCATGGCCTTCGAGGAGGCCCGCATCGGCGGGCGCTCGGTCGGGGTGCCCGGGGTGTTGCGCGCCCTGGAGCTGGCGCATCGCGACCACGGCAAGCTGGCCTGGCGGGTGTTGTTCGAGCCGGCCATCCGCCTGGCCCGCGATGGTTTCCCATTGTCGCCGCGGCTGCATAACCAGCTTGTGCACGATCCTTTCCTCAAGCAGTCGCCCGGTATGGCCGCGCTGTATCTGGATGGGCAGGGTCAGGTGAAGCCGGTGGGCACCCGGCTGCGCAACCTTGAGTTGGCCGACACCCTGGCGCTGATCGCCCGGGAAGGTGCCGGGGCGCTCTATGGCGGCGACCTGGCCAAGGCCATCGCCTCGGCCGTACAGCGGAGCCCCAATCCCGGCAGCCTGAACCTCCAGGATCTCGCCGGCTATCGTGCCAAGACGCGCACGCCACTGTGCACCGACTACCAGCGCTGGCGTGTCTGCGGCATGCCGCCGCCCGCTGGCGGCATCACTGTGGCTCAGACCCTGGGCATCCTCCAGGCCCTGCAGGCGCGGGATCCGGCCTGGGCGCTGGCGCCCCTGCGGCCGGTACCGACCACCTTGCCGGCGGCCCAGGAGCCGCGTGCCGAAGCCGTGCATCTGATCGCCGAAGCCGAGCGCCTGGCCTATGCCGATCGCGCCCAGTACGTGGCGGATCCGGAGCTGGTGCCGGTCAACGTCAAGGGGCTGCTCGATCCCGCCTATCTGGCCAGTCGTGCGCAGCAGGTCGGTGAGCGCAGCCTGGGCAAGGCCGCCCCCGGGGTGCCGCCCGGACCGACCCTGGCCTGGGCGCCGGACCGCTCGCCGCTGCGCCTCTCCACGTCCCAGGTGGTGGCCGCGGATGCCTGGGGCGGCGCCCTGTCCATGACCACCACGGTGGAGAGCTACTTCGGCTCCCATCTGATGGTGAAGGGCTTCATGCTCAACAATCAGCTGACGGACTTTTCCTTCGTACCGCGGGAGAAGGGCCGGCCGGTGGCCAACCGGGTGGAGCCGGGCAAGCGTCCGCGCTCGACCATGTCGCCGACCCTGGTGTTCGATCGCCACAGCGGTGAGCTGCTGGCCGCCCTGGGCTCGCCGGGTGGCTCGCAGATCGCCGGCTATGTGGTCAAGACCCTGGTGGGCTTGCTGGATTGGCAACTGGATCCCCAGGCGGCCGCGGGGCTGCCGAATTTCGGCAGCCGCAACGGTCCCACCGAGCTGGAACGCGGCCAGACCACCCCGGCCTTGCGCCAGGCGCTGGAGCAGCGTGGGCATCAGGTGCGCGAAGACGAGATGACCAGTGGCATCCAGGTCATTCGCCGGATGGGATCAGGCTGGCAGGGGGGCGCGGACCCAAGACGGGAGGGCGCGGCGTTGGGGGATTAAGTAGGCGTCGGAGGGCGACAGCCCTCACCCCAACCCTCTCCCAGAGGGAGAGGGGGCGGTTTTGCTGGGGTGGGGACGTCAGGAGCAGGGATGGCCCGCCAGTGGGCCATCCAGGTAGTGTCACGCCGGCTGGTCGAGTTGCAGCACGCGGGTGGTGCGCTCCCGTACTTCCCGCAGCAGCTCCGGCTCTTCGGCCAGCTTGTGACCGAAGGAGGGGAACATCTTGCGCAGCTTGGCCTGCCACTCTTCGCTCTGGTAGCGGCTTGGGAAGCAGCGCTCGACCAGGGTCAGCATGATGGACACCGAAGTGGAAGCACCTGGAGAGGCGCCCAGCAGGGCGGCGATGGTGCCGTCACCGGAAGCGACGATCTCGGTGCCGAACTGCAGGATGCCGCCTTTCTGCGGGTCCTTCTTGATGATCTGCACCCGTTGGCCAGCCACTTCCAGGCGCCAGTCCTGCTTGCGCACGGCCGGGTAGAAGGCGCGCAATTCCTCGACGCGCTGGTCGAAGGACTGCAGCACCTGGCCGACCAGGTAGCGGGTCAGCGGCATGTTGTCCCGCGCCACGGCGAGCATGGGGCCGATGTTGCCGGACTTGATCGACTTGGGCAGGTCGAGGAAGGAACCGCGCTTGAGGAACTTGGTGGTGAAGCCGGCGAAGGGGCCGAACAGCAGCGACTTCTTGCCATCCACCACGCGGGTGTCCAGGTGCGGCACCGACATCGGCGGCGAGTTGACGCCGGCCAGGCCGTAGACCTTGGCCTGGTGCCGTTCGACGATGTGTGGGTCGTCGCAGCGCAGCCACTGGCCGCTCACCGGGAAGCCGCCGTAGCCGGCGCCCTCGGGGATGCCGGACTTCTGCAGCAGCGGCAGGGCCGCGCCACCGGCACCGAGGAAGACGAACTTGGCGATCAGCGTGCGCGTAGCACCGGAGCGGCTGTCCTCGATGGTCAGGCGCCAGCGTTGATCCGCTTCGCGGGTCAGGTCCACCACCTTCTGGTTGTAGCGCACCTGGGTGCCGGGGCGGGTCTGCAGGTGACCCAGCAGGCTCATGGTCAGGGCGCCGAAGTTGACGTCGGTACCACCGGCCACATGGGTCGCCGCCACGGCTTCGGTAGCTGGGCGGCCTTCCATCACCAGGGGCATCCACTCGCGCAGCTTGGCGTGGTCCTCGGAATACTCCATGCCGTCGAAGCAGGCGTGGTCCTTGAGGGCTTCATAGCGTTTGCGCAGGAAGGCGATGTCCTTGGCGCCATGCACGAAGGACATGTGCGGCACGGGGCTGATGAAGGCGCGCGGCGAACCGAAGTGGCCTTCCTCGACCAGGTAGGACCAGAACTGCCTGGAGGCCTCGAACATGCCGTTGATGCTGAGGGCCTTGGTGACGTCGATGCTGCCGTCCGCCTTTTCCGGCGTGTAGTTCAACTCGCAGAGGGCCGCATGGCCGGTTCCGGCGTTGTTCCAGGGGTTGGAACTCTCCGCCGCGCCTACGTCGAGCAGTTCGAGTACCTCGACGGTACTCGTGGGCTCCAGCTCCTTGAGCATGACCGCCAGGGTCGCGCTCATGATTCCCGCGCCGACGAAAACGAAATCCGACTCTTCGTTACCACTGTGCATTCATCGTACTCCTGAGACAGTGTCTCGCTTTACACCTGAGAGAGAGCGGGCGTCGGAGCCCGACCTCGAGTTGGGCGACCCCGAGCTGGCCGCGAACGGACAGGCAGGGGCGGGCAACCGGTAGGGCATGGCAGTCAGTTGCGACAGCAGCCGTCCGGCAATGTTCTGATTTATTGAGTGGGGGCCAAGCGTCCTGGCGGGCCGGCGGAGGCCGGTGCCAGGAGGGGCGATCAGGATGCGACAGGGAACCCGTCGAGCGTGCCGGAAGGGGGCGCTACGTGTTACGAGACGTGGCAGGAGACCCCTGGTCTCCCGGCGCAAACGATAGGTGATGATCGCGGCGATCCTGGTCGAGTACCCGTTTCGGTGCGAAATGATACCTAGGGTAACTGCTTAGGGCACCATCTATTTTGTTCGTGTAGTGGGTGGCGCGACCCACTACACGAACCCTGGGGTCAGCCGTTGATGCCCTGGCTGCGCAGGTAGTCGTCGTAGCTGCCGCTGAAATCGACCACGCCGGTCTCGCTCATGTCGAGGATGCGGGTCGCCAGGGACGAGACGAATTCGCGGTCGTGGCTGACGAAGATCAGGGTGCCCGGATAGTTTTCCAGCGCCAGGTTCAGCGCCTCGATGGATTCCATGTCCAGGTGGTTGGTGGGCTCGTCCATCACCAGCACGTTGGGCTTCTTCAGGATCAGCTTGCCGAACAGCATGCGCCCCTGCTCACCACCGGAGATGACCTTGATCGATTTCTGGATGTCGTCGCTGGAAAACAGCATGCGACCCAGGGTGCCGCGTACCATCTGCTCGCCGCCCTGCGTCCATTGGCCCATCCACTCGAACAGGGTGGCATCGTCAGCGAAGTCCTCGGCATGGTCCTGGGCGAAATAGCCGACATCGGCGCTGTCGGTCCACTTCACTTCACCGCTCTGAGGAGCCATCTCGCCCACCAGGGTGCGCAGCAGGGTGGTCTTGCCAATGCCGTTGGGGCCGAGGATGGCGACCCGCTCGCCGGCTTCGATCTGCAGACCCAGGCGCTTGAACAGCGGGGTGCCGTCGAAGCCCTGGGTGACGTTTTCCAGGGTCACCGCCTGGCGGTGCAGCTTCTTGTTCTGCTCGAAGCGGATGAAGGGGCTGACGCGGCTGGACGGCTTGACCTCGTCCAGCTGGATCTTGTCGATCTGGCGCGCCCGGCTGGTGGCCTGCTTGGCCTTGGAGGCGTTGGCCGAGAAGCGGCTGACGAATTGCTGCAGTTCGGCGATCTGGGCCTTCTTCTTGGCGTTGTCTGACAGCAGGCGTTCGCGGGCCTGGGTGGCGGCGGTCATGTACTCGTCGTAGTTGCCGGGGAACAGGCGCAGCTCACCGTAATCCAGGTCGGCCATGTGGGTGCAGACGCTGTTCAGGAAGTGGCGATCGTGGGAGATGATGATCATGGTGCTGTTGCGCGCGACCAGGATGCCTTCCAGCCAGCGGATGGTATTGATGTCCAGGTGGTTGGTCGGTTCGTCGAGCAGCAGCAGTTCCGGATCGGAGAACAACGCCTGGGCAAGCAGCACCCGCAGCTTCCAGCCGGGGGCGACGGCGCTCATGGGGCCGAAGTGCTGGTCCTGGGGGATGCCCAGGCCGAGCAGCAGCTCGCCCGCCCGCGCTTCCGCGGTGTAGCCGTCGTATTCAGCGAACTGCACCTCCAGTTCGGCCACGGCCATGCCGTCGTCTTCGCTCATTTCCGGCAGGGCATAGATGCGGTCGCGCTCGGCCTTGACCTTGGCCAGTTCGGCGTGGCCCATGATCACGGTATCGATGACCGTGCAGTCTTCGTAGGCGAACTGATCCTGGCGCAGCTTGCCCAGGCGTACGTTGGGTTCGAGCATCACCTGGCCGCCGGTGGGTTCGAGATCGCCCCCAAGAATCTTCATGAAGGTGGACTTGCCGCAGCCGTTGGCGCCGATCAGGCCGTAGCGATGGCCGTTGCCGAATTTGACGGACACGTTCTCGAACAGCGGCTTGGCGCCAAACTGCATGGTGATGTTAGCGGTGGAGATCAAGGGGGTTACCTATCAAGGACTTACAGCGTCGCCGGATTCGCCGATACCGATTTGATACCAATTCCGAGCTTTGCTATCTCGCTCCAGTCTGAACCTGAGTTGATCCAGCGAGCGTATGTGGAAAGGAGGATCTGGATGGTGTTTCCCAGCTGTTGGGCGATGAAGGCGATGTTCATGCCGGACATTAAGCACATTGTCGCATAGGTGTGACGGCAGTTATAAGGCCGCCGGTACCGGATGCCGAGGGCGGCCAGGGTAGGGCGCCACTGGTGATGGATGTCTGACGTCTGCTTCACGTGCTCGGCGTTCTTTGAGGGCGGGAAGACGAACGGGGTCTCCTTGATCTTGCCCGAGCCCTTCCGGCGCCGTTCGGCGTATTGCTGAGCGAAGCGCAGGGCGTGGATCGATCGCTCGTTGAGCAGGATGGTCCGCGACTTGTGGGTCTTGGTTCGCTCCTCGACCTCGCCAAGGGCGACCACCCGGAAGATCCGGACGTGCCCACTCTCCAGATCCACCGCATCCCACTGCAGCGCCAGGGCTTCAGCGATCCGGACGCCGCTGTAGAACATGAACTCATAGAGCGCGGCATAGATGCTGGTCGGCCAGTGATCGCGGGCATACATCGCCTCGATGATCCGGTCGGCCTCGGCCTGGCTGAACGGGTCCACCTCCTTCTTCGTCCGGCGCGGCAGTTCCAGGGCCTCGGCCGGGTTCTTCTCGATCAGCCCATCGCTGACCGCCGACTTCAGCAGCGTCGACAGCCGGGTCATCGCGTTGCGCTTCACCGCCGGTGAGGTCCAGTCTGTCTCGGCGACGATCCGCCGCAGCAGGGCCGGGGTGATGAGGTCGATCCGGGTCCGGGCCAGGTGCGGCTGCCAGTAGATGTTGAGCGCGCTCAGGTAGTTGTTCCTGGTGCCCTTCGCCATCCCGCGGCTGTCGAGCCAGAGCTGGGCGTACTCGCCGAAGGTATTGCTGCTGGCGGCCATGGCCGAGCTCGGGAAGAGCTCGGCATACTTGGCGTCGTCCATCAGGCCCAGCTTGATCAGGTCGACTACCTGAGAACGCAGTCGGGATGCAGCCGCGATGCCCTTTTTCGTGATGGGATAGGGGAGCGTCTCGCTGTGTCGCCTGCTGTTCCAAGTGAAGCGGATGCGGAGCGACTTCCGGAAAATTTCGACTCCGGTGGGCATATCCATTGCGCTTCCAGCCATTCGTCATACCTCCGTTTGCTGTAAATGGTCTCGCGGCCCTGCTTGATCCAGATGCCGGCGGGGATTTGGTTGCGGGCGCGCCTCGTTCGGAGCGCTCGGACGGTGATGCCCAGGTACTGGGCGAATTGGGCTTCGTTGAGCTTGTCGCGGTCGTCGACCAGTTCCTCTGCTGCAGACATGGGGACTCCTCGCCGGCCGGCGGCCAGCGGTGCGGGATGATAGGAGAGGGTGGCGCGGAAGGGGTCAGGCGGACTTGCGAGGCCGGGAGCCGGGTACCCAGTCGTCCAGGCCGCGATCGATGCTCTTGCAGATGCGCCCCCTGACTGGCTTGCGGAGCTTGGCGCCGCGCCATCCGCGGTGGTAACGGGTGCTCAGGACGTTTCGCGGAATTCCGGTCTCACGGGATATCTGGGCCAGCAGCCCCAGCTCCTCCGCGCTCAGCCGTGGACGTGCTGGCGCGTACAGGTCTTTACCGGTCAGCTTCCGATATCGGATAGCGCCTAAGGACAAGCCAGTGGCCTTGCAGGCGTCGATGATTTCCGTGGCCGTCTTGCGCAGCGGCTTGATGAGGTCTTCACCCTCCAGGCACTGGGCGTAGTAGCGGTCATGGATGGCGCGATAGGGGATGTCGTAGCGTTCTGCGATCTCGCGCAGGGTCAGAAGCTCGCCGCGGATTTCAAGCCGGCGGCGGGGCGGGGCTCCTCCAGGCATAGGTCACCTCAACGTTGCTTAGGCGGTGGTGGTGGATTGCAGCGCAGGCACGCGCAGGTGCCGACGCGCTGGCCGCTGGTGCGGCAGTAGATCGGAGCGTTCAACGTTTCCTCCCTCGTTTGTTGCGCCAGTCCTTCGCCCAGAAGGGCATCGAGCCTGGCGGGGGTGATGTGAGCCCAGGAGGCGGTTCCACAATCAGGCGCTGAGTGGACTCCAGCAGCGCCTGGCCAAGCTCTCGGGCGAACAGCCTGGAAGGTCCCGTGCCTACCACGATGATCGGCTGACCGGCGAATCGGTCGAGCTCACTCTCGCGGGATTCCTCGGGCTGTTTGTTTCGCGTCTTACTCTGGCGCATCAGTTGCTCTAGTTCGGCGCCCAGGACCTCCATCGCAGCGAGTTGCCGCTGATGCTCCTGCTCAGCCTGTTCTGGATCGGTGAATGCCAGGAACAGGTCAGCGCTGACCATCATGGTTCGCTCGGGCAGCATGTCGTTCTTCAGGACCCGCACACCATTCAGGGATGCCTCGTCTCTCATGACTTGTCCTCCCCGTCGCTCTGGGCGTACATGGCGGCGTCGATGGCCTGGCGCTTGATCGCGAAGTCCTCCGCTGATCCCGCAGGCCAGTCCTTGTCGCGATGGATCGCCGGGTAGGTGCGCTCTCCCATGACGCCCTCTTCGACGTAGACGTCGCGGCCACGCGGAAGCATCTCAACGACCACCTTGCGGCACTTCATCAGGATGAAGTCCAGGCGCTCCGCATCCTTCCGCACCGCCTCATCCCCATGCGCGGCGGCAGGCGGGGCCAGGTAGACCTCGCCGCTCCCTTGGTCGTCGGTCACCGTGCCATGGGCTACCAGCAGCACCACGCCCGGCGCTTCAAGTGCGGAGATTCCGCCCTCCAGCACCCAATCCAGGTACAAGCCATCCTCGTCTTCGCGAGTGATAGCCACGGCCTCGACTTGGATCGGCTCATCAACAGCCACAGGAGCGGCGGCGGGCGGGGCGGCCACAATGCGAAGCACCTCGACCTCCTTGGCGCTGGATGTCCCGGCAAGGGCCTTGCTGGTGATGAAGTAAAAGTTGCGCTTGCGGTTGTAGACGATCTCTTCCCGCTCAGTGCCGGCGTCCAGCACAAGGGCCACGGTTTCCGTCAGGGTTTCTTCCCCGAATCGGAACCGGATCTTGTCGCCCTTGCGCAGCTGGCCGGCAGCAGTGAGCGCAACCCACGTCGCCTCCGGCTCACCAGCAGCGGGCTGGGTGGCGAGGGCGGCGCGGGCGTGCCACCCGGCATCGAAATGGCGCTGCGCCTCGGTGCTACCAAAGGCCGTAGCTTTCTGCGCATACCAGTGATTTTCAAAGGCTGCCTTCCTGGCTTCATCCCCGGCCTGCGCGCCCTGGGCTTCCTGCTGCTCGGCCTGGGCGTGGCGGGCGAGGAACAACGCTACCTCTTTGGCGTGCGTTTCATGCCAGCCATGCTTATGCGCACACTCGCTGTCACTCAGCAGCCCCACCGCCTCCGCCAGCTGCTGCTGGGTAATGCACAGATTGAACCCGGTGTCGCCAAGCTGCTTGTTGATGCGGTCGCGTTCTTTGCGGATGTTCTGTATCTGCACGATGGCGGTATCCCGCTCCGCCTCCACCCGCGCAAGTGCCTCGCGCAGATTGTCGCGCTCGTACTCGATTCCCGGAACGCTGCTGATGTATTCGTCCAGCTCACCCTGCAGACGCTCAATGGCCTCGCGCTGGGCGGCATCGCGAGCGTGGAAGCTGGCCGCCAATAGCGGATTGAACTGAGATGCTAGGAAGTCCATGTTCTTTTCGAAGTCGTCGTCGCTCATCACGATGATGCTCATGATCAATACCTGTGGTCGGCGCGCCAACGGGTGGCGCGCAGGGAGGGGTTAGGCGGCGGCCGTCTTGCTCGGCGCCAGTGCCGCGGCGCGCCAGGGGTCATTGGCCAGGGCGATCGCGGCCATATGGGGAGGACTGACGCTGTTCCCGCACATGTGCACCTGCTGGCTCTTGGTGAAGGCCTTGCCGTCGGCGCCCCGGTCGATCTGGTAGTCGTCCGGGAAGCCCTGGGCGCGGTAGAGCTCGCGCGGCTGAAGCATGCGCAGGCCGATGTCCACCACCACATAGGGAGTGCCCTGGATGGTGACGGTGACCAGGGCCAGTCGGTCCTTGGTGGTGACCGTGGGGGATGGATCGTCCGGGCGGCTGGTGTTGTCGGTGCCGTAGTAGCTCATCAGGAAGGCCGCCACGCGCAGGGCGCCGGCTTCGACCTCCGGCGCCAGCTGCAGCTCGACCACCGAGGTCTTGCCGCCGCCGCCCGCGGTGACGGTAGGCGCGGGCTCGTCCAGGCCCTGGCCGATGGAGGCGCCGAACTGGCGGGACAGGAAGGCGGTGACCGCGCCATGGTGCTGGCCCGCCGCGCTGATGGTATGCAGCGGATCCTGCGGCGCTCGGGCATCGCAGTTGCCGCGCAGGTGGGCGAGGGTGGCCACTGCCAGGCGCTGCTGGCTGCCGGAGTTGGTCACGGTGGTCATCGGCCGCTCTACGCTGTGCGCTGGCGTGGCATTGAAGCCGCCGTTCGCCTGCTCCAGGAAGGCGGTGCACACACCCATGGCATGGGCCGCGCCGGCTGGGCGCTGGCAGTTGCCGCCGCTGGTAACGGTGGGCATCGGCTCGTCGGCTGCAGCACCGGCTGAGTCGAAGCGGAATTTCACCAGGTGGGCAGCCGCTACCGCGTGCTTGATGCCGCCGGCCATCACCGTGCCCAGCGGCTTGTCCAGGCCGGGCACCCGAGGCTCCTGGCCGTCCCGTTCGCCGTAGCCGACCGATACCAGGGTCGGCGCTACGATGGCCCGGTGGTTCTCGGTCAGGACGCTGCCCAGCGGTGCGCCAGCATCGGCAGGCTTTCCGGCATAGGCTGGGCCGCCGAGCCCGACCAGGGTGGGGCTCACCAGCATCTGCTCGCCGCGGTTGGCGCAGGTAACAGTGGGCAAGGGCTGGCGCGGGTCGTTCACTCGGTCACCGCCCTGGTGGGTGGCTGGCGCGAAGACCGGGCTGGCTACCGCGAACGAGCCACCCCGCGGCCAGGCGGTGACGGTGTGCAGCGGGTTGGCCGTCGAGAGCGCGACCTCCTGCGACCAGTTGGCGATCGGCACGATGAACGGGTCAGCAGCGTCGAGCACGAACTTGCGCATGCCCTTGGCCACCCGGCGGAGCGTGGCGGCGGCCAGCGGCTTCTTGCGCTCGAAGATCGAGGGGCAGGGGATCGACCAATCGATGCATTCGGCGGCGCTGCGCCACTTCTTCTGACCCTTGGCCGGGGCCTTGGCATGCGTCGGCGCCGGCCACACGATGGGCTGGCCATCGCAGCGGGCGATCATGAACAGGCGCTCGCGGCTGGTGGGCGCGCCATAGTCGCAGGCCCGGCCGACTTGCCACTCCACCTGGTAGCCCATGCCCTGCAGCAGCTGGACGAAGCGGCGCCAGGTCTGGCCCTTGCGCTTCGGGTCCGGCACCAGGAATTGCTGGTGCACCGGCACTCGCTCACCCAGGGCGGCCACGGTGCCATCGACCTTCATGACCCGGCCGGTCGCCTTGCAGCGCTTGGCGATCAGCGGGCCCCACTGCAGGATCTGCTTCACGTTCTCCAGGCTGATCACCCGGGGACGCTTCTTGCCGGCCCACTTCAGCCCGATCCAGCTGAGGTTCCGGATCTCGCGCTTGCGCGGCTGGCCGCCGGCGGCCTGGCTGTGGTGGGTGCAGTCGGGGCTCATGTGGAACCAGCCGACCGGGCGGCCCGCGCACTCGGCATCCGGATCACCGTCGAACACGTCGGTGGTGAAGTGCCGGGCGGTGGGGTGGTTGGCGGTGTGCATGCTGATCGCCGCCGCGCTGTGGTTCTTTGCCACGGCCACCGGACGGCCCAGGCCCATCTCCAGGCCGGTGCCAGCGCCGCCTCCACCGCAGAAGAAGTCCACAATGATCTCGTCGTCCTGGGTGCTGAATCCCAGGCCATACTGCGTTTTGAAGTCGAGCGAGGCCCGCCGCTGGAATACGGTCATTTGAAACTCCGGGGAAGTTGAGGTAGACAGGAGCGCTGAGTGGCCCCGACACCGAAGGATTGATGAAATGGATAGCAACCAGATCCCAGAGAGCCTCTACCTATATGGGGAGGTCGAATTTCTGGGGAAGTTTGTAGGGCTCCGGAAGTTTCCTGCGGACAACCGCGGACTACGCTTTTGCGACATTCTCCACTACAAGGGAATGGAGAACTTAGATGTCCGGGATGACGAAACTGTAAGGGCGTTCGAGCTGCATAAGGACTTCTTCACGATCAACATCAACGGAATAGATATTGATCCTTCCTCTATGGCAGGCCATACGAAACTTAAGGCGACTACGCCGCGTTGTTTCTGCCTATGTTTGAGCATGCTCCCAGATAGCGACCATATGTATAGAAAATTCAAGGCCGATATGTGCTTGAAAGTTGATGTCGCAAACCTTCTAGAATTCTTGAATGAAAAAGTGGCGGTCAAACATAAGGGTCTTGTGATTCTGAACAGGCCTATTACTTACTTTCCAGCAGTAGTCATGACCGCTCCGCCTACGAATGATGGTCTGATTTTCTGGAAGAGTAACAAGTTCTCTGATGAGGAGGAGTATCGAATCGCTATAAAGACGCCGCCTCAATATGTAATTGCTAGCGGGCAGCAATATCAAATGTTCCACGCCACCAATCCCTCTTACATGTTCATAGGCCATAAAGATAAAGCTTTGTGGACGGAAATATTCCCGGAGTTTTCCCTTAAAGCTGATCGTGGATTCCAGCGAAATCGAATCTAATCGCTATGACAGTGAGTTGGGTGGCTGGGTAGCCGCCCACGTCTCTATTTCGCGATGCCGAGGAATGGAAGTGGCGCCCCAGGGGCAAGGTAGGTGGGCAGCTTGCCGTCCCACTTCTCCACGGCGTTCAGGGTCACCACGTCCGGGTTCGAGCGCAGCGCCTGGGCGCGGATCTGGATCGCCTTGGCATCAGCCTCGGCCAGGGTCAGCTTGGCGTCGGCCTCGCCCTGGGCCCGGGCACGCTCCTTGTCCGCCTCGGCCTTGGCCTGGGCGACTTCGTTGCGGCGCTGCTCGGCCATCTGGGTGGCCTGGATCTTGGCGTTCAGACTCTGCGTTACCTGCGGCGGGAGCACCAAGTCGGCGGCGTAGTAGATGCGCTCGATGTTGATACCGATGGGCTTCACTTGCTGGCGTACCCGATCCTCGACGGCCAGCAGCAGGTCGGCCTTGCCGGCGCCATAGACGCTCTCAACCGGCTGCTTCGACGCTACATCGTTGAAGGCATCCCGCACCATGTTGCGCAGGAACTTGTTGGTGATCTCGTCGATGCCCGCCCGGTATTTCTGGAACAGGGTGGTGACCTTGTCCTGATCCACCGAGTAGGTGATGCCGACCGCGCTGCCGACCTTCATGCCCTCGACGGTCTGGAAGCTGATCGACTCAGCGTCGGACCAGGTCTCGGTCTGGGTGAAGGTGGGGAACAGGAACAGCTCTTCGTTCCAACCGACCCAGTAGCGCCCGGTGCCGACCTCCTTGAGGTCCACTCCTTTCTCGCTGCCGTACAGGTTGACGATCACGCCGACGTTGCCGGCTGGGACCTTGGAGCAGCCCGCCAGCGCGCCCAGTAGGCATGCGGCGAGGATCATGGTGATGCGTTTCATCGTGGTGTTACTCCTTGGGATTGGCCGCGGCGCGGCGACGTGTGTACAGGTGCCAGCCGATGGACGCGCTTGCGGCCAGCCAGATGAGGGGAAGGACGAAGCCCAGAATCACCATCCCGGTGTCGCGGCTGCTGACCAGTGCTGGGGCCCAGCCGCGGAGCAGGGCGAGGGACAGGCCTGCCCAGAGGAAGAAGCAGATCAGGGCGAGGAACAGGCGGAGCGGGCTGAGACCAGCAGGGAGGACGATCATGCCGCCACCTCTGCCGCTGCCTCTGCGATTACGCCACCCTGGATCCACACCTGCTGGATGCCCGTCGGCACTTTGGCCATGGGCTCCTTCATCGTCCCGGCCATGACCGCGCTGTCGAGGTCGCCGGAGCGGGTCAGGGCCAGCAGCAGCTTCAGCGCCTGGGGGCGGGCGGTGGGCTGCAGCACGTCGAAGCGGTCCAGCAGCACCAGGCGGATGCCGGATAGCCGCGCGATGGCGATGGCCAGCAGGGTGTCGGCGCGCCACTTCTCCGATTCCGAGAGCAGCCCGTAGAGGCGCCCGCCGTAGGTGATGTCGATCTCGGGAGTGATGACCACCGGTTGCCAGGTGGCCACCGCAGCCTGGGCCGCCAGCAGCTCGTTGAACGGGTCCAGCGCGCCGGCGAGGATCTCGGCCGGGATGCCGGTGGGCGCCAGGGCCTCGGCGATCAGCGACCAGGCCACGACATCGGCATGGTGCTGGGCGGCGTTGGCGATCGAAGCGTCGCGACCGGCGATGGCGCCGTGGGCCTCCACCAGCGCCTGGTGCTTGGCCCGGGCCTTGTCACGCTCCTGGCGGATCTCGGTGATCGCCTGCTCGGCGTTCTCCATGGCCTTGGCGTCCGGTACCGCGGCGGCCTGCTGTTCCAGGGTGGCCAGCTGCTCGGCAGCGGCGCGGCTCTGGTCGACGTCGCGCTGGCTGTTCGCCACGGCGCGCTGGGCGCTCTGCAGATAGCCCTGGTACTCGGTCAGGCGGCGTGCGGCCTCGGGGTCGGCGACCTTCTCCGGCGCCACAAAGGCCACCAGCTGGCCGCGCTCCATCAGCACCTGGCCCTGGCAGTGCGGGCAGGCCAACGGATCGTGCGCCGGTTTGCCGGCCGCGGCGCGCTGCGCCTCGGCTACCTTCGGCGTCCATTCGTCCACCCGGGCCTGGTCGGCGCCGAGCTTCTCCTGGCGGCGCTGCAGCAGGTCAGCGGTGTCGCGCAGCTGGGCCATGTGGGCCTGGCGCTGGGCCGCGGCCTGGGCGTTGGCCTTGTGGCCGCCCAGGGTCTGCTGCGCTTCGGCCAGGTCGCTATCGAGATCGGCCAGGGCCTTGGCAGCCACGGCGATCTGTTCCTGGGTGACCGTGGTAGGTGGCAGTTCCGGCTCCCAGGTCTCGGCCTTCTGGCTGCCATAGTTCTCGCCGGTGATGGCCTTCCAGGCGCCACGCGACTCGGCGGCGTATTCCTTGGCCTGGGCCTCGGCGGCAGGGAAGCCACCGCGCAGCAGCGGTTTCACCTTCTCGAACTTCGCCAGATCGGCGCCCTTGGCTTCCAGGCGGCGGGCCACCTCAGCGGCGCCGGCGCCCGCACCGGTCAGATCAAACAGGACTTTCCGGCGCTCCTTACCATCCAGAGCCGCGAATCTCGCGGCCTCCAGCACGAAGGGAAGGAAAGGCGCATCAGGAATTACCACCGATTTACCACCCGGCAGCATCATCCAGGCTGTCTGGCTTTCGCCGGCGGCGTCGACATAGGCGACGTGGGCCTCGCCTTTCTTGGCATCGTCATTGACCAGTTGGCCCAGGTCCTTCTTCAGGGATACCCGGCTCGGCTGGCCGGTGAACGCCATGCTGATCGCATCCAGCAGGCTGGACTTGCCGGCGCCGTTGTCACCGGACACCAGCAGCAGGGGCTCAGATACGGCAAGGGCTGCATTTCGCAGCCCCTGGACGTTGGTAGCGGTGATGTTCGTGATGCGCATGCTGGTTACTCCATCGAGACGACTTCGTCGAGGTCCTTGGTGACGCGGTAGGTGTTGTGCAGCGGGTTCTCCGCCTCGCTCTGCAGGGCGATGACCTTGTCATCGAGCAGGCGGACCACCAGGGCGCGGGCGGCATCGCTGCCAATGGCGAACCGGCTCTGCAGGTAGTCGATGGTCACGGGAGGTGTGGCGCGGGCCAGGACGGCGCAGATGTCGGAGTAGGGCACAACGCCGTAGGCCGCGGGCTGCGGTACAGCGGGGTCCTCCAGGGTGTCGTCTTCTGGCTCGGCGTCATTGGCCTGGCCGTCTGCCGCACCGCCCTCAGGCATCGGCGCAATTACCTCGCGGCCGCCGGTGGTATCCATGGGCGAGACGGTCCCGGCGATCTCCATCGCCTCGATCAGGCGGGCGGCGCGGTTGTAGCCGATCTTGAGCGCGCGCTGGATGGCAGAGATCGATGCCCGGCGGGTGCTGATGACGAAGCGGGTAGCCTCCTCCAGCAGGGCGTCGTCTTCCAGGTCGTCACGCTCGCCACCACCGCCCAGGCGCTTCTCCAGCTCCTCCGGGCTGCCCAGTAGGTCGGCAGCCGCCAGCGGCAGGTCCGACTGGTCGCGGTCGGGCTGGATGCCGTCCAGGCCTTCGCGGTAATCGTCCGGCGCCAGCACCAGCAGGCAGAGCTTGCCGGCTGAGTCGGTCAGCTCGTGCTTGTCCGGCGCGGTGGCATCGACCTTGGCCGTCACGGTCAGGGCCTTGGCCTCGACCTTGATCGCGCGCACTTCAATCGGCACCGATGCGGCGCCCCGGGCGGTGATGATCCGGACGGCGATCGTGACCGCTTCCTCGGCCTTTTCGGTCAGGCGGTCAATCACCTCCTGCTGCTGGCCCTCGTTCAGCTTGTGATAGGGCGCCTTGAGGTTGTGCAGCTCGAAGCGAGCCATCTCCACCAGGTCGTGCACCAGCAGCTCGTGGGCAAGCTCCGAGGGCAGGCAGCCGTGGCGTTTGGCGTTGTCGATGATGGCGCGGTGTTCCATTTTCATGGGGCGGGTTCCTACTGGTGGGCGATCTTGTTGAGCGACTGCAGCTGGGCGTCGCTGAGGTAGGTGTGGGCGCCGTAGCGCTTGAACTGGTCGCGGATATCGGTGGTGAACTGGATCTCCCAGTCCGTATCCGCGCCGTCCTCAGCGGCGGCCAGCAGGACGGTGAACTGCTCGACGCGGTCGAACAGCTCCTCTACGGTCCGGCTGGCCATGGCCATCACTCCATGCTGAAGTCGTCGGTGTCGTCTTGGGCGGCGCCGGTGTCAGCCTTTTCCGGCTTGGTGTCAGCCTTTTCGGCTGATTTGTCGCGTTTCTCGGCCTCGGTGTTAACCGATTCGGCCTTTTCGTCACGCTTCTCCGGCTCGGCGTCCAGGATCTCGCCGGTCGCGGTATCGACGTTCCGGGGCGCGGCCTCAGCCTGGCGCAGGGCGTCGATGTCCACCGCGTAGTTCCCGCCGGCATCAGGCTTGGCGTCGAAGACGTCGCGGACCTCTTCCTCGGTCTGCAGGCCCATGCCAAGGTCCGGCGCGTAGGCGCGCTGCCAGAACGCTGCGGCGCGGTAGACGAACATCTGGTCGGGCATCGTCTTCCACTTGCTGCCGCTCTTGCTGGCCCAGCCCTCGGCGTTAACCATCTGCCAGGTCACCCAGATACCGTCGAGTCGCTCGCCGGTCTCCTTTTCGATGGCCCAGGCGCGGCAGCCGAAGTCCGGCTTGCCCGCTTCGCCTTTCCACTCGTAGCGCAGGGCGCTGAAGCGGCCGCAGGTGTTCACCGTGGCGATCAGGAATTTGCTCGACCAGCTCGGGGTGCCGTGCACCACGTAGAGGTTCTGCATCACCATCAGCGGGTTCGCGCCGATGCGCTGGGCCATGTCCAGGGCGATCAGGCAGTTCGGCAGGTTGCCCTGGTACTGCTTGGGCACCAGGTCGGACTGGACGAAGGCCTTGGCGATGCGCTGCATCAGCTCGAAGCCTTCCAGATTGAAGAAGCTCATGGACACCGGCATCTGCTCGCGCGCCGGGCGTTGCTGCAGCGACTGCAGCGTGGAGGTGTTGCTCATGGGGTCACCCCTTGTAGGGACAGGTGGGATAGCGCGGGCAGTACCGTGCGGAGCACAGCACCGATTTCGGGTTGCCGTAGAACAGGCCGCCATGGATCAGGCGGGAGGCCATCTGGAGCAGGCCGGGGTTGTCTTCATCGCCGACCAGGGCCTGGCGGGCGCCGGTGACTTCGCCGCGGCCTACGCACGGGCCGGCGCCGGTCTTCAGGCCGATGATCTCGGCGGGCGCCGTCAGCGGCTGGCCGATCGCGAATTCGGCGAGCAGCTCGTAGACGCCGAGCTGCGGCCGGTGGCCGGCGGTGACCGCGACTCCGGTGGAGCCCACGGCGCGGGCGCCGCTTTTCAGGTCGCTGATGCCCAGCTCGCCGTCGACCCGGCGGATGCGGTCGGTGGTACCGGTGAGCGCCAGGCCCAGGTCACTGATCTCCAGCCGCTCGCACGTCACCTCTATGCCGACATAGTCCTGGGTGGGCGCGATGTCGGCGCAGTAGCGGCTGTGCAGCGTCAGGCCGATGCGCTCGACCTGCTTCGGCCCGCTGTCCTCCCAGTCGACCTCGTGCTCGGGGTTGTAGAGGGTGTCGACGAACAGGCCGGCCGCGTCGTCCGCGCTGATCGGCGCGCCATCCATGGTCGCCTGATCAAACAGGGCGGTGGATGCGTGGATCGACGTGCCCAGGTGCGCGGCACCGCTGGAGCGGCTGCGCATGCCGAGGAGGTGCTTCGCCTCCCAGCGCGCTGGGCAGTCGAACAGTTCGGCCAGCGAGCTGGCGCGGATGGTGACGATGTTCACGACGCCACCTCCACCGACCAGCGCCGACCAGGTCGGCGCATCATCGGGGAGCGGATCGGGCTGTCGATCAGCCGGGTCTCCGGCGGCAGGCCCAGGGCCTCGGGCAGCGACTGCTTGGCGCGCAGCAGCAGGGTGTGGCGCGCTTCGGCCTCGGCGACCTGGTCGTCGGTGATAGCGGGGACGGGGGAGGTGGTCACAATTGCAGCTCCCGGGCCTTCAACATCTCGTCAGCCTGCCGGTATGCCAAAGCAGCAATCTCGCTGAAGGGCTTTCCGATCAAATTCTCGTCGGGGTTGGAGTTGAAGCCCTGCATAGCCTTGGCTGCGAAGTAGTCGCGCAGGCTCATGCCGAATTCCGGGCCGTAGACGTCGCTGGTGCGAGGGAATGCGCGACCTCCATCGTTGATGCTCATGCTGCTGCTCCTTGCGCCTTGGCACAGCGCTTCGCGACTTCCTGCGAGATCCGCACCCGGTTGTGGTCGTGGGCGCGGTCATCGATGGCGCCCAGGGCGTAGGCCATCTCGTTCATGCCCTCGGCGATGCCATCATTGAAGGCCGGGATGCGTGCGATCCAGGTCTCGATCAGTCGCTGGGCGACTTCCTTCTCGGTGCTCATGCAGCCTCCTTGCGGCGCTTGGCCAGTTCGGCGGTGAAGAAAGGTTCGTGCTCGGCCAGCAGCACCCGGCGCCACTCCATCAGCTCCTTGGCGAGCGGGAGGCAGATGCTGGCGAGGGTCATGTAGGCCTCGTTGAACTGGCGATCGCGCATGCTGGCCAGGGTCTCCAGCAGCACCACCTGGCGCTGCGGGTCGATCTGCAGGTCGCAGTGGATGGCGAAGGCCAGCATGGTGCTGGGGTTGCCGGTGTCGATGTCGTGCTCGAGCTGGAGCAGTTGTTCGTGGGCGCACTCGAGCGCCCGCTCATGCTGGATAGCGAGGGTCATGGGTAGGGTCTCGGAGTGCGCCGGACGGCGCGGGGGAATGGGTGCCGGTTACGGTTCCGGCGTCGATGCCATCGACCGGCTGTGTCAGGACCGCCCTCAGGGCCTGCTGGCTATCGGGGCTGGCGGCGTACCAGCGCTCTCCGGGCCGACTATTCTGTCCGTCGGCCATGGCCTTCCTCTTACGCGGGAAGTCAGGCGGCAGCGCTGAGCGCTACGTTGTGGCCCTATGGCCTAGAAGCACGGCATGGCGACATCCTCCGTTGTGCGCGGCAGTGAGAAGCGGCCGCTCGCTATTTCGTAGTGATGCAGTGCCAGCTCCTGTTGGCGCTTGCCAGCTGGCGCGACTCCGTCTTCTGCATCGGGGTGTGATCTCGCTGGACTCCAACCAGCACCTCCCTCGCGAGCCGGCGCCCTGTCTGGAAGATCACACCCCGATGCAGCCTGGGGAACCAGGCGATCGGTATTGCTGGCCTCCGTTTTTAGGCCACGGTGGGCTGGGCGCGTGTTGCTCTCCACCACGCGGATCGCCCGGGTCGTCCCTCTGGTCATCGCGCCTGCTGGGCGGTGGATGACTGGCTTGCGTGGATTCGCTCGGCAGGGTGGATTGCCGAGGCCAGTTCCAGAGCTGGCATGGATGACGGTTTAGCTTGGTCGCCACCGGCCGGAGCCGGTACGTCATGGGGTCACGTCGAATTGTCGTAAAGAGCAGGGGCGGTGGAGCTGCCCGGCCAGTGGTAGCTGGCTGTGAGTTAAAGTTACAACCCTGCTTTGTAGTCTGCAAGCAAAACTTGTAATTCTTTCCAAGAAAAAGTTGTAGGGTACAAAAAAGCCCGCACTTGGCGGGCTTCTGGCATCGGTCTGCTCAGTCAGCTGCAGGCATTCCGCGCCAGCTGAATTCGTACCCGGTGCCACTCTGCTCTACGGATAGGCCATCGACCTCTCGCATCTCATCCACGACCCGCTCCCAGTCATCGTCGTGGTCCGTCTCCAGGCGCTCAACGCGACAGCGCTGCTCAAGCTGCGCATGCGGCTCGGCGATGTAGGCATTGATCCGGCGGCACAGCCGCTCATAGCTGGAGACCTGAACCTGTTTCTTGACGACTTGGGCATTGCTGCGGGGCATGAGCCACCTCCTTACTGTGATACTGTTCAAATATACAGTATGCGACCGGTAGCGGAGCGGCAAGGTTCCAGGCACAAATAAGCCCGCGCTAGGCGGGCTGCACAGGATCCGGAAGGCTAGGGCTTCGCTGTGGCTATCTGATTCACTTCGGCTGCCAGCCTGCTGGCCGCGTCATCCAGCGAGGCTGCGATGGCGTCATAGAGCTTTTGCTCCGAGACGGTGAGATAGGCGCTCGGAACAGCTCCCGCTCCCAGCACCTTGACCTCGCGCGTCACCCCGTTGGCTCTAACGGAGGCGGTGACGTGGGTCTTCGCGCCTGCGACGGTGTTCATCGCGAAGCCGGCCAGGGGGAACAGGCCGGTGGCCAGAACTGCTGATCCATCATCCAGGCCGAACTCGATGGTGATGTCGCTCGGCGTGACCTGGATGTCGGAGGCGTTGCCGTCAGCAACGTCGCCTACTCGCAGCGATGGATACTTCGCCCTCAGGTGAGCAATCAGCGCCTGGGAGAAGGGGCCGCCCGCGTGGATGTCGAAGGTGTAGATACTCCATGCCCTCCCGTAGGACGGTTTGCTGCTGTAGACCTTGCTCTGGAACTCCCTGCTGAGGATCAGCTCCGCCTTGGCAGGGCTGGGCGTCGTGTAGAGGGGTTTGCTGATGACGTTCGGATTTACCTGCTTGGCCGAGCACCCGGCCAAAAGAACTGCCATCACCAGCACTGCTATCTTGCGCATCACTCAACTCCATGTCGTAGAAGCCAGCAGTCTAGTCGCCTGCAGCGGGCAGGGCGTGGAACGTGACGGACTGCGCAGTTAGCAGGGTGGGCGGTACCCGCGAGCAACAAAAAGCCCGCACTGGGCGGGCTCTTTTTCATTCGCTCGGTTATCGCAGCTCGATCGCAGCCTTAAGCCGGTTGGAAGCGTCCGTGAAGTTGCGGGACTCCGGCGACTCCGCGGATACCTCGCGGGGGGTGCCCATCCAGTCCATATAGCTCAGCCACTTTCCGTAGGCGTCCATGATCTCTGGCTTGAGATCGGGTGTGGCCTCAATGGCGCCTTTCACATTCGGCTTGATGGCCACCTTCTCGCGGTCGACGCAGGCCTGAGCATCCTTGAATGACTTCTCTACGGCCGCCTTGTATTGGGCGCTCTTCTCGCCGTGATTGCGCTGAACGATCCCGGCCTGGATGTCAGCCATGGCCCCCTCTATCCGGCATTTTGCTGTGGCGCCGTCTAGCTGCTCCTGGATGTTCGGGGCTGCTTGCACCAGGCCGGCGCCAGCGGAAAGGGCAGCCAGCAGAAATAGTCTCTTGATCATCGTCATCAACTCTCAGCAGCTGGGCGGAGTGGTAGGCATCACTGCACGATCTTGCTGGGCGGCACGATGGCGCCCACCGGGTAGCAATGCTGGATCTGCTCCCAGGGGATGCTGCGGCGACCGAAAGCATCGTTGATCGACATGAGGCTGACCTCGTAGTCATCCGCCCGCAGCAGCTCCTTCACCATGCTCTCGCCTTCGTCGTGGACACCGTGCAGCTTGATGTAAACGTATTCGCCTGGCACCAGGTCGCCGTTGGGCTCAATGATCGCGACCCAGCCAGATCGAATGGCAGGGGACATGGAGTCGCCGCGGAGGCGCAGCGCATAGGCTTCCTTGTCCTGGGTGGGAAATTTGATGTGCCCCTCGCTGGGACTCAATGCGGTCCAGTAGCCCTCCGCACCGAGCTGGGCGGTCCCGACGATAGGGATCTGCCGGAAGGGGGAGGTGATAGGGATCGGCTGGCCGACATTGGAATGTTCGGCGTCCGGGCGCGAGCCGCCAATGAGCAGGTGCTCCGCGGAGGTGCCTAGGATGACAGCCATCTCCTCGACGCGCTTTCGCCGCGGCTCAGTTTCTCCTGCTTCCCACTTCTGGACAGCCTGAGGCGTCACGCCGAGCTGTCTGGCGAGTTCCGATTGGTTCAGCCCGCGCGCTTCGCGTGCGGCTGTGATTCTAGAGCCGATGCTATTCATGCGGCCCAGATTACAACCTCGGCTTGTAGGTAGCATTGCAAGTTTTGCTTGTATCATTTCGCCCTTGCCTGTAACTTTTGGTTGTAGTCCAACTGACGAGGTCCCTGTTATGCAGCAGGAACAGAACGCGCCGACTCGCGCAGCTGTAGCGGCTGGTGGCCAATCGGCCCTGGCGCGAACGCTGAAGGTCACCCCTCAAGCAGTCCAGCGCTGGTGCGCGCTGGGCAAGGTTCCCGCCGAGCGCGTCCTCGAAATCGAGGCTGCTTCCGGGGTTTCGCGTCACGAGCTGCGGCCGGACATCTATCCGATACCCGAGCCCTCCCAACTAGCGTCCTAGCCATGAACACAACCGCATTGAGCCCTACCAGGGATGACATAGCACGGGAGATCGAAACCCTGATCTTGCAGCGCGTTCCGCGCGTAAGTCAGAAGCAGATCGCCCTGGAAGTCGGTTGCAGCGAATCGACGGTTTCTCGATGGAATGAGGACGAGTACCAGCGCTGGGCAAAAGTGCTCGCGCTATTGGGCCTGCGTGTCGTTCCAGATAGTGCGGTGGTGGTGACGGCCGAGTACCTCTCGGCGCTCGAAACCATGGCACGCATCGGCCTCAAGGCTGAGAAGAAGCGCCCAGGACCCCTGGGCTGGGATTGAGCTGTGCCCACATTCCAGATCAACGACGACGAGCGAGAAGCGCTGCGCGGCCTGCCACATCTGGCACGGCTGACGTACACCTTCGGGCTTCGTCCGTTCATGGACTACGGCACCGGCATCGTGGGGCTGAAGCGGGGGATCTCGTGGAAGTCACTGGCCGAGGAGCTGTATGTCGAGCCGCACCAGGGCATCAAAGGCGGGGAACCCTCCGAGAAGGAACTTCGCCGCGCCCTGGTATGGCTGCAGAAGGTCGGCCTGGTCGGACAGAACCAGGCCGAGAGACGGCTAGTTTTCTCCTTGCTGCTCGCTCAACGGGATCAATCCGCCCGAAATAAAGTGGGCAGTAAGTGGGCAGATGAAGCGGGCAGAGAAGAGGGCACTTCGAAAGCCAGTAACCATGCGGGTTACGACGAGCAAGAGGGTAGGGAAGCGGCAGGGGGTGATTTGCCGAAAGTGGGCACACCTCCGGTATCCGGTAAAGACAATCCTACTCCTCCTCCGCGCATGAGCCCGGATGACCGATTCCCGATGCACGACTCCTGGGAGCCATCGACCAGAGGCTGGAAAGCCACAGCGATGCGCAACGGCCTAGGCGGCACACCCGTTCAACCCCAGACCCTCCTCGAATTCCGCTCCTACTGGATCTGCCGACCTGACAAGTACCAGTCGCAAGGCCAGTGGGAGCACGAGCTCGCCCAGAAGATCATCCGAGACCAACGCCATGCCCAATCGAATCCCGGAAGAACCTATCAAGCCCAAGCCGGTGCTCACGCTGGTGGAGGGCGCAAGCTCTCTGCTGTCGACCGGGTCCGCCAAAACATCGCCGACCGAAAAGCCCGAGAAGCTGCGGCAGGAGCTGCTGGACAAGCTCTGGATGAAGATGGCGGAGATGTACGGCCACCGCTGGACGTCGAGTTTTGGCGAGAAAGCTGACCAGGACAGCGTCTGGGCGACCGTGCTGCACGACATCAGCGGCCGCCAGATCGCCAACGGGCTGACCCTGCTGGTCGAGAAGGGCGACGAGTTTGACTGGCCGCCGCCGGCGAACGTCTTCCGCCAGCTCTGCCTGCACGTGCCTGGCCTGCCGACCGAGGAGGAGGCCTGGGACCAGGCGCTCCGCGGCGAGTACAAGCACGACGCCGTGCGCGTCGCTGCCAAGCAGACCGGGACCTACGACCTGCGCACCGCGCGGCCGGATAACAAGACCCTGCGCAAGACCTTTGCGCGGAACTACGCGATCGTCCGGGCCCGCGCCGTCATGGGCAAGCCGCTTGAGGACACGATCCCCCTGGGCATCGAGCACGAGCACAAGTCGCCGATGCAGGTGCAGTTCGCCCACAGCCACCAGCAGGCCCGGGACCTCATGCAAGCCCAGGGCATTCCCAACGACCCCAAGCAAGCCCGCGCCATGCTGCTGGCCAAGATGGGCATCCGGAGAGACAACCATGCGTGACTTCAAGCCTGAGGACCTAGCCCTGGTGACGGGCTTCCGAGCATCGCCGCGCCTGGTCGGCCAGACCGTCGAGCTGCGGTTCCGTGCGAAGCCTGGCGAGACCTTCATCGGGCCGGACGGTGCCTGGTGGGTCAGCAAGGGCCAAGGCGCTGCCTGGGTGGTGGTAGTGAACAGCAATGGCGACTGGGATTTCGTGGAGGAGCGCCACCTGATGCCGTTGCACGGCGACACCGCCCCGGCGCGCCAGGCTGCCGAGGAGCAGGACCATGCGTGAGTTCGCCGCGGTAGAGTTCGTGGTGCCGGGCAAGCCCATCGGCAAGGGTCGCCCACGCATCGGCAAGGTCGGCGCTCATGCCCGCATGTTCACGCCCGAGAAGACCAAGAGCTACGAGGGCCTGATCGCCCACGCCGGGCAGCTCGCCATGGCCGGCCGGGACCTGATCCCGCACCCGGTCATGGTCGAGCTGCAGATCCTGCTGCCGATCCCTCAATCGAAGTCGAAAAAGTGGAAGGCCCAGGCTGTCGCCGGCCAAGTGTTCCCGACCACCAAGCCCGACATGGACAATGTGATCAAGGCGATTTACGACGGCCTCAATGGCGTGGTCTGGCGGGACGACGTCCAGGTGGTCGACGCCATCGTGCGCAAGCGCTACGCCGAGACGCCGTGTGTGCGGGTGCGGATCGTGCCGCTGATGACCGAGGAGGCTGCCTGATGACCGACCACGTCATTCGCACCATTGCCGACCGTGACCGCCTGGTGTCCTTCCTTGCCGGCCTCGACCTGTCGAAGCCGCGGAAGATCGCCATCACCGAGATCCGCAGTCAGCGCAGCGACGCCCAGAACCGCCTGCTCTGGATGTGGAACAACGCGATCCAGAAGCACCTGGCCGACAGCTTCGGTCAGTTCGCCAGCGCGCAGGAATGGCACGAGATCCTGGTGGCGCGCCTGTGGCCCTGCGAGGTCCGTAAGGTGGCCATGCCTGGCCCGGCCGGCGGCGAGTTCAAGGTCGGCCGAGCCAAGACCAGCGGGTTTACCCAGGCCCAGATGGCCGAGTACCTCGACCTCCTGGACCGCTACTGCGCCGAGCACCTCCAGCTGCTGCTGCCGCAGCCCGAGGACCTGATGCTGGCGATCTACGGGCAGAGGAGGCGGGTGGCTTGAAGCCGACCCAGGGCAGAGATGGCAGGGACGCCAGCAGTAGTCTGCGCCGCCAGGTGGCCGCGCAAGTCGCAATCCAGATTTCCGAGGTTTCCCCGATGCGCCTGAGTTCAGCCCGTGAAGAGTGGCACAAAGCGTTCTACCGCCCGGGCGATGGCACCAATCGCCATTGCGAGTCCCTTGCCCTGGTCGGGCAGTTCCAGGACACCGAGCGCGTGCGTGGCGTCGCCGGCCTGGTGAACGAAACGATCGCTGCCCACGTCCGCAATGTGGTTGATCGGCTACCGGCTGACCTGTTCGCGTTCGGCAACCATATGTACCACCCGGAGAACAACGACCTCTGGCGCGAGGCCGCCGAGGAGTTCGTTTTCCAGCTGGCCTACCAGCGCGGCGCCCGAATGTACGCCAAGAAATTCGCGAAAGCTGAGTTCGTGGCCAAGGCCGTGCTCTACCGGTATCGCCGCCAGCACCAGGGCGGCCAGAGTGCGGCGCCTGATCCCCTACCAACGCCAGAGCGGTTCCGGGACTTCCTCGATTACACCTATGGGGTGGAGCTGGACTCGCGGAACTGGGCAAGCGAATGGGATGGTTTCGTCCAGGCATGTTTCGATGCCTGCAACGACCTGGATCAGATGGCGCTGGCGCCCGTCGGTAGGCTGCTGCGGGACATGAAATTCGCCGCTTGACTGAATTTTGCGGCTGGGGCAATCTGAACGCCAATGTGTGAAGCAGCACCCAAATCCCAGAAACCCGGCTCCGGCCGGGTTTTTTATGCGCGCTGTTTCATCCCGAGGTGGGACTTGCGTGGGCCAGTTGCCTGCTCGGCAAGCTGACTGCACATGCGTGCCGCGATATCTCCCATCGAGCAGATATCGATGATCGCAAGCAGCGGACCTTCGAACGTCGCAGTGTTGTGGGTTATGGCGTCGCGGACGACCAGAATCCTGTGGTCAGGATTGGCATCGCTTCGATTGAGTGTCACGTCAAAGTTCGTGGGAAAAAACGCTTGCACGTATGAGCACAAACTCATCCTCTCGACCTGGTTGCGCATGGGCCATTCCTCGCTTGATCAATGCGAGTCAGTCTGGCACGCGTAGGTACGCTTCGCTCAAGAGTAAAAGTGGCGCTTCCGCACAGCGCCCTTAGGACTTCGGGAGTGCTTCCGATACCGCGGACTCTGTGACGAGATCTGCTGCTGCCTCAGCCAGCGCGACAAGCTGATTGATAAATTCCTGAGTCAATGGATCCAGGGACGTTATCGACCTCATCAAATCAATACAGCTTTCCAACTTCCGATGGTCAGAAAGCGCATTTTCGAGATTCACGAGCATTTTGTGCAACCTTCCGGGCGAATGGTTGCGAGATTCTGATCGCTCTGAAAGTGTTGTCCTAGAGGGCTTTGTCAGCGAATAGATACCGTCCGGCTGCAAAGATGCACCTTTAGCTGGAAGAGCGGGATGCGTCGAGCGCTAACCGGACCGCTACTTCCTCTACCAGCTCTTTCGTGCGCTGCGTGAGTGCTTCGAACTCTCGAAGGATTTCCTCTAGCTTCGGGTCGTCCATGCTCAATCGGTGAAGCTCGTCGAGCCGGGCATTGAAGTGCCTGTGCAGGCGGAGCAGGTACTGCCTCGATGGGGTATCTGGTACGGGCAAGAAGCTGTCCACGAAACGCTCTCCAATGCGTATCCTGCTGTGGTTATCGCCTCGCTTTTCTCATTCTTTAATGGCTCGCGCAGGCGGGCCTTTCGTATTTTCTGGAGTACGCAAATGGACCCATCTGACCTGGGCGGTGGAAACCCGGTCGGGTGGTTCACGGCCGGAGGAATTGGCCTGGCCTGGGGCCTTACCTGGCTCCGCAAATTCTTTTCGAGCACGAACGCCGCTGTCGCCAACGACCGCGCCGAGAAGGACATGCTCGAGCGCCTCACCGACGAGAACAAGACGCTTCGGACGGACTTGGAGACGGTGACGAAGGAGCGCAACGAGATGTACCGGACGGTGGGAGAGCTCACCGGCACCATGAAGGCGATGAAGTCGCAGCTCGACCTGCAGGAAGCCCAGATCAGCCAATTGACCAGCGAGGTCTCGCAGCTACGGCAGGCCTTGCAGAGGACCGGTTATGAACGGCGAAACCCTGAAGCGAGCTAAAGCCTGGTGGCGCCGCTACGAGCTATGGGCGCTTGCTGCGCTGCTGGTGCTCAGTGGCGCCACAGTCGGCTACCAGGCCGCCATGTACAACGCCCACCGCATCATGCTCGTCGAGCTGGCGGCCATTCGTGCTGCCTACGACCAGGCCCTGGGCAAGAAAGATCAGCGCCTCGAAACGCTGGCCAGCCAGACCGGCAAGGCCGCGCAGGTCGCCGCCGATGCAGCGAAGCAGGCCAGTGAGGCCGCAAGCAAGGCCGCAGAGGCCGCGGTGACCCCGATCCCCGATACACCCTAACCAGTAGCGGCCCGAGCTGTGCATTCCGGCGCCCACAACCCCCGGAGTGCAAGCACCATGACCGACGCCGTAGGCGCTGCCAGCGCGAAGCTCGCGCAAGCCATCGCTGATGTCCAGACCGCAGGCAAGGGCCTGATAGAGGCAGCGCTCGCCGCGGCCCAGCCCGTGACCCCTGACCCGGTACCGGAGCCGACGCCTGATCCGGCGCCAGTGCCACCCGCCGCCAGCCTGCCGCTGACCACCGAGGTCATCAACGCCTACGACAAGTCGCTGATGCTGCCCATGAGCGAGCTCATCGTCGCCGACCGGGTCGTGGTGCAGCTCGCAACCGGCCAGGCGGTGAACGTGCTGGGGGTCGTCGAGGTTCAGCCGCTGGCAAACCGTGACCCCATGTTGCTGCTGGCAATCGACCAGACCATCGCCAACCCGGGCAAGGTGGTAGGCAAGCCCGCCACTGTCCGCGAGCGCTACGCCAAGCCCGCGCCAACCCTAGCGCCGCAACCGGTACCGGAGACGCCCGTTGTGGTGACCCCGGCAGATCCGAAGCCGGACCCGGTCGCTGGTCCTGCGGTGCTGCGCAACATCCCGTTCCTCGGTATCAACCTGGCCGCGCACTCGAATGCCAACCAGGTGCTGCCAGGCGAGGCGGGGACCCACTTCAAATGGCCGAGCCGCGCAGATGTCCGCCTCTACGTGCGTGACCTGGGCGTCCGGCTGATCCGTTTCCCCTATGCGCTCCAGCGCGCCACGCTGATCGACTCGACCGGCCTGCCGGTGAAGGGTGGCCAGCTTGATCCGACTTTCGTCGCCAAGATGAAGACCGTGCTCGGCTGGATTCGTGAGGACTCGAACGGCGAGGCGCTGGTCATCTTCGACCCGCACCACTACTGGCGTATCTACCGCAACCAGACCGCGCTGGTGGATGGTGCGCAAGCAGACCGGCGCGCTGCTGCCGGCCGGTGAGGCAGCCGGGCAGGGCGGTCGCTGGAAGCGCCAAGAGCAGGTGCTGATCGACGACGCCAACGGCTGGGGCGCGGCTGATCTCGGCGACCACATCGCCTCGATGGCGGCGACGTTCGATGAGGCGATGATCCTGGGCTACGGCCTAGGCAATGAGCCCTACGCATCGGGCGGCGCCCTGGACAGCCTCACGGTCACGGCGATGGAAGCCAAGGTGGTCGCCGATGTGAACATCATGCTGCCGATCATCCGCAAGGTGACGAGCAAGCTGGTGTTCATCTGTGGCAACCAGTGGGCCTCCGCTCGCAACTGGGCAGCCGTCAGCGGCTCGTTCGCTGCTGGCATCAAGGACCCGGCGAACAACTGGATCCCGGAGGTTCACGGCTACGGCGATCTCGACGGCGGTTCGAGCGGCAGATACTCCAGCGGCAACCTCAACGCCTTCCCGGCCGAGCAGGTCGCCCAGGTGTTCCGCCCGGCCTACAGCCACTTCGCCGCCAAGGGCCTGCGCGCCTTCGTCGGTGAGACCGGCATCCCGCCCACCGACTCTGGTCGTGCGGCACTGGCCCGGGCGCTGAATGAGGCCAAGGCCAACGGCGTCCCGGTCACCCTGTGGATCGCTGGCGGCGATGGCGCAATGGGCGGCGAGAAGATGAACCTGGACGACGCTGTCCATGCTGCGACCCGCGACCTGATCAAGGCCCGCGCCGGTGAACGCATGGCCGAGTGGAAGGCGCCCAGGTCGTAACGCACCACCAGGAGCCCCCATGGATCGTCCTCAGCCACCCGCCGCGCACTGGCCGGAGATTGTCCCGGCGCCCGAGCTGCGGGAATGGGCCATGGACACCTTTGTCCGTGAGGGTGGGAGGCTGCGCAACGAGGACCACATCCACCTGCTCGATGCCGACATCGGTTTCCTCTGGGCCAGGACAGGCTTCGTCAAGGCGAGCCGCCTGGTGCTGGGCCAGGCCGAGCAGGTCGCGTTCCGGGCCGGCGGCTGGCAGAAGGCGAGGGCAGAGCAACAGATGGTGGAGTGGTTCGGGGACATCCCGGACTTCCTCATCACCCTGGCCGCCGACTACTGCGCCGAGTGCAGCGACACCGAGTTCTGCGCCCTGGTCGAGCACGAGCTCTACCACATCGCCCAGGAGCTGGATGGCTTCGGTGCTCCAGCATTCACCCGGGACGGTATGCCCAAGCTCAAGCTGCGCGGCCATGACGTCGAGGAGTTCGTCGGCGTGGTGCGTCGCTATGGCGCCAGCCCGGACGTGCAGCGCCTGGTGGAAGCCGCGAACAGCCGCCCCGAGGTGGAGAAAATCAACATTGTGAGGGCCTGCGGAACCTGTCTGCTCAAGTCGGCTTGACCTCTGACAGACCCTTGACGGAAGTAGAACCATGGCCACCCTGAGCAACGATGTGAAAGCCTTCATCGTTCAGGCCCTGGCCTGTTTCGACACGCCCTCCCAGGTGGCAGCAGCCGTCAAAGAGGAATTCGGGATCGAGGTCAGCCGCCAGCAGTGCGAAAGCCACGACCCCACGAAGTACGCCGGGCGGGACCTGGCCAAGCGCTGGAGAGTCCTGTTCGAGGACACCAGGAAGCGCTTCCGCGAGGAGACCGCCGACATCCCGATCGCCAACCGGGCGCACCGTCTCCGCACCCTGGGTCGCATGGCCGAGAAGGCCGAGGGGATGCGCAACCTGGCGCTGACTGCTCAGCTGCTGGAGCAGGCCGCCAAGGAAGTGGGCGATGTCTACGTCAACCGTCAGACCAAGGCCGAGATGCCGCACGACGATCTGCCGCCGACCCGCGTGCAGGTCGAGGTGGTGGACGCGAGGGTCCGCGATGCCGACGCTTAACGTGCCCCAGGCGCAGTTCCTGCAGCTGCCCAACAAGTTCCGAGGGTTCGTGGCGGGGTTCGGTTCGGGCAAGACCTGGGTGGGCTGCGCCGCACTGTGCAAGCACGTCTGGGAGTGGCCCCGGATCAACTCCGGCTACTTCGCCCCGACCTATCCGCAGATCCGGGACATCTTTTTCCCGACCATCGAGGAGGTCGCTTTCGACTGGGGCCTCAAGGTCCGGACGAAGGAGAGCGACAAGGAGGTCGAGTTCTACAGCGGCGGCCAGTACCGCAGCACCACGATCTGCCGATCCATGGAGAAGCCCCAGACCATCGTCGGCTTCAAGGTGGGCCACGCCCTGGTGGACGAGCTGGACGTGCTGCCCGCGGCCAAGGCCCAGCAGGCCTGGCGCAAGATCATCGCGCGCATGCGCTACAAGGTGGACGGACTCAAGAACGGGGTGGACGTCACCACGACCCCCGAGGGCTTCAAGTTCGTCTATCAGCAGTTCGTCAAGCAGCTGCGCGAGAAGCCGGCGATGGCCGGCATGTACGGGCTGGTGCAGGCCAGCACGTTCGACAACGAACTCAACCTGCCGGACGACTACATCCCCTCGCTGATGGAGTCCTACCCCGAGCAGCTGATCATGGCCTACCTCGATGGCCAGTTCGTGAACCTGACCTCAGGCACGATCTACACCGCCTACGACCGCAAGCTCAACGGCAGCCAGGAGACCATCCAGGCCGGGGAGCCGCTGTTCGTGGGGATGGACTTCAACGTCGGCAAGATGTCGGCCATCGTCCACGTCAAGCGCCTAGGCCTGCCGCACGCGGTCGACGAGATCATCAACGGCTACGACACGCCGGACATGATCCAGAAGATCAAGGAGCGGTACTGGCTCTACACCGGGACCGAGTACCGCAACACCCGCCAGATCCGGATCTACCCGGACGCCAGCGGCGACTCGCGCAAGTCGGTGCGCGCCAGCGAAACGGACATCTCCCTGCTCAAGCAGGCCGGGTTCATCGTGGTAGCGCCAGGCGCTAACCCCCCGGTCAAGGACCGCATCAACGCCATGAACGCCATGTTCCGCAACGCAGCGGGCGAGCGGCGCTATCGCGTGAACGCGGACCGGTGCCCGACCTATGCCGACGACCTGGAGCAGCAGGTCTGGGCCGAGAACGGCGAGCCCGACAAGAAGCAGGGCAACGACCACCGGCCCGATGCCGGCGGCTACTTCATCCACAAGGAATACCCGATCACCAGGTACTCCCTCGCAGGCGTCGCATAATGGGTTTCAAACAGTTCCTCTCCGACAAGCTGGTCAATCTCGTGGCCAACCTGGGCACCGAGCGGGACAAGGCTGCACATTCCGGCTACGCGCTGCCGATCCTGACGGACGAGCAGATGCTGGCGGCCTACCGCGGCAGCTGGCTGCCCAGGAAGATCGTCGACATCCCCGCGCTCGACGCCTGCCGGCGCTGGCGCGGGTGGCAAGCCTCCAAGGAGCAGATCCAGGCCATCGAAGCCGAGGAGAAGCGCCTGGCCCTGGTGGCGCGCATCCGTACCGCCATGATCCGGGGGCGCCTGTTCGGTGGCGCCGCGGTGTTCATCGGCACCGGTGACCGCGACACGTCGACCGAGCTACGGCCGGATCGCATCGGCAAGGGCGGGGTGAAATACCTCACCGTGATGAGCCGGCGCCAGCTGCAGGCCACCGAGATCGAGCGGGACGTGATGTCGCCGCTCTACGGCAAGCCCAAGGCCTACCGGCTGGCTGGCTCCCAAGTCGCCATCCACCCCTCGCGGCTGGTGGTCTTCCAGGGCGCCGAGCACGCCGACCCCGAGCTGGTGCAGGGCGAGGCCTTCGGCTGGAGCGACTCGGTGCTCACCGCGATCATGGAGGCGATCAAGCAGAGCGACGGCACGATGGCCAACGTGGCCAGCCTGGTGTTCGAGTCGAAGGTCGACATCATCAAGATTCCGGACCTGATGCAGAGCCTGCAGGACCCACGCTATGAGCAGCAGCTGCTGGAGCGCCTGCGCCTGGCGGCAATGGCGAAGGGTATCAATGGCTCCCTGATGCTGGATTCCATGGAGGACTATCAGTCCAAGACGGCCAACTTCAGCACGCTGCCCGACATCATGGACCGCTTCCTCCAGGCAGTGGCTGGCGCCGCTGACATCCCGGCTACCCGACTGCTGGGCCAATCGCCCGCCGGCATGAACGCCACCGGTGACAACGACCTCCGCAACTACTACGACCGGATCCAGGCTGGCCAGGAGCTGGATGCCCGGCCCGCGATGGCGGTGCTCGATGAGTGCCTGATTCGCTCCGCCCTCGGCAGCCGGCCCCCGGAGATCCACTACAACTGGAACAGCCTCTGGCAGCCCACAGCGACCGAGCGCGCCACAATCGGCAAGACCATCGCCGACACCCTCAAGGTGATCAAGGACACCAGCCTGTTCCCGGAGGCTGCGCTCTCCCAGGCCGCCGAGAACGTGCTGGTAGAGAACAGCGTCCTGCCCGGTCTGGAGGCAGCCATGGAGGAGTACGGCACAGCGCTGCCAGACGAGGAGGGCGGCGAGGGCAACGAGGAGTTACCACCTGGTGGTACCCAGCTGCAGGACGCCGCGCCGCGCCCGCTGTACGTGCAGCGCAAGGTGGTCAACACCGCCGAGCTGCTGGCCTGGGCCAAGGGCCAGGGCTTCGACGTCACGGTCCCTGCGGACGAGCTCCACGTCACGATCGCCTACAGCAAGCAGGCGGTGGACTGGATGAAGGTGGGCACTGCCTGGAGCGACGGCCCGGATGGTTCGATGACCGTCCCACCAGGTGGCGCGCGGCTGGTCGAGCCGCTGGGTGACGAGGGCGCCGTGGTGCTCCTGTTCAACAGCTCCGAACTCGCCTGGCGCCACATGGCCATTCGCGAGGCTGGCGGGTCCTGGGACTTCGAGGACTACCAGCCCCATATCACCATCACCTACCAGCCCGGCGCGGTAGACCTGGCCAAGGTCGAGCCGTACCGCGGCCGCATCGAGCTGGGCCCGGAAGTCTTCGAGCCCCTCGACGACACCCTCTGACTAGGCGGATCACGCCAAGGAAAACGCCATGCTGCTGCACGACTCTGTGTCGGTTTCGGCTGTCCGCCGAACCACTGACGGCTACCTCGTGGCCGAGGCCCGGGTAGCGCGCACTGGCATCCAGGACTACCTCGGCACCGAGGTGGGCAAGCCTGAGATGCCCATCGTTCGGCTGTACCGCCCGCCCGAGGCCGTGTTCGCCGAGGACGCCATGCGCTCCTACGCCTACCGCCCGATGACCAACGGCCACCACGGCGACGTCAACGCCGCCAACTGGAAGCAGCTCGCCGTGGGCCAGACCGGCGCCGAGGTGCTGCGCGATGGCGAATTCGTCCGCGTCCCGATGGTGGTCATGGACGCCGCGGCGATCCAGGACGTCGAGGACGGGCGCCGCGAGCTCTCCATGGGCCTGGAGGCCATCGTCGTCTTCGAGGACGGCCTTACCCCCGAGGGCGAGCCCTACGACGCCCGCGTGGAAAGCATGCGGATGAATCATCTGGCGCTCGTCGATCGGGCGCGAGGTGGCGAGCAACTACGGATCGGGGACCAGCGCAGCCCCGGGCCGAATACCCCTGCGCACCCCACTCACAACGGAGGCCATCCCATGGCTGATTCTCTGCGCACGGTCTTGGTCGATGGCCTGTCCGTGCTGACCACCGATCAAGGCGCCCAGGCGATCGAAAAGCTGACCAAGCAGCTGGCCGACGCGGGTGTCAACGTCAAGACCCTGACCGACGCCCATACCGCGGCTATCGCCGGCAAGGACCGCGAGCTGGCTGGCAAGGACAACGAGATCGAGAAGCTGAAGGGGCAACTGCTCACCGACGCCCAGATCGATGCTCGCGTCCTGGCGCGTGGCGACCTGATCGGCAAGGCCAAGTCCATCGCCGACGCCGACTACAGCGGTAAGAGCGACGACGAGATCCGCAAGGCTGCTGTGGTGGCCAAGCTGGGCGACGCCGCCGTGGCCGGCAAGAGCGCCGACTACATCACCGCCCGCTTCGACATCCTGGTCGAGGACTCCAGCGATCCGGTGCGCACGCACCTGAAGGCGCAGGACGGCCAGATCCAGAACCCCAACGACAACGGCCAGGCAGCCTACGAGACCCGCCTGACTGATGCCTGGAAAGGAGGTGCCCAGTAATGCCTGCCATTCAGACGAACTATTCCGAGAACATCCGCGCCAGCGTGCCGGGCCACATCCCGGACATGACGCCCGCCGACCTGGTGTCCCGCACTGTTCAGGACGCTGCCGGCCTGGGCTTCGGCCTGCCGGTATTCCAGGGCACCACTGACAAGTCGGTCCGCGCCTTCGCCGCCGGCGACACCGCGGCCAAGTTCGTGGGCGTCTCCGTCCTCGATCGCTCTGCTGGTGGCCCGAACGGGTACCTGCAGTACGAATCCGCGCGGATCCTGCTCACCGGTCCGATCAGCGTCACCGCGACCGTCGCAGTGGCGGCGGGTGACCCGGTCACCGTCAGCGCTGCCGGCTTCAGCAACACCGGTGGCATCACTGTTCCGAACGCACGCTGGGACACCAGCGGCGCGGCCGGCGCCGTCGCCAACATCTTCATCAAGTAAGGAGCGAACATGCGCGCCCCCTTTCAGCTGCTGGACGCCCAGGCCGCCCTGGCGTTCGTGATCTCCCAGGCCACGCACATCGAGCGTGGCGTCAACGCCATCGTGTACCCGGACATCCAGTATCCGAGCCTCGTACCGGTGGACACCTCCGCCAACCCCTGGGCCAAGACGGTCACCTACTTCTCCTCGGACATGTACGGTAGGGCCGATTGGATCAATGGCAACTCCGACGACATTCCCCGCGCCGGCACCGAACGCTCCAAGTTCGAGACCCAGGTGCAGATGGCCGGTATCGGCTACGGCTACGGCCTGGAGGAGGTGAGCCAGGCCTCTATGCTCGGCATCAACCTCGATGCCGAGGATGCTTCGGCTGCCCGCCGCGCCTACGAGGAGATGGTCGAACGCGTTGCGCTCTATGGCGATGCCAGCAAGGGTTTCTATGGCATCACCAACGCACCGGCAGTCCTGGCCGGTTCCGCCACCAATGGCAACTGGCTGACCGCCACCTCGGACAAGATCCTGGCCGACGTGAATAACGCCCTCACTGGTCAGGCCCAGGGCACGCTGTTCACCACCATCGCAGACACTCTTCTGCTGCCCTATGACCGCTGGAGTGCGATCAGCACCCGCATGGTCACGGAGCTGTCCACCCAGACCATTCTGGGTTGGCTGCTGCAGAACAACGTCTACACGGCCAGCACTGGTCGCCCGCTGACCATCCGTGCTTTGCGCGGCCTGGAAAAGGGTGGCGCCGGTGGCACCGCTCGGATGGTTGCCTACCGCCGCGACCCCTCGGTGGTGAAGCTGCACATGCCGATGCCGCACCGCTTCCTGCCTGTGTACCAGGCTGGTCCGCTGCGCTGGGAAATTCCCGGCATCTTCCGCCTGGGCGGTGTCGACGTTCGCCAACCCACCCAGATGCGCTACATCGACGGGATCTAAGGAGATCGCCATGCCTGTAATCACCAACACTAGCACCACCCCCATCGGCCTGCCGGACGGCGGCGTCATCGGTCCCAAGCAGCAGCTGGACGTCGACAACTGGGACGACATCAAGGACCGGGTGAACCTGGCCCACTACGTCCGCATCGGCGTGCTGACCGTCGAAGGCGCCCCGGTCGATGGCCAGAGCGGCTCGACCGAGGACATCGAAAAGCAGGACCTGCTGGCCAAGCTGAAGGCCTTCGGCGTCAACGCCGGCGCCAATAGCAAGGTCGAGACCCTGCGCCAGAAGCTGGCCGACGCCCAGGAAGCCCAGGAGCGCGAGGCTGTCGTCTCCGCGCTGCAGGACAAGAACGTCGAGTTCGACGCCAAGGCCAAGCTGGAAGACCTGAAGAAGCTGCTCGCCGAGCAGCCGCAGTAATACCCCGGGCGGTTCGCCGCCCACCTATTCGAGATCGACGTCATGGCAGACTTTTATGGCTCCCTGCTGGGCGCCGACGCCTACCACACCGCCCGCGCCAACACCGGCTGGGCGGGTGAGAACGACCTCAAGCTGGCCGCGCTGCTGCGGGCGTCCGTCTACATCGACGGGCGATACCGGAAGCACTACCCATCCGGCCGCTGGGCGTCGCTGTTCCCGGGCGAGAAAGCCCTGGGGCGGGCCCAGGCTCGGGAGTGGCCGCGCACCGACGCTCAGGACTACACCGGGGCCGCCATCAGCGCCAATGAGGTCCCGGCCGAGGTCGAACAAGCCACCTACGAGGCCGCGCTGCGCGAGCTGGTGACCCCCGGCAGCCTGAGCCCCGACTTCGTGGCCACCAGCCTGATCAAAAGCGAGAAGCTCGGGCCGCTGGAGACCACGTACGCGGTACCGGACGCCAGCGCGCCAGGTGCGTCGCCCGCCCGGCCGGTCATCACCCTGATCGACGAGATCATCGCCCCGGTGCTGGTCGCCCGCTATGAGCTGCCCGCCATGGTGGTGGTGTGAACGAGGCCGAGATCCTGGCCGCGATGGATGGCATGACGCCGGCCCTACAGCGCGCCTACCTGGACCAGATCCGGGCCACGGTGGACGCGGCGACCATCGTCGAGGTCGAGCGCATGATCGCGCAGCAGGATGACCAAGGCCTGGTGGCCACCCTGGCGCTGGGCGCCTTCGCCGCGCTGCTGGAAGCGGTCCGGACGACCTACATCAAGGGCGGCACTCTGGTGGTGATCAAGATGCCAGGCGGGCGCCGGGTCCAGTTCGACCAGCACGCGCCGGCCGCCCAGCAGTGGCTGACCCAGAACGCCACTGACCTGACCACCACCATTGCCCGGGAGCAGGCCGAGGCCATCCGGGTGACCACCGCAGCTGGCCGCGCCGCCGGCCGCACGCCGCGCCAGATCGCTCTGGACGTCGTAGGGCGGCTGAACGCCCGAACCGGGCGCCGGGAGGGTGGTGTGCTCGGCCTGTCGGCACCCGAAGCCCAGGCCATCGCCAGCACCCGCGACCAGCTCAGCAGCGGCGTCGCCGAGCGCATGCGCCAGTACCTGGCCAAGGCCGACCGGGACAAGCGCCTGGACGGCATCGTCGAGCGCGCCATCCAGCTGCAGAAGCCGGTGGCCGCCCCAGACGTCCAGAAGATCGCCACGGCCTACGCGGACCGGAAGGTAAAGGCCCACGCGCTGCTGGTGGCCAAGGCCCAGGCTCACGAGGCCCTGAACGCCGGTTTCAACCGCCTGCACGCCCAGCTGCTGGAAGGCCCAGTCCGCCCGGTGAGCGTAGAGAAAATCTGGCGCAACAAGGGCGACCTGCGCGTTCGCCATGCCCACGTCACCCTGGGCGGTGTGCGGGTGGGCTTCAACCAGCCGTTCCAGTCGCCCACCGGCGCGCGGCTGAACTATCCCGGCGATAAGACGCTGGGTGCTTCCTGGGCCGACCTGGCGAACTGCCGGTGCACGGTCTCTTACCGAGTGACCTGGAAATGACCGACATCCACGACCGAGGCCGGGCCATGGCCATCCGCATGCTGGCGCCGCGCCCGAAAGGGAAGGGCATGGCGCTGGTGCTCACCCAGGCCACGGTCGGCACCTACGACCCGGTCGCCGGCGGCTCGGTCACCGGCTCCAAGGCATACGACGGATCGGGCCTGCGCTACAGCTACACCCAGGATGAGATCGACGGCACCGCGATTCAGCAAGGCGACGTGAAGCTGCTGGTGTCGCCCGTGCAACTGGCCGGCGCCGATCTGCCGAAGCCTGCCACCGGGGACACTGTCCGCTTCGACGGCGCGCTCTACCGTGTGATCAGCGTGAAGGCCTGGAACTTCGCCGGCGTCGACTGCGGTTACGAGGTCCAGGGGAGGGCGTAGGCCATGGGCAGGCAGCACCAAATGACGGCGCGCTATGGCGACCTGTCCGGCGACTTCGAGGCGGATCTGGATCAGTTCCGGCTGCAGGCCCTGGCTGCCATCGAGCAGACCATCCAGGACATCGTGATCCAGATCGGCGAATCGCTGATCAACCTGAGTCCGGTGGATACCGGGCTGTTCAAGGCGAACTGGCAGTTCACCATTGGCGCGCCGGCGAACAGCAGCCTGATCGACACCGACAAAGAGGGCGACGCGACGATAGCCAAGCTGATCGCTGCGGCGAACGCGCTGGAGCCCGGCCAGGTTGCCTACATCGTTAACACCCTGATCTATGCGATCCCGCTCGAATACGGGCACAGCCAGATGGCACCGAACGGCATGGTCCGCCTGACCATCGCCGAGTTCGAGCGGATCGTCGCGGAAGCCGTAGCGAGGAACGCCGTATGAGTCATGCCCTGGCGCGCCAGGCCATCGAGACCAAGCTGGCGGCCTGGGCCACGGCGAAGGGCATCGGGGTGGCCTATGGCGTCGAGCCATTCAAGCCGCAGGCCGATCAGCCGTACCTGCGGGCCTTCCTGCTGCCATCCAGCACCACCTGCCGCTACCTGGGCACCGATGCCCTGGAGTACCGCGGCATCTACCAGATCAGCGTGGTTACACCGAAGGGCCAGCCGCAGAGCGTCCCCGAGGGCCTGATCGCCGAACTGAATGCCCTGCTGCCGCTGGACTCCTTCCTGGACCAAGGCGCATTCGAGGGCCAGGTGGTCGAGCCGCTGGCCCAGGGCCCGGTGATCCCGGAAGACGCCGTCTACACCATCCCCGCCACCCTGACCTACCAGGGCAGCGCCCCGACGTAGGTGCACCATGCAGAAGATCCTCCCGCTACCCAACGGGACAACCGTCTACGTGTCGGCGAGCATCGACCCCAGGTCAATGCTGGTGCCCGACCCCACCGATACAACCTGGGTCGAAGTGAAGAAGGTCACCGGCTCCGGCCTGAGCCCCTCTGGTGGTGAGGAGAAGTGGTCGTCCTACCAGCCGCTTTCCGGCTACGAGGACAAGCGCTTCCCGACCGGCCGCAGCTTGCACGACATGGCCCTGGAGTTTCAGGACGACCCTGACTCCATTCACGCAACCCTGATCACCGATGCCCGCGACGTCCGGCGCCTGCTGGCGTGGCAGATCAAGCTTCCCAGCGGCGCGCTGATCACCTTCCCGGCCTACGCCACTGGCGGCTACATCCCGACCCTGAACCGAAACGAGCTGATGGTGGTGACGTTCACCCTCGGCTTGACCGCTATGCCGAAGCGCCGCCGCCCGGCCTGAGGCAATCCCTCCGCCACGGCGGAACACCCCGAAGAAGCCCGCCTTTTGCGGGCTTTTCCATTTCCAGATAGAGGACCGCCTCAATGACAACCCGCATTCCGCTTCCCAATGGCTCCATCATCCAGGTCGCCAACACCCTGTCGGCGGCCAAGACCATCACCGCGATCAGCAACGCCGTGCCGGCGGTCGTCACCTCGACGGCGCACGGCCTGAGCAATGGCGACATCGTCGTGCTCTCCAGTGGCTGGAGCAAGCTGGACAACCGAGTCGCCCGGGTCGCCGGCGTGACCACTGACAGCTTCCAGCTGGAGAAGGTGGACACCTCGAATATCCAGCTCTACACGCCGAACGGTGGCGCCGGCAGCTTCAGCAAGGTGATGACTCGTTCCGAAATCACCAAGGTGACCGACTTCACCACCAGCGGCGGCGAGCAGCAGTTCCTGACTGTCGGCTACCTGAGCGAGGACGACGATCGCCAGTTCCCCAGCAACCGGAACCCGATGAGCGTCTCCATCCCCGTCCAGGACGATCCGGACGCCCCCTACGTCGCTGTCGTCGAGGGCTACCAGGAGGCGAAGCTCGGCACCGTCCTGTTCGTTGTCCTGCCCGGCGGCGGCCTGATCCTGATCCCTGGTTCGATCAGCATCACTCAGCTCCCCACCATGGGCCGCAACCAGCTGATGACCCGCACCATCAGCTTCGCTCTGTCCAGCCGCAGCACCCGCTACACCGCCTAACCGGCGGTGTGGTACCCCCTCATTCCCTTCGGAGCCCAGTAAATGGCCAAGATCAGCATCAAGCAAAAGCCCACCTTCCAGCGCGAAGTCGAGATCCCGCGCGTCGGCGACAAACCCATCAAGGTGCTCTTCACCTTCACCTTCCTGGATCGGGCGAAGGTCGCCCAGATGATCGACAGCGAGATCCTGCACTCGCAGAAGGTCGCCGAGCAGCTTTCTGCTGGTGGTACTAGCGCCGCAGACATCGCCGTGCAGATGGAGGATTTCCAGGTCTCCTACCTGACCAAGATCGTGGCCGGCTGGGGCTTCGAGGAGGAATTCAACGAGGAGAACCTGCGCGAGCTCGTCAGGGGCTGGGACGCCGTACCTACAGCGATCATCAACACCTACAAGACCTCGTACCAGGCAGCGCGCGAGGGAAACTGACCGAGGTCGCCCACCTGCTCTACGTGACTACCGCCAGCACCGACCAGCTGTCGGCGCTGGGCTTCCTCCCTGAGGACATGGGCGAGGAGGTGATCGAGATCTGGGCGGCCAACGAAGAGTCGTTCGCGGTGTTCGAGGGGATGATGACCCAGTGGCGCACCGGCATGGGTGGCGCCACTGGCCTTGATTACAGCGCCGTGCCAGTGGTCATGGACATGGTCGGCATCAAGGGCAAGGTCCGGCGCCGCGAGGTGTTCCGCGACATCCGGGTGATGGAGAAAGAAGCTCTCCGCACGATGGCAGATAACCGAAACGACAAGTGACAGACGAACAGCCGCCTCAGGGCGGTTTTTTTTCGCCCGGAGAAAAGCATGAGCGGACCGTCCATTGCACAACTCGGCATCCGCGTAAATTCCGAGGAGGCCGATCAGGCCTCTGATGCGCTCGACAAGCTGGTCCAGTCTGGCGCGCGCACTGCCCAGGAGATGGCAGCGCTCAACCTGAAACAACGCGAAGCCGCGAAGTCGGCTGGCGATACCGCTCGGGCGATGGGTGAGGTGGCGCAATCCGCCAACCGCGCCAACGCCGAACTGGCCGCGCTGAACCTCAAGCAACAGTACGCCGCCCAAGTCCTGGGCGACCTGGCCAAATCGTCTGGCCTGACCGTCACCGAGCTGCGGGATCTGAATGCCCAGCAGCGCCAGACCGCGCAGCTGTTGCAGAACCTGGGCACCGTGGTGGGCCAGTCCACGGCCGAAATTCGCGCCATGACCTTCTCTCTGCAGGCAGTTGCCGCGCAGAATCAGGCAGTGGCCACCACCGCGCCCAAGACCACGCGCGCCATCAAGGAGCAGGGCGACCAAGTCGCACGTCTGCTCGGCCAGATCGACCCCACTGTCGCGGCCCTGGACCGCCTGGATGCCCAGCAGCGCAAGCTCCAGAGCTTCAAGAAGTCCGGCCTCATCGATGCCGACACCTTTGAGCAGTACAACAGCCGGCTGGAACAGACCCGGGCCGGTCTCGGCAACTTCGACACCCAGCTCGAACGCACCGGCATGTCTGCCAAGGCCACCGCCGCGGCCATGCGTGGTGTCCCTGCCCAGCTGACCGACATCGTCGTCAGCCTCCAGGCCGGCCAGGCCCCGCTGACCGTACTGCTGCAACAGGGTGGCCAGCTTAAGGACATGTTCGGTGGCGTAGGGCCTGCTGCGAAGGCTCTGGGCGGCTACGTCCTGGGCCTGGTGAATCCGTTCACCCTCGCGGCCGCTGCTGTGGCGGTCTTGGGCGTGGCCTATTACCAGGGCAGCGAAGAGTCCGAGCGTTACGCCCGGTCTCTGATTCTCACCGGCAACGCCGCCGGCACCTCGGCGAACGAGCTGGCGGTCATCGCCGAGCGCATGGCTTCCGTCCGCGGCACCACTGGCCAGGCGGCCGAGGCACTGACCCTGCTTGCCGGTACCGGCAAGGTGTCCGCCGACAACCTTGAGCGTATCGGATCCGCAGCCACCTCGTTCGCCAGTGCCACCGGCACAGCCATTGGCGACGTGGTCCAGCAGTACGCCGAACTCGGCAAGTCGCCGGTGGAGGCTTCGCGCAAGCTCAACGAGCAGTATGGCTACCTGACCACCGCGGTCTATCAGCAGATCACCGCACTGGTCGAGCAGGGCCGCACCCAGGAAGCCGCGTCACTGGCGCAAAGGACCTTTGCGGACGCCCAGGAGCAGATGGCGACGAAGGTTCGGCAGAACCTGGGGACGCTGGAGTCTGCCTGGAACAGCCTGGGCTCCGTGGCCAAAAAGGCCTGGGACGCGATGCTGGGCATCGGTCGCGACACCACCCTCGAAACCAAGATTTCCCAGCTGACCGCGTTCATCGAGAAGCGCAAGAACCTGGGTGGCTACGACAACACTGCCTACGAGCGCCAGCTCGCCACGCTGAAGGAGCAGCTCACCGTCCAGCAGCAGCAGGCGGCGGAGCAGGGGCGGCAGCGCCAGAGCGAAAATGCGGGCACCGAGGCGGCGGTCAAGGTCAAGGCCCTGACCGAGGCCACGCTCACCAACGAGCAGAAGCGGAACAAGGAGAAGAAGGAATATCTGGAGTGGGTGCGGCAGATCAAGGCCGTCGACCCGAGCTCTGACCTGGTCGCCCAGGCCAACGTGGACAAGGTCCTGGCGAACATCGCCGAGAAGTACAAGGACGCCAAGACCCCTACGGTCAAAGCCCCCGCGCTCGATACCGAGTCGGTCAACCAGCTGCAGAACAACCTCAAGCTGATCGTCGGCGAATACGACTCGGCCGAGAAGAAGATCGAGGCCATGGGTCGTGCCGGGCTGATCAGCCAGGCCGATGTCTATCAGCAGCGCGTGACGCTACTGGACCAGGAGCGTGGCAAGGTCACCGAGGCCTATGGCGCTCAGATCGATGCTATTGAGCAGCTGCAGGGTCGTGCCAACCTGTCTGCCCAGCAGCGCATCCAGCTGGCCAACCAGCTCAACGATGCGGAGACCGCACGAACCAAGGCTCTTGCGGACCTCGACACCAAGCGCGCCACGCTGCAGACCGAGGAGGAGGGTAGGCTCCGCAAGCTGACCCTGGCATCGAACGCCTATACCGCTTCGCTGCAGGCCCAGGTGGAGGCGCTGCGCCTGCAAGGCGAGCGTGCGGCTGCGGCAGTCGGCATGGGCAAAGACCAGGCCGCACTGTTCGAGCAGCTCAATCGCTTGAACGATCGCTACATCGAGGACCTCAAGGCACTCAACCGCCAGCGGGACGAGGGTTCGATCAGCGCCGAGACCTATGCCAAGCGCGAACAGGAGCTGCGCCAGAACCAGATCGCCCTCGCCAAGCAGGTACAGGACAATTACGCCCAGCTGCAGGTGGCGCAGGCTGATTGGGCGAACGGTGCCCATGGCGCCTGGCAGGACTACCTGAGCAATGCCCGGGACGTCGCCGGCCAGACTCGCAGCGCCTTCACCGATGCGCTGAAAGGCATGGAGGATTACCTCCTTTCGTTCATCACCGGGACCAAGGCGTCGTTCAAGGACCTGGTCAAGTCGATCATCGCGGACTTTGCGCGGATCGAGCTGCGCAAGCTGATCAGCAGCGTCGGCGGGTCGGGTGGAAGCGGCGGCGGTATCGTCGGCAGCATCAGCGATCTGTTCGGAAGCTTCACCACTGGCGGCGGCTCCTCGGGTGGCGGCCTGAACCTGGCCAGCCTCTACAACTACGGATCCAGCGCCTACAACTTTATCACCGGCACTGGTGCGAACCTGTGGAACGCCTACAGCACCGGCGGGCTCACCGGGCTCTACAACTACGGTGCGTCTGCCGTTGGCAGCTGGCTTGGCAATGGCGCTGCCACCGTTGGTGCGAACACGATCGGGACCGCTGCTGGCAGCACGGGCTATGCGCTCGGCCAGAACGTAGTTCAGGGCACGGTTGGCAGTGCAAGTTATGCGGGTACTGGTGCAGCGGCCGGCAGCACTGCAGCGAATGCCGGCCTATCCGCCATTGGCGCTGTGGGTTACGGCATCGGCGGCGCACTCATGGGCTACCAGCAGGCGGGCGTCAAAGGCGCGGTGACTGGTGCGGGTGGTGCCGTGGCCGGCGCCTACGCGGGCGCTGCCATCGGTTCGGTCATCCCGATCATCGGGACCGCCATCGGGGCCGCCATCGGCGCGTTCCTCGGAGGCACTGTGGGTGGCTCGCTGTGGGGCGGCGACTGGCAGACCAAGGATACCGGCCTGGTGCTCGGCGTGTCTGGCGGAGAGCTGGATGCACAGCAGTACGAATACCAGAAGAAGAAAGGCGGCCTGTTCGGCAAGAACAAGAAGCGCACCCGCTACAGTGACCTGGAGGACGACAACCAGAACGCGCTGGATGCCACGTACTACGCTGGCCTCCTGGGCATAGAAAACGTCTACAAGCAGTTCGGGATCGAGCTGACTGAAAGCGCGATCGACGGCCTGGAAGTAGCCACCACGACGTTCAGCACCAAGGACAAGACCTCGGAAGAGGTCCAGGGGCTGATCAACGACTGGTTCAACAACACCTTCGACAGCATCACCGACCAGCTCAACGTGGCCACCGGCAGCCAGTTCCGTGAGGGGCTGACCTTCAGCGGACTGACCTCGCTGCTGAACAACCTGGTGGCGGTGAATGCCGGCCTGGAGCAAATCCACGTCACGACGTTGAAGCTGAGCCCGGCCAGCGCCTATGCCGCCGACGCCCTGCGCCAGTTCGCTGGTGGGATGGAGCAGTTCGGCGCCAACGTGAATAGCTACTACCAGGGCTTTTTCTCGCAGACCGAGCGCGAGGATGACGCTATTGCCGCGCTGCGCAAGCAGTTCGAGGCGATGAACCTGGTGCTGCCGGAAACCAGCAAGGAATACCGCGCGCTCGTCGAGTCGATGAGCCCCGACTATGACGCCGGGCAGAAGACGCTCAGCTTCCTGCTGGCCCAGGCCGCTGCAGCGAAATCGGTCTATGACGTGCTCGAGCGCCGCACCAAGGAAGCCGCGGATGCTCAGCAGGCCCTGGCGGATGCCCAGAGCCAGGCAGCCAAGGCCGCAGCGGAGGCTGCTGCTCAGCAGCTGGAAGCGGCGCGCCTGGCGAAGATCAGCTATGCCGATGCGATGCAGCAGGCCTATGCGTCTGACGCGCAGCGGGCGATGTCTGCCATCACCAGCGCCATCAAGGGCGAGCAGGACGCGCTGACCGAAAGCTACAACGCCCAGGTCGACGCGCTGAATGCCCGGATTTCGGCGTCGGGCGACATCGTCAGCAGCCTGACCTCGATGACCAGTGGTCTAGGTGGGGCGCTAAAGCAGCTACTGGGCCAGAGCGACGCGGCAACTGCGATGTTGTACCAGCAGGGTCGTGCCACGCTGGAGACGGCGGCCGCCATCGCGAAGGCGGGCGGATCGCTGGCCAACTTCGAGGGTCTCGATCAGGCGCTGGACGCGGTCACCGGCAACTCGGCCGACCGTTACAGCAACTGGGAGGACTTCGCTCGGGACCAGGGCCGGGCTGCCAACCTCATCGACGAGCTGAACAAGGCCGCCGGCGGCCAGCTGACGGTAGAGCAGCGCACGCTGGAGACGCTGAACAAGCAGCTGGACCAGGGCAAGTCGGCCTACGACGCGCAGATGAAGGCCTTCCAGGGCCAGATCGACCTGGCCCAGCAGCAGCTGGACATGCTCAACGGCATCAACAGCAGCGTGCTCAGCGTCAAGGACGCGCTGGCACAGTTCGCCACCGCCCTGGGCGCCGCCTATGCCGGCCAGAAGAACCAGAACGAGGCAGGCAGTACCGCCTCCCTGGATAGCCAGATCGGCCGGATCTACAACCAGATGCTTGGTCGTAACGTCGACGCTGGCGGGTTGGATTTCTGGAAGCAGAAGGTCACCAGCGGCGCGCTCTCTGCGGGAGACCTGCAGAAGGCCATCGCGGCCGGCGCCCGGGATTACATCTCGGTCTACGGTATCGACGCCTATCGTCAGCAGTACGGCGACAAGGCCGCCGAGGCGGCGCTGAAGATCCCGGCCTTCGCCAATGGCGGGGACTACGCCGGCGGCCTGGCCATGGTCGGCGAGCGTGGTCCCGAGATCATCAATTTCCAGCGGCCTGGGTACGTGTACACCGCCCGGGAATCTGCCGGGATGCTCTCCAGCGCCGACCTGTCCGGAATGATGGCGCTTCTGCGCCAGCTGCTGGCCGCGGTTGGCACTGGCAATGAGCGCCTGTTCTGGATCACCGATAACAGCCGCAAGACCGCGACCAACACCGAGGTTCTGCGCGATCGCGCCCTTCAGCAGGAAGCAACAGCATGATGATGATCAAGCCGGCCAGTATCGTGCCGGCCACTCTCGTGGCATCGAACGTTCCCAAGAACGACGCGGCCGAGTGGGCGCCGGCGCGCACTGACTACGCCAAGGGCGAGAAGGTGATCGACGGCACCCACCTCTGGGAGTGGCTCAGCGATACGAAGGGCAACACCGCGGTGAAGCCCTCCGCCGACACGACCGTTCCCTCGAAGTGGCTGGACACCGGCCCCATCAATCAGTGGAGGATGTTCGACAAGTCCGCCGGCCAGCTGGCCAACGCCTCTGGCGCTCAGGTTCAGCGGCAAATCTTCCAGATCGGCACCAAGACCAGCAATCCGGGCTCGATCGACATCACCCTGCAGCCAGGCACTGTCGTCGACAGCGTGGCGCTCTTCGGCCTGTCCGGGTACCGCGTGACGATCACCATGCAGGACTCGGTGGACGGTGTGGTCTACGGGCCGGAGGAGGTCAGCCTGGTGGATCCGGCGGCCAGCAACATGTGGGAGTGGCTGTTCACGAGATCTCGGCGCCGTTCACGGATCGTGCTCACCGACCTACCGGCCTACGGTACCGCGTCCATCCGCATCCTCATCGAGGCGGGTCCTGGTGAAAAAGCCGAGTGCGCCATGGTGGTGGTGGGCGCTCTCGAAGAGCTGGGGGAGGCCCTCTTCGGTGGTGGCTTCGGCATCACCGACTTCAGCACCAAGGACGCGGATGCCTTCGGCAATGAGACGTTCATTGAGCGCGGGTACCGCAACCGCGTCACCTATCCCATCGCCATCTACGACGACATGGTTTCGAGCATTCGAGACCTGTTGATCGAGTACCGGACCAAGCCAGCGGTGTTCATCGGCGACATCGACCGCGAGTGGTCGCTGATCTATGGGCGCTACAAGGACCTCAACGTCACCGTGCCGCAACCCTCTTTTTCTGAATGCACGCTCGAAGTAGGAGAGCTGATCTGATGTCCATCCCGCTGATTACTCCGCTCCCACCGGCACCCAACCGGCGCCAGTCCCGTACTGATTATCCCGCCACGGCCGATGCCTGGGCGGCTGCCCTAGGGCCCTACACCGGACAGCTCAACGACTTCGCTAAGGCACTCAATCCGCTGATTCCAACCCTGGAAGCGGCAGGGGCTAGTGCTGACGCTGCGGCCAAGTCAGCGAAGGCCGCGCAAGACGCCCAGGCAGCGGCAGAAGCCGCCGCAGGCAACCCCATCCGCCTCGGCCTACTTCACGCCGTCGCTCTCTGCTTCTGACAAGGAATCCACCTCATGTCCAAGACCTACACCTGCCCGTTCGCCCAGACTCCCCGCACCGGTACTGCCGTCGTGACCGCTGCAGCGGCGAACCTTACTAGCGATGCGCCGACCAATCTGAGCCTAATTGCTACGGCCGGCCCTGACGGCGCCATTGTCACCCGTGTCTGGGCAATTCCTCGCGGCACTGTTTCCGCCAGCAGCCTTGTTCTTTGCTTAGCTGGTGCTGACGGTGCGATCCGTGTGATCGATTCTGAGGCAATGCCGAGTTTTGCGTCGTCCACCAGCGCCGCACTGCCCGAAACCCAGTTCGCCAACTACAGCGAAGCAACGCCGATTCGTCTTGCCGCCGGCGACAAGCTCTATGTCGGCTCTCAAGTGGCAAACGCTCAGGGCATTTGCTTCCGCATTGAATGGACGGATTTCTGATGCCTAGCCCTAATCTCCCTCAGCTTTCTCCGCGCGCTGGGAACGGGCTTGGAGGAATTCCTAGAAAGTCAGATTCATCTCCGCCACCGACGGTCTTAGTTATCGTAATCTCTGCCACTGATACAGCAAGCAAGAGCTTTAAGATTCCCGACGGGTACAAAAAGGCCAGGGTTAGTTTTATTGGTAAAGGTGGGCTAGGATCTGTTTCCGGATCAACCTATTACGGAGGTAATGGAGCTGGTTGCTCAATCACAGATGTATTTAATCTGATTCCTGGTAAAACGCTTGATTTATTAGAGCAGTCTGGAAACCAGTATCTGTCTTATTCTTCCGCTTTTTCCATATATATGCCAAACTCAGGATATGGGTTCAATACCACTACAAGGCCCATCGGTGGTCTGAAAAACTATTCTGGAGGGCAGGGAAGCACCAGCACCTCTGCAACTGGCATTGCAGGTGGCGGGGCTGCAACCTTGTATGGTGACGGCCAGAATGCATTAGGATCTGATGGCGGCTTAAATGGGCCTTTTGGAATAGAGGGCAGAGGGCAGGGCTCATTTTACCCTGGAAAGGGATTCGGTTTCGGTGCGAAGGAAACCGGAGACCCTGCGGGCACACAATCCGGTAACCGTGGTGATAGTGCCATCTATCTTGAGCTTTGGCCTTGAGGAGTTGTCATGTACGAAAACCTACTGATGGTTAAAGACGGCGTTGCATCCAGAACTCCCGTTCCAGAGTCTATATATGGATTGCCACCCGAAATCCTGCTTGATCTGACATGGGTAGATCCGGCATTAGGTCTTTATGACACCCAATGGTGGCCATCGAAGTTTGTTGACGGTGAGCTAGGTCGAGACTTCAAGTGGGGCGATGAGTCCTATCACCTGGACTACGAAAACCACATCGTGGAAATCACTCGCGAGCAGATTCCGCTGACTCAGGAAGAGAAGGATGAGCGACGTGCCCGAGAGCTGGCCTACATGTCTCCTATTATCGATGCCGAGCGCGATCGCCGGACTGCCATGGGCTTCGTCTACGACGGCAAGGCCTACCAGACCGAGAACCAAAGCCAGATCGACGACATACTCGGCAAGATGACCGATTCCCTGGCAGCGATCACTATCGACCAGGCCCAGCCCGGTGATCTGCGCTGGGCCAGCCCAGAGTACGATTTCGCCTGGAGCACTGCGGATGGGACCCTGGTGCCGATGGATGCTCAGACATGCCTGGCCTTCACCCGCTCAGCCGTTCGACGGAAGACGCTGCTGGTCGGCGCCGGCCTGGCGCTGAAGGCCATGGACCCGATCCCGGCCGACTACATAGACGATAAATACTGGCCGCCGCTGGACAGCACGGCCAAGACCACCCGCAAATGACGCCCGCCGTCGGCAAGTTCGACCGGTACCCGCTGATGCGGCAGACGGCGCGCTGGGAGTGGGTGGTGGAGGAGGTGTTCTCCTTCCACGACCCGGTGATGGGCGTGATCACCTGCCCGGCGCCGTCGCCCACCGACCTGGCCAGCATCCGGTTCCTGCGGGAGGTGTTCCGCTGGGGCGCGATCCTTGCCGTGGTGTTCGGCATCTTCAGCGCCGCCTTCGGGCTGCCGGTAGTGCTGGCCATCGTCGCCGCGGTGATCGCTGCGCTGGCTGTCCTGCTGTACGCCTATATCGCCGGCTACGGAAACCGCATGAGCGCCATGCACGACTTCCTGTACCGCTCCAGGCGCTTCCCGAAAGCGGTGTGCGACCAGATCCTCTGGCGCATGGCCCGGACCGGGGAGGGCATGGCGCGCCCACGAGCCGCCGTCTTCTACCTGGGCCCGGTCCTGGGTGGCCGGCGCCGGTACGGCCGGCGCTGAATCCTCACGTTCGCGCGGAATCGCGCGCCAGATAGTCCCGCCACCACCTGAATCCTCGCGTTCGTGAGGACACACAACCCGATCAGCCCGCCACTGCGCGGGCTTTTTTGTGCCCGGAGAAAAGGCCATGCGCACATCCGCGGAGGGCATCGCCCTCATGCACCACTACGAAAGCTGTCGCCTTAGTGCCTATCCCGACCCGGGTAGCGTGGACGGCCGCCCCTGGACCATCGGCTGGGGCCACACCGGTCCGGAGGTCAAGCGTGGCCTGGTATGGACCCAGGCCCAAGCCGACGCCGCTTTCCTGCGAGACCTGCAGGCCACTGAGTACCTGGTCGAGAAGATGGCGCCCACCGCCACTCAGGCCGAGTTCGATGCCTTGGTCTCGTTCGCCTACAACCTGGGTGCCGCAGCGCTGCGCGGCTCGACGCTGATGCGCCTGTACCAGGCCGGCGACAAGACCGGCGCCGCTGAGCAGTTCCTGCGCTGGGACAAGAACGATGGCGCTGTCCTGCACGGCCTCACGAAGCGGCGCAATGCCGAGCGCTCCCTGTTCCTAGGCGCTACCTCCGCAGTGGCGATCGCCATCGGCGATCGAGCAAAGCGCGCTATCGCCTGATTCATCCATCCCGCTGTACCCACCGCGTCACCTCAAGGAGAGGGACCATGCCCCTGCCTATCTCGGATCTACCGTTCCAGCGCCTGTTCGGCGACCTCTACAAGCGCCTCGACGACCAGGGTCGCCTCGATGGCCTGATGACCACCGGGACAAACGTTCTGACCAAGCACCTGTTCGGCCGGATGAAGACTCAGGACGCCGCCAACGCCATCACCTTCAATATGCAGATCGAACTGGAGGCGCCGTTCATGGCCTTCCGGATCGGCATCCCCAACATCCACACCGCACCGGTCACCGGCGTGAAGGCCTGTGTCGGGCTTTCGGCCTCGGCGCCTGCCGCGAACTACCTGGTGCAGACCTCGCCCGAGGGCGGCGAGTGGATCGATTGCACCTTCAACGGTGCGGCATCCGTGGACCTGCCGAAGCAGATCGAGGCCGAGCGCTACAGCATGACCTGGTCGGATCTGATCGAGCTGCCCAGCATCGCGCGCACGGACGTCGCGAATGGCCGGCCCATCGTCGTGGTGCGGATCGAATACCCGGCCGGCTCCAAGTTGACGACCCCCTTCAACGACCTCTACTACTGGCGCTCGATCGGCCCGCGCATCTACTGCTGCTCGAACCAGGAAGTGCAGGGCGTCACCAACAAGGGCGCCTTCACCCAGAACAACGTCTATTCCAGCGGCGGTGACGCCAAGGCTGTGGTGCCAGCGATCCAGTACATCAGCCAGGCCCGAGGCCACCAGCTGATGCTCTGTGGCGACAGCATCGTCGAAGGCCTCGGTGGCGATGTCCGGGACTATGGCGCTATCCAGCGCGCGGCCTATGAACTGAGCACGCCGGCGCGGCCCATCGAATACTGGAATGCCGGCCTACACGCCCAGGCACCGGCGGTCTACAGCCGAATGGTGGACGATCACGTCGACCGCGTGCGGCCCACGGTGCTGTTCTATGCGCCCTGGTCGGTGAACGACGTTGCAGCCGGCGGCATCACCACCGCAGCGCTCCGCCGGGCAAAGGGTGCGCTGGCCAGGGTGATGGCCACGCTCCAGGGCAAAGGCCAGCGGCCCCTGGTGGCTATCCTCGAGGCGCTGCCGTGCAACACCGACTACCGCGCGGTGGGCGCCGCGGACAGCATCCGGCGGGACTTCAACGCGGTCTATCTGCCGAGCCTGTCTGGGGTGGTGCTCATGTCCGGCTACGCCGCGGCAATCACCGGCGCGCGGGACGCCAGCGGTCAGGACCAGATCCGCGAGGGGGCGGTGAACGCCGACAAGGTTCATCCCAACGACGTGGGCCACATCCTGCTCAAGGCCATCCCGAAGGCCTTCCTGACCCTGCTGCTGGATCGGGTGCAGTAATGGCCGTCGTCGAGCAGTACAGGGTGGCCGTGCTATGGGTCACCGCAGTCGTGTTGCTCGCCGTGGGTGCGCTGGCTGGTGCCGGCGCGGCCTACTGGGTGACCGCCGGCCACTATCGGCCCATCGTCGACGCCAAGACGAGAGCAGCGGAGGCCTCGGCCAGCTTCCTGGCGTCATGCCGCACTACCGCCAGCACACTGGAAGGGCAGGTCGGGCAGCAGAACCAGGCCCTGGCCGATCTCCGCCTGGCCGCCGAGAAGCGCGCCAAGGAGGCTGAGCCGATCCAGCAGCAGGCCGCGAAGGCCGCCGCCCGCGATTACCAGGCTGCCAATCGCCTGCAGCAGGAGCGCACTGGCGGCGACCCGGCCACGGCCGCCGCGGCCATCATCGACAAGGAGCTGGGCCTATGAGGTGGATCATCGTGGGGATGCTGGTCGCGCTGGCGGGGTGCGGCGCCCAACGCGTTGCCGAGCCAGAGCCGCGCGTGGTGCGCGTGGAGGTGCCGGTCCCGGTGCCGTGCCGGGTGAAGGCGCCGGCGGTACCGGCCTGGGCGGCGGATGGACTGCGGAGGGAGGACAGCCTAGAGGTGAAGGTGAGGGCACTGCTGGCTGAGCGTCGACAGCGTATTGGCTATGAACGAGAATTACAGGCAGCTATCAAGTTTTGTGATTAGGTATCCCGCATGAATAAGTTAGACGTCTATCTCGGTCGTATCTCGCATGTGGTTCAGATCGGCCTTTTTGTGGCGACGCTTTGGACTATCTACTATACCGTCATTCCGCTGTACAAAAGTGCTCAGATGGAAGAGTCTCTCGCGCGGAAGGAACTCGAGCTAGATCATATTCAACAGAAAGCTGCAAAAATAGAGTCAGAGTTGTTGAGGCGAGAGCTGCAAAGCTTTGCTATTAGCGCCACAAATTGTTTAGGTATTCCAGACGTGTTTTCTGCTGATAGTGAGCGCGTGATGGCTGACTACAAGCCGAGCATCATCGCGTCATGCATCTTGGATATGGTGAAAAATCAAGATTTCCTAGTGGTGGCTGGCGATGAGGAAAACGCGCTCAAGCTACGTGTTTATGAGCTTGAACATGGTCTCGATCGACTATACGCAACTAAAACTTACGAGTATGACCACTATCATGAGGTCGTTAATAGCGATGGAGATGATAAAGGTGCGCATACGAAGTCTTATGTGCATCAGCTTAATAGCTTTATGGATAAGATAGGATATAAGTTGTCGCCGGAGGCGGTCAGGGAAAGTCAGATTAGATCCGGAAAGGCAGAAATAGCAATGAGCTATATTCTTGAGGCAAACAATTTACTGCTTAAGTCAATTAGGACGCAGTGAATTTGGTATTTGGGAAGTGTGACAGTATCTGCAGTGGCATTGATAAGCCACATCAGAATGGTGTGCCAGTCTGTTAGATGGGCACAACGCTCACACCGTCCCATCGACCGGCCAGCACCATCTCGTAGAGCCGGCCGTCGATCTCAGCGGCGGTCGGCGTCACGAACACGCCTAGGACCTCCTCCTGGCGCATGTCCACCAGGTGGATGCGCCCCTCGCCGCGGCGGCTGAACTGGCCAACCGGCAGACGGCCGAGCTCTGGCCTGACGAAGCTGGGACCGCCCGAGGTAGCCCACACCTCGCCAGTCAGCGGGCACTTCAGCTCGTAGCTGAGCCTGATGTCCCATCCACGAGGCCAGGTCGCGTGAATCTCCAGCGTGTGCTCGATCCCGGCGTCAGCCAGCTCGCAGAACTCGACGCAATAAGGATGACTGATGGCCCTGCGCTCCAGCAGGGCAATAGCGGCCGAGGTGCAGAACCGATGCCACATCTCCGGGAAGTTGAGCCGGTCGCGCTCATCGGCGAGGTAATCCCGCAGGGCGGTGACGGTGGGGTTGTCTGGGTCGAGAAACATGGTCGCGTCCTTACTGTTCGGGCATACAGTAATTCCACCGGAGGTGATGTCGAGCAGGTGGTGACGAAAGGAGGAGTTTTCGGTTCGGCAGAACGCCGGGAGAGGGGCAGCGAGCGATACCAATTCTGATACCACTCGTTGCGTTCGGGAGCGTTTTTAGGGGTCCGGAAGCGATCCTAGAAAGCCTAGAAACCCAGCAAAACCAGGGCCTTAGGAACCCAAGCTAACGCCACTTATACTGCATGGTGATGTTAGCGGTGGAGATCAAGGGGGGTACCTGTAAGGGGTTTCAGACCGGAGCTCGGCCGCTGTCCGGGCCGGCAAGCGGCTTGGACAGGGCGTTCCGGTCGGATGGGCAGAGCTCCAGCGGGCAGGGTCGATGGGCAGCGACGGTGCGCGGCGGCCTGGCTGGGCTGCGGTAAAGGCGGGCGGCGCCCGACATGCCGCCTATTGTGGCATAGCTGCGAGGTGGTTTGTACGGGGCAGGCGGCGGCTGGCTGTCGCTGGACTAACTGGCGGCGGGGCCGGGGAAGTCTGGCCGGGGTACCACCTTCCAGACGGCCTCGGTCAGTTGATCCAGCGTCCACGGCTTGTGCAGGAAGGGCACCCCGGACGGGATGTCATTTCTCAAGCCGGCGTAGCCGGACATCAAGACGAAGGGCACCGCGGGCCAACGCTCGCTGACGATCTTGGCCAGTTGCACGCCATCGATCACGCCGGGCATCCGCACGTTCGACACCACGACGTTCACCTGCTGCCAGTGCAGCTCCAGAAATTGCAGGGCGGCGTCGGCGGTGCCAAAGGTTTCCACATGGAAGCCTTCCTGCTTGAGCACCTCGCGTACCAGGGCTTGCAGCAGCAGCTCGTCTTCCGAAACGACCGCGAGCAGATTCGCGGGGCTGGCAGAGCGGGTCGGGGTATCCATAGGCAGGCAATCCGGCATGGGAGGATCCCTGGAGTCTAGTCAGGCGCAGGCCAGGCTGCTGGCCAATGGCCCGAAAAGACTGGCGATTACTCGGGGTATGGACTTGCCAACCGGGACGGCGTCTCCGCCCGAAGGCTCTGGCAAGGCACTGACGCCGCTGGCGAATGGGGCGACGTGCGGTAGGCGCCAGGGTGAAACATCTGGCGTCGTCGACCAACTAAAGCTTGAGACCGAACGGCACAGGAGCCACGGCATGATCCTTTCTCTTTCTCCCGCGCCCGACACCACCGCTCCGCTGGCCCTCTGGCTGGGCGGCGATCAGGCACCCCTCAACGACTCCGACATGGCCGATGAAGAGATCGATACCGAGATCCCTGACGAGGTGGTCGAGAATCTTACCGAACCGGCCAAGCCGCCCGCACCGATTCCGGATCCCGGCCCATTGTAGAGATCACAGGGGGCAGCAGCCTGGGCGCTCCCGATCCAGGGCTTCGCCCTCGACCAATGCGGCCATTCAGGTCTTGATCGGGTCTTTGCTCTCGCGCAGCGCTCGATGATAGAGCAGGGCACTCAGACCCAGGCCCGCCAGGGCCATGAGACCGGCAAAGAGGAAGATGGCGCTGAAGCCGAAGCCGTTGGCGATGGCGCCGGCGAGAGGGCCGGTGATCCCCAGCGCCAGATCCAGGCACAGCGAGTAGGCGCCCAGCGCCGCGCTGCGATTGGTTGGCGGTACCTTGACGATGGCCTCCACGCCCAAGGCCGGATAGACCAGCGAGAGTCCGAAACCCGCCATGGCCGCGCCCACCAACGCCATCTGTGGGGTGACCGCCAGCCAAAGCAGCAGCAACCCTAGGGTCTCCACGCTGAAACAGGCCAGGGCGACGCGGAAGCCGCCGAGTGTGTTGATGGTGCCGGCGAACAGCAGCCGCGCGCAGATGAAGGCTGCACCGAAGGCGGTCAGGCAGAAGGCTGCGTTGGGCCAGCCGTTGCTCGCGTAGTAGAGCGTGACAAAGGTGGCGATAGCGCCGAAGCCGATGGAGCTGAGCAACAGGCAGAGGCCGAAGGGGCTGATTCGCCAGAACACCTTGTGAAAGGGCAGCCGCTCGCCTGGAATCACCGGCGCCGGCTCCTTGTTCCAGGCCAGGGCCAGACCCAGGGCACCGAGCAGGGCGATGGCCACGCCTAGGCTCCAGAGCCCTAGGCCCGCTACCATGGCCACGCCCAGGGGCGCGCCCAGAGCCAGGGCGCCATAGGCGGCGATGCCGTTCCAGGAGATCACCTTGCTCACGTGCTGCATGCCGACGCTGCCCATGCCCCAACTCAGGCAGCCGGTACCGATCATGGCCTGGGACATGCCGAGGATGACCCGGCCGACGATCAGCAGGCCCAGGCTGAGACCTGGCACGCTCTGCAGCGAGGTGGCCAGTAGGGTCAACACGCCGCAGGCGACGCAGCCGAACAGCCCGTAGATCACCCCACGCTTGGCGCCGATGCTGTCGGCCAGCTTGCCGGCGAGGGGGCGGGTGAAGAGGGTGGCGAGGTACTGGATACTGATTGCCAGTCCGGCGATGACCGACCCATAGCCGAGATCGTCGTGCACGTAGCCCGGCAGGATCGCCAGTGGCAGGCCGATCGCCAGGAACAGCAGAAAGCTGAAGATGACGATGGAAACGATGCGCAGCGTGATGGCGAGCGAAGGGGCGGGCGGGGCGGTCGTAGTCATGGCTGCTCTCGAGAGGACTCGTCGAAACGGCAGAGGAGGCGAACGCTGAGGGCCAGGCCTGCCAGCGCGGCCAGGGCCGCGCAGAGAAAGCTGGCGGCATAGCCGAAATGAGTGGCCACGGCGCCGATTAGGGGGCCGGTCACCGCCAGCGAAAGGTCGATGAACACCGAATAGCCGGCCAGGGCGGCACCGCGGTTCGAGGCCGGAACCCGCTGGACCGCTTCCACGGCCAGCGCAGGAAACACCAGTGAGAAGCCGATTCCGGTGAGGGCGGCGCCCACCAGGGCGGTGGTCATGCTGGGGGCCAGCCAGAGGATGACCAGGCCCACGGCTTCCACCGCCAGGCTGACGATGGCGACGCGAAAGCCGCCGTGGCGATTGATGGCGTTGGCGCAGACCAGGCGTACACCGATGAAGAAACAGCCGAATACCGTCAGGCACAGGGCCGCGCCACTCCAGCCCTGACTGGCGTAATAGAGAGTGATGAAGGTCGCCAGGGTGCCGAAGCCGATGCCACCCAGCGCCAGGCCCAGGCCGAAGGGCAATACCCGGCCCAGCACCGTGGTGAAGGGCAGGCGTTCGCCGCGCACCGGAACGATGGGCGGGCGGGGCTTGGCGATTCGATAGCCCAGCGCCGCCAGACCGATGATGCTGGCGCCCAAGCTCCACAGTCCCAGGCTGTCCACCAACACCACGCCAAGGGGGGCGCCTATGGCCAGGGCACCGTAGCTGGCGACGCCGTTCCAGGAGATCACCTTGGCGGTGTTGGCCGGGCCGACCCGGCCAATCGCCCAGGAGATGGCACCGGTACCCGAGAGGCTTTCGGCGCAGCCCAGCACCAGTCGGCCGAGCAACAGGGCACCAAGGCTGACCCAGGGCCAGGCTTGCAAGAGTACCGAGGCCAGCATCAGCACGCCGCTGAGACCGCAGCCGAGCATGCCATAGAGCACCGACTGCTTGGCGCCCACGGTGTCGATGATGCGTCCGGCATGGGAGCGCGAGAACAGGGTCGCCAGGTACTGACTGCTGATCACCAGGCCGGCGATGATGGAGTTGAAGCCCAGCTGGTCGTGCACGAAGCCCGGCAGCACGGCCAGGGGGATGCCGATGGTAAGGTAGGCGATAAAGGTAAAGAGGACCGTACCCAAGGTAATGCGGGTGGCCAGAGCGGGTGAGGGTGCAGGCGGTAGGCTGGCGGTCGACATCGGACTCGAGAGGTTGTCTGACAATGTGGGATAGATTGCTTTCGCCTGGCAAAGGTCACATGCGATGACATTTTTTATCCAGGGTCGAGACGGAGCGAAACGGGCGCTGGGCCCTGGTCGGAGCGGCCTGCTGCTGGCCGCACTGGCGGCTATGCCCACCTGGGCGGCACAGCGCATCGAGCTGCGGATCGGCGACCAGCGCCTCGCTGTAGAAGTGGCAACGACTCCAGCCCAGCGGGCCCAGGGACTCATGGGGCGACCGCCATTGGCAGCCCACGAAGGCATGCTGTTCGTCTTTGCCGGGGATGACGAACGCTGCCTGTGGATGCGCGATACCCCCAGCGCGCTAGCCGCCGCCTTCATCGATGCCGGCGGCAAGATCCTCAATACCGTCGAAATGCAGCCGCTGACCGATACCCGCCACTGCTCCCGGGCCCCGGCGCGCTATGCCCTGGAAACCCAGGCTGGCTGGTTTTCGACGCGGGGGATTCGCGCGGGCGAGCGTCTGCAAGGGCTGGAGAAGGTGGCGCCTGCCTCCCGATAGTCCCGCTTGTCCTCACCCCGCTATCGCAAAAATTCATGGAAATATCCGTTCTAAATCAAAAAGTTGGATGCGATTTTTGATTTAGATTCTAGACGTATGTTGAGAAAGTACTTTAAGTCTTGATCGGGATGACTATCGCTATCGATAGTGGCACCTGGGGTGCCTGGCACGAACCCGAACAGCATTGCGGGAGACGTTCCCGTGTTGCCCCAAGTCGCTTCCTGGAAAGGCCCGACCGGTCCCTATTGAATCCACGCCTCAACCCGCCGATTCTTTACCCGGCCGTTGGCTGACAGCCCTGCGACAGGCAGTTGGTCGCCAAGGGAGAGCAGCTCACCAGCGAAGGCTTGCTGGTGGCGCAGCGCCGTGGCGACCGCGGTGGCGCGCAGACGGGCCAGCAGCGCCGCCCGTGCCGGATCCTCGGTGGCGTCGTTGAAGCCCACCAGGATCAGCTGCCGATGGGCGTTTTCCGGCCGGCGCATGAAGGCGGCCAGGCGCTCGACATCGCGCAGTGCCTTGTTATCCAGGCGCGCGCTGCCGGCGGTGAAGCGGAAATTCACCGTAAGGCGCTGGGCGCGGCGAGCCAGCTCCAGATAGGCGGGTGGCATGCCACGGGTATCGCTGATGGTCAGGGGTTCGATGCGCTGGGCGACGAAGCCGCTTTGTTGCACCACCGCCTGGCCGGCAGGGGTCTGGCTGAACTCCAGCAGACTGCGCGCCCAGTCCGAGCGCTGGGCGGGCGAGCCATAGAGGAAGAGTCGCCGGGCGAGTGGATAGTCCTCGGTGGCGATGCTGGCTTCGCTGGGTGCTATGGCGCGGCCTTCACCGTCACGCAGGGCGAGCTTTGGCGCCTTGACGGCAGCCGCCAGGCTGGTGAAACCGATGCCCCCAGGATCGGCAGCCACCTGCTGCGCCAATTCTTCATTGGACTCGAAGCGCTTGGCGGCCGTACTCAGGCGTTTGCCGGCAGGATTCAGCACCAGCTCGCGAAAGGTGTCGTAGGTGCCCGATCGATCATCCCGCGCATAGATCCGGATCGGCCCGGACGGGCCGCCTAGTTGCTGCCAATCGGTGACATCGCCAGCGAAGACCTGCGCCAATTGCTGGAGATCGAGCTCTCGCAGGGGATTGGCGGGATGCACGATGATCGCCAGGCCATCCAGCCCGATCACGTACTCCGCGTCCTTGCTGCCCATGTCACCCAGATTGGCCAGGGCGCTGACTTCATTGTCCTTGATGGGCCGGGAGGCCGCGGCGAGATCCGTGGTGCCCGCGGCCAGGGCGTTGAAGCCGGTGCTGGAGCCATGGGCGGCGATCTGTATGGCCACGGCACTGCCATTCGGCGCCCGGGCCACCAGCTGCCATTCGTCCATCACGGTGGCAGGTATCACCTGTGGATCCCGATAGCCGCGCTCGGCGAGCAGGGCCGCGACCAAGCGCGGGCCCAGGTTCGCGTTGATCGTGTTGGAGCCTTGCAGGCGCAGAATGACAGTGGTGGGTTCGCCGGCCAGAAGGGGCGAAGGCAGCAGGGGCAGCAAGGTCGCGAGCACCGCTCGCCGCAGGAAGGCGCGGCGGAATACCGGGGCAGAGCCGTTCATGGAATAGGCCTCGAGCCTGAGACGAGGCCGCCACCTTAGGCAGGCCACATGACGCCGATGTGACAGCACCTCAGGTCAATTCTAGCCAGATCGGCGCGTGGTCGGAGGGCTTCTCCATGCCGCGGATCTCATAGTCAATGCCGGCCGAGACGATCCGTTCGCGCAGCACCCGAGACGCGAGGATGGTATCGATGCGCAGGCCGCGCTTGGGTTCGTCCTCGAAGCCGCGGCTGCGATAGGGGAACCAGCTGAACCTGTCGTCGACGTCCGGATGCAGCTGGCGATAGCTGTCGATCAGGCCCCAGTCCAGCAGTCGCTGCATCCATTCGCGTTCTTCCGGCTGGAAACTGCAGGCGCCCGTGCGCAGCCAGCGCTTGGCGTTGACCGCACCTATGCCGATGTCGTGGTCCTGGGCGGAGATATTGAAATCCCCCATGAGCAGCAAGGGCGTGTCCGGCGTGAAACGCTCTTCAAGTAGATTCTGAAGATCCGCGTAGAACTTCCTCTTGCCAGGGAATTTTGTTGGGTGAGCGATATTCTCCCCTTGGGGAAAATAGCCGTTCATGACCACCAGTGGCTGACCCTTTCGGTCGGCGAAGACGCCATAGATGAATCTCTTTTGCGACTCTTCACCATCGCCGGGAAAACCCCTGTGCAATTCCAGCGGCGCCAGGCGCGACAGCAGGGCCACTCCGTAGTGGCCCTTCTGGCCGTGATAGTGCACGTGGTAACCCAGGGCCTCGACTTCCTCGCGCGGGAACTGATCGTCCGAGACCTTGGTTTCCTGCAGGCCGATCACATCCGGATCATAGCGTTCGATGATGGCGGAAAGTTGATGAGGTCTTGCGCGTAAGCCGTTGATATTGAAGCAGACTATCTTCATGAAGCTGTCCTGGAAAATGGATGGCCCTAGCCTAGCAGAAAGCCTCCTGTCGCAGCGGCGACCTGGCGAACCCTGGCCACTCCTGTTTGTCTCACAGCGCAACGCCCGTTAGCATCTCCGTATGACTAAGAACGCTCTACGCTGCGCCCTGATTGGAGTTTGTTGTCTGCACGGCATGGCCTGGGCGGCACCGGCCGAGGTCAGCGTTCGCGTCCGACCGGCCAACAACCCCCTGCGAGACAACATCCAGGCCTATATCGGCTCGGTGGAAGGGCGCGATGTCGCCGGGCTGCAGCGCCTGCGTCCGGCGACGGAACGGCAGGCCGAGCAGGCGGCTCAGGCGCTCGGCTACTACCACGCGCAGATCGAGACTCGGGTAGAGAGTGGCGAGACACCGCGGCTGGTCGTCGAGGTGCGACCCGGCGAGCCGATCAAGCTGCGTAACGTGGATATCCGCATCGAGGGGCCAGCGCGGCGATTGCGGGCCTTTCAGCGGCCGATTCCGGCCGGCTTGAAGCCAGGCCAGCCGCTGAACCAGGGACTCTATGAAGATGCCAAGAGCCTGATCCAGAATCAGGCGCAGCGGTATGGCTTCTTTCGCGGCACCTTTACCCAGCACCAGCTGCGGATCGATCCCGCCACTGGCTTCGCCGACATCGCCCTGGTGTTCGACAGCGGGCCGCGCTTCGTCCTTGGCAACGTGTCCTTCGAAGGGGATGCCCCTTTCGATCCCGATCTGCTGCAGCGTATGGTGCCCTTCGCCCAGGGCACGCCCTACGATTCCGAGCTGATCGCCGATTTCCAGAGCAACCTGCTGGCCAGCGGCTTCTTCGATGGCGCCCGGCTCGACACCTATCCCAAGCAGGAAGGTGCCGCCGAGGTGCCGGTGACGGTCACGCTGCGGACTCGCAAGCCACGGACCTTCGGTTTCGGCCCCGGCTATTCCACCGATGTCGGTCCACGGCTGAGATTCACCTGGGAGAACCATTGGCTCAACCCCCAGGGCCACAGCCTGGGTGCGGAGGCGGAGCTGTCGGCGCCACGCCAGAGCATTGCCACCTGGTACGACATTCCCGGGCAGGACCCGATCAATGACAAGTTCCGCTTCGCCGGCGGCTACCAGTACGAGCAGATCGCCGACGACGATTCCCTCAGCCAGTTGCTGACCGTGGGTCCCGAGTGGCATCGCAAGTTTCCCAATGGCTGGGAGCGGGTGCTCTCGCTCAAGTGGCGCAACGAAAGTTATCGCCTGGGCAATGACGAAGGCACCTCCAACCTGGTGATGCCGGGGGTCGATTTCTCACTGTTGCGCAGTGACAACCGCATCGATCCCAATCGCGGCTACCGCCTGCAATTCGGCGTCTCGGCGGCGAAGGAGGGGCTGCTCTCCGACGCCAACATGATTCACGCCACGGCGCTGGCCCGCGGGTTGATCACCGTGGGCGACGGCCATCGCTTCCTCGGACGCCTGCAATTGGGCGGCAACCTCACCAATGGCTACAACAAGATCCCGCCGTCGCTGCGCTTCTTCGCCGGTGGCGATCAGAGCGTTCGCGGCTACGACTACCAGACCCTGTCACCGGAAAACGACGAGGGCGACTATGTCGGCGGTCGCTACCTGGTGGCCGGCGGTATGGAGTACCAGTATCCCCTGCGCGACAAATGGCGCCTGGCGACCTTTATCGATCAGGGCAGCGCCTTCAACGACCTCAACAACTACGAACTCAAGACCAGCGTCGGCGTGGGCGTGCGCTGGGTCTCGCCAGTCGGGCCGATCCGCGTCGACTTGGCCCACGGCCTCGACGAACCCGGCGGCATCCGCCTGCACTTTTCCATAGGACCTGAGCTGTGAAGTCGGTAGGTGGTGTCATCCTTGGCGTGCTGGCGACCCTGCTCGGTGGGCTGATCCTGTTGCTGGCCCTGGTCCTGGGCAACGCCGGCATCGGCCGCCTGGTGCTGGAGCGGGTGCCGGGTCTGACCCTGACCGAGTTTCAGGGGCGCCTGGGTGGCCATTGGCAGGCTCGGCAGCTGGTCTGGGAGGGGGGCGCCACCCGGGTAACGGTCGAGGCCCCCGAATTCGCCTGGCGACCCGGCTGCCTGCTCAGGCTGCAGCTGTGCATCGATACCCTGGTCGCCTCGCGCATCGCCATTGACCAGGCCCCCAGCAACGAGCCCCAGCCGGAAAGCAGCGGGCCGATCCAGCTACCCCGCCTGGGCCTGCCGGTCGGTATTCAGCTGGGCGAGGTGCGGATCGGTGAGATCCGCTACAACGGCGCCGAGCAGGCCCGCGACCTGGAACTCCAGGCCCGCTGGCAGGCTGATGGCATCGCCATTGAGCGAATGGCCGGCATCGCCCATGGCATCACCCTCGATACCCATGGCCAGCTGCAGCCGAATGGCGACTGGCCGCTGCAGCTGCAGGGCACCCTCGGCCTGCCTGCGCCGGAGGCCGCGCCCTGGTCACTGGCGCTCAAGCTGGAGGGCGAGCTGCAGCAGACCCTGCGCCTGGAGGCCGACAGCAGCGGCTATCTGCCCGGACGCTTGACCGGCACGGTGCAGCCGCTGGTGGACAACGTCCCGGCCGATCTGCAATTGGTGGCCGATGGCTTCAAGGCGGCCGCCAGCCTGCCCGATACCCTGCGGCTGAACGACCTCAAGCTGACCGCGCGAGGCGATCTGGCTGCGGGCTACGCCCTGGTCGGCCACGCGAAACTGCCGGGCGAGGGTGGTCCGGTGGACCTGAATCTGGAGGGCCGCGTCGATGCTAAGGGCGCGCGGGTCGCGGCCTTGCGCCTGCAGGCCGCGCCCGAGCAGCGCGTGGCGCTGGCCGGCCAGGTCGACTGGCAGCAGGGGCTCGCCGCCGACGCCACCCTGGATTGGCGCGACTTCCCCTGGCGCCGGCTGTATCCCATGGCGGAGCCCCCGGTGAGCCTGCAGCGTCTGCAGGGCGAGGTGGCCTATAGAGACGGTGCCTATTTGGGCAATCTCAAGGCCGCGGCCACCGGTCCGGCCGGTGCCTTCACCCTGGCCACCCCCTTCAGTGGCGATACCACCCAGCTCAATCTGCCCTCGCTGGATCTCCAGGCCGGCCAGGGGCGGGCGCAGGGCAAGGTCAACCTGGGCTTCGCCGACGGCGTGAGCTGGCAGGTGGCCCTCGATCTGAGTCGCCTGGATCCGGCCTTCTGGGTCGCCCAGCTGCCCGGCAGCCTGGCCGGTCCGCTGCGCAGTTCCGGTGCCTTCAAGGATGGCCGCCTGCAGCTGGATGCCGATCTGGACCTCAAGGGACGGCTGCGCAACCAGCCGGCCGTACTGGCCGCCAAGGCCAAGGGCGCTGGCGAGCAATGGCAGGTCTCGCAGGTGGACATCCGCCTGGGTGACAACCGCATCCAGGGGCAGGGCGCGCTCGATCAACGGCTGCAGGGCCAGCTGCAACTGGATTTGCGGCGCCTCGGCCAACTCTGGCCCGATCTGTCCGGCAGCGCCCAGGGCCGCCTGGATCTGGCCGGCACCCTTAAGGCGCCGGCTGGTCAGCTGCGTCTCGACGGGCGCCAGCTCGCCTATGCCGACAACCGCATGAGCAGCCTGGGGCTGGCGGCCACTCTGGACGATCGCCAGCGCGGCAAGCTGGACCTGACCGCCCAAGGCCTGCAGGCGGCCGGACGCGATTTTGGCGTCTTACGCCTGCAGGGGCAGGGCGATCGCCGCCAGCAGCAGGCCGAGCTGTCGCTCAAGGGGCCCCAGCTCAACCTGGCGCTCGCGGCCGGCGGTACCCTGGCCGACAACGGCGACTGGAAGGGCCAGCTGGCCCGCGGCTCGGTTGCCGCCAGCGGCCAGAACTGGACCCTACAAAGCCCCGCGCGCATCGAACGCCTGGCCAACGGGCGCCTGGAACTGGGCCGGCATTGCTGGCGGTCCGGCGCGGCCAGCCTTTGCGGCGACGATCAGCAGCTACTGCCCGACACCCGTCTCGCCTGGCACCTGCGCGCCTTCCCGCTCGCCAGTCTGCAACCGCTGCTGCCCCCGGAACTGGCCTGGCAGGGCACCCTCGATGGCGACGTCGACCTGCGCCTGCCCAAGGCCGGACCCGATGGCGAGATCCGTCTCCAGGCCGGCCGTGGCAGCCTCAGGTTGCGCGACGCCGCGGGCCAGTGGCAGACCTTCAGCTACGACAGCCTGGACGTCACCAGCGCCCTGAAACCGCAGCAGGTGGACACCCAGGTGCGCCTGACCAGTGCCGACCTCGGCCGGCTCGACGTCCAGGCCCGGTTGGACCCTCGCGATCCGAATCAGGCCCTGGCCGGTCGCTTCCAGTTGCAGGGCCTGAATCTGGCTCTCGGCAAGGCCTTCGTCGAGGGCATCGAACATCTCGAAGGCAAGATCAACGGCGCCGGCGAGCTGGGCGGAACCCTGCTGCAACCGCGGGTCAACGGCCAGATCCAGCTCAGCGGCGGCGACATCGGCGGCGGCAGCGTGCCGACGCGCCTGCAGGACCTCGGCCTGACCGCCCGTATCCAGGGCGACACCGTCTTGCTCGACGGCGGCTGGCGCAGCGGCACCCAGGGGCGCGGCCAGATCCGGGGCAGCGTCGGCTGGGCCAATGGCCTGGACGTCGACGTAGCGGTCACCGGCGACAAGCTTCCCGTCAACGTCGAGCCCTATGCGCAGCTGGAAGTGGCGCCCAATCTCAAGATCCTCATGCAGAACGGCCGCCTGGCCCTGGCCGGTGAGGTCCGGGTGCCGCGTGGGCGCATCCAGGTGCAGCAGCTGCCGCCGTCCACGGTCAAGGTGTCGGACGATGCCGTCATCGTCGGCCAGGAGGCCCCGGCCAGGCAGCAGGCCATGCAGATCGCCATGGACGTCGATGTGCTGGTCGGTTCCGACAAGCTCACCTTCGACGCCTTTGGCCTGTCCGCGGAAATCGTCGGCAAGGTCCACATCGGCGACAACCTCGACACCCGCGGCGAGCTGAACCTGCGCAACGGCCGCTACAACGCCTATGGTCAGCGCCTGACCATGAGGCGCGCTCGGCTGTTCTTCCAGGGGCCTATCGCCCAGCCCTATATCGATGTGGAAGCCGTACGGGTGGTGCAGGAGCAGAATGTCACCGCGGGATTGCGGCTCTCGGGCTTCGCCCAGCAGCCGCGTATCGAAGTGTTCTCCGAGCCGAGCATGAGCCAGGAGCAGGCGCTGGCCTACCTGGTGCTGGGGCGGCCGCTGTCCAGCGGCAGCGAAGGCGACAACAACGTGCTCGGCCAGGCGGCGCTGGCATTGGGCCTGGCCGGCAGTTCCGGCACCGCCGGTGCCCTGGCGCAGCGCTTGGGCATCCAGAACTTCCAGCTGGATACCGCTGGATCGGGGGACAAGACCAGCGTGGTGGCCTCGGGAAATCTGACCGATCGCTTGTCGGTGCGCTATGGGGTAGGGGTGTTCGATTCGGCCAATACCGTCGCCCTGCGCTACCAGCTCACCCGCCGGCTCTATCTCGAGATCGCCAGCGGTCTGGCCAATTCCCTGGATTTCTTCTATCGCCGCGATTTTTGAAGCAGGGGCGCGTAACGCTTTGATCGGGTGCGGAAAACGTGTTTACTCCCTGTCCCGTCTCATGAGAAAGGAGCTGTTCATGGCAACCGTCAATCTGCGTGGCAACCCGGTCGAGGTGCAGGGCAACCTGCCGCAGCCTGGCCAACAGGCCCCGGCCTTCAGCCTGGTCAATGGCGATCTGCAGGACATCACCCTGGCCAGCCTCGCCGGCAAGCGCAAGGTGCTCAACATCTTCCCCAGCGTCGACACCCCGACCTGCGCCACCTCGGTGCGCAAGTTCAACAGCGAAGTCGACAAGCTGGATAACACCCTGGTGCTGTGCATCTCCGCCGACCTGCCGTTCGCCCAGAAGCGCTTCTGTGGCGCCGAAGGCCTGGAAAGGGTCATGAACCTCTCCACCCTGCGCGGTGCCGAATTCCTGCAGGCTTATGGCGTCGCCCTGGCCAGCGGTCCGCTGCAAGGCCTGGCCGCTCGTGCCGTGGTGGTACTGGACGAACAGGACAGGGTGCTGCACAGCGAACTGGTGCCCGAGATCGGTCAGGAGCCGGACTACGCGGCTGCGCTCGCCGTCCTCGGCTGATCGCCGGCAACCCACCGCGCCACGCGGTGGGCGCTTCGAAACGGGCAGGCGCCTTTTGTGTCTGCCCGTTTTGCTTTAGGTAAAATCGCAGTAAAGGGGCTGGTTAGCCGTCTCGCTACTGCTTATCTTCCGCCTTCCCCAGCGTGTACGTATTCTCCGATGTCCGACTCTTCGCCTAGCTCTTCCTCCCGTCGCCGACTGGTCTGGCTGCTCGTTCTCGTGGTGCTGGTGGCCGCGGGTGGCTGGTATTGGTATCACCAGCACGGCCAGAAGAGCGAGGCCGCGGCCGGCAAGGGGGCTCGTTCGCCCTTCGGCATGACCGGCCCGACCCCGGTGCGGGTGGTGGCGGTGGAGCAGCGCAGCTTTCCCATCGTGCGCCGGTCCATCGGTACGGTGACCGCGCTCAATACCGTGAACGTGCGCACCCGGGTCGCCGGCGAACTGGTGCGGGTGGCCTTCGAGGAAGGCCAGAAGGTCAAGGCCGGCGAGCTGCTGGCCACCATAGACCCACGCCCCTATGAGGTGGCGCTGCAGCAGGCCGAGGGCACCCTGCAGCAGAATCAGGCGCAGCTGCGCAACGCCGAGCTGGACCTCAAGCGCTACCAGGGGCTGTTCCGCGAGGACAGCATCGCCAGGCAGACGCTGGATACCCAGGAGGCCCTGGTCAACCAGTACCGCGGTACCCTCAAGAACAGCCAGGCAGCGGTGGCCGATGCCAAGCTGAATCTGGCCTTCACCCAGATAAAGGCGCCCATCGCCGGCCGTGTCGGCCTGCGTCAGCTGGATGGGGGCAATCTGCTGTCCGCCAACGACAGCACCGTGGTCGCCGTCATCACCCAGACCCAGCCGATCTCGGTGGTCTTCACCCTGCCGGAAAGCCAGCTCGGCGAGTTGCTCAAGCGCGCCCGCGCCGGTCAGACCCTGCCGGTCGAAGCCTGGGATCGCGGCGGTTCGCGCAAGGTCGCCGACGGTACCCTGCAGAGCTTCGACAACCAGATCGATACGGCCACTGGCACCCTCAAGTTTCGCGCGCGCTTCGCCAATGGCGACGAGGCGCTGTTCCCCAATCAGTTCGTCACCGTGCGGGTGCGCGAACAGGTGCTGGATCAGGCCCTGGTGGTGCCTTCCGCGGCTATCCAGTTCGGCTCCAATGGCACCTTCGCCTACGTGGTGGGGCCCGACAACAAGATCCAGGTCCGCAGCCTCAAGCTGGGGCCGGATGACGGCAGTCTGACCGTGGTCACCGAAGGCTTGGCCGCCGGTGACCGGGTGGTGACCGAGGGCACCGATCGCCTGCGCGAGGGCAACGAGGTGGAGGTGGTCACCGGGGCTTCGGCGGCGCCCAGCGAACCGGCCAAGCCGGCGGTACGCAAGCCCGGCAAGACCCAGGGCTGATCGGCCGCGATGGATATCTCGCGCCCCTTCATCCTGCGCCCGGTCGCCACCACCCTGTTGATGGTGGCGCTGCTCATCGCCGGCCTGCTGGCCTATCGGTTGCTGCCGGTCGCGGCGCTGCCACAGGTGGACTATCCCACCATCCGGGTGCTCACCCTCTATCCCGGCGCCAGCCCCGATGTCATGACCAGCGCCGTCACTGCGCCGCTGGAGCGTCAGTTCGGGCAGATGCCGGGCCTGTCGCAGATGGCCTCCACCAGCTCTGGTGGCGCCTCGGTCATCACCTTGAGATTCAACCTGGAACTGAACCTGTCGGTTGCCGAACAGGAGGTCCAGGCGGCGATCAACGCAGCCAACAACCTGCTGCCCAGCGACCTGCCGGCGCCCCCGGTGTACAACAAGGTCAATCCGGCCGATACGCCCATCGTCACCCTGGCGATCAGCTCCAGGACCCTGCCGCTGCCCACGCTCTACGACCTGGTCGACACCCGCATGGCGCAGAAGCTGGCCCAGGTCAGCGGGGTAGGGATGGTCAGCCTGGCCGGCGGCCAGCGCCCGGCGGTGCGCATCCAGGTCGATCCCGACAAGCTCGCGGCCCACAACCTGACCCTGGCCGATGTGCGCAGCCTGGTCACCAGCGAAAACACCAACCAGCCCAAGGGCAGCTTCGACGGACCCACTCGGGTGGCCACCCTGGACGCCAACGACCAGTTGCGCGACCCCAAGGCCTATGGCGACCTGATCCTCAACTACGCCGACAACGGCGCCCTGCGCCTGGGTGACGTCGCCACCATCGCCCAGGGCGCGGAAAACGACCGCCTGTCCGCCTGGGCCAATCGCAGCGGCGCCATCCTGGTCAACGTCCAGCGCCAGCCCGGGGCCAACGTCATCCAGACCGTCGACCGCATCCAGGCGCTGTTGCCGAGCCTCAAGGAAAGCCTGCCGGCCGGTCTCGACATCGCCGTGCTCAGCGACCGTACCGAGACCATCCGCGCCGCGGTCACCGACGTCCAGCACGAGATGCTGCTGGCGGTGGGATTGGTGGTCATGGTCACCTTCGTCTTCCTGCGCCGCTTCAGCGCCACCCTGATCCCCTCGGTCACGGTGCCGTTGTCGTTGATCGGCACCTTTGGCGCCATGTACCTGGCCGGCTTCTCGCTGAACAACCTGTCGCTGATGGCCCTGACCATCGCCACCGGCTTCGTCGTCGACGACGCCATCGTCATGCTGGAAAACATCTCCCGACATCTGGAAGAGGGCGCCACACCCATGGAGGCGGCGCTCAAGGGCGCCCGTCAGATCGGTTTCACCCTGGTGTCCCTAACCGTTTCGCTGATCGCCGTTCTTATCCCGCTGCTGTTCATGCAGGACGTGGTCGGCCGGCTGTTCCGCGAATTCGCCATCACCCTAGCGGTGGCCATTCTTATCTCCCTGGTGATCTCCCTTACCCTCACGCCGATGATGTGCGCCCGCCTGCTCAAGCGCGAGGAAGCCGCCGAGCACCAGCTGGTCTGGCTGGAGCGGCTGATCGCCGGCTACGGCCGGGCGCTGCGCTGGTCGCTGGCCAATCGGGCGCTGATGCTGCTGCTGGCGCTGGCGACCTTCGTGCTTACCGCGGTGCTCTACCTGCTGGTGCCCAAGGGCTTCTTCCCAGCCCAGGACACCGGCTCCATCCAGGGCATCACCGAGGCGCCCCAGTCGATTTCCTTCCGTGGCATGAGCGAGCGCCAACAGGCCCTGGCCGCGGTGGTGCTGCAAGACCCGGCGGTGGCGAGCCTGTCGTCCTATATCGGCGTCGATGGCGATAACGTCACCCTCAACAGCGGTCGCATGCAGATCAACCTCAAGCCGCAGAGCGAGCGCGACGTCACGGCCCAGGAGGTGATCGACCGGCTGCGGCCCGCGGTCGCCAAGGTGGTGGGCATCACCCTCTACATGCAGCCGGTGCAGGACCTCAGCGTGGAAGACCGGGTCAGCCGCACCCAGTATCAGCTCACCCTGGATTCACCCGACGCCACTCTGCTCGACACCTGGGTGCCGCGGCTGACCGAGGCGCTGCACCAGCGGCCCGAGCTCACCGATGTCACCAGCGACCTGCAGAACAAGGGGCTGCAGCTGTACCTGACCATCGACCGCGACGCGGCGGCGCGCCTGGGGGTGCAGGTCTCGGCCATCACCGACGCCCTCTACGACGCCCTCGGTCAGCGGCAGATCTCGACCATCTACACCCAGGCCAACCAGTACCGGGTGGTGCTGGCCAGCGCCGCTGCCGACAGCCTGGGGCCGGATGCCCTCAGCCAGGTCTGGGTAAAGGCGGGCAGTGGTACCTCCTCCAGCGGCAGCAGTGGCACCGGCACGGCCAACACGACCGAAACCACCACGGACACCAGTCGCGCCCCGGTACGGCTGTCCAGCCTGGTGAAGATGGAGCAGCGGCCGACCCGTCTGGTGATCAACCACCTCAGCCAGTTCCCGGCGGTGACCCTGTCCTTCAACCTGGCGAACGGCATTTCCCTCGGTGCCGCCGTGGCCGCCATCGACGCGGCCAAGCAGGAGATCGGCCTGCCGGTGGGCATCAATACCCACTACCAGGGCGCGGCGGCGGCCTTCCAGGCCTCGCTGTCCAGCACCCTGTTGCTGATCCTGGCGGCGGTGGTGGTGATGTACATCGTGCTGGGAGTGCTCTACGAGAGCTTCATCCATCCGTTGACCATCCTCTCGACGCTGCCCTCGGCGGCCATCGGCGCCTTGCTGGCGCTCCTGCTCACCGGCAACGACCTCGGGCTGATCGCGGTGATCGGCATCATCCTGCTGATCGGCATCGTCAAGAAGAACGCCATCATGATGATCGACTTCGCCCTCGACGCCGAACGCCACCAGGGGCTCACGCCGGAGGAGGCCATCTACCAGGCGGCGCTGCTGAGATTCCGGCCGATCCTTATGACCACCCTGGCCGCGCTGTTCGGCGCGGTGCCGCTGATGCTGGCCACCGGCGCTGGCGCCGAATTGCGCCAGCCGCTGGGCCTGGTGATGGTGGGTGGCCTGCTGGTGAGCCAGGTGCTGACGCTGTTCACCACCCCGGTGATCTACCTGGCCTTCGACCGCCTGGGCGAGCGCCTGGGTCGGCGCAGGACGGCCTGAGGTGAATCTCTCGGCGCCCTTCATCGCCCGGCCGGTGGCGACCCTGCTGCTGAGCCTGGCCTTGCTGCTGCTCGGCGCCATCGCCTTTAGGCTGTTGCCGGTGGCGCCCCTGCCGCAGATGGATTTCCCGACCATCACCGTCTCGGCGACCCTGTCCGGCGCCAGTCCCCAGGTGATGGCCTCCAGCGTGGCCACCCCCCTGGAGCGCTCCCTGGGCAGCATCGCCGGCATCAGTTCCATGACCAGCCGCAGCAGCCAGGGCTCGACCCAGATCATCATCCAGTTCGACCTGGACAAGGACGTCAATACCGCCGCCCGCGAGGTGCAGGCGGCCATCAACGCCTCGCGCAACCTGCTGCCCAGCGGCATGCGCCAGATGCCGCGCTATCGCAAGGTCAATCCGTCCCAGGCACCCATCATGGTGTTCTCCCTGACCTCCAAGACCCTGAGCAAGGGCGAACTGTACGACCTGGCGTCGACGGTGCTGGCCCAGAGCCTGTCCCAGGTCAACGGCGTGGGCGAGGTGCAGATCGGCGGCAGCTCCTTGCCGGCGGTCCGCATCGAGCTGGAGCCGCGGCAGCTGGAGCACTATGGCCTGGCGCTGGACGATGTCCGCACCGCCATTAACAGCGCCAACCAGCGTCGGCCCAAGGGCGCGGTGGCCAATGACCAGCACAACTGGCAGATCCAGGCCAACGACCAGCTGTTCAAGGCCGCCGACTATGCGCCCCTGATCATCCGCTACCAGGATGGCGCGGCATTGCGCCTGCGCGATGTCGCCAAGGTCAGCGACGCGGTGGAAGACCGCTACAACGCCGGCTTCTACAACGACCAGAGCGCGGTGTTGCTGGTGGTCAATCGCCAGGCCAATGCCAACATCATCGAGACCATCGCCGCGCTCAAAGCGCGCCTGCCGGCACTGGAAGCCATCGTGCCAGCCAGTGCCCGCCTGGAAGTGGCCATGGACCGCTCAGGCGTGATCAAGGCCACCCTGCACGAGGCCGAGCTGACCCTGATCATCGCCGTCTTCCTCGTGATCGGCGTGGTCTGGCTGTTCCTCGGCCGACTACGCAGCGCGGTGATTCCGGCCCTGGCGGTGCCGATCTCCCTGGTGGGCACCTTCGCCGTCATGTACCTACTCGGCTTTTCGCTCAATACCCTGTCGCTGATGGCCTTGATCCTGGCGGCGGGCCTGGTGGTGGACGATGCCATCGTGGTGCTGGAGAACATCGCCCGCCACATCGACAACGGCATGGCGCCGCTCAAGGCCGCCTATCAGGGCACCCGCGAGGTGGGCTTCACCCTGCTGTCGATGAACGTCTCCCTGGTGGCCGTCTTCGTCGCCATCCTCTTCATCGGTGGCATCGTCGAGAAGCTGTTTCGCGAGTTCTCCTTGACCCTGGCGGCGGCCATCCTGGTCTCCCTGGTGGTGTCCCTGACCCTGACGCCCATGCTCTGCGCGCGCTGGCTCAGGCCCCATGACCCGACCACCCAAGGCCGCTTGCAGCGCTTCAGCGAACGCGCCCATCGCCGGCTGGTGGCGGGTTACGACCGCAGCCTCGGCTGGGCCCTGCGCCATCGGCGCCTGACCCTGCTCAGCCTGATCGCCACCATAGCGCTCAACGTGGTGCTCTATGTGGTGGTGCCCAAGACCTTCATGCCGCAGCAGGACACCGGCCAACTGATCGGTTTCATCCGCGGCGACAATGCCCTGTCGTTCCAGGTGATGCAGCCGAAGATCGAGATCCTGCGCAAGTCGCTGCTGGCCGATCCGGCGGTCGCCAGCGCCTCGGGCTTCGTCGGCAGCTCCGGCTCCGGCAGCGGGGTGAACAATGCGGTGATGCTGATCCGCCTCAAGCCCATCGCCGAGCGCCAGCTGGATGCCCAGAAGGTCATCGAGCGCATCCGCGCCAACGCCCCCAAGGTGCCGGGTGCCCAGCTGTTCCTCATGGCCGACCAGGACCTCAGATTTGGCGGTCGCCAGCAGAGCACCTCGTCCTATGAGTACAACCTGCTCTCCGGCGACGTCCAGCTGCTGCAGGCCTGGCAGCCCAAGGTACTGGCCGCGCTCAAGGCACTGCCGGAACTGACCGCGGTGGATGGCCGCGAGGGCAGCACCCAGCAGATCACCCTGCAGATCGACCGCGAGAAGGCCAAGCGCCTCGGCGTGGACATGGAGACCGTGGCCGCGGTGCTCAACAACTCCTTCGCCCAGCGGCAGATCTCGACCATCTACGAGCCGCTCAACCAGTACAAGGTGGTGATGGAGATCAATCCGCGCTATGCCCAGGACCCGACCGTCCTCGAGCAGGTGCGGGTCATCACCAGCAGCGGCGCCCAGGTGCCGCTGTCGGCCTTCGCCTACTACACCAACAGCCTCGCCGAGGACCGGGTCACCCACGACGGCCAGTTCGCCTCGGAGAGCATCAACTTCGACCTGGCGCCGGACGTCAGCCTGGAGCAGGCGACCCGGGCGGTGCAGCGCGCGGTGGCGGCCATCGGCCTGCCCAGCGATGTCCAGGGTCGCCTGGGCGGCTCGGCCAACATCTTCGCCAGCACCGTCTCGGGGCAGCCGCTGATGATCCTCGGTGCCCTGGTGCTGGTCTACATCGTGCTCGGCGTGCTCTACGAGAGCTACGTGCATCCCCTGACCATCCTCTCGACGCTGCCGTCAGCCGGGGTAGGGGCCTTGCTGGCCATCCAGCTCACCGGCGGCCAGTTCAGCCTGATTTCCATGCTCGGCCTGTTCCTGCTGATCGGGGTGGTGAAGAAGAACGCCATCATGATGGTGGATCTGGCGCTGCAACTGGAACGCCAGCAGGGGCTGACGCCCGAGGAAGGCATCCGCCAGGCCTGCCTGCTGCGCCTGAGGCCCATCCTCATGACCACCATGGCCGCCATCCTCGGCGCCGTGCCGCTGCTGATCGGCAATACCGAAGGCGCCGAGATGCGCCAGCCGCTGGGCCTGGTGATCGTCGGCGGGCTCGTGCTGAGCCAGATCCTCACCCTCTACACCACCCCGGTGGTCTATCTCTATTTCGAACGCCTGCGCCGCCGCGTCAATCGCTGGCGCGGCATCCGTACCGACGCTGCCCTGGATACGCCGCTATGACCCCATTCCTGCGCCTGCCGACGCTGACCCTGGCTCTGCTGCTGGCCGGCTGTACCCTGGGCCCGGATTACCAGCGACCGACCACCACGGTACCGGTCGCCTATCGCCACGCCGAAGGCTGGCAGGCCGCCGCGCCCAAGGACCTGGAGATGCGCAGCGACTGGTGGCGGCGCTATGACGACCCGACCCTGGATCGGCTGATGGTGCAGCTCAACCAGCGCAACCAGAGCTTGGCGCAGGCCGAGGCCACCTATCGGCAGTCGCTGGCCCTGGTCAGCCAGGCGCGGGCTTCGCTGTTCCCGACCCTGTCCAGCAGTCTGGGCGCCACCCGTTCCGGACGCGGCGGCGGTTCGGGCAGCAACACCGTCATCCGTAACTCCAATGGCACCAGCGGCACCTTCAGCAGCGGTGGCACCAGCACCATCAGCAACGCCTACGACGCCAGCCTGGGGGTGAGCTGGGAGCTTGATCTCTGGGGGCGCGTAAGGCGCCAGGTGGAGGCGGATCGGGCTACCGCCCAGGCCAGCGCTGCGGAGCTGGCAGCCACCCGCCTGAGTCTGCAGACGCAACTGGCGACCAACTATTTGCAGTTACGGGTGCTGGACGCCCAGCAGCGGTTGCTCGACGCCACCGTGTCCGCCTACGAGCGATCCCTGCGCCTGACCCAGAACCAGTACCGCGCCGGCATCGTCACGCCGGCGGATGTGGCCCAGGCGACCACCCAGCTGAAGAGCACCCAGGCCGACGCCATCGACCTCAGGTACCAGCGTGCCCAGCTGGAAAATGCGATCGCGGTGCTGGTCGGCGAAGTCCCGGCCAATTTCCAGCTGGCCGCGGTCAAGACGATTCCCGAGTTGCCGCCGCTGCCGAGCGCCGTGCCCTCGACGCTGTTGGAGCGGCGTCCGGACATCGCCCAGGCCGAGCGCCAGGTCATGGCCGCCAATGCCGCCATCGGCGTCGCCGAAGCCGCCTACTATCCCGACCTGACCCTGAGCGCCAGCGGTGGCTACAGCGCTAGCCAATGGGGCAGCCTGGTCAGCACCCCGAATCGCTTCTGGTCGATCGGGCCATCCTTTGCCCTGTCGCTGTTCGATGCTGGCCTGCGCCGGGCCCAGGTGGAGTCGGCCGAAGCCAGCTACGACGCCAGCGTCGCCGGCTATCGCCAGACCGTGCTCGATGGCTTCCGCGAGGTGGAAGACTACCTGGTGCAGTTGCGCACCTACGGCGAAGAGGCCGGCGTACGCCAGGAGGCCTTGGACGCCGCACGCCGCGCCCTGCAACTGGCGGAGAATCAGTACCAGGCCGGGCTGATCGGCTATCTCGACGTGGTCACCCTGCAGACCACCGCCCTGAGCAACGAACGCACTAACCTGACCCTGCTGGGCAGTCGCCTCAGCACCAGTGTCCAGTTGATCGCGGCGCTCGGTGGCGGTTGGGACGGCAATGTCACGCCGCCCGCGCCGCCGCGGCGGCCCTGAGCCCAGGCACAAAAAAGCCGGGCGATTGCCCGGCTTTTTTGCGACTGGCGCTTAGTTGGGGAAGAGTTCGCCCAGCTTCATGCTCAGCATCATGTTGCCTTCGACGCGGAGCTTGCCCGACATGAAGGCCTGCATGCCGTCGGTCTCGCCGCTGACGATACCAGCCAGGGTGGCCTGGTCCATGATCAGGGTGCAATCCGGATCGGCAGCGTCGCCCTGCTGGACGTCGCAGGTGCCGTCCTTGATGACCACGTAGTAGTTGTCACCGCCCTCGACGTCGAATTGATAGGTGAGATCCAGACCGGCCGCGGCGGAGGGGTCGAACTTGCTCTTCAGGGTGGCGATGGCATCGGCTGCGCTCATGGCGAGGGTCCTTGTGGTCTTTTTCGATGAGGCCCACTCCAGCTGGAGGGGCAGGGTACTCGACCGAGGGTAGGGGGCTGCAGAAGGCCTGTCAACGGCTATTCATACGCTTGTTTGAAAGGCTGGGGCTTGCGCACGGCCTGATCGCAGCCGAGAAGTAGCCCATGCAGGAAGACCGACCAGGGATCGCCGAGTTTCTATCGCTCGGACGACTCGGTATGCTGGGCAGGGCACTGCTGCCGCCATCCTAGGAGAGTCCGTGGAGTTTCTTGCCGACTATGCCAGTTTCCTGGCCAAAACCGTCACCGTGGTGGTCGCCATCATCGCCGTGCTGTTGTTCACCGCCGCTGTCCGCGGCCGCAACCGGCGCAGCTCGGCAGGGCAGCTGCAGGTGCAGAAGCTCAATGACTTCTATCGCGATCTGCGGCTGAGATTGCAGCAAAGCGTGCTGGGCAAGGAGGCCTTCAAGGCCCTGCGCAAGCGCGAGACCAAGGCCGAGAAGAGCAAGCGCAAGAGCGAGTCCGGCAAGTCGCGGGTCTATGTTCTCGATTTCCACGGCGACCTCAAGGCCACGGCCAACGAACACCTGCGCAACGAGATCACCGCGGTGCTGACCCTGGCGACGCCCAAGGACGAGGTGGTGGTGCGGCTGGAAAGTGGCGGTGGCCTGGTCCACAGCTATGGCCTGGCCGCCTCGCAACTGGCGCGTATCCGCCAGGCCGGGATCCCTCTGACCATTTGCGTCGACAAGGTGGCCGCCAGCGGCGGCTACATGATGGCCTGCATCGGCGACCGCATTCTCTGTGCGCCCTTCGCCATCCTCGGTTCCATCGGCGTGGTCGCCCAGCTGCCCAATGTCCATCGCCTGCTGAAAAAGCATGACGTGGATTTCGAGGTCTTCACCGCGGGTGAGTACAAGCGTACCGTCACCGTGTTCGGCGAGAACGACGAGAAGGGCAAGGAGAAATTCCAGCACGATCTGGACACCACCCACGTCCTGTTCAAGAACTTCGTCGCCCACTACCGCCCGCAACTCAACATCGACGAGGTCGCCACCGGCGAGGTCTGGCTGGGCCAGGCCGCCCTGGGCAAGCAGCTGGTGGACGAGCTGCGCACCAGCGACGAATACCTGGCCGAACGGGCCCAGGTGGTCGAGGTCTTCTCGCTGCGCTTCGTCGAGAAGAAGTCGTTGCCCGAACGTCTGGGCATGGCGGCCAGCCTCGGTGTCGATCGCCTGGTGACCACCTGGTGGGAACGCCTGGGCGAGTCGACCCGCTGGCGCTGAGGTCCATAGGACTAGCGGCCCCATAACAAGACTCCAACGGAGGTTCTGCGATGAGCAATTTTCAGGCGCTCTGGGTGACCGAAGGGGCCCATGGTGCTTTTCGGCAAGAGGTGGTGACGCGCAGCCTGGACGACCTGCCCGCAGGCGAGGTGCTGATCCGGGTGCGTTATTCCTCGCTCAACTACAAAGACGCCCTGTCGGCCATCGGCAACCGCGGTGTGACCCGACGCTATCCCCATACCCCGGGCATCGACGCGGCGGGCGTGGTGGAGCAATCCAGCGCCGGCGAATTCGCCGTGGGCGATGAGGTCCTGGTCACCGGCTATGACCTGGGCATGAGCACCCCCGGCGGCTTCGGTCAGTACATCCGGGTACCAGCCGCCTGGGTGATCCGCCGTCCGGACAACCTCGGCCTGCGCGAGGCCATGGTGCTGGGCACCGCGGGTCTCACCGCGGCGCTGTGCGTCGAGAAGCTGGAACAGATGGGCTTGACCCCGGAGGCCGGCACCGTACTGGTGACCGGCGCCAGCGGTGGCGTCGGCAGCCTGGCGGTCAAGCTCTTGGCGCGGCTCGGCTATCACGTGGCGGCCTCTACCGCCAAGCTGGAGCGCGCGGAGTGGCTGCATCGTCTGGGCGCTCGGCAGATCCTCGACCGTGCGACCCTGGCCGATGGCGTCGGCAAGCCGCTGCTGGACCAGCAGTGGTCCGGCGCAGTGGATACCGTCGGCGGCGATATCCTCTTCAATGTCATCAAGTCATTGGAGTACGGCGGCAGCGTAGCTTGCTGCGGCATGACGGCCGGCACCACCTTCGAGGCCGGGGTCTTTCCCTTCATCCTGCGCGGGGTGAATCTGCTGGGTGTGGACTCCGTCGAGTTGCCGCTGATGGCCAAGGCCGCGCTGTGGGACAAGCTCTCGGTGCAGTGGAAGCTGGATGACCTGGAAAGCCTGACCCGCGAGGTCGGCCTCGAAGAGTTGCCCGATACCATCAGCCAGATTCTTGCCGGCAAGATGGTGGGTCGCGTGGTCGTCGATCTCGGTTGAGCGAAGGCCAGGCAAAAAGAAACCCGCCGCGGCGGGTTTCTTTTTGCCTCCAGGGCGGTCAGGCCTGGCGACGACGGAACAACGGCTCCGGTTGATCCACCGCGCTCTGGTAGGTCACGCTGAAGTCGCGCAGACCGGCCAGCGCCGCTTCCGGATCGCGGTCGGCACGGACCACGTAGGCGTCGAAGCCACAGCGCTTGAGAAAGAACAGCTGGTCCTGCAGGACGTCGCCGATGGCGCGCAGCTCGCCGGTCCAGCCGAAGCGTTCGCGCAGCAGGCGCGCATAGGAATAGCCGCGCCCGTCGACGAAGGCCGGGAAGTTGATGGCGATCAGGGCGAAATGCTCGAGATCGGCGGCGATGCTCTCGGGCTCTTCGTCGCTGTCCAGCCAGATACCCAGGCGGCCATCGCGGCAGGTGAGGGCATGGCCGTGTTCCAGCCACAGCGCAGCCGGAATGATCACGTCATCGCTATTGGGGACGTCTGCGAAGGCGACGTCCTTGGGCAGCAGGTGCCAGTTGTCGGTGACCAGCTGGTCGCCCTTAATGATTCTTTGCATAGACGCGCTCCTTGAAGGGGTCGATACCGATACGGCGGTAGGTGTCGATGAAGCGCTCGTCTTCGGTGCGTTGCTCGACGTAGACGTTGATCAGCTTGCCGATCACCTCGGGCATCTGGTCCTGGGCGAAGGAGGGGCCGAGGATCTTGGCCAGGGTGGCGTCACGACCGGCGTCGCCGCCGAGGGATACCTGGTAGAACTCCTCGCCCTTCTTGTCCACGCCCAGGATGCCGATGTGGCCGACGTGGTGGTGACCGCAGGCGTTCATGCAGCCGGAGATGTTGAGATCCAGCTCGCCGATGTCGAACAGGTAGTCCAGGTCGTCGAAACGGCGCTGGATGGCTTCGGCGATGGGGATCGACTTGGCGTTGGCCAGGGAGCAGAAATCACCGCCCGGGCAGCAGATCATGTCGGTCAGCAGGCCGATGTTGGGGGTGGCGAAGCCATGCTCGCGCAACTCGTGCCATAGCTCCAGCAGCTGATCCTGGCGGACGTCGGCGAAGATGACGTTCTGCTGGTGTGAGGTGCGCAGCTCGCCGAAGCTGTAGCGATCGGCGAGGTCGGCCATGGCGTCCAGCTGGCGATCGGTGACATCGCCCGGGGCCACGCCGGTGGGCTTGAGCGACAGGGTCACGGCGACATAGCCCGGACGCTTGTGGCGGAAGGTGTTGCGCTGACGCCAGCGGGCGAAACCGGGCTGCTCGGCGTCCAGGCGGGCGAGGGCTTCGTCCTGGTCCTGCAGCTCGGCATAGGCCGGATCGACGAAGAAGGCGGAGACCCGCGCGACCTCGGCGTCGGTCAGGGTGATGGGGCCGTCCTTGAGGTGGGCCCATTCGGCCTCGACCTTTTCGGCGAAGGCGTCGGCACCCAGCGCCTTGACCAGGATCTTGATGCGCGCCTTGAACTTGTTGTCGCGGCGACCGTAGCGGTTGTAGACCCGCAGGGTGGCTTCCAGGTAGCTGAGCAGGTGCTGCCAGGGCAGGAATTCGCGGATGAATTCGCCGGTGTGGGGGGTACGGCCCTGGCCGCCGCCGACCAGCACGCGGAAGCCCAGCTCGCCGGCCTCGTTGCGCACCGCTTCCAGGCCGATGTCGTGCACCTCAATGGCGGCACGATCCAGGGCGGCGCCGTTGACGGCGATCTTGAACTTGCGCGGCAGGAAGGCGAATTCGGGGTGGAAGGTCGACCACTGGCGGATGATCTCGCACCAGGGGCGCGGATCGATCAGTTCGTCATGGGCGACACCGGCGAACTGGTCGGTGGTGGTGTTGCGGATGCAGTTGCCGCTGGTCTGGATGGCATGCATCTGCACGGTGGCCAGCTCGGCGAGGATCTCGGGCACGTCTTCCAGCTCCGGCCAGTTGAACTGGAAGTTCTGCCGGGTACTGATGTGGGCGTAGCCCTTGTCGTAGTCACGGGCGATCTGCGCCAGCTTGCGGACCTGTTTGGTGTTCAGCAGGCCATAGGGCACGGCGACCCGCAGCATGGGCGCATAGCGCTGGATGTAGAGGCCGTTCTGCAGGCGCAGTGGGCGGTATTCTTCGCCACCCAGCTCTCCGGCCAGGAAGCGGCGGGTCTGGTCGCGAAACTGGGCGACACGTTCTTCGACGATCCGCTGATCGTACTGATCGTAAACGTACATGGTCATCCTGCTGTCAGGCGGCGCGCACGGCTGCGCGTGATCGAAGTCTTGGGCACCCGAGGGGCGCGCTGGCGACTTTTCTAGGCCGTGCACGATAGCAGCAGGTCTATATGCTTAAAAGCGATGTTTCTTTATATATAAATCTATTCCGGCGATAAGCGAAAGCGGGTGGGCGGCGCCGGATACCACTTATGAATACCGTGGTTGATAAAACGTAGCGAGCGGCTGTCAGGCGGGTGCGCGCGGCGCGCAGGAACCGGACCGGGCTCGCGCACGAGTGTACGAGCGGTACATGAGGATTCCGAGCACTGCACGCGCCCGTCTGGCGGACGCGCAGTAGTTTTAGCAGCCGCGGTTAGTTCAGGCCCAGCTTGCCGCGCAGAGTGGAGAGGTCCTCGGCCAGGGTGTTTACCGGACCGACCAGGGCCTTGCGATCACGCTCGCTGACCTTGTCGTAGGTCTCGAAGCCGCCGTCCTTGGTCTTGTACTTGGCCAGGATCTTGTCGACCGTGGCGAAGTTCTTGTCGACCTTGCCGACAAAGGCCTGGTCCTGCTTCTCGATCTGCGGGCGGAACAGGTCGACGATCTTCTTGGCGCCATCGACGTTGGCCTGGAAATCGTACAGATCGGTATGGCTGTAGCGTTCTTCCTCGCCCGACACCTTGGTCGCCGCCACTTCCTCCATCAGCGCCGCAGCGCCGCCGACCACCTTTTCCGGCGGGAAGGTCAGGCCGTCGACGCGGCTCTGCAGGTCCTTGACGTCGGCCAGCAGCTTGTCGGCGAGGGGACCCTGGCCTTCGGTGGTGTTCTGGGTGAAGAGGGCGTGCTCCAGGCGATGGAAGCCGGTGAAATCCTCGGATTTCACCCCCTGTTCGTGATCGTCTTCGCGGGAGTCGATGGCGGCGTCCAGGTCACTGAACAGCTCGGCGATGGGCTCGACCTGCTCGTAGGAGACCCGCGTCGGCGCATAGAGCTTGCGCGCGGTGGCCAGATCACCACGCTTGACCGCTGCGGTAAAGGCCTGGGTCTGCTCGGTGAGCTTGGCCAGGTTGTCGGTGACATAGATCTTGTAGTCGGAGATGGGACCGACCAGATCCAGCGGCGAGTTGGCGGCAAAGGCCGGCATGGCCAGAGCCAGTCCGAGGGCAACGGCGAGTGACGAGCGTTTCATTCGACTTCTCCTGTCGAGGGTTTAAAGCGGTGCGGCTGCCAGCAGGCTGCGGCCGAGGTAGTCCTTGGCATCGGTGATCCCCGGCAGGACGAAGAAGTAACCGCCGCCGATGGGCTTGATGTATTCCTCCAGGGGCTCGCCATCCAGCCGCTTCTGCACGGCGATGAAGCCCTGTTCCAGGTCGGCCTGGTAGGCGATGAACAGCAGGCCCATATCGAGCTGGCCGTTCTTACGCACGCCGTTGGAGTAGTTGAAGGGGCGGCGCAGGATCAGGTTGCGCTGGCTCTCCGCGGTGCGGGGATTGGCCAGGCGGATATGGGCGTCCAGCGGCGTGACCTTGCCCTTGGGATCGCTGCCGTAATCCGGCACATCGGTCTCGTGACCGCCGGCCATGGGCGCGCCACTGGCCTTGCGCCGACCGAAGATGGCTTCCTGCTCCTGCAGCGGGGTGCGATCCCAGCGCTCGACGAAATTGCGGATGATGCGCACCGCCTGGTAGCTGCCCTGGGCCGCCCAAGCCGGTTCGCCGCTGCCGGGCTGGACCCAGACGATCCTGTCCATCGCCTGCTGGTCGGTGGAATCCGGGTTGGCCGAGCCGTCGCGGAAGCCTAGGAAGTTGCGCGCGCTCTCGGCGGGCTGGCCGGGCAGCGGATCCTGCACCGGCACGCTGCCTTCCTGCTTCCAGCGGATCGCCAGGAGATCCGGCAGGTTCTTTAGGATGTCGCGCAGGGCGTGAATATTGGTGTCCGGGGTATTGGCACAGAACTGCAGGCAGAGATCGCCGTGGCAGCAGTCCGCTTCCAGAGCGTCGTTGGGAAAACCGGTCATGCGTTGCAACTGCTTTGGCTTGACCGCGGCCAGGCCGAAGCGGTCATCGAACAGGGACTCGCCGACGGAGACGGTGATGGTCAGGTTGTCCGGCGTCACGACCGGACCGAGGATGCCGGAATCCATTGGCGGCAGCTTGGGATCCACCTCCGGCACCGGACCACCCTGCATGAGAAAGCGGATGCGTTCGTCGAGGGTGCGCAGCAGGCGTTCCAGGTCCTCGCGATCGCTGGCCAGCACATCGAAGGCCACGATCATTCCGGCCGCCGGCCGTGGGGTGACGATGCCACTCTGGTGTAGGCCAAGGAACGCCTGGCGCTGATGGGTATTGGCGCTGCCGGGAGCACGGGTCACCTCGGCGGTGCTGGCCGCCCGGGCGTGCATCGGGCAGAGCCCGGCACCGGCCAGGGCCACGCTGGCGGCGCCGAGGCCACCCAGCAGGCGGCGACGTTCGATATTGGGCTGATCGGGAGCGGACTTCTTCATGGCGTGGTCTTGGTGGCGGCAAGGCCCAGGGCCGGGGCGACCTGGTCGAGGGAATCGGCCAGCGCCTGGGCCGCGGCGGCGATGCGCTGGCGGTCGTCAGAGGAAAGGGAGGCGTAGGGGCGGTGGACATCGCCCAGGGCCGCGGCAAGGGCGTCAGCCTGGGTGTCCAGGCGTTGCTGCAGTTCGGGGTGGCCCTTGCCCAGTAGCGGGCGCAGCAACTCGATCACCTTGCGCGCGCCCTCCAGGTTGGCGGCGAATCCAGGCAGGACCAGCTGGCTATAGCGCTCTTCCTCGCCCGAGATCCGGGTGCTGGCCAGGTTGTGCAGCAGGCGTGCGGCGTTGCCGCTGAGTTGCTCCGGTGGCAGCGACTGACCGAGCAAGGCGTCGCGCAGCGCGGCGGCGTCCTGCTGCAGGCGGTTGGCGACCGGCTCCAGGCCCTGGGTGCTGTTACCCGCGAATAGGCCTTGTTCGAGGCGATGGAAGCCACCGAAGGCTGGATCCTGTTCGCGCTGTTCGTAGTAGTCGGCGCGGGCATTGAGGCGATTGTCCAGCTCGGCGAAGCGCTGGGCGGTCGCCGCCAGGCGCTGGTAAGGCAGGCGGGCAGCAGCATAGGCGGCGCGGGCCTGCTCCAGGTCGCCCGCGGCCAGCGCCTGTTGCAGCGTGGCGATGCCCTGCAGCAGCAGGCGGCTCTGCTGATTCAGGTAGACGCGGTATTCCGACAGCTGGCCGACGAATTGGGTCAGGGTCGGACCGGCCTTGCTGGCGGCTTCCGAGGCGGCGGTCGGGAGTACCTTCAGCGTACCCCGCGGATTGCTCAGCAGCCCGCAGGTGATGGCATAGTCGCCAGGCGCCAGGGTGGCATTGATGACCTGGCTGAGACCGGGGGCGATGTTCTCGCGCTCCTCGACCACCAGGACGCCATCGAGGATTTCCCACTCCACCGCACGGTCCGAGCGGTTGATGATACGGAAACGCGCCGGCCCGGCAGGCACCTCCAGGGCATTGGGCTCGCAGCGATTGGCCAGAATCTCGACTCTGACCTCACTGTCACCCACCTCGGCATGGCGCTGACCGGCCGAGCGCGAGGCGTAGTAGAAGGCGGCGGCCGCCACGACCAGCAAGGTCGCGGAGCCGATCACGGCCAGGCGCATGGCCGTGGAGCCTGGCTTTGGCGAATGGGAGTTGGTGTTGTTCAAGACGGGCGCTCCAGCGAGGCAGGGGTGGTTACGGCAGGACGCTGGGGCGGCGCCGGGGTGCGAAAGAACAGCGGCAGGGTGACCGCCAGGAACAGCAGATAGGCGCCAAGGGTGCTGACCGTGGGGGTGTCCTGGTAACCGAACATACCGGCCAGGACCGTGCCGACCGGGCCGTCGGCGGGCAGCACGTGGCTCCAGTCGAAGACCACCTGTTGCAGCGCATTCCACAGGCCGGCTTCATGCAGGGCCTTGATCGAGTTGGTGAACAGGCCGGCCGCTACGAAGAGGATGAACAGGCCGGTGAAGCGAAAGAATTTGCCCAGGTTCAGCCGCACACCGCCGGTATAGAGGCCATAGCCCACCGCGATGGCGATGACCAGGCCCAGCAGGGCGCCCAGGGGCGCACCGGGGCCGGCGCTCTGCTGGAAGATCGCGAGCAGGAAGAACACGGTTTCCAGGCCCTCGCGGGCGACCGCTAGGAAGACCATGCCGATCAGGGCGTAGACCTGGTTGCGCGAGGCGGACAGCGCGTTTTCCAGGGAGTCATGCAGCTCGGTCTTGATCGACCGCGCCGCCTTGCGCATCCAGAACACCATGGAGGTGAGGATGGCCGTGGCCGCCAGGCCGACGATCGCCTCGAACAGCTCCTGCTGGCGTTGCGGAAATTCGGCACTGGCTAGTTGCAGGCCCGCGCCGACGAACAGCGACAGGGCGGCGGCCAGCATCACGCCGATCCAGACCGCGGGCATCCAGTGACTGCGACCGGTGCGTTGCAGGTAGCTGGCGATGATGCCAACGATGAGCGCCGCTTCGATGCCTTCGCGGAGCATGATCAGAAAGGGAACGAGCATGAAAGCTATCACCGACGGAAGCTGAGGGCGCGAAGGCGCCCGGAGGTCGGTGATTTGTATCACAATGATTCAGATTGTTAAATGCGGATGATTCTCGTGCCTTGCGGATCCGCCGACTGGTTGGTAGCGGATCGGGGTGCAGGCGAGTGTCAGCCCTGGAAGACCACGGCAGTGTCCGGGGCCTTGCCGGTGGCGAAGCGGCGGATCTCCCGCCAGTTGCGCAGATCGACCACCGCCAGCTGGTTGTCCTCCAGGGCGGCGAACAGGCGCTCGCCGCGGGGATCGAGGTTGAGTCCGGGCACGGCGCTGCCCATGGGCAGATAGGCGACTTCCGCGAGGGTATCGGGCCGCAGCAGCGAAAGACTCTTGTCCGCCAGGTTGGAGACCAGCAGGCGGCCATCCGGCAAGGCGGCCACGCGCACCGCTTCGCCGCGCAGCTTGACCTGGCGGAGCGGCGCGAGGTCGCGGGCATCCAGCGCATGGAGGATGCCGGCGAACCGGTCCAGCACATAGAACGTCCGCTCGTCCGGACTCAGGCAGCAGCCTTCTGGCGCCTGACCAAGATACTACTTCACCGGCAGGACGGCGGGATTGTGCGTATCCACCAGGATAACCAGGCCGCTCAGGGTATCGGCGACATAGGCACGCCGCCCATCGCGGGTCAGCACGAAGTAGTGGCTGCGCGTGCCGCCGACCGGGACGATCTGACTGGGTGATTCGGCGGTGGCGGGCTGGTCGAAGCGAATGAGCAGTGAATCGGTCTCGCTGAGCACATAGAGGCGACCCTGGTCGTCCAGCCGCATGCCGTGCAGGCGGCGGTAGGGCGACAGGTCGATGGACCTTACCAGCCGGCGCTCGGCGAGATCGATCACGCTGACCTGGTGACCGCCTTCGCCGGGCGCCTGCCAGCTCTTGACGCCATACTGGCCGACATAGGCATAGCGACCCTGACGGTCGGCGACGATCTCATGGGGTTGCTCGGGCAATTCCAGGCTGCCGACGCGCTTGCCATCGGCCAGGCGATAGAAGCCGAGGCCGGGGGCTTCCTTCTCGACCAGGGCGAGGTATTCGTCATCTGCCGCAACGGCGTTGAGTGGATAGCCGCCCAGCAGGGGCAGGGCGGCACTGGCAGCCAGCAGGCCGAGGGTCCGGCGGCGATTCAGGTGGGGCATAGGAGGTCTCCCAAGGGGCAAGCCTCCCTGCTGGGGTCCAGCGAATCCGTGCTACTCGAATAGACCCTTGAACCAGGTCCAAACTCCGAAGGAGTAGTCGGGAAAGATATCGATGCCCAGCGCCGACTTGAGCAGATAGAGCAGCACCAGACCCACCAGGCCGCAGGCCAGCAGAATCGCCGCCAGCACCGTTGCCTTGCCCAGCAGGGACAATTCCTGCTCCAGGCGCGAGAGCTGACGATAGTTGCGACCGGCGAGGAAGACGAAGTAGTAACGCCGGTGCCAGAACTTGACGGTACCGCGCAGATCGACGCTGTGCTTGCCCCAGCTGCGGGTGCCGAAGGCCAGCTTGAGGGCTTCCAGTTGCTCCTCGGTAAAGGTCTCACGCAGCGCTTCGGGCAGGCGTTCCTTCAGACCGGCGATGAAGGGGTCGTGGCGTTTGATGCGATCCTGCATGGAAAAAGCTTCCCTCTGAATGGTGCGAGTGCACTCTGAGGGGGCGCCAGGCCTGGCGTTCCGCCGCATCTGATAGGCGGGGCCAGGCGCGGGACGATCGGTCAGGCGCTGACGCGCACGGGGCGCAGCACCTCGGCACGGGCGCGCAACTGGCCACAACCGCCATCGACATCCTGGCCCGCTGAATTGCGCACCTTGGTCAGCAGGCCACGGCTGTGCAGGTAGCGCACGATCTGCACGATGCGCTCGCCGTCGGGGCGCTGGTAGTCGTCCACTTCCAGGCTGTTGTAGGGAATCAGGTTGAGCACGCCGTACTTGCCCTTCATCAGCCGCAGCAGTTCATCCATCTCCTCCTGGCTGTCGTTGATGCCGGCGAGCAGCGTCCACTGGTACTGGATGGGGTAGCCGATCAGCCGGGCATAGGCTTCGCCCTGTTCGATCAGCTCGCCCGGTTCGTAGCGGGGCGCCTTGGGCAGCAGCCGGGCCCGCCGCTCGGCATTGGTGCTGTGCAGCGACAGCGCCAGGGCGGGTCTGACGGCCTGCTGGGGCAGTCGCTCGAACACCCGCGGATCGCCGACGGTGGAAAACACCAGATTGCGATGGCCGATACCGCCGGCGGTGCCCAGCAGGTCGATGGCTTCCAGCACATTGTCCAGGTTGTGCGCCGGCTCGCCCATGCCCATGAAGACCACCTTCTTGACCGCCCTGAGGCGGCGCGCCAGGGCGACCTGGGCGACAATCTCGGCGCTGCCCACCTGGCGCAGCAGGCCGCTCTTGCCGGTCATGCAGAAGACGCAGCCCACCGCGCAGCCGACCTGGGACGACACGCAGAGCCCGTCGCGCGGCAGCAGCACGCTTTCCACCGCCTGGCCGTCGCCCAGGGTTACCAGCATCCGCGCCGAACCGTCGGCTCCCGGATGCTCCGAGGTCACCTGGGCCAGGCCTTCCAGCCGCGCGGTCAGTGCCGGGATGGCCTGGCGTACCTCCAGCGGCAGGAAGTTTTCCGCCTGCTGGCGGCGGGTACCGGTGTCCAGGGGCAGGCCCTGGCACCAGGCGCGCAGGATTCTGGCGCTGTGCTTGGGCTTGGCGCCGGCATCGGCGAGCAACTGGACGACATCGGAAATACGCATGGGAAAAGGGCAGGTCGGGGGCGGGCGGCGATAATAGGACAGGGCAGGGATGCTATCCTAGTCCTTTGCGAGACGAGGACCCGTCATGAAGTTCATCCACCAGCGCGAGCATCTCAACGAGGGCGACCTGGTCGTCATCCAGAGTTCGGGGGTGTGCAACATCCGCCTGATGAACGATGCCAATTTCCGCAGCTTCAAGAACGGTGGCCGCCACTCCTACCATGGCGGCGCCTTCGACACCTTTCCGGCGCGTATCACCGTACCCAGCACCGGCTTCTGGAACATCACCCTGGACACCGTGACCAAGCGACCCATCAGCGTGACCCGCAAGCCCGAGATCAAGCACTCGATCAAGATCGTCCGCCGCTCGCCCTCCGAGCTGCGTTGAGACAACGGTCACCCGTCCCTGGGTGACCCTGGCGGCTATTTCGGCTGCAACTCCAGCAGCCGGGCGTTGGCACCGTCTTCCAAGACCCAGAGACTGCCGTTGGGACCTTCCTCGACGTCACGGATGCGCGTGCCCATGGCATAGCGCTCGACTTCGCGCGCCTCTTCGCCCTTGAGTTCGATCCTTACCAGCGCCTTGGACGACAGCCCGCCGATGAAGGCATTGCCCTGCCAGGCCGGGAAGCGGTCGCCTGCGTAGATCATCAAGCCGGCGGGGGAGATCACCGGCGTCCAGGTGATCTTGGGCGGGATGAATTCCGGGCGTGTGGAGTGATCGGGAATCGGCTTGCCGCCATAGTGGTCGCCATTGGAGACCTCGGGATAGCCGTAGTTGCCGCCACGCTGGATCAGGTTCAGCTCGTCACCGCCCTGGGGACCCATTTCCTGCTCCCATAGGCGGCCCTGGGTGTCGAAGGCGATGCCCAGCGGGTTGCGGTGACCCAGCGACCAGACCTGCGCCGCGACGCCGCCCTGCTTGGCGAAGGGGTTGTCCGCGGGGACGCTGCCATCGTCGTTGAGGCGGATGAGCTTGCCCAGGTTGCCGCTCATGTCCTGGGCCGGGGTGAACTTCTGCCGTTCACCCGAGGTGATCCACAGCTTGCCGTCTGGCCCGAATCTCATCCGATGGCCATAGTGGCCGTTGCCACTGACCTTGGGCGTTTGGCGCCAGATCACCTTGAGCTCGCTGAGCGAACCACTGCCGTCGGTGTTCAGCTTCAACTTGGCCCGGGCGACCGCAGCACCCTGGGTGTCGCCTTCGCCGGCCTCGGCATAGCTCAGGTAGATCAGCCCGTTGCTGGCGTATTGCGGATGCAGGATGACATCGCCCAGTCCGCCCTGGCCGGCGGCGACCACCTTGGGCACGCCGCTGATGTCCTGGGCCTTGCCGGTCTGCACGTTCAGGTGCTTGAGCACACCGCCTTTCTCGGTGACCAGGGCAGTGCCATCCGGCAGGAAAGCGATCGCCCAGGGCGCGTCCAAGGTGGCCCTGGGCGTGGCCGTGAAGGGCCACTGATCCTGGGAGAGAGCCTGGGGTGCGGCATTGGCGTTCAGGGTGGCGAGACTGAGCAGGAGACTGCCGGCAGCTAGGGTGAGACCTTTCATGGGCACGCTGTCCTCGTCGTTGGAAGTCCCTACACCCTAGTAGGGACGCCAGCGAAAAGGGCCGCGTTTTTGTTACCTGAGGCGTCTGCCAGCTTAGTTGTCGTACCCCAAATTCGGCGCCAACCACCGTTCCGTCACCGCCAACTCCTGCCCCTTACGCTCCGTATAGCTGCCCACCTGATCCCGGTCGATCTTGCCCACGGCGAAGTACTGGGCTTCGGGATGGGCGAAGTACCAGCCGCTGACGGCGGCGGCCGGGAACATGGCGTAGTGCTCGGTGAGGAAGACGCCACTGCGACCGGCCTCGTTGAAGCTGGCCTCGGGGTCCAGCAGCTTGAACAGGGTGGCCTTCTCGGTGTGATCGGGGCAGGCCGGATAGCCCGGGGCAGGGCGGATGCCCTTGTACTGCTCGCGGATCAGCGCCTCGTTGTCCAGGGTCTCGTCCGCGGCATAGCCCCAGTGCTCTTTGCGCACCTGCTCGTGCAACCATTCGGCGCAGGCCTCGGCGAGGCGGTCGGCGAGGGCCTTGACCATGATCGAGTTGTAGTCGTCGCCCTTGCGCTCGTAGTCCTTGGCCAGTTCCTCGGCGCCGATGCCGGCGGTGACGATGAAGCCGCCCATGTAGTCGGTCACGCCCGTTTCCTTGGGCGCGACGAAGTCAGCCAGGGACAGGTTGGGCTTGCCCTCGGGCTTGATGGTCTGCTGGCGCAGGTGGTGCAGAGTGGCCAGGGGTTGGCCGTCTTCACCATAGACTTCCAGGTCGTCGTCGCGCACCTGGTTGGCCGGCCAGAAGCCGAACACGGCGCGGGCCTTGATCAGCTTCTCGTCGATCAGCTTGCTGAGCATGGCCTGGGCATCGTCGAACAACGCGGTGGCGGCTTCACCCACCACCTCGTCGGTGAGGATGCGCGGGTACTTGCCGGCCAGGTCCCAGGAGATGAAGAAGGGTGTCCAGTCGATGTATTCGGCCAGCACCGCCAGATCGATGTCTTCCAGCACCCGGGTCCCGGTGAAGCTGGGCTTGGGCGCCTGGTAGCCGAGCCAGTTGAAGGCCGGCTTGTTGGCCACGGCCTTGGCGTAGGACAGGCGTTCGGTACGGGCGCTGCGATTGGCGGTGCGTTCGCGCACCTCGACGTAGTCGGCGCGGGTGCGCTCGACGAAGCCGGCCTTGAGTTCCTTGGAGAGCAGCTGGGTAGCCACACCCACGGCGCGTGAGGCGTCGGTGACATAGACTACGGCATCGTTCCGGTACTGCGGCTCGATCTTGACCGCGGTATGGGCCTTGGAGGTGGTGGCGCCGCCGATCATCAGGGGCAGGGTGAAGCCCTGGCGCTGCATCTCCTTGGCGACGTGGACCATCTCGTCCAGCGAGGGGGTGATCAGGCCCGACAGACCGATGATGTCGCACTTCTCGGCGATGGCGGTCTGCAGGATCTTTTCCGCCGGGACCATGACGCCCAGGTCGACGATGTCGTAGCCGTTACAACCCAGCACCACGCCGACGATGTTCTTGCCAATGTCGTGGACGTCGCCCTTGACCGTGGCCATGAGGATCTTGCCCTTGGCCTCGGGCTTGTCGCCTTTCTCCGCCTCGATGAAGGGAATCAGGTGGGCCACCGCCTGTTTCATCACCCGGGCGGACTTGACCACCTGCGGCAGGAACATCTTACCCGAGCCGAACAGGTCGCCGACCACGTTCATGCCGCTCATCAGTGGACCTTCGATGACCTCGATGGGCCGCGCGCATTGCTGGCGGCACTCCTCGGTGTCCTCGACGATATAGGTGGTGATGCCCTTGACCAAGGCATGCTCCAGTCGCTTGTCCACCGGCAGGCCGCGCCATTCCTCGGTCTCGGCTTCCTTGACCGCGCCGCCGCCCTTGTAGTCGTCGGCGATGGCCAGCAGGGCGTCGGTGCCAGCCGGGGTGCGGTTGAGCACCACGTCCTCGACCCGCTCGCGCAGGGCGGCCGGGATCTCGTCGTAGATCTCCAGCTGACCGGCGTTGACGATGCCCATGGTCAGGCCGTTCTGGATGGCGTGGTAGAGAAAGACCGAGTGGATGGCCTCGCGTACCGGGTTGTTGCCGCGGAAGGAGAAGGAGACGTTGGACACACCGCCGGAAGTCAGGGCGTAGGGCAGGTTGTCGCGGATATAGGCGCAGGCGTTGATGAAGTCGACCGCGTAGTTGTTGTGCTCCTCGATCCCGGTGGCCACGGCGAAGATGTTGGGGTCGAAGATGATGTCTTCCGGCGGAAAGCCGACCTGGTTGACCAGGATGTCGTAGGAGCGGGCGCAGATCTCGTTCTTGCGCGCCTCGGTGTCGGCCTGCCCGTCTTCGTCGAAGGCCATGACCACCACCGCCGCGCCATAGCGCTTACACAGCTTGGCGTGATGGATGAAGGCTTCGACGCCTTCCTTCATGGAGATGGAGTTGACGATGCCCTTGCCCTGGATGCACTTGAGGCCGGCCTCGATCACCTCCCACTTGGAGGAGTCGATCATGATCGGCACCCGGGAGATGTCCGGCTCGGAGGCGATCAGGTTGAGGAAGGTGACCATGGCCGCCTGCGAGTCCAGCATGCCCTCGTCCATGTTGATGTCGATGACCTGGGCGCCGGCTTCTACCTGCTGCTGGGCCACTTCCAGGGCCTCGGCATAGTTCTCTTCGCGGATCAGCCGGGCGAACTTGGCCGAGCCGGTGATGTTGGTGCGCTCACCGACGTTGACGAACAGCGACTCGCGGCTGATGGTGAAGGGCTCCAGGCCGGAGAGGCGGCAGGCCTTGGGAATCTCCGGCAGCTGGCGCGGGGCATGCCTGGCGACGGCCTCGGCGATGGCCTGGATATGCGCCGGGGTGGTGCCGCAGCAGCCGCCGACGATGTTGAGCAGGCCGCTGGCGGCGAACTCCTCCACCACCGTCGCCATCTGCTCGGGGCTTTCGTCGTATTCCCCAAAGGCGTTGGGTAGGCCGGCGTTGGGGTGGGCGGAGACGAAGGTATCGGCCTTGGTCGCCAATTCCTCGACGTAGGGCCGCAGTTCCTTGGCGCCCAGGGCGCAGTTGAGGCCGACCGAAATCGGCTGGGCGTGGCGCACCGAGTTCCAGAAGGCTTCGGTGGTCTGGCCGGACAGGGTGCGGCCAGAGGCGTCGGTGATGGTGCCGGAGATCATGATCGGCAATTCGATACCGACCTCTTCGAACACGCCCTGGACGGCGAAGATCGCCGCCTTGGCATTGAGGGTGTCGAAGATGGTCTCGATCAGGATAAGGTCGGCACCGCCCTCGATCAGGCCGCGGGTGGCCTCGGTGTAGTTTTCCACCAGCTCGTCGAAGGTGACGTTGCGATAGCCGGGGTTGTTGACGTCTGGGGAGATGGAGCAGGTCCGGCTGGTCGGGCCGAGCACCCCGGCGACGAAGCGCGGGCGATCCGGGGTCTCCAGGGTCTTGGCGTCGGCCACTTCACGAGCGACCCGGGCACCGGCCAGGTTCAGCTCATAGGTGATTTCTTCCATGCCGTAGTCGGCCTGGGAGACCCGAGTGGCATTGAAGGTGTTGGTTTCCAGGATGTCGGCGCCGGCATCCAGGTAGGCCTTTTCGATCTCGGCGATGATCTTCGGCTGGGTCAGCAGCAGGAGGTCGTTGTTGCCCTTGACGTCGCTCGGCCAGTCGGCGAAACGCCTGCCGCGGTAGTCCGCTTCCTCCAGGCGATAGCTCTGGATCATGGTGCCCATGCCGCCGTCTAGGATGAGGATGCGCTGCGCGAGGGCGTGGCGGAGGGCGGCGAGGCGAGAGCTACGATCAGTCATGGGCATTCCACAGAGATGAAGAGACGCTGGACAAAGGGTGGCAGCATAGCAAAAGCTGGCGCCCGCCCCGGTAACGGCAGTGATCCATGATGAGCAGCGCTCATGAAGGGTCCGCGAGTCTTTCATGCCAGGGATGCTTAGCGATCTAGAGCGGGCGGCGGACAAGCGCCCGAAGTGCTGCTTTACTGACAGATGACCGACGTTTACTGTGCGTCAAAACAGTGTCATGGAAGGTGGCCGTGATTCCTCTGGTGATATGCGACGACTCGAACATGGCGCGCAAGCAGCTGGTTCGCTCCCTGCCCGAAGGTTGGGGGGTATCCATCACCCAGGCCACCAATGGCGAGGAAGCCCTCACGGCGCTGCGTCAGGGACTGGGCCAGGTGATGCTGCTGGACCTGACCATGCCGATCCTGGATGGCTACGGCACCCTGGCGGCGATTCGCAACGAGGGTCTGGCGGTCAAGGTGATCGTCGTCTCCGGCGATGTCCAGGAACAGGCGGTGGCACGGGTGCGCGAACTGGGCGCTCTGGACTTCATCCGCAAGCCGGCCGATCCCACCGAACTGGCCACGGTGCTCCAGCGCCACGGTATCTATAGCCCAAGCCCGACGACTCCGGCGGAACCCGTCGCGCGTCCGGAGCTGGAAGTCAGTTTCCGCGATGCCTTCCGCGAGGTGGTCAACGTCTCCATGGGTCGCGCCGGGGCCCTGCTGGCCAAGGCGCTGGATGTCTTCGTTCAGTTGCCCATTCCCAATGTCAACATCCTGGAAGTCAGCGAGCTGCACATGACGCTGGTGGATGCACAGCGCGAGGATCGTCTCAGCGCGGTGTGCCAGGGCTACATCGGCGAGGGCATCGCCGGCGAGGCGCTGCTGATCTTCCACGACTCCGAATTCGACGACATGGCGCGCCTGGTGCGCTGGCGCGAGGCGGGGGAGTCCGGCGACATCGAGATGCTGCTGGATCTGTCGAGCATCATCATCGGCGCCTGCCTGGCCGGGATCGCCGAGCAGTTCGACATCCGCTTTTCCCAGGGCCATCCGACCATCCTCGGCCACCACGCGTCCATCGACGAGCTCATCGTCGTCAACAAGACGCGCTGGAAGAAGACCCTGGCGGTCGAACTCAGCTACAGCCTGGAAGGCCATAACGTCCACTTCGATCTGCTGCTGCTGTTCACCGAGGATTCGGTGAAGCGCATCACCCGCAAGATCGGCTACCTGATGAGTTGAGCATGGCCGCACAGATCGATATCAACGAACTCCACTGGCTGCTGGACATCGTGCAGAACATCGATGTCGGCGTGGTGGTGCTGGACCTCGACTACCGTATCGAGGTCTGGAACAGCTTCATGGAAAACCATTCCGGGCGGATCCTCAGCGAGGTCAGCCAGCAGTCGCTGTTCGCGGTCTTCGCCGAAATCGACGAGGCCTGGTTTCGCGCCAAGGCCGAAAGCGTGGTCCTGCTGGGCACCCGGGCCTTTTCCATCTGGGAACAGCGACCCTATCTGGTCCACTTCAAGAGCTACCAGCCGATCACCGGCGTGGAAGCCTTCATGTACCAGAACGTGACCCTGCTGCCGCTACGCGATTCCACCGGGGCCATCGCCCATATCTGCGTGGTGATCTACGACGTCACCGATGTCGCCATCAACAAGCGGCAACTGGAGCTGTCCAACGACAAGCTGCAGGAGCTGTCGCGCACCGATCGCCTGACCGGGCTGGCCAACCGTGGCTACTGGGAGGAACGCCTCACCGAGGAATTCGCCCGGCACCAGCGCTATGGCGGCCGCCTAGCGCTGATGATGCTCGACATCGATCACTTCAAACGCATCAACGACACCCATGGCCACGCCGTTGGCGATCAGGCGATCAAGGCGCTGGCCGGGGTGATCAAGACCCATGTGCGCAACGCCGACATCGCCGGACGCTACGGTGGCGAGGAATTCGGCGTGGTGCTGCTCGACACGGGTGTAGAAGGCGCGCGACTACTCGCCGAGCGCCTGCGCGAAGCGGTGGAGGCGATGCGTCTCGATGTGCTGGGAACGCCCATCGCCTTCACCATCAGCATTGGCCTCACCGATCTGTCGGTGCCCCTGGGCAATCACGAGCAGATGATCCAGCAGGCGGACAAGGCGCTCTACGAATCCAAGCATGCCGGGCGCAATAGGGTCACCAGCTTCGTTCAGCGTCTGGATTGAGACGATTATCCGACTGTTTCACTAGGGCTTTCGTCGAGGGGTAGGGTGGCGTAAACTTGTCACACCTGTTGAGGAGTGACCATGAGCGCCATCATCATTACCGACGCGGCTCAGGATTACCTGGCCGACCTGTTGGAAAAGCAGAATACCCCCGGGATCGGTATCCGCATCTTCATTACCCAGCCCGGCACCCAGTACGCCGAGACCTGCATCGCCTATTGCAAGCCTGGCGAGGAGAAGCCCGATGACCAGCCCATCGGCCTGAAGAGCTTTACCGCCTACCTCGATGCCATCAGCCAGCCCTTCCTGGAAGACGCCCTGGTGGACTACGCCACCGACCGCATGGGCGGCCAGCTGACCATCAAGGCGCCCAACGCCAAGGTGCCCATGGTCAACGAGGACAGCCCGCTCAACGAGCGCGTCGACTACTACCTGCAGACCGAGATCAATCCGGGGCTCGCCAGCCACGGTGGCATGGTCAGCCTGGTGGATATCGTCGACGACAACGTCGCGGTGCTGCGCTTCGGTGGCGGTTGCCAGGGCTGTGGTCAGGTCGATCTGACCCTCAAGGATGGCGTCGAGCGCACCCTGCTGGAGCGGATCCCCGAGCTCACCGCCGTGCGCGACGTCACCGACCACACCAACCGCGAAAACGCCTACTACTAGGTAGCCTGGCGTCCTGGCGGTCGCGAAGGGCTATCGAACCAATCGATAGCCCTTCGACATTTCAGTGACGCGCTGCGTCTTCCGGCAGGGCCATCAGGCGCTGCTCCTGCGCCCAGTCGAAGACTTCGCCGCGGGATTCCGCCTCATGACGACGCTCGTCCAGCCGCTGATAGAGCGCCAGCTCCTCGTCCGGCATGAAGTGCAGGCAGTCGCCGCCAAAGAACCACAGCAGGTCGCGCGGCACCCGATGGGCGATCTGCGGATAGCGGCTGAAGATCTGGCTGAGCAGGTCCTGGCCGAGATAGGCGTATTCCTCGGGCGCCTGCGGCAATCCGGCGACCAGCTCGTCGAAGCGGTCGAGGAACAGCGCGTGGTTCTCCGAGGGCACCTGCTCGGCCGCGCCAACGTCGGCCAGAACCGCACGCAGCTGGGCGAGGAGGGCGACGTGGTGGGCGAGATAGGAAGTGGCCATGGGTGTCTCCTGAAAAAGCGGCTGCGCAGTATAGGGGCACTGTCCGACGTTGTCTGGTTCGACTAGGATCGAACCTTTGCCCGCCGCCGGGGTTATAGGAAGTAGCACTTTTCTTTGCGAATCAGTTCTTGCCGGGAGGCACATGAGTCTAGCTCTCTCCATTCGTGGTCTGACCAAGACCTACAACAACGGCTTCACCGCCCTCAAGGGGATCGACCTCGATGTGGTCGAAGGTGATTTCTTCGCGCTACTCGGTCCGAACGGGGCGGGCAAATCGACCACCATCGGCATTCTCTCGACCCTGGTCAACAAGTCGGGCGGCGAGGTATCCGTGTTCGGCAACGACCTGGACAAGGATCCCGCGGGCCTCAAGCGCTGCCTGGGCGTGGTGCCCCAGGAGTTCAACTTCAACCAGTTCGAGAAGGCCTTCGACATCGTCGTCACCCAGGCTGGCTACTACGGTATTCCCGCACGCATCGCCGGTGAGCGCGCCGAGGAGTACCTCACCCAGCTCGGGCTGTGGGACAAACGCGATACGCCTTCGCGCATGCTCTCTGGCGGCATGAAGCGTCGCCTGATGATCGCTCGCGCTCTGATCCACAAACCGCGCCTGCTGATCCTCGACGAACCCACCGCCGGGGTCGACATCGAGCTGCGGCGCTCCATGTGGAGCTTCCTCACCGAACTGAACAGGCAGGGAACCAGCATCATCCTCACCACCCACTACCTCGAAGAGGCCGAGCATCTCTGCCGCAACATCGCCATCATCGACCATGGCGAGCTGGTCGAGCACACCAGCATGCGCAAGCTCCTGCAGAAGCTCAACGTCGAGACCTTCATCGTCGATGTGGTCCAGCCGCTGACGGCGGCGCCGCAGCTGGACGGCTATCCGGCCAAGCTGCTGGGCGACCACTCCTTCGAGGTGCAGATCGACAAGGCCAGTGGGGTCAACGCCCTGTTCCGCCAGTTGGACGCCGCCGGCATCCAGGTCCAGAGCCTGAGAAACAAAGCCAATCGCCTGGAGGAGCTGTTCGTCTCCCTGGTGGAAAAGAATCTAGCCAAGGTCGCCCGATGAGTACCGAATTCCAAGCCAACATGGTGGCGCTGCGGACCATCGTCCATCGCGAAGTGCGCCGCTTCACCCGTATCTGGGCACAGACGCTGCTGCCCCCGGCGATCACCATGGTTCTGTACTTCGTGATCTTCGGGAACCTGATCGGCAATCGTATCGGTGGCATGGGTGGCTTCACCTACATGCAGTACATCGTGCCGGGCCTGATCATGATGTCGGTGATCACCAACGCCTACAGCAACGTGGTCTCCAGCTTCTTCAGCAGCAAGTTCCAGCGCTCCGTGGAAGAGCTGCTGGTCTCGCCCGTGTCGCCGCACGTGATCCTCATCGGCTATGCCATGGGCGGCATCCTGCGCGGCCTGGCCGTGGCGGCCATCGTCAGCCTGCTGTCGCTGTTCTTCACCAACATGCAGGTGCACCACCTGGGCATCATGCTGCTGGTGATCGTCCTTACCGCGGCGATCTTTGCCCTGGGCGGCTTCATCAACGCCGTCTACGCGCGCAACTTCGACGACATCTCCATCGTGCCGACCTTCGTGCTGACGCCCCTGACCTACCTGGGCGGGGTCTTCTATTCCATCGACCTGCTGCCGGCCTTCTGGCAAAAGGTGTCCCTGGTCAATCCGATCCTGCACATGGTCAACGCCTTCCGCTACGGCATCCTCGGGGTGTCCGACATCCGCATCGGGGTGGCGATCGCCTTCATGCTGTTCGCCGTGGTCGTGCTTTATCTGGTCAGCATCCGTCTGCTCGTGAGCGGGCGCGGCATGCGTCATTGAGTGTCTGAGCGTCATGCATAGCGTAGAACAATCGCCCCTGGGCAAAAGCACCGAGTACGTCAGCGAATATGCGCCGACACTGCTCTATCCGATCCCGCGCGCGCCCAAGTGGGCGGAGCTGGGCCTGGACGGGCAGGATCTGCCGTTTCGCGGGGTGGATGTCTGGACCTGCTACGAGCTGTCCTGGTTGCTGCCTTCCGGCAAGCCGGTGGTGGCCATTGCCGAGTTCGCTATCCCGGCCGATTCGCCGAACATCATTGAATCCAAGTCGTTCAAGCTGTACCTCAACTCTCTGAACCAGTCGGTGTTCGCCAGCATGGCCGAACTCGAAGCCGTGCTGGTCAAAGACCTGAGCGCCGCGGCTGGTGGTCCCGTTGGCGTTAACCTGATGTCCTTGGATGATTGGGCGGCCCGTGGTGTCCAGCGCCCGAATGGCCAGTGCCTCGACGATCTGGATGTCAGTCTGGATCGCTATGCCCACCCACAGGCCGAACTGCTGAACGTGGGCGAAGCGCGGGATAGTCAGAGGTTTTACAGCCACCTGCTCAAGTCGAACTGCCCGGTCACCGGTCAGCCGGACTGGGGCACCGTGGTGGTCGAGTACGATGAGGGTCTGGCCCTGGAACCGGCCAGCCTGCTGCGCTACCTGGTCGCCTTCCGCCAACATGCGGATTTCCACGAGCAGTGCGTCGAGCGCATCTATCTGGATCTGTGGCGGCTGCTCAAGCCGGCGAAGCTGACGGTATTCGCCCGCTATGTGCGGCGTGGCGGACTGGATATCAATCCTTACCGAAGCAGTGAAGCCACCCAGCCCGCCGCGGAGCGTTACGTCCGGCAGTGATCAGATGCCCATGCTGCTCAGGCTGTTCATGATCGAGCGGAGCGTGCCGGCCATGGTCGGGTGACTGACTTCGAAACGCTCCACGGCCAGATTGACGCCTTCGACCAGGCTGCCATCCCGGGTGGCATCTTCGTTGGCCAGCTGGAATTCGATGTCCCGGATCAGCAGTTCCAGTTCTTCCCGATCCTCGGGCGAGGCGGGCGGATCCTGGTCCAACTGGTGGCGAAGGTGGTCGAGTTGTTCCTGCAGATGAGAGGTGGTCATGGGCGTTTCTCCTGTGTTCGGATTCTTTGACCGCAACGGCGGGTCAAAGATCGAGGGATAGCGCTTGGCCCTAAGCCAAAGTGGCAAAGCTATGACTATAATCGGCGCCTTTCAGGCGTCTGAGTGCAACGAGGAGAGAAGCGATGATGGTCGAGCGACGTGGTTCTAGGGTCTGGGGAGCGCTCCTTGCAACGGCCCTGACCTTTGCCGGTCAGGCCATGGCGGCCGAAGCCGAGAATCCCGATCCCTGGGAAGGCTTCAACCGCAAGATCTTCGTGTTCAACGATACCCTGGATACCTATGCCCTCAAGCCGGTCGCCCAGGGCTATCAGCGCTTCACGCCTGGCTTCGTGCAGACCGGCGTGAGCAACTTCTTCAACAACCTGGGTGACGTGCGCAACCTGGCCAACGACCTGTTGCAAGGTAAGATCGAGCACGCCGGGGTCGACACCGCGCGCCTGTTGATGAATACCACGATGGGCGGCCTCGGCCTGGTCGACGTGGCCACCAAGGCCGGCCTGCAGCGCAACGACGAAGATTTCGGCCAGACCCTGGGCAAGTGGGGCGCAACCAGCGGTCCCTACCTGGTCCTGCCGTTCTTCGGCCCCAGCAGCGTGCGTGACGGCCTCGGTCGCATCCCGGACAGCTACACCAGCGCCTATCCCTATGTGGACGACGTCGCCGTGCGCAACAGCGCCTTCGCCCTCAGCACCGTCGATACCCGGGCCGGTCTCCTGCAGGCCGAGCGCCTGATCACCGGGGACAAGTACGTGTTCATTCGCAACGCCTATTTGCAGACCCGCGAATTCAAGGTCAAGGATGGTCAGGTGGTCGACGACTTCTAGTCCCGGCCCCAATAAAAAAGGCAGCCCAGGGGCTGCCTTTTTTATTGGCCGCAGTAGTTAGCGCATTTCCAGCACGGACAGGCCCAGCAGCTGCTTGCCCGAATCGGTGGCCTGGACGCGCAGGACCTCGGCGTCCGCTTCCAGGCCGGGGAGTTCGGCATGGCTGGAGGGGATGAGCACGGTCACCTTGTCGCCGACCTGCAGGCTGGTGGCGGCCTCAATCTGGAAACCGGTGCTGGACAGATCGACGCAGCGCGCCTCGAAGGAGGCATCGCCGACCTTCAGTATGGCTTTGGAGTCGACGTGCATGCGAATGAAGTCGCGCTTTTCACTGTAAGAACGGTCAATGGTACTCATGGCAATCCTACTGCTTGGGAGGATGGATGGCGGGTTGCTGGAGGTATAAACTCCATAATGGCACCCTGTAAAGAATTTCCATCCGGTTGGCAAGCTTGAACGCCCCGGTGGATGGGAGTAGTGTCTCCGCCGTGTCGTAATCACCGTGGCCCGTGTCGGATAGTGTCCGCCGGTTTGCCGTTCGGGTGCATGCCTGGATCCTCTATGTCTAATTCGCCTGCCACGCTCCTGATCATTGACGATGACGAGGTGGTTCGCCTCAGTCTCGCCGACTATCTCGAAGACAGTGGCTTCAATGTCCTGCAGGCCAGCAATGGCCAGCAGGGCCTGGAAATATTCGAGCGCGAACAGCCTGACCTCATCATCTGCGACCTGCGCATGCCGCAGGTCGACGGACTGACGCTGCTGCGCCGCATCAGCGAGCTGTCCATCGATACGCCCGTGCTGGTGCTGTCCGGCGCCGGCGTCATGAGCGACGTCGTGGAAGCCCTGCGCCTGGGCGCCGCCGATTACCTGATCAAGCCGCTGGAAGACTTGATGGTGCTAGAGCACTCGGTCAATCGCGCCCTAGATCGCGCCCGCCTGCGCCTGGAAAACGATCGCTACCGGGTCAAGCTGGAAAACACCAATCGCGAGCTGCAGGCCAGCCTGAGCCTCCTGCAGGAAGACCAGAACGCCGGGCGCCACGTGCAGATGAACATGTTGCCGGTGACGCCCTGGGAAACCGAGGGGCTGCATTTCGCCCACGAGATCATCCCCTCGCTGTACCTGTCCGGCGATTTCGTCGACTACTTTCGCATCGACGAGCACCGCGTCGCCTTCTACCTGGCCGACGTCTCCGGCCATGGCGCCTCGTCGGCCTTCGTGACCGTGCTGCTCAAGTTCATGACCACGCGGCTGCTCTATGAGTCCAAGCGCAACGGCACGCTGCCCGAATTCAAGCCCTCGGATGTGCTCGGTCACATCAACAGGGGTCTACTGGATTGCAAATTGGGCAAGCACGTGACCATGCTGGGTGGCGTCATCGACGAAACCACGGGTACCCTGGCGTACAGCATCGGTGGTCATCTGCCCTTGCCGGTCCTGCATACCCTGGAAGAAACCCGCTTCCTGGTCGGCAAGGGGCTGCCGGTCGGCCTGTTCCAGGAGGCGACCTACAATGACCACCAGATGGATCTGCCCGAGCGTTTCAGCCTGACCCTCTTTTCGGATGGCATCTTCGACCTGCTGCCGGGAGACAATTTGAAAGAGAAAGAACACAGCTTGCCCGATTACGTCCGCCGCGCCGGCGGTACACTGGCAGGCCTGAGCGAAGCCCTGGATCTGGCATCCGTTACCGAGATGCCTGACGATATCGCTTTGCTGGTGTTGAGCAGGAACCTGGCATGAGCACCGGAAAAATCCAATTTGCCGAGCAGGATGGCACCTTCGTCCTGAAGTTTACCGGCGAGGTGCGTCTGACCCTGTGCTCGGCGCTGGACGCGACCATCGAACACATCTTCTCGTCGTTGAATTTCTCGTCCATCGTCATCGACCTGACCGAGACGCAGAGCATTGACAGCACCACCCTGGGCCTTTTGGCCAAGCTGTCGATCCTGTCGCGGCAGCGCATCGGGCTGCTGCCCATGCTGACCACCAACAACCCGGACATCCTGCGCCTGCTGGATTCCATGGGTTTCGACCAGGTGTTCAACATCGTCGAGACGGTCCTGCCTTGCCCGGATTGCCTGACCGACCTGCCACCGCAGGATCAGTCCGAAGCCGAGGTGCGCAGTCGCGTGCTGGAAGCCCATCGGGTGTTGATGGGCCTCAATGAATCCAATCGCAATGCATTTCGCGATCTGGTCAGTGCCCTCGAAAGGCACTGACCACGCTCCGGCTTAGCGCTTGCCGGGCAGCAGCACTTCCAGCTTTTCCTGATCCCGCGCGAACTGGCGAATGCCTTCAGCCAGCTTCTCGGTGGCCATGGCGTCTTCGTTGTGCGCCCAGCGGAAGGCAGCCTCGTTCAGCTGCTGCTTGGGTTCGCCACCGGTGCTGTCGGCGGTCAGTACGCGTGGCAGGTCGCCCTGGGCTTCCGACAGCTGCTGCAGCAATTCGGGGCTGATGGTCAGGCGGTCGCAGCCTGCCAGCTGCTCGATCTGGTTCAGGTTGCGGAAGCTGGCACCCATCACCACGGTCTCGTAGCCATTGGCCTTGTAGTACTGGTAGATACGGGTCACGGACTTCACGCCCGGGTCTTCGGCGCCTTCGTAGTCACGGCCTTCGGCCTTCTTGTACCAGTCGTAGATGCGACCGACGAAGGGCGAGATCAGGAACACACCGGCGTCGGCGCAGGCCGCGGCCTGGGCGAAGGAGAACAGCAGGGTCAGGTTGGTCTGGATGCCTTCCTTTTCCAGTTGCTCGGCCGCGCGGATGCCTTCCCAGGTGGAGGCGATCTTGATCAGTACGCGGTCCTTGCCGATGCCGGCCTTCTCGTACAGCTCGATCAGGCGATGGGCGCGATCCAGAGTGGCGCCGGTGTCGAAGGACAGGCGCGCGTCCACCTCGGTGGAGATGCGGCCGGGGATCAGCTTGAGGATCTCACCACCGACGGCGACGGCGAAGCGATCGCAGGCCAGGCCGATGTCACCGCCGGCGCCGCTGAAGGCGGCTTGCAGGTGTTCTTCGTAGCGGGGCAGGGCAGCGGCCTTGAGCAGCAGCGAGGGATTGGTGGTGGCGTCGTAGGGCTTGAGGCGGGCGATGGCGTCCAGATCGCCGGTATCGGCGACGACCGTGGTGTATTGCTTGAGTTGTTCCAGCTTGCTCATGGCAGGTCTTTCCTTCGGTTAACGAATGGACATCGTGGAGACGTGACTCAGTGGCCTCTGAGAAGTTCAGTGGCCTCGTCATACAGGCGCAGCGGTTCAGGGCTGCGATGCAGATCGGTGGACAGCAGTTGCCGGAAGCGCCGCGCGCCGGGAAATCCCTGCGCCAGGCCCAGAACATGGCGGGTGACGTGGTGGATGAGACCACCCTGTTGCAGATGTGCCTCGACATAGGGCCGCAGCCGCAGCATGACTTCATGGCGAGTCAGTGGCGGACGGTCGCAACCGTAGAGCGCCGCGTCCACCTCGGCCAGCAGGTAGGGATTCTGGTAGGCCTCGCGACCCAGCATTACCCCATCGAAGACCGCCAGCTGCTCGCGGCAGGTGTCCAGGGTCTTGATCCCGCCATTCAAGATGAATTCGAGATCCGGAAAATCCTGCACCAGCTGCGCGGCCACGTCGTAGCGCAGCGGCGGGATCTCGCGATTCTGCTTGGGCGACAGTCCTTCGAGGATGGCGATGCGCGCATGCACGGTGAAGCTGCGGCAACCGGCCTCGGCGACCTGGCCGACGAAATCCCGCAAAGCCTCGTAGCTGTCGCGCCCGGAGATGCCGATACGGTGCTTGACCGTCACCGGGATGGCCACGGCATCGCGCATTGCCTTGACGCTGTCGGCCACCCGCTCGGGATAGGCCATCAGGCAGGCGCCGATCATGTTGTTCTGCACCCGGTCGCTGGGGCAGCCGACATTCAGGTTGATCTCGTCATAACCCGCCTGCTCACCCAGCCGCGCCGCAGCAGCCAGCTCGGCTGGCACGCTGCCGCCCAGCTGCAGCGCCAGGGGATGCTCGGTCTCGTCATGCCGCAAGAACCGCTGGGCATCGCCATGCAGCAGGGCACCGGTGGTGACCATCTCGGTATAGAGCAGGGCATGCTGGGACAGCAGTCGGTGGAAATAACGGCAGTGACGATCCGTCCAGTCCATCATGGGCGCCACGGAAAAGCGGCGGGACGGCTCAGGGCGCGTGGTTGCTGGGTTTGAGGCGGTTTCGGCAAGCATCTGGGTACGTCTGTTCTAGGCCCGTTTTGCTACATTTCAGCCTGTTTTTAGAGGTGCGTTGCTACAATGTAGCAACGGCAATCAGGGATGTAGCAAATCGAAATGGGGACGATAACTTCACGCCGCCGGAGGGATGGCAGCACGGGCTATACGGCCCAGGTCCGCATCATGCGGGATGGAGTCCGAGTCTATCAGGAAACCCAAACATTCGACCGGAAGCAGACCGCCCAGGCGTGGGTGAAAAAGCGGGAAACGGAACTGGCGCATCCTGGCGCGCTGGAAAGGGCCGCGCGGGGCGGGGCGACCGTGAGGCAGATGATCGCCAGGTACCTGGAGCAGTATGGCGGCGCCCTCGGCCGGACCAAGGAAGCGACGCTCAAGGCCATCGGCGAGACCTGGCTGGGCGACCTGCAGGACCGCGACCTCACCAGCCAGCGCCTGGTGGAGTACGGGCAGTGGCGAATGGGCGCCGAGGGCGGTGCGGTGCAGGCGCAGACGGTGGGCAATGACCTCTCGCACCTGGCGGCCGTGCTGTCGATCGCGCGGCCGGCCTGGGGCTACGAGATTGACCCGCACGCCATGGCTGATGCCCGCCGGGTGTTGAAGAAAATGGGCATGGTCAGCAAGAGCAAGGAGCGCGACCGGCGGCCAGAGCTGCGGGAGCTGGACCTGCTGATGGAACACTTCTTCGAGATGCAGCGGCGCCGGCCGGCGTCGATCAACATGCCCAAGGTGATCGCCTTCGCCATCTTCTCCACCCGCCGCCAGGAGGAGATCACGCGGATCCGCTGGGACGACCTAGACGAACGCCGGCAGGCGGTGCTGGTGCGCGACATGAAGAATCCAGGGCAGAAGATCGGCAACCACGTCTGGTGCCATCTGCCGGATGAGGCTTGGGCCATCGTCCAGTCGATGCCGCGTGAGTGCGAGCGGATCTTTCCCTACAACGGCGACTCCATCTCCGCGTCTTTCACCCGGGCCTGCCAGTTCCTGGAACTGCAGGATCTGCGCTTCCACGACCTGCGCCACGATGGGGTGAGCCGGCTGTTCGAGATGGACTGGGACATCCCGCGGGTGGCCAGCGTGTCGGGCCATCGCGACTGGAATTCGATGCGACGCTATACGCACCTGAGAGGCCAGGGCGATCCCTATGCGGGATGGCCCTGGCTGGAGAGGATCATCGCGGCGCCGGTGGTGCTCGGCGCGCGCGTCCCGGGCTAGCGTGCTCGGTTGTGCAGCTTGTCGTTCTCGAGGACGGCCCGCTCGCGCTGCAGGTCCAGGTAGCGGGCGAGATCGGTGAGGTGCACGCCCTGGGCGGCCTTCTGGCTGTTCTCGATCCGCACCAGCGGCAGGTCGATGACGCCGGCGACGATCTTGCTACGGAGCTTTGTCGGCGTCAGGTGGCTGAAATAGTCGGTGCAGAGGCGCTCCAGCGGTACCACCACGGCGCCCTGGTACTGGGCCATGAGCAGGAAGAGTGTGTTCAAGGGTCACACCCCCAACGGCAGTTGCTGGTGGTCCTTGCCCAGCAGGGCCAGGTCTGGCATCGGTCTGCCTACCAGGTTGCAGAGGTCTCGCAGCTCGCCAATGAAGAGCTGGCGGGCGAAAGCGTCCTTGGTGCCAACCAGGTGCTGGGTGAGCTTGCCGATCTGCCGGGAGTAGGCTGCGCGCTGCGGACCGGGGACGGTACCGAAAAAGCCTTGCTTGCGGATGGAGGGCAGTACCTCACCGCAGACCCATTCGGCAAACGCCTGTGCCTCCGGTTTACGAGAGGCGAAAGCAGTCTGATAGATGGCGGGTTCTGAGATGAAAATGACCTCCTGACCCCCGCCAGGGGTCTTGCAGTAGCAGACCCCTTGCCACTTTTCGGGGGTGTTTTTCAGGCTGCCGGACGCGCCTTTCCAGACGATGCCAAGCACCTCGTATACATCCTTGGCGCAGAACCACACCTCGCCATCCGCTCCGATGGCGGTACGGACGTCGCGCTCGGCGAACTGGAAGGCATTGCTGATGAGACTGAGGTTGTTCATGGTCATTCTCCCTTTCCCATGTGCTGCTGGGCCGGCTTGGCCAAGGTGGTGTTGATGATGTCGGCGTCCTCCTGCTTCAGGGCGCCGAGGACGTTGGCCATGCTGGCCAGGGCGAGGAGGTGGATGCGATCGCCCAGGGTGTTGCTGACCTGGTAGCGGATGAGCGCCTCGCCGAGCAGGGCGGTGGCTCGGTACCGGCGGACGAGGGTCGGGTGGAGCGTGATAGGCTGTTGAGTGCTGCTGCTCTGAGTCATTGGCATGATGAATCTCCAGGGGTGGTGGCAGGGCCTGGGGGAGTTACAGCTCTCCCGGGCCTTTTCGTTTCCGGTGTCTGTCAGCGGTTTCTGCTGGCCTTGTCCGTAGGTTGGTAGTGGGGGTTGCTGAAGACCCAGCAGCGGACCTTGCTGGGGCGGTTGTCGAGAGGCGCAGCAGCGCGCTGCAGCTCGCGGATACGGCTGTCGACGGCCTTGTTGTCGAGGTAGCGGAACTGGCGGGAATCCTTGAGCAGCTCGCGCAGGGTGCTCATGTCGGCCAGGCGCTGACGGTGCTCGGCGGCGCGCTCGATGAATTCGTTGAGGTTGATGGCCACCTCAGCCGGGTTCTTGCTGTGGTTGACGACCGGGTTTTCGCTGAGCGATTGGAGGTAGTCGTAGACCTGCCAGAATTCGGTGACGACGGGGTTGTCCGCGCTGATGGCTGCCTGCCGTTCCAGGGCGATGCGAACGATGGTGCGCTGGGTCTGGCTGACCATGCCGGCGGGGATGTCCACTACCAGGGCGAGGCAGTCGAGCAGGGCGAGGAACATGGCGTGGTTCTTCACGATCCGCTCGATGCGCAGGTGGCCGACGAGGTCGCTCTGGCAGCTACTGCAGCGATGGCTGTCACCGGTCAGGCGGGTGCCGCAGCAGAAGCAGGTGTCGCCCAGGCGGCGCAGCCTGGCTTCGTACTGCGGGAAGAGCTCATGGAAGCGGGCCAGCACCTCGGCCTCCTTACGGGTAGCCCGCAGCAGGAAGTGGCTCAGGGCCTCGCCGTCCATGCGGCTCAGGGTGTCGGCCGCGGCGCGGCTCTCGTCGGTCAGCACGGGGCGGGTGAAGTGCAGCTTCACGATCCGGGTGAGGATGGCCTCGGAGGCGCTGACGGGGGCGTTCTGGCTGATAGCGATGGTGCCGCGGAAGGGCGGCTCGTAGGTCTCGTTGCCCGCTGTCTTCATGCCGCGGGTGCGCAGGGTGCCGCCGCCGAAAAAGTCCTTCAGCTCGTCCCAGTCGAAGCTCTTGGCGTGGGCCTTCTCCGGGTCGTTGCGATCGCCCTCGATCAGCACGATGGGCATGCCGGCGACCTGGCCCATGGCGCGGCTGCGGCCGGCCGTGGAGGACTTGGACGGGTCGAAGCCTTCGTAGCCGGCCCGGCCGAACAACTTCCAGAGAAAGGTCAGCAGGGTGGTCTTGCCGGCGCCGGCCTCGCCGGTGGCTTCCAGAAAGGGGAAGGACTGGTAGCGGGCGCGGATCTGCTCGGCGAACAGCGAGCCGAACCAGAAGGTGAGGGCGGTCAGGCCGTTGGCGCCGAAGCAGGTCCAGAGCAGCGGCAGCCAGTCGCTGCGGTAGTCGCCAGCGGCGGGGTTGGGCTTGAGGCCGATGGTCTTCTGCAGGGTCTTGAGGCGCAGCTTGCCGAAGTCGAAGTAGTCCTCGTCGTTGACCTGGTGCAGCTGGCCCTCGCGCACCGCCAGGTCGCCGAAGACATAGCAGCCGTGCTCTCGGCTGTAGCCGACGTAGTCCATGGTCTCCACGGTTTTCAGGCCGAAGAGCTGGTCCTTCATGATCTTGTCCAGCTGGGTGCCGCTGCCGGTGAAGACGGCGCCGGCGGCCATGCTGAGCAGGCGCTTCTTGAACTCGCTCGCGGCGGCGACTTGGGCCCCGGTGAAGGTGTTCTTCACCGGGGCGCCGTCGTGGGGAAACTCGACGCGGAAGTAGTACCAGGACTCGTCGGTGACCTCGTTGCGCTGGAAGTACAGCGCCTGGGGCGCGCAGTTGGCGATCTCTACCACATTGCCGGCCAGGCGCATGGCCTTGTCGCGCTGCTGCTTGGTGGTCAGCTCGCGGTCTTCGTCGCGCTCGGACTCCTCGAGGTGGGTGAGGGCCTTGTTGTACTTGTCCAGGTCGAGCTTGAACCAGTAGAGCCGGCTCTCGAAGGTGAAGTGGAATTCGTGGCGCTCGCGCCATTCGTACATCAGCACCGCCTTCTCCGCGGCGGTGTCGGCCAGCAGCAGGGCGCCATGGTAGCGCGCCTCCTTGAGGTCCTGGCCGCGGCGCTCCTCGCGCTTCGCCTGGTCCTGCTCGAAGGCCCACCGCTGGTGCAGGTCGTTCCAGTCGACCTTGCGGGGGCCCGGTTGCGGGATCTGCGCAGCCTCGCAGTTGAAGCCCAGCTCGCGGGCCTGGCGCGCCCAGCGGCGGGTGTAGCGGTGGGCACCGGGCTCGTTGTCCAGGGCCCAGACCAGCTTGGGCAGATTGCCGGCGCGGGCGGTGGCCAGGTACTTAAGCGACTGCTCCGGGTAGGCGTTGCTGCTCATGGCCGAGACGGCGGCGATGCCCTGATGGGTCAGGGCGATGGCGTCGAAGATGCCTTCGACGATCCAGAGCTCCTTGACCGTCTGCAGGTCCAGGCTCGGCGGGCACCACCAGACGCCGCGGTAGCTGGTGCCGGGTTGGAAGCGGGCCTTCTGCTTGCCGAAGCGCGCCGGGCGATCGATCAGCCGTTCCCAGTAGCCGCCCTTGTCGAGCTGGAAGCGCACGGTGGCCGAGCCGATGCCCTGGGCGCGGTCCCAGTAGTTCTCCTGGGTGTACCAGCCCTTGATCAGGCCCAGGTCGAAGCCGCGGGCGAACTGGAGGTAGCCGTCGGCGCTGGCGGCCGGGGCGTCTTGGGTCGGCTTGAATCGTTCGGACCAGTCTTCGAAGAGGTCGCTGTACAGCTCCTTGACGTGCCAGGTCTGGCCGCACTTGGCTTCGCGGCCGCATTTGAGCACCCAGGGCGCGCGGTGATCGGTGAAGAGCTCGCGCTTGTGGCAGGCCGGGCACTCGCCCTTGCGCATGTAGTTCGTCCCGGCGATGTGCCGCATCCCGAGGTCACCCTCGAGGCGCTGCAGGACGTCGGCGCGGAGCTTGTGATCCATCTGGTACATGCTCAGAACTCCGCCGCGCGGCCGGTACCGAGGTCGCGAACCAGGCGCAGGTCGCCGCCCTCATGGCGTTCGGCGTCGGTGGCCAGGATGTTCAAGGCACGGGCGAGCTCGCGCAGCTCGGCGGAGGTCCAGTAGTCCTCTTTACCTAGGGCGCCGTCGTTGGAAACGATCAGGGGCTGGCCGGCGTTGCGGTGCAGGGTGACATCGAGCTGGCGGCGCATCAGTTGGCCTCCCCGACGCCGGCGGCGCTCAGGATCGTCTGGATGAAGCCGGTGATGGAGGCCAAGTCGATAACAGCGTTGATCACCACCGAATCGTCGACGTCAGGCAGATTCCATAGGTAGTGGGCAAGAGTTGCGCTGAGATGAGCCGCGTCGCGTGGGCGGGCTGTCAGCTGCTGCAGACCGCCAAGGACCAGCGGATGTGTTTCGACGATCGCGCGTAGAGCGGGAGAGCCGTCCAGGAGGATGGGATGCAGAGTCATTGGGCCGCCTCCTGATTGCTCAGCTGAGCGCGGATCTGGGCGGCGGTCTGGTGGGCGGCGAGCATGGAAGGGAAGCGCTGCAGGATGGCAACGCGGCGCTTGTCGGTGTCCTCGATCCGGAGGAAGCGCGGTTCGTTCCAGTGCTGGTTGACGATGTAGTCGGCGCGGCCCTGGAGCCAGCGGGCGTAGGTTTCGGCGACTGCCGGCGGCAGCTCGATCTGGAGGGAAAGGGTGTTCGGCATGATGTTTCTCGCTGCAAAAAAGCGCAGTTCACCCATACCCACGCAAGGCGGGCATGGATCAGGTGGTCAGGGGCTTAGCGGGCGGCGGGCTGTCGCGTGCCTGGGTCTTCGTCGATGAGGGCGTCGAAGATCTCCTGCACGGGGATGCGGTAGCGCAGACCGGTGGCCGGGTTGACCAGGACGACGACGTCGCCGGTGCTGGCGTCGACGTCCAGGAAACGGTGGCCCTTGAGGGCTTCGAGATGATCAGTGGCGCGGACGACCAGGCGCTCGGCGGTGTGCGACGGCACGCCCATCAGCTGCAGGTGCTCGATCGCTGCATCCTGCAGGGCCTGGCTGCGGCCAAGGTGCTGGCTTTCGTGCTTGCGCAGGTAAGCCAGGGCAGCAGCCTGCATGGTGTCGAGGTAGTCGGCGGGGTGGTTGGTGGTGGTCACGATGCGAGGTCCTCTCTGATGGGCTGATGGTCTTCCTGGTCGGCTTCCAGCAGGTCCAACTGCTGTTCACCTTTCTTCTGCGCGGCGAGGTACTGGTTGTAGCGATAGACGTGCGCCGCCATACGCACGTAATCCTCGTTTTGCATCGGCAACTGAGAGGGCGGAGAACCCGGAAGGCCGCTCCTGTTGGCGGCGTGGGTCAGCTCGGTGCGGCCCCAATAGCTTTGGCTGCATGGGACGAAGTCGCACTGGTACAGCTCGCGCCTCATGAAGATGTGTTCGAACCAACTGGTCCGGCAGATCAGGGGGGCGCCGCAGATCTCGCAGCGAAACCGCGTCTTCTTCGTCTTGCCAAATAGCTTCCACAAAAACTGCATCGTGACTCCCACCGCTTGCGCGGCTCCGGCCTGGCCGGGTTCTGGCGCTCCGCGCCGACTACTCGCCTGCCACCCTGGCAGGTCGTATGGGATCTGGGGCTTGAGGCTAGTTGGGTTTGCTCCTGGGCCGGCGAGCATGGAGCGTGACGAGCGCATGCAATTCTTCGCTGCTGCCGGCCATGTAGTGGCGGTGGGCGGCTAGGAGGGCAACGACCTCTTTCTCATCGATCACGCCGTCTTCAAGCGCTTCAGCAATCAGCTGGTTCAGCCGCCCACGCCTGACGGCTGTCTCCACGCCGCGGCTGTAGAGATCGAGATTGTCCAGGTCGCCCACCTCGGCCTGGCGCACGAAAAAGCCGCCGTATTGAGCGGCCAGGTAGTCCACCAGGTGGGTGGTGCCGGTCTCTTGCTCCAGCAGCAGGATCTGCTGGTCATTGAGCGGGCGGCAGCCGGCGGTCTCGTAGGCGTGGTTGTCGAATTTCTTGAGCGGCAGGCCGAGGCGGGCGGCGGCGCATTCACGACCGCCAGGGTAGGCGCAGATCACGGCGCTAATGACCTGACGGCGGGTTTCTAGGGCGGGGCGTTTCATCTTCCAGTATCTCCCTGGGGCGTTCGGCCCTATCGTTCTGCTGCAACTTGCGCCGGGATAGCTCCCTGCTTGATACCCAGCAGTACAGCGGCTCGATGCGCTTCGCCGCGAAGGCATTTCTTCTGCCCGTTAATCACCGCGTAAACGGTACTGGGGTTCAGCTGATGCTGGATCGCGAAGTCCTTTACGGACATCCCCTGCATCTCCAGTCGGGCGCGGGCTTCTTTGCAGGCTTGGTCGGTAGCGTAGGTTTCGGCCATGGTGCAAAATCGTGTGATTATGGGTGGGTGATGCGCAGATTGGTCCGATATTTAGGACCTGTCAAGGGAGTAAGGTACGAATTTTATGACCATCGGTTCACGCTTGAGGGATGAACGGACGCGGTTACGCCTCAGCCAAACCGACTTGGCCGTGGCTGTTGGGATTGCTAAAAACACCCAGCTTGGTTACGAAAAAGGCGAGCGCAATCCCGATGCTAGCTACCTGATTGCGGTTGCTTCTCTCGGAATCGATGTCAATTTCGTACTCTTTGGGACACCTACGCCAACGACTGTGGACAGCCTCAATTCAGATGAGGCGGAGCTCCTGCGGCACTTTCGAGGAATGTCCGATACAAGCAAAGACGCCGCGCGCCGTATGGCCTTCGCCCTGGCTGCAGCAGACGGCGCACTGGATTCCGGCAAGGCGTAAGCCCTGTCGGCCCCGGCCATGGGGGCCGGGAAGCATGGATTCCACAAGGAGCAGTTCCATGACCCATCACTATCGCTCGCTCGCGAATTGCCTCGCTGCCTCCTTTTCAGGAGGTGTCGCATGGCGCTGACGCCCTGTAAGACCTGTAGCCACCAGGCGGCGCCGACGGCCAAGGTTTGCCCTGGTTGTGGGGTCAAGAATCCAGGTATCCGTCTGAAGCACTACTTCTACGGCCTGGCGTTCATCACGGTCGCGGCTTGGTTTTTCATCAAGGTTCTGGGTGCGCCGTCCGCTGCACATGGCGAGAAGATCACGGCAGAAGAGTACGGCCAGGATTGGCCCTTTACCGTGCCTGCCGTGCTGCTGGACTGCGAGCCACCGGCTTATACCGTGGTGCGCGTTGGCAACACCACCTACGCCGTCAATGGATCAGCACGGTCCAAGGCAGCGAAGATGGGCTGGCATGATTTGACCGAGATCTGGCGCGACGATCCGAAATCGGTTGGCACTGGCACGACCTGGAAAGTCCCGCCACCTACGGAGATGATCCAGCGAGCGCTTGCCCGCTGTCCCAAGTCCTGATCTGCAAGCCCGGCCTCTACGCCGGGCTTTTCGTATTAAGTAACCCTTAAGGGTTGGCGACCTAAGTCACAAAATGTACTGTATGCAAATACAGTAATGTGAGGGTCATGCAACCATGGAGCAGGTGAGTTATACCCAGGCAGAGCCGCGACAACGTCGAGAAGACGCTATGCGCCTGGTGGAGGTCGAGCGAGAATTGCTTGATGCCTTCCGTCACCTTTCCAGCGCCGATCAAGGGCGCATCCTGCTTCTGACGCGCAGCCTGCGGTGGGCTGCCGGTCCCTTACCTCACCGCCAGTAGACACCATTCGTCGCTCCGTCTGTTGACCTCTTTCTGAAGCCAGCACCTATACTGTTTAAACGTACAGTATCAAGGTGCCATCATGGACGCTTTCAAGACACGGGGTCGCAGACTCGCACAGCTCACGCTCTCCCAGGCGCGGCTGAAGATCACCGGCTTTCAGAGTCCGGCCGAGGATCATGCGCAGCTGCCGCTTTCGATCGATGAGGCGATTGGCTGGGGCGCGCCCAACCTCTGGCTCTGGCTGGTGAACAGCGAAGCCCTCGCGGGGCTGAGCATCCACCAGGGGGATGTCCTGGTCGTGGACCGTGCCGGGGATGTCGAGCCCGGGCGCGCAGTGATCGTGGTGGCCGACTGTGAGCACCGACTCTGCACGGTGCTCACCAGCCAGGAGCGGCAGCAACTGCTGGCCACGATCGGACGTGATGGCCACCCGCGGCCCCTCGATCTGATCGGTGAGGTAGAGCTTTGGGGCGTGGTCGACTTCCTGATGCGAGACTTGCGGCCATGAGCGTCTACGCGTTGATCGACTGCAACTCCTTCTACTGCAGCTGCGAACGGCTGTTCCGGCCCGAGCTGAAAGGGCGGCCGGTGGTGGTGCTGTCGAACAACGATGGATGCGTGATTGCCCGAAGCCGCGAGGCGAAGGCCCTGGGCATCGGTATGGGCGTGCCGTACTTCCAGAATCGGGCCTTCCTGCGGCAGCACCACGTCGCCGTCTTCAGCTCCAACTACGAGCTCTATGCCGACGTCTCCAATCGCGTGATGCGGACCATCCAGGGGATGGTGCCGGACCTGGAGGTCTACTCGATCGACGAATGCTGGGCGGACCTCACGGGCATGCCCGGTGACCTGGAGGCGCTCGGCCGGGAGATACAGGCGCGGGTGCACCGCTGGGTGGGCATCCCGGTCGGGGTCGGGATCTCGACCACCAAGACGCTGGCCAAGCTCGCGCAGTGGGCCGGGAAGACCTGGCGCGCTACTGGCGGGGTGGTAGACCTGACCGACTCGCTGCGGCAGGGGCGGTTGCTGCCGCTGGCGCCGGCCGGCGATGTGTGGGGCGTGGGCCGCAAGCTGACCACTCGCCTGCAGGGGCTCGGCATCACTACCGCCGAGGACCTGGCCCGGGCGGATCTATCGATGCTGCGCAAAGAGTTCTCTCGCGTCCTAGAGCGGACGGCACGGGAGCTACGCGGCGAGCAGTGGATGCGCCTGCACGAGGCGCCGCCGCTGAAGAAGGAGATCATCAGCTCGCGTATGTTCGGGCATCGGGTGTACCGCCTCGAGGCGCTGCGTGAGGCCATGGCCACCTACGTGACCCGGGCGGCCGAGAAGCTGCGCGAGCAGGGGTCGCTGTGCTCCACGCTGCTGGTGAGCGTGCAGACCGGCCAGCACGAGCCCGAGGACCGCCGCTACTACCGCAGCCTGGGCATCCAGCTGGCGCATCCGACCGACGATACCCGCATCCTGGTGCAGGCCGCGCTGGCCGGGCTGGACCCAATCTATCGCGAGGGCTACGCCTACTCGAAATGCGCCGTGGTGCTGGGCAGCATCGTGCAGACGGACGAGTTCACGCCGGATCTCTTCGCCCCGGCCGGGCAGGGGCGGCCTAGCGAGCTGATGCAGGTGGTGGACCGGATCAACGCGCGGTACGGGCGGGCGGCGCTGCACGTGGGGCGGGTGCCCGCCGATCCGGGGTGGCAGATGCGGCGGGAGCTGTTGTCGCGGGGGTATACGACGCGGTGGGGGGAGTTGCCGCGGGCGGGCTGAGCTCGTCGGGTCTGCTATTGCCGAGAAGGAAAAGCGGGTGGAGGCAAATGGGAGCAACGGCTGTAATACCTGACGAACGCCCTTGCGATTGTCATTGGACGATTCTAATCTGGTTATCGATGGATCTGATTGGCTTTGAACATGGAACGTTTCAACAGTCTGCTTAGGAGTTTTCATCCTAAGAGTCTCGCTCTAGCGGCAGCTCCTGTTCATTTGTCCTTCGATCTTCACCTCTAAAATTAGAAGAGTTCTTGAAGGATTTATTTGGAAATGAATAGCAGTGCCCTGATCTCTGAGCTCCGTACCAGAATGAATATAAACTACCTTCAATATATTCTTAGGGGGGCAGGAATACCAACGGCAAGAAGTTGGGCGCAGTTGGGGATGATCCTTGAGCAGGCCATTAATAAGGATCCTCGTCTCTATTCTCGCTTAGCGGACGCTCTTAAAGATCTGGCAGTAAATGACATGAAGTCTGTTGCCTATTTTTCTGTCACAAGCTCAGTAGGTCAAGTGCTCGCTGATGGGTTGAAAAATCTAAAGATTTCATCGAGTGGCTTGGCAAAAAAATATCCACTGATGGCATCTAGTGAAGAGCTGAGTTCGGCCACAGAGAAGTACGAGATCGTAGACGTATTTTCAGATGAGTTTGGTGTTGGATGTGTCCTCAGTAGACGCAGGCGGTTTGAGGTCTCTGAGGAATACACGAGGGAGAATTTTTCATCCGATTTGCCTGAGCGCTTCAAGGAATACGATAAGTTCGTAGCGACGAAGTATGTTTCGCGACAAACTTTTGATGTAATATACTACGATGTCGGGTTGAATGTATTACAGCTGCGGGCGGATGTAATGAGAGGGTCCGCAGTGCTTCAGACGGTCCAGCAGCAAAGAAAGTCTAACGAGGATCTTCGGACATTTTCCGGGGTTGTCTTTGGTGCTACAGTTTATAATTCTGGAATTGGGCTTCCTCTTAATCTTCTCCCTCTGATTAAGAATATCTATTCTGATCCATCTGGCGCTATCAAAAAGCTTGGTTTTCGTACAGAGTCGGATTCTGTAAAACACGAAACCATGCAGGGCGGTAGGGATCTTCGAACAGAAGAGTTTCATTTGAATGGTGCCAAGGCTATTGACCACAAAATTATGCCTTTCGAAATCTCCATCATCTGGCATAGAAAAGATATAGATGGTACAGATTCAATACCTGAGTTGTTTATTCCAGGTAGTTGTAGAGAGGCTATGAAACTAGGGGCGCGGTACGATCACGCTATCGTACGTGGTATCAAGTACGCAAGTGACAACCGTTTCGTAACTCAGAAAATACTGACTTTGATGCCAAAAAATGAACATCGGCCAAGTGCGTGAAAAAATCGAAGCAGACCTCGCCGTCCTTGGGTTGAACGATTGTTGTAGGAGCATCTTCGACGCTGCGATAGAGTCTCCTATAGAAAACCCGGTCTTCACATATGAGGCTCTTCTCGGCTTTACTCATAGAAGCTGTTCTTTGGATCAGCTTCAAAGGTGTCTCAACTATTTGAAGTCCCCGCCCCTTTCAGTTTTCGAACAGAAGTATCAGTTTGTAGAGGATAGTGGTGAATTCTATTATTTAGATGTTGAGGCATTAAGAGATGCTGCGGAGAATGGCGTTCTAGCACATCCACATTATAGTTATAATGTGGATAACTACAAGCAGTATGTTTATGTTGTGTTTGTTTTCTGTCGAGAGGTTCTAGATCGTGAATCTTGAGACGATTATGAATCTCCCAGGCGGAAGTGTTGTTAGGGTGACCGTCGAAAGAGATTTGTCGAGGCCTAGCTATGATGATTTTTGCTGCGACGTCGAAGAGCACTTGATTAACGCAATTATTAACCTTGAGCAAAATAAATCAGTTTTTCATACGTTAGGTGAGGATCAGCTTTCTACCATAATTCTTACATGGTTGAAGGGTGCAGGTCTTGATGCTGAGCACGATAGTAATAGAAATGGCCATGTGGATTTTTTGGTAAAGTCTGGCAGGTTTAATTGGCTAGGAGAAGCTAAGTTAGATGATGGCCCAGCGTATGTAATGGAAGGCTTTCGCCAGCTTTGCGATCGCTACTCAGATGGTAATGGTTTTAGCTCTAAAGGAGCAGTTATTGTCTATACTAGTAAGCAAAGCAAGCTGGATTTTCTTGATGGCTGGATGGATTATCTTGTTAGCAATTACGAGATAGCCGTAGCGCGTCATGAGAGATGTTTGCAGACGCTGAGTGAAATAACATCCCACGTGCATCCTGCTACTGGATTGCGATACCAGGTGCGCCATTTTCCGGTTTCTATGTACTACAAGCCGACAGATAAAAGTGCCAGGAATTCAAGATCTAAAAAGAAAGCGTGATTTGACTACCTGAGCGCTGCAATCCATAGCCCCGGAGCCTTACGGCAGGGGGCTTTTTCATGCCTTGGATTCCTGCATCTTGCGCCACTCGCGATCCACCGCCCGCTTTGCCGTCGCCTTGGTGGCGTACAGATGCCGCAGCCGCCGCGGCTTGCTCTGGTCGCCCGCGGTGAGGGTGTGCTCCTTGCCGGTCTTGGGGTCGCGGTAGTAGGCGATTATGCCGGTGTAGTCGCCCTGGATCTCGTCGACCAGGTCGGCGACCAGGTCCTCCGGCAGCTTGGCTTCCAGCTCCAGGCGCGTGGTGTAGCCGCCGTCCGCGGTGAGGCTGTGCTGCACGTTCCCCCCGTACCAGATGATGGCGTCGATCTCGGCCTTCACGCCCTGCAGGGTGTAGGTGAGCTCGGGCATGAGCTCAGGGCGGCCCAGGGCCAGCTGGTAGGTGAGGGTGGCGGTACCGCGCTGCAGGCGGTTCCACTCGGCCCGGGCGGCGCGCAGCGCGGAGAGCTCGTCGGCGTAGGTGTGGCGCAGGTCCTTCACGTTCTCGCCGCCGCCGGCTATGGCCTCCTTCTTCTTCGCACTGTTGACGTCGTAGTAGAAGGCGCGCACGGCGTCGTAGCTCTCGCGGTCGGCCTGGAGGTAGCTGTGCTGGTCGCCGTCCTTGCGGGTGAGGGTGACGTGGCCCAGGTCGGCGCCGCTGACCGACTTGCCGCCGCCGGCTGGGAGGAACAGCAGCCGGCCAGCCTTCACGGTGGCCACCGCGTCGTAGTCTTCACCCAGGCGGGTGAGGAGGTTGGCGTCCGATTCGCCGGTCTGATCCAGCTGCAGGATCTTCTGCGCCTCGAGGTCGCGCGCGATGAGCGGGGTGAGGCCCTGGCGCGCGGCCAGGACGCGCAGCACGGCGCCCAGGGTGGTGGCACTGTAGCTCTGGTCCCGCTTGGTCTTGAGGCCCTTGCGCAGGTCGGCGCTGCGGGCGCGGATGCTCAGCACGTCGGGAGCGCCGCTGTGTTCGGTCTCGTCGACGATGTAGCTGCCCTTGTCGATCAGTCCGGTAGTGGACCAGCCCAGCCAGAGGCGAATATTGGCGCCCCGGGGCGGGATGGCCAGCAGGCCGTCGTGGTCGGACAGCACCAGGCTCAGCTGGTCGGCCTCGAGGCCGCGGTTGTCCGTCAGATCCAGACTGATCAGCCGCGGCGCGACGAGGGCGCTAATGTCCTGGCCGTCGACCAGGATCTGGTAGCGGGCCTGGGCATAGATGGCGCCCTGGACCAGGTCGCGGCCGAGGGTGCGCAGCTGGCCAGTGGCGGTGTCGAGCAGCTCCTGGATCAAAGCAGTTTCCTCAGCAGGGTGCCCATGCCGGCCAGGCCGGCGCCGAGCAGCTCGCGGCCGGTGTCGTCGTCGACGCGCTTGAGGGCGATGCTGAATTCGATGCGGCGCGGGGTGCCATCCTGGAAGAAGAGCGTCTTGGTCTCGGTGATGCTCTCGATGACCCAGAGCCCGTAGATCCGCCCGCTGCCCTCGATCAGCGGCCAGGCGCCACCGGTACCGGCCATGTAGCGCAGCACGTCCAGGCTGCTGGGCGTGCCGGCGAGCTCCGGGGCGAGCCAGCCGGGCAGGGTGATGCTGTCGTCCCCCTTGCCGAGGAACTGGCGGGCCGGCGCCGCGCCCACGCGCGAGCTGCTGGCATGGCGGTAGTCGGTCTGCCGCTGCAGCTCCTGGTAGGCGAGGGTGTAGAGGCTGAAGATGAAATTGCCGAGGGCCATCATCATGGTGATCAGCTCCTGTCCTTGAGGCTGCTGCGGCCGCGGGCGGCTTTCTGGCTCTCGATGCGGGCCAGGGCGGCCTGGACCTCGCGGGCGATCGCCTGGGCGTCCGTACCGGCACCCGCGTTGATGGTGATGTTGTAGACGTCGCCGCCCGCCGGGGCAGCAGGGGCTGCCGCGGACATCGCAGGTCGGTCGTCGAAGGTGATGCCGTTGGCCAGCGCGGGGGTGGCGGCGGTGCCGATGCCCAGGGCGACCGTGCCGGCGCTGGCGATGCGCTTGGCGGTGTCGGCGATCTGGGCCAGCGGACTGCCTTCCCCCTTGCCCAGGCCGATGGCCAGGCCCTGCATGGTGAACTCGCCCAGGGAGGCGAAGACGCGGGACGGGGAGTGGATGTCGAGCTTCTCCTTGAAGAAGTTGATCGCGCTCTCGCCGGCGCCCATGACGGCGTTCTTCACCGCGCCTAGGCCACTGGTGATGCCGTTGACCAGGCCCTGCATCATCATGCCGCCGAGGTCGGTGAATTTGGCCGGGAGCTCGACGCCGAAGTAGCTCATCACTGCCGCGAAGGCGCGGTAGAAGAGCCCGATCGGCGAGAAGTCCAGGATCAGCTTGGCGATCTCAGCAATACCACCCGTGGCACCCATCTTCATCTCCTCCCACAACCCTCTGAACCACGGGCCAATAGTGCTCCAGTTGGTGTAGAGCAGGGCGCCCGCGGTGACCAGGCCGAGGATGACGGCGGTGATGGGGTTGGCCACCACTGCGGCACCGAGCAGCCGGAAGCCGGTGGCCACCAGCGGCAGGGCGGTTTTGCCGAGGTTGAACAGCAGACCGATCAGGCTCGGCAGGCGGATGCCGACCTGGGCAAGCATGAAGCGTAGCGCGAGGAAGGGGCCGAGCACGCCGGCAACGCCCAGGGCGACGGTGCCGAAGGCGATCGAGACGGCAGACAGCACCGCGGCCACCTTGACCAGGTTGCCGGCGAGGACCGGATTCTCGCGGGCCCATGCGCCGGTTTTGCCGGCGAGGTCGCCCAGCCAGGTGATGATTTGCTTGAGCTGGGGCGCAATGGCGGCGCCGAATTCGGACTGGGCGTTGGTGAAGGCGCCCGTCGCGGCCTCCCAGGTGTTGGAGAGGGTGCCCAACTGCTCATTGACGCGCATCTGCAGGTCGGCCTGGGCCTTCATCTTGCCCTGGACTTCCTGGTAGCCGGCCAGGCCCTTGGACATCATGGTATTGAGCGCAGTGAGGGTCTCGGAGTCGTCGCCGAACACCTGTTTCAGCACGCCCAGGCGGGTCTCGGTGTTGAGGCCCTTGAGCTTGTCCAGCTGGGCGTAGAGCTTCTCCATGCCGCCGAATTCGCCCTTGCCGTCGGTGAAGTCCAGCTTGATGCCCTTGTCCTTGAGGCCCTTGTTGGCCTTGCCAACCTTGTCCGTATCCATGCCCATCTGGAAGATCTTGCGTAGGGCATTGCCGGCAGCTCCGCCCTCCATCCCGGTCTGGTCGAGCTGGATCAGCAAGGGAGCAAGGGCGTTGGCGGCCTCGAGGCCTTCCTTCTTGATGATGTCCAGCGCCGGGCTGATCTTGCTGAAGCCTTCCAGCATGTTGTTGGATTCGACGCCCAGGTAGAAGCCGCGCTGGATGGTGTCCATCAGGCCCATGAGGTCCTTCTCGCTGGTGCGGGTGGCGTCCTGCATCTTGGACGCGAACTCCGCGGCCTCGGTGACTGGCATCTTGAGCTGGACCCCCAGGTAGGCGGCCGCCTCACCCAAGCCACCGAGAATGGTCTTGGCCGCCATCCCCTGGCGTACCAGCATGGTCATCATTTCCTGGAATTCGGCGGTGGTACCGGGCAGGCGATCGCCCAGGCGCGTGGCCAGGTCGGAGATTTCCTTGAATTCCTTGGGGACTGAGCCATCGCTCTGCATCAGCGAGGCCCGCAGCTGGGTGGCGGCGTCCTCGGCCGGCGCGAAGGCCTTGATCATGCCCAGCACCGGGCCACCGATCGCGGCGCCGGTGGCCGCCGAGCTGGCCCCGGCCATGGCGGCGTTGCCGGCGAACTCCTGGCCGCGTTTGAGCTTACCGCGGGCGCTGGCCAACTTCTCCTGGGTGCGATTGAGGCGCTCGAGCTTGTTCTTCTGGGTGTCGATCGCCGCATTGGCGCTGCTGATCTGCGCCTGCAGGCGCGCCTGGGCGCCGCCGAGGTCGCGGGTGTCGACGCCACTGGCGCGCATGATCGGCAGCAGGCGCTGCAGCTCGGTGCGCTGGGCGGTGTGCTTGGCCTGCAGCTTGTCGACAGCTGCCGCCGCGTTGGCGAAGGTCTTCTGGAAGGCGGCGGACGGGGCGTCCATGGCCTTGAGCTGCTCGCGGTAGGACCGTAGCTTCTCCTGGCCCTTGGCCAGGGCCTCGGCGCTCTGGCGCACCGCCTCGCGCTGGCGCTGGTAGGCGCTGATGTCTTGCTGCTGCTGGTTGAGCTCTTTGACCCGGTCCCGGGCAGCTTTGAGTGCCCGGGCGGTCGCGTTGCCGCCCCCGGCGATGCGTTTGAGTGGGGCCGTGACCTTGTCCAGGGCGGACAGGAGGACGCGGATCTGCAGGTCATTGGCCATCGGGGGCGACTCGTTTGCGGGCGCGTTCGCGCCAGTCCATCAGTTCGGAAACGCTCAGCTGATCGAGCTCAGCGGGGTGCCAGTGGAAGGTGATGGCGAGATCCGCCATCGCATCCTCTACGTGGCGGGGAAGAGATCCGCCTTCATGGACTTCTTGAGCAAAAAACTGGCGACGACACTCCCGGCGTCGACCAGGTCGGCGGGATCCATAGCGCGGACCTCGGCCTCAGTGAGCGTCGGGGTGCTGATGCGCGGGATCACGCGGACGATGGCGTTGACGTCCATCTGCAGCAGGTCGGACAGGGTGATGCCGCGCAACGCGCCGGCGTTGGGCTTGCGCAGGGCGATCTGGTCGATGGTGGTGGTGCCGCGGACGATGGGCTGGTCTAGGACGATGACGTTCTCGGGGGTGGTATCGCTCATGGTGGTGCTCCAGGGAATAGGCTAGGGATTGCCCGCCGGGGCGGGCTGGAAAAGGGGCGGGATCAGATGCCGAGCGAGGCGCGCTGCTTGGCCAGGCGGTCTTCGCCGCCAACGATCTCGATGAAGTTAAGGAGGTCGATCTCGATCACGGTCTCGCCGTCCACGATCAGCTTGTAGTAGCTGCCGGCGGTGGTGATCTTGTGCTCGGTGTCCTCGCCGGCGCTGGCTTCACCCATCTCAATGGATTCGTGGCGACCACGGACGACGATCTCGACGGCGGTCTCCTCGCCGGTGTCGTCCTGCTGGTAGCTGCCGGTGAAGCGCAGGGGCACGGCCGCGGCGCCCACCGCGCCGAATTGCTTGAGGACGGTTAGGTCCAGGCCGCCCAGGGTCCATTCCAGCTGGATACCGTCGTCGGACATACCCAGGTCAGCCTTGACGGGGCCGTTCATGCCGGCGCCGCGGAAGGCTTCCATCTTGCGGCCGAGGGTCGGCAGGGTGACGGACTTGGCGACGCCAAGGTAGGAGTGGCCGTCGTTGAAAAGCATCATGTTCTTGAGTTTGCGGGGCATGGCCATGAGGGCAGCTCTCCAGTGCGCGCCCGTAGGGGCGCCGGGTGATCAGGATCAGGCGTTTACGCGGGTCGCGAAGTCGGCCAGGTAGCGGTCTGTGATGCGCTGGCGCAGGGTCATGTCTTCCAGCGGCGGGACGGGGGTGTAGTCGTAGTCGAGCCACAGCTTGCCGGCCTTGAGGGTGCTGGCAGCGTTGCCGTCGGCGTCGTACCAGCACTCGCCGCCCAGCAGGTAGCCCTGGCGGGTCAGCTCGCGGAATTTGGCGTTGATGCCCTCGACGATGTCGCGTACCAGGCTGGGGTGCATCGGGCGGTCCACGGCCCAGAAATGCGCCTCGGCCATGGTGTCGGCCAGCACCTGGGCGGTGCGGGTGTAGTTCTCGAAGGTGAAGAGCGCGTCGTCGCTGCAGGTGCGCGAGCCCCAGAAGCGGTAGCCCTCGTGGTTGATCAGCGTGGTGATCTGGTTGCCGTTGAGGTAGTCGCTGTCGGTAGCGGTGTTCTGCAGGTCCCAGAAGACATCCTTGGACACGCCGGTGACGCCGGCCACGGCGACGTTGGAGAGGGTCTTGTGCCAGCCGGTCTCCTGGTCGATCTGGGCACGCAGGCCCAGGGCGCGGGCGGTGGCGGCCGCGGTGACGGTCTTGTTGTCGGCGGTCGACCAGGCCAGGAAGTCCGGCCAGTGGAGCATCAGCTCGCGGGCGCTGAACTGGGTGCGGTAGGCGACGGCCTCTTCCTTGGTGGCGCAGCCATAGCAGCTGGCGTAGACGAAGGCGCGCAGCTGCTTGGCGATCGGCAGCAGGGCGGTGGTCACGGCCTGGGTGTCGAGCCCGGGAATGCCCAGGATGCGCGGCGTCACGCCGAGCTTGGCCTTGGCCGCGAGCAGGGCCTTCATGCCGGTGTATCTGCCGGCGACCACGCCGCCGATCAGGTTGGACTGCAGCTCCGCCGCGCTGGCGCCGTCTGCGACCCGGACCACGACCACGACGGGCTTGGACTGGTCGGCGATCGCCTGCAGGGAGGTGGCCAGGGTGCCCTTGGTGCCGGCCTTGCCGACAGCGGCCTGGACGTTGGTCAGCAGGACGGGCGTGTCGAGCGGGAAGGTGGTGGCATCGGCATCGCTGCCGGTGCAAACCATGCCGATGACGGCCGTGGAAACGGTGGAAATGGAGCGGGTGCCCTGATTGATCTCGAGGACACGCACGCCGTGATGGAAGTCGACCATGGAAGGTTGCCTGCGCAGGTGGGTAGGTGACGCTGCACAGGCTGGCGGATCCGCGCGCGCGGGTCGCGCGGCGGGTTGTGTAAGAGGGGGGGCTACAAAAGCGGAACCAGGTTCGAGGCCCAGCGCACAGTCTTGGCCAGCTGCCCCGGGCTGTAGCGCTGCGGCCGCTCCAGCTCCAGGACGTGGGCGCAGAACTCCGAGCAGAACCAGCGCGACCGGCTCTGGATGCCGGCCGGCAGGATCTGGCTGCCCAGAACGCCCAGCCAGTCATAACCCGCCCCGGCCTCCCGCTCTAGCAGTTGCTCGACGTGGGCGGGCTGGATCCAGGGCAGGAGCAGAAAGTTCCAGACCGCTGGATCCGGCTCGATCACCTTGGCGCGCACGCCGCCGTTCCTGGGCGAGCTACTGACGAAGCGGCCGTCCGGCAGCACCAACTCGCAGTGCGAGTAGGGGCTGCGCGTCCAGGCGCGGATGGCCCGGTCGTAGAAGTCGCCCGGCGCCTTGTACAGCGCGAGGCGGACCATCAGGCAGCGGGTTCAGCGGATGCCGGCTCAGCCTGACCCGGCCAGCCGGCCGAGCAGTCGTAGCTGGCAATCGTGAGCACGTCCGTCAGGGCATCGATCGCCGCGTGATGCTTCATTTCAGCGCTGAAACAGCCCTGAACGTGAGCCACCACGGCGGCGCCGATGGCCTTTAGCTGCTCGTAACTCAGCGTCACGAAGCCGCCCGCCGACTTGAAGTCGACCGACTTGATGGCATAGCGCTCCATGTTGCTCAGCGCGGTATCGATGCGGGCCTGATCATCCGTGGCGGTGAGGATGCGGGTGCCGTCGGCCAGAGTGATGCCGCCGGTTTCGACCTGCCAGCGGCGCTCGGTGGCCAGTGCCTTGACCTGGTCGCGCAGGCTGTCGAGCGAAGGCGGCAGGATCTGCTCGTCCTCGGCGCGGTACTGGCTGCCCACAAAGGGCACCAGCGCTGCCGGTACCGGCAGCCATTTCAGCTCGACCGGATAGCGGCCGGCCGGGTCCCAGGTGATGAATTCGGCGCAACGGCCGTCGGTGTCGATACGAGTGTAGGTGGTTTGGTCCATGGCTTAGGCTCCCAGGTACTTAACGCGGACATAGCCAGAACGGCCGCCGAAGGACGCGGTTTGCGATTCGGAACTTGAGCCCGCACCGCCAGCGCCATAGCCGCCGCCATAGTTGGTGGTTTCTGCAGGCGTAGGCCCCCAGCCACCGCCGCCGCCACCAGCGCGGCCAGGGGTCAAGCCGCCGCGACCGTGCGTGATAGTTGAATCGAGACGCGAGTAGTATCCCGCACCCATGCCAGCACCTTTGCGCGAGCTCGAACCAAATTCGGCGCCGTCGCTACCGTCTGAACCGCCCGTGGAAGTACCAGTCGAGGACTGGATACCCGAGGCACCGCCCGAGCCACCCGCGCCGCCATTGGTGCTCAGGGCCGCCTTTCCACCGGCAGCACTGAGCTCCGTGCCGAATGAAGACGTACCCCCGTCGGTACCAATGGTGCTACTGCCCACAAAGGTCGTGCCGCCGGAGCCCACCGCGCCACTCACTTGCTGGGCGGACTTGAGCGTTACCACCTTGCGGTCCGCGTAGCCGGAACCACCGCCACCGCCGCCACAGGCGTTGCCGGTGCTGTATCTACCACCGGCGCCGCCACCACCAACGACGATCACCTCATACTGCCCATCCGCAGGCGGGGTGAAGCTGTAGGCGCCGGGCGTGGTGAATTCCCACAGCGACTGGCCAATCACGTTGACGTTGATCGTTGCGCCGGTGCGGGCGCCTTTGGCGTCCACCGCGTAGACGGTGAAGCTGCGCGGGTCGCTCGGCACGGTAGTGGCTGGCGCCGTCAGGGTCACCGATTCGTTCGGTGCGATGCCGCTGGTCTTGCTTGCGGTAAAGCCGCTGCTGCCGAAGTCGAACGTGTAGGTGATGGCATCGCCGTCGGCGTCGGTCGCGCCGCTAAAGCTCACGGCCTGGCTGGCGGCCTGCTGCATCCCCGACGGGACGGTATGAGCAAAGGTCGCCATGCTCGGGGCGTTGTTGTTGGTGATGGTCAGCACCACCTGGCGCGGGGCCGAGCGGTTGCCGTCGCTGTCGATCGCCTCGACGGATACCTGCCGCGTTTCGCCGACGGCGCCCTGCACCTGCAGGGTAAGCGAGGCGCTGCCGTTGCTGGCCACGGTGTTGACTTTGGAGCCGTCCGGCTTGGTCCAGTCAAAGCTGGCCACCGTCACGCCGGACAGACGCGAGGACGCTGCAGCGGTCAGCGTGAAGTTGGTCGCCGGGGTGACGCTAGTCGATCCGGTCACTGTCGGTTGAGTGACGACGCGGGTACGAGGCACAGCGGCCAGGCCGGCGTCGGTCTCGGTCTTGGTGTAGGCGTCGCCGATGCCTGCCGCCGCCAGGGTGGCCGGGCGGCCGGTCACGGCGGCCAGGTGGCGCAGCTTGATCGCGCCGCCAGTCACCAGCACCTTGAGGCGGAACTCGCCGGTCGCCGGAACCTGATAGGTGTAATCGGCCATCCCGGCATCGGTCACGCCGGTGGCGACCTGCTGCAGCAGCGGGGCCTCTTTCCAAGTGGCGTTGTTCGCGTCGATGAAAAAGAGCCGGGTCTTGGCCGCGCTGGCCGTGCGACGGATCACCACCAGGTGGTTGCCCAGGGCGCTGGACAGGGTCATGCCCTTGGAGAAGTAGAGCGAGCCATCGGCCGCCGCGGCTTCACCGACGCTCAGCGCCCAGTTGGTGCGGGACAGGGTGGCCATGTTGTCGTAGGTCGCCAACAGCACGCCGGTGATGCGGATCCGCTTGCTGGTCAGGATCTGCGAGACCTTGACCACCTCGGCGCCGGCGGCTCCCGCGATCACGTATTCCTGGCCGAGCTGCAGACCGGCGGTGGTCTCGAGATCGATCGAGTCATCGCCGGCGACGGCGCTGGTTACCGCGACCGGGTCCAGATCACGCTGGGACCAAGCCGGGGTGAACAGCTCGAGGGCCATGCGGCTTGCGCCATACAGCCAATTGAGGCGCATGGCGCGATCGAGCGCGGCCGAGCTGGTGATCTCGACGCCCTCGAGGCGATCCTCGAAACCGGCCAGGCCCTGGCCGACGGCGTTGATCGCGTTGCGCAGGAAATGGTCATTGCTCAGCAGCGCCTGATACTGCGGGTTCCAGCTGTCCGGGTGACCCGGCGAGCTGGTGGTCAGCGCGGGCAGCGCTTCGGTAAAGACCGGTTTCCCGGTCACGGTGAGTTGTTGCGTCATGGTGCTCTCCACTCAGTATTCGAAGACCAGCTCGAAGGTGATCTCGGTTTCGGGTTCCAGCTCTTTGGCGGCGACCACGCGGCGACCCATGAGGGTGCCGTCGGCCGCGAACACGGCCACCTCGCGGGTGACGTTGAGCCCGGTCGCCGAGCCCTTGAGGACGCCGGTGACCGTGAGGCGTACGCCATCCACGGAGGTGGTACAGGCCACGCGCAGGAATTCGGCCTGCAGCGCGGTATCGGTGTCGGGGGAATAGGGGCGGTCGCCGCTGCCAAAGGCCAGATAGGCGGCCTTGGGGATGGCACCTCCCTCGGCCACGGCCAGGGCAATGCGGTGGCGGTAAGCGGTCGCGGCCGCAACGGGGGTAAGCATCTACAGCACCTCTCGGGTGGTGGAGCCGTCGGCATGGCGAACCGTGGCGATGGCGGAGAACCAGACGCCGACCTGGCCCGGGACGCAGCCCAGGTGCCAGGTGCCGTCCAGGCGGCGCTGGCCGAGGGTGGCCAGCAGGGGGTAGTCCAAGGCGTTGCGACCATCCAGGCGCCGCTGACCCGTCAGGCTGGGGCCGTCCAGGTACCACTGGCCGTCGAGGGCAGCGGATTCCAGCAGCGGGCGGGGCGGATCGCGGCGATCGCCGCCGGCGCCGGCCAAGGACAGGCGTGTGCGGCCCCGCGCGGCGAAGCTGGCAAAGCCGGCATTCAGCGGCAGCCCGGCTGGCTGGGTGCCTTCCAGATCCAGGGGGCCGCCGAGCGACCAGGTGCCGTCCAGCAGCAGGGGCGCCTCTTCACCCTCGATTAGCCAGCAGCCGTCCAGGACGCGCCAGCCGTGGACGGCCAACCGTGTGCAGCGATCGAAGCGGGTGCGGCCCCTGATCCGGGCGTCGACCAGACGGATGCTGGCGTCGAAGTCCAGCCGCGCGTGGACCAGCAGGCCGCGCAAATGGCTGCGCTCAGGCGCATAGAGGCCGGCCAGGCGGCGGACGGCGCGTTGCTGCTCGCGCGTCCAGAGCCCCTCGCCGATGTTGAGGCGGATGGCGTACTCGGCCCAATGGCTCAGGGCGAGTTGGCCGACGTCGGTGATGGCCACGGCCTGCGGTGTGATGGTGCTCTGGCCATCTATTACCCAGCTGCCATCGAGCAAGCGGCCACCGACAGCGGACCACTGCTGGCGATAGTCCTGGTACTCGATCAGGGTCGAGCCGGGATAGCCCACGGTGGCCAGGGCCTGCTTGAGCGCCCAGGGCGTGCCGCGCTTGCGGTGCCAGGTGATGGCATTGGCGATCAGACCGCGCTGCTGTGCTTCGTTGCCGGCCAGGCTCCAGAAGTCGACGCTCAGGGCCCAGGCGAGCCAGGGCAGCAACTCGGCCGGACAGGTCTCTGCGTTCCAGAGCGTGCCGATGCGCACCGGGAGGTCCAGCGGCGCCGAGGCTGCCAGCGCCCGCTCGAGCGCGGTGGCATTGGGCGGCAGCAGGGTGGCGTCAGCCATCGACGGCCACCCGCGTGAGGGTCAGGCGCGTGCAGCTCAGCGCCTGGGTCGGGTTGACCTCAAGGTCGGCCAGCGGCGATTGCAGGGCGACGCGACTCACGCCGGGTTGATGCAGGGCGGCATAGAGCGCAGAAAGCCGCAGCGGTACGCCGAGACGGTGGCAGCTGTCGGCATAGGCCTGGGCTGCTTTCTGAGCTGCGGCCATCACCGGCTCCGGGGCGGGACCTTCGGGAATGTAGAGGGTCGCCGCAAGCACCCACTCCACTAGCGTGGCGCTCTGAACGGTCACGCTGTCATTGAGCGGGCGCACGTCCTCGGCGTTGAGGGCCTTGGCCACCACCGACAGCAGCTCGGGCGCGGCCAGGCCGGCGTCGTCCCGCGACAGGACGGTCACCCGCACCTGGCCCGGCAAGGGGCTGTCGACGGCTGCATCGAGCACGCTGGGGGTGGCCGACAGGGCGTGGAAGCGGTAGGCCGCGGCTGGGCCGGCGGTGCTGTAGGCGAAGGGCGCCTGGCGACCGCGCTCGCGGTAGTTCGGGTCCTGCTCATCGGGCAGGCGCTCGGCGCCGAGCAGGGCCAGCAGGTGATCGAGGTTGCTGCCGCTGCTGTACGCCAGCATGCAAGCCCGGGCGCCTTCGTTGATGCGCTGGCGCAGCAGCAGCTCGCGATAGGTGTTTTCCTGGAGCAGTTTGTTGAGCGGCTCCGACTCCAGCACCAAGCGCGTGGCCAGATCCGCCTGCTCTTCAGCCGGGTACAGGCTGATGAGGCGCGCCTTGCGGGCGGCCAGCAGCGTCTCGAAGTCGAGCGATTCGATGATGTCCGGCGCGGGCAATTGGCTGAGGTCGATGGTCGTGTAGGTGCCGGTCATCACAGGCCTCCCAGGATCAAAGGGGCACGCAGGCTGACGGCGGCGTCGTTGACGGTGCTGTAGCCCTCCAGGTCAACGAAGGCCTGGCCCGGGGCGTCGCCCAGGCTGATACCGATGTAGGTGAGGTTGAGGCGGGGCTCCCAGCGCAGCAGGGCGGTCACGGCGGTGGCCTTGGCCTGCAGGGCGAGGGCAGGGTTGAGCGGCTGGTCGAGCAGGCTGAACAGGTCGCAGCCGTACTCGCGGCGCATGGTCCGGGTGCCGATCGGTGTGGTGAGGATGTCGGCCACGGATTGCTGCAGGTGATTGAGGTCGGTGATGGTCAGGCCGGTGGTTCGGTTCATGCCGTGGGCGCTCCGGTCTTGCCATTACCGGGCTGCACGCCGCCGTGGGGATGCTTGACCAGGCTGATGCCGGCGGCGACCACGTCCTCGCTGACGGCTACCTTGCCGGTGACGGTCTGGTTGCCGGTCTGGGTGTAGTCGCCCTGGTGGTTGATCGGGCCGACGATGTTGATGCCGCCGGGGCTGGTCAGGTCGGTGACGCCACCCTCGGGCAGGACGGCGCGCAGGCGATGGGCCACGCTGTCGTACTCGACGACGGCGCCGTCCGGGTAGGTGCGGCGGTGCAGGCCGGCGCGATCGCCATTGGCAGGAATGAGGGCGCTGAACAGGCCGGTGATGGCGATGCCCTGGGCGGTCTGGCCGCTGGGGCTGAGGACCAGGACCTGCTCGCCTACGGTGGGCGGATCCCAGTCGCGGGTGGTGCCGGCGCGCAGGGCGGCCCAGGGCAGCCAGCCGGTCAGCAGGTCGCCGCTCTGAACCCGAACGCGGGCAGGGCGTTTGTCTGGGAGACTGCCATGGTCGACCTCGGCAACGGTGCCGAGGCGGAACAGGTTCTCGATGAGGCGGGAAAGGGCGGCGATGTCGGTCATGCCGCGGAGGATGGCGGTCGCGCGTGTGATACGCAGCTGGCGGAATTTGTAGCGGAGCGCTATACACAGACGTCAGGATCAGCCAACGAGGATAGCAATGGCGGAGGTTTTGGATTATCTCAAGGATAGGTATTCGGAAGAGCAAGCTCGTTTCACGCAGCTTGAGGAAAAGTCCGCTAAAATTCTTGGCTATCTTTCAGTTTTGATAGGGGTGCTTGGTGCAGCGCTTGGATTCAAAGATAGCGCGCTGCTATCTCCAAGTTCACTTGCAGAATGGCTGCGGTTGGCAGCATTTATAATTGCTCTCTTCTGTGTCGTTTGCTCTTGGGGGCATTCGCTTCTAGCGCTGAAGATTAATGACTGTCCGGTCATGCCAAGAAGTCGTGGTGCTATCGAGTGGATGACCTACGTTGAAAAAAGTGAATGGGAGAGGCATCTTGTCAATTGGTATGCTAATACGATTGATGAGCTTTCTTTCCAAAGTGACCGAAAGGCAAAGAATATAGGTTTTTGCTATAGCGAACTAACCTATAGTGCTTGGGCTTTAGGTATATTTGCAGTTATCGCAGCCACAATGGAGTTGATGAAATGAGCGATCGCAATGAGAAGCCACAAAACAATAGTAAGACGCCGCCGCCTCCGCCAGCACCAACTGAGTATGTACGCAGAGATAAACAGCCTCCGCTAGGGAACACGCGAGACAAGTAACACCATAGGGCGCTGCGAACCAGCGCCCTATACCAATTCGCTTAGAATCATTTCCGCTAAATTATCTATTTCCTCTTCGCTCAGTCCAATTAGCTCACGTCTGGCATAACGAACCTCGGGGGCTCCGCGTTCGGCGCGGTCTTTCAGGCCGTACTGGTGGACGCGGGCAATGCGGGAGACGCGACCGGCGAAGCCGATCACAGCCTGCTGCGGCGTGCCCTTGGCCTTAAGGTACTGAGCCATCTTGAGCCTCTCGAACATCCGCCGCTTGATGCGGCCCTTCTTGCCACGTAGATCCCGCGGCTTGCGCGCCTCGAACGGTGAGCCATCCGGGTTCACCTGGGCGCGGATCCGCTGCTGCTGACTGCGGCGCAGCTGTTGGGCAGCCTTGCGGGCCAGTTGGGCCCGGCCGCGGCCATCCAGCTTTTGCAGGAGCGGCGAGAGCCAGGTCTCCAGCGCCTCGAGGTCAGCCATCGCTGCGGCCCGGATGTGGCGTTTCCAGGGCCAGGGTGTCGCCGGCGGTTCCGGATTGCCATTCGGCAAGCAGCTCGCTGCCGGCGAAGACCTGCCAGGTGGCTGGTTCCTGGTACTCGGTATACGGGGACTCGGGCACGTGGCTCAGCTGATAGGTGTCGTCCGGCTGGCGTTTCACGACCACGCGCTCGGTGAGGGGCAGGGTGATCGCCAGATCCACCTTGGAGTTGTCCAGGATGTCGGCCTCGAAGCCGATGCCCTGGGCGGACTTGTCCAGGTTGACGAGCAGCTCGGACTGGTTCGTCCGGATCCAGGCCAGGAGCGGCAGCATCACCGCGTCCGGGTGGCCGGCGAAGTCGGTCAGGATGACCTGGAGCTCGTAGCCGTACTCCCAGGACAGGCTAGCCGCCGCGGTGCAGCGCAGCTTGCCCTTGTCGATGAAGATCAGCAGCCGGTCCGGGCTGTGGCGCAGCTCCGGCACGGCGGCGAGCAGGTGAGCACGCAGGCTTTCGGGCTTATTCATGGGCGCGCCTGCTGGGCGTCATAGACCATATCGACCTGGGCAGCGCAGTCGGCCCAGGCCGCTTCCAGGATCTCGCTGTCGCCCAGGAGCTCGCCGTTATTGCGCGGGTGGGTCGACGGCAGCTGGCAGCGCGTTACCACTGGACAGCCATTCACGGTAAGCCGTGGCTCCGGTGAGGACGGGCCGTTCGCGCAGCCGGCGAGCAGCAGCAGGCAGAGGCTGGCCAGCCCAAGCCTTGAGGTCGGCGTTTTCATCTTCGAGCTCCTGGATCCGGCGCTTGCGGACGTCGATCTCGCGGCGCAGGTCTTTCTGGGTGGTTTGCAACTGGGCCTGGGCGGCCCGCTGCTCGGTGAGGGTGGCGGTGAGGTGGTCGCGCTCGCTGGTCAGCTGGGTGACCTGGTCCTCAGCGGCCTCGCGCTGCTGGTTGGCCTGGTCTATGCGCAGGCCCTGCGCATAGAGGGTCAGGCACAGCACGGCGATCGTCAGCGCCAGGGCGAGCGCGAAGAGCGCCTTCGCCTTCCAGCTGATCATTGACGGTACCAGCCAGCGCGGTTCATCGCCGCCTGGTCCAGGTGCGCGAGCTCGCCGATCACCACGACAGCCCGCACGCCCGGCTTGGCTGTCTGGATGGCTTCGCAGAGGCGCTCGGCCTCCTCGAAGGAAGCGCCGACCGGCAGGATGAAGACCTCCCCATCCTGCGGCTCCAGGCGTTGCACGTCAGTGGCAGGTGTCATGCGGCGTCCTTAGCCGGGGCGGCGGCGCTGTAGCGGGCGAAGGCGCGCTCGAGCTTCACGTCGTAGAGATTGCGGGCGTAGGCCGGGCCGTTGTAACCGCGGGCGAAGTCCGCCCACTTGCCGGCCTTGAGTGCCTTGAGCAGCGCGGGATCCGCCTTGACGAAGCGGACGAATGCGTCGAGCTGCTCGGCTTCGCTGGCCTGCATGCGGGTGACGAAGTCCTGGACGCTGGCATAGCCAAGGTCCTGCCAGTGGTAGCCCATGACCTGGAACAGGCCCCAGCTGCACGACTCCAGCGCGCAGGCCTCGTCGATCTGGCGGGCCGAGGTCAGGCGCTGCCACTCGGCCGCGCCGCCGGCATAGCCGCCGGACTTCGGGTTGATCAGGTTCGGGTGGAGGCCTGCCAGGCGATCAGCCTCGGCCTGGTCGTGGGCCTTGACCAGGCGTTGGTAGAAGACGTGGCGCTCGAACAGGATCACCACCCGGCCGTTGTCCAGGAAGCCTTCGCCCTTGGACTCGACCTCATTGACCGCCTGAACGGCCGCGACGGGGATGCCCAGGGTCTTGGCGGCGCGCTCGAGGTCGGCAAACCCCAGGTGGAGCGGATCGCGCTTGCCCAGCAGGGCGGCGAAGGTCTTCGGGCCGGCGATGCCATCGGCTACCAGGCCGACCGAGCGCTGGAAGGCTGCGACGGCGTGCTCGGTGCCTTCGTCGTAGTCCCCGTCCAGGTCGACGGTGAAGCCGGCCGCGGCCAGGGCTTTCTGCAGGTCGCGCACGGCCAGGCCGTGGGCGCCAAGGATCAGAATCTTGGGCTGGTTCATTGCGTCTCCACCTTGCGTTCGACGAAGCGTTTGGCCGCGGCGCGAGTGCCCTCGACGCCCAGCAGTCCGATGATTCCGCCCCAAAAGGGGCCGGTACTGGCGGGGATGCCCAGCAGGGAGAGGCCATGGCTTGCGGCCAGGGCCAGGGCGCCACAGAGCGGCGCTTCGAGCAGCACGCGGCGCAGGGTGCCGCCGCCGTAGGCGATGCGCAGGGCGGCGATGACGCCAGCCACCAGCCCGGCGTAGAGCGCAGGCCAGTTGTCTTCGAGCCAGGCGGCGAGCCAGGCCCAGGTGTCGGGGCGGTCGGGCATAGGAGGTTTCTCGTGCATGGGGTCAGTCCCAGAGGTTCACCGGCTGCTGCGCGGCGATGCCGGCAGAGGCTTGGGTGGGGGCGTCTGGCAGGGTGACAGGGGTGCCGATCGGCAGGATGGGGCCGAGCTCGGCTAGGCCCGGGTTGGCTTCGAGCGCGGCCTCGGTGGCGCCCTGGGTGCGCCCGTAGTGCCGCAGGCAGATCCGGTCCAAGGTGTCGCCTTGCTGGGCGCGCACGACGGTGGCCATCAGATGAGCTCCACGGTGGTCCGGGCCAGGCCCAGGAAATCGCGGATGGCCCAGCGCTGATCCCGCCGGTACTCGTCGATGGTGGGTGTCTGAGCCTCGGCGTCCTTGTCGCCCTTGGCGGTGCTGTCATAGCTGCGGTATCGCTCGGCGACCTCGGCCGCGGTGGCGGCATCGATCGCGCGCAGGTAGAGGTGGGCACGCTCGCTGACGCCGTCGACCAGTAGCCCGGGCACGGCGGCCAGGGCCGCGTAGCCGCTGGTGGATTGGGCGAAACGGTAGCCGGCGAGCTCGCGGTTGACGCCGATGGCCGCGGCGATCACCGCCGCCTTCAGCTTCTCCGTGCTGACGCTGCTGTCGATCCGCAGCCGCGCGCGGACCTGGTCCAGCTCTATCGCCGGCCAGAAGGGGTCGGACACCACCTGACCGCTGGCGACGGTGCCGCCTGCAACGAATCCGCTCATGGTGCTGCTCTCGAATAGGTCGCCGGTGGTCGGGACTTCACGGTCCCAGGCGAGGCCTGGCCGATCCGCCCCGAGCCGGCGGGGTTGCGGGGGACCGCTCGGTTAGCCGCCAGGGGCGGCATGTTTCTTGGCCAGGCGCTCGGCCCGTTCCAGGTCTTTCTTGCCGCCGCAGCGGTCGTGCAAGCCGATCGCCTTGCGCAGCATCTCGATCGCCGAGACCAGTTGGCCCGGTCGGCCGGGTCGATCCTCGTCGACGTCGGCCAGCTCAGCCCGACCGATGGCCAGATAGAGCTTGGCGCGCGCCTCGTCGGGCATGTCGTGCTCATCAGTGAGCACGGCGGTGCGGACCAGGATGTCCAGGTCGAAGGGCTGGCCGGCTTTCTGCGAGGCCAGCGCGCCTTCGGCGACTTCCTCGGCGATCAGGCAGCCCGGGGTGCGCTCGAAGCGATCGGGCATCAGCAAGCCGTGGCGCAGCACGTAGGCGGCGATGTCCAGGGCGCCTGCGAACTCGCCGGCATCGATGCGCCAGATCATCACGGTGACCAGCACCTCGTCTTGGGCGCCTTTGCCGCCCTCGAGCACGCCGCTGACATAGTCGGCGTAGGCGCCGAGCAGCTGCCGCTTGAGTTCGGCCTTGGCCTGGGTGGATTGCACCTGCTTGAGTCGCAGCCGGTCCTGCAGCAGCTGGGCCAGCTGCTGCTCGTACACGGTGCGGCCCGCCATGCTGTCGGCCGGCCCGGCGGCCGCGGCGGCGAGCGCCGCTGCAGCTGCCTGGAAGTGGCTTTTCGCGGGAGAGGAGGCCATGGCTTACACGCCCGTCACGATGTTTTCGATCAGGCAGCCGAAGCCGTAGTCCTCGACCACGTAGGCGTCGTTGCTCGACTCGTAGTTCTCGATGCGGTTCTTCTCCGGCGCCTCCTTGACGAAGCGGCGGCGGCCACCAGTTTGGTAGTAGAGCGACAGGTTCTGCAGCGAGGTGATGAGCATCCCGTTGTCCGGGCAGTACGGCACCTCGACCGGCTGCAGGCCGCCCATGCGGCGCTGGGCCAGGATCACGTCGGTAGCCAGCTTCTCGGAGGCGGGCTGTTCCTTGTTCACCAGTGGGAAGTACTTGTCGTGCACCAGGTCGCGGCCGAGGATCACCACCAGGCCCGGATCCTTGCGGTACCAGGGGTCGATCAGGTTGCTGACCGCGTCGAAGACCAGGGCGTCCAGGTTGTTGTAGTCGGCGTCGCTGCCGGTACCGATCACGATCTTGCCTTCGGCCTTGCCCGACTTCAGCACGCGCTGCGGTGCATTGCTGCGGTACTGCTGCAGCCAGCCGATGTTCACGTCCTGGAGCAGCGGATTGGTGGCACGGTTGGTGGTGGCCGCGGCGCTGGTGCCGTTGAAGCCGATCATCAAGCGGTCCAGGGCCTGCCGCTTCACGATCGCGTCACGCAAGCGCGATTGGAAGTCGGGGAATTTGGCCCAGGTATCCAGCAGCTGGTAGGTGATGGCGGTGTCGAAGTCGGTCTTCTTGCACTCGTACCCGCGATTGTCGAGCGCCTGCATCTCGCGGGGTTGGCGGGTGGCGGTGCCGCTGGTGTCGGTGCGGCCAGCGATGGTGCCGGAGACGCCCAGGCCGACCTTTTCACCCATCAATTCGTCGACGGGAATGATGTTGACCTTGCTCAGGAACTCGCTCGACTCCTGGATGCGGGTCTCCAGCTTTTGCTGGACGGTGGGCGCCACGGCGAAGGTCGCCGCGGAGGAGGAGACGCCGGACAGCTTAGCGACCTGCTCCAGGTATTGGTTGAACAGCACACGGGTATCGTTACGCATGGATCTCTCCGGAAAGGTGAACGGCTGATCAGCAGTCGGTCAGGTTCTGGCCATCGCCGCCGGTAACCGGAGGGCGCTTGGGTTGGTTGGGGTCTTGGGTCTGGCTGAGCTGCAGCTGCAGGGCGGAGAAGTCGTTTTGCAGCTGCTGGTGCTTGCCGGCCAGCTCGGTGAGGGCGGCCTCGGCGCGGGTGAAGCGCTCGTCCTGCTCGCGAACGTGCTCCGCCACGGCGGTGACCGCGGCGCCGAACTGGGCGAACTCACCCTGGGTCTGCGCCTCCTTGCCCTTGAGCAGCTCCTGGACCTTGGCGAAGAGCAGGGCGCCCAGGCCAGGCTTGTCCTCGACCTCGTCGAAGGTGAGGGCGGTCTCTTCGGCCACGGTGAAGAGGTTGTCCGCGTGCAGCTTGCGACTGGCATAGGGGTTGGCAGCCGGATTGGCCGCGGCGAAGGACAGGACATCGGTGCCGAGACTGGCGGGGCTGTCGGTGATGCCCAGGCCGACCAGGTAGGCGGCGCCGGTGTCGGCGAACTTGGGCGAGATCTCGATCGAGGTGTAGATCTTCTGCTTGGCCTTGTTCATGGCCACCAGGTCGGCGGTGGGCTCGATCTGGGCGAAGAGGGCCAGCTTCTTCTGGCCGTTGATCTCGACCTCTTCGGCCTTCACCGCCACCACGTCGCCGTAGGCCTTGAAGGGGCTGTCCGCCACGCTGCTGCGGATGTGCTCCATCCAAATACGGGCGCCGTAGGTCTTGGGGTTGTAGCTGGCCGCGGCCTGCTCGATCCAGGCGCGCTCGATCTGGCGGCCATCGCTGGTGGCGCCTTCGACGGCGACACGGAAGAAGGGAGAGCGGAGTTTGGGGGTCTTGGGGTCGGCCATGCCGGGGATCCTCAGAGGCTTAGCGGGAGTGCTTGGGCGATGAGGGGCATGGTCGGGACGCGCGCGCGTCCCAGCAACGAGGGGGTTTTGTAGGCGCGCACGGTACACGGTCGCGCGCTATGGAGGAGGGGATCAGGGCGGCAGTCTGGCGGCCATGAAAAGCCTATCCGCTTCCTCGCCCCTGCCAAGCCCGGCCGAAACGCCGGCGGCCGCCCCGTCCACCGACCTGCTGATGGACGTGCGTCGGCGCGCCAAGCATCTGTACTGGATGGGCTGGCGGGTGACGGAGATCGCCGAGGCGATCGGCGAGAAGGAAAAGACCGTCCACAGCTGGAAGGCGCGGGACGAATGGGATCGGGCCGACAACGTCGAGCGGATCGGCGGCGCCCTGGAAGCGCGGCTGGTGCAGCTGATCCTCAAGGACTGCAAGACCGGGGGCGACTTCAAGGAGATCGACCTGCTCCACCGCCAGCTGGAGCGCCAGGCGCGGATCCAGCGCTTCCAGGGCGGCGGTACCGAGGCCGAGCTCAATCCCAAGCTGGACAACCGCAATGCCGGGCCGAAGAAGAAAGCCGCGCGCAACGAGTTCAGCGAGGAGCAGATCGAGGCCCTTGAAAGCGCTTTCCGCGACCAGTGCTTCGGCTACCAGCTGGACTGGTACCGGGCGGGCCAGCAGCGGACCCGGGCGATCCTCAAGAGCCGGCAGATAGGCGCCACCTTCTACTTCGCCCGCGAAGCCTTCCTGGACGCCCTGATAACCGGGCGCAATCAGATCTTCCTGTCGGCCAGCAAGAACCAGGCGCATATCTTCAAGGCGTACATCCAGGCCTTTGCGCGGGAGGTCTGCGGTGTAGAGGTGACCGGGGATCCGATCATCCTGGCCAACGGCGCCGAGCTGCATTTCCTCGGTACCAATGCCCGCACTGCCCAGGGCTACCACGGCAACTTCTACTTCGACGAATTCTTCTGGACCTTCCGCTTCGAGGAGCTGAACAAGGTGGCCAGCGGCATGGCCATGCAGAAGCAGTACCGACGGACCTACTTCTCGACGCCGAGCTCCATGGCCCATGAGGCCTACACCTTCTGGACCGGCGAGCGCTTCAACAAGGGCAAGCCCATCGCCCAGCACCTCAAGTTGGACGTGTCCCACGACGCCCTGCAGCAGGGCCGGCTCTGCGAGGACCGGATCTGGCGGCAGATCGTCACCATCCTGGATGCCGAGGCGCGCGGCTGCGACCTGTTCGACCTGGAGGAGCTCAAGCTCGAATACTCGGCCGAGGCGTTCCAGAACCTGCTCATGTGCCAGTTCGTCGACGACGGCGCGAGCATCTTCCCCCTGGCCATGCTGCAGCCCTGCATGGTGGACAGCTGGGTCGAGTGGGCCGAGGACTACAAACCGTTTGCAGCTCGACCTCTGGGCGATCGCCCGGTTTGGGTCGGCTATGACCCCGCCGAGACTGGCGACACCGCCGGCCTGGTGGTGGTCGCGCCGCCGGCGGTACCGGGCGGCAAGTTCCGCGTGCTCGAGCGCCACCAGTTCCGCGGCATGGACTTCGCCGCCCAGGCCGAGGCGATCCGCCAGGTCTGCCAGCGCTACTGGGTGAGCTACATCGGGATCGATGTCACTGGCATGGGCAGTGGCGTGGCCCAGTTGGTGCGCCAGTTTTTCCCGGGGCTGACCACCTTCAGCTACTCGCCCGAGGTGAAGACCCGCCTGGTGCTCAAGGCCTACGACGTGATCAAGAACGGCCGGCTCGAATTCGATGCTGGCTGGACCGATGTCGCCCAGTCACTCATGGCCATTCGCAAGACCACCACCGCCAGCGGCCGGCAATTCACCTACACGGCTGGACGCAACGACACCACGGGCCATGCGGATCTCGCGTGGGCCCTCTTTCATGCCCTGCACAACGAGCCGCTGGAGGGCCAGACCGGCCGCAACACCGGCGTCATGGAGATCTACTGATGAACGATTCCATCGCCCTGGCCAGCCCGGCAGCCCACGCGCCTGGCGTCGAGGCCTTTACCTTTGGCGACCCGGCGCCAGTGCTCGATGGCCGCGAGGTCTTCGACTACCTGGAGTGCTGGTTCAACGGGCGCTACTACGATCCGCCGCTGTCCCTCGACGGCCTGGCCAAGGCCACCCGTGCCAGCGTCTATCTGGATTCGGGCCTCAAGTTCAAGCGCAACCTGCTGGCCCGCACCTTCATCCCGCATCCGCTGCTGAGCCGCGCCGCCTTCGAGCAGCTGGCCCTGGACTACCTCTGGTGCGGCAACGCCTACCTGGAGCGCCGCCAGTCACGCCTAGGCACGCCGATCAGCCTGCAGCCGCCGCTGGCCAAGTACATGAGGCGAGGGGAGGAGGGCCGCTTCTTCCAGGTCAGGGGCTGGCAGGACGAACACGAGTTCGCCCCGGGCACCATCTGCCACCTGCGCGAGGCGGACATCAATCAGGAGATCTACGGCATGCCCGAGTGGCTTGCCGCCATGCAGTCGGCGCTGCTCAACGAGTCGGCCACACTGTTCCGGCGCAAGTACTACAACAACGGAAGTCACGCCGGCTTCATCTTCTACATGACCGACGCCGCGCAGAAGGAGGAAGACATCGACTCCCTGCGCAGCGCGCTGCGCTCGGCCAAGGGCCCGGGCAACTTCCGCAACCTCTTCGTCTACGCGCCCAACGGCAAGAAAGACGGCATCCAGCTGATCCCGGTCAGCGAGGTAGCCGCAAAGGACGAATTCAACTCGATCAAGAGCATCACCCGCGACGACATGCTCGCCGGCCTGCGGATCCCGCCGCAGCTGATGGGAATCGTGCCCCAGAACGCCGGCGGCTTCGGCTCGATCAAGGAGGCGGCGGAGGTATATGCGGCCAATGAGCTGGAGCCGCTGCAGGCGCGCCTGGCCCAGGTCAACGAGTGGCTGGGGGAAGAGGTGATCCGCTTCCGGCCATACGAAACGCAGCCGTTAGGCTACCCCCTCGACCGCTGATAGGCTTTGAGACGCTTTTCGAGGACCAACACAACTCCCGGGAAAAGTTTTTTCTGATAGGAAAATCTTGTGTCGCCGACATCTGGAAAAATGTAAGCATAAGATGTTTCCTTGCTTCTAGGGCTGCGAAAATCCCCAGTCCGACCTATCCAATACTCGATGCGCTCACGGACTTTGGTTGCGCAAATCCCATGATTCGTCCCGTCTGGACACACTTCATCTAGCTTCATTGTTGGTAGTACGAAGGTTGCTGCATAGCGTATATCTCCTTCGTCTTTCGTTAGGTGTCCAGAATCTTCCCACGCCCTGCTCATAGCTCGGTGGAGGTAGAGAACTGGGTCCGAGCGTCTACCAGTCGGCTGGCGACACTGTTTAGCCTCAAACGCATAACTTTTCTGGCCGACTGGCGATGGGAGGCCAACGTAAAGATCACACCGCCCGTTGCGAAGTCCGCCGCCTTCTACACCTGCCACAAATGCCTCCGCCCTTTTTGCAGTGCTGAATTCCTCCAACGCGACGCCACCTTTGGTCGCCCATGCGGCCCCAGCCAGGGTGCTTAAGCTAGCCCGCTCGTTGTACCACCAACAATTGTCCTTTTTATGGAAGTCGCAGTAGCGTTTGACCACGTCGGTCCAGCTCTCGAGCAATCTTTCGAGAGTCTGGTCATCTTCACAAACACTTACCTTTTTGAGAGTCTTGAATGTCACGGGTTTGAGTTCCTTTAGATTGGCAAGCGCTATTTCGACCGCCATCGCCATTTCTGAAGGTGTTTTTTAGAGCCTGCGTATCCCAGACGGTCGCGTCGGCATGTGTAAGGCTTTATGGATCTCCTACGGTGACTGTAGCTGTACTGCAAAAGATTACTGATTTGTTCTTAGTTTATTTCTGAAAGTCGGTCATAATCTGTGCTGGCCCTCATTTCGAGGGGGCTCTTGAAATATCAGGGTCTCCAAGAGGATGCGTGGCTGCGTCAAAAAATCTAAGTTTTCCCTGGGCTTTATATAGTCTAAAGATTCTTTCGTAGTGCGTCTTGGTTTCAATCAAAGAATGGCTATCTTGTTTTCTTAGCGAGATTGATATTGTGTCAAAGTCAGAAAGTGCTAGTTTCGCAGATATGTGAGAGTCCTGAGCGGAAAGGCCATGCCCGAAAATACATAGATGAACTTCTTCATTGGGTTTTTTTTCTAACAGCTTGGAGAGGCAGTGAAAAAGGTAAGTTGATTTCCTTATTTGTTGGTATTTTCCCGCCGAATCTCCCTCGCTTATAAATAGAGGAGGGTGTCTATTGTCTCCAATAGTAAGCAAGTTGTTTTCAGGATTTTCTGATCTTGATCTTTTTTTTGTTAAGCCTCTACTGTTGGTGTACAGATGTAGGCCGCCGTGAAGGTAGTATATAGGCGTTCCTCCTTCCCATACATTTGTATTGTATGGGTCAAAGGTCAGATCTGAGAAAAAGAGATCTTTTAGTATCCATGGGCGCTTCATAACTGCCCAGTAGAGAATCAGATCGTAGTTCGTTGTAAATACCCCCTGCTTGTACTGTAATAGGCTGCTCGCAAAGTGATCGAGTACTGGGTCGCATTGAGTCCAGCTGATGTGCACAGATTTGACAGCGCTTACTAATGCCTGGCGTATATTTTCATAGCGATCAGCCAATCCGTCCGTGGGGAGTTCCAGGATGGAATTGACTTTAAGCGCTTGGCTTAAGGTAAATAGGGCGTCTTCAAAGTTCGTCGTTTTAATAAGGTCAAAGATTCTAGCATCAGCATCTGATAGAGGGTTTTCCTTAAGCCTAAGCGCCTCTTCAAATAGTGTGGGATAGTTAAAATTATCCCAAATGGCTCGGCTACTACCGTTACCTAACAAAATTTTGTTGTGAGCTATCTCTCGCGAAAGCTCATTCCAGTTTTCTAGTTTGTCATCAGTCAATTTGTGCATCCTTGCTTGCGATTGATTTGTTGGTTTTGCCCTAAAGCTGATAAGTAAAAAGCCATCCTCTTATTTTCTTTTGAGATAAGCTGCTTGTAAATAGTCCATTTTTTATAAAATGTGGTGACTTTGATTGACGAAGCAAGTCATTTAGAGCCTTGCTTGGCGTTAGGGGGATTTCATACTTTCTGAAAAGTCGGCGTATATCTGGAAGGTTCAGGCAGATTGTGCCAGACCCTGGAAGGGCATGATTACATGGCTCTTTTGCCTCTTCTAAAACTGCAATTCCTTCCCAAAACGCCTTCAGCATATCCGGCGTCTCTGGATCGTCCCGGCCAATGCTCTCTAGCTCCGGCACGCTCAGTCCAAGGGCCTGGGATACCTGCGCAAGCTGCTCATGAATCGCGCTACGCAGTGCCCTGTCCCGAGTGCGATGCAGCTCTTTCAGCAAGGCCAGCCGGTGGCGGGAGAGGGCAATCTGCTTGCTGGCGTTCGCCACCGCGCCTGGCCGCTCGGCCACGCCCTGGGTCCAGTAGTTCCAGAGCGCGTCATCGCATTCTTCCTGGTAGCGGATGATCTTCTCGCGCAGTTCGGGGGCAACCTTGTTCGGGCTGATGGAGTAGAGCCAGGCCGGCAGCTTCTTGAGCGGCAGGCAGATCATGTTGCGGGTCTTGCCATCCTCGCCAACCGTTGGGATTTCCCCAATGGTTGAGCTGAATCTCTCGGTCAACTTGACGTATTGCGTAGGCCAATCCATCCCCATGTTGGCAACGATCGGCTTCATCGCGACATATGGCTCGTTATCCTGGCCGACCAGGATGACCGTGTCCCCGTGGAAGGGGACGGGGAATAGCTGAGGTGCGGTGTGCATGGCGTCGGCTCCTTGCCTAGATGATCGAGTCCAATTCGTTCAGCGCCCCGTCCAGTTTCACCCGGAGTGGCTCCAGCAGGCAATGCAGGTGATCGCCGCTCAGATCCCGCGCGTGGGCGACCTCCAGCAGCATCAACAGCAGCTCCAGGGCGCCGTGCAGGCTGCTCAGTTGGGACTGGGTGTGGGAGAGGGATTTGAGACCGGTTATGACGCTGGCCAGCTCTTCCAGGCTGGCGTCGAAGCCGTTGGCTTTCAGGACGGCGTCATCGAGGCCGCGGAGCAGATTGAAGCGAGAGTGCAGATCGTCCAGACGTGACAGTGCATTGAGTTGCATGGCAATAGCCCCTTCCATAGTCATGAGCCGCCGCCTGACGCCAATCAGGGAGGGCGGAACCGTGCGGGTTGGCGTACCGGGGAAGGACCGGCGAGCCCGAAGGCTCCCACGCACGGCCCGCCCATTACGGGCACAGCCATGCTGCGGACACAAAAAAACCGCTCAAGGGCGGTGTTCGTATCCGCCTTCCTATCCGGGACGCCAATCCCAGGCCGCTGAATTTGCAGCGACGCAACCATCGTAGGGCTCTGGGTGTATGCGGTCAACCACGATGGCTTGCAGGGGCAGCTATGGTGATTTCCACCATAGCTGGATGGGTGATGGTTGAAAGCCAACCGTGGTGGAAATCACCTCAGTTGTTGGGTAGCTGTGACCATCATCGTCATAGCGCTGCCAACACTTCGGATCGCGAGCCTGTCATGGCCAACGTGAGGCCCCAGGCGGTGAGCTACAGCGAGGTCAGCACCCAGCGCGCGCCGTCGTCCCCCCGCCACGCCTGCGAGCTAAATGTGTCCCTTTTTCCGCAGCCCTGCAGGGCGCTCCGCTTCACGCCGCTGCTGGGCTGGATGAGGATTTTGCGTTTGCCTTTTTCCCTGCGAATCCCTGCACCGGTCACTGATTAGTGGACGGCTTGGTATTAGCCCCATGCTGACGACCTGGCGCAGGTAGTCAGCGGCCTTCTCCATGTAGCAGATGTCGAGAATCTGATGCTGATAGGCGTCGTGAAACGCAGAACTTCCGTTGGGAGCGACGACTGTGATGCAAACAAGTGGCGCACGAGCCCGCTCAAGTACATAGACGGTCGCTGCGACCTGATAGGACGGTGGGAAAAAACCCTGAACGTAAGAGGTGAGTCTGGTTTCGACGGAGGGATCCATGTGCGCGCTCATACAGCTTTGCCATAGGGAATTTTGTCATCACACCTCACGTTCGGCTCAAGCGTAAGCGGCGTCGATGGGCCAGTTTCCATATGGGGTATCCAGGGGCGTTACTTGCGTTACCTCCCAGATGCTTGAGGCCTGGAAGCCTTGCTGGGCCTAGCTTCGCGGCGGCATTTGCCTGCGTAACCCAGCCGTTACCTCTGCCGTTACTTTTATGTAAGTCATTGATTTTTAAGTATTTATTAATTCTAAAAAGTAACATTAGGGTTCCGTTACTTAGGAACGGTGAAGTAACGGAAAAGTAACAGCAGTCGGATTGGCTGAAAGCCTTGCAGGACGAGGCTTAGCGCGGTGAAGGGCGTCCAGGTAACGCAAGTAACGCCATTCCCTTGGCCGAACATAAATCCGGGATCTAGCCTAATAGGCACGCAAAAAGCTCTGGCGCTCGCCCTGACGCTTTCGCACGTTCGTAGGCGCTCACACACCCGCATTCAGGCCTTGGCTTAGGCGTGATGAATAGGCTGGATTCGGGGCTAAGAAAGGGCAAAGAGGCGGGGCAGGGAGAAGGCGTTGCTACAAATTTGCTACGAGACGAGCCGGAGGGCTCTGGAGCCCACGCCAGCTGGGCGTTCCAGCTTCAGTCGGCCCGATCCATCATGGGCGTCACGGAAAGTCGGCGGGACGGCTCAGGGCGCGTGGTTGCTGGGTTTGAGGCGGTTTCGGCACGTCTGTTCTAGGCTCGTTTTGCTACCTTTCAGCCGATTTTCGCAGCCGGGTTACTACAGCGTAGCAATCGCAAAAGGTCAGGTAACAAGTTGGAATGGAGATGATAACGTCAGCCCGCCGGAAGTACGGAACGCTGGCTATACAGCCCACTCCACATAGTGAGGGATGAAGGTCGAGTCTATCAGGAAAGTTAGGCATCCGACGGGAAGCCGACCGCCAGATCAACGAGCCACCGCCAGCATGCTGTTCTTTGTGGCGTTGGACTTTTTATATCGCCTCCTTGGGAATATCGCTGAAGAGCAGTGCAGAAATTAGAGCTGAAGAAAACGAAAAAACGCCTGATAGAAGCATCAGGCGTTTTTATCGACTCGAATTGCTATGCCGTCACCCTGATTCGTTCAGGCTGGCGAACCCGGCCTGACTCTAGCCTTGCAGTTCCCGCCGAACGATGTCTGCGCCAGCGCTCAAGGCGTTCAATTTTCCCCTTGCCACTCTTCGCGACAGCGGCGCCATGCCACAATTGGTGCACGGATAGAGTTTGTCTGTAGCAACGAATTGCAACGCTTTCCGCAGGGTTTGCGCGACCTCCTCGGGCGTTTCGACGGCGTTGGTCGCCACGTCAATGGCGCCCACCATCACTTTCTTGCCGCGGATGAGTTCGATCAGCTCCAGGGGAACGCGCGAGTTATGGCATTCAAGGGAGACGATGTCGATCTTGGATTTCTGCAGCTTGGGAAAGGCTTCTTCGTATTGCCGCCACTCCGAGCCCAGGGTCTGCTTCCAGTCGGTATTGGCCTTGATACCGTAGCCGTAGCAGATGTGCACCGCCGTCTCGCACCTGAGTCCTTCGATCGCGCGCTCCAAGGCGGCGACTCCCCAGTCGTTGACTTCATCGAAGAAGACATTGAACGCCGGTTCATCGAACTGGATGATGTCGACGCCCGCCGCTTCCAGCTCCCTGGCTTCCTGGTTCAGGATGCCGGCGAATTCCCAGGCCAGTTTTTCCCGACTCTTGTAGTGATCGTCGTAGAGGGTATCGATCATGGTCATCGGGCCCGGTAGCGCCCACTTGATCGGCTGTGTCGTTTGCTGACGGAGGTATTTGGCGTCTTCGATGAATACCGGCTTCCGGCGTTCGACGGCTCCCACTACCGTAGGTACGCTAGCGTCATAGCGATTACGAATTCTGACGACCTCGCGCTTGGCGAAATCGACACCGCTCAGGTTTTCGATAAAGGTAGTGACGAAATGCTGGCGGGTTTGCTCGCCATCGCTGACGATGTCGATACCAGCCTGCTGCTGTTCAAATAAAGACAGGCGTAGCGCGTCCTGTTTGCCTTCGAGTAATTCCTCGCCTTCCAACTTCCAGGGTGACCAGAGCGTTTCCGGTTGGGCGAGCCAAGAGGGCTTGGGCAGGCTTCCTGCGGTGGAGGTGGGTAACAGCTTCTTCATTGGTATTGGCCTTGTGCAAATATTTAAAAGGAAGAGGTGGCAGACCACTGCTCAAGCAGGGATCGATAGGGTCTGATGAAATGCTCTTCAGTGAATTTTCCTTGCTCTATCGCCAGTTGGCTGCGCTCTTCCCGGTCGTATAGGATTCGGGTCAGCGAGTAATCCTGATGCCTCAGGCTAGGGCGATACAGGTGGCCCGCGACCGAGTTCGCGTTGTAGATCTCAGGCCGATAGATCTTTTGAAAGGTATCCATGGTGCTAATTACGCTAATGAGTTCCGGGTGCGTATAGTCGTTCAGCAGGTCACCTGAAAAATAAAAGGCGAGAGGCGCAACGCTATTGGGTGGCATGAAGTAGCGCACCTTCAGTCCCATTTTTGCAAAATACTCATCGGTCAATGAGTATTCGTCTTGCCGATACTCGACGCCGAGCACTGGGTGTTGATTTTCCGTGCGCTGATACAACCGGCTGGTGGAGACGCTGAGGCAGACGATTGGCGGTTTGCTGAAGTTGGCCTTGTAGGCGCTTGAGCCTACGAAGTCTTTGAATAATTTTCCATGTAGTTCGCCAAAATTTTCTGGGGTACTGAAGCCTTCTCTGTCCCTGTTGTGCTCGGAGAGCAGGATGCTGAAATCGTAATCACGCACATAGGACGAGAAGTTGTTTCCGGCTACGCCTTCTATGCGCTCTTCGGCGTGCCTGTCCAGGATGTTGGTCTTCAGGATTTCGATCAAGGGGATAGTGGCTTCGCCACCTGTGCGGTCGAGCCTCACTGCGACGGAGATGATGTCGAGCTCGATGCTGTATCTGTCCCCTTGCGGATTGTCCCAGTCAGCCAGGGAGTTGAAGCGATTATTCATCATCTTCAATGTGTTTTTCAGGTTCTCCTGGCGATTGTCACCTCTCGCCAGGTTGGCGAAATTAGTGGTGATGCGGGTATTTTCCGAGGGGCGGTAGCGCTCGTCGAACGGTGTCTTTTTAATTAAATAATCGAAATTATGGCTCATCGCCAAATCGCTCCTTCTCAAACTTCAGGCAAAGAGCATCCGGTTGCCGGCATTGTCGTCATGATTCATTGCCGGAACTGGACTGACTAATATGAGCACTCAGTCTATTTCAGCGGTGACGCTATAGATAATGAATTGATTTCAAAAAAACTTTAGCGGGACTCATGATTAGGCGCAGGGCCGGATCGCCTGTGAAGCGCTTCGGCAGGCACCCTCACTAGGCCGACGTTTTCTCGGCCGGCTGCTGCCACTCCCGCTCCACCATCCGCTTCGCCTTGGCTCTATTCCGGTGTCATAGCCGCCGCGGCTCGCTCTGGTCGCCTGCGTTATGCGGTGACCGAGCCCTGGGCCAGCTTGGTCTCCAAATTCAGGCGGCTACCAGGATCCGCTGCGCCTGGTTAAAGCCGAAGGGGAGGCCTTGGCGTAGGGAAAGGACCCGCCGCAGATGCGTTCCAACGCTGGGCGCCTTTGGTCATAGGCGCTCCGGCAAACCTCAGGTATCCATCCCTTGACCACCTTTACACAAGCCTACATGCCAATCCGTAGCTGCCCCGCCGGGCGAACGGCTAGCATGCGCATCCAGATCGTCCGACTGTTCAGGTAGCCCCGATGTCGCTGTCATCCGAATCCCCGCGCTGGACCTCGCGCATCCTGCTGGTGGATGACGATCCGTTGATCCGCGAGTTGATTTGCGGTTACCTGGCGCGCTTCAGCATTAGTGCCCGGGGCGTGGGTAACGGCCTAGAAATGCGTCGGGCGCTGGCGGGGGAGGCCTTCGACCTGGTGGTGCTGGATCTGATGCTGCCGGGGGAGGATGGGCTTTCCCTCTGTCGTTCGCTGCGGCGCGACAGTGGCATTCCCATCCTGATGCTGACCGCCCAGTGCGAGCCGGCGGATCGCATCATCGGCCTGTAGCTGGGCGCCGACGACTACATGGCCAAACCTTTCGAACCGCGGGAGCTGGTGGCACGGATCCAGTCGGTACTGCGGCGGACCCAGGAGGGGCAGGTGACCCAACGCAAGGCGCCGCGGACCAGTGTCAGCTTCGATGGCTGGAAACTGGATGGTGTCCTGCACCAGTTGCATTCGCCCGCCGGGGTGATGGTGCCCCTGTCCAATGCCGAGGTGCGGCTGCTTTGGGTCTTCATCGAGCAGCCGCGCCAGGTGCTGAGCCGTGAGCAGTTGCTCGATGCCACCCGGGGACGGGCGATCGAGGCCTTCGATCGCAGCATCGATCTGCAGGTGTCGCGGCTGCGCAGCAAGTTGGGCGACGATCCCCGGGCGCCGCAGTTGATCAAGACCGTGCGCGGCGAGGGCTATCTGTTCGATGCCAGGCAGATAGGGCACTAGCCATGCGCCGCCTGGATACCTTGTTCGCTCGGCTGTTCGGGGTCTTTCTGCTGGCCATCTTGCTGGGCCATCTGCTGGCCTTCTTCTGGTTTCGCCATGGCCTCGGCGAGCGCCCGCCGCCACCTCCACCGCCCATGGAAGGCGAGGCCGCCTTCGATCGACCATCGCCGCCTGGGCCTTTCCCCCATCGGGAGCCCGGCGTGTGGCAGCGCATCGAGTGGTTCCTCGGCGGCCCCTTGATCTTCCAGCTGGGCTCGCTGGTGATCGCGGCCTGGCTCGGGGCGCGGCTGCTGACCCGGCCGCTGCGCCAGTTGACCGAGACCGCCGAGCACCTGAGCCATAACCTCGACGGTTCGCCCATTCCCGTCAGCGGCCCCTGGGAGACTCGCGAGGCCGCACGGGCGCTCAATCGCATGCACCAGCATCTGCTCGAACAACTCCAGCAGCGCGGGCGCATGCTCACGGCCATCTCCCATGATCTGCGCACGCCCCTGGCGCGGGTGAAGCTGCGCATCGAGGATATCGACGATCCGCGCCTGCATGCCCGGGTCAGCCAGGACGTGGACGACATGATCGAGTTGCTCGACGGCACCCTGAGGTATCTGCGCGAACAGCACCGCCAGGAGCGTCCCATCCTCTGCGACGTCCAGGCGTTGGTCGAGGCCATGGCCGAAGATGCGGCCGAGGAGGGCGCCCAGGTCGCGGTCCAGGGAGGTTGCCAGCCGCTGAAGGTGGCGCCCATGGCGTTGCGCTCCTGCCTCGGCAATCTGCTGCAGAACGCCCTGCGCTACGCCGGCCAGGCGGAGATCCAGTTGAGCGAACAGCCGGAGCGGCTGATCATCTCCATCCTCGATCGCGGCCCTGGGATACCGGCCCAGTATCGTGAGGCGGTGTTCGAACCCTTCTATCGCCTGGAGGGCTCGCGCAACAGATCCTCCGGGGGGACCGGGCTGGGGCTGGCCATCGCCCGGGAAGCGGCGGCGCACATGGGGGGCGAGCTGACGCTTGGCGAAACCCCCGGTGGCGGACTGACCTGCCAGGTGGTGCTGCCGCGCCCCTGATGTATCGCCGGGCATACAAAGTAGCCAAATGGCCGACATCCAGGCGGCGGATACTGGTAGGTGCGGAACACCGATGTCCGCATTTCCCAGGAGAGATATCCATGATCAGCGGAATAGGCAGTGGCTACTCCAGCTACTACAGCAGTGCCAGCGCGATCAAAGGCACAGCCACGACAGCGTCCGGCAACAGCGTCAGCGGGGGTGAAGACGGCAACCCATTGAAGAAGCTGTTCAGCAAGCTCGACAGCGATGGCGACGGCGCCATCAGCAAGAGCGAACTCACCACCGCCGCCAGTGCGGCGAGCGATACCCAGACGGCTACCGACGAAAGCGGCGATATCGACGTCGACAAGTTGCTCGGCATGCTGGACCAGGATGGCGATGGCAGCGTCGGCGAGAGCGAATTTGCCTCGGCCTTCGCACCGCCGCCGGGTGCCCCTGGCGCTCCCCAGGGGCAGAGGGGCACGGAGGAATCCAGCGATTCCAGCGTCGCGGGGCTGGGCGGTTCAGCGCGCCCGCCCATGCCTCCACCGCCGCCCCAGGGTACGAGCGGGCAAGGGGACACCGAGGCCGAGGCTAGCACTGGGACGGCGTCGAGCCCCTATGCGCAACGGGTTCAGGCGGTATTGCGCCAGTACCAGAGCATTGGCAGCAACGGCACCAGTAGCGCCACGGGCAGTACCTTGAACGTCGCTGCCTGAACGTAGGTCGATAGCGCAGGGCAGGGCGGCCAGGGGCCGTCCAGTCTGCACCCACTCAGGCTTCACGCGACTCCTTTCTCCGCGCCGCTCCCCGTGAGGGGTGAACCCCTTACCCTTCGGCACCAGGCCCCTGGGTGCCGTCAGCTGGCTGCATCCCGGGCTAATTTCTTAGCTGTTTCAAGATGTTGCCATCACGGCTTGGCTTTGGATTCTCGCGGAAACGTTATGATATAACGTGCGCCTTCATTGGCTTGGCCGATACCTAGGTGTTAGCAGCGGGTATCGGCGTTTTCGCTTTGCTAAGGACTGTCATGCTTTCATCCCGCCCCCTCCGCACGGCCCTGACCGCTTCGGCCTTGGCCACCCTGGTCGCGTTCGTGCCGACCCTTTCCAGCGCTCAGGAACGCGTCTTCGATGTGGTTGGCCCCTTCGAGATCGGTGGTCTGGACCCGTCGATTTCCGGCTTCGTCTTCCAGCGCATGCAGATCGCCGAGACCCTGCTCGAAGCCGATGGCCAGGGCAAGCCGATCGCTGGACTGGCAGAGCGCTGGACGGAATCGGCAGATGGCCTGACCTGGCGGCTCGCCATTCGCCAGGGGGTGAAATTCCATGACGGCAGCGACCTCACGGCGGAAGCCGCGGCCGCTGCGCTCAATGCGGCACGCGGCAAGCCCGGAGTACTCAAGCAGGCAGGCATGGAATTGGTCACTGCCGAGGGTAACGAGGTGGTGATCCGCCTGGCGAAACCCTTCAAGCCCTTGCTGGCCCTGTTGGCGCATTCCTCCACCAATATCCTGGCGCCCGCCGCCTATGATGCCGATGGCAAGGTGCAGAAGATCATCGGCACGGGACCGTACCAGCTGACCCTGCTGGAGCCGCCCCAGCGTCTGGCCGCCGAGCGCTTCGCCGGCTACTGGGGCACCCAGCCGGAGATCGCCAAGACCACCTACCTGGCCGCCGGCCGCGGCGAGACCCGCACCCTGATGGCTGAAAGCGGCGATGCCGAACTGGTGTTCCAGCTCGATCCGCCCAGCATCGCTCGACTCAAGCGCTCCAGCAATCTCAAGGTACTGATCGAGCCGGTTCCGCGGGTGGTGTTGCTGACCCCCAACTCCGGCGCTGGCGCCACCGCGCCGGTCGAGGTGCGGCAGGCGCTCAGTCTGGCCATCCAGCGTGAGGGCGTCGCCGCCGCCGTGTTGCGCGCCCCGGGTACCGGTGCGACCCAGCTGTTCGCCAAGAACGTGCCCGCCTGGCATGACCCCGAGCTGGCGCCGCTCGCCTATGATCCGGCGGCGTCGCGCAAGCTGCTGGCCGGCCAGGGCTGGACTGCGGGAGCCGATGGCATCCTGCAGAAGGACGGCAAGCCGCTCAGGCTCAAGCTGCTGACCTATTCGGATCGTCCCGAGTTGCCGCTGATCGCTACCGCCCTGCAGGCGCAGTTGCGCGAAGTGGGCGTGGACGTGGAAGTCGCAGTGCAGAACTCCAGCGCCATCCCCGCCGCCCACAACGACGGCTCGCTGCAGCTGGCGCTCTACGGTCGCAACTTCGCACTGGTGCCCGATCCCCTGGTCACCCTGCTCAATGACTTCAGCCACGGTGGCGCCGAATGGGGCCCGCTGGGGTGGCAGAATCCGGCCTTCGATCAGGCCTTGGCCGCGCTGCTGGCCAGCGATGATCCGGCCGAGCAACAGCGTCAGCGCTACGCCGCCATGGCCCAGGTGCAAAAGGACCTGCCGGTGATCCCGGTGGCCTGGTATCGCCAGACCATGGCCGTGTCCAATGCCGTCCAAGGCGCCGCCATCGATCCCTTCGAGCGCACCTTTGGCCTGAGCAAGATGCGGTGGAGCCAATGACCCGCCTGCTCGCCTTTCGCCTGCTGCAGGCGGGCCTGGTCGCCCTGCTGGTCGGGGGGCTCACCTTCCTGTTCATGAACCTGCTGCCGGGCGACGCCGCCTACCGCATCGCCGCCGGACGTTACGGTTACGACCTGGTGGATACCGCGGCGGCCGAGGCCGTGCGGGCCGAGCTCAATCTGGATCAGCCGCTGCTGTGGCGCTTCTTCGCCTGGATCGGCGATCTGCTGACCCTGGATCTCGGCCATTCGCTGGTCTCCGGCAAGCCGGTGATGGATGTCGTCGCCCACGAACTGGGCAGCTCCATCCGCCTGGCCATTGGCGCCGTCTGCCTGTCGCTGCTGCTGGGGCCGCCGCTGGGCGTGGTGGCCGGTCTGCGTCCGGGCAGCCTGCTGGACCGCGGCCTGCTGCTGTTGACCACCGCGATCCGCGCGCTGCCGCAATTCGTCCTGGGCGTTATCTTCGTGCTGTTGTTCGCCATCTCCTGGCAGCTGTTCCCGGCGGCCGGGCACGGCACCTTCTGGCACAGCGTGCTACCCACGCTGACCTTGGCCCTGGGGCTGGCCGCCGTGTCGTCCCGGGTCGCTCGGGATGCCACCGTGGAGGTCGCGGCCTCCGCCTATTACAGCTTCGGCCGCCTCAAGGGCCTGAGAGGCGCCGGGGTCTTCCTGCGCCACGGCCTGCGCAATATCGGCGTGCCGGTGGTGACCTACCTGGGCGTGCAGCTGGTGTATCTCATCGAAGGCGTGGTGGTGGTGGAGACGCTGTTCGCCTGGCCGGGCATCGGTCACGGCCTGGTCCACGCCATCGTTCAGCGCGACGTGCCCATGGTGCAGGGCACCGCCCTGGCGATGGGACTGCTGTTCGTCATCCTCAATACCCTGGTCGATCTCGCCAATCATCTGATCGACCCGCGCGGGAGAAACGCATGAATCTCGACGCTACCGCTGCCCTGGCGGCGCCTCCAGTGAAGTCTTCCGCGCGCGGACTGGGCCTGGCTCTGCTGGCCGCCTTGATCGCCTTCGCCACGCTCACTCCGCTGCTCTGGCAGGGCGACATCGCCCGCCAGGACTATATGGCGATCCTCGCGGCACCCAGCAGCGCCTATCCCCTGGGCACCGATCACCTGGGTCGTGACATGCTGGCGCGGCTGTCGGTAGCCATCCGCTTCTCGCTGGGGCTGGCCTTCATCAGCGTCTGCACCGCCGCCATCCCGGGCGTGCTGATGGGCATCCTGGCCGCCTGGAAGGGCGGGCTGGTCGACAAGCTGCTGGGCGGACTGGCCGAATTGTTCCTGGCCCTGCCAGGCCTGCTGCTGGTCCTGCTGATCGTCGCGGTGTTTCCCGGTTCCTTCGTCGCCCTCTACAGCGCCGTGGCCCTGGTGCTGTGGGTGGAGTACTTCCGTATGACCCGCGCGCTGTCGCGCACCGTACTGGCCTCGCCGGCGGTGGCCGCCAGCCAGCTGCTGGGCTTCGGGCCGGTCTACATCGTGCGCCGCCATCTCTGGCCGCAACTGGCACCGGTACTCCTGACCATCGCTGCCTTTGGCGCCGCCTCGACCATCATGGCCATCGCCGCCCTGGGCTTCGTCAGCATCGGCGTACGGCCGCCCACCGCCGAGCTGGGGCTGATGATCACCGAATTGCTGCCTTATTACGCCGAAGCGCCGCTGGTCATCGCCCTGCCGATCCTGGCGATCTTTCTGACCGTGCTGTCGCTGCTGCTCATCACCGGAGGCCGCAAGCCATGACCGCCTTGCTCACTACCACGGCACTGGAGATCCGTACCGCCGAGGCTCAGTTGGTGGAACCGCTGTCCATCCGCCTGGCGCCGGGTCAGGTGCTGTCCATCATCGGCGAGACCGGCTCGGGCAAGAGTCTGTTCGCCCAGGGGGTGGTCGGCAACCTGCCGGCAGGCCTGCAGGCCCATGGGCAGATAGCGCTGGCGGACGGCTTCAGCGAAGAGGGCCGCCAGGACGGTCGCCGCCAGCATTGGGGCAGGGGGCTGGCGGTGCTGCCCCAGGAACCCTGGCTGAGCCTGGACCCGACCATGAAGGCCCTGTCCCAGGTCACCGAGACCTATACCCAGGTGGTTGGCCTCAGCCGTGCCGAAGCCCGCGCCAAGGCCAGCGCGGATCTGGCGCGCCTGGGTCTGGCCGGCGCCGAGCGCAAGTATCCCTTCCAGCTGTCCGGGGGCATGGCCCAGCGCCTGGCCTTTGCCGCTACCCATGCCGGTGGCTCGCCGGTACTCATCGCCGACGAGCCCACCAAGGGCCTGGATCGCGATCGCATCGACGAGGTGATCGACCTGCTCAAGGCCATGCTGGCCGAGGGCGGCAGCCTGCTCATCATCACCCACGACCTGGAAGTCGCGCGCCGGCTGGGTGGCGAGGTGATGATCATGCTCAAGGGGCGGGTGATCGAATCGGGCACGGCTGAGCAGGTACTGGGCCAGCCGCAGCATGCCTATACCCGCCAGTTGCTGGCTGCCGATCCCGCGCAATGGTCGAAACGTGCCGCGCGACCGCTCGCCGATGACGCCGTGGTCGCGGTGGAAGGCCTGTCCGCCCAGCGCGGCGGCAAGCAGCTGTTCGAAGAGCTGTCCTTTACCGTCCGGCCCGGCGAGATCCTCGGCGTGACCGGGCCGTCTGGCTGCGGCAAGTCGACCCTGGGCGACATCCTGCTCGGCTTGGCCGCGCCCAGTAGCGGGGCGATCCGGCGCCAGCCTGGTCTGAGTCGCTGCGCTTTCCAGAAGCTGCACCAGGACCCGGTGGCCGCTTTCGCGCCCTCGGTGACCCTCCGTCAATTGCTGGCGGATCTGGTGCGGCTGCATCGCCTGGAGGCGGCGCGGATTGGCCGGCTGATGCAGCGCCTGCGGCTCGATGAGCGGCTGCTGGATCGCTTGCCCGGCAACATCTCCGGCGGCGAATTGCAGCGTTTTTCCCTGCTGCGCGTGCTCTTGCTCGATCCAGCGCTGATCTTTGCCGACGAACCCAGCTCGCGGCTGGATCTCATCACCCAGCAGGAGATGATCGAGCTGCTGGTCGAGACGGCTGAGGAATCCGGGACCGCCATCCTCCTGGTCAGCCATGACGAGGACCTGGTGGAGGCCGTCGCCGATCGGCGCATCCACCTCGGCACCCACACCAGCCCCCTGCAGGACCAAGCGCCGGCACGGGAGCAGGGCAGCCGCCTGGCTGAATCTCTGACCTGAGATCAGGGCCCGCACGGGGGTGCGGGCCTGCCAACAGACGTCGCCAAGGCCGTGGTGGGATGCCACTGCCTTCGTGCGCGCGTCTTTCCAACAACTAGATCACCCACACTCCGCAGAGGACTTCATGGAACGCTTGCGCTATCAGAAAGGATTACCCCGAGCCAGTCGCTGGTTACACGGCAGGCGCCTGGCCGCGCCACTGGCACTGGGCGTATTGGGCGGCTGTATGGGGCTGCTGACGGGCGAGGAGGCCAGGGCCGACGGCTTCCTGGACGACAGCAAGCTCACCCTGACCCTGCGCAACTATTATTTCGGCAGCGATCGCCGCAACGGTCGTGCCGATCAGAAGGATTGGACCCAGGGCTTTCTGCTCGACTACCAGTCCGGCTTCACCCAGGGCACGGTCGGGTTGGGCGTCGACGCGTTCGGCTACCTGGGCCTGAAGCTCGATGGCGGTCCCGGGCGCCGAGGAACCGGCAATCTACCCGTCCATGCCGGCAACCAACCGGCGGACGAGTATTCCCGCGCCGGCGCGGCGGCCAAGCTGCGTCTGGGACAGACGGTGGTGCGCTACGGTCAGCAACTGCCCACGGCACCGGTCTTCGCCATCAGCACCAGCCGCCTGCTGCCCCAGAGTGCCACCGGCTGGAGCATCCTCAGCACGGACATCTCCGGCCTGACGCTGGAAGCCGGACATTTCACCTCGGGTACCGATCAGGTCAGCACCAACCGGGACGGTGATCTCTGGGCCGGTTATGCCCGGCGCCGCGCGGATCACGTCGACTTCGCCGGGGGCAAGTACGCCCTGGCCAAGGGTGTCAGCCTGTCGCTCTACGCGGCCCAGCTCGACGACATCTGGAATCAGTACTACGGCAACTTCAACCTGGTGCAGCCATTGTCGGCGAGCCAGTCGCTGACCTTCGATGCCAACCTGTACCGGACCCTCGATACCGGTGCCGCCAACGCCGGTCCCATCGACAACACGGCCTACAGCTTCGCGGCGGCCTACAGCCTCGGTCCGCAGACCTTTACCCTGGGCTGGCAGCGGATCGATGGGGATACGCCCTTCGACTACATCGGCATGGGCGACAACGGGCGCACCGGCGGCGGGCTGTTCCTCGGCAATGCCTCGATGTTCTCCGACTTCAACGCACCCGGCGAGCGCTCCTGGCAAGCGCGCTACGACCTCAACTTCAAGACCCTGGGCGTGCCCGGTCTCAGCCTCATGACCCGCTACATCAAGGGCAGTGACATCGATGGCAGCAACCTGCCCGTCACCAGCGCCTATCGCGGGCTGTACGGCGCCGACGACCGGGAGCGGGAGCTGAATCTGGAAGGGCGCTATGTCGTGCAATCCGGCTCGGCCAAGGGTCTGTCCATCCGGGTGCGCCAGGCCTGGCATCGCGGCTCGCTGTCCACCGGCGGCTCGGTCGATCAGCTGCGGGTGATCGTCGACTATCCGCTGCGCCTGCTCTAGCGCCGGCAATCGTTACCGCGAAGGGCGACGAACCGACCGCTGGCAGCCGGTTCGCTGCCGCCCGTCGCGCCCGGTTTAAGAGGACTCTGTTGCGCCGATAGCTCTAATAGTCACTTTATTAGGGATGCCCAACTCATGAGTCTGCGCAGTCTGAACGTCGCCCCCCGCGCCGTCCTGTTCTTTTCCGTGATCGTCCTGATTGTCTTCGGGCTCGGCGCCGTCGCCGTGGTACAGATGGGCAAGCTCTACGAGGCGGAACAGGACGTGGAGACCAGTTGGCTACCAGGTAACCAGTTGGCAGCGAAGATGGGCGGCGGGCTGCTGCGTTTGCGTCTGGAAAGTCTGAGGGGCACCACCACGCCGGATCCGCAGCTGCGCGCCCAGACCGTCGCGGCCTTTCCCGGCTATCGCGATGCCTTCTTCGCGGCGGTGAAAGAGTACGAGGCGACCCTGGCCAGCGACGAAGACCGCCAGTTGTACGCGGCCGTGGTCAAGGGGGCGGAAGGCTACCGGACCTTGCTGGAAGCCTTCGAGCAGAAACTGCGCACAGGTGACAACGAAGGTGCCATCGTCCTGATCAATACGTCGATACGCCCGCTCACCAATGCGCTGGAAAAGCACATCGCCGAGCTGAGTGCCTTCAACGAGCGCGGCGCCAAGGCCGCCGGAATCGCGGCAAAGGCCACCTTCACCACGGGCCTGTACTGGGTTTATGGCCTCATCGCCCTGACCGTTCTGGCCACCGTAGTGCTGGCCGCCCTGCTGATCCGCAGCATCACGCGACCGGTTGGCGAAGCCCTGCGCATCGCCCAACGGATCGCCCGCAAGGATCTGACCGAGCGGATCACCGTGGTCGGTCGTGACGAGGCGGCCGGCATGCTGCAGGCCCTGGCCCAGATGCAGGGCAATCTGCGCGACACCGTTTCCCATATCGCCGACAGCTCGACCCAGTTGGCCTCCGCGGCAGAGGAGATGACCGCCGTGATCGACGAAGCCAGCCGGGGTTATGTACGGCAGAACGACGAGGTCAACCAGGCGGCCAGCGCCGTGACCGAGATGAGTTCGGCGGTGGAGGAGGTCGCGCGGAATGCCGCCGATGCGGCCAGCACCTCGCTGCACACCCAGACCCTGACCAGCGAAGGCCTGGACAAGGTCACCCGCACGGTCCAGTCGATCGAGGCGCTGGCCCAGAACGTGGCCAGTACCAGTGAGCAGATCCAGGCGCTGTCGTCCCGCGCCCAGGACATCAATGCCGTGGTCGAAGTCATTCGCGCCATCGCCGAACAGACCAACCTGCTGGCACTGAATGCCGCCATCGAGGCGGCCCGGGCGGGCGAGCAGGGACGCGGCTTCGCCGTGGTCGCCGACGAGGTCCGGGCGCTGGCCCATCGTACCCAGCAGTCGACCCGCGAGATCGAACAGATGATCGGCGCCATCCAGAGCGATTCGTCGTTGGCCGTCAAGGCCATGGCCGAGAGTCAGCAGCTGGCCGGGGAATCCACGTCGGTCGCCCAACTGGCCAATGTGTCCCTGGAGCAGATCGCCGAATCCATCTCCCAGATCAACGACCGCAATGCAGTCATCGCCACCGCCGCCGAAGAGCAGGCGCAGGTGGCCCGGGAAATCGATCGCAACATCACCAGCATCCGGGATCTGGCGACCCAAAGCGCGACCGGTGCCACCCAGACCGCCAGCGCCAGCGCCGAGGTATCCAAGCTCGCTACCGGCCTGAATCGCGTGGTTCGCGAATTCGCCGTCTAGGCAGGGTGTGGAGGCGGGAAGGGCTTGCAGCGTCCAGCTGCAGGTTCTTCGCTGTAATAGCTCGACTAATGAGGGCCGCAGCCTGTTCGCCGGTACCGGTGCACGAACTCCGGCAGCGTGGCTTGCCGCTGGAATGCCTGAGGCACAATCTTTAGTATTCGGTTACATCGCCTCTGTTATCGGGTAGAGAACGAATCGGCGCTTGGCCTGCCTAAACAGTGTCCAAACAACCCGGAGTCCTACCATGAACGCGAAGAAAATCTCTGCTTTGATGTTTGCTGGTCTGATCGCTGCCAGTGGCGCTGCATTCGCCACCGACGGTGCAGGCAATCCGCCGAAGGCCAACAGTGCCGGCATGGGCACCCCGGCTGGCCAGAAGACCGGTGAAGGCGCAGGTGCTGCGACCGGTGCCGGCAAGACCACGCTCAATGAGCAAGGTCAGAAGCAGCAGCAGTAAGGGTCTAGGGCCGCTGGTGCGTCTGGCGGCCCCTAACCTCTGTCTAGAATGGAACTTTACAGGCCTCCTCTGTCCAACGGGGCCGAGCGCGTGGGTACAGGGGTTAGATGGTGAGTGCGGAACAGAGCAAGGTTGTCCTGGTCGTCGAGGATGAGCCGCAGATTTTGATGATTCTGGCGGATTATCTTGCCGAGCTGGGTTACACCGTCCTACAGGCTCCCTCGTCGCTCGAAGCCTTTCGTATCCTGGCCGGTCGGCCGCGTCTCGATCTGCTGATCACCGACTTTCGCCTGCCCGATGACGTCTCCGGCGTGATGATCGCCGAGCCCGCCCTCAAGTTGCGTCCCGACCTCAAGGTCCTGTTCATCAGTGGTTATCCCGCCGAAATCATCGATACCGGTTCGCCGTTGCTGGGTAAGGTCCCCTTGCTGACCAAGCCCTTCTCCCTCGAGCGTCTTCACCTGCAGGTGCAGAAGCTGCTCGGCGCCTGATCCGCTACTTTCCCATAGATCGTTTTTCCGCCAGGACAGTCTATTGATCAGGTGCGACCAGTTCGGTCGCCTTAGGTTGGGAGACAACGGCGTCCATGGCCATCAAGCATTTCACTCATCACGAAGCGATCTCGTCCGCCGTTCCGGCTGAACAGGGTTTTGAAGCGGTCATCGCCGTCAAGGCGCGGCGCGAAGACGCCCATCCGACCTTTCACAAGGTCGCGACCGAGCGTCATTTCGATCTCGCCTCCGAAGCGGAGGAGGCCGCCGATGCCGCGCTCAATCGCGTGACGGAGATCGGCGACGACGATGAACTCCTCTGGGACGAGCAGGCCGTCTGATGAAGAGAGACCAGGAGCGGGACGAAGAACCGCGACAGAGCCAGGAGTCCACGCCGGATGACCCGGAGCTGAGTCGCGAAGAAGAAGAGGACGTCGACGAGAACCAGTTGCCACGCGCCGTGGTGCTCCACGAGATCATCCGCACCCAGGGTGATCATGAATTGGAACGGACCATCGCGGCGTTGTTCTGGTCGGCGCTGGCCGCCGGCCTGACCATGGGGCTTTCGCTGATGGCGATGGGGCTGCTCAACGCCAATCTGCCCGAGGGCGGCTACAGCAAGGTCATCGCCAGCTTTGGCTATTCGGCCGGCTTCCTGGCGGTAATCCTGGCTCGTCAGCAACTGTTCACCGAAAACACCCTGACGGCGGTGCTGCCGGTGATGAGCGAACCCACCCTGCATAACTTCGGTCGCCTGGGCCGGCTGTGGGGGGTGGTACTGGTGGGTAATCTCCTCGGGACCATCCTGGTCGCCTATGTGATCCTCCATCTGCCGCTGTTCGATGCCAAGGCCGACGCGAAATTCTTGGAGATAGGAACCAAGGTGATGGAAAACGATGCCTCGGCGATGTTCGCCAAGGGCATCGTATCCGGCTGGATGATCGCCACCATGGTCTGGATGCTGCCGGCTGCGGAGCACGCCAGAATTTGGATCATCGTGCTCATCACCTACCTGATGGCTCTGGGCGACTTTACCCACATCGTGGTGGGTAGCCTGGAGGTGGCCTATCTGGTGTTCGCTGGGGAGGCGAGCTGGGGCGACTTCTGGCTGACCTTCGCCGGGCCGACCCTGGCCGGCAATATCGTCGGCGGCAGCCTGATCTTTGCGCTGATCAGCCACGCCCAGGTGCGCAGCGACACTTGAAAGCGGAAGGGCCGGCAAATTGCCGGCCCTTCGCGGTGATCAGACAGTTGCTTCGATCACTCGTCGTCGTTGAGCTGACCCATGGCGGTGGTGTTGAAGCCGCCGTCGACATAGAGGATCTCGCCGCTGATACCCGACGCCAGGTCGGAGCAGAGGAAGGCGCCGGCGTTGCCGACTTCGTCGATGGTCACGTTGCGGCGCAGGGGCGTCTGACGCTCGTTGGCGGCCAGCATCTTGCGGAAGCTCTTGATGCCCGAGGCGGCCAGGGTGCGGATCGGACCGGCGGACACGGCGTTGACGCGGGTGCCTTCCGGGCCGAGGCTGCCGGCCAGGTAGCGGACGCCGGCCTCCAGACTGGCCTTGGCCATGCCCATGACGTTGTAGTTGGGCATGGTGCGCTCGGCGCCCAGGTAGGACAGGGTGAGCAGGCTGCCGTTACGGCCACGCATCATCTCGCGACCGGCCTTGGCCAGGGCGACGAAGCTGTAGGCGCTGATGTCATGGGCGATCTTGAAGCCGTCACGGGTGGTCACCGCGGTGAAGTCGCCGTCCAGCTGGTCACCGGGGGCGAAGCCGACCGAGTGAACGATGCAGTCCAGACCGTCCCACTTCTTTGCCAGCTCGGCGAACACGGCTTCGATCTGGGCGTCATCGGCGACATCGCAGGGAAAGCACAGCTCGGGATTGGAACCCCAGCCCGCGGCGAACTCTTCGACGCGACCCTTGAGCTTCTCGTTCTGGTAGGTGAAGGCCAGCTCGGCGCCTTCGCGGTGCATGGCGGCGGCGATGCCGGAGGCGATGGACAGCTTGCTGGCGACGCCGACGATGAGAACGCGCTTACCGGCGAGAAATCCCATGGTTTTTTCCTCTTCTGTGTTGAATCCCGGGCAGCCGCCAAGGGCTGAGGTCCGGGTTGGGCATGGCTCTGCGCAGGTCAGAGCGAGATCTGGCCTGGCTCCGCTAGGGGTCAGGCACGGGTGGGGCGGTAAGGTAGCAGGTCGATACCCGGGACAAAAGCGCTGGTTGACCGCTGCGGTGAGCGGTCGCGCCTCAGTTGAGGAACAGCGTCAGGGTCTGGCCAGGGGTCAGGGCGGAGGCCACGCGTGGATTCCAGTCCTGCAGCGCCTGCACGCCGATGTTGTAGCGCTTGGCGATCTGGTAGAGCGAATCGCCCGCCTTGACCCGGTAGTAGGTGGGCGCGGCCTTGGCGTTCTTGGTCGTCTTGGCAGCTGCCTGGGTGGCCTTGACGGTATAGGAGGCCGGCATCGCCACGGCCGTGGCGGTGCCGCTACCGGTACCGTGCAGCTTCAGGGTCTCACCGACCTTGAGGCCGCGCTTGCCTAGATCGTTCCAGCGCTTGAGATCGCCCAGCTCCACCTCGTTGGCCCGGGCGATGGACCAGAGGCTGTCGCCGGTGCGCACCTTGTAGGTCCGTACCACGGGCTCTTCGGCCACGGCGATGGTTTCCAGGGGCGTGGTGGTCTTGCCGGTCTCGCGCCGTGGGATCAGCAATTCCCGGCCAGCGGCCAGGCGGCTGCTGCCACTGAGCTTGTTGAGGGCGACGAGTTGCTCGACGCTCACGCGGTTGCGCTTGGCGACGCTGCGCAGGGTATCGCCGCGGCGAACCCGGTATTCCTGCCACTGCACCACAGCCTCGGGGGCGATGTCGGGCAGGGTCGCGACCAGACGCTGGGCCTTTTCCGCCGGCACCAGGAGGTGCTTGGGGCCGTCCATGGTCACGCGCTGGGTGTAGGCGGGATTCAGGCGATAGAGTTCGTTGGCGTCCAGGTCCGCCAGTTCCGCGACCCTGGCCAGGTCCAGGTGCTGCTTGATGTCCACCACTTCGAAGTAGGGCTCGTTCGGAATGGACTCCAGCGCCAGGCCGTAGGCGTCCGGATTGCGCACGATCTGGGAAACGGCGAGCAGCTTGGGTACGTAGTCCTGGGTCTCCGGCGGCAGGGAGGACAGGTTCCAGTAGTCGGTCGGCAGACCCAGTGACTGGTTGCGTTCGATGGCGCGACCGACCGTGCCTTCGCCGGCATTGTAGGCGGCCAGGGCCAGCAGCCAGTCGCCACCGAACATGTCATGCAGCTTGCTCAGGTAGTCCAGCGCGGCATTGGTCGAGGCGGTGATGTCGCGGCGACCGTCATAGAAGCGGGTCTGGCGCAGATTGAAATACTTGCCGGTGGTGGGAATGAACTGCCACAGGCCGGAGGCCGCACTGCGCGAGAGGGCATTGGGATTGAAGGAGCTTTCCACTACCGGTAGCAGAGCCAGTTCCAGCGGCATGTTGCGCTCTTCGAGGCGCTCGACGATGTAGTGCAGGTAGGGCGCGCCGCGGCTGCAGGATTGGGCGAGGGCGGCTTCATGGCTCGCATACCAGAGGCGCTGGCGATCGATGCGCGGATTGGTGCCGTTGTCGCCTGCACCCTGGAGCTGATAGCCGTCCCGCACCCGGTCCCAGATGTCGCCGCTGGTCGCCGCTGCGGTCGGCGCCTTGCGCAGCCATTCCGGGGGACGCTGCATCTTGCTTTGCGTCATGTGCAGATCGGCCTGATAGGCGCGATTCTCCGGCTGCGAGTTGCTTTGACAGCCGGCGAGAAAGACCGCGAGGCAAAGCGCCGAGACTTTGAAGGAGGTAGCCAGCACGTCTAGTTCGCGGGTTTTCGGCGTCGCTGGCGGCATTGGTCTGGGCTTTCCGGGAGCTGGAGGATGGGCGATTCTAGGAACCGCATCCCGGGGGGTCAAGGAACAACCCCTTGGCCTGTGACCTGTACGACGACCGAAAACCGCGCGTTCCGGCGTGGTGACGGGACCTGGGCAATAGGTGTCAGAACGTGTCCTTCCAGCCTCTCAGGGCGGCGAAATAGGTATCCTCCGACGCCTCCGCAGCCACTCCGCGCTCCTCCTGCAGGCGTTGGCGCACGCCGTTTTCGGCTGTGCGCAGAAAGGGATTGATGCGGCGCTCGCGCCCCAGGGTGGAGGGCAGGGTAGGCCGCTGGGCCTCCCGCAACCGCTGGGTCTCGGCCAGGGCCTGTTGGACCGTGGCATTCTCCGGTTCCACGGCCTGGGCGAAGCGCAGGTTGCTCAAGGTGTATTCGTGGCCGCAGTAGATTTCGGTGGCGTCCGGCAGGCTGGCCAGGCGCTGCAGGGAGGCCAGCATCTGGCTGGGCGTGCCTTCGAAGAGCCGACCACAGCCCGCCGAGAACAGGGTATCGCCGCTGAACAGCAGGGGTCGTTCGCCAGCCACATAAAAGGCGATGTGGCCGGCGGTATGGCCGGGCACGCGCAGCACCTCGAACGCGATCCCCAGGACTTCCAGCCGCTGGCCGTCGGTCAGGGGCAGGTCGACCGCGGCGATGCGCTCGTCGGCCGGCGCGCTCACCCGGGCGCCGCTGCGCTGCTTGAGCGCGGCGATGCCGCCGGTATGGTCGTTATGATGATGGGTGATCAGGATGTCGGTCAGGCGCCAGTCGGGATTCGCGTCGAGCCAAGCGAGGACGGGCGCGGCATCGCCGGGATCGACCACGACCGCCTGTCTTGTCGCCGCGTCCTTGATCAGCCAGATGTAGTTATCGTTGAAGGCGGGCAGCGGAAGGATGTCGAACATGGATGAGCTCTCGGGTCGGACTGCAGGCCCCTAGGGTAGCAGTGGGTGGTAGGGCATAGGCTTCAGTATGAGAGGACCAGACGATGCACGATGAATTCTCCGCCCAGGTCGATCCGCGCTGGCTGAAGTTGATGACTTCGGCGCGGGAATGGCTGGCAGGCCCCCTGGGCCAGTTGCTGCTGGAGCAGGAGCGGGTGCTGATCGACGAAGAACTCAAGCGCCATTTCGGCAGCTATCTCGTCCATTACGGTCCGCACCCGACGGCACCGGCCAATTGCGGTCAGCTCAGGCACGCGGTGCGCATCGGGCCGCCGCTGGGCGATGTCGACATCGTCTGCGAGGAAGGCGCCTGGCCGCTGAGTGAGCATGCGGCCGACGTGGTCCTGCTGCAGCATGGCCTGGATTTCTCCCTGGCGCCCCACCGGCTGTTGCGCGAAGCGGCGTTGAGCGTCCGGCCCGGCGGCCATCTGGTCGTAGTGGGCATCAATCCCTGGAGCCTTTGGGGCGTGCGTCATTACCTGGCCCGGGATGCACTGCGCAAGGCCCGCTGTTTCGGCCCCAGTCGGGTCGGCGACTGGCTGTCGGTGCTGGGCTTCGCGCTGGAGAAACGGCGCTTCGGGTGTTATCGTCCGCCGCTTTCATCCCCCAAGTGGCAACAGCGGCTGGCCTGGATGGAGCAGGGCGAAGCCGAACCCAACTGCGAACAGGCAGCGGGTGCGGGTTTCTATTTGCTCTCGGCGCGCAAGCTGATGTTCGGCCTGCGTCCGGTGCCCCAGGCGCGCAAGGAACCGCGTGGCAAGCTGGTGCCCATGCCGGTGGCCAAGATCAGCCGCCGCGAATCGAGTGAATCCAATGAGTGACGACATCGTCGAGGTCTTTACCGACGGCGCCTGCAAGGGCAATCCCGGCCCCGGTGGCTGGGGTGCCCTGCTGAAATTCAAGGGTGCGGAGCGCGAGCTCTGGGGCGGCGAAGCCAACACCACCAACAATCGCATGGAGCTGATGGCGGCCATCCAGGCCCTGGCGGCGCTCAAGCGCCCCTGCCAGATCCGCCTGACCACCGACTCCGAGTACGTGATGAAGGGCATCACCCAATGGCTGGTGAACTGGAAGAAGCGCGGCTGGCAGACCGCCGCCAAGCAGCCAGTGAAGAATGCCGAGCTATGGCAGGCCCTGGATGAGCAGGTGCAGCGCCATCAGGTGGAGTGGCGCTGGGTGCGTGGCCATACCGGCCATCCCGAGAACGAGCGGGCCGACCAGTTGGCCAACCGCGGTGTCGATGAAGTCCGGCAGGCCAAGCAGGCCGCCAAGGCGTAACCAGCCAAGAGGTTAGCGATGAGATATGTAGTTCTGGATACCGAAACCACCGGCATGCCGGTGACCGATGGCCATCGGATCATCGAGATCGGTGGGGTCGAGGTCATCGGCCGGCGACTGACCGGGCGGCATTTCCATGTCTATCTCAATCCAGATCGGCAGATCGACGAAGGTGCCATCGCGGTCCACGGCATCACCGATGAATATGTCGCCGACAAGCCGCGCTTCGCCGAAATCGCCGACAGCTTCTTCGAATTCATCGAAGGCGCCGAATTGGTCATCCACAACGCGCCCTTCGACGTGGGCTTCATCAACATGGAGTTCGCCCGGCTGGGTGTCCATCCCGAGCGCGCCGACATCACCCAGCACTGCTCGGTGCTCGACACCCTGGTCATGGCGCGCGGTCGGCACCCCGGTCAGCGCAACAGTCTGGATGCGCTCTGCAAGCGCTACGGCGTAGACAACTCCAACCGTGAGTTGCACGGCGCCTTGCTGGACGCCGAGATCCTCGCAGACGTCTACCTGGCCATGACCGGTGGCCAGACCAGCCTGTCGCTGGCGGCCCACGGCCAGGAAGGCAACGGCGACGGCAATTACGTCATGCCGGTCAAGCGACTGCCGACCGATCGTCAGCGGACCCGGGTGATCAGCGCCACCCCCGCGGATCTCGATGCCCATGCGGCGCGCATGGCGGCCATCGAAAAGAGCTGTGGCCGGACTCCGCTCTGGCTGGCGGGCACGGCTGCCGAATAGCCACCTCCGCCTCTCGCCATACGCCCGGTCGACCCATGACCGGGCGTCCGCGTTCGTCTGAATAAGCTGAAAGACCTCACAATTTTCAGCTATCGTTCAACTAAGATGCTGCAGGCTGGTCATTTGAGCCCGCATGAAGCCTCGAATTCCGAATTGCGCGGAACTTTATTTCTCCCGCGAACTCGTATGACGATTCGGAATTATCGCTTCGCTTTTGTGGATTTACAGGTCTAGCGTTCCAGAGCAAGGTTCCCTGGCGTGGCGAGAGGTCAGATCCCCGTCCGCCTGGAATGATGAGGGTGGCCCGGTCAGGAAGACGCAGGTACCTAGGCTCCAGTTGGAATAGCAAGCCTTTCTTCCCGCTTTAAAATGGCGTTGGCGAGGTTGTAATGGCGCAGGAGGCGTAAGGCACCATGGTGACTGGAGCAAGAGCTTTGAGCTTGGTCCGCGAACAGCTGTTCGCGACCATCGAGGAAGCTGAATCCCATCTTGAACGCTTCATCGTCGAGCGGCACTGCAGCAGCCTGTTGCAGCGCGCGGTCGAGAGTCTTGGCCAGATTCGCGGCGCCCTGACGCTGATCGAACTGGCAGGCGCCCAGTTGCTCGCCCACCAGACCCTGCAGATCGCCAACGACATCCCTGCGGGTGCCGGTCCCGAACACGACGAGCACCTGATGGCGATCTGTCGTGGGTTGCATGTGCTGCGCCGCTATCTCGAACAGCTGCGCAGCGGCCAGGACGAGATGCCCGAACTGTTGCTGCCGGCGATCAATGCCCTGCGCCTGGCTGGCGGCGAGCCAGAACTTCCGGAAAGCTACTTCTTCAGCGTCCGTCTCGACCAACGCCCCCTGATCAGCGCGACCACGCGCTTGGGCCTGCGCGAGCGCCAGGCCCAAGCGCGCCGAATGCGTCAAACCTACCAGATCGGCCTGCTGGGCTTTCTGCGTGACGTCAACGGTGCGGCCAGCCTCAGACTGATGGCGAGAGCGCTGGAGCGCTCCGCCGCGTTGCTGCACGATCATGTCGGCGGCTACTTGCCGTGGGTCGCCGCGGCCACGGTCGAAGGCTTCGCCCAGGGTCGCCTGACCGCCACCCGTGAACGCAAGCAGTTGTTCGCCCGGGTCGATCGCGAATTGCGTCAGATGCTGGGTAACGACCTGCACGAGCCGGCGCGTAGCACCCTCAAGGAACTCCTCTATCTCCTGGCGTTGGCTGGTGTCGAGGGCGCCCATCCGCAGGAGGTCATGAACGCCTACGGCTTCGAGCGCCTCGGATTCACCGATGCTCAGCTCGAAGCCGGCAAGAAGCGTCTCGCCGGTCCGGGCCATGCCGTGATGCATTCGCTGTCGGCCGCCATCCGCGAAGAGGTGGAAACGGTCAAGGATCTGATCGACCTCATCGAGGCCGAGCTGCGCACGGGCGCCGAGCAGCATCGTCTGCCGCGCTCCGATAACTTCTCCCGGCTGTATGTCCAGGTTGGCCTATTGGGCAAGACCCTGGAAATGGTCGGCCAGGAGAATGCCGGCCAGGTCCTGCAGCAGTGCCTGCCGAACATCTCCCAGTTCCGCGACAGGTCCCTGGTGCTGGACGATCTCGCGCCCCTGGCCGATGCCCTGCTGCTGGTGGAAAGTCTGCTGGGCCAGCCCGAAGGGCAGGGCTCGCTGATCGACGTGCCTCTGGAAGCCGATGGCGTCCAGGTCAGTGTCGCCAATTACCAGCTGGGCGAAGCCCAGGCGCTGTTGCATCGGGAGGCCTACAAGGGCCTGACCGACGCCAAGCGCGCCATCGGTGCCTTCCTCGATTCGCGGGGCGACGCCCTGCACCTGGCCACCGTGCCGGCGCTGCTGGATACCGTCCGAGGGGCGCTGTTCTTCCTGGGCAATCCCCGGGCGGCCGAGCTGGTGCGTGCCTGCACCGGTTACATCCAGCGCTGCCTGATCGAGGGCGGCCAGGCTTGTGAGCCGGCGACCCTCGAGGTGCTGGCGGATGCCCTCAGCAGTATCGAATTCTTTGTCGAAAGCGGTGGCACCGAGAGTCAGGACGGTACCCCGGAAATCCTCGATATCGCCGCGCAAAGCATTCGCGCCCTGGGCTGGACCTCGGCTGCGGCATGAGTGTCTGGCAGCCAGCCTGGTTCCAGACCGCCCAATCCTCTGGCGGTTGGCTGGTCGTCCATAGCGGCCAGGCGTTTCTGACCGCGGGGGCGGACGTGCTCTTCGCCAGCGACGATCCGCGGGTGCAGGGATTCGCAGGAGAGCGCCACGGCCTCGGCCAGTGGCAGGCCCAGCCGGTCACCCTGCTCGAACTGGATACCCCGCCGGACATCGAGGGCTGCGTCTGGCAACCCTTGCGGCCGTTGATGCTGCAATCGCCCCATGCGCTGTTCAAGTTGCTGGGCTATGCCAATCAGATCGGAACCTGGGCGCGGCAGCATCGCTTCTGTGGACAGTGCGGTACCCGCACCTTCGCCCTCGATGGCCAGCGCGGCCTCAAATGCCCGAATTGCCAACTCACCCAGTATCCGCGCCTGTCGCCGAGCATGATCGCCCTGATCACGCGCGGCGATGAGGTGCTGCTCGCCCGGTCGCCACGCTTCGCGCCCGGGGTCTTCAGCACTCTGGCCGGCTTCGTCGAACCGGGCGAGTCGGCGGAGGCCTGCGTACACCGGGAGATCATGGAAGAGGTGGGCGTTTCCGTGACCAACCTGCGCTATCAGGGTAGCCAGAACTGGCCCTATCCCCACTCCCTGATGTTGGGTTATCACGTCGATTACCTGAGCGGTGACATCCGGTGCCAACCGGATGAAATCGAAGATGCGCGCTGGTTCCACCTGCGCGAGTTGCCGACGTTGCCGCCGGCCTTTTCCATCTCGCGCTTTCTGATCGATCGCTATCGGGTCGAGCGGCTAGGCGGCGCTGAACCAGTGCTGCCAGATTAGCTTGACGGTCAGCGCCAGCACGACGCAGATGAACACCGGGCGGATGAACTTAGCGCCGCCGGCGATGGCGCTGCGCGCGCCCAGATAGGCCCCCAGGGTCAGCGACAGGCCCATGGTCAGCCCCAGCACCCAGAGCACCTGCCCCAGGGCGATGAACATCACCAGGGCGACCCCGTTGCTGACGAAATTCATGGTGCGCGCCACGCCGCTGGCCTTGAGCAGATCCAGGGGATAGAGCAGCAGGCTGCTGACCGTCCAGAAGGCGCCCGTGCCCGGTCCGAACAGGCCGTCGTAGGCGCCCAGCGTCAGGCCCTGGGGCCATTGGCGCCGTTGCGGCACGGGCGCATCGCTGAGCACCGGTGCCTTGGGCGTGCCGCCGAACAACAGATAGAGGGCGCAGCTGAACACCACCACCGGCAGCAGCTGGTTGAGGAAGTCCGCGGAGAGATGGTGGGCAACCAGGGCGCCGATCCCCGCGCCGATGGCGGTAGCCACCAGGGCATGCCGCCACTGACGGGGATGGAACAGCTTGCGGCGGTAGAAGGTATAGGCAGCGGTGGCGCTGCCAAAGGTGGAGCTGAGCTTGTTGGTGCCGATCGCCAGGTGGGGAGGAACGCCGGCCATCAGCAGGGCGGGCACCGTGAGCAGGCCACCGCCGCCGGCGATGGCGTCGATGTAACCGGCGAGGAAGGCGACCCCCGCCAGCAGCGTCAGGGTCATGGGGTCCAGGGTGAATTCGAGCATGGGGTAGGGCGCCAGGTGGAACGGGGGCGCCATCATGCATCAGACGCGCAGCCGTCACCACCTGCGGGCGATCCCGATCAATCCAGTGCGGGGAAGGGCAATCCGACGTAGTTTTCCGCAAGGGTCGTGCGACCCGCTCTGGAATCGAGCAGTGCCTGGAGTTCGGCGTCCTGCACCCGCTGGGTGAAGGCATCGGTATCCGGAAAGCGGTGCAGGGCGGTGGTCATCCACCAGGAGAAGCGCACTGCCGCCCAGATCCGCTTCAGGCAGAGCGCCGAGTAGCGTTCGAGGCAGCTGGCATCGCCGCTGCGATAGGCGCGTTCCAGCAGCAGGTGCAGATTGCGCACGTCGCCCAGGGCCAGGTTGAGCCCCTTGGCACCGGTGGGCGGGACGATATGGGCGGCATCGCCGACCAGGAACAGCCGGCCGTACTGCATGGGTTCGACCACATAGCTGCGCAGCGGGGCGATGCTCTTTTCCAGGGAGGGGCCGGTCACCAGCTGGGCTGCCGTCTCGGCCGGCAGGCGCGCCTTGAGCTCTTCCCAGAAGCGCTCGTCCGACCAGTTCTCCACCGAGTCCCCGGCTTCCACCTGCAGGTAGTAGCGGCTGCGGGTCGCCGATCTCATGCTGCACAGGGCGAAGCCGCGGGGGTGGTTTACGTAGATGAGTTCGTCGGCGGCGGGCGGGGTATCGCTCAGCAGTCCCAGCCAGCCGAAGGGATAGACCCGCTCGTATTCGGTGAGCACACCGTCGGGGATGCTGCGGCGCGAGACGCCATGGAAACCGTCGCAGCCGGCGATGTAATCGCAATCGATGCGCAGGGTTTCACCGGCGACCTGGCAGGTGACATAGGGGCGCTCGCCCTTGAGTTCGTGGGGCTGGACCTCGCTGGCCTGGTAGAAGGTAGGGGCGCCGCTGGCCTGGCGGGCGGCCATCAGATCACGGGTCACCTCGGTCTGGCCGTAGACGGTGACGCAGCGTCCGTCCAGCAGATCGTTCAGATCCAGGCGCTCGCGCTGGCCGTGGATGGCGAACTCCACGCCTTCATGCACCTGGCCTTCCTGTTCCAGCCGCTCGGCGACGCCGGCCTGGCGCAGCAGATCGACCGTGCCCTGTTCGAGCACGCCGGCACGGATCCGACTGAGTACGTGGTCGGCGCTCTGGCGCTCGACGATGACATTGTCGATACCCGAGCGGGTGAGCAGCTGGCCCAGCAGCAGCCCGGAGGGGCCCGCGCCGATGATGACGACTTGGGTGCGCATGGAGTCTGTCCTCTTGTCTGGCGTGATCGCCGTTTTGTTATGGGGCTCCGGTATTTTTGGACGGTTTTCGCCGGTATCGACAGCGACCTTTCCGATACTTTCTGGTACTTTTCAATGATTCGTGCGGCTATCGCCCAGGGACTGTCGATGACCATTGCCTTGCCACCCATCTTCAAGCTGTATGGCGAGGCCCAGGCCTGGCCGGCGCCGGACCTGTTGCACTGCGAAACCATCGAGAGCCGCAGTCGGCTGCATGCCTGGCATATCGAAACCCATCGCCATGCGGATCTCGCGCAACTGCTCTATGTGCGCCAGGGCGGGGTGCGTCTGCAACTGGAAGACTGGCAGGGAGAAAGGCGCGGACCGCTGCTGGTGGTGCTGCCGGTGCTGTGCGTCCATGCCTTCGAATTCGAGCCCTCGGTGGAGGGCTTCGTGATCACCTTGCCGGTGCCCCAGCTGGAACGGCTGAAGCAGCGCTGCCAGAGAGCCGGGCAGGGACTGTTCCTCGGGGCCGAGTGCCTGGCCCTGACAGGGCCGGATGCCACCTGGATCGATCAGTTGGTCGGCCAGCTCGTCGCCGAGTACGAAGGGCACAAGCCGGGGCGCGAGGTGGTGCTCGAAGCCCTGCTCGACAGCCTGGCGATCTGGCTGCTGCGACAGCATCGCCAGGAACAGGGCGCGACCCTGCCACGGCGCGCCGAACAGCACCTGGGACGCTTTCTGGCCCTGGTGGAGCAGCACTATCGCGAGCACTGGAGCCTGGGGCGCTACGCGGCGGCGCTCGGGATCTCGGGAGTGCACCTGAACGGCCTCTGCCGGCAGCTGGCCGGCGCCTCGGCGCTGGCCATCGTGCACCAGCGCCTGCTGCTGGAGGCGCGCCGCACCCTGACCTATACCCAGGCATCGGTAGGCGAGATCGCCGACGCCCTGGGCTTTGCCGATCCGGCCTACTTCGCCCGGTTCTTCCGCCGTGGCACCGGCCAGAGTCCACTCAACTATCGGCGTCTCGCGGGTCAGCCGCAGCGCTGACGGCCAGGCTATCGGCTGCCGCCAGGGTTTCGCCGACGCGTGCGGCCAGGGCGTCGAGATTGAAGGGCTTGGTGATCAGGGTCATGCCGGGGTCGAGATAGCCTTCCAGGTGCGCCCCCTCGGCGTAGCCGGTGGCGAACAGCACCTTGAGGCCAGGGCGGCGCTGCCGCGCGATCTCGGCCAACTGGCGGCCATTCATGCCTGGCAAGCCGACATCGGACAGCAGCAGGTCGATGGGGCGCCCGCTTTCCAGCAGCGGCAGGGCGCCGCGGGCGTCTTCGGCCTGCAGGGTCGCGTAGCCCAGCTCCCTGAGCAGGTCCACCACCATCTGCCGGACCACGGGCTCGTCTTCCACCACGAGTACCGTCTTGCCCGCGCCCTGGGCCGTGACCGTGGGAGCGGCCAGCCGGGGTGGCTCGACATCGGCGCCCAGGTAGCGGGGCAGATAGAGGCCCACGGTAGTGCCCTGGCCCGGCAGGGAGTCGAGGCGGACATGACCCTTGGACTGCTTGGCATAGCCATAGATCATCGACAGCCCGAGACCGGTGCCCTGGCCAATGGGCTTAGTGGTGAAAAAGGGGTCGAAGGCCCGCGCCATGACCTCGGGCGGCATTCCGGTACCGTTGTCCGCCACCAGCAGCGCCACGTAGTCGCCCGCGCTCACGGCATCCAGGCCGTTGCCGCTGTCGGTCAGATAGACATTGTGGGTTTCGATGCGGATGTTGCCGCCATGGGGCAGGGCATCGCGGGCATTGATGACCAGGTTGAGCAGGGCGTTTTCCAGCTGGTGCCCATCGGTCAATGCCTGCCAGAGGTTCCCATCCAGATCGAGCTCCAGCACGATGTCACCGCGCAGGCTGCGCAGCAGCAGCTCCTCCATGGAACGCACGCAGTCGTTGACATGGATGGGCTGCAGATCGAGTGCCTGGCGCCGGGAAAAGGCCAGCAGGCGCTGGGTGAGGGCGGCCGCGCGTTGGGCGGAGGTCAGCGCCGAATGCAGATACTGGTCGAACTTGTCCTGGCGCCCGGCTTTCTGCTGCCGCTGCAGCATGTCGAGACTGCCCATGATACCAGTGAGCAGATTGTTGAAATCGTGCGCGATGCCGCCGGTGAGCTGGCCCACCGCCTCCATCTTCTGCGCCTGGCGCAGTTGCTCCTGCAGCTCCTGCTGCTCGGTGACGTCACGCCCCACGGCGTAGATGAGATCGTCCTCGGCGCTGGCCGTCCAGTCGAGGATGCGATAGCTGCCATCGCGGGCACGCACCCGCGCCCTGAGGCCAGCCGAGCCCTGCTGGCGGCCCAGGCAGCGCAGGGTATCGAAGACCTGGCGCTGATCGTCGGGATGGATCAGTTCGGTGAGCTGGACGCTGGCCAGATCGGTCTCCCGCCGTCCCAACAGGCGGGCGGCGGCGCTGTTCACGGTCTTCACCTCGCCATCCGCCCGGCAGATCACCATCAGGTCATGGCTGATGCGCCACATCCGATCGCGTTCGCGGGTGCGCAGCTCGATCTGCTGTTCCAGCTCCTGGCGCGAACGGGTGAGGACCTCCCGCGCATCGACGATGCTTTGGATGTCGGTGCAGGTGCCGAACCATTGTTCGATGCGCCCCTTGGCGTCGCGCACCGGCTGGGCGCGACCGAGCACCCAGCGATAGCGCCCCGAGCGGTGCCGCAGGCGGTATTCGATATGGTAGGGCTCGCCGGTGCTGAGGCTGTGATGCCAGACCTTCCAGGTCCGTTCCTGGTCGTCGGGATGAAAGACGTTGGCCCAGCCTTCGCCCTCCGTGGAGCCTTCCGGCACCCCGGTGAACTCGTACCAGCGATCGTTGAAATAGAAGTGGTGGCCGTCGGGTCGCGTGGCCCAGACCATCTGGTCGATGGAGTTGATGATGGCGCGCAGCTGCGCCTCGTTGCGGGCCAGCTCCTGGGCCTGGCGGCGATGGCCGCTGATGTCGATGAACAGCACCGCGAAGCGATCGCCCGGCAGCTTGTGGGCGCGCACCTCGTACCAGGGCTCATGCGGCAGGTGCAGCAGGATGTCGAACTGGATGAACTCCGCATCGCCATTCATGAAGTCGATGTAGGCGGGCAGCAGATCGGCTTCCAGTTGCGGCAGGGAGGTACGCAGGGTCCGCCCCAGGACCTGATCCAAGGGAATGCCCGTCAGAGTGGCGAAGACCGGATTGACCTCCAGGAAGCGGAAATCCTCCATTCGGCCACTGGCATCGCGGATCGCCTGGGCCATGTAGAAGCCCTCGCGCATGCCGTGGTACAGCTCCTGCAGCCAGAGATCACGCTCGGTGATGGCAGCTTCGTTGAGCTTGCGTTCGGTGATGTCGTAGCACACGCCCAGGTAGCGATCACTGCCGTGGCTGGCCATCAACTGGCCGCGCCGACCGAGCCAGCGTTCTTCGCCGGTATCGGTGCGGCGGATGCGGTATTCGAGATAGTCCAGAGCGTCGTCGCCCGGCGTCGCGGTGAGGGTCCGCAGGCTGGCGACATCGTCGGGATGCAGTTGCCGGACCAGTTCGTCGAGGGAATAGCTACGTCGAACCGGGAGGCCCCAGAGCTGGCAAAAGCCCGAGGACACCAGCAGCCGGGCTTCCCCCGGCAACAGTTCGAAGGTGCCGACCCGGCCGACCTCCTGGGCCAGCCGCACCCGCTCTTCGGCCACCAGTTGTTCGGTGCGATCCTGCAGGACGTGCACGAAGCCAAGCGTGTCTTGGGCGTCCTTCAGCGCCGTGGTGGCGATTTCCACCCAGCGCGGCGTGCCGCCCTGAACCGCGATCCAACCCGCGCCCTGGCCATGCTCGTCAGCCAGGGCCTGGTGCTGAGCGGTGGTCAGGAAGGCGGCATCGCGGCCCACCGTCAGCAGCTCGATGAAGCGCTGACCCTGGGCTTCGCCGGCTGACCAGCCACACAGCAGTTCGGCCCCCCTATTCCAGCGCTCGATGCAGCCCTGGCGGTCGGTGATGACCAGGGCATGGGAGGTCAACTGCAGGAGCGCCTGCTGTTCGAGCAGAGAGATCGGCATGCGGGGATTCCATTCAGCGAGCGGGCGTGTGGCGAGCGTTTCCTGGGGCTTGCTGAAAAGTCGCCGAGCGCAGGCACTTTTCAGACAACGCCTAGGCTTCGATACCCTCGCTCAACTGGACGTTCATACTACGCAGGGCATTCCAGTACTCAGGATAGGTCTTGCCGACGCATTCGGGGTCCAGGATGCGGATACCGGCTATTTTCAGGCCTGCGAGGGCGAAGCACATGGCGATCCGGTGGTCGGCATGGGTCTCGATCACGGCATCGGTCCGGGTGCCGGCCAGGGCGGGATCCGCCGCCACCAGCAGGTCATCGCCCTCGACGCTGGCGAGCCCGGCACGAATGGCGTTCAGGCCATCGTGCAACGCTGCGACCCGGTCGCATTCCTTGACCCGCAGGTTGGCCAGGCCTACGAAGCGCACGGGCGTCTCGTTGAAGGCGGCCAGCACCGCCAGGGTAGGGATGGCGTCCTGCATCTGCGAACCGTCGATGACCGCCGGCAGCCGGGGGAAGGCGGCGATATGGTCATGGGCCTTGGCATCGGGCTGGGTAAAGGCGTCATCGGCCACGCCCAGGTCGATGGCGCCCCCGGTCAGGGCCTGGGCCGCCCAGAGATAGGTGGCGGCGGAAGCGTCCGGCTCGATGAAGTAATCGCGGGCGACATAGCCGGTCGGGGCCACCCGCCAGGTGGCGGCGTCCAGTTGCTCGACCTGGGCACCGAAGGCGCGCATCGCCTCGACGGTCAGGTCCACATAACCGCGGGCACCGATGTCGCTGCCGCGCAAGGCGACATCCACCGGTTCGCTGCCCAGCGCTGCCAGCATCAGCAGCGCCGAGACGTATTGGCTGGAAAGCCCGGCATCCACCTCGAAGCGGCGAGCGGTGAGACGTCCCTGACCCGTGACGGTCACGGGCGGGCAGCCGCTAGGGGCCTCGACCTGGATGCCGTTGGCGCTCAGGGTTTCCAGCAGGGGACCGATGGGCCGCTTCTGCATATAGGCATCGCCGGTGAGGGTGACGACGCCATCGACGGTGGCGACCGCGGCGGTCAGAAAGCGCACCGCAGTGCCGGCATTGCCGAGAAACAGCGGTGCGGCCGGTTGCTGCAGGCGCCCGGAGCTGGTCACCACGAAGGTGGTGGCATCGGGCTCGTCCACGGTGACACCCATCTGCCGCAGGGCCTCGGACATGTGGCGGGTGTCATCGCTCTTGAGCGCGCCGGTCAGGCGACTGGTGCCCTTGGCCAGAGCCGCCAGCAGCAAGGCGCGGTTGGTGATGGACTTGGAGCCGGGTGGGGCGATCCGACCATGCAGCGCGACGTTGGGCGGGGTGACGGTGATGTAGGGTCTGGCGGACATGAGGGCTCCAAGCAACTTCGCGACGGCCGAAACGGCGGATCGTAACAAGGCCGCCATGATGCCATTTCAGGCCTCCCAGACCAAAGTGTCCATTTATTAATACCACCCCTACAGGACTGATCCGGCTTGCCTGATAACCCCTATGTCACGAACAAGTCATCAAGGCGGGGTAGTGCTAACGGTTTTCCGCCAGAGGCTGCCACCATGTCCCTTATTCGTCCCGATCGTCGTCGTGTTCTGCAAGGCCTGGGAGCCACGCTGCTGTTACCGGCCCTGGGCCAGCGGACCTGGGCCGCACCGGCAGGGCGCCCGGGCATACCCGATGGTGTCCAGGCGGGTGATGTCACCGAGGGCCGGGCACTGATCTGGAGTCGTACGGATCGCCCGGCGCGGCTACTGGTGGAGTGGGATACCCAGGAAAGCTTTCGCACGCTACGCAAAGCGGCGGGGCCGATCACCACGGCCGCCCAGGACTACACTGCCCGTATCGATCTGGCAGGGCTGCCCGCCGATCAACATATCTTCTACCGGGTGCGCTTCGAGGACCTGGACAGCGGTGCGCTCAGCGAGGCCATCATCGGCCACTTGCGCTCGGCCCCCAGCCAGCGCGGCGACATCCGCTTCGTCTGGGGTGGTGACACCGTTGGCCAGGGCTTTGGCATCAACCCTGACATCGGCGGCATGCGCATCTACAACGCCATGCGCGAGCGGCGCCCGGATTTCTTTCTGCACAGCGGCGACACCATCTATGCGGACGGCCCCGTTCCGGCGCAATTGACGGTGGAAGAGGGACGCATCTGGCGCAACCTCACCACCGAGGCCAAGAGCAAGGTCGCGGAAACCCTGGACGAATTCCGCGGCAACTATCGCTACAACCTGATGGACACTCACCTGAAGAGATTCAATGCCGAGGTGCCCCAGGTATGGCAGTGGGACGACCACGAGACCACCAATAACTGGTCGCCGAGCAAGACGCTGGACGAGCGCTACCAAGTCAAGGACATCACTGTCCTGAGTGGTCGGGCACGGCAGGCCTTCCTGGAGTATGCGCCCATGCGTGGCGTCTCGGCAGACGGGGCAGGGCGCATTTACCGCCGCATCGCCTACGGCCCCTTGCTGGATGTCTTCGTGCTGGACATGCGCAGCTATCGTGCCGGCAATGACAGCAACCTGGGTGACGAGGAGGGCGGTCAGGGTGCCTTCCTCGGTCAGGAGCAACTCGACTGGCTGAAGAAGGAGCTACAGGCGTCCAGGGCGACCTGGAAGGTCATCGCGGCCGATATGCCCATCGGGCTGCAGGTCCCGGATGGCAAGGACGCACAAGGGCAGGCCCGCTGGGAGGCTATCGCCAATGGCGATCCGGGTGCCCCTAAGGGGCGGGAGCTGGAAACGGCCGACCTGTTGCGCTTCATCGCGCGGCAGGGGATTCGCAATACCGTCTGGCTTACCGCGGACGTGCACTATTGCGCCGCGCATCACTATCACCCGGACCGGGCGGCGTTCCAGGATTTCGAGCCCTTCTGGGAGTTCGTGGCAGGGCCCCTCAATGCCGGCAGCTTCGGTCCCAACCCGCTGGATGCCACCTTCGGCCCCGAGGTGGTGTTCCACAAAGCGCCACCCCAGGCCAATACGTCCCCCCTTAGTGGTTTTCAGTTCTTCGGCGAGGTCGAGATCGACGGCACGACCGCGGAATTGCAGGTCACCCTCAGGGATCAGGATGGTCGTTCGCAATTTACCCAGAAACTGCAGCCCCTGAATAGCAATACCACCCCTATAGCGTAGAAAAGTTTCATGATAACCCTCTGCATGGCTATCAAGAAGAGGCCCAAGTTCTTGTAAATGCTACAATCTGGTAGTTATCAGGTTGGAGTTGGCCATGCACGAAGACATCAAGAACGCGTTCGAAGACCTCAAGCGGAGCATCGCCATCTTCAATGAGCGCTGGCCCGGCAAGGTGATAGCCGCCCGGGTCTGGCGACTGCCTTTGTTGGCGCAGCAGCGGGTGCCGGATCACATCGCCGCGGAGGCTTTCGAGGGCAGCGCCGCGGTGGAGCTCACCCGCGACGCCTTGCTGGCTTTCCACCTGCAGCCAGGGCAGGCACCAGGCACCGTCAGTCGCTTGCCAGGCTATATCGCGCTGGCCGAGCCGTTGATGGAGGAGATCCTGGCCATCAATAGCTGCAAGGCGGCCTTCAGTGCCGCCATCGAGCAGACGCGTCTGGAGCTGGAACTGGCGCCCGAGGCGCGACCGCGCATCATGCGCAAGGCGCTGGGAGGGGCCTTCAATACCAAGCAGCTGATCCGCAAGGTGCACGGCTTTCCCGATCCGGTCCGCCAGCTGACCTTCACCTGGGCCGGTCATACCGCCGGAGGAGAGCGGGTAAAGGTGTCCAAGGTAAGGGAACAACTGAAAACCCTGGCCATGGCGCGCGCCGACCGCGAGCGAATCGCCCTGGATCGCACCCCGGAATGGCAGGAACACCAGGCGCTCAATCGCATGGCGGATGACGACATCCTGGTCCGGCATAAGAAGATCGCCCCGCATCCACGGGCGATGCTCTGGTTCGGTGAGGAAAGCCGTTATGACGCCATGATCCACGCGAACCTGCCGGTCTTCGTGGTACCGGCCGAGGACGGCATGCAGGTCGTCGATCTGCGCGATTTCGACCGTACCCAGCGCGGCGCGCTGCGACCCGACATCAAGCCGCGTCGTGAGGTCTTGGCCACGCGGCTGCTCTACCTGCCCACCGACAATCCGGAACGTCCCGCTGCCCAGCGCAACAACGAGGCGACCCTCAAGCGCTCGACCTACAGTCGTTGAGGGTCAGTGGCGTTACCGAGGAGATGAATGTCGTAACCAGATCCTTCGCCGCCGAGTGAAAAGGTAACGAAATCCTCCGCAACAACTGCGTGAACGCCAAGCCCGAATCTATTAAACCTATTAATTTCAATGACTTATGAATGTTGGCACGGCGAGTGCTTTATTACTGGCACAAGAACAACAAGATGCGCCGCTAACCGCCCACAACAAGAACAAGACGGCCAAGGCTCGCGAACCGATCATTTTGGAACTCGCCAGAGCGACCAAAGTAATCTGTTCACTTCCCACCTCCTTGGTGGGGCGTACCAAAGATCGATGACGTTGACGTCCGACAACAAGAACAAGAGGACAGCAGACGTACTTGAACAGGGGAGCCTCAGGGCTCCCTTTTTTCATGCCTGCCAAAACGCTCCAATACCACTTGCAAGACGTCAAGCAGCCACATCTAGCCCCGCCTGCCTTAAGCCCATCCCCCCGTCCTGAGAAAGCGTTGCCCTTGGCCGGTGCTCCCGTCCTTGTTGGCCTATGCTCACAGGAAGGGCGTCGCCAGAGAGGCTGACGACACGGCTTGGCTGGAAAGGGGAGCGGGTACTGGTGAGTTTGAACGTGATGGTAGTGGGAGCGTATGGAAATTTCGGCTCCATCATCAGCCGCCGTCTGGCGCGAGTGGACGGGATCGAGCTTGTGCTCGCAGGGCGCGGAGCGCAGATAGCCCAGTTGGCGCAGGAACTAGGCACCCGATTTTGGCAGGGAGACGTGCTCGGCACTGACTTCGCCAAAGCGCTAAGCGCGTTCCAGGTCGGACTCGTCATTCACACTGCGGGGCCTTTTCAAGGGCAGGATTATGCGGTGGCCAGGGCCTGCATAGCCGCGGGCGCGCATTACTGTGATCTATCCGATGCACGGGAATTCGTCGCGGGCATCACCCAGCTCGACGAGTCCGCAAGGTCTCGCGGCGTGGCCGTGCTCAGTGGCTGCAGCTCTGTTCCTACGCTGTCCGCCGCCGTCATTGAGGCTTTTCTCGCGAAGGCAGGTGGCGGTTTTTGCGCGCACAGCCTGCGCTACGGCATCACGTCCTCTGCCAAGATGCCCGGGCTTTCCACCGTCCAGGGCGTACTCAGCTATGCCGGACGTCCCGTTCCCCAGCAACGCAATGGACGGCTGGAGCAGGTGCCTGGCTGGTATGGCCTGGAGTGGGTATCCATAACAGGCATGCGTGGTCGGCGTCTCGTGGCCAACGTGGATGTGCCTGACATGGCGGTATTTCCAGAGCGCTATGGTCTTCGTGACGTCTGCTTCAAGGCCGGTCCAGGTCTCGCCCTGGGCACCTTCGCCAATCATCTGTTGGCACGCGCCATACGGAGTGGACTTATCAGCCGACCTGATGGCATCGCCAGCAGGCTGCATCGCCTGGGCCGCCGGTTCGAGGCGTTTGGCAACGGTAAAAGCGCCTTCTATCTGGAGCTGGGCGGTGTCAAAGATGAGCACCCATCGCGCTACCGCTGGGAGCTTCTGGCTACGCACGACAAGGGGCCGCAGATACCCTGCTGTGCAGCCATTGCCTTGGCTCGCAAGATGGCAACAGGCTTCCAGCCCACGCCAGGCGCTCGCGTCTGTGTGGGCGAAATAGATCTGCAGGAGTATCTGGAGGCAATAGGGCCTTCGTTCATCACGGTCACGGAGTGGTCGCGATGACCTATCTGGTACTGAAGTACCTGCATATCCTGGCCGCGGTGTTCCTGTTCGGATTCGGCATGGGCTCCTACCTCTATCTGATCGCTGCCACGCGCAGTCGCATACCTCAGGTCATTGCCCAGGTCGCGCGCATGGTGGTGTTCTTCGATACCTGGATTACCACACCCGCCGGCTTTCTACAGTTGGGCACAGGCATCGCATTAGTCACGCTGATGGGATTGTCGGCATCCTCCGGCTGGGTATTCGGCTCACTCCTGGTATTTTTCGCCGTAGGAGCGCTCTGGCTGCCGGTGCTCTGGCTGCAGGGGCGAATGCTGAAGCTTGTACGGCAAGCCTCGGAACGCGGCGAGGCGCTTGGCCCGGATTTTCAGCGAGCCTACAGACTCTGGTTCTGGATGGGTGTCGCCGGCTTCCTCGGGATGTTCGTCATCCTGCTGATGATGGTCACCAAGCTCTATCCCCATCAGCTGCTGGCGTTGTATCGCTAGGGATTCACGGTCCGAGTTTGGCGCGTTGCGCGTCCTTGATCTATCGTGTGCGCAGCCCCATCAGCCGCGGATACCTGTCCATGAGCCTTGCAAAGACCTTGCCTGCCCAGTGGCTGAACGAACCGACGCGCTGGTCCGATACGGATGGTCTGTTACACATCAGTACCGATAGCGGAACCGACTTCTGGCAGAAGACCCAATACGGCTTCGAGCGTGACAGCGGGCATTTCCGCGGTTATGTGGCCGGTGAGGATTTCACGGCGCAGGTACGGATCACCGGGACCTTTACCGAGCTGTACGATCAGGCCGGCCTGATGGTAAGGCAGGGGAGCGAGCTCTGGTGCAAGACGGGGCTCGAGATCAACGACGGCATCGCGCATCTGGGTAGCGTCCTGACCTTGGGGCATTCCGACTGGGCCCTCGGGCCGATGCCCGATGCCGTCCGCGGCTTCTGGCTGCGCATGACGCTGCATGGCGAGGTGCTGCGCCTGCAGTATTCCCTGGATGGCCTGAGTTGGCCGCTGTTGCGGCTGTGTCGATTCGCCAGCGAAGAGGGTGCGGACCTGCAGGTTGGGCCCTATTGCTGCTCGCCGCAGCGCGAGGGCCTGGAGGTCAGCTTTGCCGACCTCCAGATAGGGCCGGCGATCGTCAAGGAACTGCATGACCTGAGCTGACTGCAGGGTAGATCAGCTCATCCAGTTGCCGCCGTCGACGTTGTAGGTCTGGGCGACCACGAAGTCACTGTCGCTGGACGCCAGGAACAGCGCCATGCCGACCAGGTCCTCGGCTGTTCCCATGCGACCGTAGGGTACGGCTTCACCGACCAGGCGCTTCTTCTCGCCCAGCGGCCGTTGCTCGTAATGGGCGAAGAGGGCATCCACCCCTTCCCAATGCTCACCGTCGACCACGCCGGGGGCGATGGCATTGACGTTGATGCGGTGCTTGATGAGGTCGAGGCCGGCCGACTGGGTCAGGCTGATGACCGCGGCCTTGGTCGCGCAATAGACGGCAACCAAGGCTTCGCCGCGGCGCCCGGCCTGGCTGGCCATATTGATGATCTTGCCCCCATGCCCCTGGGCGATCATCTGTCGCGCGGCGGCCTGCAGGGTGAACAGGGGGCCGGCCACGTTGATGGCGAACAGCCGGTCATAACTTTCCCGAGAGATCTCGACGATGGGTGCCAGGTCGAACAGGGCGGCATTGTTGACCAGGATGTCGAGCTTGCCGGCGGTGGCGATCACCTGGGTGATGGCCGTGTCGATGGACGCCTGGTCGGTGACGTCCATGGCCAGGGCATAGGCGCGCTCGCCCAGCTCCTCGGCGGTCTCCCGGGCTCGTTCGATATTGATGTCGGCGATGGCCACCGTCGCGCCTTCCTTGAGGTAGGCCTGGGCGAAAGCCCTGCCGATACCGCGGGCGGCGCCGGTGATCAGGGCGCTTTTTCCTTCCAGTCTGTTCATGGTCTTGGCTCCAATCGAGAGACTGACCGCGCGGTGCAGCGCGCGGTCAGGTCTTGGGTAAAGGGTCGTTACTTGAGATAGCCCGCGCGTTTCATTTCGCGGGTCGTCGAGGTCTGGGCCGCGTTGAGGGCCTGCTCGACGCTCATCTGGCCGGTGAGGGCGGCGGAGAACAGCTTGCCGACCGAGGTGCCGATGGCCTGGAACTCGGGAATGGTCACGTACTGGATGCCAACATAGGGCACCGGCTTGGCCGAGGGATGAGCCGGGTCGGCATGCTGCATCATCTCCAGGGTGATCTTGGCGAAGGGCGCCGCGCTCAGGTAGGCCGGGCTGTAGATGGACTGGCGCGTGCCCGGTGGTACGTTGGCGATGCCGTCCTGATCGGCCACCAGCTGGATGTATTCCTTGGAAGTCGCCCAGGTGATGAAGGTCTTGGCAGCCTCCTTGTGCTTGGCACTCGCTGGAATCGCCAGCGACCAGGCATACAGCCAGGACGAGCCCTTGTCGGTGACTTCATGAGGCGAAGCGGCGAAGCCGACCTGGTCGGCCACCTTGCTCTGGCTCTTGTCGGTGGTGAAGGAGCCGGCGACGCTGGCATCCACCCAGAGCGCACATTTGCCGCTGTTGAACAGAGCCAGGTTCTCGTTAAAGCCGTTGCTGGAGGCGCCGGGCGGACCGTACTTTTTCATGTTGTCGACATAGAAGTTGGCAGCGGCCGTCCACTCGGGACTGGTCAGTTCGGGCTGCCATTGTTCGTCGAACCAGCGCGCGCCGAAGGCGTTGCCCATCAGGCTGAGCAGCGCGACGTTTTCCCCCCAGCCGGCCTTGCCTCTCAGGCAGAGTCCGTACTGGTCCTTGTCCGGCTGGTTGAGCTTGCTGGCAAAGTCGGCGAGTTGCGACCAGGTCGGCTGGTCGGGCATCTGCAGGCCGGCAGCCTTGAACAGGTCCTTGCGGTAGTAGGTGACGGTGCTTTCGCCGTAGAACGGCAGGGCATAGAGATGGTTGTTGACCGACAGCCCCTGGCGGACTGCCGGAAAGATGTCTTCGACGTCATAGCTGGCAGGCAGGTTGTCGAGCGGCTCCAGCCAGTTCTTGGCGCCCCACAGCGGGGTTTCGTAGGTGCCGATGGTCAGTACGTCGAATTGGCCACCCCCGGTGGTGATGTCGGTGGTCAGCCGCTGCCGCAGCACGTTTTCTTCGAGCACTACCCAGTTGAGCTTGATGTCGGGGTGCTGTTTTTCGAAGACCTGGGACAGACGCTGCATGCGCACCATGTCGCTGTTGTTGACGGTGGCAACGGTGACCGATTCGACGGCCTGGGCAACGCCGGTCAGTCCGAGACCGGCCAACAGCAGCAACGCGATAGGGCGCTTCATCTTCTTCTCTCCCTGACTGCCACGGCGGGCAGCTTGTTGTTGTTATGAATGGCTGGCCGCCGATATAAATCTGATCTCGACAGGCCCGCTGGAGAGGATTACAACAGCAGGGCCAAGCCGCTGGCTAACCTGGCATTGACCAGTTGCCGATACATTTTTGACCTTGATCGCCGAGCGCAACCAGGTCAAAAAAGCATCGATAGCCAGGCCGACCGGTGTGGGCCTACAAGAACAAGCAGAGGTACATCATGAAGGCTTCCGCCTTCCTCGAAGCGCGGCCGGCAGAGCTGGAAGTGATCCTTGCCGCGCCCGACCAGAGCTTTCGCTGGTACGAGCACGACTATCCCTATGCCTTGGCGCGCTGGAATCATCACCCCGAATACGAGATTCACCTGATCCGCCAGGGTAGCGGACGCCTACTGGCCGGCGACTATGTCGGGCCGTTCGCGGCCGGCCACGTGGCCATGATCGGGCCGGATCTGCCGCACGACTGGATCGGCGATCTGCCACCCGGCGAGGTGCTCGCCGGGCGCGATGTGGTCATCCAGTTCAATGGCGAGCTGTTGCGCTCGCTAAGCACCGTGGCTCCCGAGCTGGGCGACTATCTACCTTTGCTGGAACAGGCCAGGCGCGGCCTGGAGTTCAGGGCCGACACGGCCCGGCAGGCGGCTGCATTGATCGAGGCGATGGGCCAGGCCCAGGGCGCCGAGCGCCTGCTCAAGCTGTTCGCTTTACTGGGCCTGCTGTCTCGGGCGCCGGAAAGCGAAAGAATCGTTCTGGCCAGTGCCTGTTATGCGCCGGCGCTGGACGCCCGTAGCGCCGCCCGGGTGCACCAGGCCTTCGACTATCTGCTGAGCGAGCTCACCGAAGATATCCGGCTGCCGGTGATCGCCAGACGCGTCGGCATGAGCGAGGCCGGCTTTTCCCGCTTCTTCAAGAAGGTCACCGGCCACGGCTTCATCGAATTGGCGCGCAAGCTACGCCTCCAGCGGGCCTGTCGTCTGCTGCGGCAGGCGGAGCTGTCCATAGCGACCATCTGCTTCGAGGTGGGCTATTCCAATCTGTCCAATTTCAACCGGCATTTTCGCAACGAGACCGGACAGACGCCCAGCCAGTATCGCCAGGAGCAGATCGGGACGCGGCGTCAGCAGCCGCCTGGGTGAGGGCGGGTGAGGGCGGTTATGCCCTGGGAGGATCCTATAAAGGTAGGCGTAGCTGACGCTGGAGCGCCAGCTACGCCAAACGGGGCTTTATTCCGCGCTGGACGGCTTGGCCCAGAGATTGATGTCGCCTTCGACCGCATGGGTATCGATCTCGGCCAGTTCCTCGGCGGTAAAGGTCAGGTTGTCCAGGGCTGCCACGTTTTCCACGATCTGCTCGGGTCTACTGGCGCCGATCAGGGCGCTGGTGATGCGCGGATCGCGCAGGGTCCAGGCCAGGGCCAGCTGCGCTAGGCTCTGGCCGCGGCGCTTGGCGATGGCATCCAGAGCGCGTACTCGGGCCAGGTTCTCGTCGGACAGATGGCCTTGCTGCAGCGACTGGCCACCGGGCTGATTGACCCGGGCCTCGGCCGGAACGCCATTGAGGTACTTGTCGGTCAGCAACCCCTGGGCCAGCGGCGTAAAGGCGATCACGCCACTGCCGATGTCCTCGGTCGCATCCAGCAGATCCTTTTCGATCCAACGATTGAGCAGGTTGTAGGCCGGCTGGTGGATCAGCAGCGGGATCTTCCAGTCGGCCAGCAATTTGGCCATTTCCCGGGTCTTGGTCCCCGAATAGGAGCTGATGCCGATATAGAGCGCCTTACCTTGCTGGACCGCGGTGGCCAGGGCACTGGCGGTTTCTTCCAGCGGGGTGTGTTCGTCGAAACGGTGCGAATAGAAGATGTCGACGTAATCCAGGCCCAGGCGCTTGAGGCTCTGGTCTAGGCTGGCCAGGACGTATTTGCGCGAGCCGCCACCTTGGCCATAGGGCCCGGGCCACATGTCCCAGCCAGCCTTGCTGGAGATGATGAGCTCGTCGCGGTAGGCCGCGAAGTCTTCGCGCAGCAGCCGACCGAAATTGATCTCGGCGCTGCCATAGGGTGGCCCGTAGTTGTTGGCCAGGTCGAAGTGATTGATGCCTAGATCGAAGGCAGTGCGCAGCAAGGCGCGCTGACGATCCAGCGGCGTGGTGTCGCCAAAGTTGTGCCACAGGCCCAGCGACAGCGCCGGCAGCACCAGACCGCTGCGACCTACGCGGCGGTAAGGAATACGGTCATAACGATCGGAAGCGGCTTGATAAGCCATGGAAAACTCCTCGGGATGGAATACTTGTTGGAACCCAGGGCGTTCGCGCGTCGTGGCACGGACAGCGGCGCGACAACCAGAAAGAGCTCCGGGAACGGACGCCATCCGATTAAAGCTGTCGACGGCGTCTTGTACAAACGGGCGCTGCGGAATTTGCGGTGCAGGTGTACGGTAAGCGGCGATCTGAATCCTTGAAGCCGTAATGTCAGGCAAAATGACCAGATCGCAGGAAATGGAAGAAAGCAGCCAACGTGAAAAGGCAGGCACTCGATGCAGCGCTCCATAACCATAACTTCGCATAATGTATATTATGTTAAATTGGATATGGGCGGGTGCTGGTGATTGCCCTCTGCCATCCAATTAGCTCACTGCCTTTCTCCCTTACTGCCAGACCAGGCTCGGCTTCGACTTCCCTACCCTGGCATCGTCGACCAGCTTGTTTTCAGTTTCAGCGATTGCTGCTTGTGACGAATCTTCGCTGTGCGAACAAAACCGTCTTTGGTTTGCACCGCTGGACCTGTACACGGCTGCAGAACAATTTCTCGCCGGCATCCAGTGTCACCCGCACGCATCGCTGCTTAGCGTTTCTGCTAAAGGTCGTTCAGCGACGATCCTGAAGACGCGCCTGTTACCGACCGCGCCTTCAGGATCTTTCAGCTCACCGTTGAACGTTCTGGCTGATTGTCGCCAGTCATCCAGCCAAGGCCTGCTCCAGGCGCTGCAAGCGTTCCTGGTAGATCCGGCGTGCCGCTAATGCATCTTCCAGCGTTACGGCGACGAACCGCGCCTTCTGGTTAGGCTGCAGTTGGCCGATCAGATCTAGGTCGCTGCTGATGACCGTGCCGATCATGGCGTAGCCGCCGCCCGACACCGCGTCTCGGTGCAGGACGATGGGCTCGAGGCCCGCCGGTACCTGGATCGACCCGATGGGATAACAGCTGTCGACGATATTGGACGGATCCGAGCCGGCGCCAAAGGGTTGTTCGCGCGGCGTGAATGCCAGCGGTCGACCGCCCTTGAATCTATAGCCGATGCGGTCGGCTTCGGAGCCCACCGTCCAGGTATCGGCGAAAAAGGCTTCGGCCGCGTCTGCGGTCAGGCGGTGATGATAGAGACCGGGTACGACACGCAAGGTCACTTCGCCGCCGCAGGTCGGTACCAGATCGCTCGGTAACCGAGTTCCAGGCTTGGCAGCTGCCGCTGGCGTTCCGATCGGCAATTCGTCTCCCGCGGCGAGACGTCGACCCTGGAAGCCACCGAGGCCACCCAGCGTATAGGTCGAACGACTGCCCAGCACCTCGGGCACATCGAAGCCTCCGGCCACCGCCAGATAGCCGCGGGCACCGGCCTTGAGGTAATCGAACTTGAGCACCTGGCCGGCCCGCACCATGAAGGCCTCGTCCAGCGGCATTTCGGCGCCGTCCAGGCGTGGCGTCATGCGCGCGCCGCTCAGGGCGACCAGGGCGTTTTCGGCGAACTGCAGCTCCGGCCCGAGCAAGGTGCATTCCAGCGCGGCGGCGCCGGCTGCATTGCCCACCAGCAGATTGGCCGCACGCAAGGCATAGCTGTCCATGGCGCCGGACGGCGGAATGCCCAGGTGATAGTAGCCTTCGCGACCGAGGTCCTGGATCGCGGTGGCCAGGCCGGGTTTGAGTACCTTGATCATGCCGGCTCCTCCATCAGGGCGCGCGGATAGCCACGGGGATCGTCGAGAAAGGCGTCCAGGGAAAAGTCCATGGGGCGTATGTTCAGGGTGAAGCTACCCTCCTCTACCTCGGCCAGCATCCGGTCGTACTCGGCGCGGTCGATGGCGCGGAAGCGGACGATGTCGCCGGGCCGGAAAAACACCATGTGCTCTTGCAGATAGTCGAGGCGCTGCGCCGGATCGTAGATGGGCGCTGGCGTCACCCCGAACATCTGGTAGCCACCGGCACCCCGGACCGAGTAGATGCAGCCGAAGCAGCCGCCGTGACCCAGGGTCTGTTTGGGCGTGTCGGTGCGGGGCCGCAGGTACTTCGGCACCTGCAGCTGCCGCTCCGGCTCCACCATCTGGAACATGAACGGCAGTCCGGCCACGAAGCCCACCATGGAGACGAACCAGGGCGCGCCGCTGTGGGCCGCGATAAAGGCTTCGACATCGGCCAGGCCGTTGATACGCGCGGCGTATTCCAGGTCAGTGGCGGTGGGATCCTGGTGGCGATCGCGAAAGCGCATCAGCGTCTCGTGGGTCCAGGGGTCGTTGTAGAGCACCGGGATCTCGATGATGCGGGTGGCCAGTTGGCGCTCGGCCACCGCCAGGTCTTCCACGCCCTGGACGGCCGCCAGCAGCCGGTCGGGCAGCAGCACGTCGGGATCGAAGCGGATCTGGAAGGAGGCATTGGCCAGGCAGATGTCGTGGATGCCGGGCAATTGCAGCGCCTGCACCGCGCGGGTCATGGCCAGGCCGCGGAAAAAGGCCTCCAGGGACATGCTCTCGGACAGTTCGACGAACAGGTGCTCGTCGCCGCCGAAGCTATAGCGGATCGCGGTCGTCATGCGGGAATCTCCTCGGCCAACCAGTGTTCCAGGGTACCGGTGTCGAAGCGGGCTTCGATCACCCAGGGTTCGTCCAGCAGCCGTCGATGCAGGGATGCGGTGGTGGCCATGCCGGTAAGGCGCAACTCGTCCAGCGCCTGACGCGCACGGGCCAGCGCCTCGATGCGATCGGCGCCATGAGCGATGAGCTTGGCCAGCAGCGAGTCGTAGTAAGGCGGCACCCGATAGCCGGCATAGAGATGGCTGTCGACGCGGATGCCCGCGCCACGCGGCCAGGCGAGCTGCTCGACCGTTCCGGGACTGGGGAAGAAATTGCGCGCCGGGTCCTCGGCGTTGAGCCTCAGCTCGATGGCCGCGCCCAGCAGATGGATGTCTTCCTGGCGCAGCCGCAGGGGTTCGCCACCGGCGATGCACAGCATGGCCTGGACCAGGTCGATGCCGGTGACCATCTCGCTGACCGGATGCTCGACCTGAATGCGGGTATTCATCTCGATGAAGAAGAACTCGCCCCGGGCTTCGTTGAACAGGTATTCCAGGGTGCCCGCGCCGCGATAGCCGAGACTTTCGGCCAGACGAACCGCGCTGGCGCAAAGGGTCTCGCGCTGGGCAGCGCTCAGCACCGGTGATGGTGCTTCTTCCAGAAGTTTCTGACGGCGACGCTGTAACGAGCATTCGCGTTCGAACAGATGCACCGCGCGCTGGCCATCGCCCAGGATCTGTACCTCTATATGGCGAGCGTGCTCGATGAAGCGCTCCAGATAGAGGGCACCGTTACCAAAGGCGGCCTGGGCTTCACGTTGAGCGAGGGGAAATTCCCGCGCCAGTTCGGCGGCATCGCGGGCCAGGCGGATGCCCCGGCCTCCTCCTCCCGCCGACGCCTTGATCAGCAGCGGATAGCCCACCGTCTCCGCTGCCGCTATGGCCGCTTCTATATCGGCCGGTTCGCCGGCGGAGCCAGGCACCACTGGCACGCCAGCCGCCAGGGCGGTACGCCGCGCCTCGGCCTTGTCGCCCATGCGGCGAATGATGTCACCCGAGGGGCCGACGAAGATAGCACCGGCCTCCTCCACCGCATCGGCGAAGGCCGCGCTCTCGGCTAGGAAACCATAGCCGGGATGGACCGCATCGGCGCCGCTGTCGTGCAGCGCCTTGAGCAGCGCGTCGATGTTGAGGTAGCTGCGATCCGCCCGCGCCGGGCCGATCACCACCACGGCATCGGCCTGCCGCGCTGCCAGGGAATCCTGGTCCGCCTCGCTGCAGGCCAGCACCGTCTCGATGTTCAAGGCCTTGGCGGCCCGCAGAATACGGACAGCGATCTCGCCACGATTGGCGACCAGCAGACGGCGGATGCCGCCCCCTGTCGTGCTCACGAGTCGGCTCCGCTCAGGGTGGCCAGCAACTGACCCGGCTCAACCGGATCGCCGTCTTCGACCACGAAGGCCGTCAGGGTCCCGGCGACCTCGGCGTGGACCTCCGAGAATTGCTTCATCACCTCGACCAGGCCGATCACGGTACCGGCGGTGACGGTTTCCCCGACATCCACATAGGGCGCCGCATCAGGCGTGGGTTTGCGATAGAACGTTCCGGGCAAGGGCGAGAGCACCGAATGTTCGGCCATGACGATTCCTCTTCTAGGCGATGTTGTCGGAAAGGCAGGCGTAGCTAATAGATGAAGGATCCGGCGTCTCGGGCGCCAGTATCGAACGCGGAACTAGTCGGCGCGGGGTGCGCGCACGGCGATGCCGGCCGCGTCCAGGCACTGGCGAATGGCCTGGGCCAGGCCCAGTGCACCGGGGGTATCGCTGTGCAGGCAGATGGATTCGAAGGTCACCTCGACCTCGCCCCCCTCCACCGTGGCGACCCGCCCCTGTTGGCAGGCTCTCAGTACTCGCTCGGCCACCGCCTGGGGATCCAGGGCGCCCACGCGCCGGACCAGCACGATGGAGCCGCTGGCGTCGTAGTCCCGGTCGGCATAGAACTCACGCACCAGGGGCTGTCCCAGCTCGCGACCGATACGCCAGGTGGCCGAATCGGGCAGGCAATAGAGCAGCAGCCCGGGTTCGAGCCGTTGCAGCGTCTCCACCAGCAGCCGGGCAGCCGTCTCGTCCCGCGCCAGGTGCATGAACAGCGCGCCATGGGGTTTGAGGTGCTGCAGCCGCAAGCCATGCAACCGGGCGAATTCACGCAGGGCGCCGAGCTGATAGACGATATCGGCCACCAGCTCTTCGGCGGGCATCTGCAGGGGCCGGCGGCCGAAACCCACCAGATCGCGATAGCCCGGATGGGCGCCGATGGCCACGTTGCGCGCCTTGGCCTGCAGCACGGTGCGCTGCATGAGGGCGGGATCGCCGGCATGGAAGCCGGTGGCGATATTGGCCGAGCTGACCAGGTCGAGCAGCTGGTCATCCACGCCGTCGCCCAGGGTCCAGGCGCCCAGGCCCTCGCCCATGTCGGAATTGAAGTCCACCTCGATCATTGCGGTTTTCCCTGGCAGCGGTGCGTTGTCCTCGACCTTAGGACTGCCCTGCCCCCTTTGGAAGATTTATTATCCAAAGCCCAGCGTTCGGAAAAATCGATACCCCAGGACGATCCCCATGGCCCTAACCCTGCGCCAGCTGCGCTACTTCACCGCGACCGCCGAACTGGGTCAGATCTCCCAGGCCGCCATCCACCTGAACATCTCCCAGTCGGCGGTGACCAGCGCCATCCAGGAACTGGAGGGCCTGCTGGGTGCCAGCCTGTTCGTCCGTTCGGCCCAGGGGATGGCCTTGACTGACGCCGGTCGGCATTTCCTCAACCATGCCTACGGCATCCTGCGCGGGGTCGACGACGCCCTGAGTAGTGCCCTGCCCGACCACCGCGCCAGCGGCGAGCTGCGCATTGCCGCCAGCTACACGGTGATCGGCTACTTCCTCCCCCACCACCTGCAACGCCTGGCACAGCTCTATCCCGAGGTGACGGTGGCGGTGCACGAGCAGGAGCGCCAGGCCATCGAGGAAGCGCTGCTGGACAAGCGCATAGACATGGCGGTGGTGCTGACCGCCAACCTGACCCACGAGGACATCGTCTCCGAAACGCTCTTCAATTCCGAACGCCGACTTTGGCTGCCCAGTGGCCATCCCCTGCGCGATCGACCCAACGTCAGCCTGGCCGACGTCGCCCGCGAGCCCTACGTACTGCTCACCGTCGACGAGGCCGAACAGAGCGCCATGCGCTATTGGCGCCAGTCGGGCCTTGAACCCCAGGTGCGCTTGCGCACCAGCTCGGTGGAGGCCGTACGCAGCATGGTGGCCAACGGCAGCGGCGTGGCCATCCTTTCCGACCTGGTCTATCGGCCCTGGTCCTTGGAGGGCAAGCGCCTGGAAACGCGCACCCTGGTGGAGCCCATTACCCCCATGAGCGTGGGGCTGGCCTGGCACAGGGAGCATCCACTGACGCCGGCCATGCAGGCCTTTCGCAGCTACTTCCACAGCGCTTTTCTGGCGCCCCAGCAGCTGGGCGCGCGACGGTGACTGTAGATATAAATCCTCACGATAGAAAGGATTCGATGTGAATAACAGCTTGGATAGCTAAAATCCTCACGACCTTGAGGATTGCACCGGCCATCCCTTTGGCGTTAGCCTGATCCTCACGCTCGTGAGGATAAATCATGCAGGTGCTACTCAAGAATGCCGCCGACCTTGGCGCCCTCGTCCGCCAGGCCCGCAAGGCCCAGGCCCTGCGCCAGGACGATGCCGCCGGCAGTCTCGGCGTCAGTGAAAACTTTCTCGGCAAGGTCGAGCGCGGTGGCGAAACCGTCCAATGGGGCAAGCTGTTCCAGGTATTGGAAGGCCTGGGCGTGCGCCTGATCGTGGATCTGCCCCCCGAGGTGGAAGCCCAGCTGGATACCCGGACACCATGAGGCGTGAACTCCTGGCCTGGATCGACGACCAGCTGGTGGGTCGGCTGGCTGACGAGAACGGTATCTGGTCGTTCCGGTACGAGTCCGGTTGGCAGGCCTTCGGGCTCTGTCCGCAATTGCCCTTGCAGCGAGCGCCACTGATCGATGGCAGTTCGCAGCGACCGGTGCAGTGGTACTTCGACAACCTGCTGCCCGAGGAAGGCCAGCGGCAACTGCTCGCCCAGGATGCGCGCCTGGATGCCGCCGATGCCTTCGCCCTGCTGAGCTGGTACGGCGCCGAATCCGCCGGCTCCCTTACGCTGCTCGCCGAAGGTCAGCGCCTGCCGCCGGGAGATCGCCGACCCCTGAGCGATGCCGATCTTTCCCGGCGGATCCAGGCCATGCCGCAGTTGCCGCTGACCCACGAGGCGCACAAGCGCATGTCGCTGGCCGGCGCCCAGCACAAGCTGGCGGTGATCCTCGATGAGCAGGGGCTGCAGGAACCCGTGGGCGCCCTGCCCTCGACCCATATCCTCAAGCCGGACCATCCCCACGAGGCCTTCGCCCATTCGGTGATCAACGAGTGGTTCATCATGCGCTTGGCGGGTCTGGCCGGGCTGATGGTTCCCGCCGTCGAGCGCCGCTACGTGCCCGAGCCGGTCTATCTGATCGAGCGCTTCGACCGCGTCCGTACCCCGGGCGGCTGGCAACGGCGCCACGGCATCGACGCCTGCCAGGTGCTGGGTCTGGATCGTCATTTCAAGTACCAGGCGGGTAGCGTGGAGCGCCTGGCCGAGCTGGCCCGGCTGTGCGAGGCGCCCGCCGTGACCCGGACGCGGCTGTTCACCTGGCTAGCCTTCAACGTGCTGGTGGGCAACACCGATGCTCATCTGAAGAATCTGGGCTTTCTGGTCTCACCGCGGGGGCTGGCCCTGGCGCCCTGCTATGACCTGCTCTGCACGGCCGTGTACGAGAGCCGCGCCTTCGATCAGCAGCGCTGGCCGGACGCAACCACCCTCGCCTGGCCAATCCTGGGTGAAAACCGGCTGGTGGCCATCGACCGCGAGCGATTGCTGGATGCAGCCGAGGTGCTGGGTATCAAACGCTCACCGGCCGCCGCCCAGTTGCAACGCCTACGGCAACGCCTGCCCTCCCAGGCTCAGCAGTTGCTGGAACAGACCGAGCGGGTAAACCAGGCCCTGGCCGGCGCGCGGCCGGAGTTGCGGGCAGTGTTCGCCGGCGAGTTGCGCTGCCTGCGCGCGATCAGGGCGCTGATCGCCGAACAGGCCGAGCGGCTGGCTTGACGGCTACGCTCAAAGTGGCAACACCGCCAGCAGCCGCTCGCGTCTGAGCTGTTGCAGGCGAGCGATCAGCTCACCCGTGGGCGTGCTGCTCGTGAACTGTTGCAGTCGTTGACCGGCGACCGATCCCAGCCATTCCAGCTCGTTAAAGCCTTCCGGCTCGACCGCCAGCAGCAGGCAGTCACCGCCCAGCCGGGACAACAGCCGTACGATCCGGCTCTGCGGACCCTGGGTGAGCCACTCCTCGTGCAGCGCGCCGACGTCCTCCAGCCGTAGCACCGGGAGGTCGCTGCAGCCGGGCAAGCCGCTGCGCAATTCCGCCGTTACCGCGGGGTCGAGACCGCTATGCAGGATGACCAGCGCCACGGCCGGTCGGAGGTCGTCTACCGCTGTCCAGAATTGGCTCGTCATGCGGGACCTCCTGGTGATCGGTCGTGGCCTGGGTTCAGGCGAAGGCGTTGTGGTAGGCGTTGAGCGCCGGGGCACCCCCGAGGTGAACATAGAGTACCTGGCTGCCCTTGGTGATCTCGCCACTGCGCGCCATGGCGATCAGCCCAGCCATGGATTTGCCCTCGTAGACCGGGTCGGTGAGCATCCCCTCCATCTGCGCGGTGTAGCGGATGGCCTCGACGGTGGGGCCATCCGGCAGGCCGTAGTCCGGTCCGCAGAACCGTGGCTCGATGATGACGTCCTCGTCGCGGATCTCCTGCTTCAGGCCGATCATCTCGGCGGTGTTGCGCGCGATCTTGGTCACCGCGGCGCGGGTCATCTCGGCGTCCGCCGCCGTGTCGATGCCGATCAGGCGGCGTTCCCGCTCCTGGGCGCGAAAGCCCACCACCATGCCGCCCTGGGTAGAACCGGTACAGGTGGCCGTGACCACGGTATCGAAGAAGAGGCCCTGGTCGCGCTCTTGCGCCGCCAGTTCATCGGCAAAATGGGCATAGCCGAGGCCACCCAGGGGATGATCCGAGGCGCCGGCGGGAATGGCGTAGGGTTTGCCGCCCTCACGCCGCACCTCATCCAGCGCGCGCTCCCAGGTCGCCTTCACCGCGGTGGAATAGCCCTCACCTTCCAACAGCGTCTGGGCACCCATCAGCCGCGACAGCAGGATGTTGCCGACCTTGTCGTAGACCGGGTCTTCCCACTTGGTCCACTCCTCCTGGACCAGCCGGCACTTCATGCCCAGCACCGCGGCGACGGCGGCCACCTGGCGCGTGTGGTTGGACTGGATGTTGCCGATGGACACTAGGGTATCGCAGCCCTGCGCCAGCGCATCGGCGGCCAGCCATTCCAGCTTGCGCACCTTGTTGCCGCCATAGGCGAGACCGGAGGAAACGTCGTCACGCTTGGCCCAGAGTTCGATACCGAGGTCCTTCGACATGCGCTCCAGCTTGTGCAAGGGCGACGGGAAATAACCGAGCTTGACGCGGGAAAAACGCTTTTCGAGGTCCAGGGACATAGCAGCGACTCCAGTGATGAGAGAACGCCTTCCATGCTAGGCAAAGTCCTGGAAAAGGTGCTTTCGAATGCCCGGCACAAAACCTGCTTTCCTTCTGGATTGGGTGTTTGAACGACAAGACCCTTCAGCCAGAATCCTCTTCCAAAGGAGAATCTTTCGATGAGCGAAAGCGCGGAACTCACTCCGGTCGAACGCAAGATCCTGAGAGCCCTGCAACAGGACGGCCGTCTGAGCAATGCCGAGCTGGCCCGCCAGGTGTCCCTGAGTCCCAGCGCCTGCTGGAATCACACGCGCAAGCTGTTCGACAGCGGCGTCATCACCGGCGTCAGGGCCCATGTGGACCCCAAGGCCGTGCAGCGGGAGACCGCGGTATTAGTAGGGGTGGTGCTGGACCGATCGACCCCGGAATCCTTCCAGGCCTTCGAAGCGGCCGCCCGCGCCCTGCCCCCGGTGTTGGAGTGCTACCTGGTGGCCGGCGACGTCGACTACTTCATCAAGCTCAGGGTCAAGGACATCGCCGCCTTCAATCGCCTGCACAGCGAGCGGCTGATCGCCCTGCCCGGCGTGCGCCAGGTGCGCACCTTTTTCGTGCTGAACGAAGTCAAGACCGAGGGGTTGTTGCCTATCTGATTCGGCGGGTGGCGCTTAGGCAGGGACGGCTGCCGAGCGGCGCCCGTTCAGGATAGCCGTCGGTTTCCGAAATTGCTGCGACATTTTGGAAATACCTAAACCGGAATCAGCCAATGACAGAAAATCGATCCATGCTGCCGTTCAGCAGCGGCAAAAATACATGGAGCTGCAGCCGCTTCAGGGAGATGTGGGTGCCACGCTATCAGCGCATACAGCGGGATTCAAAGGGGTAACCAAAGCTAAGGCGGTTTCCACAATTTCTGATTTTGGTGAAGCAAATCCTGACTCCATCCAATGAACCCCTATTCCTAGCAACCCTATAACCACGCCATGGCGCAGCATCCCTGGTGCTTCAGGAACCTTCATCGTCTCCGTTAGCAGTTGGCCGAAAGACAATCGCCAAGCTGAGCAAACCTCACGGGCAACCCGGCTAATGTAGCCGGCATCCACTGCAAACAACCGCGCAGTCACTGGATCTGCAGCGATATCGGCATAGTAGGTATCCAGAATGGCGTAGACCTGCGCTTGGCTGCCTTCCTGTCGTGTAGCGGCCTGTTTCAGGCGAGCAATGATCTGAGTGCTTGTCTCTGTATGCATCGCGATGAATAGCTCTTCACTGTTCGCGAAATTCTCGTAGAAATAGCGCTCGGTAAGGCCTGCTGTGACACAGATCATCTTTACCTTGGTGGCATGAAAGCCGTTTGAACCGTAAAGCTCTTTAGCGGCTGCAATCAATTTGGCGCGTCGCTGTGATTTCCGCTCTTCAGGCGAATTTCCACGGTAGGTCCGTGAGGGCCGGGATAAATCAGTAGAGAGGTCGGTTGTATTCATAGTCACAGGTTAAGACGCAGAAACTGATAGTTCAACCAGCGCAAAGCGGATCGATGGCAACGCCTCCCCCATGATTTGACAACACTCATTGTCAGACTATAGGCTTCTATCCACATTCTTGCTTAGATGACTACTGCCGACTTGCAAGTAGGTCTTTCTGACGACCCAGATGATGTGGAGTAGCTCCAAAATGTCCGTTTCCAGCCTCTTCGAGCCGCTATCGTTGCGTCATGGCAAGCCCATGCCGAATCGCCTCATGCTGGCACCGCTTACCAACCGCCAAAGTCGACCCGATGGAGCGCCTACGGATGACGATGAACATTGGCTAAAGCTGCTTGGCGAAGGGGGCTATGGCCTGATCCATACCTGCGCGGCTACGGTGTTAGCAGGCGGTAGGACCTTCATCGGCCAGCTTGGAATACACTGTGATGATTTCCTTCCAGGCCTAACACGGCTGGCTAAAGCCGCTGGTGCACACGGCGCGTTGACTTCGGTCCAACTCCATCACGGTGGCTATCGAGTAGATCCCGAACTGGGCGGTATCCCTTTGCCTGCGTCTAATGGTTTGGTGTCTGGCATCGGTGCAATCAGTGTGGAGCAAATAGCGTCTGTCAGAGATAGCTTTGTGAAAGCGGCCGTACGGGCCGCCGAAGCAGGCTTTGATGGGGTGGAATTGCACGGAGCGTTTGGCTTTGTTCTTTCGCAATTTCTATCACCCTTGCTCAACACCCGTAACGATCAATACGGGGGCGATCTGGAGAATAGGGCTCGGATCGTATTTGAAACGATCAATGCTGTACGAACAGCGCTCGGGGCTGATTTTCAGCTTGGAATACGACTTTCTGTAGACCGACACGGGCTGAAGGTCGAGGAAATCCGTGATGTCGTAGGTGAGATCATGCGACAACAGCAAGTCGATTACATTGACCTCGCCTTGTGGGACTCTGCGCAACGTATCGGGCAAGGCTCCAAAGAAGGTCGCAAAATGCTGGAGCTGTTTACTTCCTTGCCCCGGCACGGTGTACGTCTTGGTACTGCGGGCAAGATCATGAGCGCAAGCCGGGCGTCCGAGCTTCTGGAAGAGGGTTGCGATTTTGTATTGATCGGACGCGCTGCCTGTATCCATCCGGACATTCCACGCCGGATCGCTGCCAATCCTCATTATGTCGTGCCCTCACTGCCTGTGAGCGAGCAGTTCCTTCAGGCGCAGGGGCTTAGCACCCCCCTGATCGATTACCTTAAAACCTGGCCTGACTTCGTTAAAAACTAACGGTTTTGAAAGGACATTTAGCATGTTGAGCTACACCATGATTGGCACAAATGACTTGAAAGCGGCGGAGTGCTTGTACAATGCGATTCTTCTGCCACTGGGCTATGAGGTCGAAGAGTGGCGAGGGCGCTTGATCTATTCCATGCCAGGCATTGAGGACCAGCACAATGGTCCTGGAGCTTTCTATGTCACCAAGCCACTTGATGGCCAACCGGCAACAGTCGGAAATGGCACCATGGTGGCTTTCCGCGCCCAATCGCAGGCCACCGTCCGCGAGTTACACGGGCTTGGCCTAACGCATGGCGGTACTGATGAAGGCGCACCTGGATTTCGCGATGATTACGGCCCTAGATTCTATGTAGGGTATTTGCGCGATCCGGACGGAAATAAAGTCGCGCTCTTCTGTACAAATCCCTCGGAGCCTCAGCGAGGTTAGCCAGATGCCCTCTGCGAGAAGCCGCTAAGGGTCGATAGCAGGCCTTCGAGCTGCTGCTCCCACCTATTAAAGACCTTCTCTAAGTCGTTCACGGAAAATTCCGCAGGCAGTCGCAGCTATTGCAACCAGACTCTAGGGCCGTCGCATGAATTGCGATCAACTGTCGCAGCAATTTCGAAAATCTAAAGCCTCCAATTATGGCCCTCGCCGGCTAGCAGTCGCACCTGTTTCGGAAACCGACAAGAGGATCAAGCCTTTACGGCTAGAGCCAGGATGGTGGCCACCAGCGCCTGGGTGCGCGGGACCAGGGTGTCGAGCACCAGGAACTCGGCGTCGGTATGCACCTTGCCACCGACCGGGCCCAGCCCACAGAGGGTGGGCACACCCAGGCTGGCGGTAAAGCCGGAGTCGGCGCAACCGCCGGTGAATTCCCCCTCCACGCTGAAGCCGAGTGCCTGCGCCTCGCGCTGGTAGAGCGCCAGCAGGTCACGGCTCAGGTGCTCTTCCATGGGCAGGAACAGGCCGGTGGTAATGACGCTGGCCCGGGTTCCCGGCAGCTCTTCCTCGGCGACGATGGCCTCGATGCGCTTCTGCAGTTCGGGCCAGTCGGCCAGGGCGACGAAGCGCACGTCCAGGCGCGCGGTGGCGCTGGGCGCGACGGTATTGCTGGAGGTACCGCCCTCGATGAGACCGACATTGGCGGTGATGCCACGCTCGTAGTCGGTCAGGGCGTGCAGCTTGACCACCTTGAGCGCCAGGGCCTGGATGGCGCTGGCGCCCTCGGCGTGGTTGACCCCGGCGTGGGCGGCGCGGCCGCTCACCCTGAGGGTCAGGCTGGCACCCCCCTTGCGCGCCTTGACCACGTTGCCGCTGACCCGCCCGGGCTCGCAGTTCAGTACCGCCCGGGCTGCGCGCGCCGCGGCTTCCAGATGAGGACGCGCCGTGCCGGAGCCGATCTCCTCGTCACCGGTGTAGAGCACCCGTATCGGAAATGGCAGCTCGCCGGCGCGCTTCAGCGCGCGCAGTGCAAAGCAACTCGCCACCAGGCCACCCTTCATGTCCGCGACACCAGGACCATAGGCTTGGTGGGCATCCTGGGTAAAGCCGCGGCTGGCCACGGTACCCGGCGGAAAGACGGTGTCGCGATGGCCCAGCAGCAGCACCGCGGCGCCCGTGGCGGGCCCCACCTGGGCGGCGATGACGTCACCGAAATCGTCCACCGGCATCCGGGTGACCTCGATGCCGTCTTCGGCCAGGGCGGCGGTGAGCACGGCACCGACGGCATCGACGCCGGCCTTGTCGTAGCTGTTGGAATCGGTATCGACCAGGCGTTGCAGCAGGCGGGTCATCGGCTCGCGCTGGGTGGCGAGCCACTCCAGGGCAGTGGTCTTGGCAAGGGACATCAACTGCGGCTCCAGCGATCGCCCAGGTCCCAGAACAGCCCGGCCATGAGTTGCAGCCCCTGCCGCACGACCGGGGCCAGGAGATGCTCGTTGGGCGCGTGCTGGGAGCAGGCGGGATATGAATGGGGTACCCAGAGGGTGGGCAGGTCGAGGATGTCGGCAAAGATGTCATTGGGCAAGCCACCGCCGAAATTGGGCAGCAAGGCCGGCTTTTCGCCCAGAGTGCGGGTCAGGGAGGTCAGGGCCCAGTCCACCCAGGGATTCTCCGGGTCCAGCCGCGAGGCGTGGAGGATCTCGTCCTTGGCACGGGTGACCCGCACCGCGGCGAAACCCCGTTCGGCCAGGTGCGCCTCGATCAGCGGGATGAAGGTCGTGCAGTCGCAGCCGGCGACGAAGCGGATCTGGCAGTGGGCACGGGCACTACCAGGAATGGCATTGACCGGTGCCTCGGGATTGCCGGTGGTGAAGGCCAGTAGTTCGAAGGTATTCCAGCCGTAGACACGTTCGGCCGGGGTCAGCCCAGGCTCGCCCCAGAGGGGATCGATGGCCGGATCGCCCGGTGCGCCGCCCACCTCGATGTCGGCCAACGCCCTGCGCACCGGTGCGGGCAGCTCCGTGGGCTTGAGCCCCGCGACCTGGATCTGGCCCTGGGCATCCACCAAGCTGGCCAGGGCGTGGGCGAGAATGATGCCGGGATTGGCCAGCAGTCCGCCCCAGTTGCCGGAGTGATGGCCGCCTTCGCGCAGGTCCAGGTGCAGGTCGACATTGAAGGTGCCCCGGGCACCCAGGAACAGCGTTGGCCGGGATGCCGAAACCCGCGGACCGTCTGAGGCGATGAACAGGTCGGCGGCCAGGGCCTGACGCTGCTCCTGGCAGAAGGTGCGCAGGCCGACCGAGCCGATCTCCTCGCCCATCTCCAGCAGCAGCTTGACGTTGTAGCCCAGGCGTCCGCCGCGGGCGGCGATCACCTGTTCCAGCGCCGCCAGGTTGAGCAGGTGCTGGCCCTTGTTGTCGGCGGTGCCGCGGCCGTACCAGCGCTCGCCCTGCTCCACCAGGGTCCAGGGCGCAAGGCCTTCGCGCCAGCGGCTGGCATCACCGCGCACCACGTCACCGTGGCCATAGCTGAGCAGGGTCGGCAACGCCGGATCCTCGATCCGCTCGGCGATCAGCAAGGGCCCCTTGCCGGCGACCGGATTGTCCAGCTGCCGGCTGATGAAGCCGAGACTGGCCACATAGGGGGCGATGAACTCATCCAGGTAGCGCTGCAGCTCCGCCTGGCGCTCGGGTTCCTGGCTTTCGGTGGGATGGGCCACGGCGGTGGCGAGCCGGGCACGGAAGGCGCCGCTGTCGAAGTGCGCGGCGGCAAGCTCAAGGGCATGGGTACGGCTGGTCATGGCGGACTCCGGGGTCAGGCGGGTTCTGGCAGGTGGCAGCGCTTGCTGCCGCCGGGGATGGTTTCGCGTTCCGGATAGCGCTCGGCGCAGGGGCCGAAGCAGCGCGGACAGCGGGGATGGAAGGCGCAGCCGCTGGGCGGCGAGATGGGATTGGGAAAGCTGCCACCCAGGCCCAGCGCCGGGAGCCCCAGCGCCGGATCCGGGGTGAGCACCGCATCCAGCAGTGCCCTGGTATAGGGATGCGCCGGCTGGGCGAACAACGCCGCCCGCTCGCGCTCCTCGACGATCTTGCCGAGGTACATCACCGCCACCCGGTCGGCCAGGTGTTCCACCACCGCCAGGTTGTGGCTGATGAGCAGATAGGTCAGGCCGAATTCACGCTTGAGTTCCAGCAGCAGGTTGAGGATCTGCGCCTGCACCGAAACGTCCAGTGCCGAGGTGGGTTCGTCGCAGATCAACACGTCCGGGCGCATCACCAGGGCGCGGGCGATGGCCACCCGCTGGCGCTGACCGCCACTGAGCTGGCCGGGATGGCTGTCGGCGGCGCGCCGTGGCAAACCCACCACGTCGAGCATCTCGGCGACCCGCCGTTGCTGCTCGGCGGGCGTGCCCAGGCCATGCACCTTGAGCGGCAGCGCCACGATCTCGCGCACCGTCTTGCGCGGATTGAGCGACGAATAAGGGTCCTGGAAGATCGGCTGGATATGCCGGGCCATGCGCTTGCGATCCACCCCGCGCAGGTGCTCGCCGCCTACCAGGATGTCGCCGCTGGTGGGTGCCAGCAGCCCCAGCAGCAGCTTGGCCAGGGTGCTCTTGCCGCACCCCGATTCCCCCACCAGACCCAGGGTCTCGCCGCGATGGAGCCGCAGCGAGATGCCATCCACCGCCTTGAGGGTGGCCAGCGGGCGGAACAGGCCGCGACCCAGGGTGAATTCGCGGCGGATGTCGCACAGTTCCAGGGCGATCTCGCGGCTCATCGCACACCTCCGACCCGGCGCAGGGGCTCGCTGGGCTGGGCGAAGTGGCAACGCGCCAGGTGCGCGCCCTCCTCCAGCAACGGCACGCTGTCGGCGCAGGCCGCCACCGCCTGCGGGCATCTGTTGCGAAAGGCGCAGCCGTGCTGCTCGCCGACCAGGCTGGGGACCAGGCCGGGAATAGCGCCCAGCGGCTGCCCGGGACGGGTCCGGCCCGGTACCGGGATGCTCGCCAGCAGCCCACGGGTATAGGGGTGTCGGGGGGCGGCGAACAGCTCGGCGGCCGGTGCCTGCTCGACGATCTGGCCGGCATACATGACCGCTACCCGATCGGCGATGCGCGCCACCAGCCCCAGGTCGTGGGTGATGAAGACGATGGCCGTGCCGAATTCCCGCTGCAGGTCGCGCAGCAGGTGCAGGATCTGCGCCTGGATGGTGACGTCCAGCGCCGTGGTGGGCTCGTCGGCGATGATGAGGTCCGGTTCGCAGAGCAGCGCCATGGCGATGACCACCCGCTGGCGCAACCCGCCGCTGAGCTGGTGCGGATACTGGCGCAGGCGCTCGCCGGCGTTGCTGATGCCGACCTTTTCCAGCATGGCCTCCGCGCCTGCCCAGGCGGCCTTGCGATCCAGCCTGCGGTGGCGCCGCAGCACCTCGGCGAGCTGGTCGCCGATGCTGTAGGCCGGATTGAGGGCGGTCATGGGTTCCTCTGGAAGATCATCGCAAGGCGATTGCCACGCAGGTCGCGCATGCCCCTTTCACCCAGGGTTAGCAGGTCGTGTTCGCCCAGACTCAGCCGCGCCGCCTGGCGCCGGGCCTGGCGCGGCAGCAGATCCATCAGCGCCAGGGAGGTGAGCGACTTGCCGCAGCCGGATTCACCCACCAGGCAGAGCATCTCGCCCTGCTCCACCTGCAGATCCAGGCCGCGCACGGCGTGCAGGGTGTCGTCCCCCAGGGGGATGTCGATGCGCAGGTCTCTTACGTCGAGCAGTGCCATGGTCAGTCCTCCGCTTAGTTGCGCCCGCTGGGCGCGGCCAGATCCCGGATGCCGTCGCCGACCAGGTTGATGGCCAGCACCAGCAGCATGAGGGCGATGCCGGGAATGGCGATCACCCAGGACGAAAAGAACATGTAGGGCTTGCCTTCGGCGATCATCAGGCCCCAGGACGGCAACGGTGGCTGCACGCCAACGCCGAGAAAGGACAGGGTCGCCTCCAGCAGGATGGCGTGGGCCATCTCCAGGGTAATCACCACGATCAGCGCCCCCAGCACGTTGGGCAGGATCTCGCCGACGATGACCCGCCAGGGTGAACAGCCCAGCGCCTGGGCGGCGGCGACGTATTCGGCGTCGCGGATCTGCTGCACGGCGGCGCGCACCACCACGGCGAAGCGATCCCACAGCAGGCAGCCGAGCAGGATCACCACCACCTGCAGCGAGCCACCTACCAGGGAGGCGGCGGCCAGGGCCACCATCACCACCGGCAGGGCCAGGCGGGTGGTCACCAGGTAGCTAACCAGGGCGTCGACCTTGCCGCCGTAGTAGCCAGCCAACACCCCGAGCAAGGTGCCGATGGCGCCGGAGATGAGCGCCGCGGCAAGGCCGATGAACAGCGAGATGCGCGCACCATAGAGCAGCCGGGAGAGATAGTCGCGGCCGAGCTTGTCGGTGCCCAGCGGATGGGCCCAGGTGCCCTTGGCCATCCATACCGGTGGTTTCATCCGCTGCATCACGTCCTGGGCATAGGGGTCGTGGGGCGCCAGCCAGGGCGCGGCCAGGGCGGCGAAGACGATGACGACGAGCAGCACGGCGCCCAGGGCGAAGCCGCGGTGGCCTAACCAGCGGCGCAGCTGGCGGCCCAGCGTCGGGCGCGGGGGCAGATAGTCGTCGAGCACGAAGGGGTTGGCGACGGTCATAGGGGCCTCCTAGCGCACGCGAATGCGCGGGTCGAGCAAGGCGTTGAGCAGATCGGCCACCAGTGTCAGCACGATGTAGATCAACGCGATCAAGAGGACGATGGCCTGCACCACCGGGAAGTCGTTGCGGGCGATGGCATCCCAGGCCAGCTGGCCGATGCCCTGCAGGGAGAACACCGCCTCGATCACCACCGAGCCGCCCAGCATGAAGCCGAACTCCACCGCGGCCAGGGCCACCACCGGGATCAGCGCATTGCGCAGGGCGTGCTTGAACAGTACCCGCGCCGGACTCAGGCCCTTGGCCCGGGCGGTGCGGATGTAGTCAGCGCCCAGCACATCGAGCATCCCGGCACGAGTCAGGCGCATCAGCGAGGGGGTGGCGTAGTAGCCCAGGGCGACCGCCGGCAGGATGAAGTGCTGCCAGCTGGTGTTGCCAGATACCGGTAGCCACTTCAGGGTCACCGAGAAGATGACGATCAGCACCAGGGCGAACCAGAAGCTGGGCATGGCCTGGCCGAAGGTCGCCAGGGTCAGCGCCAGACGGTCGATCCAGGTATCGCGCTTGACCGCGGCCAGCACCCCGAGCGGGATGGCGATGAGCAGCGCCACCAGCAGCGCGATGGCGCCCAGGGTCAGGGTGATGGGCAGGCGGCTGGCGATGAGATCCCGTACCGATTCCTGGAAGAAGAACGACTGCCCCAGGTCCAGCCGCAGCAACTGCCCGACCCACTCGACGTACTGGGTCGCCAGGGGTTTATCAAGGCCGTGCTGATGACGCACCACCTCGATCTGTTCGGCGGTGGCCTCGGGGCCGGCGATGGCGGTGGCCAGGTCGCCGGACAGGTGCAGCAGGAAGAAGCTGATGAGGGAAACGGTAAAGGCCACGGCCAGGGCGATACCCAGGCGGCGCAGGAGGTATGCGGACATGCTCGGCTCCTCGGCGAGAGGCGCCCCCGTGCGGGGCGCCGGGACGGATCAGTTCCAGTGGGCCAGGGCGAAGCGCGGCAATTCGTCCGGATAGGGCTGGAAGGCCAGGTCCGAGGTGAAGGCGTAGTTGATGGAATAGTTGAACACCGGCGCCCAGTAGGCCTGCGCGGCGATCCGCTGCAGCGCCTTGCGGTAGTTGTCCTTGCGCACCGCCGGATCCATGGCGGTGTCGGCCACCTTGAGCCAGTCGATCACCTGGGGATCCTTGGCGACGTCGTCGGCATTGCCCTTGAAATACACGCCGGTGGCCGCCGAAGCATCGGCGATGGAGAAGGAACCCCAGGCCAGAAAGGCCATGGGCACCTTGCCGGCGCGCTGCTGGTCACGCAGGGCGGCGTATTTCAGATACCGCAGCTTGGCGTCGATGCCCGCCGCACGCAGGTCCCCGATCAGCGCCTCGACCACGTCGCGGTCGCGGTAGGCGAAGATCTCGGTGCTGAAGCCATTGGGATAGCCGGCGGCCTTGAGCAGGGCCTTGGCCTTCGCCGGGTCGTAGGGGTAGCCCGGTACCGCCTTGGCGTCGCAACCGAATTGCTCCGGATAGCACGCCACCTGCAGCGGCTGGCTGCCGCCCCCCATGAGCTGACTGGCGATGGCTTTACGGTTGATCGCGTAATTGATCGCCTGGCGCACCTCTGCCTTGGCAAAGGGTGAATCCGGGCTGGAGGCGCCCTGGGCATCCATGCTGAGGAAGCCGATCCTCATGCTGGCGCCGCTCTCCACGGTGAGATTGGGCGCGGCCTTGAGTTGCTCGGCCTGGTCCGGCGCCACGCGCCAGGTCCAGTCGATGCCGCCGGTCATGAGTTCGGCGAGTCGGATCTCGGCGTCGGGAATCACCCGGAACTGGATATGGCCGATGCGTGGCTGCCCCTGGGGACTGTCCTTGAAATAGTCGGGATTGCGCTCCAGCGTGACCCCCTGGCCGCTGGTGACCGCGACGATGCGATAGGGCCCGGTACCCACCGGCTTCTGCGCGAAGCCCGCCAGGCCTACCTTCTGGAAATACTTGCCGGGATAGATGGGCAAGGGATTGGCCAGGTATTCCAGCGCGGCTGGAAATGGCTGCTTGAGGTGCAGGCGGACCTTATATTCGCCCAGCTTCTCGGCGCTCTTGATCCAGTTGACGTTCTGCTGGGTGACCACCTTGCCCTCGGGCGAGGCCACGTAGTTGAAGGTGAAGACCACGTCATCGGCGGTAAAGGGATCGCCGTTGTGGAAGGTCACGCCCTGGCGCAGATCGAAGTCGAGGGTCAGCGGATCGACCTGCTGCCAATGGGTGGCCAGCATCGGCTTGTATTCGCCGGTCTGGGGATCGCGGTAGATCAGGGTGTCCCAGGCCAGGTGGGCGAGGATGACGCCTTCACGGGCATCGTTGTGATAGGGGCTGACGTTCTCGGGCTCGGTATCCGAGGCGTAGACCAGGGTGTCGTTGGCCTTGCCGGCGAAGGCCTGGCCCTGGGCCAGAAAGAGGGAAAACGCGATGCCACAAGCGAAACCTTTGAGTCCCATGCCGTCTGTCTCCGGGGCGGTGGTTGGTCAAAGGCAGGTCCGCGAAACGCGGGGAAGGAAGTCTTGCTGAAGGCTGTTACTGATCTCTTGACCCGACTCTAGGTCTTGCCATCCCATGCCACAAGCAGAATATTTAGATGCGAGCCATGCCTTTTCGGCAAAGGAGTCCCTATGCAGCCCTACGGAATTCAGTCCACCGCCCTGCGCTATTTCCTCGAGGTGGTGCGGTGCGGCTCCATCAGCGAAGCTTCCCAGCGGCTCAATGTCGCGGCCAGTGCGGTGAGTCGCCAGATCGCCAAACTGGAGCGCGAGCTGGAGACGCCGCTGCTCGAACGCCGCGCCCGTGGCGTGGTGCCCAGCGCCGCCGGCGAGCGTCTGGCCGTGCATGCGCACAAGGCGCAGCTGGCCAGCGAGCAGGTGGCGGCCGAACTGCGCGGCCTGGCCGACCTGCGCCGCGGCCAGGTGCGTCTGGCCACCACCGAAGGCTTCTCGCTGGACTTCCTGCCCGAGGTCATCGTTGCCTTTCGCCAGGGCTATGCCGGCATCCACTTTTCCCTGGAGGTCTGCGCGCCGGCGGCGGTCACGCGCCGGGTCCAGGAAGGTGACGCCGACCTGGGCCTCACCTTCAGCCTCAGGCCTGAGCCGGACATCAGCGTCGACGCCACCTTGAGTGGCGCCATCGAGGCGGTGGTGGCGCCCGAGCATCCCCTTGCCGGCCGTACCGGGCTGACCCTGGCCGATCTACAGCCCTTTCCGCTGGCGCTGCCGATGCCCGATACCACGGTGCGCCAGCTGTTCGACATCTGCTGTGGCGTCCAGGGACTCTCCTTCGAACCCGTGCTGGTGAGCAACAACATGCAGGCGCTCTATCGCTTCGCCGCCTTGGGCGGTGGCGTGGCGCTCTCAAGCGAACTGAGCCTGCGTAGTCGACTGCGCGAAGGCCAACTGGTGGCCCTGCCCCTGCTGGACGAAGGCCTGGCCGCGCGGCGGATCGAATTGCAGAGCATGGCGGGCCGCGAATTGCCGCCGGCGGTGACTGCCTTTCGCCAGGCGCTGATCGGGGCGCTGGGGCGCTGAGTCAGCGCGGTGCACCATGACGCTGGGCGACCGCGTGGAAGGTGATGGAGCGTTGGCAAGGTGTCTACGGCGCCCGTGGACCCGGGCCCTACAGCATCCTGGAGGCGGATCCGCGGATCACTGCCATGTTGATCCATAGCGATCTCGGCATGAGCATCGGCCAGGCGCTGGGGGAGTGAACGATCGCCGCATTGTTCTGAGGAGCCTGGGGATATGAGGATCTTTCACGCCTTGCAGGAATGAGCTGCAGTACCCTTCGGGCGCCGGGCCTGCTATCTAGGCAGCATGAACCGTCTCGGCATGCTGCCGAAGACCCCCGCTCCTCTAGTCCAAGTTGAAAATGCCTTCCTTTCACACCGACCGCTACGACCTCCCCCTCTCTACCTCTTCCGCCCACGCCGCCGAGCGCTACCAGGTCGGTGTCGATCTGCTGCTGTCGCTCTGGCCGGGGGCGGCCGAGGCGCTGGACGAGGCCATCGCCGCCGATCCTGATTTCGCCCTGGCGCTTGCAGCGCGGGCGCGGCTGCAGCTGATCGACAACCAGGCCGGTGCCGCCCGGGAGGCCATCGCGCGGGCGCAGCGGCTGGTCGAGCGGCGCGGCACGGAGCGCGAGCGCAGCCATGTGCAGGTCCTGCAGCGGCTGATCGCCGGTGAATCCGCCCAGGCGCTACAAGATGCCCTGGCGCATGCCGACCGCTGGCCGCGGGACATCCTGATCCTGGGCTTGCCCCTGGGTGCTTTCGGTCTGTTGGCATTTTCCGGGCGGGCCGATCACGATCAGGCGCGGGTCGACCTCTGCGAGCGCCATGCCCGTCATTTCGCCGCGGATGACTGGTGGTTCCTGACCTACCGCGGCTGGTCCCTGGGCGAGAACGGCGAGGTGGTGCGGGGCCGTACGCTCACCGAGCGGGCGCTGGAGCTACGCCGCCACAACGTCAATGCAGCCCATGCCCTGACCCATGTCCTGCACGAATCCGGCGACAGCCAGGCCGCGCAGGCCCTGATCGCAGGCTGGCTGCCCGAGTACCCCCATCACGGTACTCTGCATGGCCATATCGCCTGGCACGGCGCCCTGGTGGCCCTCGAACAGGGCGACATCCAGGGCGCGCTGGACCTCTATCAGCGCTTCGTAGCGCCAGCCGCGTCCACCGCCGGTCCGCTCAACCGGGTCAGCGACAACGCCTCCTTTCTCTGGCGCCTGGGGCTTTATGGCCACGAGGTGCCAGCCGACCTCTGGCAGGCCACCGCGGCCAGTGCGTCCGGGCTGTTCCAGCAACCGGGGCTGGCTTTCGCCGACGTCCATATGGCCCTGATCGCCGCGGCGACCGGGGATCGGCAGGCGCTGGAAGAACGCGTGGCCGGACTCGAAGCCCGCCTGTGCGACGGCACTCTTTCCGCCGGACCGGTCGTCCCCCTGCTCTGCCGCGCCTTGCTGGCCTTCGCCGACGAGGACTATGACGGCTGCGCACGGCTGCTGGAGCCGCTGCGCACGGATGTCGCCCGCATCGGCGGCAGTGGTGCCCAGCGCGAGGTCATCGAAGACACCCTGCTGGTCGCCCTGCTGCGCGGGGGTGAACACACCAGGGCAGGCGCACTGCTGGACGAGCGCCTGCACCGGCGGCCTTCGACCCGCGATCGGCACTGGCGGGCCAGCCTTGCATCCTGATCCGGAATGGTCACGGACTACCCGGTGATCAGTTTTACCTCATCTCTTTATCTGTAGACGCAATTTCAATATATTTGCATCTACAGATTGGAGAGTCCTATGTCCCAGGTCGTTGCCGTTGAGCAGTTTTCGAAAAGCCAGAGCACGGCCGGCCTACGGGCAGCGCTCAACATTCTGGACAGATGGCAGGCCTCCAGTGAGCAGAGTTGCCGCATCTTGCGCATCTCGCGCAGCACCTACAGCCGGGCCTTGCAGCGGGAAGGTAACTGGGCGGTGAGTCTGGATGCCGATCAGCTCCAGCGTGTCAGCCTGGTGCTGAACATGCATTCTGCGCTACGCCTGATCTTCGACAACCCAGAAAACGTCTACGGCTTCGTCGCCATGGCCAATCACAATGAGTTCTTCAATGGCCGTTCGCCTCTGGAGATCATGGCCCAGGGCGACATGATCTCGCTCTATGAGACCTTCCGGCGTATCGACGTCCTGCGCGGTGCCGGATGGTGAAGCTGGAAGACCTGCCTCTGCTCGCGGATGAGCGGCTACAGGGGCATCGCCTGATCAACTCCAAATTTCCGCCAATCGACCTGTTCGACGATGTCGCCAATGCCGAGGACTTCGCGGCGCTGCACCAGTTGCAGACTCTGACCAACCCGCGACTGCAGAACGAGCTAGGGCGTCTGGAGCTGATCCCCCTGGCACAGATCCCCTTCGGTATCTCTGGCTGCTCCTATGCCGTGGCACCTTTCACCCATGTAAACCCCGCAGGGTCTCGCTTCAGTGATGGCAGCTTTGGCGTTCTCTACCTGGCCGACCATCCCGATACCGCCCTTGCCGAGGTTCGCTATCATCAGCAGGCGTACTGGTCGAAGGTGCCCGCGCTGAAATATGAGCGGTTCGTCTTCCGCAATCTTTCGGTGAGCTTCTCTGAAAAGGGCTTCCGCGATGCCCTGGTGCTGGCAGCGACCGATGCCCTCTACCACCCCGCAGACTACGGCGCGGCGCGCAGTCTTGGCGCCGCCGCCAAACGCGCCGGCTGCCCAGGCCTGCGCTATCGCTCGGTGCGGCGTCCCGGCAACCACTGCTGGGCATTGCTGACCCCAGGACGGATCAGTGCAGTGGTCCAGGCGGCGCCGGTTGAGATGATCTGGAACGGCGGCATCATCAGCGTCAATCGCATCACCGCCGTGCCGGGCGAGCCGACCTGATCAGGTAGCGCCGCCCTCAGGCGTGGGTCAGATACCACCGCCAGTCCTGCTCTCCCACCTCGGCCATGAATTGCCGGTATTCCGCGCGTTTGATGGCGAGGTAGACCTCGATGAACCGCTCCCCCAGCGCCTCCTTGATCCACGCAGAGCCCTCCAGCACCTGCAGCGCGGTCAGCCAGTCGGTGGGCAGCAGGTCGGTGGCCTGCTCGTAGCCATTGCCGACGATGGCGGGTCCCGGGTCACGCTCGTCACGGATGCCTTCGTGGATGGCGGCGAGGATGGCCGCGGCGGCCAGATAGGGATTGGCATCGGCGCCGCAGATGCGGTGTTCGATATGGCGACTGCTGGCCGGACCGCCGGGCACGCGCAGGGACACGCTGCGGTTGTTGACCCCCCAGCTCTTGGCCAGCGGCGCATAGCTGTTGGCCTGGAAACGGCGGTAGGAGTTGGCGTTGGGACAGAAGATCGCCAGGGCATCCAGCATCCGGTGCTGCATGCCGCCGATGGAATGACGCAGCAGCGGCGTGCCTTGCGGGTCCTCGCTGGCATAGAGGTTGTTGCCCTCGGCGTCGGCCAGGCTGACGTGCAGGTGCAGGCCACTGCCCGCCTGGTCGCCGAAGGGCTTGGCCATGAAGCAGGCCTGTAGGCCGTGGCGGTTGGCCACGCCCTTGACCAGGCGCTTGTAGCGAACGCCTTCGTCGATGGCCTGCAGGGCATCGAAACGGTGTAGCAGGGTCAGTTCGAGCTGGCCGGGGGCGTATTCGGAGATGGCCGTGCGCACCGGCAGGCCCTGCACCTCACACGCAGCGTAGAGGTCATCGAGAAAGGGCTGCAGCTGCTCCAGTTCGTAGACCCCGTAGACCTGCGGCGAGCCGGGTCGCACGCCATTCATCTGCAGCGCCGGTTGCGGCCGGCCCTGGGCATCGCGAGTGCGGTCGAGCAGATAGAACTCCAGCTCCACCGCCATCACCGGCTGGAAGCCGTCGGCCTGCAGCCGCTCGATCACCCGTACCAGGGCGTGCCGGGGATCGGCGGGCGTGGCCGGCAGCCCCTGGGTCGGGTGCATGCTCACCTGCACCTGACCGGTCGGGGTGCTGCGCCAGGGTTGCAGGGTCAGACTGCCGGGCAGCGGATAGGTCCAGCAGTCGACGTCGGCGACTTCCCAGACCAGGCCAGTGGCCTCCACGTCTTCCCCCTGCAGGGTCAGCGCCAGGATGGAGCTGGGCAGCGGCCGGCCCTCCTCGTAGATGGCCAGCAATTCGTCACGGTGCAGTAGCTTGCCGCGGGGCACGCCATTGGCATCGATCAGCATGAGTTCGATGCTGCGCACCTCGGGGTGGGCGGCGAGGAAGTCGCGGGCTTCCTGGGCGTCGGCGAAGTTCATGGCTGACACTCCCGGGCGCCGGGCAGCGCCAGGAGTTCGGCGAGGCCCTGGTCGAGGGTGGCGAGCAGTAGATCGACGTCTGCCGCAGCGAGATCCGGGCAACACAGGGTCATGTTGTGGAAGGGCGTGATGAGGATGCCCCGGTTGATCAGATAGAGGTGCAGCGCCTGCTGCAGGCTGTCATGGAAGGCGGCTTCCGCCTCGGCGCCCGTGGTGGGCGGCGTGGGGCAGAACTGGAATTCGCAGCGGGCGCCCAGCTCCGTCACCGACCAGGCCAGGCCATGGCGGGCGATCACCTCGCGCAGACCGGCGGCCAGTCGCGCTGCCAGCGGCAGCATCCGTTCGTAGGCGGCCGGCGTCGCCACTTCCTCGAGGTTGACTCTCAGGCAGCGCATGGCCAGGGCATTGGCTGACAGCGTGGTGCCCATGCCGCTGTGCCCATGGCCGTGGCTGGTCTCGCTGGCGTGCTGCTGCGCCAGGCGCATGGCCTGGGCCATCTCGTGGCTGCAGCCATAGGCCGCACAGGGCACGCCCCCGGCGATGGGTTTGCCGAAGGTGATGAAGTCCGGCTGCAGCTTCCAGGCGCGGGTACAGCCGCCGGGGCCGGTGGACAGGGTATGGGTCTCGTCGATGATCAGCAGGGTGCCGTACTGCCGCGTCAGGGCGCGGACCTGGTCCATGAAGCCCGGGGTGGGCAGCACCATGCCGATGTTGGTCATGGCCGGTTCGCAGATCAGCGCAGCGACGTCGCCCTTCGCCAGGGCCGCCTCCAGCGCGGCCAGGTCGTTGAAGGGCACGGCCCGGCTGGTCTCGGCCAGGTTGTGCGCCTGGCCGATCAGGCCGCCGCGGTGCACGGTGCGCCCCTCCTGATGGCGCACCATGACATCGTCGACGGTACCGTGGTAGCAGCCGTCGAACACCAGCAGCATCTTGCGATTGGTGATGGCGCGCGCCCAGCGGATGACATAGCGGTTGGCGTCGGTGGCGGTGGTCGCCACCTGCCAGAACGGCAGGCCGAAGCGCTCGGCGAGCAGCTCCCCGGCGACCACGGCATCCTCGCCGGGCAGCATGGTGGTGAGTCCACGCGCGCCCTGCTCGGCCAGGGCCCGGGCGATGGGCGCCGGCGAATGGCCGAACATGCTGCCGGTGTCGCCCAGGCAGAAGTCGATGTACTCGTGGCCGTCGACGTCATGGAAGCGCGCACCCTGGGCATGGCTGACGAACAGGGCGCTGGGCATCGACCAGTCGTTCATCCAGTGCATGGGCACGCCGCCGAACAGTGAGTGCCGGGCCCGCTCGGCCAGGGCGAGGGATTTGGGATTGCGCGCCAGGAAGCGCTCGCGTTCGGCCGCGACAAAGGTCTGGACGGCGGCTTCGCTGATACCACTGGTGGTCATGTCGGATTCCTCTTGGGTGGAGGGCGGCTCGGCCCGGGCTCAGTGCCCGGCCGAGACGCCGCAATCGATGGCCAGGTCCGCGCCGGTGATGGAGCGGGCGGCGGGTTGGCACAGGAAAAAAGCCAGCTCGGCGACTTCCTCGGGCTGGATGAAGCGCGCCTGCTCGCCTTGCGGATACTTCTCCAGCAATTCCTGCAGATAGGCGGCGGGATCGCCATTGCCGTAGCGCTCGGCCTGAAAGCTCAGCATGGGCGTCGCCACATCGCCGGGGGAGATGCTGTTGCAGCGCACCCCGCTGGGCGCCAGATCCAGCGCCAGGGCCTTGGTCATCAGGGTCACCGCGCCCTTGCTGGCGCAGTAGACGGCGGCGTTGCGGTTGCCCTGGCGACCGGCATCGCTGCTCAGGTTGACGATGGCGCCGCGAGTTTCCCGCAGCGCGGGTATGGCCGCGGCGCAGAGAAAGAAGCTGGCCTTGAGATTGACGTCCAGCACCAGGTCGAAGTCTTCCTCGCTGAAGGTTTCCGCCGGGCCTTCGCGCCAGACGCCGGCGCAATTGACCAGGGCGTCGAGTCGACCCAGGCGGTCCAGAACGCGGGCGACCACCTCCCGGCTCACGCTCGCGTGGCGCAGGTCGGCGGCGTGCTGACCGGCAAGGCGGCCGTCGGCCTGTAGCGTCGCCAGGGCCGCGCCGTCGAGATCGGTGCCAAAGACCCGCCAGCCCGCCTGCAGAAAATGCTCACGCACCGCTCCCCCGATGCCCCCCAGTACCCCACTGACCAGTACGACCGGCTGCATGTCAGGCCCCCTTGTTTTCGATGCGGCTGTTGCCGCCGTCCACCACCAGGTACTCGCCGGTGATGTAGCTCGCCTCGGGCGAGGCCAGGAAGGCCACCGCCGCGGCGACCTCGGCGGGGCGACCGGCGCGGCCCACGGGGACTCGGGTCGCGGCCAGCAATTCTTCCGGCAGGCTGGAGGCGGTCTCGATCCAGCCGGGCGCCACGGCGTTGACCGTGATGCCCTGCCCGGCCACCTCCAGCGCCAGACTCATGTTCATGCCGACCATGGCCGCCTTGGCCGCGCTGTAGGCCGCCGCCTGCGGAATGCCCGCCCGGGTGCCGGTGGCGGAACTGACGTGGACGATGCGGCCATAGCCGCGCGCCTGCATGCCGGGCAATACGGCACGGGTCAGCAAGAAGGCCGTGCTCAAGTTGCGCGCCAGGGTCAGATTCCAGTCGGCCAGAGTCATCCGCGCCATCTCGACCAGGGGCTCGGGACTGCCCTGCATGGTCATGCCGGCGTTGTTGACCAGGATGTCAATACGGCCCCAGCGCGCCTCGGCCCACTGGCAGAAGTCGCCAACGGCGGCCTCCTCGGTGAGATCCAGGGCCTGACCATCAGCGGTGACGCCGGCGGCGCGCAATTCCGCCACCCGTTCGGCGATGCGCGCACTGCTGGCGGTGACGATCAGCCGTGCCCCCGCCGCGCCCAGGCGGCGGGCTATCGCCATGCCGATGCCGGCTTCGCTGCCGGCACCGCTGATCAGGGCCACCTGGCCCGCCATCGACTCGCTCATGTCGCTGTCTCCATCGTTGTCTGACTGGACTCTAAGCCTGTCTGGCTGATACAAAAAGACGATCGTTATCAGCGAAATTGACAACCATGGCCTTTACCAGCGAAACGCTTCGGGTCTTCCTCGCCGTCATCGACGAGGGCTCCTTTTCCGCGGCGGCTCGCGTCCTGGGGCGGGTGCCGTCAGCGGTGAACATGGCGATCTCCCAGCTGGAGGCCGAGCTGGACCTGATGCTGTTCGACCGCGCCACCCGCAAGGCCTTGCCCACCCCCGCCGCGCGCGCCCTCGAACCCCAGGCGCGGCAGGTGGCCAGCCAGCTCACGCTGCTCGACGCCCATGCCCTGCAATTGCACGCAGGGCTGGAACGGCGCTTCGTGCTGGTGATGGCGCCGGAGTTGCAGACTGGCGCCTGGAGTCGGCCGCTGGTGACCCTGGCCGAGGAATTTCCGGCGCTGGAAATCGAGATCCGCTCGGCGGCGCGCGCCGAGGCGATCCGCCTGCTGCACGAGGGCAGCGTCGACATGGCGCTGATCTTCGAGCGTCCGGGGATCAACGAGCAGGAAGGCTTCGCCGAGGCCGGCAGCCAGTTGCTCACGGCGGTGGCGGCACCTGGCTATCCTGCCTCCCGCCAGGATCGACCTCTGGGCGAAACGCTGATGGCCGATACCCGCCAGATCGTGGTGGCCGGCGGCGACCGCAACGCCTCGGATCCGCAAATCGTGCTGTCGCAACGGGTCTGGCTCACCGACAGCTATCTGGCGACGCTGGACCTGGTCCAGGCGGGGCTGGGCTGGGCCTATCTGCCCCATCCGCTGGTGCGTCCGCTGATCGCCTCCGGCCTGCTCGAACAGGTGCAATTCGACAACATGGCCAGCCAGATCCGTCGCTGGATCGACGTCATCTGGATCAAGAACCGCCCCCAGGGTCTGGGCGCGCGGCGCTATCTGCAGCTCTTGCGCGAGCAGATCGGCACCAAGCCGGAATAGCGCTTTTAGCGCCCTTTGCTCAGCCGCTGCAGCAGTTGTGCACGCCGCGCCTGGTCCGCGGCTTCCTTGGCCTGGGCCAGGGGCAGCAAGGCTGCAGCCCGCGCGGGCGACAGGATGAACAGGCCGTCGTCGTCTCCCAGGGCGAGGTCACCGGCGCAGACGAGCGTCTCGCCGAGCTGGAGTTCGACATTCAATTCGCCCAGCGCCTCGCCGCCCTGAGTGGTGACGGCGCTGATGCCGTGGTGGAACACCGGCAGGCCGAGCCGGCGAATTGCCTGGATGTCGGTGATGGCGCCGCTCACCACCACGCCGGCCAGGCCCTTGATCAGGGCCGCCAGGGTGCGCAATTCGCCCCAGCAGGCGCAGTGGGGATCGCCGACGGCCTCGATCACCAGGACGTCGCCCGGGCGGCTGGCGATCAGCGCCTCGCGCAACAGGGCGCCGTGGGGCAAGGGGATGCGTACCGTGACCACCCGGCCCAGCAGGCGCGTGCCGGCTACCGCGGGCTTGAGCTCGGGCAGGTAACCCGTACGTCCGAGATGGCCCAGGGTCGAGGCGGAAATCTCGGCGTAGCCGGCGATCAGCTCGGCGGGTAGCTCGCTCAGGTGGCCGGGCATGCGACCTCCCGCGGACGGATCAACGGACAGTTGGAACAGTATTCGGCGGGCGCCGTCGCCTGATAGTAGAAGCAGCAGGTACGCCGGAAGCGAACGGGACGCCCCACGGTATTCGTCGTTGCAGGCCGGCGGAACTGCGCCAGCGGATTGGTCTCCAGTCCCAGCTCCGCCGGCGTGGCCGCCAGCAGCCAGGCGAAGTCCTCGGCGCAGCGGGCACGAATGGCCGGATCGTCCAATTCGGCGAGGCGCCGGTCGTAAAGCGAGTAGAGCCGCACCGCGGCATTCTCCCAGAGGATACGGGGCGAGACGCGGCCAACCCGTGCCAGGCTCTCCCAGAGCGGTTGCAGCAGATCACCGAACAGGGTGCGCGCCAGCCAGGCGCGGGTAGCGGCATGATCCTCCAGGGCGGGCAGCGGCCGGGTATCGTTCAACGGCAGGGCCGATCGCCAGCGGCCCTGGGCATGGCCGTCCTCGATCCAGACATTGCCAGGCGAAAGGTCCAGGCGCCGGCCGTAGGTCGACAGGGCCTGGAAGGCCACCCCGGTGGTGAGGAAGCCCAGCCGCTTGGTCAGCAGCGACGCCGCGACCCGCCGCGTGGGGGCTTCCATCCGCTCCGCCAGGTCGTCGAGCAACTCGGCGCAGCGCGCGGCGTCCAGCCAGGCGGCGACCGGTTGGCTGTGCTGCCCGTCGCGCTCCCGGGCTTCGCGCAGGCCAAAGGTCTCGCGCAATACCTGCAGGTGTTCAGCCGCCAAGGCAGGCCTCAGGCACATGGCGGTACCTCGCGACCGAAGGGAATGCACAGCGGTGTACCGAAATAGGGATCGGCGATGATCCGGCATTCCAGGGCGAACACCTCGCGCACCAGGGCTTGCGTCAACACCGCCGCGGGTGCGCCCTGGGCGAAGGCACGCCGCTGGTGGACGGCGACCAGGTGATCGGCGTAGCGGCAGGCGAGATTGAGGTCGTGCAGCACCATGACGATGGTCTTGCCCTCCTCCCGGTTCAGCTGGCGCAGCAGGTCCAGCACCTCGATCTGGTGCGCCAGGTCCAGGTAGGTGGTGGGTTCATCCAGCAGCAGGCAGTCGGTGTCCTGGGCCAGGGTCAGGGCGATCCAGGCGCGCTGGCGCTGCCCACCGGAGAGGTCGTCCACCGGTCGCTCCGCCAACGCCAGCAGGTCGGTGAGGCGCAGCGCCTTGTCCACCGCCGCGGCATCGTCCGCCGACCACTGGCGCATCCAATTCTGGTAGGGATAGCGGCCCAGGCTCACCAGTTGCCGCACGCTGATGCCCTCGGGCGCCACCGGGGTCTGCGGCAGGACCGCCAATTGCCGGGCCAGGGCGGCGGTGGACTGCCGGTGGATGTCCTGGCCGTCGAGCAGCACCTGGCCCTGGCGCGGCTCCAGCAGCCGGGCGCAGGCCTTGAGCAGAGTGCTCTTGCCGGAGCCGTTGCTGCCGATGAGGACCGAGACCTGGCCCGGTGGTAGTTCGAGGTCGAGGGCCTCGATGATGGTCTGGGTGCCGTAGCCGAGGGTCAGGCCGCGGCTGGCCAGGGTTGCCATGAAGACTCCTTCAGGGACGCTGCCGGATCAGCAGGTAGAGGAAAAAGGGCGCCCCCAGGGCGGCGGCGAAGATGCCGGCCGGCAGATCCAGGGGCAGGAACAGGGTACGACCCAGGAGATCGGCGAGCATCACCAGCAGCGCCCCCACCAGGGCCGCCAGCAGCGCCTGACCGGCGAAACCGCCCGGTACCAGGCGACGGGCGATATGGGGCGCGATGAGGCCGACGAAGGCGATGGCGCCTCCCCAGGCGATGGCCAACCCGGCCAGGGCCACGGCCAGTGCCAGCAAGGCCGCGCGCTGCCGCTGCAGGCGAACGCCGAGACCACGGGCCAGGTCATCGTCGAGTTGCGCCAGCACGGCGTGTCGCGCCAGGGTCGCCAGCGGCAACAGCAGGGCCAGCCACCAGAGGCCCAGGGCGCGCACCTCCGGCCAGCTGGCGCCATAGACGCTGCCGGTCAGCCAGACGTAGGCGGACAGCGTGGTGGTCAGCGGGCTGAACACCAGCAGGAAGGTAGTGGCCGCGGCGAGCATGGCCGATACCCCTACCCCCACCAGCACCAGGCGCAACGGCGAGGCACCGTGATTCCAGGCCAGGCCATAGACCAGCAGCGCCGCCAGGCCCGCGCCGAGCATGGCGGCCAGCGGCAGGCCATTGGGCCCCAGACCTTCCGCCAGGAACGCCAGATAGAAGACCGCCCCGGCACTGGCGCCACTGGTGATACCCAGCAGGTCCGGTGACGCCAGGGGATTGCGCACCTGCCCCTGGAGCAACAGGCCGGATACCGCGAGGGCGCCACCCACCAGGGCCGCCAGCAGCGCCCGGGGCAACCGTAATTGCCAGACGATGAAACCCAGGCCACCGTCCGGCTGTTCGACCAGCACGCCGAATACCTGGGCGGGCGTCAACCAGACCTTGCCCAGGCACAGGCACAGCAGCAACGTCACCAGGGCCACCAGCACGGCGAGGGTCAGCCGCCCCAGGGTGGCCGGCGCCACGCGCCGGGAGAAACGGCCGAGCCGCCACACGATCTCAGCGGCCATGGCGGCCTCCCTGGCGCGCGAGATGGATGAAGAAGGGCCCGCCGAACAGCGCGGTCATGATGCCCACGGGCACCTCCTGGGGCAGGATCACCACGCGCGCCAGGCTGTCGGCCAGCACCAGCAGCAGGGCCCCGCCCAGGGCGCAGCCCGGAATCAACCAACGATGTTCATGGCGTGATCGCGCCAACAGCCCGCGGACCAGATGCGGCACCATCAGGCCGATGAAGCCGATGTTGCCGGCCAGGGCCACGGCGCTGCCGGCCAGACAGATCACCAGCACCCCGGCCAGCAGGCGGATCAACCCGATGGGCTGCCCCAGGCCGCGGGCCAGGTCGTCGCCGGCGACCAGTACGTCGAGCTGCCCGGCCAAGACCACGGCGGCGGCCAGGGCCAGCAGGCTGAACACCAGCAAGGGGGCGGCAGTGTCCAGGTTGCGCTCGCCCACCGAGCCGGCCAACCAGAACAGCACGCTATCCAGGCCCTCCTGGTTGATCACCAGCAGTGCCTGGCTGAAGGCGGTGAACAGCGCCGCCAGGGCGGCGCCGGCCAGCACGATGCGTAGCGGCGTGAGGCGCGCCTGGCCCTGGTTGCCCAATAACCACACCAGCGTGCCGGCCACCGCCGCGCCCAGCAACGCGCAAAGCACCCAGCTTTCCGTGCTGGAGAGCCCTAGCAGGGTGATGCCCAGCACCAGGGCGAAGGTAGCCCCGGCGTTGATGCCGAACAGCCCCGGCGACGCCAGGGGATTGCGCGTCATGGCCTGCATCAAGGCACCGGCCACCGCCAGGTTGGCGCCCACCACCAGGGCGACCAGCAGGCGCGTCAACCGGGTGGTGTTGACCAGGGTGGCGTCCAGCGCCAGCGAGGAGTCCTGCACCAGGGCAGCTACTACGCTACCGGGCGCGATCCAGCGGGCGCCGACCGAAAGGCTCAGCACGGCGGTCAGCGCCAAGGCCAGGGCGAGCAGCAGCAATCTGAACGGCGCGGTCATGCAGCCCCCTGGATGACCAGGACGCGCTCGATGTCGTCCAGCAGCAGATTGGCCGCGAGAATGCCGCCGCCCAGGCTCCAGGCCACTCCATCGACCTGCCAGACCTGGCCGCGCCGGGGTGCGCTCAGGCGCTGCCAGAGCGGGTGCTCGATCAGGCTCGCGTAGTTGCGCTGCACTGCGGCCTGGTTGGCACGCAGGAAGACGAAAAAGACGTCGGCCTCCACCACCGGCAGGCTTTCCCGGGAGGTCAGCTTGATCGAGGGGCTGGCGTTGCCCTGGCTGGCTGCTGGCCAGGCGAAGCCCAGCTCGCTGAGTACCCGTCCGGCGAAGCTGTCGGGCAGGTAGCTGCGCAGGTGATCGGCGCGCACGTCCAGTACCGCCACCGTCGGCGGCCACTGGGCTCCGTAGTGCCGCTGCAGCGCGGCGCGCAGGTGATCGATGCGCGCCTGCCAGGCGTGCAGCAGCGCCGTGGCAGCTGCCTCACGCCCCGCGGCGGTGCCCAGGGCCAGCAGGGTCTGCTTGAATTCGAAGACCTCCTCCAGCATCACCACCGGGCACAGCTGCTGCAGCAAGGGCGCGATCCGACCATGGCGAAAGCGAGAGGCGACGATCAGCTCCGGCGCCAGCAGCGCCAGGTCCTCCAGGCTGGGTTGGGTTTCCAGGCCCAGCGAAGGCACCCCCGCCAGCGCTGGGCGTAGATAGCGATAGACCGGTTTCTCGCTCCAGGACTCGACCACGCCGCAGGGCCTGAGTCCCAGGGCCACGGCGCTGTCGGTGGCGCCCTGGAACAGGCTGGCCACCCGCCCGGGCTGCGCCTGGGCCACGCCCGGCTGCAGCGCCAGGCCGGTTGCAAGAACGCCGCCGAGCTCAAGGAGCCGGCGGCGGGTCATGGCTGAGGACGAACTAGGGGGCATGGCTCACCTGATGAAAGGGATTGACCACCCTGCCCTTGCCGAATGGCATGCTGCCGGGCCCACCGGCCCGCTCGATCATCGGGCGCAGCAGCCACTTCTGCGGCCAGTCCGGCGCCTCGAACAGCGTTTCCCGGAGCAGTGCCCGGGCCTCGGCATCGAAGTCCAGGGTCGCGATGCGCTCTTCCAGCACCTCGCGCAGCAGCGTCCAGGCGGCGGTCAACGGGATATCGTAGCAGCTCGCTAGGGTCTCGAAGATGGCCCTGAGGTTGACCTGGATGCCCAGGGTCTGGAACCAGAACAGCAGGTCGCGCGGATGCTCGTGGTAGAGCGTCTGGGCATGGCCAGGCTTGATCCGGTACTGCGGATCGGCCAGCCCCTGGCGCTCCAGCCAGGGCACGTACAGGCGCAGGGAGTCATGGTCGCGCAGCAGAAGGCCCTGGATGCGTCCGGCGCGCCAGACCAGCACCGCGTTCTGCCCGTGCACCTCGCCGAGCAGGCCGAGGCGGAACAGGCGCAGATTGAGGTCGATGAAGCTGTGGCAGAGCTCACCCAGCAACAGCTGGACGTTGGCGGACGTCGGCGCCAGCGACCGTGCGGCCAACCAGTCATCGAAGAAATGCCGGCGACTGCCCGGTAGCGGTGTGCCGAGCGCGGCCATGGGCAGCAGGCGGCAGTCCGGCTCGGCCAGCAGCGCCGCGGGATAGCCGCGCACCATGGCTGACAGATGCCGCGGTGCCTCGTCGAACAGGGTCGCCGCTGGCGGCATGAAGGCCCACCAGCGACTCTCGTCGCACAGGTGTAGGCTCTCCGCGAGCACCGGGTCCAGGGTGCGGGCCTGGCGCAATAGGGCCTCGCTGCGCGAGCCGTTGATCATCTTCACCGCCGGCAGGTAGCGTGAGGCGCCCAGGGAATGCACCGCCATGGGCAACTTGAGCTGGGCCACGCCCGCGCCCTCCTCCATGAGCATGGAGCGCAGCGACGAGGTCGCGTAGCAACGTGCGCCGGCGAAGTCCAGGTGCTGGCAAACGCCGCTGGCGAAGGCCTCGTCCAAGCGGCCCGGCAGTCCCTCGGCGAGTTGCCAGGGGTGTACCGGCAGCGCCAGGTGACTCTCTGCCACGCCGCGCTGCTGCAATTCGGCCTGCAACTCGGCCAGCGCCGCTGGGGTCAGCAGGTCGGCCGCCGGCCCCTGGCCCTCCGCCGCCAAGCCCTCGCCGCACAGCAGCTGATCGCGGCGCACCGCGACCCAGGCCAGGCGCACGGCTTGGCCGAATTCGGCCTGATAGGCCTGGTAGTCGGCGTCGCTCAGCCCCAGCTTGGCCTTGGCCAGGGGGTGATAGGGGCGATCCCGCAGGGCGGCCCAGCGCTCCAGCTGCAGGAAGGCGGCCTGGCCGTCGCCCTCCAGCAGCGGACCCGGGACCAGGGGCCGTTCCAGCGACAACCGTGTCTGCCGCAGACTGGTGGCCAGGGTCTCGCGCAGCAGGGCGATGCCTCGCGCCTGCTCCGGGTCGGCGGCCGCCTGGGCGAACACCAGGGTGACGAAGGCATCGGGCGTGAGGGTGCTCCAGGCGTCGCCCTGGCGCGCCAGGAGCGGCGTACCAGGCACCTTCACCCAGGCCTGGGTGATGCCTGGGCGCACCCGCGCGGCGATGAAGCGCTGTTCGCGGGGATCGCAGCAGCACTCCCAGAGGCGCTCCTCTGGGGCGGCCGGCTGCAGGATGGCGGGATGTTCCGGGGCCGCGGCCGCCAGGGTCACGGCAAGCGGGGCAAAGATGTCTTCGGCCAGCAGGCAGTCGAACAGGTCCTGCAGGATCAGGTCGGTGGCGAGGGTATGGGCGTTCATGGGGATTCTCCGCAGGTATGGGCGGTCAGGCGGGCCTGCAGGGCCCGAAAGGCGATGCCGCGCTCGTCGCCGAGCACGAAGGTGGTGACGCCCCGAGCGCGCCAGAGCTCCAGGTCCTCCGGGCGCCGGAGGATGGCGCAGTAGGGCGTGCCCTGGCGCCTTGCGGCGGCCCAGGTCTGCCACAAGGCCTCCTGCACCTCGGGATCGGCGATCTGCCAGGGGCGCCCGAGGGATTGCGACAGGTCCGCCGCGCCTTCGAGCAGCAGGTCCACTCCTGGGACCGCCGCGATCTCCGCCGCCCGGGCGACGCCGGTGGCACTCTCGATCATGGCGACCACTAGGATCTGCGCATTGGCGCGGGTCACGTAGTCGGCCAGGCTGGTTTTGCCGAAGGAGCCAGGCCGCCCGGCATTGAGGCTGCGCTCGCCCTCCGGGTGGTATTTGCAGGCGCGCACCGCGGCGGCCAGCACCGCCGGGTCTTCCACGCAGGGCAGCACGATCCCCTGGGCCCCGGCATCGAGCAGGCGCAGCAGGCGCTTGGGCTCAGCGTCCGGCACCCGCACCAGCGGCGTGAGGTCGTAGCCCTCGGCGGTGCGGATCATGTTCTCCAGGGTTTCCGGATTGATCAGCACGTGCTCCAGATCGATGATCACGAAGTCGTAGCCGGCTTCGGCGATCAGCTCGATGCTGGCGGGCGTGGGCAACGAGGCGAACAGCCCCTGGCTGGGCGTGCCGGCCGCCAGGGCAGCCTTGAGGCGATTGACCCTCAGCATGCGACGGGCCGGTAAGGATGCAGCGGGTTGGCCACCGCCTTGAAACGTCGCTCGCCATCGCCCAGCAGACGCCGCTTGGTCAGCTCCTCCACCTCGAAGGTGGGGGCGAAGACGTCGAACAGCGCATAGCGCTCCCGGTGCTGGGGGTTGGCGCGCTGGTAGTCGAGAATGACCGTGGCGGTCGCCTGCCAGAAATCGCCTTCGTCCAACGCGAAATGCTGGCGCAGAAACACCGCCAGCTCGCCCAGGGCGATGAAGAAGAAGGCGTCGCAGGTAAAGTCACGTACCGCGTCGACATCCTCGGTGAGGATGAAGGAGTTGCGGTTGATCCGCGCGTGGCTCGCCGGCAAGGGCTCCAGGGTTGGTCGCAGTTCCGGGCGCGCCAGGTGGCGCTCGGCATAGCGCACGCCGTCGTGGAAGTCCTTGAGGGCGATGCGCAGCGGCCAGCCGTCACGGTGGATCAGCACGATGTTCTGGCCATGGGACTCCATGCCGATACCTTCGGCGTGGAGCATGTGCATGAGCGGCGTCACCGTGACCCTGAGCAGTTGCTGCAGCCAGGCGTCGAGGCCATGGCGCTCCACCCAGGCGGTGACGAAGGGCTGCGGCGCGCCCTGGCCGTAGCGATTCTCCACCTGGGTCAGGCCGTTGAAGGGCACAGCCTGCTCATCCGGGCGTAGATATGCATGGATGCTCTCGCGCCAGACGGCACCGAGGGTGCCATACACCTGCCCTGCCCGGCTGACCGGCAGCGCGCGACTGTCGTAGGCGACGCCGGCGACCTCGCCGAGCACCACGAAGTCCAGGTCGCGGGCGGTGGCGTCGGTTTCGATCAGGCGCTGCAGCCAGTCGGTGATGAGCGGGCCGTTGAGCACGGTGTGGCGCGCCAGGATGCGGGTGCTGGAGGTATTGGTCAGGCACATCGCCAGCTTGACGTAGGGCCGCTGGGGCGCACTGCGATTGGCCAGGGTGCGGATGGACTGCTGGGCGGCGTACTGGTCCAGGGAGGTGCCCAAATAAAGCAGCTCGCCGCTGACCAGTTCGGGCTGGAACAGCGCGGCCAGGTGCTGCTCCCACTGCCAGGGATGCACGGGGATCAGCTGGTAATCGTCCAGCGCCCGACCCTGTTCGCGCCACTCGGCGGCCAGGGCCGCCCAGCGCTGGGCACCGAATTCCTCGGCGATAAAAGCCGGGAAGTCCAGCCGGCTGGAATGCCCCACCGAGGCCCGCTCGCGCGCCAGGGCCAGCCAGACCAGCTGGATCGGCTCGCCGAACTCCGGTCCGTAGCGGCGATTCTCGGCCAGGGAAAAGCCGATGCGCGACTTGTAGCAGGGGTGATAGCCATGGGCATCCATGAAGTGCCGTTCCAGCGCGTCCACGTCCAGTTCGTGGGCCGGGCGGTCGGGACGATAATCCTGGCGGCGCGACTGCAGGTCCTTGAGCAGGGTCTGCTCCAGCTCCTGGACGAAGCGCGGCCATAGCGGCGCGGCGCTCTGCTCGCCGAGCAATTCGGCCAGGGTCTCGTGCAGCGTCGGCGCACGGCTGCCCTGGGCGTCCTGGCGCACCAGGCGCTGGGGGTCCAGGCGGATCAGGCCGAAGCTGGCAGCGGCGGGCGCATAGCCCAGGTACTGCACCGGTTGGCCATCGGCGGCGCGACCGGCCAGGCGATACTGCGCCAGGCCATCCGCCACTGGCTGTACCTGGGCGCTGAGCACCTCTTCGTAGATCAGCGTCTGCAGCAGCTGCGCCACCACGCGCTGCTCGACCTGGCGATAGAGGGCGGCGTCGGCGGGCGACGGCCAGGGCTGCGCAGGAAGTGAAAGCTGAGCGGTCATGAGTACCTCCGAACGGAAAGGGATTGGCCGGCGGGAAAGCGCCAGGCCCAGGGCAGTGCCAGCAGGATGAACAGACCGGTGGCGACGAAGGCGTCCTGGATGGCGACGCCAGTGGCGGCCTGGCGCGGACCCCAGCCGGCCGCGCCGCCCAGGCGCAGCTCCAGCCACAGGGAGGCGACCACCACGGCCACCGAGGACACCAGCCGCCGGGCGATGTTGTTCATGGCCGCGCCCTGGGTGACCTGGGTATCCGGCAGGGTGTTGAGGCCGGCGGTGGTGGCCGGCATGTAGGACAGCCCCAGGCCGACGCCGCGCAGTACCATCAGCGCGCAGATCCAGGCGAGCCCGGCATCGCTGCCGACCACCCCCAGGGCCAGGGTGGCGAGGCCGCTGAGGCTCAGACCGGTGGCGATCACCCCGCGGGGCCCGCGACGGTCGAGCAGACGGCCGCCGACCTGGCCGAACAGCGCTGCCGCCAGAGCCGTGCAGAGCAGCGCCAGACCGGTCCAGAGCGCGCTGTGGCCCAGCACCAGCTGGATCAGCAGCGGCAGCAGCACCAGGCACTCGAACATGCCCACCGCCTGGACCACGGCGATGATGACGCTGGCCCGGTAGCCGCGCAGGGCGAACAGTCGCAATGGCAGCAGCGGATGGCGGCGCCGCAGTTGCAGGCGGACGAAGGCCAGCAGGCACAGGACCCCGGCGGCCAGGGCCAGCAGGTTCAGGGGTTCAGCCAGGGCAGCCAGGTCGCGCAGCCGGCCAAGGGTCACCAGCAGCAGCCCCAGGCCACTGGCGATCAGCAGGTAGCCGGCCAGGTCGAAGGGCTTGTGTTCGCGGGGGCCATCCGCGGGCAGCACCACCTGCCCCATGGCCAGGGCCAACAGGCCCACCGGGACGTTGAGCAGGAACAGGGCGCGCCAGTCGAACACCTCCAGCAGCAGGCTGCCGCACAGCGGACCCAGCGCCGGCGCCAGCATCACCGCCCCACCCCACCAGCCGGTCACCCGGCCGCGTTCCTCCTTGGGATAGACGGAGAAGATGATGCCCAGCGCCAGGGGGATCATCAGGCCGCTGGCCACCCCCTGGATCACCCGCGCCGCCAGCACCCCGGCGATGGAGCCGGCCAGGGCGCCCAGTGTCGAACCGGCGATGAAGGCCAGCAGCCCGAGGCGATAGAGCCGCCGCCGGCCGATCCGTCCGGCCAGGAAGCCGGTCAGCGGCATGGTGATGCCCATGGCGACCATGAAGCCGGCGACGATCCAGCTGGCCAGCAGCGGCCCCAGGTCGAAGGCGGCGATGAAGGCCGGCAGCGCCGGATTGAGCGCCGTGTTGGCCAGGCTGACGGTGACCGTGCCCAGCAGCACGTTGACCGCCACCCAGACCCGCGGGATCGCCACGCTCACGTCGGGGCGCTCCCGTGCCCGTCGAGGAACAGCTGGCGCGGGCGCGGATGGCAGAGGAAATCCGCGTGGGAGATGTTGTAGCCATAGGCGCCGGCCAGGGGCAGCACCAGCAGGTCGCCGACCCTTACCTCCCCCAGCGGCTGGCCGCGGCTGAGGATGTCCTTGGGCGTGCAGAGCTGGCCCACCACCGTCCAGGCCTTGCCCCCGGTCGCCGTCGCCCGCGCCTCGCGGGGCAGGTGCAGCACCGGGTGATCGTGTCCCTGGGCCACCGGCAGGCGGAACTGGTGGGTCCCGCCGCGGCAGACCAGGAAGTGCTGGCCGTGGCTGGTCTTGGTATCCAGCACCTCCATGGCGTAGTAGCCACAGAAGGCCGCGAGAAAACGTCCCGGTTCGAAGCGGATCAGCGGCGGCTGCGCCTGGGCGGCCAGACGGGCGCGCAGGTGCGCGCACAGCCGCGCCCAGTCGAATCGCCGACCTTCGCGATAGTCAACGCCGATGCCGCCCCCGACGTTGAGCCGCACCAGGCTCTCCGGGCGCCGGGCCAGGCCGCGCCAGTGCGGCCAGCGTTCCAAGTAGAAGTCCAGCAATTGCAGATGGCGCTCGACCGAGTGCTGGTGCGACAGGGCATGCACATGGAAACCCTGCAGCTGCAGGTGGCTGGCCGCCTCCACCGCTGCCACCGCGGCGTGCAGGTCGGCCTCGTCGAAGCCGAAGGGCGTCGCCGTACCGGCCATGGCCAGGGTACTGGTCAGCCCGGCCGGCAATTGTGGGTTGATGCGGATGTACACCGGCTGTAGCCGCCCCAGGGAGCGGGCCAGGCGTTGCAGGCGCTGGATCTCGCCGAGGCTCTCCAGGTGGATGGCTTCGACCCCGGCGCTCAGGGCGGTGCGCAGGTCGGAATCCAGCTTGCCCGGACCGGAGAAGATGAACGGCTTGCGCTGCGGGCAGGCGGCGAGGCGATCGATCTCGCCACCGGAGGAGATCTCGAAGCCGTGTACCAGCGGCGCCAGGGCCGCCAGGATCGGCGCCTCGCTGTTGGCCTTGATGGCGTAGTACAGCTCCACGCCTGGCGGCAAATCGGCCATCAGCGCGGCGACGTGCCGCCGCAGGGCATCGAGGTCGTAGACAAAGGCCACCAGCGGATCGCTGGACTGCGCCTGGGCCTCCACCAGGGCGGCGCGTACCGCGGCAGGAAGCTCACCCATGACGCACCTCCGCGCCCCAGGGGCAAGGCAACTGCACGTAACCGGCATGGCGATCGGCCTGGGCCGCTAGGCGTACCTTGAGATTGGTCTTGCAGGGAATGGGTTGGCCGGCGATCAGCGCATCCAACTCGGGGGCGGCGCGTTGCAGGTCGCGGCGGATGGCGATCAGCTCGGCTTCCACCTGTCGCCACAGACGCGGCGCCAGGTGCGGACGCTCCCAACTCAGCGCCAGCACCGCCTCGGCGAGGTTGTTGACGAACAGGCAGTAGGCGATGCGCCGCCAGCCCTGGTCGCGGCTGTAGAGCAACGACTGCCGCACCCGGGGCTGGACATGGGCGTCCAGCGCCTCGGCGCCCAGGGTATCGGTCAGCTTGATGCCTTCAAAGTCGCGCAGCAGCAGGCGGATGGGCCGGCCGTTGTCATGCACCAGCACGCAGTTCTGCAGGTGTGGCTCCAGCACCACGCCGTGCTCGAAGAACAGCCGCAGCACCGGCCCCAGCAGCAGCCGCTGATAGTCCTGGAACCAGGCCAACCGGGCTTGATCGCTGGGCTCCTGGCCGCCGCAGCGGGTGAGGAAGTCCTGCAGCAGCGGCTGCAGGCGGGTGTCGCGGGCGAACAGGGTGCCGGCCAGCAGGCAGCAGTCGGCGCCATGCTCCAGGCAGAAGTTCTCGCGCAGGATGGCACCGGTCTGCTCGCGGAACCAGCGCTCGTCCTCGGCACTCGCCGCCGGCGGTGCCCAACTCAGGGCGCCGGGCTCGCGCACCATGTCCAGGCCCGCCACCCGCCCCTGCAAGCGCTGCATGAGGCGGTCGACGATCAGGGTGCTTTCCAGTTCGTACCAGGCGTTCTTGCGTACGCAATTGGTGATACGCACATTGAGCGAGCCCTTGACGAAGAAGGCATGGCCTTCGCGGTACCAGGTGCGCATGGAGGCCGTGGGGCTGGCCAGCGCGCCGCTGGCGCCGAGGTCGCGGAGCTCGCCCTGGGCGAGCAGGGTCTGGACCCGTGGATCGCCCAGGAACAGCTGCGCCTGGACCGGGTGCAGCACGATGCGCACGCGCCCCGGGGCGGTCTGCGCCTGGTCCACGAAGCCCTGCAGCACCTGGGCATCGCTCAGGCCGTTGCCCGCCACCCGCAGCCCGGCACGGGGCACCTCTAGCACGTGCATGGGGGTGCTGGTGTGCAGTTCCGGTGCATAGGCCTCGGCCGGCAAGGGCTCCGGCCAGCGCCGGGCCTTGGGTGCCGGGTGATTGGGGTGGCCGAACCACAGGCCCTGCTCGCTGGCCAGATAGTCGCTGAGCGGAGCGGGATGGCGCGAGACCTGCACGTGGTCGACGATGGCCGCGGTCAGGCGCTGGCTTTGCAAGACCTGTTGCAGCAATTCGTTATTGTGGGCGCCGGCGAGTTCTTCGCAGGCCTCCAGCAGAAAATCGATGAAGGCAGGAAAGTCCGGGCAATACCAGGCCTGGTCACCCCGTCTTACATAGATATCGGATAGATAACGCTGGCTGCCGAGTTCATCCTGTCGATCGACGACCAGAAAGAACTGGCGGTCTCCAGGAAAGTTGATCAGCAAGGGGACGCCGCCGTCTTGCAACCAACTCAGATAATTGGCCGGCGCTATACCCCGGCGATCTTCCGGCCAATTATAAGTCAGGCACTTTTCCGGCAGCGCGAATTCCTTGATGAGGCAATTCATCAAGGCGTGGGAAGACGCCAGCTCACTGACGATGCGGGAAAGCAGAGTGGATTCGAAAGAGGTCATGGCAGTGTCCAAAAGGTAGCGCGTCCCTGCGGGCGATCCGGTGCGGTGGCGCTCTGGTGGTGCCCTGCGCTCAGCCACGCGGCTCGGCCAGCGCCGCCACGAGGGCCGCCTCCAGGCGTTCGAGCAGCACCAGGCAGTGACTTTCCTGCAGGATCAGCGGCGGCAGCAGCCGCACCACGTTGCCGTCGCGGCCGCCGCGCTCGAGCAGCAGCCCCTGGGCGAAACAGTGGCGTTGAATGGCCGCCGCCAGGGCGGGATCGGCTGGCAGGCTGCCGAGTGCATCCGCTTCGCCGCTCGAGTCGACGATCTCCAGGCCCAGCATCAGGCCCAGGCCACGGACATTGCCGATGGCGGGGAAACGTTCGCGCAGCCGCTCCAGATGCCGTTTGAGCCAGCCACCGAGCTGGGCGGCATGGCTGACCAGGCCTTCGCGCTCGATGACCTCCAGGGTGGCGAGTCCCGTGGCCATGGCCAACTGATTGCCGCGGAAGGTGCCGGTATGGCCACCCGGTTCCCAGGCGTCGAACTCCCGCCGAATCGCCAGCAGCGCCAGCGGCAGGCCGCCGCCCACGGCCTTGGACAGCACCAGGATGTCGGGCTCGATGCCGGCATGCTGGCAGGCGAACAGCGCGCCAGTGCGGCCGAAACCGGTCTGGACCTCGTCGACGATGAGCAGAACGCCGTGTTCCCGGGTGACCCGGCGCAGGGTCCGCAACCATTCCAGCGGTGCCGGATTGACGCCACCCTCCCCCTGCACCGCCTCGACGATCACCGCCGCCGGGCGGCAGACGCCACTTTCCACGTCGCCGAAGAAGCGCTCCAGGTAGCGCGCCAGGGCCTCGGCGCCCCGCTCGCCACCCAGTCCCAGCGGGCAGCGGTATTCATGGGGATAGGGCAGGAACTGCACCCCGGGCATCAATCCCGCCACGCCCTGTTTGGGCGCCAGGTTGCCGGTCACGGCCAGGGCGCCGTGGGTCATGCCGTGGTAGCCCCCGGAAAAGGCGACCACGTTGCTGCGTCCGGTGACCTTCTTGGCCAACTTCAATGCCGCTTCCACCGCATCGGCGCCGGACGGACCGCAGAATTGCAGGCAGTAGTCCTCGGACTGACCCGGCAGCATACCCAGCAGTCGCTCGCTGAAGGCGTCCTTGAGCGGCGTGGTGAGGTCCAGGCTGTGCATCGGCAGGCCACTGGCGAGAAAAGCGGCGATGGCCTCGGTGACCGCCGGATGGTTGTGCCCCAGCGCCAGGGTGCCCGCCCCGGCCAGGCAATCCAGATAAACCTTGCCTTCGACATCGGTTACCCAGACGCCACCGGCCTTGGCGATGGCCAGCGGCAGCTTGCGCGGATAACTGCGGACCTCGGATTCGAAGCGCGCCTGGCGAGCGAGAAAGAAAGCGTTATCGGGTGTTGCTGTGTCACGACGAAGGGATGGTTGAAGCATGGCGTCAGACCTCGAGACGTTTATCTTCGGTAACGATAATCAGTTTCATTCTCATCCTTCAACCGCTATTCCCACCAATACTCGAGTCTTTGAACTCGCCCAACTTTCACCAATTAGCGGACGATAAGAAACGCGAACTCACTGTGGGTCCGTTATCGAAATAGCTCGGCAATTATCCTGATAGAAACTTTGCTTCAGTTATATCCGCATGACACTCCGATCAATGAGTAATAGGCCTTGACCGCGCAATGCGGCCCAGTTGTGCACCTAGTTGGTTATCCGCGTTATCCGCCGCCGCGCAGGACTGCAACGAACCTTGCGCAACGGCGGGATTTTTGGCGTTCAGAACGCCAGGGTGGTGGAGAGGACGAAGGTCCGCGGCGTGGAGATCGTCAGGCCGGGTTCGCTGTCGTCGGAGGCACCGGCGGAGGCCCAGTAGCGCTCGTTCATCACGTTCTCCACCGAGGCGCGCAGGGTCACGCGGGTGGTGTCGACCTTGAAGGCGTAACGCGCGCCCACGTCGAAGCGATGCCAGGCATCGATTTCCTTGCTGTTGGCCTGGTCCAGGTACTGGGAGCTGGTATAGATCCCCCGTCCGGTCAGGGTCAGGCCGGGCACCGCCGGGATGTCCAGTTCGGCGCCGAGGTTGGCATTGAGCTTGGGCGTGGCCGGGGCGCGATTGCCGTCGAAGGTACCGCCCACGGTGTCCCTGAGTTCGCTGTCGATGTACATCAGGCCGCCCAGCACGCGGAAGCCGGCCAGCGGCTCGCCGAACACGCTCAGCTCCGCTCCGTCGTTGACCCGCTTGCCGTTGGGACCGAAGGTACGGCTGGTGGCGTTGGTCTCGTAGGCTGGCTGCTTGATGCGGAAGGCACTCGCGGTCACGGCCACGGCGCCGAAGTCGTACTTGGCGCCCACCTCCGCCTGGCGACTGATGAAGGGCGGGAAGATCTCGTCCTCGTTCAGCGCGGTGGACGGCGCGATCTTGCCCTGGCTCAGGCCTTCCATGTAGTTGGCATAGAGCGAGAGCCGCTCGGTGGCCTTGAACAGCACGCCCGCCGAGGGCGAGAGCTTTTCCTCGTCGTAGGCGGTGGTTTGCTTCACCCCATCGGACCAGTCGTCCACCTTGACCCGCTGCCAGCGGGCGCCGAGGGTGACCAGTAGGCGGTCGTCGAAGAAGCCCAGGGTGTCGGCCAAGGCCACGCCGCTGAACCGGTTCTCGGTGTAGCCCTTGGCATCGGCGCGGGTCTGTACGCCTGGCGCTGGCAGGTCGCGGGGGTTGTAGAGATTGCTCGTTCCGTTGGCGTAGCGCCCGCCGCCGTTCTCGAAGTCCATGTAGAAGTAGTCGGCGCTGACATTGAGCTCGTGGCTGACCGGTCCGGTTTGCAGCCACTTGCGGGCACCGACGTTGGCCGTGCGCACGTTCTCGTCGCGGGTGAAGTCGCGCGGCTGGACGCTGAAATCGCCGGCGTTGTTGGTGATGGAGACGTTGTGGCGAAGGAAATCGTGATCGCTGCGGCGCGCGCCCACGGCGCCATAGACCATCAGCGAGTCGTCGACGTCGAATTCGCCACGCAGGGCGCCGAAGGTGTCCTTGGTCTGGGCGCGGGTCCAGCGCTGGGCATAGTTGTGGCGCACGTCATCGGCATCGGGCACCCGGGCGTTGGCCCCCACCAGCACCCGTTCCTGGGGCGCATCGGTGTCGCGCTCGGTATGGCCGAGATCGAGGCCCAGGCGCAGACGTTCCACGCGATAGTCCAGGCCCAGCACGCCCATCTGGCGGTCGACGTGCTGGTGATCCCAGGTGGTGTCGCCGGATTGCTTGACGCCGTTGAAGCGCATGCCGAAGCGATTGTCCTCGCCGAAGCGACGCCCGATGTCCACGGCCCCGCCCACCTGGCTGTCGGAGGCATAGCTGCCGGTGATCTCGGTGATGGGCTGATCGGTGGCGCGCTTGGGCACCACGTTGATGCCACCGCCGACGCTGCCGCGGGGCGAGATGCCATTGAGCAGCTGACTCGGCCCCTTGAGGATATCGACCCGTTCGGCCATCTCCATGTCGATGGAATAGGTCGGCAGCACCCCATAGAGGCCGTTATAGGCGACGTCGCTGTTGAACAGGCTGAAACCGCGGATGGTGAACTGTTCGAAACGACCCCCCGACGGATTGGTGGAGCGCACCGAGGGATCGCTGGCGATCAGGTCGGTAAGGGTGCGGGCCTGGAGATTCTGGACGGTCTGGGCAGTGTAGGAGGTCTGGCTGAAGGGCGTGTCCATGAAGTCGCGATTGCCCAGCAGCCCCTGGGAGCCTTGCCGCGCGACCTGGCCACCGGCATAGGGAGCGTCGTCCGCCTGCAGGCTGGTGGCGACGATGGATGTACTGGCCAGCTCCTGGACCCCACTCTCCTGCGGCGCCGGCGCCAGGGTGAAGTCACGCTCGCCCAGCGGCTGGAGTCTCAGACCAGAGCCGGCCAGCAGGCGGCTGAAGCCCTCTTCCACGCCGAAGTCGCCCTTGAGGCCAGCGCTGCTGCGCCTGCCCACCAATCCCGGATCCACCGCCAGATTGACGCCGGATTCCGCCGCAAAGCGAGTCAATGCCTGGGCGAGACTGCCCGCGGGAATCTCGTAATGCCGACGAGCCGCCTCCTGGGCCCACGCCGAACCGGCCCACCAAGGGGTACCGCTCAATGCCACCAACAGGCCCGTACGCAGCAACGGACGCAATACCAACGCCACCATCGAATCCCCCTCCTTTTGGTTGTCCTATGCCGTTAATGACCGACGAGTACCGAAAAGGGGACAGGCTTTTTTCAGACGCTGACCGTGCGCGGCTGCAGGGTCACCCAGAAGCGGGTGCGCCAGTGCACCTCCAGCGGCAGCGTAGCGGCCAGGAGAGTCAGCACCCGGTCGGTGTCGGCAAGTTGAAAACTGCCGGTGACCCTGAGGTTGGCAACCGCAGGATCCCAACGCAGCAGGCCGAGACGATAGCGGCTGAATTCCTCCAGGAATTCGCCCAACGGCTGGTCCTGGGCGATCAGCACCCCTTGGCGCCAGCTCAGCAGGGTCGCGGAAAAGGGCTCGATAGCCCCGATTCCCAGGGCACTCAAGCGCAATTGCTGGCCCTTGCCCAATTCCAGCCCGAGCCCCTTCAGTGGTCGCACGCCCACGCTGCCGCTGACCACCCGTACGTCGCATCCCTCGTCATGCTGATGCACGCAGACCTCGGCCTGGCGCACCGTCAGGACGCCGAAACGGGTATCGAGGGTCATTGCTTCGGCGCTAGGCACCTGCAGCGAGAGCTCGCCCTGCACGAGGGTCAGGCGTCGCCGGGCTGGATCCAGGTCCACGGCGGTCGCGGTATTGAGTTGCAGCAGGCTGCCGTCGGCCAGGGTCAGGGTACGGCGTTCGCCGGTGGCGGTGCTGAGGTCGGCGGTCCAGGCGTCCAGAGGCAACGTCTGGGTCAGCCACCAGCCGGTCGGTACCACCACCGCCAGCCCCAGCAACTGGCGCATGGCGGTCCGCCGGCCACGGTCGGCCGGTTGCAGACTGGCCATGGCCAATCGCGAAGGCACCGCGGCGAAGCGTTGTTGCAGCGCCAAGGCCGCCTGCCAGGCACGCTCGTGCTCGGCATGGGCCTGGCGCCACTCCTGCAGCTGCTGATGTTCGCGCTCGCCCGCCGCGCCAGATTCCAGCAGCGCTAGCCAGCCCGCGGCCTCGCGGATCGCCGTCCGCCGCCGGTCTTGGCCGCTGCTCAGCACAGCTCCGCCAGCAGGCAATGCTCATAGGCCTGCGCCATGTATCTCTTGATGGTGCGCTCGGAGACGTGCAGGCGCTCGGCGATCTCGCGATAGGTGAGGTCTTCGAGCTGACTGAGCAGGAAGGCCTGGCGGACCTGGGTGGGCAGACCATTGAGCAGCTCATCGAGGGCCTGCAGAGTTTCCAGCAGTATCCAGCGTTGCTCGGGCGATGGCGCGCAGGCTTCGGGCAGCTCGGCCAGCGCCTCCAAGTACGCCTGCTCCAGGCTGCGTCGGCGCTGGAAATTGATCAGCAGGCGCTTGCCGATGGTGACCAGATAGGCCCGCGGCTCCTGCAGTTCGCCGAGCACCTCGGGATTGCTCACCAGCCGCAGAAAGGCTTCCTGGCTGAGATCGGCCGCATCCCACTCGCTACCCAGCCGCCGCCGCAACCAAGCCTGTAGCCAGCCGCTGTGGTCGCGATAGAGGCTATGAAGATGGCGCGAGGATGCGAGAGCCATGTCATTCATGACGGATGCTACCTGCTCGACGATGCTTAGATGATATTGATTCTACTTTACCACTTGAGGCACCGACCAGTCCCAAGCGCTCTAGACTGCCGCCTGATAGACGGATCAGGCCTGATTTGCGACTGCCGAAGGGCCTCACTGAGGTCCAAGGTGGGAGCAGCCGCCCTCGCCTGCCCATAGCTCGATCATTCCATTTTGCGGAATGCTGAAGTGACCAGAAGGCCCATTCCCTCACGAACATTCTGATTCCAAGCTGGTAGCACCTGTCGGGACCACCCTTGGCCCCGATGCCTGCCAGGAGTCGGCTCATGCAGCTCTATCACACCCCGCTGTCCGGTCATGCCCATCGTGCTGTGCTCTTCGCCTCCTTGTTGGGATTAGAGGTCGAGCTGATCGACGTCGATATCCCGGGCGGCGCCAATCGCACGCCTGAATTTCTCGCCCTCAACCCCTTTGGTCAGGTACCGGTCCTGCGGGATGGCGAAACGGTGGTCGCCGATGCCAACGCCATCCTCGTCTACCTGGCGAAAAAGACGGGCCGCAGCGACTGGCTGCCCGAGGACCCCGCGGGCGCGGCGGCGGTGCAACGCTGGTTGTCGGTGGCGGCCGGCGAGCTGGCCTATGGCCCGGCGGCGGCGCGCTTGATCACGGTATTCGGCGCCCAGCTGGATGCCGACGAGGTCATCGCCCGCGCCCATGTCCTGCTCGAACGCCTGGAGGCCCACCTGGCCTCGCGAGACTGGCTGGCGGCCGCTTACCCGACCGTCGCCGATATCGCCCTCTATAGCTATTTGGCCGGGGCGCCGGAAGGCAATGTGGATCTGGCACCCTACGCGGCCGTGCGTGCCTTCCTGCAGCGGGTGGAAGCCTTGCCGGGCTTCGTGCCCTTCCCCCGGACCGCGGCAGGCCTCAGGACCTGATCGCGCGTCGCCTAGCTGGAGGTCACGGTCATGCACGAATCCCTACCCACCTGGCACGCCGGCGAAACCCTTATTCAGGAACGCCTGGGCGTCCGTGAGCGCATGGCGGCCCTGGGTCCGCGGGTGATCCGCTCGTTCATGCCTGACCAGCATCGGCAGTTCTTCGCGCAGTTGCCCTTTGTGATACTGGGCAGCGTCGATGCCGAGGGGGCGGCCTGGGCGACGATCCTGGCAGGCCAGCCCGGCTTTCTCGCCTCGCCCACGCCCACCACCCTGGACATCGCCGCCCATCTCTCAGCCGAGGATCCGGCAACCCCGGGCCTGGGCGACGGCGCCGCCGTGGGCCTGCTCGGCATCGAGTTGCATACGCGCCGCCGCAATCGCATGAACGGCACACTCAGCGTCACTGCCCAGGGTCTGCGCGTGACGGTGGACCAGAGCTTCGGCAATTGCCCGCGCTATATCCAGCTGCGCGACCTGAGCGTCGTCCACGCGCCAGGCCCGCCCCCGGTCGCATCGGTGGAGAACCTCACTTGCCTGGACGCCGATGCTCGCGCGTTGATTGCCGGCGCCGATACCTTTTTCGTCGCTTCCTATGCCGACCAGCAAGGCCAGCGGCGGGTCGATGTCTCCCATCGCGGCGGCAAGCCGGGCTTCGTCCGAGTCGGCGCCGAGGACCTGCTGACCATTCCCGACTTCAACGGCAATCTGTTCTTCAACACCTTGGGCAATGTCGTCGCCAACGGCCGGGCCGGGCTGCTGTTCGTGGACTACGAACACGGGGATCTGCTGCAGCTGAGCGGCACCGCCGAGGTGCTGTTCGACTCGCCGGAGATCGCGGCTTTCGACGGGGCCGAGCGGCTCTGGGCCTTTCGCCCACGGCGGATCGTTCGCCGCCGCGCCGCCCTGGCGCTGCGCTGGAAGGCCCAAGCCAGAGGAGCGTCGGACAGCAGCCAGCTGACCGGCAGCTGGCTGGAAGTCGAGCGGCGCCTGGAGGCTGGGGCCCAGGGCCGCCACTGGCGCCCGCTACGCATCGCCCGGATCGTCCAGGAGAGCACCACCATCCGCTCCTTCCATCTCGAACCCGTGGACGCCGCCGGCTTGCCTCCCTATCAGGCCGGTCAGTTCCTGCCGATTCGGGTGACACCTCGGCCGGGCCAGCCCTACCTGGTGCGGACCTATACCCTGACCTCCCTCCCCGCGGACGGTCGCTACCGCATCAGCGTCAAGCGCGACGGTCTGGTCTCTCAGCTGCTCCACGACCAGTGGCGCGAAGGCGATTTGATCGAAGCGCGAATGCCCGCCGGCGACTTCACCCTGGCACCCGCTGACACTCGTCCCCTGGTGTTGCTGGCCGCCGGAATCGGCATCACCCCACTGCTGGCCATGTTGCGGCAGCTGGTCCATGAAGGTCGGCGAACCGTCACGCTGTTCTATGGCGCCCGCACCAGGGCGGAACGGGCCTTCGACAGGGAGCTCGCCGAGCTGCTGGCCCAGGCGCCGGAGTCGATACGGATGATCAGGGTGCTGAGCGATCCCTCCGATGCGCTTCCCGGGGTGGACTATGACGCCGCCGGACGCATCGAGATGGCGTTGCTGGAGCGCTACCTGCCCTTTGGCGACTACGACTTCTACCTCTGTGGTCCGGCTGCCTTTACCCAGGGGCTCTATGACGGCCTGCGGGGTCATGGCATCGAGGATGATCGTATCCATGCCGAAGCCTTCGGGCCGGCTGGACTGATGCGCACCGTCACGGCGACGGCGGAAGTAACCCGCCCAGCGGTGTCCACCGAGACCATTCCGGTGCGCTTCACGGCGTCCGGCCGGGAGGCGCGGTGGACGCCTGCGGCCGGCAGCCTGCTGGAACTGGCCGAGGCCCAGGGGCTGGAGCCTGCGTTCAGCTGTCGCGAGGGGCACTGTGGCAGCTGCCGTACCCGCTTGCTCAAGGGCGCTGTTACCTATCTCAAGGAACCCGCCGCGGCGGTGGGCGCCAATCAGGCGCTGCTCTGTTGCGCGCGGCCCGCGGCCGGGTCCGCGCCGCTGGAATTCGATCTCTAGGCTGGTCAGCCAGGTCGGGTCGACTACCATGCACCTCTGGCCGGTCCGCTCCGGCGCCCTGAGGAAGACCCCGCAGATGGATCGTTGGCAGGCGATGCGCGTGTTCGTGAAGGTGGCCGAAACCGAGAGCTTCGCCCGCGCGGCCCGGGAACTGCACCTGAGCGCACCGGCGGTGACGCGCCTGGTGGCCGGCCTGGAGGCGCTGGTCGGCGCCCGCTTGCTGGTGCGCACCACCCGCTCGGTGAAGCCCACCGAGGCCGGCGCCCGCTATCTGCAGGATTGTCGGCGCATTCTCGGCGAGATCGCCGAGGCGGAACTGGCCGCCGCCGGGCACCAGGTCGAGCCTTCGGGCACCCTGGCGATCACCGCACCGCTCTTGTTCGGCCAGCTGCACGTGCTGCCGCTGGTGCTGGACTTTCTCGCCCGCTATCCGGAGATGCGCGTCCGTACCTTTTTCGTCGACCGGCAGGTGAATCTGCTGGACGAGGGCATGGATGTCGCCCTGCGCATTGGTCAGTTGCCGGATTCGGGGCTTACCGCCATCCAGGTCGGCCAGATGCGGCGGGTGGTCTGCGCGGCCCCGAGCTATCTGGAGGCGCGCGGTACTCCCGCCACTCCAGCCGCACTCAAGGAGCACCGCATCCTTGTCTGCCAGGGCGCCTGGGCCTCGCCGGAATGGCGCTTCGCCCGCGGACAGCGGGTGGTGGTGGATCCGCTGTTGCTGTGCAACACCAACGAAGCCGCCATCGCCGCGGCCAAGGCGGGGCACGGTCTGACCCGGGTGCTGCATTACCAGATCGCCCCGGCGCTGGCCGAAGGCAGCCTGCGGATCGTACTGACTGACCACGAGGAGGCGCCCCTGCCGGTGCACCTGGTCTATCCCCAGGGCCGCCAGGCGGCGGCCAAGGTCAGGGCCTTCGTCGAACTGGCCGTGGCGGCGTTGCGCGGTGATCCGCTGTTTGGCGAACCGTCCGACTGAGCAGGCCTATTGGCCACCGCACAAACTGCGGCCAGGACGCGCCGAACGCGTTCCGCCACCGCTCGTGCAGCGTTAATTCGGCATCCGCCGCCACCACCGCTCCCTAGACTCAGGGGCTGACCTGCCACTGGGAGCGCCACCATGCCACTGCACCCCGATCTGCGAGACCCACGCCTGTTCAAGGAATCCGCCTATGTCGACGGTCACTGGATAGCCGCCGACAACGGCGCCACCTTCGCCGTGGAAAATCCTGCCACCGGCGCCGTCATCGCCCAGGTGGCGGCGCTGGAGGCAGCGGAAACCGCCTGCGCCATCGCCGCCGGGGAAGCGGCCTGGCCGGCCTGGCGCGAGCGTCCGGCAGCCGAGCGCGCGGTCCTGCTGGAGCGCTGGCACGCGCTGATGCTGGAGCATCAGGAAGACCTGGCCCTGCTGATGACCCTGGAACAGGGCAAGCCCCTGGCCGAGGCGCGCGGCGAGATCGCCTATGGCGCCAGCTTCGTCAAATGGTTCGCCGAAGAAGCCCGGCGCGCCTATGGCGACATCCTGCCCGCCCCGACGCAAGATCGCCGCGTGCTGGTGCTCAGGCAACCGGTGGGCGTCGCCGCCGCCATCACCCCGTGGAATTTCCCCAACGCCATGATCACCCGCAAGGCCGCGCCGGCGCTGGCGGCCGGCTGCCCGGTGGTGATCAAGCCCTCGGACCTCACCCCGCTCTCGGCCCTGGCGCTCGCCGAGCTTGCCGACCGCGCCGGCTTTCCGCCCGGCGTCTTCAATGTGCTCACCGGGATGCCCGCCGGCATCGGTGGCGAACTGACCGGCAATCCGGCGGTGCGCAAGCTGTCGTTCACCGGCTCCACCCGCATTGGCCAGCTGCTGTTGGCGCAGTGCGCGGCCACGGTGAAGCGCACCAGCATGGAGCTGGGCGGCAACGCCCCCTTCATCGTCTTCGACGACGCCGATCTGGACCTGGCCGTCACTGGGGTGTTGCAGAGTAAATTTCGCAACGCCGGTCAGACCTGCGTCTGCGCCAACCGCATCCTGGTACAGGACGGCATCCACGATCGCTTCGCCGAGCGTCTGGCCGCCGAGGCCGCCAAGTTCAAGGTGGGCAACGGCCTGGAGACCGGAGTGACGCTGGGTCCGCTGATCAATCGCCAGGCGGTGGACAAGGTGGCCCGCCACGTCGACGACGCCCTGACCCAGGGTGCCAGGGCCCTGTTCGGCGGCCTGCCCAGCGGCCGTGACCAGTTCGTCGCCCCCACGGTGCTCACCGGCGCCACGGCGGACATGCTGCTGGCCAGCGAGGAGACCTTCGGCCCGGTGGCGCCGTTGTTTCGCTTCCGCGACGAGGCCGAGGCCCTGGCCCTGGCCAACGCCACGCCCTACGGCCTGGCCGCCTACTACTACACCCAGGACCTGCGCCGCGCCTGGCGGGTGGGCGAACAGCTGGATTTCGGCATGGTGGCGCTCAACACCGGCACCCTGTCGATGGAAGTCGCACCCTTTGGCGGCGTGAAGCAATCCGGCCTGGGCCGCGAAGGTTCGCACCTGGGGTTGGACGAGTACCTGGAGGTGAAGGCCTGGCACCTGGGTGGCCTCGACTGAGGCCCGACGGCGGCGGTCAACCGAAAATGCCGCCGCTCCTGACCAAAACAGCCGATCGCGATGCCGGGGCCAGCAACTTCAGCGTTACCGACCCCAGGGCCTGCGTAGGCTGGAACTCTCGCCCCTGCCTGGAGTATCGCCGCATGAATTCCGCTGCCAAAGCCACCGAACGCCTGCTGGGTTATCGCGAACAAGGCGTGCCCCGCGGCATCATCACCGCCCACCCCGTCGTGGTGGCCCGCGCCCAGGGCAGCGAGGTCTGGGACGTGGATGGTCGCCGCTACCTCGATTTCGTCGGCGGCATCGGCGTGCTCAACGTTGGTCACAATCACCCGCGGGTGGTGGAGGCCGTCCGCCGCCAGGTCGGGGAGATCTCCCACGCCAGTTTCCAGGTGATGGCCTACGAGCCCTACCTGGAACTGGCCAGCCGCCTCAACACCCTGATCGGCGATGGTGAGGCCTACAAGACGCTGCTGCTGACCTCCGGCGCCGAGGCGGTGGAAAACGCCATCAAGATCGCCCGTGCCCACACCAAAAGGCCCGGGGTGATCGCCTTTCGCGGCGGCTTCCACGGTCGCACCCTGCTCGGCGTGACCCTTACCGGCTTCGCCCAGCCCTACAAGCAGAATTTCGGGCCCTTCCCTGGTGACATCTACCACGCGCCCTACCCCGATGCCTTCCGCGGGGTGGACAGCCAGCAGGCCCTGGCCGGCCTGCGCGAGGTCTTCGCCACCCAGGTCTCCCCCGACCAGGTGGCTGCCATCCTGATCGAACCGGTACAGGGCGACGGCGGTTTCCGCCCGGCGCCGGTGGAATTCCTCCAGGGGTTGCGCGCGCTGTGCGACCAGCACGGTATCGTCCTCATCGCGGACGAGATCCAGACTGGCTTCGGCCGTACCGGCAGCCTCTTCGCCTTCCAGCAGACCGGCATCCAGCCCGACCTGGTGACGGTGGCCAAGAGCCTGGCCGGCGGCCTGCCGCTTTCCGGGGTGGTCGGCCGCGCTGCCATCATGGACGCGCCCCTGCCCGGTGGCCTCGGCGGTACCTACGGCGGCAACGCCCTGGCCTGCGCCGCAGCGCTGGCAGTCCTGGACATCTTCGACGAGGAAGACCTGGTCGCCCGTGGGGTCACTCTGGGCGAGCAGCTGCGCAGCGGTCTGCTCGACCTGCAGCGCCGCCACCCGCGTATCGGTGAGGTCCGCGGCCGCGGCTTCATGCTGGCGGTGGAGATGGTGGGCGCGGACGGCAGGAGCCCGGACGCCGCCCTCGCTCAGCAGGTCATCGAGGGCGCTCGTCAGGCCGGATTGCTGGTGATCAAGTGCGGGGTGGAACGCAATGTCATCCGTTTCCTGGCGCCTCTGGTCACCACCGAGGCACAACTGGCCGAAGCCTTGCAGATGTTCGGCCAGGCTCTCGCCCAGGCTGGTGCCTGAGGTCAAACGTAACGCCGCCCGGCCCGGCTGTGGCAGCGCCAAGGGAATCCGACCATGAGAATCACGCGTTACCAGGCCCTAGGCTTTTCCTGCTACGGCACCCTCGTCGACCGTGAAGGGGGCATCCTCGAAGCCCTGCGCCCCCTTGTGGCGCAGGCGGGCCTGAGCACCCATCCCGACTGGCTGCTCGGCAGCTACCACCGCCTGGCCCGCGAACTGCGCCAGGCGGCTCCCACTGCCAGCCAGACCAGCCTGCACCTGCGCATTCACCAGCGACTGGCGCAGGAGTTGCAACAGGAAGCCGACCTGGATGCCAGCGTGGCTTTTGGAAACGCCACGACGTGCTGGCCGGTGTTCGAGGATGCTCCGGGCGCGCTGCAGTACCTGAGCAAGTTCTATCGATTGGTGTTGCTGGCCTCGCCCGATGACGGCGAGGCGGCAGCGGTCACGGCGCGCTTGCCTGAGGTGTTCGCCGCCGTGATCCCCAACCGCGGTGGCGATCTGCGCCAGGCGTTGGACAACACCCTGGAAGAACTGGGCTTGGCGCGTGGAGATTTGCTGCCCATCAGAGGCAGTGAACCGGACGATCCCTGGAGTGCCCTGGTGGATTTTCCCCTGTGTACCCTGCGCCGTGATCGCTCGCGGCCCTGGAACCTTTCGCGGCAGGCCCTGGATGGCACGCGATGCGAGTACGCGAGTCTCGCCGATCTGGTGCATGCGCACCAGACCGCCCTGCGTGCCTAGCCTGCCGTTCACGATTGCGAGGAACGACGATGGACGCCGCAACAAAACTGGACCGCATCGACATCAACATCCTGGTGCAGCTGCAGAAGGATGGCCGGATGACCAATGTCAGTCTCGCCGAAGCCGTGGGCCTCTCCCCCAGCCCCTGCCTGCAGCGGGTCAAGCGCCTGGAGGCGGCCGGCTACATCAGTGGCTACGAGGCCCACGTCAACCTCGCCAAGATCGCCAACTCGGTGACGGTGTTCACCGAAGTTACCCTCTCCGACCACAAGCGCGCCGACTTCGTGAAGTTCGAGTCCTTTATCCGCGGGGTCGACGAGATCCTCGAATGCCACCTCATCAGCGGCGGCTACGACTACCTGCTGCGCTTCATGTGCAGCAGCATCGGTCACTACCAGGAATTGATGGAATCCATCCTCGACCGCAACGTCGGTATCGAGAAGTACTTCAGCTACATCGTCATCAAGTCGCCGGTGGTCAAGAATGCCCTGCCGCTGCGCAGCCTGATCAAGGCGGGCTAGTACTCCCCGGCTCGACGCTCCGCCAGCATCCCGCTGCCGGAGCGCGCCGTTCCTAGCGCAGGATGCAATAGAGCTTGCGTACCGTCTCCCGACTGTCCCAGGCCATGGGTGTCGCCGCCGGCACCAGCACCGCCTCGCCCGCCCTGACACTGCAGGGCGCTTCACCCTCGACGGCCAGGGTCACAGAGCCGGCATAGAGCAGCATCAGTTCGCAATGGGGATTGGTCACTGCCTTGCGCACGTAACCGGTGCATTCCCACATCCCTACCCGCAAGGCGCCGCAGCCGCTTTCGAACAGATCGCAGCCGGTGGCCGTGGGCTTAGGACTGAGCAAGACGCTGGCCGCCGGTGGCGGCGAGGGTTCGCGCGGAGCCGAGGGATCCAGCAGCACGGGCGCCTGGGGCATGGCGCCTTCGCTGGCGCGGCCGGGAAAGGCCATGAACAGGCGACGTAGCTCGCCACTATGACGCCAACGGCAACTCAGGCCCCGGGGCAGGACAAAGGCATCGCCGGCCTTGAGCTGCAGGGCGCCACCGGCCCACTCCAGCTGCAATTCGCCCGCTTCGAGAATGCTCACTTCCACCCAGGGAAAGTCATTCAGCTGGCAATCGGCGAAGTGGCTGGTGGCGCTGCCCATGACATAGCCCAGGCGGTCGTCGTGCAGGTGCAGTTCCCGGCCGGCGGCCAGGGGATCACTGTGCAGGGGCTGCAGCGCGCGCGGCAGCTGGCGGTCATTGGGCGGTTGGCAGTAGTGCAACAGGGGCATGGCGGATCCTCACGACAAGAGGCGCGACGGGCATGCCGCGGACAGGGTCAGTATCGACCGCCAAGACGGCCGGTATATGGCGTTTCCGTCGCGACGCAGCACAGAAGCTGCCGTTTTTCCCAGATGCGGCGCAGTTTCCACCGCACCACCGATCATGACGGCGCGGCACGGGATTTCAGGACAAACTACCGCCCCCTTGCGCCATCCTTGAGCTTTGCCGGAGACCTTCCCATGACGCTGCTCTACAAGGCCGATCCCGAACGCGGCCAGGCCTGGCGACGCCTGTTCCAGGAACAGGCGCCCGATATCGAATTTCGCCAGTGGCCGGAGGTGGGCAACGCCGACGAGGTGCGCTACCTGGCCTGCTGGCAACCACCGCAGGACCTCGCCCAGCGCTTTCCCAACCTGGAGGTGCTGTTCGCCACCTCGGCCGGGGTCGATCAGTTCGACCTGAGCCTGCTGCCTGCCGACCTGCCGGTGGTGCGCATGCTCGATCCCGGCATCGTCGCCGGCATGGTGGAGTACGCCACCCTCATGGTGCTGGCGCTGCATCGCCAGTTGCCGCTCTATCTCGACCAGCAGGCCGCGGGACGCTGGCAGGAACATGCCCTGGTGACGGCGAATAACAGACGCGTCGGCGTGCTGGGTCTCGGCCAGATCGGCCAGGCGGTGCTGGAGCGGCTCGCCACCTTTGGCTTCCAGCTCTCGGGCTGGTCGCGATCGCCCCATGAGCTGCCAGGGGTACGCTGTCATGCCGGTCCCGAGCAGCTGCCGGCGTTTCTCGCCGATTGCGAGATCCTCATCTGCCTGCTGCCCCTGACCCCGGAGACGCGCGGCATTCTCGATGCCGAACTGTTCGCCGCCCTGCCTCGTGGCGCCAGCCTGATCAACCTGGGCCGTGGCGCCCAGCTGGTGGAAGCCGATCTGCTGGCGGCCCTGGACAGCGGTCAGCTGAGCCAGGCGGTGCTGGACGTGGTGGAGCCGGAACCGCCCGCGGCCGACCATCCCTTCTGGCAGCATCCGCGCATCTGGCTGACGCCCCACGTGGGCGCCATGACGGTGCCGGAAACGGCCTTCACGGTCTTGCTGGACAACATCCGCCACCATCAGCGCGGCGAGCCGATGCGTGGGCTGGTCGATCGGCAGCGGGGGTACTAGCCGAGGCTCGGGGTGGCCTCAACCCAAGGCCACCCGCAACCGTCCCAGCAAGGCATCGCAGGCCTCCAGCTGGCTGATCTCGACGTATTCGTCGGGCTTGTGCGCCTGCTCGATGCTGCCGGGCCCGCAGACCACCACCGGGGTGTCCAGACGACTGGCGAAGAGGCCGCCCTCGGTGCCGAAGGCCACCTTGAGCTGGGTGGTGCCGGGTTCGACCAGGGTCTGCAGGAAGCGCACGGCCTCGACGCTGGGATGGGTGTCCAGGCCCGGATAGGCATTGACCGTCTCGATGTCGATGGCGGCCTTGGCTGACGTCTGCCGTGCCTCCCTGACCAGGTGGTCCGCCGTTTCCTGCAGCTTGGCCACCAGGCTCGCGGGATCGTCCGCCGGCAGGTGGCGGATCTCGAAATCCAGGGTGCAGAGATTGGGCACGATGTTCAGCGCCTTGCCGCCCTCGATCCGCCCGACATGCAGGGTGGTGTAGGGAATGTCGTAGGCCGCGTCACGGGCGCCCTCTTCCGCCAGGCGCCGCTGGCTGGTGCGCAGGGCCGTGACCAGATCGCTGGCCAGGTGGATGGCGTTGACGTGCAGCGGGGCTCGCGAAGAGTGCCCTTCCTGGCCTCGACAGTGAGCCCGCAGCGCCGCCTTGCCCTTGTGGCCGAGGGCGACCTGCATGTTCGTGGGTTCGCCGACGATGCAGAGGAAAGGCCGCACCGGCGCCAGCTCCAGCACATCCAGCAGTCGCCGTACCCCGACGCAGCCGATCTCCTCGTCGTGGGAGAGTGCCAGCTGCAAGGGTCGTCTCAGCGGTTCACCGCGAGCGGCGTCCAGCAGCGCCACCACCGCACAGGCGACGAAGCCCTTCATGTCGCAGGCGCCGCGGCCATGGATCCGGCCGTCCTTGAGGGTCCCCGCGAATGGCGGCAGGGTCCAGGCCTGGCCGGCCACGGGCACCACGTCCGTATGCCCGGAGAGCAGCACGCCGGGCACGTCGCCTGGGCCGACGCTGGCGAAGAGATTGGCCTTGCGCCTGCTCTCGTCGAGCACCAGGCGGCAGGCGATACCGGCGCCTTCCAGCAGGCCCTGCACATGCTGGATCAGCGCCAGGTTGGAGTCGGCGGAGACGGTGGGAAAGCCGATCAGGGTGCGCAGCAGGTCCTGGCTGTTCATCCGGCAAGGCTCTCCCGGCGCGGTTGCGCGAAACGGGCCACGTCGAAGGCCGCCAGGGGGGTGTCGGTACGGCCGGTGGCGATCAGCTCGGCCATGGTGTCCCCTACTCCCGGGCCAAGCTGGAAGCCGGCACCACAGAAACCGAAGGCGTAGTAGAGCCCCGGCACCTGGCTGCTGGGGCCCATGATCGGCAGGTCGTCGGCGATGTAGCCCTCGACCCCGCTCCAGGTACGGATCACGTTGACCCGCCCCAGCGCCGGCGCCAGGCGGCGCAGCTGGGTGAGCTGATTGAGCAGGCCGTGGGGTTCGGCGCGGGCCAGACGGGTGTCCAGATCCGGTCGGGTGCGGAAGCAGCCGCCAAAGATCACGTTGCCCCGCGGGATCTGGCGGAAATAGATGGTCTCGCTCACCAGCGGCGAAGACACGCCCACCGCTTCCTTGAAGGCATAGGGCAAGGGCTCGGTAACGCCCATCTGCGGCCCGTGGGTCTCGATGGGCACCGGCTCGCCGAACTGGCTCGACAGCCGACTGCCCCAGGCCCCGGCGGTGATCAGCAACCGTGGCGCCTGGTAGCGGCGACCATCGGCGGCCTGCACCAGGAAGTCACCGCCCGGCTTGGTGACCTGGGTGATCTCGACCCCTTCCTGCAGATCGACGCCTTCGCGCATCGCGGCGCGGGCGAACGCCGGCGCGGCCAGGCGCGGATTGGCGTGGCCATCGTGGGGCGCATAGGAGCCGGCCACCACCTCGGGGCCCAGGTAGGGAAACTTTTCGTGCAGGGCCGCGCCTTCGAGCACCTGCAGCTCCAGGGCGGCGGTCTCCGGTGCCCGTGCATACTCATGCAGCATGGCGATGCGCGATGGATCGTAGACCACCCGCAGATGGCCGCCGGGAATGAACTCCAGATCGTCCCCGATAAGCTCCGGTAGCCGCCCCCAGATCCCCCGCGACCGCGTGGCCAGTGCGACCTGACTCAGGTAGCGGCCCTGACGGCGGACATTGCCGAAGTTGGTGCCACTGGCGAAGCGCCCGACCTGGTCACGCTCCAGTAGGAGCACCGACAAGCCCCGGCGCCGCAGGAAAAAGGCGCTGGCGCTGCCCATGATGCCGGCGCCGACGATGATGACGTCGGCCTGGTTGGCGGCATTCTGGCTCATGATGACACCTCCTCTTCGCTGGTCACGATGCCCAGCGGCAATGGCCGGACCGGCGCCTGGCCACGCAGGCGGCCAACGGTCTCGACCGGCACCCCGGATTCGGCGGCGATGATCTCCGCTCCGGCCTGGGCGCAATAGCGACCCTGGCAGCGACCCATACCGACCCGGCTGAAGGCCTTGGCGCGATTGGCCTCGCGAGCGCCCTTTTCGCGGACCACGGCGCGCAGTTCGCCGGCGGTGATGCCTTCGCAACGGCAGACCACCGCCGTGTCCGGCAGACTGGCCATCTGCCTGGCCGGCCAGGGAAAGGCCTCGGCCAGGCCCAGGCGAAAGCGCTCCTGCACTGCCAGCGCCTCGCGGCAGCGCTCGGCGAGGCCGGCGGGCGGCGTGAACTGGAGATCCGCCAGCACCGTACAGGCGGCCAGTCGGCCGGCCAGTTCGGCCGCGTCGGCGCCGCGTACCCGGGCGCCGTCGCCCGCGGCATAGACGCCCGGCGTGGAGGTTCGCCCCTCCCCATCCAGTTGCAGCACCCATTGGCCAGTGGCCCGCTCGAATTCGAAGGCGCAGCGGGCCAGGTCGGCCAGCTGGGTTTCCGGGCGCAGGTGATAGCCCAGCCCCACGGCGTCGCCGACCACCTCCTGACGCAGACCGCGGGCATCGGCGAAGGCCACGCCACGCACGCCCTGCTCGGCATCACCAAGGATCTCCAGGGGGGTGACGCCCAGGTGCAGGGGCACCCCGGCGCGCTTGAGCGAGGCCATGAGCTGCACGCCCTTCCAGGCCACACCCGGCCGGGCCAGCAGCTTGGGCGTGGCGAGGGCGCGCAGGTGCAGGGGCGCGGTATCGAGCACCGCCGCCACCGTGGCCCCGGCCTGCTGGTACTGGCTGGCGACCAGATAGAGCAAGGGACCGCTGCCCAGGAAGATCACCCGCCGGCCAATGGACACCGCCTGAGCCTTGAGGGCGATCTGGGCGCCGCCGAGGGTGTAGGTGCCGGCCAGGTTCCAGCCCGGCACCGGTAGCAAACGGTCACCGGCCCCGGTGCAGAGCACCAGGGCATCGAAATCCAGGGTGCGCTGGCGATTGCCCTGCACCGTGTAGAGGGTGCGCTCGTGCAGGTGCCAGGCCAGGGTGTCGGGGCGGTAGTCGAGGCGTCCGCGCAAGCCGTCGAAGGTGCGATGCAGGCTTTCGGCCTTGCCCGCCTCGCTGCCATAGAGGGTGGCATAGGGACGCTGGAAACCCTCGGGCTGGCGGCGATAGATCTGGCCGCCGTCGCGTCGATTCTCGTCGATCACCACCGGGCTGATGCCGGCGGCCAGCAGGGTCTCGGCGCACCGCACGCCGGCCGGACCGGCACCGACGATGACTACCCGCGGAGTGCTCTTGCCCGGTTGGGCTAGGCCAGATTCCATACCGCCTCCGGTTGCGCGGTGAGGATCTGCAGTCCTTCGCGGACCTCGGTGCCGCAGGCGCGCAGGCGCTCGCCCTCGGCGGTCCACACCCAGCAATCCTGGCAGGCGCCCATCAGGCAGAAGCCGGCACGGCGCTCGTCACCGAATTCGGAACGCCGCAGCGCCGGACCGTTGGCGAGCAAGGCGACCATCAGGGTATCGCCGGCCAGGGCCGTGACCGGCAGCCCGTCGACGGTGAGACTGACCTGCGGCCGGCCGGTTTCGGCGAGTCGCTGGAAACGGGAAGTCATGCGCGAACTCCTTGGGAATGCAGCACGGCGCCGCCCTGCAGCCGCTGCAGGGTCTCGCCATCATGGTGACAGAGGATGCGGTTGCCGCCAGCCAGCGTCTGGGGCCGTGGCGGCACCCGGTCGCAGCGCCCTTCCCGCCGTACCGGGCAACGCTGCAGGAAGCTGCAGAGGCGTCCGCTGGCCGGAGCCGATGAGGCCAGGGGCAGTAACGTGCGCACCGGCTGTTCTTCCAGCCAGCCCTGGCGCAGCGCGGGCACCGAGGCGGTGAGCAATTCGGTGTAGGGGTGCAGCGGCGGATGCTGCAGGGTGGCCGGGGTGCCCAGCTCCACCGGCTGGCCGGCATAGAGCACCAGCACCTCATCGCAGAGACTGCGTACCGTGGAGATATCGTGGCTGATGAACAGATAGGCCAGCCCCAGCTCACGGCGCAACTCGACGAGCAGGTCGAGAATGGCCGCGCCGACCACGGTATCCAGCGCCGAGGTGACCTCGTCACAGAGGATCAGCTCGGGTTCCGCGGCCAGGGCACGGGCCAGGTTGACCCGCTGCTTCTGGCCACCGGAAAGCTCGCCCGGACGCCGGCTGGCGAGGCTGGCTGGGAGTTGTACCCGGTCGAGCAACTCGCGGACCTTGTGCTGGCGTGTGGCCTTGTCGAAGGCGTGATAGGTCTCCAGCGGGCGCGTGAGGATGCGCTCCACGCTGTGGGCCGGATTGAGCGCCGTGTCGGCGTTCTGATAGACCAGTTGCACCCGGCGGAATTGCTCGCGGGTGCGGCCTTCCAGGCCCGGTGGCAGCAGTTCGCCGCCCAGGCGCACGCTGCCCTGGGCCGGTGGTAGCAAGCCGGCGATGACCCGCGCCAGGGTCGACTTGCCCGAGCCGGATTCGCCGATCACCCCCAGGGCCTGGCCGGCGGCGATGCGCAGATCGATACCCTCCAGCACCCGGTAACGTGGCAGGCCATCGGCGCCGCTGGGGCCATAGCCTGCCACCAGGTCCTTCACTTCCAGTACCGGCGCCGCAGTCTCGACCGTGGGCAGGCCACGCTCCGTCAGGGGCTCCGGCCGGGCCGCCGCCAGCAGGCTGCGGGTATAGGGATGGCGAGCGCTGGCCAGCAGCCGTTCGGTGCGGCGGTTCTCATAGACCTCGCCGCCGTTGAGCACCAGGATGCGATCGGCCATCTGGGCCACCACCGCCAGGTCGTGGGAGACGTAGATGGCGGTCACGCCCCGCTCACGGACCACCTGCTTGAACACCCGCAGCACCTCGATCTGGGTGGTCACGTCCAGCGCCGTGGTGGGTTCGTCGAGGATCACCAGGGTCGGATCGGTGATCAGCGCCATGGCCGCCATCAACCGCTGCAACTGACCGCCCGAGACCTGGTGCGGATAGCGCTGACCGATGTGCTCGGGATCCGGCAGCGCCAGCTCCCTGAACAGTTGCAGCGCCCGCGCTTCGGCTTCCTGGCGCGTCAGTACACCATGGATCAGGGCGCTCTCGATGATCTGTTCCATCAGGCGCCGCGACGGGTTGAAGGCCGCCGCGGCGCTCTGGGCGATATAGGCCACGGTGCGACCGCGCAGGCGGCGCAGGCCAGCGGCGTCCAGCTCCAGCACCTGGGTGTCGCCGACGCGGATCGAGCCACCGGCCAACCGACAGCCCGCCCGGGCATAGCCGAGCAACGACAGGGCGATGGTGGTCTTGCCCGAGCCGGACTCGCCGATCAGCGCCAGCACCTCGCCCTTGGCCAGGCTGAAGCCGACGTCCTTGACGATGGTGGTTTCACCGCCGTCGTCGCCCTGGGCGACCACGCGCAGGCCCTTGACCTCTACCAGCAATTCCATCTCAGCGCCCTCCCCGGCGTCGCGCGCCGAACCGGTCGATGAGCAGGTTGACGCCCACGGTCAGGGTGCCGATGGCCAGCGCCGGCATCAGCACCGCCGGGGCGCCGTCGGCCAGACCGCCGATGTTTTCCCGCACCAGGGAGCCCAGGTCGGCGTTGGGCGGCTGCACGCCAAGACCAAGAAAGCTCATGCCACTGAGCAGCAACACGATGTAGACGAATCTCAGGCCCAGGTCGGTGAGCAACGGCAGGCGCATGTTGGGCAGCATCTCGCGCAGGGCGATATACAGCCGGCCTTCGCCACGGGTGCGGGCGACCTGGACGTATTCCAGCTCGATGAGATTCATCGCCAGGCTGCGGGCGATCCGATAGCAGCCGGGGGCATAACCCACCACCGCCATGACGATCAGCAAGGGCACCGAGGAGCCAAAAGCCGAGACCATCACCAGCGCCAGCATCTTGCTCGGCAGGGAGATCAGCGCATCGATCAGTCGCGACAGCGGCTCGTCCACCCAGCGCCCGGACAGCGCCGCGAGCAGACCGAGACCGGTGCCGAGCACGCAGGCCAGCACGGCCGCGATCAACGCCAGGCCCACGGTGAAGCGGGCGCCGTCGAGGATGCGGCTGAGCACATCACGGCCCAGGTAATCGGTGCCCAGCGGATGGGCGGCGCTGTAGCCGGCCAGCACCGCGCTGTCGCCCAGGGCGCCTGGGTCATAGGGCGCGAGCCAGGCGCCGAACACGGCGAGGAATAGCCAGAAGGCCACCAGGATGCCGCCGATGATGCCGGTCAGTGACCAGCGACTGCGCCGACGGGTGCGCGGCGGCGACAGCTGGGCATCGAGCGTCTTGCCGTCCACCGGCAGGACGGACGCGGCACATACGGGAGTCACGGGTCGGGTCATAGCGTTCTCAGCCTCGGATTGGACAGGATGGCGCAGAGATCCGCCAGGGTCATGAGCACCAGGTAGGCGCAGCAGAACAGCATGGCGCAGGCCTGGATCAGCGGCAGGTCGCGACTGGCGACGCCGTCCACCATCAGCTGGGCGATGCCCGGGTAGTTGAAGATGGTCTCGACGATCACCACCCCGCCCATCAGGTAGGAAAGACTCAGGGCGATGGAGTTGGCGATGGGCCCCACGGCGTTGGGCAAGGCATGGCGCAGCACGGCGCGCACCGGACCGACGCCCTTGAGCCGGGCCATCTCCACATAGGGACTCTGCAGCTGCTCCACCAGGGCCGCCCGGGTCATGCGCGCCATCTGCGCCACGATCACGCAGCACAGGGTGCCCACCGGCAAGGCATAGGCACGTAGGAAGTCCAGGGGGCCGGCGATGTCGTGGGCGAAGGTCAGCGCCGAGGTCCACTGCAGGTGCACGGCGAAGACCAGCACCGCGAGGGTCGCCACCAGGAATTCCGGTACCGCGACGATGCCCAGGGTGAAGACGTTGAGCGCCCGGTCCAGCCGCCCGCCGGCGTTCATCGCCGAGGCGATGCCCAGGCCGAGCGCCAGGGGCACCGACACCAGGGCGGTGACGCCGGCCAGCATCAGCGAGCCGCCCAGCCGGTCACCGATCATCGTGGCGATGGGCATCTGGCTGGCCAGGGACTGGCCGAGATCGCCGTGCAGCAGGCCGCTCAGCCAGTGGAAGTAGCGCAGCAGCGCGGGTTGGTCGAGGCCCATCTGGGCGCGCAGCGCCGCGACCTGCTCGGGCAGCGCGAACTGGCCCAGGGCCTGCTGCGCGGCATCGCCCGGCAACAGCGCCGAGACGAAGAACACCAGCAACGAGACGATGAGCAGGGTCAGCAACCCGCCCCCGAGGCGTCTGGCGATGAGGGAAAACACGGAAAGATCCAAAGCCACCTCCTGCTTGAGCGTGGAGTGGCGAGTCCTGTCCCTGCGGACCGACTCGCCTTCAGGCACCGGGCGTCAGGCCTCCAGCCAGACGTGTTCGGCGAACATGTAGCCCATGAAGCCCCCGATAGGGATGATTCCGTAGCCGCCGAGCTTGGGCGAATGGGCATCGATGGAACTGGTGAAGATCGGCAAGCCGATGCCGGCGTGCTGGTGGATCAGCAACTGCATGTCGGCGTACATCTGCTTGCGCTTGGCCAGGTCGGTCTCGCCACGGGAAGCCACCAGCAACTGGTCGAATTGCTCGTTCTTCCAGCCCGATTCGTTCCAGGGTGCATCGGACTTGAAGAACTGCGATAGCAGGATGTTGGCGGTGGGTCGGGCGTTGATGTTGCCGAAACCCAGCGGATCCTTCATCCAGTGGTTGTCCCAGTAGCCGTCGGCACTGACCCGGTTGACCATCAGGTTGAGCCCGGCCTGGCGTGCCGATTGCTGCAGCACCAGGGCCATCTCGTTGGCGTTGTCGGCGGCGGTGGAGGTCACCAGCGGCATCCGCGCACCGGCGATCCCGGCTTTCTGGAAGAGGAACTTGGCCTTGTCCGGATCATAGGGCCGTTGCGGCAGGTCCGCGGCGTGATAGGGAGTGCCGGGCATGATCGGCTGGTCGTTGCCGATGGTGCCGTAGCCCAGAAACACCGACTTGAGGATCTGCTCGCGGTCGAACAGCAGCTTCATCCCCTCGACCACATTGGGATCGTTGAACGGCCGATTGGGGATGCGCATGATCAGATCGGTGTAGCCACCCGAGGTGTTGGCCACGATCTTGAGTTTGCCGCTCTGCTTGAGGCGGTCGGCGGAGCGCGGATCCACCGAGACGGTCAGCTGGACGTCACCGGCCAGCAGCGCATTGACCCGCGAGGGTTCGTCGCCGATGCCGATCAGCTCGATCTCGTCCAGATAGGGCTTGCCGGACTTCCAGTAGTTTTCGTTGCGCGTGCCCACGGTGCGCACCCCCGGCTTGAATTCCTTGACCTTGAAGGGGCCGGTGCCGTTGGCGGTGGAGAAGTCCTTGGTGCCATCGGCGATGATCAGGAACGGCGAGATGGCCAGTACCGCGGGCAGCTCGGAATTCGGTGACACCAGGCGGATACGCACCTCGTCGGATGACACCGCGGTGATCTCGGCGAACTGGTCGGCCAGCGCCTTGACCTTGGAGCCCACCGCCGGGTCCTTGTGGCGCAGCAGCGAGTAGACGACGTCGGCGCTGTCGAAGGTCTTGCCGTTATGGAACTGCACACCCTGGCGCAGCTTGATCGTCCAGGTCAGGGCATCCTGGGTGTCGAAGCTGGTGGCCAGGGCCATCTGCGGCTCCAGATGGCTGTCGAACACGGTCAGGCCGTTGTAGAAAAAGTAGTGGCGCGCGTAGTCACCGGAAAAGGCGCCACGGGCCGGGTCGAGGGTATCGGCGGTGGACGAACCCGCCGCCGCGGCGCGCACCCGACCGCCGCGACGCGGGGTGCCGGTGACCGCATCTTCTGCAGCGAAGGCCTGACCATCACGGCCGAGCAGACTGCCCACGCCGGTCGCCAGCAGCCCGGCGGCGCCGAGCAGGCGGAGCGCATCGCGCCGCGAGACACCCCGCTGCAGGGCCTCGAAGGCACGCACGCTTTCAGCAGCACCTATCAGGGGACTTCCAGTCTTTTTCTCGGTCATGTCGGCTCGCTCGTTGGGGGCTCTGTCACCAGCGCCGCGATCCCCTCCCCGGGCCTGCGGCACTGTCCTCGTGGCCGCCGTGTCGCACGGCCTGGTTCATTACAGCACCGGCCCTTCGTCGAATACGGTCGAATTGAGCAGGCGACGAGACAGAAAAGACCGTTTTGGCCAAGCCGCTCAGCATTGTTTGCGGTGTGCGTCGCCACAGCGCAACGGGGCTGCCCATGCCCGGGTTTGGCGCGCTGCCAGCCGTCTCGCTGGCCAGCGGAGCGGCGTTTCCGACCAGGTACAGGATGCGAACGCCGACCCTCGCAGCAGCTTTCACGCCGGCCACCTGCCTGGCACAGGGGAAAATGCCAAACCGCCCGTTGGCCTGCAGAAACGACAAAACCGCCCGCCTTGACGCTGCGGTTGGTTGGCAGGTCCGGGCGCACGGTTCGTTGCTCAGGATCTAGGTTATGTACGAAAAGTCGACGAGCGAAGGTCAGGCGAGGCGAAAAAGGCTGAGGAAGCGGATCGGACTCGCGCTCGAGCTTACGAGCGGTAAATGAGCATTCCGACCGGCTGGCGATCCAGGCCTTTTTCAACGAAGCATCACCGAGCGCAGGCACTTTTCGTACAGAACCTAGTGCAGGCGATCCTGGACCCGGTAATACAACCCCACCAGCGGCAGGAACCAGGGCTTGCCGAAGTGGCCGGGGATGGCCGGCCAGTCCAGCACCCGCCAGGGGTTGGACTGGCTGCGCCCTTCCAGCACCTCGGCCATCACCCGGCCCATGTGCACCGCCATCTGCACGCCGTGGCCGCTGTAGCCCATGGCATAGAACAGGCCGTCCTGCTCGCCGGCGCGGGGCAGGCGGTCGGCGGTCATGTCCACCAGCCCGCCCCAGCAATAGTCGATGGGCGTCTGGGCCAGGCGGGGAAACAGCTGCCCCAGGGCGGCGCGCAACACGGCGCCGCTCTTGGCGTCCTGGCGTGGATCGGACAGCGCGAAGCGCGCCCGACCGCCAAAGATCAACCGGTGGTCCGGGGTGGTGCGGAAATAGTTGCCGATGATGCGGCTGGTCACATAGGTCCGACGATTGGGCAAGAGCTCGTCCAGCTGCGCCCTGGGCAGCGGCGCGGTGGCGATGATGAAGCTGCCCACCGAGGCGATGCGCCGCCGAAACCACTGGAAGGGGCCGACCCGGGCATTGCCCGTCGCCACCAGCACCTGGCGGGCGCGCAGCTCGCCCTTGGCGCTGATCACGCGAAAGCTGCCATCGGGCAGCCGCTGCAGATCGCTGACCGCTGCGCCTTCGTAGACCTGGGCGCCACGCCGGACCGCCGCCTCCGCCAGGCCCACGCCGAACCGCCCCATGTGCATCTGGGCGCCATTGCGCTGTAGCAGACCACCGTGGAAACCATCGGAGGCCACCTCGATCCGCACCTGGGCGGCGTCGAGCAGCTCCACGTCCGGGTCCACCTCCCGGCGGATCAGCTCGCAGGTACGTGCCAGGTTGTCATAGTGCTGCGGCTTGGCCGCCAACTTGAGCTTGCCGGCCTTGTGGAAATCGCAGTCGATACCCTCCTCGGCGATCACCGCCTCCACGCTGGCCACCGCATCGGCATAGGCCTGGTAGAAGGCCCGCGCGCGCTCGGCACCCAGGCTGGCGTGCAGGGCCGCGTAGTCCTGGGCGACCCCGGTGTTGCAGTGCCCGCCGTTGCGTCCGGAGGCTTCGCCGATCACCCGACCGGCCTCCAGCACGGCCACGCTGGCACCGCGCCGGCGCAGGGCCACCGCGGCCGAGAGCCCGGTGAAGCCGCCGCCGATGACGACGACATCCACCTCGCCCGCCACCGGCCCCGGGGTAGCCCCGGTAAAGCCCGGCGCGGTCGCCAGCCAGTAGGAATCGGACGATGCAGGGCCAAGACTCATGGGCAGGCGCTCCGGCGGCTCAGGGTGTTATTCGAGACCGACCACGGCGGCCAGGCCGCCGATGTCCTTGATCTCGGTGTTGCGGTAGAACGGCGTGCTCGGCTCGTGGCCGCGATTCACGAACACCTTGTTCTGGATGTTCATGTAGTCGGCCGGGATGAGGTCGTAGCGGAAGCTCGACGACACATGCAGCACGTCTTCCGGACCGCAGCCGAGGTTGTCCAGCATGTATTCGAAGGCCTGCAGGCGCGGCTTGTAGGCCTGGCCCTGCTCGGCGGTGAAGACGCGGTGGAAGGGCACGCCCAGCTTGTCGACGTTGGACATGATCTGCTCGTCGGCGGCGTTGGAATAGATCACCAGCGGGATCTTGTCGGCGATCTTGGCCAGGCCCGCGGTCACGTCGGGATGCGGGCCCCAGCTCGGCACCGCCTCATAGTAGGCATTGGCCTCGGCGTCGGTGAAGGAGATGCCCCAGCGCTTGCAGGTGCGCTCCACTGCCGCGTACAGCACCTCCGAATATGGCTTCCAGGCGCCAAGCACCTCGTCGAAGCGATAGCCGTTGAAATCCTTACAGAACTGGTCCATCGCCTCAGCTGGAATGCGGTCGGCGAACATCTCGCGGGCCATGTCGGACATGCGGAAACGGGTCAGGGTACCGTAGCAGTCGAAGGTGATGTACTTGGGCCGAAAGGCGGTCATGGCAAGGGTCCTTTGACGAGGGTCGGGAGTGAAGGCCGGGACATTGTTGGCGTCCCTGGCACGCATTACAGCATCGGTGGGCCTGACAGTTGTCCGCTTTCAGGCGACGTGGGAGATAGAAAAAACCGTTTTACCGGTAGGAGCCAGCATTGTTTGCGGCCTTCTCAGGAATGCTCCAGATCGATCAGCACACTCTTGCTACGCAAGGTCGCCTCATAGGCGGCGCGACCCAGGTCCTTGCCGATGCCGGAACGCTTGTAGCCACCGGTGGGGATGATCCAGTCGTGGCTGCGGCCATAGCGATTGACCCAGACGGTGCCGGCTTCCAGGGCGCGGGTCAGGCGCAGCGCTCGGCCGAGGTCGGCAGTGTGCACCCCGGCGGCCAGGCCATAGGTGGGGTGATCGGCCAGGGCCAGGGCCTCGGCTTCGTCGTCGAACACCTGCACGGTCAGCACCGGACCGAAGATCTCTTCGCCCACGGCGGGATTGTCCGCGCCGACCCCGGTGATCAACGTCGGCTGATAGTAGGCGCCGCCCAGCCCCTCCTCCAAGGCGCCGCCAACCAGGATCTCTGCGCCGGCCGCCTGGCTGCGGGTGACGATGTCCTGGATACGTTGGCCCTGGCGCTGGGAAATGATCGGCGACAGCGTCGCTGCTGCCGACCAGGTAGGCCCGGGACGCAAGTCGACGAAGGCCGCGCGGATGCCTTCCAGCATCGGCTCCAGGGCGGCGCGCTGCACCAGCAGCCGCGAACCCGACACGCAGACCTGGCCGGCATTGCCGGTGATGGCCGCTGCCACGCTGCGGGCGGTCCGTGCCAGATCCGGCGCATCAGCGAACACCAGCTGCGGACTCTTGCCGCCCAGCTCCAGGGTCACCGGCTTGGGGCCGCTCTCGGCGCAGGCGGTCATGATGGCGGTGCCGGTACCCGTGGAGCCGGTGAAAGTGACCTTGCCGATGCGCGGATGCCGGCACAGGGCATCGCCGGTCACCCGGCCATCGCCCTGAACCACGCTGAGGATGCCGGCGGGCAGCCCGGCCAGCGTGGCCAGCTCAGCCAGGCGCAGGATGGAAAAGGGCGTCAGCTCCGACGGCTTGATCACCACCGCATTGCCGGCCGCGAGCGCCGGCGCGATCTTCCAGCCGGCCATGCTCAGCGGAAAATTCCACGGGGCGATGGCGCCCACCACGCCATAGGGCTCGGTGATCTGTAGGCCCAGGTGACTGGTGGCGGTGGCCGCCACCTCGCCGCCGTGCTTGTCGGCGAATTCGGCGAAGAAGCGGATGCCCTCGGCCACATAGGGGATGTCCCAGGCCAGCACCTCGCGCAGCGGACGGGTCGAGCCCACGGCTTCCAGCGGACCGAGCACCGCGCCATCGGCCTCCACCAGATCGGCCCAGCGGCGCATCACCCGCGCCCGTTCCCGGGGCGGACGGCTGGCCCAGTCACTGGCCTTCCAGGCGCGCCAGGTGCCTTCCACCACCTCATCTACCAGATCCGCCGAGGCGCACGGCAGCCCGCTCTGGAAGCCGCCATCGGAGGGCCGGAACACCTCCAGCTCGGCACGGGCATCGCGGCTGCGGCCGCCGATGAAATGGGCACAACGAACCGCAACTTCTCTGGGGTCGAACGAGGCCATGGCGCGCTCCGCTAGGGCTGTGGGCTTGGCCCCATGCTAGGCCGGCGGACCGCCATCTTTTGCCGATCTGGCCCGGACCTTCGGCGCCTCACGCCGCTGCACCCGGCCATCGGCAACCGAATCTGCCGTCGCGTCTTGCTAGGCTGACGTCTGCATCAGCCAGACCCGAACCGGAGCCCTGCCGTGTCCCACGCCACCCTGAGACCCCTGCGCGAAACCGACCTCGCTACCGCCTACCGCCTGTCCCAGGCACTGCACTGGCCTCATCGGCCGGAAGACTGGCAATGCCTGTTCCATACCGGCGAAGGCCTGGCGCTGGAGGACGACCAGGGGGTGTTCGGGACCGGCTTCTGCGTCCCCCAGGGCGATTACGCCACCATCGGCCTGGTGATCGTCGCCGACAGTCACCAGGGCCAGGGCCACGGCCGCCGCCTCATGGACGGCCTGATCGGCCTGGCGGGCACCCGCACGCCGTTGCTGGTCGCCACCCTGCGCGGCGCCCCGCTCTATCGCAGCCAGGGCTTCGTCTCCTACGAGCGTATCTATCAGCACCAGATCGCGACGCTGCCGGCCATGGACGACCAGCGCCACCCGCTGGAAAGCCAGGTTCAGGAGCTGACGCTGGCCGCAGCTCCCCAGCTGCAGCGCCTCGCCCAGGCCGCTACCGGCCTGGACCGCACCACCTTGCTTCAGGAACTGCTGCCACAGGCCGAGCGCATTGTCGGCCTGGAACGTGGCGGCCAGCTGCGCGGCTTCGCCTTGTTGCGTCCTTACGGTCGCGGGTTGTCGGTCGGTCCGGTGATCGCCGAATCCGCCGACCAGGCCAGGGCGCTGATCCTCGCCCTGCTGCGCCACGCCGAAGGGCGCTATGTGCGCTTCGACGTGACGGCTCGTAGCGGCCTCAATCCCTGGCTCAGCGAGCTGGGCATCCCCCAGGTCGACGAGGTCGAGCAGATGGCCAGGGGCGAGGCGCCGGTATCTCGCGATGGCCTGGATCAGTTCGCGCTGCTGACCCAGGCGCTGGGTTGATCCGCGCAAATCGAGCCGGGCTCAAGCACGCGCCGACAAGCCACGCCGCCAGCGCAGCAGCCGTGCTTCCAGCAGGGCCAGCACCGCATTGAGCGCCAGGCCCACCACCGCCAGCAGCAGGATGCCGGCGTACATGCTGGGGATCTGGAACACCTCCTGGGAGTTGAGGGTGAGAAAGCCCAGCCCCGAGTGGGCGCCGATCATCTCGGCGGCCACCAGCGCGGTGATGGAATAGGCACCGGCCAGGCGGATGCCGGTGAAGATCGACGGCGCCGCCGCCGGCAGCACTACCTTGAGAAAGAGGAAGCGCCGGTTGGCCCCCATGGACAGCGCCGAATTCACCAGCAGCGCATCCACCTGCTTCACGCCGCTGATGGTGCTCAGCAGGATCGGCCAAAAGGACGCCCAGAAGATGATGGCGATCTTCGAGGCCTCGCCGATGCCCAGGAACAGGATGAACACCGGGAACAGCGCCAGGGCGCTGGTCTGGCGGAACAGTTGCAGCAGTGGATCGAGCAGCCGTTCAAGGCGGATGAACCAGCCCATCAGCAGGCCCAGGAGCACCCCTGCGCCTATGGCCAGCAGCAGGCCGGCCAGCGAGCGTAGCAGGCTGGCGCCGAGGTGCCGCGTCAGGCTGCCATCGCGCGCCAGGTCGAGGATGCTCTGCAGCACCACCGAGGGCGGACTCAGGTAGCCGGGGTTGACCAGGCCCAGCCGCGGCAAGGCCTCCCAGAGCGACAGGAACAGTAGGATGCCGAGGCTGCCGTCGAGCAGCCGACGGGAATGGCGTATCAGCTTCATGCGCCTACCTCCTGGCGTCGCGGTGCCGCTGACGGCACGGGTGCAGGCGCCCCGCGCAGGGCTTCCCAGGCCTGTTGGCGCAAGGCCGCGAAGGCCGGGGTGTTGCGCACCTCGGCCGCCCGCGGACGCGGCAGGTCGATGTCGAGCAAGCGGTGGACCCGCCCCGGGCGGGGCGTCATCACCGCGACCCGGTCGGCGAGGAAGATCGCCTCGTCGAGACTGTGGGTGATGAAGACGATGGTCTTGCGTTGCCCGTCCCAGATGCGCAGCAACTCGTCCTGCAGATGCTCGCGGGTCTGGGCGTCCAGCGCGGCGAAGGGCTCGTCCATCAACAGCACGTCCGGCGCATAGGCCAGGGCGCGGGCGATGGCCACCCGCTGGCGCATGCCGCCGGAGAGTTCGTGGGGATAGCGAGCGCCCTGCCCCTCCAGCCCTACCAGCGCCAGATACTCCCGCGCCGTCGCGAGCCGCTCGCGACGCCCCACCCCGCGAATCTCCAGACCGATGGCGATGTTGTCCAGCACCGAGCGCCACGGCAGCAGCGCATAGCCCTGGAATACCACGCCCTGATGCGGATTGATGCCTTGCAACGGTCGGCCGTCGATGGTCAGCTCACCCGCGCTCTTCTGCGCCAGACCGGCGAGAATGTTGAGGAAGGTGGACTTGCCGCAGCCGGAAGGCCCCAGCACCGCCAGGAATTCGCCCTGGCGCACCTCCAGGTCGAAGTCCTGCAACACCGGTACCCGCTCCTGGGCGCCGCTTTCGCTAAGGCCGTCATAGGCCAGCGCCAGGCCCCGGGCGACGATCTTGGCGCTCATCAGACGGTACCCCGGACAAAGGGATTGAAGGCATTGGTGTAGACGTCCTTGACCTGCACCGCGCCGGGCTTGAGCTTGCCTTCGTGTTCGAGGATGTCGATGTAGTACTGGATCGGCGGCTCGGTGATAACCAGATCGTCGACGTAGGCGAAGCGCTCGACCAGTTCCAGCTTCATGCCCAGGCGCTCGGCGGTGATCTTGCGGGCGTCGTCGGGATGCCCGTTGACCCAGTTGGCCGCCTTGGCCAGCGCCTGGACCACGTCCCGCGCAGCCTCGGGATGGTCGCGCAGAAAGCGGCCATGGGCGCTGTAGGGCGCCATGCCGCCCAATCCCTCGTCCAGGTCGAAATCGCTCCACAGCTTGCGCAAGGCGGGATTGTGCTCGGCGCTGCCGGAGGTGGGCGGATGGATGATCGCCAGATCGATGTTGCCGGTGGCGAGCGTCTGTTCGGCCTGGACGTCCGGGACCACCACCCATTTGATGCGATCGACGTCCACGCCCTGCTGGCGCAGGTATTTCTTGGTGACGAACTCGGCGCAGGCGCCGAAGCTGTTGAAGCCCACCGTCTTGCCCTCGAGGTCCTTGGGCGTGCGAATACCCGAGTCGTCACGCACGAAGTACTTCATGTGCGGCGCTTCCTGCAACGTCTTGCCCCCGGCGGCCACCACCTTGAGGTCGAGGCCGCTGGCGATGGCGGAGATCACCAGCGGCACCATGCGCGTGCCCAGGTCCAGCTCGCCGGTGCCGACCAGCGGGATGATCTGCGGCGCGGCGACCTTGCCGACGTATTGGGGACGCGCCCGGGTACCCTCGAAGTAGCCCAGGGAGTCGGCGACGTAGACCAGATCGAAGGTGGGGTTGTCGGGGTAGCGGAACGGGACCACCTGATCCGAGCGCTGGCTGATCACTGCCGGTGCGCCGGCCTGGGTACCGGGTTTGTCGTCGCAGCCGAATAGGCTGGTACCCAGGGCACCCAAGGCGGTTACGGTGGTTAGCTGTCGAATGAAGCGGCGTCGGCTGAGTGGCTCGAGGTCCATTGGGGCTCCTGTCCTGGTTGGCAGCTTGTACGAACGGCTAGGCATGCTGCCCCAGGGTGGCGGACGACTCCAAAGACCCAGATTCTTTATGAATAGATCGAATGGTTAGGCGCCATAATCTTTCACTCTAACCATATTCTTTCCGCTATCGCCCGGGTAGGAAGCGTTGGTGCAGCTGCCGCGCCAGCACGTTCAGGCAGGCCGATCAGCAGCACCAGGGCCATCAGCTCGCCATAGGACGGGCGCCCCTCAAGCGCAGCCCTCCTGCTAACGCCACTCGCACCCTGCCACGCGATTGCAGCTGGTGCGGGCGCGGTCGCCCTGGGAGGTGGAGAAGCGGCTGATGACGTTCCAGCCCAGCTGGCGGGTACGACCCAGCCAGAGGTTGCCGTCGCTGGTCAGACCGCTGAAGAACTGCAGCCGCCCCAGTCGGGTGCTGGTCTGGGACCAGGAGAGGCCCGAGACCGGATCGTAGCCGCGCATCAGGGTATCGTTGCCCTGCACCGCCACCCCGTACCAGCCGCCCTGCCCGTCCTGGCAGCGCAGCACGAAGGCGCTACGCACGCAGGTGTTGGCGGGCTTGAGACTGGGAATGGCCGCTTGGGCGGAAGACAACGGTAGCAATAGCGCCAGAGACAGCAGGCCGGTACGCAGGATCGCAGTCGGGGTCATCGCGGCAGTCGGTCGAGAGCGGGACGCCCAGCATGAGGCAAATCCCGCCGCCCTGCCAGCCATGAACGAAGGCTCTGGCTTCAGCCTTTCGCCGTCCGCCAGAGCCGGCCAATGTCGCGCGCGGTGCGTTCCAGCAGCACCTCGGCCTGGGCCAGGGCTTCTTCCAGGCTGAGCGGTCCCGGCACCAGGCTGAAGGCGGCGGCGAGGCCCTGTTCATAGAGGGCGTCGTACCCTTCGCCCAGGGAGCCGGCCACCGCCACCACCGGCACGCCGTGACGCCTGGCCAGGCGCAGCACGCCCGCTGGGGTCTTGCCTCTCAAGGTCTGGCCGTCCAGCCGCCCTTCCCCGGTCAGCGCCAGGTCGGCACCCATCAGCGCGTGCTCCAGACCCACCAATTCCGCCGCCACCTCGATGCCGGGGCGGAAGGTCGCCCGGAGAAAGGCCAGCGCCGCGAAACCCACCCCTCCGGCAGCGCCGGCACCGGGCTGCTCGCGGACATCGCGGCCCAGGGTCGCGGCGGTGACCGTGGCGAAATGCGCCAGTGCGCCATCGAGCTGCAGCACCTGATCGGGCGAGGCGCCCTTTTGCGGTCCGAAGATGTGGCTGGCGCCCTGGGGACCGCAGAGGGGATTGTCGACGTCGGCGGCGATGACCACCTCCACCTCGGCCAGACGTGGATGCAGCTGGCTCACGTCGAGGCGAGCCAGGTTGGCCAAGGCCGCACCGCCCGGCGCCAGCGCCTGGCCCTGTTGATCCAGCAGCCGGACCCCCAGGGCCTGGAGCAGGCCTGCCCCGCCGTCGTTGGTCGCGCTGCCGCCGATGGCCAGCACCAGGCGCTCGGCGCCGGCGTCCAGTGCGGCGTGCAGGAGCTCGCCGGCCCCCCGCGAGGTGGCCACCCGCACATCGCGACGCGCCTTGGGCACCAGCTCCAGACCGCTGGCGCTGGCCATCTCGACGAAAGCGGTGCGCTGCCCGGCCAGCCAACCCCAGCGGGCGGTCACGGGTTCGCCCAGGGGACCGGTCACCCGCGCCTCGCGCACCTCACCGCCGGTCGCGGCGAGTACGGCATCCAGGGTGCCTTCGCCGCCGTCGCCCAGGGGGCATTCGCGGATTTCCGCCGCGGGCAGGGCCTGGCGCAGGCCACGGGCCAGGGCGCTGGCGACACCGGCGGCGGACAGGCCTTCCTTGAAGGAATCGGGAGCGATGACGATTTTCATGGGGCGATTCTCCGTTGTTATGCGCCGAGTGTTTCCTGGATCGGGCACGGCAGCAACGGGACAAATGTCCACTCTCGACAGGTCAGGACTGTGAATTCGCCCAGCCCTGATCCCATAGCAGCAAGGCGCAATACAGCTCGGCGGCGTCGGCGAAACGACGTGGATCCCGCCCGGTCAGCGCCTGGATCCGCTCCAGCCGATGCCGCAGCCCATTGCGATGCAGCCCCAGCGCCTCGGCGCAGGCTTGGGGGCTGGCGTCCTGGGCGAACCAGCTGCGCAGCGTCGCGAGCAGCTGGCCGTCGCGATCGGCGCGGCGCAGTCTCGCCAGCGGTTCCAGCAGCCAGGCGCCGCGAGCGCACTCGGCCTGACCCTGCAGCCAAGTCGGCAGGGCCAGATCGTCCAGCGTCACCCGGATGAGGTCAGGTCGCAGTCGCCTGGCCACCGCCAGCAGATCCACGGCCCGCTGGGTCGTCTCGGCCAGGCCGGTCCAGGGTCGCGGCGCGGGGATCCAGGCGCTGCGCCCCAGTGACCAGCCCTGCCCCGGCAGTTCCTCTAGCAGCGCGTCTGGCGCCTCCGCTCCGGGTCGATACCAGAGCCATTGCCCCTCCCCCCGTGGTAGGCACCAACTGTGGGTTACCCGCTGCTGCGCCCAGTCGCCAAAACCCGGTGCTGGCGCGGTGAACTCCAGCAGTAGCACGTCTCGTGGCAGCGCCGGCTGCAGGCCGAGCAGATTGGCGTGGCGACCCAATTCGGGCGCCGCACCAGGTGCGAGCAACTGACGCAGCAAGGGTACGGTCATGCAGGTAGTCGCAGGCGCCTGCCCAGTGGCCTGTTCGATCAGCATTTCCGCGGTCAGGCGCAGGAGTTCGGTGGGCAGCCGCAGCTGCTCGGCGTCTTCCCCGGTCACGCCGAGAACGCCGACCAGCTCGCCCTGGCGATACAGCGGCAGGTTGATACCGGGCTGGGCACCCGCCAGCCGGGCGGCGGCAGTAGCATCCAGCGCCACCGCGCGGCCTTCGGCGATGACCTGGCGCGCCCCGGCATGGCGGGTGAACAGCCGCGCCGGATCACCCGAGCCGATGATCAGCCCGGATGCATCCATGACATTGACGTTGCCGGGCAGGATCCGCATGGCGCGTTCGACGATTTCCTGCGCCAGGGTCTGGCTCAGTTCCATGGCCACCTCTGTAGTTTGGGCGCGCCTTCGCGACGCGCCGTCACCTTAGAGGCGTCGCCTGCCGCCGGGCAAGCCGCCAGACGACCGGGCGCCGTTACTCCGAGGTGCTCAGCACGCCGCGGCGTACCTGGTCGCGCTCGATGGATTCGAACAGCGCCTTGAAGTTGCCCTCGCCGAAACCGGTGTCGCCCTTGCGCTGGATGAATTCGAAGAACACCGGACCCAGCAGGGTCTGGGAGAAGATCTGCAGCAACAGCCGGCGCTCGCCACCCTCGGCACTGCCATCAAGCAGGATGCCGCGGGATTTCAGCGCCTCCACCGGCTCGCCATGATTCGGCAAGCGACCTTCGAGCATCTCGTAGTAGGTCTCCGGGGGCGCGGTCATGAAGCGGGTGCCATAGGCCTTGAGGCGATCCCAGGTGGCGATCAGGTCATCGGTGAGAAAGGCCACGTGCTGGATGCCCTCACCGTTGAACTGCATGAGGAATTCCTCGATCTGCCCGGCGCCGCGGGAGGATTCCTCGTTGAGCGGGATGCGCACCAGACCATCCGGCGCGGTCATGGCCTTGGAGGTGAGGCCGGTGTATTCGCCCTTGATGTCGAAGTAGCGCAACTCGCGGAAGTTGAACAGTCGCTCGTAGAAGTCGGCCCAGTAGGCCATGCGCCCGCGATACACGTTATGGGTCAGGTGGTCGATCACCTTGAGCCCGGCGCCGAAGGGCTTGCGCTCCACCCCCTCCAGAAAGACGAAGTCGATGTCGTAGATGGAGCTGCCCTCCTCGAAGCGATCGATGAGGTACAGGGGCGCGCCGCCGATGCCCTTGATCGCCGGCAGGCGCAATTCCATCGGCCCGGTGGGCATGTCCACCGCCTGGGCGCCCAGCTCCAACGCCTTGGCATAGGCGTGGTGGGAGTCGCGGCAGCGAAAGGCCATGCCGCACACGGACGGGCCGTGCTCCACGGCGAAATAGGCCGCATGGCCGGTCTTCTCGCGATTGACGATGGCATTGATGTCGCCCTGGCGGAACAGCACCACATCCTTGGATCGGTGGTTGGCGACGTGGCTGAAGCCAAGACTCTCCAGCACCGGCTCGATGAAGTTGGGGGTGGGCGAGGCGAATTCGATGAACTCGAAACCCATGAGGCCCATGGGATTTTCAAACAGATCGGCCATGATTGGCTCCTTGACGGGTGACGTGCGGACGTTGTCGATGACGCGGGTCAGCGTGTCGTCAAGGGTGGCGCGCAGGAAATCCCGCGTACGCTGCGGGCCAGGAAGTCACCGAGCAGGAGCTGGCAACCGAGGAACTTCACGAGGTCACCCGCTCCGGGCTATCCGCTTGCAGCGCGGGGTGGGCTTGTTGAAACGCGGGGTCAGCTGCGGCCAGGCTCTCCACGCGCAGCAGGCGCGGGTAGACCGACAGGTCCACCTGGAAACGCCGCGCGGCATAGAGCTGAGGCAGCAGATAGACGTCCGCCAGCCCCCGTTCGCCGAAACAGAATCCGCTATCACCGACCTGCGTCTCCACTGCGGCCAGACCTTCACCTATCCAGTGCGAAATCCAGTCGAGAACGGCCGGCTCGTCCAGGCCCAGACCGCGCAGGCGGTTGAGCACCGCGACATTGTGCAGCGGATGGATATCGCAGCCGATCAGCGCGGCGATGCCGCGATGACGAGCACGCAGCAGTGGCTCGGCTGGCAACAGCGGCACCGCCGGATAGCGTTCTTCCAGATATTCGAGGATGGCGGGTGACTGGATCAGTACCTCACCGCTGTCGAGGCGTAGGCTGGGCACCCGGCCCTGTGGGTTGAGCGCCCGGTAGGCCGGCTGGCGCTGCTCGCCGTCCAGCAGATTGACCGGTACGGCGCGCCAGTCCAGTCCCTTCAGCGCCAGGGCAAGGCGCACCCGGTAGGACGAGGTCGAGCGGTAGTAGGTATAGAGGTCCATCAGGGCTGTCCTGTGGTCGCCGGTCGGCTTTTTATTATGCGTAAGTCAGTTACGTTGAAAGGAATCTGCGCGTGTCCGGCGGGCTTGTCAACGGCGCTCAGGTCAGGAGCCATCCCTGCTGAACGCGTCCAAGCCCGCCCTTCCCTAGCCTGCCGGCAGCACCCGTCCGCGGCACTCGCCGAAGCCGATGCCGGGCAATCCAGGCGTCTGGCAGCGGGCCCTGAAGATGACCTCGTCGCCGTCCTCCAGAAAGGTACGGGTCTCACCACCGGGCAGCTGTAGCGGCTGCTTGCCGCCCTGGGTGAGTTCCAGCAGGCTGCCGCAGCTGTCGGCATCCGGACCGGACAGAGTGCCCGACCCAAGGAAGTCGCCCGGCCTGAGGGCGCAGCCGTTGACCGTGTGATGGGTCACCATCTGCGCCACTGTCCAGTACATGTTCAGGGTGTTGCTCAGGGCGATTCGCTGGGCGGGCAGCCCTTGCGCCTCCATGCGCGGCGTACGCAGCAGCACCTCCAACTCGATATCCAGGGCGCCCTGGGCCTGGTCGTGCTCGTCGAACAGATAGGGCAACGGCTGGGGATCGCCCTCGGGCCGCGCCGGTTGCGCCCGGCGATAGGGTGCCAGGGCTTCCACCGTGACCACCCAGGGCGACAGGGTGCTGGCGAAGCTCTTCGACAGAAAGGGCCCCAGCGGCTGGTATTCCCAGGCCTGGATATCCCGCGCCGACCAGTCGTTGAGCAGGCAGAAGCCAGCGATATGCGCTGCCGCGTCGCCAATGGCGATGGGCTCGCCCTGGGCATTGCCCGGCCCGATCCAGATGCCCAGCTCCAGTTCGTAGTCCAGCCGGCGGCAGGGTCCGAAGACCGGTACGTCCTGCCCGGGTGGCAGCGTCTGGCCCTTGGGCCGCTTGAAGGCCTCGCCGGAAACCCCGAGCGTCGAAGCGCGACCGTGATAGGCGATGGGCACGTGCTTGTAGTTGGGCAGCAGCGGATTGTCCGGGCGGAACAGTCGGCCGATCTGAGTGGCGTGGTGAATACCCACATAGAAATCAGTGTAGTCGCCGACCCGCGCGGGCAGGTACATCCGGCAGGCACCCTGGGGCACCAGCAGGTGTTCGCCCAATTCCTGCAGGTGCTCGCGTTGCGGGTGATCGGCGCGCAGCAGCGCCTGCACGGCCTGGCGTAGGGCGACCCGCGCTTGCGTACCGGCGGCGAAGAAGGCATTCAGTGTCGTCTGGCCGGCCAGCTCGGCGGCGCGCTGGGCCTCGCCCTGGAACAGGCCGGCTTCGAGGGCGAAACCGAGATCGAGGATGAAATCACCCACGGCCACGCCCCCGCGGGGCGTCTCCTCGCCACGACTGAATACGCCCAGGGGCAGGTTGTGCAGGGAAAAATCCGGATGGCCGTTGGCCGAGGCCACCCAGCTGTGCAATTCGTGGGTCATGCCGGTTCTCCCGCGTTGGGCGCGACAAAGGTCTTGGCGAGGCCTGCCCAGCAGGCGTCGTAGTCAGGCTGCAGCAGCGGCGACGCCAGCGCGTGACGGGTCGGCCGCAGGACGCGACCGGTCTCGAACATGAAGGCCATGGTGTTCTCGATCTTGTGCGGCTGCAGGTCGGCGGCGATGGCGTTCTGGGTGGAGACGTGGTCCGGCCCATGGGCGCTCATGCAGCCATGCAGGGAGGCGCCACCCGGCGCGAAGCCATCGGCCTTGGCGTCGTAGGCGCCCTGGATCAGCCCCATGAATTCGTTCATCAGGTTGCGGTGGAACCAGGGCGGGCGGAAGGTGTTTTCCGCCACCATCCAGCGTGGTGGAAAGATCACGAAATCGATGTTGGCCATGCCCTCGATGGCGCCGGGCGCGGTCAGTACGGTAAAGATGGACGGATCCGGATGATCGAAACTGACCGTGCCCAGGGTATTGAAGCGGCGCAGGTCGTATTTGTAGGGCACGTGGTTGCCATGCCAGGCGACCACGTCCAAAGGCGAGTGATCCAACTCGGTTTCCCAGAGCTCGCCGAGAAATTTCTGCACCAACCGGGTCGGCGCCGTGACCTCCTCGAAGCGGGCCACGGGCGACTGGAAGTCCCGCGGATTGGCCAGGCCGTTGCTGCCGATGGGGCCCAACTCCGGCAGGCGCAGGGAGCGACCGTGGTTCTCGCAGACATAACCGCGGACCGCTTCGCCCTCCACTAGCTCCACCCGGAATTTCATTCCGCGCGGGATCACTGCGATCTCCAAGGGTTCGATACGCAGCAACCCCAGCTCGGTGAGCAAATCGAGACGGCCCCACTCGGGCACGATCAGCAATTCGCCATCGGCGTCGTAGAACACTCCGGTCATGCTGGCGTTGGCGGCATAGCGATAGAGGCTGACGCCCTCGGCCTGGTCGCCCTCGGCAGTGGCGACGATCCGCTCCAGCCCGGCGAGGAAATCGGTGGGGGCTTCCGGGAGCGGCAAGGGATTCCAGCGCAGGCGATTGGGCGTTGGGCCACCCAGCTCGGCGCCGGTCAACTGGGCGACGCTGCGCTGAAAACGGCCGTGGGCGGCCGATGGCCTGAGTCGATACAGCCAGGAGCGCCGCGCCTCATGGCGCGGCACGGTGAAGGCCGTCCCGGACAGTTGCTCGGCATAGAGCCCGAAGGGCGCTCTTTGCGGCGAATTCTGCCCGATCGGCAGCGCGCCCGGCAGCGCTTCGGTACTGAAGTGATTGCCGAAGCCGGACTGATAGGTCACGGGCATGGCTGCTTGTTCTTGTCTGTTCACCTGAGCACCCATTATGCGTAATAGGTTTACGCAAAAAGTAAATTGAACCCAGGGGAGCGTCAAGCTATAACGCTGCCTTTCCCCATGCGATCGAGCAGATGACGAACATTCCAGAAGAAGCCCCCCCACGGCGGCAGAAGGTGCAGGCAGCCGAGGTCGGTACCGACATCCTCAAGGCCCTCGCCGAGCTGGCACCCGCTACCTCCTTGTCGCGCTTGGCCAGCCACCTGGACATGCCCGCCAGCAAGGTGCACCGCTATCTGCAGGCCCTGATCGCCAGCGGTTTCGCCGAACAGGATCCGCGCACCAACCATTACGGCCTTGGCCAGGCGGCGCTTTTCGTCGGTCTGGCGGCCTTGGGTCGCCTGGATGTGGTGAAGCTGGCGGCGCCGGTACTGGCCGAGCTGCGCGATGAGGTGGGCGAAACCTGCTTTCTGGCGGTCTGGGGTAACAAGGGGCCGACCGTGGTGCTGGTGGAGCAGGCGGTGCGCGCCGTCACCCTGGTGACCCAGGTTGGCTCGGTGCTGCCGTTGCTGGGCTCTTCCACCGGACTGGTGTTCAACACCTTCCTGTCGGATGCCGAGACCGCGGCGTTGCGTGAAGAGGAGCTGTGCCAACCGGATGCGCCCGCTGCAGCGACGCTGGAAGAAACCGCACGCCAGTTGCGGGAAACCCTAATCCAACCGGTACACGGCCTGCTGATGGCCGGCGTCAACGCGCTCTCCGCGCCCTTGCTGGGTGCCGGTGGCCGACTGGCTGGGGTGCTGACCGTGGTCGGGGCCGCACCAGGCTTCAAGGCCGAGGCGGAAGGTCCTGCCGCGCTCCGCCTCCACGCCGCTGCCCAGGCCATCAGCAGGCGTCTGGGCGGATAAGACAGACAATCTCAACCAACCGGACCCTGCCTTGAGCGCTGCCAGCGGGCGCAACGCTCCGCCTGATCCTTTCTATACTCCATTCGGCTAAAGGATGACCCAGAATGGCCGTTTGCCATTAAGCTTACTGTTAGCGCGTTTATTATTGGCGCACTGCTTTATGGTGACCCCTTCATGAGTGCTCTTTCCTACCGCGATCGCAACCAGGCTCTCAACGACTCCCTGGACAAATTCTGGCAAGTCGCCAAACCCGTGGTCCAGGCGGCCATGGTGATTCATGTAGCGTTACTGGTCATTTTCGTCCTGCTCGACCAGATGCTGATGGCCTGGACCAACGTGATCAGCGTAGCGGCCTATGTGGGCTGCCTGATCGCCCTGCGACAGCGTCGCTATCGCATCGCCAGCCTGACGATGAGCTGCGAGATCGTCGCCCACGCCTGGATCGCCACCTGGCAACTCGGCTGGGACAGCAATTTTCATTACTACGTGCTGTGCATCCTGCCCATCGTCATCTACAACTACCGCACCGCCCCTCTGCGGCATCTGCTGCTGGTCATCGGCATTCTGGTGACCCTGGCGGGTGGCTATCTGCTGCACACACCGGCGACCCTCGCCCCGCTGACGATGAAGCTGTTCGGCACCCTCAACATCATCAGTGCCCTGTTGTTGCTGCTCTACGGCACCGGTGCCTCCTTTCATCACAGCACCAAGATGCAATTGGACCTGCTGCATTCCGCCAGCCACGACAGCCTCACCAACCTCTACAACCGGCGGCGCATTCTCGACCAGGCCGAGAAGCGCAGCGGCGTGAGTGGCAGCCTCATCCTCTTCGACGTCGATCACTTCAAGCACATCAACGATCGCTTCGGCCACGACTGTGGCGACCTGGTGCTGCAACGCATCGCCGACGTCATCCGCCGTGAGGTTCGCCAGTCGGATCTGGCCGCGCGCTGGGGTGGCGAGGAATTCCTGGTACTGCTGCCCAAGGCCCAGAGCGAGGTGGCCTGGGGCGTGGCGGAGCGGATCCGCCAGCGACTGAGCGAGGTGACCCAGTCCCTGGAGCGCGGTCCCGCGCGCGTTACGGCGACCCTGGCCGTGTGCGAGATCCGCGACTGCGAAGCCTTCGCCAGCGCCCTGGAGCGCGCCGACCAGGCGCTCTACCGTGGCAAGCAGGAAGGCCGCGACCGGGTGATGCTGGCGGCCTGAATTCGGGCTCGCCCTAGGCTCAGTACGAGAAGTGCCTGCGCTCGGCGACGTTTCGTACAGAACCTAGACCACGAAACGCTGCAAGGCATTGTGCAGATCGGCAGCCAGGGCGGAAAGTTGCTGGCTGCTGGCGCTGGTCTGCTGAGCGCCGGCGGACGTCTGGGTCGCCGCGTCGCGGATCAGCGTCAGATTGCGATCGACCGCCGCGGTGGTGGCGGTCTGCTCTTCGGTGGCCGCGGCGATGGCGTCGTTGCGCTGGCCGATGGCGGTGATGGCCTGGGTGATGCCCTCCAGCACCTGCCAGGTCGCCTGCGCCTGCTCGCGGGTGTGGCTGGCCTGGATCCGGCTCTGGTCGAGGGCGACCACGGTCTTCTCGCTGACCTGCTGCACACCGTCGATCAGGCCCTCGATCTCCCGGGTGGACTCGCCGGTACGCCGCGCCAGGCCACGCACCTCATCGGCCACCACGGCGAAGCCCCGCCCGGCATCACCCGCACGGGCGGCCTCGATGGCGGCATTGAGCGCCAGCAGGTTGGTCTGCTCGGCCACGTTGCGGATGACGTCGAGCATCTTGCTGATGCCCTTGGACTGCTCGGCCAGGTGATCGGCCTGGGTAGCGGCTTCATCCACATTACCCACCAATTGAGTGATGGCGACCAGGGTCCGCTGCACCTGCGTCTGCCCCTGCTTGGCCTGATCGACGCAGCGCCGCGATTCAGCGGAGGTGGATGTGGCGTGCTCGCACACCGACTGCACCGCCTGATTGAGCAGATTGACCGCATCCGCCGCGTGCTGGATATCAGTCGTCTGCTGCTCCAGGTTGCGGCTGCTCTCATCCATTACCGCGCTCATCTGGGTCGAGGCCGAGGCCAACTGCTCGGAGGCATTGCCGGTATGGGCCAGCACCTCGCGCAGATTGCCTTGCATGCGCTCCAGTGCCAGCAGCAGCATGGCCGCCTCGTCGCGTCCTTGGGGCTGGATAATCTGCCGCAGGTCACCCGCGGCGATGCCGGCGGAGATATCCAGTGCCTGCCGCAGCGGCTGCACCACGCTCCGGGTCAGCCGCCAGGCCAGCAGCAGCAAGAGGAGAATGGCGCCGCCAATGACCGACCAGACGATGGCGCGGGCCTGGAGGAACTGGGCATTGGCCACCTCCTTGGCCTGGGCGGCGCCCTGCTTGTTCAATTCGCGCAGGAGCTGCACCTGCATGTCCATCAGGTCGCCCTTGAGGCCAACCACGGTATCCAGCTGCATCCGCGCAGCCGGAAGCTGCTGCTGCTCGATCAAACGCACCTCCTCGCGCAGTCCTTCCACGAAAGGCAGGTAGGCCTCGTGCAGGGCCTTGACCGAATCCCGCTCGGTCGCATCGGTGATGACCGGCTCATAGTCGCGGAACAGTTGGTCGGTCTCGTTGACCAGCTGCTCCAGGGTCACTCGGCTCATGGCCACGGCGCCTGGGTCTTCGGCGTTGAGCAGGACCACCGAGGCCTGGTTGCGCAACTTGCCGAGGTTGATCGCCAGCGAATCGGCGATGGCGATACTCGGCAACCAGTCCTGTTCCATGCTCAGGGCCTGACGACGCAACTGCTGCATTTCCCATAGCGAAAAGCTGCCCAGCCCGGCGAGCAGGACGGCGGCGAAGGTAAAGGAACACAGCATCCGCGGACCGGTCTTTAAGGCTCTCAGCCAGGAACGACGCGACAGACGACGAAATGGAGCGAGGATACGGCGCATGGAAGGTCACTGCAAAAAGACGTTCGAGTCAGCAGTCTAGGCAAGGGAGATGTCGGATTGATTGCAAAATACTGGCGCCAAAAAACAAATCAGACGATTGCGGTGAAGAAGGGTCGCCGCTAAGGTCCGCCTCCTCCTTTCCGGTCGGTGCAGTCCGCCATGTCCGTCGTTTCCGCCAAGGCCTCCACGTCCCACATCCTGCTGCTCGGCATCGCTCAGATCCTCGTCTGGGGTGGTTCCTTCTTCATTCTGGCCGTGCTCGCCGATCCGGTGGTTCAGGAGACCGGCTGGTCTCGCCAATGGGTCTATGGGGGGCTCTCGCTCGGGGTCCTGGTGTCCGGGTTGCTGGCACCCGCTTGCGGACGCCTGATCGCCCGCCAGGGTGGGCGCACGCTGCTGTCGCTGAGCGGACTGGGCGTTGCCGCCGGCCTGACGCTGATGGCCTGCGCCCAACATCTGCCGGTGTTCCTGCTGGCCTGGGTGGTGATGGGCATCGGCATGGCCGCCGGTCTCTACGATGCACTGTTCGCCACCCTGGGTACCTGCTACGGCGCCCAGGCTCGCTCGGCGATCAGCGGCATCACCCTGGTATCCGGCTTCTGTACCGCCATCACCTGGCCCATCGCGGCCTTCATGGTCAGTCACCTCGGCTGGCGCGGTGCCTGCCTGGCCTATGCGGCCGTTCTCTTGCTGACGATCTGGCCGCTGTACCGGCGCGCCCTGCCCGCGCCAGCCCTCGCCGCCCAGGCACCACGGCCAAGTCAGGTGGCGCCGGAGGTAGCGGTAAACCGTCTGCTCTATACCGTGCTCACGGCGCTCTTCACCCTGGGCGCCGTGCTGATGACGGCCATTTCCATCCAGCTGATCACCCTGCTGCAGGGCCTTGGCTACAGCCTGGCGAGCGCGGTGGCCCTGAGCGCCTGCCTGGGGCCGAGCCAGGTGGCCTCGCGGATCATCGACCTGCTCAATCGCAATGGCCACCCCATGTGGACGGCCCTGGCCTCGGTGATCTGCACGGCAGTCGGTCTGCTGCTGGTGACCCTGGGGCCGAGCCTCGTCTGGGTGACGGTGGTGGGTCTGGTGATCTTTGGCGCGGGCAATGGCCTCAGGGCGATCATTCGTGGCGCCTTGCCCCTGGCGCTGTGGAGTCCGGCCGAATACGCCACGGTCCTGGGACGCATGGCGCGCCCGGCGCTCTTGGGCCAGGCGGCCACGCCCCTGATTTGCGGCTATGTGCTGGAGCACCAGGGTCCGCAGGCAGTGCTGGGATTGCTCTGCCTGCTGGCGCTGATCAACGTGGCGCTGGTCGCCTGGTTGTTCAGAACGCTCCTTGGCCGTGGCGCCGCCTAGTCACAGGCGATTTCCAGAGGGACCAGGCGCAGTTTGATACCGGTACGACGCAGGGTAAGGATATCCCCCTCGCGTTGGCCGACCTCGTCGCCCAGGGTGCTGCGCAGCGTTTCGTCGAGCAGCTGCGCATAGGTCCGGGGATCCTCTTCCTGGCAGCTCTTGGCGATGTGCAGCTCGCCCTGCAGCAACTTGCCCGCAGTGCGACCGCTGGTGAGGTCCACGAGCAGGTAATCTTGATCGGGCTGGTAGGTGAAGGTCATGCGAATTCCCCGGCGGCTGTAGCCATGGGAACCGTGTGTCCCCGGTTGGTTCAGGAAGTCGGATTGCCTTCCTCGTCCAGTCGATTGCGCAGCATCACCAGCGTCTCGCGCAAGTCATCCAATCCGGCGTCGCCCAGCGCGCACACTTCCCGAACCCGGCCGTTCACGCCATTGGCCTGCTCCCGCAGCGTGCGACCTGCAGGCGTCAGTTCGATCGACAGATTGCGCTCGTCTTCCGCACTGCGTCGGCGCGTGACCAGCCCGCCCGCTTCGAGACGCTTGACCACCGGGGTCAGGGCGCCGGAATCCTGTCGCAGACGGTTGGACAGCTCCTTGAGGGTAAGGCCGTCGTGCTCCCAGAGCACCAGCATGATCAGATATTGTGGAAAGGTCAGGCCCATGCTCTCCAGCAGGGGCTTGTAAAGCTGCGTCATCGCCAGCGAAGCCGAATACAGGGAGAAGCACAATTGCTGATCGAGGAGCAGTGGATCTTTGGCTGTCATGGGATTTGCCATTACAAAAAGCGTGAAAGAGTGGAAGGTGCGATCGATCCCAATCCAGGTCAATAGCCCAGATGATAAGGGGTCGGTTGCCGGAAACATCCGGTAACTGGCACTGGATTCCGATGCCACAGGATGCCACAGTGAGCGGCTGGACATAAATAATAAGGGTAATACCTGCATGGCCGTTTCCCCTGCCACGCCAGCCACCGCTGGCGAAACTCCAACCGCCGTTGCCGCAGGCGCTTCGCCGCTGGTAGCAGGAATCTTGGCCTCCTGTGCGCTTGCCCATCTGATCAACGACCTGATCCAGTCCGTACTGCCATCGATCTATCCGATGCTCAAGGACAGCTATGGTCTGACATTTACCCAGATCGGTCTGATCACCCTGGCCTTCCAGATCACTGCCTCCCTGCTGCAACCCTGGATCGGTTTCCACACCGACCGCCATCCTAAACCCTATCTGCTGCCGGCTGGCATGGTCTGCACCCTGATTGGCGTACTGCTGCTCGCCTTTGTCGGCAGCTTTCCGGCAATCCTGGCTGCGTCGGCGCTGATCGGTGTCGGCTCCTCGACCTTCCATCCCGAAACTTCGCGGGTGGCGCGCCTGGCGTCGGGCGGTCGCTTCGGTCTGGCGCAATCCACCTTCCAGGTCGGCGGTAACGCCGGCACGGCCATCGGCCCGCTGCTGGCCGCAGCCATCGTCATCCCCTACGGCCAGACCCACGTCGCCTGGTTCGCGCTCTTCGCGCTGTTCGCCATCGGCGTGCAATATGGGCTGTCGCGCTGGTATCGCAATCACCTGCGCAGCGCCAAGGGTCGCAAAGCAGCCGCGGTCAGCCACGGCCTGTCGCGCGGGCGAGTGACCTTCGCCTTGATCGTGCTGGCCTTGCTGGTGTTCTCCAAGTACATCTACATGGCCAGCATCACCAGCTACTTCACCTTCTACCTGATCGAAAGATTCGGTCTCTCGGTGGCCAGCTCCCAGCTGCACCTCTTTCTCTTCCTGGGTGCAGTCGCGGCGGGCACCTTCTTCGGTGGCCCCATTGGCGATCGCATCGGTCGCAAGGCCGTCATCTGGTTCTCGATCCTGGGTGCGGCGCCCTTCACCCTCGCCCTGCCCTACGTCGATCTGTTCTGGACCAGTGTGCTCAGCGTCGTCATCGGCTTCATTCTGGCTTCGGCCTTTTCGGCCATCGTGGTCTACGCCCAGGAACTGGTCCCGGGCAACGTTGGCATGATCGCCGGAATCTTCTTTGGCCTGATGTTCGGCTTCAGCGCCATCGCCGCCGCCGGCCTGGGCAATCTGGCGGACCATCGCGGCATCGAATACGTCTACCAGTTGTGCTCCTATATGCCGCTGCTGGGCATCCTCACCATCCTGCTGCCGTCCACCCGCCGCAAGGCGGTCTGAGGCCCAAGCCACGGGAGCGCAAGGCTCCCGTGGCGAAGCGCTGCGCCACCCGCTACGCTGGCCGCCCCCTGAGCTTTCGCCGAGTCGCGATGAAGAGTCCGCTGCACTACCTGGTCCGTTATCCTTCCGCCAACCTGCTGTTCATCCAGTTGCTCGGCCTGCTGCTCTATCCCTTCGTGGAACAGGAAGAGCACGGTCGCGCCATCATCGGTGCCTTTGGCATCATCGTCCTGGCCACCGCCCTGCGCATGGTCCGACGCAGCCCGACCATCCAGTGGCTGGGCTTCATCCTCGCCGGCTGCATCCTGGTGCTCACGGTACTGGTGGAATGGCATGGCGATCGGCACCTGGTGGTGTCCCTGGCCATCCTCGATGCGATCTTTTATTTCTATGCCGCCGGCAGCCTCATCGCCTACATGATGGAGGATCAGCGGGCCACCACCGACGAACTCTTCGCGGTGGGCGCGACCTTCACCCTGCTGGCCTGGGCCTTCGCTCACGCCTATTCGGCCTGCCAGATCCTGCAGCCCAACAGTTTCACCGCCGCCAACGATCCTCTCGCCGCCCGCACCTGGACGGAGCTGCTCTACGTCAGCTTCGCCATCCTGTCGGGTGTCGGCCTGAGCGACATCTACCCGATCAAGCCGATGGCGCGCTCGCTGGTCATGCTCGGTCAGTTCTCCGGAGTCATGTACATCGCCCTGGTAGTGACCCGGTTGGTCACCCTGACGGTGCGCAACCGCTAGCCGAATCTCGCCAGGCTGAAGCTGTCCAGATCGATGTCGCTGTGCCCGGTGGTCATGCGCTGGGCAAGCGCCTCGCCCAGCGCGGCCGAATGCTTGAAGCCATGTCCCGAACAGGCGCTGACCACGGTCACGCCCGGCAGCGCGGGATGCTCGTCGACGATGAAACCGAAATCGGGCGTGACGGTGTAGGCGCAGACGGCGCTGCGCACCGTGCGCGCCGAAAGAGCGCCGACCCACCTCCCCACTTGATCACTGAACAGCTGGTGCGATTCTCCCGGGTGTAGATTTCGATCAATGTCTATAGGGGTGGTATTATCCGTATATTGTTCGGTGGCGACCTTTACGGCGTTCTCGCCGGGCAACGGTGGAAAGCCGTAGAAGAGATCGCTGTCGCCACTGCCGTGGGCCAGGATGAAGCTGGGCGAATCGCTCGGGAACAGCGCGGGGTCGGCTACCTCGAACCAATGCAGGCTCTGGCGGCAAACGCGCAGCAACCGATCGAAAGGCGCTCCCAGCAGTTCAGCGCTCCACATACCGGCGGCGACGATGACCCGCTTCGCTCGCCAGCTGCTCTGGGCAGAATGCAGTCGCACGCCCTGCCCGTCCGCTTCCAGGCGTTCGATGACCGTATCGGTGTAGATCCGCGCACCCCGCTCCAGAGCCCCGTCCAGCTGCGCCTGGATACAGGCTTCCGGATACAGATAGCCGCCTCCCGGCTCGAAATAGCCGAGAGCATCGTCTGCCACGCGAAATTGCGGGAAACGCTGGCGAATGGCGGCGCCTTCCCAGGCTTCGTGGGGGATGCCGTATTGGCGAGCTAGTTCCAGCGTCGCCCGGGTGAAATCCGGGCGACCGTGATGGGAGGTGGCCGTCGCCGTGGCGGTCATGATCAGCACGCCACATTGCTCGAAGAGGCTGACGCCCCGCTCCGCTTCCAGCTCGCGCCAGAGCTGCTGCGAGCGGAGCGCCAGGGGCACGTAGGCTGCGCCCTCGCCCACCGCCTGGCGGGTAATGCGCGTTGCGCCGTGACTGGAACCCAGGTCGTGGGGTGGCGAATGGCGATCGATGCCCGCGACCTTCACGCCACGCTTGGCCAAGTGGTAAAGCGTGGCCGAACCCATGGCGCCCAGCCCCAGCACGATCACGTCAAAGGTCGAGTCTTGCACGCCTATCTCCTGGGCATCCTGGCGGAGTGGGCACTCTAGCAGAGCTGCCAAGGTCGTAAGGGGCACTGCACCACCCTGTTTTCCATTTGGCACGGTGCGAGACATGCAGGGATCTTTTACGAAGGGGTGGTATTACCAGGGAAGACTGGAAACGCAAGGGCGATCCTCGGTCCCTAGCGGGCGCGCTGAAAGGGGCGCCGTAGGGTGTAACGGTGCATCCACGGCGCGCCAGCCAAAACGCCGACCCAGTTCGCGATAACCGGAGAACACGAAATCACCGCTGCGCATCCGGTAGGCACCGCGCCGGGCGCGGTAGACCCGCGGGATGAGATACCAGGGCAAGCCCGGAAGATCGTGGTGAACCAGGTGCAGGGTATTGTTGAGAAACAGCCAGCGCATGGCCCCGCCGCTTTCGTTGAGCACGCAGCGCTGGGCAGGATCCACGGCCGGGCGATGCTCGTAGAAGGATCTGACCAGTGCCAACGCCAGCGCCGGCCAGGCGACCCCCAGCACATAGACGGCAACGGGCATTCCAGACAGCCCGTGGATCGTCAGAAGCAGTCCCGCGCACAGCGCCAGATGCTCCAGCCAGACGCGCAGTACGCCCTGCTCGCCACGCCGCCAGCGACCCAGTTCGTGATCCAGCATGCCGTGCAGCGACAGGACCGGTCCCACCAGGATTCGCCCGGTCAGGGTCTTGTCCAGCCAGAGCAAGGCACGCCCGGTCTGTCCTCGCCGCTCCCATAGCTCCCCATCGACATAGCGGCTCTCGGGATCCAGCGTGGGGTCGGTAAGGGTCTCGCGGCGATGGTGGGCCAGGTGGCTGTCGCGGTAGAGCGGAAAGGGAAACCAGAGGCCGAGCGGCGGATAGGCCAACAGCGCATTCACACGGGACCAGCGCGTGGGGTGACCATGGATCAGCTCGTGTTGCAGGGACTGGTGCAGCACCACGACCAGTATCAGCGGCGGCAGTGTCCAGTAGCCGAGCAATGGCCAGGCCCAGATGAGCGTCAGCCAGCTGGCGTAAACGCCAACCACCAGCCCCCAGGTAGGCCACTCGCTGCGGGCGGCAAAGGTACTCAGAAGTAATTTGACCAGGCGGCGATGCCGCGCATCCAGATAGACAGTCACCACGGGGTCCTGATAGCGGATAACAGTGGTGACCCTAGGGACAAACGGTCGAGAAGCCAAATATCGTTAAAGCATTACCTCATGAAGAAGTTGCTCTCGGGCATTCGGTCTAGACAACTCCAGCGCTATTCCAAACGGGTTCCGACACCAACTTTCCATCACTCACTGTTTTATACCCCTGGCTTTAAAAGCCTAAGCTTAGAAGTAAAAAACCCATTAACTGAGTTCAGGTGTTGCCGGAAAGACAGTTATCTGGCGAGACAACTAAGGGCATATCCTTAGCAGCTTTGAAGATTGGCAGCGCTCTCCGCGAGTCTTCTAGACTCGTTGGACTTTCGTTCTGCCAGAAGTGGCCATGCGCTTCTTTATCGATATTTTCCCTAGCACTAAGACCGCGCCCTTTTTCGCGGCGAAGGGTCCTGCGAGCCAGCGGGCCTTCCACCCGCGCCGGGTCAAGGTGCGGCGGGCAGCCGCTCACGGACAGGCCATATCCCCTGGCTGTCGCCCGGTAACGAGGCTACCGGCGCTGAACGACCTGGTTCATCGCCTGGTCGCGACGATCCTGCTGATCGGTCGCACCAACGCCGCCCACATCGAAATGGCCCGTCTTGGCCTCGCTTGCCCTGAATCCCGCCCGACACGACCACAAGGATCTCCTATCCCATGAGCACCCTCTCCGCAGGCTGGGGCGCCGGCCCTTCCGAACGCCATGCCGAACTCTCAGCGCGCTTCCAGCCGCTGTTCCAGCGCATTCGCGCACGTGCCATCGAGCGCGAGGTGCAGCGGCGGCTGCCGGTCGCAGAACTGGACTGGCTGAAGGCGGCCGGCTTCACCGCGTTGCCGGTACCGATCGAGCACGGTGGCGCCGGTGTCACGCTGCCAGAGTTGTTCGCCCTGCTCATCGAGCTCGGCGAGGCGGATTCCAATCTGGTCCAGGCGCTGCGCGGTCACATGGGCTTTGTCGAAGGGTTGCTCAACAGCGATGACCAGGCACGCCGCACACGCTGGTTCGCCCGTATTGCTGCCGGCGAAACCCTGGGTCCGGCGTCCAGCGAAGTCGGCGATGCCCGGCGGGCCGAATTCAGCACCCGCTTGCGCCGGGAGGGAGACGCCCTGCTGCTCTCCGGCACCAAGTTCTACACTACCGGTTCGCTCTATGCCGACTGGATCGACGTGGGTGCCACCGACGACGCTGGCGACCGCGTAATGGCCACTGTCCGCCGCGAGGCACCCGGCGTCGAGGTGGTGGACAACTGGAACGGTTTCGGCCAGACCCTGACCGCCAGTGGCACGGCGACCTTCACCAATGTGCGGGTGGAACCCACCGATGTGGTCACCGTGGGCGAGCGCTTCCGCTATTCGCCCGGCTTCTTCCAGGTCTTTCATCTCGCCAATCTGGCGGGCCTGGGCCGGGCCATGAGCAGCGAGGTGGCCGCCGCGGTCGCGGCCCGTACCCGCACCTTCACCATCGGCAACGCCGACCGTGTCAGCCAGGATCCGCAGGTGCTGGCCGTGGTGGGCCAGGTACGCAGCGCCGCCTATTGTGCCGGGGTGATCGCGCTGAAGAATGCCGAGGCATTGCAGCGCGTGCATGACCTCCGGCAGGCGGACGACCAGGCCGCCGAGGACAGCGCCGTGGCACTGGCCGAACTGGAGGTCTGCCAATCGCTCAATGTGGTCACGGACCTGATCATCGACGCCTCCGGCCGCCTGTTCGATGCCTTGGGCGCCTCGGCCACGCTGAGACCCTTGGGACTGGATCGCTTCTGGCGCAATGCCCGCACCCTCGCCTCCCACAATCCGCGCATCTACAAGGATCGTATCGTCGGTGACTTCGCGGTCAACGGCACTCCGCCACCGCCGCAATGGAAGATCGGCGTCGCCTAGGCTGCCGAAGCAGCCGGAAACGCCGACGAGAGCGGCCCTGCCCCGCTGTTCGCCGCCCCCGGCGATGCTTTAAGCTCGCCGGCTTTCCCCCAGGAGCGGTGTCATGGAAAGGTCGCGCAGCAATCGTCAGGCCATGTGGAAGGCTATCAAGGATCCGCGCTTCATCCCTGTCGTCGTGGCGGCGGTGTGCATCGTGCTGTTCTTCGTCCTGGGGCTGGTCGACGTCCTGGGCAACTGATCCCGCCGCTCCCGGTCGCGGCACGCGCCATCACCGCGCCTCGCCGGGGCCACGCGGACGGTCACCCAGAATGGTCGCCCGGTGCATCACGCGACGCTGGGGACGATAGTCGTCACAGGCATAGTGCTGGGTGATGCGATTGTCCCAGAAGGCCAGGTCGCCCACCCGCCATTGCCAGCGCACCTGGAACTCCGGTCGGGCGGCGTGGGCGAACAGCAGCTGCAGCAGCGCATCGCTTTCGGCCTCTTCCAGCTCGTGGATCCGGGTGGTGAAGCCGGCGCTGACGAACAATCCCTTGACCCCGCTTTCCGGATGTACCCGTACCACCGGATGGCGTACCGGCGGATTGGCGGCGCGTGCCGCGTTGAAGCTCTGCAGGCCTTCCGCGGTATGGCCGAAGCGTTCCAGTGGAAAGGACTTGCTCAGGTCGTGCCAGGCGCTCAGGCCGTCGAGCAATTTGCGCAGCGGCGCGGACAAGGCCGCATAGGCCGCCGAATTGCTCGCCCAGAGGGTGTCGCCGCCGTACGCCGGCACCTGGCGTGCGCTCAGCAGCGATCCCAGGGGTGGCGTCTGGATGAAGGTGACGTCGGTATGCCAGAGCGCATTGTCCCGCAGATCGTTCAACTCGGTATCCAGCACCAGGATTTCCTGCTGCTCGGGATGCTTGGGATAGATCGGATGGATGTGCAGATCACCGAAATGGGCGGCTACGTCCCGTTGCTGGCGAGGCGTGAGCAACTGGTCACGGAGGAACAGCACCTGGTGCTCCAGCAATCCCCGATGCAGTGCGACATGGCTGGCGGGATCCAGGGCCTCGCGCAAATCCAGGCCATGGACGCGCGCACCCAAGGCAGAGCCGAGACGTTCGAAGGTGATGGCCATCACGAGCTCCTCAGCGCCAACCGGCATAGCGTCGCTGCAGGGCGCGCAAGCCGAGCTCGATGGACAGCGCGATGCTGGCGATCAGCAGGATGCCCACCACCACCACATCGGTGGCCATGAATTGCGCCGCCGATTGCACCATGAAGCCCAGGCCGCGATTGGCGGCGATCAACTCGGCCGCCACCAGGGTCGACCAGCCCACACCCAGGGCGATACGCAGGCCGGTGAGAATGTCCGGCAAGGCGCTGGGCAGGATGACGTGACGCACCACCTGCCCTCGCGACGCGCCCAGGCAGCGCACTGCCTGGAGACGCGCTCGATCGACCCGCCGCACCCCGCCCACGGTGGCGATCAGCAACGGTGCGAACAGCGCCAGATAGATCAGCAGCACCTTGGACAACTCGCCGATACCGAACCAGATCACCATAAGCGGCAGATAGGCCAGCGGCGGGATCGGTCGATAGAACTCCACCAGCGGATCCAGTGCGGCATTCAGCGTGGGATTGAGGCCCATGGCGATACCCAGGGGCACCTCGGTCAACACGGCTGCCAGTAGCGCAGCCAGGACTCGCAGGAGGCTGGTGCCCAGGTGTTGCCAGAGGCTGGCATCCAGGTAGCCCTCGGCGAGCAGCCCCTGCAGGGCGACCAGCAGTTGCTCGGGCGACGGCAGGAACAGGGTGTCCACCCAGCCCAGATGGGTCGCGCTCCACCAGAGCGTCGCCACGCCGGCCAAGGTGCCTAGCGCCGCCACGCGACGGCGATCCAGGCGCAATCGACGGCGCTCTCGGGAGTCCTGCAGAGTGGAAACGAGGGTGTCAGAGGACATGATCGGGCGACTCCTGCAGAAAGAGGTCGAGCAACTCCTGGCGCAGCTCGGCGAAACGGGGATCGGCCTTGATCCGGCGAACGGGCTCCCCTGCCAGATAACGGCGGGCGAAAGGCACGTCCAGGCGCCGCACGATGCGCGCCGGCGGCCCGTCCAACACCAGCAGATCGGTGGCCAGAAACAGCGCCTCATCGACGCTGTGGGTGATGAGGAACAGGCCCTTGCCGGTGCGCTTCCATACCTCCAGCAGCAGCACCTGCATCCGTTCCCGGGTCAGGGCGTCGAGGGCGCCGAAGGGTTCGTCCAGCAGCAGGAAATCCGGATCCACCGCCAGGGCGCGGGCGAGCCCCAGGCGCTGGCGCTGCCCCCCGGACAATTCGCCGATGCCATGGCCGGCATGGTGCGCCAGCCCGACCAGGTCAAGCATCTCGCGGGCCTTGTCCTCGCGTTCACGCCGGCTCAACCCCCGCAGGCGCAAGCCGAGCGCGACATTGTCGAGGGCATTGAGCCAAGGCATCAGGGCATCGTCCTGGAACACCACGCCGCGCTCGCCGCCCGGTCCCGCCAAGGTACGACCATCGAGCTGCACACGCCCCGCGTCCAGCGATTGGAACCCGGCGAGGACGTTGAGCAGGCTGGATTTACCGCAACCGGACGGCCCCAGTACCACCAGGGAAGCGCCCTTCTCCACCGCGAGGTCGAGCTGCTGCAAGATCGGTTGACGGCGACCACCGCGGACGAATCCGAGACTGGCCTGTTCCAGGGTGAGTCGACTCATGACCGGCTCCTGTCGGCAGGGAAAAAAAGCCCCTCCAAAGAGGGGCGAGTCGTGGCGTGAAGAAGGGTCGTTACTGGGCCGCGCGGACGTATTCGGCGCTGATATAGGGAGAGTAGTCGTCGAGCACCGTGGGAATGCGCTTCTGTTCCTTGAGGAATTCGGCGGTACGAGCGATGGCCTTGGCCGTGCCACCACCGAGCAGCTCAGGGCTCAGTTGGGCCTCGGCGTCCGGATAACGGGACCCGGCGAGGAGCTCAGGCACATCAGCGGCGTCCGCGCCGGTCAGGCGAGCGATCTTCTTGGCCTGCTCGGACCCGGCGTTCCAGTCCTTGCCGTGGGCCTGATAGTCGGCAAAGGCCTGCAAGGTGACCTTGGCGTACTGGGCGAGGATTTCGGGGTGCTTTTCAGCGAAGTCCTTGCGCGCCACCCAGACCTCGAAGGTCGGTGCCCCCCAGCTGCCTACCTGGGCCGCATCGGCGAGGACCTTGCCGTTCTTCTTGATCTCGCCCAACGCCGGTGACCAGACAAAGGCGCCATCGATGTCGCCCCGGCGCCAGGCCGCGGCGATCTCGGTGGGATTGAGATTGACGATCTTGACCTTGGTCGGGTCCACGCCCCAGTGCTTGAGCGCGCCGAGCAGGCTGTAGTGCGAGGTGGAGACGAAGGGGGTGGCGATGGTCTTGCCAACCAGTTGCTCGGGTTGGTCGATACCGCTGCCATTGCGCACCACCAGGGCTTCGGCGGAATCGATCTGTGCGGCGACGAGGAAGGTCACCAGCGGCAGCTTGCGCGAGGTGGCCGCTGCCAGGGGGCTGGAACCTAGATTGCCGATTTGCACATCCCCCGAAGCCAGTGCGGCGACGACCTCGGGACCACTGTTGAAACGGCGCCAGTCGATCTTGTGACCGACCGCCTTGTCGTAGAGGCCATCGGCCTGGGCGACCTTGGAGGGATCGACACCGGTCTGGTAGCCCACCACCAGATCGACCGCGGACGCCTGCCCCGCGAGCGCTGCCATGCCTACAGCCAGAACCAGGGATTTGATCAGCGAATTCACAAAGGCCTCCTTGTCGGCAGACGCGCCAAAGCGCGTCCTCGGCATCAACGCGATGCCTGTTGGAGGCCAAGCTAAACGATCTAAAGATCGCTTGATAAATAACTACATGGAATCAGCTTAGGCAGAGAGCCGGAAGGTCATCTACCGGCTGGCAAGGTAACCGTCCCGAACAGCGAGCCGCGGCCTGGAACCAGGCCGCAAGAGACAGGGATCAGCCTTTGCGCTGATTGAGGAAGCGGAAGCAGCCAGCCAGCAGATCGTCGAAGCGCCAGGGCTTGGGCAGATAGTAGATATCGGGGGCGCGTTCGGGCTGGAGTTCTTCGAAATAACCCGAAGAGACGATGATGGGCAGACCCGGCAGCTGCTGCTTGACGCGGCGCGCCAGCTCCAGACCATCGATGGCACCTGGCATGCGGACATCGGTGATCAGCAGATCCGGCGTCGGACGTGCACTAGACAGGTACTCCCAGGCTTGATCCGCGGTACCAAAGGTGCGCACCTGAAAGCCTTCACCTTCGAGCACCTCTTCCATCAGCCCGAGCAACATGTTCTCGTCTTCGACGACCACTACCACTGGTTTCATAAATCCGCTCGATCTCCGCAGGTCCGCCATCTGACTGGACGTATCTCGTTGGGGCGCGAATTCTACTCCTATCTGGCGTCAGCTGCGCAGTCTCCCCTGAGCTTAGTCGTGTGGTGCGACATCCTGCCTCACTGATTACAAAAAAATTGTCCGGTAACCAAAGCCTTCTATTTAAGGGGTGGTATTACTAGAAAGCTTGGTTCCTCCAGGGAACCGTACCGGAGCCCCTCAGTCGGAAAACAGGTATCTCGAAAGGCTCCCTCGCGATTCCCGGCGTGTCAGCTTTTCAGGATCACGGGGAGCCGTCTGCCGGAGGAAAATGCGCATGACGGCCATCGATTGGACGGGTTGGCTCAACGCCCCCTGGGTCACCGCGCTGATTGCGGCGGCGGTCGCCCTGTTGATCAGTATCATCGCCCTGACGCTGGCATTCGCCGCCATCCGCCGCCTGGCCAGTCCCTTCCTGCTCGCTCGCAACCTGGTCAAGTACGCAGAAAAACCCGCACGCCTCGCCGTACCCTTGGTGGTGCTCCAAGGTGTCTGGAATTCCGCACCCGATGCCCTGCCACTGTTGCGCGCCGTACAGCACGTCACCGGTCTACTGAGCATTGCTGCCTTTACCTGGCTGGGCCTCCGGGCGGTCAAGGCCGTCGGGGCCACCATCGCCCTGCGCAATCCGGTGGATGTGGTGGACAACCTGCGGGCCCGCCGGATTCAGACGCAGAACCGGGTGCTGGTACGCAGCCTCAGTTTTATCGTCCTGCTGGTGGGCATCGCCTTGATGCTGATGACCTTTCCGGCGGTGCGCCAAGTAGGTGCGAGCCTGCTCGCCTCCGCCGGTGTCGCCGGCCTGGTGGCAGGCATCGCCGCGCGCCCGGTCCTGGGCAATCTCATCGCCGGCCTGCAGATCGCCGTGACCCAACCGATCCGGCTGGATGACGTGGTCATCGTCGAGGGTGAATGGGGGCGCGTGGAAGAGATCACCGGTACCTATGTGGTGGTACGCATCTGGGACGACCGCCGCCTGGTAGTGCCCCTGCAATATTTCATCGAAACCCCTTTCCAGAACTGGACACGCTCGTCGTCCAGTCTCATTGGCTCGGTCTTCATATGGGTTGACTATTCCCTGCCGTTGGCGCCGATCCGCACCGAATTGGAACGCGCCTGTGCCGAAGTGCCCCATTTATGGGACGAGCGTGTCTGCGTGTTGCAGGTGACCGATGCGTCCCATGATTCCATCCAGATCCGGGTACTGGTGAGCTCGGGCGATTCCTCGAAGAACTGGGACCTGCGCTGCTTTGTGCGGGAACGGCTGATCACCTATATCAATCGCGAATTCCCCCTCTGTCTGCCCAAGCTACGGACTGAACTGGGACGCCGCGATGCCCTTCCCACGCCGCGATCCGACGAAAGGCAGGAGCCAGTCGTACGCCAGCCAGAAGTCTGATTTTTCGGCCAATTGCAGCGATCAGGCGCCCATAAAGCGGTTCACCTGGCCCTTATTTCTTAGCGCACCAAGAATGAGCGTCACCTTTTGGGCATGTATTTGGCAACGCGAAGCAAGACCGCAACATTCCCGCGGGAAACTTGTGACGTCGTCCGTGAGTCAGTGCGAGAGCAATCTGGAAATCCGCGAAGCAGTTCTCGCCCAAATCCAGACATCTCAGAAGAGGTGACCGGCAAAAAGGCTGTAGCAGCTCGGCTGTAGGCGTTTTTGAACCAGGAGCATCGAGCTTCAGGAAGAAGCAATCAGGTAAACCTCAGTCTCGAACTTGCTGCATTGGGAGCGCACCATGGCAAATGCCGTCGTGGGGAAATTTGGGGCTCTGGAGCCCGTAGAAACTGCCACTCGCACCACCACATCCAGCTCTCCTCGCAAGCGTGTCGAAGAGCCTCAGCTGACGCTGAGCTCCGTTGTCGAAAGCCGCAAGCGCATTCTTTTCGTGACCCCGGAGATTTCCGATTTCGTCAAGGCCGGTGGCCTGGGCGAGGTTTCGGGCGCCCTACCGCGCGCCCTCGCGGCCTCCCATGATGTCCGGGTGTTGATCCCCGGTTACCGTCAGGTGATGGCTGCGATCAAGGACCGTGTGCAGATGGTCGGCCGCATCGCTGCCCGTGCCGCCATGCCCGCCTGTGACATTGGTCGCGTCAATCTGGACGACGGGCTGGTCGTCTATGTATTGATCTGTCCCGAGCTGTACGAGCGCTCGGGCAACCCGTACGGCGACCTGAACGGCGCCGACTGGGCTGACAACCACATCCGTTTCGGTCGTCTGGCCAGCGCTGCCGCTGACTTCGCCCTGGGCGATGCCTCGATTCGCTGGGTTCCGGATCTGCTGCACCTTAACGACTGGCAGACCGGCCTCGCCGCCGGCTACCTGCGCTGGAAGGGTGCCAGCACTCCCTGCCTGACCACCATCCATAACCTGGCCTATCAGGGCCTGTTCCCGGCCTCGGTCATGGCCGACCTGGACATTCCGGCCCACGCCTTCCAGATGGAAGGCCTCGAATTCTGGGGCAAGGTCTCCTTTCTCAAGGCCGGTCTGGTCTATGCCGACCATATCACCACGGTCAGTCACACCTACGCCCAGGAAATCACCACGCCGGAATTCGGCTGTGGCCTGGAAGGCCTGCTGCAGGTCAAGGCGCGGGACGGCAAGCTGACCGGCCTGCTCAACGGCATCGACGATGGCTGGAGCGCTTGCAGCGATCCGCACCTCTGCCAGCAGTTCCACGAATCCGACTGGGACGGCAAGGCGGTCAACGCCGCCCGCATCCGCGAAGAATTCGGCCTCGAGCCGTCCAATGGCCCACTGTTCGCCGTGGTCTCGCGTCTGGTCCAGCAGAAAGGCATCGATCTGACCATCCAGGCCGCCGATCACATCGTCGCCCGCGGTGGCCAGTTGATGATCATCGGGTGCGGCGAGCCCCATATCGAGCGCCAGGTGCGTGCCCTGGCCCTGCGCTATCCGGGTCGCGTCAGTGCCCACATCGGCTTCTGCGAAACCGAAGCCCGGCGGATGTACGCCGGCAGCGACTTCCTGTTGATGCCTTCGCGTTTCGAGCCTTGCGGCCTGAGCCAGATGTACGCCCAGCGCTTCGCTTCCCTGCCGATCGCCACCCGCACTGGCGGCCTGGCCGACAGCATCGAGGACGGTACCACCGGCTTCCTGTTCGCCCCGCTGTCGCTGGAAAACTACCTTGGCGCCATCGACCGCGCCCTGGGTGTGTTCGAACGTCAGGGCTTGCTGCTGGCCATGCGTCACCGGGCGATGCAGGGACCATTTTTCTGGTCCGAATGCGCCAAGCCCTATGCCTCGCTGTACCTCGATCTGCTCCAGACCACCGCTCACCAGGAGCGTCACGTCGGCGCCTGAGGCTCGATGTGGCTACCAAGCGCTTTTCCTTCGGCAAAAGGCCGACGAAAAGCGCTTCCCCCGCCCAACTTTGAGCAGCTCTCACCGGTCATAACAGCAACTGCGGCCAACTGGGCCGCAGTGTCTTTTCTGCCGTCCGGTTTCGGGAGTTCTCTATCCATGACTGATATTTCGCGCGATGCAGCCGCGGTGACCGGGGGCTATGCCTGGCAGACCCGTGCCGGTGCCACCCTGGTGAGCAAGGACCGCACCCTCTTTCACTTCTGGGCGCCCAGCGCCGACGCCGTGTCGGTGGTCCTGGAAGGTGGCATGACCCTTCCCATGGAAGCCGAGCAAGACGGCTGGTTCGCGGTAGAAGCCCAATGCGGCGCCGGTACCCGCTATCGCTACCAGATCGAGGACCTGCTGGTCCCGGATCCGGCCTCTCGGGCCCAGGCCGGCGACGTGCACGAGCCGAGCATCGTCATCGACCCGACCACCTACCACTGGCGCAGCGTCGAGTGGCAAGGCCGTCCTTGGCACGAAAGCGTCATCTATGAATTGCACGTCGGCACCCTGGGTGGGTTCTCCGGCGTCGAGAAGCTGGTGCCGCGTCTGGCCGCGCTGGGCGTCACCGCCATCGAGCTGATGCCGCTGTCGGAATTTCCCGGCGGCCGCAACTGGGGCTATGACGGCGTGCTGCCCTATGCGGTGGAGGCCTCCTATGGCACCCCGGACGATCTCAAGTCGCTGATCGATACCGCCCACACCCATGGCGTCATGGTTTATCTGGACGTGGTCTACAACCACTTCGGCCCTGACGGCAATTACCTGCACGCCTACGCCGAGCGCTTCTTTCGCGAAGACATCCATACCCCCTGGGGCGCCGCCATCGATTTCCGCCAGGACGCCGTGCGCCGCTACTTCATCGACAACTCCCTGCTGTGGCTGATGGAGTATCGCTTCGACGGCCTGCGCTTCGACGCGGTCCATGCCATCAACGACAAGGGTTTCCTCGAAGAGATGGCGGAGGAGATCCGCAGCACCGTCGAACCGGGTCGCCACATCCACCTGATGCTGGAAAACGAAGACAACACCGCGACCCTGCTCGGCGGCAAGCACTACAACGCGCAGTGGGCGGACGACTGGCACAACGTCATCCACCCCATGCTCACCGACGAGAACGAAGGCTACTACCAGGACTTCACCGAGGACGCCACGGCCAAGCTGGTGCGATGCCTGGGCGAGGGTTTCATCTACCAGGGCGAGCAGACCCGCCATGGCAAGACCCGGGGTGAACCCAGCAAGGACCTGCCGGCCTCGGCCTTCGTCATCTTCCTGCAGAACCATGACCAGGTCGGCAACCGTGCCTTCGGTGAACGCCTGACCCGATTGGCGCCGGAGCCCGCGCTGAAGGCCGCTACTGCCCTGCTGCTGCTCAGCCCGATGATTCCGCTGCTGTTCATCGGCGAGGAATGGGGCAGCCGCCAACCCTTCCTGTTCTTCACCAGCCACAACGACGAGCTGGCCGAACTGGTCCGCGACGGTCGCCGTAACGAATTCAAGGACTTCGATTTCTTCACCAGCGAAGAGCATCGCCAGCAGATCCCCGATCCGAACGCACCCAAGACCTTCGAAGACTCCAAGCCGAACTTCGGCGAGGCCGATCAGCCCGATCATGCGGCCTGGGTCGGCCTGTATCGCGAACTGTTGGAGATCCGGCACCGGGAACTCTTCCCGCGTCTGGAAGGCGCCCGTGCCGAGGGCGCCGAAGCTCTGGCCGAGCGCGCCGTACGGGCACGTTGGCGCCTGGCCGATGGCAGCCGCCTGATCATCGAACTCAACCTGAGCGAGAACGCCGTGCAGGTGGACGAGGCACCCCAGGGTGAATTGCTGCACAGCAGCGACGCGGCGGCGGCGCCAGCCCGGCAGGACGGTCAGCTGGCTGCCCACTGCGCACTGGTCTGGCTGGAGAAACAGGCATGAGTGGCGATCGTCTGGAACAATTGGCCAAGGCCGCCGGTATCGCCATCGAATGGACCGCCTACGACGGTAAGCGCCAACGGGTGAGTCCCGAGGCGCTGCGCAATCTGCTCAAGGCCATCGAGCTGCCCGCGGACAGTGATGCTGACATCGACGCCAGCCTGCGCAAGCTGGCCGAGGTCGGCGACAAGGATCATCTGCCACCCCTCCTCACGGCCGTGGTCGGTAAACCCGTCGGGACACCTGACCAGTTCAAGCGTGGCGTCCGCTATAAGGTGCAGTTGGAAGACGGCGAGCGCCTGGAAGGTCAGGTAGATGACCAGGGCCAGCTCGCGCCCATCAGCACCGCCGGTTATCACCAGGCGGAAATCGGTGGTGAAGCCCTGATCCTGGCCGTTGCGCCGGAGCGCTGCTTTACTATCGCCGACGCCACAGGCGACGAACAGGCCCGCCTCTGGGGCCTGGCAGTGCAGCTCTATAGCCTCAGGCGCGAGGGTGGCAGCGGCGCGGGCGACCTGCAGGGCTTGGTGCAACTCGCCAAGGCTGCCGGCAGCAAGGGCGCCGACGCCCTGGCCATCAGCCCGCTGCACGCCATGTTCAGCGCCGATGGCAGTCGCTACAGCCCCTATTCGCCGTCGAGTCGGGTGTTTTTCAATGTGCTCTATGCAGCGCCAGAGCTAGTGCTGGGCGCCGATCCGGTGCGCCAGGCCATGCAGCGTGCCGGCCTGCAGGCGGAAGCCGAGCGCCTCGAACAGCTTGAGCTGATCGACTGGCCGGCCCTGGCCAAGCTGCGCCTGCGCCTATTACGTACCCTGCACCTGGACTTCCGTACCGCCAGTGGCGATCTGCGCGAGCGCTTCGAGGCCTTCCGCCGCGACGGTGGCGAAGCGCTGGAGAACCACTGCCGCTTTGAGGCGCTGCATGCCTCCTTCACCCAGGGCGATGCCTCGCCCAGCTGGCAGCATTGGCCGCAGCAGTATCGCGATCCCAAGAATCCTGCCGTGGCCGAATTCGCCGAACGCCACGCCCAGGACGTGGAGTTCTATGCCTTCACCCAATGGCTGGCCAGCGAAGGGCTGTCCGCCGCCCAGACGCAGTGCCGCGAAGCCGGCATGAAAATCGGCCTGATCGCCGACATCGCCGTGGGCGCGGATGGGGGTGGCAGCCAGGCCTGGAGTCGTCAGGAAGAGCTGCTGGCCTCGGTCACCGTCGGTTGTCCGCCGGACCTGCTCAACCAGAAAGGCCAGGGCTGGGGCATATCCGCCTTCTCGCCTACCGGCATGATCCAGCACGGCTTCCGCGCCTTCATCGAGATGCTCAAGGCGAACTTCGCGCACGCCGGCGGTGTGCGCATCGACCATGTGATGGGTCTGCAACGGCTCTGGCTGGTGCCCGAGGGTGCCTCCCCGGCCGACGGCGCCTATCTCTCCTACCCCATCGACGACCTGCTGCGCCTGGTTGCCCTGGAATCCTGGCGGCATCGCTGCGTGGTCATGGGCGAAGATCTGGGTACGGTGCCCGAGGGCTTCCGTGAACGCCTGGCCGAACGCGCCATCATGGGCATGCAGGTACTGCTGTTCGAGCGCGACGACAAGGCGTTCAAGCAGGCCGCGCAGTGGTCGGACACGGCCATGGGCATGCCCACCACCCACGACCTGCCGACGCTCACCGGCTGGTGGCAGGGTCGCGACGCCGACTGGCAGGAAGAGCTCGGCCTGCTGCCCGACGGTACTTCGCGCCAGGACCGGCTCGACGAACGCGCCGAGGATCGCCAATACCTGGCCAAGGTCCTGGAGCTGGACGACAGCCGTGAAAGCAATGTCGAACAAGCCGTCGATGCCGCCATCGACTTCATCGGCCGTACCCCGGCGCCCCTGATCATCCTGCCGGTGGAAGACGCCCTGGGTCAGCTGGAGCAGGCCAACCTGCCCGGCACCACCAAGGAACACCCCAATTGGCTGCGCCGCTGGGACGACCCCGCCGAGCGCCTGCTGGATGCCGCTACCCCTGAACGACGCCTACGCGTGCTGAGCACTGCTCGTAACAATCCGGAGAACACTCGATGAGTCGCTTGCGCGCTACCGTACGCCTGCAGTTCCACAAGGACTTCACCTTCGACGACGCCCTGCCCCTGGTGGAGTACTACGCCAAGCTGGGCATCAGTCACTTCTATGCCTCTCCCATCACCACCGCGCGCGCCGGTTCCGTGCACGGCTATGACGTGGTCGATCCGACCCGGGTCAACCCGGAGCTGGGCGGCGAAGAGGCGCTGCGGCGCCTGGTCGCCCGCCTGCGCGAACACGGCATGGGCCTGATCGCCGACTTCGTGCCCAACCACACCAACGTGGGCGGCTCGGAGAACGCCTGGTGGCTGGACATCCTCGAATGGGGCCGCCAGAGCCGCTATGCCGGCTTCTACGACATCAACTGGTATGGGCCGGACCCTGATCTACAGGGCCAGGTATTGCTGCCCTTCCTGGGTGACGCCTACGGCAACGTGCTGCAGGCCGGTGAGCTCAAGCTGGTGTTCGACGCCGAGCAAGGCGCCTTCCGCGTGGAATACTACGCCCACCACTTCCCCATCAATCCAGGTACCTACGGCCAGATCCTGCGCGAGAGCGACCTGCCCCAGCTGAGCCTGTTCGCCGACGCCTTTTCAGCGCGTGCCAAGGACCTGGAAGAAGCCCGCGGCGCCCAGCGCCAGCTGGCGGACGCCGCCAAGGACCCGGCCGTGGCAGCCGCCATCGACAAGGCGGTCGCTGCCTTCGACGGTAGCCAAGCGGCCAATCAGGAACGCCTGCACACCCTGCTGGAGAGCCAGCACTATCGCCTGGCGAGCTGGCGCACCGCCTCGGACGACATAAACTGGCGGCGCTTCTTCGATATCACCGAACTGGGCGGCCTGCGCATGGAACGCCACGAGGTGTTCGAGGAAACCCATTCGCTGATCTTCCGCCTGATCAGTGAAGGCCTGCTCGACGGCCTGCGCCTGGATCACATCGACGGCCTGGCCAATCCGCGCGCCTATTGCCGCAAGTTGCGCCGCCGGGTGGACGATCTCTGTGCCAGTCGTACCGGCGGTGCGCCGGAAGATGGCTTCCCCATCTACATCGAGAAGATCCTGGCCGAAGGCGAGCAACTGCGCGAAGGCTGGGGCATCGATGGCACCACCGGCTACGAGTTCATGAACGAGGTCTCGGCGGTGCAGCATGCGGCCAGCGGTGAAGCGCCGCTGCGCCGGTTCTGGGCCGAGCAGACCGGTCGTACCGAGGACTTCCTCGAAGAGGTACGGGAAGCACGGCGCCTGGTGCTCACCGGCGCACTGTCCAGCGAGTTCGAATCGGCCGTGCACACCCTGCACCTGCTGGCCCAACAGGACTGGCGTACCCGCGACACCAGCCAGGGCGCCATCCGCCGGGTGCTGTTGGAGCTGATCGTGCAGTTCAAGGTCTATCGCACCTATGCCGGCGCGGCGGGTTTCGTCGGCGCCGATGCCCAGTGGTTCGATACCGCGCTGGAGGCCGCCCGCCCCCATGTCAGCGAAGCGGAGCAGCCGCTGCTGGAGCAACTACGCGCCTGGCTGGGTGGCGATGCGCCGCGCCACAAGCCGGTGGGCAGCGTGGCCCGACGCGAACAGCGCCGCGCCATCACCAAATTCCAGCAACTCACCTCGCCCATCGCCGCCAAGGCCGTGGAAGACACCGCCTGCTATCGCTCCGCACCGCTGCTGTCGCGTAACGACGTGGGCTTCGATCCGCAGCATTTTGCCCAGCCGGTCAGCGCCTTCCACCAGGCCAGCGGCTGGCGTGCCGAGCACTTCCCGCGCAACATGCTGACCACCGCGACCCACGACCACAAGCGTGGCGAAGACACCCGTGCCCGCCTGGCGGTGGTCTCGGAACGTCCGGAAGCCTATATCGCCCAAGTCAATGGCTGGATGGATCAGGCTGCTCCTCTGCGCGGCCAGTGGAACGATGCACCCGCACCGACCCCAGGTGATGAGCTGATGCTCTACCAGACCCTGCTCGCCAGCTGGCCGCTACAGCTGCAGGCCGATGACCAGCAAGGCCTGCAGGCCTATCTGGAGCGCCTGCTGCAGTGGCAGGAAAAGGCCCTGCGTGAAGAGAAGCTGGAGTCCGACTGGTGGGCGCCGAATGGCGACTACGAAGCGGCCTGCAAGGCCTTCCTGGAAGGCCTCCTCACCGACGACAAGTATCTTGCCCTGCGCCGCGAGATCGTTGCAGCCGTCCGTGAACTGGCCCCGGCCGGCGCCCTGAATGGCCTGGTGCAGATGTTGCTGCGCAATACCGCGCCCGGCGTGCCCGACCTCTACCAAGGTGGTGAATTCTGGGATTTCAGCCTGGTGGAGCCCGACAATCGCCGCGCCGTGGACTACGCCCCGCGGCAGCAGGCCCTGGCCAAGCACACCACTGCCGACGCGGTTCTGGATACCTGGCAGAACGGCGAGATCAAACAACAGGTGCTGGCCAGCGTGCTGCAACTGCGCAAGCTGCAGCCACAGCTGTTCACCGAAGGTAGCTACCTCCCGCTGTCCGTTGCGGGCGCCCACGCCGATCAGGTACTGGCCTTCGCCCGTACCTGGGAGCAGCAGGCGGTGATCGTCATCGTGCCGGTGCATGCCTCCGACCTGCTGGAGAACAGCGAAACATTGCGCTTTTCTGCAGCGGCCTGGGGTGATACCCGGATAAAACTCCCGGAAACCTTGTCCATGTACCGTTTTGGGGAAACTTTCGCCCCTTCGTCTGTCCATGACCAGAAGAAAGAGCTTTCTGTCGGCGAGGTTCTGGCACGTTTTCCGCTTGGATTGCTCAGCACACAAGACATCACTCAAGGAGCCGTACCGCAATGACCCAAAAAGACGAACGCATCCAGCAGCTCGCCTATCAGATCTGGGAGTCCGAAGGACGGCCGGCCCACGAACACGATCGCCATTGGGAAATGGCGACCCGACTGTACGAAGCCGAACAGGAAGGCGTGGCCAAGAAGACCGCGACCAAGAAGCCTCGTGCAACCAAGACCACTGCGGGCGCGGACACGCCCGTGGCGAGCAAGGCCCGCACCGCTGGCAAGACCAAGAGTGGCAGCGAAAAGGCGGCCACCGAGGCGGAAGCTACCGGTGAGTCCGTGACCGAGAAGGTCGAGTCGGCTGCCAAGAAGGTCGCCTCCAAGGTCAAGCAGGCGGTCAAGCCCAGTGCCAGCAAGACCACCGCGAGCAAGACCACGGCCAGCAAGGCCAAGGCCGATGCCAACGTCGAGGCTACCGGCGTAGGTGTGGCACCGGCTACGCCGAAGAAGCCGCGTGCCTCCCGGGCCAAGGCGACGACGGCCAAGCCCGCCGCCAGCGAGTGATGTGATGTTCCGGCCTGGCCACTCGGCCAGGCCTTCTCTCTGCCGCCTCGCTGCGGCGTCTGCGTTATCCCTGGTTTTCTGATTTTTCCTGCAAAAACAACGCTTTGTCGGCTCGCCATGGGAGCTCGGAACTGCGCTGCGCCGGGCCTTTCATATGCAGGTAGCCGGATCTGTATCGATTCAGCCACCGGCAGGTATTGAGAGCCGAGTCAGAGCTACTTCCTTCCTAGCTATCCCGAGAGCGTCGAAATGACTTCAACTGAGTCCAACAAGCCGTTAACCGAAGCAACCACTTTCATCAGTAAGTCCAAGTCTCGTGTTCGTGAAGGCCTGCCCTATCCCCTGGGCGCTACCTGGGACGGCTCCGGCGTGAACTTCGCCATCTTTTCCGCCAACGCCACCAAGGTCGAACTCTGCCTCTTCGACGATGAAGGCAAGGAAGAAATCGAGCGCATCGAACTGCCGGAATTCACCAATGAGATCTGGCACGGCTATCTGCCCGATGCCCGTCCCGGCACCCTCTACGGCTACCGGGTACACGGCCCGTACGAGCCGCAGAACGGCCATCGCTTCAATCACAACAAGCTGCTGATCGATCCCTATGCCAAGCAGATCGTCGGCGAGCTGGAGTGGAACGACGCCCTGTTCGGCTACACCATCGGCCACGCCGATGGCGACCTGTCCTTCGACGAGCGTGACAGCGCGCCCTTCATGCCGCGCTGCCGGGTCATCGACCCCGCCTTCACCTGGGGCAACACCACCCATCCGCGGGTCCCGCGTGATCGCACCGTGTTCTACGAGACCCACGTCCGGGGTTACACCATGCAGCACCCGGCCGTCCCGGAAAGTGCCCGCGGTACCTTCTCCGGCCTGCAGGAAAGCGAGGTCATCGACTACATCAAGTCCCTCGGCATAACCTCCGTCGAGCTGATGCCGATCCACTACTTCCTGGACGACAACCACCTGCTGGAAAAGGGCCTGAAGAACTTCTGGGGCTACAACACCCTGGCTTTCTTCGCGCCGCATTCGCGCTACATGGCCAGCCAGTCCATCGGCGAATTCAAGGTGATGGTCGCGCGCATGCACAATGCCGGCCTCGAGGTCATTCTCGACGTGGTCTACAACCACACCGCGGAAGGCAACGAGATGGGCCCGACCCTCTCGCTGAAGGGCATCGACAACGCCAACTACTACCGCCTGATGCCCGATGATGCGCGCTACTACATCAACGACACCGGCACCGGCAACACCCTGAACATGAGCCATCCCTGCGTGCTGCAGATGGTGACCGATTCGCTGCGCTACTGGGCGACCGAGATGGGCGTGGACGGCTTCCGCTTCGACCTGGCCACCATCCTGGGCCGCGAGCCGGATGGCTTCGACGAAGGCGGCGGCTTCCTGCACGCCTGCCGTCAGGATCCGATCCTGGCCGAGACCAAGCTCATCGCCGAACCCTGGGACTGCGGTCCCGGCGGCTACCAGGTCGGCAACTTCCCACCCGGCTGGATGGAGTGGAACGATACCTTCCGTGATACCGCGCGGGCCTTCTGGAAGGGTGACGAAGACAAGATCGGCGATTTCGCGAAGATCTTCCTGGGCTCCGGCGACAAGTTCAACCGTCGCGGTCGCAAGCCCTATTCGTCGGTGAACTTCGTGACCGCCCACGACGGCTTCACCCTGGCCGACACCGTGTCGTACAACGACAAGCACAATGAGGCCAACGGCGAAGGCAACAACGACGGCCATTCCCACAATCTGTCGTGGAACTGTGGTGTCGAAGGCGAGACCGACGATCCGGAAATCATCGAACTGCGCTATCGCCAGATGCGCAACCTGCTGGCCACCCTCTTCCTCTCCCAGGGCACGCCGATGCTGCTGGCCGGTGACGAATTCGCCCGTACCCAAGGCGGCAACAATAACGGTTACTGCCAGGACAGCGAGATCGGCTGGGTCAACTGGGAGATCAGCGAAAAGAGCGCCGAACTGCAGGAATACGTGCGCAACCTGATCGACCTGCGCCGTCGCTATCCGCTGCTGCGTCGCAGCCGCTTCTTCACCGGTGCCTACAACGAGGAACTGGGCGTCAAGGATGTCACCTGGCTGCAGCCCGGCGGCACCGAGATGGGCGACGAGCAGTGGCAGGACGGCAGCAACAAGTGCATGGGCATCCTGCTCGATGGCCGTGCCCAGCCGACCGGCATTCGTCGCAAGGGCGCGGATACCTCGCTGCTGATTCTGGTCAATGCTCATTATGACGTGGTGGATTTCACCCTGCCGGAAGTCCCCATGGGCGAGCATTGGTCCCTGCAGCTGGATACCAATCAGCCTGACCTGGATGCCGGCGACGTCTTCAATTTCGGAGACACCTATCAGGTCACCGGACGCTCGGTATTGCTGTTCGAGCTGACCCAGACCAAGCGGAGGAAGCGCCAGGCATGACGAACGCGCAACAGGGTTTTTCGTTCAAGGTCCTGACCATCAACACGCACAAGGGCTTCACGTCCTTCAACCGCAAGTTCATCTTGCCGGAATTGCGCGAGGCGGTGCGGACGGTGTCAGCGGACATTGTCTTCTTGCAGGAGGTATTGGGTACCCACGAAAAGCACCCGTTGCGCTTCGAGAACTGGCCGGCGGCGCCGCAGTACGAGTTCCTGGCCGATTCGATGTGGACCGATTTCGCCTACGGGCGCAATGCGGTCTACCCGGACGGCCATCACGGTAATGCGGTGCTGTCGAAGTTTCCCATCGTCAGTTACGACAACTTCGACATTTCCATCGCCGGTCCGGAAAAACGCGGGATGCTGCATTGCGTCCTGCGCGTACCGGATCAAGGGGTGGATCTGCATGTCATCTGTGTCCATCTGGGGTTGCGGGAAAAGCATCGCCAGATGCAGATGAAGCTGATCTGCGAACACATCAATTCCCTGCCCAGCGACGCGCCCGTCGTGGTGGCGGGGGACTTCAACGACTGGCGCCAGAAGGCCAACGACATCCTTGGCCAGGGCGCGGGACTCGAAGAGGTGTTCATGAAGACCGCAGGGCGGCTGCCCAAGACCTTCCCGGCGAAGCGTCCCCTGCTCTGCCTGGATCGCATCTATACCCGTAACGTCAGCGTCGGTCGCCCACAGGTGCTGGGCAATCAGCCGTGGTCGCACCTCTCCGACCACGCACCCCTGGCTGCGGACTTTCACCTATGAACTTCGAGTGGCGGGACGGAAACCGCATCGCCTTGCTGGAAAACGGCGAGGACTTCTTTCCCCGGGTTTTCGAGGCGATCCGCGAGGCGGAGCGCGAGATCATCATCGAGACCTTCATCCTGTTCTACGACAAGGTGGGTCAGGGCCTGCAGCAAGAACTGGTGGCGGCGGCCAAGCGTGGTGTCCAGGTGGACATCACCGTGGACGCCTATGGCTCGCCCGATCTGCCGCGTGATTTCATCGATGAGATGGTCCATGCCGGCGTGCGCTTCCGCTACTACGATCCGCGCCCGCTGGTCATGGGCATGAGGACCAACCTCTTCCGCCGCCTGCATCGCAAGATCGTGGTGGTGGATGCCCGCCTGGGCTTCATCGGTGGCATCAACTATTCCGCCGAGCACCTGGGTGACTTCGGGCCGGAAGCCAAGCAGGACTACGCCGTCGAGGTGGAAGGCCCCATCGTCGACGATATCCATCGCTTCGCTCGCGACGCCATCAACTCGCCTGAGGAAACCCACCGCTGGTGGGGCAAGCGCTCGCAGAAGCCGGCCAACAACCGCAACCCGGGCAATGCCCAGGCCCTGCTGGTGTACCGCGACAACGACGAACATCGCGCCGACATCGAAAAGCACTACCTGGAAATGCTGCGCAACGCCAAACGCGAGGTGGTGATCGCCAACGCCTACTTCTTCCCGGGCTATCGCCTGCTGCGGGAGATGCGCAACGCGGCGCAGCGCGGCGTCCGAGTGGTGCTGATCGTGCAGGGCGAGCCGGACATGGCCATCGTCAAGGTCGGCGCCCAGATGCTCTACAACTACCTAGTCAAGGCCGGGGTGGAGATCTACGAATACTGCCTGCGCCCCTTGCACGGCAAGGTGGCGACCATGGACGAGCACTGGTCCACCGTGGGTTCGAGCAACCTGGACCCCTTGAGTCTTTCGCTCAATCTCGAATGCAACCTGATCTTCCATGACCACGCCTTCAACCGTGAATTGCGCGGTCGCCTGGAGACCCTGATCCAGCATCACTGCGAGCACGTCGACAGCAGCAAGGTGCCCAAGCGCACCTATTGGCACCTGGCCAAGACGATGCTGGTCTTCCACTTTTTGCGCCACTTCCCCGCCTGGGTCGGCTGGCTGCCCGGTCATACCCCCAAGATCGAACTGGTGAGTCCACCGGTGCAGCCCGAGCTGGAAACCCAGGACCGGGTCGATTCCCCGATTTCAAGGTATCCCCAACGATGAGCAGCCACAGCGACACCCTGGATCACGCCGACGACCAGGAAGACGGGCAGACTGCCGCCAAGCCGCAGAACGGCCGCTGGGTCCTGGCCAAGAAGATCCTGACCTGGGTGTTTCTGATCGCGGTCGTGGTGCTGCTGGTGATCTACGCCCGGAAGGTCGACTGGGGCGAGGTCTGGAAGGTCTTTACCGGCTACAAGTGGACGACGCTGGCCATGGCCGGTGGCCTGGTGGTGCTGTCCTACATCATGTACGGCTGCTACGACCTCATCGGTCGGGCCTATTGCGGGCACAAGCTGGTCAAGCGCCAGGTGTTCCTGGTGTCCTTCATCTGCTACGCCTTTACCCTGACCCTGAGCACTTGGGTCGGCGGCATCGGCATGAGGTATCGCCTCTACTCGCGATTGGGTCTTTCCAGTGGCACCATTACCCGCATCTTCTCCCTGAGCATCGCCACCAACTGGCTGGGGTACGTGTTGCTCGCCGGTGGCATCTTCGTCAGCGGTGTGGTGGACATGCCGCCCAACTGGTTCGTCGGCGACACCACGCTACGGTTGATCGGCTTCGGCCTGCTGACCTTCATCGTCTTCTACCTGGGTGTCTGCGCCTTCGCCAAACAGCGCGAATGGACGGTGCGCAAGCAGCGGCTCGCCCTGCCCTCGCTGCGCATGGCCTGCCTGCAACTGCTGGTGTCTTCGATCAACTGGATGGCCATGGCCGCCATCGTCTATCTCTTCCTCGGCCGTCAGGTGGACTATCTGCATGTGCTCGGCGTACTGCTGCTCTCCAGCATCGCCATGGTCATCGTGCATATCCCGGCTGGCGTCGGCGTACTGGAGACGGTCTTCATCGCGCTGCTGGCCAATGACGGCCTCAGCCAGGGCAAGATCATCGCCGCCCTGCTCGGCTATCGGACGCTGTATTTCATCATCCCGCTGCTGATCGCTGCGGTGCTCTACTTCGCCTTGGAAGGTCGTGCCAAGAAGCTCAAGGTGAGCAATGATCGGCGCGAAGAGCGCAAGCAGCAGGAAAAGCATGCCACCTGAGACGGGCCTACCGATTATTGGGCTGGTGCATGGAAATCAGCCGGTAGAAGAGTACCCGTCCGCCCTCGGTGGCGGCTCCTTCCCCGTCACGTAAGTGGGCGCCCGCCTTGAAATACAGGTGATGGTTGCTCCAAGCGTTGTCCAGTTGCAGACCTAGATCCCCATTTCGTGAACCGGCACCATGGGCACGTATGGTGAGCACGCCACTGCGCGCCAGCTTGATGTCGTAGCTGAAGCGACTGTTGAGGGGCAGGTGTTCCAGCAGAATGACGTCCTTGGGGCTGTCGCTGGGGCTCTCTCGCAACCGGGCGATCAGTTGACCCTGGGCGACCTGTCCATTGCCCATGGCCTGACTTTCCACCCGATAGACCAATTGCAACAGTGCCTGAGGCGCGGCCGGTATCGGGGTCTGGTCCTCGATCTGGCTGATGATGACCTCAGGGCGTGACGGCACCTGCTGCACCGCCGCCTCGGCCTGCAGCAGGGCATCCGCCTCACGGTACTTCCAGGCATAGGCACTGCCGTCCGGACGCGTCTCGCGTAGCTCGGTGGCGGGATAGCTGTTGAAGGGCTGCGGGGTGCCGGTCACCGGGACCCAGAACACCAGCGATCCCCCCTCGCCGCGCGTGAGGTAGGGGCTGCGAAAGGCGCTGCTGTTGAGTTCGGCGGTCTGTACCTGGGCCACGGGCATGGGTACGGGAACCGTCAGATTCCATTCGGCGAGATCGATCATGGGGTTCTCGGTGGCCAGATGCCTGACAAGCATCGCCCAGAACGGGGATGCCTGTCAGCGGAACGCGCCCCGTATGGGGCGCTCCCGGATCAGCCCTGCGGCTTGAACACCAGCAGACCCAGCGGTGGCACTTGCAGATTCAGCGAGGCCGGCTGGCCGTGGGCGCCGATTTCCTCGGCCGTCACGCCGCCGCCATTGCCCAGATTGGAGCCACCGTAGCGCTCGGCATCGCTGTTGAAGATCTCCTGCCAGTGGCCCAGTGCAGGCACGCCCACTCGGTAGTCGTGACGCGGCACTGGGGTGAAGTTGGCGATGACCAGCAGCGGTCGCTGCTGGGCGTCCTTGCGCAGCCAGGCGAAGACGCTGTTGCCATTGTCGTCGCCGACCACCCAGTCGAAGCCTTCCGGCAAGTGATCGCGCTCGTGCAGGGCTGGCTCGTGACGATAGAGGTGGTTGAGATCGGCCAGCAGCTGCTGCACGCCCCGGTGGGTACCGTGCTCCAGCAGGAACCAGTCCAGCTCGCGATCATGACTCCACTCGCGCCACTGACCGAATTCGCAGCCCATGAACAGCAGCTTCTTGCCCGGGTGGGTCCACATGAAGCTCAGGTAGGTACGCAGGTTGGCGAACTTCTGCCAAACGTCGCCCGGCATCTTCTCGATCATCGAGCCCTTGCCGTGCACCACCTCATCATGGGAGATGGGCAGCATGAAGCGTTCGGACCAGGCGTACACCAGGCCAAAGGTCATCTGGTGGTGATGGTACTGGCGATAGACCGGATCCTCTTCCACATAGTGGAGGGTGTCGTTCATCCAGCCCATGTTCCACTTGAAGTCGAAACCCAACCCCCCTTCGCTGACCGGTGCGCTGACGCCCGGCCAGGAGGTGGATTCCTCGGCGATCACCAGCGCGCCTGGCGCCTCTTCGTGGACCACCTCGTTGAGGTGACGCAGGAAGGCGATGGTCTCCAGGTTCTCGCGACCGCCGTGGATGTTGGGAATCCACTCACCGTGCTTGCGCGAATAGTCGCGGTAGAGCATGGAGGCCACGGCATCCACCCGCAGGCCGTCGATGTGGAAGTGCTTGAGCCAATGCATGGCCGAGGCCAGCATGAAGCCATGCACCTCGTGGCGCCCCAGGTTGTAGATGTAGGTGTTCCAGTCCTGGTGGAAGCCTTCGAAGGGGTGCTCGTATTCGTACAGGGCGGTACCGTCGAAACGGGCCAGGCCGTGTTCGTCGGTGGGGAAATGCGCCGGGACCCAGTCGAGGATGACACCGATGTCCGCCTGGTGGCAGGCATCGACGAAGGCAGCGAAATCCGCCGGGGTGCCGAAGCGCGAGGTGGGCGCGAACTGGCCCAGCGGCTGGTAGCCCCAGGAACCGCTGAAGGGATGCTCCATGATCGGCAGCAGCTCGATATGGGTGAAGCCCATCTCGCGGACGTAGGGAATCAAGCGCTCCGCCAGCTCGCGCCAGTTGTACTGGCGCCCCTCGTCACCCCCTTCGCGGCGCCAGGAACCGGCGTGCAATTCGTAGACCGAGATAGGCGCTTCCACGCCTTGCAACTCGCGACGGCGAGCCATCCAGTCCTGATCGTGCCAAGTGAAAGGCTTGTTGTCGGCCACCACCGAGGCAGTGCGCGGTGGCAACTCCGCCGCCAGAGCGATGGGGTCGGCCTTGAGCGGCAACACGCCGTGCTGGCCGAGGATCTCGTACTTGTAGGCCGTGCCGACCGGCAGGCGCGGGACGAACAGCTCCCAGACGCCACTGTTGGCACGCAGACGCATGGGCAGGCGGCGGCCATCCCAGCTGTTGAAGTCGCCTACCACGGAGACGCGCCGGGCATTGGGCGCCCAGACCGCGAAGCGCACACCCTCGATGCCGTCGACCTGGCAGCGTTGGGCGCCAAAGGTCTCGCCGAGATTGCGGTGGCGGCCTTCGTTGAACAGGTAGAGATCGGTCTCCCCAAGCAACAGGCCGAAGGAATAGGGATCCTCGGTTTCCTGAACGCCGCTGGGCCAGCGGATGATCAGCTTGTAGGGCGCGGCGTACTCCAGCCGTGCGACGAACAGGCCGGGCACCCGCCCGGGCTGCATCTGGGCCAGGGGCCGACCGCTGACGCGATCGACCAGTTCGACACCCAGGGCACTGGGCAGAAAGGCGCGGACGATCACGCCCTCGCCATCGGGATGGGGACCGAGCACGGCGAAGGGATTGCCGTGCTCGCCGCGGGCCAGCGACTCGGCTTCGGCAGCCGAGAGCCGGGCGTCGTCCAGGGGAGCGACGGGGGCGGTATTGTGATCGGTCATGCGCGGGCTCCGGACAAGAGGGTCTCGACGATGGCGGCGACGCCACGTAGCGGGATGTTGATCCAGGTGGGTCGATTGGCAGCCTCGTAGCCTATCTCATAGACCGCCTTCTCCAGGCTGTAGAGATCCAGCGCCGCCTGCTCGCCCCGCTCGCTCCACTGGTGGCCGATGTCGGCCGCCGCAGTGCGATAGCCTTCCAGGAAGGCTGCGTAGGACGCATTGCGGTAGGTCTCTGCCGCCTTGGCACGCAGTTGCAGATGCTCTTCCGAGGTATCGGCGCCGGCGTTGCTCGACTGGGTGACCATGGCCGCCGCGTAGTCGAAGGAGCGCAGCACCCCGGCGACGTCCTTATGCGGACCGTACTTGCCGCGGCGTTCTTCCAGCGACCGCGCCGGCTCGCCTTCGAAGTCGATGAGGATGGCATCGTCCTGGGCCACCAGCACCTGACCCAGGTGCAGATCGCCGTGGACACGGATACGCAGACCACCCTCGACGTCGGCGGCCAGGGCCTCGATCCGCTTGGCCAGGGCTTCGCGCTTGCCGACCAGGCGCTGCAGCAGCTCCTTGCCGGTAGCATCGAGCTGGTCGCCCATGCCCTGCAGGGTATCCAGAGCGCCGTCGACCTGGACGCGCACGCGATGCGCCAGTTCCTTGGCCGCCTGGGCGTCCACGGTCTCGGGGGCGAAGGCTGCATCCTCGGTGGGCTGCGCCAGCACCCGATGCATTTCACCGAGACGCTTGCCCAGTACGCCAGCGAAGACCGTCAGATCGCCCATGGCGGTGAATTCGTTCTCCACGTCGGAGATGCCGCCACTGAGCAGATCGCGGGTGACGCGATCCAGCCCGTCCAGGCTCCAGGTCCAGGCATCACCCTGGTTGTGGATGTGCTGCTGGACCAGCATCAGTACGTGCGGCGTGCCATCCGCGGCGACGCGTTGGGCCACGGCGTGGGTCGCGGCGATATTGGCGAATCCGGCCTGGGCCAGATAGCGGCCCATCTCCACTTCCGGATGGATGCCCGGCGCCACCTTGCGGATCAGCTTGAGCATCAGGTGATCGCCGACGATCAGCGAACTGTTGGATTGCTCCACGCCCAGGTGCTTGATCTCGATGTCCGGATCCAGGGCGAAGTCCTCCGCCTGATCGTAGACCTCGAAGCGCAGTTCACCCGCGGGCACGGCAAGCTTGGCGCCCTTGTGGAAGGCGTCGAACACGCCATGCACGAAGCTGGTCAGGGCGAAGGCGTCGGTCACCAGGCCCACGCGGCGCACATGACGGATGCGAGAAATGGCCAGTTGGGTCGCCAGCGGGCTGCAGTGCTGGTCTTCCTCAGCAAGGAAACCCAGGGGCAGCGCATAACGCTCCTCGCCCTTGGCGTTGGTCACCACCACTTCGCTGAACATCACCGGCAGCTTGGGGGTATTGATCTGGGCGGCGTAGTCCAGACGCACGCCGGTGATGGCCTCGTCCTTGGAACCGAACCAGCGGCGCTTGGGCAGATAGACCGGCAGCACCTCTTCGAAGATGCGGCGCGGCTCACCGTCGAGCAGCTCCTGCAGATTGCGCTTGATGACCACCGTCTGGTAGTCGGGCATCGGCGCTGGGGGCTCGGTGTGCCAGGCGGGCATTTGTTCGTTGCCGGCCAGGTAGAACCAGTAGAAGCCATAGGGCGGCAGGGTCAGCATGTAGGGCAGCTGGCCGATGGGCGGGAAGGCGCTGCCGCCGATCATTTCTACCGGCACCTGACCGGCGAAGTTGGACAGGTCCAGCTCCACCGCCTGGGCGGCACGGGAAACGTTGGCCACGCAGAGGATGGTCTCGTGCTCACCCTGGGCATTGGTGAAATCGCGCAGGTAGGCCAGGATGCGTCTGTTGGTGGGCGACAGCATCTTCAGGGTGCCGCGGCCGAACGCCTTCTGCTGCTTGCGCACGGCCAGCATGCGCCGCGTCCAATTGAGCAGCGAATGGGGATCGCGGGACTGGGCCTCGACGTTGATCGCCTGGTAGCCGTAGAGCGGGTCCATGATCGACGGCAGCACCAGGCTGGCTGGGTCTGCGCGGGAGAAGCCACCGTTGCGGTCGACCGACCACTGCATCGGGGTCCGTACGCCATCGCGGTCGCCCAGGTGAATGTTGTCACCCATGCCGATTTCGTCGCCGTAGTACATCGTCGGGGTACCGGGCATCGACAGCAACAGGCTGTTGAGCAGCTCGATACGGCGACGGTCGCGTTCCAGCAGCGGCGCCAGGCGACGACGGATGCCGAGGTTGATGCGCGCGCGGCGATCCGAGGCGTAGTAGTTCCAGAGATAGTCCCGCTCGCGGTCGGTGACCATCTCCAGGGTCAGTTCATCGTGGTTGCGCAGAAAGATCGACCACTGGCAATTGGCCGGGATCTCCGGGGTCTGGCGCAGGATATCGGTGATGGGGAAGCGATCTTCCTGGGCGATGGCCATGTACATGCGCGGCATCAGCGGGAAGTGGAAGGCCATGTGGCATTCGTCGCCATCGCCGAAATACAGCTGGGTGTCTTCCGGCCACTGGTTGGCCTCGGCCAGCAGCATACGGTCCGGATAGTTGGCGTCGATCTCGGCGCGAATCTCCTTGAGCACCACGTGGGTCTCGGGCAGGTTCTCGTTATTGGTGCCGTCGCGCTCCACCAGATAGGGAATGGCATCCAGACGCAGACCGTCGACACCCAGATCCAGCCAGTACCTCATGATCGAGATGACGGCCTTCATGACCTGGGGATTGTCGAAGTTGAGGTCCGGCTGGTGGGAATAGAAGCGGTGCCAGAAGTACTGGCCGGCGACCGGGTCCCAGGTCCAGTTGGACTTCTCGGTGTCGAGGAAGATGATGCGGGTGCCATCGTACTTCTGGTCATCGTCGGACCAGACGTAGAAATTGCGCGCCGCCGAGCCCTTCTTGGCGCGGCGGGCGCGCTGGAACCAAGGGTGCTGGTCGGACGTGTGGTTGATGACCAGCTCGGTGATCACCCGCAGGCCACGGGCATGGGCTTCGGCGATGAATCGCTTGGCGTCAGCCATGGTGCCGTAGTCGGGATGGATGCCACGATACTCGGCGATGTCGTAGCCGTCGTCGCGGCGCGGCGAGGGATAGAACGGTAGCAGCCAGATGGTGTTGACGCCCAGGCTGGCGATGTAGTCCAACTTGTCGATCAGGCCGGGGAAGTCGCCGATGCCATCGTTGTTGGAGTCGAAGAACGACTTCACGTGCACCTGGTAAATGATCGCGTCCTTGTACCACAGCGGATCGTCGATGAAGGCGGCAGGTTTGCGGGAACGAGCTTTATTGGGTTTTGCCATGTCGTCAGGTCCTTAACAGGGCGTCTGAATCAGATGCGTGCGCCGGTCGTCCATGCCGCCCGGCGATGGGGACGGATCGGACCAGGCACGCCGGGATGTCTCCCGCTGCCTGGTCGACCCGCCTGCGAGGTCGCTAGTGGCCCGCCTGGATGCGCCAGATGCCGAAGGGCATCGACAGCTCCAGCCGTGTCCATTGGGTCTTGCCGTGCCAGGCCCAGCGGTGCCCGGTCATCAGGTCTTCGCCATAGGTGGTGGCGTGATCGTCAAGGCCCAGCTCCCACAATGGCAGTTCGAAATGGCCTTCCTGGGCGTTGAAGGGATCCAGGTTGATTGCCACCAGGATGAAGTTGCCCAGGTCGTCGGTGCGTTTGCCGAAATAGAGGATCTGGTCGTTCCAGCAGGTGTAGACCTTGAGCCCCAGATGGGTTTGCAAGGCGGGGTTCTGCCGGCGGATCCGGTTGAGCTGGGCGATCTCGCCCATTATGTTGCCCGGCGCATAGAAGTCGCGCGGGCGCAGCTCGTACTTCTCCGAATCCAGGTATTCCTCCTTGCCGGGCGTGAGGGGCGCGCCCTCACAGAGCTCGAAGCCGGCGTACATGCCCCACAGACCGGAACCCATGGTGGCCAGGGCCGCGCGGATCAGGAAGCCGGGACGGCCACTGGTCTGCAGGAAGCCCGGGTTGATGTCCGGCGTGTTGACGAAGAAATTCGGCCGGTAGCAATCGCGCAGCGGCGCTTCGTTGAGCTGGGTGAAATACTCGGTCAGCTCAGCCTTGGTGTTGCGCCAGGTGAAATAGGTGTAGCTCTGGCTATAACCCACCTTGCCCAGGCGCGCCATCATCGCTGGCTTGGTGAAGGCTTCGGCGAGGAACATGACATCGGCGTCGCGCCCACGGATGTCCGCGATCAGCCATTCCCAGAACGGCAGCGGCTTGGTGTGGGGGTTGTCTACGCGGAAGATCTTCACGCCCTGCTCCACCCAGTGCCAGACCACGTCACGCAGCGCCAGCCACAGATCCGGCACGGCATCCTTGGCATAGAAGTCGACGTTGACGATGTCCTGGTACTTCTTCGGCGGGTTCTCCGCATAGCGCATGGACCCATCCGGCCGCCAGGAGAACCAGCCCGGATGTTCCTTGAGCCATGGATGGTCGGGCGAACACTGTATGGCGAAGTCCAGGGCGATCTCCAGACCGTGGTCGGCGGCCGCGGCCACCAGGGCGCGGAAGTCCTCCAGGGTACCTAGCTCGGGATGCACGGCATCGTGGCCGCCATCGGGGCTACCGATGGCATAGGGACTGCCCGGCTGATCCGCGCCCGCCCCCAGGGTATTGTTCTTGCCCTTACGGTGGGCCAGGCCGATCGGGTGGATCGGCGGGAAGTACAGGACATCGAAACCCATGTCGCGGACACGCGGCAATTCGCCGATCACGTTACGGAAGGTGCCGTGGCGCTGGGGGTCATCGGTGATCGAGCGTGGGAAGAGTTCGTACCAACTGGCGAATTCGGCGCGCAGGCGCTCGATGTCCAGCGGGTATTCGATGCTGTGGGTCAGATGCACATAGGCATCCACAGGTGCCATGGCCTGGCTGGCCTCACCCGCCAGCAGCACGGCGACCTTGTCACCCTCACTGCCCGCCTGATCGAGGCGCTGCAGTAGCGCCTCCAACGGACCGCGCTGCTCGCCTTCAGCGCGAGACAGCGCCTGTTCCACATGGATGCGGCCTTCCTGCAACTCCAGGTTCAGGCCGACACCCGCGGCGTACTTCTTCTCGATCTCGTAGCGATAGGTACCCCAGACGTCCCACCAGGCCTGGACCACGAATTCGTAACGACCCACGGCCGGCGGTGTGAAGCGGCCGCGCCAGAGATCGTTGGTTTCCAGGGTCAGCGGAGCCTGTTGCCAGTTCTCCTCGCCCTCTTGACGCCAGAGCACGCTGGCAGCCAGCTTGTCGTGGCCATCGGCGAAGATCTTGGCAGTCACCTCGACGACCCGACCGGCGATACCTTTGGCGGCAAACTGGCCATTGTCCACGGCCGGGGTGACCGATTCGATGGCGATGCGCGGGGTCTGGGCAGCCGTGGCGGGATCGAGGGAAAGCGCGGAAAAAGAACCGGGGAGATCGGTGTTCGACATCGAGCCTGACTCCATCTAGAGACGCGTGAAAGGTCGCAGCGCTCAAGCGCTGCGACCTAGGTCATGAACCCACTACTGCTTGGCTTTCCGCCAAAGAGGCCCGGCTGGCCAACCCCTCGCAGAGGGATCGGTAACCCGTAGCGATGCCCAGGAGGACACCACTCCAGACAGCCGCGGCCCAACTGCAACCGGAAGCACTCACGCGGGTGTGTCTGAAAGAGTCTGAGCACCGAGGGCGCGCAAAAGTTCAGCCAAACGGCAATGACCGATCGCTTCTGAAAAATGGATAAAATCCATAAATATCATCTGCTTATGACAGGAATATAAAGTTATTTATAAATAAAGAAGCCTGTGTCCCGGTATTCGCTGGGATATACCGGGACGCAGGCTGAAAGGCGGGCAATATTCAGGAACGGACGTCAGAAAAAACCTTTATAAAACGTCCTAACCCTTTGAATCAATTAGAAAGGGGTATAGGGAAGATCACGCTTATGGGCACTGCGCCGGTAAGTGTTGAGGATGATCTCCAGGGTTGCCGGGCTCACCGCTTTGCCTTCGAGGAAGTCGTCGATTTCGGCGTAGGTGATGCCGAAGGCATCTTCGTCGGCCTTGCCCGGTGAGAGGGATTCCAGATCAGCGGTGGGCACCTTGTGTACCAGATCGTCCGGCGCCCCCAGCCATTCGGCCACGGCCCGGACCCGCCGTTTGTTGAGGCCGTGCAAGGGCGTGAGATCGCAGGCGCCATCGCCGAATTTGGTATAGAAGCCCATCAGAGCCTCCGCCGCATGGTCGGTGCCTATCACCAGCCCTCCACGGGCGCCGGCCACGGCGTATTGGGCGATCATGCGCTGACGCGCCTTGATGTTACCCAGCGTGAAGTCTTCATGGAGCTCGTCATCGAAGGCCACCTGCGCCTCGCGCACCGAGGCGAGCATGGCGTCGCTGGCCGGCTTGATGTTGACGGTATGGGTCTCGTCCGGCTGGATGAATTTGAGCGCGCGCTGGGCATCTTCCTCATCACGCTGGACACCATAGGGCAGGCGCATGGCGATGAATCTCAGACGTGCGTTGCCGCTCTCCTCGCGCGCGCGCTCTACGGCCAGCTGCGCCAGGCGGCCGGCGGTGGAGGAATCCACACCGCCACTGATGCCCAGCACATAGCTCTCCTGGCGGCTGTTGAGCAGATAATCCTTGAGAAACTGGATGCGCCGCTCGGCCTCCTGGGCTGGATCGAATTGCTCGGGTACCTGCAGGGCCTGGATGATGTCGCGCTGAAGGGCTTCGGTCATCGGGCATTCTCCTCTGATTCGCGTTCGAGACGTTGATGATAGGGCACTACGGCGTTCAAGCTGTGCCGGGCCGCGGCCAGCTGCACGGCCTCGCGGTCGCCGGCGAAATGCTGGGTTTCGGAATAGAGCACGATGTCGTCACTGACCCGGTAGCCCCAGGCGAAACAGACGGTTCCCTGGGGAATGCCATCCGCCCCGCCCGGCCCGGCCAGCCCGGTATTGGCGATGGCCACCTGGGCCGGACTGTCGCGCAGGGCGCCCGCGGCCATCTCTCGTGCCACGGCTTCGCTGGTGAGGTTATGCCGCTCGATCGTCTCCGGCTTGACGCCCAACAGACGTTGCTTGGCTTCGGGCGAATAGACGACGTAACCGGACTCGATACAACTGCCGCTGCCAGGTATTTCCGACAGCAACCCTACTACCTTGCCCGCGGTGCAGGATTCCGCCGTGGTGAGCTGCAGCTCGTGATCCTTGAGATAGTCCAGCATGGACTCGATGGTGTTCATGATCGTCTTGCCCCGAATAGCGTTCTCCTGCGTTGGAAGAACAGCGAAATGAGGAAGTTCGAGAGCCATCGAGGGTGTTTTTTCAAGGTCAGCGGGGGTATCGATGTCAAAGTGGATACCGACGTCCGTCACCTTCCGCTCTAGCACCGACGCCTGGCGCAAGAGCCGTTTCGCTCCTTCGTCGCCCTGGAGGTCGCCCAGCGCAGCGGCAAAATTCCGACCAAAGAGCACGGGGTGACCGCGCTTTCCCTGGAAAACGGGTACGACGACGCGCGCGGGGTCATGCAGCGCCAGCAGCTGTCGCGCCGTAGCGGGCTGCACGAAGGGCATGTCGCCCAGGGCGACCAGCCAACCAGATGCGTCCGGCGTCGCTCGCACCGCGGCGGCCAGGCTGTCGCCCATGCCGGTGGTGGGCAGAGTCAGCACTTCCAGGCCTTCCTCTCGGGCCAGCTCGGCGCGCCAGGGGGCCCCGCTCGCGACCACTGCCAGGCAGGGCAGATCCAGGCTCTTCCAGAGGCGAAAGGTGGCTTGCAATACCGTCGATTCGGGGTGACCGGGCAATGGTGCCTGCAGCTTGTCGTCACCGCCCGCTACGCGGAAACGGCTACCGGCTCCGGCTGCCAGGACGAGCACCTGTACCCCTGTCATCCCTAGGCGACCTGTTCCACCGCCACCAGGGCCCGCTTCTTCTGGGTTAGGGCGATGCCGTTCTTGACCGCTACCACCTCCGCCAGCAGCGACAGCGCGATCTCCGGCGGCGTATGGCTGCCGATATGCAGGCCGATGGGGCCATGCAGGCGGTTGATGGCCGCCACTGGCACCTCCAGCTGCAGCAGTCGCTCACGACGGCGGTCATTGTTGCGCAGCGAACCCAGGGCGCCGACATAGAAGGCATCGGACTGCAGCGCCGTCAGCAACGCCAGGTCATCCAGGCGCGGATCGTGGGTCAGGGCCACCACCGCGGTGCGTTCGTCCGGGCGGATGGATAGCACCGCATCGTCCGGCATGCCGGAGATAAAACGCGCCTGGCGCGTTTCCCACCCCTGGCGGAACTCCTCACGGGGATCGCAGACCAGCACTTCGAAATCGAGCATGGCGGCCATGTCGGCGACATAGAGCGACAGCTGACCGGCACCGATCAGCAGCAGGCGCCAGCGTGGCCCATGCACCAGGCGCAGGCGTCGTTCGTCCAGGGTGACCGGCTCGTCGCGCGTGGTGCTGGAGATCCGCACCTCGCCAGTGGCCAGGTCCAGCTCGCGCAGGGCCAGTTCATGATCGTCGCAGCGCTGTAGCAGCTGTTCCACCCAGCGCCAGTCGTCGACCTGCTCCTGGACCAGGCGCAAGGTACCGCCACAGGGCAGCCCGAAACGCGCCGCTTCGTCGCCGGAAACACCGTAGGTGATGATCTCCGGGCGTTCCCCGGCGAATTGGCCGGCGTGCAGTCGGGCGATCAGATCGTCCTCGATGCAGCCACCGGACACGGAGCCACAGACCTGGCCATCGTCGCGCAGGGCCAGCATGGCGCCCGGCGGCCGCGGCGAGCTGCCCCAGGTCTGGACCACGGTGAACAGGCTGACGCCATGGCCCTCCCGTCGCCAGGCCAGGGTCTTGCGCAAAACTTCCTGATCGACACTGTCCACGCCCTGCTCCTCTCTACCTTGCACCTGCAACGGCAAAATCGTCGTTCGGGGGGTAGAACCCAACAACGAAGCGGGGTTCCCCGGGGCGGAACCGGGTGGATCGCCGGCCTATCCATAGAGGAACACCCCTCAAGGAGAACGTCCATGCCCCGCTCGATCTGGAAAGGCGCCGTCAGCTTCGGCCTGGTGCACATCCCCGTCTCGGTGGTCTCGGCGACCCGGCAGTCGGGCATCGACTTCGATTGGCTGGACGAACGCAGCCTCGACCCGGTGGGCTACAAGCGCATCAACAAGACCACCGGCAAGGAGGTGCCCAGCGAACACATCGTCAAGGGCATCGAACATGGCAAGGGCAAGTACGTGGTGCTCAGCGAGGACGAGATCCACAACGCCCTGCCCGAGGCCACCCGCACCATCGACATCCTGACCTTCGTCGAGGCGCGCGAGATCTCCATCCTGCACTTCGAGAAGCCCTATTACCTGGCGCCGGACAAGAATGGCGAAAAGGTCTATGCCCTGCTCCGTGACACCCTGAGCGCCGCCGGCAAGGTCGGGGTGGCCAACCTGGTGATGCACTCCAAGCAGCACCTGGCGGTGATCATGCCGCTGGGCGATGCCCTGGTACTCAATACCCTGCGCTGGGCCGACGAGGTGCGGTCCGCGGAAGACGTCGGACTCGAAGGGTTGGATGCCAAGGTGAGCAAGAAGGAAGTGGACATGGCCCAGCGCCTGGTGGACGACATGACCGAGCAATGGGATCCGGACCAGTACCACGACACCTTCAAGGACAACGTCATGGCCCTGGTCGAGCGCAAGCTCAAGGATGGCAAGCTCGAAGCCGTTGCTGAAGAACCCGAACCCGAAGACAGTGGCGCCGACGTCATCGACCTCACCGAATTGCTGCGCCGCAGCCTGGGTGGCAAGCAGGACAAGGCCAAGGATGCACCCAAGCCCAAGAGTTCTGGCCGCTCGACCAGTCGGCGTAGCCCTGCCGCCCGTCGCAAGGCCAAGTGAGGATCGCTGCCATGGCTCCTTCGACCAGCGAATACAACCGCAAGCGCAACTTCGACATCACCGCCGAGCCGCGTGACGAGGACAACCCACGTCGACGCAAGGCCAAGGGCGCCATGAGCTTCGTCATCCAGAAGCACGACGCGCGCCGTCTGCACTATGACTTCCGCCTGGAACTGGACGGCACCCTCAAGAGCTGGGCGGTGCCCAAGGGGCCCAGCCTGGACCCGGGTGAAAAGCGCCTGGCGGTGCAGGTCGAGGATCATCCCCTCGCCTACGGCAGTTTCGAGGGCAGCATTCCCGAAGGTCAGTACGGCGCGGGCGACGTCATCGTCTGGGATCGCGGCGAGTGGCAGGCCGATGGCGATGCGGCCGAGGGCTATGCCGCCGGCAAACTCAAGTTCGAACTCAGGGGCGAAAAGCTGCGCGGCCACTGGACCCTGGTGCGCACCCGGTTGCAGGGCCATAGCGACAAGCCTCAGTGGTTGCTGATCAAGGAACGCGACGACCAGGCCCGTGACATCGCCGACTACGACGTGACCGCCGCCGAGCCCGACAGCGTGCTGAGCGACAAGACCCTGCCGCGCCTGGGTCAGGGCAAGCAGACCAAGGCCAGCACCCGCTCGACCAGTCCCAAGCCGCCGGCACGCAGGGCCAAGGCGCGTAAGGCCGAATTACCGGAGACCCTGGAGGCGCAACTGGCCACCCTGGTCGACAGTCCACCCGCCGGCGACTGGCTGTACGAGGTGAAATACGACGGCTACCGCCTGCTCGCCCACATCGAAGGCGGCGAGGTGCGCCTCTTCACCCGTAGCGGCAACGACTGGACCGAGCGCCTGCCGGAACAGGCCCGGGCGCTGGCCGCGCTGGGCCTCGACAACGCCTGGCTGGACGGCGAGATCGTGGTCAACGACGGCCAGGGCGTCTCAAGCTTCCAAGCGCTGCAGAATGCCTTCGAGACCGGCAAGGCCACCCGCATCGCCTATTACCTATTCGACATGCCCTATCTGAACGGTGCAGACCTGCGCGAGGTCCCGGTCGAGCAGCGCCGCGAGCTGCTGGGCAAACTGCTGGAGGACAGCAACGACAGCGACCTGCTGTGCTTTTCCGCCGCCTTCGAGGTGCCCGCCGATCGCATCCTGGCGAGTGCCTGCGAACTCGGTCTCGAGGGGGTTATCGGCAAGCGCCTGGGCAGCCCCTATCGCTCTCGGCGCAACAAGGACTGGATCAAGCTCAAGTGTGCCCACCGCCAGGAATTCATCATCGTCGGCTACACCCCGCCCAAGGGCGGGCGGCAGCACCTGGGCGCGCTCCTGGTGGCGCTGCATGATGAGCAAGGGGAGTTGCACTATGCTGGCAAGGTCGGCACCGGTTTCACCGCAGCGATGCTCAAACAACTGCATGGCAGATTCCAGCCGCTGATCGTAGAGCGGCCACCCGTGGTGGATCCGCCCAAGGGCGCCGCCTACCGCGAGGTGACCTGGCTGAAGCCCGAACAGCTGTGCGAAATCGCCTACGCCGAGATGACCCAGGATCGCATCGTCCGCCAGGGCGTCTTCCATGGCCTGCGCGACGACAAGCCAGCCCGGGAGATCGGGCTGGAGGAGGCGACTCCGGCCCGGGAGGCCGAGGCGGCGCGCCACTCTGCCTCACGCCGCCCGTCCGCAGGCAAGCAGAGGGATGCCACCGTGGCCGGGGTACGCATCAGCCATCCGGAGCGGGTCATCGACGACGCCAGCGGCGCCCGCAAGCTCGACGTGGCCGGCTATTACGCCGCCGTCGCCGACTGGCTCCTGCCGCACCTGGCCGACCGCCCCGTTGCCCTGGTCCGCACGCCCGAGGGCATCGCCGGAGAGCAGATCTTCCAGAAGCACAAGCAGACCCTGGCGATCCCCCACATCCGCGAACTGGATCCGGCACTGGATCCCGGCCACGCTCCCCTGATGGTCATCGACAGCCGCGAGGCGCTCATCGGTGCGGCCCAGATGGGTACGGTGGAACTCCATACCTGGAATGCCACCGCTGACCGTATCGAGCGCCCCGACCGCTTCATCCTCGATCTCGACCCTGATCCCACCCTGCCCTGGTCGCGCATGGTGGAGGCGACGGAACTGGTACTGACCCTGCTCGACGAACTGGAGCTGCAGGCCTTCGTCAAGACCAGCGGCGGTCGCGGCGTGCACCTGGTGGTGCCCCTGGATCGGCGCCAGGACTGGGAGATCGTCAAGGCCTTCGCTCAGGCGGCAGCGCAGCACCTGGCCAATACCTTGCCCAAGCTCTTCGCCGCCAAGATGGGCGCGCAGAATCGCCAGGGGCGGATCTTCGTCGACTACCTGCGCAATCGCCATGGCGCCACCACGGTCAGCGCCTTTTCCCTGCGCGCCCGTCCGCACCTTGGCGTTTCGGTGCCCATCGCTCGCGAGGAGCTGTCGACCCTGGAGGCGAGCGATCAATGGCGCTTCGACTCCCTGCTGCCACGCCTCGAAGCGCTCAAGGACGATCCCTGGGCCGGGTATGCCAAGGTGCGCCAGGGCCTCACGGCGGCACGGCGCAAACGGCTGGGCGTCGAGTAGCGACGCGCCTGCCGTCGGCCAACGTACCGCCTAAGCGAAACCCCTCCGCGTTGCCCGTGGTCTGCACTAACGAGCGTTGTCGTGGACAGCGCCGTCGCCAGCCACGGGATGGAGCCGATGTCGATCGATCTGGATAACCTTCAGGACACCCTGGACGAGTGGGCCTATGACGAGGTCACTCCTGCACTGCTGCAACACCGACTCCAGATTCTCAACCAGCGCGGCCTCGATCGCCTGCCGCTGCCAGGCCAGGGGCAGACCCTGGAGCGCTGGCGCGCCCTGGCCAAGGTAGCCAATCACGACCTGGGCCTGGTCAAGCTGTACGAAGGCCACACCGACGCCCTCGCCATCCTCAGCGAACTGGATGGCTTCGTGCCGCCTCCCGCCAGCCTCTGGGGTGTCTGGGCCGCCGAGCCGCCGGATGCCCGGCTGCTGGTGCGCTATGGCGCCGACAGCATGGTCACCCTGCACGGCCGCAAGTCCTGGTGCTCCGGTGCCGCTCTGGTCAGTCACGCCCTAGTTACCGCCTGGATGGACGACCATCCGATGCTGGTGGCGGTGGAAATGAATCAACCCGGCGTCGAGGTCACTCAGGACGGCTGGCGGGCGATCGGCATGCAGCATACGGGCAGCGTCGACGTGCTGTTCGATGGTGCAGCCGGCGTACTGGTCGGTGCCCCTGGCCGTTATCTGCATCGCCCTGGCTTCTGGCACGGCGGCGGGGGCATTGCCGCCTGCTGGTATGGCTCGGCCACCGCCCTGGCCGACACCCTGCGCGCCTACTGCAAACGCCATCGCGAGCCCCATGCCCTGGCCCATCTGGGCCACGTGGATGCCGCGTTGCTCGGCGCCGCGACCGCGCTGCGTCAGGCGGCCCACTGGATAGATCAGGAGCCTGTAGCGGACGCCCGCTATCCCATCTGCCAGCTACGGGCCCTGGTCGAACAGTGCGCCGAAATCGTCGTCCGCCATACCGGCCGGGCCTTTGGCGCCGCCCCGCTATGCCGCGACGCCTACTGCGCCCGCCATATGGCGGACCTGCCGGTCTACCTGCGCCAGAGTCATGCCGAGCGTGATCTGGCGGTACTGGGTGACCTCAATCTGCTGGAGGGTGCCCCTTGGCAACTGTAGGCGATCGTCAGATTCAAGGAGCCGGCACCACGCCCGAGGCCTGGCTACAGTGGTCCGGCTTTGGCGAGATGCCGGCCATCGAGGCGTCGCAACTGGTCCCGCCCGGACATCGCGCGGTGGTCGTCGCGCCTCATCCGGACGACGAGATCCTGGGCTGCGGCGGCCTGCTCTGCCAGCTGGGTGAACTGGGGCGCCGCCTGGCGCTGGTGGCGGTCACCGATGGCGATGGTAGTCATCCGCGATCCACCCTCTGGCCCACCACCCGACTGCGCAATACCCGTCCGCTCGAGACCCGCGAAGCCTTGCGCCGCCTGCGCCTGGAGCGCGCCACCGTGACGCGCCTGGCGATTCCGGATGGCCAGGTGAGCGAGCAGGAAGCCGTCCTGCAACAGCGGCTGCTGGAATTCATCACGCCCGAGGACGTGGTCTTCGCCACCTGGCGGCTGGATGGCCATCCCGATCACGAAGCCACCGGCCGCGCCGCGGTGGAAGCCTGCCGGCTGCGTGGCGCTCGCTGCATCGAAGTACCGGTCTGGACCTGGCACTGGGCCACTCCGGGTGACCCACGGGTGCCCTGGGAAAGAGCGCGCCGCCTGGATCTGGAAGAAGACGTTTTGGCGCTGAAGAAGCATGCGGTGAATGCCTTCGGCAGTCAGTTGACCGAGGATGCCAGCACGGGACAGGGGCCGATCCTGCCGCCTGCGGTGGTCGCCCGTCTCACCCGTGCCTGGGAGGTCTATCTGACGTGACCGTCTCCATGAGCTATTTCGACTCCCTGTACGCCAGCAGTGAAGACCCCTGGGACTATCGTCATCGCTGGTACGAGGCGCGCAAGCGGGACCTGACCCTGGCCATGCTGCCCCACCGCCGCTACACCCAGGGCTACGAGCCGGGCTGTTCCACCGGTGAGCTGTCCAGGCGGCTGGCCGAGCGTTGCGAACGCCTGCTGGTCAGCGACGGCAACGCCTCCGCGGTCGCCACGGCCCGCGAGCGCCTGGCCGATCAGGCCCATGTCGAGGTACGCCACCTGCTGTTGCCGGACGCCTGGCCGGCAGGCGCCTTCGATCTCATCGTCATCAGCGAGATCGGCTACTACCTCGGCGAGAACGGCCTGGCGGCCTTGCTGGATCGCGCTCACAGCGCCCTGCTACCCGGCGGCGTCCTGCTCGGTTGCCACTGGCGCCACCCCATCGAAGGCTGCGCCCTGACCGGCGACCAGGTCCACGAACGCATGGCCGCCCTGCCCGGCCTGCATCGCCTGAGCCACCTCGAAGAATCCGATTTTCTCCTCACCCTCTGGTCCTCCGACCCCACCTCCGTCGCCCGCCGGGAGCAGCTTCTATGATAGGTGCCGTGATACCCGCTCATAACGAAGAGCAACACGTCGAACGCTGCCTGCAATCGGTGCTGCGCGCCGCGCGACATCCGGCGCTGCTGGGTGAAGCCGTCGAGATCGTCATCGTGCTGGACAGCTGCACCGACGGCACCGCCGACATCGTTCACCGCTTGCCGGTGACCGCCCTGGAGGTCTGGGCCTGCAACGTCGGCCTGACCCGGGCGACCGGTGCGGCGCACCTGATCCAGCGTGGCGCTCGCTGGCTGGCCTGCACCGATGCGGACTCCGAGGTGGCGCCGGACTGGTTCGCCGCCCAGCTCGCCTATGGCGCCGATGCCGTCTGTGGCGTAGTGGAGGTGGATGACTGGACGCCACATTCGCCTGGTCTGAGAGCCCGCTACGAGGCGGCCTATCACGACCGCGAAGGCCATCAGCACATCCATGGCGCCAACTTCGGCATTTCTACCGCAGCCTATCTGCAAGCCGGCGGCTTTCCGTCCATGACCGTGGACGAAGACGTCAGCCTGGTCACCGCGCTCAAGACCCAGGGCGCACGCATCGCCTGGAGCAACAGCGTACGCGTCCGTACCAGCTCACGGCTGGATTGCCGCGCGCGCGGCGGCTTCGGCGACTACCTGAATCTGCTTGGCGCTACCGCCTGACCCTTAGGCCCCCAGGGCGAAGGCCCCGGGTGTCGCGCCGAACTGCCGGCGAAAGGCGGCGATAAAGGCCGACGGCGAGTTGTAGCCGCAATCCAGCGCCACCTCGGTCACCGCGGCGCCCTGCTCCAGGCGCTCCAGGGCACTGATCAGCCGCAACCGCTGCCGCCAGGTTCTGAAGGTCAGCTCGGTATCCCGCAGAAAGGCCCGGCTCAGGGTCTTTTCCGAGGCGCCCAGCACCCCGGACCACTGCGCCAGGGTACGATCGTCCGACGGATTGGCCGCCAGGGCCTCGCACAGCAGGCGCAGCCGGCCATCCTGGGGCGCCGGCAGCGATAGCCCCACCTCGGGCGCCGCCTGCAACTGATCCAGCATCACCGACACCAGCCTTCCCTCGGTGCCGTCCTCGTCATACTCCCGGGCGAAGCCACTGAAGGTCTTGATCAGCTCACGGATCAAGGGACTCACCGCCACCACCCGACAGCGCTCACCGACATAGGGCGCCGCCTCGGCACTGACATAGAGACTGCGCATCTCCGCCCTGGGCGAGGAACGCACCTGATGCTCGACATCGGCGGCGATCCACACCGCCCGCTGCGGTGGCGCCACATAGCTGCCTTCGGCGGTGGTCACCGTGAGCACGCCCTTGATGGCATAGGACAGCTGCCCCCAGGGATGCCGGTGCCAGGGTGTCCAGGCCGGTTGCGCCAGGGATTCGACCCGGGCATAGAGGCGCCGTGGCAGGTTGGCGAGTTCGGGAACGGGACGTTCGACCGCAGACTGTCCGTTTGACGACATCATTGGGGCTTTTCGCGTTAGTCGGCTAGGGCAGGAGACGATAGCCTTGGGGCTATTCGCAGACAACCCGAGAGAGACCATGGCTCGTCCCCGCCTGATGCCCGATAACTTCACCCTAATGCTGGTCGCCACGGTGATTCTCGCCAGCGTGCTGCCCTGCCGGGGCCTCGCCGCCCAGATCGCCAACGTGGTGACCAACATCGCCATCGGCCTGCTGTTCTTCCTGCATGGTGCCAAGCTGTCGCGCCAGGCACTGGTGGCCGGCATCACCCATTGGCGGCTGCACCTGCTGGTGTTCGCCTTCACCTTCATCAGCTTTCCGCTGCTGGGCTGGGCGCTGCAGCCGCTGCTGGCGCCGCTGGTGACGCCCGAGCTCTATCTGGGCGTGCTGTTCATGTGCGCCTTGCCCGCCACGGTGCAGTCCTCCATCGCCTTCGTTTCCATGGCCCGCGGCAATGTCTCGGCGGCTGTCTGCAGCGCGTCGTTGTCCAGCCTGCTCGGTATCTTCCTCACGCCGCTGCTGGTCCGGCTGCTGCTCGACGCCCATGGCGGCTCGGATGGCCAGAGCACCCTGGATGCCATCGTCAAGATCTGCGTCCAGCTGCTGCTGCCCTTCGTCGCCGGCCAGCTGCTGCGCCCGGTGATCGGCCACTGGGTGGACCGCCACAAGGGCAAGCTCAAGTTCGTCGACCAGGGCTCCATCCTGCTGGTGGTCTATACCGCCTTCAGTGCAGCGGTGATCGAAGGCCTCTGGCGGGAGACGCCGATCCTGTCGCTGGTGGGCCTGGTGTTCATCTGCGCCACCCTGCTGACCCTGGTGCTGCTCGCCACCCGCTACAGCGCGCGGCTGCTGGGCATGAGCAAGGAAGACGAAATCACCGTGGTCTTCTGCGGTTCCAAGAAGAGCCTGGCCACGGGGGTGCCCATGGCCAAGGTGCTGTTCGCCGGCAGCACCATGGGGCCGGTGCTGCTGCCGATCATGCTGTTCCACCAGATCCAGCTGATGGTCTGCGCGGTGCTGGCCCAGCGCTACGCCAAGCGTGAGGCGGTAGCGCCTGTCACGCCCGTGGTAGCGCCGCTACCCAAGTAATGCGCGCGGCGGCGAGGCGCCCGATCAGCGCGCCTCGTCCTCGCGAACCGGTTTGCGCATGGTGACCCACTCTTCCGCGGCGGTGGGGTGGATGCCCAGGGTGTCGTCGAAGCAGGCCTTGGTCGCTCCGGCCTTGAGGGCGATGGCCAGGCACTGGATCTGCTCGCCGGCGTCCGGCCCCACCATGTGGCAACCCAGCACCTGATCGCTGTCAGCATCCACCACCAGCTTCATCAGGGTGCGCTCCTGCACCTCGGTCAAGCTCAGCTTAGTCGGCCGGAAGCTGCTCTGGAAGATCTTCAGCCGGTGGCCACGCTCGCGCGCCTCTTCCTCGCTCAGGCCGATGCTGGCCAGGTTGGGCAGGCTGAAGACCGCGCTGGCGATCAGGTCGTAGTTCAGCGGGCGATAGCTGTCGGGGCTGAACAGGTGTCGCGCCAGGGTCATGCCCTCGGCCAGCGCCACCGGGGTCAGTTGCACCCGACCGATGACGTCGCCGATGGCGTAGATCGATGGCTCCGTGGTCTGGAAGGTCTCGCCGACCTCGATGAAGCCCCGCTCGTCCAGGGCGACCCCGGTGTTTTCCAGCCCCAGGTCATCCAGCATCGGCCGGCGGCCAGTGGCATAGAAGACGCAATCGGCTTCCAGGACGCGCCCGTCCTTGAGCGTCACCTGCAGGCTGCCATCGGCGACCTTGTCGATCCGCGCCACGTCGGCGTTGAACTGCAGATCATGGCCACGTTTGAGCATCTCGTCGCGCAGGTGCTCGCGCACGCCCTGGTCGAAGCCGCGCAGGAACAGTTCGCGGCGATACAGCAGGGTGGTCTTGGCGCCCAGGCCCTGGAAGATCGAGGCGAATTCCACGGCGATGTAGCCACCGCCCACCACCACCACCCGCTTGGGCAGCTCCGGCAGGTAGAAGGCTTCGTTGGAGGTGATGGCATGCTCGCGACCAGGGAAATCCGGTACGTCCGGCCAGCCACCGGTGGCGATGAGGATGCGCTCGCAGCGATAACACCGGCCTTCCACCTCGACGGTGTGGGGATCGAGGATGCGGGCATGGGCCTCCAGCAGGGTCACTCCGCTGTTGACCAGCAGGGCGCGGTAGATGCCGTTCAACCGGCGGATCTCGTGATCCTTGCTGGCGACCAGGGTATTCCAGTCGAAGGCCGGGACCTCGGCGTCCCAGCCGTAGCCCCGGGCCTGACGGAATTCATCGCGAAAGGAAGCGCCGTAGATGAAGTATTTCTTGGGCATGCAGCCCACGTTCACACAGGTCCCGCCGAGGTAACGGCTTTCCGCTACCGCCACCCGGGCCCCGAAGTCGGCGGCGAAACGCGCCGCGCGCACGCCGCCCGAACCGGCGCCGATCACGAAGAGGTCGAAATCATAGGTCGTCATGGAGCTCTCTCTCTGCTGCTGCTGGCGCCAGCATAACGCAAGGCCACCCCGGGCAGCGGCACGGCTGGCCGACCGCCAGAAACGACGAGGCCACCCGCAGGGTGGCCTCGTCCATCGTACAGGGCGTCTTACAGCGCCTTGTACAGATTCTCGAAGCAGAAGTTGGTGGCTTCCACGAAGCCTTCCGCGCTACCGCAATCGAAACGCTGGCCCTTGAATTTGTAGGCCAGTACGCAACCGTCCTGGGCCTGCTTCATCAGGGCGTCGGTGATCTGGATCTCGCCACCCTTGCCCGGCTCGGTCTGTTCGATCAGGTCGAAGATGTCCGGGGTCAGGATGTAGCGGCCGATGATCGCCAGGTTGGACGGCGCATCTTCCGGCTTGGGCTTCTCGACCATGTTGTTCACCCGGTAGATGTCATCACGGATCATCTCGCCGGCGATCACACCGTACTTGTTGGTCTCGTTGGCCGGGACTTCCTGGATGGCCACGATGGAGCAGCGGAACTGGTTGTACAGCTTGACCATCTGCTTGAGGACGCTGTCGCCTTCCAGGTTCAGGCAGAGGTCGTCCGCCAGGACCACGGCGAAGGGCTCGTCACCGATCAGCGGGCGGCCGGTCAGGATGGCGTGACCCAGGCCCTTCATTTCCACCTGACGGGTGTAGGAGAAGGTGCAGTTGTCGATCAGCTTGCGAATGCCGACCAGGTACTTTTCCTTGTCGGTGTTCTTGATCTGGCTTTCCAGCTCGTAGCTGATGTCGAAATGGTCTTCCAGCGAGCGCTTGCCACGACCGGTGACGATCCCGATCTGATGCAGGCCCGCCTCCAGAGCTTCCTCCACGGCGTACTGCACCAGCGGCTTGTTCACAATGGGCAGCATTTCCTTGGGCATGGCTTTGGTCGCAGGGAGAAAACGAGTGCCATAGCCGGCTGCCGGAAACAGACATTTGGTGATCATGGGAGTCCTTTGATCTGTACGTGAAGGCAAAACGAACGGCGGTCTATCCAGCCGCTTGTCGCATACAATGCCCGAAGCGCGCGACGCTGGAAATAGCCAGGCATGGGCGCTCTGTGGACGTGCGGATACGACTCCAGGATTGCCTTCCGGTTCTGCGCAAAGCTGCAAAGAACTGCTATCGTCCAAAGTTTGGAACCAGCGTCACGACTCCGCGGATAGATCTCGACATGAAGAAATGGATGCTCCCGTTGCTGTGTGTTTCCCTCGCCGGCTGCTCCCTGGGCGGTCACCACGAGGTAGCGGAAACGCGGCCGCTCAGCGCGGAACAGACCACCCTGCTGCGCCAGAACGACCTGTTGCAGGCCAAGCTGCTGGTATTGGGTGGCAGCGAAGAACAGCTCAAGCTCGCGGATGCCCTGCTCTTGCGCAACGGCGGGACCAGTGCCGATGGCGAGGTGGAGTTCTATCGCGCGGTGATCGCCATCAAGCAGGGCCCGCAGACCGATGATGTCCTGGAGTTGCTGAACGCCTCTGCCGATCATCGTTATCCGCTGGCCTATGCCCTGCTCTATCGCCTGTACACCGATCCCTTCCTGGTTCCTGAAGCGGATCCCATCCAGGCGCAGACCTACAAGAGCGCCTATGGCGAGCTGGCGGTGGCCAAGAGTGGCTATCCGTCCTTCGACAAGGCCGTGGAAGTCACCCGCCAGCTGGCGCCCTGAGCCGCCCCTCTAGCCGGCCGCTTTGCGGCCGTTCACAGTCTGGCACTGGCGAATGAGCAGCCGTTGACCTTTCCTTCATGTGAATGATGTCAATGGGCCGCACGACGGTAGCATCGAGCCTCTACCGTCCGCCGCCCAGAGCCATTCCCATGTCCTCGCTTGGCAAGCTGTCACCCGATATCGTTGCCGCCCGCACCGTGACGCAGCGGCTGGTCCTGCTGCTGATCGGGTTCTTCGCGCTGGCCATCCTGCTGACGCGGCTGCCGACCTTCATCAACGCAGCCAGTGGCGAAACCTGGCAGATCCGTGGCGGCCAGATTCCGCTGATGCAGTATCCCTCGATGCCGGAGCGCAGCGTGGTCGCCAATCGCCAACTGCTCGCCATGCTCGAACCGGGTGATCGCATCCTGGTCCTGGAAAGCGCGCCCTTCCGCCCCTGGAAGAAGGTCATGCTGATCGGCGAAGACAGTCGCATCGGCTGGATTCGCGTCACTCCAGCGCTGGGCGCGATCCGCCTGGAATGACGCCAGTCCCGGAGCGCGACGACAGCAATCGCAGGACCCGGGTGTCATGCCAGCGATACCAGCGTTCATGGCCCAACCGTTGCGCCTGGCGATGCTCCGGATGGGCACCCCAGGCCGCGACCGCGGCCTGGTCGGTCCAATAGGACAGGGTGATGCCCAGGCCATCGGCGCCGCGTACCGATTCCACCCAGAGAAAGCCCGGTTGCGCCTGCGCCAGCTCCAGCATGCGCGCCGCCATGCGCTCATAGGCCGGATCGTCGTCTGCCCGTTGCGAGACGAAGGCGATCACCACGCAATCGGGCGGTAGGTCCGGCCGGCTCATGGTTGTAGTCTCCGCGCTGCGACCACGGCCTCCAGCCAGGCGCGCACCGCGGCGGGCACCCGGCCGGTCAGCGCTTCACGCTCGGGCTGATAGAGGGTGCCGAAGTGACAGGGCTGGGTGGCCAGCTCGAAGGCCACGGGCACCTCTTCCTCGTCCCAGGCCAGTACCCGCCAGCCGGCGGCGAGCAAGGCCGGCAGGTACTCGGGATTCACGCCGAAGCGACAGTGATAGCTGGCCTGCGCCCGCAGACCGCCCTCGCCCTCCGCCAGGCGCGAACCGGGCTCCAGGCGGAGCTCATTGTGATACTCGATGCGGGCACAGCTCAGGGGCGCCAGCAGCGCTCGCGACGTCAGCGGATCCTCCTCGGCGTGGGCCGCGTCCGTCCAGCCCAACACGGCATGAGCGTACTCCAGCAGGGCGTACTGCAGCCCGCCACAGGTACCGAGAAAGGGAATCCGCCGTTCACGGGCGGTGCGAATGCTCGCCAGCACCCCGTCTCGATTACGGTAGGGACTGCCCGGCACGCACCAGAGGCCATCGCACTCAGCCAGGGCGCCATCGGCCGCCACACTCGGCAGCCAGCGTGATCGCAACGTGATGCCCAATGCCCTGGCGGTCAGCGCCAGGGCCTGGGGGATGGCCTGATGAGCCACGATGGAAGCGTCCTGGTCACCCAGGAGCACGATTTCGTACGACGTCATGACGGATACCTGCAGGCGTAGGAGGTCCGACCGACTCTAGGGCGTCGAGGCCGCAGTTTTAATAGGCGTCGCGGACAGCAGGCCTTGCGCCACTGCCCTGTTGGTCACCGTCCAGTCAGGCGAGCCAAAAAAAGCGCCCGGTACCGCTGCTGTACCGGGCGCCGGATACCACGCGATCAGGGCGCCGGATTGGGCTGGTCGACGTGGATGGCTTCGATGGCGGCCAGGGTGTCCTGGTCCAGTACCAATTCGCTGCTCGCCAGGTTGCTTTCCAGCTGAACGAGCGAGGTGGCGCCGATGATGTTGCTGGTCACGAAGGGCCGGCTGGTGACGAAGGCCAGAGCCATCTGCGCCGGATCCAGACCGCGTTCCCGTGCCAGCTCGACATAGGCCTGGGCAGCCCTTTGCGCCTGGGGATTACTGTAGCGCTGGAAGCGTTCGAACAGGGTCAGCCGCGCCCCTTCCGGGCGCGCGCCCTGCAGGTACTTGCCCGCCAGCACGCCGAAGGCCAGCGGCGAATAGGCCAGCAGGCCCACCTGCTCGCGGATGGCCTGCTCGGCCAGGCCCACCTCGAAGCTGCGATTGAGCAGGTTGTAGGGATTCTGGATGGAGACCACCCGCGGCCAACCCCGGGTCTCGCTCAGCTGCAGGAATTGCTGGACGCCCCAGGGCGTCTCGTTGGACAGCCCCACATGGCGGACCTTGCCCGCGCGCACCAGGCCGTCGAGGGCCTCCAGGGTCTCTTCGAGGGGCGTGAAGGCCGCCTCGCTGTGCTCGTAGCCCAGCTGACCGAAATAGTTGGTGCGGCGATCCGGCCAGTGCAGCTGGTAGAGATCCAGATAGTCGGTGTTGAGCCGCTGGAGACTGGCCTCCAACGCCGCGGTGAGATTGGCCTTGGTAAAGGCCAGACCGCCCTCGCGGATATAGTCCATGTCGCGCCCCGGACCGGCCGCCTTGCTGGCCAGCACCCAGTCGGCGCGATCGCCATGCCGACGGAAGTAGTTGCCGATAATGGTCTCGGTGCGGGTATAGGTCTCGGCACGTGGCGGCACCGGATACATCTCCGCCGTGTCGATGAAGTTGACCCCAGCGGCCTTGGCGGCACGCAGCTGTTCGAAGGCCTCGGCCTCGGTGTTCTGCTCACCCCAGGTCATGGTGCCCAGCGCGATGGCGCTAACCTTGAGATCGGTACGACCCAGCGATCGAAAGTGCATCAGGAAGCTCTCTGTCGGTGCGGAAGTCGTACAAGTTAGCAGGAGGCTGCCCGCTCTGCCCATCGCGCCGATGAGCCTTTCGATCGGGCGCCGACCACCGCACCCTCGCCAGGCGCGCCGCGAATCCGTAGAATGCCGCCCTGCCTCAGCGCCCTGGGTTCCCTCACCCCAGGTAACCAAAAAAGGACTGCCCATGTCTGCCTTGCTTGCCACCCCACAGCGTGCCCTGGTGGCCGCGCTCGTCGCTTTCCATATCCTCATCATCATCGCCAGCAACTACCTGGTGCAGTTGCCGCTGCAGCTGTTCGGCTGGCACACCACCTGGGGCGCCTTCAGCTTTCCCTTCATCTTTCTCGCCACCGACCTCACCGTCCGAGTGATGGGCAAGGCGCCGGCCCGCCAGGTCATCGCCCGGGTCATGATCCCAGCGCTGGTGGTTTCCTACGCGGTCTCGGTGCTGTTCCAGGACGGCAGCTTCCAGGGCTGGGCGGCGCTGGCCGCGCTCAATGTTTTCGTCCTGCGCATCTCCCTGGCGAGCTTCTGCGCCTATGTGCTCGGCCAGCTGCTCGACATCCAGGTGTTCGACCGGCTGCGGCGTTCGCGCCACTGGTGGCTGGCGCCCACGGTCTCGACCCTGTTCGGCAACGCCCTCGATACCCTGGCCTTCTTTTCCATCGCCTTCTGGCACAGCGACAATCCCTTCATGGCCAGCCACTGGCCGGAGATCGCCCTGGTCGACTACGGCGTCAAGCTGACGGTCAGCCTGCTGCTCTTCGTCCCCCTCTACGGCGTGCTGCTGCGCTCGTTGGTGCCCCAGGCCTGGGCGCGTCGTCCGGACCTCGCCTGAGGCCAGGATTGCTGGCGGGCGAGGCTTGGCCCTAGAGTGATGCCCTCTTCACTGCCCAGGGTCCCGCCATGCTCGCCACTGCCCTCGCCCGCTTTCCGCGCCTGACGCTGCAACCCTCGGCGACCCCGCTGGAGGTCCTGCCGCGGCTCTCGGCGGAGCTGGGCCGACCGGTCTACTGCAAGCGCGACGACACTACCAGCCTGGCCCTGGGCGGCAACAAGGTGCGCAAGCTGGAATACCTGGTCGCCGAGGCGCTGGCCGCCGGCGCCGACACCCTGGTGACCGCCGGGGCCATCCAGTCCAATCATGTCCGTCAGACCGCCGCCGTCGCCGCGCAACAGGGCCTGGCCTGCGTCGCCCTGCTGGAAAATCCCATCGCCACCGCGGATCACGGCTATCTGCACGGCGGCAATCGCCTGCTGCTGGAACTGTTCGGTGCCGAGATCAGGTCGGTCGCTGCACTCGATGACCCGATCCGCCAGCTGGAGGCCGAAGCCGCGCGCCTGCGCCAACAAGGGCGCAAGCCCTGGGTGATCCCCATTGGCGGCTCCAGCGCCCTGGGCGCCCTCGGCTATGTGCGTGCGGGTCTGGAACTGGACGCTCAGTTGGACGCCCTGGACCTGCAACCCGCGGCCATCATCCTGGCCTCCGGCAGTGCCGGCACCCAGGCCGGCCTGGATCTGGCCTTGCACCATTTGCGCCCCGACCTGCCAGTGATCGGCGTCACCGTCTCCCGTACCCAGGCCGACCAGTTGCCCAAGGTCACCCAGCTGCGCCAGCAATTGGCCGAGCTGCTGGGCGTCGCGCCGCCCCAGGATCCGCCGCAACTGCGCGACGGCTACTTCGGCCCCCGCTATGGCGAACCCAATGCCGGCACCCTGGCGGCCATTCGCCGGCTGGGCCGACTGGAAGGCCTGGTGCTCGACCCGGTCTACACTGGCAAGGCCATGGCCGGCCTGCTGGACCTGGTGGCGAGCGGCGCCCTGCCACCCGGCCCGCTGGTCTTCCTGCACACCGGCGGCGCGCCGGGCACCTTCGCCTATGGCGACTGGTTGGCGTGATCGGCTAGCCAACGAACTGGACGATGGCATAACGTCAGCAGTTTTCGGACTTGGGATGTCAGATCAGACACCCCCATAGTGGCGCACCCTCACAACCTCAAGGATTTCCTTCATGCGCAAGCCTCTCCCCCAGCGTCTGCTCCGTAGCGCCGCCCTGCTGTTGGCCCTGGGCCTGGCCCACCAGGCCACCGCCCAGGCGGAAGACCTCCTGCAGACCGTCAAGCAGCGCGGCGAACTCGTCGTCGGCCTGGAAGGCACCTACCCACCCTTCAGCTTCCAGAACGAACAGGGCCAACTGACCGGGTTCGAAGTGGACTTCGCCAAGGCCCTGGCCAAGGAGCTGGGCGTCGATGCCAAGATTCAGCCCGGCAAGTGGGATGGCCTGCTGGCCGCCTTGGAATCCCGTCGGCTGGACGTGGTGATCAACCAGGTCACCATCAGCGACGAGCGCAAGAAGAAATACGATTTCTCCACCCCCTACACCGTCTCCGGCATCCAGGCCCTGGTGCGCAAGGACGACGTCGACAGTATCAAGACCGCCGCCGATCTCGCCGGCAAGAAGGTCGGTGTCGGCCTGGGAACCAACTACGAGCAGTGGCTGCGCCAGAACGTACCCAAGGCGGACGTGCGCACCTACGAAGACGATCCGACCAAGTACCAGGATCTGCGCGTCGGCCGTATCGACGCCATCCTCGTCGACCGCCTGGCCGCCCTGGAATTGCTGTCCAAGACCAAGGACAAGCTGGCCCTGGCCGGTGAGCCTTTCAGCCGCCAGGAATCGGGCATCGCCGAGCGCAAGGGCAATCCGGAATTCCATGCCGCGGTCGACCAGGCCATCGCCAAGCTGCGCGCCGACGGCACCCTGGCCAAGATCTCCGAGAAGTGGTTCAAGGCCGACGTCACCCAATGAGCGACACGCTACAGCTCCTGCTCGATTCGCTGCCCTTCCTACTGAAGGGCGCGATCTGGACCGTGGTCCTCAGCCTCGGCGGCATGTTCTTCGGCCTGCTGCTGGGCTTCGGCCTGGCCCTGTTGCGTCGCTCCCGGAGTCTGCCGCTACGCAGCCTGGCGCGGCTGTACATCTCGTTCTTCCGGGGTACGCCGCTGCTGGTGCAGCTGTTCGTCATCTACTACGGCCTGCCTGAGCTGGGCCTGCAGCTCGATCCGCTGCCGGCGGCGCTGATCGGCTTCTCGCTGAACATGGCCGCCTACACCGCGGAAATCATCCGCTCGGCCATCGGCGCCATCGACCGCGGCCAATGGGAAGCCGCTGCCAGTATCGGCATGACGCCGTTGCAGACCCTGAGGCGCGCCATCCTGCCCCAGGCCCTGCGCATCGCCCTGCCGCCGCTGGGCAACAGCTTCATCTCGCTGGTGAAGGACACCTCGCTGGCCGCCACCATCCAGGTGCCTGAGCTGTTCCGCCAGGCCCAGCTGATCACTGCCCGCACCTTCGAGATCTTCAGTCTGTACCTGGCCGCCGCGCTGCTCTACTGGGTGCTGGCGAGCCTGCTGTCGACCCTGCAGAACCGCCTGGAGCGGCACTACGGACGCCACATCAACGAACGAGGCCCGTCATGATCGAGGTGCAGGGGCTATCCAAGTCCTTTCAACAGCAGACCGTGCTCCAGGCCATCGACCTCCAGGTGGCTCAAGGCGAGGTGGTGGCCATCATCGGTCCCAGCGGTTCGGGCAAGACCACCCTGCTGCGCTGCCTGAATCTGCTGGAGACCCCCGAGGCCGGCACCATCCGCCTGGGCGACCTGCGCATCGATGCCAACCGGCCGCTCAAGGCCCAGCAGGGCAGCATTCGTACGTTGCGCCAGCGCATGGGCTTCGTCTTCCAGAACTTCAATCTGTTTCCCCATCGCACCGCGCTGGAGAACGTGATCGAGGGTCCCCTCATCGTCCAGGGCGAGCCGCGCGATACCGTCCTCGTCCGCGGTCGCGAGCTGCTGGCAAAGGTCGGGTTGGCCGATAAGGTCGACAGCTATCCAGGGCAGCTATCGGGTGGTCAGCAGCAGCGGGTCGCCATCGCCCGGGCGCTGGCCATGCGCCCCCAGGCCATCCTCTTCGACGAACCCACCTCGGCGCTGGATCCCGAACGGGTCGGCGAGGTGCTGGAAACGATCCGCGGGCTGGCCCAGGAGGGTCGCACCCTGCTCATCGTCACCCACGAGATGGCCTTCGCCCGCGACGTCGCCCACCGGGTGCTGTTCATGGACGGTGGGCGCATCGTCGAGCAGGGCCCGGCGGCCGAGTTGTTCAATCACCCACGCGAGGAACGAACCCGGCGCTTTCTCGCCAAGTTCGCTCGTGACAACGCCGCCGACTACTCCTGAGCCAGACCGGCGCAGCCCTGCAGGCTGGCCTGGCTGACGTTGCTGTTGGCCGGCACGCCATGGGTCAGCCAGACGTTGCCGCCGATGGTCGAGCCCTGGCCGATGGTGATGCGCCCGAGGATGGTCGCCCCGGCATAGATCACCACGTCGTCCTCGACGATGGGGTGGCGCGGGTGGCCCTTCTTGAGATTGCCCTCGGCATCGGCTGGGAAGCGCTTGGCGCCCAGGGTCACCGCCTGGTAGATGCGCACCCGGTCGCCGATGATGCAGGTCTCGCCGATCACCACGCCCGTGCCATGGTCGATGAAGAAGCCTTCGCCGATCTGGGCGCCCGGATGGATATCGATCCCGGTCGCCGAATGCGCCCGCTCACTGACCATGCGCGCCAGCAACGGCAAGCCGCTGCGATAGAAGTGGTGGGCGATGCGGTGATGGATCATCGCATGGATGCCCGGGTAGCAGAGCAGCACCTCGTCCACGCTGCGCGCCGCGGGATCGCCCTGGTAGGCGGCGATCACGTCGGTATCCAGCAGACGGCGCAGGTCCGGCAACGCCAGGGCGAAGGCCTGCACCAGCCGGCGCGCCTCGTCGGCGCGATTGACGCCATTCTCGCCACGCTGCTTGGCGAAATAGTCCAGCTCCAGCTTCGCCTGGATCATCAACGCATTGAGCGCGCGCTCCAGCTCGAAGCCGACATAGAAGTCCTCGCTTTCCTGGCGCAACTGATCCGGACCGAGGCGCAGCGGAAAGAGCGCACCGCTCAGGGATTCGATCACGCTGGCCATGACGCTGCGGGACGGCAGCTCGCGGCCGCTGAATTCGCGGAAGCGTCCATGGGTCTCGCGCCATTGGCTGCGCGCCTCATGCAGTTCACCGACGATCCGTCCTAGTTGCCAGTCGTTGCCGCCGGTGGATTGCCCGTTAAGTTCGCTCATAAGTCATCTATCCAGTTGCCAGGCTGACGAGGATAAAGTATCCGCTGATCCCTGACAGCCCACGTCGCGCCAGGCGCGCTAAGCTGTCGCCCTTTGTTCATCAAGGAACGCCGCCCATGATCGCCTCCCCGCTGGTCACCGCCACCTGGCTGCAGGAGCAACTCGGTCGCCCGGATCTGCTGATCCTCGATGCCAGTCTCTACCTGCCCAACGAACCCCAGATCGCCGACGAGACCTATCGACAGCAGCACATCCCGGGTGCCCTGCGCTTCGATATCGAACACTTCTCCGATCCGGACACTCCGCTGCCGCACATGGTCCCCAGCGCGGGCCGTTTCGCCCGCCTCGCGGGCGAATTGGGCGTCACCCCCGAGACGACCCTGGTGGTCTACGACCAGAAGGGCCTTTTCTCCGCTGCCCGGGCCTGGTGGCTGTTCCGCCTGTTCGGCCACGACCAGGTGATGGTGCTCGATGGCGGCCTGCCACTCTGGCGGGAACAGGGCCTGCCGCTGGAGGCCGGTGAAAACCAGCCCAGCCCGCAGCCGCCCTACCCGGTCATCTTCAACAATCGCCTGCTGTGTGGCCTGGGCGATGTGCAGACCGCGCTCAGCCTGGGCCAGACCCAGGTCCTTGATGCCCGCGGCGCCAAGCGCTTCACTGGCGAAACCCCCGAACCACGCCCAGGCGTGGCCTCTGGCCATATGCCCGGCAGCCAGAGTCTGCCCTACGACAGCCTGCTGACCGCGGCCGGTACCCTGCTGCCACCCCAGGAGCTGCGCCAGCGCTTCCAGGCCCTGGGTATAGATGGCCTGCATCCGGTAATCACCAGCTGCGGCAGTGGCGTCACCGCCGCGGTGCTGCTGCTCGCCCTCAGCGTCGCCGGCCTGCCGGATGGTCGACTCTACGACGGCTCCTGGAGCGAATGGGGTCAGCATCCGGCTACGACTAAGGCGCTGGGCCCGGCCTGAGGCAGGCTAAGTCACTGATTTGACTCAATACCTGTAGTATCCGATAGAGACGCCCAATCGTTGGCATCGCCTTTAACAATGAGGTGAATCGTCAAAATGCGATTAGTATGCGTCCTATCGATTTCAACCCTGACTTAAACCCATCAAGGAGTCATCAATGTCCCTGATCAACACCGAAGTGAAGCCTTTCACCGCGACCGCCTACCACAACGGCAAATTCGTCCAGGTGACCGAGGCCGATCTGAAGGGCAAGTGGTCCGCCATCGTCTTCTACCCGGCCGACTTCACCTTCGTGTGCCCCACCGAACTGGAAGACCTTGCTGACCTGTACCCCGAGTTCCAGAAGCTGGGCGTCGAGATCTACGGCGTGTCCTGCGACACCCATTTCGCGCACAAGGCCTGGCACGACACCTCGGAAGCCATCAAGAAGGTCAACTACCCGCTGGTAGGCGATCCCACCGCTCGCCTGGCACGCAACTTCGAAGTACTGATCGAAGAAGAAGGCCTGGCCCTGCGTGGCACCTTCCTGATCAACCCGGAAGGCCAGATCAAGCTGTGCGAAATCCACGACAACGGCATCGGCCGTGACGCCAGCGAACTGCTGCGCAAGGTCCGCGCCGCCCAGTACGTCGCCAACCACCCGGGCGAAGTCTGCCCCGCCAAGTGGAAAGAAGGCGAAGCGACCCTGACCCCCTCGCTGGACCTGGTCGGCAAGATCTAACGCCCGCCTGATCTAGCCCGAGCGCCCGGGCGCCTTGCCCGCGCGCTCTTTTTTTGCCCATTTTTTACGGAAGCCACGTCGCCATGTTGGACGCCAATCTGAAAGCCCAGCTCAAGACCTACCTCGAACGCGTCACGCGCCCCATCGAGATCGTCGCGTCCCTCGACGATGGCGCGAAGTCCCGTGAAATGCACAGCCTGCTGCAGGACATCGCCAGCCTGTCCGATCAGGTCAGCCTCAGCACCGACGGCAGCGATGCGCGTCGCCCCTCCTTCGCCCTGCTGACCCCTGGTCAGAACATCGACCTGCGTTTCGCCGGCCTGCCCATGGGCCACGAATTCACTTCCCTGGTCCTGGCCCTGCTGCAGGTGGGCGGTCATCCCTCCAAGGCCAGCCAGGACGTCATCGAGCAGGTCAAGGCCCTCGACGGCGACTACCAGTTCGAAACCTATTTCTCCCTCTCCTGCCAGAACTGCCCGGACGTGGTGCAGGCCCTGAACCTCATGGCCGTGCTCAATCCCCGGGTCAAGCACGTCGCCGTCGACGGCGCCCTGTTCCAGGACGAGGTCGAGCGCCGCCAGATCATGGCCGTGCCCAGCGTCTACCTGAACGGCGAACCCTTCGGCCAGGGCCGCATGGGCCTGGAAGAGATCGTCGCCAAGCTCGACACCGGCGCCGCCGCCCGCTCCGCCGACAAGCTCAATGCCAAGGACGCCTTCGATGTCCTGGTCATCGGGGGTGGCCCAGCCGGTGCCGCAGCCGCCGTCTATGCCGCACGCAAGGGCATTCGTACCGGCGTCGCCGCCGAGCGTTTCGGCGGTCAGGTATTGGACACTCTGGCTATCGAGAACTTCATCTCCATCAAGGAGACCGAAGGTCCGAAACTGGCCATGGCGCTGGAAGAGCACGTCAAGCAGTACGAAGTCGACATCATGAACCTGCAGCGCGCCGAGCAGCTGATCCCGGCCCACGAAGCCGGCGGCCTGCACGAGGTTCGCTTCACCGATGGCGGCTCGCTCAAGGCCAAGACTCTGATCCTCGCCACCGGTGCCCGTTGGCGCGAAATGAACGTCCCGGGCGAGCAGGAATACCGCAACCGCGGCGTGGCCTACTGCCCGCACTGCGACGGCCCCCTGTTCAAGGGCAAGCGCGTCGCCGTGATCGGTGGCGGCAACTCGGGTGTCGAGGCCGCCATCGACCTCGCCGGCATCGTCGCCCAGGTGACCCTGATCGAGTACGACGGCCAGCTGCGTGCCGACGCCGTGCTGCAGCGCAAGCTGTTCAGCCTGCCCAACGTGACCGTCATCACCAGCGCCCTCACCAGTGAAGTCAAGGGTGACGGCCAGAAGGTCAACGGCCTGGTCTACAAGGATCGTAACTCCAGCGAATTCCATCACATCGACCTGGAAGGCGTCTTCGTACAGATCGGCCTGGTGCCCAATACCGATTGGCTCAAGGGCACCGTCGAGCTGTCGCCGCGCGGCGAGATCGAAGTGGACGCCCGTTGCCAGACCTCCCTGCCCGGCGTCTTCGCCGCAGGCGACGTCACCACCGTGCCCTACAAGCAGATCGTCATCGCTCTGGGCGAAGGCGCCAAGGCTTCTCTGGCCGCCTTCGATCACCTGATCCGCACCAGCGTCTGATTGGTCTCGTGCTCTTTTCTCAGCCCGGCAACCGCCGGGCTTTTTTTCGTCTGGCGCTTTTCCGGTGCGCCCTGGCATGTTTCTCGCTGCAACCTAACCAGGCGTCATAAAGATGGGCACGAACGGTCTAGGAGTTCTTCCCGGACTTTCGTTAGGATCTTAGTGCCGGGTTCCTAGACCTGGCAGCTCCAGCGGTTGAGGACCAGGCGACATATGCATAGACAGATTTCTTCCAGCACCCACGATTCCTATCCCCCCAAGCTGGCGCCCGCCACCCCGCTCACCCATCCTGAACTCGTAGCCTCTCTGGAGGCCACCCTGGCCCAACGCCAACCCGGCCCGGTGTGGCTGTTCGCCTACGGCTCGCTGATCTGGCGCCCCGAGTGCCCCGCCGTCGCCGTGCGCCGGGCTCGGGTACATGGCTATCACCGTGGCCTCTATCTCTGGTCCCAGCTACACCGCGGCACCCCCGAGCAGCCCGGCCTGGTACTGGGCCTGGATCGCGGCGGCTCCTGCTCGGGCTTCGCCTACCAGTTGCCCGATGATCAGCTGGACGATCATCTGCTGGCGCTCTGGAAACGGGAGATGCCAGATGGCTCCTACCGCCCCCGCTGGCTGCAATGTCACCTCGAAGACGGCAGCAAGGTCCAGGCGCTTGGCTTCGTGCTCAAACGTAATCTCCCCTGCTATGCCGGCAGCCTCTCCGATGACATCCTCAATCGCGTCCTGACCGAAGCCTGCGGCCATTTCGGCACCACCCTGGAGTACGTCGAGCGCACCATCACGGCGCTTAGGGCCCACGCCATGCCCGATCGCAACCTCGAAGCCTTGCTGCAGCGTTATCGCAGCGCCCCTCTGCTGGAGGCCATGCAGGGATGAAGCAGCGTCAGATCAACCCCAACAAGCTGCTGCTCAGCAAATGGACTGCCGTCCAGCCGCGGAAACGGCAAAAGCACTTCATCGTCACCCGCGTCCACACCCCGGACGTCGAGACCGACCCCATCTCGCAGATAGATATACAAGCCGTTCTCACTCGCCGCACCTGGACGCTGGACTGGCACGAGCTGCAGGATGCAGAATGCTGGCTGCAAGGCTGGCAATGAAAATCCGAAAGCAGCGCCGGGATTTTGCGACTAGCATCGCGATATGACGGCACTTTTCTGCAAAGGTGAAACCCTGTAGCAGCCAATGCTGTCACAGTGCCACCTTTGAACAGGAAGCTCTTCCGGATGACCCTCTATGTCGAACTCGCCAGTGCCTTCAACACCCTGAAAGGCGGATTCGAGCCGTTGCGCTGCGTGATCTCCACGCGCGATCAGCGTGCCTACGATGTCGAGGTCTTTTCCCGCAGCGGTCAGTCGGTGCTCAACCGCCCTATCGCCCGCACCGAATTGCTCGACGCCGCCATGCTCGAGGCCTTCATTCTCGACAGCCGCTCCCGCATCGAACGCGACGCGGATGAAACACCCTACTGGACGATTCCCTCCTAAACGAAAAAAGGCCACTCATGCGTGAGTGGCCTTTTTCTTTGGATGGTGCCCGAGGCCGGAATCGAACCGGCACGACCGCTAAGTCGAGGGATTTTAAGTCCCTTGTGTCTACCAGTTTCACCACTCGGGCATAGCCGGACTCAGCAATTTCCGAGTCCGCAGAACCTGATCCAGTATTCACACATCCCTGGATGATGAAAAGCCCCGTAGACCTGAGATCTACGGGGCTTTCAATAGTGGAGGCCGAGGTCGGAATCGAACCGGCGTACACGGATTTGCAATCCGTCTCCAAAATCTAGCGAAATCATTGTCTTACACTCGAATCGTTTCCGCAAGCTTTTGCCATTTTGTGTTCTGAAAGCCAGTGCTGGCGCAGGGTAACAAAACCGATGCGGAAACGATTTTGCCTGGCTTTTTTCTGGAAAGAGTGCGGCTTGAAGTGGTTGGGAATGCTCTGAATCGGCCGTCAGCTCTCAACCATCGCACCCTCAAGTGCCGACGAAAATTTCACATCATGTCAGTAATGATGGCGATCTGAGAGCATAGCTTTAGCAGTTCTGAGAGATCGGCGCAGGAGAGGCCTATGTCCAGAAAGAGCGCAGCTTACGTGGGCGGTCTTGTCTTTTTCATGGCGGCGGGTGCTGTAGGCCTCGTCGCCATCTCATTCTTGCTGTTCGATTTCCTCTAGCTACGTCGTCAAAGGATGGCTACCACATGCCCGAAGCAGTTAAGTCGCCGGCGCACCTGGACGTAGCTAGCCGCCTTGCTCAGCTTGTAGCAGCAAACGTAAATACCGTCATGAGCGAGGCGATCCGAGACCCTGTGATCCGCGCCTCTATCGTGGCAACCCTAGAATCTAGACCTACGGAAACGCTTTCTACGGATGAGCGCATATGGCTAGATTGGTGCAAGGGATTCGCGTAGCACTGGAGGTGCTTATGAACCTAATGACGGACAGAGAAATTCGAATCCTAGCGTCCATCGCAGTAGTGAGTACGATTGGCATGGCGGCCCTTTTCGTTGCGATACTGATGCGCTTGCACAAATGACCTCAAGCTAGCCGGCAGGATGCCGATACCCTGGCGATCACACAGCAAGGAAGCCTGTATGCGATACCTCCTGACCAGCTCGGTCACCCTCTTTCTCGCCGCCCCTGTCCTCGCTGAGGACACCGCCCTCGGCCAGGCCACCAAAGCCATTCGCCCAGTAGCCGAAGCCTCGATGAGTTTTGCTCAGAGATCCGTCGTACAAAACTTGGCCACCGGCGAGGGACCACAAGCTGATGGCGCCGAAAAAGCCCTCGCGAAGGTCGAGCGTCAGTAACCCATCTCACCCGCAGGCCCCGGCATTCAGTGAATGAGTGCCTGGACGGCATAAAACTGACGGCGTAGGAGCCTTGCGCGAACCGCCAGGCTGAGCGGATCTTCTTCGGTAAAATGCTGGAAATGTGGCTTTCCGATAAGCGGTGCTTCAGGATCGCCTCGCTCAAGACCATATAGTATGGGAGCTAGGTTTTTCCGGCCCCCTTACCTTATGGAGAAACCACATGCAAAAAAAACAAGCGTTTCAAAACCTACTCGCGTTGATCATTAAAGGTCAACGTGAAAATGGCTGCCAGCAAATGACTACTGTCCAAGTGATTCGGCTTCTGAAGGGGCAGTTCCTTTCGGATTACGAAACTCCAGTTCACAGATCTTGGAATGCTGGAATCGGTAGGACGCTATCTGTGCTTTCTGAGGATCTTGGGATCCATCGTTCTGGTGATGTCCGGCTGAAAGACGATGCTGGTCATCGGACCAGATCTGCTGTCTGGGATCTCTAATCCGCCGAACCTGCGCCACGTTGTATCTGGTTGCAGATTTAGCCAGTCGTCTATCACCACATCGCACTATTGTGGTGATAGACGACTGCTGAAAGCTGCCAAATTTCACCCATCCATACTGCAGTAGTAGTTGTGTCTAGGTGCTGGCTTCGCTTCGGAAGCTGTCTAATCCGGTTTCGCCGCCTTGGCCGACTTTGCCCCAGTATTGGCGCGGTTTCGCCGGTTTCAATTAGACAGGTTTACCCCCTGCTCCGGCGTTCTGCCGACACCCAATCCTCTACGGATTCCCCTGCAGCGACATTGACACCAATCGTCCGACTTTCGAGGGAAAGTTAGCGCGCCAAGCAACCGCTCATAGGAGCGGTGGTCGATTACCTCTGAGAATGACCGGCCAGGAGACCGTATGCCAAAGAGCACATCATTCGCGTTCGGCCTGGTCTTTTGTGTTGTAGCGGGTGCTCTCGCGACCCTCGGCCTATCTGTCCTGCTTTTCGATTTCTGGTGAAGCGAACGCTTCTAGCTGATCGCCTCCCTGCTTCACCAAAACGGTATCTGCTTCCAGCGGCACCCTGGATCCTTTTCTCCGAAGCTCATTCACCGCGTGAAGCACTACCAGATTGAGGTAGTGGACGTCCTGCATGTGCTTTCGGTCGATTAACCTGGACACCTTAGCTGGCACTGAAGGATCTATCAGGGTGACCAACAAGCTACCGTCTGCCCTCCATTCCAGAAAGTGTCCAACCGGAGGATGCAACGAAGCTAAACGAGCTGCCAGCTTCTCCATATGCCACTCCCAGACAGTATTACTATTTGGACAATAGCTTGAGAAAACGCATTGGCAAATGCCAAACGGGGTATTTTTTTGCGGGACACTGCTACCAGAACGCAGCATTCATGCGGCCTAGAGCCGTCCGATAGCCTACCGCTTTCCCTGCAGCCAACTGACCTGGCTGCGCAGCCGATCGGCGTCCATCTTCTCGTCGATAGCCATCGCCCTGGCCGTAGCCAGCTCCCGGCGCAGGTGCTCGCTTTCCTTCTGCGTGACGATCACTGCCAGCAGCAGCTCGTGATACTTCACGTCGATCTCTTCCAGCGTTGGCGCGGGAGCACCATCGCCACCGCCAGCCATCCATTGCTGGACACTGAGCTGCTTGAAACCCCTGACTATTCGGACCTCGGTCCACAGGTGGTCGCGCTCGGCCAGCACCGCGAGCAGGTTCTGGCGCAGGCGGCCCATGATCCCGCGCATGATCGCGATCTCCTCGACGTAGAGGTCGCGCTGGTTCCTGATCATCTCCAGGCAGTCAGGGTCGAAGTCGTCACCCCCGAAGCTGCCGAACTCGTCGACTTGTTCCATGGCATAGCCCGATACTGGTTTTCCATACAGTAGTCAGGCCGGACTGGGCCAGCAAGCTTGACAGCGACGAACGGCAATCACTGGCAGCTGGCCACTGCCGCCACCAGCTCCCGCTCATAGCCGATCCGTTGCCGGCGCTCCGCCAGCAGCGCCCGTACCTTCACCTCTAGGCTGTCTTCCCGGCGCAGCCCCTCCGCCGCCCAGGCCGGAACCGCCGGCGCCTTCACTCGGCACGGCACCTGGATCGGCACCTCTACGCGCACCACGCGCGGCTCTGGCTCGGCAACGGGCTGGCCAGCGCACCCTGCCAGCGCGACCACCATTCCCACGATGATCCACCTCATAGCCCCAGCTCCTTGTCGATGATGGCCGCGGCGGCCGCTGCCGGGTCGCCTCCGGTGCGCTCCTGCTGCAGGCGATTGGCGGCCTGATAGTCCTCGCCGGCGGCCTTGGCGGCCTGCTGCTGGATCGGCTCGGCCTCCTTGGCGCGCTTCTCGGCGGCCAAACGGAGATCCGCCAGCGCCAGGTTCTGCTGCCCGACCTGCCCTTCCAGCGTGCTGCTGGTGGTACGGCAGGACGCCAGGATGCTGGCCGAGGCCTCCGCTGCTCTTGTCTTGGCGTCGACGATGGGCCGGTAGTGGCTGGCGGTCACCCAGTAGGCAGCGCCGGCACCCGCCAGCGCACCCACGGCGAGCAACACGACTGCGGCGACCCATAGCACGGCCACCCTGTACTGCTCGACGATGGCCATTACTGCACCCGATCCAGCAGCAGGGTCAGGAAGGCCTTCGGGATGGCCTTGAGCAGGATGTAGCCCACGTCGTTGGGATGGACCTTGTCGATGGTCGCACCATCACGGAGCTGGTCCTGACCGCTGGCGTCCCGGGTGCCGGTGATCGCCGCGGCGTAGCCGGACATGAGCACCACCCCGGACAGGCTCGGCAGGTAGTTCGCGTTGAAGTCCCGCCGGATGCTGTCCGCGGCGCCCACCGCCCGGTACTCGGTGTTGCACGGCAGCGCCTCGAGGATCGCCACCAGGGGCCGCTGACCCTTGCCCTGGAGCGTCGCCATCACTCTGGCCATCTCGCCCTTCGTCCGGCGCAGCGCCGCAGTGGTGATGCCGCCGGCGGCCACATCGTTCACCGACCAAGGCGCATAGAACAGCACCGTGGGCCGCACGCGATCGATGTGATCGTCCACCATCCGGCTGTAGACCGCGGGCGCCTGGGCATGCAAGCCGGCGTTCCAGTATTCGATGGGCCGTGCCGGCGTGCTCAGCTCATAAGCCGCGCGCTGGATGGCGCCATAGTCCCGGACATCGCCACCGAGACCCTCGACGATGCTGTCGCCGCAGAGCATCAGCTGGTGGCCACGGGCCTGGCTGACGTATTGGATCGCCGGCACCACGGCCTTGGCATCGCCGCCGCTGGAATAGACGTTGTTCTGGGTGAAGGCGCCCTTGTTGGTGACGCCCTGCACCTCTTGGTTCGAGCAGCAGTAGATGCGTGGGCCGATCGAGCGCCAGAAATACAGATCGTTGTTCGGCGTGGTCAGCTTGGAGCCGGCCGGGAATTCGATCCGGACCATGACGATGGGCCGGCCGTTGACGACATCGGTGCGCGCGACGCTGGGCAGATAGATCAGGTCGGACCAGGCCATGCTGTAGCGCTCCTCAGCGATCCGTGCCGGGAGGTCGACCGAGGCCGCGCCGTTGAAGGTGCAATCGATCCACTCGCCACCCTCGGGCGAGGTCTGCACCAGGTAGTTCGCGGCGGGCGCCGAGGCCGAGAGCCCGGCGCAGGCTTTCACGCCGGTAACCGCCGCGGTGTGGATGTTGGGGATGCCGATCCGGAAGGCCATGAACGGCGCCTCCAGTTCGATCTGCATATTGAAGGTGATGGCGTTGGCAGCGTCCTGGGTCTTCATCCGGCCGAACAGGTGCTTGGTCAGCACGTTCGTCCCGGTAGTCATCAGGCCATCGAGGCGACCCTGGTCGTCGAGCCGCTTGTAGAGGTCGCCGAACAGGCGCTGGAACGGTAGATCCGAGATAGGCAGGGGCATGGTCCCTCTCCTTGAGGTAACGCGGTGGGTACAGCGGGATGGGTGGATCAGGCGGTAGCGCGCTTGGCTCGGTCACCGTCGGCGATCGCAACGGCGGAGGTTGCACCCAGGAACATGGATCGCTCCGCGGTACGGCGCCGGGTCAGGCCGTACATCACCGCCCCATCGTTCTTGTTCCACACCAGGAACTGCTCGGCGGCGCCGGCGTAGTCCTTGGCGTTCAACTTGCGCAGGAGCGTCGATTCACCAAGGCCCTCCGCTTTGCCGTTCTGGTTCTCGTCCAAGCCCACGTTGTAAGCGAACGAGACCAGGGCATCGAACTGGCTCTGGTTCAGCGGCACCTTCACCAGGCGCCGGACACCCGCTTCGGTCTTAGCCAGGTCCTGTAGGAACGCGGCATCGGCCTGGGACTGGGTCCAAACCAGGCCGCGTCTGACCTCAGGGCCGGTGTGGCCCCAGCCGATGGTCCAGGGCCGGCCATCTACGCTGCCCGGGTCGGGGTAGGCAATCAGGCGACAGCTTTCGTAGTGGTGCATGAGGGCGACGCCCTCGGCGGATGTCCGCATGGATTTTCTCCGGGCAAAAAAAAGCCCGCGCAGTGGCGGGCTGATCGGGTTGGGTGTCCTCACGAGCGCGAGGATTCAGTGGGTAATAGTGCTATTTGGCGGGCGATTCCGCGCGAGCGTGAGGATTCAGCGCCGACCGTAGCGGCGCCGGCCGCCGAGGACCGGGCCCAGGTAGAAAACGGCGGCACGCGGGCGCGCCATGCCCTCCCCGGTCCGAGCCATGCGCCAAAGGATCTGGTCGCACACCTCTTTCGGGAAAAGCATCGTGCGGTACAGGAAGTCGTGCATGGCGCTCATGCGGTTGCCGTAGCCGGCGATATAGGCGTACAGCAGGACCGCCACCAGGGCGATCACCGCGGCGACGATGGCCAGCACCAGCGGTAGGCCGAACGCCGCGCTGAAGATGCCGAACACCACGGCGATGATCGCGCCCCAGCGGAACACCTCCCGGAGGAAGCGGATGCTGGCCAGGTCAGTGGGCGATGGCGCCGGGCAGGTAATCACGCCCACCACCGGGTCGTGGAAGGAGAACACCTCCTCCACCACCCACTCCCAGCGCGCCGTCTGCCGCATCAGCGGGTACCGGTCGAACTTGCCGACGGCGATCACCCGGGCCACCGCTCATCGAGCATGGCATTGGTGTAAGTGCCATCGGAAACAGCCGTCAGCAACTTGTCCTCCCGGTCATAACAAGCCTGGATGTGATCGCGAACGGCAGATGCGACAGCGATGATCATCTTGGCGTCTAGCTCGACCCGAGCACCATCGGCCATTTTCCACCGGCACACATAGCTGCTATCCAGCACGGCGGCCAAAGCGGCGCCGGTAATCAGCGATTGGCTGTCGGTGCTGGTATCGATCGGCATACCATCCAGGGTGGTTCCCGAAGCTTGCGCCTCGTAACGCCGGGCCGCGATCTGCTGCGTCAGTTGCTCGGGGGACACCGGAGGGGGCACGGGCTCCGGATCTCGCTCATCTACTACCTCCCAGCCGCCCTGCCCGTCCCATCGCGCCAACTCACTGGGCGGCGCAGTGGGCGTGCTTCGTTCAGGAAGCGGCCCGAGTGGGTCGACTTCGGTGACGTGAGAGTAATAGCCGCGGTCGTCCCAAACGTACAGCTTGAGCAATTCCATCAAACATTCTCCAAAGCTTTGATATAGGGAAGTACCGCCCCACCTACTTGAACGGTTGGCGTCAAGAATTGTGTCGCTGTGTCGTAGCTATATGAAGCGTTGTACCTGCGGATACGACCGTTGGTCCCATCAGTCTCCCACGCAATGTCGAAGCTGTTCTGGCCGAAAGCAATGAGCTTCGCCGAACTGTAAATTGTTCCTATATTCTCCAGAAGGTCGAAATTAACGCCGCCATCCCTTGATATCAGAGTTGCCGCTACTGGGTTGCCGCTGCTCTGGCTAAGGACGGCGGTGGCAACAAAAACCCCATCTTTGATCCTGGCACCCATATACAAGCTGGCCCGACTGTATGATATTGCCGTTAGTGCGGGGTTAACGCTTGTCTTATTGGTTCTGCTTGGGCTGTTCGCTGTTTTAGAGGTGTAGGGGAAATACAGTATTTCGCCAGCAACACCGCTGCCACCAGAAAACATCAGGATGTACCGATCACTGATCGCGAATGATCCTGCCGCAGACCCAGATGGGATGAGGGGAGTAAATCTTACTGGACTCCCTGGATTGGACGCAGGGATGACGATAAATGTGGCGTCGTTCGTCGATCTAAAGCATGCCGCCACAAAATCCAGCGAGAGATCCACCTCGACTTGGTTAATTTGCGCAGTTTGCTGAAACTGATAGGAGGGTTGGGCTATGGTGCCGGTGACGTCCGAGAGCACGGAGTAAGAAGCCGTAGAAGAACCGCTCGTAGAAACCAGGATCAACCAACTCCCGTTTCTATTACTTCTCACCAGAACATTGCTGTTGCTACTGCCCGTAAGAACGATACCGGCAGACCATGTTTCCCCGTTATCAAGAGAGCGGTGCAGTGTGCCGGTGGTCGTGCCAATTAGCCACACGCCATTGCCGTCGGTGTCAATCGACGCGATGCTGCCGCCCGGAGAATTGGGGATAGTAAACTTTGTTTTAGGTGTGGCTTCGATGCTGATTACAGTGTTCGACTTGAAATATAGTCTTACTCCGGATTTACCCTCGGCGATCGGGTTCGACAATGAACTACCGATGGAGAAGCTACTCGAGCCAGAAGTCAAGATCGGGCCAGTAGTAAAGTTGTCTCCAAGCAATCCGATCTTAGCGAAAAGGTCTGGATATGCTTTTTGTTGGTAGATCTTCCCGGTTTGAATGTAAGTTGAACCAGGGTTTCCTGCAGTAAGCAGGATGTCACCTACCTTTTGCCCCACGTCGCCGAACAGGACACTCTTTTCGTCTGGAGCCACGACAAGCGCTTTGCCCTTCTTCCCGACCAATGCAGGGATACCTGCGGAAGCCCCCGCTGCCGCGGCGTAGGTCTGGGCCTGCTGCGCAGCGGCTTCTGCGCGCGCGGCGTTGGAACCCGCAGTCTCGATGTTGGGCAGCACCGGATTGAGCGCGTCCAGCATCTGGTTGAGCTCGCCGACCATGCCCCGCTGAGCTGTCAGGCTGGCGTCAGCGCGCGAGACGAATACCTCTTCGGTGTCATCCTGGCTCGGCGCCGGGGGTAGCGGGGTGAGTTTGGAGATCGCCATCAGTTCAAGCTCCTGACTTCAGCGGTGGCTTCGCAATACGCCGGGTTGGCGATGTTGATGCCGAGATTTTCGAAACGGCCTACGGTGATCGTGGCTTCCATGCCCTCGGTGCCGATGTACGGACACACGGTGTCGCGCAGCTGGTCGAGGATGCGGGTGACGCGGGATAGGTCATCGGTTGGGATCCGGACGTCGTAATCCACCGTGCGGCGCGAGCCCCTGGCGATGATCGTCTCGTTGCCGAAGTCGTCGATGTCGGTGCGGCTGTAGGACTGGATCCCCACGCTGGTGCCGTAGATGGACTCGCCAATGGCGATCAGGCGGCCCAGCACCAGCAGGCCCACCCGAGCCTGCCCGCCTGGGTTGCTCACGATGACGCGCACCGTGGCCTGGCCGTAGGCCGGCAGGTTGGTCCTGACCATCGTCTCGGCCCGGTCGATCGGCGTGAAGTAGTACTCGTACCAGTTGTTTACGCCCCGGCGCTGCTGGCGGAACGTCTCGTTGTAGACCTCCTTACCACCTGGCGCCGTCATGATGATCTGGACCGTGGCCGCCTCCATGCCGAACAGCGCGATGGAGTTCACCACCTGCCCGGGCTTGAGCGTCACGTCGATCGTCTCAGCGTTGGTCGTAGCGGTACCGATGCGCCAGGTGTTGCCGGCCTTCTTGTCGAACATGCGCCACCGGCGGTTGGCGCCCAGATCCAGCCACTTCGCCGGTAGCGTCGCGTCGGCCGAGGGTGCAACCGCGGTGTTCTTCCCTGCCTCGCCCTGCCACTGCCAGACGTGGTGCGCATCCATGACCTTGTCGCCGACCGCATAGCCATTGGTCTTGGCGGGATTCCACCCGGGGGCATCGTCCTCGGCGACGTTGCTGGTCAGCGAGGCCTCCGTCACTGGAGCGGGTTTGATGAGCTTCATGCTGTCTCCAGTTTGACGCCGGTGTCGTTCTGCTGCCGCAGCTCATCGCGGGTACCGCGGGTGTGCTTGGCGATCTCACTGAGCGCCATACGCATATCCCGATTCTCCTGGCGCAGGGCCTGGAGCTCGCGAACCACTTCAGCGCTACCAGAGCCGCCGAGGATGCGTGAGGTCTCCGCTGCGGTATGGACGTAACCTGGCTTTGTGAAGTTGATGATTTCCGGCCCGCGCTCGCCGACCAGAGCAGCCCCAGGCGAATACAGCCCGCCATCGGCAAAGGCCGGAATCTTCAGCGCCGCCTCGGCCGCATTGTCGCCGTACTGTTGGCGATAGGCGTCGATGCCATAGACCGAGATGTAGTCGCGGGCGCCGGCGGCGATGGCCTTCTGCAGGTCGCCGGCCGATAGCGCGCCGCTGGTGACCTTCTGTTTCCAGAAGTCCAGGCCACCGGCGTCGGCATTGCGGCCGAGCAGCTGGCTGTAGATCCGGCTGATCTGGCTATCCAGGGAGGCGGTGCTGCCTGCCTCGTTCTGGCTCTTCTGGCCGGCATAGGCGGCGCCCAGAGCGGTGGCGAACTGTGCCAGCGCGTCCTTGACGCTGATCACGCTGCCATTGATCCCATTGAGCGTGTCGAGCTGCTGCTGCGCCAGGTCGATCTGGCCCTGGAAGGCCTTCATCTGCGCGTCGTAGGTCGACTTGCCCTGGTCCAACTGGGCCTTCAGCGTCTCAAGGGTGCGCTGCTCCACCGACAGTTGCCCGCCGGCGGCCTTGTTCAGCTCATCGATGAGATTGGCGGCCCGGCCCTGGTCCCGGGCGAAGTCTTCCCAGTTGCTGTAACGATCGGCAGAGTTGCCGGTGACCGCGTCCAGCGCCTGGTCCAGACCCTCGAAGTTGGCCAGCGAGCCACCCGCTTTCGCGATGGCTGCAGCCGACTCCAGCGTCGCCCGGCCCTGCTGGTACAGCATGGCCGTCGCCGCGTCGCTCTGACCCAAGAGATCCCGCAGAGCCCTGCTGAGCCCGCCGGTCATAGAGGTCAGGCTGCTGACGGCATCACTCGACGCCGAGATCCGGGCGCTCAGCGCGTCGGCTTGAGCCTTGTAGCTCTCGGTCAGCGCATCCTGCTCGGCCTTAATGGCGTTGGTGATTGCCGACATCGCCCGCTGCACGTCGGCGGTGTAGGCCTGCTGCATCGCATCGGCGTAGCTGATCCGCGCCTGGCGAGCCGCTTCCAGCTGCTTGGCAGCAGCATCGGCTGCGGACTTGGCCGCTTCTGCCTGGGCGTCAGCCAGGGCCTGCTGGGCATCCGCGGCCTCCTTGGCGCGGCGCTCGAGCACGTCGTAGGCCGAGGCAGCGGATCCCGCCTGGCCCAGCAGAAAACTGAGCGTCTTCTGGCCGGCGTCGTAAGTCACATCCATAGACTCGACGAGCTTGCGGTATTGCTCGCGCGTATCCGGCAGCACCAGATTGAACGCCTCGAACTGCTTGCGCAGCGCACCCAGGGCATCGTCCTCACGCTCGGTCTGCGAGAAAAAACCCTGGTAGTAGGTGTTCACATTGGCGCCGAACTGCTCCATGCCACCAGCGAACTGGCGCAGGGCATCGGCGGCATAGGCGCTAGCCGGGCTCAGTTTCAACGTCGTGACGTTGATCTGCTCCAGCCCGGTATTCACCGCCACCAGGTTATTCAGCAGCGACGTCAGCCCGCTGAAGGTCAGCCCCTCGCGGAACTGGCTGCCGGTGGCCACGTTGAGCTGGTCGGTGATGCTGTCGAACGTCTTATTGAACCAGTCGTTGATCAGCCCCTGGACCTCTTCCGAGGTTTTGTCCTTGGTGCTGAAAGTCGTGGTGGCTACCGTCAGGCCGTCGATGGCGCTTTCGGTCAGATCGATCCCGAACTGCTTATAGACGTTCTCGATGCCCAGCAGACCGGCGTAGTACGTGGCATCCAGCGCGTTCTGGTTGTCTTCCTCCAGGTCGCTGTAGCGGGTGCGCTTCTTGTTCTTGCCGAACAGGCCGCCCTTTTTCTTCTGGTATTCGTACTGCTGGGCGTCGAGCTCGCCGCCAGAGACGCCCAGCATCAAGCCGGTGTCCTTGGTCTGCCAGTCCCCGCCCCAGAGCGACCCACCCACGGTGCCGCCGAGGAACGCGCCGATGGCGGCCCCGATGGCAGTGCCGATGATCGGGATCACCGAGCCGATGGCAGCACCTGCGTAGGCGCCGGCCACGGCACCACCCGCACCGGTCACCGCGCCCTTGACGCCCGCCTGCTGATAGCCCGAGATGGCACCGCCAATGCCATAGCCCACGGCGCCGATGGCGGACAAGCCGGCATTCGCCGCGGTGCTACCCGCAGCTGCCCCGGTGCCCGCATAGCTCGCGCCGCTGACACCGCCCTGGACCAGGTTCTGGCCGAGTGCGTAGCCAGTACTGCCGGCAGTGGCCCCAATGGTGTTGGCGCCAACCGTGGCGGCGCCATTCCCAAGCAGATTGCCAACAGCAGACGCACCGTAGTTGTAGAGACCGGTGAACCCACCGGTGCTGTAGGCGTTCCACAGGTTCGCGCCAGTGCCGGTGATGAAGTTGTAGGCGCTGGATCCGTAGTTGTAGAGGCTGGCCAGATTCAGGCCGCCGCCCGAAGAGCCGCCGCCAGTGGTGAAGCTTCCGAACAGATCGCTGATGCTGCCGACGATACCGCCGCCGCTTCCACCCGACCCGCCCGCGCTGCTGATCAGCTTGCGCAGCTCGATCCGCGCGAAGTCCGCGATGATCGATTTCACCAGGTCCTTGAACGATGCCTTGGTCCCGGTGATGAACGAGAGGAGGTAGTCCTCCATGCCCTTCAGCGCATCGGTGAAGGCGCTGCGGGTCTGGCCGGCGACGTCTCGGGCGTTGCTCAGGTAGTCCTGCCAGGCTCCACGGGCACCGTTCGCCCAGTCGGCTTGGGCCACCTGCAGCTGGGCGTAGTTGTCCTGGACCTGCTTGGCAAGGGCGATCTGGTTCTCGCGCAGCTCCTGCTCGCGCTTGGCATAGGTCTCGGCGCTGATCGAACCCTCGTCCCGCTGGCGGTTCAGTGCCTTGAGGTCCTCGATATAGCGATCGTTCAGGCGATTGAGCTGCTCGAACAGAGCGGCCTGATCTTTACCCATGCCGACTGCTGCAGCTGCCCGTTCACCTTGCAGGCGCAGCGCTTCCACCTGGGCCTGCAGCGAAGCGGTATAGGCGTTCGATGCCAGAGTCAGCTTGCGGAGCCTGCCCTCCTCCTCGGTCTGCAACGTGGCGCGCTTGGTGTCGAGATCGGCGAGAGCCTTGGTTCGCGCGGTTTCCGCATCGTTGAGCTGGTTGGTCAGCTGGATGCGCTGCTGGGCCGACAGGTTGGCACGACCCTGCAGCTGTTCAATCGCAGCGATCTGGGCGCCATAGGCCTCGGTGACCTTGCCGCGCTCCTGGTCCAGCAGCGTGACGCGCTGCTGATAGACATCGGCTTGGCTGATCAGCCCGGCACGACCCAGGGCCTCGATCTTCTTCTCGGCCGAGTCGTATTCGCCGACGATCAGCTTGAGGTTGTTCTGCAGCTGGTTGACGGAAGCGGTATCAAGGGCGATTGCCTTCGCCTTCCTGGCATCGCCGAATATCTTCGCCCTTGCGGCTGCTACCTGATTGGTGATCTCGAGCTCGGATTTGCCTAGCAGCAGCGCGTCCTGGCGGATCTTCTTCTCTTCATCAGCGAATCTTTGCTCTTTGGAGCGGTTCGCCTCCTCCCGCTTTGACCAATCGTCCGAGGCCTTGATGGCCTTCGCCTGATTGTCCGCAGCAACTCCGCGGGCCTTCGCGATGGCATCCTCGGTGTCCCTTTGTTGCTCAGCCAGAACCAGCTGAGCGCGCAACTGCTCAATCTGAACCTTGCGCTTTGCATCCTCTCGGGACGCCTGCAGTCCGCCCGTGCTACTGGTGACGCTCTCCAGTTCAGCAATCTGCTTTTTCAGATTGTTGATCTTGTCCTGCATGGTGTCAGGACGGCCGATGTTGAGCATGGAATCCCATGCGGTTTTGGCCATGTTGCCGAGCGAAGCCCAGGCGCTTTCAATGCCCCCGAGGTTCCGTTTTATCTCGGCCGAGCGCTCTGTCAGGGCTTTCGCATAGGCTTCCTCGGCGACCCGAGCAGCTTCTTGCTTGTTGCCCTGCTCCTCCAGCGCCTTGATCTGCTCGTACACAGCCAGGGTGAGGAAGCGGTATTTCTCATTGAGCGTGGCCGCAGCCTTCGATGGCTCATCCGCAAGACGGACGAACTCACCGATCACATCTTCGATTGCCCTTCCAGTGGCGCTGGAGAAGGCGACTGCAGCCCTCCCGATGATTTCGAACTGAGAGGCGGGGATCTTGGCGCTCTCGGCCAGCAAGACCAATGCCTCGGAGGCTTGTCCAGTGGTACCGGTGGTGCGCGAGATCGACGCCGCCATGTCGGCCATCTGGTCCGTAGAGATCCCAGCGGCATTGCCGGTCAGGATGATCGCCTTGCTGTAGCGCGTTGCCTCTTCGCTGCCCTGGTAATAGGCCACGCCAAGGACCGCCACAGCAGCGGCCGCGAGGGTGAACGGGTTCACCAGGCCGAGGACGTAGCCGCCCAGAGCCTTCGCAGCCGGCCCTACGCCACCGAACATGTCCTTCAGCTGGCCGCCCTGCTGCAGCAGTACGGTCAGGGGGGCCTGGCCGGCCTGGAGGCTGACGACGATGTCGGTCAGCTGGGCAGGCACTCCACGCATCGCCGCGGCGGTCGCCTTGGCAGACATGCCGGTGCGGTCGAGCTGGGTGTCGAAGCTGCCCAGGCCAGCGCGGGTCTGCTCCAGGCGGCTGTTGTATTGGTCAAAGGTGTCGGCATCGATGAGGCCCGACTTCTTGAAGCTCTGGAGCTTGCGCTGCTGGGCATCCAGGCGGTCCAGGGCCGCGACAGTAGGGTCGATCTGGCCGAGCAGACGTGCGACTTGGTCGCCCTGCTCCTTGATGGCGCGCGTGGTCTTGGGTGCGGTGGTGGCCACTGCCTGGTTCTGCGCGGCAACTGCCTGCAGAGAGAAGGTCATGGCGCGGATTTCGGCCGTGGACTGGCCCACCACGGTGCCCAGGTTCTGCAGCAGCTGCGCGGTCTGGCGCTGCTGGGCATTCAGCTCCCGCAGCTCGGTGACGGTCAGGCCAGACGATTTGGCCAGGTCGCCCAGGACCTGGGCGGCGTACTGCTGTTTGAGGTTCAGCGCGGCCAATTCGGCGTTGGCACGGTTGGCGGATTGCGCCACCTCACCCATCGCCCGAGCGGTATCGCCAGCCGACTTCGCGGCTTCGCGCTGCTTCAGATTGAGCGCCGCCATCTCCTGGGCGGTGCGGGCGCCAGACTGGACCAGCTTGTCGAGCGCATCAGAGGCCTGATCGGCCTCCTCGGAATTTACGCGGATGCCGAGTTGTGCAATGGACGGTCCGCTCATGCTTTTCTCCGGGCATAAAAAAACCCGCCGAAGCGGGTTTCAGTTTGCTGCCCAGGTTTGGGCAGTTTGATGGTCAAGGATCTTTATTTATATGGCTGCTCAGGCCGCCCGGGTGGGAATCACGTTATCGCTTAAAGTCGAAGATGATCCGGGAGGTAATGACGCCGTTTGACTTCTTGAACGAAAACACCTTCCCCTCGAAGAGGGTTGTCTTACCGTACGACTCAAGGGCAAAGGTGTAATTGTGATTCCTGCGATCATCGGCGGCTTGTCGCATGAGTGCATATCCAGGGCTTTCCGAGGCGAAGGCAACCGTAAAAGAGGGGTCGGAGCCTGCAGGCTCGACTGCCTCGCCAACGTACACGGGGTCGTCATTCTCATCGTAAATGGACATGCGTGGCATGGTGGCGCTCCTTTGCTGGAGTGACGATTTTACCGCCCGCTTCGCTTCACTGCGAGTGCCGCCCTAGGGCCTTCCAAAGAGGTGATGATAGTAGCCGGGATGTCGAGCAAGACGTTCGCCAATATCACTCCTGACGATTATCAGCCATGGTCCGCAGTGCTTCTTTCTCCATCACCCGGATGTCGCGGAACACCTCGCGGCGTCGGACCTTACCCTTGACGCCGACCATGTCCATGACCATTGGCACGGCGCTGTAGTCGAGGCCAGTGGCGCCACCCATGCCGGTGCGCCACTGGGTCATCATCCCCTCGAACACCGCGAACGACTCTTCGTTGGCCGCCCATATCTCGATCACCTCCTCGCCCATGTCCTCGGGCAGGAAGCCCAGCGCCGACAGCTGGTCGGTGCTGGCGGTGGTCACGTAGAGCAGGTGGGCGACCTCGGTCAGTTTCCCTCGCGCGCCGCCTGGTACGAGGTTTTGTAGGTGTTGATGATCGCCGTGGGTACGGCGTCCCAGCCCCTGACGAGCTCGCGTAGGTTCTCCTCGTTGAATTCCTCCTCGAAGCCCCAGCCGGCCACGATCTTGGTCAAGTAGGAGACCTGGAAGTCCTCCATCTGCACGGCGATGTCGGCGGCGCTAATGCCACCAGCAGCAAGCTGCTCGGCGACCTTCTGCGAGTGCAGGATCTCGCTGTCGATCATCTGGGCGACCTTCGCCCGATCCAGGAAGGTGAAGGTGAAGAGCACCTTGATGGGCTTGTCGCCGACGCGCGGGATCTCGACTTCGCGCTGGAAGGTGGGCTTTTGCTTGATGCTGATCTTGGCCATTTACTGGGCTCCGAAGGGAATGAGGGGGTACCACACCGCCGGTTAGGCGGTGTAGCGGGTGCTGCGGCTGGACAGGGCGAAGCTGATGGTGCGGGTCATCAGCTGGTTACGGCCCATGGTGGGGAGCTGAGTGATGCTGATCGAGCCAGGGATCAGGATCAGGCCGCCGCCAGGCAGAACAACGAACAGGACGGTACCCAGCTTCGCCTCCTGGTAGCCCTCGACAACGGCCACGTAGGGGGCATCTGGATCGTCTTGGACGGGGATGGAGACGCTCATCGGGTTCCGGTTGCTGGGGAACTGGCGATCGTCGTCCTCGCTCAGGTAGCCGACAGTCAGGAACTGCTGCTCGCCGCCGCTGGTGGTGAAGTCGGTCACCTTGGTGATCTCGGAACGAGTCATCACCTTGCTGAAGCTGCCGGCGCCACCGTTCGGGGTGTAGAGCTGGATATTCGAGGTGTCCACCTTCTCCAGCTGGAAGGTGTCAGTGGTCACGCCGGCGACCCGGGCGACTCGGTTGTCCAGCTTGCTCCAGCCACTGGAGAGCACGACGATGTCGCCATTGCTCAGGCCGTGCGCCGTCGAGGTGACGACCGCCGGCACGGCGTTGCTGATCGCGGTGATGGTCTTGGCCGCCGACAGGGTGTTGGCGACCTGGATGATGGAGCCGTTGGGAAGCGGAATGCGGGTTGCCATTGAGGCGGTCCTCTATCTGGAAATGGAAAAGCCCGCACAAGGCGGGCTTCTTCGGGGTGTTCCGCCGGGGCGGAGGGATTGCCTCAGGCCGGGCGGCGGCGCTTCGGCATAGCGGTCAGGCCGAGGGTGAACGTCACCACCATCAGCTCGTTTCGGTTCAGGGTCGGGATGTAGCCGCCCGTGGCGTAGGCCGGGAAGGTGATCAGCGCGCCGCTGGGCAACTTGATCTGCCACGCCAGCAGGCGCCGGACGTCGCGGGCATCGGTGATCAGGGTTGCGTGGATGGAGTCAGGGTCGTCCTGAAATTCCAAGGCCATGTCGTGCAGGCTGCGGCCAGTCGGGAAGCGCTTGTCCTCGTAACCGGAGAGCGGCTGGTAGGACGACCACTTCTCCTCACCCCCGGAGGGGCTCAGGCCGGAGCCGGTGACCTTCTTCACCTCGACCCAGGTTGAATCGGTGGGCTCAGGCACCAGCATTGACCTGGGGTCGATGCTCGCCGACACGTAGACGGTTGTCCCGTTGGGTAGCGGGAGGATCTTCTGCATGGGTCACCTACGTCGGGGCGCTGCCCTGGTAGGTCAGGGTGGCGGGGATGGTGTAGACGGCGTCTTCCGGGATCACCGGGCCCTGGGCAAGCGGCTCGACCACCTGGCCCTCGAACGCACCCTGGTCCAGGAATGAGTCCAGCGGTAGCAGGGTATTCAGTTCGGCGATCAGGCCCTCGGGTACGCTCTGTGGCTGCCCCTTCGGCGTCACCACGCTGATCTGGTAGATGCCGCGGTATTCCAGCGCATCGGCGTGCAGGTAGCGGCAGGTGGTGCTGGACGGCAACAGGAAGGCGCGCAGGTACAGCTGGTCCGCCTGCGGCTTGAATGGCTCGACGCCATAGGCCACACCGATGCCCTTCGCCGTGGCCCAGGCCGCCAGCTTGGTCTCGATGGCCTGGCGTGCCAGTGCATGACTCATACGGCTCTCCCGGCGACAACGTCTGCGACGATCCGCTCGAATTCAGCGACGGTTCTTCTCACCATCCCAAGTGGCGCCTGCTGGCTATGTCCATATTCCAGAGGGATGCCGTACACCAAGGTGTTGACGATGTAGGCCACCTGACCGGGCTCCAGCGCGTTCACCGCGGCGACCAGCTTGGCTATCGTCGCGTCGCCCTCTGGATCTGTAGTGATAAGGCTACTGTCCGCTGGGGAGCCAATGGTGAACTGCCAATTTCCCTTGAAACGTCCAGTGTCTACCGGGCTGAGGTTGATCAGCGATTCGCCGATCTGGATCACGATGTCCTGGATGGTCTGCTCGATGGCGGCCAGGGCCTGCAGCCGGAACTGATCCAGATCCGCCTCGAAGTCGCCGGACAGGTCGCCATAGCGCGCGGTCATGTGGTGCTGCCTGGCCATGGCCTACGCCCTCCCCTGGACCTCGTAGCCGCAGTCGACTCCAGCGAAGTTCCAGGCCTTCACGTTGATCACGCGGTAGAGCACGCCGTCAAAGCGAACGGTGTCGCCGGTGGCAGGCTTCGGCAGATCGATGCCGGCCAGCTGCACGGGCGACACCAGCAGCTTCACGTCGCCTTGCTGGATCGCGGTGCCGTCGATCTCGTCCTGGGTGTAGCTGTAGCGCAGGCCCGAGCCGTCATAGGCTTTGGAGCCGATGACCGAGCCGCCGGCGACGGGGTCATAGGTGCCGACGGTGGCCTGGGTGAGCACCAGCGCCATGCCCTTGCCTTTCGGGCGCGGCGCCAGCATGCGGATGGCCATCGCCCGGCCGCGGTCGTGGATGTCGGTCATTTCCAGGTCACTCGATAGGAGACCGTGCACCGGCAGTTCGCCAGGTCGGCCCAGGAAGCGCCCAGCGTCTTGTCGCCGGGATAGTTCAGCCGCGCGCCGGTGGGCGACTGGAACGGCTGGTTGAAGCCCACGCGGACACCGCCCAGGGTGACGTGGGCATGGCGGACGCGCAGGTCGCCCTTGTTGCGCCAGATCTTCTCCACGCTCACCGGGCGAACCGGGTTTTCCAGCAGCTGGGCGTGCAGGCGGTTGAAGCCGGCGTTCAGCGCCTCGTGGGCCTGGGCCTTGGCCACCAGCAGCGCGTGGGTCTTGATCTTGCGGTCGGCGTAGGCCGTGGCGATCTTCTGGACATCTGCGGCGGCCACCGGCTTCTGCAGCTGGATGGCGCGGTGGACGATACCGTCCAGACGCTGGTCGCGGTCGGCCTTGGCCAGGTACTGGCGCATGCGTTCGGCGACGCCGCTGCTGAGCTGGTCGCGGGTGCTGGCGATGGCCTGGGCTTCGGGTGCCGACAGGCCGAGCACACCTCCAGCTCGTAGGCCGGTTCTGGGATTCAGGCGCCCCACTACGTCCAGGGCGATCTGCCGCGGCGTTCGCCCAGCGGCGCGGCCTGCTGCGGTTGTCACTCGGATGGCCTCTGCCTGCTCCCGCGCAATCGTCGCGATCAGGTCGGTGGCGTTCTGGGTCAGCCACTGCTGCGCGACCGGCGCGTGCTGATCGAACTGCACTCGGCGCCCGCCTGGCATTTTGATCACCACCAGGGTGCCGCCCTTGATGTAGGTCGTCCGGATCGCCTCCAGCAGCGCGGCGAAGGCGCCCAGCGCCAGCGTGGCCACCAAGCCCTGGTCATCCTGCTGTGCGATCAGGCGCTCGACCTCGACGATGGTCGCCGCGTCCACCGTGGCCCGGATCTGGTCCAGGTAGGCGCGCTGCAGGGCTGGCGTCATGCCATCCATCGCGGCCAGGATTTCGGCCTCGTTCACACCACCACCATGGCGGGCAGCTCATATCGGGCCACCAGCACCGGGGCGATGATCTCGTCGATCAGGGTGATGACCGGCCGGGTCGGCGCCGCACCTGGCGCGCTGGCGTCCGGTACCGCGAACGTGGTCTCCAGCGGCCCGAGCTTCTCGCTCTTGATCAGGCTGGTGGCCACGAAGTCGGGGCTCAGGCTGCCCGGGGTCACCAGCTCGCGCAGCGCGGCCTCATAGGTGGCCTGTTCGACCTCGGCCGGGACCTCGGTGGCGCTGATGGCGGCCCCGGTGTAGTCCTGGGCGTCGGTGCGCGGCCATTCGCGGGCCTGGGCCCTGCCCTGGGCTTTCTCGCCAGGGAACAGGGAGACCCAGCGGCCGGATGGGTAGTGCTTCCGGTAGCGACCGTCGATGTAGACGGACGCCCGCAGCAGCGCGGCCAGCTTGTGGTCGTTGTCACCCGCCCAGCCGGTGTTGGCGCGGGCGGCGTGATAGGCGTCGGCGCCCAGCAGGGAGCCGTAAAAGTCTGCCATGGCGTCGATCTCGAATAGGTGGGCGGCGAACCGCCCGGGGTGTTACTGCGGCTGCTCGGCCAACAGCTTTTTCAGGTCGTCCAGCTTGGCCTTGGCGTCGAACTCGACGTTCTTGGCCTGCAGCGCGGAGACGACAGCCTCGCGCTCCTGGGCTTCCTGGGCATCGGCCAGCTGCTTGCGCAGCTTCTCCACACCGGTGTTCGGGTGCGGATTCACGCCGAAGGCCTTCAGTTTGGCCGTCAGGTCCTGCTTCTCGATGTCCTCCACCGAAGAGCCATCGCCGTCGACCTGGCCGCCTTCGACGGTCAGCACGCCGATGCGGACGTAATGGGCCAGGTTCACCCGGTCCTTGATGTCGTCCCAGTTGTCCACGTCCAGGTTTTGCTTGGGACCGATGACGCCGCCGTCCGGCAGGCCGATGGGGGTGGTGCTGGTGTTGGTGATTACAGGCATGGCGATCTCCTTAGATCCCGTCGATGTAGCGCATCTGGGTGGGTTGGCGAACGTCGACACCGCCCAGGCGGAAGATGCCGGGCACTTCGAAGCGCAGCGGACCGGCCTGGTACACAGGCAGGAAGCGGTGCGGCATCGGCATGTGCATCTTCACTACCGAGGGGTCGCGGCGGTAGGCGACCATCCGCGCGGTACCACCAGCGCCAGCCTTCTCCAGGCCGCGGACGGCACGGATAGTCAGCGGGCGACCGGTCTTGGCGGTGTAGGCGTTGTTCTGCTGCAGCCAGGCCAGGATGGTCTGGGTGGACAGCTCGGTGACCATGCGGGTGGCGATCAGATTCCAGTGGGCCTGGGGGATCAGCAGGGTGTCAGCCACGACGATGTACAGCGTGCCCTGGGCCTGGCCGGTGAGCGCGTTATTCACGTCGGCCAGGATCTTGTCCGAGGTGGCGGTCAACCAGTTGCCGAAGGTCGCGCTGCCAGCAGTCACGGCTGGGCAGTTGATCAGGCCGTAGAAGTTCTTTTCGGCATCGCCGTAGATCGCGACCCGGTCGACCATCTCCTCGTAGGCGCGACGAGCCGCGGAGGCCTCCTCGGCGTCAAGGTTGTAGCCCAGCATCTGGGCCTGGCTGATGTCTTCGAGGCCGAAGCCGTAGCCGATACCTGCGGTGTAGACCGAGGTCTCGAACTTCGACAGCTCTGTGCCGGCGCGGGGAATGTCGTCGGCGTTGCCGTTGATCCAGCCGGCTTTACCGTACTTGTCCGAGGAGAAGTAGGTGACCGTCTTGGCCCAGGGGTTGGCGGAGGTGTCCACCGGCACAAGCTCCGGATACTGGATATCCGGGTACACGATGGCGTTGACGCCACGCTCGATGTGCGTGGCCTGGGAGATCACGAACGCCAGGGCGGCCTGGGCGTCCAGCAGCTGAAAGGGGGCGCGCATGTTCGCTCCTTACTTGATGAAGATGTTGGCGACGGCGCCGGCCGCGCCGCTGGTGTCCCAGCGTGCGTTCGGAACAGTGATGCCACCGGTGTTGCTGAAGCCGGCAGCGCTGACGGTGACCGGGTCACCCGCCGCCACTGCGACGGTCGCGGTGACGCTGATCGGACCGGTGAGCAGGATCCGCGCGGATTCGTACTGCAGGTACCCGTTCGGGCCACCAGCAGAGCGATCGAGGACGGAGACGCCCACGAACTTGGCCGCGGTGTCGCCGGCGGCGAAGGCGCGGACCGACTTGTCAGTGGTGCCCTGGAATACCGGCAGGCCGAAGCCCAGGCCGGCAGCGTCCTGAACAGTGCGGGACACCAGGTCGGCGGGCGTCATGTCCGGGATGTGGCCCGGCACGCTGGCGCGGATGTTCTCGGAATAGTTCGTCTGAATGGCAGGCATTACTGGGCACCTCCTTTCCAGGCATCAGTCAGGCGGGTCTCGTAGGCTGCCTGGCCGTTGTCGTTGGGGTTCTGGATCTGGCCGTCCTGCGCCTTCAGGTGCGTGCGCACCGGATCGCTGGAGTCCTCGACCAGGATGTCGAAGCGGGCGGTGATGTAGTCGGCGCTCTTGCCGGCCACCGCGGCGTCACCCAGCTTGGCCACCACGGCAGCCTTGCGGATCTCGTCGTCGCTCTTGCCGCTGTAGTCAGCGTCGGCGATGGACTTGGCCTTGCCGATCAGGTCGCCACGCGCCAGGACGCGAGCATCGATCTGGGCGTCGGTGAGCAGTTGCCCCTTCAGCTTCTCGATCTCGTTGTCCTTGCCAGCCAGCTCGCGGTCCTTGCCGGCGATAGCCGCGGTATGGGCGTCGGTCAGCGTCTTGACGTTGAAGCCTGCGTCGGCCAGCTGCTTGGTCAGCTTTTCGATCGCCTGGGCGCCTTGGTCGGTGGTCAGTACGGACAGGCCATCGACCAAGACCGTGCGCATAGAATCAGCCATGGGATGGCCTCCGTTGTGAGTGGGGTGCGCAGGGGTATTCGGCCCGGGGCTGCGCTGGTCCCCGATCCGTAGTTGCTCGCCACCTCGCGCCCGATCGACGAGCGCCAGATGATTCATCCGCATGCTTTCCACGCGGGCGTCGTAGGGCTCGCCCTCGGGGGTAAGGCCGTCCTCGAAGACGACGATGGCCTCCAGGCCCATGGAGAGCTCGCGGCGCCCGTCCTCGACGTCCTGGATCGCCGCGGCGTCCATGACCACCATCGGGACGCGGACGAATTCGCCATCGCGCAGCACCTCGGCGCCGGTCTGGCCCACGGCGAGCTGCTTCCAGTTGGCGGCGTTGACGTCGCCGTGGTGGCCGTTGGTCATCGGGCGGTAGGCGTAGGAGCGCATGGCGTCCTCGGCGAACACGGCCTCGGGCGGGCGGTACAGCCGAACGATGGGCATCTCAGGCTTGCCCACCTCGGTGCCGAGGTAGTCCTGGATGCCAGTGCGCGCTACCCGGGCCTCGGCCACGAGGTAGCCGTCAGTGGTTCGGCGGACAGCCGAAACCGACACAGAGTCGTGCAGCAGCATGGCGTTTTCCTTGGCGTGATCCGCCTAGTCAGAGGGTGTCGTCGAGGGGCTCGAAGACTTCCGGGCCCAGCTCGATGCGGCCGCGGTACGGCTCGACCTTGGCCAGGTCTACCGCGCCGGGCTGGTAGGTGATGGTGATATGGGGCTGGTAGTCCTCGAAGTCCCAGGACCCGCCAGCCTCGCGAATGGCCATGTGGCGCCAGGCGAGTTCGGAGCTGTTGAACAGGAGCACCACGGCGCCCTCGTCACCCAGCGGCTCGACCAGCCGCGCGCCACCTGGTGGGACGGTCATCGAACCATCCGGGCCGTCGCTCCAGGCAGTGCCCACCTTCATCCAGTCCACCGCCTGCTTGCTGTAGGCGATCGTGACGTGGAGCTCGTCCGCAGGGACCGTGACGTCGAAGCCCTGGCCCTTGGCCCAGGCCAGCAGCTCGGCGGTGTTGACCACCTTGCGCTGCACGTACAGCGGGCGCGGCGCGGCGTCCTGCAGCTGGGTACCACCAGGTGGTAACTCCTCGTTGCCCTCGCCGCCCTCCTCGTCTGGCAGCGCTGTGCCGTACTCCTCCATGGCTGCCTCCAGACCGGGCAGGACGCTGTTCTCTACCAGCACGTTCTCGGCGGCCTGGGAGAGCGCAGCCTCCGGGAACAGGCTGGTGTCCTTGATCACCTTGAGGGTGTCGGCGATGGTCTTGCCGATTGTGGCGCGCTCGGTCGCTGTGGGCTGCCAGAGGCTGTTCCAGTTGTAGTGGATCTCCGGGGGCCGGCTGCCGAGGGCGGAGCGAATCAGGCACTCATCGAGCACCGCCATCGCGGGCCGGGCATCCAGCTCCTGGCCAGCCTGGATCCGGTCGTAGTAGTTGCGGAGGTCGTTGTCACCGGTGGCGTTCATGCCGGCGGGCGATTGGCCCAGCAGTCGGGTAGCCGGGATGTCAGCGGCGCCAGCCACTGCCTGGAGGAAGCGGTCCATGATGTCGGGCAGCGTGCTGAAGTTGGCCGTCTTGGACTGATAGTCCTCCATGGAATCCAGCATCAGGGAGCCATTGATACCCTTCGCCATTGCCGCCAGGCGCAGGCGCTCCAGCAGCTGCTGCTCATAGCGTGGGTCCTGCAGGCTCTGCATCAGGTCCGGAATCTTGATGATGTCGACCTTCGACTCGAACACCAGGCTGGCCACGTTGGCCATCGTGCCGTCGCTCTGCTTGATCGCCTCCATGATCGCGGTGAGCACCGAGTCGCTCCAGCCGAAGGCCTCGCCCTGCACCAGCTCGGGGTCGGCGTGCTCGGCGCCCTGGAAGACCACCAGCCGCGAGGGGTGGATGGCGACTTGGGAGCCAGCCAGCCGGTAGGCCTTGGGCTTGCCGTAGAGCGGCGACATCACGTCCCGCTCGATCTCGGTGGCCTGCAGCTGGCGCCGGCTCATCACGGTGAGGTATTTCACCCCGCCCTTGCCGATGCGATCCGGCCGTAGCTCGGTCGACGTGTCGCGGTCACCGGTGCCGATGAACACCGCGGCGCCACCGAACAGGCGCCCCCGGATCATGGCGGTACGGATGCGCGCCACCAGGGCCAGGCGCTTCTCCTCGGCTTCGATGGCCTGGATCTGCTCCTTGGAGGCTTGCCACCCGCGCCAGCGCCGGCAGGCGTCGAGCGCGGGGATGTCGACGATCTTCCTGGGCAGCCAGCTGCCGCGGTAGGCCGCCAGCATCTGCTCGTCCGTCAGGATCGGCAGCGCGTAGCCGGAATGTGCAGCCTTGTCCCGCTCGGTGCCCAGGTTGGCCACGAGATTGACCAGCTTGTCGGAGAGGAACTGTTTGAAACCCATTATGCGACGCCTGCGAGGGAGTACCTGGTGATCGGGTATTCCTTGTGGATGAAGTAGCCGCCGGCATCGGGCCGGTGGTCGTTGCCCTGCTTCTTGTCGGGCTCGCCGTTCTCGGCCCAGACCTGCTGCTCCAGGTCGTCGGCATAGGTCGGGCACCGGTCCGCGTTCACGCGATAGCGCCGCTCGCCCGCTGCGTTGCGGAACATGGCGTTCATGGCGTTGATGCGGTCCTTGACCGGGGGGTTAGCGCCTGGCGCTACCACGATGAACCCGGCCTGCTTGAGCAGGGAGATGTCCGTTTCGCTGGCGCGCACCGACTTGCGCGAGTCGCCGCTGGCGTCCGGGTAGATCCGGATCTGGCGGGTGTTGCGGTACTCGGTCCCGGTGTAGAGCCAGTACCGCTCCTTGATCTTCTGGATCATGTCCGGCGTGTCGTAGCCGTTGATGATCTCGTCGACCGCGTGCGGCAGGCCTAGGCGCTTGACGTGGACGATGGCCGACATCTTGCCGACGTTGAAGTCCATCCCCACGAACAGCGGCTCCCCGGCCTGGATGGTCTCCTGGCTGCCGTTGAGCTTGCGGTCGTAGGCGGTGTAGATCGTGCCTGAGGTCAGGTTCACGAACTGGCCATCGAGGTAGGCCATGATCAGCTGCTCGGGGTAGGACTCCATCAGCGAGGGGATGTAGTCGTCCGGCAGGTTGAGTTCGTTGTCGAACGTGCTGGCCTGCACCAGCCCGTACATGCCGGCCATCGCCGGCTTCTCGCGCAGCTGCTTGACGAACTGCTGATAGACGAACTTGAAGCCCTCGGGGGTCGTGGTGACGTCCACCCCGTTCTTGAGTCCGTCCACCTTGTAGCGCATGCGCGCGATGATCTTGCGCCAGGCCTGCTGGGCCTTGGCCGCGGGCAGCACGTCCAGCTCGTCCACCAGGGCGTGGCCCACCTTGAAGCCGACGATGGTCTGGGGCTTCTCCATGGATCGGCAGATCGTGGTGCTGCGGTACTGGCCGCCGCTGTAGAACTCGACCTCCTTGTCGCTCTCCTTCGTCCGGACCTTGAGGCCCCAGTCGAAAGCGACCTCCTCGATGGTCGGGAAAAAGATGTCCCGGATCTGCGGATAGGTCGGGGCGAAGTAGCCGGAGTTGATCCGGGGCCACTCCCAGACGTGCTTGCACAGTGCGGCGCAGCCCACCCAGGTCTTGCCCGAACCGAACCCCGCCACGAACCCTCGGAACTTGTTGGGCAGCTGCAGGAACTGCGCCTGGGGCACGTTAAGCGTCGGCATCGCGGACCCTCGCGTCCACCACCTCGACCTGCACGCGGGTCGGCGGCAGATCGTCGTGCGGCATCTCGGCCTTGGTCTGACGGTTGACGTAGACATCGCCCACTTCCTTGGCGGCCTGCTCCAGCAGCTGAGCAGTCAGCGCCAGGTTGCGCATCCCCTCGGCCTTCTCGGCCATGCGACCCAGGGTGCGGAGACGGTGCGCCCGGTTGGCGATCGGGATGTCGGCGGTCTCCTCGCGGAAGCGCTTCCTGGTGTCCTCGAACAGGACTCTCCAGCGCTTGGCCAGGTCCCGCCCGGCGTACTTCGTGGGGTCGTGGCTTTCGCACTGCTGGCGGCTGACCTCGATCCCGAATTCCTCTTTGACGGCTGCTGCCACCTGGGAGGGCGTGTCGAAACAGGCCAGGGCCTGAACGATGAAGGCTTTCACATCGTTGCTCAGGGTGGCCATGGTTCTACTTCCGTCAAGGGTCTGTCAGAGGTCAAGCCGACTTGAGCAGACAGGTTCCGCAGGCCCTCACAATGTTGATTTTCTCCACCTCGGGGCGGCTGTTCGCGGCTTCCACCAGGCGCTGCACGTCCGGGCTGGCGCCATAGCGACGCACCACGCCGACGAACTCCTCGACGTCATGGCCGCGCAGCTTGAGCTTGGGCATACCGTCCCGGGTGAATGCTGGAGCACCGAAGCCATCCAGCTCCTGGGCGATGTGGTAGAGCTCGTGCTCGACCAGGGCGCAGAACTCGGTGTCGCTGCACTCGGCGCAGTAGTCGGCGGCCAGGGTGATGAGGAAGTCCGGGATGTCCCCGAACCACTCCACCATCTGTTGCTCTGCCCTCGCCTTCTGCCAGCCGCCGGCCCGGAACGCGACCTGCTCGGCCTGGCCCAGCACCAGGCGGCTCGCCTTGACGAAGCCTGTCCTGGCCCAGAGGAAACCGATGTCGGCATCGAGCAGGTGGATGTGGTCCTCGTTGCGCAGCCTCCCACCCTCACGGACAAAGGTGTCCATGGCCCATTCCCGCAGCTCGGGCGCCGGGACAATCTCCGGCCAGTGCGCGGCGGGTGGCTGAGGACGATCCATGGGGGCTCCTGGTGGTGCGTTACGACCTGGGCGCCTTCCACTCGGCCATGCGTTCACCGGCGCGGGCCTTGATCAGGTCGCGGGTCGCAGCATGGACAGCGTCGTCCAGGTTCATCTTCTCGCCGCCCATTGCGCCATCGCCGCCAGCGATCCACAGGGTGACCGGGACGCCGTTGGCCTTGGCCTCATTCAGCGCCCGGGCCAGTGCCGCACGACCAGAGTCGGTGGGCGGGATGCCGGTCTCACCGACGAAGGCGCGCAGGCCCTTGGCGGCGAAGTGGCTGTAGGCCGGGCGGAACACCTGGGCGACCTGCTCGGCCGGGAAGGCGTTGAGGTTGCCGCTGGAGTATCTGCCGCTCGAACCGCCGTCGAGATCGCCGTAGCCGTGAACCTCCGGGATCCAGTTGTTCGCCGGGTCCTTGATGCCAGCAGCGAACGAGCCGCTGACGGCTGCCCAGTTGCGAGCGGAGGCCCACTGGTTGCCACAGATGAACACCAGCTTGCTCGTCACCTTGCGGATGATCGGCAGCATGATGTTCACATCGGCGACCACCTTGGCTTCCATCGCCGTGACCGTGAGGCTGTCCAGGGCGCCGCCCGATGCGTAGGGCTCATTGCCTAGGCCGTAGCCCAGGATCATCGCCTCATCGAACGTCGCCGCCATCGAGGCGATGTGGTCGCCGAGATCAGCCGCGCCCCAGCCGTTGGCGTCGTCGATCAGCACCTGCTCTTGGCGCTTCCAGCGACCGCCCTGCCCGGCTGCCTCACCGGCCGGCAGCAGCGCGCCGGTCTGCTTGCGCACACCATCCACCAGCGCGGTCTGGTTGCGGTAGATACGCCAGTAGTGGTGCGGGTCGAAGATGACCAGCGCCTCGCCGTTCGAGTCCTCACGAATCCAGCCGAGCACGGTCTTCATCTTGGCGACGAAAGTCGGATCAAGCTGGCCACCCTTCACCGGCAGGCCGGTCGAGTCGATCAGCGTGGCGCGCTGGAGCGCATAGGGGAAACGGATCAGCCGGACGCCCAGGTCACGCACGTAGAGGCGGACATCTGCGCGGCTCGGCCATTTGAAGTGGGTCCCCGCCTCGCCTGGCAGCACCTGGTTGGCATTCGAGTGCGCGGCCAGGTTGATACCGAGGAACGGGATGTTGCGCAGCACCGCAGGACCAGCGACCGGGTCCGGCTTCGGATCTGCCGGGGTCACCACAACGGGCGTCTCCGGTACCGGTTGCGGCGCTAGGGTTGGCGCGGGCTTGGCGTAGCGCTCGCGGACAGTGGCGGGCTTGCCTACCACCTTGCCCGGGTTGGCGATGGTCTGGTCGATTGCCAGCAGCAACATGGGGTCACGGTTTGCCAGCGGCTGAACCTCGACGACCCCCAGCACGTTCACCGCCTGGCCGGTTGCGAGCTGCACCACGACCCGGTCGGCGACGATGAGCTCGCTCATGGGCAGCATCAGCGACTTGTCGTAGGCGTTGATGACCTCGGTGGTCAGCGGCAGGCTGGCGGCGGGTGGCACTGGCGCCGGATCAGGCGTCGGCTCCGGTACCGGGTCAGGGGTCACGGGCTGGGCCGCGGCGAGCGCTGCCTCTATCAGGCCCTTGCCTGCGGTCTGGACATCAGCGATGGCTTGCGCGAGCTTCGCGCTGGCAGCGCCTACGGCGTCGGTCATGGTGCTTGCACTCCGGGGGTTGTGGGCGCCGGAATGCACAGCTCGGGCCGCTACTGGTTAGGGTGTATCGGGGATCGGGGTCACCGCGGCCTCTGCGGCCTTGCTTGCGGCCTCACTGGCCTGCTTCGCTGCATCGGCGGCGACCTGCGCGGCCTTGCCGGTCTGGCTGGCCAGCGTTTCGAGGCGCTGATCTTTCTTGCCCAGGGCCTGGTCGTAGGCAGCACGAATGGCCGCCAGCTCGACGAGCATGATGCGGTGGGCGTTGTACATGGCGGCCTGGTAGCCGACTGTGGCGCCACTGAGCACCAGCAGCGCAGCAAGCGCCCATAGCTCGTAGCGGCGCCACCAGGCTTTAGCTCGCTTCAGGGTTTCGCCGTTCATAACCGGTCCTCTGCAAGGCCTGCCGTAGCTGCGAGACCTCGCTGGTCAATTGGCTGATCTGGGCTTCCTGCAGGTCGAGCTGCGACTTCATCGCCTTCATGGTGCCGGTGAGCTCTCCCACCGTCCGGTACATCTCGTTGCGCTCCTTCGTCACCGTCTCCAAGTCCGTCCGAAGCGTCTTGTTCTCGTCGGTGAGGCGCTCGAGCATGTCCTTCTCGGCGCGGTCGTTGGCGACAGCGGCGTTCGTGCTCGAAAAGAATTTGCGGAGCCAGGTAAGGCCCCAGGCCAGGCCAATTCCTCCGGCCGTGAACCACCCGACCGGGTTTCCACCGCCCAGGTCAGATGGGTCCATTTGCGTACTCCAGAAACGAAAAAACCCGGCGCAGTGGCCGGGCTTTGATTGGTTTGCAACAGAGCTAGCGGGGCGCTGGCTCTTGATCGTCGATATCGCCCGTCACCGGATCTTCCGGAACGTCCGAATCAGAATCAGGCTGATTTTCTGGGTCGGCCTGATCAGGGTCCAGGGGTTCGATCGTGTCAGGCTCAGTAGCCTGAGCGAAACGAGAACCTGCGATAGCCGCGTCAACTCCAAATAGCGATCTCGCTATCATGGCCGGGGCAATCGGCGAACTGAAGCGTTGGAAGACTCTGGACGTAGTGATCATTTACCACCTCACATTGAGGCCGGGGATGGCCTCATAAGGTTGGAAGTGGAAAGCACCCGCTCGTTCAGTGGCCACTATTACCGATGGTCCTTATTGTTAGGGATCCACTTTCTCGTTCCTATCGGCTGCCTTCGAACGGTCGGAAAGCGCTTGTTGACGAAGCTTTGCAATTTTCGTCAAACGGATCTGAGCGTTCCTCGCCTGAGTTTCCTCCAGCGTAGGCGGGAGGTCTTCAGGCGCCGCCCCTGCATCAATTCTAGGTCTTCGAATATCAGACATCATCGTCTCCCATGTTTGCGATATGTGCCCTGCATGGGAAGGGTCGATGGCTGCACCGTTCAGTGGCCACTATCACCGGTGGTCTGAAGGTTTGCGCATCGTCGCGTGCATTTCAATTCGCTTACGCTTGATCGAAGCGTACCTATCGCAGGCAGACTAACTCCTCAATGGAGAAGGGACAGAGCGATGCGCAACGAAATACAACGGCTAAGTCTGCTCTCCTATGCCCAGGCGTTTTTCCCATCTAATTTTGAGGTGAGCCTCAGGCGCAGCCGCAAGGACCTAGATGATCGGGTCCTGACCGTTCGTGACGCCATAACTCACAACACAGCCACATTCGAAGGCCCGCTGCTTGCGCTCCTCGATATCTGTTCGATGGGAGATATTGCGGCGCGCATGTGCAACCAGCTCGCGGATCAGGCGACTGGTCCGCGGAAATCGCGCATTGAGGCGAAACAGCGCGCATAAAAAACCCGGCCGGAGCCGGGTTTCTAGGATTTGGGTGCAACTTCGCAACGTGAGAAAATAGTGCGATATGTGGCACATTTCTGTCAAGCGGCGCTTTTCATCTCTCTCAGCAGTGTCGCGACAGGCCTCAGCGCCAGCTGATCAAGGTCGTTGCACGCATCGAAACAGGCCTGGACGAAGCCCCCCCATTCCCTGTCCCAGTTGCGCCTATCGAGCTCCACCCCATAGGTGTAATCCAGGTAGTCCCTGAACCGCTCCGGCGTCGGCAGCGGATCCGGCGCCGCGCTCTGTCCGCCCTGGTGCTGGCGCCGGTACCGATAGAGAACGGCCATGGCCACAAACTCGGCCTTGCGGTACTTCTTGTCGTACATCCGGGCGCCGCGCTGGTAGGCCAGTTGGAAAACGAACTCCTCGGCCGCCTCGCGCCAGAGGTCGTTATTCTCCGGGTGGTACATGTGGTTGCCGAAGGCGAACAGGTCCGCCGGCAGGCGATCGACCACGTTGCGGACGTGGGCGCCGATAGTCTCGTTCACCAGGCCGGCAACGCCGCGCACGCGCTCGGTGTCCTGGAACTGCCCGACCAGGGCGAGGGACTCGCAATGGCGATTGGTGCCATCGCCCGGGCGGTAGAACGCTTTGTGCCACTCTTCTCGGGCTGAACTCAGGCGCATCGGGGATACCTCGGAAATCTGGATTGCGACTTGCGCGGCCACCTGGCGGCGCAGACAACTGCAGGCGTCCCTGCCATTGGCATCAAGCTGCTTTGTCCTTGAGCAGGTCGTCGAAGAACACGCCCTTCGCGCGGAAGTCATCGAGCACCCGGTCGGTGTACTGGACGCCTTGGGCGCGGTTGAACAGGCGAGTGACCGGGAAGCCATCCGGTCCGAACAGGGAGCATTCCCCCATCAGCGTCAGCTTTTCCTCGTAGGTCAGGTTCAGGAAGATCCTGTTCCAGCCGTCCCTAAAGTCGGGATCGTCGCGACGCATGATCGGGACACCGTGGTGCAGCTTGCAGAAGCGCCTGGCGTCCTCGACCTCACCGATCTGAGTCATCTCGGCGATGCGCTGGTACAGGGAGAACCAGAGAGCGTTCTGGTCCAGGGTGCGATCTTTGCCCACCCGCAGCGAGACCACCACGTAGTGGCTGTCGCGCCAGAGCTTCGTCAGGCGGGAAACGGCCTCCGATAGCTTGGCGCTGGAGTTGACGCTGATCCGTTCGGTCATGGACGCTTCCTCCGGAGCTTCTGCTGGCAGCGCTGGCATTGCGGCCAGTTACCGGGCTCGAACATCGGCACTCGGTCCGAGGTGACCGCTTCCACACCGCACATCGCTTCCCACAAGCGAAGCCGGCCATGACCGTCCGGGCCAATCATGTCGGCCCGGACCTGCTTGAAGTAGTGAGCGCGCATGCCGGTCAACGGCGCACGAAGCCAGCCTTTCAGGGCCTCTGTTGGGCCGCCGCTCATAGTCACTCCGCGGACCGCGAGCTCCTCGAACCGACGTTCTGCGATGAGCTGTATGTACAGCGAAAAGTCATGCTCGGTGCTCATGCTGCCTCCGTCATCAGGGGGACGATTCGGACGCGGACACAAGGCGTCGCCGCATACCGCTTGCTCAGCACCAGGTTTACGACCTGCACGTCGTCGCGCCACGCGACCCCATTGAGGGCATCGCAGACCGCCTTGATGCAGTTGTCAGCGTCGACCTTCACGGTCGGCATCACCTCACCGGCCAGGGCCTGGGCCTGCTTCTTCCGCGACCAGCTGGCGGGCACCGGGTGGCACATGTGCATCTCCAGCAGCACCGGGCCCTGCAGCATTTCCCGCCCTTCCATCGCCAGCTGCGCTGCGTGCGAGATGAGCCCTTCGTAGGCGACCGTCTCTTTGGGCGTGAACATCCGGGCGTTATTGCCGATGCGGCCGATCCGAGGCCTGCCCTTCCCTTGGGGCTTGCCCGGCACCACAAACTCCACCGCGGCGAACTCACGCATGGTCCTGCTCCTTGGCAGCCTGGCGCGCCGGGGCGCAGTCGCCGCGCAGCGGCATCAGGTGGCGCTCTTCCACGAAGTCCCAGCCGCCATTGCTGTTGACGACTACCACCCAGGCAGCGCCTTGGCCCTTGCTGACCCACCACTTCCCGTCCGGACCGATGAAGTCCTCGCCCGGCTCGGCGCGGAGCCACAGTTCGACGGTGGAGCCGATCAGATGGGGCGACACGCGGCAGCCGGTCACCAGGGCCAGGTCCTCTGGCTTGAAGTCACGCATGGTTGTCTCTCCGGATGCCCATCTTGGCCAGCAGCATGGCGCGGGCTTGCTTGGGGTCGTTGGGAATGCCCTGGGCTTGCATCAGGTCCCGGGCCTGCTGATGGCTGTGGGCGAACTGCACCTGCATCGGCGACTTGTGCTCGTGCTCGATGCCCAGGGGGATCGTGTCCTCAAGCGGCTTGCCCATGACGGCACGGGCCCGGACGATCGAGTAGTTCCGCGCAAAGGTCTTGCGCAGGGTGTTGTTGTCTGGCCGCGCTGTGCGCAGGTCGTAGGTACCTGTCTGCTTGGCGGCGACGCGGACAGCGTCGTGCTTGTACTCGCCGCGCAGCGCCTGGTCCCAGGCTTCCTCCTCGGTGGGCAGACCGGGCACATACAGGCACAGCTGGCGGAAGACGTTCGCCGGCGGCGGCCAGTCGAACTCGTCGCCCTTCTCGACCAGCAGGGTCAGCCCGTTGGCGATCTGGCGGCCGCTCACGTCGTGCAGCACGGTCGCCCAGACGCTGTCCTGGTCAGCTTTCTCGCCAAAACTCGACGTCCAGCGGTGGCCGTACATCTCCGCCATCTTCATCCAGAGCTTGTCCAGCAGCTCCTGCCGCAGCTTCTCGGGCTTTTCGGTCGGCGATGCCTTGGCGGACCCGGTCGACAGCAGAGAGGCTGCGTTGTCGACCAGCATGAGCACCGGCTTGGGCTTGTGTTCTTCCGGGGTCGGCTTGTGCATGGCGGTGCTCCCGTTTCAGATGCTGGGCGAGCGCGTGCTCCCAGCGGGCTTGGGTTCTGTGTTCATCAGGGTTGGCGATCCAGAACGACCGGAACTCGAGGAGCTGGTCGGGATGGATCTGCACGCCGGCCATGGCGTTCATCGTCAGCGTGGCCTTGAAGGTCTGCGGGTTCGGCTCCCAGTCCGCCGTCATGGCGAACCTGGTGCGGGAGTCGGTTGCGCACGCACGCGGTGATGGTGGTGGTGTATTACCGGACTCCGGAAGTAGGTTGCTGCTAGCGGGTTGCTCAAAAAATAACCCGGTTGCAGCTCCGCCCTCTTCCTTGCTAGAACCCGCGCCATTGCTGGGTTCTGGCTGGTTGTTGTTCGGTTGTTGCCCTGGTTGTAGCTCGGTTGTAGCTCGGTTGTAGCTCTTTTGGGCGGACTGATCCGTCCGGGCATGGGGAAACTCGAACACCAGGGGCCCGATGACCTTTACCGCACCGATCTTCTCCATGCGGCGCACGGCGGATCGGTACTGCTCCCGCGTGATGGTCTTCGGTGCCGGCCGCCCAGGAATGGGGTCGACAGTGAAGCCTTCGCGCAAGACGATCTCGTTGATCTTGGTCTGGAGCCCGGCAATGCCAGATGCGAAGTCCATGCGGCGCTTCAGGGCCACGTAGAGCTTCAGCAGCTCCGCCGGCTCGCCAGCGAACAGGGCCCATTCATCATCGTTGACCAGAACTGCGGTCATGACTCAATCCCAGCCCAGGGGTCCTGGGCGCTTCTTCTCAGCCTTGAGGCCGATGCGTGCCATGGTTTCGAGCGCCGAGAGGTACTCGGCCGTCACCACCACCGCACTATCTGGAACGACACGCAGGCCCAATAGCGCGAGCACCTTCGCCCAGCGCTGGTACTCGTCCTCATTCCATCGAGAAACCGTCGATTCACTGCAACCGACTTCCAGGGCGATCTGCTTCTGACTTACGCGCGGAACGCGCTGCAAGATCAGGGTTTCGATCTCCCGTGCTATGTCATCCCTGGTAGGGCTCAATGCGGTTGTGTTCATGGTCAGGCAGCCGGGGCTTGGTCTTCGTGGCCCGGTTCGGGGAACACGTCGGCCAGGTTGCACTCAGCGCCCAGTGCATTCAGCGCGGCGACGATTCGCCGGCAAGCACTGAGGCCAGGGGTTCGGCGGCCTATCTCGTAGTGCGCGATAGCGCCCTGAGTGAGGCCGACCTCCTTTGCGAGAGCTAGCTGGGTAATCCCTGCCTTCTCGCGGATTTGCTTCAGGGTCGTCATGGGGGTTTCTCCGGTTGGATGCGGAGATATTACGTTTGGTAATTTTTGATCGCAAGGGATTATTACGCCATGTCGCTGGTAGAGGTAAATACGCAGCGTAATGTTGCGACCATGAAGAAATGGAACGAGCTGGCTAAGGCCAGGATGAAAGAGCAGAAGCTCACCCAGGAGAAGCTGGCGGAAACGCTTGGCGTAACTCAGGGCGCTATCGCGCATTGGCTAAGTGGACGACGCGAACCGGACCTGGCGACGATCAATCGCATTCTCACCGCTGTGGGCTTGCCAGAGCTGCAGATGGGGAGCGACTCCAACGCAGACCCTGGCCCCACGCTCACTACCCCGTTCCGGTCAGTGAAGATCGCGGGAACGGCCCAGCTCGGCGCTGAAGGCTACTGGACGGCGCTCTCGCCCAGTGATGGCCACGTCGACATCCCGACCAAGGACAAGGACGCCTACGCGCTGCGCCTCCGCGGCGACTCGATGTCCCCTGCGATCCGCTCCGGCTGGGTGGCAGTGTGCGAGCCGAACTCCCAGCTGATCCCAGGCGAGTACGTGCACATCAAGCTCAAGGGCTTCGATGGCGAGGGCGAGAGCATGGTCAAGGAGCTCCTCTACGCCAATGAGGAGGAGATCAGCGTGATGTCGATCAACGACGCTTTTGGCCGGCGGACCCTGGCCCTGGCCGACATTGAATACATCCACCCGGTGCCTTTCATCGTGGCGCCGAGCAAGATCGTGCAGTAGCGGTTAACCGAACCTATTGGAGGAGCTACAGAGTGGCATCCGGTCGAGAAACTGTCCTTCTGAACCCAATCAGCATGGACGACTTCATCAGATTTTTGATGGCGAAATCCAGCAGTTCCAAGTGCCCGTCCTGTTCTCATGATAAGTGGGTCCTGATTGGAAATTCAGAATCAAACGTCTGCGTTCAGCTAGCGATACCAGCGCTTGATGGGGGCGTCGAAGAGCATTTGCCTGTCTGCGGCGTACAATGCGAAAACTGTGGCTTTATAAGGCAGCATGCGGCTCGAGTCATCAAGGATTGGCTCGACGAAAACCCCACTCCAGACACGCCTTCCGCCGGAGAGAAAGGGAGTGACTAGCAACTATCGTAGGCCTGAAGACATCCAGGCCCAGCTAGAGCGTTGCACTAGTAGCTTTGTTCGACCTAAACCCAACAGTCGCGAAACTATGGCTGACACGCCCTTACGGAAAACGGATACTTCCCTTATGGCCAACGATGATTACCGCCACGAGCTTTCACTTCGCGACGAACAACTGCGGCGCGAATTGGACCTGCGTCATGAGAATGCCAGGCAGGAGCAGGCTGCCCGCGATAAAGCCCTAGATGAACGGCTGGCCGGTTTTATCGCTGCTCAAGCCGAGCGCGATAAGGCCTTGGATGCACGGTTCTCTGGGTTCTATGCTGCTCAGGTAGAACGTGACAAGCAGATGGAAGACATCGCAGCCAGGGCAACCAAGGCTGCAGAGTCTGCTGCCACAGTGAAATCAAATTACTGGGCTGCGGTGGGCGTGCAGCTGCTGGCCGTGGCGGCGATTGTGGTCGGTGGATATTTTGCGCTTCATCAATCTAATCAGAGCGTTGCACAGACAGTCCAATCGTCCTATCAGATGGGGCGCGAGGACGGGCGTAAAGAAGATTCAAGGCCTCCGGTGATACCAGTCAACCGCTAGTAAAGCCCGGCACCGCGCCGGGCTTTCTGTATCTACCGCCCACTCCGCTATCTGCACAGCCCGTCACGTTCTGGGCCCAGGTCGGATCGAACGGCTAGACTGAGGGCTTCTATGCCATGGAGGTAGGTACGATGAGGGTACTCGCAGCGGCTGCAATCTTCGCGTTTTCTGTCGGAGCGGCCAGCGCGGCTTCTATCCAAGACAAAACGGACCGGTTCACTGGCGTGAGGTCCGTCAGCTACAGCGCACTGCCGAAGAAGGATGGCTACACAGTCTCCCTAGCGGCCTACTACGGGAAAGACGATCGCACACCGACCTACGTGATGGAGATCCTCACATGGAGTAACGAGTGGCGATACCTAGACTGTAACTCTGACGCCTGGCTACTGGACGGCAATCGTGAGGAAAGCTTGGAAGCCAAATACGACCACAGCATGGCTGGTGGGGCGACCGTCGAGCGTTTCGTGTATCGCCCATCACGGGAAACGCTTGAGAAGTTGGCATCGGCTAAAGTGGCAGAGTACAAGGTGTGCAATGACGAACAGGTCGTGAGCAAAGCTGACATGGCAGGTATCCGACAGGTTCTCGATGCGACCAAGTAGGTGACAAGCTTTAGTAAGCCCGCCCCGCGCGGGCTTTTTCATGCCCGGAACCTAGCCGCTTCGCCTCCTGTCGCATACTGTATATTTGAACAGTATCACAGAGAGGAGATGTCCGATGTCCCGTCGCAATACCCCTGCAATCGCCGCCCAGTCCATGACCACCAGCTATGAGCGCCTGTCACGCCGGATCAATGCCCATATCGCCGAGCCCCATGCCCAGCTCGAACAGCGATGCACTGTCAGGCGCTTAGACACAGACTGCGAGGACGACTGGGAGCGCGTGCTGGACGAGATGCGAGAGGTGGACATCGTCCAGGTGACATGCCGAGGGGATGACGTGGAGTTCGCGTGGGAGAATCCGGAGCTGAATGGGTAGCCTGAAACCCTAATAGAAGCCCGCCAAGTGCGGGCTTTTTCATGTCACAAGCATTTTTATTACACGACGTATTGACCGAATGAATTACATTGCGTAATGTTCACCCATCGCCAGCAACCACTGGCTGGGCAGCTCAACCGCCCCTGCTCTTTACGACAATTCGACGTGACCCCATGACGTACCGGCCCCGGCCGGTGGCGACCAAGCTAAACCGTCATCCATGCCAGCTCTGGAACTGGCCTCGGCAATCCACCCTGCCGAGCGAATCCACGCAAGCCAGTCATCCACCGCCCAGCAGGCGCGATGACCAGAGGGACGACCCGGGCGATGCGCGTGGTGGAGAGCAACAAGCGCCCAGCCCACCGTGGCCTAAAACGGAGGCCAGCAATACCGATCGCCTGGTTCGCCAGGCTGCATCGGGGTGTCATCTGAACCGCCAGCAGACATTAAGGCGCTGGCACCTAGCCGAGACACGAGGGTTCGCAACCTCGGGAAGAAAGCGAGACCACGACCAGGCAGTGAGCAATCACCGGAGCGTGGCTTGAGGGGGCGCACTTCTGAGGCGTCAAGCGGGGCTTGCCTTCCGCACAGATCACACCCCGATGCAGAAGACGGGACGTCGCGCCAGCTAGCAACGCCAACAGGTGCTGGCACTGCATCACCCATTCCCCCCGCGCCGTCCGGCGCCCATCGAGACCCCAACCATGACCAAGACCGCATGGGTCGAGCAATGGCTCGACGAGGCGGCCGAGGATCTGCTCGCCGGCCACCCGGTGAAGATCGACGGCGCCACCGCTGTTGAACCGCTCGACTTCTACATGGCCCTGCTGCTCGCCTTCGACGCCAAGCGCGAAGCCGACAACCACTTCCAGGCAGACCGCGAGGCCCTGCTACTCGGCGCGGTGCTGAACAGCCGCGGCGACCCTGCAGACGGCCACCTGTTTGCCGTCATGGGCGGTCGGGCCGAAGTGCTGGCCATCGCCGCCGGCCTGTGCGAGCCGCACGCCGACCGCGCCTACACCAAACATCTGGTCGACGAGGAAGACGAGCGCGGCTGGATCGAATACCAACGCAGAAAGGATGCCGCCTGATGGACCACATCGAACGCGCCGAGCGCGCCCGTGAATCGATCCGCCGCGAGATCAACGCCATTGATACCGCTATCGAGCCTTCCATCGTGAAGGCCCGGGCGGACGCCAAGATCGAGCTGGCCAGCGACCAGCTCCTCATCAGCAGCCGCGAGTGGCTGCTGTTCATGAATCAGGCCGACACGCTGTATCGCGGCCGAGTGTTTGGGAGTGCTGCAGCATGAGCAGCGAGCGGAAGATCTTGGAGCCAGCGGCCAAAGCTGCCGGTCTGGCACCGCCCTATGACCAGCACGGCGTCTTCTCCGCGTGGGTGGGCACTGCTGACACCGGCCATTGGTGGAATCCCCTGGATGACGATGGTGACGCTCTGCGGCTGGCGGTAAAGCTGGGAATTGAAGTTCGGCGGCCCAGCAAAGCCAGATCGATCGGCAGAGTTGTTCAGGTCTGGTTTCCCGCAGATGGGAATCCAAGCCGTTCCGCGAGCAGCACCACCTCATGCGCGGTTCGGGGCTGCGTACTTACCGCGACCCGGCGCGCGATCGTCCTCGCCGCCGCGCAGATAGGGAGGTCGATGTCATGACCGCCTCCCCCTCCTCCGCCATCACCGCCGACCAGGTCGCCGAGGCCGAAGCGCGCCACACCCTGCTGCTGCGCGCCAGGCAGTCGCTGCCCGAGGCCCTGGGCCTGCCGCCGGAGACCCGGCTGATCGACACCCCGATCCGCTCCCCGATGATGCGCCGGCCCGGTCGGCGCTGGTCGGTGGAGGTGGCGTCGTGAGGAACAAGTACCCCGGCACCTGCTACCGCTGCGGCGGCCACGTCCCGAAAGGCGATGGCCACTTCGAGCGGCACCAGGGTGGATGGCGAACCCAGCACGCGACCTGCGCCATCCAGGCGCGGCAGGAGAAGCGACAATGCAAATCGTGACGATCCGCGCCAGCTCGCTGGCCGAGCTGTTCGACTGCCCGGCGCGCTGGGAGGCGAAGCACCTCCTCGGCATGCGCAGCCGCTCCAGCGGCGCCGCGCACCTGGGCACGTCGATCCACGCATCCACCGCCCTGTTCGACCAGGCGATCATGGACGGCGCGCCGATAAGTGCGGACGACGCGGCCGGCCTGTTCGTCGACACCCTCTACAACCCTGAGCACGAGGTCGACTGGGAAGACAGTGGGCCGCAGCAGGTCGAGTGCATCGGCCTGACGCTGCACAGCCGCTACTGCGCCGACATCGCGCCCACCCAGGACTATGTCGGCATCGAGGTGACGTGCGAGCGGCTGGAGATTAGCGACCTGGGCCTGGCGCTCACCGGCACCACTGACCGCATCCGCCGGGTGGATGGCCAACTGGGCATCAGCGACCTGAAAAGCGGCGCCCGCGCCGTGGGCTCTACCGGCGTCGCGGTCACCGCCGGCCACCGGCCGCAGCTTGGCGTCTACGAGCTACTCGCCGAGTTCGCCATCGGCCAGCCACTGACCGCACCGGCCGAGATCATCGGCCTGAAGACCGGCGCCGGCCCGTGCGTAGGCCGCGGTGAGGTCACCGGGGCCCGTCAGGCCCTGGTCGGCGACGAAGACAACCCCGGCCTGCTCCAGATGGCCTCCCGCCTGATCCATGGCGGGCTGTTCTACGGCAACCCGAAATCGGTGCTGTGCTCCGCACGGTACTGCCCGCGCTATCCCACCTGTCCCTACAAGGGGTGACCCCATGAGTAACACCCAGACGCTGCAGTCGCTGCAGCAAGGCCCGGCGCGCCAGCAGATGCCGGTGTCCATGAGTTTCTTCAACCTGGAAGGCTTCGAGCTGATGCAGCGCATCGCCAAGGCCTTCGTGCAGTCCGATCTGGTGCCCAAACAGTACCAGGGCAACCTGCCGAACTGCCTGATCGCCCTAGACATGGCCCAGCGTATCGGCGCGAACCCGCTGATGGTCATGCAGAACCTCTACGTGGTGCACGGCACCCCGAGTTGGTCGAGCAAATTCCTGATCGCCACGGTGAACACCTGCGGCCGCTTCAGCGCGCTGCGCTACGAGTGGAAAGGCGAAGCGGGCAAGCCGGACTTCGGCTGCCGCGCCTGGGCCATCGAGAAGGAGACCGGCGAGCGCCTCGACGGTATCTGGGTCACCTGGCAGATGGTCAACGCCGAGGGCTGGGCCAGCAAGAGCGGCAGCAAGTGGAAGACGATGCCCGACCAGATGTTCGTCTACCGCGCCGCGGCGTTCTGGCAGCGCGCCTACGCGCCGGACCTGGGCATGGGCCTGCAGACCGAGGAAGAGGTCCGCGACGTCTTCGACGCCAAGCCTGATGCCGGCGGGAACTACGCGGTGGACATCGACGCCCTGCGCCAGGCCGAGGCCGCGCCCCTGAACGTCGATACCGCCACCGGCGAGATCCTGGACACCGAGCCGGAAAAGCGTGACGAAAAGGCCGAATTGGTTAACACCGAGGCCGAGAAACGCGACAAATCGTCCGAAAAGGCTGACACAAAGCCGGAAAAGGCTGACACCGGTGCCGGCCAGGTCGTCGACGACGAAATCAGCATGGAGTGATGGCCATGGCCAGCCGGACCGTAGAGGAGCTGTTCGACCGCGCCGAGCAGTTCACCGCCCTGCTGGCCGCCGCTGAGGACGGCGCGGATACCGACTGGGAGATCCAGTTCACCACCGATATCCGCGACCAGTTCGAGCGCTACGGCGCCCACACCTACCTCAGCGACGCCCAGCTGCAGTCGCTCAACAAGATCGCCCACCAGTAGGAACCCGCCCCATGAAAATGGAACACCGCGCCATCATCGAAAGCGCAGAGCGCCACGGCTGCCGCCCCTCCGAACTCGCCCACCAGCTGCTGGTGCACGACCTAATCGAGACCTGCCGCTTCGAGCTGCACAACCTCAAGGCGCCCTATCACAAGTTGAACGAGGGCCAGCAGCAGGAGGTGATTGACCGCCTCACCGAGAAGGTCGAGGAAGCCGTGGAGCTGGCCGTCCGGATCATCGCCGCGCGCGACGTTGTGTCGGTACCGATGGACATCCGTTCGATCAAGGTGGAGGCCAAGGCCCTGACCGTCACGGCCAAGGTCGACGCCAACGAGCCATCGAACGCCGAGCTGACGAAGTCCGCCGGCAAGCTCTGCCTGCTGGTGCTAGCGCCGAACGATTACAACGATGGCCTGGACGGCATCCAGCCCGACCGCGATCAGTCGGACCTGCCGCTGGCGGCTGCCGACCTGCTGGGCAGCCCAGAGGAGCTGGAGAAGCGCCTAGGTGGCGGCGGTGACCGCGACGACCTGGAAGACGACGTCCTGCTAGAAGAGGCGACCCGCTTCGTCATCAGCAGCCGCCGGGCATCGATCTCTGCCATCCAGCGCGCGCTCAAGATCGGCTACAACCGCGCCGCCCGCCTGGTCGAGGCAATGGAGATCGCCGGGACCGTCTCGGCCATGGACAGCACCGGCGGCCGCGAGGTGATCGCCCCTATTCCTGAGGGCGGCGCCGCAGACGGCCAGGCCAACGAGGCCGAGCCGGAAGACGACACCCCGGAGGACGCCGCCGCACCGCAGCCCGCGGCCTACGGCGTCGTGCCCTACTCCGACGTCTGCGCCGTCCTGGCCCGCGCCACCCCGGTGGTCACCATCGACTACCTGCAGAGCAGATTCGCCATCGGCAGCGACGCCGCCCGCGCCCTGGTGGTCCGCCTGCTCGATGACAAGGTCATCGCCGTCGATAGCGAGGCGGAGAACCCGCTGCACAACACCTACCGCGTCACCAAGGACCTCGACGAAGTCGTCTCGATGGAGTAACCAGCATGCGCATCACGAATATCACCGTTACCAACGTCCAGGGGCTGCGAAATGCAGCCCTTGCCGTATCTGAGCCCCTGCTGCTGGTGTCCGGTGACAACGGCGCCGGCAAGTCCAGCCTGCTGGACGCGATCAGCATGGCGTTCACCGGCCAGCCGCGCCGGGTGTCCCTGAAAAAGGACCTGGGCCAGCTCGTCAATGACGATGCCAAGAAAGGCGAGGCCCACGTCGCCTACGTCGACGCCGCCGGCGAAAGCCAGACCGCCTGGATCATGCTACCGGGTGGTAAAGCGGCGGTGCTTCCTGATGCGCCGTTCCTTCCCTTTGTCCTGGAAGCCGCGAGGTTCGCGGCCCTGGATGGTAAGGAGCGCCGGAAAGTGCTGTTCGACCTGACCGGTGCGAGCCCCGGAGCGACCGGAGTCGCCAGGCGCCTGGAAGCCAAGGGCGCCGACCTGGCAAAGTTCGAGAAGGTGAAGCCGCTGCTGCGCGGTGGCTTCCCTGCTGCCGAGGCCCAGGCCAAGGAATATGCCGCTGAGTCGCGCGGCGCCTGGAAGGCCATCACCGGCGAGAACTACGGCAGCCAGAAGGCAGAGACCTGGAAGCCGGAGCTGCCGCCCACCACCGTCACCCAGGAGCAGATCGCCGAGGCCGCCAAGGCCCTGGCCGATCTCGACAGCGATCTGGCCGAGGCGCAGCAGACCCTGGGCGGGCACAAGGCCAACGCCCAGGCCGCCGCCCAGCGCCAGGCGCACATGGCCGAGCTGCGCGACACCGCGGACTTGCTGCAACGGCGCCAGGAGAAGCTCGGCACCGACCAGGCCCGGGTCGCCGAGTGGGAGCCGAAGGTAGCCGAGGCTCAGCGCGCCGCCGCCGGCGAGCCGGCACACGATCCGTTGGCCTGCCCGCACTGCCAGGGCCAGGTGCTGATGGAGCGCGGCCAGCTGGTGGCCTATGTGGCATCGGAGAAGGTCGCCGACCCCGAGGCCGCCCGCCGCCTGACCGAATACCAGGGCTACCTGCAGAGTGCCCAGCGCGCCGTGGCGAACAGCCAGCGCGACGTCGACCAGTGCCGCGCCGCGGCCGAGCAGCTGGCCAGCCTGGAACAGCAGGCCGCCGCGGCGCCTGATTCCGAGGCGATGCAGAACGCCGAGCAAGCCATCAGCGAACTCCGCCAGGAGCGCGACAAGGCCCGGGCCAAGCACCAGGCCCTGGTGGAGGCTCACGGCGCCATCGCCGGCCGCGACGCGGCGATCGCCAATGCCGCCCAGCACCATGCCGATGTCGTGGCCTGGTCGCTGATCGCTGAGGCCCTGGCGCCCACCGGCATCCCGGCCGAGATCCTCGCCGGCGCGCTGGACCCGTTCAATGAGCTGCTGGCGGCCCAGGCCGCGGTGGCCACCTGGCACCCAGTGGTCATCACCCCCGAGATCGAGATCACCTACGGCGGGCGCCTCTACGGCCTGCTCTCGGAATCGGAGAAGTGGCGCGCCGACACCCTGCTGGCCATCGCAATCGCGCGGCTGTCCGGCATCCGCCTGGTGCTGCTGGATCGCTTCGACGTGCTGCAGCCCACCGCCCGCCCCCAGGCACTGAAGCTGCTGCTGGCCCTGACCCGCTCCGGCGACCTCGATAGCGCGGTCATGGCCGGGACGATGAAGGAGCCCATGGCCAAGGTGCCGGCGGGCATCCAGCAGGTGTGGATCCAGGGTGGCGTCATCACCAACCAGGAGCAGGCGGCGGCATAGTTTCGAAGCTGTGACCTCAGCTACTAAAACGGAGGTCTTTTGAAAGTCTACCTTTCAGTTTCAAGCCAGGTGCGGCCCTAGCCGCGTCCTGGTACAGCCCTCCGCTTCTGAAATCATATGCCGTCAAAATCATGTTAGTTTGAAGACTTTCGAAAACACTACTAAAGACAGGAGAGACGTTACCGCCAACATATGCAACAAACTTCAACCCAGGAACCTCAAATCGATGCAGCCAAGTGCCATAGATTCGAGTTTTTCTAGGAAAGTGCACTGCAAACCTAGTGCTGTCGTCTTTATTTATTGACAGATTAAGCAGCATATTTACACTCGTAGACTCGCCGAGTAGGAAACTTCGAAAGCTCTGTTCGTGGGTCGTGCCTAACGCTCGACCGTAGCTAACCTTTTGCCTTTTCCAATCCCAAACATGCGCGCGCCAGAAAACGCTTACGGCGAAGTAGTAAAGCGCCCTTTTCGACTTATCGCCGAGTAAATCCGGATGGAAAACATCCACATCTCCTAACTTAGCTACCGGCAGCTTCCCGTCTATAAGCTCTAGGGCAGGAAAAGACTCGCGATTTGCCCATAGACGTCCTAAATCGTTTTCTCCTTGGCGTGATAGAAGCTGCTCGCAGTCTTCGCATAGGAGATAGTCAGCAATCTGCTCCGTTGTTTGGATCGCAACCCCTTCTCCAGGCAATAGCATCACAGGATTAGAATCACCTCCTTGAGTAGGCCCCCGAATCAAGCGATAGGCAGCTTTAGGAATTAGATGACTGTTCTTAAGCGCTCTTTCTAAACCGCACAACTTGCAAAACCCAATCATTTAAAGCCACCAATGCATTAGAGCGCGTGGCTTGCCTTCTTATAAAGTGCAAGCAAGCCTACAAGGCTGACTCATAAGAGTTGCTAGCTATTCTCTGGTGCAGCAATCCACTTATAAGCAGCTTTTATTGCAGCCGGTATCCAGTTAACAACCAGATACCCGATACCGGTTGATATTATCGTGGCGAATATAAGGGCAATTGCTGAAATCAGACCTGCTTTTGAAATAGACTCCTTTATCATCCCTCTATAATTCGCGGCCGATTCATAACCTTTATAAAGATAGGCCGTATATCTGGGATCATGCTCAGCACAATCCTTAAAAGCCATTCGATAAAGGCGGTCATCTTCACCTTCGTAATCTATATTAGAGGTCCTAAACCCTACAATTCTGGCGCGCTCATCATCTGCCTGCTTAGAAAGCCTTATCTTCTCAGAGGTCTCATCCCGAGCGGTCTTGTTGCACGCATCCTGCAACTCCAAGCCTGAGTTTCCGATAGTATCTCCCAGCTTGCCTTCGACAGCTTCCAGTGTCGTCGCTAGAGAACTCCTTCTAGCTATATCCTCATAAGTCTGAGCACCGATAGTTGCAGCAAGTGAAAATACGATGACCACAAAACTCAATACAGAAAGCACCATCCGTGCGCGCTTTTTATTAACTCTCAAAACTCAAACTCCTGACGAAAATATGACTACAACTGTAAAGGACGAAGCATCGCCGCCCCTCACCCAATACCTGGCACTTATTTCAATAGAGTTTCCTATGCTGGCGTCTGGATTGCGCCATCAGCCTCGCGGTGGAAATATATCACGACGTCGAGCATCAGCTGGATGATGAAGCGCTACACAGCTAGTGCATTAGCTGTGTAGCCGTCCCCGCTAGAAATTTGAGATACCTCGAGATCGACGCCTTCGATCGCAGTCGGACGCCATTTGTAAAGGCCTCACCTCGTCAGAGTAACGCTACGCGCGAGGCATGGCGAACCATCGCCATCGCGCCCCGCTATCCAGATGCCTGCTGCTAGACCCCGTTCTAGCTTCCTGATTGTTTGCGCTGAATGCGCCCGCTTTTCGGCTAACCCCTCTCCAATCATCCTGCACCGCCGACCACAGGCCGGCGAAGGACTTCCTATGCCTGAAGTATCTGAGTTCCTCGACGGCCAGGAGCTGGCCACCATGATCGGCCGGAAGCAGACCCGCGCCCAGCGTGCATGGCTCGACTCCCACGGCTGGCGCTACGAGATCAATGCCGCAGGCCGGCCCGTCGTCGGGCGTGTGTATGCCCGGCTGAAGCTGGCTGGCGTCAAACCGAACGCCGCCAACGCAGCGGCTGAGACCTGGGCCCTGGATCTATCGAAAGTGAGTTGACATGCGTCCGAAGAAAGCAGGGAACCGCGCCCTACCACCGCGGATGGTGAAGCGCGAACGGACACTGAAGTCCGGAAAAATCTGGATCGGCTACTACTACAACGGCCGGGACGACCAGGGAAACCGCAAGGAGATTCCGCTCGGCTCCGACCTGGACGAAGCTCGTGTCGAGTGGGCTCGTCTGGAGCGCCAAACGCAGCCGAAGCTGATGCGGCTGATGGGTGCCGTCTTCGATCGGTACGAACGGGAGATCATTCCAACGAAGTCGCCGCGGACCCAGCACGACAACCGCGCCGAGATGAAGCAACTGCGTAAGGCATTCGACCAGGCCCCCATCGACGCTATCACGCCCCAGGTCGTCGCCCAGTACCGGGACGCCAGGACAGCGAAGACTCGGGGCAACCGCGAGATCGCCCTGCTCTCTCACGTCTGGAACATCGCGAGGGAATGGGGCCTGACGGAAAAGGAGAACCCCTGCACCAGGGTCCGTCGGAACAAGGAGAAGGTCCGCGACTACTACGCTGGCGAGCAGGTGTGGGCCGCCGTATACCAGACGGCTCCGCCTGAGCTGCGGGATGCCATGGACCTGGCCTACCTGACGGGCCAGCGCCCAGCCGACACGATCAAGATGGCGACCACCGATATTGCCGGCGGCTACCTGCTCGTGGGCCAGAACAAGACGGACAAGCGGCTCCGGATCTGCCTGCGAGATGGTGAGGCGGCAACAGGCCTGGGGGTGTTCTTGGAAGGATTGATGGAGCGGCGCGCCCTGGCGGGGATCCGGACCTCGACGCTGATCACCAACGCGACTGGCTTGCGCATGAGTGCCGCGATGCTGAGGAACCGATGGGATGAGGCGCGAGAGGCAGCTGCGAAGGCAGCCGAGGAGAAAGGCGACGGCCCGCTGGCCGGTCAGATCCGGCAATTCCAATTCAGGGACATCCGGCCGAAAGCGGCGACAGAGATCGAGGACCTTGGCCATGCCAGCAAGCTGCTCGGGCACACCAAGGAGGCCATCACCCAACGGGTGTATCGGCGCCTGGGCGAGGTCGTGGCACCGACCAAGTAACGGTCGGTTGCGGAAACGATGTCGATAGTTGCGGAAACCGACCTTTCCAAGGCACAAATGAAAAACCCCGTAGATCGTTGATCTACGGGGCTTTCAATAGTGGAGGCCGAGGTCGGAATCGAACCGGCGTACACGGATTTGCAATCCGCTGCATGACCACTCTGCCACCCGGCCTCAAACCTGAATGTCTTGCGACACTCATGTAAAACATGGAGCGGGAAACGAGACTCGAACTCGCGACCCCGACCTTGGCAAGGTCGTGCTCTACCAACTGAGCTATTCCCGCTTGGTGACGGGCGCCATTCTATCTGAGCTACCCTTTATGTCAAGCCATTGATTCAAAAAACTTATTTCTTTTTTTCGGCGCTCATCAGGTGCGGCCAGGCCGCCATCAGATAGGTGCACATGGACCACAGGGTCAAGGCCGCCGCGACGATGAGCAAGGCATAACCACTGATCACCCAGAAAGTCATCTGCGGCGGATTGGCCAGCAGAATGACCAGGGCCAGCATCTGCGCCGCCGTCTTCCACTTGCCCAGATTGGATACCGCCACCTGGGCACGCGCACCCAGCTCGGCCATCCACTCACGCAGTGCGGACACCACGATCTCGCGACCGACGATGATGACGGCAGGCAACGTCAGCCAGGCGTTGGCATGCTCCTGCACCAGCAGCACGAGCGCCACGGCGACGATGAGCTTGTCCGCCACCGGATCCAGGAAGGCGCCAAAGGGCGTGCTCTGCCCCAGGCGACGGGCCAGGTAGCCATCCAGCCAATCGGTCGCACAGGCGATGGCGAAGACGGCACTGGCGGTCCAGTAACTCCAATGGACTGGCAGGTAGAACAGGATGACGAAGAGCGGAATGAGGAAGACGCGCAGTACGGTAAGCAGATTTGGAATATTCATTGGCGCGGCTATTGGTGAACGTGAGGCGATTCTACTCGCTGTGCAAGGCCGCATAAATCTGCTCGGCCAGCTTTTTGCTAATGCTTGGCGCTTTGGCGATCTCCTCGATACTGGCGCGCTGCAATTCACGCAGTCCGCCGAAGTGCTTCAAGAGCTCCTGGCGGCGCTTGGGTCCGATGCCGGCGACCTCCTCCAACGAGGACGTCCTGCGTGCCTTGCCGCGACGTGCGCGGTGTCCGGTGATGGCGAAACGGTGCGCCTCATCGCGAATCTGCTGAATGAGATGCAGCGCGGGGGAATGAGCCGGCAGGGTGAATTCGTTGGAAGGATCGTCCAGATACAGCACTTCGAGCCCCGGCTTGCGAGTAACGCCCTTGGCGACCCCCAGCAGGACCAGGTCCGGCACGGCGAGCTCCCTGAGCACCTCGCGGGCCATAGCCAACTGGCCCTTGCCGCCATCCACCAGCAGAATGTCGGGCAACTTGCCCTCGCCGGCCTTCAGCCGGCTGAAGCGCCGCGTCAGCGCCTGGTGCATGGCCGCATAGTCGTCACCGGCCGTCACACCTTCGATGTTGTAGCGACGATAATCCGACTTGAGCGGCCCTTCCGGCCCGAAGACCACGCAAGACGCCACCGTCGCTTCGCCGCTGGAATGACTGATGTCGAAACACTCCAGCCGTTGCGGAGGTTCTGGCAGATCCAGCGCCTGCACCAGGGCATCGAAACGCACCCCCATGTGCTGACGATTGGCGAGACGCGTATTCAAGGCCTGCTCCGCATTGGTCACCGCCAACTGCTGCCAGCGTGCCCGGGTACCCCGGACGCGATGGGCAATGACCAGCTGGCGCTTGTGAACCTCGGCAAAGGCGTCGATCAGGGTGGCGAAGTCCTCATGGACGGAGTTCACGATGATCTCGTCCGGCAGGTCCCGCTCCAGGTAGGCGAGGTAGTACTGTTCCAGGAAGGCGGCCAGCACTTCGCTGGAGTCTTCCTCGATCCCCACCTCCGGAAAGAAATTCTTGCTGCCCAGTACCCGCCCGCCGCGAACACTGACCAGATGCACACAGGCCCCACCCGGGTTGACCAGGGCGGCTATGACATCGACATCCCCAGTCCCACCCTCGATGCTCTGCTGATCCTGCACCCGTCTGACCAGGGCCACCTGATCACGCAACTCCGCTGCTCGCTCGAACTGCAAGTTGATCGAGGCGGTTTCCATCTTGGCTTGCAGCTCTTCGGCCAGGGCATTGCTGCGGCCTTCGAGAAACATGGCCGAATGGCGAACGTCCTCGCCATACTCCTGCTCGCTGACCAGCGCGACACAAGGGCCCTTGCATCTCTTGATCTGATACTGCAGGCAGGGACGCGTCCGATTGCGGAAGTAGTTATCGTCGCACTGCCGTACCTGAAAGGCTTTCTGCAGCAGATTGAGGCTTTCGCGAATGGCACCGGCGCTGGGATAGGGTCCGAAATAACGCCCCTTCCCTCTCTTCTCGCCACGATGAATGGTCAGCCGAGGATACTGATCCTCGGTGGAGAGATAGACATAGGGGTAGGACTTATCATCCCTCAACAGGATGTTGTAGGGCGGGCGCCACTGCTTGATGAGGTTTTGTTCCAGCAGGAGCGCTTCGGTCTCGTTGCCGGTGATGGTGATCTCGATCTGGACGATCTTGGACACCATGGACGCCGTTTTCGGCGCTAGACCAGTCTTCCTGAAGTAGCTCGAAAGGCGGTTCTTGAGATTCTTGGCCTTGCCTACATAGAGGAGCTTACCGCCCCCATCGAACATCCGGTAGACACCCGGACGTCCACTGCAACCGGATAGAAAGGCCGCAGCATCGAAAGATTGACTCATATCAACTCGTTGCATCTACCATGCCGTGGCGAACAGCCAACATGGCCAATTCGACATCGCTGGTAATCGATAATTTCTCGAAGATCCGATAGCGGTAGGTGTTGACGGTCTTGGGCGACAGGCAGAGCTTGTCAGAGATCACCTGGACTTTCTGGCAGCCGGCAATCATCAGGGCGATCTGGATCTCGCGCTCGGACAGCTGATCGAACGGCGAGGCCTCTGCCTTGGACTGAAAAGGCTTCAGGGCGAGCTGTTGAGCGATCTGCGCACTGATGTAACGCCGCCCGGCGAAAGCTTGCTTGATGGCGGTGATCATCTCTTCGATATCCGCCCCCTTGGTCAGATACCCTGCCGCGCCGGCCTGCAGCAGCCGGGTCGGGAAGGGATCTTCTTCACAGGCGGTCACGACCACCACCTTCAGATCGGAGCGACTGCGCAGCAGCTTGCGAGTGGCCTCCAGCCCGCCGATACCAGGCATCCGGACATCCATCAAGACGACATCCGGCTCCAGCTCGCGAGCCAGCTTTAGCGCATTTTCGCCACTGTCGGCCTGGCCGACGACCTGAATTCCTGCCACATCCGCCAACATCCTCACGATGCCAGTACGAACAAGATCATGATCGTCGACAACCAGCACCTTGATCAAAATCGAATCCCCTTCGCTTGCGCTTTCATCGCTTGCGTCACCTAAACAACAGTCCGCGGATCCCAACGTTCAAGGGATAGGATCCTAGGCTACGCTATAAATTTGATTGGTCAGGCAAAGAAAAAAGGGGTACGACGCTGCGCACCCCTTGCCTACCGGCCTTAGGCCACTGGGCATTGTATACCGAAAAAACGCATGAGATTGAAGCAGATCCAGAATCATTACAGATTAGAGTATCGACAGTCCTACCAGTGGTACGACGAAGCCTGCCTATCGCAGCACTATTACGATGTCTTTCATACGGCGATGCGCTCTATCTGCTTCGGCAGCGCCCTGGCAGCAGCAACGTGATCGCGGCGATAGCCAGGTGGTCTGCGGCCTGTTGGGCTTCGCTGCGCTCAGCACCAACCTACGCCGGGTCTGTGCCGCGTTTCAAACACGACAGCCCGGCGCAGCCGGGCTGTCGGTGCTCTTGCAGACCTCAAGCCGCACCTGATCCAGCAAGCACAGCTCAAGCCTCAGCCACTCCGCTCACGTCCCCTCTCCCCCGGGAGAGGGCTAGGGTGAGGGCAACCTCAGCCGCATGACTGCCCGGCTTCCGCTGGCAGGGCTATCGGCCCAAATGCCTTGGCGTCCAGCCAAACTTTTCCTGCCCCAAAGACAACACCCCCGCCAGAGTGAACTGAGCGGGGGTGCTGGGTGTTAGGCGCTTGACGATGACCTACTCTCACATGGGGAAACCCCACACTACCATCGGCGATGCATCGTTTCACTTCTGAGTTCGGGAAGGGATCAGGTGGTTCCAATGCTCTATGTTCGTCAAGCAATTCGGTTGGCTGGCCAGGCGTTGGAGCTTACCTGGCTGGCCCAATTGGGTCGGTGATCGAAGTAGACAACTCGTCTTGGGTCTTGCGAACCCACGCGCCCGTTTTCGGCGTCGTCTTCCTCACGCTCTGACCTGCGGTCAGATTGTTTGGGTGTTATATGGTCAAGCCTCACGGGCAATTAGTATCGGTTAGCTCAACGCCTCACAGCGCTTACACACCCGACCTATCAACGTCGTAGTCTTCGACGGCCCTTCAGGAAGCTCAAGGCTCCAGTGAGATCTCATCTTGAGGCAAGTTTCCCGCTTAGATGCTTTCAGCGGTTATCTCTTCCGAACATAGCTACCCGGCAATGCCACTGGCGTGACAACCGGAACACCAGAGGTTCGTCCACTCCGGTCCTCTCGTACTAGGAGCAGCCCCTCTCAAATCTCAAACGTCCACGGCAGATAGGGACCGAACTGTCTCACGACGTTCTAAACCCAGCTCGCGTACCACTTTAAATGGCGAACAGCCATACCCTTGGGACCGGCTTCAGCCCCAGGATGTGATGAGCCGACATCGAGGTGCCAAACACCGCCGTCGATATGAACTCTTGGGCGGTATCAGCCTGTTATCCCCGGAGTACCTTTTATCCGTTGAGCGATGGCCCTTCCATACAGAACCACCGGATCACTAAGACCTACTTTCGTACCTGCTCGACGTGTCTGTCTCGCAGTCAAGCGCGCTTTTGCCTTTATACTCTACGACCGATTTCCGACCGGTCTGAGCGCACCTTCGTACTCCTCCGTTACTCTTTAGGAGGAGACCGCCCCAGTCAAACTGCCCACCATACACTGTCCTCGATCCGGATGACGGACCAGAGTTAGAACCTCAAGGTTGCCAGGGTGGTATTTCAAGGATGGCTCCACGCAGACTGGCGTCCACGCTTCAAAGCCTCCCACCTATCCTACACAAGCAAGCTCAAAGTCCAGTGCAAAGCTACAGTAAAGGTTCACGGGGTCTTTCCGTCTAGCCGCGGATACACTGCATCTTCACAGCGATTTCAATTTCACTGAGTCTCGGGTGGAGACAGCGCCGCCATCGTTACGCCATTCGTGCAGGTCGGAACTTACCCGACAAGGAATTTCGCTACCTTAGGACCGTTATAGTTACGGCCGCCGTTTACCGGGGCTTCGATCAAGAGCTTCGCTTGCGCTAACCCCATCAATTAACCTTCCGGCACCGGGCAGGCGTCACACCCTATACGTCCACTTTCGTGTTTGCAGAGTGCTGTGTTTTTAATAAACAGTCGCAGCGGCCTGGTATCTTCGACCGGCATGAGCTTACGGGGTAAACCCTTCACCCTCACCGGCGCACCTTCTCCCGAAGTTACGGTGCCATTTTGCCTAGTTCCTTCACCCGAGTTCTCTCAAGCGCCTTGGTATTCTCTACCCGACCACCTGTGTCGGTTTGGGGTACGGTTCCTAGTTACCTGAAGCTTAGAGGCTTTTCCTGGAAGCATGGCATCAACCACTTCTCCTTCTAAAAGAAGGATCGTCATCAGCTCTCGGCCTTGACCGTCCGGATTTACCTAAACAGTCAGCCTACCACCTTAAACTTGGACAACCAACGCCAAGCTGGCCTAGCCTTCTCCGTCCCCCCATCGCAGTAACTAGAAGTACGGGAATATTAACCCGTTTCCCATCGACTACGCCTTTCAGCCTCGCCTTAGGGACCGACTCACCCTGCGTCGATTAACGTTGCGCAGGAACCCTTGGTCTTTCGGCGTGCGAGTTTTTCACTCGCATTGTCGTTACTCATGTCAGCATTCGCACTTCTGATACCTCCAGCAAGCTTCTCAACTCACCTTCACAGGCTTACAGAACGCTCCTCTACCGCATCACCAAAGGTGATGCCCGTAGCTTCGGTGCCTGGTTTGAGCCCCGTTACATCTTCCGCGCAGGCCGACTCGACTAGTGAGCTATTACGCTTTCTTTAAAGGGTGGCTGCTTCTAAGCCAACCTCCTAGCTGTCTAAGCCTTCCCACATCGTTTACCACTTAACCAGGACTTTGGGACCTTAGCTGACGGTCTGGGTTGTTTCCCTTTTCACGACGGACGTTAGCACCCGCCGTGTGTCTCCCATGCTCGGCACTTCTGGGTATTCGGAGTTTGCATCGGTTTGGTAAGTCGGGATGACCCCCTAGCCGAAACAGTGCTCTACCCCCCAGAGTGATACATGAGGCGCTACCTAAATAGCTTTCGAGGAGAACCAGCTATCTCCGAGCTTGATTAGCCTTTCACTCCGATCCACAAGTCATCCCCTGCCTTTTCAACGGAAGTGGGTTCGGTCCTCCAGTCAGTGTTACCTAACCTTCAACCTGCTCATGGATAGATCGCCCGGTTTCGGGTCTATTCCCAGCGACTAAACGCCCTATTAAGACTCGCTTTCGCTACGCCTCCCCTATTCGGTTAAGCTCGCCACTGAAAATAAGTCGCTGACCCATTATACAAAAGGTACGCAGTCACCCAACAAAGTGGGCTCCCACTGCTTGTACGCATACGGTTTCAGGTTCTATTTCACTCCCCTCTCCGGGGTTCTTTTCGCCTTTCCCTCACGGTACTGGTTCA